>NZ_OZ244925.1:0-3897541 GCF_965221945.1 Candidatus Poriferisodalis sp. | reverse complement strand
CGACGAGGTCCTTGGAGCCGACGTCCTCGGAGTAGTCGACCATGCCGTGGGTGTCGGAGCGGTACAGCTCGGGATGAGCGTCACGGCCCAGCGCTACCCGTTCGTCGGGCGCCCAGGCGGGCTCACCGCCTGCCACCGGGAGCGCTCTGGTCGTGCGGGCCTGCAGGCGATGGCGCACGGTCGCGGCTCGGGCCGCGGCGAGGCGGCCCGTAGCGGTGCCATGGGAACGAAGCTGGTCAAGACTTCCGTCGCCGGCAAGGCCCCCTGTTGCCAGGACGTTGCTCGGTGGGTCGGACGGGAAAAATCGGGCCGCGGCTGCGTCGTAGACGGGACGGTCGCCCGCCATGTTGAGCAGTGAGGTCGGGGCGGTCCAGCCGGCGGCCACGACCAACAGGTCGGCATCGATGCGCCTATTGCTGGCAAGCCCTGCGTCGGCGATCACGGCATTGACCGCTCGGGAAGAACCCTGAGTTGCGCTGACTCGGCGACCCTCGCGGCCGTCGATCACGCTTGCGATCTCCACCCCGGCCCGCTCCAGGTCGGTCGCAGCCGCATCGCCATCGGCGTTGGCGGTGAACACCACCGCCCGCTCACCCGGCTTGACTCCCCACAGATTGATGAGGCGCCGGGCTGCTCCCGACGTAATGACGCCCGGCCGGTCATTGCCCCCGAATACGTAGGGCCGCTCGATGAGTCCGGGAGCCACGACCAGGGTCTTGGCCCGAGCTTTGATGAGCCGTTCTACCGCGATCGGGTGGCTGCGCTGGCAGATGCCGAGCCAGTTGTCCTCATACCGACCCGTCACCGTTGAGTCAGTCAGCACCTCGATGTCGGAGGCTTCGAGCGCCCCTCGCAGCTCGGCTAGCGCGGCTCGGTCGGCGGCGTCACTCGAATAGCGGAGATGGCCGCCCACCGCATGCTCGTGTTCGACGAGCAGCACCCCGGCGCCGGCCTCGCTCGCAGCCAGAGCTGCTTCGATGCCGACTGGCCCGGCGCCGGCCACCACCACATCGGGATGGGTGTAGCGCTTGTCGTGGTAGCCGTGAGGGGTGTCGATGTCGATCTTGCCGCCTGGCGCAAACGTGGTGAGCACCCGCTCGTAGGTGGGCCAGAGCCACTGCGGGCGCATGAAGGTCTTGTAGTAGAAGCCGGCCGACAGGAAGCGCCCGAGAAGGCCGTTCGCCGCCTTCAGGTCACGGTTCAGCGACGGCCACGCATTCTGCGAGCGGACGTCCATGCCGGCTTCCAGCAAACGATGGCCTGCCCTGACGTTCGGATCGTCGCCCACCTGGACCATCAGGTTGGGATCCCAGTAATCGGCCGTGAGGATGCCGCGGGGACGGTGGTACTTCATCGAACGCGAGAACACATTGACGCCCGATGCGGCCAGCGCTGAGGCGATCGTGTCGCCCTCGAACCCGCTGAACCGCTTGCCGTTCCAGCTGAAGCGCAGCTTGGCAGCCCGGTCGATCACCTCGGTGGGCTGGACGCCCTGCCGGCTCATTGTCATGCCGCACCGCCTCGCTTGTCACCCGGCAGAGGCGGATCCCGGAACTCGTTGGTGGCGGTGTTGCGTTCGATCGTGAACCACCGGCGGCAGCCCGACGCGCAGTACCAGGTCTCGCGCAGCCACCCGGCCGGGTTGTCGCGCAGGTACAGGTAGCTCCGCCACTGCGAGGGGGACGCCGTGTTGGGGTCGGGGCGTGCATGTGACTCGCCTCCGTACCGGAGATCGGCCGAATTGCGTGGGCCGCAGTGAGGGCAAGGCACGAGCAGCATCAGTGACCCACCACTATCGCGACGGCGGCGGTGGGCACAACGGCACCGTTGGGAACGGGTACGAGCACCATCAGTGACCCACCGCCGCTGCGCCCTTTTCGCCCACCAGCTCGCCGCTCTCGAAGCGGCTGAGGGCAAAGGCCTCGATCAGTTTGGGCGTCTTGCCGGTGGCCACCGCCTCGGCCATCTGCTCACCCGACACCGGGGCCGCCTTGAATCCGTAGGTGCCCCAGCCGACATCCACCAGGAAGCCGTCCACGGGTGTGAAGCCCATTACCGGCGAGTAGTCGGGCGTCATGTCGCACAGCCCCGACCACTGGCGCAGCACGCGCATGCGCGAGATGCCGGGCATGAGCTCGAGCACATGACCGGCCAGTTCCTCGGTGAACTCGAGCGAGCCGCGCACCGAGTAGGTGGCGATCGGGTCGACCGCAGCACCGAATACGAGCTCGCCCCGGTCGGTCTGGCTCATATACACGTGCAGCGACCCCGACACCACCACGGTGGGCAGGAACATCTTCACCGGCTCGGTGACAGCGGCCTGCAACGGATGGGTGGTGATGGGCAGCCGAATGCCGGCCATAGCGGAGATGAGCGACGCCCAGCCAGCGGTGCAGTTGACCACGACCGGGGTGGAGATATCGCCTCGGTTGGTGCGGACGCCAGTCACCCGGCCTCCGGCGCCCTTGCCGTCGGGACCTTCACCGCCAGTGCAGATGATGTCGGTGACCTCGGTCTTCTGGTGCATCTCGACGCCCATGTGGTCGGCGGCCCGGGCGTAGCCCCAGACCACCGCATCATGGCGAACCACGCCGCCGGGCGGGTGGTAGAGCGCCCCGAGGATCGGGTAGCGAGGATGATCGGACGTGTCCAGGCTCGGAGCCTCCTTCTTGATCTCGTCGGGGCCGATGACACTGGAGTTGACACCCTGCAGCTTGTTGACCTCGGCCCGCCAGTGCATCGTGCGCAGGGAGCTGTCGGAGTGGGCGAGGGTGAGGTGGCCGCGCTGGCTGAACATCACATTGATGTTCAGGTCGACGGCCATCGAGCTGTAGAGCTGCACGGACCGGTCATAGAACGCCACGCCGGCCGGGGTGAGGTAGTTGGAACGAATGATGGCGGTGTTGCGGCCCGAGCCGCCGCTGCCCAGGTAGGCCTTTTCGAGCACGGCGACGTTCTTGATGCCGTGGTTGCGGGCCAGGTAGTAGGCGGTGGCCAGGCCATGCACACCGCCGCCGATCACCACCGCGTCGTAGGAGCGCTTCAGATCGGTGTCACGCCAGACGCGTGGCCAGCTCTGGCCACGGAAGCCTTTCCAAGCCAACGCCGCAGCCGAGTACCTGGGTGGCCGCCGCCGGATCCAGCGGGCGATTGCCGTCATCGCCGTACGAGCGTAAACACTTCTCTCGGTGAGGCAAAGTATCAATATCCGATTGATTCAGACTCAACGCATATAATTGCGAAGTGAACTTGAGGCGCCTGCGCTATTTCACGACCGTGGCGGAGGAACTGCACTTCGGTCGTGCCGCCGATCGGCTGCTGATGTCCCAGCCGCCGCTGAGCCAGCAGATCCGGCTGCTCGAGCGTGAGCTCGACACAGCGCTCTTCGACCGCAGCACCCGGCGGGTGACCCTCACCGATGCGGGGCAGTTCCTATATCCGGAGGCCGTGCGCCTGCTGGCTGCTGCCGACGGCGTGGAGCGCCTCATGGAACAGCGCCGGGGAGGCCAGACCGGCACGCTGCGGGTGGGATTCGTCGACTCAGCCGCCTACGAGGTGATGCCACGTGTGCTTGCCGAGTACCGGCGGCGGCGCCCCCGCGTCGATTTCGAGCTGCACACCTTGAGCTCCGACGAGCAGGCACAGGCCCTGCGCGCCGGGCGCATCGACTTGGGCATCGGCAGGGCAGTCGCCGATTCCACCCATGTGGAGGCAACCCTCGTGATGCATGAGCGGCTGCTGCTGGCCGCCGGCGCGTTCCATCGTCTGGCTGAGTCGAGTTCGGCATGTCTGCGCGACCTCGCCGGCGAGCCGATCATCGGATTCGACCGCAGCGCGTCGCCGAGCCTGCACGCTGTGCTGGCGGGAATGCTCGCCGCTGAAGGCGTCAACTACGACCCCATGATCGAGGCGACGGAGTACACGACCATTCTCGGATTTGTCGCTGCGGGCGAGGGAGTAGCGATCGTGCCTGCGGGGGTGCAGACGTTCCGGCCACCTGGCCTGCAGTACGTGCCGTTGGAGGACTCAGTTGCCTCGGTGCCCCTGTTGCTGCTCAGGGGGGCCGGCGAACCGCTGCCCCTGGTGTCACACGCTCTCGAAGTCGTGGCCGAGCTCTACGACCCCCAACCTCCGGCCTGAGCGCTCTTACGAGGCACCCGGGTTAAGAGCGGGCTCGGTCAGATGGCGAGATCGTTGAGGTTGTAGTCGCGGATGACGCGATCGAAGGTCTCGTCGTTGTAGCGGAAGTCGTCCTCAAGGCCGACGAAGGGGGCGTAGGTATAGCGCCGTTCGTCGGAGCGATGCTGGGCCCGGGCGTCAATTGCCACCGCGATCACCGACGAACGCTTGAAGACTCGCTCCTCGTCGTAGACGACGGACGCGTCACGCGCACTCACGCGCAGCTGGCCTGCCACTCCGACCACTGACGACCGCCGGTGGAATCCGAACGTCACCGAAATCCGCGGCTTGGCTGAAGTGTTGGCGTACGAGCCGTGCACCATGTGCCGGTTGACCACGGTCGCATCGCCGCGCTGGCACAGCAGCGGGATGGCGTCGGGCAGCATCACGCTCCCGCCGTTGCGGGCGACCTTCTCTCGCAGGTCAATGCGCCCGACCTTGTGCGTGCCAGGGACCACCCATAGCGCGTTCGCCGCGGTGGTCTCGTACAGCTGCACCTGGAAGTTGAAGCCGTGAATGCCCATGTCCCAATTCGGGTTGTCCCAGTGGGTGACGCCGTCCTGATGCCAAGCCACCGAGCCCCCGAGCCCCGGTTCCTTCACGAAGATGGCGTCGTTGTAGGGGACGAAATCGGGGCCGTTGATGCTCTCGGCGATCGACATCAGATCCGGGTGCCCGTACAGCCGCAATGCGGACGGCATGGACTGGCACATGCCGAAGATCAGGTAGACGACGTCGGGCGGGGCGTCGGCGTCGGGGACCGGCTGGTCCATCTGAACCTGATGGCGGCCCGCCAAGGCGTCGGTGCCGCCCCACGGGTCCGACAGCGGTGCGACGTGGATGTAGGGCTCTACGGCGTAGTCACGCCCCAGTGCCGGCCGGCCGTGCTTGTCCACGTCGGCGCCCTTGCGCACAGGAGCCCGCTCGATGACCTCGCCGACATCAGCCCGCAGCTCGTCGATCTCATCAGCACCCACGACACCTTCGAAGACGTAGAAGCCGTGTTCCCAGTAAGCGTCCGCGATGTCAGGGTGCAGCTAGCCGTCGGGACCGAAGCGCACGGGACCCTTGTTACCGATGAGGCGGGCTCGCTCTTCGCCGCCCGCCAGGTATTGCGCCATGCCCGCGAGATGCTGCTCCCGCGTCGGCGCATCGGCTGCCTGAATCGGATCCGCAACGTCAGTCATCACACACCCCCAAGACGAGTCCCCCTTTATGGGTCTTCCGGTCACGCCCGGTCCCCTGGTGCGGGGAATTCACTCGCTCGACAAATGGTAGTCGTGACAGGTTCGGTCGGCCCTGAGGCCCTTCCAAGACGAACGGACCTACAGGGAACTAGTCCTATATAGACTATCTACGATGGAAGAGAGTGAACCCATGGTCACCGACCTCGCCGAGCGCCCGACGACTGGTTCGCGGGTGTGGACCGTTGCGGAAGCAAAGGCGCGCCTGTCCCACATCTTGAGGTGCGCTGAAGAAGAGGGTCCCCAACGCATAGGAACCCGCAAGACGTTCGTCGTCGTCCCCGAAGACCTGTGGGAGCAACACTCAGAACCCGAGGTGCACTTGGGACGGTGGCTCATCGAGAACATGCCACGTGGCTACGAGCTCGAACTTCCCGACCGCCACTCGGACCGGCCCAACCCATTGCTCCTTGCCGAGGGCATCGAGGAGTGAGCGGAATCCTCCTCGACACCAACGTCGTCTCGGAGGCAACCCGGCCGATACCCGATGAGAAGGTGCTCGCCTTCTTGGCGGCACCGCAGTCCTTCTGGCTCTCCGCGATCGTGGTCCACGAACTCGAGTACGGCATTCAGAAGATGCCGAGCGGGCGTCGACGTGACCATCTCGCCGCAGCCATCCGATCATTCATCGCAGATGCCAGTGACCATGTCTTGCCAATAGGTCAAGCTGAATCGGTATGCGCAGCCGAATTCCGGGTCCTCGCTCGCCAATCTGGCCGCGCCCTTACAATCAGCGACTCACTCGTTGCTGCGACTGCGTCGGTGAACCACCTCACGCTGGCGACGCGCGATACGAACGACCTCACCGGTCTCGACCTCAGGGTGATCAATCCCTGGGAGTAGCAGGCGCACCGGCAGCGGTTCTGCGAGCATGAACCCATGGAGTTCGCAGAGTACGCAGACCGATTTCGCACCGCGGAGGTGACCCGGGACGACGCCGGGGTCGTGACCGTCCGCATGCACACCCGCGACGGGCCGTTGCAATGGGGCGGCCGTCCGCATCGTGAACTGCCAGAGCTGTTCATGGCGCTGGCCTCGGATCGAGACATCAAGGTGGTGATCCTGACCGGCACCGGCGAGTCGTTCATCGAACTGCCCGACGAGATCAACGCGCTCGCCGAGGGGCGGGCAAGTGCCACCGTGTGGGATCGCATCATCTGGGAGGGCAACCGGCTGGTCGACCAGATGCTCGACATCGAAGTGCCGATGATCGCCGCGGTGAATGGCCCGGTGACCGTGCATTCCGAGCTGGCCGTGCTGTGCGACGTCGTGCTGGCCGCCGAGGACGCCTACTTCCAAGACGCGCCGCACTTCCCCGGCGGCCTTGTGCCTGGCGACAGCATGCAGATCGTGTGGCCGCTGCTGCTGGGGCCGAACCGCGGCCGCTACTTCCTGCTGACCGGCCAGCAGATCGATGCGGCCGAAGCTCACGAGCTCGGCATCGTGGGCGAAGTCCTGCCTGCCGACGGGCTGATGGCCCGAGCCCAAGAGATCGCAGCGGACCTCGCCAGACTCAACCCGATCCTGCTGCGCAACACGCGCCACGCGCTGGTGCGCCCCTTGCGGCGAGCGATGGCCGACGACTTGCACACCGGCCTCGCACTCGAGGCGATCGCCTCGATGTCCGCCCGCGAGTGGTTCCGCGACCAAGACAGCGCCCAGAGCTGAGCACCTGCTCCCAGAACGCGAACGGCCAGGGCCGAAGCCCGGGCCTGTAGCGCTTGTGCAGCCGCCCGAAGCGGCGGCGATCAGCCAGTGATGGCGTCGAGAGTTTCCTCGCTGGGCGCGAAGTAGAACGAGCCCGACGCGGGGTTCGAGAAGCTTGTGATGGCATCGCGGACGCCGTTGGCGTCGTCGAGGCCGTACATCCGGCGCAGGCGCCGACGCAGCGGTGCCTGATCCTTGCAGAACGCCATGAAGTACAGCCCGACGGTGCCGTCGTGGAACGCGTACGGCGTGGAGCGGCGAGCGATCTCGTTGATCTTGTCGCTGCCCTCGTTGCCGTGGTTGCCATCCGCGCGCAGCTCGACGTGGCTGAGGTGGCTGTACGGCTCCTGGGTGTCGGTCTTTTCGATCTCCGGGTACTTCTGGCGACCGAAGTTCTTCTCCTGCTGGTCGTCGGACAGGGCATTCCAGCCGTCGAGGTCGTGTACCCAGCGCTGGGCGATGATGTGGGCGCCGCCTGCGCCGGCCTCGCCGTCGGGGACGATCGCCGCGGCGGGCTGGTCCTCGTCGGCAGGGTTGCCGGTGCCGTCCTTGAAACCGGTCATGTCCAGCGAGTCGCCGTAGATGAACGTCGGCGTCTCACGGGCAACGGCCATGTGGCCGGCCAGTGCGGTGCGTGCGTCATACTGCGCCTTCCACACCTTGTCCTTGGCGTCGTGGTTCAGCCACAGCAACAGCTCTTCCTGCGTGCCCTTGGCTTCGCGCCCCGAACCGTCCTCGGACTGCACCGTGACGTAGGCCTGAAAGTCGTCCGGCACGTCGTCGGTGAGCTCCGGCAGCAGTCCCGGTCCGAAGCCGAGCGTCAGGTTGATGCCGTCTGCGTCGCACGCAGCTCGCAGGTCGACGAGCACGGACTTGATCACGCCGAGGTCGGCACCCTCGACCCGGCTCAGGTGGACGTACCACTGGTTGGCGCCCATCTCGTTGAAGATGGCCTTCTGCGGCGTTGGCATCTGTG
Organism: Candidatus Poriferisodalis sp.; assembly: GCF_965221945.1. GTDB lineage: Bacteria > Actinomycetota > Acidimicrobiia > Acidimicrobiales > Poriferisodalaceae > Poriferisodalis. Next base: position 3,889,435 of record NZ_OZ244925.1, on the reverse strand, counting down.
CTCCTTGAGGGGTCGGTGGTGCAAGCGAAAGCGACCCCGCCGGGCGACGCTTGCGGCGGCGCTGCAGCGAGATTGCGGGGCTGATCGTAGGCGAATCGCTGCGGGGCGCGCACCCCCGCTTCCCACTGGTTGACGCAGCTGCTGCCTAACTGCTCGACGTATGCCAGCATGTGACGATTGTCACTGCCCCCGACCGGCGGAGTAGCACTCATGAGCATCGCGGCACCACATCGCACCTACGACACTGAGCTGCCCATCCGGGACGATCTCGCAGCCGCTCACGGAGAGGTCGCGACACGTTGGGCCCGGCCGGGAACCTGGTGGGCAGCAGCCCAGCGTGCGGAGATCGTGCGGCAAGTGAGGGCAGCGCGCGACCATCGCACCGAGGCCAGCGAGGTGCTGCCTCCGTGGGTCCAGCCCAGCAGCATCGAGGGTCTTGTCGATGCCGACGGCCCCCTGCCCACCGCCGCCGTCGACGCGATCTGGCGCATCACCAACCATCCAGGAACGCTGACCGAGGACTGGTACCAGTCGATCATCGACCGCGGCGTCGATCCCCTGGCTTACGTGGAACTGGTTGGCGTGGTCGCGCAGGCCAACTGCGTCGATCGGTTCGCAGACGCTTTGGAGCTGCCGCGGATCGATCTGGACGAGCCCGCCGACGGTCCGCCGACGAGGGAAGGCGCGTCCGCGGCGGTGAAGTACCACTGGGTTCCCACTGCCGACGTCAAGATGCCCAACGTCATCAAGGCCCTGAGCGCCGTACCAGCGGAGAACGAGTCGCTCTTCATCCTCTCCGACGCCCAATACGTGCCGATGGAGCGAGTGCGCGGCGAGCTGATCAATGATCAGAACTCGCTGAACCGGCCGCAGATCGAGCTGCTCGCGGCACGAACCTCGAAGCTCAACGAGTGCTTCTACTGAACGTCCGCCCACGCGATGCTGCTCGGTCTGAGCGGCCAACAGAAGGACATGGACGTCGGTTACGACGCTGTCAACGGTTCCGACGCGGGCGACGGCGGAGTGCAGCATGGCGCCCTGCTGGCTCGCCTGGCGGAGGCGATGTGGGAAGGCGACAGCGAGGCCACGGCTGTGGCCCGTGCCGCCGTGGTCGGTGCCGCCGGCGCCGACGTCATGGTCGATGCGGTGGCCGTCAGCGCCAACTTCCACATGATGACCCGCGTCGCCGACGGCACCGGCACCCCGCTGGATCCCGGCACCTATGACATGACCAGGTCCGTACGTGCAGCCTGCGGCCTCAACGACTTCGTGACACGCCGCGACCCCCAAGGCGAGCGCCAAGGCGCCAGCGGTTCCTCAGACCGCACGTAGCGTCAACAGCGGGCGTCGCCCGCCGAGCTGGCGTCAGGACCTGAAGCGCTTGGTCGGCAGGTGCGGGCCGATGTAGCCCACGTGCACCTTGCCGGTGTTGCTGCCGGTGTCGTCGTAGAAATAGAGCCTCGGCGCCAGCGATCCGTTTGACAGTTTGAGGTGCGCTTCCATCGTGATGCGCCCAGAGCTTCGCACGCGCAATGACACCGGCATATCGCGCAGGCGGCTCAGCTCAGATCGTCGCATCACCTCCTCAGACTCGCGCATCGCGAGCTTCTTCGAATTGGCGTACCACGCACGTGGATGCTTGCTGGACTTGCACCACTCGCGGAAATCGCCGAAGCCCACTCCCGAGTGTGCGTACGCCTCCAGAGCGAGCAATCCGTCGAAGACGCTGCGAGCCCACGACCGCGCTTCGATGGCGTTGTCGAGCTCGACGACGCGCGCTTCGGCCTCAGGCGGAATCTCGACCTTCAGGAGATTGGCTCTCGCCAATTTGAGCGCCTGACGCACTGACGTCACCTGCGGGTACTTCTTGCCCGAAGCATCGATGTCCACTGCCACGCCGGCCTCGCCGGCGCGCACGAGCACCTCGACCATCTTGTGTTCCTTGTCGATGAGGGTCTCCTGCAACTCCTCGGCCCGAAGCTGAGCCAGCTCGAGTTCCTCCTGCATGTCGAGGATCTGCTGGGCAAGCTCGTCGCACTCGGCTCGTGACGCAGACCGCTCCTCACGCGTCTGGTAGAGGGTTTTCCAAACGGCCTCTACCTCGGTCTCGAGCGCTTCGACGCGCTCGGCTGCATCGGTGTCCGGCGACGGTTCGAGCAGTTCACGGCGTTCCCCGAGCAGCTGCTGGGAGCGGCGGTACAACTCGGGCGGCTCCTTGGCTACGAGGGTCGACTGCAGCAATCGGCCGAACCAGCGACCGGTCTCGGTCGGATCGCTGCGCACCATTTCGGCGGCCAACGTCCGGTGCCGGTGCGGCTCGTGCTCACCGGGCAGGTACAGCCGCGCCTCGCCGGGCTGCACGTCGAGATCGGCGCCCATCACGACCTGAAACGGGTTGATGGTCTGAGCCGGAAGGACATACACCCGTGCGAGGCCAGCGAGCTGGCGGGCGGTCGTGCGGGCGCGCGCCATGGTCGGTCCCGGGCCGTCCAGGTAGTCGTGCGCGATGACGACATAGGGCACCTCGCGGGACGAACCGGTAAGCCTTTCTGCCAGCGGAACCACCTGCTGACGCGTCGGCTCGACCGCTATCGGCCTCGTCCCGATGCGCTCGCCTCCGAGCCTCGGTCGTCCCCCGCCCGCTTCGGCGTCGTCGAGGAGGGCGCACACCAGCTCATGCACGCCGCTGGCACTCGATGCCGCCGGTTGATCCGTCGGCATTTGCACGTCGACCCAGACCCAGCCCTCGCTGCCGTTGGTGAGCACGCGAAGCACAACGATGGACTGGCTCTCCGGCGCCTCCTGCTCGAGCTCGAGCAACGTCTCGGACACGCCTCCATGCGCTGCGGTCTCCCGTCGCAGGTTCACCCTGACCGCATCGGCATCTCCGCTTCCGGACCCTGTCGAGCCATTTCGCTCATCGGCGCCCTCGGGTGGGTGCTGCTCGGCTGGCTCAAAATCACCGCCGCCGAGCTGTGGGTGAATCCACGTCGCCCAGTTGCGAAATGATCGCGCTACGAGTTCGTGCAGTCCGGGGCGATCATCGTTCCACATGGCCCGATACACCACGGGCGATCCACTGCGGTGAATGTCCGCACCGCTCATCGGACCGCCTCGCCATCGGTTCGGGGCTGTGGCACCGGATCGCCACAGCGGGCATCTCCGGCCGTCATGGCTAGCTCTGTTCGTAGACGGGTGTGATGAGGGCGCGGCCCAGTGTCGTGCCGAACATGTTGAAACCGCAGATCGCCGGCGAGACGCTCGTGTCGATCGGCAGTGAGGGCACGCTCAACGCGTGCACCGCGAACATGTACCGGTGCGGGCCGTGACCAGGGGGCGGCGCCGAGCCCAGATAGCCATAGAGCCCGGCGTCGCTACGCAGCTGCTTGGCGCCGTCGGGCAGTCCGCTGCCTTCGGTGTCGCCAGCACCCGAGGCGAACTCGGTGCACGACGCGGGGATGTCGAACACCACCCAGTGCCAGAACCCGCTTCCGGTCGGCGCATCGGGGTCGAAGCACGTGACCGCGTAGCTCTGCGTGCCCTCAGGCGCTCCCGACCACGCCAAGTGCGGGGACCGGTCTTCGCCGTCGGCACCGAAGATGCCCGAAACCTGCGGCATCGGCAGCATCTGTCCCTCTGCTACGTCGTCGCTTCGTACCTCGAACGATGCAACCGCAGGAAGAAAGTCGTAAGGACTCGGAGGTTGTGACATGGCAGACGCCTTTCTGTTGCTCATTGATTCGATCATCGTGGGGCACAGGGTGCGTTCGGCGATCGGGCCGTTGCGGCTGCCCCGAGACCGTCCACACGGCCGCGCTTGACACTATTCGTTTGGAATTCAGTCGCTGCACGTTGCGAGAGGGCGCTGCATTGCTGCGATCCGCCGCGAGAATCGCGCGCGGGATGGAACCCGTGTGGTGAGCCGGTTCATGCCCCTATGCAGCACCTTCACCGATGTCGCGGGCAACGAATTGGCACGCGCTCACCGTTTTGCACTAGACAGGCCACGTGTTCACCGCTCGGGGTGTAAACCCCGAGCTGCACATCACACAACCCAAACTGACAGACCAAGGACCGGCCCGCTTCTGCGGGCCGGTCTTTGTCGTGGACCCAGTCGCCTTGAAGTCGACGAGAGACGCGGCGGCACACTTGGGGGGGCATGCCGCAAGCGGTTGCAGTCACGCGGCAGACTGACGGGCATCAGAACATCGCCCCCAAGTCGCGGCTCATCCGGCACCGACGCCGGCGTCGGCCAGCACTGTGCATTCAACAACTGGAGGTGGTCGTGAAGCGCCGCAGCCCCGCATCCGTCGCAGGCACGCTGCAGCGCTGGTGGGCGGATGCCGTCGGCTACCAGGTGTACCTGCGTTCGTTCGCCGATTCTGACAACGATGGCGTGGGCGACCTTGGCGGGGTGATCGAGAAGCTGGATTACTTGAAGCGCCTCGGAGTGGACTTTGTCTGGCTCACGCCGTTCTACCCGTCGCCGGGGGACGACTGGGGATACGACGTGGCCGACTACCGCGACGTGGATCCGCTCTTCGGCGACCTGGGAAAGTTCGACCAGCTGGTGGCGGAAGGGCACGACCGCGGCATCCGCATCGTCACCGATCTGGTGCCGAATCACACCAGCAGCAGCCATCGCTGGTTCCAGGCGGCGCTCGGCAACTTGAGCGCAGCAGAACGCGAGCGCTACCGCGACTACTACATCTGGCGCGACCCGGCGCGCGGCGGCGGCCCGCCCAACAACTGGGTGGGCTACTTCGGTGGCCCGGCATGGACCCTTGAACCCGACTCGGGCCAGTACTACCTGCACCTGTTCCTGCCGTCGCAGCCCGATCTGAGTTGGCGCAATCCAGCCGTCGCAGCCGAGTGGGACGACATTCTGCGGTTCTGGCTGGATCGCGGCGTCGACGGTTTCCGGGTCGACGTGGCCGGTGGCTTGGTCAAGGACGAGCAACTGCGATCCAATCCGCAACTGCAACCCATTCCGCCACAGGCGTCACGCTGGGAACAATGGGACTGCTTCGAGCACCGCCACGATGTCTTCCAACCGGAGAGCCAGGACGTCTTCCGACGCTGGCGCGTCATCTGCGATCGGTATGGGGCGTTCCTGCACGGTGAGACCTACCACCTCGACCCGGGGGGCATGGACGGCTTGCTGCCGCCCGACGGCATGCACAGCGGCTACTGGTTTGCACCGATGCACATTGAGTGGGCGCCGAAGGCAATCCGCGAGGCGCTCCAAGCCCCGTCCGACAACTTGGCCAGTCGGCTGCTGTGGGCTACGAGCAGCCATGACATGCCGCGCGCACCGACACGTTTCGCGCCGCCCGATACCGCCGACCGACCGGCAGGAACTCGAGATGACTGGGGTGCAGCGCGCACGCTCGTCTTCAACGTGCTGACGGCCTTCCTGCCCGGCACTTTCGTGCTGTACCAGGGAGAAGAACTCGGCCTGGCCGATGGTGAGGTTGCCGCGGCTGACAAGCTCGACCCCATTGGCCCCGACGGCGACGTGACCGCCGGTCGTGACGGCTGCCGCACGCCGATGCCCTGGGGTGCCGGCCCTTACAACGGTTTTTCCGGCGTCGAGCCGTGGCTGCGTTCGGCGGACCGTCCTCATCGCGAGTCAGCCGCGGCGCAGGCGAGCGATGAGCGATCATGGCTGCGGGCTTATCGGGGGCTGCTGGAGGTGGAGCGGCGAGCGCGGCCAGGCTTCGCAGAGAACAGTGCCGCTGTCCACTGGACCGACAACGGCAGTGGACCCATCATCTCGTATCGCCGGGGCCGCATTGCTGTCGCTGCGAACGTCGGTGAGACCTCTCACGATGTGCAGGCTCCCGCCGCCGCGACGGAGTTGTATGACTCCGCTGCGGCGTGCCAGCACCCGCATGCCGACGTTCCCGGTCCATGCGCTGGCGACTTATCGAGCGGTACGCGCCTGCTCGCACCAGCGAGCGCCGTGGTGTGGGAGACATGAGCGCAGACCACCACGCGGACACCGGCAGCGAGCAACGGCCCAACGGCAGTCCGACGATCCGCATCGGCGACGTCGCTCGAGCCGCGGGAGTATCCACCGCCACAGTCAGCCGCGCGCTGCGAGGTCTGCAGCATGTCGCGCCAGCCACACGGCAGCGGGTGCTCACCGTCGCATCCGAACTCGACTATCGGCCCAATCTGCCGGCGGCCCGGCTGGCTGCAGGTACAACCGACACGATTGCCGTGGCGGTGCCAGACCCTGCCACTTGGTTTAATGCGACGATCGTGGGCGCTCTGGGCCGCGAGACGGCCTGCGCGGGGTACGACTTGCTGCTGTCAGGCGTCGCAAGCGGGAATGAAAGGCGACGCTTCATCGAGCTGAACGGTGTGGGATCGGGCCGCAGCGATGCGGTGGTGCTCATCGACGTCGCCCTGGACGAGACGGTTGCGGATGCATTCGTCGCGCAGGGCGGGTGCGCCGTCAGCGTCGGCCTCAAGACTCCGGCGCTCAGCTCGGTGACGGTGGACAACGTGGAAGTCGGCTTTTCTGCCACCCAGATCCTTCTCCACCACGGGCACCGGCACATCGGACTGCTCAGCCTCGACAGCGGCGACTCGCTGAACTTCGCCATACCCAGCCATCGTGCGGAGGGCTACGCCCGGGCGCACGCCAAGGCGGGACTGACGCCAAACCCGGCGCTGACCGTATCGACGAGCAACAGCTGGACCCAAGCGCGTCGGGCCGCCCATGTGCTGCTGAGCTCTGCCGGACGGCCGAGCGCAATCTTCGCCATGTGCGACGAACAGGCCTTCGGTGCGATGCTCGCAGCACGCGATCTCGATCTGCGCATTCCCGAAGATGTGTCACTGGTGGGCGTCGACGACCACGATCAGAGCCGCCTCGTGGGCTTGACCACCGTTCGACAGCACGTCGCCGAGCAGGGAACTGCCGCCGCGGAACTCGTGCTGCGAATGCTCGGATCGAGCACTGCACCGCCGCAGCATGTGCAACTCCGTACCGAGCTGATCGTCCGTGACTCGGTGGGGCCGCCGCGCCCCGGCTGAGCATGGACCCAAATGCCCCGTGGTACACCGCCAGTGCGGTGCAGCCGGTGCTACGGCATGACCACGGCCGTCTTGCGCGTTGAGCCGTCGCGCTATGCTTCGGCCACGGTGACTGCAAGCGCTTGCAACATGGACAGGCTCATCGTCTTGCGACCCTTCAGGGAGGAACACGCATGAAAGATCACAACACCAAACCGACCCGGCGCCGCGGAGCGCGGCTCTGGGCGATCGCACTGGCATTTGGGCTCATTGCAGCGGCGTGCGGCAGCGATGACGACGGCACCGACGAAGCCGCCGCTACCACCGCGGCGCCTGCGGCCACGACACCCGCGCCGACGACCACCGAAGCGGACCCGCTCGCGGGAACCAAGGTGACGGTCTACGGCCCCGAGTCGAGCGATGAAGAGGCCGGCGCACTGCAGGACGCTCTTGACGTCTTCGCTGCCGAGTCAGGCATCGAGATCGTCTACACCGGCGCCCGCGACTTCTCCGACCAGATCAACGCTCAGGCAGCCGGTGGCAACCCGCCGGACATTGCGGTCTTCCCGCAGCCCGGCAAGGTCGGCGACTTCGCTGCAGAGAACTACATCCTGGCTGTACCCGACGACGTGAAGGCCGCGGTCGCGGCGCAGTGGCCTGCGGGCTCGCTGGACACCGTCACCTTTGGCGGCACCCTCTACGGCGTCCCCAATAAGACCGACCTGAAGTCGATCGTCTGGTACAACACCTCGATCTTCGAAAGCGGCGGCTATTCGGTGCCTGAGTCGTTTCTGGAGATCGGCGCCCTGTCGTTCCAGATGATCGCCGACGGCGTCACGCCGTGGTGCGTCGGCATCGAGTCCGGTCCCGCGACCGGCTGGGCCTTCACCGACTGGATGGAAGACCTCGTGCTGCGCATCGAGGACGAGAACGTCTACGACCAGTGGGTCGCCGGCGAGGTCGGATTTGCCGACCCGCGCATCGTGGGAGTCGCTGAGACCGTGCTCGAACTGTGGAACGCGCCGGGAGCGGTGTACGCCGCCGGCGGTTCGATCGCTGCGACGCCGTTCGGCGACAACGGCGAGCCGCTGGTTGCCGGTGACTGCGCCATGCACCGTCAGGCTTCGTTCTTCGCCTCATTCCTGCCCGAAGGCACCAGCATCGGCCCGGGCCAGGATGTCGACGTGTTCTACTTCCCGGCTGTCGCAGCCAAGGGCAACCGTCCGGTTCTGACTGCAGGCACCTACGTCTCGGCTTTCCGTGACGCTCCTGAGGTGTGGGCTGTAATGGAGTTCTTCGGCAGCGCCGAGTACGCCAACGCCCGCCAGGCTGCGCAGTCAGCTCGAAAGGGCGGCGGCCAGTCCGGCTTCCTGTCGGCGAATCTGGATCAGGATCTCGGCCTCTACAACGACCTCGAGCAATCATTCGTGTCGATCCTGCAGACGGCCAGCCCGGCCCGGTTCGACGGCTCCGACCTCATGCCGGCAGCTGTCGGTGCAGGTACCTTCTGGTCGGAGGGCACCAGCGCGGTGAACGGTGACAAGTCGGTCGCCGAGGCCTTCGCTGCAATCGACGCTTCCTGGCCTCAATAGCCAGCACTGACGCCTGAGGCTTTGCCCGCTGCTGCGGGCGAGATCAGGCGCAACAACAACCAGACAACGGACCGGAAGCCGGCCCGCGCACCAGCGGGCCGGCCTCTGCCGTTGCGAGCAAGTTTGAGAGCTTGCGTACGTACGGCCTAGCCGCGCGGGAGGACAAGACGGCAGTCGACGCACCTGTAAGACTGCACCGATGGGCGCTCTGGGAGGTGCACTGGCGAGCGTCGTCATCGCCATCGGAGCGAGCGCTGCGCTGTTCGTCGGAGCGAACTGGGTGTTCGACCTCGCCGTTGATCGCTGGCGGCGCTTCCTCGCCGTTTCTGGCGCGCTCATTGGTGCCCTTGTGGGCGCGGTGATCGCCGGCAATCACGTGCTCGGCGGATTGCCATTGCTGTCGGCCGAGGCCTCCACGACATTGTGGCTATGGGCCGTGGTGGGAAGCGCGATTTGGCAGTGGGCCGTAGTCGGCGCCTTAGTCGGTGGTGCTGCGGGCGCCCTGATCGGCTCGCTTGGTGCGCCGTCAGGCGCGAGCCGCCAACGCCTGCAGGAGCGAGGGCGCATCGTCACCTTTTTGGGCCCGGCGGTGCTGTTTGTGGCCCTCGGACTGGTGATCCCGCTGATCCGAACCATCTACTTGTCGGTATTCGACGAGCGCACGGTCGAATGGGTCGGCCTGGCCAACTACGGCGAGATCCTGACCAACGAGAAGAGCATCGACCTGAGCGGCTGGGCCGACATCTTCACAAGCCGCTTGTTCTTCGCCGCCGCCGTGCTGGTCGCAGTCGGCCTGCTGATCGGCATGATCGCCGGGCGCCGTCGGGACAGGGTGCTCGAACCGTTGCCGTCAGTGATCGGCCCGATCGGCATCGGGCTGTTCGTGCTCTCATTCGCCGTGCTCTCGACGCTGCGCGGCACGGTGATGAACAACCTGTGGTGGGTGGTGGTAGTCACGGCGCTCTCGACGGGACTTGGCCTCGCCGCGGCTGTGCTGGCCGACCGGGTCCGGTGGGAGTCGGTAGCGAAGAGCCTCATCTTCTTGCCGATGGCCATCTCGTTTGTCGGCGCAGGCATCATCTGGCGTTTCATGTACATCGCGCGGCCGCCGCAGAAGCCCCAAACGGGTGTGCTGAATGCCATCTGGGCCGGGCTGGGCAGCTTGCGACCGCGCACGACGGGTTCATGGGTGGCCGTTGCCCTCCTCGGCGCTGTCACGGTGGCGCTTGCGGGTCTGTGTGCTTTCGGATTGCGGCGGCGGCAGATCGGACTCGCCGTCGGAGCCGCCGTGAGCGCCGTGCCGGTGCTGTGGCTGATCTACCGCTTCTTGGGCCCGGGCGTCGGGGGTTCAGTGCCGGGTCCCAACGGCGAGCACATCGCCGGAACCATTCTGTTCCTGCAGGAAGCCCCCTTCAACAATGTCTGGCTCATGGTGGTGCTCGTGTGGATCCAGACCGGGTTCGCCATGGTCATCCTGTCCGCCGCCATCAAGGCCGTGCCTTCCGAATTGCTCGAAGCTGCACGGGTGGACGGCGCCACTGAGCGGCAGACCTTCTGGCACGTGACGATGCCGACCATCGTGCCCACCATCACCGTCGTCGCTACCACCCTCATCGTGCTGGTCATGAAGGTGTACGACATCGTGAAGGTGATGACTGCGGGCAACTTCGGCACACAGGTCATCGCAAACGAGATGTGGCAGCGCGCCTTCACCGAGCTGAACTTCGGGCTCGGCTCCGCCTTGGCGGTGGTGCTGTTCCTGGCGGTTGTGCCTGCGATGGCCTTCAACATCCGCCGCATGCAGCGAGCGGACGCATGAGCGTCACGACCCCCGAGCACAGCACCGGGCCGGTGGATCGCGCCGGCAAGCTCGTCTACGGCATGTTGCGCCGCATCCCGTCGTGGCTGCTGTTTGTGCTCGTCATCGCGTGGAGCGTCCCCGCCGGCAGCCTGCTGCTGAATTCGTTCCGCACCCGTGACGCGCAGCGAGGGAGCGGATGGTGGGTGTCGTTCACCGAGGGCGGCTGGACGTTCGCCAACTACACCGAAGTGCTGGGCACCGATCAGACAGGCGGGCTCGCGCGGGCGTTGGTGAACTCGTTCGCAATCGCCATTCCGGCCACGGTGATCCCGGTGGCGATCGCAGCGATGGCGGCCTATGCCTTCGCCTGGATCCCGTTCAAGGGCCGCGAATGGCTGTTCATCGGCTTCGTTTCGCTGCTGGCGCTGCCGAACCAAGTTGCGCTGCTTCCGCTGCTGCAGCTGTACGCGGGCGGCGCGCACTGGACCCTTCCAGGTACGGAGTTCGTACTCACATTGCTGCCCGATCTCGATCTTGCCGGCACTGCCGCGGCCGTCTGGCTCACCCACACCGCGTTCGCCATGCCATTCGCCGTGTTCCTGCTGCACAACTACATCTCGTCGCTGCCCGGCGAGCTGTTCGAAGCAGCGCGCATCGACGGCGCCGGACACGTCACGATCTTCTGGCGGCTCGTGGTGCCGCTGTCGGTGCCCGCGCTGGCGGCGTTCACCATCTTCCAGTTCCTGTGGACCTGGAACGACTACCTGGTGGCCATCACGATGATCGGAGCCAACGGGGAGGCGTGGCCCGCAACCATCCGCATCGCTTCGCTGGCCGGTGAATTCGGGCTGCGGGAGCATGTGCTGTCTGCCGGCGCGTTCATCCAAGCAGGAGTGCCGTTGCTGGTGTTCTTCGGCCTGCAACGGTTCTTCGTGCGGGGTCTGCTGGCAGGCTCGGTGAAGTCCTGAGCTGCGCCACGGCCTTCCTCCAACGACGCGACGAGAGTTCAGCGCACGCAGTTGGGATCGGTCCGGCAGACTGCGCCCCGATCCGACCGACGACAGAGCCGAGGAACGAAAGATGAACTCCGATGCACGGGCGGGGCTCGTGCGGACTACGCCGAGGCGCCTCGGGCCCAACGGACCTGATGTCGGACCGCTCGCGCTGGGACTGTGGCGGTTCACCGGCAGCGATGTCGGCGCCAATGCGGCGCTCGTCGAAGCCGGTCTGGACTCGGGCATGAACCTCGTGGATCTCGCCGATGTCTATGGCCTGGACTGGGGAGGCACTGGCTTCGGTTCGTGCGAGGCCAACCTCGGCGCCGTGCTCGACGCCCGGCCCGAGCTAAGGGAGCAGATGGTCCTCGCCACAAAGGGGGGCATCGTGCCGCCGCTCCCGTACGACTCCGGCGCAGCGGCACTGCGGGAGGCGTGCGACGCATCGCTGCAGCGCCTGCGAACCGATCGGATCGATCTGTACCAAATCCACCGGCCCGACATGTTCACGCACCCCGCCGAACTTGCCGACACGCTGGACGGGCTGATCGCGAGCGGCAAGGTAGGCGCAGTCGGCGTGTCGAACTACACGCCAGCCCAGACCCGTGCGCTCGCGGCACACCTTGACCATCCGCTCGTCTCGACCCAGCCCGAGTTCTCGGCGGCCTGCCTCGATCCGATGCGCGACGGCACGCTCGACCTCTGCGCCGAGGCCGGGGTAGTGCCACTGGCTTGGAGCCCGCTGGCAGGCGGGCGACTCATGCGACAGAGCCCGCTCGCAGGCCGGCGACTCCCTTCCGAGGGCGAAGGCGAGGGTGAGGGTGTGCGGCCGGAGCTGCTCGAAACGCTCGACCGACTCGCAGAGCGCGAGGGCGTCGACCGCGCTGCGGTGTGTCTGGCATTCGTGCTGGCGCATCCGACTGCGCCGGTCGCGATTGTGGGCACGCAGCGCATCGACCGGCTGACAGCGGCGCAGGCGGCACTCAGAGTCCATCTCGACCGCAACGACGTCTACGACGTCGTCGAGGCGTCCGAGGGAGTGCCCTTGCCGTGAGCGACGGCGTGGCTGCATCGAGCCGACTGCTGCGGTTCGGCATCATCGGAACCGGAATGATGGGGCGCGAACACATCGCCAACGTCATGGCGCTGGACGGGGCCGAGGTTTCCGCGCTGTGCGACAACTGGACGCCGTCGCTCGATGCCGCCCAGCAACTGCTCGGCGCCGGCTCCGAGGTGCTGCGATTCGCCGACCACCGGGAGTTGCTGGATTCTGGTGCGTGCGATGCGGTGCTGGTGGCGACTCCGAACCACCTGCACACCGACATCGTGCTGGATATCGCGGCCACAGGACTGCCGCAGCTGGTGGAAAAACCGCTCGCCACCACACTCGCGGACTGCCGAAAGATCATCGACGGCGTCGAGAGGCTGACCACTCCTCCGCTGGTCTGGGTGGGCCTGGAATACCGCTACATCGCACCAGTCGCCGAACTCATCCGTGAGACCCACGCTGGCACCGTCGGCAGCGTCCGCATGGTCGCGATCCGCGAGCACCGGTTTCCGTTCCAGCCGAAGGTACGAGACTGGAACCGGTTCAACCGCAACACGGGCGGAACGCTGGTGGAGAAGTGCTGCCACTTCTTCGACCTCATGCGGCTGATCGTTCGCAGCGACCCGGTGCGGGTCCTCGCCTCCGGCGGCCAGGATCTCAACCACCTCGACGAGAGCTACGGCGGCGAGGTGCCCGACATCTTGGACAACGCGTTCGTGATCGTGGACTTCGCCTCAGGCACCCGGGCCCTGCTCGACCTGTGCATGTTCGCCGACGCCACCCGGAACCAAGAGGAGATCTCCGTCGTCGGGGACGACGGGAAGCTCGAAGCGTTCGTGCCCTCCTCGGTGCTGCGCGTCGGCGTGCGCGGACGGGATTGGATCGGCAACGTCGAAGAGCGCGAAGTGACGTCGACGGCACCACTCGAAGGACATCACCACGGCTCCTCGTTCATCGAGCTGAGGCGTTTTCGGGACGCCGTGATCGGCGGCACTCCGGCCGAGAGCACGTTGGACGACGGGTTGTGGTCGGTTGCCATCGGTCACGCCGCCCATCGGTCCATCGACGAGGGTCGGCCGGTCATGCTGGACGAGGTGCTGAACGGTGCGGTGGCGACATGACCAGCGACCGGCCGCTGCCCGAGGTTGCATGGTTCTCGGCGCTCTGCGACGACGACTACGAGTTTCTGGGCGTGCCGGATCCCGCCTTGGCCAGCTCATGGGAGCACTGCGCCGACATCGTCCAAGCAGCCGAACGCAACGGCTTCGAAAATGTCTTGCTGCCGTCGGGCTACGCGCTCGGCATCGATGCCAGTGCGTTTGCTGCCGGCATCGCGACACGCACCAGCCGCATCAACCTGCTGCTGGTGGTGCGGATGGGCGAGCTGTGGCCGCCACAGCTGGCCCGCCAGCTCGCCACCATCGACCAGATGTCCGGCGGCCGGCTGACCATCAACATCATCTCCAGCGACCTGCCCGGCGCTCCGCTGCCATCAGCGCCTCGCTACCAGCGCACCCGCGAGTACATGACGGTGCTGCGCGCCCTGCTCGATGGCCAGCCGGTCGATTTCGACGGCGAGTTCGTCTCAGTCCATCTCGACCCGCCCCGCATCGGCACGGTGAGCGGACGCTGCCCGCCGTTCTATTTCGGCGGCTTCTCTGACGACGCCAAGCACACCGCTGCAGTCGCAGCGGATGTCTTCCTGACGTGGCCCGACACGGTGGCGGGCGTCGCCGAGACGGTCAACGAAATGCGCGACCGAGCAGCAGCAGTCGGGCGCGAGCTGCAGTTCGGCCTGCGATCGCACGTGATCGTGCGTCGCACCACCGCTGAGGCCCTCGACGCCACCAGGCGGCTGGTGAGCCAGCTCGACGACGACACAGGGGCGGCGATCCGGTCACGGGCACTCGACTCCGCCTCGGTCGGGGTGCAGCGGCAGGCACAGCTACGCGAAAGCGCCGACCACGAAGGCTTCGCAGAAGAGGGTCTCTGGACAGGCATCGGGCGGGCCCGCAGCGGCGCCGGCGCTGCCATCGTCGGCGACCCCGACCAGGTCGCTGCGAAGCTCGACGCCTACTCCGATGTCGGCATCGACGCCTTTATCTTGTCCGGCTATCCGCACATCGCCGAGTGCGACCTCTTCGGCAGCCTCGTCCTCGAAACGATGCCCCACCGCAAGCTCTGGCAGCCCTAGATCCGTACTTCGGTCGGTTGCGCGCCCCGAGAGCCCCGAGCGGGTTGGCGGGAATGTCAGGTGCGGATGGTCAGCTCGGTCTGCGGGTCGAAGAAGTGCAGGTTCTCGGTGTCGACGCTGAGCTCGACTGTTGTGCCGGGGCGCGCTGTGCTTCGCGGGTTCACCCGCGCGATCACCATCCGGTCGTCGATGCCTTCGAGCGTGTCTGGATCGCCTGCCTCCACCGAAGGCGCATCGAGAGGGAAGTGCAGCAGCAAGTCCGAACCGAGCGCTTCGGTGAGAGACACGACCGCCCTCAGGCGGGAACGTCCGTCAGCGTCCCCCACGGATGCGTCATCAATGGCCTCGGGCCGGATACCCACCACGACCTCTGCGCCGTCGT
The DNA here is from genome assembly GCF_965221945.1 of Candidatus Poriferisodalis sp. Taxonomy (GTDB): domain Bacteria; phylum Actinomycetota; class Acidimicrobiia; order Acidimicrobiales; family Poriferisodalaceae; genus Poriferisodalis. The sequence continues at coordinate 3,874,397 of NZ_OZ244925.1, read as the reverse complement.
AACCCCGCAGCGCGGGGTGTGCGTCGAACACAGAATCCGCGAGGCCCAGTGTCTGGGACCCCAGCTGCAACTGCCAGCCATCGTTTCCGCTCGACAGGCGCGCCATGCGCAGGTTCATCGCCGGTGCGCCGATAAAGCCGGCAACGAACAAGTTGTCGGGTTGCTCGTAGAGATCTGTCGGCGCTGCCACTTGTTGGAGCAGTCCGTCCCGCAGGACTGCCACGCGGTCCCCCATCGTCATCGCCTCGACCTGGTCGTGAGTGACGTAAATGGTGGTGGCGCCGAGCCGATGCTGGAGGCTCGTGATCTCGGCCCGCATCTGGACGCGCAGCTTGGCGTCGAGGTTCGACAACGGCTCGTCCATCAGGAACACGGCAGGGTCGCGCACGATTGCCCGACCCATAGCGACACGCTGACGCTGACCGCCGGACAGCTGCGCCGGCTTGCTGGACAGCAACGGCTCGAGTTCGAGCAGGCGTGCCGCTTCGAGAACCTTCGCTTCTGCCTCTTGCTTCGGCACACCGGCCAGCTTGAGCGGGAAGCCGATGTTGCGGGCAACATCCAGATGCGGATACAGCGCGTAGCTCTGGAAGACCATCGCAATGTTGCGGTCTTTGGGCTCGACCTCATTCATCCGCTGCCCGTCGATCTGCAACTCGCCGTCGCTGATCTCTTCGAGACCAGCAACCATCCGCAAAGCCGTCGACTTGCCGCAGCCCGATGGACCCACAAGAACGAGGAACTCGCCGTCAGCGATGCCGATGTCAAGTTCGCTGACAGCGACAAACCCGTTGGGGTACTTCTTCGTCAGCTGATCCAATGAGACGGTTGCCATGGGACCCCGCGATCATGCGCACATGCGCCAATAGCCGAGGCTAGTTCGCACCGCCGACGCCGGTGACGGTGACGGTGCCGCCCGTGGCAGAATTCGCGACATGAACACTCACAGTCTGACTGCGGAAGCGACCGAACCCTTCGAGGCCGATCCGCTCGCCGAGCGGGCCCGCCTGCTCACCGATCTGGCCCGTGCATACCGCCTCTTCGGCGTGCTGCGCTGGGGCGAGCTGGGCGACGGGCACATCACCTGCCGTGACCCGGTGCGGGCCGATCACATGTGGCTGCTGCGCTACGGAGTGACCTTCGAACGGGCCACTGTCGACGATTTGGTGCTCGTCGGGCCCGATGGCACCGCCGTCGACCAGCACGGGCGCACAGCACCGATCAACAACAGCGCCTACCACATCCACCACCCGATCCACGAGGCACGGCCCGACGTCGGCGCCGTCGCCCATACACATACCCAGTGGGGCACGCCGTTCTCGGCCGAACGCCGAATGATCGAACCGATCAACCAGGAAGCAACCTGCTTCGTCGACGACCACGTGCTCTTCGACGACGAAGAGGTGCAGATCCTGTCGACTGACGGCAAGCGCATCGCCGCTGCCCTCGGCGACTGCCGAACGGCGATCCTGGCCAATCACGGCCTGCTGACGGTCGGATCGAGCCCGGCTGACGCCGTCGGCTGGTTCGTGCTGGCCGAACGGGTGGCCGAAGTGCAGATGAAGGCCCGCGAGGCCATCCCGATCTCCGCTGAAGAGGCGCGCATCGCCCAGGAGGATCTGACGCGAGGTGACTTCGGCTGGAACCTGTTCGGCTGGGCCACCCGCCGCCACCTGGCTTACGAGTTCGCCTAATCCATCCGGGCTGATCGAGCGGCGACCGAGCAATGACCCAACCCTCTGCGTCCGATGGCGCCCGCGACAGTCGTCTGGGCCCGTCTCAGCGCGCCGCCTGGCTCGACGAACTCGGTGGCGGCCGCGTCGATGTCATCGTCATCGGCGGAGGTGTCACCGGTGCCGGCTGCGCTCTCGACCTCGCGCTGCGGGGCCGCAGCGTGGCGCTGCTCGAGCAACGCGACCTCGCGTCGGGCACCTCGAGCCGTTCGTCGAAGCTGATCCACGGGGGCCATGGGACCCCGCGATCATGCGCACATGCGCCAATAGCCGAGGCTAGTTCGCACCGCCGACGCCGGTGACGGTGCCGCCCGTGGCAGAATTCGCGACATGAACACTCACAGTCTGACTGCGGAAGCGACCGAACCCTTCGAGGCCGATCCGCTCGCCGAGCGGGCCCGCCTGCTCACCGATCTGGCCCGTGCATACCGCCTCTTCGGCGTGCTGCGCTGGGGCGAGCTGGGCGACGGGCACATCACCTGCCGTGACCCGGTGCGGGCCGATCACATGTGGCTGCTGCGCTACGGAGTGACCTTCGAACGGGCCACTGTCGACGATTTGGTGCTCGTCGGGCCCGATGGCACCGCCGTCGACCAGCACGGGCGCACAGCACCGATCAACAACAGCGCCTACCACATCCACCACCCGATCCACGAGGCACGGCCCGACGTCGGCGCCGTCGCCCATACACATACCCAGTGGGGCACGCCGTTCTCGGCCGAACGCCGAATGATCGAACCGATCAACCAGGAAGCAACCTGCTTCGTCGACGACCACGTGCTCTTCGACGACGAAGAGGTGCAGATCCTGTCGACTGACGGCGGCAAGCGCATCGCCGCTGCCCTCGGCGACTGCCGAACGGCGATCCTGGCCAATCACGGCCTGCTGACGGTCGGATCGAGCCCGGCTGACGCCGTCGGCTGGTTCGTGCTGGCCGAACGGGTGGCCGAAGTGCAGATGAAGGCCCGCGAGGCCATCCCGATCTCCGCTGAAGGGGCGCGCATCGCCCAGGAGGATCTGACGCGAGGTGACTTCGGCTGGAACCTGTTCGGCTGGGCCACCCGCCGCCACCTGGCTTACGAGTTCGCCTAATCCATCCGGGCTGATCGAGCGGCGACCGAGCAATGACCCAACCCTCTGCGTCCGATGGCGCCCGCGACAGTCGTCTGGGCCCGTCCCAGCGCGCCGCCTGGCTCGACGAACTCGGTGGCGGCCCCGTCGACGTCATCGTCATCGGCGGAGGTGTCACCGGTGCCGGCTGCGCTCTCGACCTCGCGCTGCGGGGCCGCAGCGTGGCGCTGCTCGAGCAACGCGACCTCGCGTCGGGCACCTCAAGCCGTTCGTCGAAGCTGATCCACGGGGGCCTGCGGTACCTGCAGCGCCTCGAATTCGGCCTGGTCTTCGAATCGCTGACCGAGCGTCGGCTGCTGCTGGGAAGACTGGCGCCCCATTTGGTGCGGCCGGTGGAGTTCCTCTATCCGATACGTCGGGGCTGGCGGGAACGATTTCGCACTGGAGCAGGCATCGCGCTCTACAGCGCGATGGCCGGTCGCAGGCAACACAGCATCGGATCTCACCGGCACCTCGGCGCCCGCCGCACACAGCGACTCGCACCAGCGCTCGACCCGGGAGTCGTACGCGGAGGGATCACCTACTGGGACGGCCAGACCGACGATGCGCGGCTCGTGGTTGCCATCGCTCGCACAGCTGCAGAACATGGGGCGCGCATCCTCACCTCCACCCGCGTTCAGGAACTGCTCGTTACCGACGGCGCAGTGCGGGGCGTGATCGCACACTGCGGCGAGACCGGCCGCACCTTCAAGCTGGAGGCTGACGCCGTTATCAATGCCACCGGTGTGTGGACCAGCCAGATCGAGCAGCTCGCCGAGCGCGACTCGATCGAGGCGACAACACCCCGGACTCGCATCCGCGCATCGAAAGGCATCCACCTGCTCGTCCCCGCAGAACGAATCGATCTCAACTGTGGGCTCATCGTGCCGACTCCGCCCAGCGTCCTGTTCGTGGTTCCGTGGGGAAACCGCTGGATCATCGGCACCACCGACACCGACTGGGATCTCGACAACGCACACCCCGCAGCGAGCAGTGCCGACATCGAGCTGCTGTTGGAGCGTGTCAACAGCGTGCTGACCGACCCGATCACCCGCGACGACATCTGCGGCGTCTATGCCGGCCTGCGACCACTAGTCGCGGGCAACACCCCTTCGGAAACCGAGCTGTCAGCCAAGCTGAGCCGCGAGCACGTGATCACCCGGGTTGCACCGGGGCTGGTCTCGGTGGCCGGCGGCAAGTACACGACGTACCGGGTCATGGCAGCCGACACGGTCGAGCTGGCACTCGCCGAGGTCGAGGCGGCCCATGGCCGAAGGCCGCCGAGGCTCCCCCATCGTCGGCGCGACGCTTCCGCGCGCCGATCCAAGACGACGATCACCCCGCTCGTTGGCGCCGAGGGCTACGAAGAGCGCCGTCTACGCCAGGACGAGATCGCCGCCCGTGCGGGCTTGAGCCGCGCCACCGTTGTTCACCTGCTGGACCGCCACGGCGACCAGGTCGACGAGGTGCTCAAGTTGGTCGCCACCCAAGGCGATTTGGGTGAGCCGTTGGCCCCCGGACACCTCTACCTCCGTGCCGAAGTGACCCATGCCGTTCGCAGTGAAGGTGCCCTGCATCTCGACGACGTGCTGACCCGACGTACCCGGCTGTCAGTTGAGTCGTGGGATCGCGGCGTCGATGTAGCGCAGGACACGGCCGAATTGATGGGCGCCGAACTCGGCTGGTCGCCTGAGACGATCGAGCGCGAGGTCTGGCACTACCAGGCGCGGGTCGAGGCCGAGCGCGAGAGCCAGACCCGACCCGACGACCAGACCGCTGACGCTGCCCGCCTTGGAGCACCCGACATCCGCCGTTGAACTCCGCCACGACAATGAGCCGTCCGGCCTCTTAGATTGGCGCGATGGTCGTTGACTACGAAACACAAGGCCGGATAGCGATCTTCACGCTCAACCGGCCCGAAGCCCGCAATGCAATCAGCCACGAGGTGTCTTCGGAGATGGAAGCCCATCTCGACGCCTTCGAGGCCGATCCCGACGTGTGGGTTGGGATCCTGGCCGGAACAGGCACCGTGTTCAGCGCCGGCGCCGACCTAAAGTCAGTCGCCGCCAAGAAGCCCATCGAGACTGACAAGGGCGGCTTTGCCGGGCTCGCTCGCTATCCCCGTACCAAACCGCTCATCGCAGCGGTGGACGGGGCAGCCCTGGCCGGGGGCTTGGAGATCGTGCTGTCGTGCGATTTGGTGGTCGCGTCGCCCCGAGCCCGTTTCGGCATTCCCGAGGTGAAGCGATCGCTGGTGGCCGCTGCCGGCGGGCTGTTCCGGCTGCCGCAGGTGGTGGGACGCAATGTGGCGCTGGAGCTGGCGATGACGGGCGACCCGATCTCGGCCGAACGGGCCTTCCAGCTCGGGCTCGTCAACGAGATGGCCGACGAGGGTGAGGTTGTCCCAGCCGCCATCGCACTGGCTGGGCGCATCATCGCAAATGCTCCGAAGGCGGTGCGAGAGAGCCGCGCCGTGGTGCTCGAGAGCCATGCGCGCACGGAGGATGACGGCTGGGAAATCACCAAGGATCACTTCCGCAGCATCCTGGGCACCGAGGATTTCCTCGAGGGGCCAAAGGCCTTCGTTGAGAAGCGCGATCCTGTGTGGACCGGTCGCTGAGGCAGACTCACCACTGATCCGCTCGGATCAGCCCTCAGCCCGGAACCTCACAGGAGCACTCTCATGGCCTACACGGCACCGACTGACTCATTCCGGTTCGATGGGTTCCGAACCGCGGTAACGGGCAAACGTGTGCTGATCACCGGTGCCGGCAAGGACGGCGGCATCGGCCAGGCATTCGCGCTCAGCACCGGGCTCAACGGCGCCGAGTCGGTCGGCGTACATTTCCATCGCAGCTACGAAGACGGCTTCGACCTCATCGCCCAGCTGCGTGACGAGGGCGTGCATGCCTTTCCCGTGCAGGCCGATGTCACGAACCTGCGTGACCTCTGGGCGATCCGCAGCTACGTCATCGACCAGATGGGCGGACTGCCGCCGAACCTGATCATCTGCAATTCGGGCCTCACCGAATCGGGCTACAACCTGGGTCGCACGCTGCGGCAGGTGGAGGGCGAATCCTCGTCGCTGCGGCGAGCCCGCGTGCGCCAGCACTTCATCGACAACCTTGAGCAGTCTCGGCTGGTGCTCGACACCAAGGTCGACGGCTTCTTGGCCTCGACGCACTTGTGGGCGGGCGAGGCGGTGTACGCCGGTGAGCCGGCCCAGATCGTCTACGTGTCCTCCCGCCAAGCGGTCGACCCGGGTCCAGCAGTGCCCGGCTACGCGCTCAGCAACTGGGCCGTGCTGCAGCTGCCGAAGGTACTGAAGGTGAATCTGGGACGCAGCGCCGACTTAGTGAGCTGCTTCACCCTCTTGCTGCCGTTCGTGCGCACCGGAATGACCAATGAGTACGCCGGCAACGAGCGGGTCTATGGGCGCTGGCAGCCCCGGATGCTGGAACCGTGCGAGATGGCCGAGGCGTTCATGGCGCTTCTGGCCCGGCCGATCGACGAGACCGACGGCGGAATGTTCGAGTTGATGGTGAACTCCGTTGGAGGCACCGGCGATGCTGAAGATGGCGGCCCGGCTGGTGTGGAGCTGGTTTGGCACCAGCTGTCACTGAACCTCGACGAGCAGCCAGTCGGCTGGAGCGCGGAGGAACCGCTGCAGTTCTCGTGAGTCATTCGCGCGCGAGTCAGGTTTCATCCGGTTAGCGGACTCGACACATATCGTTAGGTGTCCTTTACATCGGACGGAAACAGTGGCTATAGTGCGACGCCATGTCCACGACGTCTCGTCCTGTATCCGGCCCGTCGTCACCGTGCCGCTCAGCTCGGTGGCATCTTCGCTGGGCCGCGATGGCCGTTGCGATCGCGACCATTGCGACTGCCTGTGGGTCGGCGCGCACGCTCGAGGGTCCGGCTGCTGCGATATACGACGGTGAATGCCAAGACGCAGACGGCCGGCAGCTCACCGTGTATTCGGGCCGCACCGAGAACCTCATCGGGCCAGTGCTTGACGCCTTCGAGTGCGAGAGCGGCATCGAGGTGGCCGTTCGCTGGGGCGCTTCGACCGACTTGGCACTGCTGCTCGGCGAGGAAGGCGACCGCACCGCCGCCGACGTGTTCCTGTCGCGCTCACCTGGTCCGGTCGGATTTCTCGAAGGCAAGTGTCTGCTCACCGCCATCGAACATGACATCCTCAGCCTCGTCAGCGATGAGAACAGTTCAGACGAGAGAACATGGGTGGGATTCACCGGCCGCAAGCGAGTGCTCGTCTACAACGTCGACGAGGTGCCCGACGACGAACTGCCCGATTCTGTCTTCGACCTCACCGACGAGCGCTATCGCGGCCGGGTGGCGATCCCCGCCACCAACGGCTCGTTCGTGGACTGGTTCACCGTGTTCCGCGACCAGCACGGCACTGAGGTGGCCATGCAGTGGCTCGACGACATGGTCGCCAATGACGCCCGGTACTACCCGAACAACCGATCCATCGTGGAGGCTGCCGGCCGCGGCGAAATCGACATGGGCCTCGTGAACCACTACTACCAGTACCAAGTGGCCGAAGCGTCTGGTGAGGACCACAGAGCTGCGAACTGGGACTTCACCGACGACGACATCGGCTCGCTGCTGATCATCACCGCTGCCACCGTGACCGCCGCCAGCGACAACGTCGAAGCCGCACACGAGTTCATCGCCTACCTGTTGAGCGGGCCCTCGCAGCGCTACTTCAGCAGCGAGACGCTCGAGTACCCGCTTGCGGCGGGGGTCGCTCCCGCCGACGTCCTGCCGGCGTTGGGTGGTCTCGAGATCGGAAGCATCAACTTCGACTCGCTCGGCGAGGGTTTCGCCCGCTCGACGGAGATCATCGAGGCGAGCGGCATCCTGAACGAGTGACGACCGGCCCGAGCGGCGATATGACTCCAGCAGCCCGGCGGGGGCGCAGCAGCGCACCGCCGGCTCTGCGCGTCGCCGGCGTGGTGCTGGCGTTCTTGTTCGCCTTCCCCGGCGTGTACCTGGTGTTCCGGGCGCTGCGTGACGGCACGGGTCCCGAGGGTCTGCTGTGGAGTGCACGCACCCTGGGCCCGATGTGGCGCACGCTCCGACTCGCCATCTCCGTGTCTGCGAGCGCGCTAGTGCTCGGCACGGGCCTGGCGTGGCTTGCCATGCGCACCGATCTCCCACTGCGCCGGTTGTGGCGCGTGCTGCTGCCGCTGCCGCTCGTCTACCCGACCTTCGTGGGTGCGGCCGCGTTCATCCGCACGCTAAGTCCCGGCGGTCTCGCGAACGACGTGCTCGCACGCATTGGCATCGCTTCGGTGCCCGAGTTGCGAGGGTTCTTCGGTGCGTGGCTGGTGTTGCTGCTGATGACCTACCCCTACGTGTACCTGCCGGTCGCGGCCCGGCTGCGGCAGCTTCCCGGCAGCCTCGAGGAGAGCGCCAGACTGCTCGGGGACAGCGCATTCGCCGTGTTCCGACGCATCTGCCTTCCCCACGCCGGCACGGCAATCGGCGCGGGGACGCTGCTGGTGTTCCTGTACACGCTGAGTGACTTCGGTGCGGTGCAGCTGATGCGCTACGACACGCTGACCCGCGCCATCGCCACCAACTATCTGGCAAATCCGCCGGTGGCGCTGGCGCTCAGCCTCATGCTGCTCGTGCTCGCCGCGGCGGTGGTGCTGGCTGAGCGTTGGTTCTCCCGCCGCCTGCCCGACGGGACACGCTCGGGCTCGCAACGGCCCCTCGACTATCACTTGGGGCGCTGGCGGCCCGTCGCCCTGGCAACGGTGGCAATCACCGTCTTCGCCAGCGTGGGCGCACCCTTCATCGCCTTGGTGGACTGGGCCCAGCGGGGCGTGCTGCGCTCGATCACCGGCGACCGGGCGCTCGCTGTCGACTACGCGAGCATCGCTGACGCCACCTTCAACACGGTCTGGGTGAGTGTCGTGGCCGCAGTGGTGTCAGTTGCCGCGGTCTTGCCGATCGCGATGCTGGTAGGGCGTCACCGCTCACGAACCGGATCGCTCGCTCACGCAATCGTCATCAGCACGTTCGCGCTGCCCGGCCTGCTCATCGCCTTGTCGATGCGCTTCTGGACACTGCGGACCGACCTGGTGCTGGAACTGCTCGGCGACTCGACGGTGCTGCTGATCTTCGCTTACGTCGTTCGCTTCGGGTCGCTGGCGATGGGTATGAGCGTGGTCGCAGTGCGCAGCGTGCCCGATCGCCTGCACGACTCGGCCCGGCTGCTCGGCGCCGGACCGGTGCGCCGCTTCTTCTCCGTCGACCTGCCGGTCATGGGTCCCGCATTGGGGGCGGGTGCTGGCCTGGTGCTGTTGTCAGTGATGAAGGAACTGCCGATCAGCCTGCTGGTCTCACCGCTGGGCTTCTCGACGCTGACCACCCGGATCTTCGGCTCGTTCGAGGACGCCTTCATCGCCGAAGCTGGTCTGATGGGCGTGATCCTGGTGGTGTTGTCCTTCGCCCTGACGTGGTTCCTGGTAGTCCGTCGGCAAGAACACACCTGACGCTCTCGCGAGCACCATCGGCGCGGGCCTCGCTCAGCGGTGGTCGACCATCACGTGCTCTTTGGCCAGGAACATCACCGAGCGACCGAAATCGATGAACTTGGCCTCGTCTTCGTAGGCCCGGCGGGATGCCGCCCGGTTCTCGGGGATGGCGTTGCCCATAGCGCTGCGGTCCATCCAGACCTCGGCGTGGCCGGTGTAGGGCTCGATGGTTGAGCCTCGTGAGCGGTTGATGGCCGCAGTGAAGGAGTGCTCGTCGGCGTGGACTTGCTGGTAGCGCAGGATGCCTGACGACTGGGCCTGACGGCGGATCACCGGCCCGTGGTGGGTGCGCCAGTACCACTGCGCCTCGTCGATGCTCAGCGACGGCAGGTGGCGAAGACTGAAGTACAGCTTGACGAGGCTGGAGCGGTCGGTCGCGACGATGTTTTCCGGCGTCGGGTTCACCTGCGGGTACTCGTAGCAGTAGTACGCCGACGAGCGCTTGATGTCCGCGAAGTTGAGCTCGTCTTCGACCAGCAGCCGGTCGAATTCGCGGCCTGCGTCGGTGCGCATGGCAGCGAGCATCGATTCGCGTGATTCCCACCACACCTCGGCCACGCCGTCGTAGGGCTCTTCCATATCGCCTCGCCAGCCCGGCAGGCGACTGTGATCGTCGTCGGTGGTGTGAACCTGCACGTAGCGCAGCATGTTCGCCGTTGCCGCATGGCTCGCTACCAGGGGACCGTGCACGTTGAGCCAGTAGTCCTGCATCTCGGCTCGGCTCATGCCTTCCTTGCGCCGCAGCAAGAACGTGAGTCGCAGCATCGTTCGCCTCCTCGGGCGTCGGGAAGCTCATCTGGCGGCGAGGTTAGTTGTCGTGCTCGCAGCCGATGATGGCGAGCTGGCGCGTGCGTCTCCGATCGATATGCAGAGCGCGGCTAGATTCATCAACTGCATGAAATACCGATTATATTGCACGTTCGATCATGCTCGAACTGAAGCGGGTCCCTCGTCATGTCACCCAAGCTCACTGGCCTTCTCAAGGGTTCGATCGACCGCACAGCTGTGTCGTCGAGCGTGAACTCGCACGAGCACAGCTATGACTTCGGGAGCCGCAACGGTCAGGATCGACGAGCGGCCGACTACCGGGATTTTGTCGAGAACTACTTCAAGCTCGTCACCGACTTCTATGAGTTCGGCTGGGGAGACTCGTTCCACTTCGCGCCGCGTGTCCGAGGCGAGAGTTTTCGCGCCTCAATAGCGCGTCATCAACACTTCATTGCGCACATGCTCGGCATGCAGCCTGGCATGCGCGCCGCAGACCTGGGGTGCGGCGTCGGCGGTCCCTTGCGCGAAATCGCCCGATTCTCGGGATCGCACATCGTGGGCGTCAACATCAGCACCTACCAACTCGAACGGGCCCGCAAACTGACCGACGAAGCCGGACTGAGTCACCTGGCGGAGTATCTCGAGTCCGACTTCACCAGCATTGACGAACCGGAAGGCTCGTTCGACGCGATCTACGCGATTGAAGCGACCTGCCACGCGCCCGATCGTGGCGAAGTGTTCGGTGAGGCGTTCCGCCTGCTCAAGCCAGGCGGCTGCTTCGCGTCGTACGAGTGGTGCATGACTGATCGATTTGACCCGGGTGACTCGCACCACGTGCGGCTCAAGAACGACATCGAACTGGGAACCGCAATACAACACCTGATCCGTACGCATGATGCGGACGACGCCATGCAGACGGTCGGATTCGAGCTGATGGAGTCCCGCGACCTAGCGGATCAGACCGGGCCTGCAATCCCCTGGTACGAACCCCTCGTCGGCTCCGGTCTATCTCTGACGAGCCTTCGAAGTTCGCGTGTCGGACGGTCGGTGACACATCAGTCCTTGCGCGTGCTCGAGGCGCTTCGTGTCGTGCCACGGGGCACACCCGGTGTATCGAGGATCCTGAACGTCGGCGCGGCAGCACTCGCCGAAGCCGGCCGGCTGGGAATCTTCACTCCGATGCACTTCGTGCTCGGACGCAAGCCGACGTAGCTCGGCGCCATGTCGCCCGGGCGGCCGACCCCGGATGGTCTGCGCGGGTGCCTGCTAATTTCGACTCGGTTGCCACCGAGCACCCAGAGGGGCGCACAACATGCCGATCACTGAGTTCTTTCCTGGCATCAAGATCGTCGACTCGGACACGCACTGGACCGAGCCGCATGACCTGTGGACCAGCTTGGCGCCGGCCAAGTACCGCGACCTTGTGCCGCAGATCCGCGAGCACAATGGCAAGCGCAAATGGGTGGTCGACGGCGACATCCCGATCGCGGGCGACTCGGCGGTGTCGGCGATCCTGCCCGATGGCGAAAAGATGCTCGGGCTGAAGTTCCTCAAACACGACATCGAGATGGTCCACGCGGCGTCTTACGACTGCGACGCCCGCCTGGAGCTCATGGATGCCATGGGCGTGAGCCACGGCATCGTGTACCCCAACGTCGGCGGGTTCGGGAACCAGAACTTCCTCAAGGTCTCCGACCGGGCGCTGCGCATCGCCTGCGTCGAGATCTACAACGACTGGATGAGCGACCTACAGGCTCGCTCGGGCGGGCGCATCCTGCCCATGGCCCTGGTGCCGTGGTGGGACATCGACGCCAGCGTCGGAGAAGTCGATCGCATGCATCGCAACGGCGCCAAGGGCATCGTGATGTGCTCCAACCCCCACGACTCGGGCATGCCGAACTTCGCCCAGCCCGACTGGCGACCGTTCTGGGAGATCTGCGAAGCGCTCGAAATGCCGGTCAACTTCCACATCGGCGCCTCCGAAGGCGACATCAATTGGTCCGGCTCGGTGCCGTATGACACCTGGTCGGGCGACGTGAAGATCTCCTTGGGAGGAGCGGCGATCTTCCTGAGCCAGCTGCGCTGGATGGTGAACCTGCTGGTCAGCGACGTCCCCGAGCGCTACCCGAACCTCAACTTCGTGTCAGTGGAGAGCGGCATCGGCTGGATCCCGTTCCTGCTCGACGCGCTCGACTACCAGTGCGGCGAGACCGCACCCGAGCACATGGCCCACCTGTCGATGAAGCCCTCGGAGTACTTCCGGCGGCAGTTCTTTGGCTGCTTCTGGTTCGAGTCCCAAACCTTGGCGCCGGCCATCGACCACATCGGGGCCACCCAGATCATGTTCGAGACCGACATCCCGCACCCCACCTGCCTCTACCCGCGCAGCGTCGAGCGGGTGCGTGACGCGATCGGCAGCCTCGATCCCGCCGTCCAGAAGCGGATCCTGCAGGACAACGCTGCCGAGCTCTACAAGATCGACGTGTAGCAGAGCAGTTGGGGCGGTTGCCGGCGGGGGCGGTCGCTACGCGGCGGTGGCCCCTCGGCTGAGTCGGTCGGCGCCCCAGCGGGCGATGTCTGCTTCGAGATCAAGCGGGATGTTGCGCGGAGCGTCTTTCTCGTAGAGCTCCAGCGGCACCTCCCACATCAATTCGAATTCGATGCCGTCAGGGTCGTGGCAGTACAGGCTGCGGCTGGTGCCGTGGTTGTTCTCGCCCACGAGAGCATCCATCTCGGCCAGCCGGGTCTTGGCCTCGGCCAGCTCGGCGAGCGTGGCGACTTCCCAAGCCAGGTGGTACAGGCCCACATGTCGAGCGGGAGCGCCCTCGCCGACCGCGCCGAAGAGTCCAAGGTCGTGGTCGGTGTTCGATTGGGGTGACGCCATGTAGATGCCGGTGCCATAGCGGTTCACCACGTCCAGACCGAGCGCCTGGTTGTAGAAGCGGGCTGACGCCTCTGGGTCTTTCACCCAGAGCACTGCGTGCCGAATGCCAAGTGTGGCCATGACGCCTCCCATCGGTGCAACTCGGACGTTGGGTGGGAGCTGATCCGCCGATCGCACCAATCGCCCCGCTCGAAGCGTACCGAGCAGCCGCCGTTGAGGCGAGATACCCCTTCTGGGACATCGGTAACCCGTGACGACGATGGGACGCACTTTTCTAGCAACCAATAACTTATTGTTTAAGTCGATTTCTCGCCCGATGCGCCAGCCCTGTCAGTCGCTACGGAGCAAAATCAATTAGTAATGATCGTTACAGGGCGTTAGCGTCAAGTTATGGCACGTCGTCCGGGCGTCCACTGGCCGACCGGAGCGCGCACAGTTTTCTTCGACGAAGCCGCATCAGCTGCCACCCTCTCCAAGGCCGTCGCTGAGGGGCGCATCCGACGGCTCGCACGTCGGATCTACACGGCAGATCTCATCAGCGAAGCCGACGAAGTCATATCGAAGAACTGCTGGAAAATCCTTGGGAAATTCCTGCCGAGTGCCCTCATCGCTGATCGGTCAGCTGCCGAAGACGGCCGAATTACCCATGGGCGGCTCTTTGTGGTCGCAGATACACATCGGAAGTCGATCCGGTTACCCGGACTCGAAGTCAGCATTCGGCCCGGTCACACATACGAAGCACCGCATCTGCCAGTCGCCGACACAGTGTGGGCCGAGGGACTGCGGATGTCGAGCGCGCCGCGAACACTGCTCGACAACCTTGAGGATTCTCGTCAGCACGGCGAAGGTCCTTCCCGGACACTGAAGCTGGCCGAACTCGATCACTGGCTCGCTCGCAAGTCCATCGTGTGGGGCGACGAACGAATAGAGAGATTGCGCGACGATGCAATCGCGCTGGCGCTAGCGCTCGGGGTCGATGAGCGAGTTCCGAGGATTCTTCGGCTCTTCGACCAGTTGTCAGGTAGCGAACCAGTTCGATCTCGCGCGGGATCGCTCCTTCTCGCACTGAGAAGTGGACGAGCTTGGGACGAACGGCGCTTGGACATGTTTGAGCGTCTCCGAGCACAGCTCAGCCGCACCGAGGAGTGGGGGCCCCCACCGAATTGCCCGCATCGACCGAGAAGGGCGAACTCGCCTTCTACGAGAGCTACTTCGCCCACGGTGCGGGAACCGGAACGATCCCTCTCCACGTCCCTGAAGAACTGCCGTTTTACGAGAGCTACTTTTCCAACTACATCGAGGGAACCGAATTCAGCCTGGAGGAGGCCCGGCAGATAGTCGATAGCCAGCAACCGCCCGCGTCTCGACCAGCCGACGGACACGACATTCTTGGCACCTACCGGTGCGTCGCTGATCCCGTCGGTCGGTCCACGACATCCGATGACCCAGATGTTCTCGTCGAGCTTCTCGTACAGCGACACGCCGCGATCATGGCGGGTCGGCCGGATGTCCAGCCGGGAAAGTGGAAGATCCTTTCCAACTCAGTCGGCACATACATCTTCGTCAAACCGGAACTCGTTGAAGGGACACTGCGGAGAGGGTTCGACTTGTTGCGACAAATCAAACCGGGATTCAGCCGTGCGCTCTTCGTGCTCTTCGCGATCTCCGAGGTGCACCCCTTCGCAGACGGAAACGGCCGTGCCTCTCGAGTCATGATGAACGCCGAACTCTCGCGGGTCGGCCAATCCCGAATCGTCATTCCCAACGTCTTCCGGAACAAGTACATCTCGAGCCTGCACCGTGCCTCCACCGAGAACGGCAACGTCGAGGCGCTTGCTCGCGTCTTGGCCTACGCATGGCAGTGGACCGCAACGATGTCATGGTCGGATCGTGCGGCAGCCGAAGGGCAACTGCACGCCACGAATGCGCTCATCGACTCGACTGAGGCTCAGCAGTCCGGCCGCCGCCTCGAATTGCTGTAAGGAATCCGGCAGCCGATGCATCAGTTGCGGCGGGCAGCGGAGTAGGGGATGTCCTTGGAGTCGTCTGGCTCCTTGGGCAGGCCCAGCACCCGCTCGCCGATGATGTTGCGCTGGATCTCGTCGGTGCCGCCGGCGATCGACATGGCCGGGGTGGACAAGAGGATCTCCGAGACGATGCCGTCGGCATTGCTGCGGGGCCCCACGAGCATCCCCATCGGGCCGGCGATCAGCGTGTGGACCTCGTGGCAGGCGCGGGCCGTGACCGACATGTTCAGCTTGGTGAGCGAGCCTTCAGGGCCGGGCGGTTTGCCAGCGGCACGTGCGGCCCGGGCACGCTTGGTGGTCCACGACGAGATCCGGCGAAGCGTCTCGACGCGGGCGATCTGCTGTCGGACCAGCGGATCGCTCACCCGCCCGGTCCGCTGTGCCTCGGGGATGACCAAGTTCGCCCGACCGGCCCGCTGCGGGTACCACTTGTAGGTGGCGAAGTATTCGTCGCTCTCGCGCTTGGCCTGGGTCACCGTCGGGCCGCCGTCGGCCGGGTAGCGGGGACGGCGGGTGGCCACCGCGGAGCGCTCGTGCGCCAGCGTGGTGAGGGCAATGCGCCAGCCGTCGCCGGGATTGCCGACCATCTCGCTGTCGGGTACCCGGGCATCGACAAAGAACACCTCGTTGAACGACGCATGGCCGTTCATCTGGCGCAGCGGGCGCACCTCCACTCCGGGCTGCTCCATCGGCATCAGGAAGTACGAGATGCCCTGGTGCTTAGGGACCTCCCAGTTGGTGCGGGCCATCAGGATGCCGAATCGGGCCGTGTGCGCCCCGGAGTTCCAGACCTTCTGGCCGTTGACAATCCACTCGTCGCCGTCGCGGTCGGCCCGTGTCACGAGCCCCGCCAGATCCGACCCATTCGTGGGCTCGGAGAACAGCTGGCACCACTTGTGCTCGCCGGTCAGGATCGGGCGAAGGTGACGCCGCTTCAGCTCGTCGTTGGCATGAGCCAGCAGCGTCGGCGCCACCAGGTACATGCTGACGCCGGCCGCAACGCCGATGGCTCCGACCGCGTCGAACTCGCCCGCCACGACGGCGTCCATGGACGGCGGCAGGCCTCGGCCGTGCCACTGCGTCGGCCATGACGGGGTGCCCCAGCCAGTGTCGGCCAGCAGGTTGCGCCACTCGATGAGCGGCCGCTCGGGGTGCCAGTGCTCGTCAAGCCATGTGCGGGCTTCGTCAGGTACCTCGCCGGCACTCGCCATGAGTTGAGCGTAGGACCACAGCGCATTCGACGCCCGTTAGTGCGAAGCGGACACCGCGCGGGCCGCGACCCCACGGCGCGTGTGAGACGCCGGGGTTACGTTGAGCCGATGGACTTGGGGCTAGCAGGCAGGCGCGCCGTGATCACTGGCGCATCAAAGGGAATCGGGCTGGGGTGCGCTATGGCGCTTGCCCGCGAGGGCTGCGATGTTGCGCTGGCGGCGCGGTCGGCTGATGTCCTGGCCAAGGCCGCCGGGGAGGTGGAGTCTGCGGCGCCGGAATCGACGGTCTCGACGCACGCTGTTGACCTGTCCACGACCGGGGGACGCCAGACGCTGCTGGCCGGGACCGGCCTCGACGGCCCCGTCGACATCTGGGTCAACAACGCCGGGGCAATCCCCGGCGGTGACATCGTGACCGTCGACGACACCACATGGCGCGACGCCTGGGACCTGAAGGTGTTCGGTTACATCGACCTGTGCCGCGCTATCTATCCCCTCATGTCCGCTCGAGGCAGCGGTGTCATCGTCAACGTCATCGGGGCGGCCTCGCTGCGGCCGCAGCCGTCCTACATCGCCGGTGCTGTGGGCAACAGCGGTCTTGTGGCGATGACCGCGGCGCTGGGCAGCCGGAGCCTGCGTGAGGGCGTGCGGGTGGTGGCCGTCAACCCCGGGCTCATCATCACCGACCGCATGGGCGATTTGCTGCGCCGCCAGGCGGTCGACGAATGGGGCGATGAGTCCCGCTGGGAAGAGCTGATTCCCGCCGATCCCGCTCCGGGAACCGTGGAGCAGGTAGCCGATGTGGTCGCCTTCCTGGCATCGGATCGGGCCAGCCACGTCAGCGGCACGTCGATCACGATCGACGGCGGCGCATCAGCTCGCTGACATCGCCGTGCTACCGGACCGGCCTAAACCGCTCAGTAGTGTCGTGCCTCGAAAGAGGTGGCCGGCCATGGATGTACCCGACTTCAGGTCAGTGACAGTTGAAGCGCTGGTGTCGATGGTGCGAGACCGGACGCTGACCGCAGCGGTGGTGACTGAACACGCGCTCGAGCGCATCGAAGTCCTGAACCCGCACCTCAATGCGTTCGTCGCCATTGATGAAGCGGCCGCTCGTTCCCAAGCCGCTGCCATCGATGCGCAACTCGATGCCGGCTCCGATGTCGGCCCGCTGGCGGGCATCCCGATCGGCGTCAAGGACCTCGCCGACGCCGCAGGGTTCGTCACCACTCGCGGAGCCATGCACCTGCGCGACACCCCGCCGGTCACCGCCGACTCGACCGAGGTGGCGCGTTTGCGGTCTGCCGGCGCCGTCATCGTCGGCAAGACCAACACGCCAGAGTTCGGCTGTATGGGCGACACGTACAACCCGGTGTTCGGAGCGACGTGGAATCCATGGAACCTGAGCCGTTCGCCCGGCGGTTCGTCAGGGGGCACCGGCGCCGCGATTGCATCGGGCATGGTGCCGGTCGGCACTGGCTCCGACGGTGGCGGCTCCATCCGGATCCCCTCGGCGATGTGCGGCCTGTCGGGCATCAAGACGAGCCAGGGACGCGTGCCGAGCGGGCCGCCGCCGCCGGGACTGTTGGACCTGTCGTGCGTGGGGCCGATGGCTCGCCTCATCCGTGACGTGGCGTACTGCCTCGACGCAGTGGTGGGTCCCCATCCGTCCGATCTCCGAAGCCTGCCCGCACCGACTGAATCCTGGCGCAGGGCGCTGGACGACCCCCCGCTTCCGAAGCGTGTGCTGTGGGTTCCCGCGTTCGACGGTGAACCGGTGGACGCTGAGATCCTGGCCAGCTGTGCTGCTGCGGTCGAGCGGCTCGCTGCGGAGGGCGTCGAGGTCGTCGAGATGGGCACGCTGTTCGACACGGTCTCGGGGGCGTTTCTGCCGCTCTTTCTGGGCGGGCTGATCGGGCCGGCGTTTCGGCCCCTGTACGGAACGCCTGCGTGGGATGACGTCACCGACGTACTCGCCGTGGCGTTGGAAGAAGCCTTTGAACGGGTGACGGTGGACACGGTGGCAGCGGCCCGCCAGCAGGCCGCCGAGCTGTCGATGCAACTCGGCGAGGTGATGGCTGGATTCGACGCGATGCTCTCGCCGACAATGGCGGGCCAGACACCTGTTGTCGGAGGGGACGGGACCATCAACGGCGTCGAGACGGAGAATTGGGTCCGCTTCACGCCGCTGGCCAACCTCACCCGGCGCCCAGCGGGAACCATCTGCTGCGGCTTCACCGATGACGGCATGCCCATCGGCCTGCAAGTACTCGGCCATCAAGTCGACGACATCGGCGTGCTGCAGACGCTTGCCGTGCTGGAGGATCTGCTTGGTCTCGACCCCATCGCTCCGGAGATCGCCCCTATCTCAGACTGAACTGCCGGCGCACGTCGCTTCTGGGCGGGGGGTTACGTTGGGCCTGTGGACGCCGACGAGGTGACCGAGTTGCTGGGCCTCACTCCACTAGCGAGCGAAGGCGGCCAGTGGGCCCAAACCTGGCGCGACGAGCATTCGTCAGCGATCTACTACCTGATGCAGTCGGGGGACTTCTCCGCTCTGCATTGTCTCGGGGGCGTCGAGCTCTGGCATCACTACGCCGGGGCACCCGTCGAGATACTGCTGCTGGAACCCGGTGGCGGCGTCGAGCGTCCGATGCTCGGTGACGACTTGGCAGGTGGACAGCGGCCCGTCGTCGCAGTCGGGCCCGGTGTCTGGATGGCGGCGGGAACTACGGGCGACTGGTCGCTTGTCGGCACGACGATGGCGCCCGCATTCACCGATGCCGGTTTCGAGCTGGGCGAGCGGGATGCGCTTGTGGCCGCCTACCCGCAGGCAGCCTCCGACATCGCACGCTTCACGCGAATGGAGACGGACTATGGCTGATCACGACGACCTTCGGGCGCCAGCGGACCTGCTGCGACTGGACGGCCGCGTCATCGTGGTGACCGGCGCTGGTGGCGGCGTCGGCACTGGCATCGCCCAGCGCCTCGGAGCGGCCGGTGCAACGGTGGTGGCCCACACGCGGTCGTCGCCAGTCGACCATCTGGTTGATGCCGCCGGCAACCCCGTGACCTCGGTCGAGGCGGATCTGCTCGCCCCCGACGCTCCGCAGCGCATCGTTGCCGCTGCGATCGATCATCACGGCCGTATCGACGGTTTGGTCAACAACGCCGCCATCGCGAACGTTGCACCGTTCGCCGAGCTGACCGACGACCTCTGGTCCGAGATGATCGATGTCAACCTCAACGCGACGCACCGGCTGACTCAGGCTGCCGTCCGCGCGATGCAGGCGCAGGGCTCCGGCGGCGCCATCGTGCACATTGCATCGATCGATGGACATCAGCCCGACGACGGGACCGGGCACTACTCCACTTCCAAGGCCGGGCTGCTGATGCATGCCAGGGCCGCGGCCGCTGCCTACGGCCCCGACGGGATCCGCGTGAACAGCATCTCGCCGGGTCTGATCGACCGGCCCAGCCTCGCCGACGACTGGCCCGACGGCGTGTCCCGCTGGCACGCAACGACACCGCTCGGACGGCTGGGCACGCCAGCGGACGTCGGCGACGCGTGCGTGTTCCTGTGCTCGGACCTGTCCAGGTGGATCACCGGAATCGTCCTCGTTGTGGACGGCGGCGTGCTGACGCGGCCCACCTGGTGATTCAGCGCGCTGGCGGCGCGTAGATCAGCCCGCCTTCGGTCCAGCGAGCATTGGGCGTGCCGGCCCGCTGCAATCCGACAAGTTCGAGGTTGCGGGTGAAGATCTCGTCGTAGTTCCCGATCTGGCGGACCACCTCGTAGAACGCATCGGGCTCCAAGCCCATCTTGGTCTGCAATTCGCCTTCGCCGCCGAGCAGTCGGATTGCCTCGGCATCGAGCTGGCCGCTGCCGAGCAGATCATCGACGTTGGCAGACGTGATGCCCTTCTCGTCGAAGATGATCGTCGCGTAGATCGTCCAGTTGACAATGTCGCCAAAGGTCGACTGGTTCGGCAGGTACAGCGGCGCAAGCGGCTCCTTAGAGAAGAGTGCTGCGGGGAAGATCACCCACTCCTGATCACCCTGTTGGCGATTCCGGCGACCGACGAGCCCTGAGCCATCGGTGGTCATCAAGTCGCATGTACCGGTGATGAAGCTGTCGGTGATGATGTCGAGGTCCTCGAAGGTCTGCAGCCTGATCTCGACGCCTGCAGCGTTGGCTGCGTCAGCGATGTTCTTCTCGGTGGTGGTCCCGGCGGTGGCGCAGACCGTTGCGCCGGCGATGTCCGCCACGGTCGATGCAGGCGTGAAATCGTCACTGGCGCGGCCCATCAACTGCTGGCCGTCGTAGAAGGTGACTGGCGCGAAGTCGAATTTCAGGTCGCCGTCGCGGCCCTGCGTCCAAGTCGTGTTCCGCACCAACACGTCGATGAGGCCGCTCTGCAACGCCGTGAATCTCTCGGCCGATGTGAGCGGCACGAAGTTGACCGCGCCGACGTCGCCGAGCATCGCGATGGCGAGGGCCCGGCAGTAATCGGCGTCGAAACCGGTGGTACTGCCGTCGGGTTGCGTCTCGGAGAATGCCACCGCGGCGCCGTACACCCCGCAGTTGAGGACGCCCCGCGACCTCACCGTCTCGAGCAGGTCGACATCCTGCGTTGCTTGAACCGGCACTGGATCCGCGGGCGCTGCTGCGGCCTCTGCGTCGACGTCGTCAACGGAGCTGCAACCGGCGATCAGCAGCGCCGCGGCGGCCACTGCACTGAGCAGACCGTGGATGGCTCGCATTCGTGTGTCACACCCCCTTGGTGCACTGCGGTGAGGACAACATGCACCTTATGAGCATGGTGCACAGAGTTGGAGAAATCACCATGAATGCACCTACCGAGACCCGCTCCCGTTCCGTCGACTGGCTACTCGCTATCGCTGTGGCGCTTGCCGGCTGCCTGCTGGTGCTGAGCTGGAGCATGCCCGGCGGCTAGGCCGGCGCACGTGTTCTGACACCCGAACTTGCCGAGCAGGAGGACCGCCTGCGCGAACAACTCGCGGACGGCTCGTTCACCGGGTGGCATCCGGCATCGTCGGGGGACACGACCATTCAAGATCGGTACTGTCCGAGCATTCCTCGCGGTCGCGGCGGATTCGCCGCAACGAGCATCACCGAACGGAGACTCCCATGCTTATCGCAAACCCTCGAGGCGGTTACCGTTTCCTCACCGGCATTTCCCCGTTCTCCAGCGGGGTTGTTGCCGACCCAGGGTTCGAAGTTGTTCACGCCACGCTGGGCGCTCACCTGCCGTGGCGCGAGGGCTTCGAGCTGATCGACGCCCACCTGTCCAAGTTCGGGCGAGAGCGTCAGGCGCTTTGCGCGATCGAACTCCGCTGCGCGTCCCCGTACTCCATGGGAGGCTTCATCGGGTTCAACGCCGGCTACGTCGAGCTCGTCCGGTCATGGGACCTCTACGTCGACGATCACAACCCGTTGGCCCGCACCAATGTGTCCCCAGCTCACAACCCGCCCGCCGAGCCGGTTCTGCACGCCTTCTCCTACACCGCCGAGACCGACGACGCCCCGACGACGTTCGTGGTCTCGGGTGCAGGGGAGATTCCCGAAGCGACGCTCGACGACACCGCCATCATCCGCAAGGGCGAGACCGGGCCTGAGGCCATGCGAGAGAAAGCCGGTCACGTGGTGGCCACCATGGGTTCGCGCCTCGCAGCCATGGGCGCCAGTTGGGACCTGGTCACCACGACCGACGTGTACACGATTTTCATGCACGAAGGTCTGCTGGAGGACGCGGTGATCCCTTCCATGGGGCCAGCGACCCGCCACGGTCTGCGCTGGCACCGGTCGCGCCCCCCGGTCCACGACCTCGACTTCGAAATGGACGTCCGAGGCATCCGGCACGAGATCACGATCTAAGAGAGGGATCGAGAGGGGGTCGAATTCGGCCCGCGGGGTCAGCGAAGTGCTGCATCGGCCAAACAGTCGTTAAGACTACGATCAGCGTTCAGTGTCGCTTCTCCCGAATTCCGATTCCCCGGTTCCAGCTGAAACGGCATCACGCAGTCGAGGACCCGAAGAGGTCACCGAACGCCTCCTGAATTCGGCGATCACCGTGTTCAGTGAGCGCGGCTTCGAGTCCGCCACCGTCTCGGATATCGCCCGCACGTGCGGTCTGACCACCGGGGCCATCTACGCGCGTTGGCCCACCAAGCGCGAACTGTTCACCGCTGTCATCGAGCACACATCGGCGCAGCGAATGCTGCTGTTGATCAAGGATGCTGAGGCGACCACTGCCGAGAAGCTCACGATGCTCGGCGCGACGCTGTTCATATCGACACGCGATGACACTCGCAACCTGTGGATCGAGGCATGTGTCAGCGCCAGCCGGGAACCGTCGCTGCACCCGGCCGTTGCCCAGTGCCAGGAGGCAGAAGCGGGCGATCTCGCGGAGATCGTGGCCGAAGGCAAGGCGTCTGGCGTCATCGACCCGTCGTTGAGCACCGATGCTGTCGTCTTCTTGTGCCAGTCACTCAGCCTTGGCACCTATCTGGCCATGCGTGTTCAGGCCGAAGAGCGGGGTCGCCCGACCGATGACGACTGGTCCGAAATCGTGGCTCGGCTCATCCGAGCAATCAGACCGGGGCACTGAGTCGAGCCGGCGGGAGGCTGTACGGCTGCTCACCGAGCAAGTCGGCAGCCGATAAGCAGAGCTCAGTCCTGATCGAAGATTGCTGGGTCGTCGCTGAAGTAGTTGCCGGTGAGCACCTGGTAGCGGGCGCCGGCCGAAGGGCGTTTCCCCACGACTTGCGAGTAGCAGCCAATGCAAATTGATCGGCGAAGCTCGGTTGCGGTGCCTTAGGTTTGGTGTTGCCAAATAAAATGGTCTGCTCCTGAGTCCAACCTATGCAGACGGCTCAGGTGGTTTGTGTCGACCTTAATGCTGCGCAACGGCCTGCTGCTTCAAGGCATGTCTTGACGACCAGGCGAGAATACGGCTACGTTCGGTGATTACAAATATCAAACAAATATTGGAGTGAACTGTGTCTATCCGAGCGCTCAGACTTCTTCCACTGCTCCTCGTCTTCGCTCTGTTCGCCGCATCCTGCGGCGACGACGCCGACAGCGGGTCTGCCGACGACACGTCGGCTCCGGCCCCAACAACAGCTGCAGCGGAGCCGCCCGCCGAGGAGCCGGTCGAAGAACCGCCGACGGTCGGCCTTGCTCTGCCTACCGCCAGGAATGACGGTGGGTTCAGCCAGTCCTACTATGACGGGCTGCTTGCGGCTGAGGCGGCCTACGGACTGACGATCGCCGTACAGGACAACGCCGGCGACCCGGAGCAGACGGTTGACGCCCTGCGCAATCTCGCGGCGACGAACGATCTCGTCATTGGCGTCGGCGCCCAGTTCGCCGAGGCCGGCACGATCGTGGCGCCCGAGTTCCCCGACGTCAAATTCGCGATCGTCAACGGGCAGGCCACCGACGACCCCAACCTTCACATCTACATCGTCCGCCAGGGCGTGCCCGCTTATCCCGCCGGTGTGATTGCCGCCGGCCTCACGCAGACCAACAAGGTCGGATTCATCGGCGGGCTAGAGATCCCGCCCACAACCCAGTCGGCTGACGCGTTCTCGGGCGGGGCCACCTCTGTGAACCCCGACATCGAGACCGTTTCCACCGTCGTCGGCGACTTCGAGGACGTGGCCGGCGCGAAGGAAGCTGCGGCTGCCCAGATCGCGGCCGGCGCAGATGTCCTGTTCGCCTTCGTGAACTCTGGACTCGAGGGCGTGCTCCAGGCCGTCGACGAGAGCGGCGAAGACGTCAAGATCTTCAGCGTCATCTTCCCCCAATGCGGCCGCTCGACCCAGTTGGTGGGGACGGCAACGCTGAGTTCCTTGGCTCAGGTCGACACGATGGTGTCAGCGTTCCTGTCAGGTTCGATGCCGGCGGACCTCACCCTTTGGGGGGTCGAGGATCCGAACATCCAGTCATTCGTGCTCTGTCCCGACTACGCCTCCGCGGACTTGGAGGCCCAGGTTGCCGACCTCATCGCCGGCATCAACGACGGATCCATCGTTCTGCCGCCCGGGGTCTAGCTTCGACAGCTCACGACCTCACCCAAAGGGACAGGCGATGCACGAGGCAGAGAACTACCGCGGTGCCTACGGCCAGGACCAGTACCAGCTGGCCATGAATACAGACCTCCCGCTGGGAGCGGAGCGACCCATGTTCTTCGTTCCCGGCGCCGGACAGATGGAACTGGTCAGCAAAGCTCAGAAATGGACGCAGTGGGGTCCGTTTCTCATTGTGGACGAGTACGTGGGCTGGTACCGGGAGGCGTTGCAACTTCGCGAGACCGTGGTGATCGGTGATTGGAGTCCGATCTGCAAGTTCAACATCTCCGGTCCTGATGTCCACGAATTCATGCGGTTCCTGCAAACCCGGAAGGACTTCGCTGATATCGAGATCGGCCAGTCGATGTACACCGTGATGGCTCGCGAGGACGGCAAGGTCATCCAGGATCCCCTGATCACCCGCGTGTCCGAGGACACCTACATGATCACCACGGACCAGATCGACAGCTGGCTGCAGCACGTGATCGAGGTCGGGAACTTCGACGTGCAGGTCACCGACATTCGCACCCAGTACTGCCTGATGTCGATCCAGGGACCGAACTCCACCGCGCTGATGAACGACGCCGCCGGGAATTTGATGGAAGGGCTCCGCTTCTCCCGGCTGCAGGCCACCGAGATCGCAGGCATACCGTGTGAAATCCTGCGGCAGGGATTCACCGGCGAGGTCGGCTACGAGATCTACGTCGAGGCTGATCGAACGAACGACCTCATCGCTCATCTCGTCGAAGCAGGCGCCAAGCATGGACTTGGCTTCCTTGGCAACTACACGTCGAGGCTGACCCGGGCCGAGGCCGGGCTGGTGATGCTGCACTTCGACTATCAGTGCGCCTTCGAGGGGGACCCCGGCATTCTGCGTCGCAACCAGCTCGATCCGGAGATGAGCTATTGCTCGCCGTTCGAGCTCAATCTCGACTATCTGGTAGGACTCGACCGCGAGGACGACTTCATGGGCAAGGCCGCGCTGCAGGCGGAGATTGACGCAGGCGGCCCGGCCCGGCGGATGAAGGGGCTGGTCTGGAACAGTGACGACGTGATCGAGCTGTACGCGGCCCAGTTCAGGGACGAACCGTCGCCACCGCCGATTCAATTCCCGCATCCGCTGTTTCCTGAGGCCTTCCCGATCGTTCACGATGGGCAGCAGGTTGGATGGGCGACGAGCGTCTGCTACAGCCCGATAGTTCGCCGAGTGTTCTCCTTCGGCCGCATCGACGTGGGGTTGACCGAGCCGGGAACAGAGGTCACCATCAGCTGGGGTGGCGGCGAGTTCCCGGCGATGGAGATACGGGCCGAGGTGATGGATCCCCCGTTCGTGTCACGCAAGCGCGCCAAGAACCTCGCGGCCGGGTCCTGATCCGGCGACGACACGCCATCTGCTGTGCCGGGACACCAAAGCGACATTCCCTCGGAACCGGCGAAGTCCGCAGTGCTGCATGCTGAGGGCATTACCAAGGCCTACGGGAGCCTGCTCGCCTGCTCGGATGTCGACTTCGATCTTCGCGCGGGCGAAGTCCACGCCCTGTTGGGCGAGAACGGAGCGGGCAAGAGCACACTGATGAAGATTCTCTACGGGCTCGTGCGCCCTGACCGGGGAACCGTCTCGGTTCACGGCCAGCCGATTCGGCTCCGCAGTCCCCGAGACGCCAAGGCAGCCGGAATCGGGATGGTGTCTCAGCACTTCGAGTTGGTGGACAACCTCACGGTCTGCGAGAACGTAGCCCTCGGGATTGGGTGGTGGCGGTCCAGCCGACTCTCCCGGCTCGCGTCGGAACTCGCGGACTTCTCGTCACGGCACAGTTTGGAAGTGAGCCCGCACGCCAGAGTTCGCGACCTTCCCATCGGGCTCCAGCAACGGGTCGAGATCGTCAAGGCTCTATTCGGGGGGGCGGAGATCCTGATCATGGACGAACCGACCGCGGTGCTGTCACCGGTCGAGTGGACCGGTCTCCAACAGGTGATCAGGTCGCTGGTCAACGACGGCAAGTCCATCGTCTTCACCGATCACAAGCTCCATGAAGCCCTTGCCGTCGCCGACCGCTGCACCGTGCTGCGTCGCGGCCGCAAGATCGGAACCGTCGACGCTTCCGATGCCGATGAGAAGACCATCGCCCGGATGATGGTGGGCCGCGACGTCTCGCTGCTCTCAAGGAACACCCCCAACACACCCGGAGATGCAGTCCTCGAGCTGAGATCGGTCTCCACTGCCTCAGCTCTGCACGACGCGAATCTCGACGACGTCTCCTTCTCCGTGCACCGGGGTGAAGTCTTCGGGGTTGCTGGCGTGGAGGGCAATGGCCAGAGCACGCTGGCCGACGTGTTGACTGGGCTGGTAGTGCTGACCGAGGGCGAAGTACTGCACTACGCCTCGCCGGAGACGTCAGTCCCAGGGGACGAAAAGCGCTCAGCCACGGGGCTGATTCCCGCCGACCGGCATGCCATCGGCAGTGCAGTCGATCGCTCGCTTCGGGACAACCTGATGTATCGCGACTTTGCCGCAGCGCCGCTGTCGAAACGGGGGTGGCTGCAGTTCGGTGCTATCGACCAGCACTGCATGAGGCTGTGCGAACGGTTCGACATCCGCGCACCGGGCATGCACGCCGCCTTCTCCGACCTCTCGGGAGGGAACCAGCAGAAGGCTGTGATCGCACGCGAGATGCACAACAGTCCGGAGTTGCTCGTCGCCGTCCATCCGACCCGAGGCCTCGACGTCGGCGCCATCGAGTTCGTCTACGAGGTCATACGGACCTTCCGGGACGCGGGCGGCGCTGTAGCGCTCATTTCAGAGGAACTCGACGAGATCCTGGCTCTGTCGGACCGGTTCGTCGTGTTGTTCAAGGGCAGGCCGAGCGAGGTGATCCGCCCCGATGAAGCGGACTTCACCGACATTGGCCTGAAGATGACAGGCGCGTCGGCGTGAGTTGGCAGCCGACTCGTTCCGCAGCCCTTCGACCGGTCCTGGCCTCGGGCGTCGCGCTTTGTCTAGCTCTGTTGATATCGGCGATCATCCTGGTTCTCAACGACCACGATCTCGGCACAGTGGTCAGCGCGGTGTTCCAGGGGGCCTACGGCGGGACTCGCCCGGCCGCGTCGACTCTGAGCAAACTCATCCCGATCATGCTCTGTGCCACCGGTTGGATCGTGGCCTTCCGGGTGAAGCGCATCAACATCGGACTCGAGGGGCAGATCATCGCGGGAGGGCTGGCGGCGGGGTGGGTCGGCATCAATATCGAGGTGCCCTGGGGACCGGCCCACCTGCTGATAGCCGTGGCGGCCGGACTCGTCGGCGGAGCGCTCTATGCCGGCATCGCTGCATGGATGTGGGCGCGAGCCGGAGCGAGCGAGATCCTCACCACGCTGATGCTCAACCTCATCGCCATCCAGGTGCTCGCCTGGGTCATCCGGGGCCCCATGCAGGACAAGGGCAGCGGGTTTGCCCGCAGCGAGAGCGTCAGGGATTCGGCCCAGTGGCCCGAGATGTTCGCAGGCACCGCACTCCATTGGGATGTTGTCGGGGTGGTCGCGCTGATCGGCCTCACCTGGCTCGTGCTGGCGAGGACCACGTTGGGCTTCCGCTTCGACATGGTCGGCGCCAATCCCGAAATGTCCCGCCACATGGACGTGTCTCCGACTCGCTTCGGAGTGCTGGCCTTGCTCATCTCGGGCGCGCTGGCAGGCCTCGCCGGCAGTTCCCGGATTCTGGCTGGCGAGATCACCACGGTGTCCGACAACTTCAGCGCGAACTATGGATATGACGGCATCGTCGTCGCCCTGCTCGCACGCAACTCGATTCCGGGCCTGCTTCCCGCGGCGCTCCTCATCGCTACCTTGCGCCAAGGCGGGGGTGCGCTGCAATCTCGAGCAGGGGTCTCCTCGGAGATCGTGCTGGTGGTGCAGGGTTTGATCATCCTCGCCGTGGCAGCCAGCGTCCTGCTCGAGCATCGCTGGGGACGTCAGCGGTCAGCCGTGCCTGTACCCGAGGCGGTCGGTCATCCGGCGGGAGGGTTGTGATGGAGCCCTTCGACGCGCTGTGGCTAGCAGCCACCATCCGCCTGGCGATCCCGTTGCTCTTGGCCGCGACCGGCGAGCTCATCTCCGAACGCTCTGGCGTGCTGAATCTGGGACTCGAAGGCATGATGCTGTCAGGCGCGTTCGTCGGCTATTGGGCCGCAGCAAGCAGTGGGAGCATCACCGCGGGCATTCTGGCCGCCATTCTGGCCGGCGCGTTCGGGGGCCTCCTCATGGCTGCGGTGGCGATAGGCCTGCGTGGAGACCAGGTAGTCGTCGGGATCGGGCTCAACATCGGGGCTCTGGGCGCTACCAACTACGCGCTGGAGCGGGCGTTTCCCGGCGGTTCGGGGCCGATCGACAGGCTTGACCCGATCGCCATTCCCGTCCTCAGCGAGATCCCCTGGATCGGCGGGGCTCTCTTCGAGCAGAATCTGCTCGGGTATGTCGCGTTCGTGCTGATCGGGGTGGTTGCCCTGATGCTCGCTCGAACCGGCCTCGGACTCGGGATCCGTGCGACGGGACAGAACCCGTCGGCCGCGAGCGCCGCTGGAGTGAGTCCCCTTCGCACACAGTGGGTGTCGACGACGATTGCGGGAGCGTTCGCCGGCCTAGCCGGCGCGTACCTGTCCATCGGCTCGGTCGGCGTCTTCAGAGAGGCCATGACCTCAGGACGGGGCTTCATCGCGATCGCGATCCTGGTGTTCGGCCGATGGCGGCCAGCGGGCGTACTGGTTGGCGCACTGCTCTTTGGCGCAGCCGACGCCCTCCAGCTGAGACTCCAGGCCGAGTCAGCTGTTCCGGCGTCGGTGTGGTTGCTGATCGGCATCATCGCCGCACTCCTGATCTGGCGGAGTCTCAGACGCACCGAGGTGGTCAAGCTACGAACCCTCGGCCCGCTGGCGGCAGTGATTGTGGCCTCACTCGTTCTTCTTGTGGTCCGTCCTGACATCTCCATACCCAGCCAGATCTTGCTCGCTGCGCAATACGTCGTGGCGCTCGTGGCACTCCTTGCCAGCCGCCGTGAGACCAACATGCCGAGATTCCTCGCCACCCCTGTACCCCGCAACTAAAGGAGCACAAACGATGCAAAAGACCAGGAGTGAATCCGGGTCGAGCGAGAGCGATTCTGTCGACATCGCGCTGCTGGGGCAGCGGATCCGCCTCGTCCGCACCGACCTGGGC
This sequence comes from Candidatus Poriferisodalis sp., assembly GCF_965221945.1. GTDB lineage: Bacteria > Actinomycetota > Acidimicrobiia > Acidimicrobiales > Poriferisodalaceae > Poriferisodalis. The sequence continues at coordinate 3,844,787 of NZ_OZ244925.1, read as the reverse complement.
ATGACTCTCGCAGACGTAGCCCGGGAGACAGGGTTGTCCACTGGTTTCTTGAGCCAAGTCGAGAACGGGTTGACGAACGTCAGTCTGGGCGCGCTCTACAGAATCGCTGGCGCGCTCAAGATCACCGCACCCGAACTCCTAGCTCAGGGCGCGGAACCAATCGTGAGTGTTGTCCGGCGCGACGAGGGTGTGTGGAGGAGCGCTGACGAAGCGGATCCTCCGCAGCTTGCTCGGATGCTCACATCGACTCCGCGTCGACGAATGGAGATACGTGAATGTGTGGTGCCCCCCGGATTCAGAAGTGATCCTGCATGGACACATGCCGGTGACGAGATCCTCTATGTCCTCGAGGGCACTGTTTCCGTCGAGCTTGAGGGTCATGGAGTCGAAACTCTAGAAGCCGGAGACACGATGGTATTTGTGGCGAATGTGCCTCACCGGTGGATCGGCGGAGATTTTGAGGCCCGACTTCTCAATATTGTCGTTCTGCTTCCGGGATCGTCGCCGACCCTCTCGCAGGATGTCCCGGATCACTTGGCCTGAGAATGTGTCAGTCAAGAGTCGAAGAAAGAGAGACTTAGTCCGATGAGTCTAGAGTTCTTTGGTTCCCCGCTCACCGATCGACTCTTTGCCTGCAGTCCTTTTACTGCTGCGGCTCGAAGAGCGAATGTGCAGGGAGCTTGGGCGACCTGGGGCGAAAATGCGTTACCCGAATTCTTTTCCAGTATCGCCGTAGAAACTGCTGCAATCCGTAATGCTGCAATGCTGGAGGACAAGTCACCTCTGGCCAAGATTCATATTCATGGGCCAGATGCAGAGCGTTTCATCAATCGACTCATTCCGAGAGATGCAACGCAGATTGCCATCAATCATGCATACTACACACCATGGTGCGATGATCTTGGGAAGGTCATCGTTGAAGGCATGCTACTTCGACTGAGCGAGATTGACTTCATCGTCACAGCAGGTTTGATGAATCGATGGTTATCACGGCAGCGCAGACGGCTAGAGGTTGTTATTGAAGACGTCACAGATTGCTTCGGGATTCTCGCATTGCAAGGACCGGATGCGTTGTCGATTCTCCAAGAAGCAACCGGGCAAGACTGGTCTCATCTAAAGTTCTCACGCGGCCGCCGAACAGCATTCTCCTCGGTGCCAGTACACGTTTGGCGCACGGGATTCACGGGAGTCAAGGGCTACGAACTCTGGGTTCCCCCGGAAGCTGGAAACGACGTTTGGGAGGCGCTCGTATCTACGCCTTCTGGCGCCTCGATCGAGCCGTGTGGGCACGCGTCTCAAGACATCGTTCGCGTCGAGGCTGGCATGGTACTTCCCGCCATCGACTATGCACGAGCGGGTCCAGATGTCGTAAAGGCGCATAGTTACGGACTGGTAGATGATGCGTACCATGCTTCGCCGTACGAACTAAATCTCGGACGCTTTGTGGACTTCAACAAGGGTGACTTTGTCGGAAGAAATGCACTCCTTACTGAAAGTCAAGCCGGAGGCATCGGACGTCGCATTTGGGCCATGAGAGTTGATTGGCGTCAGCTTGTGTCTTCATACGTGGAGCGCGATGAGATGCCCATCGTCAACGGAAAAATTCGACGTATCCCCCCTATGAAGCTGCTCAGTGGGGGTGACGTGACTGGATTCGCGACAAGCATCGGTTGGAGTTCGAATCTCAAGGAAATCATCGGATTCGCCCACTTGCCAGCTCACCTGGATCCTCTTGAAGCTGTGTCCTTGAGGTGGGATGAGAGCGAACACCCGATCGATGTTCCGGTTTCGCTCTCGAGACTGCCGTTCGTGAAGCCGTCGCGAAAATAGGAGACACGACAGCCTCAGCAGTTCGACGTCGGAATGGGGGCGATGGCGACGTTCCGTTCTGGCCTGGCGTCGCTGGCTCGAGAGGCGGCCGAGTCGTCGATCGTGCTGCTGGGTCAGTGGCACCTCGACGCCAACGGCACCGCGAGGACCGGCCGATCGAGTTCTCCGTGGGGTTCGACGCAGCCACGGCCCGCCGCCTCTCAGCCTGAATCCGCCTGTCGAGCGGCAACACAGATACCCGCAATTGCAGGTGACATGGCGTTCGCGGCCGTACTTACGCTGCGAACGGTTCGGCCCTTTCGAGGGTCGCGACGACGGACGACCCTGGGGGTAGCGGTGGCCATTCCAGTACCCGACCTCGACGAGCTTCGGGCGATCTCACAGAACTGGAATCTGGGGCTCCATGACGACGAGCTCTCGGTGTATCAGACCCTGATCGAAGGCGCGTTGGGGTCATATGAGTACGTCGATGCGATGTACGACGCATCCAAGCCCGCTGCGCCGGAGCGCCACAGCTACCACCCGGCGGACGGCGAAAACCAACTCGGAGCCTGGTATGTCCGGTGTGAGCTCCGCGAATCCGAGTTCGGTCCGCTGACGGGAAAGACGTTCGCCATCAAGGACAACGTGGCGGTCGCGGGGGTCCCGATGATGAACGGCTCGCGCATCGTGGAGGGATTCATCCCCACGGTCGACGCCACTGTCGTGACCCGGATCCTGGCTGCGGGAGGCACGATCCTGGGCAAGTCGGCTTGCGAGGACCTGTGCTTCTCGGGCGCCAGCCACACGTGCGCCACTGGTCCCATACGCAACCCATGGGACACATCGCGAACCTCGGGCGGTTCGTCGGGCGGCAGCGGCGCCCTGGTGGCCGCAGGCGAAGTGGACATGGCTATCGCTGGCGACCAAGGCGGCTCGATCCGGATGCCGGCCGCGTTCTGCGGCAACGCGGGACTGAAGCCAACGTTCGGCCTCGTCCCCTACACCGGCGCCTACCCGATCGAGTCGACCATCGACCATCTGGGTCCGATCGCACGCAACATGGCCGATCTGGCGACATTTCTCACCGCGATCGCAGGTCCTGACGGCCACGACCCTCGCCAACCCCATGCACCTTCGGGCATCGACTACTCCGCCGGCATGGACGACGGGATCGAGGGCCTCAGGGTTGGCGTCGTCGCCGAAGGATTCGGATGGGAGGGCCTCAGCGACCTCGATTCCGACTCACTCGTGGAAACTGCCGCTCATCGTCTCGCGGACGCAGGCGCAATCGTCAAGACCGTCTCGATCCCCGAACACCGAGATGCCCTGCATGTCTGGAACGTCATCGCGACCGACGGCGCCATGTGGCAGATGATCCGCGGCAATGGCTACGGCATGAACTACCGAGGCCGGTTCGACCCCGAACAGATCGAGCACTCACACCGAGGCTGGAAGGCCAACGCCCATCTCACATCGAAAACGCTCAAGTTCGTGATGCTGTGCGCGGAGCACACGATCTCCCATACCGGCGGCGGGGCTTATGCGCGGGCTTCCAACGTTCGCCCGCAGATCAACGCCGCCGTCGACGCGGCATTCGCCGACTATGACGTGCTGTGCTACCCGACGCTGCCGTTCCCGGCGAAGAAGATCCCGTCGAGTGACGCCCCGATCGACGAGTACGTGGCGCGTGCGTTGGAGATGATTCCCAACACGGCAGTCTCCAACGTGACCGGCAATCCTGACCTGACGATTCCGGTCGCAGCGGGCCATGGCATGCCGGTGGGCATGAGCATCGTGGGCAAGCAATGGGATGAAACCCTGCTGATTCGGGTAGGCCGTGCCTATGAGAAGCTTGTGGGCGGTTTCGCCCTTTCTCCGATGGCAAAAGAGAGGCTCCACGACTGAACGAAGGGCACACGAACCGTGCTCTATTGATTGGGAAAACATCGGTCTCAGAGCGCGAGGGAGCCATGACTGAAGTCAGGCCTGGAGGAAACGGCACCAGCGGCAGCGAATCTGTCGGCCTCGAGGATCTCGAACGACTCGCGGATCTCAGCGAGACGCTGGTCGGATTCCTTGACCCCGCCGCGCTCGCCCAGCGCACCGCCACGCTGCTGCATCGCCTGCTGGGGCTCCCACTCGTTTCGGTGGCTGTGCGAGACGGCATATCGCACTACGCGATGCGGGGCGTCCATGGCGCACGCACCGACCGTTTCCGTCAAGTCCAATTGTCGACGGGTGAGGGCATGGGCGGCCGGGTCATGATTGAGCGGCGGCCGATCGAGGTGGAGAACTACACCACCGATCCGCGCATCACCAATCACTTCGCCGACGTGGTGTCTGCTGAGGGACTCGGCGGCATGGTGGCTGTGCCGGTCGAATACGAAGATGATCTCGTGGGCATCCTGTACGGCGGTCTGCGTTCCATCGGATCGATCGGCGACCGATCCAAGGTGCTGCTCGAAGAAGCCGCTTCCAGCCTCGCGCCGATGATGGCAGCCTCGGTTCGAGCCGCCGCCGCCATCCAGCGGCACGTCGATGCCGAACGTCTGCGCATTGCGAGCAACCTCCACGACGACGTGAGCCAGCTGCTGTTCTCGATCAGCGTCGCCGCTCAATGTCTGCGCGATGGAGGCAACGAGAGCCAGTCCGTGATCGCCGAGCGCATCGAACGGCAGGCCCACGAGGCAACCCAGCGATTGCGTCAAGCGTTCAAGGTCACCGAGCCCAGAGTGCCCAGCGAGTCCGCGACAGTTGCGCTGCAAAGCGAGATCGACGACTTGGCCGGTAGATCGGGGCTCATGGCGCACTTCGTCGTGCGAGGTGCAATTTGTCCGATGCCGCAAAGAGTCGAAGCTGCACTCGTCGGCATCGCCCGCCAAGCTTTTTTCAACATCGAACAGCACGCACAGGCGTCCATGGTCGTTGCCACGCTGGACTTCAGGGACGCAGAAGTGTCACTGGTTATTCAAGACGACGGCTACGGGCTGCCGAAGAACGTCGAGCCCCTGGTGATTCCGTCCGGCGACGGGCACTGGGGTTTGGCTTCGATGCTGCGGCAGGCACAACGTCAGGGCGGCGACCTGGAGGTGCGGCCCGGAGAGGACGGAGGGACCACGGTCCGCATCACAATGCCCGTCGGCGAGAGCCGATGACCGCGTCGGTATTGGTGATCGACGACCATCCCGTGGTAATCGACGGAGTCCGCCAGCTTCTGGCTCAAACGACGGACTTCACCATGATCGGCGAGGCCACCAAGGGCGTCGACAGGGTGGCACTCGCGAAGTCGCTGGCACCTGATCTAGTGCTGCTGGACTTGAAGCTGGGCGACAGCTTCGCGCCGCACCTGTGCCGGCTGCTGGCTGAGGCTGCGCTGGCGTCTCGCATCGTGATCCACACAGCCTTCGACAACCGGGAACCGCTGAGGGCTTGCCTGAACGCGGGCGCGGTGGGGGTTGTGCTGAAGGACGCCAGCAATCTGGTGGACGCACTGCGCCGCGTCATGTCCGGCGAGATCTACGTGGATCCGTCGCTTGTGGCGGACCCGAGAGTTCGGGCACTGCGGCTCGGAGAAGAAGGCGGCGTGTATGAGTCGCTTACCCTGCGGGAATACGAGGTCTTGTGCGTCATGGCGCTGGGTCGCACCAGCAAGGAGATCGCAGCCGAATTGCATCTCGCCGAGAACACGGTGCGCAGCTACACCCAGGTGCTGCTGTCGAAGTTGCATGCGCGTAACCGCATCGAAGCTGTGGCGATCGCCCGCGAGTTAAGACTCCTCTAGCCATCACCTGCATTCGCGGGTAGTTGCGCTCAACCCTGCAATCGCGTGTGTCGGCACATCCAGCCTGCGACATAAGCACTTGCAGAACACGCCTCAGACGCAATGCGTCGCAGCGGCCGCACGGTGCGGCGTCTGCGATCAATGCCTGAAGCGTCACGAAGGGGGAGACCAGTTCCTATGTCTGCAAATGCAAGCGTGGCCGGGTGCCGCGCCCGAAGTCACCTATACCGACTCACCGTCGCACTGATCGCACTCGGGCTGACGCTGGCAGCGTGTGCCAGCAGCGATGATGCCGCCGATCCGGCGGCCGACACCGCAGCGGCCATCGAAGCGGGAACTGCCGACACTGCTGCGGAGGCCACGGAAACCACGACTGCCGACATGGCGGACGACGAGGCCGCTGCTCCTGTGGAGACAGAGCCGATCCGTGTCGGCAGTCTCCTCGACGAGACAGGGCCGCTGAATATCTACGGCACGCCGATGGCGGACGCAACAAGGCTCGCGATCGCTGACATCAATGCGAAGGGCGGCGTGCTGGGCCGTCAGCTCGAGCTCGTGGCGCTCGACTCGAAGTCTGATCAGAACGAGTACATCACCGGAGCCGATCAGCTGGTTGCCCAAGACCTCGCCGTGGTTCATGCCGGCATCACCAGCGCGTCGCGTGAGGCGATTCGGCCGATCTTCGACGAGGCCGAGTTGCTGTACTTCTACAACGTCCTCTACGAGGGCGGCGTGTGTGACCGCAACACCTTCGTCACCGGCGTGGTGCCGACACAGCAGCTGCAGGTGCTGATCCCGTGGGCTATCGAGAACATGGGGCCGCGCCTGTACGTGCTGGCTGCGGACTACAACTACGGCCAGATCTCGGCCGACTGGGTCCGTGAGTACGCGGCTGCCAACGGCGGCGAGATCGTGGGAGAAGACTTCTTCCCCCTCGACGTTGCCGAGTTCGGCACCACGATCTCAGAGGTGCAGGACGCCAGCCCCGACGCAGTCGTGTCGCTGCTGGTCGGCGGCGCCCACATGTCCTTCTACAGCCAGTACGCAGCCGCCGGGGTCAACGCCGACATCCCCATCGTGTCGACGACGTTCGGTCTGGGCAGCGAACAAGTCGCACTCGATGGGGCCTCGTCTGAGGGCATCGTCGTCGCCTACCCGTACTTCGAAGAGCTCGACACCGCAGTGAACGCGGAATTCGTCGCTGCGTGGCAGAACGAATTCGGCAGTGACTACCCCTACATCACCGACCTTGCTGTCTATGTCTGGGAGGGGTGGCACCTGTGGGCTGACGCTGTGAACGCCGCAGGGACCTTGGACCGCGACGCCGTGATCGCACAGCTTGAGAGCGGTGTCAGCTTCGGCAGTCCAAAGGGCGAGGTGAGCATGGACGGCGGCTCGCACCACCTGATCCAGCCGGTCAGCCTGGCCCGTGCCAATGCCAGCAACGGCTTCGACGTCTTCGAGACGTTCGACAACATCCCGCCGTCGTTCGAACAGGACGTCTGTGATCTGATCGCCAGCCCCGACACGAACGAGCAGTTCACTCCCTGATCCCTCCCAGCGGGGCCGGCGAGATGCAGTCGCAGGAAGGCGCCAACACCCCTCGGCGCCCTCCTGCGACTGCTTCATGAACCCGAAGAGCAACGGAGCACCTCGAGCCGATGGCCTTCGACCGACTCTTCAACCTCGGCTTCGATCTCGCCACGACGATCTCGATTCTGGCCTTGGTGTCCATCGGTCTGGCAATTACCTTCGGCATGCGGGGGATCATCAACCTCGCTCACGGTGAGTTCATCATGCTGGGGGCTTTCACCACGCTCAGCGGGGTTCGCAACGGCCTCAACATCTGGATTGCGATGCTGGCCGCAGCCGTAGCGGTCGGTGTGTTCGGCATCATCGTCGAGCGGTTGCTCATCCGATGGCTCTACGCCCGCCTGGCCGACACGATGCTGGCGACCTGGGGCCTTTCGTTGATCATGGTGCAGGTCATCGAGAACCTCTACGGATCGGTGACCGAGGGCATCGCGGTGCCAGTCGGCAATTTCAACGTCGGCAGCTATTCCATGTCGACCTACAACGTCGTGCTGATGGGGGCGGCTGCAGTGTGCGTGTTGGTCACCTACGCCGTCATGCACCACACCCGCTACGGCCTGCATGCGCGAGCGTCGGTGCAGTCCCACACCATGGCCGAGGGCCTCGGTGTCAATACGTCTCGGGTGAACATGTGGACGTTCGGGTTCGGCGCGGCGTTGGCCGGCGCCGCAGGTGCGTTGCTGGCTCCGCTCGTCGGAGTCATCCCGACCATGGGCCAGACATTCGTGGCCCGTTCATTCATGACGGTGATCGTCGGCGGTCCGGCATTCGTCGCCGGGCCCGTGTCGGCCAGCGGACTGCTGGGGTTCATTGAGAACCTCAGCACGAATTGGTTCACGCCCGTAATCGGCCAAGCCATGCTGCTGATCGCGGCGATCGTCATCCTGCGATTCATGCCCCAGGGCCTCACCGGCCGTCGGAGCCTGCGGTGAACGCCTTGCTGGCGCGGCTCGGCGCACCAGGCGGGGGACCCGCTCATGGAAGGTTGCGCACGGACCTTGCCGGCGCCGCCGCTGCCTTTGTTGTAGCGGCAGTCCTGGCGAACTTGGTGCAGGAATTCACCGCGTTCGAGTGGTCACTGTGGGCTACCCAGGCGATTCTCGCGCTGTCGCTGACGCTCGTGTGGGGACAGGGCGGCATCTTCAGCCTTGGCCAAGCAGCCATCTACGGCATCGGCGGCTACACCTACGGGTTCTGGGCCATCAACTTCGCTGACAACACCGGCGAGACGATCACCGCAGTAGTTGCCGCAGTCGTCGTCGGGTCGATTTTCGCAGCACTGCTCGGCTACTTCATGTTCTACGGCAACGTCACCGACGTCTACGTGGCAATCATCACTCTGGCCACGAGCCTGGTGCTGTTCGCATTCGTGAACTCGACGTCGGGCACCGCGTACCGCATCGGCGACGCCCCCTTCGGCGGATACAACGGAATGACTCGCATTCCCCGCCTCACATGGCGGCTGTCAGGAGCTGAGAGCCACGTTCTCACCCGGACACAGTTCTTCTTGGTATGCGTCGCCGCTGGACTGCTCATCGCCGTGATCATCCGGGTCATCTCGCGACGGCCGTTCGGGCGGATCGCCGTCGCCCTGCAGCACAACGAGCTGCGCACAGAACTGCTCGGCTACGACGTGCGCTGGCACAAGCTGGCGCTGTTCACCATCGGCGGGTCAATCGCAGGACTTGCTGGCGCCTTGTTTGGAGCGTGGGGCCGGTTCATCAGCCCGCCGGTGTTCTCGCTCGCACCAGCGGCACTGGTGGTGATCTGGGTACTGGTAGGCGGCCGCACCAGCGTCGCCGGAGCGTTTGTCGGCGTGCTGGTCGTCAAGGGCTTCTCGTCCTGGTTTGGCGGTGCGAGCGGCGACAACGAGCCAATCGTTCTCGGACTGCTGCTGATCGTGATCGTGCTGGCATTGCCCGGCGGGATCGTTCCCAGCTTGGGCCACGTCCGAACCTGGTTCCGGAACCGTCTAGCCGGCAGTGCGCGTCAGCACGCTCACCAAGACGCGGCGGCGGAAGACGACGCAGTTGACCGCGGCTTCGCGGCTGAGTCCGAGCTGCACGACACCATCGAGCAGCCGGCGCGCCGTATCGCAGCTCGTGACGTCACGAGACGGTTCGGCGGACTGGCGGCGGTGGACGATGTCACGTTGGAGTTCCCGCCACGAGGCGTGTCGTGTCTCATCGGACCCAACGGCGCCGGCAAGAGCACGCTGCTCGCACTGCTGTCCGGTCAGCTGCGCGCCACATCGGGATCGGTGACGCTCGACGACCATGACCTGACGAAGTGGCACCCCTACCGCAGAGCCCGCAGCGGCATCGGCATCAAGCTGCAAGTCGCTTCGATCTACAAGGCGTTGACGGCACGAGAGAATCTCTGGCTCGCGTGCTACGCAAAGACTCGCAGCATCGAATCGGCCCGGAACCGTTCCGCGGAACTGCTCGAGTGGCTCGGGCTGAGCGACGACGCTGAGCGTCCCGCGGGCACGCTGTCCCACGGCCAGCAGCAATGGCTGGAAATCGGCATGGTCGTCGCCGGAAATCCAGGCATTGTGCTGCTCGACGAGCCGACAGCGGGAATGACCCGGGACGAAACCGAGCGCACCGCCAGCCTCGTCACCGAATTGGGCGAACAGGCATCCGTCATCGTCGTCGAGCACGACATGGAATTCGTGCGCCAGCTTGAAGCACCGATCACCGTGCTCCACATGGGAGCAGTGTTCGCTCAAGGCACCTTCGAGGAGCTGTCAGACGACGAGCGCATTATCGACATCTACCTGGGAGGGAGCCACGCCGATGCTGCAAGCGACTGATCTGCGTGCCGGGTACGGAACCGCGGCGGTCCTCCACGGCGTCGACCTGTCCCTCGAAGCCGGGGAACGCGTCGCCGTCCTCGGACGCAACGGCGTCGGCAAGACGACACTGATGCGAACCATCAGCGGCGCTGTCGGCTGCACCGGCGGGAATCTGACTTTCGAAGGCACCGATCTCACCCCACTCAAGCCCTACGAACGTGCCCGCATGGGAATCGCCCACGTGCCACAAGGACGGGACATTTTTCCGAAGCTCACCGTGGCAGAGAACCTCAAAGTGGGTGCCGCAGCAGCCGGGCGCTCCAGCAACAGCAGCCTCGACGAGATCTACGAGGAGTTCCCCCTGTTGGCGACTCGCCGCCGAGCCAAGGGCGGCAGCTTGTCCGGTGGCCAACAGCAGATCCTGGCGCTCGCACGCGCACTCGTCGCCGAGCCGAGGCTGCTGCTGCTCGACGAGCCCTCCGAAGGGATTCAGCCGTCGATTCTCGATCAGATCGCAGAGGTCATCGACCACATCAACTCCACGCGCGGCATCGCCGTTCTCGTCGTGGAGCAGAACCTCGACTTCGCCGCCCGCATCGCCCGCCGCGGTCTGATCATGGAGAAGGGCGAGATCATCGAAAGCCTCGACATCGCGGAGCTTCGCAACGACCGCGACCTGCAACGCAAGTTCATGGCCCTGTAGTCGCCAGTCAGACGATCCAGACACGAGGTTCGTAACCACATGCAATTCACCGACGAGCAGAATCAATTCAGGTCCGTCGTGCGCGACTTCGCGAACGCCGAGATCGCCCCCTATGCGGCGCAATGGGATCTCGACCACACCTTTCCGACGAACACCGTCCAGGCCATGGGCGATCTCGGGCTGTTCGGTCTCATATTCCCGGAGGAATACGGCGGAGCAGGGGCGGATTTCACGACTCTCTGCATCGCCATCGAGGAAATCGGTCGTGTCGATCAATCATTGGGAATCACCCTCGAAGCGGGCGTCTGCCTCGGCGCCAAGCCCATCTTCGAGTTCGGATCAGACGCGCAGAAGCACGAGTACCTGCCCGACTTAGTGGCTGGCCAGGCGCTCGCCGGGTTCGGCCTGACGGAGCCCGACGCCGGCTCGGACGCCGGCGCGACCAAGACCCGCGCGGCGCTCGACACCTCGGGCGGTCAGCCGCATTGGGTGATCGACGGATCGAAATGCTTCATCACCAACTCAGGCACCGAGATCACCAGCCTGGTCACGGTGACGGCACGCACCACCGAGGGCATCTCGACCCTCATCGTTCCTTCGGGCACCGCCGGCTTCGTCGTGGAGCCGGCGTACCACAAGATGGGATGGCACGCATCGGACACCCATGGGCTGCGCTTTGACGGATGCCGAGTGCCCGAATCCAACCTGCTCGGGGCGCCCGGCCGAGGGTTTCAGCAGTTCTTGGCGACTCTCGACGACGGGCGGATCGCCATCGCGGCACTGGCAGTGGGGCTGATCCAAGCCTGTCTCGAAGAATGCACGGCGTACGCGAATCAGCGGACTGCGTTCGGCAGGCCGATCGGCAGCAACCAAGCAGTCGCGTTCAAGTGCGCCGACATGGCGGTAGCTGCGGAAACGGCTCGACAGGTGACCTACGCGGCGGCGGCGCGCAAAGACGCAGGACTGCCGTTCAAGAAGGAAGCAGCCATTGCCAAGCTCTACGCGACAGAGGCAGCCGTTGCGGCGACCCGCGAAGCAACGCAGATTTTCGGCGGGTACGGCTTCATCGACGAAACCCCAGTGGCGCGGTTCTACCGCGATGCGAAGATCTTGGAGATCGGCGAAGGCACAAGCGAGATCCAGCGAATCGTGATCTCGCGCGAACTTGGCCTCGTCCGGGCGTGACTACTTCGACAATGACGGCTACATGCGCCAGGCTGCCGGCGAGAGCTGATTGTCGGCTAACGCGCGCCAGTGTCGTACGTGTAACCGGGCACGCTCGTGACTCATGCCCTCATATCGGAGGAAATGACCTCGTCAGCCCACGCCAGTTCCTCGGCGCTGAACTCGCCGTGTTCGCACGACCCGCTCAGGGTCCGGTTCCGTGATGATCTTCGTAGCCTCGCCGCCAGATGGCCGAGTTGGCACGGATCGTTGGTGTGGCATTGGTCGCAGGGCTGGTCCTGGGTTGCAGCGGCAGCGCTGCCGACCATCCCGAGGCGAAAGATCAGCCCCGTCACCGGGTCGTCAAGTGCCTCGGCGTCATCGATGCGATCCCTGAGCCCGTTCCCGGCTACACGGCATACGGCTCCGGCGGCGGGTTCGTCGCGCTGCCCTCGGGGGTGTTGCAGCACGGGCGATCGGGGTCGGGGGTCTCGGGCTATGAGGACTATCGGTTCGCGAAGTTCGGGCTGCTCGTGCGTCGCTCCCGCCAGGCATCGCTCGAGATCGTGAGAGCCCCGGACGACGCATTCCTTGACTACGGGCAGATCGAAATGGGGTCTGCCAGTGCACTGACGGTCGGTCCTTGCGACACGCACGGTCCCCTCTGCGAGGCCGACTCGGCCGGGAACACGAGCGGATGGCCGTGCGGGGCCGCTCGCGGTGAGTGGCTCGTCTGGGCGGGTGGCATCTGGGTGAACGAGCCCGGCTGCGTCGAGGTGCTGGCCTCCTCGGGTGACGAGGAGATTTCCGTATGGCTGGCCGCCGGCGCATCCTGCGACGGGCGAGCCTAGTTGTCCGATCGATCCTCGACGGGCTCCGCCGGCACCAGCGGAATCCAACGCGGCGTGATCTCTCGCCTGCCCATTCCCGGCCGACCGATTTCTGCGAGGCGCCACCGTGGTGGCGACCTGAGAGACTTGGAGTGGGCAGACCTCAACGACCTCGAGGCCCACCGCTTCAGCGGCGACCCAGTCTGATCCGCGCACCGCAGACGCTCGAAAAACCAATGGCGGCCGCGGGCGTGTCGCCATAGATTGCATCTCAGCCTCGCCGCCGGGCTGAAACGGCGTGCCTGCCTCATCACACTGCCCACGAGACCGCTCCCCTGCCGAGCCTTGCCGACTCGCTCGCAGTGGTCCAAGGGCGCCCGTCGGGGAGGCTGCCCGGCCCCGCGCCTGCACATGCTTACACTCGAGGAGAAGCCCGTGGCCATCGACGAAATCGAACGGAACACACTGGTGAACAAGCTCATCACCACACTCGGCGAGGATCCCGCCGCCACCCTCATGAAGACCGTCTGGCCTCACGGCACGGACAACCTCGCCACCAAAGACGACCTGCGCGAATTCGCCACCAAAGACGACCTGCGCAATTTCGCCACCAAAGACGACCTGCGCAATTTCGCCACCAAGGACGACCTGCGCAATTTCGCCACCAAGGACGACCTGCGCAATTTCGCCACCAAAGACGACCTGCGCGCTCTCGAGGAACGCATGCGCGCCTACGTCGACAGCGCAATCGCCAGGCAGACCCGCACGATCATGCTGGCCATGGCAGGGTTCATGACGGCCCTGATGGCGCCGCTGTACGCAGGGCTGCTCGCCTAGATCTTCCTGCCGGGACTCATTGAGGAAATAGGCCCCTCGGGCGACACCGGTGCTGCAACAGGGGTTGCGAGACCTGAGAGACTGAGCGCCGTGGCCCACAATGTTCTCGGCGGCGAGCTGCAGCCCTGCTCATACGACCCGCTCACCGGTTGGTTCCGGGATGGCTGCTGCAACACCGACTCCGGCGACCACGGAGTCCACACTGTGTGTGCCGTGATGACCGCTGAATTCCTCGAGTTCTCCAAGGCGGCAGGCAACGACCTGTCGACGCCGCAGCCGGCCGGCGGCTTCAACGGCCTGTCCCCCGGCGATCACTGGTGCCTGTGCGCGGCCCGCTGGACCGAAGCGCTCACCGCCGGAGCCGCACCCCAGGTCGTGCTGGAAGCGACCCATGCCCGCACCCTGGAGTGGGCAGACCTCAGCGACCTCCAAGCCCACCGCTTCAGCGGCGACCCAGTCTGATCCGCGCTCCGCACACATCTGTTGCTGAGCTGGGCCGTAACCAGCCGGTGGATGCGCTGGACGACATCGAGCGGGTTGCGAACCAAATGGCCGGATACCGGGTGGAGATGCTCGGCGCGCTGGAGCTGCAGGTCAGAAGACATTTCCCACCGACTCAAGATGTCGTCTTCTGGCGACAAAACGTACGCTTCCCGCCACCCGCAGCCCGTAGACGGGCCCTGGTGAAGGGTCAACCGCAGCAAGGTTGATCGCTCAAGCCTGTTCATACTTCGATTGAGAAAGTCAGCTTGCGGATTTCTCAGACTTCTGTTGGAAAAACCTTCATCCGGGCATCGGTCCCGCGACACAACGACATCCTGAGCTCGCGGCGCTCAGCCTTCGTTTGCAGCACGGGGTACTAACAACCCCGCACTGCATCGGACGCTCGTCGCTTCATATCGTCCACCTTCAATTCGGGCATCAGCCCCCCGTCTCGAGGAGTTCGCGTCCCGTGCGAATGACAGCCCGCTTCCGACGTCTTCTGCTGTCGGCGGCCGCCTTGGCCGTCGTGCAACGGCGCCCAAAATCGTCCAAGACCGATACCGTCACCCGGCCGAGCTCACAGCCGAGCCGGCAACCAACGCCGAGGCTCATCCCGAAAACCGGCCGCTTCATGGGGCAGTGCCTCTCCAATGCTCGCTGCCGCAAGGTCCGGGGCGCACTGGCGCTGGTGTGTCTCGCCAGCTTGTTGGCCAGCACGCTCACGGTGTCTCCGGCTTCGGCGGCAAGCGACGAGCCGACGGTCACCATCAAGAGGCGCGGACACCCGGCGAGCATCATCGGAGGCCAGTACCTTTCGTATCGCCTCCGGGTTGATGAGCTTCCCGGCAATGGGGTCAGCGTGGGTGTCAAGGTGCACTGGAGTGTGCCCTATCCAGGAGACCCACTTCCTTCTGCTGCCCAGTCGGGGCTCGTCGCTGCGGACAGGGACGGCGAATTGGGCTGGGACAAGATATTGGGGCCCATCTCCTCCGCTGAGGACCGACCGATGCTCGCCAGAGTCCAGATCATCGATCCGGACGACATCGCTCCGGCGAACGACATCTACGACGACGCCTACGACCACTGGGGGTTCAGTGGCTACAACGTCGGCAGCGCCGACTCGCTCCTCATCGCCGTCAACCCCCAGCTGTCGGTGGTCGATGCCTCGGCGACCGAGGGCACCGATTCGCACCTGATCTTCAGGGTGAAACTCGCACCGCAGGCGACGGAGACGGTGACGGTGGAATATGCCACCTCCGACGGCACCGCGACGGCGGACGACGACTACACGCAAACGAGTGGCACGCTGACATTCAATGTGGGCGACACGGTGAAGACGATCAGCGTGCCGATTGTCAACGACACCGAAGACGACAGCGGGGAGAAGCTGACGCTCACCTTGAGCAGCCCCTCCGGTGTCACGAGGCTCGTCGCGCAGCCGGGAGGATTCACCCTCCCCGGCGATGGCCGAGTCCCTCTGGGGGAGTGCCGTGTCTGGTCCGGCGACACTTACTGCAACCCCGGCGGTTACAGCCCGGTGCAGTTCGCCGCCACCGTGTCGGCGACGGGGACGATCCTGAACACCGAGCCGGGGCCGGATCCGTCGGTCGACGACCTGCCGCTCGTGACGATCCAGGCCGACTCCGCCTATGCGGGAGAGGGCTCCGACGCGGTGTTCACGCTGACCCGCACCTCGGGTTTCTCGGAGGCCCTGACGGTTCCCGTATCCGTCCATGAGACCGGAACGATGCTGAACTCCGCTGCACCGACCAGCGCGACGTTCGCCGCGGGCGATTCGGAGACCGAACTCCGGGTTCCCACCGACGACGACGATGCGTTCGAGGCCGACAGCGTGGTGACGGTCGAAATCGAGCCGGGGAGCCTGTACCGCCTGGGCGCAAACGCGTCGCAAGAGGCGACAGCAACAGTCCTGAACGACGATGCCGCTCCGGTGCCCGTCCCAGCGTCGGCAAGTCCGGGTGTCACGGTGTGGTCGGCGGACATGACGGTGGTCGATTACGGGAGTGGTGGATCTATCGGTGCCGGCAGCGCCGATCTGTTCTCGAACCAAGGCGGGAGCGAAGGCCTTCAGGCGATGTGGCTCTGGTACTCCACCTCCGAGCGTTCCCTCAGGCTGGCGTTCACGACGAACGTCAATACCGATGAACTGAGGCTGCATGCGGGCGATGTGGTGCTGGCCTTCCCTGAGCAAGGATCCGTGAACTCGGGATTTACCTGGGAGGACGTGGACGATCCCGGCTGGACGGACGGCGAGACGCTTGCGGTGCGCCTTGTACGGGGGCAGAGAGAGGCTTCAGCGTCCCATACGGCGACAGAGGAATCCGTGGAACCGCCGTCTGCGCCCCAGAACCTGGCGGCAACCGTGAACAACGACGGCTCGATCACGCTGACCTGGGACGCGCCGGGCGACGATTCCGTCACCGGCTGCCAGATACTGCGGCGGACCGCCCAGGACGGTCACGCACTGCTGGTCTACGTGACGGACACCGGGAGCACGGCGACCACCTTCACGGACACGGACGTGACGGCGGGCATCCGGCACACGTACCGGGTGAAGGCGATCAACCAGGCGGGCCTCGGCACAAGGTCGAAGCGAGTACAAGTGATCCCGTAAGAAGTGCCGCGTCGTAAGCGTGAAGGCCGATCAGCCGACTTCAGGTCCACGAATCGGAACACTCTCGTCACCGGCAGACCTAGCCGTCGGGGTGAACCTCGATCGGTGCGGGCGGCACCCGCACAGCGTTGAGCAGGGCGCGTTCGCCTAGGGGCTGAGACAGCTCGACCGTGACCCGTGCGGAGGGGTTTCCCGGGCAGGTGGCTCCGCCTGAGACCGGAATGACGGCAAACGCCACGAGCACGCTGTCGGGGGTCTCGATGACCTGCGGTCCTTGGAGGGCGTCGCCCATCTCTCGGCCACTCGCGCAGTCGATCTCTTTCACCTGCAGGTGAATGCTCGTGTCGGCGGGCTGTGGCGGCGAGCCGGGATCGAGATGGACCTCGACATGGGCAAGACCCGGCGGGAGCGCCACGAGTGCTTCGCACGGGCGGTTGGGTCCGCCGAAGCCTGACAGCACCCACCTCTCGCCGGCCCGGCGGAACGATGCACGCCCGACGATGACGTGGCCGTCGATGATGGCGAAGGTGGCGCGGTCGTCGTCGATGCGCATGACTGACCAGTCGCCCGTGGGCAGTGGTTCGGGGCTCGGAGATCGAAGCTCGTCACGCAACGCCTCCACAGCGGGATGATCGACTTCGTCGACCGAGAGCGGGTTGACCAGCCGGGAGTAGCGCACCGATCCGATGCCGCGGCAGACCACCAGCGGGTCGTCGGCACTGACCAGCGGGACGATGTCCAACGGCCCGCTGGGCGGCTCGGGCGTGTAGGAGACATCGACGCACACCGGCGCTGCGGGCACAAGTTCAGCGAGCCGGTCCAGCGTGGCGTCGGGCGGGTCGACGAAGCCGACCTCGACCCGGTTCCGCGTCGTCCGGATGCCAAAATGGCTTATTCCTTCGAGTTCTTCTGCGTTGGCTTGGATCTCGGCCCGGACCACCTCGAGCTCGGCAGTGGAATAGTCGGCCCGGACGACATCGAACCGCTCGCTGTCCGGCAGCAGGGCCGCTAATGCCTCGCGGTGGGACTCAAGACCGTCGGTGAACGCTGCCACCAGCGCCCCGCCGTGCGCCCGATCGATCCACAGATCGGCGAATGTCTCACGGTGCTGTCCGCCGTAGTCCCGGATGATGCCAGTCAGCTCGTCATCGGGATTCTGGGTACCGCTCAGATTGCCTTCGACGGTGCTCTCCAGCTCGGGAATGTCATCGCACGCCACGAATGCGCTGAGCGGGGAGGCCGCTGTTGACGTCGTTGGCGACGGTTCGCTGGATGGCGACGGTGCGGCCGTCACGGGAGCAACCAGTGCAGTTGGGGTTGTCGAGCCCTCGGCAGTGTCCATCCCGGCAGTCGAGACTTGGTCCACCCGGTCGGCCGAACCGCACGCTGCGGCCGCGAGGACTGCAAGAGCACCCAAGACCCAAGTGCGGGTCCGCAACGGGAATCGCGCTGCCATGTCGCAGGCGTACTACGCCCTTCTACACACAGCCAGGCGCGCCGCCTGATTGACGCAACGTTGTCGTCAATTTGACGCCGTATTGCCAAGGTCGGACTCCTGCAACCTACGCAGGTCGCCCAGCTCACCGATCCATGCCGCGTCGGCACGTGCGCCAGCGAGCAGCTCTTTGACGTCAAGTCATTAGCCGCCGAGGTGGCTCGCATAGCGTGGATGCGTGGTCGCATGGTTGCTGGCGGCCGCTGTGGCGCTTTCCCACGGGCTGCTGGCCGTCTTCATCGTGTTCGGCGCACCGCTGGCTGCGCGCAGTCCCCGGGTGATGCGCTGGTACCTCGTTGCGCTGGCGCCTATCGCGGCGGTGAACTTGCCTGGGCTGCCGTGCCCGCTGACGGTCTGGGAGAAAGATCTCTGGCGCCTCGCGGGTCACACGCCCTACCGGGGCGGCTTCATCTCCCAGTACTTCGTCGAACCGTTCTACGCCCCCGGCCTCGACGCCGGCGGCGAAACCGTGCTGCTGGTCGCTGTGACGGTGTGGTGCGGGGGGTGGCTGCTGTACACCGCTGCGTCACGCCTGCGTCTGCGCGATGCACGCTGAGGGGGCGGCGTCGCCTGAATCTGAAGCGGTCCGTCAACCGTACGTGGCGATGGCGACGCCGCTGAGGCCCTCGAAGCCCTTCGGGTCGGCGGTGACGACCGTGCGGTTAGTCGCGCGTGCGGTGGCGGCGATTATGAGGTCGTGGGCGCCGCGATGGCCACGGTGTCATCGTCGCCGATGAGCCGGTCGACATGCCGGGTCCGGACGTGTGGCGGAAAGCAGCTCTTTGACCTCACGACCTTCGCCGAGGCCGAGAGGCTCGATGCGGGCGATCGCCTTGCCGCGCCGGACGACGGTGAATTGCTGGCCACGGTGCTCGACGGCATCGAGGACGGACGCAAAGCCTCGTGCGGCTTCGGTTGCGCTCATCTCCGTCATGAAATCAGATTATCTGATCGATGTTGCGATCTCGATCGATTTTCGGGCCAGCAATCGAGCGGCATCTTTCACCCAGAGGTTCTTGCGCGCAACGCCATTATTCGGGAGACAGGCGGCGGGCCGCTCGCTAGGTTGCGGCCCTTATGCCCGAGCCAGCTGCCCAGTCGCCCGATGGTGACATTTTTCTGATCACTGGCGTCCCGGCGTCGGGCAAGTCGACGATCGCCGAGGCACTCGCCCAGCGGACGTCTCGATCGGTTCATTTGCGAGGTGACATCTTCCGCCGCTTCGTGATCAACGGCCGGGTCGAGATGTCCGCCGATCCCGAACCGGAGGCGGTGCAGCAACTCCGCCTCCGCTACGAGCTCAGCGCGCATGCAGCTCGGGCGTACGCCGCGGCCGGCTTCACGGTCTTCTACCAAGACGTGATTCTCGGCGACTTCTTGGGCGAGGTGGTCGAGCTGCTTCGTCCCGCTCGGCTTCATGTCGTCGTCCTGGTTCCGTCTATCGACGAGGTGGAACGTCGGGAACGAGGACGGATCAAGGTGGCCTACCGGCCGGGCGAGTACACGGCCGCGCAGCTCGCTGCAGGCTTGGAGTCGACGACTCCGAGGATCGGCTACTGGCTTGATTCGAGCGGGTTGACTGTGGCCGAAACGGTCGAACAGATCATGGCCAACCGCGCCGCCGCGCGGATTCGGGTGCGGTGACGGTGACCGTCACATGACCGCTCCGCAGTCGAGGCGGTCGGAAAGGAGTTGAGCCGCGTCGCGGGCGTCCCGGACCGCGCCGACATGCATGACAGGACCGGTGTCGCCGAATACCGAGGTGATGAACTCCTTCAGCGTCTCGATCTCATCGACGGTGGCGGGGCGGGTGTCGCCGACGCGACGGGTGAGGAGGTTGTGGTCCTCGACGAGGCACTGGTCCCCTGTTTCCTCGAACTGTTCGAGCAGCCCGACGAGTTCGACTTCAACAATGTCGCCGGTGGCGGCAGGTGTGGTGTCGAGGAGGAAGCAGTCGCGGCAGTCGCCGTCGGGTGCGGCGACCCCTGGGATGAATCCGTAGGTGTACGGGTACGGCACGGCAATGGTTTGCTCGCCGACGAGGACGAGCGTGTCCTCGTCATGGAGGTGCTTGGTAACCGACCCAGCCGGGTTCTCGATGAACATCTGAATCCTCATGTGAGCGCGCTCCAAACGCAAAGGTGCCTCTCAGGGAATCTTCGAACCGCTGGGATGGGACCTGCTCCACCGAATCCGCTCGACAGAACCAACCAACACACGAGTGCCGACGAGCTTCGAACCTACCCTTGGAGGAGTGCCGATCCTGAAGTGATCCGATCCGCTGCCGGGAAAGCCGAAGCGAGTCTTGGTGGCGGGTGCGACAGGCGTCGGCAAGTCGACGCTTGCACGGCAGGTAGGGGCCCACTTGGCGCTGCCCTATGTGGAGATTGACGCCCTTTACCACGGTCCGGAGTGGCAACCGAGACCGACGTTTCGCGACGACGTCATCGCTCTGGCTGCTGAGGATCAGTGGGTCACGGAGTGGCAGTACCCCGTCGCCCCGCCCTCTGCTGGCCGAGCGTGCCGATCTTCTGATCTTTCTCGACTTGCCGCGATGGGTGGTGACCTCGCGGATCGTGCGGCGAACACTGCAGCGGGCGCTGCACCGAACCGAGCTCTGGAATGGAAGTCGTGAGGCACCCCTCCGGACGATCCTGAACGATCCCGACCACATCGTCCGCTGGGCGATGCGAACTCAACCCGAACACGCACCGCGTATCCCGGCATTGGCCGAGCAGCGTCCCGAACTCCCAATCGTCTGGCTGTCCTCGCGGCGTGTGGCTTCGACGTCAGAGAGATTCTGCGCTCGGCCGATCTCATCTATCGCGTCACCGCCGCGCGCGAACTGTGTCTTGAGGACCTGTCTGACAGATTCCTCGTTGGGACCGAAGTCGATATCGCGTATGCCGGCAGCGGCGCAGACCTCAAGTGCGCGCCAGACGTCGACAGCATCGCTGTCTGCGCGCCGCACCGTACGGGCGACCTTGAGGATCAGAACGTCGACGACGGCATAGTTGTTGCTGACAGCGGTCGGCGGGCAGTCGATGCACAGGTCAAGTCGAGTTGTTCTAGCGGGCTAGTAGCCATTCACGAATTCCCTCTGCGGCTTCGTGTCGGTCGGTCCCGCCGAGTCGCTGGAGATCCAAGATCACCTGCGTCGGATGGGCAAGAGTCGGATCGCCGTCATGGCGGATACGAAGGACCGAGGTATCTGCCGGCACGATCAACTCGACGTTCGCGTCGTCGGGGCCTTGAGCGGGAATCATCTCGAGGTGGGCGGCCAAACGGTGATCGCCCGCGTACACAGTCGAGTGCGTAGGTACGCGCCACGGGACCAGGCGGTCAGCGGCGACGTCACCCGAGATGACGGCGTCAGCTCGCAGGGACTCTGCAGCGGCCACGATTCGGTCGCATGTCTGCTGAGGAGGATCAAGCGAGTAGAACCAGCTAGTGAAGCCGCGCGCTCCCGCATAGTCCCTCAGTAGGGCATCGAGCAGCGCCGGCCGGTCCGCGGCCCATCTTGATCGCCCCTGGCGTTCGACGAGTTCAGCAGCCAACAGTGCCGACAACACCTGTGACACTCGAGGTTGGCTGACGCCAGCTCGTTCCGCGAACTTGGTTTCCCCCTCCACAACGCCCTCGGAAATGAGTGAACGGATGATCGACCACGATCCGGATCCTGTCGGCAAGCCGCGACGCTGTTTCCTCACAGAACGGCTCGGTATCCGCCGACTGATGCGGATTCCGCGTGCACGGACATCAGCGTTGCCGTGGGTGTCGGCCCACGACCACTGCGCTTCGGTGAGCGCTCGTCCGGTGGACTCGGTAATGAGCGGTGCCACGAGCAGGGGGACACCCACGGTTGCGAGACGATCTCGCTGGGGCTCCAATCGCCGGGTCTCACCGGGATACGGAGCGCGGCTCTGCACCTCGACAGCGAATCGAACCCGCATGTCGTCAACCTCGGCGTCGAGCACGCCATCTGCATGAGCAGTTGTATGCGCGTCTGAACTCAGAGTCCCGGCGATGCCGACGCTGTCGAACAGCTGCATTAACTCCATAAGCATGTGAATATTATAAGTGTTGTGTTTATTTCTGCCAATCGCTTATTGGATGACGCGCCTCTCAAGTCGAACGCCGCTGTCGGAGCGTGTCAAGCCGATATCTGCCGCCACTTCGTCATCAGCGACTGGGGCGGAATTGCGCTTCTGCGCTAGCGGCGGTCGCTGACTGGGCAATGAGAGTGCAGAGCTGCTCGGCGGCCTGGCGCTGACTGTCGAGCGTTTCGAGGATCCCTTCCCGTCCCAGTCGATGAATGCCGTCGCCTGTCCGTCCCGAAAGACGGTTGAGCACGATCAAGCCATCGGGCTCGGTGCCGAGGAATTGGGGGGCACCAGCGAAACCGGATTGCTCGAGGTGCACGAGCAGTTGCAGACTGCCTAGCGGCTCAGCGTTCGCCTGCGGTCGCCTGTGTGCTGTGAGGATGTTCTCCACCGCGGCTGCTCGCGACGCCGAATCCGCTACGGCCCGAACCCCAAGTAGGGCTGTGCCCTCGGCTGCCCAGTCCCGTGAAGATCCGGCGCCGTAGTCAGCCCCACAGGCTGGAAAACGCGTTCAACGTTTCCGCAAGGTAGCCGTCCGTTGGTGGTGCCTATGGATCCGTGAGTCACGGTGACGACCGGTGCATCAGGGACGGTTGAGGCGGCTGTAGTGGTATCGGTGGTATCGGTGGTATCGGTGCTGTCGCGCATCTTGTAGCTTGACTGCCGACATCTGTAGCGGCGGGTCGCGGTGCAGTGCGTCCGGCAATATGGCGGGTGCTCCGGGCGCTTCTTCTGTTGGCACAGGTGCGGCCGATCCCGATTTGCGATCGAGTTATCCCCATTTGCCTTCCGGCTGTCCATGACGTAGCTGTCGTTCATATGGAGACAGCGATGAACCGACCTGCTCACCATCCCGAAACGGCTGCTCTGTTGGCCGGCCGCAGCGTCGAAGGCGGACTGGCGCCTAGACTCGAGCCATCCACAGCGTTCGGGGCCGCGGACGCGGCGGATGCCGCGCGCAGAGCCGTACGTCCCCGTGTAACCGATTTCTACGGGAGGTACGGCAATCCCACGGTGCAGGCATTCGCCGACGCCGTGGCCGAACTGGAGGGTGCCGAGGCAGCCATCTGCAGCTCCAGCGGAATGGGCGCCATCTCGACGGTGGTGCTCGGGATGTGCTCGCAAGGAAGCCATGTGGTCACCCAGCGTCAACTGTTCTCTGGCACGTTGCAGCTCTTCACCCAGGTATGTCCGCGATTTGGGATCGACGTCACCTTTGTGGATGTGGAAGAAACCGAGGCATGGCTGGCCGCCGTCGAGCCGGGCCGCACGACATTGGTCTTCGTCGAGACGCCCAGCAACCCGACGCTTGCCCTGGCCGATCTCGATGCGTTGGGCGCCATCGCCGGCCCCATCACCGTGGTCGACTCGACGATGGCCACGCCGCTCATCCAGCGTCCTCTGGACTACGGAGTGGACCTCGTGGTCCACTCGGCCACCAAAGCACTGTCGGGCCACAACGACGCCACTCTCGGGGTGATTGCCGGCGAGAAGACGCTGGTCAATGAACTGTGGGGCTATGGGGTGGTGCAGGGCAGTTCGGCGTCGGCGTTCGACAGCTGGAATGCGCTGCGCGGCCTCAAGACACTCGGGGTCCGCATCGAGCGCCAGTGTGCGAATGCTCTGCAGGTTGCCGGCATTCTCAGCGCCCACAGCGCCGTCGCCGAGGTGTTCTACCCCGGACTCGACCGGCATCCTCAGCGCGAACTCGCGGCCAGACAGATGGCATCGGGCGGAGGCTGCGTCACCTTCGAGTTCGTCGGGGGTTACGAGGCAGCCTGCACATTTGTGGATGCGCTGCATCTGGCCTACTTGGCGCCTTCGCTGGGTGGTCCCGAGACGCTCGTCAACCATCCGGCGTCGATGACCCATGCCCAGCTTGCACCCACTGAGCGTGCAGCAATCGGCATCGGCGAGGGGATGATCAGGATGTCGATGGGACTCGAGCATCCCGACGACGTGACAGCCGACATCTGCTCGGCACTGCAGGCTGCACACACCTGCTCGTGATCGCCACCGTGTGAAATCTGGGACCGATATCGGGCTGGCCAGACCCGCCGCAGCTAATTCCTGAGTAAGTTGATCATATTTGTCGGTAATATAGCTGCCGCCTATGTCAACACCCGTGTCAACACCTGCCACGTCCCTTGCCGACCGGCACTCGTACCCCGTGTACCTCGACCTTCGCGGCCGTCGGGTGTTGGTGGTCGGCGCAGGCGTCGTGGCCGCACGCAAGATCGAGCGCTTGGTGCCCACTGGTGCGGCAGTCACCGTCGTGGCGCCGAGTGCGGTCCCCGCAATCGCCGAGCGAGATGACGTGCAATGGCACCGCCGGCCCTACCAGCAGGGCGAAGTCGCGGGCTACCGGCTGGCGTTCACCTGCACGGGCGAACTCGAGGTGGACGCGCAGGTGTTCGCAGACGGCGAAGCGAGCGGCGTCTGGGTCAACTCGGCCGACGACATCGACAATTGCTCGTTCATCCTGCCGGCTGTAGCGCGACGAGGCACGCTGTCTGTCTCGGTCAGCACGCAAGGCATCTCTCCGGCGCTGGCGTCGTGGCTGCGCAGCCGCTTCGGGCGCGAACTCGACGACGGCGCAGAGGAACTCGTTCGGCTCTTGAGCGCTGCACGGGCTGAACTGCGCGCAGCCACCGGGACGTCGGAGCATCCGGGCTGGCAAGAAGCCCTCGACGACGGCCTCCTCGACGCCGTCAGGGCTGGCCGGGGCGCGTGGGCACGTCGGCGGCTGCGCGCCGCCCTCGGCCTTGACGCGGCCGCCGACACCGACGCAGCCGCTGACGACACAGAGCAGACGCAAGCGGTGACGCTTCGATGACGGTGTATCTGGTCGGCGCAGGACCCGGCGACCCGGACTTGCTGACGATGCGGGCAGCGCGACTGCTGGGACGGGCCGATGTGGTGATCCATGACCGGCTCGTCGGATCGGGCGTGCTCGATCTCATTCCGTCGGGAACACCGCTGGTCGATGTCGGCAAGCGACCGGGCGATCCGCGTCGCGCCCAGGCCGACCTCAACGCCCTGCTGCTCCATTACGCGGCTCTCTACGAGGTCGTTGTCCGGCTCAAGGGCGGCGACCCTTATGTGTTCGGCCGAGGCGGCGAGGAGGCCTTCGCGTTGCTCGACGCCGGTCATCGCGTGGAAGTAGTGCCCGGCCTGTCGAGCGCCATTGCTGCTCCCGCGGCCGCCGGCATCCCGCTGACCCATCGAGGCCGATCGCATGGCTTCACCGTTGTGACGGCTGCCAGCGCCCACGACGTGGCGGGCGTGGACTGGCTCGCCCTCGCCCAGCTCGATCACACGCTGGTTGTGCTCATGGGGGTGCGCTTGGCGCCTCACATCGCCACGGTGCTGATCGCAGGCGGCCGGTCGCCCGATGAGCCGGTCGCGGTGATCGGCTCGGCCACAACCGCATGTCAACAGGTGGAGCGCACCACCCTTGCCCGGCTCGCACAGGTCCGAGTTCCCGCCCCGGCAACCATCGTGATCGGCGATGTCGCGGGTTTTGAAGGGTTGCCGGTGTGGCAAAGCGACCATCTCACCACCCACCATCTCACCACCCACCACGGCACTTCTCACCACAGCACTGCTCACCACGGCGCCCTCGGAGGCACAGCATGACAATTCTCTACCGACCAGCTGCTTTCCAGCGGCCCGTACCACGCGACACGGATCTCGCCGAGCCGTTCCTGGGCGACATCGTCAAATGGGAGTCGATCACCCAGCAGTACTTCGACGGTCACATCGACGAGGACGTGTACAAGACGTATCGACTGACCAACGGCGTCTACGGCCAGCGCCAAGGCGGACGCAACCAGATGGTGCGCATCAAAGTGCCGTACGGGTCGATTCGGCCCGAGCAGCTCGAGATGATCGGCTACCTCGCCGAGCACTACAGCCGGGGCTGGGCGCACATCACCACACGTCAGAACTTGCAGATGCACTACGTGCAACTCGACCAGATGGGCGAAGTGCTGCGGCTGCTGGCGAGCGTGGGCCTCACGACGCGGGAGGCATGCGGAGATACGGTGCGCAACATAGCGGGCTGCCATCTGGCCGGTGCGTGCCCGTATGAGATCCTGGACATCTCGCCGTGGGCCGAGGCCGCATACGAGCACTTCGTGCGCAACCCCATCGCCCAGCGGCTTCCCCGGAAGTTCAAGATCAACTTCTCGGGCTGCGACACCGATTGCGGCCAGGCCATGTTCAACGATGTCGGTGTGGTCGCGGCCGTCGATATGAACGAACACGGCAAGCGCCAAGCCGGCTTTCGGGTGTATGTGGCTGGAGGCCTTGGGGCCAACCCCCATGCCGCGCTGGCATTGGAGGACTTCACTCCACGCGAAGACCTGCTGCCGACGATCGAGGCGATTCTGCGGGTCTTCGACCAAGCGGGCAACCGCGACAACAGGCTCCGCGCCCGCATGAAGTGGCTCGTGGACACGCTAGGGATCGACGAGGTCCGGCGTCGGGTGCTCAGCATCCGCCGAACGCTGATTGCGTCGACGAGCTGGCCCGGCGGGCTTCCCGATGCCGTGATGCTCGAGGGCGACGAGCCTGCGGGGCAGGCATCGGACGGTGTCAGCCTCGTGGGCCACGGCGCTGCATCGGTTCCGGTGACCATTGCTGTCCGCCGCCCGGTCGACGGGGTGAGCGAATACGCCGACTGGGAGCGGGTCAACGTGGTGCGCGGCACCACCAACGGCACCGTCTCTGCCTACGCACATGCCCCCCTCGGCGACATCACCACGGTACAGTTCCGCGCCCTCGCAGACGCCCAGCGCGCCCTGGGGGCAAGCGTGCGGCTGACGAATCGTCAGAACCTCGTCTTCCGAGACCTGCAAGAGCATCAACTGGGAGACCTCTACCGCCGGCTCGCTGAGATCGCCATGGCCTCCGCCGGCGCCGAGCTGCTGCGCGATGTGGTGGCATGCCCGGGCGCCGACACCTGCAGTCTGGCAGTGACCCAGTCGAGAGGGCTGGCAGAAGCGATCACCGATGCGCTCGAAGAAGCCGGGCTGGCCGAAGTGCCAGGGCTTCGCATCAACATCTCGGGCTGCATGAACAGCTGCGGTCAGCATCATGTCGCCGACATCGGCTTCTTCGGCATCGAGCGGCGCGTCGAGGCCAAATCGGCACCCGGGTACCAGTTGCTGCTCGGTGGTCATGTCGGCCAAGAGCAGATCAAGTTCGGGTCCCGGGCGCTGCGACTGCCCGCTAAGAATGCGCCGCACGCGGTAGTGCGAATCGTCGAGCGCTACGTCGGGGAGCGGGATGCAGGCGAGACGTTTGCAACCTGGCTCGAGCGAGCGGGCGGCGCATCAGCGGTGGCGCGCAGCCTGCGAGACCTCGATCGCTTCGACACCGAGGAGCACTTCGCCGACTACAACGAGACGAGTCCCTTCGCGGTCGCCGTCGGCGAGTCCGAGTGCCTCTGAGCGAGTGATGCTGGCGCGGTGTTCAGAACAGCTCAGAAAAGCGTGGTGTCGGGATGGGCGGACGCTCGGCCGTGCGTTGCCGGCGCCGCACGGTTGACCGGTGCCGGGAAGCCCTCGTTCGACTCGAATTCGTACGGGGGAAGTCTGGCGCCAGCGTCGACATGAATCCAACATCATGCCTCCACCAAATCCAAGGACCCCCAGAGCCTGCGCAATACCCAGGGTGAATCAACGGGCAAACTGCGGCAGTGCGCGTGCTATGGCGCAGATGTTGCAGCGTGAACGTCGACGCGATGAGAAGAGGCCAACAGCGCTGTCATGGCACTTGATGAGCCCGTGAGGTCGCCTGTCCGAGTCAGGCTGGGTCTGAAACTGAATCGGTACCGTCAGCAGACCCCTGCCCGCGGTGTACGCGGTCGGGTTGTGGCCTGATCTCTTCCATCAGCGCCAGCAAGTCAATGACGTCGTGCGCGACGATGGTGCCGCGGAACTCTCCGTCCGGTCCGTCGACAACCGGTGTCACGTTGACAGCGTATTTCGCCATGCGTTCAAGCACATCGCTGATCGGCTCGTCGGGCCGAGCTTCCATTGGACATGGGCGCATCACCTTGTGCAGCGGTGTACTGGCCCGCGTGCTGCGGCGAACCCTCTTCAGACGGGCGGCAGAGACGATGCCCACGGCTTCGCCGTCGGACACCACGACATAGTCGGTGTGCCCGGGGACGGTCCAATTCTCAAGGAATTCTTCAATGGGCACTTCCGGGCCCGGGAACATGCGCGTTGCATCGAGCAAGCTGCTGGCCTGGACGCCAGCAAGGGCATAGCGGGCGAATGACGGCGGCATGGACAGCGGCGTCGCAGGTGCGCCGGTTGCCCGCGCATGCTCCACGGAGGCGGTGATGAGCGGCGGAATGAGCAGCATGTACCCGAACATCACGAGCACCAGCATCGAGAAGACATCCGCACCGATGACGCCGCCTTCCAGCATGACCAGCAGGAAGCCGACTTCGGCGACACCCTTCGCCATCAAGCCCGTGGCGAGCGTCAGCGGTGCATCGATGCGCACGAGATATGCGCCGATGAAAGCGCCGGCGAACTTGCCCGCCAGCGGGATGATGACCAGCGCGGCGATAGTGGACGCAGGCAGATCCAAGAACGACAGATCGAAGTACAGCCCGGCCGACGCAAAGAACAGTGGCACGAACAGACCTTCGGATGCGCTGCGCAGCCCGAGCATGATGTCGCCGCGCACCTGCTCAGGCAAGCCAGATAGGGCTGCGCCAAACAGCAGCGCTCCAATGGTGCCGTGCAGGCCCATGCGCTCGGCGCCGACCACCATCAGGAACAGCCCGCCCAGCAACAGGCCAAATGACAGCTGAGGGACGTTGAATATTCGCTGCAGCAACGCGATGGCGGTCGGCAGCACCCGGGTAGACAGCAGCCAGGCAACCAGGACGAAGGCCACGATCTGGGCGATCAACCCGACCGCCGCGGCGGCATCTGCCGTTTGGGCCTGTTCGCCAACCGTGAAGCCAACCACCAGCAGCGTCATGATTTCGGCGATGAGCACAACGGCGAAGATCCTGAGACCGATGCTCTCGCGTAGCTGCCCGCTGTCGGACAGCACTTTGGCCACTAGGCCCAGACTTGAGAGCGAAAGCACGCCCGCCAAGGCGAGCGCATCGGTGATCGGAAGGTTGAGCGAAAAGCTCAGGCCGAAGATGTCTGACGTGACCGACAGGGCAACCGTCGTGGATATCGCAACGGAGATGATCGCGGCGGCGAAGTAGCGGCCCCCAATGATCGACACGAAGCCCCGTACATCGATCTCGTCGAAGCCGATGTTGAAGAACAGCACGAAAATGCCCAGGCCCAAGAAGAGCTGCAACTCGTCGTTGGGCGTCACCCAATTGAGGACCGGCCCGAGCAAGATGCCGGTCAGCACGTATGCGATGATCGAATTCAGGCCAAGCCGTCCCAGCGCCCCTTCGAACAGCTTGGCCACCACAATGAGCAGTCCCAGCGGGACCAACAGCTCAGGCAGCATGTGTTGCCACAGTTGGCGCTACCGACCCTTGGGGGTGTTCCGAGTGGTCGGTGCCACGCACTCTCGTTCAACTCCCGTGCACTCGGGGTGCTGAACGTGACGCCCTTGCCGTTGTCGTCGGCGATCTCGTCGATTTGACGTTGGCACTAGGGATAGCGCCGTTGCAGAGGAGGCCCCTGACAGTGCTTGCTTCGTAGCCGCCGATGCTGGGATCGTACCCGACGACCCAGTCTTGGGCCGTGCGGATCGTGACAGCCAACCGCCTAGACGGCAGACACGTGGGTAGTGACCGGCATGTCGTCATGCTTTGTGGATCCGAGCATCACGCACCCTGGCATTGCCCCGCGATAATCCGGGATCTGCTGAAGAAGTAGACCCTCTGGCGTCTCAGGCCTGCCGTGTGTGCAACGTGACGCCGAGGGCCGCTGCGATGCGCTGAAGATCGCGCTCGTCGCTGGTGATCACGACGTCGCCCCGAGCGGAGGCCCCGACCACAACTGCGGCATCGACTACGTCATTGGTGCCGGCTGAGGCACATGCCGTGCCCGCAGAACGAGCCCGAGTCTCATTGAGCGATTCGATCCGGCAGCCCGGCAGCAGCCTCGACATCTGCGCCTGTGGACCGCCGCGCCACCCTTGGGCCAGCACACCAGCGGGAACCGTCGGGGTCATGCCATCTCCAAGTACACCCTGGTGCAACGCACGCTCCGCAGCCGCGTTCAGCCACGCCGACAGGCTGACCCCGTGCGTCGCCGCTGCGCTGGCCGCTCTCTCGGCGACCGATTCGTCCAATGCGACCGACAGCTTCCTCACAGCCACGAAAATTGCGGTAGTCCCACGTTCCGGCCAAGCAGATTTCTGCCCGACGCTGGCTGCGCAGACCTAGGTGACTGGGCGGCGTCGTCTGAAGCGATCTCGGCAGCGAATTTCAGCCGTGCTCGTACGACCCGCTCAGAGTCCGGTTCCGTGATGATCTTCGTAGCCTCGCCGCCAGATGGCCGAGTTGGCACGGATCGTTGGTGCGGCATTGGTCGCAGGGCTGGTCCTGGGTTGCAGCGGCAGCGCTGCCGACCATCCCGAGGCGAAAGATCAGCCCCCTCACCAAGTCGCCAAGTGCCTCGGCGTCATCGATGCGATCCCTGAGCCCGTTCCCGGCTACACGGCATACGGCGCCGACGGCGGGTTCGTCGCGCTGCCCTCGGGGGTGTTGCAGTTCGGGCGATCCGGGTCTGGGGTCTCGGGCCATGAGGACTATCGGTTCGCGAAGTTCGGGCTGCTCGTGCGTCGCTCCCGCCAGGCGTCGCTCGGGATTGTGAGTGCCCCGGACGGCGCATTCCTTGACTACGGGCAGATCGAATTCGGGTCTGCGAGTGCACTGACGGTCGGTCCTTGCGACACGCATGGTCCCCTATGCGAGGCCGACGCGGCCGGCAACGCCCCAGGCTGGCCGTGTGGGGCCGATCGCGGTGAGTGGCTCGTCTGGGCGGGCGGCATCTGGCTGAACGAGCCCGGCTGCGTCGAGGTGCTCGCCTCGTCCGATGACGAGGCGATCCACGTGTGGCTAGCGGTCGGTGCTTCCTGCGATGTGGAGGCCTAGCGGTCGGGGCGAACACACCGTGGAGCAGTGCACGGTCGCCCAAGCGCCCTGGCGCGTAAGTAAAGCCAGCTTCGACACCGGATCGGGCGACTACAGGTCGAGGTGAAGACGGAGGGCGTCGTCGAGTCGCTGCATGAGTTCGAACGGCAGCACACCGATGCGGTCGCCGATGCGGCTCGCAGCGACTGAGCGGACCTGTTCGGCCTGAGCCTTGGAATCAACGGGCAGCCCTGCATCAGCGGCCTCGATGAGGACTTGGAACGGCAGTACCCGGTCGGTATTCGAGGTCAGCGGCACCACGCTGACCACGCCGCGTCCGGTGATGCCGACCGCAGCGTTGGCCGCATCATTGCTCACGATGACAGCGGGCCGCCGTCGGGCAGCCTCAGAACCAACGGTGGACCCGAAGTCGACGACGCGGACCTCGCTGCGCTGCATCAGGCAGTCTCGAGTCCGTCATCCGCGGCGGTGTCCCACAGATCTGCATCCGCTCCCGACCACTCCTCGAACGCTTCGGAATAATCGACCACCAAGTCCGACGTGCGCAGTAGGCGGATGGCCTGTCTGATCGTCGCCGACCGAGACGGCAGCCGGTGCGCTTGCGCGTACGCATCGAGCGTTGCGACGTCCTCGTCGGGAATGCTCACGCTGATCTTCATACCAGAATCCTACTGTGGTAGGAAACTTGATTTCAGAGATGAGTTGGCGATCCGCGTCCAGCTCGCGGTCCTTGACCCTTGCGGCCTCTTTGGCGCTGCCATGTCGCCCGGCCTACCACGCCGCTCTGCGCACAGCCAAACGGGGTGCGCGAGGTCTCAACATCGGCGTCGAGACGAAGATCCCGTCCCAATCGATGAAGGCCGCCGCCCACCCGTCCCGAAAGACTGTCTTGCGTGGTCAGGCGGTGACCGATACTGGGGCTGTTCGTGTGTGTGGCGGACCCGGAATTCTCAGGGATCGAAAGCCGGCTCGCGATTGTCGTGCGTGAATGCTCCCGGGCCGGTCGGAGGCGAATTGTGACGCTGGAAGTCGAGCGATTGAACCGGCTGCGTCGCACGATGGAATCGCTTGATGTCATGGCGGTCCTGACCGCTGATCCGGTCAATGTCGTGTATGCGACTGGCGTGCGGAACATGACGGTGTTCTCGATGATGGGCGCGTTCCGGTTCGTGCTCGTGCTCGCTGAAGGACCGGTCGTGCTGTGGGAATTCGCTGGTTGCGAGCACTTGGCCGCGAGTGCTCCGTCGGTCACCGAAGTGCGAATTGCTCCTGGTTTGACGCCGGCGAGCGGGTCGCGTTGGGCCGAGTCCACCGAGGGCTTCGCTCGCGAGATC
Organism: Candidatus Poriferisodalis sp.; assembly: GCF_965221945.1. GTDB lineage: Bacteria > Actinomycetota > Acidimicrobiia > Acidimicrobiales > Poriferisodalaceae > Poriferisodalis. The sequence continues at coordinate 3,812,120 of NZ_OZ244925.1, read as the reverse complement.
GCCGATCTCATCAAGGCGCAACCGTTCGGCGGACGCCGTCTCGCGATCGAACGGTTCGATCACCATGTGACCGACGCGCTGCGCGCACAGGGTTGTGAGCTCACTTCAGCTACCGAGGTTTTCGCCTCGGCCCGCCGAATCAAGACAGACGGCGAACTGGCCGCCATGCGCTCCGCGATGGACATCGTCACAGCCGCACTTGAGACGATGAGAGAACGGATCGAGCCTGGGCGAACCGAGGTCGAGGTCTGGGCTGAGCTGCACCGGGGCCTCATCGCGCAGAACGGCGAGTTCATCTCGACGCGGCTCGCCCAGGCGGGGTCCCGGACGTTCCCGTACTTCAACGAGGCCGGCACGGCCACGATCTCCAGCGGCGATCTGTTCTGCGTCGACACCGACGCCATCGGACCCGGCGGCTATGGCGCCGACTTCTCGAGAACGTTCGTGTGCGGCGACGGCCGACCGTCGCCGACTCAGCAAAGCATCTTCTCGATGGCTCTTGAGCAGCTGCGGCACAATGCGTCGCTGTTGGCGCCTGGACGCAGTTACGAGTCATTCGCTCGATCGGTGTGGGCGGTGCCTGAGCGGTTCGCACCGTACCGCTACTACTGCTTGGCCCATGGCCTCGGCCTCACTGGCGAGGCTCCCTACATTCCGGTCCACGACCCATCACGTCCGTTCCCGGTCTCGGGTGCTTTCGAACCGGGAATGGTGATCTGCATAGAGAGCTACATCGGCGATTCGGAAAGCCATCAGGGAGTGAAACTGGAAGACCAGTACCTCATCACCGAACAGGGAACGGAACTGATGAGCACCATGCCGCACGCACTGACTGGTTCTTCGCCGCACCAGAGGCTGTCGTGAACCCAAACCCTCGCTGACACGCCCCGAGGTCATCCGGCACGAGGCGGCAAGCATCACAATCTCTCTTGGCTCGGCAGAAGTCGCAGGGTTGCCGGAGCTCAGCTCAAGCAGCAGCGGCTTGCGCTACGAGCGTTCGGTGCTGCTCGGCGGCTCGGTGCTGACTGTCGAGGGTTGCGAGGATGCCTTCGCGTTCCATCTGCACGAATGCTGGGATCCCCGCAGCGATCTTGCGGACCACGCTCCGCCTGCAGCCGGCGATGACCTCGACGACCATGTCCGCGAGTCCATGGGCCTGGCCGGCGCTCAGCCGGTAACCGCCGACCAAAGCTGCAATGCGCGCAGACCAGTCGGGCGTGCTCGGCCAGTCTCCTAACCAGGGATCGGCATCGGTCGGCACCCACCCCTCGATCCAGCTGAGCACAATCGAACCGTCAGACTCGGCGGCGATGAAGCGGGGGGCACCAGCGAAACCGGCGTGCTCGAGGTGGGTGAGCAGTTGTTGAACCGACGCTGAGGACTCAGTTGCGGGCCGCCGGACAGTGTCACCGACCTTGACGAACTCGGTGACGCGCCCGGCGATCGCTTCGGGCTCTGGCGTGGCATCTGGGCTGCCCTGCATTGGGTGAGCACGCTAACGAACGACCAGTTGGGGCAGGTTTCATGTCTCAGCCGAGTGTCCCCCCAAGGTGACATCTTTCTCATCACTGGCATCCCGGCGTCGGGACGGGAGATCGAGAAAATCGGGGTGCCCTTGACGAATGATGATCGAGAGACCGGCCTCAGTCCCAGACCCGAATTTGACGGGTTGGGGTGCGTGTTGGGCGGGTGTCGGGTTTGTGACCTGCGGGTTTGGGTGCGGCGAGGTTGTTCCGTGATGGTTTTGTAGGGGCGACATTTGCAGCTTGGCGGGAGTGGTGGGTGTTATGCTGCTGGGGTGTTCGTGAAGACGACGAGGCGGCGCAGGGGCGACAAGACGTATGAGTATCTGTCTTTGGTGGAGTCGGTGCGCGACGGCGCGAAGGTCGGGCACCGCACGCTGCTGCGGCTGGGCGAGGCCTCAGCGCTGCGACGCTCGGGCCAGCTCGAGCGCATCGTCGCAGCCTTGGAGGCCCATCTGGAACGCGAACGCGTCGATCCTGGGGCGGTGGAGGCCGAGGGGGCGCCCGCGGCGGGCGGGGTGGCGTGCGCGGCGGCGGTGTGGGAGCGGCTGGGCCTGGGCGGCTGGTTCGCCGAGGCGGGATCGGCGCGCGGCGCCGACCGGCTGGGCGACGCGGTGTTCGCGATGACGGCGAACCGGCTGGTCGCGCCGTGCTCGAAGCGGCGGCTGCCCGAGTGGGCCGCAGCCGACGTGGTCATGCCCGAGGGGTGGTCCGCTCCGTCGCCGGCGCAGTACTACCGGGCGCTGGACGCCGTCGCGGACGTCAAGGACTCGACCGAGGAGTTCCTGTTCGGTCGGCTGTGCGACCTGACCAGCCTGGACCTGCGGTTCGTGTGCTATGACCTGACCTCGACCTATCTGGAGGGCTCCACGGGTCCCTCGGAGCGGTTCGGGTCCAAGGCGTTCGGCTATTCGCGCGACCGGCGCCCGGACCGGCCCCAGGTCGTGATCGGGCTGCTGTGCACCGGCGACGGCGTCCCGATCGCGCACCACGTGTTCGCCGGGAACACCAACGACGCGTCCACGCTGCCCGGCGTGCTCGCCGACCTCACCGAGCGGTTCGCGGTCGGGAGGATCTGCGTGGTCGCGGACCGGGGCCTGGTCTCGGCGGGCAACGTCGCCGCGGTCGCCGACGCCGGCTGCGACCACGTGCTCGCCACCCGCCTGCACCGCGACAAGGCCTGCCGCGAAGCCCTCGAGACCATCGGCGCCGACACCGCCTGGACCGACGTGGCCGCCTGTCGGTGCCGCGCCGCCGAGGCCGTCCTCGCCGACGGCACCCGAGCCATAGTCGTGGAGTCCGACGCCCGCGCCCGACGCGACACGCGGCGCACAGCCGAGCTCGTCGCCCGCGCCGAAGCCGGCCTGGTCGCCCTCGAACACAGAGTCCGGGCCGGACGGCTCGCAGACCCCGCCCTGATCGGACGCGCCGCGCAGCGCGTCCTGGGGCCCAGCGGCGTCGCCGCCCTGTTCGACCTCGAGATCGCGCCCGGCCGGTTCGTCTACCACTACGACGAACACGCTCACGCCTACGAGAGACTCCTCGCCGGCCGCTACGTGCTCACCACCAGCCTTGACGCCCAACAGGCCCCCACCGCACGCGTCGTCGCCGCCTACCGTCAGCTCGCCGACGTCGAAGACCGGTTCCGGACCCTCAAGGACTTCCTGCGGCTGCGCCCCATACGGCACTGGACCGAAAAACGCGTCCGCGGCCACATCGCCGTGTGCGTCTACGCCGCTTTGGCCGAGACCCTCATCTCACGCGACCTCCAAACAGCCCACATCGCCGACCCCGACCAGCCCGACCAGCACCTCACCGCCGCCCGAGCCCTGCGAGAACTCGACCGCATACGCCAAGTCCGCCTCACCGCCCACGACAAGCACATCACCCTCACCACCCGCCGCAGCCCCCTCCAAAACCAGATCCTCGCCGCCACCCACACCCCCACACGCACCTGGGACAAAGCCCGCATCCACTAACGCGTACCCCCTCCCCAGAACCGATGTAGTGGAAACACCAACCCGCGCGCCCCCACTGACCTGCCAAAACGCAAAACACCCGTCAAACTCGGGCCAGATGGCTGTCTGGTCATCAATGTCGAAGAAATGAAGGTGCTCGACCGCGACTGCAATGTCGATTTCGTCTCCTGCGCCGCACGCGGTGCGCGAGTCGAGCCGAGCGACCGCACTGGAGCCGGTGACGACATCGGCACCTTCCATGATTCCCGGATCTGCCGGCTTCGCATCCATCATGAAGTGAACGACGACCTCGTGACCCAATGACTCGGTGAACTCAACCCTTGAGGTGATCGTCGTGCCGCTCGGCACCGACGGCGCCAGCGAAGCGTCTTGTAGATGCTCTGGCCGCACCCCGATGACGACGCTTCGACTGTCGTAGCGCCGAAGCATCGGCCGACGGTCGAAGACCGACCGGGGCAGTGCCAGATGGTGCGAGCCCAGCTGCAGCCGACCGTCATGCAAGACGGCCTCATAGAGGTTCATGGCAGGTGACCCGATGAACGAGGCGACGAAGACGTTGACTGGGCGGTCGTAGAGGTTCTGCGGGGTGTCGACCTGCTGGAGCCGCCCGTCCTTGAGAACCGCTACTCGGTCGCCCATCGTCATCGCTTCGACCTGATCATGGGTGACGTAGATGGTCGTGACTCCGAGCTGCAGCTGGAGCCTCGAGATCTCGGCTCGCATCTGGACTCGCAGTTTGGCGTCGAGGTTTGAGAGCGGCTCGTCCATCAGGAATGCGGCAGGCTGGCGCACGACAGCGCGGCCCATCGCCACGCGCTGCTTCTGACCGCCGGAGAGCTGCGCTGGCTTCTTGTCGAGCTGTTCGATCAGCTCGAGCATCTGGGCTGCTTCGTCGACGCGCCGGGCGATTTCCTTCTTGGGCACTTTGGCGATCTTCAGGGCGAATCCGATGTTGTCCCTGACCGTCATCTGCGGGTACAGCGCATAGTTCTGGAAGACCATCGCTATGTCGCGCTTCTTCGGTTCCACGTCGTTGACCACGCGGTCGCCGATCCGGAGCAATCCACCGGAGATCTCTTCGAGCCCTGCCACCATCCGCAAGGCTGTCGATTTCCCACAGCCCGATGGCCCGACAAGAACCAGGAACTCGCCGTCCTCGATCTCCAGACTCAGGTCGTGAATCGCTTGGAAGTCGTTGGGGTAGATCTTGTCGACCCTGTCGATCGCTATTGATGCCAAGGCGTCATCTCCTGTCCTTCACGCGATCCGCCTGACCATCCCTAGGTGGACTCGACGTCTTGCCATTCGACGTTCACGACGAGATCGGCGCTTCCACGCGTCTCCTCGATCAACGCGGCATTGTGCTCGTCGCTGTTCAGCACGAAACGTCTCGCCTCGGCTCTCGTTCTTCCGTACGACATGTGGCGCCGGACGAGGCGTTGCATCCGCGTTGCGGCGTCGACGTCCACGAACGCGCACAGGTCTAGATTCGGACGGACCGACGCCCATGGAGGGTCGTCGGACAGAAGGTAGTTGCCTTCGACGATCACGATCCGGTCCGATGGTCGAATCCGGATTGCATCCGGCACGCATTCTTCGCGTGACCGGTCGAAACGCGGAGCGGTGACGTCCTCGCCCTCTTGCTGGTTGCGAATCCGCAGCAGCAGATCGACGAAGCCATGCCCGTCGAACGTTTCCATTGCTCCTTTGCGGTGCAGCAGCCCTGCCTGCTCAAGCTCGGAGTTGGAGAGATGGAACCCGTCCATCTCGACGATCGGGACGTATCCGAAGCGCCGACGCAGATGCTTGGCGAGAGTGGACTTGCCGCTGCCGGGCGTTCCGGCGAGACCGAGCATGAACCGATCGACGGAAGCGGCTCCCGAGATCGTCTTCGCGACAAGCTCCTCGAGCGTGCCGACGCGCCGGCTGTGGCTGCTCATGTCTGCCCGGGCTGCTGTTCCGTGTCGACAGCGACAATGCCCGCTGCTTCAACATCGGGCGACACCTCGAGCGACAGCGTCACATCGTCGTCGGGCATGAAGTGGTATGTCGCGGAGTTTCCCCCCACGATGACCTCCGCAATGGACGCGTCCCACACAACATGCAGTTCGACCTCCGATGGATGCACTTCCAGGCTCATCTCGCGAATCGGGGTCTGCAAGATGACACGATGACGGTGAAGTTCAAAGAGGAGACGGATGCACTCCCTCGAAGACCCGATGCGAAATTCCGAGTGCCTCGTACCGGGCGGTGCGCCATTGACCTTGAGAGTCGCCTCGAGGAGTGCCGTCTTCGTTCCGCTGAAGCGGATGTCGCCTTCGAAGTGCCATGGCGTCATGCCCACAGCGTGTGCCACTTGACGGGGAGAACGAATGAAGCGGGCCAGCAGCCTCTGGTGCGCGTCAAGCTTCAGCCGGCGGATCATCGTCAGGTGGCCTCGGTCTCTCGATCTCAGTCTGGACAAAGTCGGACCCCGCACCCAGCTGATGGAGAACGGACCTTCGTCGTCAATGTCTGCGACATGGGTGGCGTACGAGCCAAAGGCACTGTCAATGAAACCCCACGTTTCGGCCTGGAAACCCTGATCAAGATTCGCTGAACCGACGAGGTACACGACAGGTCGCGGATCTCGGTCGATCGAGAGGATGAGAACTGCCGCGTCCTCGAACCTCAGCAACTGGGGACATTCCCACGTCGCTTCCGTCAGTTCCGGCGGAAGAAGTGACGATGCACGCGACGCATCGAAGAACACTCCCAAGGGATCCCAGCGAACAAAATCGGCACTGCGATAGGCCATGACACGGCCGCCCTCGGGTGTATCGCCTCCGACGATCATGATCGTGGTTCCGTCAGCGACCGTCACGTACGGGTCTCGAAACTGATTGCCGATCCCTGCGTCTCCCGCGGGGATCAGCAATCGCTTGGCGTGCCCTATTGAGCTGTCGCCCGTCGCAGCCCCGTCGATCGAGGCGCCGCACACCGACTCCAGCCAATCATCGCCTTGGAGTCTGACGCCGGTGTAGAACGCACACACATCCGTGTCGTCCACGACGATCGAACCGGACCACGCTCCATCGCTGTCGTGCCATCGGGGTGTGGGGGCGATGACGCTTCCGCCATGCGTCCATGCGATCAGGTCGTCAGACCAAGCGTGTCCCCAGTGTTTGGGTCCGCTGCCCGTTCCCGAGGACAGGCAGCTCTCGCCGGCAGGATTGTGCTGATAGACGACATGGATACGGCCAGTTGGATCTGCCCACAATCCGTTCGGGTCATTGATCGCGCCTACGGGGGCAGTGAGGTGGAATCCGGGGATTCTCGCTTGAGTCACCCGCGGCTCACGTGTCGTCGATCCTTCGACCGCGCCATCCCGCCTGCGCAAAGCTCGATCACGAGTCGATCAGCGGAAGACGCTGCAGCATCGTGCGAAGAATCAGTCGTTGGCCTTGTGCGCTCGGGTGAACTCCGTCCTCTTCGTAGAGGTCATCGGCGACAGCCTCTCCGAGAACGCTGTGCACATCGATGTGGTCGGCGAACTCTGACCGAATGAACTCGGCTAAGGATGCGTCGTATCCCTCGGACCAGCCGACAGATCTGGCGCCAGCGCCGACGGTCACGCCCGGCCTTGCGATTGGCGGCGGTGTGACCACCACCAAGCGGGCCCCTAGCTCATCATCGATGAGTTGACGGATCAGCAGCAGGTTTCGTTCGGTTTCCGATCTGGAGAGCATTGTCGCTCTTGTCGCATCGGTGTGGAATCGGAAGTCATTGGTTCCGACCATCAAAACGACCCAGTCCGGCTCCAAGTCCGCGTAGAGATCGATCTGGCTGATCACGTCCGCGCTCGTTTGGCCGCCAACGCCCATGTTGACCACCGTGAATGCCGACCGGGTCATCTCGTCCGATGCAAGCGACATCAACTCGGCCCATCCGAGCCGGTCAGCTGTGATCGAATCGCCCACTGTAAGGACACGGGTGCCATTCTTGAATGGCAGCAGGGACAGCAACTCGACGACGCCTGCTTCTTCGAGGAGCAGCGCAACGCTCGCACGCGCCTCAGTCGAGAGGTAATCAACGAATGTCGATGCCTGCGCGACCGAGCACGACATCATCTCAGCGAGAACGATCCGCTTGGTCTGTTCCGTGAGCGGAAACCGGTGGAACAGCGGGAATGCTCCGAGGTTGGTATATCGGGCGACCATTTGGGCGTCCACGGCTTCCGGGGGATCAACTATCTGCTTCATCCGATCAGCGACATCGTGTGCAGATGCCAGCGAAGCCGTTTGTCTCGTCGCCTCGTTCGTCATTAGCCCTTCACCGCACCCTCAAGAAGGGCCCTTGAGAATTGTCTCTGAAACAGTAAGAAAACAACGATCGATGGCGCCATGATCAGCGCCGAGACTGCCGCAAGCAAGACGACGTTCGTACTGTATTGGCTCTGGAATGCTCCCAGCGCTCCTGCAACGGTGCGCATGGAAGGGTCCTCGATCAACACAAGCGCGAGGATGAACTGATTCCATGTCCAAAGAAACAAGAGTATTGCGAGAGAGGCGACGGCGGGGCGTGCGAGCGGCAGATGAACTCGCCAGAATGCCTGCCATGGTCCTGCGCCGTCAATCTCGGCTGCCTCTCTGATCTCCGACGGAATCGACTCGAAGTGAGTACGCATCCAGAAAACGCTAAACGGCATGAAGATTCCGATCAACGCAAGGATCACTGCCAATCGTGAATTCAGAACACCGAGTGCTTTCATTTGGTAATACAGCGGAGTGATGAGTGATTCGAATGGAATCGTCAGACCTGCAATGAAGACGAGGAACAGCCACCGCGCGCCGGGAATCGACAAAGAGGCCAGGCCATAGCCTGCTAGCGCAGATATAAGCAGCGACACCGGCACTACACCGATCACGATCAGCACGCTCGACACGAGCAAGGGCGTCATCTCCGCAACCTGATACGCCTCGACAAAGTTGCTCCACTGCGGGCTTGAGGGCCATGTGAGGCCCCTAGGCGGCTGCCCAGTCGGCTGGAGTGCGGCTGACAGCAGCGTTACGAAAGGCATCAAGGTGAACAGCAGAAGGGCAGCCATGACGACCCTAGGGAACACCTGTGAACGACTCATGACTGCTTAGTCGCGTCCCGTTGGAAGAATTTCTGAATCGGAAGCACCAGTGCCCAGATGAGAAGCATCAAGAGGACCGCCATCGCGGAAGCAGATCCGATTCGTCTCTCCGCAAACGCCGCACGAAATATCTGAACACCCGGGACCAGGGTTTCCCGCCCAGGACCGCCGCGTGTCGTTATGAAGACGATGTCAAAGCTGGCGAGAGCACTGATCATTGTGACGATGACGCAAACCCCGATCTCTCTTCGAACACCGGGAAGCGTCACCGCTATGAATTCTCGCAATCTACCTGCGCCATCTACTTTTGCCGCGTCGTAGAGGTTCCTATCAATCTTGGATATTCCCGCAGATAGGAGGAGGGTGCAGAAGCCAGTCAGCACCCAAGCGCCGACCACGCCGACTGCAGGAAACGCGAGATCAAAATCGGCGAGCCAAGGTCGAGTCCATGACTCGAGACCGATCCACGATAGTCCCTGATTCAGAATACCCGACGAGGAGTAGATCCATCCCCACACGATTCCAGATGCCACCAGCGGAATGACTTGAGGAAAGAACAGCATCGTTCGGAAAGCTCCCAAGTACCGGCTTCGCAGATCATGGAGGATCGCCGCTGACAGCAATCCAATCGTTACCGGAACAACAGTGAAGAAGGCGATGAACTTCAGGGAGTTAAATATCGGTGCGAGTTGGGCACTGTCCGTCAGTATGCGTCGGTAGTTCTCGAATCCCACCCACCGAGATTCACCGATTCCGTTCCAGTCGTAGAAAGAGTAATTGACCGATGTGATCAGCGGCCAGAGGACGAACGCCGCATACATCGCGAACGCCGGCAGGACGAATAGCCAACCGCGATGCCGCATGAGCCCATTTTGCACCAAAGCGCTGGCGTCTGCATTCTTGACGCGCATCGTCATTCGATGGACCGGTCCGCCGTGGCGGTGACTCCACGACGGATCGGCTCACCCATGAGCGGGAAGACCTCGCTCACTGATCCAAAGACGCCTCGTAGCCCTCCTGCAGCGCTCTGCTGAAGTCCGTCGGGTTCGTTTGGCCGCCGACAAGGCGCTGAACTTCAGGAATCAGGGTGTTGCCGAAGAACCCTGCCGTCGCAGTGCCCAGAAAGTCGACGATTACGCCCTCCGCCGAGAGATATCCGGCTTGCTCCAACATCTGTTGCACCAAAGTGCCAGCTTCGGCCGTCGGTGCTGGCAAGTTTGACGGACCACCTGGTGACTGGCCCGATGTGTCAGCAACGATCTGTCGTGCCACAGGATTGGAGTGCAACCAATCGATGAAGTACGCCGCCACGTCTGGGAGACTGGACTTAGCTGCGATGACTATCGGGACTGATCCTCCCATGGCGACCGGCGGTTTGCCTGGCTCAAGGGGCGGTACGACGAAGAATCCAGCATTTCCGGGCATCCTCGCGTCCAAGTCTCCAGCAGCCCAGCTGCCATTAAACATAAAGAGTCCATCACCTTCGACGAACCTTGTGATCTGGTCGGCGTAGCTCAAGCTGTTGACGTCTTCGTTGAAGTAGCCTTCGTTTGCCCATCTTTCCAGTCGGTCAGCAGCTGCGACACCTTCAGGTGTGTCGATTGTGGCTCCAGGCACAAGGAATATGAAATCCGCAATGGCACCCGGATCCAGATACTGATTGAAGATGGCCTGATGCGCAAATGTAGCAGGCGACAGTGAGATGATCGGCAGGATGCCGTTCTCCTTGGCCGCCGCCATGAGCGACTCGAATTCGTCGAGCGTTACAGGCGGTATATCCATCCCGATCCGCGCCGCCAGTTCCTTGTTGTACATCACGCCAGTGATCGAATAGCCGAGTCCTAGTGCATACAAGGACCCCGACCCGCGAATTCCTTGTTCGCTCACCCGGTGCTGGGACAACTGCGACGGCGAGAACGAACCCCAGTCGAACTGCTCGAAATACTCATCGAGGCTGCGGACGAGACCGTCTCTCGCCGGATCGATGAGTTGAGGAAGGAGCACAATGTCGGGTGGGTTGTCCGACGCAAGAAGCCTTGGGCCATTGAGAAGCAGGTTGTCGAACGAGTCCTTTTGATACTCGAACGTCACGTTCGGGAACTGCCGGGAGAACTCATCTCCGAGGACATTGAGGAGGTCGAAGGGTCCTCCACCAGACTGCATGAGGATCCTGAGCGTCGCGGGTTCGGAGGTCAACTCTGGCTTCGACGGCGGAGGCTCAGTTGTCGGAGCCGAGGTGTCGCTCGTCGGAGCGTCCGTGTCGCCCGCCGCAGCTTCCGTCGGACTCGTCGGAGCCTCCGTGTCACCGTCGCTCGTCGGTGCTTCGGTGTCTCCCGTCGCGGCGGCAGTCTCGCTGGTCGGAGCCTCGGCATCACTCGGCGTGCTGTCGCCCGGGCTGCACGATGCCGCCATGAGCGCCACAAGGGCGAGCACCAAGACGCCAGCGTGATGTCGTCGGATCCGTTGCTTCGGTCCCCCATGTCCCGGCGGAGCGTGCGACATCACGGCTTTGTCGGCTGCCACGTGCCGGCCCGCGTGACTGACATTCCTGCCGGAGGCGCCAAGCAACTTGGCCATCCAGTGCGAAAGCATTTCAAACCCCCCTGTAGCGGGCGTGAGCTCGCCCGCTCCCGATGTACTGATCACGACATCTTCGCGGCACCATCGGCAGGTGTCAAGTGTTTTTATAAAAGCAGTTTGACATGGAGTCTCGGGTGAATTCCCGTAGGCAACGCTGGTTGCATCAGCCCAGTCGCTGCGACCGGCAGGGTCTCAGCATCCGGGTTACGCGTGCTTACGCTCCACGCTGCTGGCGGGCTCCAAGGGTGCCGTCGTTCCCCGCTCCACTACCCGGAGATCGAGGAACGTGACCGTGCGCTCCGACGACGGTCGATCGAGACGCGAGATCAGCAGCCGCACTGCTTCCACGCCGGATTCGCTGAAAGGCTGGCGGACCGTAGTGAGGTCGGTGGCCTCCGCGACCGGCCCGTCGTCCACGCCGATCACCGAGAGCTCGTCGGGGATTCTCACTCCCAAGTCTGCGGCGGCCTTCAGTACGCCCACCGCGAGTTCGTCAAAATGAGCCATGACGGCGGTCGGGCAGTTATCGGCGCCGATGAGCTCATGGGCTGCGGCGCGGGCTGACTCGAAGGTCGGGTCGCATTCGACTACGCGCAGCTGAGTGCCTGGCGTCTTGTCGAGCTCGGCGGTGAAGCCCGACAGTCTGCGATCGGCCTGCGACTCGTAGCTGCCGCGCTGCCGTTCTCGCACATAACCGAATGAGCGGTGGCCGAGATCGAGCAGGTGCGCGGCTCCGACCCGACCGGACTGCTCGTCATCGCATGTGATGACGGGAAAGCGGGTGCTGATCGCGTCGACGACAACCAGGGGAACTCCGCGGTCCTTGAGGCGGTCCTCGATCGTCGAGTCGAGCGTGAATCCCATCACGATAAGACCGTCCACCTGGCCCTTGATCGGCAGGCTGTCGAGTATCGGGGTCATGGACGTGGCCGCAGACTCGCTGTCGAACGTCGCCACCTCGAAGCCCGCGGCTCTCGCTTCGGCGAGCACCCCGGCCAGTCGCGTCATGTACGAGACGTACGACGTGAACGGAGCGATCACCCCGATCCGTCGCATCTGCTTGCGCGCCAGGTTCGTCGCCTGAGACTTGGGCACAAATCCCAGCCGGTCGATGCACTCAAGGACACGGGCTCTTGTCTCTTCGCTGACACGGTCGGGGCGGTTGAGCGCGTTCGAGACGGTCGAGATGCTGACGCCGGCGGCTTGTGCGACGTCATAGATGGTGGGAGTGACCGAGGTCATGAGAAGCTGTCTGAGACGAACTCGTGCAAGGCCATCTGAACCTACCGGAAAGCCCGTGGGCTACAAGGTTCCCTTCTCGGCGGACCGGTGTTCGATGCGGCGAGTTCTCCGACCATGTGCTCGTCGCGCGCTATTACGACCTCCACCCCGTCAGCTCGCAGCCTGCGAGTGTGACCACGCCGTGACGCCAGCCACCATTGTTCGGCAGAGGCGAAGCTGTTCATCGAGAATGATGAGATCGCCTCGCGCACCGACGGTGATTCGGCCGATGTCTGCCCTCCCGAGAACATCCGCCGGCACCGCTGTCGCAGCACCGAGCGCCTCCGTCGGCGTGCAGCCGGTGAACCTGGTGAGATTGCGCACCGCTTGGTCCAGCCCCAATGCGCTCCCGGCGAGAACGCCGTCTGGCGTCCGCACCCCGACGCCGTCATAAACAACTGCTCGTCGACCCAACCGGAAGCAGCCCGCGGGTTGACCCAGCGGGGCGGACGAGTCAGAAACCAGCAAGAAGCGCTCGGCACCGAGAGACCGCCATGCGACGCGGACCGCTACAGGATCGACGTGGATGCCGTCGCAGATCACGCTTGCCACGACGAAATCGTCCGCGAGCACAGCGCCAACGGGCCCAGGACGCCGATGTGCGAAGGCCGACATCGCGTTGAACAGGTGGGTCACGCCCCGAAGCCCCGCTGCGCGCGCCCGTTGCAAGACGCCTGGCGTCATCGAAGTGTGTCCAGCGAACACAACTACTCCGCCGGAGCAGAGCTGCTCGATAGCGGCGATGCCGCCGTCGAGCTCCGGAGCCAACGTGACAAGCGCAACTGCTCCCGATTGCGTCCACTCCTCGATCTCCTCGCTCAGCATGCGGGGCGACGCGACAAGCGCAGCATTGTGTGCTCCCAAGTGGTCCGGCGAAATCGCGGGACCCTCGAAGTGCAACCCGAGAGGTCGAGCCGTGGCCCCATGGGGCTGGAAGCCGATCAGGGCCTCGATCGCTGCCCTCCTCGACTTCGCGTCAGAAGTAACGACGGTGGGGAGAAAGCTCGTGACCCCGAATCGCGGAAGGACCGTGCTCAACGTGCCTATTGCCCCGGCGTCATCGGTGACGTCGGCACCACCCGCCCCGTTGCACTGCAGGTCGATGAGCCCCGGGACGACAAGCATGCCGCTGACATCCAAGACGACATCACCTGTTCCGATGTCAGCTGTTGAGCCGATGTATCGAATGCGTCCGTCGGAGACAGTCACGTCAGTGCGCTCGACCCCGCCCGGCAGAAGCACGTCTCCTCCCACGACATGAGTTGCGCCGGTGCTCATGGAGTCCTCGCCATCCACGAAGCGCCGAGCACGCCGTACTCGGTTTCCGGATCTGCAAACTGCAGGCGCTCGGGCACTCCATAGCTGGCGACAAGAGCCGATCTGTCGGCCGTTGCATGGATCCGCTCGATCAAAGGGGAACTGAGTCGATCACCGAGTGTCGTCGCAGGGGCGCAAGACCCATGCACGGTGATGATCGAACAGGACACTTCGAGTCAATTTATCTGTTTTATAAAAAATATGGTACAGAAGCGCGCGATTGACTCAACACGGTTGGCGTCCCGCCGGCTAGATGTCGATTCGCCAGTCCCAATGCCGCGACTGCACGCACTTGTTCCCGGCCGCCAATTCGTGGGCGATGCACTCTGCTTCCGCGCCTCTCGGCGAGAAGTCCGGCGGCACTGTCCCGTTGTCGAGCGCCGCGGCGTCCTCCTAGACCGTCAACGATGACCCGAGCAGCGTGCACGTGTAGGAATGCTGAGGAGCTTCGAAGAGTGCACGAGTCGTCTGTTCCTCCACTATTTCTCCGAAGCGCATGACTGCGATTCGGTCCGCAAGGTGTCGAGCGACGCCGAGGTCGTGCGTGATGAACAGATACGTGAGGCTGCGATCTGCTTTGAGCTGCTGCAGGAGGTTCAGCACGCCTGCCTGCACAGAGACGTCGAGCGAAGATGTCGGTTCGTCGAAGATCATCATCGAGGGCTCGAGGACCAGTGCCCGAGCGAGCACAACCCGTTGGGCCTGACCGCCGCTGAGTTCGTGCGGGAGCCGGTCACGCATGGCAGGACTCAGATCGAGTGCGGCCATCATCTCGTCCGCACGCAGTCGGCGCTGGGCCCGTTTGAGCCGCGTGTGAACGAGCAGCGGCTCTTCGACCTGGTTTCCGATGGGTCGGCGTGGATTGAGTGCGAGCAGCGGGTTCTGCGCCACCATTTGCATTCGGCTCCGAATCCGGCGCCGGTTCCGCCCTCGCAAGCCGACGAGCTCAAGGCCATCGAAGCGGATGCTGCCGTCAGTGGGTTGGATCAGACCGATTATGGCTTCGGCGAGAGTGGACTTTCCCGCTCCTGACTCACCGACAACCGCAAGCGTCTCGCCCTCGAACACCTCGAGGTCCATATCGTCGATCACCAAGTTCGACCGCGTATGTCTCGACGCACGGTTCGCGTAACCCACACGCAAGCTCTGAATGGAGAGGAGTGGAGTCACTTCGAGGCCTCCACCAAGACACACGCAGCGTCGTGGCCCGTCTGAACTCGGTGCAGCGGCGGCTGTCCGACACGGCAGG
This sequence comes from Candidatus Poriferisodalis sp., assembly GCF_965221945.1. Taxonomy (GTDB): domain Bacteria; phylum Actinomycetota; class Acidimicrobiia; order Acidimicrobiales; family Poriferisodalaceae; genus Poriferisodalis. The sequence goes on along the minus strand of NZ_OZ244925.1, from coordinate 3,797,072 downwards.
GATCGCTGGCGTGGCGGCATCGAGGCGCGAAGGCGCAGCCGGTGATCTCGTCACGACCATCGGGAACGCTCCCAGGAATCGAAAGCAGGTCTCCGCCCACCGCCTCAGGTCGAGGAACCGATTCGAGCAAGGCTTGCGTGTAGGGGTGAGTCGGCCTGTCGAGGACTTGATCGGTAAAGCCGGTCTCAGCGACACGACCGGCATACAGCACTACGACTCGGTCGCACACGCGCCGGATCGCAGCCAGGTCGTGACTGATGAGCACGACAGCGAGCTGACTCGATTGGCGCAGGTCGGCGATGAGGTCCAAGACCTGTGCCTGTGTTGTGACGTCGAGCGCAGTGGTCGGCTCGTCAGCAATCAGGAGACGCGGGTTCTGAGCGAGTGCAAGAGCGATCACTGCCCGTTGTCTCATCCCGCCCGAGAACTCATGCGGATAGGAATCCAGCAAGCGCTCCGGTTCCGCAAGACCTGCCTGGGCCAGCAAACCGCACAGAACCTCGGAATCTCGGGTACCGGCGACGAGTTGCAGCTGCCGGCCGATGGTGAACACAGGGTTCAGCGCAGCGCCCGGATTCTGATAGACGAGCGCCGCTGCGTCCTGAAGGGCGCCGTCGACAGGCATCATCTCACCGCGAAAGCGCAACGCGCCGCTCACGGTCGCGGTGGCGGGCAACAATCCGAGCAGGGCTCGAAACAACACGGTCTTGCCGCAGCCCGACTCGCCGACCACCCCCAATATCTCTCCCTGGCCGACCTTTAGCGACACGCCGCGTACAGCGCGCACGGACCCCGTGGGGGGATTGAATGACACATGCAGGTCCTGGACTTCAAGAAGAGGTGTCATTGCTGGTCACCTCGGGTGCGGGGATCGGTGACATCTCGGATGACGTCGCCGGCGAGGTTGAAGGCCATTGCCACAATCACGATGGCAGCTCCGGCGAAGCCGGCGATCCACCACTGTCCCGAGAGGACGTATTGGCGGCCTTGGGCGATCATGGTTCCCCAATCCGCGGTTGGCGGCCGCGGTCCGAGTCCCACAAAGCTCAATCCCGCAGCCGTGAGGACTGCCGCGCCGAGATCGGCCGTTGCCTGAACCCACACTGGCGCCATCGCATTGGGCACGATGTGCACAGTGATGACGCGTCGGTCGGGGACGCCGATGGCCCTGACCGCCTTGACGAAGGAGCGTTCTCGCAGACTCAGCACTTGGGAACGCACCAGACGCGCGTACCAAGGCCACCACGAGATCGCGATGGCGATGACCGTGTTCCGCAAGCTCGCACCCAGAGCGGCAGCAACCAGCACTGCCAGCAACAGCGGAGGAAACGCGAGGAACGTGTCGGTGATGCGCATCAGGATTTCGTCCACCCAACGACCGAAGTACCCGGCAATGGCACCTACCACGACACCGATCACAACGGACAGCACCACGACCCCGACAGCGACATACATCGCGGTGCGAGCACCGAACAGGATCCGAGCAAGCACATCGCGCCCTAGGTCGTCGGTGCCCAACCAATGTGACCAGCTGGGTTCTTGGAGCCGGATAGGCAAGTCAGGCACGCCGCGGCCGGCGTCGGCATACGGCGTCAGCCACGGAGCCAACACCGCTGCCAGCGTGAACAGCACCACAATCACCGTCGCAGCGACTCCCAGCCGGCTTCGGACGAAATGCCACAGCGCTCCGCCCGGCGCCACGAACCTGCGACGGTCTCGTCCCGCAGCGCCGAGGCCGAACCGGCGCGCAGGCGGCTGCGGATCTGTGTGCATCAGCCCAGCACCACTCGGGGATCCAACCGCGCCTGAATCAGATCCAACGCGAGGTTGACCAGCACATACACGATCGTGACGGCCATCGCTGCCGCCGCAATCACCGGGTAGTCGACACGCACCACCGCGTCGGTCAGATACTTGCCGATGCCTGGCCATGCGAACACGGTCTCCACCAAGAACGCGCTCGACACCGAATAGGCGAACGTCAGCCCCAGCACCGTCAGTGCAGGCAGGACAGCATTCTTCAGCGCGAGTCGGCTGAGCACGGTGCGCCGGGGAACCTGTGCTACCTGTGCGGCTTCGATGTAGTCGCTGCCCAGCACTTCGAGCATCGAGCCCCGTATCAGTCGGATCGTGAGCCCGAGGGGGTACGCGGCCATCACCGCCACCGGCATCGCGAGGTGAACGATCACGTCTGCGAAGTTCGACGGGCTTCCTGACAGCAACGAGTCGATGGCGAAGAAACCGGTGATCTCATCGAAGGTCACCCGGGAGTCGGTTCGACCAGCGAGCGGCAGCCATCCCAAGCGGGATGCGAACAGCAATTGCAGCAGCAGGGCACCCCAGAACACTGGCATCGACACTCCCGTCACCGCGAACAAGCGAATGAAGGTGTCGCTCAGACGGCTTCGGCGAGCCGCTGCCAAGACACCGGCTGGTATGCCGATGATCATTGACAGCAGCGTTGCCGCGAGCGCCAGCTCCAGGGTTGCCGGCAGGAATCGACGCAGGTCCTGTGCGATTGGACGTCGCGTAGCGAACGACACTCCGAGATCGCCCCGCGCCAAGTCCCCGAGGTAGGACACATATTGGGAAAGCACCGGTGCATCGAGGTTGAGATCCTGCCGAACCTGCTCCACCTGCTCAGGACGGGCTCGCGCCCCTGCATACAGCTGAGCTGGGTCCGACGGAACGAGGCGCGAGACCACAAACGTGATCGTGACGACGCCCAGGATCACGAGGAGACTCGTTGCCGCCCGCCGCGTCAGGTACTTGAACCCGATACCTCTGCCGCTCTTGGATCTTGTCTCGCGAGTGTGATCCCGGATGGGTGAGATCGACGGTACCGGGATCGGGGCCATCGTCACGCGCTCTTGTCGATCAAGTCCCACACAGCGTCGATATGAGCCTCGGTAGTCCAGGTCGAACCAACAACGATTCGAGCGTAACGACGGCCGTCGACCTCGGAGGCGGTGATGTAGAAGCGCCCGTCCCGGTTGATCCTCTCCACGAGGTCATCGGTAGCCGTATTGCCGTCCCGATGAGCGAATGCGACCAACGCGAACGAAACCTCTGCGATGCGCTCGAGTCTGGGATGACGGTCGATGTGCTTTGCGATCCGGCGCGTCCACGCCACATGGTTCCGAATCATCTTGCGCAGCCCGTCCGCCCCGAAACTGCGCAGCACGAACCAGAGCTTCAGCGCCCTAAAGGGCCGGTCCAGTGGCAGATGCCAATCCCGGTAATCGATGACGTGACCTGACGCTGTGGCTGCGTTTTGCAGGTAGGGCGGCAGGATGCTCAGGGTCTCGATGAGCGGCCGCCGGTCTGCGACCCACATGACGGAGCAGTCGAGGTTGGTGGCCAGCCATTTGTGAGGGTTGAAGGTGTAGCTGTCGACGAGTTCCAGGCCGTCCTGATAGGGCCGGAACTCGTCGCAGATCATGGCTGATCCTGCGTATGCGGCGTCAACGTGATGCCAGAGGTGCTCGGAGCGGGCCATTGCTGCAATCTCACGAACCGGATCGACTGCTGTGGTTCCGGTCGTCCCGACCGTCGAGCACACGAACGCGGGCATCAAGCCGCCTGCCCGATCCGATTCGACCGCGGCAGCAAGTGCATCGGGTCGCATGGCGAATTCGGCGTCGGTTCCCACGAAACGGATGTGTCGGTACCCGGCGACGCGGGCGCCCTTCTCGACCGAGGAATGGGCTTCGCGCGACGTGTAGACCACCATGTCATCGATGGCTGCCCCCGTTCGCTTGCGGCAGACCTCGCGGGCGACGACAAGCATCGTGTGGGTGGACGCCGACGCGCCCGATTGGAGGACGCCTCCGCCGATGTCGGTCGTCTTCCAATGCTGCGGCACACCCAACAGGTCGACGAGCCAGTCCAGAACATGCGATTCGATCTCGGTCGCCGCTGGCGAGGAGGACCACAGCATGCCGACGACGCCGAAGCCGGCGCAGGCCAATTCGCCGAGCACCGATGCCGGCGAGGAACCGGCCGGGAAATAGCCCAGCCATCCCGGATGCTGCCAGTGCACAATTCCGGGCACCACAACACGGTCAAGGTCAGTCAGCAGAGCCTCGAAGGGCTCGGGCTGCTCCGGAGCTCGCTGGGGGAGCTTCGCACGGACATCACCTGGGTTGACAGTCGAGCACACGGAGAGGTTGTCGAGCCCGGCCAGATAGTCAGCCACCCAGTCGACGAGCGAATGGGCGTGACGTCGAAAGGCCTCAAGGTCGAGCGGATCAAGCGATGCGGTGTGCGCCGAAGTCATGCAAACAGATCTCGATGCCCAACGGCCGGGTCAGACTCGACGAATAGCGAACCCGTCGGAGTCAACGTGAACGACGCAAACGGCACTGCCTCCTGCTTGAGGAACCCCTTCGCAAGAAGTTCGCCGCGCCGCACGAGTTCGATGACCCCCACGGCAGACGCTGCTGTTGTCCAGGCAATGGCCGTTCTTGAGCGTCCGCAGAGTCGTATCGGCAAGAACGACCGGACGTACTCCAACCGGAGTGGGTTGCCTCCCTTTTCTCCTTCTGCTGCGATGTGGACATAGACAACGTCGTCTTTGACGGGTGGTTTGGCGCGTCGCAGGATCTCGCTCGACAGCGTTCGCCGCTCTCTCATCAGCAGCTCGTGGAACAGGAAGTTCATGAGGTCGACATGACCCGGGTACCGCAGGGTCTTGTAGTCCACGTGGTCGACGTAGCCGAGGTAGCTGGAACACATCGTTCCGATGCCGCCGGAGGTCGTGAAGGCTTCAAGCTTCGTGCCGCCCACGTAGACGGTCTCGTGCCATTCCATGGGCGATACGAACTTGTGCACCCCGTCTTCGATGACTTCGCAGTCGTTCAAGTACTCGTTGACGACTCCCATGGGCGACCAATTGAACGCATAGCCGAGACGACCCGAGGGATGCTGCGGAAGTGCTCCGGCTCGCAGCTTCAGCGAGCGGCACGTGTCGAGTCGTGCCGCGAGGTCTGCGGCGACGATCCCCACGAATCCGGGCGCAAGTCCGCATTGGGGGGCCATGACGGCCGTCGAAGTCTCTGCCAGCCCCAGGATTCGCTGAGTAGTCGAGACATCCTCGGTGAGGTCGAAGTAGTGAATCCCCAGTTGGTGAGCAACAGTTGCCACAGCGGCATTGAGGTCGTACGGAAGGCATGACAACACTGCTTCCCTGCCGGACAATGCATAAGAAAGTTGCGCTTCGTCACTCGCATCGATGGGAGCACAGGGGAAGCTGACGTTCTCGGGCACCCGTTCATCGAGGCCAGCGACGTCAAATCCGGTTTCCTGTAGCAGCTCGGCCGTCAGTCGGCCGACGCTTCCCAAGCCGAGTACGGCTATCTCGCGGAACGTCACCGATCCGCCCCGGCACCGATGTCAGCGCTCGCGACTCGCCCGATGGCATTGCCATCGATGGGGCTCGTGGCGACTAGGTCCGTGGATCCGGCAAGAGTTGGCTCTATGCCCAAGGCGGCGAGAGTCTCTGCCGCATCGATCATGCTGAGTCGTGTTGCCCCAGCCGGGGGGCATATTGCATGAGCCGCTCGACCGGTACATAGGGCACGTCGAAGCCGTAATAGGCCGGGCCGGTGCCATTCCTGAGAGTGTCCGGCTGACGGAGCAGCTCAAGGCCGGCCATGCCGACCGCGCTCACCTCGTCGCCCTCCCCGATGTCGGTGTTGGTGAAGCCGCGTGCACTGCGGGGATCGACGAGCGTGACCAGATCGGGGCTGCAGACCCACGGCTGGCCGTCGAGCCAGGTGACGTGTGTCTCGTTCTTGAACCACGTGCGCAGGACGTGTCCCTCCCACGCGCCCGTTCCCCGAATCTTGAGCGTTCCGATCATGAAGCCGCCCGAATCCTCCCATTCCTTGCTGACCACAACACCGTCGAACAGCCGCCAGCCGGCAACCACCTCGAGGGCGACTGCGACCGGATCGTGTCCGGCCTCAGTCGCAACACGGCAAGCCCGGCCGACCTCGAGGCACAGAGACAGCGTCCCCGGGACAAGAACGCTCTTCATGTCACGGCCAGCCAGTGGTGTCGACGCGATGGCCGCCTCGTCAAAGCTCGCGATCGCGATGTGACGGGCGATCCGCTCAAGCATGTACGGATTGACCGTCTTCTTGACGATGACGGTGTTGCCCCATCGATCCACGGCAGCTAACGGGTCGCTCGATATGCCGTGTGCAAACGGGGTGCTTTGCATTTCCTCGGGGATCGCTCGGCCCGAGTAGTCACCGTCAACGATCGGGATGCCCAAGTGAGCGGCCGCAACGATGGGACCGGGTGTGTTGGCGGCGCCAAGCTCCGCTGCCACCAGGCACCCGATCTGTCGCCCGAGATGATCGGACAATTCCCGTACGGCCAGACAGATGGCGTTGTCACCCACAACGTCGCCCACACCAAGACGCACCTCGCGCAGCGAATCGGCATGGTCATCGGATCGAGGGGCGATGGACCCGATCTCGTACACCATCGCCGTGAGAGCATTGTCGTCAATGCGATCCGCGTGGTGCCATCCGAGGGTCAGCCCGTCGTCGAGCGCAGCTGTCAAGGCTTCGAGGCCATCGACAGGGTCGCCTCCGCCGCCTGTGCCCATGAACAGGCAGCCGACGATGAAGTCCTCGCAGTCCGTGACGGACTCCAGTGAATGCATCACCCTTCTGGATTCTGAATCGCTCTGAGTGCTGGCTCAGCGAACCGCCCGCAGCTCGTAGAAGCGCACGACAGTGTTGTATGCCGGATTCGGAATGTGTCCGGTGAACTCGGCACGCAAGACTTCCACTGAGGGCACGTCGAGCATGAAGACGGCCGCATGGTCGTCGATCAGGATTTCCTGTGCCTGGCGGAAGAGTTCGCTTGCCGCTTCTCGATCGGTGCCGCTGATCGCGTCGGCTTCGTCGATCAAGGCGTCGAACGTCTCATTGGAGTAGTAGCCGAGATTGAAGAACGGCGCCTCTTCTGAATGGAACGTTGAGAACAGGAAGTCATAGGGCGTCACATAGGTCGGGAACCAGAACATCGTGAACACGTCCTGCGCTGCATCGGGGTCGGATTTGGCCTTCTCCCAGCGTGCGTCCCAGGTGAGCGGCTCCAGCTCGAGGTTGACGCCGATGGTGCTCAGGTTCGCCTTCCAGACTTCGCCGATCTGCTGCTGTTCGGTGGTGCCGGCGTCAAAGCTGTAGGTGACAGTGAGGCCATCTGCCCCGGCAGCCTCGATCAACTGCCGCGCCCTGTCGAGATCGGTCGCGGGTATGTCCAGATCAGGGCTGGAGCCCCAGACAGTCAGCGGCACCATGCCACGAGCTCGGACCGCTTCTCCGCCGTACAGCGCCGCAGTGACGTCGTCGTAGGGGAACGACAGCACGAGGGCTTCCCGGATCTCGGGCGAGAGCCGCCGCACGTTCAACATTCCGAAGAGATTGGTCATGGAGAGGCTTCTGAGAACGTCGATGTCGCTGTCCTGTTCGAGCGAGGTGTAGACGTCGAATGGCAGGTTGTAGGTGAAGTGGGCATCCCCATTGCGGATGAGCTGTTCTGCCAGCACGGGGTCTTCGATCAGCCGCATCTCGACGGTTTCGACCTGGTCGTCGGACCAGCCGCCCCAGTAGTCATCGAATCGGGCAAGCCATGTGCTGCCCGCCGGATCATGGGAGTCGATGGTGTACGGACCGGTGCCGCAGGCGTTTCCTTCGTTGAACCAGGCAGCGTCATTTCCGACGGCAGAAGGGCACACGACATAGACCGAGTACTGCGACGACATGACGAGGTCAAGCGGCGTCGGCCACGCGAGCTTGAACGTGAGGGTGTGGTCGTCGGGAACTTCCATCGACTCGACGGACGACAGGATGAATGCGGCTCCGAGGCCAAGGTCGATGGTGCGCTGCAACGAGTCGCGCACTGCCCCGGCGGTCAGCGGGGTGCCGTCGTGGAAGGTCACACTCTCGCGAATCTTGAAGGTCCACTCGGTGGCATCTGCGTTCGAACTCCACGATTCGGCGAGCACGCCGCTCACCTCGTCGGAAGCTTCGGGGTCGGCCAACCATGTCAGCGTCTCGTAGAGGTTCTGCAAGATCGTGTTCTCATTCGAGAACGCACTTGAAGGATCTAAGTCGCCGAATCCGTACGGATTTGCGTAGACGAATTCGACCCCAAAGGCGTCGGATGGGGCAGCGCTAGTCTCGGTTGCAGCCGCCTCATCCGTGGGAGTCGCCGTGTCGGTCGTGCCGGCAGTGTCCGCAACGTCGGCGTCATCTGTGCCGCTTGTGCAACCCGCAGCGAGCAGGACTGCCGCGACTGCAACGCAGAGATAGGTCCTGATCTTCATTCCTATGTCCTCTCAGTTCCTCACCCCCGCTTGGCCACGCCCCCGCGGGTCACGACCTGCACACATGGATAGTATGTGCATGTCTGAGTTACAGAAGTTCTAGCATAAGCGGCGAATCTATGCAAATCTTGTATTTACAGAAGCGATATCTGAAAATTATGTCACTGCGCTGGCCGCCCAGGCTGGACCAGGCTCGACTTGGTACTCACAACGAGGGAGGCACAACGCCGTGCAACTTGACGACCTAGACCTCGAAATCGTCGGGATGCTCAGCGTTGACGGAAGAGCCACCTACAGCGAGATCTCCAAGGAGGTCGGCGTCAGCGTCGGGACCGTGCGGAACCGGATCACGCTGATGCGTGAAGCCGGCGTGCTCCACCTCAATGTCTGGCTGGACCCGTACCGATCCGGCCTCGCCCTCTACGCCACGCTGCTGCTGCGAGTCAGTGCAGGGAAGCTCGAGGCCGTGACCTCGAGGCTGGCCGAACTGGACGAAGTCGGCTACGTCGCCACACTCACAGGCGGACACGACGTGCTCGCAGACGTCTTCTGTCGAGATGTGCCTCACCTCAGCGACCTGATCCATAGCCAAGTTCAAGCGATTGACGGTGTGGAATCGGTGACTTCCTACCTCGTCACTGACGTGAAGTACGAGTCGAATCTCAACATCCGCAGAGTCATCGACAGGTTGGGCTCCGCCGACGATGAGAACGGGGGTTAAGCCATGACGGCAGAGCTTCGTCATGCGGCTCATGTCCTGTTCACGGAGATCCGGCCGGTCGCACCAGGCGACCAAGTTCTGATCACCGCTGACAGCGAGGCGGATCAATATGTCGCCCGCGCTGCCGAAGCGGCGGCGCGGACAGTCGGCGCCGAACCCACCGTCCTGACCTATCCGATGTGCACGCCTGTCGGTCCCGTGCCCAAGCCCGTGGCCGCTGCGGCATTGCAGGCCCGGCACTGGATCAACTTCTCGGTCGGCTACCACCTCTACAGCGACGCGTTTCACGCTGCGATCAGCAACGGCTGCATCTACCTGGAACTCACCGGCATGGACGCGGACATGATGATTCGCACCATCGGCAGGGTGAACAACGCCCTCCTCGACGAGGTCAAGACCTTGCTGTATCGCAAGTCGCAGGCGGTCAGCACGCTGCGGCTGGCCAGTCCGGCCGGTTGCGACGTGACGATGACCGTCGATCCCGCAGGCGATCCCTACTGGGAAGATCCGCCTGAGAACGGAGGCTGGCCCCAGATGCTCGGTGGTCAGTCCGGCTGCATGGTCATTCGTGAATCCGCGAATGGCACCCTCGTGTTCGACGGAGCGGCTTGGCCTCCGGACAGCCTCGGACTGCTCCGCCAGCCGATCGTCATGACCCTGGTGGACGGGTACGCAACTGAATTTTCAGGAGGACCCGAGGCTGAGCTGTACGAGCAGTGGCTTCGGTCGTTCGACAACACCGAGGCCCTGATGTTCGACCACTTCTGCTACGGCTTCAATCCAGGCGTGCGCAAGCCATCAGGACGAATCCTGGAGGACGAGCGAGTCTTCGGGTGTGTGCAGATCGGCATCGGCGCTACCGAGTTCGGCTCGCCGGCGCACTCCGATGGCGTGGTGCTCGCTCCGTCTGTGTGGCTCGACGACCAGCAGATCCAGGCTGACGGCGCCTACATCGATCCGGAGATCGCGGCGTTGACCGATCGTCTGAGCGCTTGAGAAGGCCTGGTTCAGCTTCCTGGCCGTCTGGCCTCAGCGTCGAGAATGTCGGCGATGCAACCGGTGAGCTTCTCGGCGTAGGCGACGTGAAGGAACTCATTGGGGCCGTGAGCGTTCGACTCCGGGCCGAGAACTCCAGTCACCACGAACTGCGCCTCGGGGAACATACCGCCGAGCATGGCAATGAACGGGATGCTGCCCCCTTCGCCGAAGAGCTGCATGGGCTGACCGAAGCGACGCAAGGCGCTCTCGTTGAGCGCCGCCGCCAGCCACGGTGCCAAGTCGGGGGCATCCCATCCGTCTGCGCAGTCGACCTCGTCCACGCTCACCGAGGCCTGCAGCGGTGCATCGGAACGCAGCAGGTTCGCGAGCTCCGACGCGACCGCTTGGGAGTCGGCAGTCGGCGGCAGGCGCAGACTGAGCTTCAGGGCTGTGTGCGGTCGCAACACGTTGCCGGCCGACGCGGTGGGCGGCATGCCATCGGCACCAACGACGCTGAGTGCGGGGCGCCAGGTACGTGCCAGCAGACCGTCAGCCGGGTCGTCCTCCATCAGTTGCAGATCGCCGATCAAGCCGAAATCCTCGCCCGTGCCGCCCAGGAAATCTGCCATCGCCCGAGCTTCGGCAACCCGGTGGGAGGGAACGTCGGCGTTTGCCGCTTCAACCTTTACCCGGCCGGTCGCAGCGTCCTCGATGCGATCCAGCAGAATGCGCAGCAGCCGGAACGACGAAGGCACCAATCCGCTGGCCATGCCGCTGTGCCAGCCCTCGGCGATGACATCGACCCGCAGGGTCGCCTCCACCAGGCCGCGCAGCGACGTCGTCAGCCACACCGTGTCGTACGTGGCGCAGCCCGAGTCCAGGCACACCAACAGGCCCACGTCGCCGAGTCGCTCGCCCAGCGCGTCGAGATGGTGCAGCAGGTCCGGGCTGCCGGATTCCTCACACGCCTCAATCAGCATCAGGCAACGGCTGTGGCTGCCGCCGCTCGCCTGCACCGCCTCGATCGCGGCCATGCTTGCGAACGCGGCATAACCATCGTCGGCTCCGCCGCGGCCGTAGAGACGGTCGCCATCGCGCACCGGCGTCCACGGCCCCAGACCGTCCCTCCACCCGGTCATCTCGGGCTGTTTGTCCACGTGTCCGTAGAGCACCACCGTGGACTCGTCGCCGCCGCTAGTCGCGGCGGCGCCGAAGAGCTCCACCTCCACAACGATCAAGGGGGTTCGCCCCGGCAGCCGTTGGATCTCCACCGTGGCGCCGGTCACTGGCCGAGACTCCAACCACGCCGCTACCTGCTGAACCGCTGCCTCGATATGACCCGAGGTCTCCCAGTCGGCGTCGAAGCTCGGCGACAACGCCGGAATCGCGATGTAGCGCTCGAGCTCGGGAATGATCTCGCTGCCCCAGCACTCCGCAATCACGTTCTGGGTGTCGTCTATGTCCATGCTCGGATTTCTCCTGGCAGTTCACGGAGGGGTGGGCTTTGAACAGTAGAGCCTGTGACTCGCTGGACAGATCGGTGGCTCGCTGGGTGTTCCCATTCGGCCAAGATCGAGATGCAGCGGGATCGGCATTGTGAAAGCAGATGGGGTGTGAAGCTGGGACCTCGAACGAGCGGGTGAGCCGTGGTCGAACGCACCACTGACGCGGAGCTGCTGGCTGAGGGAGCCATCGAGCGGGTCGAGCGCTGGCTGGGGACGCCTGTCGCTGCGGATACGAAATCGGGTCGGGCTGCCAGCAGGCGTCTGGCAGGCGTAGTGAGCGACCGGCGGGGCACAGCGTTTGCGATGAGGTTCGTGGACCGGGTGATCCGTCCTGAGGATCCCTCAGTGTCGACCCGCCAGCTGGCATCGCTGGTCGGCGAGGCGGAGCTGCCGTCATTCCTGTCGCCGGTTGACAAGCTGCTGATCCGTCTTGGTGCTCGTATCGGGCCGAGATTCCCGCGACTCGTGATGCCCCTTGCGAGGAAACGGATGAGGTCGTTGGTCGGTCATCTCGTCGTGGACTCCGAACCCGACCGGCTGAGCGCTCATTTGCGGGCGCGCGTCGCTGCTGGCTTCTCGCTCAACGTCAACGTGCTCGGCGAAGCAGTCCTCGGTGACCTTGAAGCCCGCCGTCGTCAACGGGAAGTGCTCGAGACCCTTCGCTTGCCCGACGTGGACTACGTCTCCGTGAAGCTCTCGTCGGTGGTGTCCCAGCTCAACCCTTGGGACTTCAACGGCTCGCTGCACCGGGTCGTCGAGGCGCTCCGCCCACTGGTTCGAGCAGCCGCGGCCACGACGCCCGCGACGTTCATCAACCTCGACATGGAGGAGTACCACGACCTTGAGCTCACCGTCGAGGCGTTCCGGACAGTGCTCGACGAGCCCCCCTTCGCTGACGTCGACGCCGGCATCGTGCTGCAGGCCTACCTGCCTGACTCGTTCGACGCGCTCCGCTCGCTGGTCGACTGGCACAACTCCCGCGTCGAGACGGGTCGCCGCTCCGGCTTCATCAAGATTCGGCTGGTGAAGGGCGCGAACCTGGCGATGGAACGGGTCGAAGCGGCTACGCACGGATGGCCGCAGGCGCCCTATGCCAACAAGGCCGACACCGACGCCAACTACAAGCGCTGCCTCGACTGGGTGCTTACCGGGGCCCGCACGTCGTCTGTGCGCATCGGCGTCGCGAGTCACAACCTGTTCGACGTGGCATGGGCAGATCTGCTCGCCACCGAGCGCGGCGTTCAGCATCGCATGGAGTTCGAGATGCTCGAGGGCATGGCGCCGGCGCAAGCCGCTCGCCTGCGCGGCGACGAGCGGGGTGTGCTGCTGTACACGCCGGCAGTGGCGGAACGGGACTTCGACGTGGCCATCAGCTACCTGTTCCGCCGCTTGGAAGAGAACGCGTCTGAAGAGAATTTCATCCACCACCTCTTCGGATTGCAGCCCGGCAGTCAAGGCTTCATCGCCGAGGCAGAGAAATTCCGCGCAGCGGTCGCCAACCGCTGGACGGTGGGCGATGCACCACGCCGCACCCAAGACCGCCGCCGCGCCGTAGAGTCCGCCGACCCGAACCAGGCGTTCGTCAACGAGCCCGACACCGACCCTGCGTTGGCAGCCAACCGTGCCTGGGTCCGCGAGAGCGTCTCGCGTGGCTGGAGCGGTCCCACCACTGGCATCACCGCAGACATCGACACGGTGGATCGCATGGTGCAGGCCTGCGCCATGGCGCAACGCGAGTGGATTGCCCGATCGCCTGCGGATCGGCGCAAGATGTTGTGGAGCGTGGCTGACGAGCTGAGTCGCAGGCGCAGCGACTTGGTGTCGGCCATGGTTCATGAAGGGCACAAGACCGTCGCCGAAGCAGACCCGGAGGTGTCCGAGGCCATCGACTTCGCCCGCTGGTACGGCGACCGGACGCTGGATCTGGACGGTCTGGGCCTTGCCCGGTTTGAGCCATTCGGAACCGTGCTGGTGGCGTCTCCGTGGAATTTCCCTGTCGCCATACCGTCGGGTGGGGTGTTCGCTGCCCTGGCTGCGGGCAACGCCGTCATCCTCAAGCCCGCGCCCGAGACACCTGGCTGTGCAGAGATCGTGGCCGAGTGCTGCTGGGGGGCAGGTCTGCCTCGGGATCTGGTTGGATTCGTCCGCACTCTTGACGACGATGTTGGCCGTCACTTGGTGACCCACCGAGACGTCGGAGCGGTGATTCTCACCGGGGCCTACGACACCGCCCAGATGTTCCGCACATGGAGGCCGGGGATGCGCCTGTTCGCAGAGACGTCCGGCAAGAACGCCATGGTGATCACACCGAGCACCGATATCGATCTGGCGGTCGCGGATCTAGTGAAATCGGCATTCGGGCACTCTGGTCAAAAGTGTTCGGCGGCCAGCCTGGCCATCTGTGTCGGCGACACCTACACGTCGCGTCGGCTGCGGCGCCAGCTTGCCGACGCCGTGTCGAGCCTGCGGGTCGGACCCACTACTGATTTGGCCACGAACATGGGCCCCACGATCATCCCGCCCGAAGGCAAGCTGTTGCGGGCCCTCACCGAGCTCGACGACGGCGAAGAATGGCTGGTCGAGCCGCGCCGGCTCGACCCCCACACCTGGACACCGGGCATACGCCTCGGAGTGCTGCCCGGCTCATGGTTCCACCAGACCGAATGCTTCGGTCCCGTCCTCGGCGTCATGCATGCGGAAACACTCCGCGACGCGATCAGCATGCAGAACTCGACCGACTACGGGCTCACTGGCGGCATTCACAGCCTCGACCCGAGCGAGATCCGGGAGTGGACCGATGCCGTCGAAGTGGGCAATGCGTACATCAACCGCCCCACAACCGGCGCCATCGTCCGACGTCAGCCCTTCGGCGGCTGGAAGCGATCCTCGATCGGACCCGGCGCCAAAGCAGGCGGTCCCAACTACGTGGCTCGGCTCGGCACATGGCACCCCGTCGAGACTGGTCTCGGCGACGAGGAATGGCTGGACGCGGCCCGGGCCAGCGACGACGAGGCCTGGAGGACGGAGTTCGCCGAGCCGCATGATCCGACCGGGCTGTATTGCGAGTCCAATGTCCTTCGGTACCGGCCATTGCCACGCGTTGGGATGCGGGCTGAGGCTGACGCGGCGCCTCGAGACATCGCTCGAGTCCGAGCCGCCGCGCAGCGATGCGGTGCAGAACTGATCACGTCCCACGCTCTGGTCGAGAGCAGCACCGAATTCGCTGCCCGGCTGGGTGCGCTGGATGTTGAGCGAGTGCGAGTCGTGGGAACGTGCTCCCCGAACCTGCGAGCCGCAGCCAGGGAGGCGGGCGTTCACATAGCGGACGAGCCGGTCACCGCCGAGGGCCGCATCGAACTGCTGCACTACCTGCGCGAGCAAGCCGTCAGCCATACGACGCACCGTTACGGCAACGTCCTGTAGCGCGGTGGGGGTCCCTGAGTTCAGTGGAGGCGTGATGTTCTCTCTCGCGGTGGTGGTCATCGACCACTCACGCACCAACCAGTAGCCGTCGCCGAGGCAACCCGTTACCGCGCACTTGGCCTGCGCCCTTGACTGCGACGTCCGGAAATCGGCAGAACTGCCGATGGGCAGCCTTTGAGCCATTTGGTTAGCTCGGCGGATGGCTGACGACGACTTCGCGCCCGACTTGGTTCTGCGAAATGGCCAGATCGTGACCGCATGCAATGGGCTCGTCGCCGAGGCGCTGGCGGTGCGGGCCAACCGGGTCTGTGCGGTGGGCACTGACTTCGAAATCGGCTCGCTCGCCGGTCCTCGAACCCGTGTCGTCGACCTCGACGGTCGAAGCGTCGTGCCCGGGATCAATGACTCACACGTGCATCTCGGCTACTTCGGAGCGGTCCGCCCGCCGCTGGCTGTCGACGTGAGCTTTCCGACAGTGCAGTCGATCGACGACATCGCTCAAGCCATCCGGCATGCACGGCCAGCGGGTGGCTGGATTCGGGGCATCGGCTGGGACATCGGCTATCTCGACGACCTGAACCCACAGCGTCTGCCACACCGGCGAGACCTGGACGAAGTGACGGATCAGATTCCCGTCGCGCTTCGAGACTTCTCCGGGCACCAGCTGTGGGTCAACAGCCGCGCACTCCAGATAGCCGGCATCGGACGGAACACTCCAGATCCGAGCGACGGGGTGATCGTCAGAGACAGTGATGGCGAACCGACAGGGATACTGCAAGAGTCCGCGACCTCACTCGTCGCCGAGCACCTGCCGTCGCTCAGCGATCACGAATTGAATCAAGCGCTGGACACAGCACGCGATCTGATGCATGCCGAAGGCATCACCTCTGTGACCGACGCGGCGCTTGGTCCGGGCGGCAATACGTTCGAAGGGGGCGCCGCCGGCGAGCGCCTTCTTCAGATGTTGGCGGAACGCGCAGGCCGTGACGACTTCTCGCTGCGCACAACAGTGCTGATGGCATTCAGCCCGCTCACAACCTCCTGTGTAAGTGATGTGCAAGAGCACCTGCACACTTTTGTGCCACCTCCGAACAAGCCGGGGTGGTTCCGAGTAGCCGGCATCAAGCTCTTCGCCGACGGAGTGCCGCCCAACAAGACTGCTTGGGTCAGTCAGGAGTACTGCGGAGGTGGCTTCGGCCGTCTCACAATCGCCGGCGAGTGCGACGAGCAACGACTCGCCGACTTGGACGCGATGGTCGGCTTAGCTCATGATGCTGGCCACCAGATCGGCGTCCACGTCACGGGCGACCTTGCCATTGAGGCCACTGTCAAGTGTCTAGTTGAAGCACAGCTACGCAATCCGCGCCCGGATCCTCGTCACTACCTCATACATGCTGACCTTGCGAGCCCGGAGATGCTGAGGCTTCTTGCGCTGCACGGCTATGGCGCGAGCATGCAACCCGCCATCAAGTGGACCATCGCCACTCTGATGCGCGATCTCCTGGGCAAGGAACGCGCCGACTACCAGTGGCCGATGTGCACTGGGCTCGATGCAGGCGTGCGAGTCACGTCCAGTTCCGATGCACCCATCACCTATCCGAGTTGGCGCCAAGGAGTTGCCGCGGCAGTCCTGCGCGAGTCGAAGGCCACCGGAGAGACGTACGGGCCTGAAGAGCGAATTTCGCTTCTCGACGCTCTCGAGACGTACACGGTAAACGGTGCCTGGCAGGACCGGGCAGAGGCGTGGAAGGGCGACTTGGCACCCGGGAAGGTCGCCGATTTCTGCGTTCTCGACGACCGAATACTCGACATCGATCCGCACAAGATTCCGAGCGCTCAGATCGCGACGACCGTCGTGGACGGCCGAATTGTCTTCGGCGATTTCGCCGACCTCTGAGGCAGCCGAGTCATGACGCGTTCGCGTACAAGCCACAAGAGAGGAAAATCATGGTCAACTCAACCAAGCCGATAGCGCGAATAGCGCTAGCCATAGCGGCCGCCGTATTGATTTCGGCCGCCTGCAGCAGCGAGAGCTCAACTGCCGATGGCGAGGATCAAGGCGGACCGGCGCCGACGGCCGCCGCTTCGACCACAGCTTCAGATGGCTCGGACGATTCAAGCGCAGCTGGGGAGGCTGCGCCCACCACCCAGGAAACAAGCGCAGCGACGGCCGCGGACGCCGACGACGCAACGGAGGACGGTGACGCTGTGAGCACCGAGCCCATCAAGCTCGGCGCAATCTCGACGTTGACGGGGCCCGCTTCCTTTCCCGAGTCGCATTCTGCGGCACAAGCGGTATTTGATCGGGTCAATGCCGCCGGTGGCATCAACGGCCGAATGATCGAGTACATCGTGGAGGATGACGGATTCGACCCGGCGCTTGCCGCACAGGGAGCCCGCCGGCTCGGCGACGAGATCGGCGTGGTTGCAATGGTGGGCTCGGCCAGCGTCCTCGAGTGTGCCGTCAACGCTCAGTACTACGCAGAAATCGGGCTCTTCGCCATCCAGGGAACGGGAATCGATCCCGTGTGCTTCGCTAGCTCCAACATATCTCCGGTGAATACGGGACCGTTCTTCTCGGATGCCGTTGCGTTGTTCTATGCAAGCCAGGAACTCGGCGCTGAGAATGTGTGTTTTGGGGCGTTCGACGTCCCCGGTTTCGGGCCTGCCTACGACGCCGCGGTAGCGGAGTGGGCTGCTGCCACCGGCAAGGAACTCACCTACAGCGATACAGCCCTCATCTTCGATGGGGATCTGACCCCGTTCATGCTGGACCTCGAGAGCCACGGCTGTGACGCGGCCGTCGTTCAAGCGAATGATTTCCACTACGTGGCCATGATGCAGATCCGCGAGGCCCAGGGCCTCGATGTACAAGTCCTCGGACTCACTTCGGGCTACACCACGGCCGTCGCGGAACAGCTTGGATCAGTCGGGAATGGGCTGATTCTGGCTTCCGAATTCGAGCCGTTCACTGACACCGGCAGCGCGGTGCTTCGCGACTGGCGACAGCTCATGGATGAAGCCGGAGTGCCTCAGACATCGTTCGCTGAGGGCGGATACTTGGCGGCCACGATCATGGTCGGCGTCCTCGAAGGCATCGACGGCGAAATCACCCGCGAGTCGGTGGCACAGGCCCTGCTGAACTTCGAGCCCATTGAGACCGGCATGACGGGCACCCCGTACGCCTTCGGCGAAGGCGCAGCTCATGGTTCGAACCGGGCGGCGAAATTCGTCGAGCTCGTGAACGGCCAATGGGTCGTCAGAACTCCTCAGTGGATCGTCGTTCCCTGAGAAAGCCTCCCTGCTGTGAGTGGCCTCCCGGGTTGCCCTCCTTCTGTGACCGTGTCGTCTGACGCGGTCGCAGAAGCGGGCGCTTGTCCCCGTCGACGATGATCCGAGCGTTCGTCGCTTCGCTCACAGCAGGCGCGTCGTACGCCATCTTTGGCATCTGCATCGTGCTGATCTACCGAATGGCGGGCACGCTCAATTTCGCCACGACGGCTGTCGGCGCAATGGGCGCGTTCTCGATGCTTGCGCTCCTCGACAACGGTGTCCCCATTTTCCAAGCCGCAACCGTTGCCTTGATTGTGGGCGTCTTGCTCGGCGCAGCGTTGGGCGCCACATTCGCAGCCCTATTTCGCGACCACCAGCCGCTGACGCGCAGCACGGTCACCATTGCGGTCCTGCTCGGCATGCTCGCGGCTGGCTTCCGGATCTTCGGCGACAGCCCGCGCGCCTCTCAGCCGTTCCTGCCGGGAAGATTTGTCGAGGTCGCCGGAGTGCGCATCACCTTCGACACGATGATCGCAGTGACCGTTGCCTTGGTCGTCACGACGGCGGCGAGTGTCGTGCTGGTGCGCACGCGGGTCGGAATCCGCCTTCGAGCCATGTCCCAAGATGCCATCACCGCGGAACTCAACGGTGTGCCGGTCGCCGCCCTGACAGCTGCCGTATGGGGTGTGGCCGGGCTTCTCGCAGCACTCGGCGCAATCTTGGTCGGACCCAGCAGGCCGCCTGCTTTTGCTCCCATGGTCTTCTTGCTGCTGCCCGGCTTGGCGGCCGCCCTCGCCGGACGCTTCGAGCGTGTATGGCCGACTCTCGGGGCCGGATTCGCGATCGCCTTCTTGGAGGCGTACTCGGCGCGGCTCCCCGGCATCAGCCGCTATCGCGCTGCGGTCCCATTTTTTCTGATCCTGGCGCTCCTCCTTTGGCAGCGTCGTGACGAGGTGTGGGATGACGCGCGCTGACATACGGCTCGGCGCCGCCGCCATCGCTGTGGGCGTGATCATGTCCGTTCAGAGCGAATTCCGGCTCTTTCTCACGACCAGTGCGATCATTACGGCAATCTTGGCTCGCTCTGTCGGTTTCCTGTATTCGGATGCCCGCATGGTGTCGTTGTGCCAAGTCAGCCTCGCCGGGATCGGAGGCTGGACCGTCGGATGGTTCGCACTGCACACTCGGGTGCCGGTGGAGGTCGCCTTGGTTCTCGGCGGGATAGCCGCCGTTCCGATCGGTGTTCTCGTCGGTCTTCCGGCTCTCCGCCTGCGCGGGGTGGATCTCGCAGTCGTAACTCTCGGGCTCGCGGCGGCGATCCAGATCACAGTCTTCAACCGGGGCTTTCCAGGCGAGCGCGACAACTTCCTTGCTCCGAGGCCATCCATCGCCGCTTCTGAACTGCGCTTCCTTTGGTTCACGCTCTTGGTGGCGCTCGTGTTGGAGCTTGGCCTGCGGGCGCTTCGCCGTCAGGTAGTCGGAACATCGTGGGCGATGGTGGGCCAATCGGAACGGACTACCGCCGCAGCCGGGCGATCCATCATCTTGACCAAACTCACGGCGTTCGCCGTCAGCGCTTTTGTCGCCGGCATCGCTGGAGGACTCCTCGCGTTGCAAGTAGGGCGGGTATCTGCGCGGCAGCTGGAGCCGATCGACTCATTGGTGATCTTTGCGCTCATCGTGATGGCCGGAGCTGCGGGAGCTCTCGGAGCCGCAATTGCCGGCACCTTCTCGGCATGGATTCCCGAGCTGTTGCGGATGCTGGGATGGTCCCAGGACATCGGACCTTTGGTATTCGCAGTTGGCGCAGCACATGTGCTCAGCCAAGACAGCGACGGCATCGCAGGCCAGTGGATTGCGCTGGCTTCAAAGTTCCGGAGACGACGGCACGCGCCGTCTTCAAATCGGCGAGAGACGCACAAGTGCCAACGGCCAAGTTCGAGGAACAGCTCACTTGTCGTTCGAGATCTCACTGTGGACTACGGATCAGTACGCGCTGTCGGCGGCGTATCGATCGACGTAACACCAGGTCAAGTCGTCGGACTCATCGGAGCCAACGGCGCCGGAAAATCAAGTCTCGTGGACGCCGTGACCGGATACCTGTCGGCGACCGAAGGCACCGTCCATTTGGGGTCCCGACCGCTGCATTCGCTCACCGCCCATCAGCGCGCCCGAGCGGGTCTCGCACGCACCTTTCAGCGAGAGCGAACACCGACTCGCCTCTCGGTGGACAGTTACCTTGCCGTCGCTGCAAGGCGACGCACCACCATGGAACAGAGAGACTGGCTGCTTGCACAATTCGACCTGCCAGATTCCCGTACGCGCATCGCGCAACTCGACTCGGCCGCGCGTCGGAAGCTCGAACTTGTCGCCGCGCTCTGCTCGGTGCCTGCAGTTGCTCTCTTGGACGAGCCCGCGGCCGGCCTGACCGACACCGAGTCAAGACTGCTCGGATCAGCTCTGACCTGCGTAGCTGGCGAATGGGGCATCGGCCTGTTGATCATCGAGCACGATCTGCGGCTGATTCGCGATGTCTGTGAGACGGTTGTCGTCTTGGATCAAGGACAGTCGATCGCCGCAGGCCCGACCGCTCCGACATTGGCGAGCGAGCAAGTGGTTGCGAGTTACCTCGGCATAGAGCGGAAAGTCACATGAACTCAGCGCGGCGCCCTGCGCTCACAGTCCTCGATCTCGACGTGCGGCGCAATGGTGTGCCTGTCGTTCGCCACACCAGCTTCAACATCTGGCCATCAGAAGTCGTCGCCCTGGTGGGTGCCAACGGCTCAGGCAAGACGACGTTGCTCGAAGCGGTATCGGGGGTCGTCAAACCGTTCGAAGGCGCAATTCAGCTCCACGGCAACGACGTCACGAACAAATCGCGCCGCCATCGCAACCGGTGTGGCCTCCGCCACGTGCGACAGGGTCGACGGATCTTCGCTGATCTTTCAGTCGAGGAGAACCTGCGTGTCGCCTCGAACGATGTCGCGCTTGCGTATGAGGTCTTTCCGGAGCTTCGGCCCAAGGCTCGCATGCGCTCAAGCGATCTGTCGGGTGGGGAACAACAGATGCTCGTCCTTGCCCGCGCCCTCATCACGGACCCTTCGGTCCTGCTGATCGATGAGATTTCGCTTGGTCTTGCACCCCGCGTCATTCAGAGGCTGATCGGCGTCGTGAAGTCCGCGGCTGAGGCGGGTGTCGCAGTACTGCTCGTCGAGCAGTTCGCCACTATCGCCCTCGAGGTTGCGGAGACTGTCTTGGTGCTCGCACGTGGGCAAGTCGTCCTGGAGGAACGGGCAGATGTCCTGTTGAAAGATCCCAGTCCGCTTCACCGCGCATACTTCGGCCCAACCGCGGTCCCCAGTCGAGAAGAAAGTTTTTGACACGACTGACCTCGCGGCCGATGCGACTCAGGATGCTTATCGGCCTGGTCGAGGGGAATCAATCCCAGCCCAAGTCCAATGACCGCCGCGTGCGCACGATTAGCCGCGCCCAGCTTGGACAGGATGTGCTCTACATGGGTCGCGACGGTGCGCTGGGCGATGTACAGCGTCGCAGCGATTTGCGCGTTCGAATCGCCTCTTGCGACAAGTCCGAGAACTTCTCGCTCTCTCTCGCTGAGCAGGGCGCGCACGCTCGTTCTGGGGACGCAGGCCACGACGTTGTCCAGCGTCGGGGCAATAATGCACAGGCTCAAGTGCGCCAGGTCTGTGATGTCATCTTCCGTCTCGGTAGAGAAGTGCATGCCGCCGAATGCGTCGTCGTGGGTTGACAAAGGAACCGACACGCCGCCGCCGAAGCCCGCAGGTATGACGTAGTCCACCACTGTCTCCGGGAGTGGTTCAAGGCTCAGCGCCTCGTTCAATCGGGTTCCGCGTTGTGGCGGCTGCATTTCTCGCCACTCGTCGAAGAACGACTTGCTGCTCAGGTGCGTGACGAGGTCGTGAGAGTACCCCCGGCTGGACACGATCTCGCTCCGTCCGAGAGAGTCGGGCGGTGCCGTAATGCATGCCCCCACGAACGGCAGGACGTCGCTGACCTCGTCGAGAATGTCTTCGACTCGGTCCTCAGCCGGCGCGGAAGAAGAAGCGACAGCGGCCACAGAACCGACGAATCTCGCGACATCGGATTGCGACTTCACGGATGGACGCTACCACGCTGCTCTCATTCGCCAAGTCAGAACGATACGTTTGTTCGATCATTTCTCGCACCTGACGCGAGCGGTCAAGAACGCTGGCGCGCAACTACGAAACCATTCAGAAGGGATCCATGCGAGTGTGATCTCGCAGTGACGTCGACCGCGGTCAGCGGCTCCTAGGCGGTGATCGCGAGCACCGCCCTGATCGAAGGCGACCTCGCCACCCTCACAACCCGCACTTGACATCTATAGAAACGTCCCAGGGTGAATCAACGGGCAAACTGCGGGAGTGCGCGTGCTGTGGCGCGGATTGACGTTGGCCTGCCCGTCCTGTGGCAACCGCGGCTTGTTTCGACGTTGGGCCATGTTCGATATACGAGAGCGGTGTCCAAGCTGCGGCTTGAGATTCGAACGCATGGAAGGTCATTGGCTGGGCGCAGTGGCCGTGAACACGGTCGTGTCCGCAGCCGCCGTGCTGGCGACCGTCGTTGCGGCGATGCTGGTCTGGGGCACTGATATCAGCCGCAGCTTGCTGCTGGCGCTCGCCGCTCCTGTCGGGGTGCTGGTGCCGGTGCTGTTCGACCCGGTGTCGCGCACTTTGTGGACGGCGATCGACGCACTGATGAGGCCCCCGAGCCCGAGCGACTTCGACTGACCGACGGCGGGGCATAGTTCGAACGCTTCAACGAGGCGTCAGGTGCGAACACTGCGTGCGATGCCAGCTCGCGGCCGACGCTGACTTCGACGTGCTGCTGGCCACAATGCTCGACGAGACCGGCGGGCCGCTCACACCCGACGAACGCGCTGCGGCCAGGCACGTGCTGTCGGGCGACGCTGCTGCGTGAACAGCGCAGTTATCGACACCGGGGCACTCATCGCGTGGGAACGCGCGACCCGCACCATGATCGCGCTCGTCGCAGAAGCACGAGCTATCGGCGTGACGCTGACGGTCCCGGCGGGCTGTGTCGCCCAAGCGTGGCGCAACCCACGCCGTCAAACACGACTCGCAGCCCTGCTTCGCAGGCCCGAGATCGACATCGTGCCGCTGGATGCGAGCGACGCGCGTCTGGTCGGCGTGCTGCTGGCATCGACGCAGACCACCGACACCGTCGACGCGCACGTTGCCATCTGCGCCCTGCGTTTGGGCCTGCCGGTGCTCACCAGCGACCCGGGCGACCTGTCACGCCTATCGGCTGAGATCCAGACGGTCCGCGTGTAGCCACCAAGTCACTCGGTGAGCCGCCGGGGTTCACTCTGCCTTCGGGTTCGTATTCGGCCTGGGTCTTGAGCGGAAGGAGTCGGCGCAGATCCTTGGCGACTGCATTGCCGTCGGCGAACTCTTGAGCTTTGCGGGCGTATGCACGCACTTGAGCAGCTGACACGGGTCTTGTCCGAGACGATCTAGGCATTGGCCATGTCCTGGAGTTCGTCCAGGGACGCACCGAAGACAGCTACGCCATCGCGTTCGATTTCTTCCCACACCGGCCCACCGTCCGACAGCCTCTCGACGGCTTCGGTCAGCCCGACCTCGATGACCTCGATGTCGTTCCCCGCGATCGCTCGGGCGTTCTCGCGCCACCGATCGATCCCTTCGGCCCATGCGTCATCGTCGGGGTCCACCTCGTCGGGGCGCACCACGACGACATCGATGTCGCTGGTCCGGTCAGCCTCGCGGCGGCCGAATGACCCGAAGATGATGATGCTCGCAGGCGGCTGGGGCAGATTCCCTGCAGCGGTGCCGATTCGCTCGAGCACGTTGTCTCGCAATCGAGCCAGCTCGACGACGACTCGAGCGGCCTCGTTGTGGCGATTGAGGCGGAACAATGACGACGGCGGCACCTCTCGTCGCTCCACCAAGCCGAGTTCCACGAGGCCGGGAATCACACGCGACGCTTGTGATGCGCTCACGCCGGCCAGCCGAGCCACGGTGCGCAGGTTGAGCTCAGCAGATGTCTCCGCGAGCACAGCGAGCACTTGTCCTTGCGCTCCTGGGATCACGGCACTGACCGGATGCACGAAGTCCATGCCGACAGCCTAGTTCTATAGCCAGCATAAATGCAACAATCGTTGCATATTTGACCTATTCGGGCGTTGCGGTCGGGATCTGGTACTGCGAGTCCAAGCTGGCGGCCCTTCAGCGGTAGGTGGAAACAGAGACGCCGGTGAGGCCCTCAAACCCTTTGGGGTCGGCGGTGACGACAGTCCGATTCGTTGCTCGTGCAGTGGCAGCGATGATGAGGTCGTGGGCGCCGCGCGCCCGGCCGGCTCGTTGGGCCTCAGCCAGCAGCTCGGCGTGGACGACGGCGACTTCGGCGTCGATGAGGACAGTCGTGTCCAGCAGCAGCGCTGTCATGCGCGATCGTCGACCTCAAGCAGCCTGCGCAGCTCCGCGAGCTCGTCGGCCCATGCGGGGTCCGGACGTGCGGCGGAAAGCAGTTCCTTAACTTCACGGCCGTCGCCGCGGCCGAGCGGCTCGATGCGGGCGACCGCCTTGCCGCGCCGGACCACAGTGAATTGCTCGCCGCGGTGCTCGACGGCATCGAGGACGGAAGCGAAACCCCGTGCCGCATCGGTTGCGCTGATCTCCGCCATGGAATCAGATTATCCGATAAGCGCTCTTGCTTCACCCGAATTTCCGGCCGGTCGCAGCAGCGGCGGAGGCTCGGGCGGCGAGCTCGTCGGCCCGGCTGATCTGCCCTGCAGCGGTTCTTCGACAGCCGGCGTCTCGCCTCCGGATGGGGCTGCGGTTCGCGAGCGCTTGGTCGCGTAGTTTCGGCTCATCACGCCAGACCGTCCAAGGGTTCCCGCCACGGCCACGCCAGCTCGCCGAACACCCACGTTCGACGCCGCCAACGTCCCCCCGGCGCTGACCAAGTCCCATGTGACATCGACATGGGCCGAACTCGTCGTGGTCGACGGCTCGGTGCTGTTCGTCGATGACACGCCGCGGCGAGTCCACGCAGCGGCGGGAGAACGCGTTCCGATCATTCCCGGCGCCAGCCATCACATCGAACCCGCGCACGACGCCGCGTTCTATGTCCAGTTCTACGAACGCATGCCAGAAGCCCCCGATTGAGCCGAGGCGCCTGCGGACGACCTCGCGCAATGCGGCAGTCAGCCCTCTTCGATCATGGCTTTGAGGAGTCTGAGTTGTTTGCCGTCGGACACTCGGATGGCGATGCGCGGCAGGGGCGACATCAACCGCCACAACACGCCGGTGCTCCGGTCGTCCGTTGTGCCCCTGAGCACCTGGGTGCCCGAAATCCGGTGACCGGCCGGGGTTACGTCTTTCCAGGATCCGACACGTCCGGCACCGACGGCAACGGGGCTGGCGTCAATCACGCCTGCCGTGTGCGCAGTGCGACTCCGAGAGCGGCTGCTAGCCGCCCCGCCAACCCTGAGCCAACACGACCGCGGGAACCGTCGGCGTCAGGCCTTCTGAGAGTACCCCCTGATGCAACGCCCACACCCGTCGGTTATTGCGTTCCATCTGCACGAATGCGGGGATCCCCGCAGCGATCTTGCCGACCACGCTGCGTGCGCGAGGTTCCACATCGGCGTGGAGACGAAATTCCCGTCCCAGTCGATGAACGCCGCGGCCGTCCGACTGCTCAGAACCCGAACGTTGCCTTGGCTCGTTGCTCGGCGAAGGCCTGCGGGAACGGCTCAAAGGCCACGCCGCCGGGTGCTGGGGTCACTGCACCCCAGCAGTCGATCGTCCCGTCGGTGAACAGCGCGCAAACGTGCGTGGAGCCGCTCGACACCTGTGCCAATTCGCCCGCCATCGATTCGGGAGGACTGAAGACACCGACGTTGGAGGTACCGACCTGAAGCACGAGCCCGTCATTTTCACGGTCCTCGATCGGCCAGCAGGCGAGTTGCTTGTCGGTTTGCACGCCGCATGCGAATCCGGTTGAGACTGATATGTCGGTGAAGGTCTGATCCCCGATAGCGGTTGTGTCGCCGGAGAACGTGCCCCAACAGGCGACCTCGCCTAACGTCTGCAACGCGCACGAACCCAAGAAGCCTGCAGCGACCTGGGAGAACTTCCCAGCCGGCACGTCCAGGATCGGATCAGGAAACTCGTCGCTGAGGCCAAAGATGTCCCAGCACACCAGCGATCCGTCGTCCCGGACCCCGCAGGAGTTGTTGAGCGTTGAACTGATCGCCTGGAATGACCCTTCCGGGGCTTCTACGTAGGGATCAACGCTTGACTCCTCGAAACTCCAGCACGTGGCCGCGCCGTCCGGTCGCAGACC
Organism: Candidatus Poriferisodalis sp.; assembly: GCF_965221945.1. Taxonomy (GTDB): domain Bacteria; phylum Actinomycetota; class Acidimicrobiia; order Acidimicrobiales; family Poriferisodalaceae; genus Poriferisodalis. The sequence goes on along the minus strand of NZ_OZ244925.1, from coordinate 3,770,431 downwards.
GCAAGCATGGTGGACGCCGGTGGACACGGCCGTGAACTCACCGGCCGGTGCCCATAGCTCACCGATGTCGATCGACGAGGTGGCCGAATCGCTGGCGTTGAACGTCAATCCCCAGCAGGCAATCGTCCCGTCGGTCCGCAGTCCGCAGTTGTGCCACAGGCCCAAGGAGACACCGGCGAACTTGCCCTCGGGGATGCCGCCTTGCCGGGGGAACTGGTTTCCCCAGCAGACGATCTCACCGCCGGCGGACACCGCGCACGCCCGTGCGTCGGCACTCGACACATCAGTGAACTCGCCATCAGGCACATCGAGGATCGCGGCGGGGTCATCGCCCCAGCAGATGATGTCGCCCGACGATCGAACGCCGCACACTGCCGAACTCGACACCGATATGGAATCCAGTCCCGTGTCGAACGTCACGGCTTCGGCAACTTCCTGCTCGCTGTCGGGCACCCAGCAGCTCGCCGTTCCCCCTGCACCCAGAACGCACGCCATCTCAATGCCGACCGACAACTGGTCGAATGCGCCCGCGGGAACGCTCAACGAACGCTGCTCGTAGTGATCCCAGCAGCCGACCTCGCCGCTCTCGTCGAGGGCGCAGGTGAAGCTCTCCCCCAATGCGATGTCGCCGAATCGGCGGCCGGGATCGATGAACGGATCGTCGATGGACACGCCGCCGCCCCAGCAGGAAAACGTCGCATTCTCCCCAAGAGCACAGGCGTGGTCGATATCGGCATCGACGGCAACAGCCCCCTCGGTCGGCGGCGCGCCGCGGTCGTAGTACGAGTTGCCCCAGCAGATGACAGCGGTGTCGGCCGTGACGCCACACGAGGTCCAGCCGCTCGTGGACAGCGTTACGAAATTCTCGTCAGGGGGCGACGCTTGCCCTGAGTTGTCACTGCCCCAGCACACCGCCGAACCCCCGGTCTCCAGTGCGCACGCGTGACTCGCTCCCGCCACGACCTCGGTGAATTCGCCATCTGGTGCGTCGGTTTGGCCGGCGTAGTTGTCACCCCAGCACGCGATCGAGCCGTCGTTAACGAGGCCGCAGACGAACCCCCTCCCGACCGTCACCGATGCAAACGACAGTGCGGGCCCCGACTCATCTGACTCGCCGTTCGCACCGTTGCTGCATGCGCCCAGGAAGATCAGGACAGCGGCGAGCGCCCACGGAACTGAGTTCCTCCGATGGGCTTGGCTACGCAGTGCCCGACCCCACACTGACACGACGGCCAGTATGACGTGACTCTGTCGACGAGCCGAGCCGCGAGGCCGATGAATCGGCATCGGCGCGGCTTGGGCGAGCGGGCGAAGTTGCGGCGCCGGAGCCGGTCTCGCCCGCTGGGCACCATTTCGGTCCGGGTTCCGGTGGGACCCGCTTTGCTGCCGATCTCTGTCGAGGTCCCGCTGGGACTCCCACTGGGGGTCCCATTATTCGTTTGGCGGGAGTTGTCGCCAGACATAGCGTCGCCGGGGTGTCGGGCAACTGCGCAGCGTTTGTCGATGTGGGCTACCTGCGCGGTCTAGCAGCAGAACAGCGGCAACTCACTGATGGGGTCTCTGCACGAACGCCGGGATTTCCGCAGCGGACTTGGTTATGTTGTCAGGCTAAGCTGACAACATGAGCCTCATCGCTTTCGATCGCCTGTCGGCGAAGCCCATCGAAGCGCTGCGAGAACTCGTGCGCGCTATCGACGAGTGCGACGATCTCAAGCGCGAGACGGTGGCGGCTGCTCGCGAAATGGGCGCGACTTGGGAAGCCATCGGCAAGGCCTTGGGCATCACTCGACAGTCCGCTTGGGCGCTCTACTCGGCCGACGCTGCTGCCATCAGCGCTGACCTAGCTGCGAACGCCGCGAACAACCCAGACCTTTCCGAAGACGAGGCGCTCGACATTGCCGTCGAGGGAGTTCGGGCAGTCCGCAGAGCTCGCCGAGCACGCTGATCCAGCCCAATGCGAGTTGTGGTGGACGCGAATGTGTTCGTGTCAGCTGTGATCACGAAGGGCTCGCCACACCGCATCTTCCAACGGTGGCTCGGAGGCTCAGACTTCGAGATCATCGCCTGCCAGCAGATGCTGGACGAAGTCCACGAAGTCTTGACGACCCGGCCGCGGGTGAGCCGGCGCGTCGACCAACAGCTCGCGAACAGGCTGATCTCGCACTTGGTCACAGGGATCGGTCTTGTGCCTGATCCCACCGACGTTCAGCAATGGACACGCGACGGCGACGACGACTATCTCGTAGCGCTCGCGAGAGAGCACGGCGCTGACTACATCGTGAGCAGAGACAAGGATCTCTTGGAATGGGATAAGCAGGCACCTCCCGTGATCACCCCGTCGGAGTTCGAGACGATCCTGGGACCGATACCGAAGCACTAGATCGCCGGCTCGTCTCAGGCAGCAGCGGCGGCATGGGCGACCAGCAGGCAGAGCTGGGCGACGGCCGGAGTGGCAACAAGGCGAGAAGCAAATCGAACTTGAACGAGCGGCCGGCCGGTCCGGACCGGTCTTCGACTCTGCCGATGAGTTTCTCGACGCTCTGCGAACCAGCGCCGACCAAGCCACCGGCCCAACCGCCATCGACGACTGAAACAACCGCGACCCGACTGGCGGCGAGTCGGAACTCATGCAATCTCGCGGCGTCCGTACCCTGCTGTCTGGGCGACGAGCGGGCGGAGCTGCTCGGCGGCTCGGTGCTGGCTGTCGAGCGTGTCGAGGATGCCGTCGCATTCCATCTGGGTGAACGCCGGAATCCCCGCAGCGATCTTGCGCACCACGCTGCGCCCGCAGCCGGTGCTAGAGCAGGTTGGCGAGTGCGTGAACTCGCTTGCAGCACTCCTCAAATGTCGACGTTTCGGCGTTGGGCCAAACCAGGAGCCGGAGGGCGTCGTTGTAGGACTGCTCAACTTCGTCCTGGCCGGATGCCCACGCGGGGCTTTGGGCAAGGCCGCCTGCGGGTCGCTCAGCACTCGGCAGGCCAGCCGCCGTGGAGTGCCGGGCGACCTCGCGCGCCAAGATGTCGGCGCCTTGCAGCTTGAGTTGGTTCAGCACTGCCCTGCTGCGCAAGAGCACATCGACGTCGTAGTAGTGCCGCGCAGTATCGCGGCGGCGTTCGCGACTCCTCGCAGTGCCTCAGTGATCCAGAAGTCCTTCTCGACGTGTTGCTGCGGAATTCCTGCAACTCGTGCCACGGCACTGGCGTAGCCCTCCATCTCGCTCGGGTCGTCGAGCATTCCAAAAGTCATCGTTGCAACATCTCTTCGAGGCGCTGCCAGCGGGCACGAGTGCCGGAATGGTGTTCATCGTGAATCTGCTCAGCAATCGTGGGAAGCCGAATCTCGCCCTTTGCCGCGAGTTGCGCCAGAGCGGCCACGGCGCTCTCCCAGTCCGCCCCGGCGAATCGGAGACCGTCGCGCAGCACTTCGATGACGGCGACTTCGAGGAAGCGCAGCTTCCGGATCCGGCGCTCAACTGATCGCGACACGAACTGCACGCCTTGAGGCGGCGTTGGAGGCCGTCCGGCAACCGCGACGACTTCCACAGATGGAACCTGGCTAGTCAATCCCAACGCCGCTGCGGCTGAGAACTCCGCTGGTCCGGCGCCGTCGACTGCCACTTCCAGCCCCACTTGCATCGGCCGTGGCGCCGGAATTCCGGCTCGTGTACGCGGCCCTTTCCAGTACAGCCCCTTGCGCACTCGCAGCAGTTCGTTCCTGTCAACGAGGCGCGCGAATTCGCAGTCGACCGCATGCGGAGGTGCTTGCAGCTCGCTGCTGAAAACAAACGAACGCTCTGGCATCCGTGCGACATGATCGCGGACTAGCCGGGCGGTGCTCATGAGAGCTTATTGTAGCGAAAACCTCCGAAACTCGTTGAGGCATCGGCGGCGTGGGCGACGGGCGCGCGGAGCTGCTCGCCGGTCTTGTCCTGATGCTCGCAACTGTGTCTTCTAGAACTGTCTGTCGTTGAGCAGGTCCGTCAGCGATGCTGCGAAGTCATGTGCCTGCCCACCGAGGTCACTCGGCACGAGGCGGCAAACAGCACCAGGTCTGACGTGCCAGTTCGGTCTCGAACCGACCGGCACATGCCTGTTCCTCAAGTTCCTCCCGTGTGAATCCGGTCTCGGCGATCGCCGCGTCAAGCGCTTCCTGAGCCTCGTCAGGAGTCGGCCGATGCACGACGATCTCGCTCGGCTCGGTGTACGAGGCAGACACTTGCTCACCCCTTTTCGCGGGTTGCATCTGGGCGTGGTCCAGTTGCTGCCAAGACTGACAGACCCCCAAGCTCAGTCGAACAGGCCGGGGCGCCCAACACGCTCGGCGCAACCAAGCTCATCGAGGACTTCTGCTGCTCGTAGCAGAAATGCGGCTTCATCTTGGCTGATGTGCCGGTTCTCGCTCCGAAGGTGGTGATGCGCAAAGCGCTTCACTGCTTCACCGAGCGTGAGGCCCCGGTAGTTGTCTTCGTCAGGCACGCCGGACATTCTCGCGCCCGCGACGCGCGTAACCAGGATGGTCGTGAGATGACGCCGAGCGCCGGCCGGTGCGGTAGGCCGATGATCTCTACCCGGTCGCCGTTTCCCGCAATAGTGGTCCTCACGGTAGATGCGGGCTATAGGTCGCGCATCCGCGCTGTAAGGACGGGACATTCTTCACGAGTTAACCGGTGTAAATCACCCACTCATCGCCGGCTGGCGCAGGCGGGACACCGGCAGCTTCCGAAGTAATCGCTGTCGTGGATGAGGCCGTGCATTCGTCCGCGGTCGGCATCGAAGTGTGGCCAGAGACGGCGCGCGTAGCGCTCATCGAGCCGTCCACCAGGTTTCGAGTAGTACCTGAACAGCGCGTACGCAACGAGGTCCGCCGCCTGGAGGGCTCTCGTGGCCCGAGAATCTGCGAACAATGGAACGTCAGCAAGGTTTCGCAGCTGGCCGAGCGAACTGCTCGCCGTGCGCCACTGATTCGTCCAGTTCTGCAGGCTGCCCTCGACATTGCTTCGATCGTGGACGATGAGGCCCCTCTGTTGCTGTCCCTGACGGCTCATCCGGTTCACGAAGTCGTCGAACTTCTTGGTCAGCAGTTCGTACGCCCGAAGCCGCTGGTTGTGGGGATCCCGTTCCATGACCGCACCGATGAGGCGCCACGGAAGTTCAGGATTGACCGGCGCGTAACCGGCAAGCGTCGCATAGGCGCCTGCGAGCACCTGGCGGCGGTCTGATTCGGCGATGTTTCCCCACCGTTTCCGGCCCCGCCAGATCTCGGTCGCATGAAGCTCGAACATGGTGTGGTCGTGCCCCAAAGGGCGGAACTTGCGGAACAGGAATGAATCAAGGCGCTGCTGGAGATGCCAGGCATCTTCCTCGTGGACAATGATCCCCCCGACCACGAACACGGGACTGGCGCCGTGTGACCCCGACTCATCGACGAAGCAGAGATACAAACTGACCCCCAAACGCGTTCGTGCCCCGCCGAAGCGGGGCACGTTCTGCGAGTCAGCAGAGGAGCAAGCTCACGGCACCGAATACTCGGGTCCTCTCCGCTGCGGACATGATACACACTGCCGTCGCACCGTACAGTCGGATTCCGAGAGGACAAGCACGGTTTTTTCAGGGCCTCATGATCACCCTTCGGTCTGGGCAAACTCGGCGGCAGCAGCGGCCTGTGCGACGAGCGGACGGAGTTGTTTGGCGGCGCGGTGCTAGCTGTCGAGCGTCTTGAGGATGCCTTCGCGTTCCATCTGGATGAACGTCGGAATCCCCGCAGCGATCTTGCGGACCACGCTGCGCCTGCAGCCGGCGATGACCTCGGCGACCATGTCCGCGAGCTCACCGGTCCGATCGCCCTACACGCCGACCCTGCACACCCACCGGAGCACGTCGTTTCGATCCCTTGTGGTTCCAGGCAAGTCGCAGGGAGCACGTTTTCGAACGACTTGCTGGCGACGATTTGGGCCGCTAGCGAGACGGCCAGCGACGCATCAGAGCAGAAGGTGCTCAAGTTGGCTGCGAAGCAGGGCGTAGTCCCACGGTGTCTTCGTGGTCTTGCGCTCGTTGACGAGGGTTTCCAGGTCATCGTCGCAGAGCGTGAGCACGTAACCGCGCCCATCGGCTGCGGTGTCCTTGCAGCGAGCAGTCCAGCGCGCTCGCCGCTGGAACGAACGACAGCAGATGATGCCGAGCCTTCCTCGTGCCTGTAAAAAGCGTCCGGTGAGCTGGTCGATCTCGGGGTTGGCGAGGTCGCTGCCGTGGTTCTTGCACTCGACGAACACGTATGGCGCGCCCATGACCTTGCCGTTAGCCCAAGCGAAAAATCCGGCTCTTCGTCTTTTGTTGGGATGAGGGGGGTTGTGGGTCCGCGTTGATGGGTCGAGGCCCTGCTGGGATCGGTGTTTGGACACGCCGAACCCTGGAGGGCCTCGATGGCGAGAGATGTTATTTCGGTGCGGCTGTGGCTGCCGCGTATCAGGGTGCTGGGGGTCGTCGTGGACGCGCCCGAGCGGCTGGAGGTGCGGGTGGCGTCGACGGTGCTGCGCCCGCGGTGCCCGGACTGCGGGACGGCGTGCAGCAGGGTGCATGACCGCCGTGACAACAAGGTGCGCGACTTGGAGGTCTCGGGCCGGCTGGTGACGCTGGTGTGGGAACGGCGGCGCATGGTGTGTGCGGGCTGTGGGCGGCGCTTTAGCGAGGATCATCGGGCGTTCGAGGGCAGCGTCACGGCGCGTCTGGCTCGGCGGCTGGTCAAAGACGCCCGGGCGATGACAGTCAACGCCGCAGCCCGCCGTCACCAGGTGAGCTGGAAGCTGGTCAACGCGTTGGTGGTCGCCTGGGCGGGGCTGGTCGCGGACCATCGCCGGCAGCGGCGCTGCCGGGTGCTGCTGGTGGACGAGACCTCGATCCGCAAACGGCATCGGTACGTGACGGTGCTGGTGAACGGCGACACCGGCGAGGTGCTCGCGATGGTGCCCCACCGCAGCGCGCAGGCGCTGTCGGGGTTCCTGGCCTCTCAGGGGCACCGATGGTGCAAGGGCGTCAAGGTCGTCGTGTCCGACGGCTCGAAGGCGTACAAGACAGCGATCGAGCAGCGGCTGGGCCACGCACGCCACGTCCTGGACCGCTTCCACGTCATCGGGTGGTTCGCCGCCGGGCTCACCGCGGCCCGCCGCAGCATCCAGCGTCGCCCCGAAGGCTCAAAGCCGGCGTTCGACCCCGAAGTGTTCCGGGCACGGTTCTTGCTCATGCGCAGACCCGACCAGCTCGACGCGTCCGAACGGGCACGCCTCGAGGGGCTGTTCGCCGCCCACCCGCGGCTGCGGCTCGCGTGGGACGCGCTCGGCGAGCTGCACGGCCTCTATCTCGCCGCCGACCGCAAAGCAGCGCTCGAAGCGCTGGACCGGTTCGCGGATATCTACAGCACTGGGCTGATACCCGAGTTCAGCGATGTCGTCGACACGTTCCTCGCATGGCACGAACAGATCCTCAACTGGCACACCACGCGACGGCTCCCCAACGGCCGGCGACCCAGCAACGGCCGCATCGAAGGCACCAACAACCTGCTCCAAGTCCTGCGCCGCAAAGCCCACGGCTTCACCGACTACACGAACTTCGAAGCCCGCGGCATCCTCACCACATAACCTGACAACACCGAACCCAGCAGCCCTCATCCCAACAAAAGACGAAGGCTCAAAAATCCTCGCTGTGCTTCGTTGGTAAAGGTGATGTCGATGCGCTTTCGGCCATCGTGTAACGGGACTTGTCCCCGCCTCGATCTTGACTGTGTGAGGCCACAGGAATAAGGCCCCATTGAGTCTTTCTCTCGATGATTTGGCTCGTATTCGACCGAATTGCTTCCTAGGTGCCATCACCACGAATTGCCAATTGGGCACATGCGCCTCCGGCCTCGCCGAACCGAGAATCTGATCTCAGAGACAGCCGCGTTCAAGCACAGCGCCAGCACCTGATTCGGTTCCCGGCCGGCCGCCAAGGACGTCAGCCGTCCGTGGGGTTTGGCTCAGCCTTTTGAGCCTTCGCGGGCCTGCGGGATACGGCCTGCTGGGTTCGGCGGGTCGTCGGCGACGGCCCTACTCGCCCAGAAGCTCAGCCCCACCCTGCTCCGGCTGCACACGCACGTCGATCGGACCCACGTCGGCACATGCGTGGTCCGAAGCATTGCCCGGTAGCCAGCCGACGAGCTGTGGCATCTGCACGGCACCGACACCGCGCCCACGAATCCCGTTACGCCCCGGCCAGCTCGCCGGGTATGCTGGCATACATGAATCGGACCACTGTCAAGCTCCCATTCGAGCTCGACGCCCGCCTTCGCCACGAAGCCGCTCGGCGCAACATCACTATCTCAGAGCTGACGAGAGAGGCGATCGAGCACCATCTCGGGCCTCGGCGACGCCTCGGCGCGGCGGCGGCAGGTCGCAGCGGTTGTTCAGACATCTCCGAACGCATCGAGGAGATCCTGGCCAGCGAGGTCCCAGCATCGCGCTGATCGTCGATGCTGGGCCGCTCTACGCCTACATCGACGCAGACGATCGACATCACGCGGCCAGCCTGAATCTGCTCTCGCAGCATCCGGGACCGCTCATCGTGCCGACCCTGGTGATCACCGAAGTCGCGTACCTCGTCGGTACGCGACTGGGTTCACGGGCCGAAGTGCGGTTCTTGGGCGACCTCGCTTCTGGAGACCTGCTTGTGGAGCCCGTGGCAGCGAGTGATTGGCTGCGCATCGCCGAACTGGTTCACACCTACGGCGATCTGCCGTTGGGTACCGTCGATGCCTCCGTCATAGCCGCTGCAGAGCGCTTGGGCGCGACAGCCGTGGCCACCGTCGACCGCCGCCACTTCGGCGTGGTCCGGCCTCTGCACTGCGAGCGGCTCGAGATCCTGCCCTGACCGGTCGCCTTCCGCCGGCGCGAAATGGGATGCCACCGACCAAATCGGCGTGCGGCGGGAACGTCGCAAATCAACTCTGGCGGGCTACCACGCCGGTGCTAGAACGACTGAACCCCGGAAGCCGCTCGAGCAGCGACCCCTCGGGGTTGTCGGACGCCACGATATGTGAACCATCGGGTAGACGGCAACGCACCTGACGCGCAGAACGGGAGGCCGGTCCGCCTGAAGTCGGCTCAGGGCCGAGTGCTCAGGTTCCCCTGCGCAAGCGGTGTGTGCCGCGCCTCCCGTTGGCCGTCACCATAGCCACGAGGGTGCGGCGCATCTCGCCGCTACGCGGTCTCGAACTGGAGCGCGTTGAGGTTGAGATGAGGCGATCTGGCCGACACATTCAGCATCTCGATGCCGACGACCTGTTCGGCAGCGTTGAAATCCAATACCACTCCGGGCGCGACCTCGAGCGAGTCGACAATCGCTGAGTCGTCGAGATGGAAGTACAGCGCGTCGTCCTCCTTGTCGATTCGCAGCTTCATGCCTCACCTCGCGTTCCGAGGTCAAAGAACTCCGTAACCACTCGCCACGGATCCGACGACGTGCTCACCGCCGCACGCAGCACTCGGCCGAGGGGCCAGGTCGGCGTCAGCCAGCGAGCACCGCTTGAGGAGTCGGGATCTCGATTTCGACCGTCTCGAATCGAGTCTCAACGGTTTCGCCACCACCACCGAACTCGGCGTAGGAGCTGAGCACGTCATCAGAAACGGGCCCACTGTGGTGCGCAACGGCATCGTCGATGCCGGTGGTCGGAGGCGGGGGCAGTTCGCCATCCGACATCATCGCTTCGATGTGGAATGCGAGCGCCTCCTGGATCATCTCCAGCGCCTCCTCCCGCGTCTTTCCGGTGCTGACGCAGCCTGGGACATCGGGCACGCAGGCGCTGAAGTTGTGCGGCAGCTCCTCGAGCGTGACCACGTAGGTCAACTTCATCGGCTTCGCCTCCTCAGACCCGCTTGGGTCATGATGCTCGCCCAGAGCCTCGGGCCTACATTGTCGCTCAGTTTGCCGGGGATCGTGACCGTGCCAGGTTTGTCGGGATGTCGAAAGTGGCGGTGGCTGCCTCGTGTTCGCGCATGGGTCCAACCGTCACGTTCAACGAGACGTATCGCATCGCGCACTGTCGGCATGCTTCGCTCCGTGCTGCCGACCGAGACAGGTACCCGGCGGTGGCGGGCGCAGCCTCGCGCCGCCTCCGACGCGAGGCCAGCGATTATCTCGGCGATCCGTAGGTCGGCTGCTTAGCTCGCCAACTCGAGCTGATGTCGAGGTTCGTCGGGGCGATCCTGGCCAGCACCAATACGTTCGAAGTGCCGCGGCGTGGGGCGCAGTACGGGAGGCCGGTCCGCCTGAAGTCGGCCCAGGGCCGAGTGCTCAGGTTCCCCTGCGCAAGCGGTGGGCTCCGCGCCTCCCGTTGACCGTCACCATAGCCATGGGGATGTGGTGCATCTCGCCGTCTAGGCCAGCGACTCGGACCCGCCCTGCTCCTGCATAAGCACGTCGATCAGGCCCACGTCGGCGGGATCGACGTCGAGCATCATGGCGATCGCCTCACGAGCGGCCGCCGGCACTTCGTCGAGGTGTCTCGCTTGCGAAAAGACGCCCCGCAGCGACGGAACCGTTATCGCCCACCACTCGCCGGATCGCACGACATCGACACGATGCCCCAAGGTGCCCGCGTCAGACTTCATGGTTCAACCATCTTGCCAACTTCGGCGAGGATGCCGTGGCGTTCGGTCAGTGGGTCCAGGTGTCGATGAGGTCGTGGGCGGCGTACCAGTCGCGGTTGCGGCCTACGCCGGGTGTGGGGGCTTCGACGGCGGTGAGGATGCCGCGATCGGCGAGCGTTCGCAGCGCGGTTCTCGCGGCGGGTCTGCTGATATGCAGCAGGGCGGCGGTGTCGGGGGCGCTCTGGAGGGGGTGGGCGACCAGCAGCGGCGCCAGCGCTCGTGCTGCGCTGTCGGCGCGCAGTCCGCTCAGCGTGTCCTGCCAGGTGTCGATGATGTGGCGTGTGCGGTCGGCGAGCTGATCGGTGATTGCTGCGGCGTGTTGCGCGACGCCGGCGAACCAGGCGATCCACGGGCCGGTGTGGCCTTGTTCGAACAGGTGCAGTCCCGACAGGTAGCCGCCGGTGTCTCGTGCGATCGCGACGCTGATCGGCACCGTCGAATGGCGGGTCAGGCCGACTCGCCGCAGGGCCCGGGTGACGAGTATCCGGCCGAGTCGGCCGTTGCCGTCGCCGTAGGGATGGATCGCCTCGAACTGGGCGTGCAGGATCGCCGCGTGCGAGATCGGGTCCAGGTCGGTTCGGTCGTTCGCGAAGCCGATGAGATCGTCGATCAGGTCGGCGATCTCGCTGGGCGGTGGTGGGACATAGGTGGCCGTGAGCGGCGAGCTGCCGCCGACCCAGCCGACCCGGGGACGGAACGCCCCGATCAGCTCGGGGTCCAGGTTGCTGTTGCGCATGAGGCGGGCGTGCCAGCCGTGCAGCACCTCCACGCTGAGCGGCTCATGTGCGCTGGCGAGAGCAGCGTCGATGACCGCGAGGTTGTCGGCCACCCATCCGGCGGCACCGCCCGCGCCGGTGCGTTCGGCTATCAGCACAGACACCAGCGGTTCTCGCAGTCCCTCGATCCCCGACGACGCGATGCCCTCGTGCCGCAGCAGCAGCCGCGACAGCGCCTCCCATGCATTCGGCACCGACCGGTCGGCGGCCCGTACCGCCGCTGCTGCCTGCTCGGTGGCGCGGACTTCTCTTGCGTCCAAGCTGAGGTCGCGGTCGCTGAGCCTCGCTGGCTTCCACGCTCGAACCTGGGTCCCGTTCCAATCACCGACAACGACCGTGCCCGCACCGCCGTCCTCGAACAAGCTCATTTGGAAAGGATAGCTGGACAATCTTTCCGAATGCTGGCGATTCGATAACGATGCGAGCACATCCTTTCCAAATAAACCTTCCACGGAAAGAATCGCACCCAAGCGACCCGTGACATGACTTGCACAGCGCAGCTCCGCACGCGACTTCCCACAACCGGAATGTTGCTCAGAACTTCGTTCACCTCGTCCCCCGGCTCCGGCTGGTCGGTGCGACGCATCTGTGACACTCTCCTGATTCGGGGTCGTGCAGCCGGTGCTTTTGAACTACTACTGCGTTGCGGTCGCTGTGCTGGTGGGGGCCGTCTCGGGGATCGTCTCGGTGCGGTGGCTGCGTGGCGGCCTGCGCAGCGGGCGGGTTCTCTGGCGCGCTGCGGGCGTGGGATTCGTGGGCACGGTGGTGTTCGGCGTCGGGGCGCTGGCAATCACCGGTGTGGACGGGTTCACGCTGATCCATGTCGCCTATGTCGTGGGGACCGTCGGGGTGCCGCTGGCGGGCGGCATCGTGCTGCTGTGGGCCCGGCCGCGCTCACGGGTGGTGACCGCCGTCTGCGTTATCGCCTTGGCCGCCGTCCCGGTCGGGGTGTATGCGACCTATGTGGAGCCGTTCTGGCTGAGGGTGGACGCCGTGGAGCTTGCGGTCGAGGGCGTCGACGAGCCGATCCGGATCGGCGTGCTGGCAGACCTGCAGACCACGGGCGTCGGCGACTACGAGCGCGATGCTGTCGAGCGTCTGTTGGGCTTGGGGCCCGACGTCGTGGTGCTGCCCGGCGACCTGTACCAGTTCGATGCCGACCTGCTGGACGAGCGAGCACCGCAATTCACGCAGCTGATCGAGCGGATTGTCGACGAGGTGCCGCTGGTGTACCTGGTGAGCGGCAACACCGACACCGTGGCGGGTCTGCGCCGGATCACCGCCGGCACCGGCGCGAGGGTGCTCGACAACGAGATCGACACGTTCGAGCTCAAGGACGTCTCGGTGAGCATCGGCGGCACGACGCTGTTCGGCGACGACGCGGCGGCTCAGCGGATGGCGGGGCGGCTCGCCGGCGACGGGCAAGCAGGGGTGCGGGCCGGGCTGCGGATCCTCCTCGGGCACAAGCCCGACGCCATCGAGCTGGTGGGAGCGACGCCTGTCGATCTCGTGGTTGCCGGCCACACCCACGGAGGGCAGGTCTCGCTGCCGATCTTCGGCCCGCCGCTGACGCTGACGAACGTGCCCAGGCATGTCGCCGCAGGCGGGCTGCATGAGCTGGACGGGACGCCGATCTATGTGTCGACCGGCGTGGGCCGCGAGCGCGGCAACGCCCCCCAGCTCCGACTCGGCGTCCGCCCCTCGATCGGGATCATCGACCTCGTGAGCGCCGGCGGTGGTTCCGGGTGATCTCCGGGGATCTCCTGGCGGCGCTGGTTTCGGTGTCCGGCACGCTGACGAAGCGGCCATCGCCGGCTACTGGCCTGCGATTCGGAGATCATCCCCATGATCCTCGGAGGCCCGGGTGGGTCCGCCGACGTCGGACGAGCCCGCCGCACCGTGCCGCTGCGACTGCGGAGACTGCTCATCGCACGCGACCGCCACTGCCGGTGGCCCGGTTGCGGGGAGCCGCCGTCACGCTGCGACGCGCACCACGTCGAGCACTGGGTAGCCGGAGGCCCCACCAACTTGGACAACCTGGTGCTGCTGTGCCACCGGCACCATCACCACCTCCACCAGCACGGCTACCGGATGAGCCCCCAACCCGACGGCAGCTGGGCTACAACCCAAGAATCAGAGCCCAAGCCCGCTCCCCAACGAGGCGCCGCACAAGCCCGAGCCCCCTAGGACTCATGAGGGGCGGGCGGGCCGACGTCGGTCTCAGAAGCCCGGGACGAAGAAGGTGTCTCGGTGGTACTCGAATTCGGCCTTCGCCTTGGCAGCCTTCGAGCCGCGTCGCTCAGCACTTCCGCTGAAGCCCCTCACATGGCCCCGTTCGAACCATCGGATCCGGGAGCGCATGGACAGGCCGGCGGCTGCATCGGCAGGTCGAGCGGAAAGCACCTGGCGGCGCTCGATCCGGTGACGACGAGCCGCCACCCCGCCGATGATGTCCCTCGGGACCATGCAATCCAGCCTATAGCGATCGGACACCTGGGTCGGCAGCGGAGCGATGGCTTGAGCCACCGGGACGAACCCGACACGAACCCAGGACGAAACCGGGAAAGCCGCAGCGACGAGAGCACCACCGACGCACCGCGGCGACGGCACGCCCCGTCACCGCACGGCACGGGACGTCAAGGCACGGTCCGGACCGGCACACTTGATTCCGCAGGTCAAATCGCACTGGACTCAGCAGTACATTCCGCACACACCCCGCCCTCGTAGCTCAGGGGATAGAGCGTCGGTTTCCTAAACCGTGCGTCGCAGGTTCGAGTCCTGCCGAGGGCGCAGATCTGAAACTGATGGAGGTTGTTGAGAGTCAGGGTTTCTCGCGAGAGGAAATCCTGATGGACGATCGAGAGTAGCTACGCAAGATCCCGCAGCATCAGCCTGGACCCCAAGCGCTGGCACAAATGCGTTGATCTGACGCATGAAATCCTCAAATACGTCGAAATAAGGCACAACCGACAGCCGCGGCACACGTCGCTTGGCATGGTGACGCCCATCGAGATCGAAACCCGACACCAACGCCAACCGGCGGCATGAATCCAACATCCCGCCTACGCGACACCCGCCGCATCAAGGGCTGGTCAGCTCGAGGAACAGCCGCTGTGGCGGTCTTCTTGGCAGCGCTGCTCGCGCTGTGGCTTGGCGTCCCCAGTGTGTCGAACGCACAATCCGCGGCGACGGTGTCGGTGGAACTGTCACCGGGCCGTGCCGTGCCAGCGAACACCGCCATCGACGTGACGGTGTCGGTCAGCAATCTTGAGGCCGACAGTCCGGTCACGTTCCGGGCCGACGTACAGCGCTACGGCACCGACAAGGACGAATGCGAGGGCAGCGGCATCGGCGCAGACACTCAGTACACGGCCCACAACGGCGACTTCGTTGTCTCGGCCACGATCAGTGCGCAGTGCCCGGTGGGCGGACCCTATGTGCTCAAGATCAATCTGGTCCGCCGAGGCGCCACGCCGTCAGATCCCGAAGTTCAGCTTGCGTCCAGCAGTACCACGTTCGTGGTCTCGAGGTACCTGGTAGCAGGGGTGACGCCAGGCCCGCCTCCCCGGCCTAAGCCCGACGCATGGCTCGATCCCGATCCGCGCTCGTTGGACATGCGCGTGCACGGCGAGTGGCAGCGGATAATCGTTCGCAGCGATGTTCTGCTGTCGATGTTCGGGCACGCCTACGTCTATATCAACGCCGCCCAGCCGGGCCAGTTCGCATCGCACGCGCAGCCCTACAGCGCCACCGAGCCGCCGTCGGTCGATCCTGCCCAGGCGTGCGCGGCGCAACAAGACGACACCTCCGGATGGCGTCGCGCGATCGACCAGTCGCTGTGGATCGTGGCCTGCAAACCGGGAAGCGCCGTATTCATCTTGACAGACGAGTTCGAGCCCGGGGCGCTGTACCGCTACGAGTTCACCGTCGCTGAGGCGGATGACACGCCCGCCGGCGATGACGGCGATGATGACGACGACGGCGGCGGCAGCGGTGGCGACGACGGCGGCAACGGCGACGAGACCAACACGGTCACTGTCGACCCGGCGACGTCCGAGTGGGGTGTGCTGCCGGACTACAAGTTGCTTGCCTCAGGCAACTCAACTGCCCGGGCGATCTGGTCTGACGGTGTGACGATGTGGGTCACCAACCTGGACGGTTACGTCTACGCCTACAGCCTGGCCGACATGACCCGCGACGCCTCCAAGGACATCAGCGCGCCGGGCTCGGCGGGCAATCACCACGCGAACGGCGTGTGGTCCGACGGCGCGATCATGTGGGTGAGCGACGACAACGACGACCAGATCTACGCCTATGACCTGCACACGGGCGCCCGTGTGGCGGGCCGCGACATCGACTCACTGGACAGTGCGCACAACAACCACCCCAAGGGCCTGTGGTCCGACGGGGTGACGATGTGGGTGGCCGACCACAGCGACGACATGATCTACGCGTACGACCTGCATACCGGCGCTCGGAGGTACAGCCAGGACATCACCGGGCTGGGCTCGGCTGGCAACGGCCGGGCTGCTGCTCTGTGGTCCGACGGCACGGTCATGTGGGTGAGCGACGACCACGATGCCAAGATCTACGCCTACGGCCTGCACACGGGCGACCGCAAGGCCGACTTGGACCTCGACGGGTTGCTTGCAGCGGGCAATGACAGTCCCAAGGGGATCTGGTCCAACGGCAGCATTATGTGGGTAGCCGACAACTCAGATGGCCGCATCTACGCCTACAACATGCCAGAGCTGACTGCGGAGCCCGTCGCGTCGACGGTCCCGCCGTCGCACGATGGCAGCGGCAACGACAACGGCGGCGATGACGGCAACGACGACCCGGCGCTGACTGCGGAGTTCGTCGCGTCGACGGTTCCTCACGCGCACGATGGCAGCCGCGAGTTCACCGTGCGTGCGCAGTTCAGCGAGCCGATCGCTGTCAGCTACCGCAGGCTGCGTGACGACTTGCTGGAAGTGACCAACGGCAGTGCCCTCAAGTTCAAGCGCGTCGATGGGCGCAATGACCTGTGGGAGATCCACGTCAAGCCGAGCGGCACTGGCGATGTCACGCTGTTGCTGCGGGCTGCAACCGAGTGCGCCACGTCGAGCGACGGGCAAGCCCGTTCCCAGACTCAGGTGTGCACCGCAGCGGGATTGGCGCTCTCGCACGATCTCACCCTGACAGTGCCACAGCAGGTCCCGTCGTAGCGGGCGGATCGTCCCCGCGGTCTGCTTGGGCCCTATAAGCCGGCATCACCAGCCTGGTCACCCACGACCGCGACAGCCCGTACTGGGCGGCCACATCAACGTGGGCTCGGCGTGGAGTTGCGGCGCCGACAGCGGCCGCCGGGCGGATGCAGCAATATGGCTTGGCGACTCGGCTCGCTGGAAGACGGGAGTGCACCATGGACGTCAGCGCGACATTGCCTCAGCACAACCTGCGAGATGTGCCAGACGAGGTGCGGCGGATCGAGGCCGACGGTTACGACTGCGTTGTCACCATGGAGAATCGGCACGAGCCGTTCATCCCGCTTGGCATCGCTGCGGTGCACAGCGAGCGGGTGCGGCTGTCGACCAGCGTGGCCATCAGCTTCCCGCGCAGTCCGATGGTGACGGCGTCGACCGCATGGGACCTCCAGGCGGCTTCGAATGGGCGGTTCGTGCTGGGCATCGGCAGCCAGGTCAAGGGGCACAACGAGCGGCGGTTCAGCGTGCCGTGGTCGGCGCCGGCTCCACGGATGGCCGAGTACGTGCAGGCGCTGCGAGCCATCTGGCACACGTGGGCCACGGGCGAACGGCTCAGCTACGAGGGCGAGCACTACCGCTTCTCGCTCATGACGCCGAACTTCACGCCCGAGCCGCTTGACGGCCCGGCGCCGCCGATCATGATCGCTGCGGTCGGGCCGGCCATGCTGCGGGTGGCCGGGCAGCACTGTGACGGGGTCCGCCTGCACGGTTTCTGCACGCCCGACTACCTGCGGGAACATGTCATGCCGCAGCTGCAGACCGGGCTCGATCGGGCCGGGAGCAGCCGCAGCAACTTCTGGGTGACCGGCGGCGGGTTCATCTGCACCGGGCCCGACGACGAGACCGTCGAACGCATGGTCGAGTGGGTCCGCTACCGGATCGGCTTCTACGGCAGCACCCGGGCGTACTGGCCAGTGCTCGAACAGCACGACCTGAGCGAGCTCGGCGAGAAGCTCAACCATCTCTCACGCAACGACGGCTGGGGCGAAATGGCCGGCTGCATCGACGACGACGTCGTGCGGCTGTTCGCCGCCGTCGGCCGCCACGACGAGATCGCCGGCGCCATTGCGGAGCATTTCGACGGACTTGTCGACGAGGTCAACGCCAGCGTCGCCATGGACATCGGCGCCGATCTGCCGCCCGATGTGATCCAGGACATCCAAGCCATTCCGACAGCCGGCAACTCAGCCTGAACACGGGCGCCATCGCGCCCGCTCGACTCAGCCCATCGGCTCCAATTCGGCCGTGCCGAACACGACGCTGAAGCGGACGCACCAGATGGCCACAGTGCTGTAGCGGTCGAGGTCTACATCGGCGGGGATCTCGTAGTTCTGTGCGCCGATGTTGCCCTTGAGGTCGCCCAGGTCGACGAAATCGGCTGCGAGATCGCCGACCGAGGCGTCGGGGCCCGCTGCTGTCAGGTACACGTTGAGATCGGGACCGTTGTCGGTGGCGAAGTCGTCGTCGAAGCGCAGGAACGTCTGGGTGCCGTCGGTGATCACCACCGCAACGCCGGAGGCGGGATGCGACCGGGCTCCGAACGTGCCCACTGAGGTCACCCGCACGCCGCCGTCATCGGCCATTTCGGCCATTTCGGGTTCATCAAGCATGTGCTCGGCTACCGACATCGAGTGCTCGGTGACCTGCTTCTCGGCTTCGGCAGCCTGCTCGACTTCAGTCGGGGTCATCAGCCGCTCACGCTCGGCCTCCAACTCCGCTAGCTCGGCCTGCAGCGCATCCACCTGCTCGTACATGGCCTCCATGGCCTCTTCGGTGTCCTGCGCCATCGCGGCATCACGCACGCTGACGATCTCTGATTCCAGCTCGGCGATCCGCTGGTCGACCGCGGCGCGCTCGTCGTCAGCGGCGGCTGCGTCAGTGTCGTCGCCCCGCGCCTCGCTGATCAACTCGTCGATGTCGGCATCGCCCCCGGCGAACTCGGGGGCCTCTTCGTCCACCACCTCGTCTACGAAGATCAGGTGGAAGCCAAACACGAAGAAGGCCAGGTAGAAGGCCAGCGCGGCTAACACCGCAGTGCCGGCAGCAGCAGCCCAGCAGCCGCCTGTGGTCCGGGGAATAAACCTGTTCAGCAACTGCCTCATCGCTCGGTCTCACTCTTGATCATGTCAACACCGTAGGAGCCAATCGCGCTGTCTCATAGTCAGGAGCGAAGAATGGTCAGGATCGCTGACGAGACAGGTTCAACAGCACCCCAACCAGGATGAACACGCTGCCGGCCATATAGGGGATCGACACGAAGCCGAACTCCCACGCGTACCGCACGGTGCACGGACTGGTCAGGCTGCACGTCGTGGCGCCCTCAAGACCCGGGAAGTGCTGCAGCAAGTAGTGCCAGGTCGACATCGCGGCGCCGACCACGCACATCGGCAGCCCGTAGCGGTACACACCCCGATCGCGGACAAGCAAACCGATCACCAGCACCAGCGCCAGCGGGTACATGGCAATGCGCTGGAACCAGCACCAGCGGCACGGCTCGAGGTGCGCAATCTCCGACAGATACAGCGAACCGAGCGTCGCCGCAACCGCCAGCGCCGCAGCGATTCCCGTGACGGAACGGGCGCTCAGCTGCCGCCCGCGCACCCGGCGAACGAGCACGACAATGGTCGCCGCATTACAGACGAGTGCGGCCACCGCAAACAGCCGGAGCATCTGGTCCAACGACACTGGTGATCAGCGTGCCATACACGATTGCAGGGCACCATTCGCATTTTCTGATCGTTAGCTGTGCGTGCGGTCCGGTCGTCCGATGGGAATCCACAGCGACAGGAATGCCGCAATCGCAAACACCAGGAAGAACGCCAGCACATGCTGGTAATAGACCAGCGCGCCCTCGCCGGATGCATCCTTCAGCAGCGCGAACAGGCCCGCTATGCCGATCGCCGAAGCCGCATACCGCAGCGTGTTGAACAGTCCGCTGATCTCGCCGAAGTACGACTCGTCCACCCAGGCCAACGCCACGCTGTTGAGCAGCGGTACACACATACCCCAGCCCAACCCGAACAGCGCAATGGTGGGCGCCATCTCACGGAGATAATCGGCTTCGGTGCCCAGCCGAAGCACCTGCCACCCGATGGCCAGGATCTGTATGGCCGCACCGGTGCGGCACAGCGTTATTGCGCTCCATCGTTCGCCCAGCCGGCTGAAGAACACCGTGGACGCGCCCGCCACGATGGGCCCGACCGTGACGCCGAGTCCGACTTGGTTCTCGGAGTAGTCCCAGAAGTTGAACATGAACAGCGGCCAGATCAGCCAGATCGCCTGCGACGAGACGCCCACCAAGAAGTTGGACAACTGCGTCACCCACACGCCGCGTCGACGCAGCAGGTGCAGATTCAGCAGCGGCTCCGGATGGCGCAGCGAGTTCTTGACGAACCAGGCGAACGCGCCCAGCCCAACGGCCGCCACGACGAGCGTGACCGGTGACGTCCAACCCCAGACGCGGCTGCCCTGCATGATTGCCGTGACCAGCGCGGCAAGCCCCACCGTCCCCGCTGCCGCTCCGGTGACGTCGAGCCGGTGAGAAATTTCGGGCGTCGGCAGTTCCTTGAGGATCCGCCACGCCACCAGGAACATCAGCGCAGCGACGGGAGCACTCACGAAGTACACGACCCGCCAACCGGCTACCCCCAACAGGACCGCAGCAACCCCCGGAGCAATGCCGGCAGCCAGCGGACCCGCAGCGGACCACAGACCGACAGCGGTAGTGCGTCGTGACGCAGGAAACAGCGGCAACACCAAGCTGAGGGAGGCCGGCAGGATCGCGGCGCCGCCCACGGCTTGCAGCACCCGGGCCAGATTGAGCGTCCATACGGTGGGCGCCAGCGCCGATGCGACAGCCGACAGTGCGAACAGCACCAGCCCCGTTTGGAAGATCAGCTTGCGCCCGATGCGGTCAGCCAGGCGGCCTGCCAGCGGCAAGAACGCGGCCGTACCGATCATGTAGCCGGCGATGCCCCACCCCACGTCTGCCGCGGTGGCACCGGCGTAGCTCTCCTGAATTGCATTCAGCGCGATGTTCGTTGCCGTGCTGTTAAACCCGACGAGCACCGTGCCCAGCGACGCCACGGTGAGCGCCCGCCAGGCCCGACCCGACACCGCTTCACGGGCTCGGGGTCGACCCGGCGGAACAAGAGCATCAGCTGGTGCCGTTCGGGGCGGCGAGATCGAGCGATTGCGGTCTTGGAGATCGCCGGCATCAGCTCCATCACGACGCTCAATGGTCGCCGCAGCCGTCGCGACGCGTGGAACGCGTCGCACCCGCGTCAGGTCGACCTGACCCGGGTCGACCTCGTTCCGCATCCGCACAATCGTAGGGCTCAGCCCATGCCGCCATTCGCAGAAATCGAACTGTTCTTAGAAGAAGCGCGGGCAGGCGAGACCGTTACCGGCCGTGGAAGACCGGCTCGCGCTTGTCCACGAAGGCTTGCGCCGCTTCCTTGTGGTCGTCGGTCTGACCGGTGTGGATATGGTGCGCGGCTTCCATGTCCAGGCACTCGCCCATGTCGCCGTGGACGGCCCGGTTCAGGTTCTCCTTCATGTACCGGTAGGCCACCGTGGGTCCGTTGGCCAGCCGCCGAGCGATGGCGCCGACCTCGTCCATCAAGCTCTCGGCGGTGAACACGCCGTTCACCAAGCCCAACGACATCGCTTGGTCCATATCGACCCGGTCCGACAGGAAGTACAGCTCGCGCGCCTTGGCCGAGCCGATGAGGCGTGACATGAACCACGTGCCGCCGTAGTCGCCGCTGAAGCCCACCCGGGCGAAGGCGGTCGTCATGACCGCATTGGGGGCGGCGTAGCGCAGGTCGCACGAGAGTGCCATCGACAGGCCCGCACCGGCTGCCGCACCGGGCAGCGCTGCGATCGTCGGCTTGGGCATCTCGTACAGCTTCCCGGAGGTGTCGCGCTGGCTGCGCCGCTGATTGTGCACCCGGGCGTCGTACTGCAGCGGGCTGGCACCACCCTCGCCGCCAGCAGCGGCCATGCCCTTCACGTCACCGCCGGCACAGAAGGCCCCGCCGGCCCCGGTCAGCACCAGCGCGCCCACATCGGAGGCCACCTCGGCGTCGGCGATCGCAGCGATCAGTCCGTCCATCATCGGGGTGGACATCGCATTGCGGCGTTCGGGACGGTTCAGCGTGATGGTCATCACGCCGTCGGCGATCTCGACCCCGATGTCGTCGGTTCCGGTATCGAAGACTCGATCTGTCATGACGCTCCCTTGTTGGTCGTGGCCCGAAGTATCGCGAACACGTGCGAGACGCGCTGAGCTACCCAGCGGCCCACGCCGGCCGGAGCATCTACTCCTCTGACTCGAAGGAACCCAGTTCCAGCTCGACCGACCGCAGCTTCCCGTCGAGGCCGATCACGCCCATGTCGACCCGATCCCCCGGCAGCCGCGCCAAGATCTCCACCACCAGGTCGTTGCTCGTCCGGATCGTCTCGCCTTCGAACTCGACGATCACCTCGCCCGGCTCGATACCCGCCCGATCGGCAGCTTCGCCAGGGTCGATGCCGACGACGAGCGCCCCGTACGTGACCTGGGGCGCAACCTCGATATCGGCGAGTTCGTCGTCGGGGTCGGGTCCCGGCTCCACCGTCTCCGGACCCAAATCGCCGATCCCGCCATCCGGTTCCGAGTCGTCGGCATCGGGCGGGTCGTCCCGGTTGATCCAGTCCTCGACCGAGATGATGCGCACGCCGAGGTAGGCCTTGGCCTGCACCACGCCCTCGAGCAGCAGGTCGATGATCGGTCGAGCATGATCGATCGAGATGGCGTATCCGATGCCCTCGGCGAGTCCGATGCCTGCGGAGAGCCTCCGGGCAATCGCCGTATTGACCCCGATGACTTCTCCGGCGGCGTTGACGAGCGGTCCACCTGAGTTGCCGGGGTTGATGGCAGCGTCGGTCTGGATCAGACGCACCAACCGCTTCCCGTCCTCGAATTCGATGTAGCGGTTGAGGCCCGACACGATTCCCGACGTGACGGTCGGCTCGCCGATGATGTCGAGGGCATTGCCGATGGCAATCACCTCGTCGCCGACTTCCACACCGTCAGTGGAGCCGAGCCGCACCGTCGGCAGGCCGTCCCGGTCGACTTGAAGCACCGCGAGATCCCGCGCGGGATCGGTGACCATGACCCGAGCAGGCACCAGCTCGCCCCCGAAGAACCGCACGTCCACCCTGTTCGCGTTCTCGACCACGTGGGCGTTGGTGACGATGCGCCCCTGCGGGGTCACGATGAAGCCGGAGCCTGTGACGTCGCCCTCATCGGTTGTGACCTTCACGATGACGACCGATTCCTGGACCGCCTCGAGAACGGCCTTGATGTTGATGCCTTCGATGCGGCTTCCCAACGGCGAGCCTGGCACGATCTCCTCACCGGTGAGCAGCCGCGCCCAGTACTCAGCGACGACAGTGGGTTCAAGCAACGGGTAGGCATCGTCCCCCAAGACAGGAGCGCTGTCGCTCACCGGCTCGTCATCGGCGGCGGCCGAATCAGGACTGGTCGACTCGGGAGCCGTCTCGTCCCGTGTGGTGCTGGTCGGCTCAGACATCTCGGACGTGTCAGCGGCAGCCGGCGACGCCGAACCGGCCTGCGTCTCGGCCACCGTGACTGTGTCGGTCGGCCTGGCGACATCCGAGTCGTCGCCGCTCAATGCCACCAGCAGGATCAGTCCCGCGATCAGCGCTCCCGCCAGCGCGCCTACCGCGCCGGCAATTCCTGCCAGCAGGCATCCCGGCCGCGCCAGCGGCTCTCGCACCGACATACCTCGGGACGACCCATCCTGCGTCTCGGCTGCCGGCTCAGCATCGGGCTGGGGATCCCGCGTCGGGTCGTCGGATTCGGGTCGGCTGTCGGGACCCTGTTCCATCAGCGATCAGCCGTCGCCGTCACCTGATGGCGAGCCGCTCGGCTGCGCTCGCCGACAGGAATTCGACGTTTTGGCGGAACACGTCTGTGTCGGTTTCTTCAGCGTCGGCCATCACGCCGCGCAGGTACCGGTTCAGCACTCCTTCGGATATAGCAGCCAATCGCCAGTACGAGAACGCGCGGTAATAGTCGATTTTCGACACGTCGCGCCCGGACGCGTCGGCGTACCAATCCAGCATGTCGCTGCGGGCCGCAAAGCCGCCCGCCTGCGTGGGCGCAGACGTGCCAGCCGACTGCTCGTCGGGTGCCACCCAGTTGTTCATCAGGAACCCCACGTCGGCCATCGGGTCGCCCAGGGTGCACAACTCCCAGTCGAGCACCGCCACGATGTCCCCGGCGCTCGACAGCATGTTGCCCAGCCGGTAGTCGCCATGGACGATGGCCGAGCCGATCTGTTCGGGCTTGCGGGCGTCCAGCTCGGTGGCCAATTCGTCCATGATCGGCAGCTCGCGCGTCTTGGACTGCTCCCATTGACGGGTCCAACGTCGCATCTGCCGCCCGAGGTAATCCTCCCGGCGCCCCAAGTCGCCCAGGCCCACGTCATCGGGTTCGATCGCGTGCAGTTCGGCCAGCACGTCAGCCACCCGGCGACTCAACGACATGCGCTCGGCATCGAGAACGAACTCGGATTCGTCCGCCGAATGGAGCACGGCGCCTTCTTCGTAGCTCATGAGGTAGAACGGCGCCCCGTTCACGTCCTCATCAGTGCACAGCGCGATCGCACGAGGCACCGGTACGTCGGTCTGCCCCACTCCCGAAATGATCTTGTGCTCACGGGACATGTCGTGCGCTGTGGCCAGCACGTGCCCCAGCGGCGGGCGGCGCAGCACCATCGAATCGCCGTCAGCGCAATGCACCCGGTAGGTCAGATTCGAATGCCCGCCCGCGATGAGCTCGAAGCGAAGCGGCTGGGCAGCCTGCGGGACATGGCGGGCGAACCAGCCGCTCACCGCCGGGGCATCGATGCCAGCGGGAGACATCTAGCCACCGTAGGTGTAGAAGCCCCGGCCGGTCTTGCGACCCAGCAGGCCGGCGTCGCACATGCGGCTGAGCATCGGCGGCGGTGCGTAGAGCTGCTCGCGGAACTCCTCGTACAGCGACTCTGCCACAGCCTGAGTCGTGTCGAGGCCGATGAGGTCGCACAGGGCCAGCGGGCCCATCGGGTGATTGCAGCCCAGGACCATGCCGGCGTCGATGTCCTCGGTCGAGGCGAAGCCGGATTCGAGCATCCGGATGGCGGACAGGATGTAGGGGATCAGCAGGGCGTTCACCACGAAGCCGGCCCGGTCCCCGCTGTCCACCACTCGCTTGCCGAGCCGATCCGAAGCGAACTTCCGGCACTTCTGGGCAGTCTCTTCGGCGGTCAGCAGCGACGAGATGACTTCGACAAGCCCCATCACGGGCACCGGGTTGAAGAAGTGCATGCCGATGACGTGCGAGGGCCGGTCGGTCGCCATCGCCAGCTTCATGATCGGGATGGCAGAGGTGTTGGACGCCATCACGGCGTTGGGATCGGTGAGCACTTTCGACAGCCGCCCGAACACATCCAGCTTGGCCGCCTCGGATTCCACGATCGCCTCGATCACAAACTCCCGGTCGGCCAGATCGTCGAGGTCGAGCCCGAACGACATGGCGCCGAGCGCTGTTTCCCTCCCGGCGTCGTCGAGCTTGCCGGCGTTGACCGCGCGGTTCAGGCTCTTCTCGATGCGCGCCATGCCGGCCGCGAGTGCATCCTCGTCGACTTCGACAATCTTGACGTCGCAACCGCTGCGAGCAGCTACTTCGGCGATGCCGGACCCCATCAGGCCGCAGCCCACCACCCCAATTCGCTCCATAGGCACGTCGGGCAATCTACCGGTCTGTTTGCGTTTGCCTGCCGGTAGGCCGGTATTTGCTCAGCCAACACTCAGGTTGTCACTCGCGAGATCGGTCGATGGCGCCACGCACGGCGGCCACTACTTCATCGGAGGTGGCGCCCGGGGTCAGCACCGCTGCCACGCCGGCCTCAGCCATCGCCTCGAGGTCAGCACCGGGCACGATGCCGCCGAGAATGACCGGGATGCCCTCGGCGCCCGCTTCGCGCAGGCGTTGGACAACCAGCGGCATCAATGCCTCATGGGCGCCCGACAGCATGGAAACCCCGATGGCGTCCACGTCCTCGTCGATGGCGGCCGCGACCACGCTCTCGGGGGTCTGGAACAGGCCGGTGTAGATCACCTCGAAGCCAGCGTCTCGCAGCATCCGGGCCACGACCTTGACCCCGCGGTCGTGGCCGTCGAGACCGAGCTTCGCAATCAGCACCCTTCCGCCCTGAACCTGCGCAGACATGCGGCGACCCTACAGGTCCGTCTCTCCGGGAAACGGAATCGCCTCGGGCAGCGGGCCGGTGATAGAGGGTGCCGCTGCTTCGAGGCCCGCGGCCAGCCGGAACGCCGTTTCCCAGCCGCTCGGGCGTGCGCCGAGCTGGGCCATCGCCACCTCCGCATCCGAGCGCAGCGCTGCCGTGTCGGGCGCTTCGAACGACTCGTGGCCGATGGCGCGGGCCAGCCGTACCACCGCTTGGCTGAGCCGGCTGTCGGTGGCGTCGATGAGCACCAAGGCCTGCTCGAACGCAGCCTCCATCGCCGGCCGATCGGCGTCGCGCGCATGCGCGAGCGCACGGGCCACGAGGGCGGTGCGCATGTCGAGATAGGTGCCGGTGCCGCTTGCCATGGCGAATCGGGACTGCTCCAACGCGTCGATCGTGCGCCCGACGGCCGCATACGCGATGGCCAAGCTGGAGTGCAGGTAGGTGGAAGGCAGGTCGTCCGAGCTCACGGCTTCGAGTGCTGTGATCGCGTCCGCCGGCCGGCCCAGCTGCAACAGCGCGAGCCCTAGGGAGACCTGCAGGTCGAGCAGGCCGATCACTGCGGTCCGCTCGGCTCGCTTCGTGGGCTCGGGCTGGCTCGCTCCAGCGTGCGGATCGCGCCCAGACGTCCGGTCCCAGCCGGCGCGCACCAGATCGTCCGTGACTGTTTCTGGGTGCCCCATCTGGACCGCTGCACCCGCTCGGACCGCCCGGGCGAATCCTTCGAGCGGACGACCTGGCATGTCGCTGGCCCGCTGGAAGCACTCCGCCAGCACCGCCCGGCTGCGCTGGAGTTCGCCCACTGCGGCGTACGACCGGCCCAGCAGGCCCAGCGCCTGCACGACGCCGAAGTCGCTGTGGACATCGCGGAAGACCTGTTCGGCGGCGCGAGCCCGTTCCACAGCTGCGAGCGCCCGCCCCGACCACAGCCCGAGCGACGCCAGCAGCAGATCCATCATCGCCTCGGTGAACCGCTCACCCCGCTCGTGGGCAATGGTGTGCACCGAGCCGGCCAGCTCCTCGGCCTCGTCGCGATCGCCCGAGTGGAACCGCAGGAACGCCAGCAGGCCTTCGGCGGTCGCCAAGCCGACGGTGTCGCCCAAGTCGATGAATCGTTCGATTGCGGTGGTCAGCCGGCGACCGGCCTCGGAGATCAAGCCCTGCTCGAATGACAGCCACGCCAGGTTCTGCAGGCACCACGCCACGCCGCTCTCGTCGCCGAGATGGGCGAAGGTGCCGTTTGCCTCGTTGATGTAGCGGTCGGCACGTGCGTAATCGCCCGCCCGCAGCGACGCAAGTCCTCGCAGCCGCAGCGACTCGGCGGCCTCGCGCACTTCGCCCATGGTGCGGAACTGATCCAGCGCGTCGGCCAGCAGCTTGTCGGCGGCGCCATGTTCGTCGCCGGCGAGCGCTACTTCGCCCAGCACCCGCAAACCATGCGCCGCGGCAACCCGGTTGCCGTTCAGGGTTGCCATGGCCCGTGCCAGCTCGGCATCGGCCCGGGCACCATGCAGCTCGCCGAGCCTCAGCCGGGCCGCGGCCCGGCCCAGTGCCATGTCGATAAGCCGCGGGTCGGCGTCACCGAGCATTTCGATGGCGCGGCGGTAGAACTGCGCCGATGCGTAGTGGCTGTCGCGGGCCGCGGCCCACCGGCCGGCCCGGCCGAGCCACTCGATCGCCACCTCAGTCATGCCGCCTTCGAAGGCGTCACGATCTCGGTTGTCTCGCTCGTCGGCACCTGCGCCCAGCTCGACGGCCGAAGCGAAGTGATCGGCGATCAGCCCGACCGACTCGCTGGAGGGATCCTCGCGGTTCTGTGCCAACCACAGCGCGACATCGAGGTGCCGCTCTGCCCGCCCGGCCTTGGTCAGCATGCTGTAGGCAACGTCGCGTACCACGTCGCTGCGGAACGTCCAGCCGTCTGCCTCGCTCGTGAAGATGTCCTTGTCGACCAGTCGCTGAAATATCGCTGAGTCCAATTCTGCGTTGGGGTCGGGTTCGGGCGATGCCGTCATCTCCAGCAGCTCGCTGATCGAACCGCCACCGCCGATCACCGACGCGGCGTCCACCAGACGGCGTTCGGGTGGGCTGAGCGTGTCGAGGCGGGCCGCAACCAGTCCTCGCAGCGTGTCGGGCATTTCCGCCAGCGAGCGTTCCTCGTGGTCTGGCCGAGCGCCGGGACCCACCACGCCCGACTCGCGCAGCAGGACGCACATTTCTTCCAGGAAGAAGGGGTTGCCCCCGCTGCGCTCATAGAGCTGCTCAGCCACGTGATTGGGAACGCTCACGCCCAGCAACTCGGCCACCAGGTCGGCGGTGGCCTCACGACTGAGCGCGTCGAGATTCAGCACCACCGTGCTGTGGCGGCCCGGCGGAACCGTCCAGCGATGCTCGTCCATGTTCCAGCGAGCCGTCGTGATGACGATGAAGGGCTGGTTGGCCAGTGCCGCCAGCAGCTGTTCGAGGACTCTGAGCAGCCGTTCCTCTGCCCAATGCACATCGCTGAGCAGCAGCACCACGGGCTGGCGCCGTGCCAACGCCCCAAGGAATCGACGCAGGGAACGGAACGTAGCCTCGGCGCGCCATTCGATCTCGGCGGGATCGCCGGTGCCGACCCGCCCGAGCACGGCCAGCACCACATCGGTGATCTCGTCGATCTCCTCGAACGTGACGGCGTCGGATGAGCTGGCAACGCCGTTCGAGTTGCCGTTTGTGCTCTGCAGGACATCGGCCACGAGCGACGAGATGCGCCTGGTGGCCAGCACCGTCGAATCGCTGGCGTTCACCCCCGCAGCGGCCGCGATGGCATCGCCCAGGCAGCGCAGCGGGTTGGTC
Organism: Candidatus Poriferisodalis sp.; assembly: GCF_965221945.1. Lineage (GTDB taxonomy): Bacteria > Actinomycetota > Acidimicrobiia > Acidimicrobiales > Poriferisodalaceae > Poriferisodalis. The sequence goes on along the minus strand of NZ_OZ244925.1, from coordinate 3,741,597 downwards.
TCGTCATAGGGCAGCGCCATGCTCTCGAGCACCATCGCGCTGTGACGCTCCACGGTGCCTTCCGCCGCCTCACGAGCCAGGCGAGTCTTGCCCATGCCGGCTTCGCCCACGATCTGGCACAGCTGAGCGCGCCGCCGAGCCACGGCGGTGTCGATCGCAGAGTCCAGCAGGGCGCTCTCGAGGTCGCGCCCCACCAGCGGCGACAGCGACGCACTGCGGCGGCGGCCTGGCGGCGCCAGCTCGCCGCTGGCCGCGAACACCGTCACGGGCTCGTCGCGACCCCGCAGGCCGATCTCGCCCCGCGGCGTGTACTCGACGATGCCCACCGTGGCTGCCTGGGTGGCGTCTCCCACCAGCACTTCGCCCGCTTCGGCGATGGTCTGGAGACGGCTCGCGATGTTGACGGTGTCACCCATTGCCGTGTAGTCGCCGCCGGCTCGCAGGGCGCCCACCAGCACTTCACCCGTGTTGATGCCGATGCGCATCTGGAGGTCCATGCGGCGCTCGGCACTGAACGCCTCCAGCGATCGACGCATCCGGAACGCGGCGCGCAGCGCCCGCTCGGGATCGTCCTCGTGCGCTGTGGGCGCGCCGAACAGGGCAAGGATCGCGTCGCCAATGATCTTGTCGACGGTGCCTCCGAACGCGGTGACATCGCCCACGAGCCGCTGGAAGCATTGATCGACGAGATGCTTCAGCTCTTCGGGGTCGGCGGACTCGCCCATCGAGGTGAACCCGACCAGATCGGCGAACAGCACCGTGACCACACGACGTTCCTCGGTCTGCACGAGCAGGTTGCCGCAGCTCGGACAGAAACGTGCGCCCTGCGGGACCTCGGTAGCGCAAGCAGGGCACGTCATTGCGGCATTCTAGAAACCGCGCCGGAAACCGACCGCATGCGGGGTCATGAGCCACCGGTTCCCGGCTCCAGAGCCGCATGGCAGCTACTCGTGTGCGATGGCATCGAGGATGTTCATTCGGCCGGCGCGGCGGGCTGGCAACACCGCTGCCAGCAGGCCTGCCAGCGCAGAGACGGCCACATAGATCACCAGTGATCCGACAGGCACGTCGACGTCGGTCACGAACGAATCGGGCAACGCCAGTGCGGCTGCGACGCCAAGTACCACGCCGACCATGACGCCCAGCAGCCCGCCGAAAGTCGCCACGATGGCAGCCTCCCACCGCACCGCCCGGCGGAGCTGCCGCCGGGTCATGCCCACGGCGCGCAGCAAGCCGATCTCGCGGGTCCGCTCGAATACCGACAGCGCCAGCGTGTTGGTGATGCCCACCAGCGCGATCACCAGTGCAAGGCCCAATAGCCCGGTAATCGTGGCGAGGAAGGAATCTAGCAATCTCTCTTGGCTCTCGCGAAATTCCACCCGGTTCTCCGCCTTCACGCCCGGGTACGCCGCCATCACCTTTTCCACCTCAACGCGGCTGCGTTCGAGCAGTTCGGAGCGGCGCTGGGCGAGTGCCTCGGTGCTCAGGTCGGGAGAGTTCTCCGCCGTCAGCTCGCGCATGCCCGCGACGGTCACGCTCACGAACCGGACATCGCGACGCCCGAAGTGCTCGTCCCACACGACGTTGTCAATGACCCAATTGCCGTAGATGACAGCGTCGGTGTAGATCGCCGCCACCGTCAGCGTGTCGGTCTCGTTGTCGGGGAAGGTCGCCTCCAGCGTGTCCCCGACGGCGACGCCCAGATCCCCGGCAGGATCGACATGCAACGCCACGCTCGCACGCGGGTCCGAGCCAGCGAAGCCGCCAGAGACGACATTGCCGTCGAAGTGATCCTCCACGACGTCGAAATCGGTCGTGACGATGTCGCGGCTCTCACCGCCAACGTTCATGCCGCCGAACGCCACGCGCAGCGAGGTGGTGCTGTCAATGACGTCTAGAGCATCGAGGTCGTCCGCCACCTGGGCGGAGAAGCCGGCCGACGGATCGAAACCGGCTTGCTCTGTCTGTACGAAGTAGTCGGACCTGACGGCGTCGGACAGCGTCTCGACCACGGTCTTGCGCACCGATGCGCCGACCACGGCAGCGATTGACACCAGCGCCAAGCCGATCATGAGCGCACCCGCAGTCGATGCGGTGCGCCGGGGGCTGCGCGCTGCGTTCTCACGGGCGAGCTTGCCCGGAACGCCGAACAGCGCCTGTATCGGACGGCCGAGCCCTCGGGCGACCGGTCGGGCGATCACTGGGCTGCCGATGTTGATGCCGACGAAAGTGACAAGCGCGCCGACGCCGGTCAGCGCGAGCACGGGTTCGGTATCGAGGTCGGCGAACATGCCCAGCGCCAAGCAGATGAGACCGATTCCCGTGACGGTGGTTCCGAGGACCATGCGGCGCCGCAGTCCGCCCGTGTCGATGCGGTAGTCGTGCGCCAGCGCGGCAACCGGTGCGATCCGTCGTGAGCGCACAGCGGGAACGATCGATGCTGCCATCGTGACGCCGAATCCGATGACGATCGCCAGCACCAGCGTGCGAGGGCGCAGCGCCAGCGGCCCGGCAGGCAGCGAGAACCCGCCCGCACGGATCACGGCGCGCATGACGACGCTGAGCACCATGCCGCCGGCAATGCCGATGGCGGTGCTGATCAAGCCCACCAGTGCCGATTCGATGACGATCGACCGCGACACCTGTCGGGGCGTCACACCAATGGCCCGCCACAGCCCGATCTCGCGTACTCGCTGGCTGACGATGATCTGGAACGTGTTGTTGATGATGAACGCCGACACGAACACGGCGATGAACGCGAAGACCAGCAGGATCGCGCTGAAGATGTCGACGGCGCTCTCGAACTGGTCCTCCTGCTCCTGCGCGGTGACCTCACGGGTGATGACTTCGTACTGGCCTGATCGGTACTGATCCGGATGGCTCGCCAGCAATTCCTCGATCGACGAGCGGACTTCTTCGGGATCGACGCCCGGATCGACCCCGATGCGGATCTCGGCGACTTCATCCTCGAAGCCCAGGAACCGCTGCGCCGTACGCAGATCGAAGACCGACATCGTCTGACCGAGACTCGTGTTGGATTCCGGCGAGCCGAAGTTGAACACGCCCACCAGTCGGAATGGCTCCGCGCTGAGCGGGCCATGGACGTCGTAGATCCTCCCGACCGCCAGGTCGTTCCGCTCGACCGTCGTGGCATCCACGACGAACTCGCCGGGGCCAGCCGGCTCGCGCCCCTCGATGACGTAGAGGTTCTGCGGCGAGAAGCTGAGTCCCAGCGCTGGCGGTCCTTGCGGCCGGATGGACTCCCCCTCGTCGTCGATGATGACGACGTTGAGCGCCGCGACGTTTCCGACAGCCTCGGCCACGCCGTCGACTGCGGCAATCTCTGCCATCAGCGAGTCGGGCACCGTCGGACGGTCGGCCTCGTTGCCGATGTCCTGGAACGCCCGCACCGTCAAGTCGGTCTCGCCGGCGATGTCCTGGGCCAGATCGCCGAAGGCAGATCGCAGGCTGTCGGTCAGCACGAACGTCCCGACCACGAACATCACGCCCATGACCACCGACAACGTGGTCAGGACAAAGCGGATCTTCTTCTCGAACAGGTTCCGCAGGGCGAGCTTCAGCACTGCTTCACCCTTCCCTGCCCAGCCTTGCCGGTGTCGTCCCTCGATGCCCTATTCGTCCGCGATGGCGGCGAGCACGTTCATCCTGCTCGCCCGGAACGCGGGGAACAGCGCTGCGATCAGCCCAAACACCAGTGAGAGCACCAGGAACACGACAAGCCACACAATCGGCACTGCCACGGTGCCGATGATGTCGTCGGGGATCGCGGCGATCGTGGCGATGCCGAATGCCAAGCCGAGGACCAGGCCGACAAGCGCCCCGTACAGGGCGACAGCGACGGCTTCCCATCGAATCATGCGGCGCAGCTGGCGGCCGGTCATGCCGACAGCGCGCATCAACCCGATCTCACGGGTCCGCTCGAACACCGACAGCGTCAACGTGTTGACAATGCCGATCAGCGCGATGAGGAGCGCAAAGCCCAAGAACACCGTGGAAATCACGAGCACGGTGTCGAGGTTCGACTCGATGCCGGCCTGGAATTCCTGGCGGTCGTCGACGTCGGCTTGCGGATAGGTCTCGAGCACCTGGTCGACTGATGCGCGGGCAGCTTCGGGATCATCAATCGTGGTCGCCACCAGCAAGATGTCGTCGAACGAAGCCGTCGACACCTCGGCGTACAACGACTGGTCGATGATCCAGTTGCTCCACAGTGCATTCCGGGTGAAGACAGCCTCCACCGAGACCACCCTGGAGTCACCGCTCACGAAACCCAGCACAACTTCGTCGCCGATGTCGAGGCCGTAGTCGGCAGCAGCATCTTCATGGATCAGCAAGCCCGCTGCGGGGTCGAACCCGCCCAGCGAGCCGGCGGTGATGTCGAGGTCGGCGACCTCGCCTAGTCCTGCCACGTCGACCGCCGTCATATCCGTGATGAGCTCGGTGACGAACCCGTCGACGTCACGCAGTCCCGTGAGCTCCACCCGGTCAAAATCGAAAGCGACGACCGTGCCGATGCCTGCTGCACGAAGCTCGGAGCCCGCGGGTTTGGGCAGACCGGCTTGAGTGTTGGCGGTGATGACGAAGTCGGCCGTCACTGCGGTGCTGAACCGCTCGCCGAACGACACCTTGAGCGACTCGGCCATCACTGCGACCATCGTCACCAGCGACAGGCCAATCGTCAGCGCGACCGCCGTAGCCGCCGTGCGCCGAGGATTGCGGATCGAATTGTTGCGCGCGAGCTGGCCGGGTGTGCCCAACAACCCGGGCAACGGTCGGGAAATGGCGCCCACGATGGCTCCGGCAACCAACGGGCTGAGCACGGCCACGGCAATGAAGACGATCGCGCCGCCGGCGGCGAGGGTGATCAGCTGAGGCGTTGCACTGTCGAAGTCTCCGAACAGTGCCCACCCGGTGAGTGCCAGGCCTGCTGCCAACAGCACCGCCCCGACGACGGGGCGCATCACGTTGCCCTGCCGGGATGTGCTGGCGTACTCGTCGTGCAGGCCGGCCATCGGCGAGATGCGCGACGCCTTGATAGCGGGCACCAGCGACGCCATCACGGTGAAGCCGACGCCGACGACGGCTGCCCAGATCACCGTCCGAAGACTGAGCGGCAACGACCCCGCCGGCAGCCCTTCGGCGAACGTCGAGAATATTGCACGTATCCCCAGCGCGCCCGCCATGCCCAGTCCGAGGCCCACGACCGACGCGACGACGCCGATGGCGAACGACTCGGTCAGCACCGAGCGGCGCACCTGGCGCGGCGTCGCACCGACGGCCCGCAGCAGCGACAGCTCACGAACCCGCTGGCCCAGCACGATGTTGAACGTGTTCGAGATGATGAATGCGCTGACAAACAGCACCACAAAGGCGAACGCCAGCAGGATTGTCTGCAGCGGCCCGATGAAGGTCTCGAAGGCGTCGCTGAACTCTTCTGTGGCGTCGGAGGCGCTGATGATCTCGACGCCGTCGGGCAGCACTGCGGAGAGCTGTTGCTCGACCGCTGCGAGGTCTGCGCCTGGTTCGACACGCACGCCGATCTGATCGAACTCGTCGCCGTAGCCGAGGACTTCCTGCGCCGTCTCCTTGTCGAAGATAGAGAACGTGGCGCCGACGCCCGCATTGTCTGGGAAGCCGAACTGCATCGTGCCGGTCAGCGTGAACGTGCGAGGCCCCGTTGGTGTGATGACCTCGTAGTGCTCGCCGAGCTCGAAGTCGTAGTCGGCGAAGGTGCCCACGTCGAGCGCGAATTCCGTCATCCCGACCGGTCGCTCGCCGGTGATCAGAAAGAACTGCGAGATCGTTTCGTCGACGGTCCAGTTGGCGCCCGCGACGGGCGGCCCGAAGGTGGTGACCGCCACGCCACTGCCGTCCACGGGGACGACGCCGTCCACGAAGAAGCCGCCTTCTGCTGCGGCGACGCCCTCAACGGCGAGGACGCTCTCGACCAAGTTCTCGGGCACGGGCGGCGGGTCACCCTCGGTGAGGTCGCCGAAGGCCAGCTGTCCTCGGATCGTGAACTCCGTGCCCGTGTTGATGTCCTCGGCGAGATCGCCGAACGTGTCACGCAGCGAATCGGCGGTCACGAACGCTGCGACAACGAACGCGACGCCGATGGTGATGGTGCTCGCGGTGAGCGCGAATCGGATCTTGTTGGCCAGAAGCGATTTCAGGCCTAGGCGCAGCATGGCGACAGCTCGTCTCGTCGAACGCCAGTCAGGCGCCGAGCTGGTTCATGTGTGCGCGAATGCGCTCCGGTGTCGGGTCGGCGAGCTCGTCGACGATCTTGCCGTCGACGAGAAACACCACCCGGTCGGCGTAGGAAGCGGACACCGCGTCGTGGGTGACCATCACCACGGTCTGACCCATCTCGGTCACGGCCCGCTTCACGAAGCTCAGGATTTCCGCGCTGGTGTTGGAGTCGAGGTTGCCTGTCGGCTCGTCGGCGAAGATGATCTGCGGCCGCCCTGCCAGTGCGCGAGCCACGGCGACGCGCTGCTGCTGGCCACCTGACAGCTCATTGGGTCGGTGGCGCACACGGTCGGCCAGACCGGTGGCGTCGACGACCTCGTCGATCCAGTCGCCGTCGCCTTTCGCACCGGCGAGGTCCATCGGCAACGTGATGTTCTCGATTGCGGACAGGGTCGGCACCAGGTTGAACGCTTGGAAGACGAACCCGACGGCGTCACGACGCAGCAACGTCAGGTCGCGCTCGGACAGCTGCGACAGATCGACATCGCCGATGAGCACCTGACCCGAGGTCACCGTGTCGAGACCTGCCATGCAGTGCATCAGCGTGGACTTGCCCGAGCCAGACGGGCCCATGATCGCCGTGAAACGGCCTTGTTCGAACGACACGTCGATGGCGTCAAGGGCACGCACGGCGGTGTCCCCCGAGCCATAGATCTTCGATGCCGCAATGGCTTGCGCCGCGGCGTGAATGGGCGGAGCCAAGACAGACACGGAGCCTCCAGGATTTTGACAACCGACGGGCAACTCTACGCACGCCATCACCGTGCGTACGTTCAGGTATTTCTCAGGTTCGCAGTGTGGGGTCCTTGTAGCCGGCGGGGAGTCGCGTGAATTCAAGCTCCTCACCGTGAGTCCATCCTCTCGTGAGTCGTCCCGCTACTTGGGAGACCATGTGACACCCTGAGGCGAGACTCACGTTGTCCATTCGCGATGTCGAGGAGTTCCCAGTGCCGTTCGCCGAGTACCGCCGATCCCTGCGTAGGACTTTCAGCAGTGGACAGGCGACCGAGCACAGTTACCGGCCCGCGCTGCAGAAGCTGCTGAAGGATGTTGGCGGCAAAGGGGTCGATGCGATCAACGAGCCGACGCACGCGGACTACGGCGCGCCCGACTTCGTTGTCGAGCAACAGCAGGTTCCCATCGGACATGTCGAGTGCAAGGACATCGGCACAAATCTCGATGCCGAAGAGGAAAGCGAGCAGCTCCAGCGGTACCGCGAGGCACTGCCCAATCTCATCCTCACCGACTACTTGGAGTTCCGTTGGTTCGCGAACGGAGAACTGCGCGCCAAGGCAAGGCTTGGACAGCTCGACAGCGCTGGGCGCCTGTCCGTGGAAACTGGCGGCGACGATTCCGTACGAGAGTTGTTCACCGACTTCTTCGATGCCGAAGTGCCCGTTGTCGGAGAGCCAGCTGACCTCGCCAGGCGCATGGCATCCAAGACGAGGCTGCTGCGTAACACCATCGAACAGCTCCTGACGCACGATGCCGGTAGTGCCTCAGCGTTGACAGGACTGCTGGCGAGCTATCGAGAGGTGCTGATCAACAATCTCAGCATTCGCGACTTCGCCGACCTGCAAGCGCAGACGGCCGCTTACGGACTCTTCGCTGCGCGGTGCCTCCATGATGGGCAGCCAGCGGCGTTCACTCGGCAGTCGGCGGTATTCGCGCAGACCACGCCGTTCCTGCGAGATGTCTTCGGGCACATCGCCGGACCCAACACCGACGCTCGCATCGCATGGATCATTGACGACTTGGCCCTGCTGCTCGCACGCGCCGACATGGCAGCGATCTTGGAGGGTTTCGGGAGGCCCACGCGCCAAGAAGACCCCGTCGTTCACTTCTACGAGGACTTCTTGGCTGCCTACGATCCGAAGCTTCGCGAGCTGCGCGGCGTCTTCTACACGCCGGAACCAGTCGTTTCGTACATCGTCCGAAGCGTCGATTGGCTGCTACGCGAGCGATTTGGGCTGAACGCCGGTCTAGCTGATACTGCCGAAGTGGAGTTGTCCGCAGAAGACGGACAGACGCGCAAGCTCCCGAAGGTCTTAATCCTTGATCCGGCGGCTGGCACGGGCACGTTTCTTCGCGAGGTCGTGTCGCATGTCCGCACCAGTCTCGCTGACACTGGACTTGCTGGTGCTTGGGAGCCATACGTACAGAAGCACTTGCTACCGCGCTTGTTCGGGTTCGAACTGCTGATGGCGCCGTACGCCATTTGCCACCTGAAGCTCGCTCTGGAAATCAGCGGCGAGTCTGACCAGTTCGTCATGCCCGAAGGGGAACGATTGGGCGTGTACCTCACAAACTCCCTTGCTGAGGCGCACGAGACCGCAAGCGGGCCAATGTTCGCCAGCGAAATCGTCCGCGAGGCTCGCGATGCCGACGCAATCAAGCGCGACCATCCGGTGATGGTGGTCATCGGCAATCCGCCCTACTCAGGTCATTCGGCGAACAAGGGCCCGTGGATCAACGATCTGCTGCGAGGCCGAGTCGCCGAGGACCCGGAGAGCTACTTCACGGTCGACGGCGAGCCGCTCGACGAGCGCAATCCAAAGTGGCTCAATGACGACTACGTGAAGTTCATACGATTCGCGCAGTGGCGTATCGGGCAGACCGGTGAGGGCGTGCTCGGCTTCGTCACGAATCACAGCTACCTCGACAATCCGACGTTCCGCGGGATGCGCCAGTCGCTCATGGAGACCTTTGACGAGATCTGGCTGCTCGACCTGCACGGCAACTCCAAGCGAAGGGAACAAACCCCAGACGGAGGCCCCGACCAGAACGTCTTCGACATCCAGCAAGGCGTCGCAATCGGGATCTTCGTCAGGCACGGTGACAGCCTTGGAGGCCTAGCGAAAGTCATGCATGCCGATCTCTGGGGCAAGCGGGGCGACGAGAAATCGGGGAAGTACGCGTGGCTGGCTGAGAACGACATCGCTAGCACCCCGTGGCGGGAAGTTTCGCCCCGCGCGCCGGACTACTTCTTCGTGCCGCGCGACTATGCCCTGCTCGACGAATTCGAAGCTGGCTGGAAACTTACGGACATCGCACAGGTGAATTCGGTGGGCATCGTGACGGCACGGGACAAGATCGCTATCCAGTGGACCGAAGACGACATGCGCCGCGTCGCCGAGGCCTTCACCAGTCTCACCGGAGATGCAGCGCGGCAACAATACGAACTCGGGGAAGACTCCCAAGACTGGAAGGTCACATCTGCGCAAGAAGACATCCGGTCACATGCCGATGCGAATGAGCACGTCAAGCCGATTCTCTACCGGCCGTTCGACGTCAGGGCCACGTACTACACGGGTACGGCCAGCGGCTTCATTTGCAGGCCGCGATCGGATGTCATGCATCACATGTTGGCCGGGTCGAATCTTGGCCTGGCAGCTGGTCGCGCAGGCAACGTCGTCGGGTCCAGCAGCTGGGATGTTGCGATCGCCGTGAATGCGCCGACGGACTTCAATCTGTTCCGGCGAGGCGGCAACTGCCTGTTCCCCCTGTACTTGTACCCACAAGGTGGTGATGGAATGGGCCTCGGTGCCGACCAACGCTCACCGAATCTTGCACCGGAGTTCACCGAGGCGTTTGCAGTTTCGGTCGGAATGCGCTTCGCCCCGGACAACCCAGGCGATCTGGAGTCGACGTTCGGGCCAGAGGACGCCTTTCACTACATCTACGCAGTGCTCCACAGTCCGGAATACAGACGCCGATACGCCGACTTCTTGAAGTCAGATTTCCCGCGCGTCCCGCTGCCGCGAAGTCGAGATCTGTTTGCTGGCCTGGCGGGACTCGGCGCAGAGCTCGTGTCGCTCCACCTGATGGACGCAGATGGAGACGACAAGCCGTCCTTCGCGGTGCCAGGAACTGGAAAGGTAGAGGGCGTCCGCTACAGCGGACCGGCGGACGATGCACCCGGTCGAGTCTGGATCAACCGGGATCAGCACTTCGAGGGCGTCTCGCCTCAGGCATGGGAATTCACCATCGGCGGGTACCAGCCGGCAAAGAAGTGGCTCCAAGACCGCAAGGGACGCGTCCTCGACTTCGAGGACATTCAGACCTACCAACGAATCTGCGCTGCCCTCGCCGAGACACCGCGCATCATGCACCAGATCGACGACATCATCGAAGCCCAAGGCGGCTGGCCCTTAGGTGCGCATCGCACGCATGGCTCGGAGTCAGAGCTGCCTCAAATCAAGGACGCAAGTGAGCCGCAACGGGTCACGAAAGCACTCGACACCCTGGCGGACTTTGAGTTCGAGGACCGTAAGAGCGCGTGGAGCTGACTCACATATTCGACACCAGTGTGCTGACCAGGCTGTCGTCTGACGCTATTCGCGCGGTGGCCGAGCCGCTCGTCGCCGCAGGCCGCGCAGCACGTGCGGGCATCAGCGACCTAGAGATCGGCTTCTCGGCTCGCGACGTCGACGAATGGGAAAAGTTGGCAAACAGTCTCGACGAACTGCACTTGATCGAGACGTCGGCCGATCATGTACGTCGTGCTCGTCAAACGCAGCGCCTGCTTGCGGAGCGGGGCTTGAAAGGAAGGTCGATCCCTGACCTGCTGATCGCGGCGGCAGCAGAAGTCGAACAGCTCACTGTGCTGCACTACGACAAGGACTACGACTTCATCGCAGAGGTGACCGGCCAACAATGCGAGTGGGTCGTCCCACGAGGATCCATCGACTGAACCAGGCGCGAAACTCCATAAGCGTGTTGCCTGCCGCACACTGGCCGTTCGAATGAATATCGGCGCTGGCTTCTTACACCCCGCAGGCCCAGCCCAGCTTCGATTCGCTGGAGGGTTATCTGGCAGATCGCCTAGCGATGGCCGGCCCGGGAGCTGGCAGCCCCGATCTGTGCCGTTGTTGTTCAGGACCGCTGGTCCGCGTGCGGAACACTCAGGCGCCCACGCTTCGCCAACTCGTCTTCAGCGTCGTCCAGCATCGATTGGGCATGTGGCCGTGCCGAGAACTCATCGTGCAGGTCCGAGAGTGGTCGTAACCGGAGATCACGACGCCGATGGAGCCAAACCATGCCACCGACGTTAGCCATGTCGTGATGTGCGCTCTTCATCGGAAACAGCGCCGCCCTCGCTTCAACTAATGATGGCGTGCATCCAGATAGTGAGCACCGAGAAAGGGCTCGGGATTGTCGACCGACCAGCTATGCAGTGCTCTGGCCAAGTTGTTCGGCATCGCACCACCACGGCCGAGCCGGGTCCTGCGAACCACGACCACAGGAACCACTGTGTCACCCGCTTCAAACGCCTGCCTCAGGATGCGTCCAAAATCGCCTTCGTCCTCGGTGACCACGACGCGGCCTTGTTCCACGGCCGTCGCGTAGACCACTTCATCGGCAGCGGACCGCAGTTCGGTCTCGGCGACGCTCACGGCATCGTGGCCTTGTTCGTTAAGGATGTCCGCGGTTGCGTACGGCAACATCTCATCAAGAAGCCACCGCATTCGCGGATTAGAGACTTGGACCCGAGTAGCTGCGCTGCGTCTTGGCTCGCTTGTACTTCGCTGTATTTCCTTGCGCTACTGCCTGATCGCGCTCTGCGATCATCTCGTCGATGAGCGTGGCAGCAGCACGGTTGTCTTCGATCTTTGCCTCGATCTCATCGGGGTAAGCCTCGAAGAAGCGGACAGCGAGATCTACCTGCCGCTCATGCAAATCCGACTCGATGCAGACGGTTTCGACAGGGTCGTGCTGGTCCGCCGGCACTTCCTGCAGCGCCCGAATGATCTGCCAGACATCCGGACCGTCGGCCAAGCTGGCCCGGCGTCCCGATGGACCGTCCATGTACACGATGCCGGGGAACTGGCGGGTCTTCAGGCCCTCATCCATGAGCGAGGCGGCCAACACGGGCGGCGGTAGGTCGCTCGCCTCACCCTCGGCGCGCAGACGTTCAGCGAGATCCTCGGAAATCGGAAGAGACACCGCGCGTGCCATGACAAAGAGCGTAGGCGTGTGCCTCGTGCATCAGCTAACGGTTTTTCGCGATCAAGCGCGCAGTGTGGGGCCTCGGTAGCCGGGGGTGAAGCCGTTGGCCAGCAGGGTGTCGTGCATCGGGTGTTCGGCGGCTGGGGCGGCATCGATGCGTGCCAGCTCGACTCTGGTGAGTCGACCGGTGGCGAGAGCGTTGCGGAGCGCATCGATCCAGCGCAGGTCAGTGTTGGCGTACTCGAAGGTGTGGAGCGTGCGGCCGCCCCGGTCCAGCATCACGAGCGGAAAGCCGTCGGAGAGCACCACATGGCCCCCAGCGGTCCGGCTGGGCCGGCCCTCGCTCTGCGGCCAGCCGAGTGCGGCGCCGTAGGGCTGGGCCGGGTCTGCCGCTCCGAGCACCACCATGTCGCCGGAGCCCTCGCGGTGGTCTCGCAGGCGCTCCACTGCCGCGGCGGTGGCGAACTGTGCGGCCCCGAGGCCTTCCACGAAGTGACCACGCCGCACGCTGCCCCGCTCCTCGAGCGCTCGCAGGATGCCGTAGGCCGCGGCGAAACCTCCTGGGTGACCCTCGGCCAGCACGCCGGGACGGGTGACGATGCCTTGGCGTTCCAGCAGCGCTTGCGCCGCGCCGTGAGCACGCTCAGTCGGCGACGGTGCGGGTTCGCGCAGCAGCGACACCAGCGACCAGCGACCCGCCGCGCTCGGCGGCCCCCCAGCACGCAGGCGTCCCGGGCGGGGCCGATGACTAGGACCCGAGCGTGTCAGCACACCCGATCGGCCTCGTGACGCACCAGCTGCCCGCCTGCCGGGACGCTTGGCCTTCGCTGCACGACCCTTGCGTGGGCCGAGGGCTCGCAGCGGGACGAACGTGTCGTTGGTGACCAGACCGGCCCACACCAAGTCCCACAAAGCTGCCAGCACCCGCTCGGACAGACCGGACAGATCGGCTGGCGCATCGCCTGAGATGGCGGTGTGCACTGCTGCGAACAGATCAGTCCAGAACGCGGCCCCGCGCTCGCCGAGGTGGCTGAGCACGGCTGCCGCCACAGGGTCGTCAGGCTCGTCATCGGGCGGCGGCGCCAGCGTGGCGATCTCGTCGCGCCAGTACAGGCGGACGCGGCCGTCGTTGGGACCGAGCGATCCCGCCCCGATCCACACCAGCTCTCCGCTGGCCAGCAGCGCGTCGAGATCGGCCCCGCTGTAGCGGGCCAAGCGCACCGGCAAGACGTCGGCCTCCAGGATCGACGCCGCCACCGGCGCACCTGCCAACTGGGTGATGGCATCGGCCAGCGCGTCGGCACCCCGACGGGGCCGGTCAATGCTGTGCCAGGCGGACAGGAAACGCGCGTAGGCCTCAGTCAGTACCGGTTCCACCTCGCGGCGCAGTCGGGCCAGGGAGCGCCGGCGCACGGTTCGCAGCACCGTCATGTCACACCACTCGGTGCCAGTGCCGTCGGGACGGAACGCGCCTCGGGTCACCCGTCGGGCCGCCTCGAGGCGGTTGAGCGCCGCTGTTGCCCGAACCTCCGGAATGCCCAGTCGCTGCGCGGCCGACTCGGCTTCAAACGGCACATGCGTTGCTGCGAAGCGAGCCACCAACTCGTCAAGCGGATCGGTGCCTTGGTACGCATCGACTGTGAATGCAGCCGGCAGGCCGACCGGCAAGGCGCACCCCAGTGCGTCACGGCAGCGCGCTGCGTCCTCGACGGCGACGTAGCGGGTCTCATCGGCAATGCGAACCTCAACCGCACGGCGCTCGGCCACCAGCTCGGCCAGCCAGCGCTCTCCCGGCGGCGAGCCTGACGGGTCCGGCTCGCAACGGTGCGTGATTTCCAACGCCGTGAGATCGCCAACTCGGCTCAGCACATCAGCGAGCTCGTCGGCATCGCGGGCACGGCGGCCGTCAGCCAGGCGCTGAAGCTCGAGCTCGAGGGTTGCCAGCACCTCGGCGTCGAGCAGCTCGCGTAACTCCTCGGCACCCAGCAGGTCGGCCAGCAGGTCGCGATCCAGCGCCAGTGCCGCCGCCCGGCGTTCAGCCAGCGGCGCATCGCCGCCATACATGAAGACCGAGATCCAGTCGAAGAGCAGGCTTTGGGCCATCGGCGAGGCACCGTCGGTGTCGACGGTGACCATGCGGATCTTGCGGGACTTGATGTCGCCCAGCACCTCGGCCAGCGCCGGCACGTCAAACACTTCCTGCAGGCACTCGCGGGAGGTCTCGAGCAGCATCGGGAAGCTCGGGTACTTCGCCGCAACCTCCAGCAGTCCCGCCGAGCGCTGACGCTGCTGCCAGAGCGGGACCCTCTCGCCCGGTCGTCGGCGCGGCAGCAGCAGGGCCCGACCGGCAACCTCCCGGAAGCGGGACGCGAACAGTGCCGTCGAGGGCAGGTGGTTCACGATGGCTTCGCGCACCTCGTCGGGATCGAGCGCCAGATCGGGCGCATCGAGGCCAGGGCCGCTTTGGGAGCCCGCCTCGTCGTCTGGAGACCAGACGTCGCCCAATCGCAGCACGATGCCGTCGTCGCTCCACAACAGCTCGACTGGTCCTTCGCCGTGTTGGGCAGCCCCTTGCGCGAGCTTGGCCTGCAGCGCGATGCCCCACGGGGCATGCACCCGGGCACCGAACGGGGTGAGGATGCAGATCCGCCAGTCGCCGATCTCGTCGCGGAACCGCTCCACGACAATCGTGCGGTCATCGGGTACAACGCCAGTCGCAGACCGCTGCGCGTCCAGATACCGCAGGATGTTCTCTGCGGCGGTTCGGTCCAGGCAGTGCTCGCGCTGCAGACGCCCAATCAGCCCAGCGACCGCATCGTCAGAGCTGTCCGTGGCGAAGTCGAGCGGCAGCGGGTCGGGCAACTGGTCGCCGACCGAGCGGATGAACGCCCCCACCGCCCGGCCCAGCTCGAGCGGTCGGCCAGGGCCGTCGCCGTGCCAGAACGGCATCTTGCCCGGCTCGCCCGGCGCAGGCGTGACCACGACACGGTCGAAGGTGATCTCGGCAATCCGCCACGTGGACGCCCCCAGCAGGAACGTCTCGCCCACGCGGGCCTCGTACACCATTTCCTCGTCCAGCTCGCCCACACGCGATCCGTCGGTGGTGAACACTGCGTACAGACCCCGGTCGGGAATGGTGCCGGCGTTGGTGACCGCCAAGCGGCCTGCCCCCTGACGAGCACGGAGCATCCCGGTGGAGCGGTCCCAGACGATGCGCGGCCGTAGCTCGCGGAACTCCTCTGACGGGTAACGGCCGGCGAGCAGGTCGAGCACCGACGAGAACACCTCTTCGCTGAGCTGTTCGTAGGGGGCGGCACGGCGCACGACGCCAAGCAGGTCGTTCACCGACCAGTCGTCGACCGCGACCATCGCCACGACCTGCTGGGCCAGCACGTCGAGCGGCTGGCGGGGGAAGCGGATCGATTCGATCTCGCCGGTGCCCATTCGCTGTGCCACCACTGCCGCCTCGACGAGATCGCCGCGGTGGCGGGGGAAGATCTTCCCCACACTCGGCGCGCCGACTTGGTGACCCGCGCGCCCGATGCGCTGCAATCCCGCCGCCACCGACGGGGGCGAGGCCACCTGAATCACCAGGTCCACCGCTCCCATGTCGATGCCGAGCTCCAGCGATGAGGTAGCCACGATGGCGCGCACACGGCCCGCCTTCAGGTCGTCTTCGATGGATAGCCGCTGTTCGCGGCTGAGCGAACCGTGGTGGGCTCTCACCAGCTCTGCGCCCTCCGGCGGCGAGGTGCCTTCGGCCTCGGCGGCGCGGTTCAGCCCGTCCAGATGCAGTTCGTTCAACCGCGAGGCCAGCCGTTCGGCCAGCCGGCGAGCATTGGTGAAGATGATGGTGGATCGGTGCGCGTAGACGAGCTCCAGCAGGCGCGGGTGGATGGCGGGCCAGATGCTGTTGGAGTGGGTCTGCGGTGCTGGACTGCCTGGGACTGTCGGCGCTGTGTCCGATGGCGCCACCGCAAGCTCCGGCGCTGTGTCCGATGGCGCCACCGCAAGCTCCGGCGCTGTGTCCGATGGCGCCGCCCCACGCGGCGCTGCGAAGTCATCGTCGTGATCGACTCGCACGTTGCCGTTGGGCGTTCCCGCAGCGCTGGCAGCTGCCAGGTCGCCCATGTCGGACACCCCGACGATGACCTCCACGTCGAGCTGAGAGCTCATGCCCGCATCGGCGATCACGACGTGCCTGGAGGCCGGCTGGTCGGGATCGTTGCCGCCGAGGAACCGGGCGACTTCAGACAGTGGTCGTTGGGTGGCCGACAAGCCGATCCGCTGCGGTTGCTCGACGGTCAGCTCGCACAGCCGCTCCAGCGACAGCGCCAGGTGCGTGCCCCGCTTGGTGGCGGCCACCGAGTGGATCTCGTCGACGATGACCCAGCGCACCCATCGCAGCGTCTCGCGCGCCTGCGAGGTCAGCATGAGATACAGCGACTCGGGCGTGGTGATGGCGATGTCGGGTGGCCGGGTGATCAGCCGCCGCCGCTCAGCGGCGCTGGTGTCACCCGTACGCACGCCGACGGTCGGTGTGTGCATATCGGTGCCAAGGCGCTCGGCGGCCAGGCCGATGCCAGCTAGCGGCGCTCGCAGGTTCTTGTCGATATCGACTGCCAGCGCCCGCAGCGGCGACAGGTACAGCACCCGGGTGCGTTCGGCACGCGGCGGCTCGGGCTCGGACATGACCCGATCGATGGCCCACAGGAATGCAGCGAGCGTCTTGCCCGAGCCGGTCGGCGCAGCGATCAGGCAGTGGCTGCCCGCCGAGATGCTCTCCCATCCCGAGACCTGACATTGCGTCGGCGCGGCAAATGTTGAGGAGAACCACGCCGCAGTGGGCGTGGAGAATGCCGCGAGCGAGGGGTGCGTGTCTAGCTCGGGGGGTTGAGGGCGCCGTCGAATCCTTGATTGTGGCTGCCGTCGCACATCGGCTTCGTGCCCGACTGGCCGCAGCGGCACAGAGCCACGACCGAATCGCTGTCGGCCACCGAGTTTCCTTCGTGGTCGTCGATCTGGCACAAACCGCGGACCAGCAGCGGTCCGTTGTTCAGCACTGTCACCGTGACATCAGCCATGTGATTCTCCCGAGTTCACCTCAACCGCATCGGCGTTTGCGGCGGTGCGGCCAGTGTTGCACGACTCGGCGCCGCGCATGATCTCCGCCCGGAGCGGATCGGGCAGCGGCTGTGAGTACACCACCGCAACTCTCTTGGTAGCGCGAGTCAGCGCTACGTAGAGAGCCCGCAGGCCCTGGGGTTCCTCATCGACCATCGCGCCGGGTTCCACCACCACGACACCGTCGGTTTCGAGGCCCTTGCACAGGCGCACGGGCGCCAAGGTGACGCGCGGGTGCAGCGCACCGGTGGCGTTGCGGCTGGCCGCGGTGGCGCGGCCGAAATCCACACCAGCTTCTGCCAACAGCGCCGCGATCTCGTCCATGAACTGGGTGGGCGACACCACGAGCATGCTCCCGCCGTCGAGCGCGACAGCCTCGGAATTCACCGTCTCAAGCACGGTGTGAGCCAAGCTCAGAGGCGCCGGCACAAAACGAGGCGGCGACCCGTCGATGCGCACGGCAGCTGGCGGCGCGAGACCGGGCGCAGCTGCCGCGAGCACACGATTGGCGAGTTCAAGGCTGGGCTGGGGAATGCGGTAGCTGAGGGTGAGCTCAGCCAGCCGCGGAGGCACCGGACCCGACGGCAGGTGAGCGAGGATTTCCTGCCAACCCGATGGCGCGTGCGCAGACGTGGCCTGGGCGATGTCGCCGACCAGCGTCATCGAGCCGTTGAGCGAGCGCCTGGCAATCATCCGCAGCGCCATCGGTGGCTGGTCCTGGCACTCGTCGACCACGATGTGCCCGTACGTGCGCATCTCGGTGTCGCTGCGTCGCTTGCGTGAGCGCGACCGGGGCCCCAGCACGGCATAGGCCTCATCGAGCAGCGCAACGTCGGCATCGCTCCACTCGTAGTCAGCTTCGCTGTCGCCGCGGGGCCGATGCAGCGATTCCCATTCGACCTCACGCAGCACGCCGGCAGCCGCTGAACGAAGCAGCGCGCGTGAGCCGAACAGGTCGCGCAGCAGCTGTGCCGGCGTCAACAGCGGCCACATGCGCTCGAACGCCGCCATCACCTCAGGGTGACGGGCGAATCGGTCACGCAGCTTGACGGGGTCGGGCCGACGCCGGTGAGAGGCCGACATGGCCGCGTAAACCTCCTGCTCCACGAAGGCACGACCGGCGTTGTGATGGCGGAACCGGCGGCGAGCCTCGGCCACGATGGCGCGTGACGTGCTTGCGGCAAGGGTGACGTAGCTCAGCCCGAACTCCAAGCGAAGGTCGCTGCGGAGAGCTCGTTGGCGGTCCCGCACGGCGTTCACGATGACCTGTGACATGCGGGCATCGCCCTTGGTGCGAGCGACGTCGGGTGCGTCTGCAAATCGGATCCGCACCTCGGGGAAGATGTCGTTGAACAGATCGGCCAGCACGAACAGGTGCACGCCGACCTCGCCCAGGCTGGGCAGCACGCGCTCGACGTAGCGCAGGAAGAGTCGATTGGGGCCGACAACCAGCACACCTTGGCCTGCGAGCGGGAAACGGTATGTGTAGAGCAGGTAGGCGGCACGGTGCAACGCCACGATCGTCTTGCCGGTACCGGGGCCGCCCTGGCAGACCAGGATGCCCTTGCGTGGGCTGCGGATGATCTCGTCCTGCTCGGCCTGAATGGTCGACACGACCTGGCGCAGCTGGCCGTCTCGGCGCTCTTCGAGGGCCGCATAGAGCGCCCCGTGGCCGTTCAGCCGCGGTCGGCCATTGTCGGAGGAGCCGCCGTCGAGAGCGTCGAGGTCGAAGACCTCGTCTTCCAGGTCTGCGAGGATCCGGCCACGGCACACGAAGTGGCGGCGCCGCAGCAACCCCAACGGGTCGCCGCCGGTCGCACGGAAGAACGGCTCCGCGACCGGGGCCCGCCAGTCCACCACGACGGGCTCCTGCCGCTCGTCGGCAACGCCCAGCCGGCCGATGTAGAAGGTCTCGCTGGGACCGGTGGCACCGGGCTCGGGGGCGTCGTCGCTGGTCTTGGCCGGCCGGTCGATGCGGCCGAACACCAGCGACGACGAACCCAGCTCGAGCTGGCTGAGGCGACCTGCCACGGCGTCCTCGATGACGTCGCGTTCGAACCTCGCCTGCCGGGTGCCACCGCGGCCGACCTCGACCATGTCGCGCAGCCGCGTCGCTCGCTCCCGGGAAGACTCCAGAAGCGCATGCGCGCGGTCGATATGTGCTTGTTCTGCCTGGATTTCCGGATGGCTCACGCTTGGCTCGTCACCGTTATTGAGGCTGATCAAGGCTACTTGGGGCGGGTGGTACCGGTGCGCCTCTTGGCGCGCGCAAGTGACACAGCGCGCCTCTTGGCGCGGGCGAATGGCACAGCGCGCCTAGGGGCGTGCGTCATTCACACAGCGCGCCCATTCGTGCGCGCAGCTGTCACGGCGCACGATGCCAGAACGACGACAGCAGCCAGCATGAGGGGCCATGAGCCCAGCACCGTCGCCGGGGTGGATCCCGAGCGAAGGTCCACATTGGCGGCCAGAACGACGGATTCGCGTAGCTCGCTGCGATGTGTGATCTCGCCCTTCGGGGACACGATCGCGCTGTAGCCGGTGGTGGAGGATTGCAGCACCCAGCGACCCGACTCGACGCCTCGCAGCCGGGCGCTGGCCAGCGACTGCGCCGGTACCACCGACGTGCTGTACGACGACGCGAGCGTGGGGTTGGCCACGATGCGCCCGCCCGCACGGACACCGTCGCGGACCAACTCGCTGAAGTACACCTCGTAGGACGTGACAGCAGCAATGTCGCCCAATGAGGTCGTCAACAGGCCCGGACCGGCACCTCCGATCGCCTCCCGGGAAATCAGCGACAGGTCGGCGAACCGCTCCACCACGCTGCGCAGCGGCACGTACTCGCCGAAGGGCACCAGGTGGGCCTTGTCGTACCGGTCCGACAGTCCGGTGTTGGGATCGACAGCAACGGTCGCGTTGCGGAAGCGCTGGCCGTCGGGGGTCCGCTCGTAGAAGTTGGCCACGAGCACCACATCGCGTTCCGCGGCCAGCGCCTCAAGTTCTGCCAGACGGTCGGACGCCTCGAGGGGACCGTCGCTGGAGGTGCTGCTCTCGCTCCACAGCATCAGATCTGCGTTGCCCCCCCAGGCCGCGGTGGCCTCAAGGTGCCGAGTCCGCACGCTGCGCTGGGGCGTGTCGACGTTCGTACCCAACTCGCCGCCGGCCTGCACGACCGCGGCGGTGATGGTGGCATCGACGGTCGTCGCCGGCCAGGCCAGTGCCGCGAGGGGAAGGCCGATCGCAGCCACCGCTGGCCACGCCACGTCGCACCATTCCCGAGCACAGAGCCGCTCGACGATGACGGCCCCGACGCCGACCAGCGCGATCACGCCCAGCGGGCCGGCCAGGACGGCGACGCCCAGCCATGGCCCCTCGACCTGTCCCAGCGCCAGGTTGGACATCGGGACGCCGCCGAACGGCACGCGCCAGCGCACTGCCTCGCCCAGCACCAGCGCTGCGGGCACGCCGAGGGTCCGCCGCCAGCCGCTCGGGGCGACGAGCGAGGCCGGGAGCGCCATGATGAGCGCTTCGACCGGTACGGCCACGATCCATCCCGGCAACGTCAGCTCGGTCATCCAGAACAGCCCGAGCACGTACGCGCCCAGCCAGAAGGCGCCTGCTGCTTCGAGCCGGTCGCGCCAGCGACCTGCGCCCCGGTTGCAATAACGCAGCCACAGGCCCAGGCCGATGGGCCCGAGCGGCCACAGCCCCCATGGAGGCAGCGACAACATGGTGAGCGCCCCGAGCGCGACGGCCAGGCTGTCGCGTAGGAGTCGTTGTCTCATCGCTGGACGGCTCACGGCGAGGTGATGGGCGGGCCTGAGCCGAGGTGCTGCACCACTGCTGCTGCCGCTTCATTGCCTTGCCGGATGCAGGCGGGGATACCAAGTCCCCGGTAGGCTGCACCGGTCACGAACACACCGGGGAGTTCGCGGGCGAGTGCGCTCTCGATGCGCTCGACGAGATGTCCGTGACCCGGCACGTACTGGGGCAGTGACCGCTCCCAGCGCGAGACGCGCCACGACGTGATTGCCGCGGGATCGCGCAGCGCTCGCAGGGGCGCCAGGCCAGACAGCTCCCCCACCACGGTTTCCAGCAGCTCGCGGTCACCCACGCGCGTGTGGCGGTCGTCGTCATGCCGGCCGACCGAAACACGCAGGATGGCGTTCGGGATGCCCCCGTTGCCCCCATCGCCGGCGTCGCTGTTGCCGGCGTCGCTGTTGCCGCCGCCGGACCACTTCGGCCACTTCGCCGACCCGTAGCTGCAGGCCGTCGTCAGCCAGCCGGTGTCTCGGGTGACCAGCAAGCCGGCCTCCTGCGGCGCTTCGATGGCATCGGGGCGCACGCTGAGCGTCACCACGGCAACCGACGCGTAGTCGATGCGCGCGAGCGCAGCGGCAGCGTCGGGCGCGCTTGGCAGCATCTGGGCCGCCGCGTGGGCGGGTGCAGCGACGATGACTGCGTCTGCGGCAAGCACCTCGGACCCGGTGTCCACGGCGAACCGTGTTCCGGGGCGCCGGATTGCTTCCACCGAGTGGCCGAGCCGCAAGATGCATCCGTCGAGCCGCTGCATTAGCGCTTCGACCAGCCGACCCATCCCGCCTTCGAAGCTGCCGAAGATCGGTGCCGGACCGTCGGCACCTGGGATGGGGGCCGGTTGCATCGCGCGCAGTCCCCGCATGAGCGAGCGGCTGCGTCCGAGCGCTTCGCCCAGGATCGGCGCCGACATTGTTGCGTCCAGCCGGTTGATGTCCCCCGCGCTGATGCTGCCGAGCAGCGGGTCGACCACCCTGGACGCCACCGCCGCTCCGAGCCGGGAGCGCACGATGTCGCCCACGCTGGCGGACTCGAGCCGTAAGCGCACGTTCTCGCCCGGGTCGGATGTCACCACGTCGATCCCGTCAGGACCCAATCGGCGTGCGGTGAACCGGCGCGGCAGCACATAGTCGGCTGCGGCGCGCAGCGTGCCCGCAAGGCCCAATAGCGGGGAACGCAGCAGCGGTCCGAGCCGGGTCGGCACCCCGCCCACTAGTCCGTCGGGAAGGGACGTGAGCTGCGGACCGTCTGGGCCGGCGTGAACGACCGAGGCACCGCCGATCGATGGCGAGATGCGCTCGGCCGAGATTCCCAGCTCGTCGCAGAGCTCGATCGCCCAGGGCACCCGCAGCAGGAATGCATCGGCGCCCTCGTCGACGGGCACGCCTTCGAAGGGAGTTGTGTGGATCTTGCCGCCCAGGCGCTCGGCGCTGTCGATCAGCACCACCCTGGGCACCGCAGTTCCGGCGTCAGCGGGATGCAGCAGGCGGTACGCAGCAGTCAGCCCGGTGATCCCGCCGCCGACCACGACGACCCGCCTAGGTGCCATGACTACAGGTCACCATGACTACTGGGTGCCATGACGAGGGCCCCGTTCGCTCACTCGTGCTGGC
This sequence comes from Candidatus Poriferisodalis sp., assembly GCF_965221945.1. Taxonomy (GTDB): domain Bacteria; phylum Actinomycetota; class Acidimicrobiia; order Acidimicrobiales; family Poriferisodalaceae; genus Poriferisodalis. Next base: position 3,718,819 of record NZ_OZ244925.1, on the reverse strand, counting down.
TTGCGTGCGCCGGCTGGTACGCATGCACATGGTCTGTCAGGCGCTGCAGCACAATTGGGTCGGTCTCGGGCAGCACGCCGTGGCCCAGGTTGAAGATGAAGCCGGGCTGCTGGGTGCCTTCGGCCAGGATGCGGTCGGCCGCTGCGCGCACGGCTGGCCAGCCGGCGAGGCACAGCACCGGATCCAAGTTGCCCTGCAGCGCCACACCGGGCCCTACTCGCTGGCGTGCAGCACCCAGCGGTACTCGCCAGTCCACCCCCACCACATCGGCGCCGACCTGGGCCATCTGGTCAAGCAATTCACCGGTGCCGACACCGAAGTGCGCTCGTGGCACACCGAGGTCGGCCAGATCGTCGAACACACGCTTGCTGTGCGGCGCCACGAACGCGGCGTAGTCGGCGGGCGACAGCGTGCCTGCCCAGGAGTCGAACAGCTGCACCGCGCTGGCGCCGGCAAGCACCTGCGATCGCATCGACGCCACCGCGATGGAGGCGAGGCGTTCCATCAGGTCGTGCCACAGCGCCGGGTCGGTGTGCATGAGCGCTTTGGTCAGGGCGTGCTGGCGCGACGGTCGGCCTTCGACCAGGTAGCTCGCCACCGTGAACGGCGCCCCAGCGAAGCCGATGAGAGGGACGTCGAGCTTCGCTGCCAGCAGCCGCACGGTCTCGAGCACATAGGGGGTGTGTGCTTGCGCATCGAGCTCGGGCAGGCGGTCGAGGTCGGAGCGGCTGCGCAGCGGCTCGGCGGCCACGGGACCCACTCCGGGCACCACGTCGATCCCGAAGCCGACTGCTGCGGCGGGCACCACGATGTCGGAGAACAGCACCGCCACATCGACGCCGTAGCGGCGGACCGGCTGCAGCGTGATCTCGGCCGCGGTGGCCGGGTCCGCGATGGCGTCGAGGATGCTCCCCTCGCCGCGCAGCGCCCGGTACTCGGGCAGCGAGCGGCCGGCCTGCCGCTGGAACCACACCGGCACGCGCCCGGTCGGCTGGCAGCGGGCTGCCCGCAGATACAGGCTGTCGCTCAGACGGCGGCTGGGGTGGTCAGCGGGCAGCAACCCGGCGGGCATCGTGACGGTTTCGGAAGTGCCAGCCATGCGCTGCGAACGGTACCGGCACCGGCTCGTAGTGCTCTCGTTCTCCGACAAGGGACACGGCCGGCAGGGACAGACCGCCCAGTAGCCTCACGCAACCCCGGCGAACTCGCCTACCCACCGCTGATTCGCTGGGTTCTCGCTTGCTGACGGAGGCTGCGATGGGTCCCGACATTGGACTGGTCGAAGCCGAGCGTCCGCTGCGCGTTGCGCTGCTGACCTACAGGGGCCACCCCTGGGTGGGCGGACAGGGCGTCTACGTCCGCCACCTGGTGCGCGAGCTGTCAATGCTCGGCCACAGCGTCGAGGTGTTCAGTGGACCGCCCTACCCGCACCTCGATGAGGGCATCAAGCTGACCGAGCTTCCAAGCCTCGACCTGTATCGCATGCCCGACCCGTTCCGGGTGCCGAAGCTGGCGGAGTTCCGTTCTCCGATCGACGTGCTGGAGTGGGTCATCACCTGCACGGCCTCGTTCGCCGAACCGCTGACGTTCAGCCTGCGGGCATTTCAGGCGCTGCTCAGCCGGCTCGACGACTTCGACCTGGTGCACGACAACCAGTGCTTGGGCTACGGCATCGACTGGCTGCGACGGGCCGGCATGCCAACGCTGGGCACCATCCATCACCCGATCACCGTCGACCGGCGACTGGAGATCGCCCATGCGCCCACGCGGGGCAAACGGCTTGCCATGCGGCGTTTCTACGCCTTCACCCGCATGCAGAACCGGGTGGCTCGGCGTCTCGATCGCATTGTGACCGTGTCCACCAACAGCTTCGACGACATTGTGTCCGACCTGGGCGTGGATCCCGCTCGCCTGAACATCGTCACAGTCGGCGTCGATCCCGACCAGTTCCGACCCCTGCCCGACGTGACGCCGGTGCCGGGCCGGCTCATGACCACGGCCAGCGCGGATGTGGTCATGAAGGGTCTCGCCTACCTGCTCGAGGCACTGGCGAAGTTGCGAGTCGAGAACCCCGCACTGCACCTGGTGGTGATCGGCCGACCGAAGGACGACTCGGCGGCAAGCCGGCGCATCGACCAGCTCGACTTGGCCGGCAGCGTCGAGTTCGTGAGCGGCGTGCCCGACGAACGCATCGTCGAGCTGTACAACGAGGCACAACTGGCCGTGGTGCCGTCCCTGTATGAAGGGTTCTCGCTGCCCGCCGTGGAAGCGATGTCGTGTGGAGTGCCATTGGTGGCGACCACCGGCGGCGCCCTGCCCGAGGTCACCGGCCCAGACGGCGAGACGTGCCTGCAGGTGCCCCCCGGCGACTCGGAGGCCCTCGCAGCCCGCATCGGCTGGGCGCTGTCTCAGCCCGAACTGCGATCGACCGTGGGAGCGGCCGGACGGGCGCGGGTGAAGGCCAACTACTCGTGGGCGGCGACGGCCCGCAAGACCGTCGAGCAATACCGGGCATTGCTGGCAGATGTCCCGGCGAGGCAGCCGCGCACATCTGCGATCAGGGCGCTCGCCAGCCGCTGATGCTCACTGTCGACTACGAGCGGCTCGGCGCCCAACGTGGCGACCGGGTGCTGGATCTCGGTTGCGGCGCGGGCCGCCACGCCTTCGAGAGCGTCCGGCGAGGCTGCGTCACCGTCGCCTCGGATCGTGATCCCGACGAACTGCGCTCCGTCACGGACATGTTCGCGGCCATGGACGACACCGGGGAGATCGCCTCGCAGTCCGCGCAACGGCTCGCCCACGCGGTCGTGGCCGATGCCACGTCGTTGCCTTACGCAGACGCCAGCTTCGACCGGATCATCGCAGCGGAGGTGCTCGAGCACATCGTCGACGACGAGCGGGCCATCGCAGAGCTGGCACGGGTGCTGCGGCCCGGCGGCACCATCGCGGTCACCGTCCCGGCGCCCGCCGCCGAGCGAGTCTGCTGGGCGCTCTCAAGCGACTACCACTCACCCAAAGTGCCCGACGGCCACGTGCGCATCTACGGCTCGGACGAGTTGCGGACGAAGCTGGCCGCGGCAGGCATGTACGTCTCCGACAGCCACGGCGCACACGGCCTGCACACGCCGTACTGGTGGCTGCGCTGCCTGGTGGGTCCTCGCAACGACGCCAATCCGCTGGTGCGGGCCTATCACCGGCTGCTCGTGTGGGACATCACGGCGGCGCCACCGCTGACGCGCACGTTGGACCGGCTGCTCAACGCGGTGCTGCCCAAGTCGACAGTGCTCTACGCATACAAGGCGCCGGCACGTACCAGCGCGGCGAGCGGTGCCGAGTTGGTGGGAGATTCGCATGCCTCCTGAGTCCGCGCTGCCCGACACGGCGCTGGCCGGCGTCCGCACAACGCCGTCGGTTGGCGGGCCGCTCGCCGAACCGGTGGGGGCCGCAGATGCCGCCTGAGTTCGCACCATCGGGAATCGCTGCGGCTCCCGACCACGGCCCGAACCATTCCGGGCAGCTCGCCGTCGGCACCGCGCCGCTGCTGTCGCCTCGACAGGTCGCTTCTACGGCTGATGCCATCGATGCCTGCCAGCAGCCGGGCGGCCTCATCCTGTGGTTCGAAGGCGGGCACGCCGATCCGTGGAATCACGTCGAGGCCGCCATGGCGCTGGCGTCAGCGGGCAGGCACAACGCTGCCGAGACCGCCTACGAGTGGATGCGGGCGAATCAGCAGGCTTCGGGCAGCTGGCACAACTACTACACCGCGCATGGAATCAAGGACGCCAAGGTCGACACGAACTGCTGCGCCTATGTGGCCGTGGGCGTGTGGCATCACTGGCTCTCGACTGCAGACCGCGGGTTCGTCGAGACGATGTGGCCGGCGGTGGCACGTGCCCTTGACTTCGTGGTGGGACTGCGAACCGCCAGCGGGCACATCCCGTGGGCGGTGCACGCCGACGGCACGCCGTGGCCGTATGCGCTCCTGACCGGCTCGTCGTCGATCGTTCATTCGCTGCGATGCGGGCTGGCGCTGGCGAGCCTGCTGGGCCACGAGCGACCGGCGTGGGCTCGCACGCTGGCACGCACCGAACGCCAGATCCGCCACCGACCCGATGGCTTCGAGCCCAAGGATCGCTGGGCGATGGACTGGTACTACCCAGTGCTGTGCGGAGCCGTTGACGGGGCGCAGGCCCGGGCCCACCTCGCCACAGGCGCACCGAAGTTCCTGCTCGGCAACCACGGCGTGCGCTGTGTGGCCGATCAGCCCTGGGTGACCGCCGCGGAGACCTGCGAGTGCGCGCTCGCGTACCTGCGCGCCGGTGAGGAGGCCACCGCCCGCCAGCTCATTGAGGCCACTGAGCCACTGCGGACGGCCGACGGCGCCTACTACACAGGCTGGGTCGTGCCGCAGGGCAAGACCTTCCCGCACGAAGAACAGTCGGCCTACACGGCGGCGGCTGTGCTCCTGGCCACTGACGCTCTCGACCGCCGGACCGCGGCTGTAGAGGCACTCATCACTGCGCCTCGGCCCTGATCGGTCTGCCCAAGATGCGCAGGCTGCCTTCGGCGGCGTGCTCAGTGAAGCCGTCGGCGAGGGCCCGGAGCCAGATCTCGTAGGGAGGACGGCCGCCGTCGGCGGGATCGGGAAATACGTCGTGGATGGCCAGTAGGCCGCCGGGCATCACTTTGGGGGACCAAGCTTCGTAGTCGGCGTGGGCAGGGGCCTCGCCATGACCGCCGTCGATGAACACCAGGGCGGCATCGCCCCAGTGGGCCGCGATAGTGACCGAGTCGCCCACGACGGGCACCACGGTGTCTTCGAGACCGGCACGCTCGATGGTCTGGCGCAGCAGCGGCAGGGAGTCCATGCGACCGGTGCGGGGATCGACCATGTCCGCGTCGTGATGCTCCCAGCCGGCCTGCATCTCTTCGGATCCGCGGTGGTGGTCGATGGTGAACAACACGCCCCCGACCTCCGCCGCGCAAGCACCCAGGTACACCGCCGACTTGCCGCAATACGAGCCGATCTCGACGAGCGGTCCGCGTGGAGCCGCCTCGACGGCGGCCCGGTACAGCGCCAAGCCCTCGGTGTGGGGCATGAAGCCCTTCACCTGCTGGGCCAGCGCAGCCAGCTTCGGGTTCATCAGCGCTCCGGGGTGCCGGTCACCCGATGGGACGCTGGACGGGCGAACAGCACACGGTCGAGCAGCAGGAACTTGCCGACCCACAGGGCGCCGAATCCGACCAGGTTGGCTCCCGAGACGGCGACGGTGGAGTGCCACCACCCCTCGGCCAGCGCCACGAACAGCGACGAGACGCCCAAGCCGGCGAGGCTGTAGCCCCAGAACGGCAGGATTTCTCGGGTGACCGAGTGCCGGTCGGTGCGAGCCCACACCCAGCGCCGGTTGGCGTAGTACGCGGGCCCGGCCGCCACGCACACTGCCACCACGTTGGCGACCACCGCGGGCCAGCCGAGCACCGCGTACGCGAGAACCAGCACGCCTTGAGTCACAACCACCGTGCCCGCTGACACGGTGCCATAGCCAGCCAGTCGACCCAGCAATCCCCAGCTCATCGCTTGAGTCTCATCGCCGGGGTCTCATTGCCTGAGCCTCACGGACGAGTCCCAAACGTCACGTCTCCGCTGGCGCATTCGGTCGGTAGAACGCGGCCAGCAGCAGGATCGTCGAGGCGAGCCCGCCTGCAATGGCGACGACGAACCACACAGGGCCGCTCCAGTCGAGACCCAGCGCGTTGTCGAGCGACCAGTCGCCGGGCCCGGCTGCCGCCACTGACGCCGCAGCCACGGCGAGCACGAACACGTACTCCCAGCCCTCGCGAATGATGAAGAACCCGTTGCTGCGGTGGCCGACCCACCCAGCCGTCGTCATCACGCCGATGAACGCCATCGCGCTGAGTGGCGTCACCAGCCCGAGTGCCAGGCCGAAACCAGCGCAGATCTCGGTGAGGGCCGCGACGTACGCGTGGAGCAAACCGGGGCGCAGACCTTCGGATTCGAACCAATTGCCGACGCCGCGGATGCCGCCCCGGAACTTGGCGATGCCGTGCAGCGCCAAGGTGACGCCGACGATGACTCGCAGGACGAACAGGCCCAAGTTGATGCTGTCAGGATCCATGATTCCGGGTTCCCCTAGTGGTGTGTGGCAGTGGTGGGCGAGACCGTCGCGCCCGAACGGTACTCACAGCTCAAGTCGGTAGACGTTGGTGGTGCGCTGCGCAAAGCCGAGCCGGGCGTAGAGGCGGTTCGCGGCCTCTCGGTCAGGTCGCGAGGTGAGGTCGACGGTGCGCGCGCCCGCCTGTCGAGCAATCTCGATGGCCCGCCGGTTCAGCGCTGCGCCGATGCCGCGGCCGCGCGCGGCTTCGTCCACCACGACGTCTTCTATCCAAGCCCGCACGCCGCTCGGCAGTGGGAACAGCACGAGAATCATCGCGCCGACAATCTCATCGGATCCGGCCTCACCAGACCCTGTGCGGGCGACGAGCACCGTGTTGGCCGGATGGCCGACGATGCCCTCGAGCGTCTCGGCATCTGGCGGCGGCGAGCTCGACAGTTGCGGATGCAGCCGCACAAAGGCGGTGACCACGACGTCGTCGACACGCTCGCACGCCTCGATGCGAACATCGGCATGGTGCGTGCCCGCGTCGGCGGTGCCGCCTTGAGCACTGGCGAGATCAGCCACGGTGCGCATCGTAGGGGCAGACCCGGGCGTCGGGGTCGGCCTGCGTGGGGGTGCCGGTAGCCTCGCCGCCGTGGGCCATCTCGAGTGGTTCGAACGACCCGAACCCAGCAGCGACTCCGTGCTCATCGCAGCGTTCTCTGGCTGGAACGACGCCGGCGATGCGGCCACCGAATCGGCCAAGTACCTGCGGCGACGCTTCCGCTGCCATCCCGTGGCCCAGATCGATCCGGAGTACTTCTACGACTTTGCCTCGGTGAGGCCCAGCGTGCAGGTCGTCGACGGCGAGCGGCAGATCGACTGGCCCACGCCAGACGTACGGATCGGCGAGGCCGACGACGGACGGACGGTGATCACCGTGCTGGGTGTGGAACCCCGGCTGCGCTGGCGCACCTTCTGTGACGTGATCATCGAGATGGCGAATTCGCTGGGCGTCTCCACCGTCGTAACGCTGGGCGCTCTACTCACTGACACCCACCACAACGCCCCGATCAACGTCGTGGGCGCCTCCAACAACGCCGCCCTCAACCTCACCATGGGCTTGCGCCAATCCACCTACGAGGGCCCGACAGGCATCATCGGCGTGCTCAACGACGCCTGCCATCGAGCCGGCTTCGCCAGCGTGTCGTTCTGGGCGACCGTTCCGACCTACGTGCACAACTACCCCTCGCCGAAGGCCGCCTTGGCACTGGCTGAGCGGGTCGCCCGATTCATGGGCATCAACCTGGGCGAGTCGGAATTGCACAGCGCCGCCGCCAACTATGGCCACCAGATCGACGAGCTGGTGGCGGGTGACGACACCCTCGCCCAATACGCACAGCAGATTCTCGAGGAGTCCGCCGCCGAAGCCGTCGAGGACTTCAGCGAAATGGTCGAGAACCCCGACGGCCTCTTCGACGAGCTGGAGCAGTTCTTGCGTCAGCAAGAACCAGACTGATCAGCTGCGTCAGCAAGAACCAGACTGATCAGCTGCGTCAGCAAGAACCAGACTGATCAGCTGCGTCGCTCAGGCCAGGATGTGGCGCAGGGCCAGCTCCACCTCTCGCTGGTGGGCCTCGTCGATGACCGGACCGTCGGGACCGACCACGTAGAACGCGTCGACCACCTCGTTCGCCAACGTCTGGATCTTGGCAGACCGGATGTCGAGACCCATCTCGGCCAACACTCGGGTCACCTTGTACAGCACGCCGATGTGGTCCTCGGTGCGGACCTCCACGATCGTTGCTCCCGTGGCCGACTCGGCGTCGAACGTGACGCTGGTAGCGGCCCGTGTCGCCGAGAGCGCCCGGCGCCGCCGGTACACCCGGGCACGCTCCGCTATGCGCGCTTCCAGCGCCAGGTGGCCCCGCAGCGACCGGCGCACGTCGTAGGTGACCCGGTCCCAATCGACCGGCGTGTCGGGCGGCACGATCCGGAATGACGACACCGCCATGCCCGCAGGGCTGGAATAGGCGTCCGCTTGCAGCACGTCGAGCCCCCGCAGTGCCAGCACGCCTGCCGCGCGGCTGAATAGGCCGCGCTCGTCGGGTGCGACCACGGTGAGGACGTTGCCATCGACTCGCAATGCCGTTTCGCCAGCCGCCATCAGATCCACGATGTCGGTGGTGAGCAGGCGGCGGTGAGTCGACGGCGTCGAATCGGAACCGCTCAGATGTTCAGAGGTCATCTCCACGAGTGCGGAAACCAGGTTGGCGGTCCAGTCCCCCCACGCCATGGGGCCGGTGGCCAAGCAGTCGGCCTCGGTCATGACCGCCAGAAGCTCCAGGAATTCCTGAGTCTGGGCGGCACGGGCGACGGTAGCGACGGTCAGCGGATCGTCGAGGTCGCGACGCGTCGCGATGTCGGTCAGCAGCAGGTGGTGCTGCACGAGGCGCACCAGGGTGTCAGCGTCGGTGGAGCTCCAACCGCAGCGCCGGGCGATCGGGCCCGCCAGGCGCATGCCGGCCTGGGTGTGATCGCCCGGATAGCCCTTGCCGATGTCATGCAGCAGCGCTCCCATCAGCAGCAGGTCGGGGCGTACCACCCGGTGGGTGAAGCGGGCCGCCTCGGCGACGGCCTCGAGCAGATGGCGGTCCACCGTGAAGCGGTGGTAGCGGGAGCGCTGAGGGCGATTGCGGTTCGGCGCCCACTCGGGCAGCACCCGGGTCCACACGTCGAAATAGTCGAGCGTCTCGATGACGTCGATGGCGCGGTGTCCGCAACCCAGCAGCTCTACGAACAGCGCTCGCGCGCCGTGGGGCCACGGGTCCGGGAACTGCGCCTGGCGCTCGGCCAGCTTGTCGAGGCTGGCTCGGCTGATCGGGATGCCCCCGCGGGCCGACTGCACCGCCGCGTGCAACACCAGGACGACGTCGGCGGCAGGATCGCCGTCGATCACCAGCTCTCCGTCGCGGACTGCCAGTCCGGCAATGTCGACATCCGGCGCCGCAAGGGCGGTGCTCTGGCGGGCAATGGTTGACCACAGCTGGTCAGACAGGAATGCGATGATGCGCCCCGCCCGCGCGATATCGGCCATGAAGGCATCGGCTTCGACTGCGCCCGATCGCTCGGCCACCGCATCCTGATCATCGGCGGAGAGCACATCGCTGCGCAAACCGGTGGTGCGGTGCAAGTCCACCCGGGACCGCAACAGCGTCTGGTAGGCCTCATCGAGGCGTTCGGTGTCCGCAGCGGGCAGTTCAACCCCCGCCAGTTGCGCCCACCTGATCGCATGCGCGTCGCGCAGCCCGCCGCGGCCCGTCTTGAGATCGGGCTCCAGCAGGAACGCCACCTCACCGTTCTGGCTGTGCCGGCGGCTGACAGAACGGTGCAGCTCGTCGAGCCGCTGTGCTGCGTTGTCGCGCCAGTCGGTCTGCACGCCCTCGATGAGGCGGGCTGTCAGAGTCGCGTCGCCGGCCAAGTGGCGGGCATCGGCGAGCGCCGTGGCCGTGTCTGTGTCGGATGCCGCCAGTTCCAGCGTCCCCGACATCGAGCGCACGGCGTGGCCGAGCTTGAGCTTCTCGTCCCAAATCGGGTACCAGAGGCGATCGGCCAGGTTGCCCGTATCGACATCGTCGTGCAGCAAGAGCAGATCGATGTCGCTGCCGGGGCACAGCTCGCCACGGCCGTAGCCGCCGACCGCCACGAGAGCCACACTCGTGCCGGCGCCGTTCGCGCCGCCCAGCCCGCACTGGGCGGCCTCGGTTGCGTAGCTCTCGGCCAGCCAGGAATCGGTGAGCGTAGACAACGCCGCGGGCAGTTGGTCGGCGGCTGCCGTTTCGATCAACCCAACGCGGCGCTCGCCGAACGACGTCATCGTTGTCCCTCGGCATTGATGCGCCTCGCAGGCTCGGCCGTATCTGAGCGCCTCGCAGGCTCGGCCGTGCGCCGACGCTGCAGCACCTCGTATGCCTTCGCTGCTCCCCACCCGATGCCGATCGGTCCCAGCCCCGGATCGATGTCGGCGAACGACGCCGGTGTCAAACCGTAGGGATCGTCGGGGAAACGGGACGCATCGAAGTCGTCCCGGTCGGGCTCGGGCACGCCGCCGTCCGCGAGCACCTGAGTCGGGAATCGCACTGCAGCGCGCAGCACGCTCAACGGCGTGGATGTCTGCGCGTCGACATCGGTTGCCAGCAGATCGCGCAGCGCAGGGCCAGTCTCGGCTGCGCACTGCAAGCCAGCGGCACGCGCCGGTCCGCTGAGTTCCACAGCGCCAACACCCCCGCGCTTGCAGGCATCGGCCACGCATCGCTCGACCCAGCCGGGCAATGCGGCGATGGCGAGATCGGCCAATAGCTCTGCGGCTTCCTCTACTGACCCGGGCACGGAAATGTCGGGCGGCACCGCCGGGGCCTCGGCACCGGTCCCGGCTGCGCTCATCAGCCGGCCTCTGGGGCCGAAGAGGCAGAGTTGGGCGAGATCCTGCTCGCCAGCGCGCCGTTGAGATTGCCCGAGCGGAAGCCCTCCAGGTCAAGCGTGACGTAGCGATAACCGACGGCGCGCACCGCCTCCACCAGGGCTTCACGCTGGCGGATCGCCTCGGCAAGATCGTCGAGCGGCAGTTCGATGCGTGCCGTGTCGCCGTAGTCGCGGACTCGCAGCTGGCGGAAGCCCAGCCGGCGCAACGTTGCCTCGGCCCGATCGAGCCGCGCCAGCAGCGGCACCGTCACCTGCGTGCCGTAGGGCACCCGAGAGGCCAGGCATGCGGCAGCGGGCTTGTCCCAAGTGCGCAAACCCAATTCGGCGCTGACACGCCGGACGTCGACCTTGGCGAAACCGGCTTCGACGAGCGGGAATAGCGCTCCCCGTTCACGCGCCGCGTGCTGGCCCGGCCGGTGATCTCCCAGATCGTCGAGGTTGACGCCGAGCACCACCACCGCGTCGCGTACCGATGCCAGGGGCTCGAGTTGGTCCATGAGGGCTGATTTGCAGTGGAAGCAGCGGTCTGGGTCGTTGGCGCGATATGCGGCGCGTGCCATCTCGTCGGTCTCGACGGTCTGCCATGCGAGTCCCCACTCTGCTGCCAGTTCCGCGCAGTCCGCAGCCTCATCGCTCGCGAGGCTCGCCGAGACCGCCGTCACGCAAAGCGCATCGTCTCCGAGAACCTCGTTGGCCGTCCAGGCCACCAGCGCCGAATCGACGCCGCCGCTGAAGGCCACGACCACTGGTCCCGACTGTTTGAAGAAGGCACGCAGCCGGCCGATGGAGGCTTCGGCCGACGCCGGGGCGTCCTGCACGCTCAGCCCCCCGTCAGCATGCGACCCGGCCATGTCGTCGCTCCCAGTCCTCGGCCACGGTCATTCACGCGGGATCTCCTCTGCTTAGAGCCGCTCGGCGGGTATGGCGAAGAAGAGATCGGCACCGCCGGTCACGGCGGGCACCAGGCCGCGAGCAGTCGGCAGGATCTGGTCGGCGTAGAAGCGAGCGGTGGTGATCTTGTCGGCCAGGAACTGCGGCGATGCGGAGCTGTCTGATCCTGGGGCTGACCCCCCTGGCGCAGCGTCCCGAGCCTGCTCAGCCGTCAGCCCTTGAGCCTGCAGGAGGCCCGCTGCAGACTGCGCGCTCCGAGCCAGCAGCCAGCCGCCCACCACCACGCCGGCCAACCGCATGAACGGCGTCGAGCCGGCAGCGACATCGTTGGGCGCCGCGGAGAGCTGACCGCCCAGCCACATGGCTGCGTCGCCCATCGCAGCCACGCCATCGCCGAGTGCGGCCCCAATGGCGGCCAGATGGGCGTCGTCACTGGCGCCCAACTCGCCGGCGGTCGCCCCCATGTCGCCGATCAGGCGTGCCACGGCCTCGCCGCCTCCAAGCGGCAGCTTGCGGAATGCCAAGTCCGCGGCCTGGATGCCGTTGGTGCCCTCGTAGATCGGGGCGATCCGGCTGTCGCGCCAATGCTGTGCAGCGCCGGTTTCCTCGATGTAGCCCATGCCACCGTGCACCTGCACGCCGAGCGAGGTCATCTCGACGCCCAGGTCAGTGCCCCAGCCCTTGCTGATCGGCGTCAGGATCGCCGCGAGGTCATCAGCCCGTTGGCGCTCGTCCGGATCGGTCGCCACGATCGAGCGATCGATCGCCGCGGCGTTCAGGTACATCACGCACCGCATGGCCTCGGTGTTGGCGCGCATCGTCAGCAGCATGCGTCGCACATCGGCATGATCGACGATCGGCGAGGAATCGCCCGGAGACAGCTCGGCGCCGATCGCCCGCCCCTGCTTGCGGGTCAGCGCGTATTCCCGTGCCTGCTGGTACGCCCGCTCGGTGAGTGCCAGGCCCTGCAGGCCCACCGACAGGCGAGCGTTGTTCATCATCGTGAACATGGCGCGCATGCCGCCGTGGGGGAGGCCGACGAGATAGCCGACGGCACCCTCGTCGTCGCCGTAGGACATCACGCAGGTCGGGCTGGCATGTATGCCGATCTTGTGCTCGGTGGACACCGCGCGCAGGTCGTTGCGCCGCCCGAGCGAGCCGTCGGGGTTGACGAGGTACTTGGGGACCAGGAACAGGCTGATGCCGCGGGTGCCCGGAGGTGAGTCCGGCGTGCGTGCCAGCACAAGGTGGAGGATGTTGGAGGCCAGCTCGTGCTCGCCGTAGGTGATGAAGATCTTCGTGCCGGTGATGAGGTAGCTGCCGTCGGGCTGCGGGACGGCCCGGCTCGTGAGGGCTCCCACGTCGGAGCCGGCGTGCGGCTCGGTCAGGTTCATGGTGCCGGACCATTCGCCGCTGATCATCCTGGGCAGGAAGGTCTGCTGCAGGGTTTCATCGGCGTGGTGGGTCAGGGCGTCGATGGCGCCCTGAGTCAACAGCGGGCACAGGCTGAATGCCATGTTGGCCGCGATCAGCATCTCCTGGACGGCGAGTCCCACGCACCAGGGCATCCCACCGCCGCCGAAATCGGCATCGAAGGCCATGCCGTTCCAGCCGGCGCCGACGAATTTGCGGTAGGCCTCTGCGAAGCCGGGCGGATGAGTGATGACGCCGTCGTCGAAGTTCAGCCCCTGCTGGTCGCCGGTCACGTTGAGCGGCGCCAACTCGGCGGACATGAAGCGGCCGGCTTCATCCAGGACTGCGCCTGCGGTCTCCAAGTCGGCATGCGCGAAGCGTTCGTGCGCGGCCAGAGCTTCCAGATCGGCCACGTGCTCGAGCACAAAGAGCATGTCGTCGATAGGAGCGGAATAGTCGGACATGGCGGCCTCAATTCAGTCGCGACCGAAGCATCGCCGGCGCCTCACGGGCGTTGCACGGGCACGCGAACAGGCTACGGCGCGCCCTGCACGGGCTGCGATCCGCTGAGGCCCCCCCAATGGTTGGAGCGACGGCCGATACGTTCCAAGACAGTCTCGGGGTCGGCAAGCAGGCCGGTGTAGAACGTGCCGAACTCGGCATACACAGCGCTGGCTTCGTCGTAGCGCATCGTGTACACGACGTCTTTGAGGTCGTCGAGGTGCTCGCCGAACAGCGTCACGCCCCACTCGAAGTCGTCAACTCCGGTGGATCCCGTCACAACTTGCAGGATGCGGCCCCGGAATTGGCGGCCCGACTTGCCGTGTTCGTACATGAGCTCTCGGCGAGTGTCGTAGGGCAGCGTGAACCAGTTGCCGCTGCCTTCGGACACGGCGCTGCGGCGTTTGGACATCGGGTAGAAGCAGAAGGCCCGCTTGCCCTCGGGCGGCAGTTGCGGGTACAGCCGCGGGGTCTTCATCTCTGGGGGCAGGTCGGCGGCGTACTCACTGGTCTCGGTCATGGACACGTAGCTGTCGACCACTTCCATTCCGGCCTGCTGCAAGTCGGTTTGGAGCGTGCGCAGCTGCCACAGATCGGGTCCGAGCGCCATGAAGCCGATGTCGGCCTTATGGCCGAGCACTGCCACGGTGAGCACTTGGTGATCTCCACTCGCTGCGGTCCTGACCGCTGCGAGCACGGCACGGGTGTTCGTGTCGGGTGAGAGCTTGCAGAACAGGTGCAGCACACCCCATCCGACGGACGTCGTCACCTCCGGCATCTGCGACACCCGCGCAGCCTATGAATGAACTTCAGCGTTTGCGGGGGACTCGCCGAGGCGCTCTGGAATCCCCGCCAAGCTGCCGCAGTAGACGTTGAGTTCGTCGCCGCGTGCGAAACCTGCCAGCGTGATAGCCGCCGCCCGGGACGCCTCGATGGCAAGAGAGCTGGGGGCGCTGACGGCAATAAGGGTGCCGATTCCCGCCGCCCAGGCCTTTTGCACCATCTCGAAGCTGGCGCGGCCGCTCACGAACAGCGCCGTGGCGCCGGCGTCATCGCGCCCGTCGAGCAGGCGCCTGCCGATCACCTTGTCGACGGCGTTGTGTCGCCCGATGTCCTCGCGCACGATGTCAATGCGGCCGTTGGTGTCGAAGGTCGCGGCTGCGTGCAACCCGCCGGTGCGGCCGAACATCTCTTGGGTCGCGGGAACTGCGGCCAGGGCTGCGTGAACCGCATCGACGCTGAATTGACGTATGCCTGCCAGCGGGCCCAAGCGTGCGGCCATGTCGGTGATGGTGGTGCTGCCGCAGATTCCGCAGGCGGCGCTGACATTGCCGAGGCGAGGCGTGGGCACTGGTGCCTTGCCGCCGGTCTCGACGGTGACCATGTTGTATTCGAATTCGGCCGCCGGCCCTTCGCCGCAGTAGCGCACCCCGGTCACGGCTGCGTCGCCGAGCAGACCGTCGCCTGCACAAAACCCGACGGCGAGTTCGTAGTCGTGGCCCGGCGTGCGCATCGTGGTGGCCACCAGGTGGCCGTCGAGGCGGATTTCGAGTGGTTCCTCCACCACGACCTCATCAGGCGACCGCGTCCAAGTGCCCTGTCGCAGCCGGTCCACCAGCACCCGCATCGTGCGCCCCCGCCGCATCCGGTCAGGGTACCGGCGCCCCTTGCTTCGGTTCGTCCGTGCCGGCGCGCAACTGCGCCGGTCGGGTGCTGCTCGCTGCCGGCCTACTCGCAAGCGTGGACCGGCACCAACGTCCCGTCCATCGGGTCATCCGACGCGCCGCTGGAGATGCGCACCTGCTGGCGAAGCATGAGGCGGAGCGCTTCGACAGCGCCATTGACTCGTGCCGAATCGGCAGCATCGCCGCCGTCCGCTTCGATGAACTCGGCCGCCAGGCGTCGCCACTCATCGATGTCGTCCTCGCCGATCGCGCAAGCACGGTCGAGGCGAGCCTGCCAGGCATCCAGATCGATCAGGCCTCGCAGGCCAGTGGAGTTGAGCCAAGCGTCGACGTTGAGTGATGCAGGCGGGAACGATGCGGCGCACCAGTCTCCGTTGTTCACCATCGTCCACAACGTCCAGATGGCGTCATCGCGCAGACGGCGACCCTCGGTCCGCACGGCTGGGGCGTCGGGGTCACCCCCATCGGCCGCGATGAACTCGTCGACAAGAACCGCTGCAGCGCTGTACTCCCAGATCGGGGCTGCACATGCGTCTTCGAGTCGTTCCTGCCATGCACTGTTACTCGTCGGCCCGTCCAATCCGGTCATCGAGTTCCAGAATGGGCTGGCAGTCTCGCCGAGCAACTCCGGCGGCGGCCCTGTTTGCCGTTCCGCCGGATTGAACCAGGAAACGACCGTGGTTGTCGTAGCAGCCGCTTGGGGAACTGACGTCGGTGGCGCCGTGGACGTGTTCACGCGCTGTTGCGATTCTTCATCCGACGAGGATGCGCATCCTTGAGCAGCTACGGCACCCGCGACCACAACCAGTAGCAACAGCCGCATCCGGGCACGCATACATCCTCGCGGGGAACTGGTGTCCACAATGTGGGAGGCGGGGGCCACGTCAGCTGTTTCCGCCCCACGCCTCCTCTGCGGCCGCAAAGTCGAAGCGGATGGGTTCGGCGATGAGTTCCGCCAACTCAAGACGGCGTTTCGCGTCCACAAGCTCGCTAGTCGACGCGTCGATCGCGCGCCACAACCTCGCCCTCTGCGGGATCTCATCAGCTGGGGATGCGAAATCGCGATCAGTCTCATCTGATGGACTCGGCACACGAGAAAGATACCGGTGACAATACGGTCGACTCTGGACGCGAAACGGCCCGGGCGTTGACCCGGGCCACTTCGTTGAGTTGTGCAGTATTCGGTTGTGCAGTGTTGGGTTGGGCTGTTCTGGTGGTCTGTACAGGCTCCTGCTAGAAGTCCATGTCCGGCATACCGCCGCCGGCGCCACCGGAATTGGGCTCCTCGCAGATGACTGCCTCGGTGGTGAGGAACAGTGCGGCGATCGAAGCCGCGTTCTGCAGCGCCGACAGCGTCACCTTGGCGGCATCGATGACGCCGGCCCCGACCAAGTCCTCGTACTCACCGGTAGCAGCATTGAGACCCATCGGGCCCTCAAGCTCACGGACCCGGCTGACCACCACGCCGCCCTCAAGACCGGCGTTCTCGGCGATCTGCTTCAGCGGTCCCGCCAGCGCACGCTGGACCAGCCGGGCACCGGTGGCCTCGTCACCATCCAGGGCTTCCGCTGCTGCCTGCACTGCCGACTCGGCCCGCACCAGGGCGACACCGCCACCAGTCACCACGCCGGCCTCGATGGCCGCCTTGGTGGTGCTGACCGCGTCCTCGATGCGGTGCTTCTTCTCCTTCAGCTCGACCTCGGTGGCCGCACCGACGCGCAGCACTGCAACGCCGCCGGACAGCTTCGCCAGCCGCTCCTGCAGCTTCTCGCGGTCGTAGTCCGAGTCGGTGTTCTCGACCTCGTTCTTGATCTGCTCGATCCGACCCCGTACCTCGGACTCGTCACCGGCACCCTCGATGATGGTCGTCTCGTCCTTGGAGACGACCACTCGGCGGGCGGTGCCCAGCAGGTCGAGCGTGGTGTTCTCGAGCTTGAGACCCACGTCCTCGCTGATGACTTGGCCACCGGTCAGAATCGCCATGTCGGCCAGCATGGCCTTGCGGCGGTCGCCGAATCCGGGAGCCTTCACAGCCACCGAGCGGATCGTGCCGCGGATCTTGTTCACCACGAGCGTGGCGAGGGCCTCGCCCTCGACGTCCTCGGCGATGATGACGAGCGGCTTGCCTGCCTGGGTCACCTTCTCGAGCACCGGCAGCACGTCACGGACTGCCGAGATCTTGCCCTGCATGAACAGGATGTTCGCGTCCTCGAGCACGGCTTCCTGCGTGTCGGGATCGGTGACGAAGTACGGCGAGATGTAGCCCTTGTCGAAGCGCATGCCCTCGACGAGATCCATCTCGAGGCCGAACGTCTGCGACTCCTCAACGGTGATCACACCATCCTTGCCGACCTTGTCGAACGCATCGCTGATCAGCTGGCCGATGTCGCTGTCGGCGGCAGAGATTGCCGCCACCTGGGCGACATGGGTCTTCGAATCGGTGACGCTGATCGCCATGTCGGTGATGGCACCCACTGCGGCGTCGACGCCGGCCTCGATGCCCCGCTTCACGGCCATCGGGTTGGCACCCGCAGTCACGTTGCGCAGGCCGTCGCGCACCATCGTCCACGCCAAAACGGTGGCTGTGGTGGTGCCGTCGCCCGCAACGTCGTCGGTCTTCTTGGCGACTTCTTTGACGAGCTCGGCCCCGATGCGCTCCACCGGGTCTTCCAACTCGATGTCCTTGGCGATCGACACGCCGTCATTGGTGATCGTGGGTGCACCCCACTTCTTGTCCAGCACGACGTTGCGACCCTTGGGGCCCAACGTGACGCGCACTGCGTCGGCGAGCTGGTTCATGCCCGACTCGAGCCCGCGGCGGGCCTCGTCGTCGAACGTGATCATCTTGGCCATATCAGGTGGCTCCTGTCCTCGGTGACACTGTGTTGATTGGTCAATCGGGTTGATTGGTCAATCGGGTTGATTTGTCAATGGGCCTATTGGTGCATGGGCAACTGGGTGACGGGGCGTCACGTCGCTGCTGCACTTCATGCAGCGGTTAGCACTCTAGAGCTGAGAGTGCTAACCGCCAACTCAAGAGACGAGATTTGCGGCCAGATCCGCGGCGGCATCGCGCACTGCCGACAGCGTGTCGCCCATCGACCGCTCCGCCCCGTATCGCTCGGTCAGCACTACAAGGTGCGTGAGGGGGGACTCGCCTGTGGGCGGGCGCCAATCGGCAGGATCGGTACCTGGTTCTCGAGCACCCACGACGACGCCCACTGGCACTCCGGCCTCGGCCGCCATCTCCAGCACGCCACCCACGACTTTCCCGTCGAACGAACCTGCATCGAGCCGTCCTTCGCCGGTAATGACCAGATCGGCGCCTTCGATCGCTTCGAGCAAGCCAACCTCGGTTGCGACGACCTCAAACCCGGGGGCCAGCTCGGCCCGCAGGCCCGCCGCCAGGCCACCGGCCAGGCCACCGGCCGCGCCCGCGCAGGGCATCTCGCTGACGTCGATCCCATAGCGCTCGTGGTACAGGTCGACGAGTCGTTCCAGGCGGCGGGTCAGCAACTCGATCTTCGGCGGCGAAGCACCCTTCTGAGGTCCAAAAATGCGTGCGGCGTCACAGAAGCGGGTGCGCACATCGCAGGCCACCACCACCGAGACGCCGGCGAGACGGGCCAGCGGTGACATGGCATCGAGCGCGCCAAGACCGCCATCGGTGGTGGCAGAGCCGCCCACTCCCACGATCACGCGTCGGGCGCCGCTGGCGACGGCCTCCGCGATCAGCTCACCGGTGCCAGCAGTTGTTGCCGCGAGCGGATCGTTTCCCTCGGCTCCGCCAGCTAGCAGCAGTCCGCTGGCGCGAGCCATCTCCACGATCGCGGTGTCGCCGATGAGCCGCCACTCGGCTTCTACCAGTGCCCGCAGCGGCCCGGTCACCAGCGACGTGCGATTCGGTCCGCCCAGCGCTTCGAGCGTGCCCTCGCCGCCGTCCGCAGCAGGCAGGCATGCCACATGGGCGTGAGCGCCGACGTGCCGACGCACCCCCGCCTCGATAGCTGCTGCGACCTCTGCGGCGGACGCAGTGCCACGGAACTTGTCCGGGCACACCACGACCCGCATACCGCCTACTCGGCCAGATCGGTCCCCAGCGCCACCAGCACGTCGGGTGTCTTGAAGTCCTGCACGGCCGACGGATCCGCCAGCATCGGGAACACGTCGTTGTCGGCGTCGAGCTCCAGCACTCCGGCGATCGCTCGCGCTTCGAGCAGGGAACCCGGCTGGTAGTAGATCCGCGTCCGGTCGAGCGGCGTACCCACGTAGTTCGTCGGTGTATTGGTGATGTAGCTCAGCGTCTTGAACCGGTCGGTGAGCCGCCCCGCAGCTCCGCGCACGGTCGTGGAGTTGGCGACCTGGATCGATACCTCCGCCGCCGGTCTCGGCTGAAACGGCTCTGCTCCCGCCGCGGTGGTGGCGGTGGAGGGGTCCGCCGTGACAGGCGGCGCGACGGTGGTGACCGAGTCGGAGCCGGTTCCGCCGGTACCGGGAGCCGCGGTCGTCGCCGTCGTCGCCTGTGTTGCGGGCGGGAGTGTTTCCCCTGGCTCGACCGGCGGCGTCGTGTCGGTCACAGCCGCGTCATCGGGATCGTCGACCGAGCGGAGCAGCAGCACGCCCACGACGACGGCCACCAGCACCAGCAGCAGTCCGCGCACCGCTGCGCCGCTGTTGGATTCGCCGGCTTGGCTGTTCATCGGGTGACCTCCCGTCGGTGTACGGCCCGGGTCCCTCCCGCCGAGGCCGGCGTGCGCTGCAACTCACGTTGGTTGGTCGCGCTTATAAATGACGAAGAACCGCTTGGCAGCGGCAGTGTTGTGAGCGTAGGGCCAAACAAGCGCTGCGGGGTGTACCCCTCAGCACCTAATTTGCGCACGGACGAGTGCCACCCCACCAAGATCAGCCCGTGAAAGTGAGACCATGAGCATCAGCATCGTCGACCATCCGGTAGCCGCAGCCCTTCTTACTCGGCTACGCGACAAGAACACCGCCGTCGAAGAATTCCGTCAGCGAATGGACGCGCTGACGTTCTTGCTGGTGTCAGAGGCACTCGCCGACGCGGCATGTGTCCCTGTGCCAGTAGAGACACCACTCGGACCCGCTGAGGGCTCGCGGCTCGAACCGATGCCAGCGATCGTGCCCGTCCTGCGAGCTGGGCTGGGAATGCTCGATGCGGCGCTGAGACTCTTGCCTGCCGCACCAGTGGGGTTCATCGGGATGCGAAGGATCGAGACACCCGACGGTGTCGGCCACGAGCGCTACCTCGAGTCGCTGCCGAGCGTGCTGGAAGATCGACCAGTGCTGGTGCTCGATCCGATGCTGGCGACGGGTGGCTCGGCGGCCGAGGTGATACGAGTGCTGGCAGCGTCGGGTGTGGGCCCGGTCACGATGGTGTGCGCACTCGCTGCACCAGAGGGAACCGCTGCACTGCAGGACAGCGCCTTCAATGTCCGCGTGGTGACGGCCGCCGTCGACAGCCATCTCGACGAGCGGGCTTTCATCGTGCCCGGACTCGGCGATGCCGGCGATCGTCTCTACGGTCTGGCTTAGGCGCCAGCGTCACCCACGTCCTGCAGCTGCGCCATCGTCGGCAAGCTCGGCTGCGCACCGGCGACCCCCACCGCCCAGGCACCAGCCCGCACGGCCAGATCGGCCGCGTCCAGGGGATCAGTACCCGATGCCATGCCGACCGCAAACGCCCCGGCGAATGCGTCGCCCGCGCCGGTGGCATCGACAACAGCGACCTGCGGCGCCGGCACGGAAATCTCCTCTGGGATGTCGCGCGAATCCTGCGCTCGCAGCGCCGTCTCGGCCGGCCGAGACGCACGCACGACGCAGCCCTCCGCTCCCCGAGTCTCGACGAGCACCGCATTGGCGCGCATCTCGGCGGCACTGCCACCCGAATTCGACTGATGCAACTGCTCGGCTTCGGCCCTGTTCACGATGACAACGTCTGCCAGCGGCAGCACTGCTGGAGCGACGTCGTTGAAGGGGGCTGGGTTCAGGACCACGATCACGCCGTGTCGGCGCGCGATCTCCGCTGCCGCGCGGGCCGCGCGAGCACTCACCTCGCCTTGCAGCAACAGTGCGTCGGCTGCTGCAATCTCAGCGGCGGCCGCCTGCACGCCGTCAGCATCGAGAGATGCATTGGCACCGGCGGCCACCACGATCGACACGTCTTTCGGATCGACAGTGATCACTGCCAGGCCGGTGGGAACGTCGACGGTCGCCACGTGGCGGCAGTCGATCCCCTCGGCCTCGAGGCCCGAGCGCAGCCACTGTCCGTGCTCGTCGTCGCCGACCCGGCCGACCATGACCACGCTGGCGCCCAGCCGGGCCGCAGCGACCGCCTGGTTGGCGCCCTTGCCGCCGCGGAACCAGGCGATGCGCGAGGCGTGCATCGTCTCGTCAGGCGATGGGCGCCTTGGCACCCACAGCGTCACGTCGGCGTTCAGGCTGCCGACCACGGCGATGCGCGGCGCGTGAGACTCGGCCACCGGATCAGCGCTCGTTCGGTGGTCGCCCATCGTGAAGCGCTGAACGCACCAGCGCCCCCAGGTGGGGCACCGCATCTTCGCTGTGCACTGAGGCAACTCCAGACGGCTCAGTGATGAGCGGCCCGGGGCGATACCCGCGGCTTCGAACGCCACGCTGAGTCGACTCGACGAGCCTCAAGTCCTCGGACACCGTGGTGTTCCAGTCCAAGTCGATGATCTCGCGTTGCACATCGGTCGGCTCGGCACTGTCGAACCACCACTCCCGCACCAGCAGCGTCTGGTCCGGCCCCCTCGGCACCCAGCGGTAGGTATTGAGCGCCTGGCCGGGATAGCACTGGATCGATGATGCCGGCCAGATGTAGAACGCGGCATAGGCGTCGCTGGCTGCAGGGCGCGTATAGAAGGAGCGGTCGCTGTCGACGCCTGTGGCCGTATGACGGATCACGGTGCCGTCCGGAATGACGCGGTAGCTGGCGGGGTCGACCACTCCGGATGTGAACGATCGATGCACGTTCGGGCAGTGGTAGCACTCGTTGTAGTTCTCCACCGCGATCTTCCAGTTCGCGGCGATGAGGTGCGTTCGGCGCCAAGTCAGCACACGGGTCGCAGACTGCGGGATGATCGCCACGATCTCGTCGGCGACGCCGGGCGCGCACTCCGCCAGCGGCGCCGCGTCGGGATTGACATTGACGAAGAGGAGTCCGGCGATCTGGTCGACTGCGATGCGCGGGATGCAGAGCTCGCCCACATCGCGACTGCGCGCGTTGAGCAGCCGGCCGTCCAGCCCGTACACCCAGGCGTGGTACGGGCACATGATGACGCCTGGGGTGTCTGCAACGTCGCCGCCCTCAGACTGCGGTGGAAACAGCTCGTGACCTCGGTGCTGGCAGACGTTGAAGAACGCGCGGATCTCGCCGCCGTCGTTGACGACGAAGACAGGCTCGTCGCCGACTACCGTCGCGAGGACCTGGCCGGGCTTGCTCACCTGGGACAGATGACCGACGAGCTGCCAGGACCGAGCGAACACGGCAGACAATTCGGCAGCGTGGATCGCCGGATCGGTGTAGTAGCGAGCCGGCAGCGCTTGCTGCCGGAAGCTGTCAGCAACCCCACGGTCATCGCCATCGGTCGGAACGTTGCGGTCCGGCGAATTCATGCAGCGATTCCGATCATCTGCGATTGCGTGGCCTCCACTGGCCGCTATTCTGCCGCGCACTCATGACAGAACATGTCCATCTCGAATCCGCATGACCGTCGCCGCCCCACCATCGGGCGAGCCATCTAGGCCGACGATGCGCGCAGCGCTGCTCGTCGGCAGCGGCGGACCCGAGATGCTGGAGGTGCGAGACAACGTGCCCGTGCCGGTGCCTGGTCCCAGCGATGTGCTGATCCGGGTGTCGGCGTGCGGCATGAACAACACCGACATCAACACCCGCGTGGGCTGGTACAGCCGCGCTGTGGACTCGGCAACCAGCGAAGGCGGATACGTCGAGGCGAGCGTCGATGAGACCGCGTGGGGCCGCACGAGCCTCCAATTCCCTCGCATACAGGGCGCCGACGTGGTGGGGCGTGTCGTCGCAGTGGGCCCAGACGTCGCAGACACTTCGCTGGTCGGGAAGCGGATCATCGTCGATCCGTGCCTGCGCGATCCCGACGATCCGTCCGATCGCAGCGGGGCCGGGTATCTCGGCAGCGAGGCCGACGGCGGGTTCGCCGAGTTCACAGCCGTGCCGGCCGTCAATGTGCACCCCGTCAACTCGGAGCTCTCCGATGCCGAGCTTGCGACGTTCCCGTGCTCGTCCGTGACCGCAGAGCACATGCTGTCGCGCATCGGTCTGCGAAACGGCCAGAGCATCGCCGTCACCGGTGCCAGCGGCGGGGTGGGCAGCGCCCTGGTGCAACTCGCAAAGCGACGCGGCGCACGGGTGGTCGCAGTGGCTGGCAGCTCGAAAATCGCCCAAGTGCTCAACATCGGCGCAGATGCCGCCGTAGCCCGGGAGACCCCATCAGCCGCCGACGCAGCTGTCTCGGCCAACGGCGGTCGCTTCGACGCTGTCGCAGATGTGGTCGGCGGGGACAGCTTCGCCGGCTGGCTCGATGCGCTCGTTCGAGGAGGGCGATACGTCACCGCGGGCGCCATCGGCGGACCGATCGTCCAACTCGACCTGCGGACCTTGTACCTCAACGATCTCGAGTTCTACGGAGCGACCATTTACGAGCCGGGCATCTTCGCAGACCTCGTCGGGTACATCGAACGAGGCGAGATCCGGCCGATTCTCGGCGGCACCTATCCCCTTGAGGAAATTCATGTTGCCCAGGAGGCCTTCGGCCGCAAGGAGCACATCGGCAATCTGGTGATCACGCTGTGAGCAGGTCGTTCCTGTGGGGCGAGCCCGAGGTGGGAATCGAACCCACAACCCCCGCTTTACAAGAGCGGTGCTCTGGCCGTTGAGCTACTCGGGCAGCCGCCCCAGCGTATGGCTGAGCGCTCCGGATTCAGGCCGAGTCCCGGGCGCGGGCTGTGCCGCCGTCACCCGCGCGGGCGCGGGCGATGTCGAACAGGGCGACGGCCGTCGCCGCGGCCACGTTGAGCGACTCGATGCGCCCGTAGACCGGGATCGAGATGACTTGGTCGCAGCGGCGCTCGACCAGCGTCGACAGTCCTCGTCCCTCGGCGCCGACGACGACCACGACGGGTTCGTCGGCGACACACAGATCCTCGAGACCATCGCTCGCGTTGCCGTCGAGTCCGATCACCCACAGGCCGGCTTCACGCAGCTGCTTCAACGCTGCAGGCAGTCCTCCGACCTGTGCGAAGCGCAGATGCTCGATGGCCCCGGCAGCCGACTTGACCGCTGCGGGCGTCAGGCTCGCGGAACGATGGCGTCCCAGAACGACTCCCGTCGCACCAGCCACTTCGGCGGTGCGCAAGATGGCGCCGAGATTGCCGGGGTCGGTGACGCTGTCGGCGGCAATGAGCAGCGGAGCAGCCCCGCGATGGGGCCGAGCCAGTTCTTCCAGCGGTACCGGCCGGATCTCTTGCGCCTTTGCGATGACGCCCTGGGGCGATTCGGTGAGTGCTTGGTCACGCAGCTTGCGACGACTGGTCTCGCGCACCGGCACCCGACGATCGGCTGCCAGATCGGCGATCTCTGCCAGCACGGCGGACTCGTGCGCGTCTTCGGACAGCAAGACCTCGTGAATCTTGCGGTTGCCGGCCCGCAACAGTTCCCGCACCGCCTGACGGCCTTCGACGTGGTCGCCGCCGAGACCTCGTGGGGCGGACTGGTCACGACTGGGTGCCCCATCGCGGCGCTGGGAGTTGGAGGTCCGCCGCGCACCCGAACCACTGCGTTGGGTTGGGCCTGCTCCACTGCGCTGCTGCGCACTTGGACCGCCTCGACCTCGCGGTGGAACGTTGCGCGCTCCCCCTGGGGGCGGCTGCCCCCGACGGCGTTGCGGTTGCCTGCTCATCGGCAGGTCATTTCAGCGAGTCGGATTCAAGCATGTCGGATTCAAGCGTCTCGACGCCCGGCCGGGCGAACACCAAGGCCACAGCGTGCGCCACGATCCCGTCTCCGTGGCCGAGCCCTTCAGTCCGCTTGCCGCAGACCGTGATCGGTCCGCCCGCAGCGCTGCTGAGCCGCTCCTGCATCTGCTCCCGATGCGGAGCGATCATCGGCCGGTCGCAGACGACGGTGCAGTCGGCATTGGCCAGCTGCCAGCCGTCTTCCGCGAGGCGGGCGGCGACCCGGGCCAGCATCTCGATACTGTCAGCGTTGCGCCATCGCTCGTCGCTGTCAGGAAAGTGCGAGCCGATGTCGCCGAGTGCGGCTGCACCGAGCATCGCATCGATCACGGCATGCGAAACCACATCGGCATCGCTGTGACCTTCGAGCGGCCGCTCGTCAACAAACCGGACCCCGCCCAGCACCAACGTCCGTCCAGATTGCGCCGTCGCATCAGCAAAGGGGTGCGCGTCATACCCATGCCCCACACGGATCGTGGAGCTGAGCCCGTCGCTGTCAGCCGCCGTCACGCCCGTTGACGCTAGAGCCCGCCGCCCGAGGTGCGGCTTCGCAGGAAGGTCTCCACGATCACAAGGTCTGCCGCCGTAGTGACCTTGTGCGCCGCATCCTCACCCGGAATAGCCATCACCGTGCCACCCGCCGCCTCAACCAACGCCGCATCGTCAGTGGCCTCAGGCGATCCGGCATGCACCGCCACCAGCACCTCAAGGCGAAACGCCTGAGGCGTCTGCACGGCAAAGAGCTCCGAACGATCCACGGTCCCCACAACCAAACCGCCGCCATCGCCCCAGTCCGACACCCGCTTCAGCGTGTCGCTCACCCCAAGCGCCGGCACAACGGCATCAGCCCCGGTCCGCACAGCCGCAATGGCCGCAGCAAACAGCCCCGAAGAAGCCCCAGGCCGAGCCGCGTCATGACAGACAACCACATCGACATCCTCGGGAACGGTCCCGAGCCCAGCCCGCACCGAAGCGGACCGGGTGCCCCCACCAGCCACAACGGTGTCAACGCCGTCAATCCCCTCAACCAGCTCCTCAACCATGCGAACAGGCACCACCAAAGTGACCCCATCACAAGCCCCCCGCGCCGCTCCAACGCTCCAAGCGATCATCGAGCGCCCAGCAACAGGCACCGTCACCTTCGAAGCCCCACCAGCCACAGCGCCAAACCGAGTCCCAGCCCCAGCAGCCAATACAAGAGCCCAAGCCCGAACCACCCGCCCAGTCTGCCCCGCCCAGGAGCCCCAGCGGACGAGCGTCGCAAGGAACAACGACGCCCACCGGCCCCACGAGACGAGGGCTGCAGGGGGCCGGGTGTACCCGAGGAACGAGGGCTGCGGGGGGCGGGTGTGACCGCCCGCAGTTATGCAGTGCCCCTGCGACCCCGCGCCAGCGCACAAGGCGCTGCATCTGTTTGAAGCACGGGTACT
The DNA here is from genome assembly GCF_965221945.1 of Candidatus Poriferisodalis sp. Taxonomy (GTDB): domain Bacteria; phylum Actinomycetota; class Acidimicrobiia; order Acidimicrobiales; family Poriferisodalaceae; genus Poriferisodalis. Next base: position 3,692,272 of record NZ_OZ244925.1, on the reverse strand, counting down.
CCCGCCCCCCGCAGCCCGGACTTGCCGTTGACGACGAACCGGACCCGCGCGCCGATCACGAAGGGCGTGCCGGGATTGTCCAACACCGGGTTGCCATTGCTGTCGGCACCGAATTGCTGGCTGATCGTCGTGCCGGAAGTGGCCCAACCCCAACTGGAGGAAGTCAGTGCGGGAGCGTTCGCACCGCTGAAGCTGCCTTTCTCCACTTGGACGGCAGTTACGCAGCTCGGCTGATTGCCCCACTGGGGCGTCAGGGTGTACGTAGCACCGATGCGGTTGCTGCCGGACAGGCGCCACGCTGCGTTCACGGTCTGGCTGACACTCCACGCCATGGACGGTGCCGGTACTTGGTATCCGGGTCGAAGCTGGTCAGCGTCGACGTTGGCTGTCTTCCACGGGCTCTGGCCGTCGTTGCCGTACACCGCGCGCACGCGGTACCGGTTGAGGCTGCAGTCGCGTGGGTGCGGCGAGGTGAACACGACCTCGTGGGGATGGCTGCCCGTGTAGTCCGCGATTTGGTTCCATGTATTGCCGCGGTCGGTGCTGTGCTGCACCTCATAGCTGGTGATCGTGAGCGGCCTCATCGGAGGGTTGTCCCACCCGATCTGGGTATACCCCCGGTGGTCGTAGGTCATCCGCAGATCGATCGGCGCCATGTACTTCCTGAAGGCTGAACGCCTGCACCAGTACTTGCTGCTGTGCTTGGCCAGCGAGCACGGATTGAGATCGGCTCGCGCCGGCACGGGAGTGTCCGGTGCGACTACTACGTCCCTCGTCACCACTTCGGAGGTGTCCGGAATGAGGGTCTTGTCGACTTGGCCGTCATCACCGCCGTTGACTTCAGCTGTCGTCTCCCGCGGGGTCCCAGTGACCGGCGGCACCGTGTCTGGCGGCACCGTGTCCGGCGGTGTCGTGTCCGGCGGTGTCGTGTCCGGCGGTGTCGTGTCCGGCGGCACAGTGTCCGGCGGCGGTGTCGTGTCGGCCGGCGGCGGCGTGTAGCTGGCCGGCAGGTCGATGCGAGTCCAGCGGGACCTGCCGCTCAGAGCGGTGTCACGCCACGCCTTGACCCGGTAGGTGTAGGCAGCGCCGGGATCGTTGGCGCTGAGGTCCGCATAACTGGTGTCAGTTGTGGAGGTGTTGTCCACAAGGGTGTGGAAGATGCCCACGGCATCGACGCCGGGTTGGCGTCGCAAGACCTGGTAGCCGGTCACGCCAGCTGCCTCCTAACCGAGACGACCGGTCAGGGGCAGGTCCATGCGAGGGGGGTGGGGGGGTATGGCATGACGTACCACTTCCTTGATTGAAGAGCCTTTTCGGGCGAGCATCTGCCAGTCGCCTGCCGCGCACGGCATCACTGGCGATGGGTTTGACCCGACTTCGCTGCAGGCTAGGTGAATCTACTGAACTCATGTAATAGTGAACAATGCTTATGCACATCGCCGCGTGAGGCTGCCGGGGTCACCCGGTGTCCCAGCTCAGCGGAAGGTGAGCCGCCGTCGCCGGCTACGCAGAGCAACAACGACCACAACAACAACGATGAGGCCAAGGACGATCCACCAGATCACAGCAATACGAGCCCCACGACTAGCTCGCTCGGCCAACCGTTCCGCCTCAGCATCAGCACCAGCAATCTCAGCATCGAACAGTTCGCCAGAAACTCGAAGGACGCGCGTACCCCCCTCGTTCAGCGTCATCACGTCATCGACAGGCAACCTTCCCGCCCCCTGGGGCACGGTCGCCTGAACCACCAGCGTCACCAGCTCATCAAGCGGAGCACCCGCACGAGCCTCGATCTCATCGATCGGCAACCCGAACAGCTCGCCCTCCAACGCGTCGGCTGTCGCCGGATTCACCAGCCCGGCGACGGGTCGATCCAAGCCGACGGTGACGGACAGCTCATAGAGCACTCGTGCGCCATCGCGCGAGCCCACGAACGTCGCAGATCTGAACAGTCCAGCCGAGCCGTCCGCAGGCTGGTCGATCTCGGCCAGCACCTCCGCCAACTCAGCGGGAGTCCCAAACCGCTTGGATGCGACCACGCGGAGACGCTCGCCCACGGGTGCGTGCTCGAGCTGCTGGCTGACGTCCCATCCGACGAGGTCGTCGAACACGAGAAGTTCGGCCAGGTCGGGCACCGCCTGCATCACGTCGGGGTCGAAGCTGACCTCCACCGTGACTTTGCCAGCCCCGTCGTGTGCGATGTCGATGTCGACGACGATGTCGGCTCGGCAGCCCGCCGCCAGCATCAGCACGCCCAGGGCAGCCAAGACAACGCCGCGTCGCGGCCATGGCGACTTGCGACAGGATTCAAGTACCGGCGAACCGCGAGAGGGTGCCGGCCGGTGCACGGCTACTCGACGGTCGCGGCCTCTTCGAGCTCGATCGGCCCGGGGTCGAAGCCCTCGATGGCGCGGAACACGATCTCGTCGTCCTCGACGTCCACCACGATGATCTCGCCAGCGTGGAATTCCTTGTAGAGGATGCGCTCGCTCAGCGAATCCTCGACGTGGTGCTGCAGTGCACGGCGCAGCGGCCGGGCTCCGAGCTGCGGGTCGTACCCGGTACGGGCCAACCATTGCTTGGCGGCATCAGTGAGCTCCAAGCCCAGGCCCTGTGCCCGAAGCTGGTCAGAGGTGCGCTTGATCATCAGATCGACGATCTGCACCACCTCGTTGACGCTCAGCTCGTGGAAGACGATGGTGTCGTCGATGCGGTTCAGGAACTCGGGCCGGAAGTGCGCCTTGAGCGCGTCGCTGACCTTCTCCTTCATCCGGTCGTAGCTGGCGCCCTCATCGGCGGTGGCGAAGCCCACCCGAGCCTTGCGCAGGTCGGCGGTGCCCAGGTTGGAGGTCATGATGAGCACGGCGTTGCGGAAGTCGACTGAGCGGCCTTGCGCATCGGTCAGCCGGCCTTCTTCCAGGATCTGCAGCAGCGTGTTGAAGACGTCCGGGTGGGCCTTCTCGATCTCGTCGAAGAGCACCACCGAGAACGGCTTGCGACGCACCGCTTCGGTGAGCTGGCCGCCCTCGTCGTAGCCGATGTACCCGGGCGGCGCGCCGACGAGGCGGCTCACTGTGAACTTGTCCATGTACTCGGACATGTCGAGGCTGATCAGCGAGCCCTCGTCGCCGAACAGGAACTCGGCCAACGTCTTGGCCAGCTCGGTCTTGCCGACACCCGAGGGGCCCAGGAAGATGAACGAGCCACCGGGACGCTTGGGGTCCTTCAGGCCTGCGCGGGTGCGGCGGATGGCCTGGCTGACGGCCTTGATGGAGTCGTGCTGGCCGATAACCCGCTTGTGCAGCTCGTCTTCCATCTTGAGGAGCTTCTGGGTCTCTTCCTCGGTGAGCTTGTACACCGGGATGCCCGTCCAGATCGACAGCACCTCGGCGATGGCCTCCTCGTCGACCTCGTCGAACAGGTCGTGGCCCTCGGCTTTGGCCTGCGCGAGGACGACGGTGCGCTGCTCGAGCAGCTCCTTCTCCTCGTCGCGCAGCGCTCCGGCCGTTTCGAAGTCTTGCGACTCGACCGCCTGCTTCTTTCGCTCGGTGACATCGGTCAGCTTGCTCTCGATCTCCTTGAAGTCGGGCGGCGTCGACATGCGCTTGATGCGCAGTCGCGACCCGGCCTCGTCGATGAGGTCGATGGCCTTGTCGGGCAGGTGACGGTCGGCGATGTAACGGTCGGCGAGATTCGCCGCGGCCACCAGCGCCTGGTCGGTGATGGTGACCCGGTGGTGCTGCTCGTAGCGATCGCGCAGCCCCTTGAGGATCTCGATGGTGTGGCTGAGCGTGGGCTCGTCCACCGTGATCGGCTGGAAGCGGCGTTCAAGCGCTGCGTCCTTCTCGAGATACTTGCGGTACTCCTCGAGCGTGGTGGCGCCGATGGTCTGCAGCTCGCCGCGTGCCAGCATGGGCTTGAGGATCGACGCCGCGTCGATTGCGCCCTCAGCGGCACCGGCACCCACCAGCGTGTGCAGCTCGTCGATGAACAGGATGATGTCGCCGCGGGTGCGGATCTCCTTGAGGACCTTCTTGAGGCGCTCCTCGAAATCGCCCCGGTAGCGGGAACCGGCCACCAGCGCGCCGAGGTCCAGCGTGTAGAGCTGCTTGTCGCGCAGCAGCTCGGGGACGTCGTTGTTGACGATCTTCTGGGCGAGGCCCTCGACGATGGCTGTCTTGCCCACGCCGGGCTCGCCGACAAGCACCGGGTTGTTCTTGGTGCGGCGCGACAGCACTTGCATGACGCGTTCGGTCTCGCGCAGCCGCCCGATGACCGGGTCGAGTTTCTTGGCCCGCGCGTCGGCGGTCAGGTTGCGCCCGAACTGGTCGAGCACCAGCGAGCCGCTCTGGCCACCCTGCTCGCTGCCTTGCCCCGACGAGGCGCCAACGGATTCGCGGCCGCCGCCGGAGCCGCTGTAGCCGGATAGCTGCTGGATGACCTCTTGACGGACCTTCGACAGGTCGGCGCCCAGCTTCACCAGCACCTGCGCTGCGACGCCCTCGCCCTCGCGGATCAGCCCCAGCAGCACATGCTCAGTGCCGATGTAGTTGTGGCCCAGCTGCAATGCTTCGCGCAGCGACAGCTCCAGCACTTTCTTGGCGCGCGGCGTGAAGGGAATGTGGCCGCTCGGCGACGAGCTGCCCTGTCCGATGATCTCCTCGACCTGGCTGCGCACGGCCTCGAGCGAGATGCCCAACGACTCGAGCGCCTGGGCTGCGACGCCCTCGCCCTCGTGGATCAGCCCCAGCAGGATGTGCTCAGTGCCGATGTAGTTGTGATTCAGCAGGCGCGCTTCTTCTTGCGCCAACACCACCACTCGGCGGGCCCGATCGGTGAAGCGTTCGAACACTGGGCCTCCTGGTCTGAGCCACCCACACGGGAGCTTCGGGTCAGGTGAGCGCAGTGTAACGCTGCCCTGCGAGATCGCTCCTTTGCGGTTCTGAGGCCCTCGCGAACCTCAGACGCGGGGTGTTTCGAGCGCGGCAACCCTGCCGCTGTCGTTTACGGTTGCGCCGTGGCGCCGCTTTCCCCGTTGCAGGCCCGACCCACCGCAGACGATGACCTGGCCCGTGTCGAGACGGCGCTGCGGGCCGCGGCGGTCACTGGCGACGAGTTTCTCACCGAGGTGACCTCGCACCTGATCCCCGCGGGCGGCAAGCGACTGCGGCCTGCGTTCGTCATTGCGTCGGCGCTGGCGCTGAACCCACAAGGGGCTGCACCTACCGCAGTCACCGACGAGATGGTGTGCGGCGGCGTTGCCGTCGAACTCGTGCATCTGGGCTCGCTGTACCACGACGACGTCATGGACGACGCGCAGACACGGCGCGGCATCGAGGCGGTGAATCATCGCTGGGGGAACCTGAAGGCGATCCTGGCCGGCGACTTCCTGCTGGCCAAGGCGTCCGAGCTAGCGGCGTCGCTCGGCACTGAGGTGGCAACCCTGCTGGCCGCAACGATCGGGCGTCTGTGCGAGGGACAGGTTCGCGAGCTGCAGTTGATCTACGACACGAGCCGCACTGAAGACCAGTACTTCCTGGCCATCGGGGGCAAGACCGCCGAGCTGTACGCCACGTCGTGTCGCATCGGCGGTCTGGTGGCGGGCGTGGACTCCGCGACTCTGGAGTGCCTGTCCGCCTTCGGGCTGGCATACGGCACGGCGTTCCAGATCGTCGACGACGTGCTCGACCTGGTGGCCTCCGACGAGCAACTCGGCAAGCCGTCGGGCAACGACCTGCGCGAGGGCGTCTACACGCTGCCGGTCATCCGGATGCTGGCCAACGGGCATCCAGTTGGCGATCTGCTCGGCCAACCCCTCGACGATGCCCAGCGGGACGAGGCACGGGCCGTCGTCGTGGCAGGAAGCGAGATTGCTACCTCGGTGGAAACGGCACAGTCCTACGTGTCGCAGGCCCTTGACACTCTGGCACCGTTCGACGCGACAGCCGGGGTTGTCGGCCTGCGGGCCGCTGCGTCGAACCTTCTCGGTGTGTTGCCCCCGGTCACGACGGGCAGCCCCACAGCGGACTTCAGCTGACGGTGACCGGACCCGGGGCGCAGCCAGGCTGGCCGATCCGGCGCCGCTATCGCCACGGCCGGTGGGACCCCGGGCGCGGACCGTGCTGGAAATGGGGCACCCGCACGTACGTGATGGGCATCATCAATGCCACTGAGGACTCGTTCTCCGGCGACGGCGTAGCTGACCGGCTTGACGATGCGCTCGCGCTGACGCACGAGCTCGTAGCGGGCGGGGTCGACATCATCGACATCGGCGGCGCTTCCAGCCGGCCGGGCGCGGAACCCACCCCCATAAAGGTGGAGCGGCAGCGGGCTGTCCGAGTCATCGAGGCCGTTCGAGCCGAGCTGGACCGCCTAGGAGCCGACCTGCCGATCTCGGTGGACACGACATGGGCGGAGGTGGCAGGACCTGCGGTTGATGCCGGTGCCACGGTGGTGAACGACATCACGGGCTTTCGCCTCGACCGCCAGATGGCACCGCTGGTGGCCGAGCGCAGTGCCGCCGCCGTACTCATGCACAACCAGCGGGGCCGCCCGCATACGGACCTCGTCGCCGATGTGACAGCCGGGTTGAAGGCCAGTCTCCAGATCTGCGCGGAGGCCGGTGTGGGCACCGACCGCCTGGTGGTCGACCCGGGCTTCGGCTTCGGCTTCGGCGTTTCGCAGAACCTGGAGATGATGCGGCGACTGCCGGAGCTGTGGGCACTGGAACTCCCTTTGCTCATCGGCACGTCGCGAAAGTCGACTATCGGGGCGATCACCAACGCCGAGATCGACGATCGCCTCTTCGGCACCGCGGCCACCATCACCGCCGCCATCTGTGCGGGCATCGACATCGTGCGGATCCACGACGCCGCCCAGATGACCCAGGCCATCCGCATGACCGACGCCATCGTCCGTCCAGCCTGCTGAGCGCGAACCGTCACCCTTCAGGCTGGGTGGCTCAGCCCTCTATCGGGGCGCCAGCAACTGGTGCAACAGTGCCGTCGGGCATCAATTGCTGGCGGGTGCCATCGGCGGACGGGCTGTAGAAGGTTGGCTGGCCGGATGCCTCGAGCGTCGCCAGCATCGCCGGCAGCGGAGCGCCGACGCCGTGCAGGAACTCGATGACTCGGGCGGGTCCGAGGTGGTCGAGCATCTCGAACGGTCCGTGCACCCAGTTGAAGCCCCAGCGGATCGCGTTGTCGACGTTGGCAATGTCGTCAGCGATCTCGGGCACCAGGTCTGCCGCGTACGCCAGCGTGCCGCCGAAGATGTGCCGAGCCAGCTCGCCCTGCGGCGAATCGGCGAACAGCACCGCGCCAAGCTCGGCGGGTACGCCTTCGAGATCGGGTTCGGTGGCCGCTCGCCACTCGCCGGTCACGAGATCGAACGTCTCGGTCTTGCGGGTGCCGTCGTCAAGTCTCAGGCGCCGACTGAAGCCGCCGCCGGTCTTGCGCCCGAGCTGGCCACGGGCGACCATCGCCTGCTCCGCAGCGGGGAACTGGGCGAATTCGAGTCCCCGGTCGCCCGGCGGCAGGTTCTGGGCCAGGTTGGCGCCGACCAACTCCATCACGTCGAGGCCGATGAGGTCGATGAGCCCGTACAGGCCTGTGGGGGGCAAGCCCACCGGTGCGCCCAGCACTGCGTCGATGGTCTCGGGGGTCATGCCGTCGGCCAGGAACGGCTTGGCCTGATGCAAGCCGGACAGCATGAAGTAGCAGCCGATGCGATTGCCGATGAAGTTGACGGTGTCCTTGGCATGCACGACGCCCTTGCCGAGCCGCTCAGCCCCAAAGCGTGCGAACGCCTCGATGACCTCGGGCTCGGTGTCGGAGCCGGGCACCAGTTCGAACAGCTTCATCACCTGCACGGGGTTGAAGAAGTGCGTGATGGCCACGTCGCGCCGGAATCGCTCGCTCATGCCCTCGCTGATCTGCCGCAACGGGATGCCCGACGTGTTCGATGAGATGACCGAGCCGTCGCTGCGGGCGGCTTCGAGGCGCTCGAACAGCTCACGTTTGGTGGCGAGGTCCTCGATGACGGCCTCGCACACCCAGTCGTAGCCGGCGATGTCGTCGAGGCGGTCGTCGACCGAGCCGATGCTGACGAGTTCCTGGAAGTCGGCGTCGACCGAGTCGCGCGCTCGCTGCGCAGCGGCCTCGTCGACGTCGAGCAGCAGCACGCGGCAGCCGGCCTTTGCCGACACGGCCGCAATGCCGGCACCCATCGTGCCCGCCCCGATGATCGCTACTGAATTGATGCGCCTCGCAGGCTCGGCCGAATCAATACGCCTCGCAGGCTCGGCCGAATCAATACGCCTCGCAGGCTCGGCCGAATCGATCTCTCGCACGCCTGCTGCCTATCGGGTGCCGGTGACTTCGCGGCCGATGATCTCTTTCATGATCTCGGTAGTGCCGCCGTAGATGGTCTGTACCCGGGCATCGGCGTACGCCTTGGAGATGGGGTACTCCGACATGAAGCCGTAGCCGCCGAACAGCTGCAGGCAGCGAGTGATGAGCTTCAACTGCATCTCGGTGATCCACCACTTGGCCTCTGCGGCGTCTGTAGCGGTCAGCTCGCCCTCGTTGAGGGCCTCGATCTGGCGGTCCACGAACACCCAGGCGATATCGAGCTCAGTCTTCATCTCGGCGAGCTCGAAGCGGGTGTTCTGGAACGAGGCGATGCTCTGGCCGAAAGCCTGCCGTTCTCGCACGTACTCGACAGTCCAATCGAATGCGGCCTGCGCGTGTGCCACGCCAGTCACCGCGATGGACAGCCGCTCCTGGGGCAGGTTACGCACCAGACTCGTGAAGCCGTTGCCCTCGCCGCCGAGCAGGTTTTCTTCGGGCACGAACACGTCGTCGAAGAAGAGCTCGGCAGTGTCCTGAGACTTCAAGCCCAGCTTGTCGAGATTGCGCCCCCGCTCGAATCCCTCCATGCCCTCGGAGAGCACGATCAGCGACATGCCCCGGTGCTTCTCGCTGGGATCGGTCTTCGCTGCCACGATGACGAGGTCGGAGTTGATGCCGTTGGTGATGAACGTCTTCGAGCCATTCACGACGTACCCGTCACCGGAGCGGATTGCCGTCGTGCTCATCGAGGCCAGATCCGAGCCGATGCCCGGCTCGGTCATCGCAATGGCGCTCATCAGCTCACCGCTGCACAACCCCGGCATCCACCGCTCGGCCTGGGACTCATCGCACAGGTTGATGAAGTACGGCAGGCAGACGTCGTTGTGCAGCGTCATGCACATGCCCGAGCCAGCCACGCCGGCGGACATGATCTCCTCGTTGAGGATGGCGTTGTAGCGGAAGTCCGGCACTCCGCCGCCGCCGTGGCGCTCGTCGACGGCGGTGGCCAGCAGGCCCACGTCTCCGGCCTTGCGGAACATGGCCTTGTCGACCTTGCCGTCGGCTTCCCACTTCTCGTGGTTGGGGACAATCTCGCGCTCGATGAAGGCCCGGGCCGTTTCACGGAACATTTCGTGCTCTTCTTCAAAGATGGTGCGCCGCATGGTCCGAGCGTATGCCCCGACGGCAATGCAGGCCACGGCCCGGCACGGCGGGCGTACATCGGGGCGGCACAGATAGCGTCTCGGCCCGTGACCCAGCAGGATTCGCGCAGCGATCCGGCCAGCACCGTCGGGCCTGGACATGACTGGAGCGCCGTCGAACGGGCAGCCGCTGCGATGCGCCGGCTGAACCAGGCATTGGCGGGAAGGCAGGCCAAGGACGAGGTGCTCGACGAGGTCACAGCGGCTGTCACCGCTGCTGCTGACCGGCTGGAGCAAGGCACGCTGCGAGTGAAGCTCGACGACATGTTGAGCCGGCCATACCTCCGCGAGATCTACGAAGGCCAATTCCTCCCGCTGCCGCTCGAGGTTGGCGAAGAGATCGAGTTCGACCCCTTCTCCATCGGCGGAGGGCAGCTGCATCCGGCGTCGGTGGACGTCAGGTACTTCAAGGAATCTGACGAAGCGGTCACCGGCCTAGCCGTTGTCGACCCCATGTTTGCCGGGCCTCCCGAACGCACCCACGGCGGCGTGGTGGCGCTCATCATCGACGAGCTGATGGGCGCGCTGAACCGGATGCGGGGCCGCCAGGCCTATACGGGCCGGCTCACCGTCCACTACCGAGCCGCGACTCCGCTGGGCGAGCCGCTGCATCTGCGGGCGTGGATACATGACACCTCGGGACGCAAGATCATCCAGCACGCCGAGGTGCACGGCCCCGAGGGACTCTGCGTCAACGCCGAAGGCCTGTTCATCCTGCGCGCCGACGCACCCCCCGTCCCGGAGGCCTAGCTCCCCTCTGTCCGGGGCGGAGCGTCGAGAACTGCACCGCCTCGCGGCACCGATCGTGCGCTACAGCCCCGGCGAGGCTGCGGCCAGGTCTCGCAGCCGGTCTGGGCCAGCGATGCGCTCGCAATCCTGGTCGGCCACGGCCGCCAACTCGCCGACGGTGACCATCTCGGGTACGAGCTCCACCAACGGGTCGAGCACGAATCGGCGCTCCCGCAGGCGCGGGTGCGGGATTACCAGTTCGGGATCACGCAGGACGAGGTCGCCGAACAGCAATACGTCGACGTCGAGCGTGCGCGGTCCCCAGCGCTCCCGCCGCACGCGATGGGCAGCCGCTTCGAGAGCCTGGCACCGTGCAAGCAGCTCATAGGGGCCCTCAGCCACGCGCAGCTCGGCCACGAGATTCAGGAACGACGGCTGTGACGGGCCGATCGGCGCGCTGCGATACACACCCGAACTGGCCACCAGCACGCCAGCGTCTGCCAAGGTCTCGAGCGCATCGGCCAGTTGCGCGGCGGGGTTGCCGATATTCGCGCCCATGCCCACGAATGCCCTCACAGCGACGTTGTTCACCGGCTCACGCCGGGTTGGCTCATCGGCTCACACCGGGTTGGCTCATCGGCTCACACTGGGTTGGCTCATCGGCTCACGCCGGGTTGGCTCATCGGCTCACACTGGGTTGGCTCACCGGCTCACGCCGGGCGGCGGCGGGTGATTCGCACAGCGCTCGTGGCCAGATCGGCCGCAACGGGCGGGCGGAGCTTGGTCACCGTGACCGTGGTTGCCGTCACAGCGTCGAGGCTGCACAGGTCCGCTGCGATCAACCCGGCCAGCCGTTCGAGCAGCTGGGGCGCTTCGGTGGCGCACAGCGCGACGATGCGATCGCATGCGCCGCCGTAGTCGATGGTGTCGGCCAGATCATCCGATGCACCCGCACGGCTCAGGTCGGCGTAGAGATCCACGTCGATGCTGAGCGGCTGCGGCGCGGTGCGCTCGTGGGCAAGCGCGCCAACCACGCACATCACCCGCAGGTCGCGCAGCTCAATGCGGTCGCCGTCAGGCGACGCATCATCGACACAGCGGTCGCCGTCAGGCGACGCATCAGACACAGCGGAGCTGGGTGCAGTCACGACCGAGTTCAGCCCTCGGCTTTCCGATCAGCGAGGATGCCCAACGCCACGTCAACGACGCGGCGCCCCTCGGGCCCGACACGCTGACCGAAGATCCGCTCGGTGATGGCCGTCGCCTGCGGACCGGTGGGCACCTTGCCTGACAGCAGCAGGTACGAGGCCATGAACCCGCAGACGTCCTCGCCGACCCGTTCCTTGTGCAGCACGACCCGCTTGCGTTCGCTGGCCAACCGCGCCAGATCGTCGTGGACTGCCGCAAGGTATTCGGCCATGTCGTCGAAAGCGGGCCACGGCCGGTGCAGATACCGCAGGCTCAGCTCGTCATAGTTGTGAAGGTTGTGCGGCGCAGCGATCAGCGAGACGACCATGTCGAACCCGTTGCGGCGCAGCCAGATGATCTCTTCCTGACGACGGACGCGCCTGTGACTGGTGCCATAGCCGCCGGGACGCTCGCAAACGGCGAGGCGCTCGGCGACGACCCAGTTGAAGTTGCGGGGCTGAATGCCCTCCGCCCACTTCCCTCTCATAGCTCGCCGTCCCTGCAAGCGTGTACGGAGCCGAATTTACCGGTGCCGAACCGGCGCTGCACGGCGAACGCGCAGGAATTTCAGGCGTCTTCGGCGGCAGAAGCGTCGTACGCGCGAATTTCGGCCAAATTGCGGTATTTCTGAGCCAAATCCAACCCGTAGCCGATGACCCACACAGGCGGCAGGCGGAAGCCGATGTAGTCGACGAGGCCGTTCAGGCTGCCGTTGTGCTCGCGGGTCAGCAGTGAGCACACGGCCAGGCTGGCGGGGCTGCGAGCCAGCAGGCTGCGACGCAGGTACGACAGGGTGAGACCGCTCTCGACGATGTCCTCCACCAAGATCACGTCCCGCCCTGCGATGTCGATGTCGAGATCCTTGAGAATGCGAACAACCCCGCTGGAACGGGTGCTGCTGCCGTACGACGACACGGCCATGAAATCCATCTCGACCGCCAGGTCAATCGCGCGGCTGAGATCGGAGGCAAACATCACAGCGCCCTTGAGAACCGCCACCAGCAGCGGCTCACGGCCGGCGTAGTCGGTGGTGATCTGCGCGCCCAATTCGACGACCCGCTCGGCGATCTCGGGGCCAGAGACGAGTACCTCCCCGACAGCCGGATCGCCCGCGAGCATCGAGTCGAGGTCGCTTTGAGGCGACGGCGAGGCCGGTGCGGGCGTCACGTGAGTCGAACCTACTGGTTTCGCGTTGCGGACGGCGGAACGGTCACTCTTCCAGCCGGAGCTGGTCGGCTGATCGGGTCACCCGGCGGCCGCCTCCGACCTCGGTAGCCCGGTGGGTGTGCCGGGCCACCTCCAGCACCCGCTCGACGGTGGCGGCATCAGGCGGATGATCGGTGCGCAGCCATGCGCGGACGGCTCGCCGAGCCAGAGCCAACGGTGCGGTCCGTAGTTCGGCGGCGCTGGTGGGATCGATGTCGGCAGCCAGCACATCGAGCAGGTCGGCGTCAGTGGCCGCCAGCCCGGCTGCACGCGCCAGTAATGGCACGACATCGCGGCCGGAGATGTCGCAGAGCAGCGGGATCAGCTCGTGGCGGACGCGGCTCCGCCAAAAGCGCGGGTCGGCATTGGAGGGATCCCGGATCGGCTCGTAGCCGGCGATCTCGCAGACCCGGTCGGTGTCCGCCCGTCGCAGCACCAGCAGCGGCCGGCGGTCGGCTCGCATGGCTGCGAGCGCATCGAGTGCTCCGCCGCGCAGCAACTGCAGCAGCACCGTCTCCGCCTGGTCGTCGGCCGTGTGGCCCACCAGCGCCTCGGGGCCGAGGGCGGCGTTGCGGGCTTCGCGAGCGCGCGCCTGCAGGTTCGCCCCCGCAGCGAGCCCGAGCCGCACGACTCTCAGCGAGGCACCGAGTCGGTCGCAGAGCGCCCCGACACGCTCCGCCTCCGCAGCCCCGTCGGCCCGGATGCCGTGATCGATATGGACAGCAGTGACAGCGGTGACGCCACTGCCGCTTCGCTGCGCGAACCGGCATGCCAGGACCAGCAAGGCGGCCGAGTCGGCACCACCCGACACCCCACAGACAAGCTCGCGACGCTCGATTTGGCCGAACGTGCAGCGGTCGATCAGCTGATCGAGTTCGTCGGCCCCCGCAGCGGGCGCCGACGGTTCGCCGACGCCGGCTTCAGGCGGCCGGGACACGCTCCAGCCACGCTGTCGGGTTGCGAATCTCCGTCATGGACGGCAGATGCTCAACGCGCTCCCAGATCCGGTTGACGGCCTTCGGTCCGCGTTCGCCTTCGATCGCGGCGATGAACTCCTCGCCCGCCCGGTACTGGGCGAGCTTGGCCTCGATGCCAAGCAGGCGCTGGACCAGGCGGGCCATGCCGCGTGCGTTTCGGCGCCGGTGCGCCATCACCAGGGCGAATCGTTCCGCATCGGGAATATGGCCGCGGGCGGCTCTGGCCATGGTCACGTCACCGTGTCCCTCGACGAGGCTCATCATGCCGCCGACCTGAGCGATCAGGCTGCGCTGTAGCTCGGTGGCGAACACCGCGGCCAATCCTCCTTCGCCCAGAAGGTCCTGACCGCCGCGGCGCTGCGCGACCAGCGCGCGAAGGCCTTCGCGCAGTCGTTCGGGATCGGGTTGAGCCTCGTCGACAAGACCGTTCACGAGCTGCAAGAAATGGGGGCGCAGCCAGGGCACACCGGTGAACTGCGAACGGTGCGTCAGCTCGTGAAGCGCCAGCCAGAGTCGGAACTGAGCCGGGGGAAATGCGTAGCGCTTCTCGGTGACCAGGATGTTCGGACCGACGAAGTAGACCGTGTCGCCCGCTGTCTCCGCGGCGGTGCCGGTGGTTTCATCGTCGGAAGCCCACAGCAGGTCGTACTGGCCCAGCACCCGGCGGGACATCCAACCGAGCACCGAGCCCAGCTCAACGGCGCCCAGCGTGCGCGTCACCCGTGATGTCTCCGCCGGCTCATCGAGGGCAGCCGGGGCACCGAGCAGCGGCTGCAGCAGCCGCCGGAACGCTGCGATGTTGGCGTCAATCCATCCCGCCCGATCGATGATCTCAGCGTGAGCCTCGCCCGGCGTCTCCAAACCCGTCTCAATGGCGACCAGCTCGGCCGCAACCGGCACGAACCGGGCGAAGTCCGCACGCAGCGGCTCAGCCAGGTACGACTGGTACAGCGGCTCGGTGCCAGCGACCCGCACGGCGATGCGGCGCGCCAAATCCCAGTCGACGTACTCGTCGGCGGGAGCGCTCACTTGCCGGCTCAGCGCTTGGGGTAGCGCGGAGCAACCACCTTTTGCACATAGCCCGCAACCAGCTTGGCGACGGTCAGCACCGTCACGATGGTGAGCGGTACCGCCAACCAGTAGTGCCAGACCTGCGCAGCAAGTGCGTTCATAGCGCAGATATTAGTGGTCGGTTGCGCCGGAACCCCCTCGTGGGGCGCCACCGCCCGCTGGTACCGTGACCGCCTATTGCCCGAGTAGCTCAGTGGCAGAGCGGCTCTCTCGTAAAGAGCAGGTCGTGGGTTCAATCCCCACCTCGGGCTCGTTCGCCGGCCGCAGCGTCCGATCAGCGGCGAGGTCTTACGGACTTGTCCGCCCGAGCCGGATGAACAGACAGCTCAGCGTGAGTCGCTGGTTGGCGTTGAAACGCAAAGCCTCTGCAGCATCGCCGACGGCTGCCAGCTGCTCCGCAGCGGTCTCCGCCGCCAACGTGGCGTTGCGGACCTCGTCGCGAATCTGTGCGGAGAGCACTGCGAATCCCATCGTGAGCTCGTCGATGCGCACTCGACGCAGCTCGCGGCGGTGCCGCTCGTCAAGCGAGCTGCGGCCGAAGTTCGTCCCATACAGCTCGGCCCGCTCATCGGCGTCTGCACGTTCGGTCTGGTGGCGGGCTTCGAGTGGGGCCGCTGCCTGCTCGGTCGCCTCCAACGCTGTGTCGACGGCTGCCATCGCGGCAGATGCCGTGCCATCGAGCGATCTGCGCATTCCCCGCCAGGTGTCGATCCTGGAAGCAGCGTCCGCATCGGAGGCAAGCAGGCGAGCTCGATCGATCGAGCCTCCGGCGGCGACCGCTGCGAAGTCGGCGCGGCTGCCGTCGATGCCCTCGGCAACAAGCAGTGCTCGCAGGTCGGCTTCGCCCAGCGCCTCGAAGTCGATGCGGACGCAGCGGGATGCCAGGGTCTCCATCGGCCGGTTGATCTCGTCGGCGAGCAACATGAACACGCACGATGGCGGCGGCTCCTCGACCGACTTGAGCAGGATGGGCGCGATCAGTGCGGCTCGGTCCACTTCAGGAAGAACGATGACTTTGAGCTCCCCGGCTGCCGGGGCAACCGCTGCTGCACGCACTGCGTCGCGGACCTGCTCGGCAGTCATCGCAGCGCCGACGCGGTCGAAAACCAGCAGGTCGGGGTGTTGCTCGGCGAGGGCGAGACGTCGTTCCCGCTCGGGCGTTGCACTGCGCGCCGCGAGCAGTTCGCCTGCGAACCGGCACGCCGCACTGCGCAGTCCCGCACCAGCGGGACCCACGAACAGGTACGCCGGAAGCGGCGATTCGAGCGCCGACCGCAGACGGGAGACCGCGGCGGATTGCCCGACGATGCCGTCGAGCAGGTTGCCGACCGGTGGTTCGTCAGCCTGCGGTGTGTCGAGCCGTGACTCGGCGACAGGGGCTGGAGGCGGGCTCTCGGCCAGAGACGGGCTCTCGGCTGGAGTTCGCGCGGATTCGGTCGCAAGCTCCTGCAGGTCAGGTTGCTCCGCCGCTTCGTCGAGAGGGGGCGGCGGTTCCGGCGGCGCCGGCGGGTCGTCGAAGTCGAAGAGTGACAGCGCGGCGGGCTCCGTTGTGCCCGGTTGATCGTCGCCGCCGGACGCTGAGGCCACGATGAGCGCCCTAGTCCTGCATTGCGGGATGCCCAGCTACGGCGTCGATGACCCGCGCAGCCACGTCGTCGACGTTGCCGGTGGCGTCCACGCGGACCCACCGCTCGGGTTCCGCCTCGCAGAGCTCCTGGTAGCTGCGCCACACACGCAGCGCAAACTCCAGCGCTTCACCCTCCAGCCGGTCCGGATCTCCGCCTGCGGGCTGGTCCGCGTGGGGACCAGCCTCCAGCAACGACATCTGCTCGCCGCCAATGCGATCAAGGTGGTGAACCCGACGATCGGAATCGACGAGCGGCACATCGAGCAGCACGACGACATCGGGAAGGATGACCTCGGGCAACTCGATTGATGCGCCCGCCGGCCGCCGAGAGGCGTAGTCGATCAGCCCACGCAGCTCGTCAAGTGGCAGGCCCCGGCCGTAGCCCTGGTAGGCCAAGGTCGAGCCGTAGGAACGGTCGGTGACGACATCGCGGCCCGCCTCGAGCACCGGAGCGACCACCGTGGCGATGTGCTGGGCCCGATCCGCAGCGAACAGCAGCGCCTCGGTGCGCGGTGCAGGCGCGGCGTCGTCGGAGGCATCGAGCAGCAATCCCCGCAGCGATGCGCCGAGCGGTGTTCCGCCGGGCTCTCGGGTGAGCACGGCGTCCCGTTCTGTTGCCAGTCGCTCGGCCTGAGTCGACTTGCCGCTGCCGTCGAATCCCTCCAGCGCGATATAGCGACCGCGGGCGGTCATGGCCCGTCCCCGACGTCGCCCGCCCTTTGCGGCGCTCGGCGTCCTTCGCCCCGGCGGCTGCGCAGAGACAGACTGGCCAGCACGCCCGCCATCAGGATCAGCAGTGCTCCCAGCCACAGTGCCCCGCGCACGCCGGGCAGCGCGAGCACAGCGTTGCCGAACGTGATCTGGTTGTCGAAGACGACATCGAACAGCCAGTTGAAGCCGTCGGACAAGAAGCCGCCGGCTGCCATGGAGATCAGCAGGCAAAAGCGCACCAGCGTGTACATGGCGGAAAACACCCGCCCGCGCAGCACTTCCTCCACGTTCTCGTGCAGCAACGTCAGGCCCGTCACATACACCGAGCCCGCCGCCAGCCCGAGCAGCAGCACACCCGCAAGTACCAGCAGCGTGATGGACACCGAGGCGGCGAACAGCAACGAGCCGCCGGCCACGAACACCGACAGCACGAAGAGGCGGGCACGACCGGCGCCGACGAAACGGGAGTGATGGCCGAAGCGATTCGCTGCACTCTGCAGCAGGGTGACCAGAGCAACCCCGCCGCCGACGCCGAGGCCCATCGCCACGAGAATCGAACTGAAGCCGGCACTGCCTGCGCCCAGCACTTCGTCGTTGTAGACGGCGCCCAGCGGCACCAGCATCCCCCCGCCGATCATGCCAGTGCCCAAGCCGACCAGCACGGCGCGCACCTGTGGGCTCAGGAAGATGAAATCCCAGCCTTCGCGCAGCTCGCGGAAACCCTGGCCCCAGTTGATGCGGCGCTCGCTGTCGCGCTTGCGATGCGCAGCAGTGATGTGCGGGGACAGCGGCAGCGTGGCAATGAGCGCCGCGGCCACCAGGAATGTGGCGGAGTCGATAACCAGCGACATCTCCACCTGGCCGATGTCGGTCCAGCCGAACACCGCGCCGAGCTTGGCCATGCCCGCGAAGGCGGCGGCACCGAGGGGGAACGTGCCATACGCGGCCACGAGCCCCAGCGAATTGGCGGCCGTGAGGTGCTCGGTGGGCACGATGTTGGGAACGATGGCTTCCTTGGCCGGACTCCACAGCGAAGTTGCCAGCTCCAAGACCAGCGATGCCACGACCAGGCCCCACAGTCGGTCGATGAACGGGATTGTGAGCAAGACACTGGCGCGCACGATGTCGCATATCACCAGCAGCCGCTTGCGGTTGAAGCGGTCAACGATGATGCCCCCGGCCGATGCCAGGAAGAAGCCGGGAAGCACCCGCGCCGTGACTACAAGCGCTATCGCAGATCCGGGCTGGTCACCGCCGATTCGCCGCGCCACCTCAATGGTCGCCAGCAGCCCGATCCAGTCGCCGAATGAGCTGACCACCTGCGCGATCCACAAGCGCAGGAAGCCCGGCGCAGCGAACAGCCCCGATCCCGATGCAACGGGGCCGGACGCATCCGAGCCGTCGAACGACGGGATCGAGCGATCCGAATTCATGACACTCAGCAGACTAGGAGCAAGGGTGCGCAGCCCTCTCGCCATGAGCTGGGGGCGGCTGCGTCGCCGGAGCGGGCGGGCGTCATCAATCGCTTGATGGAGGAGATTGCTTGCGTGGCGGGGCCTTCTTGCGGGCAGCGGATTTCTTGGCGGCGGACTTCTTCGCGCTGGACTTCTTCTTTGCTGGCTGCTTGCGTCGGGCTGCACGCTTCTTTGCCGGGCCCTTCGCGCGCCGCATCGTCAGAAGCTCGGTCGCGCGCTCGACCGTCAGCGTCTCAGCATCGTCGCCCTGCCTCAGCGACGCGTTGTACTCGCCGTCGGTCACATATGGTCCGAACCGGCCGTCGCGCAGGGTGATCGCCTTGCCGCTGTCGGGGTCCTGACCGATCTCGCGGCCTGAATTCGCGGCTTGCTGGCCGCGCCGTCGGCGAGGCTGAGCCAGCAGCGCCAATGCTTCTTCCAGGGTCAGCGTGAAGAGCTGCTCCTCGGACTCCAGGCTGCGGTTTTCCGCGTTCTTTCCGGAATCCGGGCCCTTGGTCAGGTACGGCCCGAAGCGGCCGTTGCGAACGACGATCTCTTCCCCGTCAGAGGGGTCAACTCCCACCGTGCGCGGCAGTGACAGCAACTGCAGGGCATCCTCGAGCGTCAGCGTCTCGGGCGATTGGTGTCCCAGCAACGATGCCGTGCGAGGGCGCTCGTCGGTCTCGTCGGGCCGTCCCACTGAGACATAGGGGCCGAAGCGGCCGGGTCGCACGAGGATGTCGAGTCCGGTATTGGGGTCGGTGCCCAGCACCCGTTCGGTGGGCTCAGACAGCAGCTCGAGTGCTCGCTCGATGGTGAGCTCGTCGGGAGCAAGGTCGTCGGGCAGCGGCCGTGTCGCTTCGCCGCGCCGCAGATACGGACCGAAACGTCCCACTCGGGCGACCACCGATTCGCCGTCGGCATCGATGCCAATGGGGATGCTGTTGATCTCCGCCGGATCAATGTCCGCGAGCCGGTCATCGGACACCAGGTAGCGCAGACCGCGGGCGTCGGAGGGCGTCTTCGCATCCTGATCGCCGAAATAGAACTCGGTGAGCCACGGCTCGGCGTCGCGCTCGCCGCTCGCGATCTCGTCGAGGTCTTCCTCCATGCGGGCAGTGAGCGCGTAGTCGACCAGATGGTCGAAGTGCCGCTCCATCAGTCCCACTGTCGCGAAGGCAGTGAACGCCGGCACCAGCGACGACCCCTTCTTCCACACGTAGCCACGCGCCTGGATTGTCTCGATGATGCTGGCGTAAGTGCTCGGGCGGCCGACGCCGAGTTCCTCAAGTCGTCGCACCAGTGAGGCTTCGGTGAACCGGGCCGGCGGGCTTGTGCTGTGTTCGGCCGGCTCGACGGCCATCGCAGTGGCTGAACCGCCAGCGTGGAGGTCGGGCAGGATGCGCTCGGGCTCCTCGTCGGGACCCGCTGGTGGCGGCGCGTACACCAGCCGGAAACCGGGGCTGCGCACCACGGTGCCCGCGGCAGACAGCTCAAGGTCGTGCTGGCCAGTTGCCGATGAACCCACTGAGAGTGCCGGTGCCAAGTCGCAGTTCGCCGTGCCAGCCAGCCGGATCGTGACGGTCTCGCCGGTGGCGTCGATCATCTGGCTGGCGATCGTGCGCTGCCAGACCAAGCCGTACAGGCGGGCAGCGTCACCACCGAGATCGGTCACGCCGCCGGGCGCAGGCCAGTTCTCACCGGCGGGGCGGATCGCCTCGTGTGCCTCCTGGGCGTTCTTGACCTTGCGGGTGTAGATGCGCGGTTTGGGCGGCAGGTTCTCGGCCCCATAACGACCGGCCACGACGCGCCGTGCCGCGTCGAGCGCCTGATCCGACAGCGTGGTGCTGTCCGTTCGCATGTAGGTGATGCGGCCGTTCTCATACAACCGCTGGGCTGCTGCCATTGTGCGCGAGGCCGAGAAGCCCAACCGAGCGCCCGCAGCCTGCTGCAGGGTCGAGGTGATGAACGGTGCTGGAGGCCGGCGACGGTACGGCTTGGACTCGCGAGAGCTCACGGCGAACCGCGCACCGGTCATGGCATCGGCGAGCGTTGCGGCGGCGCCGCCATCGAGCACGACGATTTCGCCCGAACGCAGCTCACCCTGCTGGTTGAAGTCACGCCCGGTCGCAATCCGTCGTGCATTCAGCGAGATGAGCATCGCATCGAACTGCTCCGCCCCGGCACCGCCCGCTGCGCGGAGCTCAGAATCGAGCGTGGCGGTGATGCTCCAGTACCCGGCGGCTCTGAACGCCATCCGCTCTCGCTCACGCTCGACGATGAGGCGGTTAGCCACGCTCTGCACCCGCCCAGCGGACAGCCGCGGTGCCACCTTGCGCCACAGCACCGGCGAGACCTCGTAGCCGTAGAGGCGGTCGAAGATGCGCCGGGCCTCCTGTGCGTCGACGAGCCGACGATCGAGATCTCGGGGATTGTCGATTGCCTCCCGGATGGCCGCGGCGGTGATCTCGTGGAACACCATGCGGTGCACCGGAATCTGCGGGTTGAGCACCTCGAGCAGATGCCAGGCGATGGCTTCGCCCTCGCGGTCCTCATCGGTGGCGAGATACAGCTGGTCCGCTGAGCGCAGCAGGGATTTCAGACGCCGCACCTGGTCGCGGGCCGTCACCACGTAGAGCGGCTTGAAGCCGTCGTCAGGATTGACTCCGAGCGTTGCCCACTGCTCGGATTTGTAGGCGGCGGGCACCTCGGAGGCATTGCGTGGCAGGTCACGGATGTGACCGACCGAGGACTCGACGACGTAGTCGTCGCCCAAGAAGCGCGAGATCGTGCGCGCCTTCGCGGGCGACTCGACAATGACAAGAGAAGTGGCCATGTGCATCCGGGGTGGGCGGAGCCGGACGGTAGCGGAACGATCCCGACTATCGGCGGCGAAGTGCCGTCACGCAAGCCTCTGGCGTGCACCGAAACGGTGCAGGCCCGCGGCAACGGCCGCAGCCACCGTAGCGACAACGATCGCGCTCAGGAGGTCTGACGCGGGCGGGGCGCCGAGCGCGGCATTGCCGAAGCCCTCAGCGTTGGCATCGCCGACCGGCCATGGCCACAGCACCCGCAGGGACCCGGCCATCAGGCCCATGAGGACCACTATCACGGCATCTCGCCACCGCTCCAGCACGTATTGCAGAAGGCGGGAAAACAGCCCGAGTCCCAGGGCGGCACCGAGTGCGAACAGCGCGACGGTCCCGAGTTCTCGCTTGGCCACCGCCTCGGTAATCGGGTCGTAGAGCCCCAACAGCAGCAGCACGAAGGCGCCGGAGATGCCGGGCAGGATCATGGCACAGATCGCCAGAGCGCCGGCTGCGATGATCGTCCCCGCAGCGGGATCGGTGACGCTGCCCGCCCGGACGCCCAGCAGCACGAACACCCCGACGGCGACGGCCACGAACACCACGACGAGCCCCGCTCGCCAGTGGCTCACTTGGTGCCTGGTGGTCACGACGGTCATGGCAACGAGTCCGAAGAACGCCGCCGACAGACCGACGGGCTGTTCATCGATTCCGAGCCGCACCAGCTCGACAAGCGCCAGAACCGCGATGGCGATGCCCGCTGCCAAGCTGGCCAAGAACAGCCACTCGGCTTGCCGGGCCATCCCTAGCGCAACGCGAATACGGCCTCGCAGCGCTTGGGGCGCAGCGGCGCTCAAGTGTGCGACCTGGCCGACCAGCCGGTCGTAGATCCCCAGCAGAAGCGCCACCGTGCCGCCCGACACGCCCGGCACGACATCCGCGGCACCCATCGCCAGCCCACGCGCCACGTTCGCGAGCGCATCCACTAGGACTCGGGATTGCATCGAGTTGAAGCTAGGCGCGGAAAGTCCCCGGGCCTAGACCCGGGGACTTCCGCTGGCAGCAGAGCAGGTGGTCGCTGGGCGACTCAGCCCATGGTCGAGTGTCAGCCGCTCGATACCACGTCGTCCAGTGCCATTCCGGGGCCCCCGTGTTCGGAAACGTCGAGACCCACCATTTCCTCCTCTGCCGTCACTCGCAGTCCGATGGTGGCCCGCAGGACCCCGAACAGGATCATCGAGGTCACGATGACCCAGACGGCCACGATGACCACCATCAGGAACTGCACGATCAGCTGCTCGATGCCGCCGCCGTAGAACAGGCCGGCGTTCTCCCGACCCAGGAAGGCATCGTCGTACCGGGCGAACAGGCCGATGGCCAGGGTTCCCCAGATCCCGGCAGCGCCATGGACGGCGAAGGCGCCGACGGGATCGTCGATCTTCAGCTTGCGGTCCACGAATCCGACAACCAGCACCACGATGACGCCCGCAATGAAGCCGGTGATGATGGCTCCCCAAGGAGTCATCGTGCCGCAGCCTGCGGTGATGCCCACGAGACCCGCCAGCACACCGTTGCCGGCCATCGGGACATCGGGACGGCCCGTGCGGAACCAGTTCAGTGCCGTCGCGCCGATCGTTCCAGCGCAAGCCGCCAGCACGGTGTTCAGCGCCACGAACATCACGGTGGCGTCGGCTGCAAGCTCCGAGCCCGGGTTGAACCCGAACCAGCCGAACCACAGGATGAACACGCCCAGGATTGCAAGGGTCACGTTGTGTCCCGGAATGTTCCGTGACGTGCCGTCCGCGCTGTACTTGCCAAGACGCGGACCCAGCATCCAAGCGCCGACAAGCGCTACCCAGCCGCCAACGCTGTGCACGATGGTCGATCCGGCAAAGTCGCTGTAGACGGCATCCCCGACGGAGATCTTGGAGATGAGACCCCCGCCCCAGGTCCAGTGGACGACAACGGGGTAAATGATCGCTGTCATCACCAGGCTGAAGATGAGGTAGGTGCTGAACTTCGTGCGCTCGGCCATGGCGCCCGAGGCGATCGTGACCGCCGTGGCCGCGAAGACCGCTTGGAAGAAGAAGTCGGTCGAACCGGACAGGCCCTCGGAGATGTCGAACAGATCGATTCCCGACAGCGCGAACGCGCCCCAGCCGAACAGGTTGTTGCCGTCGCCGCCGTAGGCCAGCCCGTAGCCGACCAGGAAGAACGCCAGAATGCCGATGGATGCATCAGCAAGGTTCTTGGCCATGATGTTGGCCACGTTCTTCGAGCGGGTCAGTCCCGATTCGAGCATGGCGAATCCGGCCTGCATCAAGAACACCAGCACGCCGGCGATGAATACCCACAGGTTGTCCATGACAGCTTGAACGACCTCGGATGTGACTGTGTCGTCCTGTGCGCCAGCTGGCCCGGCAAACAGGAGCAGGCCGCCGATGGCACCCGCGACACAAACAAGGACCTTGCGTTTCATGGCCAATCTCCTAGGACTCGGCTCTCGACACTTGGCTGACTCCGGCGAACTTAGGAAGGGCGTGTTGCGCGGGAGTCACCCCGTTGTGACCGCTCGATGCACAGTGCGGGTCGGCGCTGTTGCCGAGATGTTTCGGCTGCGTTGCGGGCCCTGCCAGCCGGCACCGCCAGCCCGTTGGGAAGTGCCCGTGGCGCTAGCTCTGCTCGTGGGGAAAGCGCAGCCGGGGGCCGGCTTCGGCCCAGTCCATGTGATCGCGGATGTAGGTGTTCGCGGGATCCGAGGGAGGCGAGAAGTCCCAGCCTTGCGGTGCCGCGGCGTGCACAATCCGCCGAGCGCGCTGGGATGCGAGCACCTCCGAACGGATCGCCTCGGAGTCCCAGCGCTCTGCCACCTCCTGCGCGAACGACGTCGCCAGGTCGGACTCGTTCGGTGAACTATCGCCAGCCCCCTCGGCGGGATCGGCCAGGTTCCGATGCTCGGCAGGATCGGCCAAGTTGTGATGCTCGGCCGGATCGGCCGAGATGTCATACAACTGCGGCGGATCGGTGTCGCAGTGGATGTACTTGTAGCGGCCGCGGCGGATCATGAACATGGGATGGGAGGTCAGCTCCCCCATGTACTCGCCGGTGGTCTCATCGACCGGGTCGTGACCCCCGGTCGCCGCGGGCCACAGGCTGCGACCGTCGAGCGGAGCGCCGTGCTCAGCCGGCCGACCCCCTGCGATGTCCGCCAGCGTCGGCGCCAGATCCAGCAGGGAGCACACGTTCGGCACAGCACCCTGGGTGATGTCGGGCCCGGTCATCACCAGCGGGACACGGGCGGACCGCTCGAAGAACGACATCTTGAACCATGCACCCCGGTCGCCGAGCATGTCGCCGTGATCGCTGGTGGCGATGACCACGGTGTCATCGGCACGGCCAGTCTCTTCTAACGCTCCCAGCAGTTCGCCCAGCCACCAATCGAAGTAGCTCGTGTTGGCGTAGTAGGCGTGGCGGGCAGCGCGGCACTGCTCTTGCGTCCAGCCGACGGTGTCGGCCTCGATGCCGGCACGGATGCGCACCGTGTGCGGGTCAAGCTCGGCAGGGGTCGGGCCAGGCAGATCGATCTCGTCGTGGTCGTAGAGGTTCCACCACTCGGGGCGCGCCACGTAGGGATCGTGCGGGTGGATGAAGGCCACAGCCAGGAAGAACGGGCGGTCATCAGCCTCGCGGGCCAGGTCGTACAGGCATCGGCGTGCGGCGAAACCCACCTCGGAGTCGTAGTCGATCTGGTAGGTGGCGAGCGCCTGGCCGGCCTCGGAGAGGCTGTCCATGTTGTGGTACCACTTGCCGATCCGTTCATCCGCGTTATCCCAGTTGGGAGTCCAGGCGAAGTTCGACGGGTAGATGTCAGTCGTCAGGCGCCGGCTGAAGCCGTGCAGTTGGTCGGGGCCGACGAAGTGCATCTTCCCCGAGAGCACCGTCCGGTAGCCCGCCAGGTTCAGCCAGTGGGCCATGGTGGGCGCTGACGCACTCCATTCAGCCGAGTTGTCCCATGCGCCGATCGCCGACGCGCGCCTGCCGGTCATCATCGAATACCGCGAGGGTGCGCACAGCGGCGAATGGCAGTACGCAGCGTCGAACCGGACCCCCCGCGCTGCGAGCGAGTCCATCGAGGGCGTCTGGACGACAGGGTGGCCGTAGGTGCCGGTGAAGTGCGGCGCAAGCTGGTCGGCCATGACCAGCAGGATGTTAGGAGTCATCATCGGACCGCACAGTACGCCCGCCTGTGCGGGGCCGAGCAACATGCTTCGCTTCCCGCTGTCTTCGGGTCGTGCGGTACGCGCGCATGTGCGCGGTACCGGCCCGTTTTCGGCGTGCTATGTTCTTCAAAACCGTCCAAATGGCCTGTTTTATCCGGGGAAGGCTGGGACAGCCGGACCCGCAGCAGGTCGAACGTCCACAAGCCGGCGCTGGTGACAGACGCCGGCGAGGGGCAGTACTGACGGGCGGGGAACGAAACCGGGGGTGCCCATGTCCGAAGTACGCAAATCCGACGCACGAACGCGTCGGCATCGAAAGCTCGGCAGCTGGCACTTGCTCATCGCATTGATTGCAGGTCTCGGGCTCTTCGCAGCTGCATGCACGGGCGGCGACGATCTTGGCTCGCAAGAGTCGATCACGCTGGCCGCGAATCCGTGGAACGGCTCGGCCCTGAACGTGGCAGTCGCCGCGCAGCTGCTCGAGAGCGAACTCGGCTACGACGTCGAGATCGTCGAGATCGACGAGAATGCCCAATGGGCAGCCATCAACACCGGCGATCTGAGCGCCTCGCTGGAAGTCTGGCCATCCGGTCACGCACAGAACGTGATCGATTTCATCGACAACGCGGGCGCCAACGTGGACAACGCGGGTCTGCTCGGCCCGATCGGCAAGATCGGCTGGTTCATCCCGACCTACATGGTCGAACGCCATCCGGAGCTGGCCACATGGGAGGGCTTCGCCGATCCTGAGCTGGCCGGCTTGTTCGCCACCGCAGAGACCGGCGACCTGGGACAGTTCCTGGGCGGTGATCCGAGCTTCGTGCAGTACGACGAAGACATCATCAACAACCTGGGCCTGCCGCTGCAGGTTGTGTACGCCGGGTCCGAGGCCGCGATCTTGGCGGCTGTCGACGCCGCGTACAGCCGGGAGGATCCGATCCTGGTGTACCTGTGGACCCCGCACTCAGCGTTCAACAGCTACGACCTCACCAACGTGCTTCTGCCCGATTACAGCGACGCCTGCTACGGCACAGCTGATGCCGGCGGTGTCGACTGCGACTACCCGGCCGATGTCCTGTTCAAGATCATCGATGCCAGCCTCGCTGACAACGCCCCCGCAGCAGACCAGTTGCTGCGAGCCATGAACTACGACAGCGCTGACCAGATCGCGATGCTTGCCGCCGTCGAGGGTGAAGGCATGTCGGTCGACGACGCCGCTGCGCAGTGGATCGCAGACAACGAGGCAACCTGGAGCGCCTGGCTCCAATAGCCGGGCAGCGCACAGGTTGCAGCCGGTCGCTGACCCGTCGGCGTCGGCCCTCCGGGGCCGGCGCCGACGGGGCTCGTCTCGCATGTCACAGTTCTGTGCATCAAATCATGAACAATGCAGTCCATGGAAGATCCTGTGTATGACTTCGTGATCGTCGGCGGCGGATCGGCTGGCTGCGCGCTTGCCAATCGGCTGAGTGCGGACCCCAGCACCAAGGTGCTCGTGCTCGAAGCCGGTCGCCGGGATTATCGCTGGGACGTGCTCATCCACATGCCTGCGGCGCTGGCGATGCCGATCGGCAATCGCTTCTACGACTGGCAGTACGAAACCGAGCCCGAACCGCACATGAGCGGTCGGCGGGTGTACCACGCTCGCGGCAAGGTGCTCGGGGGCTCCAGCTCCATCAACGGGATGATCTTCCAGCGAGGCAATCCCGCCGACTACGACAAGTGGGCCAGCCAGCCCGGCATGGCGTCCTGGGACTACCGGCACTGCCTGCCGTACTTCAAGCGGATGGAAAAGTGCCTGGCGGGCACCGACGAGTGGCGCGGCGGCGATGGCCCGCTGGTGCTCGAACGGGGCCCGGCGGCGAGCCCGCTGTTCGAGGCGTTCTTCGAGGCCGCGCAGCAAGCCGGTTACGAACTGACCGATGACGTGAACGGCTTTCGCCAAGAGGGCTTCGCTGCGTTTGACCGCAACATTCACCGCGGCCGGCGGCTGTCTGCGGCACGGGCGTACCTGCATCCAGTGATGGACCGCCCGAATCTGGAGCTCCGCACCGGTGCGCTGATCAGCCAGGTGCGCTTCGATGGGAACCGGGCGACGGGGGTTGCCTACCGTCGGCGGGGCCGCCAGCATGTCGCCCGCGCAGGGCACGTGATCCTGTGCGCGGGCGCATTCGGCTCGGCGCAGCTGCTGCAGCTGTCAGGCGTCGGTCCTGCGGCACTGCTCAGCCAGCACGGCATCGAGGTCGTCTCCCAGCTGGAGGGAGTCGGCGAGAATCTTCAGGACCACCTCGAGGTCTATATCCAGTACGCCTCGAAACTGCCGGTCTCGATGCAGCCGAATCTGCAACGCTGGCGCCGGCCATGGATCGGGCTGCAATGGCTGGCACGGCGGGGACCTGGGGCAACGAATCACTTCGAGGCCGGGGGCTTCGTCCGCAGCAACACCGACGCGGCCTATCCGAACCTGATGTTCCACTTCTTGCCGCTGGCCGTGCGCTATGACGGCTCGGCACCGGTCAGCAAGCACGGCTACCAGGTCCATGTGGGGCCCATGTACTCCGATGCCCGCGGCTGGGTGCGCATCAGCTCGCGTGACCCCGCTGCGAAGCCGGCGATCCGGTTCAACTACCTGTCAACCGCCCAGGACCGGCGAGAGTGGGTCGAGACCGTGCGGGTGACGCGCGACATCATGAACCAGCCCGCTTTCAAGGCATACAACGATTGCGAGCTGTCGCCCGGCCCGACCACCGAGACGGACGACGAGATCATGGACTGGGTGGCACGCGATGCGGAGACGGCATTGCATCCCGCAGGCACAGCGCGGCTCGGCACGGACGACTTGGCTGTCACCGATCCCGCAACAATGGGTGTGCGGGGCACCTCGGGTCTCAGCGTCGTGGATGCCTCGGTCATGCCGACGGTCACGAACGGCAACATCTACGCGCCGGTCATGATGATCGCCGAGAAAGCCGCCGACGTGCTGCTCGGCAATGTGCCGCTCGCGCCGCTGGACGTGCCGGTTTATGGCGCCGAGCCGACCTCGCTGCCATCGTGATCGGAGATCATCGCCGAGACCAGGTCGAGCACTTCGTGGCGCTCGGCCTTGGTCGGCGGTGCAAGTCCGAACAGGTCGATGAGCCACAGGCCGTCACCCACGATGCGTGCGAGCAGCCCAGTGGTCTCCGCCAGTCTGTCGTTGCGCATGAGGCGCTCCTGCCAGCGCTCGAACGTTTCGCGGGTGTTCGCGAGCAGCTCGTCGTCGAGCGCAGCAGCCGCCAGGATCGACGCCGAGGTGTCATCAGCTGCCTTGTACGGCTCGCGCACATAGTCGAGGTACGCGAGTGCGAACGTACCCCGGGCAGCGGGATCAGCGGCACGGAAGCTGGCCTCGCGGATGTCCAGCTCGTCGTCGAGGACTGCGAGCGTTTCGTCCAACAGGCCCGCCATGAGGGCGTCCTTCGAACCGAAGTGGTACAGGAAACCGCCCTTGCTGACACCTGCTGCCGCCGCGACTCGATCGAGCGTGAGGTTGGCAGCGCCGTCGGTTCGGATGACCTCGATGGCGGCCTGCAGGATTCGCTCGCGGGTCTGCACGGCGCGTTCCTGCACCAGGCCCGATCGCGATCCGACCCTGTCGGCGGTCGGCACCGAGGCTGTGCCGCCGGCGGTTGTCGCATCGCGGGGGCGAGATCGTGCCACAGTCAGCACAGCGTATCGACACGCCGAACCCGTCCGGCTGGACGGTAACGCGGCCAGCGGAGGCGCCCATGGATCGAATCGTCACGGTCAGTGGTCTCTGGAAGATCTTCGGCAAGAAAGTCGATGCAGCGCGCGAGCTGGCCTCCGCAGGCGCGCAGCGAGAGCAGATCCAGTCCGAGACAGGCTGCCTCGTGGCGGTGCGCGACGTGAGCTTCGAGGTGTCCGCCGGCGAGACATTCGTGGTCATGGGCCTGTCAGGCTCCGGCAAGTCCACGCTGGTGCGCTGCATGTCGCGCCTTATCGAGCCCACCTACGGCGATATGGAGGTGTGCGGAACGGTGCTGGCCGACGCCGACGAGGCGGAATTGCGCGAGCTGCGCCGGAGCAAGATGGCCATGGTCTTCCAGCACTTCGGCTTGTTCGGGCACCGGCGAGTCGTCGACAACGTCGCGTACGGGCTTGAGGTGCAGGGCGTCGGGCGTGACGAACGCCATGAGCGGGCACGCGAGGTGCTGGCCACCGTGGGCCTCGACGGCTGGGGCGACCACTATCCACAGCAGCTCAGCGGCGGAATGCAGCAACGCGTCGGGCTGGCTCGGGCCCTTGCAGTCGAGCCCGAAGTGCTGTTCTTCGACGAGCCGTTCTCGGCGCTCGACCCACTCATCCGGCGAGATATGCAGGACGAGCTGGTGGCCCTGCAACTCAAGCTGCAGCGCACGATCGTGTTCATCACTCACGATTTCGCCGAAGCTCTCCGCCTGGCGGACCGGATTGCCATCATGAGGGACGGGGCGTTCACCCAAGTCGGCACACCGCTCGAGATCCTGACGCAACCGGCGGACGACTACGTC
Source organism: Candidatus Poriferisodalis sp. (assembly GCF_965221945.1). Classification (GTDB taxonomy): domain Bacteria; phylum Actinomycetota; class Acidimicrobiia; order Acidimicrobiales; family Poriferisodalaceae; genus Poriferisodalis. The sequence goes on along the minus strand of NZ_OZ244925.1, from coordinate 3,662,182 downwards.
CGCGCATTCACAAAGGACGCTCCGATCGCAAAGGTGCTTCCGGCGTGCTCGCTGATGCGGCCACTGGACGACACCGTCGTCGGCGATGACTGGCCACGCACGACCGAGACCGCCACGCTCGAAACGGCCCTGCCGCACCTGCTTTCAGAGCACCGACCCGTCTTGGTGTGCAACGCCGCTGGCGACCCCATTGGGGTACTGCACCAGGACGACGTGGCAGCGGTGCTGGAGCGGAACCTGAGATGAGCCCTGAGACGAACGCCGAGGTAGCTCCAGCACCGCCATCCAACACAGCTCTGGAGCGGAACCTGAGATGAGCCAGACGGTCGAGGCCGACGCGCCTGCGGGAGCTGGGACGCCGTCGGCTCGGCGGCCGTCGCCGGTCGCGGTCGGCATGGCTGCAGCGTCGGTGGCTCTCGTGATCGTCGGCTTCGCCGCGTCAGTGGGGGCCTTCCCAGAGTCGTGGAATCTCGGGCTGGCAGACCCGATCGATCGAACCCGGCGCTGGCTCATCAACAACCAGACCTCGCACTGGCTGTACTCGGTGCTGCTGAACCCCGTCACCGATCTGGCCGACGCCGGCATCCGGCGACTCGAAGCAATCCTGCGGTGGTTCCCCTGGTACGTGTACCCCGTCTTCTGCGGCCTCGGTCTGTGGCGGGTGCGCAGCCGGGTGGCCGGGGCACTCGGCTTCTGCGGTGTGGTGGTCATCGGCATGGTTGAGCTGTGGCAGCAGGGCTTCGCCACGCTCGCGCTCATGGGCGTGGCGGTGTTCCTGTCGTTGCTGGCGGGCATCCCGCTGGGCATCGCCGCTTGGCGTAACGACCGGTTCGCAAGCGTGCTGCGTCCCACGCTCGACGCCATGCAGACCATGCCCGGGTTCGTCTACCTCATCCCGTTCGTGCTGCTGTTCGGCATCGGGCGGGTGCCCGCGCTGATTGCGACGGTCATCTTCGCCCTGCCGCCAGTGGTACGACTGACCGACGTCGGGCTGCGCAACGTGCCCCAGCCCATGGTCGAGGCGTCGGAAATGTTCGGTGCGACCGAGCGTCAGACGCTGCGTCTGGTGCAGATCCCTGCCGCCCGCCCTGCCATCTTGGCCGGTGTCAACCAAACGACGATGCTCGCCATGAGCATGGTGGTGATCGCCGCGTTCATCGGCTCGGGCGGGCTCGGGCAAGACGTGCTGCGCGCCATGCGTGACATCGACGTCGGCGAGGCCTCCGAGGCCGGCATCGCCATCGTCATCATGGCGATCATCCTGGATCGCTTCACACGAGGAATCGCCACTCTGGGCGAGCGCGGCCGCGGTCAGGGACATGGCGCATCTTCGGACGGCTCGCTGCGGGCCGCAGACCTGCAGGCGATCCGCTGGATCGCGGCTGCGATGGCGCCGGTGGCGCTGGTGGGCGGAATTGTGGGTCACAACAAGTTTCCCGAATGGCTGCAGTGGCACTACGCGCCGTATGTCAACGACATCACGGCGTGGGCCCGCGACAACCTCTACGACATCGGCTCGTCGGGCATCGGCACCGGTCCGCTCAGCGACTTCATCACCTTGTACATGGTGACGCCGCTGCGCGAGCTGCTCTCATCACAGATCCCGTGGCCGGCCATGATCGGCCTCGGCGTGTTGGCGGGCCTGATGGCGCGTGGCGTGAGACTGGGCCTGGGCATTGGCATTGCAATGCTCGGCATCGGCTGGTTGGGCATGTGGGAGCTGTCGATGGACACGCTGGCCCAGACAGTGGTGGCGGTAGCGGCCACCCTGGCGATCGGAGTTCCGCTGGGCATCTGGGCCTCGCACAGCGACCGGTTCCAGAAGCTGGCAGACCCGGTGCTGGACTTCCTGCAGACCATTCCCAGCTTCGTGCTGCTGGTGCCGGTCATCACGCTGTTCCACGTGGGGCGCATCCCGGGCATCATCGCCTCGGTGGTGTACGCGCTGCCGTCTGCGGTGCACTACACCGATCTCGGGCTCCGGCGGGTGCCAGCAGAAGTGCACGAAGCGGCGACAAGTTTTGGCGCGACCCGCGGGCAGCGCCTGCGCCGCGTCGAGCTGCCGCTGGCGGCGCCCGAGCTGATGGTGGCGGTCAACCAGGTGATCATGCTGGTGCTGGCCATGGTGGTGATCGCCGGGCTAGTCGGCGGCGGCGGACTCGGGCTCGAGACCGTGAACGCCCTGCGCCGCAGCGACGCAGTGGGCAGAGGCTTCGAGGCCGGCATCGCCATCGTCCTGCTGGCAGGGATTCTGGACCGCCTCACCCGCGGCGTGGCCGACCGTCTCCGCCCGCCCGCCGCCACCTGAATCAGCTGCTTGCGAGACTGCCGAGACTTGACGTCCGAGTGCCGGGGCGGGGCTGGGCAAACCGTGGCAAGCCCCGACTCGGAGAGGGCTACGGTGTCGTCATGATCGGTTCGCGTCCACGTCCTCGCAACGCCTCACGCTGGCGATCGATGATGCGGAGGGCGATGGCCGCATGCGTGCTGGCCCTGCTGGCGACGGCCTGTGTCGACATCGAGATGGATTTCGTCTTCCGGGACGACAAGTCGGGCTCGTTGGGTACGTCGATGCGCATCGACGAGGCAGTTCTTGGCTTGGCGGCCCTCGGCGAGGGCGGCAGTTCCGAGGACCTCTGCCAACAGATGGCGGACGATGCCGATTTCGACGACCCGCTGGGCGTCAGCGACATCGACGTGGAGCAGAGCGTTGACGTCGGCATCGAGGACGGGGACTGCGTCATCACTGCCCTTGCCACGTGGACGGCCGATGCAGGCGACGCCGTCCTAGCTGAAATGGCCGAAGAGGACGGCCCGGGCGTGCGTCGCTTCGACGGCGGCGGATGGCGCTTCGAACTCGACATGGGCACACTCGAGGAGGAAGCCAGCGCCGAAGACTTGTCCCAGATCACGGCGATGGGCTTCGACGCGCCCACGGTGACGTTCTCGGTGACGCTGCCCGGCGATGTCGTCGAGCACAACGCCGACACGGTGAGCCAGTCCAAGTACACGTGGGAACTCCCCTTCGACGCGCTGGACGAGCTCCCCGAGACGATCTACGTCGAGACGGCGCCTAGCGGGGGCGGACTGGGCCCCGCAGCGATCGGCGGGATCGTCGCCGCGATCGTGCTGGCTCTCGCCGCTCTCGTCACCCTGCGCAGGCACCGCGAGGCAAAGGGCTCCGAATCCGAAGATGCCGACCCGGATCCCGAACCGACCGACAACGATATTGCGGAGGCCGCGGACGAGGCCTCCGATTCCGGCGAAGACAGCGGCGACGCAGCCGACGACGACACCCCCGAACCCGATGACGGAGATGACGACGCCCCGGCGCGTTCGACGGAGACTTAGGCGACTCGCGCACCGATGTAGTCACAATTCATTTCTGTTGTGACTACATGACCCACTAAGGTGGTCACATGGGCGCGAACATCGGCATTCGAGAGCTGAAAGCGAAGCTGTCGGAATGCGTGCGGCGCGCTGCCGACGGTGAGTGCATCATCGTGACCGACCGCGGTCGTCCCGTCGCTCAGCTGACCGCACTGGACGACGCGACGCTGGACGACATGGCCCGCATCGAACAGGGCGTCGCCGAGGGCTGGATCACCCCGCCGAAGCGCCGTGGCGGGCTGGGGAAAGCCCGCCCGCTCCTGCTGTCCGACGGTCCGAGCATCCAAGAAATGCTCGACGAAGACCGCGGTGACTAGTGCTCTACGTGGAGTCCAGCGCGATGATGAAGCTGTACCGGCCGGAAGTCGGCTCCGATGAGACACTCCGCGCCGTCACCGCAGAGCGGGTGCCTGTTACCTCGCAACTCACGGAGATCGAAGTCCGCCGCAACTTCGTACGCCACTTCGCTGGCGAGGAGTTGGCAAGTGTGCAACGCCGGCTGCAGATCGACCTCGACGAGTTTGCGCTGATGAGCCTCGATGCGGATGTATGTGCGGACGCTGCCTGGATTGCAGAGGAAACGCTGTGCCGGTCGCTCGACGCCATCCACTTGGCAGCAGCCCGGCGAGCGAGTCCGAACGCGACCATGTTGACGTTCGATCAGCGTCAGGCGCAGGCAGCCCGCGCCATCGGCATGGCCGTCCTCGGCGCCTGATTCCGACCTGGCGTCAGATGGCTTCGCGCAGGATGACGAACTCAGCTTGCGCAGCGTGAGCCCGTTGCTGTCGCAGCGTTACTTCGTGACCGCAGCAGGGACGTAGCGGGCATCGGGGCTGAGGCGGGATGCCAGCACGACCGCCACGAGAGCGAGCGGCAGCAGCCACGCCAGTGCAACCCGGATGTCGCCGGTGATGTCGCCCAGGATTCCCACGGCGGGTTTCGCAACGGCGGTCATCAAGCCAGAGACGCCGAATATCACGCCGATGCCGGCCCCGGTCTGCGTAGGCGGTGCCAGCCGGCTGGCCATTGCCATCGAGACCGGGAACAGGCTGAATGTGCAAAACGAGATGCCGCCGAGGGCGACCAGCGAGAGTGCGCCGCCGGTGAGCGCGAACAGGCCCACGAACAGCGTGGTGCCCATGGCGGCGATCACCAGAACCGTGCGGCCGCCGGCTCGATCGAACGCCAAGCCCCCCAGCGGCTGGGCAACAACGCCGACCAGCAGGATGACGGTCAGGATCACCCCGGCATCGCTGGTGTCCCAAACCTTATCGACGAGCATCTTCACCGAAAAGTTGATGAAGCTCATGCCCACCATGGCCACTGCCCCAAACGACATCGCCAGCATCAGCAGCGGCTTGTTGAACGCACCGCGCAGCCGTACCGCCGGCGCAGCCGGAATCTCGCGGAGTCGCCACTGCAGGGTCGCGGCCGCGATCACCATCGGGATGGCCAGCGCCACCATGGTCAGTCGCCAGTTCAGGACCGAGACCGCCAGCACCACTGCCGCGGGCGCGGCGAAGTGTCCGAATGAACCGCCCCAGCCGTGGATACCCAGCATGCGACCACGCTTGTCGGGATAGGCAGAGACAATGAACGCCGTGGCCTGCGGGTGGTAGGCGGCGCCGCCGAGGCCGCAGAACAGGCTCAGCATCACGATCAACCAAAAGCTTGGCGACGCTGCCATCCCCAAGAACCCCACGGCCCCGATGACGAAGCCGAAGACCAAGATCCACCGCCGCCTGCCCCTGCGGTCAGCCTCGCCTCCCAGCACCGGCGAGAGCACACCAGTCAGCAGGGTGAACGCGAACGACAGCACGCCGAGGTCCGTGTAGCTCAAGCCGAACTCGTCGGCCAGGGCGGGGAGGAACGCGGGCAGCACCGTGACGTAGAAGTCGTTGATGGCATGCACCCCGACCAACACCATCAACACAGTCCGAGGCCGAACGGCAGCCTCATCGGCCACTAGGTGCGGCTCCGCTGCTGATTCGCGCACGACCGCGGACGCTACGCCACGGTTCGGCGGTATGTGCCCGAGCGCGATCGGGAGGTCGGGCTCGCTGAACTTGCCGAAGCCGCTTGGTGGTTAGAGGAAGGCGGGGACGAAGACCAGGCTGACGATGGTCATCACCTTGATGAGGATGTTCATGGCCGGGCCTGAGGTGTCCTTGAACGGGTCGCCGATGGTGTCACCGACCACGGCCGCCGCATGGGCATCGGTGCCCTTGCCGCCGTGGGCTCCCGCCTCGATGTACTTCTTGGCGTTGTCCCAGGCGCCGCCGGAGTTGGCCATGTAGATGGCCAGCAGGAAGCCGGTCACCACTGCCCCGGCCAGGAAGCCGCCGAGTGCGTTCACGTCGATGAAGCCGATAACCAGCGGCAGCACGATTGCGAGGCCACCGGGCAGGAGCATCTCGCGCAGCGCCGCCTGAGTGGAGATGTCCACGCAGCGGCGGCTGTCGGGCTTGACGCCCGGTTCGCCTTCCCGCAGACCCGGGATCTCGGCGAACTGACGGCGGACCTCCACGATCATCGCCTGAGCGGCCCGCCCCACCGAGGACATGGTGAGCGCCGCAAAGACGAACGGGGTCATGGCGCCGAGGAACAGGCCGATCGTGACCGCAGTGTCGTTGATGTCGAGGAACACCTGGTCGCCGGCGGTCAGGCTGAACGACTTGAACAGCGCCAGTGCTGTCACTGCGGCCGAGCCGACGGCGAAGCCCTTTGCGACTGCGGCGGTGGTATTGCCCAGTGCGTCAAGGCTGTCGGTGACGCCACGCACCTCAGGCGGCAGCTCGGCCATTTCGGCGATGCCGCCGGCGTTGTCGGCAATGGGCCCATAGGCGTCTACCGCCACGATCACGCCGGTTACTGACAGCATGCCGATGGCCGCCAGTGCCACGCCGTACAGCCCGATCACGTCGCCGGTTGAGCCGAAGGCCAGCCCACCGAACCAGTACGACAGGCCGATCATGCCGACCACGAGCACGACCGCTGGCAGCGTGGAGAGCTTGCCCTGCGCGATGCCTTCGATGGTGACGGTGGCTGCGCCCGTCTCGGACTGCTGGGCGATGCCCTTCACAGGCCGGTAGTGCTCGGAGGTGAAGTACTCCGAGGTAAACCCGATGGCCCAGCCGCCGAGCAGTCCGACGATGATCGTCAGCGCCAGGAAGATAGGTGCGCTGAGCACGTAGTCGCCGATTGTCGGGCTGCCGCTGAACAGCACCAGCGTGCCGACAACGGAGAACACCACCGTCAGTGCCATCGCGACGTACTGGCCGGTGTGCAGCTGACCCGACAGGCTTCGGCCCTCGCGGCCGCGCACAAAGAGTGCACCCACGATCGAGGCGATCATGCCGAGCGCTCCAATCAGGATCGGGTACATGAGGAGCCCTTCGGCAGCGCCGAAGTCGGAGGCCAAACTGTCACCCTCGAGGAAGACGGGTACCAGCAGCGAGGCGAGCACCACCGGCGCCACGATCGACCCTGCATAGGACTCGAACAGGTCTGCACCCATGCCGGCGACGTCGCCCACGTTGTCGCCGACCGCGTCGGCGATGGTTGCAGGGTTGCGGGGATCGTCCTCGGGAATGCCGGCCTCGACCTTGCCCACGAGGTCGCCGCCGACGTCAGCGGCCTTGGTGTAGATGCCGCCGCCGATGCGGGCGAACAGAGCGATCGAACTCGCGCCCAGGCCGAACGCGGCCACTACCTGGAAGGCCTGGTCGACGCCCAGCCACTTCACCCACAACAGGTAGTTGAACGAGATCCCCAACAGCGCCAGACCCGCCACGGTGAAGCCCATGACCGCGCCGCCCTTGAACGCCAGCGGCAGCGCCTTCGCGGCGCCTTGCCGGGCAGCGTTGGCCGTGCGGGTGTTGGCCGCAGTGGCGATGCGCATGCCGATGAAGCCCGCAACCGACGAGAGCACCGCACCCATGAGGTAGGCGAAGCTGGCCGCCGGACGGCCGTCGATAGGCACGACCAGCAGCAGCACGAACATCGCCGCCACGAAGACCGACACCCACGTGTACTCACGGCGCAGGAACGCCATGGCACCTTCGCGGATGGCAGCGCCGATTTCGCGCATCAGGTCGGTGCCCTGGTCCGCTCTCAGCACGACCTTGGCGAAGTAGTAGGCCAGAAGCAGGGCCAGCACGGAAGCAATCAGGGCCAGATACGGAACAGCAGTCACATGGACCTCACGGTGTCGCGTCGGGTTGGATGAGGAGTCGGGGCGCCGGACCCGCGGTGCACGTTCCAGCCGGGCCAGTGCCGCACACGCCCCGGGCACAGTTGGGGACAGCACGGCCAGAGCCGAGGCATCCACAACGCCTCCGAAACGCTAGGCCCCACGTCCACTAGCCGCAAACGCTCGGCAGTATGACCTGCGTTCGCGTTCGCAGCAAGTGCGCGCAGGCGTCTACTCGTGCACGTTGAAGGACCAGCTCAGCGGTTCGACAGCGGCTGAGGATTGGTAAGTGGCTGTCCATCTTCCTGGAATGAGCGGAGTATCGGCGATGAGGAACACCGCATTGCTCCCTTGCAAGATGGAAAGTCCAGTTCCTCCGTATACAGCGTCGGTCGTCGTATAGGTGTGCTCATCCACGCGGCACAGCGTGCCGTCGGCGGTTTGATGGTGTGAACCTCCAGGGCCGACAAGCTCGGCTACGGCCAGAGGGTCGGTATCAGTGGGAAGCATGATGATCAGCGGCAGTCCCACAGCGCCAGCGCGGTATCCCTCGCACGACTCGAGCGGCGAGGGCAACTCGCCCCGGAAGCGCATGAGTGGAACCCAACTACCAGGACCTGGAAATAGCACGATTTCGTCGTGGGTTGTGTGGCCAAGTCCGCGAATGACGTCCAATCCGGTGTTCAGTCCAAAGCCGTCGACGCGCGCGAAAGCGACGCTCTCGAGTTGGGGGCGCAAGATACCGATGGCATGAAATGGGGCAGCCATCCATTGATCGATTGCCGCGGCATCGCTCGTCGCGACGCCCAAGTTGGATGATCGACCCGCGGCAGCGCCAGCGTCGCTGTAGTGGGGGCTTGCCGGATTCTCATAATGCGCATTCGCGTACGTACCGATCCGAAGCGAGGGGTCGGTGAGTCGAAGGTATTCGAGATGCTTCCTTATTCCGTCCGAACGATCGGGACGGTCCACAACTTCGGAGAGCCCCGATCCGGTTCGGTAAGCGTTGATACGGGCTAGCCACGTCGTCGGGAGCCGTTCAGGTTCAACTTGATTGGCCTGCGCGTACAGCGCCGCCGAGGCAGCAGCGCCGATTCGGTCGGTGTCGGCGATCCGCACTATCGAAACTGGGTCGAGAAGTGCCGCTAGCTCCGTCTCAATACTGCCAGTCAATGTGGCGACGCTGCCGACCAACACCACATCAGTCGGGGCGAGACGGGTAACCGCATCGCTGCTGGAGGCTCCGAGCGTGTCTGTGTTGGAGAACAGCACGCTGCCGCCCAGCGCCGCGGCCAGCGGAGCAGCGATGCCCACATCCGCTGGCGACCAGCCGTTGGCGACCACCACTGGGCTGCCGGCAGGTGCGGCCGCCAACAGCGCTGCCTTGGCAGCACTGTCAATCCGGTCGGCGCCGGCGAGCCGCTCGACCGGAACTCTGTCGAGGAGTTCGGCGAGCTGTGCCTCGATGTCCGTTGACAGAGCGGCGGTTCCGCCCATAAGGATGATCTTGGACGGCGCCAGCTGAGCCAACGCTGTGACCGTGGATTCACCGAGCTCGGGTTGAGACGAGAACAGCACGCTGCCGCTCAGTCCCGCGGCCAGTGGCGCTGCAGCGCCCACGTCAGCGGGCGACCAGCCGTTAGCGACCACCACCGCCCGACCCGGGGGAGCGGCTGGCCAGTAGAACGCCGCTGCTCTTGCCGCAGTATCGATCCGGTCGGCGCCGCTGAGGCGATCGACGCGCACACTCGGCAAGAGTTCGAACAGCTCGTCATCAATCGCAGCGGTCAGCGCCGCAGTGCCGCCCATAAGGATGATCTTGGACGGCAAGAGCTGCTTCAGCGCATCCGCTGTCGCCGTGCCGAGTGCGTCCGCCGACGCATACAGCACGCGTCCGCCCAGTCGATTCGCCAACGGCGCCGCAGCGCCCACATCCGCGGACGACCAGCCGTTTGCAATCACCACTACGCCGCCGCCCGACGTGTCGGTTTGCGCCGCCCCCAACGGCTGCACGGCCAGTGTCACGCCGAGCAACACCGCTAGACACACGAGGCCGAACAGCCAGCGGAACCTTGTCACGGTCATGAGAAGCTAGTTGCCGCTGTGCGAACGGCGTGCAGAGAGCGCACCGAACCGAGATTTCGGTCATGGCCGACACCACTGTCGCAGTCTCGAGGGCCAGCCAATGGGAGAGTATTCCGGGGAGCGAGGCTAGCTATCGGCGGCTGCAGACTCCGGCGGCGCGCTGCGGTCGCTGATCATGCCGAGCGGCGCTTCGCCGGGGTGATCGCCTGCCTTGCCCGACAGCGCCAGCACGACAAGTGCCGCAATACCGGCGCACGCGGATGCGAACAGGATGCCGATCTTGGCGAGGTCGGTGATGCCGCCGTCGTCGAACGCCAAGCCCGTGATGAAGATCGACACGGTGAAGCCGATACCCGCCGCGAAACCCATGCCGATGAACTGCGGCCAGTTCATTCCCTCGGGCAGGTTGAATCCGAAGCGGGTCGCTACCCAGGTGAACAGCGTGATCCCGACGGGCTTGCCGACAACCAGGCCCGCCACCACGCCCCAGGTCACCGGCGAGCCCGCAGCATCGGAGATCGCGTCGCCCGACAACGGCACGCCAGCGTTCGCGAGGGCGAACAGCGGCACGATGAGAAATGCCGTGAACGGGTGGAACAGCGTCTCCAGCCGTTCGGTCATCGGCACTGATTCCTGCACCAGGAACGATGCTTGGTGGACTTGCTCGATGCTGGGACGTTCCGGCAGATGATCCACCACGTCCTGAGCCTGCCCCCGGCCGAGCAGCGGCCTGGCAGGCGTCAGGAGGCCCAGCGCGACACCAGCGATGGTGGCATGGACACCAGATTCGAGCGTGGCGTACCAGGCAACCAAACCGATCACCCAGTAGATCTCGAGGGCCCAAACCCGCATCACGGTGAGCAGCCTGATGACCACGAGGAGCGCGACGGCGAACAGCAGCCACTTGAGGTTCAGGTCGCTCGTGTAGAAGATGGCGATCACGGCAATGGCGCCGATGTCGTCGACGATGGCCAGTGTCAGCAAGAACAGCTTGAGCATCGGCGGAATCCGCGAGCCCAGCAGCGCCACCACGCCCACGGCGAATGCGATGTCGGTGGCCATCGGTATGCCCCAGCCCGACGCCGCATCCCCGGACGGATTCGCCATGAAGTACAGCAGCGCCGGCACGACCATCCCGCCGATTGCGGCAATCGCCGGCAACGTGGCTGCGCGCACACTTGCGAGATAGCCCGTCACCAGCTCCCGCTTGATCTCCAGCCCGACCACGAAGAAGAACAACGCCATGAGCGCGTCGTTGACGAACTCCACGAACGTCAGCGGGTGCAGCTGAAAGCTGCCGATCGTGATGTCGATGTGGTTGTGCCAGAAGTTGAAGTAGGTGTCGCTTCCGGGCGAATTTGCCCAGATGAGCGCTGCCGCGGTCGCCAGCAACAACAGCACGCTGCCGGCCACCTCGCGGTGGACGAATTTCAGGATTGGCCGCGCCAAGAATCGAGCAAGCCGGCTGTTTCCGCCTGCGAAGGTCTCCCGCTGGTACAGGTACTCCGAACCGGCCATACGGGCGCACAGGATACGGCCGCTACCTCGGAGGCCTTGACGCCGATCAGCCTGAGGGGAGCCTCGTTCCCGGATGTTCAGCCGACGGCGAGACGCTGCAGGGCGTCTTGTATCCCAGAAGCAATTTCAAAGAGCGGCTCGACACCGGCGTCGACCAGCGTGGCGCCGATTTCAGGGCTCGTGACGACCAGCGACATTGCGCCCCCAGCGCCCTGACAGCGCCGCCGAGCGTCGAGCAGAACGCCGAGGACCACCGGTGCCAGCAAGTCGACATCGGACAGGTCGACTATGAGCCTCGGCGGCGATCCCGCAGCGGCCAGCGCCGATCTCACGGCACTGTCCAGAGACGCAATGGCCCCCAGATCGAGTTCGCCACGCGGGGTCACGACGACGGCCCCCGAACCGTCTGCTGCGGTGACTGTGCGCTCGGAGATGCCGGAGATCAACCCAGCCCCCGATGCCGTCGGTCCGGGGGCGGCTGGGCCATGGGCTCCCGGTCCGGCTCAGGCAAAGCGCGGCATCACCTTGTCAGTGATGAGTTCGAGCGACGAGATGATCTGGTCGCCTGAGTGAATGCCTTGGGGCACCAACAGGAACAGCTCGTCGATGCCGAGCAGCGTCTGCGCTTCTTCGATTTGGCGGCTGATCGTGTCGGGGCTGCCGACGAGCTGCAACGGCATGCCCTGACCGAACTGGATGGCCCACTGATTCCAGAACCACTCCATGTCAGCGAACTGGCGCCAGGCCTCCTCGTCGGTGGGCGCGCACACCGCCACACCGCCCCAGCCGCACTCGTGCCCGCGGGGCTTCTCGACTCCGTGGCGGGCGGCCTCTTCCCGGTACGCCTTCCAGAGCGCCTCGCAGAAGTCCATCTTGTCGCTCAGCACGATCGGTGTGCCGCCGTAACGCGCCCAGAACACGGCCGAGCTCATCGACATCGTGAAACCGCCGTACAGCGGCGGGTGCGGTGACTGCAGTGGGCGCGGGGCGATGCCGATCTCACGGATGGTCATGTCGGTATCCACGCCGGCGCCGTAGTCGGAATACACGGTGTGGGTGTGCGGGTTGAGGTTGTCGTTGGGGAAGCGCCAGAACTCGCCCTCATAGGAGAACGTGTCGTTGCGGAGCGCCGTCAGCACCACATCGACGAACTCCTCGAAGTACCGGCGGTTGTACTCGTCCTCGTAGGTGCCGCGGTTCCACTTGCCGACCGCGGCGAGGTCGGGACGGATCTTGAACTGGTCCACCCAGCGGTGCTGGTAGCCGCGCACCGCCCCGAAGCACAGCCGCCCGCCGGTCATGTGGTCGAGCGTTGCCACCTGCTCCGCCACCCGCAGCGGGTTGTGAGTGGTCGACACGTACCCGCAGGCAATTGGCCGCAGCCGGCTGGTGTGCTGGGCGATCCAGCTGGCCATCAGATTCAAGTCGTTGGAGATCTCGAAGCCCTCGATCTGCAAATGGTGCTCGGGGTGGCCGAAGCCGTACCAGCCGGTCTCGTCGGCGAAGCGTGCGATCTCGGCAATCTCGCCGAGCATGCGCTGGTAGTAGTCGTTGTTGAGCCCTGCGAGGCCGGCTTCCAGCTCGTGGCGGCGGCCGATCGTGCAGTACATGAACAAGCTGAACTTCACCCCGGCCCCCGTCGGCTCGACCCGCAGCCGCCCTGCGCGACCGCTTCGCGGAGTGTAGGTGAGCGCACTTCGGCACGGCCCGGCGGATGCCTCGTGCAGGTGTCAAGACACTGCTGCGTGTTCGGCCACTGCATGAGCGCTCGTTCAGGACTAAGTTCTTTCTCGGTTATGGACAGCACCGACGCAGCCTCCGGCGGTTCAGGCGCAACCGCCGGCAGCTCTGCCGAGTCGGGCCCCACAGACAGCACCGTCGCCACTGAAGCCGAAGAGAACAACGGCAACGACAATGGCCGTCGGATCCGCAAGGGCGAGCGCAGCCGGATGCGCATTCTGGATGCTGCCGCGCGCCTGCTCTCGTGCCACGGCTACGCCGCCACCACCCTCACCGACATCGCCGGCGCCGCCGAGATGCAGGCCGGCAGCCTCTACTACCACTTCGACTCGAAGGACGCGATCGTCGAGGAGGTGCTGCGTGTCGGCATCGACCACGCCCGCGAGGCCATCGATGCAGCGCTTGAAGCCCTAGGCCCCGAGGCGAGGGGCTCGGAACGACTGGCGGAAGCCATCGTTGCCTATGTCAACTGCATCGTCGCCGAGAGCAGCTTCACGGTGGCCAACATCCGCTGCTACAACGAATCGCCCCCGCACACCCGCGACCAGCTGACCAGCGCCCTACGCGAGTTCACGAACCTCTGGGTGGGCCTGCTCGCCGAAGGTCAGTCCGACGGCTCCCTGCGCGCCGACACGAACGCCAAAGTTCTGGCCCGGATCATGATCTCGGGCCTCAACTCCCTGGCCAACTGGTACCGCCCCGGCGGCGAACTCCGCCTAGAAGACCTAGCCCGCCAATTCGCCGACATGGTCCTGGGCGGCCTCACCCCGGCACGCGCCTGAACTCCGAGTACTCGCTCACACCAGTAGCGTCCGCTGGTGCAATTCCCCATCCGGCTCGCGCTGCTGCTGCGACCGACGGTCAAGATCGGCATCCTGCTCGCGGTCGGCTTCAGCGTCCTCGCCTTCGTTTCGACGCCGTTCCTGTTGCCGGAGATCACTGATCACTACGGCATCAGCCTCGGCGTGGCCTCCTTGATCGGCGTGTTCCAACTGGGCGGATTCGTGGTGACCTCATGGGGCGCCGGTCGCTGGCTGCAGCCACGCGGGTGGGTGTTCGTCACCAGTCTCGGGGCAGCCGCGGCGGCCAATCTGGCTTCGGCCGCCCTGCCCGCGTTCGCGATGCTCGTGGCGTTGCGGCTCCTCAGCGGTCTCGCACTGGGGCTTGTGGCCTGGTACGGATGGGTGCAGGCCTTCGGCGACACGCGCCGAATGGACGATGTGGCGGTGACGGGCCCCATGGTCGGGCTGATCGCGGCACCGCTCATCTCGGTGCTCCTCACCGCTGGCGGCGCTCGGCTCGTGTTCGGCGCGCTGGCGGTTGTGTCACTCGTCCCTCTGGCGTTCGGTTACCGAAGCGAAGTGGACCATCTCCCCAGAACGGCCAAGCGCAACCGTGCCGTGCCGGCCGCCCGGATCCTGCTGATCTGTCTGGGTCTGTTCACCCTCGGCGGCTCTTCGGTCTTCGTGTTCGCCGTGGTCCTGGGAACCGCCAACACATCAATGTCAGTGACGGTGATCGCCGTCGGCTTCAGTCTCAACGCCCTGGTTGCGATCCCGGCGGTTCGATGGAAGGCCCCCCGCAAGTTCCCCAGCCCCCCGATGGCAGCCGCAGCGGCGTGCGTGATCCTCATCGCGACATCAGCGCATTCGTGGTTGTTCTTCGGTGCGCTCGTGGCGTGGGGCTTCTTTTTCTGGCTGGCGATACCGGGAGTGTTCGAAGTCCTGGCCAGCCGGTCCCGCTATCCCGAAGAACGTGCCGGCGACGCCCAAGCAGTCATGGCCGCAGGCCGCGCCGGCGGACCGCTGCTGGGCGGCCTGCTGATCGACGGCCTCGGCACCACCGCGCTGGGCGTCGTGGGCGCAGGGCTCGTCCTGATCGCTGCCATCGGTGTCTTCACCGTTCGCAACGTCGCCCCACCCCTGCCGACCCCAGACGACACCCAAACAACGCTCGGCTCAAAGACATAAGGGGGCGCGGGGGCGGCGGTGTCCGCGCGCAGTCATGCAGCGCCCCTGCGACCCCGCGCCCCAGCAAAGGCGCTGCGTCTGTTTGAAGCACGGACGCCGCCGTCGCCGTGCCCCCGGGAGAACGGCCGCTAGAGCCGGCCGCTGGTAATCAATCGACGACGGTGCTCAAGAAAATCCACCAGCACGTAATCACCAAGATTCTGAGGACTGGTGAAGAAAGCCCGCCCCCCGTTCATCTCGGTCATCTTCTCCACGAACGCCCGCAAGTAGCTGTTCGGGTCGAGCATGAACACATTGATGCGAATGTCCTCACGGGTCGCCCGCGTTACCTCCAGCAGCGTGGCCTCGATGGTCTCGCGCACCGGCGGGTAGGCGAAGTATGGCCGGCCGTCGCGGGCGAGGTGGGCGGTCGGCTCGCCGTCGGTGATCATGATGATCTGCTTCGAACCGGTCTGGCGGGCCAGCAGGCGTCGGGCGATCATGAAGCCGTGCTGCATGTTGGTGCCGTAGGCGAAATCCCACGACACCTCCGGCAACTGGGCCGCCGTCAGCTCCTTCGCCGATTCGGCGAAGCCCACGATTCCCAAGTAGTCGCGCGGGAACTGCGTCGAGATCAGCGAGTGCAGCGCCATCGTGACCTTCTTGGCCGGCAGGAAGTTGTCGCGCATCGGCATCGACAGCGACAGGTCCAGCATCAGCACGGTTGAGGCTCGCGAAAGCAGCTCGGAGCGTTCGATCTCGAAGTCGTCCGGTGTGAGCTGCACCGGCGTGCCGGTCCCCTGCCGGGAGACGGCATTGCGCACGGTTCGCTCGATGTTCAGGTTGAACGTGTCACCGAACTCGTACTGCTTGGTCTCGTAGGCGAATTCGTGGCCGACGCCCGACTTGCGCACCTGGTGGCTGCCCACCTTGTCGTCCATGAGGCGGTTGAACAGGTCGCCGAGCGCGTTCTGCCCGATGCGGCGAAGCGCCCGCGGCGTCAGCTCCAAGCGACCCTCGGTGTGCTGCGCAAGGCCTGATTCCTCGAGCATGCGGGCCATCTCGCTGAGTCGCTCCAGCGCTTCGGCGGACTGGTTGCCCAGCAACTCACGGACCCGCTCGGGATCAACTTCGGCCAGTGCCGACGGGCTGACAGCGCCCTGCAGCATCTCCGATAGCGCGTCCAGATCGCCAAGCTGGCCCATCACGTCGGCCGCCTGGGACATCGACAGCGGATCATCGCCGCCGAACTGGTAGTTGCGATCCCAGCCCATGTCAGGAAACGCCTGCTGGAGGTTCTGCGCGAGCTGCTGGGCCTGCCACTGCAGGTCCATGTCGTCCATGAGCTGCGCGGCCAGGTCGGCCAGCTGCTGTCGCTGGGCGGGGGTCATCGAGTTCAGCATCGAGGCCATGGCTGCCATGCGCCTGGCCATGATCTCCAGCAGCTCGTCAAGGCTCCGGGGATTCTCGGGAAAGAAGTCGCCGTAGCGGTCCATGAAGCCCTCGAAGTCGGGCTCGGTGCCGCGGGCACGCTGTTCGAGCATCTGGTTGAGCTCGGCCATCATGTCCTTGGTGCGGGCCAGGTCTTCGGGGCTCATATTGCCCATCGCCCCGGTCATCTGGTCGAAATAGCTCTGGGCGACTTCCTGGCGCAGCCGCTCGACCAACTCGTTGAATTGCTCGCGGGCCTCCGGTGAGACGAAGTCGTAGTTCTGCAAGCCGCGCATCTTCCCGGCCAGGTCCGGGGGAAGCATGTCGAGCTGCAGGTTGCGCCCGGCTGCGCTGGACTCGGCGATCTCTTGCCGGCGCTCATCGCCGCTGTCGGCTGCGTCCTGTGAGAATTCCTCCAGCGCTTCGCGCTCGGTGTCGGTGATCTCGTCGAGCTCGCGGGCGATGTCGTCGTACACCCCGCCGAGATCGAATTGCTCCAGCATTTCCTTGCGGCGTTCGCGCAGGCGCTCGATCATCTCGCGCAGGCCTTCGAGCCGGTTGCCCTCGGCGTCGGTGAAGCCCTGCTGCATGAGCCGGCGCAGGGCGGCGTTCAGATCGCCGTGATACAGCAGGTCGTCGGTCATCTCGGCGAACAAGCTGTCCGCGTCGAAATCGAAGCCGGTCTGGGTGCCGTCCCACGCGGAGTAGCGGAACCGGGCGCCCTCGCGACGGGCCCGGCGCCAGCGGATCTTCACTGCCTTGCCCCGTCGGCCGCAAGCGCAGCCACGCGCCTCGGGAATGCAGAACTCCCCGGCATGAGCATCACTCTGTCACGGTCGCAGCCCTCGCAGCGACTCAGCCCCGCGAGCGGTATGTCGCCCGGGCGCCCACGTGCTCCTTGTTGAGCCGCTTGGACAGGTGCAGTCCCTCCAGCACCAGCTCCACGGCCGAGGCGAGCACGGCGGGGCCGGCTCCTTCACCCGACTGCGGGTCGGTTGACGCCGCAACCAGCGATTCCGTGGCGACGGCCAGCGCTTGGTTGCCGGCGAGCAGCTCCATGTAGGCCTCTGAGCCGAGGTCGTCGCCGGTGTGCACCACCTTCCCCTCGCCGAAGCTGGCCACTACGTCGCTCAGCTCGTCGGGCGAGAAGCGGTTCTTGAAGACCTCCAGCACCGCTGCACGGAGCATGGTCTCGACGATCTTGCCGTCTCGGCCTTCCTCCATCGACTCGATCTCGATCTTGCCCGCGGTCGAGCTCATGAGCGATTCCAAGTCGCTGACTCGGGGCACCACGTGGCGCTCGCCTCGCTGCAGCGCCCGGCGGGTGGCGTTCGCAACCAGCGTCTCGCTGTTGGTAACCGTCATGCGCACCGACACGCCCGAGCGCTGGTTGACGTGGCTGCTGGAACGAGCCACATGGCTGAACGTGGCCACGATCTCCGACATGAAGTCGGGCAGGGTGACCTTGACGCCGCCATCGAAGTCCGCGAGGTCCAAGGGGCGGGCCTCCGCCGCCGCGATGTCCATCTCGGTGTCCACATCAAGGGGGTAGTGGGTGCGGATCTGCGCACCGAAGCGGTCCTTGAGCGGCGTGATGATGCGGCCACGGTTCGTGTAGTCCTCAGGATTGGCCGTCGCCAGCAGCAGTACATCCAGTGGCAGGCGGATCTTGTAACCCCGGATCTGCACGTCACGTTCCTCGAGCACGTTGAGCAGGCCCACCTGGATGCGTTCGGCAAGGTCGGGCAGCTCGTTGATGGCGAAGATGCCGCGGTTGGTGCGCGGCACCAGTCCGTAGTGCAGCGTCAACTCGTCGGACAGGTACCGGCCCTCGGCCACCTTGATGGGATCGACCTCACCGATGAGGTCGGCGATCGAGGTGTCGGGAGTGGCCAGCTTCTCGCCATAGCGGATGCTGCGGTGCGCCCACGCAATCGGAGTGTCGTCGCCGTGCTCGGCAACGAGGTCGCGGGCGTGACGGGAAACCGGGTTGTAGGGGTCGTCGAAGATCTCCGAGCCCTCGATGTAGGGCATCCACTCGTCCAGCAGGTCCACCAGTGAGCGGATCATGCGGGTCTTGGCTTGGCCCCGCTCGCCTAGAAACACCACGTCGTGACCAGCCAGCATGGCGTTCTCGAGTTGGGGCAGCACCGTGTTCTCGTAGCCCAGCACGCCCTCGAACAGCGGCTCGCCCGCTGCGACGGCCTTCGCGGCGTTCGCACGCATCTCGTCTTTGACCGGTCGGGAGACCCAGCCGATCTTGCGCAGTTCGCCGAGCGTCGTGGGTTGGGTCATGGCGGCAACCTAGTGGTCTGCTGATGGACAGGCGCGGGGACTGTCGCGCCAAGAGCTCCGGCAACGACCGGTACCGTCACGACGTGAGCGTCGAATGGTCGCTGGACGGCGACTGGCTGGTGCGAGCAGCGGGGCACGGCGAGTGGCGCACGGTGGCCGACCGCACGCTCGACGAGTCGGGCTGGCAGAAAACTGCCACTCCCGGCCGGTGGTGGCTCGATCCCGGCCTCGGCGGAAAGAGCGCAGTTCTGTACCGGCGGCGCTTCGATCTGTCGCCAGATCTCGAGTCTCAACTCCGCAGCGATGCGAACTCCGACGCTCGCTGGTGGTTCGTTGTGAGCGGCTTGTGCGAGCTCGGCCACCTGTGGCTCGACGGCACGTACCTGGGCGACCTCAGTGGGCGCCACGCCGAACACGCCTTCGAGGTGAATCAACTGCTGCGCACCGGCCAAGAGCATCTGCTAGCCGTTGAGGCTGCGCGCGGAAATGTTCAAGTGCCCCAGGGCGCGGACGCGCAGGTGTGGATCGAACAGACCGGCCCGGCGCGCATCGAACGCGTCCGTGCGCTGGTGATCGAAGCCAACTACGACAGGGCAGTGCTGCGCATCGCCGCCAACGTGGACAGCTCCGGCACTCACAGATGCGAAGTCACGACCGCCGTGCTCCCGATCGGCGTCCGGCGTGCCGGCGCCCCAGGTGCCGACGCAGCAGGAAACAGTGCGGCGTTGGGCAACGGCCTGGCCAAGTCGGAACCGGTCCTGGCCCGCGGGCGCAACGAGCTGGAGTGGCTGGTGGCTTTGGAACGACCGACGTTGTGGTGGCCGGCGGGCATGGGCGCCCAACCGCAGTACCGCATCGACATCGACGTCGCTGTCGACGGGTGCTCCAGCCACGCCGTGCAGCGCTCAACCGGCATCCGGACGGTGGCAGTTCGAAGGGGCGAGTGGTTCGTCAACGGAGAGCCGTACCGGCGAGAAGCCCCCGCACTGGTAACGGTGGAACACGACGTCGCCCATCGCAGTACCTACGAAGCTGCAGATGCCGCCGGCACGCTGCTGTGCCAGCAGTTCACGCTCGAGCCCAACGTGTTTGTCGGCGCAGAGCGTGGTCTGCGCGCGCTCGCCATCCGGGAATCTGCGGCCGCTGTCGAGGGGGTCGGCCACCATCCCAGCGTGGCCGCCTGGCAGCCGGTGCAACCCTCCGGCGGGCGGCGCCGTGCACCGTGGATCCGTCCATGGGTCGAACGCACCCTGCGCCACGCCATGCGTTCCGCCGATCCCACCCGCCCGGTGCACTCGGGGTCGGGGGTGTAGCTCCCCGCTGTGTCCCCAGCAGGGCGAACCTGGCGCGCTCGGCGGGGCCGGCCAACTCCAGCCCGCCGACAGTGAGCACTGCAGCAGGCGCGCAAGTACCGTACGGCGTTGGCGCGTCCGGCCAGCGGGTCGCGCCCTGCAACCTCAGCCGCGCTGACCGGCTGGTTGCACGCAATACTGGGTCGCCGCACCACGCCACCCCCAGGAGGAGCACATGGCGCCGACTGCCACGCAGGCCGCCGGGTCTGCACCGGTGTTCAAGACCAAGCGCCCGCTGCCGTTCCCGCTGAACATCTACCAATCAGCAGTCGGCCGCAAGTGGGTGATGGCGTTGACGGGCATCGGGCTGCTGGGCTTCGTGATCGTCCACATGATCGGCAACCTGCACCTCTACGAGGGCCCCTCGCGGATGTACGAGTACGCCGAGACGCTGCGGGACCTCGGCGGCGGTCTGCTGCCTCGCACGCTGCTGCTGTGGATCATGCGGGTCGGGCTGCTGGCCATGTTCCTGGTGCACCTGCACTCGGCGTACACGCTGAAGGAACGCAGTCGGCTGGCCTCCGACCGGGCCAGCTTCGTAGGGGGCACCAAGAAATACGAGTCCAAGCGTGACTACATCGCCGCCAACTACGCCTCGCGCACCATGCGCTGGACGGGTCCGATCGTGGGCCTGTACGTGCTGTTCCACGTTGCCGATCTCACGTGGGGTTGGTGGTTGGGTGACGCCTACGTGCGGGGCAACCCGTACCACAACGTGGTCGAATCGCTCTCGTCCATCCCCGTGGCGATCATCTATGTCGTGGCCAACTTGGCGCTGGCCATCCACATCTTCCATGGCACCTGGAGCATGTTCCAGAGCCTCGGCGTGAACAATCCGCGCTACAACGGTCTGCGCCGCAACCTGGCGACGGTGCTGGCCGGCGTGATCCTCGTCGGCAACATGTCATTCCCGATTCTCGTCCAAGCGGGCCTCGTCGACGAGGACAACGCCAAGTGCAGCAGCGTCGATCTTGAGTGCTTGGCCGACGAGGCGGAGGCACATTAGATGCAGCGAAGAGGCGGAGGCTCACTGGGATGGCTTCTGAGAGGGCTGACGCGGCGATGAACGGTTCATCGAACGGCGTGCTCGACGACCAGGTGCCCGATGGGCCCATGGCAGACAAGTGGCAGAACCACAAGTTCTCCATGAAGTTGGTCAACCCGAACAACAAGCGCCGCTTCGAGATCATCGTGGTGGGCACCGGACTGGCGGGCGCCTCAGCGGCAGCGTCGCTGTCTGAGCTGGGCTACCGGGTGAAGGCGTTCACCTTCCACGATTCGCCCCGCCGGGCGCATTCGATCGCTGCACAGGGCGGCATCAACTCAGCGAAGAACTACACCAACGACGGCGACTCGGTTCACCGGCTCTTCTACGACACCGTCAAAGGCGGCGACTACCGCAGCCGCGAGGCGAACGTGCACCGCCTGGCCGAGGTGTCGCTGAACATCATCGACCAGTGCGCCGCTCAGGGCGTGCCGTTCGCACGCGAGTACGGCGGGCTGCTCGACAACCGCAGCTTCGGCGGCGCGCAGGTCAGCCGCACCTTCTACGCCCGGGGCCAGACCGGCCAGCAGCTCCTGCTGGGCGCCTATCAGGCACTCGCCAAGCAGGTCGCAGCCGGAGCGGTCGAGCTTTATACCCGCAGCGAGATGCTGGACCTGGTGACCAAGGACGGTCGGGCCTGCGGCATCGTGACTCGCGACCTGGTCTCCGGAGAGATCGAGGCCCACTCCGCGCACGCGGTGGTGCTGGCGACCGGCGGCTACGGCAACGTCTATTACCTGTCCACCAACGCCATGGCGTGCAACGTCACCGCCGCGTGGCGGGCGCACCGGCGCGGGGCGTACTTCGCCAACGCTTGCTACACGCAGATCCACCCCACCTGCATCCCGGTCAGCGACGAGTTCCAGTCGAAGCTGACGCTGATGTCGGAGTCGCTGCGCAACGACGGCCGTATCTGGGTGCCCGAGACGATGGACGACGCTCGCTCACCCGACCAGATCCCCGAGTCCGACCGTGACTACTACCTCGAGCGCAAGTACCCGGCCTTCGGGAACCTGGTGCCGCGTGACGTGGCGAGCCGCAATGCGAAGACCGTCGTGGACCAGGGCAAGGGCGTCGGGCCGCTGCGCAACGGCGTCTATCTCGACTTCGCCGAGGTCATAGCCCGCGAGGGCAAAGCGGCGGTGGCGGCGAAGTACGGGAACCTCTTCGACATGTACGAGCGCATCACCGGGGAGAACCCCTACGAGGGGCCCATGCGCATCTACCCGGCCACGCACTACACGATGGGCGGTCTGTGGGTCGACTACCACCTCATGACCACGGTTCCGGGCTGCTACTCCATTGGCGAGGCCAACTTCTCCGACCACGGGGCGAACCGGCTTGGTGCCTCGGCGCTGATGCAGGGCCTGGCGGACGGCTACTTCGTGCTGCCCTACACCATCGGCGACGACCTGGCTGGGAGGCTCGGCGAGTCGGTGGTGCCGCTGGACGACCCGGCGTTCACCCAGGCGGTTGCCGGGGTCACCGATGCCACCCAGCGGTTTCTGTCGATCGGCGGCACTCGCTCGGTGGACTGGTTCCACCGGGAGCTGGGCAAGATCGTGTGGGACTGCATCGGCATGGAACGCACCCGGGAAGGCTTGGAGAAGGCCTTGTCCGAGATCCCAGCGCTCGAGGCCGAGTTCTGGGCGGACCTGCGGGTACCGGGATCGGGCGCAAATTTGAATTCGGGTTTGGAGAAGGCCGGCCGGGTCGCCGACTTCTTCGAGCTGGCCAAGCTGATGGCCCGCGACGCGCTCGTTCGCGCGGAGAGCTGCGGCGGGCATTTCCGGAACGAGCACCAGACTCCCGAGGGCGAGGCGCAGCGCGATGACGAGAACTTCGCGCACGTCGCCGCGTGGGAATGGAACGGGCCCGACGAGACGCAGACCCGTCACACCGAGGAGCTGGACTTCGAAGTGGTGGCACTGACACAGCGGAGCTACAAGTGAGCGGGACCAACGGCCAGCCCAGCCAGTCCGGCCAGCAGAGCCACGGCGGCACTCTGAACCTCAAGTTGCGCATCTGGCGGCAGGAGGGGCCAGACGCCCCAGGTCGGTTCGAGGCCTTCGACGCACCAGACGTCAGCGAGGACATGTCGTTCTTGGAGATGCTCGACATCATCAACGAGCGGCTCATCGACGAGGGCGGGGTGCCGATCGAGTTCGACCACGACTGCCGTGAGGGCATCTGCGGCACGTGCAGCCTGATGATCAACGGCCGGGCGCACGGTCACGAGGCCGCCACCACGACGTGCCAGTTGCACATGCGGAAGTTCTCCGACGGCGATGTCATCACCGTGGAGCCATTCCGGGCGAAGGCGTTTCCGGTGGTGCGCGACCTGGTGGTGGACCGCAGTTCCTTCGACCGCATCATCGAGGCGGGCGGCTACATCTCGGTCAACACCGGCGCAGCCGGCGACGCCAACCTCACCCCCGTTCCCAAGGAGGCCTCGGACGCATCGTTCGACGCTGCGGCGTGCATCGGCTGCGGCGCCTGTGTGGCCGCGTGCCCCAACTCGGCGGCGCAGCTGTTCACGTCGGCGAAGCTGGCACATCTCAACCTGATTCCCCAAGGCCAGCCCCAGCGATGGGAGCGCACCGAGGCCATGGTCGAGACGATGGAGCGGTACTTCGGCTCGTGCACCAACCACGGCGAGTGCACCGAAGCCTGTCCGAAGGAGATCAGCCTCGACTTCATTGCGTTCATGAATCGCGACTACGTCAAGGCCAAGATCAAGAACCGCAAACTGGCCGGCCAGAGCTGAGCCCGGCCACCGCGGTCAGGTGCGACGCATCGGGGTGACTAGCGTTCCGCATTCGTGAAGAGAGATCGCGGTCCCGCAATTCCGACTTCGACGGCAAAGCGTCGCAATCGGCGTTTCAAGCCAGCAGCGAAGGTAGTGATGGCCCTGGCGGTCTCGCTAGGCGTCCTTGCACCAGCGGTGCCGTCGGGCGCGGCAAGTTCGCCATCGAATCTTGCACGCAATGGGCCCAACCTGACGCTCGTCGTGGCCGGTTGCCCGGGCCCAGCCGACAACGCGGTCGCCGAGGCGCTGGCTCATCACGCCCGCAACGCAGCGAAGGTGTGCATCGATCCCGGCGGCCTGTCGCCCGAGACCGCCGCCCTCATAGCCGACTTCGCGCCAGACCGCGTGCAGGTCGTGGGCGGCGAGGTTGCGGTGCCGCCGGCGGCGATGGATGAGTTGACCACAGCGGCGCGTGCGGCATACCGCTGGAGCGTGGTCGAGCGCCTCGGCGGTGCCACCCGGATCGAGACCGCAGCGTTGGCTGCCCGCGTTGCGCTGGAGCGCCCTGAGGTCGTCGGGCTGGACACGGCCACCCTGATTGTGGCGAACGGCTGGAATGGGACCGATGTCCGCACTGCAGCAGACGTGGCCGCCCAGACCGCAGACGCAGCCGTCGCATACGTATCGCCGCGCACGATCGCGGACGGCTTGCCGGACGCAACCGCCTCCGTGATCGCCGACTACCGCCCTGCGCGTGTCGTGATCGTGGGCCGTGCCGATGACGTGGGCTCAGCCATCGAAACGGCGGTTAAGGCGACGCTGGATGCCATCGGATCGACGATCGAGATCGAGCGGATCGCCGAAGCAGGAGAGCCTCGTGTGGCGATCCCCGAAGCCTCCCCGTCAGATGAGCAGGTGCGCGCGATCTTCACTGCCATCCAGCGAGGACTGACGCGCCCCGCTCCCGTGAGTGGAATGTCGCTGCCGGTCCTGGCAATGAGCAAGGCGCGAGGCCCCTCCGGCGAGGGCGAACGCCTCTGGACGGTGCGCGCCGACGGATCGGAACGGCAGCTGCAATCCGAAGACCATCGCGGCTGGGCATGGCATCCGAATGACGGTCGTTTGAGTTGGTCCAATGTCGACGGCCATTTGAGGGTCGCCGGGCTCGCCGGTGACGAACAGGTGCTCTTCGAACCGGGCGGATACCCGACGTGGTCGCCCGGCGGCCGCCACGTGGTCGCCTTCAGGTTCATCGACACCGATGGCGACGGTCGTTCCGACAGCATCGAAGCGCACCTCGCCGCGGCCGATGGCAGCCGACTCCGCCGCATCGGCCACGTCGATTACCGCACCTTCCTCTTCTCGGATCTATCGCTCGCGAACTGGTCGCCCGACGGGCGACGCCTCGCGTACGTGGAGCTGTCCACCGATCCCGAATCAGGGGAAGAGACATCGCACGCGCGTATCGAGACGGTGGATGCACGCACTTCCCCCGTCACTCTCGGGGAGGACGTCACGTTCCTGGGCTGGTCACCTGATGGTCAGCGCATCGCGTATGCCACGCCAAGCGACTGTGACGGCAACGAGCGGAACGAGAGCCAGAACCTCTGGATCGCGAGCAGCGATGGCAGCGACGCCCGCGATCTGGGCTTCATCGACCGCATCCAATGGCGCCTCCTGCATCTCTGGTCGCCGGACGGGAGCCACCTCGCGTACGAGTCGCTCGATCCGACGGACTGCTCGATGCGACTCAAGGTGCAGACCGCAAACGGCGACACCAACGTGCTCGAGCTGCCGGTCGGCAGCCGGTTCATGGGCTGGTCACCCAACAGCACCCACCTCGCCTACGGCATCACAGTCGGCACGGCCGGCCGGGGCGTCCCGCTGCGGGAACACGCCTGGGTGGTGCGACGCGACGGGAGCGACCTGCGTGAGCTGGGCGAGATCCGATCAAACGTGAACGGGGCACTGCTGTGGTCGGGCGACGGCAACCATGTCGCGTACACGCAGGTGCTGCGCGATGCGGACGGCAACGTCATCGGCACCCGGCCCATGGTCCAGCAGTCCAACGGAATCGGCGGTGCTGCGGCCGTCGAGGGGAACGGCAACGTCCTCGGATGGTCTCCGGTGGACAACCGCCTCGCCTACGTCGCGCACTATGACGAGAACGGCGACGGCGTGATCGATCGCCGGGCACTTCAGTTGCACACCGCCGGATCACTGGGTGCCGAGCTCACGCTTGTCCACAAACTGCCTGATCTCACGCTCGGGGCGCGCTGGTCTCCCGACGGCGCCTACCTCGGCTACGGGTCAGGCCCGACGGAACTCATCTTGGACTGGTTCATCAACCGCCGGCGAGGCTCTGATGGGTGGGTCGTGTCCACCACTGAGCCGCGCTGGACGCTCCGAGTGGTCACCGACCTCGCTTGGGGCGCTTGGCAACCCAGCTGAGGGCGGCATGTCGCCGGGAGCCTTTACGGCGTGACTGATTCGAGGCGG
Organism: Candidatus Poriferisodalis sp.; assembly: GCF_965221945.1. GTDB lineage: Bacteria > Actinomycetota > Acidimicrobiia > Acidimicrobiales > Poriferisodalaceae > Poriferisodalis. The sequence goes on along the minus strand of NZ_OZ244925.1, from coordinate 3,635,937 downwards.
AAAACGGTGCCCGCTGCGCTGAGCACGTAGACCTCGCCGCCGGCGTCTTCGCCGAAGGACACCAGCGAGTTGGGCGGTACCGACACGCCCAGCTCGATCCGCTCTGGTTCGCCGCCGGGTCCCCGTACCAGGCCCCACACCTCACCCGTGCAGTAATCGCCGAACACGTAGGTGCCCCACAGGGCCCCGATGGCGCGTCCCCGGTAGACGTAGCCGCCAGTGACTGAGCAGCCCTCGTCGTGGCTGTAGGTGTAGACGGGGAAGACGATGTCGGAGGGAGTGTCGGTACCGGCACCGTTCCCACTGAACTGCTCGTTGCCTTCGAACAGCGGCCAACCCAGGTTGGCGCCCGGTGACCATCCGTCGTCGGCTGGCAGCACATGGATTTCCTCGATGCGGTCCTGGCCGACGTCGCCGATCCACAGGTCGCCGCTCTCGCGATCGAACGAGAACCGCCACGGGTTGCGCGCGCCGTAGGCCCACACCTCGGGCGCTCCCCCGCTGGTGGCGAACGGGTTGCGGTCACCAATGCCGTAACCCCCCCCCCCCCGAGGCAGGGCTCGGATCGATGCGCACGAGGGTGCCGAGCAGCGTGTCGCGATCCTGGCCCTGCCCGAAGACGTCATTCGCGCCGCCGCCGTCGCCGAAGCCGATCCACAGCTGCCCGTCGGGCCCAAACGTCAGGTCGCCGCCGTTGTGGTTGCACGCAGGTTGATCGAGCGCCAGCAGCACCTTGCTGCGGTCGATCTGGGGGATCTCGCCCTCCATCGGCATCACCGCGATCCGGCTATTGCGACCCGTGTCGGTATAGCTGAGGTACAGCTGCGAGCCGTCGGGAGCAAACGCAAGGCCCAGCAGCCCGTTCTCGCAACCCTGGCTGACCCGCGTGCCGACGTCTGCCACCAGTTGCGGTGCGGCGTTGGCATCGGCAGGGTCCAACAGCCACACCTGCCCGGTCAGCGTGGCCACGTAGCGCTGGTCCGTGCCGGGCCTGGCGATCAGCGCGATCGGCGCGGCGATCTCGGCAACGGGTACCAGTTCGAAACGGGTCTCGGTCAAGGACTGCGTCGTCGGAGCAGCGCTAGTTGGTGCGCTCGAAGTCGCACTCGGTTCCGTGCCGAACGCTGCAGGCGCAGTGCCGGTTGCTGCAGGCGCAGTGCTGGTCGCCGGCGCCGGAACCGTGCGCAGGGCGGGAGGCGCAGTCACCGCAACGCTCGGGTCGCCTGCAACACCCGGCTGCTGCTGATCGGCCGAGCCGCCAGGATCGTCGGCTCCGGAGCCGCACGCTGCGGCCAGAAGCACCATCACCGCAACCATCGCTGCTGCACGCACCGGCCTCACGGCCACGACGGTACCGACACCGTCCGCTGAGAGGCCGCGCGGATAGGTGACGTCTCGGAAAGTTGCTGTCACGCTTTCTTTGTGCAATTTTGCCGTCTGTGGCGGCATTTCTGCGCAAAGTCCAGTCCGTCGGGGCTGCCGGGTACCGACACCGTCCTCTTAGCCTCACGGCGAGACGCATCGAGTCGTGAACGAGGCAGAATTCGGATGAGCACGACGAGCAACGTGATGAGCTGGGCAGCCTTCGCCGAGGCCTGCGGTGAGCTGGCCGGGCGGGTGCAGGAGCGTTTTGAGAATCACCAACACGCCGTGATGGCGACCATCCGTCGCGATGGCTCGCCTCGCATGTCGGGCATGGAAGCGCCGATCCGTGACGGGCATCTGTGGCTGGGCATGGAGCAGACCTCGGCAAAGGCCGCCGACTTGCGACGCGACTCGCGCCTCGGCCTGCATTCGACGCCCGATGACGAGGACTTGGCGGCAGGAGATGCCCGGATCGAAGGCAGCGCTGTGCCGGCGGACACGGACCAGCTCGAGGTCTTCGTGCGTGGGCATCACCACGAGATCGATGACTCGGTCCGGTTGGCGCTCTTCACCGTCAACATCGCCCGAGTAGTGCTGGTACGCGTTGAGGACAGGCACCTGGTGGTCGAGACCTGGACGCCGTCCGGCGGCCTGACCGAGCGCAGAATCAGCTAGGCCAGTCCAGCTAGGCCAGTCCAGCTAGGCCAGTCCAGCTAGGCCAGTCCAGCTAGGCCAGTCCTGTTTCGGAGGCAGGTTCGCTCGCGGTCTTCCGCGCAGACGGGCCACTCGCAGCGACGCGTAGAGTTCCAGCGAGGAGGCAGTTCATGGGTGACTGGTGGCAGGCTCTGACCGGCGATCTGCAGATCTTCTACGCGATCGCCTTCATCGCCAGCTTCTTCCTGCTGTTGCAGATCGCGCTGCTGGCATTCGGCATCGGAGGTGACGTCGAATTCGACGTTGGCGACGAGGACCCGGGCAGCGGGTTCCTGTCTGTGCGGACGTTGACCGCATTCTCGTTTGCGTTCGGCTGGACGGGCGTCCTCATGAAGCAGGCAGACCGCTCCACAGCCCTGTCAGTGGGCGTCGCCATCGCCGCCGGCTTCGCAGTGTTCATTGCCGTGGGCTTGCTGTGGCGCTCGTTCGCGAAGCTCGGCGAGAGCGGTTCGATCGACTACCAGTCCGCAGTAGGCGCGCACGGCACCGTCTATCTCACGGTTGCCGCGAACCGTGCCAAGCCAGGCAAAGTCGAAGTGATGGTGCAGGGTCGACTGCGGGTCATCAACGCCCTGACAGAGTCCGACGAAAGCCTGCCGGCGCAGACTGCCGTCACCGTCATCGGCGTCGTCGACCCTTCGACGGTCCTCGTAGCGCCTCACTAGCCTGACCTTCCACACCAAGCAGACATAGAGGTAGCTATGGCCGTCATCGCACTCGCAAGTGGCCTGTTCGCCATCCTGCTGATCGCCCTGCTGTGGATCTCATCGCGCTTCAAGCGCTGTCCATCCGACCGGATCCTCGTGATCTATGGACGCGTCGGAGGGGAAGGTGAGTCGGCGAAGTGCCTGCATGGCGGCGGCAGAATGGTGTGGCCAATCCTGCAGGGCTGGTCCTTCTTGGACCTCACGCCGATTCCCATCGAGATCAAGCTGCAAGGCGCTCTCTCGCAGCAGAACATTCGGGTCAACACGCCAGCCACGTTCACGGTCGGGGTCTCCACCGAGCCAGGCGTCATGCAGAATGCCGCCGAGCGGCTGCTCGGTCTGACTCTGCTGGAAATCGAGAACCTGGCCCGCGACATCATCTTCGGTCAGATGCGCGTGGTGATCGCCACGATGCCGATCGAACAGATCAACACCGACCGCGAGCAGCTCATCGTCAACATCACCGAATCGCTCGAGCTCGAACTGCGCAAGGTCGGGCTGCGCCTCATCAACGTCAACATCCAGGACATCACCGACGAATCGGGATACATCGACGCTTTGGGTCGCGAAGCCGCAGCCCGCGCCATCAGCGAGGCCAAGGTCAAGGTGGCCGAGCAGGAGCGCGACGGCGACATCGGCGCCGCAGAGGCTCAACGCGAGCAGCGCATCCGCGTGGCGCAGGCCAACGCCACCGCGACCGAAGGCGAGAACGAATCGTACGTTGTGATTGCTCAATCGGCCGGCGAGCGGCGCCAGTTGGAAGCCGAAGCCGAGCGCGCCGCCAACGCCGCTGAGCGCGTCAGCCAGGCACAGGCCGCACAGGAGTCGTTCTCGGCTGAGGCAGACGCCGAGCGGGTGCGAGCAGAGCGCGACAAGGCCGCACAGGACGCCGACATCGTGGTGCCGGCCCAGGTGGAACGCGAGCGGGTGCGGACGCTTGCCGAAGCCGAGGCCGACCGGATCAGGCTGGTGAAGGCTGGCGAGGCCGACGGTCAGCGGCTGCTCATGGAGGCTGAGGCGCTGGGCTTGCTGGCATTGCTCAGCCGCCGCGCCGAGGGCTTCGGTGCCCTGGTGGCCGCCAGCGGCGGCGCGGCGCCCCAAGCAGCGCTGCTGATGATTGCCGAGCAACTGCCGAACCTCGTGGCCGAGCAGGTGAAGGCCATCTCGAACCTCAAGATCGACAAGATCACGGTGTGGGACTCGGGCTCGGGTGGCGACGGGCAAGCCGGCACGACGGCCAACTTCGTGTCAGGTCTGGTGGGCGCTCTGCCGCCGTTGCATGAGGTGGCAAGCCAGGCGGGCATCAAGCTGCCTCAGTTCCTTGGCGAACTCGAGGACGAAGGGGCGCTCGATCGACTGCGCGAGCTGGCCGACCGGCTGCGGGATGACTCAGACGAAGACGCAGACGACGAGGGCGCCGAGTAATACCTCGTTGCCCGTTGCCCGCCGGGAACGGGCCACTCAGTGCGCTGGTGCGTCAGTGTCGGGCAAGCGGCGCTCATGGAACTCGACCGGTGGCGTGTGGGACGCGCGGTTGCGCTTCATCCGCAGATTGAGCGCCTCAACCATCACCGCGAAGCCCATCGCGAAGTAGATGTAGCCCTTGGGGATGTGGAAATCGGCACCCTCGGCCACCAGCGACATGCCGATGAGCAGCAGGAAGCTGAGCGCCAGCATTTTGACGGTGGGATGCCGGCTCACGAACCGCATCACCGGCCCTGAAGACCACAGCATCACCCCGACAGCGATGACGACCGCCGCAATCATCACGCCCACCCGGTCGGCCATGCCGACGGCGGTGATGACCGAGTCGAGGCTGAACACCAGGTCGAGCAGCAGGATCTGCACGATTACCCGCGCGAACGAGCCCGCGGCGCCGCCATCGGGGCCGTGGGCGTCGTCGCCTTCGAGCTTGTGGTGGATCTCGAACGTGGACTTGCCGAGCAGGAACAGCCCACCGCCCAGCAGGATCAAGTCGCGCCCGGAAAGCTCGTGGCCGAACACCGAGAACAGGGGAGCCGTCAGCCGCACGATCCACGAGATGCCGAGCAGCAGGAGCACCCGCATCCCCATCGCCAGCGACAGGCCCACGACCCGCGCCCGGTCGGCCTCGCGGCCACCCAGCCGGCCCGCCAAGATCGAGATGAAGATTACGTTGTCGATGCCGAGCACGATCTCGAGCACCGTCAACGTGACCAGCGAGATCCAGATTTCAGGATTCGACACCCACTCCACGGGCGCACACGCTAGAGCGATGGCGCGATACGCCCATCACGTTCAGCGTGTGCGAGGCGGGTGGCGACGCTGCGGGATGGCGCGGCAGTGTCCTCGGTGCCCTGCTGCGAGCCCGCAGCGCTGTCCGGTCGAGCGCACCAGCAAGGGGCATCGATCCCACTTCGCCCCTAGCTCAACGCTCTCGGTGACACCCGAACGGTCGTCGCTGTCGTCGACCCGAAGAAACGGATCATCGGCGATCTGACCGAGGAGTTGACGTGCGGATTGGGGGTCACCCATCGTCGAGGACATGACGTCGTACATGTCGAATATGTGGTCGGCGTCGTAGGCGCGCAGTCGCGGACCGACGCGACGGCTCCGTGTGATGCCAGCTTCAGTCAGGCGACGAAGAGCGTCCGCGCATCGCCGCTGCGAGAAGCCTGATTCCGCTGCAAGAAGTTCTGGGGTCAACGAGGGTTGCGACACCAGCAGGTTCACTGCAGCCAGAGCCGCCGAGCGCCCGGTGCGCTGCCCGACACGCTCGCGCCAACGGTCCTGCAGGCGTGATACGGCATTCGCATAGGAACTCGCCACTTCGCACGACTGGTTCACTGCTGTACTGACCACTTCGAGCAACGGGATCATGGCTGCGGATCTGTGCGCGTCATCGGGCGCTCCGACGTAGCTCTGATATGCAGCGAGGGATCGCAGGTAGACGTCACGGTTCTGCGACAACGCCAAGCTGATGGGCGGCATGAACCCCTCCGAGACGCACCGATGCTTCAACGCTGCGTACAAGAGGGCTCGGCCCGCGCGGCCGTTGCCGTCGCCGAATGGATGAACCGTTTCGAATTGAGCGTGCGCCACCACAGCTTGCAGAACCGGCGAATGATCGCCGGTTCTGAGGTAGGCAACCAGGTCTTCCATGAGCGGTCGGCATTCATCGGGCGGCGGCGGCACGAAGTCGCCATCGAGTGGATGCCAGTCATTGCCGCCGACCCAATTCTGTGTCGTCTTCAAGACGCCGCCGAGTCGCGGATTCGGAGACGAATCCATCAATACGCGATGGGCATCGCAGAGCAGTTCGACAGTCAATGCTGCCGGCTGGACCAGGATGCGCAGTGCTTCAGACGTTGCTTCGATGTTGCCGATCGCCTCGCCGACACTGCCCCGACGATGAGGTGGTGAAGGGGACGCCTCGGCGATCAGCGCGTGCACGACCCGCCGGGCTTGGGGTGACACTCCCTCGATACGCGATGAGCCGAGTGACTCCGCCCAGAAGAACAGGCTGACCGAAGCTGAATCTGGTGCAAGCACTGAAGCCGTCGCAACCAGTTGGCGCTCGGCGTCAGCAACGAATGCCGCCACATCGGCTGGCAGCAGAGGATGCCAGCCGATCAGGCGGTGAGGGACATAGGCGAGGAATGTGCCCAGCCGCCGGTCGACAGCCCGTGGCGCCGCCGGATTTCCCGGCCACGACTCGGTGCGAAGGAAGCCCATGATGGTGACCCTCTTCCGCTGCTGGGTGTGGCGCCTACCGCGCCAGTTCTCATCGCATTTGACGCGTAAACAATCTTATCGTGTCAAATGCAACAGATACATGACGCAGCAACAGTGGTCGTCGCCGCGGGTCGCATTCATTCCTCGCTCCGATGCTCAACGGAAGCTTGGGCGGCCCACCACCTATGGAGGCGGCGGCGCACCTCGTCGTCGCCCAGCTCGCCTTCAGTGCGGCGCAGCTCCATCAGGAAGTTCATGGCCTGGCCCACCTCGGGCCCGGGTTCCAAGCCCAAGTGGGCCATCACTTCGTCGCCGTTCATCTCGGGACGCACCTCGGCGGCCGCCTGCTCACGCGCCAACCGGGCGATGCGAACCTCGAATCGGTCGAGCGCATCGTGCAGCGCCTGGATCCGCTTCACATTGCGCGATGTGCAGTCGCTGCGCACCATGTCGTTCAGGTCGCCGAGCAGCGGCCCGGCGTCACGGGCGTAGCGCCGCACCGCCGCATCGGTCCAGCCGGTGTCGTAGCCCTTGAAGCGGCCCGACAGGTGCACCAGCCGGGCCACCTCGTCGGTGAGCTCGCGGCTGTAGCCCATCTGCGGCATACGGCGGCGAGTCATCTTGGCGCCCACGGCCTCGTGGTTGCGGAACGTCACACCACCGTGGGAGAACGAGCGCGTCAGCGGCTTGCCGATGTCGTGAAAGAGCGCCCCGAGGCGCACCCGCAGCCGCGGCGGGCTCTGGGCCACGACGGCGATCGTGTGCGCCAACACGTCCTTGTGGAGATGGATCGGGTCCTGCTCGAGCGCCAACGCCGGCAGCTCGGGCAGGTGCTGATCGGCCCAGCCGCTGTCGACCAGCTCCCACAAGCCCTGGCGCGGATCGTCGACCACCAGGACGCTGTTGAGTTCGTCGCAGGGCAGCACGGCACCGTCGTCGAACTCCAGCTCGTCGGCAGCGAGCTCGTCGACGCTGTTCTGGTCGTCAGCGCCCGGCGCGCTGTGCGGCGCGCGGTCCGGTGTGCTCATCCCTCCATGATGCAGTGCTGCGAGCGCCCGTCCAACCATGTTCTCCGGGGGTTTTGCCACCTTGCCTCGCGAACGCTTCGGCGATACCGGGATCGCGCCTGCGACGGGTCTAGGTTCGACAAACGGGTCGCTTCGGACAACATCAAGGAGCAGCGTGGCAGCGTCGTTCGTTCACTTGCACACCCACACCGAGTACTCCCTGCTCGACGGCGCGGCGCGCATCAACGAAGTCGTGGCTGCAGCGGCCGCCGACGGCCAGCCGGCGCTTGGCATCACCGACCACGGCAACATGTACGGAGTCCTGGACTTCTACCGGTCAGCCAAGTCGGCGGGCATCAAGCCGATCATCGGCACCGAGGCCTACATGGCGCTCGACAGCCGCCACGAACGGCCCAGCCGAAACCGGGCCAAGAACACCAAGGTCGACGACTCGGGCGACGACGGCGAGGGCGAGAAGCTCTACTACCACCTGACGCTGCTGGCCCACAGTGACGCCGGCTACCGCAACCTGCTCAAGCTGGCCAGCCGGGCCTTCCTCGAGGGCTACTACTACAAGCCCCGGATGGACTGGGAGATGTTCGCCACCCACGCCGACGGCCTGATCGCCACCACCGGATGCCTCGGCAGCGTCACCCAGCAGGCTCTGCTTGCCGGCGACTACGACGAGGCCCTCCGCCGTGCTGGCCGCCTGCAGGACATCTTCGGGCGCGATGGTCTGTATGTCGAGCTGCAGGACCACGGCATCGGCGCCCAGCGCGACTGCAACCCGCAGCTGCTGAAGATTGCCCATGACCTCGGGGCGCCACTGCTGGCAACCAACGACTTGCACTACACCCACCAGGACGATGCGCTGGCCCACGATGCGCTGCTGTGCGTGCAGACCGGGGCGCTGCGCAGCGATCCGGACCGCTTCAAATTCCACGGCGACCAGCACTATCTCAAGTCCGCAGCGGAAATGCGGGCGCTGTTCGGCGAACATTCCGAGGCCTGCGACAACACGCTGGCGATTGCCGAGCGCGCCGAGGTGAACATCGAGTTCGGGCGGATGCTGCTGCCGCATTTCGAGGTGCCCGCCCCGCACACCGATGCCGACGCCTACCTCGCACACCTGGCGTTCGAAGGAGTAAAGCGGCGCTGGGGCACCAACGTGGCGCAGAGCACCGCCGAGCGCATCGCGTACGAGCTGAAGGTCATCTCCGACATGGGCTTCAGCAGCTACTTCCTGATCACCTGGGATCTCATCCGCCATGCCCGAGACAGCGGCATCCGGGTGGGGCCCGGCCGTGGCTCAGCTGCCGGCTGCGCCGTTGCCTACTGCTTGGGCATCACCGATCTCGACCCGATCCACTACGGCTTGCTGTTCGAGCGGTTCCTGAACCCGGCCCGCATCTCGATGCCCGACATAGACATCGACTTCGACGATCGCTACCGCGACGAGATGATCCGCTACACGGCCCAGAAGTACGGCCATGACCACGTGGCGCAGATCATCACGTTCTCCACCATCAAGGCGCGGGCGGCGGTGCGCGACGCCGCTCGGGTGCTGGGCAAGCCGTACTCCCTGGGCGACCGCATCTCCAAGGCCATGCCGCCGCTGATCATGGGCCGCGACACCCCGCTGGGCGCCTGCCTCGAACGCGATGACAAGCACGCCGACGGCTACGCGGCAGCGGCCGAGCTGCGCACCATGTACACGCACGACGACGAGGTTCGCGAGGTGGTCGATGTGGCCCGCGGGCTCGAGGGCCTCATCCGGCAGGACTCGGTGCATGCCGCTGCCGTGGTGATCAGCCCCGAGCCGCTCACCACGTACCTGCCGATCCAGCGCAAGCCCGAGGCGGGAACCGACCCCGACGAGGCACCCATCGTCACCCAGTTCGACATGGGCGGCGTGGAAGATCTCGGCCTGTTGAAGATGGACTTCCTGGGGCTGCGGACCCTGTCGATCATCGACGAGACCGTGCGGCTGGTCGAGCGCACCGCCGATGAGCGGCTCGACATCGACTCGGTGCCCCTCGACGACCCCTCCGCGTTCGAGCTGCTGCGAGCGGGCGACACGATGGGCGTCTTCCAGCTGGAGTCCACACCGGTGCGCTCACTGCTGCGGTCGATGCAGCCCACCCAATTCGAGGACATCTGCGCACTGGTGGCGCTGTACCGGCCCGGTCCCATGGCAGCCGACATGCACAACGACTACGCCCACCGCAAGAACGGCCGCCAGCTCGCCGCGCCGCCGCATCCCGATCTCGCCGAGCTGCTGGGTGAAACCTACGGGCTGATGATCTACCAAGAGTCGATGATGCGGGTGGCCCAGGAGATCGCCGGCTACTCCATGGCCGACGCCGACGACCTGCGCAAGGCGTGCGGAAAGAAGAACCGCGAGCAGATCGCCGAGCACCGCACCAAGTTCGTTGAAGGCAGCGTGGCCAAGGGCTACACGGACGACCTCGGCAAGCAGCTGTTCGACATCATCGAGCCATTCGCCGACTACGCCTTCAACAAGAGCCACGCGTTCGCGTACGGGCTCATCGCCTACCAAACGGCCTACTTGAAGGCCAACTACCGCACCGAGTTCCTGGCCGCCGTGCTGACGGGTTCCAAGCGCAACATCGACAAGGCGGGTGTCTACCTGGCCGACTGCCGCCAGCACGACATCGAAGTGCTCGTGCCCGACATCAACCGCTCTGAGCTGGACTTTGCGGCCGACGGGCAGACAATTCCCTTCGGGCTGTCGGCGGTGCGCAACGTGGGCGAGAAGGTGGCCGAGCCGATCATCGCGGAGCGGACCGCCAACGGACCGTTCGCCGACTTCAACGACTTCTGCGAGCGGATGCCGCGCGAGGTGCTGAACCGCAGGTTTGTGGAGTCGCTCATCAAAGCCGGCGCATTCGAGTCATGCGGCCACACCAGGGCCGGATTGCTCGGCGTATTCGACCGCGTCATCGAAGCTGCCTTGCGGCGACGCACCGAGGCCGAGGCAGGACTGCAGTCAATGTTCGGCGGCACGGACGCCGGTGACGTCGAATTCGACGACCGCATCGAGGTGCCCGATATCGAAGCCCCCGAGCGCGACACGCTGGCGTGGGAGAAGGAGCTGCTCGGGCTGTACGTGTCGGACCATCCGCTGCGCGGCGGCGAGGCGCAGCTGCGGCGTTCGGTGGACTGCCCGGTGACCGGGCTCGGAGAGCTCCCGCCGAACCCTGACGGCGGCCAGCAGTGGGCCACGATCGGCGGCGTGGTGCAGAGCCTGCAGCGTCGCTACACGCGCAGCGGCGAGCCGATGGCCCGGTTCATGTTGGAGGATCTGTCCGGATCGGTGGAGGTGACGCTGTTCCCCAAGGGCTTCGCTGCTGCGGGCGATGTGCTTGCCGAGGACGCTGTCGTGCTGGTGCGCGGTCGCCCGGATCGCCGCGGCGAAGGTGAGACGACATTCCTCGCGAACGAGGTGGAGCACTTCGAGCTCCGCAAGGGACCAGTGCCCTTGTGGCTGAATGTGGAGCGCGTCGACATGGACGACCACTGGCTGGAGTCGTTCGAGCGGATGCTTTCGGAATACCCCGGCGACCAGCCCGTGCACATACGCGTCGGCGACTCGGTGGTGAAGCTGCCGGAGTCGCGTTGGGTGGATGCGAGCACCCTGGCTGGACCGATGCGCGAGCTGCTCGGCGCCGACGCCGTACGTACGTGAAATTTCGGCAGCAAAGCGCGCACCGCAGCCCCTAGCCTTGCCCGGTGGCTGCACGCGCGGCCGACTCTCCGATCGCGGCACCGGCCGCCTAACAGTTTCCTCAGGAGAACTCATGAGCGACGGCGATACGCGCAAGGTCGACGAGACGTCGCTCCAGGATCCGTCCAAGATGATGGTCCCGTTTGCGAAGTTCAAGAGCTTCCAGTTCGCGGACAAGCTCTGGGTGCTTGGTGGGTTGCTCTTCCTGATCGTCCTGATCAACATCGTGTTCTCCGGCGGGGGCGGGGGCTAGCCGCAGCCCCGCGTTGCCTGCCCGATGAGGCTGGTCCAGTGAGCCCAGTCCAGTGAGCCCAGTCCAGTGAGCCCAGTCCCAGTGAGCCCAGTCCCAGTGAGCCCAGTCCAATGAGCGCCGGCAGCGAGGCCCCCTCCGCAGCGATCACCGTGGTGCTGCCTGACGGGCAATCCCACGAACTTCCCGGCGGTGCCACTGGTGCTGATCTCGCCGCGTCACTGGGGCGGCGGGCTGCGAAGGATGCGCTGATCGCGGTCGCCGAGGGCACCCAGCTTGATCTGAACCGGCCCTTGCCGGATGGCGCTTCGGTGTCACTAGTGTTCCCGTCGTCGGACGAGGGACTTGAGGTGCTGCGCCACTCCACCGCGCATGTGCTCGCCCAGGCGGTACTGCGGCTCTACCCGGGCGCCACGTTCTCGATCGGACCGCCGATCGCCGATGGCTTCTACTACGACTTCGACTTGGGTGCCGACGAGGTAGGCCGGCCGCGGACGTTCTCCGATGACGACCTCGAGGCGATCGAGGCCGAGATGCGCTCCATCGTGGCCGCCCGCCAGCCGTTCATCCGCGCCGAAGTGGACCGTGCCGCGGCCGATGAGCTGTTCGCCCAGCATCCCTACAAGATCGAGATCCTCGACGGCGAAGCCGACGACCCGACCTCGGGTCCCACCGGCGGGGTGATCACCACCTACCGCAACACCGACGAGTTCGTGGACTTGTGCCGCGGTCCTCACGTGCCCGACACCGGTCGCCTTGGCCACTTCAAGCTGATGCGGGTAGCGGGCGCGTACTGGCGGGGTGACGAGAACCGCCAGATGCTGCAGCGCATCTACGGCACGGCGTGGGGCTCTGCGACCGAGCTGTCTGCTCACCTCGAACGGCTGACCGAAGCCGCCAAGCGAGACCATCGCCGGCTCGCGTCCGAGTTGGATCTGCTCAGCTTCCCAGCCGAGATGGGGGGCGGGCTGGCCGTGTGGCACCCCAAAGGCTCGGTGGTCCGCAAGCTCATGGAGGACTACAGCCGCGACCGGCACGAATCGGGCGGCTATCAGTTCGTATACACGCCGCATCTCGCCAACGCCCGGCTGTTCGAAACTTCGGGCCATCTGGATTTCTACGCCGAGAGCATGTACCCGCCGATGGAGATGGACAACGGCGTCTACTACCCCAAGCCGATGAACTGCCCGATGCACTGCCTGATCTTCAGCCAGCGCCAGCGCAGCTACCGCGAGCTGCCGATGCGGCTGTTCGAGCTCGGCACCGTATATCGCTACGAGCGTTCAGGAACCCTGCACGGGCTGATGCGGACCAGGGCCTTCACCGTGGACGACAGCCACCTGTACATCGCGGCCGAACAACTCGCCGACGAGATCGAACGGCTGCTCGACTTCGTGTTGTCGGTGCTCGAGGCCTTCGGGTTCGATGACTTCACCTTCAACCTGTCCACCAAGGATCCCGACAAGTACGTCGGCGCCGATGAGGGTTGGGAACGCGCCACCGATGCCTTGCGCGAGGCGCTGCACCGTCAGGGTCACTCCTACGTCGAGTGCGAGGGCGAGGCGGCGTTCTACGGCCCGAAGATCGACATCGACGTGAACGACGCCATCGGCCGGTCGTGGCAGTTGTCCACGATCCAGGTCGACTTCAACCTGCCCGAGCGGTTCAACCTGCGCTACACCGGCGCTGACGGTGAGGTGCACCGGCCGATCATGGTGCACCGGGCGTTGTTCGGATCCATCGAGCGGTTCTTCGGCGTGCTGCTCGAGCACTATGGAGGTGCGTTCCCGCCGTGGCTGTCGCCGGTGCAGGTCGTGGTGCTGGGCGTACGAGCCGACCACGATGCATTCGCCGAATCGGTGGTGGCGCAGCTGGCCGAAGCCGGGTTCCGGGCCGAGACGGTGCCGGCGGACGATCCGCTGGGGGCGCGGATCCGTCGAGCCAAGCTCGAGAAGGTGCCCTACGTGCTGGTGGTGGGCGACGACGATGTGGCGGCTGGCACGGTGGGCGTGAACCCCCGGGGCCATCCGGTGCGGCGCGACGTGCCGCTGGGCAAGTTCATTGCGCGGCTGGCCGACGAGGTGGAGCGCAAAGCGGCTGATGTCGGCAGCTCAAGCAGCACAGGCGCTGACGTCAGTGCTGCGGTGGCCGCGGCGAGCGACTGAGGCTAGGGCGGGCGTGCAGGCGCTGGTTTTTGAGCGCAAGGAGCTGCGGTTCGCGGCGGCTATGGCGGCGGGCAAGATCAAGCCTGGCTCGGGTGCGGGCGTGGGCCCGCTGCGATTGACCGAGATGGATCCGCCGGAATTGCCGGGCGGCGACTGGCAGTACGTGCGCACGGCGCTGTCGGGCATCTGCGGGTCGGATCTTGCGACGGTGGATGGGAAGGTGTCGCGTTACTTCGAGTCGCTGGTGTCGTTCCCGTTCGTGCCCGGCCATGAAGTGGTCGGTCACATCGACGACGGCACCCGGGTGGTGCTGGAACCGGTGCTGGGGCCTGAAGCTCACGGTGTTGCACCGCCGTGGCCCGATGCGGCGCCTGCCGACGGCAACGATTACGGCCACCTCATCGGCGGCGACATCGAAGCCGGGTTGCAGACAGGTTCGTGCGCGTCGACGGGCGGCGGCTGGTCCGAGACGTTTGCCGCACACCGGTCGCAGCTGCATTCGCTGGGTTCGCTGGAACCTGCGGATCTGTCAGACGAGGCGGCGGTGATGATCGAGCCGACCGCTGCGGGCGTTCATGCCGCGCTGCGGTCGGGAGTGACCCAAGGCGGCACGGCGGCCGTAATCGGTGCCGGCACGATGGGCTTGGTTGCGGTTGCCGCGCTGCGGCAGCTGACCGGCGTGGCGGCGATCGTGGTGGGCGCTCGCTACAGCCATCAGCGCCAGCTGGCGCGTGAGCTAGGTGCTGACCTGGCGGTGTCGCCCGACGAGCTGGGGCGAGCCGTGCGCCGGGCCGCTGGCACCAGGGTGATCGGTGAGACGCTGGGCTCCGGGACGCACGTGACGATCGACGCGGTGGCCTCGTCGTCGTCGCTGACCGATGCCATTGCGATCACCCGACCGCGGGGTCGGGTGGTGGTGCTGGGTATGCCGGCTTCGGTGGAGCTGAACCTGTCGGCGTTGTGGCACCGCGAGACCGAGATGGTGGGGGCCTACTGCTACGGCACCGAGCCGTCGCTGGATGGGGGGCATACCTTCGAGGCGGCCATCAAGCTGGTGCGCGACTGCGACTTGGGCCGGCTGGTCTCCGAGCTGTACCCGCTGGAGGAATACCGCAACGCACTCGAGCACGCCGCTAGTGCTGGTTCCCGCGGCTCGACCAAGATCGCCTTCGACCTGCGCGACTCGTAGCCCACGTCGCAGCACGGCATTCGGGACAGAGCCCAAAATTCCCGTTCTTCTTCCGCGAGACGACTGACCTGGACACTGACAACATCATCAAGCCGATACAAGATGCCCTCGAAGACCTCGTCTACGAGAATGATGAGACCGTTGTCGACGTCTGCGCTCGAAAGGTCAGCAGGCGATATCTGTCGAAGATCGTCGACCCCCCAGCAGCACTCGACGACGCGCTTGCTTCGGCTGCTGGCGACTTCGTCTACGTCCGCGTTGCTGCCGCCCATCGGGAGGTGACATTCTCATGATGATGAATGCCGCCGCTCGCAAGGCACTCATGAGCGCGAAAGCGAGATACGAGGCCGACGGCTACATCGTCAGTGTCAAGCAGCGGCTGCCGGTGCCATTCGATGCCTTCGTGGCCGATGCCATCGCACAACGGGGCGACGAGTTCGTAGTGGTAGATGTCAGGTCGGCCAATATGGACGACTGGTCGCGCGACAGGCTGGGGATGCTCAGGGAGATGCTTAGGACCAAGAGTGGGTGGCGGCTCGACATCCTCACCTACACAACAGAGGCACCACCCACCGTGCCGGACCTGGAGGACATCGAACGCCGAGTTCTCGAGGCCCGTCGCCTCTCAGACACATCGCCCGACGCTGCCGCCTTGCTGATGTGGTCAGCAATCGAAGGTGCCTTGCTTCGGGTCGCTCATCGACGAGACATCGCTCCCAAGCGCCGCTTGCCGCCCCGCAATCTCATTCAGCAACTCACCATCGACGGCATCCTCAGCGACAACCAATCGGCCGCAGTCAGGGAGTTCGCATGTCGGAGGGATGAGATTGCCCACGGCATGCGTGCGGACACTCCCGCCCCAGAGCAATTCGATTGGCTCGGCCGCTTCGCTCTTTCCCTGGCCCGAGGCAGTCACGCCGATCTGTACGAGATGGTGGTCTGGTTCGTCAGCCACTACCTCTCGCCCGACGATGCGGTTGTCTCCGATGATCGTGGAGAAGGACAGCCGGAAGGACTCGTTGCCGCCCCGTCTGATGTCGAGGAGGTCCTACGGCTTCAATTCGAAGACGCCCTCGATGCCGACATCGACGAAGCAGCGAGCCTCATCAAGCTCGGCGACATCGAATGGGCGCGCCGCGACCAGCAGTAGATGAGCGCCGATGCGATGACTCCCGCCGAGGAATTCGAGTTCTACAGCCAGCCAGAGAATCAAGTACCGCGAGGACCTCCACGACGGCGCTCGGCGACGCTGTCCGACCCTGTAACCGTGCGCTTTTCGCGCCAGGTGCTCGAACAGGTGAAGGCAGCAGCGGCAGCCGAGGATCGTTCGGTGTCGTCATGGGTGCGTCGGGCAGTCGATAGCGCTTTGCAAGCATCATCCGCCTAGAGGACGCCGGGCGCAGCCAACGCCGGCTCCCGCGGCTCCACCAGGATCTCCTTCGATCTACGCGAGAGCTGATCTCCTCAGTCTGCTCGAGGGCGTCTCGCCTCGGAACGAACAGCCCGTGACGGATCCGCCTGGTCAGCCTCGATCTGGGCCACGAGCTCGGGATGCCGCAGCAGAGTGGCTTCATGTGCCGACATCACGACGGCAGGCGTGAAAATCAAGGTGCCGTCGGCTTCCTCGTCAACTAGGTAGAGGTTGTGTTCCGGATTCCCGAGCCGGCCGAGCGCCACTCGCCGTCGTGCGTCGAGCTCAACGAGCTGAGACATCTGTGTGACCTCCGAACATGGCGTCGCGTCGGTTGTGGTGACCGCATCTTGTATTCGACAGGGATAAGCGGATTGTATTTAGTAGCCCATTTCCCCATTGCACCAATTCCCTAGTTCACACATTAGGTCAGATGGGTACACTTCTGTTCAGTCCCGAGGCAGATCAGCCACTCGTCGCGTTGCGCGCCGACGTACGACTCAGCGCACTGTTCGACCGAGTGAACGATTTCACTTTGTGCCGTTCTTCCCGAACCACGGACCGACCGCCGGGCTCCTGGGTAGATGGATGGAGCGCAATTCCCCCGATCAGGTGTGGGTTGCCGACAAGGGCGACGCGTAAGTGGTTCTCGTCGACTCTGCAGCGAGTTCGACGGACATCGACACGGCAGCCGGTGACGGTGAACTACAGCCACTCACTCTGTTCGAATGGGAGACTAAGCACCTTCCGCTCAGCGATGCACTCGCTCGGCGTCTCGGGCAGACCAAGTGGGTGTCGGTCCAGCCGGACGTGGAGCCCGATTGGTGGAGAGTGTCTGCTCAGCAATGGGTGGGCGCGTTCACTGTCGGCGACTTGCGAGTCATCGTGCGGCCGAAAATCAAGCCCGAGAACTTGTTCGTGCTTCTCGAGGTCGGTCTGCCCCACGAGGCGTGGCGTCAGGAGGCGTTCGACTACGCGAGAACCGACGAACTCCTGCCGGCGTAGGTTTCGTTCTTCGCACGGACAGCAGAAACGACGCTGGCCCGTGGCTTGTTCCACGACTACCGACATGAAGAGGACGATCTGCTCGCGTTGCGAGGCCCAATCGACTTCGTGCGGCAGTTTCGGCGAGGCGGTGTTCTCGTTCCAATGGCCTGCTCGTGGGACGAATTCACGGCCGATGTGGACGAGAACCGTTGCCTACGGACCTCGGCGCGGCAGGCGCTTCGGGTCCGCGGGGTTCCTTTCGATGACAGACGACGACTCCGCCGTTTACTGGCTGCCTTGGACGGCGTGGCCGAACCGGCAGTTCCGGCGGCGCTGGACTGTCTTGACCGAGTGCAGTTCACCCGGCTGAACGAGCACTACCGGCCCGCGCTAAAGCTGGCTCGCCTCATTCTGGCCAACTTCACCCTCCAAGACCGTCACGGGGACACCGCAGCGTCGGCATTCATGCTGGACATGAACAACTCTTCGAGGACTTCGTCACTGCACGTCTGCAGCGGGAACTGCGGGGGCGGCTAGAGGTCGCATCTCAGTTGCGCCCGTTTCTGGACGTCGACCGTCAGGTGCGGATCCGGCCGGACCTTGCGCTTCGTCGCCTAGGCCAAACAGTTGGCGTGGCGGACATCAAGTACAAGATCGCTACTGCAGATTTCCGATTCGACAAGGGTGAGACAGCGGGACGGCACGGTGACTACTACCAGCTCCTGGCCTACACAGCGGCTCTCGGTCTGAAAGAGGGCACGCTCATCTACTGCGCCGATGTCAACGACGGCGAACCCGCTGAACCGGTATCGGTCGTATCGCTGGCCAGATCCACGATCACCGTTCAGAACTTGGGTACGAAACTCCACGCCGTGGCCATCGATTTGTCCGGCAGCCCCAGCGACATCGATGCACAGATCACAGCCCTCGCCGAGCACTTTGCAGACTCCAAGGCCGCTTCAGTCTGATGAGCGCGTGCCGGGTAAGGCGGTGGCGATGCCGAGCGCTTCGGCCGCGGCGATCTGGCGGGCGTCGTAGCCGACGACTTGGTCAACCATGGGTTGTCCGCAACGCTGGAGGTGTTGCAGGCCGGTGAGATCCAGCTCTCCCATGCGCGGGTCATCGCTCGAAAGACACCCAAGAAACATCGTCGCAGCGAAGAAGAGTTCCTTGAGCTGTGTGCCGCGTACCCGGCGGACACCGTCGCCCGTCATCCGCTCGCCTACCAGAGCCAGCAGGTGTATCCCGATCTGGAGGCCGAGGCTGCGGCTGAGGGCCCGCACTCGCAACGCCAGCGACGCTCAGCGGCTCGTGCTCGCCGCCCGCGACCTGCGGCTGCATCGGCTGCGACCTAACCAGCGAGCACACCCAGACCCACCACATCCAGTGCTACGAGCACGGAGGCGAGACCGTCATCCCGAATCTCGCGTCGCTCTGCGAACCCTGCCATCGGGGCCTGCACCAGCACGACCACCGCATCGACACACCTCCCGATGGGCGACCCCGCATCCGCCCGCCAACGCAGCCCTCCGGCCGCGAGCCCAGCACGGCGTCGGCCACGGCCCGCAGCCCGTAGCCCCAGTCCCCAGCCAAGGCCCAAGGGGAAGAGACATGCCCAGCTCCAAGGGGAGGACCTCGCCCAGACCTTGTCAGAAAGGTTACGCCCGAGCGCGCGAATGGGTCGCGCACGGCCTGTTGATCGGCCAAGTCTGCTCAACCAATTAATTGAGGAAGTCAGCCTTCGGATTCCTCAGAGTTCTATTGGTAAACCCTCAGCGCGGTATCGGTCCCGCTGCACGAAGGCACCGTTAGCGTCCGCCGCTCAGCCTTCGATTGCAGCTTGGGGAATTCGCAACCCCGCTGCGGCGGAGGCTGATCGCGTTGAAGACCACCACCAACCTGGGCTACGGCCCTCCATTTTGAGGAGCGCCGCCCCCGTGCGAGACACAGTCCCCTTACGTCGCCTCCTGGTGTTGGCCGCGGGCTTGGCCGTCCTGCTCACACTGGCAGCGCCACCTCCGCACAGCCTGGCTCTCAGCGCCGACTCGCAGGACAGCACCGCCCCGCAGTGGGTGACCACCGGGGGCAGCGTGCTGTGGGAAGCCGATCTGACGGTGGGAGGCGACGGAGATTCCGTCGGGTACAGCGAGACCGTGGGCGGCTCACTCACCGATACCGATTTCTCGTGGGGGGAAACGGACTACGCGGTGACGAGCGTCTTGCTTGTCCAGCCGGGATCGGACTCGGGCACCGCAAGCGTGAGCATGAGCTTCGATCCTGAGCTTCCAGAGGGATCCGGCTCGTTGCGGCTGCAGATCGGCGATGTGGGGCTCAACCTTGCGGACGGAAGCGTCGACGCTGGCGAATTCACATGGCCCGACGTCGATGCCGACTGGGAGAGCGGCGACATCGTTGCTCTCAGCCTTAACGAGCTTCCCGAGAATCTCGAGCCGCGGGCACTGGATGGCCGGCGAAACAACCTGGTCAACCCCACGTGGGGAATGGCGGGCACGACTCTTCTCAAGAAGGCACCCAATTCCTACGCCGACGGTGTGTCGACGCCGACGACATCGCGACCGAACGCTCGCACCATCAGCAACCTCGTGTTCGCCCAGCACACCTCGGTGCCGAACTTTTCACAGGCCAGCGACATCGTGTGGCAGTGGGGCCAGTTCCTGGACCACGACATCACGCTGAGCCTCGACAACACCGCTGAGCCGCTCCCGATCGCTGTCCCTGCGGACGACCCGGTGTTCGATCCCCTTGGGACCGGCGAGGCCACCATCGGTCTCAGCCGCTCGGTCTCCGATCCCGAGACTGGGACAAACGCAGAGAATCCTCGAAGGCAGGTCAACGCGATCACCGCGTTCATTGACGGCTCGCAGGTGTACGGCTCCGACAGAGTTCGAGCTTCCGCTCTGCGCACCAACGACGGCACGGGCAAGCTCAAGACGTCAAGCGACGGCCGATTCTTGCCGTACAACGACCAGGGTCTCGGCAATGAAGGCGGCGCGCACCGCCCGACGCTCTTTGTTGCAGGCGATGTGCGAGTCAACGAGCAGATCGGTCTCACGGCGATGCACACGCTGTTCGTCCGCGAGCACAATCGCCTCGCGGGCATCATCGCCACCCAGAATCCTGACCTGAGCGGCGATGAGACCTACGAACTGGCCCGCAAGATCGTCGGCGCTCAGATCCAGAACATCACCTTCAGCGAGTTCTTGCCGTTGCTGTTGGGGCCCGACGCCTTCGACGCCTACTCGGGCTACGACCCAGACGTAGATCCGACTATCGCCAGCGAGTTCTCGGCGGCGGCGTACCGGGTCGGCCACACCTTGCTGTCGCCCAAACTCAATCTCCTTGACGCCGACGGGGAGTCAGAGAAGATCAGTCTGGCAAGTTCGTTCTTCAGCCCTTCGTTCTACAACGGTCATGGCATCTCCGAAGTCCTGCGCGGCTTCGCTGCTCAACAGGCCCAAGATGTCGACTCGCAGGTCATCAACGAAGTCCGGAACTTCCTCCAGCGCGAGCCACACGGCATCGCCTTGGACCTGGTAGCGCTGAATATTCAGCGGGGTCGCGATCACGGCGTCGGCGACTACAACACGGTGCGCAGCGCCTACGGCTTGACTGCAGTGGAGAGCTTCGCCGACATCTCGTCGGACCCAGATGTCCAACAAGCGCTCGAAGACGCCTACGCAGACGTCGGCGACTTGGACCTCTGGCCCGCTGCGCTGGCAGAAGACCACGTGCCCGCAGCAGCGGTCGGCGAGACGCTCCGTGCCGTCATCTCCGACCAGTTCCGCCGCCTCCGCGACGGCGACCGTTTCTGGTTCGAGAATGACGCCTACTTCACGGCGAACCCCGATCTCTTGGCGGAGGTTCGCAGCACCACCCTGGCGGACATCATCCGCCGGAACACCCCCATCGACGACGAACTCGACGACAACGTCTTTGTCGTCGCAAGCGACACGGCGCCCGAAAGCGACACTGAGTCCGACACCAACGCGGCGCCCGAGAGCAAGACAGAGTCCGACACCAACGCGGCACTCGACATCAATACGGGATCCAACACCAACACGGGCTCCCAACGCAACACGGCGCCGCGACCTGCCCCGACGGTCGCCGCCTATGTTCCGCCGCTCTGCTTCTACTAGGAGACAGCCGAACGGGGCCCATGAGTTCACCGCGCCGTTGACGCTCGTTTGCTCGTAGCTGCGAGGCTGTCCCGGTGACGGCGCTGCGACAGACGACGGCCAGCCGGTTGACCTCGGAGTTCGTGGGGACTGGGTTCCTGCTGCTGAGCGTGGTCGGCTCGGGGATCATGGCCGAGCGGCTGAGCCCGAATGACGTCGGGCTGCAGCTGCTGGAAAACTCGATCGCGACTGCGGGTGCGTTGGCGTGCCTGATCCTGCTGTTCGGGTCGACGTCAGGAGCGCATTTCAACCCCGCGGTGACGCTGTGGGCGCGGCTCGCAGGCGACCTGGACAACCGGATGACCGGGTTGTACGTGGTGGTGCAGACCGTCGGCGGGATCCTGGGCGCCATCGCGGCCAACGTGATCTTCGAGCTCGACGCCGTGTTCTGGTCGACCCAGGACCGGATCAGCCCCGAGGCCTTCCTGTCAGAGATCATCGCCACGTTCGGGTTGGTGATCGTGATCATCGGCGTGGTTCGCTCGGGCAAGGAGCAGTTCGTTGCCTTCGCGGTGGCCGCCTACATCGGCGGCGCCTACTTCTTCACCTCATCGACCAGCTTCGCCAACCCGGCCGTGACCGTGGCCCGCATGTTCTCCGACACGTTCGCCGGCATCGCACCTGCCAGTGCTCCGTTGTTCATCGTGGCGCAGTTCATCGGAGCGCTGTGCGCCATCGGGGTGGCGCGGGTGACACACCCGGCGCGCTGAGGCTGCGGACGTTCGGGCCGGTCGCTACTGCAGCGTCTCGGCGAACTCGCGTGCGAGGTAGGTGAGGATGATGTCGGCGCCAGCTCGCTTGATGGCGGTGAGGTGCTCGACCGCAGTGGCGTCGCCATCGATCCAGCCGTTGGCCGCTGCGGCCTTGAGCATCGCGTATTCGCCCGACACGTGATACGCCGCCAGCGGCAGGTCGAAACGGGCCCGGGCGGCGGCGATCACATCGAGGTATGCCAGCGCCGGTTTCACCATGACGATGTCGGCGCCCTCGGCAATATCCAGCTCGATCTCGGCCATGGCCTCGCGGGCGTTGGAGGGGTCCTGCTGGTAGCCCTTGCGGTTCCCGCCACCGCGGATGGTCACGTCGACGGCGTCGCGGAACGGCCCGTACTCGGCCGAGGCGTACTTCGCCGAGTAGGCCATGATCGGCAGGTTCTCGTGGCCGTTGCGGTCAAGGGCCTGGCGGATCGCCCCTACCTGCCCGTCCATCATCCCCGAGGGTCCCACCATGTCAGCGCCCGCTTCGGCCTGGGCCAGCGCCACCCGCTGGTACAGCTCGAGCGTGGCGTCGTTGTCAACCTCGCCGTCGTCGGTCAGCACGCCGCAGTGTCCGTGGTCGGTGTACTCGTCGAGGCACAGGTCGGCGATGATCGCCAGTTCCGAGCCGTGGTCGTCTCGCAGGTTGGACAGGGCCACCTGCACGACGCCGTCTGGGTTCCAGGCTTCGGAACCCACAGCGTCCTTGCGGGCGGGCAGCCCGAACAGGATCACGCCGCTGATGCCGAGGCCGGCCAGATCGTTGACTTCCTTGCGCAGCGATTCCTGCGTGTGCTGCACCACGCCTGGCAGCGACACGATGGGCTGCGGCTCGGTGGCGTCCTCGCGCACGAACAGCGGAGCGATGAGATCGGTGGGGGTGACGGTGGTCTCGGCGACGAGGCGGCGCAGTGCTGGGGTGCGGCGCAGGCGGCGCAAACGGCGAGCCGGAAAGGTCACCCCGTCATGCTATTGGCCGATGATGGGCGTAGGTTCGGGAGCGTGGAGATCGGGTCCGAGGACTGGTGCACAGCGATGTCGGTGGTGCTCGCGGAGGTGGAGCTGCCGGAGGTTCAGGCCACGGTGGAGCAGCGGATCGGCGACGGCAATGGCGGACCGGTCGTTGCCTACCGGCTGGTGATCGACGGCGGGCGAGCGCACTTGGAGCCAGCGCAGGGTCTTGACGACGGCGACGACGACGGTGACGGCGTTGTGGTGATGAGCCAGTCACGAACCACCGCTGAGGCCGTGCGGCGAGGCGAGCTGGGCGCGTTGGCTGCGCTTCAGGCGGGGTTGATCAAGGTGAGCGGCGATGTGCGGGTGCTGATCGCGGCCGCTGAGGCGTTGGCAGCGGTGGATGCTGCGTTGGGGCAGGCGTTGGCTGGCGACGACGGGAACGGTGCAGCCGACGGACGCGACGGCGGCGACGGGAATGGCGCTGCGGATGGACGCACTGATGGCGGCGGCGGCCCGCCCGATGACGCCGGTGGCGACGGGAGCTGAGACGTCGTGCCGGAGATCCCCGAGATCCGGGCGCACGCAGAACGATTGGAAGCGCTGGCCGCTGGCGAGGTGCTGAAGCGCGTCGAGCCGCTGTCGTTCACGGCGTTCAAGACCGCCAGCCCGCAACCCAGCGCGGCGCTGGGACGGCCGCTGTGCAGCGTCGGCCAGCGAGCCAAGTACTTGCTGCTGCGGTTCGCTCCCCCGATGCAGGATCCGGCCAGCGGGGGAACCGGTGGTGGCGCGGGTCTCGGCGACGACGGGGACGACAGGGGCGACGGGGGCGACGATCTGACGTTCGTGGTGCATCTGATGCAGGGCGGCCGGCTGCGGGTGCTCGAACCGGGTGCGAAGCGGTCGCGCCGCCCCCGCGACGGCTTGGCACGGTTCGAGTTCGACAGCGGCCTGGGGCTCTTGCTCACCGAGCCAGGCACGCAGAAGCGGGCCGGCGTTTGGGTGCTTGAGGGGGGTGTGGCCAACGCCGAGCCGATCGCCGGTCTGGGTCCCGAGGCCACCGAAGTGGACCCAGCGGGCATGGCCAAGCTCATGGCGGCCCATTCGGGTCGCCTGCACAACTTCCTGCGGGATCAGCGGGTGATCTCGGGGCTGGGGCGGCGGCTGGCGAACGAGATCTGCCATCGGGTGAAGCTGTCGCCGTTCGCCACGGTCGGACGGCTTGACGCCGACGTCGTGGGGCGGGTGGTGGCCGCCATCGAAGCGGTTGTCGACGAGTCGCTGGTCTTCGAACGGGGGCGCCCGAAGATGAGCCGTTCGGCCGAGCGGCCCTCGGCAGTGCACGGCCGCACGGGGGCACCCTGCGTGGCTTGCGATGACGTAGTGCGGGCCGTTGAGTACCGCGACTACTCAGTCAACTACTGCGCCGGATGTCAGACCGGCGGGCGGGTGCTGGCCGACAACACGACCAGCAAGTTCCTGCGCTAGCGGCGGATCGCTCGGCCCCGGTGTGTGTTACAGGTGCCGGTTACGCTCCTGCGTCATGAGCGAACCTGACGTATCAGAACTCGGCCTTGCGGCCGACGGCATCAAACTTGGACTGTCGGCCGATGAGGTGCTGCAGAGCACCCGGGCGGTGCGCAAGCGGCTTGACTTCGACCGGCCGGTGCCCGAATCGGTGCTGCGGGAATGCGTAGAGATCGCCGTGCAGGCGCCGACGGGCTCGAACATGCAGGGCTGGCACTTTGTATTCGTCACCGAGCGCGACAAGATCGAGGCCATCTCCGCGCTGTACAAGAAAGGCTTCGACTCCTACCGCAACAGCCCCATGTATGCGGGCCGGGTGGCGTCGGGCCTGGGCGCCGAGCGCGAGGCGCAGCAGGCTCGGGTGACCTCGTCGGCTGAGTACCTGTCGCAGAACATGGGTCGCAGCCCGGTGCTGTTCATCCCGTGCATCACCGGCCGCACCGACGATCCGCGGATGATGGTGAGCCAGGCGGGCTCGATCATCCCCGCGACCTGGAGCTTCATGCTGGCCGCACGTGAGCGGGGTCTGGGCACCTGCTGGACCACGCTGCACCTCGGCTACGAGAAAGAGGCGGCGGAGATCCTGGGCATTCCCTACGACACGGTGCGGCAGTACGCGCTCAGCCCGGTGGCGTACACCCAGGGCACCGATTTCAAGCTGGCCACCCGGACCGATCTTGACTCGGTGATGAGCTGGAACTCCTGGAGCCGCTGAGATGGCCGCGAAGTCGCCCTCGGAGCTGTTCGACCTGTCGGGTCGGGTGGCGGTGGTCACCGGCGGGTCACGCGGGTTGGGCCGCGAGATGGTGCTGGCGTTCGCCCGGGCGGGTGCCGACGTGGTAATCGCGTCGCGCAAGCTCGACAACTGCGAGGCTCTCGCCGACGAGGTGCGTTCGACCACGGGCCAGCGGGCGTTGGCAGTGGCCTGCCACGTGGGCTACTGGGAGCAGAACGACGCCTTGTGCGAGCGCGTCTACGACGAGTTCGGGCACTGCGAGGTGCTGGTGAACAACGCCGGGCTGTCGCCGATGTATCCGTCGCTGTACGACGTGTCCGAAGCCCTGTTCGACAAGGTGATCGACGTCAACCTGAAGGGGCCGTTCCGGGCCTCGGCGGTGTTCGGCAAGCGCATGTTCAAAGCGGGCGGCGGTTCCATCATCAACGTCAGCTCGGTGGCTGCGGTGGCGCCGTCGCCGAACGAGACGGCGTACGGGGCAGCGAAGGCGGGCATTCACGCCATCACGCAGTCGTTCGCCCGGGAGTACGCGCCTCGGGTGCGGGTGAACTGCATCATGCCGGGCCCGTTCCTGACCGACATCTCGAAGGCTTGGGACATGGCGGCCTTCAACGAGCGGGCCGAGAACGAGATCGCGCTGCGCCGTGGCGGCGAGGCCGACGAGGTGGTGGGCGCTGCGCTCTATTTCGCCTCGGAAGCGTCGAGCTATACGACGGGTTCGGTGCTCAAGGTCGACGGCGGCACGGCTTGGGCGACCAGCTGATCGCAGCACTGGCCGAGCCGGCGACGGAACTGATCCGCCGCCGCGCAGTCCGCGACCAACAGACGAGCCGCAGCTTCAGGCCGCAGCTTCGAGGATGGCGGCGCAGTGGCCGACGCGGGCGGCAATCAGCTCGACGAGGCGTTGGGCGAAGTCTTCCGCTCCGCAGTCGGCGATGGCTGGATCAGCCGCTGCCTCAGCGACCGCAGCCGGTAGACGGCTGGCGAGGTCGGCAACGCGTGCGACAACGTCCTCTGCATCGAGACCGAGCCCGCTCGCAGTCTTCTGCCACGCGTCGGAGCGATCGGCCCGCGTGAGCCGGTAGCCGTCACCGATCTTCATGGCCAAGTTCACCTTGTGGCCCTTGGAATCGTCGTACGGCAGGAACGATGCGACGTCGAACAGCGGCGCCAGTCGCGCCCACGAACCGTGCAGGAGCAGCGCGTGGTTCTTGGCGTGGGCATCGGTGCCGGCAATCAGCCAGTTGAACGCGAGCGCATCGACGAAGCGCCACACGTCATCGGCGGCCAGCCGGCCCGGCACCACGGAGCGCAGCAGGCCCGCAACGTCCTCAGGCCCTGGCCCGCCGTCGGATTGGTACTTGTGATCGGGGTGAACCGACAGAGCTTGGCAGAGGTCTTCCTGATGAAGGCGCTCCACATGCCCGCCACGCCAGACACGGTCGAATCGTTCAACCACTATCGCAGTCTCGTCTTCGAAGGTCACCAACGACGTCCGCACTGCTGGGAGATCCGCATGGGATGCCGCGGCGAGGCAGAGGTGCTCGTTGACCTGGCTCCAGCGATACTCGGCAATCGCGGGCTTGATGATGTGCGTGCTCGGCAACGAGCCCATCGCCCGGTACCACTGCCCGTCACTGCGGTGCAGCGCTGTCTTCGCCTGGGCCCCGCCGAGGCTGAACTGTCCGCGGAAATCACTGCCGAGCCACAGTGCGCGATTGGCATGCAGATCGCGCAGCCGCAGGGCGATGTCGGCATCGCTCATCAACTGCGCCTCGGCCACACGCTCCGACAGCGCGCCGATCTCCGATGGCGGGCACAGCTGCACGGCACCGGGACAGTCGCGGCCGATCGGCGTGCCCAACAGCGAGAACGGACTTGCACTCGACACCGAGAACTCGCGGCCCCAGCGGCGCAGCACTTCACGGTCATCGGGCAGCAGGCCCCATAGCCACGGCGTTACCACGTTGTTGTCGTGCTCGGCCGAGGTCAGCGGCATCGCCGCAGAGATTGGCGTGGCAGCAGGGTCGGCACGGTAGCTGTCGTCGTAGCGAAGCATCAGCTGGCCAGAGGCTGCGCGATGCAGTTCGGCAGCAATCTGCCCACGCAACAGCACAGCGAGAACGCTGTCAGTCATGGTGAACGGCTGACGGCTCGGAGGCGGAGCGGCTGGTACTCCAGTTATTGATGTACCGGTTGAGATCGAATCCGCCGCTATCAATGTCAGCACCGATACGAGCATCGGCATCGGCCGGAATGAGGCCGAAGCCCAGACCCAGTGCGATCGTCACGCGTAACACCCCGTCCAAAGACACCGTCGGCTTGCCGTTCTCGAAACTCGACAGCCACGGGCGGGCCACGCCAGCCTCGCCCGCCAAGGTGCGCTGCGACCAGCCGCGCTCCTTGCGCGCCGCCGCGATGGCTGCTCCGAGTTCTCGGCTGGTCAGCAGCGGGCGCGCTGCGTTCGTGGTCTCCATACAAGAACACTCCCGATTTGTCTTTGTTCGCTGACATGATATATATGTCTTCGTTCACAGACAAATACTCATTGTCACCGAGAAGGTGCTCCAATCCGCGCACCCTCTACGCTCTGCGCACGACATACAAGAGATGCATGACTGAATGGAGTTCCTGACATGACAACATCACACTTCGGTCTCCCCAGCCCGGAAAATGCCCAGATTGTGTTCACCGTGCTGAACACCCTGCGGAAGCTCCACCATGTGATGGGAGCGGACTACTCCCGCGAGTGGTGGTCCACGCGCAATGCGGAGCTGGATAGCCGAACACCGTCGGAGGCTGTCATCGCTGGCGACCACGAGGCTGTCGCCCGATTAGTCGATTCGTACCTCGATCCCAGCTTCGTCTAGCGGCCAAGCCACATCTGCACCCGAGGCATCGGTCGGCAGGCCAGCCGAAGTCGTTGCGGCTACGTTGAGCGCCGCCGCGGGCCGTGCGCGGGGAGCATTGGAGGATTGCTGTGGGGACGACGAAGCGACTGTCGACATTGAACCGGTCGATTGAGGGCCGGGTGACGCTGATCACCGGCGCTGGCATGGGCCAGGGACGGGCGACGGCGCATCTGTTCGCCGACGAGGGGGCGCACGTTGCGGTGACCGACCTGGGCCAGGCCGAGGTGGATGCCGTGGTGGCCGAGATCAACGACGCCGGCGGCTCGGCGGCGGGCTGGACGATGGACGTGGCCAACCGCGACCGTGTCAATCAGGTAACGGCCGAGGTGGCCGAGCGTTTCGGCGGCATCGACCACGTCATCAACAACGCCGGCATCTCACGCTTCTCGCCGATCGATGCCCCCGAGTACGAGGACAACTGGGCGATCTCGCTCGAGGTGCTGCTGACGGCGCACACCTACACCGTGCGAGCGGCGCTGCCGTACCTGCGGCAGTCAGATGCAGCGCGCATCGTGAACATCGCGTCCACCGAAGGCTGGGGCGCCACGAAGTTCGGCTCGCCGTACACGGCGGCCAAGCACGGCGTGATCGGGCTCACCAAGTCACTGGCCGTGGAGCTCGGCCGTGAGGGCATCACGGTGAACTGCATCTGCCCCGGACCGATCCGCACCGCCATGACGGCGGAGATTTCCGAGGAGCACAAGACGATCTTCGCCAAGCGCCGCACCGCACTGGGCCGCTACGCCGAACCCGAGGAAGTGGCCCACGGCACGCTCAACTTCTGCCTGCCCGCCAGCCAATACATGACGGGCGCCGTCCTCCCCGTAGACGGCGGCCTCCTCATCAAGAACGCCTGACCGCCGCTGCCATCAGCTATCGGGGTTGTTGAGCTCGGGCTGCTGGGTGAACTGAACTCGAGTTACTGGGTGAGGGTGACGGTCAGCGACTGAGGCATGCCGTCGACATCGAGTGTCAGGGTGCCCGACAGAGTGCCGCGCACTGCGAGGGGCAGCGCCTCGGTGGGTGCGGCGGTGAAGACGCCGGTCATCGACAGGGACCCATCGCCGTTGTCGCTGCCACGGGCTGCCAACCGCATCTCGGCGGACACACCGTCATCGCCGGGGGCGAACACCAGCAAGGCGCTAAACCGCCGCTCGTCCACCGCAGTGTCGGCGGCCTGAAGCGACGCAGTGCTCGGCACCACTACGGCCACCGACTTGCTCATCGTCGTGGTCTCGACGGTCTCGCTGTCATCGGTCGTGGTGGTTGTCGTGGTCGTCACCGTCAGGGACAGCGTGCCTGCGACGTCGTAGCGGTCGGCACCGGAAGGCGTGAAGGTCAGCTCGGCGCCTTCGACATTGCTCGTGGCGACGGCGGTCACGACCGGTTCGCTGGCGGTGCTGGATTCCGGCTCGCTGGCCACCGGATTGTCGACGACGTTGGACGTATCGTTCTCGCTGACTATTTGATCGACTAGCTGGCCGTCATCTTCTGTGGCGGACACGCCCGGCGCAACAACCGCCGTGGCCGTCGACGAAGAGGAATCAGGGGTCAACGAGGTGTCGTTGTCCGCAACCGCTACGAGCGGAGCCTCCTCCTGCACGACAGCGACAACCGCAGCCTCCTCCTGCACGACAGCGACAACCGCAGCCTCCTCCTGCACGACAGCGACAACCGCAGCCTCCTGCGGTTCGACAGCTGTTGCCGTGGCTTCTTCCTGCGTGACGGATGCGGCGGCGACGGCGGCCGGAGTCACGTCAGTCTCCACAGCAGCAGGTGCCGACTCGACCACCGGTGGCCGTTCAGCGGCAGGAACGACGACTGGCGCGTCGGGCGCAGGCACCTCCACGGCGAGCGGGGTCAGCACTTCGATGACCGAATCGGGCAGCACCCGCTCGGCGGCCTTGTGGACGGTTGAATCCGCCGTCGGGGAGATCACCGCGGTGGCAAGCCCAAGGCCGACTGCAGCCTTGGCAACCATCGGCACACTGGTGGTTGCAACATTGGCGACGGCTGCAGCGGCACGCGAGGCCACGGGCGCTGTCTCAGTCAGCAACGGCATTGCGGAAGTTACCGACGACTGTGTGGCACCAGACCCATGGCCCGCAACTGCGGAGGCAGCTCGTTCGCCGCGGCGAAGCAGCCCTGCGAGTGCCACCGGAACAAACGCTGCAGCACGCAGCGCAGCACGCAGCGCCGTGCGAGCACGCGACACCCGGGCCCGGACGTTGTCCTCGCTCACGCCGGTGACCTTCGCCATCTCGTCGTACGGGAGCTCTTCGACGAAGCGCATCTGCAGCGCCTCGCGGTACGGCTCGGGTAGGCCCTCCACTGCGTCGGCAACGTCGGAGAGATCGATGTCGAGCCCCAACTCGGTCTCGACGCTGGGTGTCGGCTGCAGCGCAGTGTCGTTGACGGCTGCGCGTTCGGACTTCTCGCTCTCACGGCGACGCCGGTTGCCCTCGTCAATGCAGACGTTGGCGAGGATCCGGTGCAGCCACGGCTTGACCCGGTAGTTGCCGTTGAACCGGGGCATGGCCCTCAGCGCACGCACCAGCGTTTCCTGGACAGCGTCTTCGGCCGATTCGTTGCAGCTCAAGCGACGGCGCGCGTGATTGAGAAGCTGTGGCCGGTACTCACGAACCAGTTCGGCGAACGCTTCATCGTCGCCGGCCTGGTAGGCGATGACCAAGTCTCGATCTTCGAGTCGAAGGGCCATAACGGTTCTCAGGGTCGCTAACAGAGGCCCGTACGGCCTCCTACATTTCGAATGCTACCGCAGCCCCCCCGAGCGGCTGTCGTCACATTTTCGGTTGATCAGCAGTTACACGCCCCGGCGAGTCGAGATCTCGACGGTGCGCGACAAATGAAGCGGTGTGAACACGAGGTCACGCGCGATGAGTCAGCGCCGGTTCTCGGAGCCGTCCCAGCATTCGAGCTCGCCGTTGGCGCGGATGCCGCACGAGAATGCTTCGCCTGCGGCTATGGAGATGAAGTGGCCCGCGGGTGCGTCCAGTTCGGTGTAGATGCCACCGCCCCAGCACTCCACGGTTCCGTTGGGGCGGATCCCGCAGACGTGGCGTCGGCCAGAAGAAATGGCCGTGAACTCGCCCGCTGGTGTGACGACCGTCTCGTCATTGCTGAATCCGCTCCAGCAGTGAACGGTGCCGTCGGCACGCAGGCCGCAGGTATGCGAGCTGCCGGCAGTAATCGCTGTGAAGCTGCCGGACGGCGCTTGCAGAATCTCCGGCAGGTACGGTTCGCCGCCCCAGCACTCGACGGCGCCGCCGACACGGAGGCCGCAGGTGTGGGACCAGCCGACCGCGACATCGGTGAATGTCCCCGCTGGCGGGTCTGCCTGGCCGTAGTCGTTGCCGTAGTTGTCAGCCCAGCACCTGATCGCGCCATCGCTGCGGACTGCGCATGAGTGCTGGCGGCCCACGTCGAGCACCGTGAATGTGCCCTGTGGCACCTCTGGTATGCCGCCGAACGTCTGACCGCTGTAGAGGTCGCCCCAACACTCGATCCTCCCATCGGGGCGCAGGCCGCATGATCCCGAAGGGCCTGCGCCAACAGCGACAAATGGACCATCGGGAATATTCCTCGCCTGTCCTCGACCGCTGCACTCGACGAAGCCGTCGGCTCGCAGCACGCAGATGCTGATGTGGCCGACGGCATCGGCGGCGCTGACGGCGGTGTAAGCATCGGACGACTGGCCGGCGTCTGCTGCGCCGCCGGAGTCAGACGATTGCAGCGTCGGGCGGCTGGAGAATGCCTCACAGCCCGCTAGCCGCCTGAGCGGGACCGAGGCCGCCGAGGCCTCATAGACGCCGAAGCACCACGTCAGTGACTGGCCCGTGCGGATGCGGAACGTCGCCTTCCACTCGCCAGGCTCCAGGGCTTCGTTCGCTATGAGGAAGATCCTGTTGCTCGCCGCGTGGACGCTGCACAGGTTGCCGTCGAGCGTGCGGAAGTGCTGGCCGCTGGCGCCTCGCAGTTCGGCCGTTGCTCCCGCAGCGAAACGAAAGCTCGTCGGGAACAGGATGATCAACGGCAGCCCAGCACTTGGCCGCTCCTGATAGCCAGGGCAGTGGTCCAGCGGATTGGGACGCTCGCCGGTGAAGCGCGTGAGCGGCACCCAGCTGCCAGCCCCGGGAAACACGACGGTTTCTGAATGCGTGCTGCCGGATCGCCCGCGAATCACATCGAGTCCGTGGTCGAAGCGGCCATCAGGTCGTTCAGAGCGACCGAGCGCAACCCTTTCCAAGAGCGGGTACAGCATCGCTGCTCCGTGGAAGGGCGCTCGCATCCAACTGTCGATCCCATCGGCGTCAGTCCGGTTCGCATACGACAGGTTCGAGCTCTGTCCGCCGCGATGCCCCTCGATGGTGAAGTGCGGGCTTGTGGGGTCTTCGCGATGATGGCTCGACGCCTGGGTCGGGTCTCCGAAGGGCCCTTCTATTCGCAGGTACTCAAGGTGCTTCACGATGCCCGCAGACCATTCGGAGTTCTCTGTGACCGGCAGCAGGCCCGACGCGGCGCGGTAGGCGTTGAGGCGGTCGAGCCAGTGCTCCGGAAGGGGCTCTGGCACATGAGTTCCGGCATTGGCCGTCGGCACGTCAGCCTCTGAGTCGGCCTGGATGAAACGGAACGCGGCATCGGCTGCTGCAAGCCCAGCCGAGGCGGCGACGTCGAGGCTGCCCAGGCGCCGAACCTCCGCTTCAGGCGCAAGCCCGGCTATCTCAGCCTCGATAGCAGCGGCAAGTGCCTCGGGCGCCCCGACCAGCGTGACGGTGCTGGGTCGGTGCTCCCGCAGCAGCTCCGCCGTGGCCGTTCCGAGGGCGTCGGAGGACGCCGCATAGAGCACAGCGCTGCTGCCGTCGGACGCAGCCAGTGCGGCCGCGATCCCGATGTCGGTCTCGGACCAGCCATAGGCCACGACCGCGTGGGTCGCTCCAGCCTCGAGCGCGCGTTGAGCTGACAGTGCTGCGGTGTCGATGCGCGTTGCGCCCCCCAGACGTTCCACCGTTGCTCCTGGCGCCAAGGCACGGATCTCTTCCGCGACGCTCTCAGCGAGCGCGGCCGCTCCGCCGACCAGAAGCACTCGACCCGGCTGCGACTCCCTCAGCAGCTCACGGGTCGGTGCCCCTAGGTCGTCGCTCTCCGAATAGAGCACAGCGTCGCCGCGGCCGGTCGCGACCGCCGACGCCGCAGTCCCCACATCGGACAGCGACCACCCGTTCGCGACCACGAGCGTCGGTGCGGTGGCGCCGGTGAGCGAGCCCGCAGCAGCACGGGCCGCTGTGTCGATCCGATCCGCACCGGCGTGACGCGAGATCGCCACTCGTGGCACCAGACGCCTCAGCTCGCCATAGATGGCGTCGGTCAGCGCGGCAGTCCCGCCCACCATGACCACCCGGTCAGGAGCGAACCTGGCCACCACGGCGGCGGATCGCTCACCCAAGGCGTGAGCGGATGCGGCGAAGACCACGGCATCACCCCCGCCAGCGGCGACGAGCGACGCAGCCGTGCCGACATCTGACAACGAGCCGCCGTTGGCAACGATCAGGGTGGAGCCCGCATTGGCCTGCGCCGCCGACGGCGCCGCGAGCATCGATGCAGCCAAGACGGTCGAACACACCGCCACGCAGAGCCCCCGAAGCACGCCTGGCACGTGACTAAGCCTCAGTGTCGGGGTCGATGACGCAGGTCATGTACTCGTATGGGTCTTGGACGGTGCCGTCGACGCGCACGCCGCTGATGGACACTGTGTAGCAGCGCTCGCCGTCGACCGGTTCTTCGTGCCGGCCCGAGTTGGTGTCGCCTGCGACTGCCCACACGATCGTTGCGTCGGTCAGCAGATCCGCTCTCGCGATGATCTCGATGTCCACGGGACCGGACTCATCGATCATCGCAACTGTCGCGCCGGAGACATCAGGGCGGCACTGCCAGAGGGCTCGCTGGCTGCACTGCCATTCGAACGCGGCCAGACCGAACGACCAACGTCCCCACACCGATGTGTACGGGACGTATCCGGGCGGAGGCCATGCGACGAAGCCGCGCTGCTCGCGAACCTCACGAGTCGACGACCGAGGCCCGAACACATACAGGGCATTGCTGGCCCTGTGGACGCCGCGCATGTCGGGGACGTCTCCGGTGCCGATCATCGTCTGCTGCGGCAGCAAGATCCACGTGCGGTGCCCCACCCTCAGGTTGTTGGCACCGGAGTCCTGGATGTAGCCGTCGATGGAGCGCAGGCCGGAAACGCCGAGGAAGATGTTGCTCGAACGAGCCCCCAACGCGCCCGTTTCGGAGTAGCACTTCCAGTCGTTGCCGGGATAATGCGAGAGCGAGCCCTGTGCGGCCATCATCAGCGCGGTGTGCTGGGCGGTTGACGAGAAACCGCTGTTCTCGGTGACGGTGGTCAGCCCCGCCATGCGGCGGAACCAGTTGACTCGCTGGATCATGCTGTCGCGGAATTCCTGGCTGGTGGATCCCGCTACGCAGTCCGCCACGTTGCCGGTGTAGCCCCAATCGGGCTCCCCACGCTCGTACTCGGCCTCATACGCGGCAAGCGCGGCATCGCGATTCCACGTGTCCAAACCCAAGGCTGAACCAGCACCGCTGTCCGTGACGGTGATCGCCACAGGTTGGGACTTCTCGTTGCCGTAGCCGAGCCGGTCATGGGCTGCTCGTTCGGGTACGCGGACCACCACGGTTCCCGGCGACCTCGCGACCACCGTCACCCGATAGCTCACGCCGGATCCCTCCAGCGCTGTCGCGTCGCCATTGACGATGTCGAAGTCGTCCACCTCCAGTCCGTCCACGGCACGGGGGAAACTCACGTCCACTTCGACGAGAGTGCCGATGCCGACAACCCAGGCAGCGTCCGATGACAGCCGCGGCGCGAGGCGCGGTGCGTCGTCGCGTTGGGGCACCTCCAGTTGCCCCCGGTTGTTCTCGCCCCAGCACACGACGGTGCCATCGAGGCGCAGACCGCAGGTGTGCTGGAAGCCGAGGCTGACCGCCCAGTAGGCGCCGTGCGGTGCGCCGAGCTGGCCGTTGGAGTTGGTGCCCCAGCACTCCACCGAGCTGTCCGTCCTGATGCCGCACGCATGATTCACGTTGGGAATGACAGAGCGGAACGCTCCGGGCGGAACCTCGAATGCGTTGTCGCCCTGGTACCGCCGGCCCCAGCACTCCACTGTGCCGTTCGGCCGAACGCCGCACGTGTCGTCTCCGCTGCGTGCAGCAGCCACGGAGTCGAACGCTCCCGCGGGTGCCATCGTCTCGCCGCCGTCGTCGTCGCCCCAGCACTCGATGGAGCCATCGGTTCGGAGGCCGCACGCATGATCTCGCCCGACGGTGATCTCGGTGTAGGACCCGTCGGGAACATCGTTGACGCCGCTGTACGTGCTGCCCCAGCACTCGACCGTGCCGTCGGGTCGCAGGCCGCACGAGTTGGTGCTCCCGACCGAGACTGCGGCAAACACGCCAGACGGTGCGGCCGGCCTATCGCTGCCGTCGAACAGCCAACAAGAGACCGTGCCGTCCAAGCGCAATCCGCAGGAGTAGTTCTGTCCGGCGGAGAGCGAGGAAAACGTCCCGGCAGGAGCCGCTGCGTCGTTCCGACCGTTGTTGCCCCAGCACTCCACCGTGCCATCGGGCTCGATGCCGCATGCGAACGACGAAGCGGCGCTGACCGCGATGAAGCGCGACTGGCTTGCAGGCGCGGCCGCTCCCAGTGCGTGCAGGGACGTGTGCGTTGCTTCGGTGATCTGTGTCACACCCAACTTGGACCCGATGTCGGCCAAGAGCTGCGTCGTCGCGGCGTCTACGGCACCGACGAGGAACACGTGATCAATCGAGTGCCCGGTCAGCGCTGTTTCGGTCGCAGCACCGATCGCATTCGGGTCGGCATACAGCACGACGCTGTCCGGCAGCGCCGCCGCCAATGAGGCCGCAATGCCGACGTCACCCAACGACCAGCCGTTTGCGAGCACCGCCGTCGTGGCACCGCCGTCCAGGGCGTGCTGCGCGACGAGCGCCGCTGTCTCCACCCGGGTCGTGCCGCCGAGCCGCTCCGTCTGGACGACCCCCGCAGACTCGGTCGCGCTGGCCAGAACATCGGCCGACACCGCCGCGGCACCGCCGGCCACCAGTATGCGAACCGGCCGATGTGTGGCCAGCACCTGGCGGGTCGACTCGCCAAGCGCGTCCCGGCTGGAATACAGCACTGCGTCTGCAGCACCCGACGCCACCGCGGAGGCCGCCGCGCCCACATCGGGCAACGACCAGCCGTTCGCAAGCACCACCGTGACCGACCCAGAGCCCCGCAGCGCTCGCGCAGCAGCCAACGCGGCCGTATGTATGCGATTGCTGCCGGACAGCCGGTCGATGTCGACGCCCGGCGCCAAGGAGCGCAACTCGCTCACAACACCCGGACCGACGGCGCTGGCGCCGCCCACCACCAAGATGCGGTCCGGCTGCTGGTCCGCGATGATCAAAGCTCCGCCCGCGCCGAGTTCGTCCACCGCTTCGGCGAGAACCACGGCTTCGCCTTCGCCCGCAGCCACCAGCGATGCCGCAGTGCCCACATCAGGCAGCGACGTTCCCAACGCCACCACCAAGACCGATTCGGAGACGTTCAGTGCTGCTGCGGGATGCGTCGCGACCGGTGGCACCACGGCAAGTGCGCCGCTGACCACGAGGCATCCGACCGCCGCAACAGCGCCCCGGCGCAGCCGTTTCACATCACTTCGCCTCTGACCGGAACTCGGCCCCGAGTGGATCGTCTCCGCGACATCGTCAACTGCTGCGAGTGATCGTGACTGTGTGTGTGTCGCCGTCGTCGGCGGTGACAGTGACGGTGTAGCCGCGGACTCTGACCGAGTCGCCCGGCTGGAGCAACGGGAGATAATCGACGTAACCGTCGCCGGAATCGCCGGCGATCTTGATGGGCAGATCACCCGTCTGGAATGCTGCATCGACGGTGTACACCAGTACCCCGTTCCCATCATGGGTTCCACTGGATTCGGTCGGCACGCTGTCGAATCCAAGAGGGCGTCTGCTCTCGACTACAAGAACCCCTTGCGTGTTGACCGGTACCGCCGCCATGGCAACCCCATCGCCCGGTTGCGCCACTGGCGATAGCTTCACCGTCGTTCTGTTGCCGCTGAGGCAGTGCACCTGCGACTCGGACAGCCAACCGAGCTGCCACCGATTCCACGCCAGCATTTCGGAGCCACCCACTCTCCAAATGTCATCGTCCTGATGGACTGCGAATCTCGCGCCAAGTCCCATCGGTCCGAATCCGGAACGGCCCCATCGGTGCCCTTCAGGTAGCTCGGGAAACAGGCGGCTCTCGTAGCTGTACATGTCGACCAACCCGAGGCTGTGGGCAATTTCGTGACGGCCGATGGTCCCCCAGTCCTGTAACTGCCGAGGCCCCACGCGGAGCTCAATGGTGTTCACTCGCGTAGTTGTGACCGTCACACCGTCAGCGACAGCGGTACCCCCGGCGTTCCCGCCGCCAAAGTGGCTGCTTGGAAACACCGACAACGCGAGATCCACCGTTGAGAAGTCGAATTCGCCGTCGGCTAACGCGACCGCATGCGCGGACGCCTCCTGGCCTAGAGCAAATCCGAGCGGCGTACGAGCGATGTATGCATCCCAGTCTCGCTCCGCTCGTAGCCATCGATGCAACGGCACGAACTCGACATCGAGCTTTCCGTAACTGACGGTCTCGAGGTAAGTCTCAATCCGCGGCAAACCGAGTTCGGCTTCGCGATACGTGGAGTGTTCAGCCTGCGCATCGGGGAAGTCCATGAACAACACGGCGACACGAACAACGCCCGTGGTGGGCACCGAGTCTTGGAGCGGGAATCCCGCCGTTGTGTCACCCATGACACCTTGGGGGCGGCATTCGCGGGCGCCCACTGGAATCGGTGTTCCGCGCGCTCCTGTTGCTGAAACGAACTTTCCAGAAGAAAAGAGGATCCGCTGCCCGTCGGGAGACCAGTCCGGCGCTGGATGGCCTCCAACCGAGTCTGTCACGGTTTCTTCGTCGAGACCATCGACATCGGCGATCACGATGTAGGACCCTTGCGAAGCTGCGCGGACGAACGCTATTCGGTCGCCGTCGGGCGACCATGACAGACCATTGCCGGGGTTGGCTGCACTGGCGACCGGACGGGCCCGTGAGCTATCCGGCGCGATGACATACACGAATCCTGCTGGGGAAACAAAAGCGATGCGGTCGCCGCTGGGCGACCACTTCGGAGACCAGACGGGGTCTGTGGACTGCTTCGTAGACCCACCGACCTCCCCGAAAGCCGTGCGCACCACTGGGTTGAAGCCCGACGACCGCATCGTGACGAGATCGAATTGGGCGTTGACGAGTTGACCTTGCACATCTAGTCCTGCGCCCCGAATACGCCGGAACGCGATTTGCGCTGAATCGGGTGACCACGAAGGCGAATCGTCCGACACATCGCCGAAGGTCAACTGGCTGGTTCCGGTGCCATCGATTGAGGCGACCCAGACATGAGACGTCGAATTCGTACCCGGTTCAAGTACTTGGGTGTGGTACACAATCCGGGTGCCGTCGGGCGACCAGTCCGGGTCCGCAACACGGCCGTCGTCATGGCCGACGAGCATCTGCAGCTGGGTGCCGTCACGGTCCATTGTCCACAACTGGCCGCCCTTGGCGTAAACGATCTTCGTGCAGTCCGGGGACCAAGCCGGATCCTGCACACGCTGATCGAGAATCCGGGTCGGACCATCGGAAATCGCACCACCGCAGCCGCCGATGGGTCGTGTGCCGACCGTCACGATGCCCGTGAACGCGGTGTCACGCTCGGCCTCGAGGTAGCTCGTCAATCCCGCACTTGACACCGCCGCCTCGCCGCCGAAGATGATCGCTTGAAGCGACGGCGAGCCGCCCGAGGCTGTCCAGACCCGTACCTGGTCAAGATGCGAAGCAGTTGCCGCCGGGACAAGGCTGGGATCGGCGAGCACGAGCGGCGCGCAGAGACGACCCAGCAGCGGACCCGAACTGAACGAATCGAACGGCACCCCCGCCCGCGCCACCCCGATCCGCCGGGTCGTGAAGCACTCTTGGCCGGCTGTGTCGCCGTAGCGGTTCCGAATGAAATTCGCGGCCTTGATCGCTGTTTCGTACCTCGTGCGACCAGCAAGTCTCGTCACCGACATCCCAGATTCTGTGATGGACTCCTCGACCTCCTCACTGATCGCCGCGGTGCCACCCATCACGATGACGTGCTCTGCCTTCGCCTTCGCCAACCCAGCACGAGCACTCAAGTCCAATCGGTCACGTGGGGTGAGCAAGATCGGATGGCCGCCGCGTGCGGCAAAGGGACCGGCTACGAGTGCGTCAGCAAACACCTCGCCATTGGCGACAATCGCAGTGCGGCCGAAACCGGGAATGACACCTGCGTCGCCCATCTTGTCGGCGACCGTAGAAGCGGTGATGTACTCATCGCCGCCGATGATGTACTCGATGTCGATGCCTAGGTGCGCGGTGAGGGCTACGTCGACTTCGAAGCCGATGAAGTCGTCGGTGCCGTAGGTTCTCAGCAAGTGCACAGTCGATACGCCCACTCGCTGCAGGAACTCAGCTGCGTCATCCCGCAGCTCATCGGGCGGTGTCATAAGCAGCGGCGCCCCGAGCTTCGCGGCGTAGGGCGCTGCTACGACGGCAGATGTCCAACTCTCGCCGGACACCAGTACGACTGTGTCGAGCTTGCCACCCGCCTCGCGCGCATAGGCCTCGGCCACCGCCAACGACGTGGCGTAACGGTCAGCGCCGCCGTAGCGGGTGACCGTCACGTCGGCAATCGATGGCTGAGCGGCTCGTGCGGCTGCGGGTTCCGGCATCGCAAGCACGGTGGCGGCCACGACCATTGCGATCACTGCCGCGGCAGCGCCCCTGCGCAACTGTTGGCCGCTCTTGCCCCGGTGGCGAGACGTCGCGGTCGCGCTCATCGTGTGCCGAACGCTGATTCAGCTTGTGGGGTGAAGTGCGAACTGGGTTGATGCTGTGGCTGCGGTCACGTAGGTGACCGTGGCCTGGGGTGCGAGTTCGGCGATCCGTGTTCTCAAGGCGCGATCAGCCGGCTCGACCGTGTTGACGAGCACGATGTGCGTCGGCTGGTGCTCGGTGAGCAGCCCAGCGGTGATGTCGCCCAGCTCGCTCTGTTCGGTATACAGAACAGCGGCGCCGTCGAGCGCTGCGGCCAGGGATGCGGCGATGCCGACATCTGGCAGCGACCAGCCATTCGCGATCACTGCGATGGTGGCCCCTTGTCCGAATGCGTGCCGGGCTGACCCGGCAGCAGTCTCGACCCGGGTGGCACCGCCCAGGCGCTCGGGTTGGGTTCCGCCTGCAGCTTCCTGTGCGGCAGCGGCGACTTCGGCACTGAGCGCCCTGGCTCCGCCGACGATCAACACCTGCGTGGGCCGGTGCTCATCGAGAACGTCCCGGGTGGAGTCCCCGAGAGATCCAGCCTGCGCATACAGCACCGCGTCAGCACGGCCCGCAGCCACAGCGGACGCCGCTGTGCCCACGTCGGACAGCGACCAGCCATTCGCGATCACCACCGACGGGTCCGTCGCCTCTGCGAGCACACGCTGGGCGGCCAGCGCAGCGGTGTGGATCCGGTCGGCGCCCGACAGGCGATCCACCTGCACCCCGGTGGCGAGACGGGAGATCTCATCCGCGACGCTCTGGGCGAGCGCGGCAGCTCCCCCGACGAGCAGGACCCTCCCGGGCTGCTGCTGAGCGACCACCTCGGCAACGGCGCTGCCCAGCGAGCCAGCCGACTCGGCGAACACCACCGCATCACCCAGTCCCGCGGCCACCAACGAGGCTGCTGTGCCGATATCGGACAGCGATCCGCCGTTGGCGACGACCAGCGAACTCTCCGAAGTGCCCTCGCATTCGAGCTCCAGCACCAAGCCCAGACGAGGCGGCGGAACCACCAACTCGGCCGTCTCGACGTACGCCGTCGCTGAATCCCCCGCGGCATGACAGCCCGGCGCTTGGGCACGCACCTTCCACAGCCCCGCTACCACGTCCCAGCGGAATTGCCCGTCAGCGCCGGTCACGTCAGGGTTCGTGCTGTTGACCGTGGGATCCATCAGGGCCGAGCCATCGGCGACAGCCTCAAAGTCGGCCACCGCCGTGTCGGGGTTCTCTCGCATCAGCGTCACGGTTGCACCCTCGACCGGCTTGCCGTTCTGATCCTGCACCACCCCCGACGGATCGATATAGATGCTGAACTCGACCGTCTCCGTGGTTCCTGCACAGTTCATATTGATCGTCACGTGCCCTCGGCCCACTGCTTGAAGCTCGCTGGCGGACGCGATCGAGGCCACGTAGGTGCCTGATCCCGCGGGCTCTTCGCTCATCCCGTGCCACGTCGACTGGCCCGACTCGATGTCCGACACCCTCAATGACGCGTTGCCGTCCATGCAACCTTGATGGGTGATGGTGATCGCGTCGCTGGAGCGGAAGCTTGGAATGCCCCCTTGAGCCGATGATGCACCGGTGACGTCGGTGCCCACTGGAGGCGCCACGGCCCGCGGGATGGCCGTCAGGTTGGCATCGATGCCGCTCGTCGCAGCGGACACTGCGACGGTCACCGGACCGGCATCGCTCAGTTCTGCGCGTCCGTCATAGTA
This sequence comes from Candidatus Poriferisodalis sp., assembly GCF_965221945.1. GTDB lineage: Bacteria > Actinomycetota > Acidimicrobiia > Acidimicrobiales > Poriferisodalaceae > Poriferisodalis. Next base: position 3,593,896 of record NZ_OZ244925.1, on the reverse strand, counting down.
CTGCGCTACATGCCAGGCAGATGAGAAGTGCACGGAGTACTCACCCGCAGCAGCGGCGAGTCGATACGTCCCGTCCAAAGCAGTCATCACAGACAATGCCTGCCTAGAACGGCCTGACGGTGCTACAGCGACCCGCGCATCACCCACGGGCGAGCCGCCGGAGGTGACCGTGCCGGTGATGTACCCGACACTGAGACGGGCATCGACATCGGTTGTCATTGTGGCGTCGACAACCGCTATGGATTCACGTGTTTCAATCCCTCCAGGCGGGTAGACGTTACGGGCCCCGCCAAACGAGACCGAATAGTCGCCCGCACTCATCAGTGGCGAAACGTAGAAGCCGTCCCCATCTGTGACGGCATCGTACGAATATCCGGAGTTCCCACGGAAGATCACCGGGAAGCCCGAGATCGGTTCACCCGAGCTGTCAGTGACGACGCCGCTGATTCTGCCCCCGGCAGTGACGACAACGTCGACTTGTTCACGGCCGCCTTCGGGCAGGGTCAGCGACGCCGTGACGCTTCCGCCGCCGCGCGGGTAGACGATCACGTCATAATCGTCTGCGGGCACGTCCACAACTTCTGTCGAACCCGACGAGGCTGTCCGCGACCGCAGGCAATTCGGGATGGCGTCGGAGTCCTCAGAGTCCGATCTGCACAACGAGACTGACGCGCCGGGAACCGGAAAACCCAGCGAATCCACGACTCGCACAGACACGGCACCAGCAAGCGACAGCTGTGCGTTGACATCCGACCGGTGCGCACCAGGTCGACCGGAAATGTATGACGCCCCTGCCCATGGATTCAGCCTGTCGTCGTACCACTCGGGCGCATAGCGTCCGTCAGCCGCGAAGAAGCGGATCTGGAATGCGCCAGATGAGCCACTGCAGCGGCGGAAGCTATACGTGCCATCGTCCAAGGTCAGTGCTGCGAAGCCGCCGCTCGCAATGCCGCTTGGACTCGTGACGATGCGGATGCCCCCCAGGCCGGTACCCGAAGTGTCGGTGACTCGTCCTGACAGGGCGGCTCTCTTCGGCAGCTCGAAGTCTACGTTGGCATCTTGACCGCTCGAGATCGTGGCGAGCGTCGGAAAATCTCGATGCGCCTCGTCAATGAGGTCGTATAAGGGAGTGGAGTAACACGTCGCTCCGGCGTACGGTTCCGGAAGATCGCTGGGCAGTACCAGCATGACCTCTCCATCGGGCAGAGCGGGTGTGGCAAAGCTGCCGTCATCGCCGATCTCGAGCGGATAGCGCAAGAATCCGAACTTGCCCTGACTCAGGCTCTCCAGCTTGATTGAGATTCCGTAGACGCCGACAGGCGGCGCAGCGCCGTCCGCGAGGATGCGGCCCGACAACTTGCCTCCGTCAGCGAGCGTGCTATCCACTCCAGTGGTAGTGGCCCATTCGCTGTCGACGTTCAGGACTGTCGGCGCGAGGTTGCCAGCAGGATCCCAGGCGAGGATGAGTGGTTGATCCCAGCGGTCGGAAGGTTTAGCGACGGTGACCGACCAGTTGCCTGATGAATCAGTCACGTCCTCCCCCATGAGCTCGGAACGTGAAATGCGGGGGCGGCGCTGATTGCCCGTCAGATCGACTTGTTCATCACCACACGAAAAACAGAAGACGCTGACGGTAATCCCGCTGAGCGCACTGCCGTTCTCACCGGTAATCGTGCCCGAGTAGGTGTGCATGTCTCCCGGCGCGGCTGCCGCGTGGGGCAGCCCCGCCGCGACCATCGCAACGATGGCCAGCACCATGACTAGCCGTAGCCGGTTCCCGCCTGCGACGCGACGCGCTCTGTGTGCCTCGATGGACGTTGGCGTTGAGGTCATGGCCCTGCCTGGCACGGTTTGGATCGAAGAACAAGACCATAACCGGGCCGACATCGCGGCCAGCGCGATGAGTCCCCTCAGTGGCCGTTCAGCTCACATCACACCGAAGATGCGTTCAGCCTGCAGAGAGTGCGTCGGCGACGAGGTGTTCGGGGAGAGCGCCGGCTGATCGTTCCTCGGTGCCGTCGGTACGGACCAGCACCCAATAGCTGACGAACTTCACGTCGAACTTGTCCCACAAGCCCGCGGAGTCGTCGGGAAGATGGGGGATGTTCTCGAGGCCGAAGCCGCTGACGAACCGGACCATGTCGTCGCGACTGTCTTTGCCCGGTATGCCGATGAGGGTCAAGCTGTCCCCGTGCTGTGCTTTCAGCGCTGCGACCGCAGGCGCTTCACCTTGGCACTCCGCTCAGAGCGGCGACCAGAACCACAGCAGGACATCGCGGCCGACGAGCGACGAGACATCGAACAACTCGCCGTTGAGCCGATGCGCCACCAGCTGAAGCACTTGCTCACGGTCCTCGACAAGGACCGCAGGTGCTTCTTCGGGCGAGTCGCTCGCCGTGTCGGACTCAGTTGACACCTCATCGTCGGACGGCGTGTCGTCGACTGCTGCTTCCTCCTCTGCATCCGGGAGCGAATCGTCGCTGGCCGCATCGTCGCTGAGTTCGTCGGCGTCCGCGGCTTCGTTCGAGCTGCCGCCTCGGCCGTCGCTGTCCTGGCCATCGTCGCTCGGGACGTCATCGTCGTCCACAGGGCTGACGGTGATCGTGTCTCCGTCGTCAACGTCGAAATCCTCGGCGTCATCGTGTTCCACTACGTCCTCGACGTCGTCGGGCTCATCTGCGGTTGGATCGTCGGGCTCATCGACGATTGTCTCGACAACATCTGTCTCGATGCCATCGCCGAGATCATCGGAGCCTTCGAGCCCGGCGACACGCTCATCTGCGTCTGTCACCTCACCTGCTGAGGGCTGGTCGGGATCTGACTGATCCGCCACGCCGACCTCGCCAGTCACAGCGGCACCTTCAGCCGGCACCGTGTTGTCGGCACGCGTCGTCGGAACGTCTACACCTACATCGGTGGGCTCTCGTCCGTCACCGCTGCCACAGCCAACCAGGACAGAGGCGCAGACCAAGGCGCCCGCTACAGCGACGACTGGACGTCGTAGCCGACGCGTCGATCGAGCGCTGCCGGTTGTCACCACCATCGAAGGTATTCCACGCCTTCGTCAGTGTTGATCGCATAGGAGTGTCCGCCATACGCCGAGAGCGATATGTGCGTGTACCGGCCCGGTGGTACCCGTCTCGCTGCATAGCTGTTTGCACCCCAGCAGGCGATGGTCCCGCCGGACCTGATCCCGCACGAATAGCCGTTGGTCGACCAGTGGCCGCTGCCAGCCGCGACCGAAGTGAATGTGCCTGTCGGCGCCTTCAGCTGGCCATACCTATTGTCGCCCCAGCAGGCGACGGACCCGTCGGACCTGATCGCACACGAATGGGCGTGACCTCCAGAACTCGGCGCAGAGACCGAAATCGCTGTGAACGCGCCCTCGGGCGCATCCAGCTGATTCGATCGGACATCCGTGCACTCGGTGCCGCCGGTCCCGCTTTGGCATGACTGGTACTCATTGTTGCCCCAGCAGGTGATGGACCTGTCAGACTTGATCGCGCACAAGAAATCACGGCCTGCCGAGACCGCTGTGAACGTGCCCTCCGGCGCTTCCAACCGGCCCTGAGCGCTGCTGCCCCAGCACGTGATGGCTCCGTCGGTCTTGATCCCGCATGAGAAGTCGCTGCCGGCCGAGACCGCTGTGAACGTGCCCTTCGGCGCGTCCGACTGGCCCCGCCAGTTGATTCCCCAGCAGGCAACAGTCCCATCGGTCTTGATCCCACAGGAGTGGTATTGACCAGCCGAGACCGCGGTGAACCTGCCATCGGGGGTGTCCAGCTGGCTATATCGGTTCTCCCCCCAGCACTCAAGGATGCCACCGGGTTTGATTGCGCAAACGTGGTCCTGCCCAGCCGAGACCGCGGTCGTTCGGGTCGGATGCCCTGTGCTGAGAGCATCGGCGATCAGGAATGCCGGCATCGCGCTCTCCTGCCCCGCTGAGATCTCAGTCCCGTCGGCGCGGATGAGTGCCCACGAACTCCAGCCGTACCTTCCGCCATGACCGAAGAACACAGACGACAGGTCCCCCAGGTTGATGATGGTGGGGACGTCTTCGAGGCCGTGCTCGCTGATGAACGCCGTGAGGTCGGCGTGGTCGAAAGTTCGGCTGGTGACGCCGACGATGACCAGATTGTCTCCGTGCTGTGACTTGAGCGCTGCGACCGCAGGCGCGTGCCTTCGGCAGAAGCCTCAGAACGGCGACCAGAACCACACCAGCACGTCACGGCCTGCGAACTCCGAGACGTCGAGCAGTTCGCCGTTGATCCGCGTGGCTGCGAGCCGCAGCACCTTCGACCGATCCTCCGCCGGGTCGCTCTGGATGTCGTAGCGGCTGAGGAGGATGCGGCTGTGTGCGAGCAGGGCAGCCTCGGAGGCGATCTCGATCCGGTCGGCACCGGTAATGCGGGTCTGGGGGGTGTCCAGCGGGAGCCGGCCCAAGTCCTCAGCGAGCCCATCGGTGAGCACGGAGTTGCCCACCAACACCACCTCTGAAGGAACGAGCTGGTCGAGCGCATGCGAGAGCGATTCGTGCGCGCCCTCGTAGGAGAACAGCGCGCTGCCGCCCAGCGCGGCCGCCAGCGGCGCGGCCACGCCGACGTCTGGCGTCGACCAACCGTCCGCGATCACCACAGGCCGCCCAGTGGGAGCGTTCCCGTAGAGCGCGGCCCGCGCCGCGGTGTCGATGCGGTCGGTGCCAGCGAACCGCTGCGTGGGCACATCCGGCAACAGCTCCGCCAACGCGGTGTCGATGTCGCCCGACAGTGCCCCCGTGCCTCCCACGATGATCACCTGGGACGGCGCGAACTGCTCAAGCGCCTCGGCGGCCGGGGCCCCCAGAACATCTCTCGCTGCGTACAGGACACTGCCGCCAAGCCTCGCCGCCAGCGGCGCAGCAGTACCAACATCGGACGGCGACCAGCCGTTGGCCAAGATGACCGGACGGTTCTGTGGAACCGCCAGCTCAACCGACGCAGCACGCGCCGCGGTGTCGTATCGATCAGCGCCGCTGAGACGCTCCACCGTCGCACCGGGCAGCAGGCTCTTGACCTCGGCCTCCACCTCCGCGGACAACGCCGCAGCCCCGCCCACCAGAACCACCCGCGACGGCACCAGCTTGCCCAATGCACTCACCGTCGCCGATCCCAGCGACTCCGTCGACGCATACAGCATCACGCCATCAAGACGACCGGCAAGTGGCGCAGCGACACCCGCATCAGGCGCCGACCACCCATTCGCAATCACCACCACACCAGAACCGCCCGACTGCGCCGACGCCGGATCTACGGGCGCGAGTCCGGCCGCCACCAGCACCGCGATGCACAACCCGGCCACCACCCGGCGCAACGGCCTGGCACAGCGAGGCGAAGCGCCGCTGCTGCTCATCAGCCCCACACCACGTACTCCACGACTCCGTCAGCGCTGATCGCGTACGAGTGCCCGAAGTACGTTGCCACCGCAACGTGCGTGAACTGGCCCGGCGGAATCCGCTTCACCGGCTGATAACTGCGGTTGCCCCAGCAGGCGACGGTTCGGTCGGTCTTGATACCGCACGAATGCCTGTAGCCAGACGAAATTGTCGTGAACGTGCCCTCGGGCGGGTCCGATTGACCTGTTTCGTTGTCGCCCCAGCAGGCGACGGTTCGGTCGGTCTTGATGCCGCACGAGTGCTTGTAGCCAGATGAGATCGTTGTGAAGGTGCCCTCGGGCGCATCCGACTGGCCCTCGCCATTGCGGCCCCAACAAACGACGGACCCGCCGGTCTTGACACCACACGAATGCTCATGGCCAGACGAAATCGCCGTGAACGTGCCCTCGGGCGCACCCGACTGGCCCTCGCCATTGCGGCCCCAACAAACGATGGACCCGCCGGTCTTGACACCACACGAATGCTCATGGCCAGACGAAATTGTCGTGAACGTGCCCTCGGGCGCATCCGACTGACCCGAGCCATTGCTGCCCCAACAAACGACGGTTCTATCGGCCCTGATACCGCAGGAAAATTCGTTGCCGGCCGAGATCGCTGTGAACGTGCCGTCAGTTCCGAGCGGTCCCGACTGGCTCATGCTCATGCACTCGCGCCAGTACCCCCCGCCGGAACATGCGGGCGAGATCACGGTGGTGAATGTGCCCTCAGGCCCGTCCAGTACATCGCTCCCGGTTTCCCCCCAGCACTCGACGGTGCCGCCGGGCTTGAGGGCGCAAGCATGATTTCTCCCTGCCGCCAGGGCGACGGTTCGGGTCGGGCGCCCAGTGCTGAGGGCATCAAGGATCATGAAGATCGGCACCGCTGTCGTCACGGGTACTGTCACAGTCCCGTCGGCGCGGACAAGAACCAACGATCCTGAGTAGACGGAGGTGCCCCCCCTTGGGTGGGTGAAGAATGGGCCGCTCGCTCCCAGAAGGTGGGGGATGTTTTCGACCCGTCGGCTGAAGCCCAAGAGGTCGTCGTGATCGACACCGCTGCTGAGGAACGGGGCGCCGATGATGGCCAGATTGTCCCCGTGTTGTTTCTTGAGCGCTGCGACCACAGGCCTCTGGCGAAGGCAAAGGCCTCAGAACGGCGACCACAGCCACAGCAGCACATCGCGTCCGGCAAACGCCGAGCGGTCGAACGGTTGGCCGTTGATCTGAAGCGGACCGACTCTGTTTCCTTCGTCGTCATATGTTGTGCGACCTATGTTCCTCAAGCTGGGGCGATCCTCGACTGGGTCGCTTGGGGGGTCGTAGCGGCTGACGAGTACGCGGCTGTGTGCGAGCAGGGCGGCCTCGGCGGCGATCTCGATCCGGTCAGCGCCGGTGATATGGGTCCGCGGCGTGTCCAGCGGCAGCCGATTTAGGTCCTCGGCCAGGCCGTCGCTGAGCACCGAGTTGCCGACCAGCACCACCTCAGAAGGAACCAGCTGTTCGAGCGCGTGCGATCGCCCTTCGTGTGCGCTGGCCGAAGAGAACAGCACGCTGCCGCCCAGCGCCGCCGCCAAGGGCGCGGCCACACCCACATCTGGCGTCGACCAGCCATCCGTTATCACCACGGGCAGCCCGGTGCGGGCTCCGTACAGCGCGGCCCGCGCCGCAGTGTCGATGCGGTCTGTACCAGCGAACCGCTGGGTGGGCACATCGGGCAACAGCTCCGCCAAAGCGGTATCGATGTTGCCCGACAGCGCCCCCGTGCCTCCCACGATGATCACCTGGGACGGCGCCAACCGCTCGAGAGCCCAGGAAGCCGAACCCCCCAGCACGTCTCTCGCCGCGTACAGGACACTGCCGCCGAGCCTCGCCGCCAACGGCGCCGCAGTACCAACATCAGACGGCGACCAGCCGTTCGCCAAGATGGCCGGACGACCCTGCGCAACCGCCGGCTCGATCGACGCGGCACGCGCAGCGGTGTCATATCGATCCGCGCCGCTGAGACGCTCCACCGCCGCGTCCGGCAGCAGGCTCTTCACCTCAGCCTCCACCTCAGCAGACAACGCCGCTGCACCGCCCACCAAGATCACCCGCGACGGCGACACCGTGCCCAACGCAGATACCGTCGCAGCACCCAGCGACTCCGTCGACGCGTACAGCATCACGCCACCCAAACGCCCCGCCAGCGGGGCCGCGGTACCCGCATCAGGCGCCGACCACCCATTCGCAATCACCACCACACCAGAACCGCCCGACTGCGCCGACACCGGGCCAACCGGCGCGAAGTCGGCAGCCACCAGCACCGCGACACACAACCCGGCCGCGGCCCGTCGCCAAGTCACCACGCGGCAACGAAACGCCGGCCGCATGTGCATCATCGCCACTCCCCAGCTCGAAGCTGCACCTAGTGCCGTGCCGAGACTACGCCAGCGCTGTCATGAGGCTGTGGCCTGCCGTGCTCCTAGGGGTTGGCCTGCTCGAAGTGGATGAAGTTGTCGGGCCAGCTGGCTTGTCCTCTGGTCAGCGTCCTTGTCCGGTGGTGACACGCAGGTCTTGCGAAATTCATCTCGGAGATGGTGATCTGGTTGCCATCGGCTGAGACGCTCTCCACATAGGCAACATGACCGTACACACGGTCGGTGGCACACGACTTGCCGTTGCATTCCTGACCCCAGTGCGCGACCGAGCCACGTGAGGGATTCTGGTCGACCGGTATGCCGACACCGCTTGCAGATCCGGCCCAGTTCTCGGCGTTGCTCCAAATGTGAAGCCAAGCGTTCGCGCCTGGGTGCCAGCGGCGTGGGAGGTCAGTGCGAGGCCTGCCGTTGCTGTACGAGTTGGAGAATCCGATGCCGGCATCGTTCAATCGCCATGCGACATATGACGTGCATTGGCCTGCGTAGAAGCTCCAGGGATCTACGCCGCCGCAGCCTTCGCCGTGGGGGTAGTCGCGTGGATTGGCCGGGGAAATGCGATCGGAAGTCGTCTGGCTCGGAGCTCCCGGTGTCGTGATCGACACGCGCGCCGCTGGGCCCATAACGCTCCCGTTGACCGCTCGAATCTCGAACGTGTAGGCGGTGTCCCACAGCGCGTTGTCGAGTCCATGGCTCGTGAATTGCGTCGACTCATCCCAACTGCGACCTGCACGCGACAGCACGTACTCGTAGCCGGTGTACGACGAGCCGTCTGCCAGCGACGGCGGCGACCACGTGAATCTCACGCATCCACGCTCATGTTCCGCGCAGTTGAAGAACGTGGCCTGCAAGTTCGTGGGAGCGGCAGGCGTGCCCGTGATCTGCGTCGTCGTCTTGCAGTTGGAGACGCATCGGGCGCGGATGGCGTCGACACCAAAGTTGCTGCGCCACAACTCGACCCGCTTGTAGTGCTGGTCGGAGTTGTTGTCGCGCAGCACTACCGACGCCGCGCCGCCGTTGAAGTCGAACTGGCCCAGCGACGTCCAGGCCCTTTGCCCGCACTCGTTCGCCTGATTCACCGCAACCTCGCGCGTGAACCCAGGGCCCCTCACCTCGTAACGCACCGTCGCCACCGAATGCTCACAGGGCACGAACACCTGCAATTCCTGAGTGCCGAGCCGGTTGCCCAGATTCCACACAGCCGTGTTCACCGCGTTGGCATCGCCGCCGATGGCATAGGTGTAGCTGTAGTTGTTCGACCCGTACCCCCGACCGGCCTGACCCGCATACCAATACTCAGACGGGCCGTGCAGGTCCGGATTGTCGAAGGCCTGCCAACCCGTCTGTCCAACTGTCATCGTCATGCCGTTGCAGCCCGAGACACAACGTGCGCGGATTGCGTCGACACCGAAGCCGCTGCGCGGGAATCCGTCACGGTCGTGATGCTGGTCGGAGTTGTTGTCGCGCAGTGTCACCGACGCCGCTCCGCCGCCGAAGTCGAACTGGCCGAGCGAGGTCCACGCCGTGTGCCCGCACTCATTCGCCTGATTCACCGCGACCTGGCGGGTGAATCCGGGGCCCCTCGCCTCGTAACGCACCGTCGCCACCGAGTGCTCGCACGGCACAAAGACCTGGAGCTCCTGGGTGCCGGCCCGACTGCCGAGATTCCACACAGCGGTGTTCACGGCGTTGGCATCGCCGCCGATGGCATAGGTGTAGCGGTAGTTGTTCGACCCGTACCCCCGACCGGCCTGACCTGGGAACCACGACGCGGCCGGACCCTGAAGGTCCGGGTTGTCGAAGACATCCCAGCTGCTCGAACCAGTCTGTGCTCCGGCAACTTGAGGGGCGGCCAGCGTCGGAGCGGCAGTGACGAAGAGCGCCGCCGCGATGAGGGAGATTGCCATGCGCCTTCGGCGACGTGACGAGGGCCGATGGCTGGTTCGTGTGGCTGAAGTCATTGGATTCGTGCCTCCGTCCTCGTTGTGCGCCTAGTTCTCGGCGTCCGCATCACCGGGCTCGTCGCCGCCGCCGACGTCGCCGGCGTCATGGCCGGACGAGCTGGTCGCACGTGCGAGCTCGATGATCAGATCGGCGACGGCCTTCTGAGTCGCCCAGCGGTCAGATCCCGACACCCGAGTCGGAGTCGGGATGTCGAAGTGTCGGTTCAGCCACGAGTCCGAAATGGCGCCGGCGCCGCCCACCACGAATGCGGTGGCAGCGCTGTTCGCTTCGTCGCGGCTGCTGCTCGCCGGCGCCTGATTGCTCTGCGGATCGCCGACATCAACGAGACAGCGGGCCGAGGCGCTGATCGTCTGGAGCACATCGAGCGCCTCGGCGAGCATGTTTGCCGCTGCCCGGTCCTCGACGACGTTCAGCTTCACCAGCACCGTGTGCTGTGTGCAGTCGGTGTTGGGCGGCAGCGTCGGCGAACTGGCCTGTGACCCGCTGTAGGGCTCGAGCGGCTGGCCGAGCGTCAGTCGAATGATGGCGTTGGCGACTTCAGCCTGAGTCTCCCAACGGTTCCCACCGGCAATCCTCGTCGAGCTGTTGACACCCAACGTCCCGGTCAGCCATGCATCTGGAATCGCGCCTGGCCCCCCGACCACGTAGACGCGGTCTGCCCCCGATGCCTGCTGGCGCGTTCCGGCGGGAACGTGTCCCGTCGAAGGATCGCCGGCGTCAAGGAGGCATCGCCCGCTTCGTGTCAGGCTCCGGACGGTCTCGGCGAGCATGTTCGCCGCCGCCCGGTCCTCAATGACCGACAGCTTGGCGACCACTGCATCGCCATCGCACCCGGTATTGGGCGGAAGCGACGGCACCGCTGCACCGACGTCAGCGGGCGCAATGAGAACCAGCAGGAACACGAACGAGAGACCCGCCGCTGCCCGTCGCCGCCACCGGATCCGTCGGTTCGATGATCTCGAGCGCCTCATGGCGTCACCGGGTGACATCGCATCTGACTCGCGCATGGCTCAATTCGCCCTTTCGTTACCGGTGATTTCGCATGGCTCTGATTGCTCGACGCCGGGGTACGTCACCAAACTCGTGTCGGTCCAGTACCTGCACCAGGCGTGCAGCCGTTTCCCGCTCGAGACCCACTCGCTCGCGGCATCCCGGTTGCGGTCGTAGGTGCCCGCGCTGATGTTGACGGATTGCTGCTGACCGACTCCCAGCCACAAACCGCCGTCGATGACGTCACAGGAAGTGCCGAGAATGAAATTGTCGCCGCCGTCTCGTAGCGTCATCTGCAATGCCACGCGGACAGGACTTCCGCTCTGATTGCGAACCGACCATTCACAGCGCGCATGTTGGTAAGCATGGCGGTATCTCGTGAAAGCGCTTCCAGCAGAGACACGGCAGCGCACCGTAACTGCGCGGCAATTCATATGCAAGTGGAAGACGTGGGTTTGCTCTGGTGACAGCCGCTAGCGCGCGACCGACACCTCGACAGCGGCGCGAGTCATCGCAGTCTGGATCAGTGCTGTTCGCCGGACTGGCTCTCGTGGTTGTCGGTGCCGGTGCAGTCTTCGATCCTTGGGGGTGGAGCGGTTACCTGTCCGTCAAGGTGATAGCCGTCGGGGCCGGCCTAGCGCTGTTGGCACTGTCACTGGGTCGGACTGGGTCGCTCGTCGTTCCTTGGGGCGCCTGGAGCGCATCTGCGGGCGTGCTGGGCGTGCTGATGGTGCTCGCGACCGTCCTCAGCGGGACTGTGTGGCGTTCGGTGCTGGGTGCACCTCTGCGGCTTGAGGGAATGCTGGCATGGTTCGGTTTCGCGACTGCGTTCGCTGTGGGGCTATCGCTTCGAAGGCAGCACGGGGATGTCGCGACGGACGCTCTCGTCCGTGTTGTGGTCATCGCGGTCATCGTGGTCGGTGCGGTGGGCATCGGAGAACTCGCCGGCGTCGAAGTGGACAGCGATCTGATCGAGTTCCATGGCCGCGTGCGCTCAACGCTCGGCAATCCGGCCGCGTTCGCGGGCTTCATGCTTCTTGTCGCTCCGCTGGCGGCCACTGCGTGGCTGCGACAGGATTGGTGGCGGTGGGCAGGCGTTGGCGCTGCATGCCTCTCACTGGTTGGCATCGCCGCGGCGCAGAGCCGCGGAGCGTGGCTTGCTGCTGGCGTCGTCGTCGTTGCCGTCGCCGCCATGCGGTTGCGCGGACAATTTCGCTGGGTTGCAGCGGCCGCACTGTTGGCCGCGGCGGCCGGATCGGCGTTCACCGGCCGGTGGCACCAGGCCGTCGCTGACTTCGGCGAGCGGGCTGCGATCTGGCGTGTCGCTGTGTCGGCCATTGGCGACAATCCGGTGTTGGGCGTGGGGCCGGAGGGCTTCATCGTCGCTTTCGGCGAACGCGTCAGCGACGAGACCATCCGTGAGATTGGACGGGCCGCGGTGGTGGACCGCGCCCACAACGGCGTCTTGGACTTCGCGGTGTCGTTCGGGGGCATCGCCGGGCTGCTGTTCACGGTGCTGTTGGGAGCTGTCGGCGTCGCTGCATTGAAGGCAGTGCGCGGCGGCGACTGGCGGCTGGTCGCGCTCGCAGCCGGCGTCATGGCATATGGACTGCAGCAACTGGTTCTGTTCGCGCACCCAGCGGTTGACACGGTGTGGTGGCTGATGATCGGGTTCCTCGTCGCCGACACCGCCCTCCCAGTCCGGTCGATGCCGCGCACCGCAGCGGTCGCGGCGGTCGCGGTCGCCGCTGCACTCGTCGTCAACTCGGTCTCCGTGCTGCGGAACGACCGTCTGTACAAACAGGCGCTGGATGCGTCTTCGATCCCTGGCGCGTACGAACCCCTCGATCGCGCCGCTTCGCACCGGCCATTCGATGACGCGAGCTATGCGCTCATGGGCGAACTCGTGGGTGCCGCGCCCGACGTCTCGATTGTGCTGCGCGGCGTCGAGCGTCTCAGCGATGGCGCTGAGCGCAACCGCGGCAACGAGCTTGTCGTGCTGGCGCTCGCCGACGCCCAGCTTCAGGCGTTCCGGCTCGCGGGACAACCTTCGTTCGCTGCGGATGCCAATCGAACACTGTCATCGCTGATCGCCACACAGCCCGCAAACGGTGACGCGTACCTCCGGCGCGGCATCGCCCGCTACTACCTCGGTGACAACGACGCAGCTCGCATCGATTGGCAGCGCGCCGCGCACCTCATGCCCCAGCGCGCAGAACCCCGCGACTACCTCACAGCGGTCAACGGCGACGGCTCGGGCGAGCCTGGCCTGCCATGAGGCGAGAGTCTTGGGGATGTCCTCGCTGTCGGAAGGCGTCTGCGAGCTGTGCCATGGGTCCCGGGCACGCAAGATGCTGCGAGGCTTGAGGGCTAGCCATACTTTGAGCATCAGTGAATGACGTTCACGGCCCGTCGGCCGAGATTGCATAATGCAAAGGTCCGGCGCGCCAGCGGAGGTTCAGATGACACCAAGCACCAGCGACGGCACACGACCAGAATCCAAGGCCAAGCGCTATTGGACGACCGCGATACTGGTCGCCCTGGTCGCGCTGGGCGCGACAGTCATCGGCGCCGTGTCTGCCGTCAGTGCAGAGCCCGGCGACACCCATACCTTCTCAGGCACGATCACAGCCGAGGACGGCGGGGCTCCGTTGAGTGGCATCAACGTCAGCGTGTTCTGCCAATCGGGCGATTGCGGGGGAACGCACTCGGATCCCTCGGAGAATCCGCGACGCCCGTGGCCCGTAGGTGCACGGCTCTTGGCCGAGGGCTCGACCGACGAATCCGGCAACTGGTCACTCACCGTTGCTGAACCGATGTCCCCCACGCCGATCATCCTGGCCTGGGATCCTGAAGGCGACCTCGCGACGGCGCGCCTTCGCGCGTGGAGGTGGGCCGACACGACAGGCGTGGACGCGACGCTCGCTGACGGCGGCGTGCTGTCGGGTCGCATCACGGCAGATGGCAAGGCACCGCCCACTGGGGACTACACGGTGAGGGGTGACCATTTCGAAGTGTCCCTGCCGTCGCTCGGACTCCTCGTCAGTGCCGACGGTCACTACGAGACACCGGCTCTGCCCGCTGCAACCTACTACTTGGTCTTCCCGTCGGATCTGCCCGAACCCTATTCGTATCTCTCCACCTGTGCCTATGGCCAAGTACACGGCTCGCGAACGCTCGGGGTCATCGTCGACAGCGAGGATGTCGTGGTCGACTACGAACTGGCTGAACCGGTTGTGGTGTCCGGACGTGTCGCGGACGGTGCCGGCGGAGGCCTGGCAGGAATCGACGTCATCTCCAGCCCCTTTCTCTCCTCGAGTCCGTGGGGTCTGTCGAATGCGCAATTCCGCGCGCTCACCGACGACGACGGCAGCTACAGCTTTGCGTACTGCCCCGGCGCGGCTCTGCAACTCGCATTTGTGTCGACTGACGGCAGCTACGTCTCTGAGGCCTACGACGATCACCCCATCTTCAACGACGTTGGGCCCACGGACTCCGTAATGATCCCGGAGACGGGATCGGTGTCGAATCTCGACGCAGAACTGTCGCGGCCGGGCACCATTTCGGGCAGCGTCACTGACTGGCTCGGTTTGCCCGTTACCGGTGTATCCGTCTCGCTGTGCGAGCCACGGGAAACCGAGGATCAGAGGTCGACTTGCCGTCTGCGGGCGCGCGCGACGCAGTCGGGCTCTTTCGAATTCACGGGATTGCCTGGGGGCAGCTATGAAATCGCAACGGACCGGGGAACGGAACTCGAATCGGTGACCCTGGCTGATGGTGGTAGCAGCCATGTCGACGTCGTCATCACGACTGGCGGCCGAATTGCCGGCACGGTTACCGATAGCGCCGACGCGCCCATTGCCGGTTTCCCCGTGGCGTTTGGCTGGTCCGGTAATCGGGTGCTGACCGCCGCGGACGGTTCCTATGTGACTCCGCTGCTCAGTGCAGGCACGAACCGGATCTTGTTCGGCAGCATCTCGCGACACGACGCTGTGGCGGTTTCCGACGGCCAGTTGACCGAGGGCATTGACGCTCAGCTCGACGTGGGTTACATCTCGGGCACTGTCAGCTCGGGGGGCTCACCACTGGGCGATGTCCAAATCTCGCTCGCACCCGTGAGCGCTTCGAGGTTCTTGAGGTTCAGTTTTGCGGGAGTGACTTCAGCGGACGGTACGTACCGGATTGCGGCGGCGCCAGGCGAGCACAAGGTGCAGTTCTCGTCTCCGTGGCATGTGCAGCAGTTCTACGACGCTCGCTCTTCGGGAGACGACGCTGACAGCGTCACGGTTGTCGCTGGCAGCGCCGCGGGCGGCATCGATGCACAGCTCGTGGCTATTCCGTCGCCGGTGGCCCCACCAGAGGGCACCGATGTCGGCGGATGGTCGTCGTCTCGGGACGGGATCCCCACGTTCGGGGCCAGTGACACGATCACCATCAGCCACAACGGATGCAGCGGCGGATGGGCCTCCGCGCGTATTGCTGAGCCGGACGGCACAAGGGGCCGTGGCGTCCGTTTGATCGAGGCACCGTCTGGATCGGGCACCTATGTCGGCTCGGTGGAGACTGACACACTCAACATCACAGGCCGGGCGCAGGTCACGATCACCGTACGCTGCGACGGAGCATCCGAGCCAGTCGAGTTCAGCGTCTATATCGACCCGTCGGGCGTGGTCGTGGATCAGTTCGGCAAGCCAGTCGTCGGCGCCACGGTGACGCTGCTGCGTGAAAATCCCGGCACCGTAGCCGTCGACTTCGACGCCGTCGCCGACGGCTCGGTGCTGATGGATCCCGCCGTCAACGGCACAAATCCGGACATGACCGGTGCCGAGGGCCAGTTCCGCTGGGATGTCGTGGCGGGTCTGTGGAAGGTTCGCGCCGAGGCGGATGGATGCCACGCACCAGGAAACCCGTCGACTGCGTTCGTCGAGACCCCTGAATTGGAGGTTCCGCCGCCACAGCTGGGTCTGGTGTTGGAGCTTGAGTGCGAACGCGCTCTCGCCGGGGTGCTGGTGGTCGCGAACAGCGGGTCGCTTTCTGACGTGGGCACAGCGGCATCCATGGTCGCAGCCGGACTGGGCGACGCCGTGGTGTTCGCAGAATCGGCGGACGCGCTCGGCAGCGACGCCGCGGGGGTCGTGTCCCAGCAGCAGCCGCAACGAGTCGTGTTCGTCGGCGGCACGGCTGCGTTGGCCGCGAGCATCGAGAACGAGGTGCGCAGCCTGGCCGAGGGAGTGCAGGTGGAACGGTTGGCGGGCACCGACCGGATCCACACCGCCGCGCTGGCCGCACAGCAGGTGCTCGCCGAAGTGGCGTCCCCGACGGTGGTGCTCGCAAACGGCTGGTCGCTGTCCGATGTGGGTACCGCTGCGTCCGCGGTGGCGTCGGGTCGCGCCGACGCCGTGCTGTATGCGACGGCTAGGTCGCTGGGCGACGCCACTCGCGACGTCCTCGAAGATCACGAGCCCCAACGGATCCTGGTTGTGGGCGGCGCGGCTGCGCTGAGCGATGTCGTCGCCACCCAAGCCCAGATGGCCGCAGGTGGCACCACGCCGCAGCGCCTGGGAGGCGCGACGCGCGTCGAGACCGCCACGCTCTCGGCACAGCAATCATTCCGAGCCGGTGCCACCACCGCGGTGATCGCAAACGGCTGGGCGCTTGCCGATGTCGGCATCGCCGCCGCGATTGCAGCAGCGCTCGATAACAGCGCCGTGCTCTACGCAAGCCCTGGAATGCTCGACGACGCAACCGCGAAGGTGTTGACCGATCACCGGCCCACACAGATCCTGATCGTGGATTCCGCAGATCCCGCTGACCAGGCATTGAGAACCCAGATCGCCCAGATCGCGCCGGACGCTGTGGTCATCGTGGTCTCGACGCCCGCACAGTCCACTCAACGCGCGCTCGGCACCGCCGGATCATCTCCCTAGCGACATAGGGCCGTGTCAACGGATCTGAAGGTAAAACTCACCCCAACACGTCAGCGTCCCGTCGCCTCGCACACCGCACGTGGTCGCAAGAGAGGCACTCACGTCAACGAACGAACCTGCACGCGCCTCGGCCTGATTCCGGTGGTTGTAGCCCCAACACGTCAGCGTGCCGTCCGTTCGCAGACCGCATGAATGCCAGTGTCCGAGCGCCACTGCGTCGAACGCGCCACTCGGCGCCTCGACCTGCCCGTCGCAATTGAAGCCCCAACAGGTCAATGTGCCGTCGGCGCCGATCCCGCACGTGTGATCACTGAATGGGCCACTTCCGATTGACTCGAATTGCGTGCGCGGCGTGCGCAACTGGCCGAACGTCCCCGTACCCCAGCACTCTGCCTGTCTGCTGGGCCTGAGGCCGCAGGTGTGATATTTGCCACTGGCGAGGGCGATGAAGGTGCCTGCCGGCGCATCAGTTTGTCCTGCCCTGTTGTCGCCCCAGCACGCAATGGTGCCGCTGTCGCGCAGCGCGCAGGCGTGCTCAGCGCCAGCGACGACATCGGTGTACGAACCGACCGGTGCATCGAGCTGTCCTCGGTCGTTGGTTCCCCAACACTCCACGGCGCCGTTGCTGTGCACCCCGCAGACGAAGCCTCTCCTACCGACCGCGAGTGTGATGAAGGTGCCGTCCGGCACAGCGGTCAGACTGTCGCCAGCGTCCGCAGAGAAGTGCCAGCAACGCGCAGCGCCGTGGATGGTCAGGCCACAGGCGAAGTTGTATCCAGTGGAGACTGCCTCAAATTGCGCTCCTGGCGCGTCGGCCTGGCCGAAGTGACTGCGGCCCCAGCACACCAATGGACCGTCTCGCTCGATGCCGCACGCGTGCTCCGCGCCGGCGCCCAATGCCGAAAACGTGCCTGCGGGTGCTTCGGCCGGCACGAAGACCCTGTTTCCGGCTGTCCACTGACCATCGATCACTTCGCTCGGCTGCTGGCCTGCAAAGAACTTGCCCCAGCACGCGATGCTTCCTTCGACGCGAAGCGCGCAGGAGTGGTTTGTGCCGGCGCTGATGGCAATGAAGCTCCCCGCCGGCGCCGTCGCCTGGTTCTTCTCATCGTCGCCCCAGCATTCGACGGTGGCGTCATCCCGCAGCCCGCACGAGTGTGATCCGCCTGCGGCGATTGCCGTGAAGGTCCCCGTCGGCGCGTCGGCCTGCCCCCTGAGGTTGCTCCCCCAACAGGCGACGGTGGTGTCATCCCGCAGCCCGCACGAGTGTGATCCGCCTGCGGCGATTGCCGTGAAGGTCCCCGTCGGCGCGTCGGCCTGCCCCACGTGGATGCTCCCCCAACAGGCGACGGTGCCATCGCTCTGCAGACCACACGAATAGAACCAACCCGCTGCGAGGTCAATGAAGGTCCCCGTCGGCGCGTCGGTCCGCCCGAGCCGGTTACTCCCCCAGCAGACAGCACTGGCGTCATCTCGCAACGCGCACGAATGCCGAAAGCCCACGGCGATTGCCGTGAAGTTCCCCGTCGGCGCGTCGGCCCGCCCGTCTCGGTTGTTCCCCCAGCAGACGACACTGGCGTCATCTCGCAACGCACACGAGTGTTCGCTGCCACCCTCGACCGCGACGTAGCCCGGCGCAGTTGCCTCCACGATTGCCTCTGCAGGCCGGGCAGTACTGAGGACCGAGATGATGAGGACCGCGATGATCAGGACGGCCAGGCACACCGATCCGGCGCCGGAGCGTAGGTGCGGCATCACGCCTGCGGATACTTGCCTGGATTGCATCGTCATGGCCTGTGGATGTTCCGGCTGCCCCAACATGAGATCGTGCCATCGCGCCGCAGGCCGCATGAAGACTCACCCCCTGCTTCGACGGAGGTGAACAGTCCCCCAGACGCTGCGGACTGGCCTCGGTGGTTGGCGCCCCAGCAGTTGACGCGCCCATCCGCGCGAAGCCCGCATGAGTGGTCGCCGTCTGCTGTTACAGCGACGAATACACCGCTCGGTGCATCTGTCTCACCCTGATAGTTCGCACCCCAGCACGCAATGGTCTGGTCCGTGTGAAGCCCGCATGAATGTCGGACCCCGGCAGCGATCGAGATGAAGGTACCCGTCGGCACGTTGGTTTGGCCCCAGTCGTTGTTGCCCCAGCAGACGGCGACCCCATCATCCCTCACGCCGCAAGTATGCAAGCCACCGGCGTCGAGGTCGACGAACGTTCCGCCGGGCGGGCGCGCCCGGCCGTCAACATTCTCGCCCCAGCATGCGACCGTTCCGGTTGTCTCGATTCCGCATGAGTGCGCAACACCCGCGGTCACGCTGCTGAAGCCTCCCTCCGGCGGGTCGGCCTCTCCTCGGTCGGACGAAGAACCCCAGCAGAAGACAGCGCCATCGGGGCGAACACCGCACGTGTGTCCCCAGCCAACCGACACATCGACGAAGCCACCTTCTGGCGGCTGCTGCCAGTGGTAGAGCCCGTCTCCCCAACACTCAAGTGTTTGGTCGACCCGCAACGCGCACGTTCGTCGATAGCCGGCAGACACCGAGGTGAATGCAGCACCAGGCGGGTCCGACTGTCCGAATTCGTTGATATCGCCCCGACCCCAGCACGCCAGACCACCGTCGGACTGCACACCGCACAAGCGGATATTCGTGTCTCCTGCTCCCAAAGAAGCGAACGAGCCGTGCGGCAGCGCATCTTGCCGCGGTGCCTTGCCGCCCCAGCACGCCACCCGGCCGTCGGTGCGAAGTCCGCACGCCCAAGCGAACGTTGTGCTTGCCGCAGAGAACGTGCCAGCGGGAACCTCGGTCAGATTCCCAAAATCGGGACCCCAGCAGACCAGGCTGGCGTCGCTGCGCACACCGCACGAGTGCGAGCCGTTGTTGCCTACTGCGGTGAAGCTGCCCGAAGGAACCTCGTCCCGGCTCGCGTCGTACGTGCCCCAGCACTCCAGCCGGCCATCGGAGCGCAGACCGCATGACTGCCCTCCGCCGGCAGACACGCTGCTGAACGTTCCAGATGGCGCGTTCGTTTGTCCGTAGAAATTGCTCCCCCAGCACTCGATGCGCCCATCGGCGCGCAGACCGCATGCATGCACAACCGCTGCACTGACAGCGCGAAAGGATCCAGCAGGGACATCGGCCATCGCGGCGTTCACGCGACCCCAGCAGTCAATGGATCCGTCCACCCGGACCCCGCAAGTGAACCCGGTACCAGCAGCGATGGAAAAGAACGTCCCGTGGCGCGGATCCGACTGTCCGGCGTCATTCGCTCCCCAACACAAGATGCGTCCGTCCGCTCGCAGCCCGCACGTATGGGTGTAGCTGTAGGAAACGGATACAAATGCGGAGCCAGCATCGACCGTCGCAGCGGCACGCGCTGCCGCCTCGGCGGCATCTTCAGAACTGGCGATGTCAGTAAGCCGTCGCACGCGAGCCACCGGAACGAGTTGCTTGGCTTGAGCTATGACCGCGGGCATGAGTGCTGCCGAATCTCCGACGAGCGTGATGCGTTCTGGTGGAAACCTCGTCATGAGCTCGACCGCTGCTTCGCCGAGCGCATCGGGCCGCTGGGCGTACAGCACGGCTGCGTGCGGGTCGGCTGCAGCGAGCGCCACCGCGACACCGACGTCCCGGTCGGACCAGCCGTATGCCACCACGGCATGGGTGGCGCCCTTGCCGAATGCCCGCTCTGCGGAGACTGTGGCGGTGTCCACGCGTGTTGCCCCACCGAGCCGCTCCACCGCGATGCCGGGAGAGGTCTGTCGCAACTCTTCGCCGATCGATTCCGCCAGTGCCGCGGTTCCTCCGATCAGCAACGCCTTGCCGGGTTGAACCGCCTCGATCACCCGGCGAGTCGGCGCGCCGAGCCCATCGGCGGTGGCGTACAGCACGGCATCCGCCCCGCCGGTCGCGACAATGGACGCAGCCACTCCGACGTCCGAGAGCGACCAGCCATTCGCAATCACGACAGTCGGTGCCGTCACGCCGTCGAGCGACAGACTGGCCGCTTGGGCGGCAGTGTCAATGCGGTTGTAACCCGCAAGCCGAACGAGTGAGGCGTCTGTGGACAGGCGGCGCAGGTCGTCCTCGATTCCAACACCAAGGGCGGCCCAGCCGCCCACGAGCACAGCGCCATCGAGCCCATACTCATTGATGACGCCAGCTGCACCCGGACCTATGGCCTCTGCTGATGCAGCGAAGAGCACCGCATCTGCTTCGCCGGCTGCCACCACAGAAGCCGCCGTTCCGATATCTGAGAGCGACCCTGCATTCGCGACGGCGAAGCGACGCTCGTCGAGTTGTGCACTCGACGGTGCGGCAACGACCGTGAGACTCCCGGCGGCGATGACAAGCATCAACAGACCAGCCAGCGTTCGACGCAGCACCATCACCGGGCGAATCCTAGGTCGGATGCTGATTGGCAAATTTCGGAGGGGACAGGACGAACGCAGTCACGGTCCCGCGGTGCGGAGGCTGGCGCCGGTCAGTTGTTGCGGGTGATCGTCACCGTGTGGGTGTTGCCGTCGTCTGCTGTGACGGTGATGGTGTAGCCGTGCAGCGTCACTGAGTCGTCCACGCCGAGGACGGGGAAGTCGTCGACCTGGCCGTTTCCGCTGTCGTCGGCAATCTTCAGCGGCAGCGCTCCCGATCTGAGCGCCGAGTCGACCGTGTACACCAGTACGCCCTCGCTGAGGAGGTTCGGGAATCGCACGCGTGCGCCATCGGCGGTCGTGGTCGTTACCGGGCGGTCGTAGCCGAGTTCACGGCGGCTCTCCACCACGATCAACTCGTGGGTCGTGAGCGGCACGGCGGCCATCGCCGTGCTGCCGCCGGGCGCCGCAATCGGGCCCAGCTGCACCGTGGCCGAGGGCTCTCGCACGCACTGCACCTGCGTGTCGTCGAGCCATCCGAGCTGCCAACGGCTCCACGCCATCATCTCAGCCGGCACAAGTTCCCTCGTATAGCTGGTCTCCCGCCTGCCATCGGCGTACCGCCACGTGACCTCACGCCGTTCGTCGAACTTGTTCGCCGGGAACCAGGCTTCCAGGCCCATGCGGCCGAAGGCAGCGCGGACCCATTCGGTTCCGGCTGGCGCGTCGCGCAACTCATGCAGGGTGCCGTCGTAGGGGTACATGTCGAGCAGGCCGAGGTTGTGGATGACCTCGTGGGCGGCCACGCGCCCCCAGTTCGGCGCGCTAGCGAGGGTCCGCTCCTCGGAGAGCAGCTTGTCGTTCGTGCGTGTCATTGCCAGGCTGCGTCCGTCGGCCTGTACGACGCCGCCAGCATTGCCGCCGCCTCCGAAGTGGCTGCTCGGGAGGACCACAGCTACGGCATCGACACCGGAGAAGTCCACGGCGTCGTCTGCCAGCATGACCGCGTGGACACTGGCCGATCTGCCGAGGCCGGTTCCTACGGCGAGCTCCTCGATGTAGGAGGCGTGCGGTTGCTCGGCTCGCAGCCACGCATGGTGGATCACCAACTCCACATCGAGGTTGCCGTAGCTGGCGGCCTCGAGATACTCCTCGATGAAGGCGGCGCCCAACTCCGCTTCGCGTTGCGTCGTGTGCTCGGCCTGCGCGTCGGGGAAGTCCATGAACAGCAACGCCACCCGCAGTGTCCCCGTCGAAGGCACTGCCCAATCCGCGAGCGGGAACCCTGCGGTCGTGCCCGAGACGCCCCATGGTCGGCATTCGGCAACGCCACCGGAGGCTGGCGTACCTGCGGCGCCTGAGATGGCCAGGCTCCAAGCATCGTCGTGGTCGGAATCGCCTGGGTCGGCGTCGGCGGGATCACCAACTCCGTCGTACACAATTCGCTGACCGTCGGGCGACCAGCTGGGGTTTCTCTGCTTGATCAGCCCGTCGCCGATGACGTTCTCGGCCAAGCCATCGATCTCCACCGTCACCACGCGACTCTCGCTCCAGCTGCCTCGTGCAAAAGCAATGTGCGTGCTGTCGGGCGACCAGGACAGACCTCCGTCCGCAAAGGCGCCAACGGCCACGGCGCGTGCATTCGAGCTGTCGGGTGCCATGATCCACACCGCTCCGGCGGAGAGATACGCGATGACGCTGCCGTCGGGCGACCACGCAGGCGAGCTTTCCCAGTCGTCGTCTTCGGTGAGGATGGTCTGATCGCTGCCGTCGTTGCCCATCAGCACGATGTAACGGTCTCGGCCCGACACATGTCCATTTGCGTCGGCTTCGCCCAGTGTCTGACGGGCAAACGCAATCTGGCTGCTGTCGGCCGACCATGTCGGGGAGCTGTCGAGGACATCGCCCTCGGTGATCTGCGTTCTGTGCGTCCCGTCAGTGCTGACCAGCCAGATGTGCGACAGCGTGCGCCGGCTCGTAGTGACTGTTCGAGCGAACGCAATGCGGCTCCCATCGGGCGACCACGACGGTCCCGACGACGTCTCGCCGTCGAAACGGGTGAGACGACGAAGGCCTGAGCCGTCATTGCGCATCAGCCACAGCGATCCGCGCCGAGCGAACGCCACGTGTGTGCAGTCGGGCGACCATGCGGGCTCGCTGGCAACAAACGCGGTCTCGGCCAGCTTCACCGGGCCGTCGCTGGCTGTTCCACCGCACCCGCCCGTGGCAGTTACCGCTCCTCCGCCCACGAATTGCCCCGCCGTGGTGCCGACCTGGGTGCCCGATGCGCCGGCCGCCCAGACATGCTGGGTACCGTCGGCGTTCACTGTGTGGAACAGAATCCGCTGCCCGTCGGGCGACCAGTGCGGACTCGATAATCGCGCCATCCCATCGGTGACCTTGATATCACTGAGGCTGGCCAGCTCGAGAAGGTGGATGGCCGTCGCGCTGTCGTCGCCGCGGGTCACCGCGATGCGGGCACCGTCGGGCGACCATGACAGGCCGTTTGAGTCGACGTCGCCGGCGATGCCGCGGCGATGTGCTCCGTCGGGTGTGATGACCCAGACACTCTTGAGGGAGATGTACGCGATCAGGGTCCCGTCGGGCGACCACGCCGGGGAGTGGTCCCACACCGCCCCAGCTGTGAGCGCCAGTCGACCGCTCCCGTCAGCCCGCATGACAGCGATGTAGCGATCGCTGTCAGTGCGATGACCGGCATCGCTGCGTCCGCTGCCCCAGTAACGGCTGAAGGTCAGCTTTGCGCCGTCGGGCGACCACGACGGCTCGTCGTCCCACACATCGCCACCAGTGAGCTGCGTGTGACCGGTGCCGTCGGAGTTCACCAGCCAGATGTGCGACACCCACCTGTCGTCCAGGTAGTCCGTCCGCGCGTAGGCGATGCGTGTGCCATCAGGCGACCACGACGGCGCATACGACGTACGGGCGTCATAGCGAGTGAGACGCCGCAGATCGGTGCCGTCGTTGCGCATCAGCCACAGCGATCCGTCATGAGCGAACACGACGTGGGTGCAGTTCGGCGACCAGGACGGGCTGCTGCCGCCCAGCGAGCCGAGTTGCTGCGATGCGTCGCTGGCGCTACCGCCGCAACCGCCCGGTGACGGAGCCGAGCCGCGCCCTACGAACTGTCCCGGCGCGATGCCAACCTGACGGCCCGACGCGCCTGCTGCCCATGCCTCGCGCGTGCCATCCTCAGTCGCGACGAAGAACAGGATCCGGTGCCCGTCGGGCGACCACCGCGGATGGCTTTCCCGCCCGGGAACGTCGGCAAGCACTTCTTCACTGGCGGTGTCGACTTGGACCAGCCGGATGGACGCATCCTCCCCGTCACGGCGGGTGAACGCAATCTTCGAACCGTCCGGCGACCACGACAGGCCGCCGTCCCAGTAGGCGTTGCCCGCTATGGCTCTGCCGCCGGATCCGTTCGTGTTGTGCACCCAGACGGAGTCGTAGGCGATGTAACCGATCTGGCTGCCGTCGGGCGACCACGTGGGGGCGCGGTCCCATGCGCCGCCGACTGTCAGGAACCGCTTGTTCGTGCCGTTGGCGTTCATGGCCACGATGTAGCGGTCGCTGCTGATGCGATCGCCTTGCGCATTGCGTCCCGTCCCGCTGATGCGGCTGAACACGATCTCGGTGCTGTCGGGCGACCACGACGGGTCGCCGTCCCAGACGTCCCCACGGGTGACTTGAGTCTTGCCGGATCCGTCGGCGTTCACCACCCAGATGTGTGACTCCCAGTGTTCACCCTGGTAGACCTCGCGTGCATAGGCAATTCGAGTTCCGTCGGGTGACCAGAACGGTTCATGGGAATAGCCGCCGTCGCGCTGGGTCAGTTCGCTCGGTTCGCTGCCGTCGTTGCCAGCGATCCACAGGCGTGAACGGGCTCCGTAGACGATCTGGCTGCAGTCGGGCGACCAGGCAGGTTCTTCGGGGTCGTTCTCGGTGACGAGCCGCACCGGCGCGGCATCGATCGCTCCCCCGCAGGTGCCTGCGGGCAGTCCGGCGGGCTCGTCGGCGGGTTCGACGGTGGGCTCGCCGCTGAGGTAGGCGTCGATCGCTGTCTGGGACACAGCTGCGTCGCCGCCGAACACCCGCAGGTCCAGCGTGTCGACGCCCGCGGCGGCCGTCGCCGTGTGTGCAGCGTCAAGAAAGCCCGCTGTGTCCAGCGGAATGGCGTTGGGGTTGGCGAGCAGCAGCGGGGCGCACAGCCGTCCCAGCAGCGGGCCAGCGCTGAACGAGTCGAACGGCACGCGCGCTCGGGCCAGCCCGATGCGTTCAGTGGTTAAGCACCGCTCGGACCCCTGGGCGTAGAGGCCTTCCACAAATTCCGCAGCCTTCACCGCGGTGTCGAAGCGGGTCGCACCCGCCAGGCGCGTGACGGCAATGCCAAGGTCCGAGATCGACCAGTCCACCGCTTCGGCCAGCGCAGCGGTGCCGCCCATCAGCACCACATGGGAGATCCCCGCCTCGGACAGGTACCGGGCCACTCCGGCATGCAGTTCGTCACGCGGGGTCAGCAACACCGGATGCGGCCCCCGTGCTGCGAACGCACCTGCCACCAGAGCATCGGCAAACACGTCGCCGTTGGCAACGATCGCCGTAGTGCCGAAACCGGGCATCTCGCCCACCGACTCAATCTGCCGCGCCGCAACCACACCTGTGGCGTAGCGATCTACTCGACCCACGCGCTCCACCGCGATGCCGAGGCCTTCCAGCGAAGTCACCACCGCGTCGCTGACGGCGTGTGCACCCCCCGTGGCGCCGACCACCACCACGTCGGTCACACCGGTGCGCTGCAGGAACGCCGCCGCATCGTCGCGCAGCTCCCCGGGCGAGGTCATCAATACAGGCGCACCCAGCGCTCCCGCCACCGGCGCAGCCACCACCGCATCGGGCCAACTGAGGCCCGACACCATCACCACATGCGTCAGCGAGCCGCCCGCTTCGGCCGCGACCGCCTCGGCCACCAGCAATGAGGTGGCATAGCGATCCGCTCCGCCGTAGCGGGAGACCGCAACCTTGGCCAACTGCTCTTCTTGGGCGGTTTGGGCCGCTGCTGACGCCGGCAACCCAAGCACGCCCCCCACGACCGCGACGACCAGCACCGCTCCGGTCAGTGCACGCCGCATCTGGCCGAACGTAGTGCCCAGCGACAGGACGCTGTCCCGCAGCCTGGCGGGACGGCGGTCAGGAGTTGCGGGTGATGACCACGGTGTGGATGTCGCCGTCGTCGGCGGTGACCGTGATGGTGTAGCCCCGCAGGGTCACCGACTCGCCGACTTCGAGCACCGGAAAGTCGTCTAAGTGGCGGTTGCCATCGTCGCCGGCAACACGAATCGGCAGCTCGCCCGAGCCGATCGCCGAGTCGACTACGTACACGAGCACACCCTCGGTGATGAGCCGGGGGAACGTGGTGCTGACGCCCGTGTCGGCCACTTCGAAGGGTCGATCCGCGTCATAGCCCGACTTGCGGCGGCTCTCGATCACGATCATCTCGTGGGTGGTGAGCGGCACGGCAGCCATCGCTACACCGTCACCCGGCTGCGCGATCGGCGCCAGCTGCACGGTCGTGTCAGGCGCATCGGAGCAACTCACTTGCGAGTCGCTCAGCCACCCGAGCTGCCAGCGGCTCCACCCCAGCATCTCCCTCAGATTGAGATCCCTCGTATAGCCCACCGAAGTGCTGCCGTTGGAAAACGTCCAGATGTGTCGCAGGCGCTCATCGTTCTGCACAGTGGCGAAGGTGCTCGCCAGACCCATCAATCCGATGTTGATGAATACCAACACGTTGTCGGAAGCGACTTCGGGCGGCTTGCCGCGCTCGGGATCGTAGGGGTACATGTCGAGCAAGCCCAGGTTGTGCGTCATCTCATGCGCACCGACGTATCCCCAGGCTGTCAGCGACCCCGACTCGGCGCGCCGATGGGTGTTCACCCTCGTCGTCGAGACCTCGACGTCATCGGCGGCGGCAGAACCACCTGCGTTGCCACCGGCAAAGTGGCTGCCGGGAAACACCGTGAGGACCAGATCCACCGTTGAGAAGTCGAACTCGTCGTCGGCCATGGCAACAGCGTGTGCGGAGGTTGGACTCGAGAGGCCCATCCCGACCGCCAAGCGCCCTATGTAGGCGGTCGAGTCCTGCTCGGCGCGCAGCCACCGATGCAACGGTACGAACTCGATGTCGATCTTTCCGTAGCTGGCCGTCTCGAGGAACGTCTCGGCCCACGGCAGGCCGAGTTCTGCCTCTTCCTGCGTCGTGTGCTCAGCCTGCGCGTCGGAGAAATCCATGAAGAGCACAGCCACCCGCACCACTCCGGTCGAGGGAACCCCCCGATCCGGCAATGGGAATCCCGCTGTTGTGCCGCCTGAGCGACCCCGCGGTCGGCACTCGCGAGCTCCGTCTGGCACCGGCGTGCCTGCGGCCCCGGACACGCCCACGCGCCAGATGTTGCTGTAGCGGGCGTTGTCAACGTCTGCATCGGTGGGAGCGGCGACTCCGTCATACGCAATTCGCTCGCCGTCAGGCGACCATCTGGGGTTCCTCTGCTTGAGCAACCCATGTCCGATGACGTCTTCGGAAGGGCCATCGATCTCGACTGCCACCACGTGACTCTCGCTCCAACTGCCTCGCGCATAGGCGATGCGCGTGCCATCGGGTGACCAAGACAGACCTCCCGCCGCAAACGCGCCGGCGGCTACAACGCGAGGGTTGAAGTCGTCGGGTGCGGTGACCCACACCGCACCGGCGGAGAGATAGGCGATAAGGCTGCCGTCGGGCGACCACGCAGGCAAGCGTTCCCCGACGGCGCCCTTGGTGAGCACGGTTTGATCGCTGCCGTCGGCGTCCATCAGCATGATGTAACTGTCCCCCCAACGGCCGCCTGCCTCGATTTCGTCGTTTATCCAGCGTTCGAACGCGATCTGGCCGTTGTCTGGCGACCATGTCGGAAAGCTGTCGTTGACATCACCCTGGGTGAGCTGTGTTCGTTGCGTCCCGTCGGTGTTGACCACCCAGATGTGCGACTGCGACTGAGTCGGCTGGTCGTGAGTGACCGATCGGGCGTATGCGATGCGGCTTCCGTCAGGCGACCACGACGGTCCCGAGGCAGACTCGCCATCGAAGCGGGTGAGGGGACGAAGGCCCGAACCGTCATTGCGCATCAGCCACAGCGAACGGTCCCGGACGAACGCAACATGTGTGCAGTCGGGTGACCATGCGGGCTCGCTGGCAGCGTGGGCCATCTCGGTCAATTCCACAGGGCCGTCGCTGGAGGTTCCACCGCACCCGCCGGCGGCTGGAGCCGCACCGCCGCCCACGAACTGCCCCATCACGGTGCCGACTTGGGTTCCCGATGCGCCAGCCACCCAGATGTGCGTCTGGCGGTCGGCGTCCACCGCTTGGAACGCAAGGCGTTGCCCGTCGGGTGACCAGTGCGGGCTCGACGGTTGCCCAGTCACGCCTTCGATCTTGATGTCGCTGAGGCTGGCGAGCTCGATCAGATGGAGGGCAGCTGCACCGTCATCGTCGCGGACAACCGCAATGCGAGAGCCGTCAGGGGACCACGACAGGCCGCTCAAGGAGACGCCGCCGGCGATGCCGCGTCGATGGGATCCGTCGGGCGTGACGACCCAGACGTTCTGTCCGGCGATGTACGCGATGAGGGTGCCGTCGGGCGACCACTCCGGCGAGCTCTCCCACAAGCCTCCCGCTGTCAGCGCTCGCCGGCCCGAGCCGTCAAGTCCCATGACGGCGATGTAGCGATCGCTGTCGGTGCGATGACCGTTCTCGTCGCGGCCGCTGCCCCAATAGCGGCTGAACGTCAGCTTCGAGCCGTCAGGCGACCACGATGGGTCGCTGTCTCGCACGTCGCCGCGTGTGAGCTGCGTGTGGCCGGTGCCGTCCGCGTTCACCACCCAGATGTGAGACATCCACCGCTCGTTCTCGTAGAGGAGGCGCGAGAAGGCGATCCGTGTGCCGTCGGGCGACCACGACGGTCCCGAGATGTGGCTGTCGTAGGTAGCGAGCCAGCGCATGTCGGTGCCGTCGTTGCGCATCAGCCACAGCGACCTGTCCCGGACGAACACCACATGTGTGCAGTTGGGTGACCATGACGGGCCGTCGCCGCCAAGCGGGCCGAGCTGGCGCAATGCGTCGCTGGAGGTTCCGCCGCAACCGCCCACCGACGGAGCCGATCCGCGCCCCACGAACTGCCCCGGCGCGATGCCAACCTGGCGGCCTGACGCGCCCGCAACCCACACCTGGCGTGTGCCCTCTTCGGTGGAGACATAGAAGAGGATGCGTTGGCCGTCGGGCGACCACTGCGGATAGCTCTCGCGCCCAGGCACGTCGGCCAGCACTTCCTCGCTGGCGGTGTCGATCTGAACGAGCCGTATGGACGCGTCGGTGCCGTCGACGCGGGTGAACGCAAGCTTCGTGCCGTCGGGCGACCACGACAGACCGCCATCCCAATGGGCGTTCCCCGCTACGGCCCTGCCGCCGGATCCGTCCGTGCTGCTCACCCAGACGGAGCTGCCGGCGACATACGCGATCTGGCTGCCGTCGGGTGACCACCTGGGCGCACGCTCCCATGTACCGCCGACGGCCAGGAACCGCTCGTCGGTGCCGTCGGCGTTCATCGTCACGATGTAGCGATCGGGCTCGATGCGGTGGCCTTCGGCGTTGCGTCCCGTCCCGCTGAGGCGGGTGAACACCAGCTTGGTGCCGTCAGGCGACCACGACGGGTCGTCGTCCCAGACGTCCCCGCGGGTGATCTGCGCCTTGGCGGTGCCGTCAGCGTTGACCACCCAGATGTGCGACTCCCAGTGGGTCTGCTGGTTGACCTGGCGGGCATATGCGATCCGGGTGCCGTTGGGCGACCAGGCGGGTTCATAGAAGAAGCCGTCGTCGCGTTCGGTCAGTTCGCTCGGTTCGCTGCCGTCGCGGTTGGCGATCCACAGCCGCCAGCGCGCCCCGTAGACAATCTGGCTGCAGTCGGGCGACCAGGCTGGCTTCTCAGGGAAATCCTCGGCAATGAGCTGTACCGGGGCCGCATCGATCTGCCCGCCGCAAGTGCCAGCGGGCAACTCGGTGGGCTCGGCCTCGGGTTCGACGGCGGACTCGCCGCTGAGGTAGGCGTCGATCGCCGCCTGGGACACGGCTGCGTCGCCGCCGAACACCCGCAGGTCCAGCGCGTCGACGCCCGCGGCAGCCGTCGCCGTTCGTGCAGCGTCCAAGAAGCCTGCCGTGTCGAGCGGAATGGCGTTGGGATCAGCAAGAAGCAGCGGGGCGCACAGCCGTCCCAACAGCGGACCGGCACTGAACGAGTCGAACGGCACACGCGCCCGGGCCAGGCCGATCCGTTCGGTGCTGAAGCACCGTTCGGTTCCACGGAGGTAGCGGCCGACAACGAAGTCTGCTGCCTTCACCGCGGTGTCGAAGCGGGTCGCACCCGCCAGGCGCGTGACGGCGATGCCGCTCTGAGAGATCGACCAGTCCACCGACTCGGCCAGCGCACCGGTGCCGCCCATCAGCACCACATGTTCGATTCCGGCTTCGGACAGGTAAGCGGCCACGTCAGCGTTCAGTTCACCCGGCGGCGTCAACAGCACCGGATGCCGCCCGCGAGCAGCGAACGATCCTGCCACCAACGCATCGGCAAACACCCAGCCGTTTGCCACGATCGCCGTGCGGCCCAATCCCGGAATGTCACCTACCGAGGAGAGATGGCGCGCAGCCGCCACCCCAGTCCTGTAGCGATCAGCTCCCCCGACGCGCTCGACCGACAGCCCCAAGTCTGCGAGCGAAGCCACGACAGCCTCGCTCACCGCGTGGGCATCACCGGTGCTGCCCACCACCACCACGTCGGACACGCCAGTGCGCTGCAGGAACGCCGTCGCATCGTCACGCAACTCCCCGGGCGGGGTCATCAGTACAGGCGCACCCAGCGCTCCCGCCACCGGCGCAGCCACCACCGCATCGGGCCAACTGAGGCCCGACACCATCACGACGTGCGTCAGCGAGCCGCCCGCATCGGCCGCGACCGCTTCGGCCACGAGCAACGAGGTGGCATAGCGATCCGCTCCGCCGTAGCGGGAGACCGCAACCTTGGCCAACTGCTCTTCTTGGGCGGTTTGGGCCGCTGCAGACGCCGGCAACCCAAGCACGCCCCCCACGACCGCGACGACCAGCACCGCTCCGGTCAGTGCACGCCGCATCTGGCCGAACGTAGTGCCCGACGGAACAACGCTGCCCCGCAGCCTGGCGGGACGGCGGTTAGGAGTTGCGGGTGATGACCACGGTGTGGGTGTCGCCATCGTCGGCGGTGACCGTGATGGTGTAGCCCCGCAGCGTCACCGACTCGCCGACTTCGAGGACCGGGAACTCAGCGACCTGGCCGTTGCCGCCGTCGCCCGCAACCTTGAGCGGAAGCTGTCCCGAGCGCAGCCAACTGTCGACGGTGTACACCAAGACACCCTCGGTGATCAGCCGAGGGAACGTCGTGGAAGCGCCTGTGTCGGCTGCTTCGTAGAACTGGCCGGCGTCGTAACCCAGCTTGCGGCGGCTCTCGATCACGATCATCTCGTGGGCGTTGAGCGGCACGGCGGCCATCGCCACTGCGGCGCCCGGCTGCGCGACCGGCGCCAGCGTCACGGTGGTCTCGGGCTCGCTGATGCAGTTCACCTGAGATTCGCTCAGCCAACCCAGCTGCCAACGGCTCCACGCCAGCATCTCCTCGAGTTCCAGATGCCGTCGATAGTCCGCCGAACGGTGGCCTGCGGGGTACTCCCAGAAATGCAGCAGTCTGGGATCGTGCTCGGCTGCGAGATACCAGGACCACATATTCATGCGGCCCCACTCCGTTGCCACCCAAACCTGGCCAGGAGGCGGGTCGGGGCGGGTGTGCAGGCTGTCGTCGTAGGGGTACAGGTCGAGCAGTCCGAGCGAGTGCGTCATTTCGTGCGCAGCAACCGTTCCCCACCGCTGTGGAGCAACGGGCTCCGGACGCACGAACGTATTCACCCTGGTCGTGACCAACGTCACGCCGTCTGCCTCAATCGTGGAGGTCGCATTGCCGCCACCGAAGTGCGTGCTGGGGAACACCGTGAGCACCGTGTCGACGGTCGAGAAGTCGAGGTGCTCGTCCGCGAGCTCTGCGGAATACACGCTCACGTCGGACGCAAGGGCGTTCGCGGTGATCCCTGTCGGGCCGAGGTAGGTGGAGTAGCCCTCTTCAGCCCGCAACCACTCGGGATGCACGGCGTACTCGACGTCGAGCTGGCCGTAGCTGACCGTCTCGAGATACTCCTCCATGTACGGCAGTCCCAGCTCGGCCTCTTCCTGGGTGCTGTGGGCGGCCTGCGCGTCAGGGAAATCCATGAAGATCACGGCAATGCGGAGCGTTCCCGTCGACGGCGCAGCCCAGTCGGCAAGCGGGAATCCGGCCGTTGTGTGCCACGTGCCCCCTGGACGGCACTGCCCTGCATCGCTTTCAACCGGATCGCCGCTGGCGCCGGCGACATGGACGCGATGGACGCCGCCAGCTTCGATGGTGTGGAAGGCGAGCAGATCGCCATCGGGTGACCAGCGGGGCGCCAACACCCGGTCCGCAGACTCAAAGATGGTTTCCTCATGGAGCCCCGTGAGATCGGCAATCGCGAGAGACGCGACACCTTGGCGGGGACGAATGAACGCAATCCGTTTGCCGTCGGGCGACCACGACAGCTCGCCGTGGTTGGAAACGGGGGTGATGATGTGGCGAGGGTTCGAGCCGTCGGCGTCGATGACCACGATGGTGTTGTTCGCGACGTAGGCCAACTCGGTGCCGTCGGGTGAGTAGACGGGACCGAAGTTCCACCGCCCTTCGGTCGTCAGCACTTCAACCTCGGTGCCCGTACGGGTCATCCGTGTCACCTGCTTACCGCTGTCGTCAAAACGGTCGAAGACGATGAGTTCACCGTCAGGCGACCAGCGAGGGGACGCGTCCACGAGGGCTCCGGTGGAGAGCTGGGTTGGGCCCGTGCCGTCGGCATTGACAGTCCAGATGTGGGCGACCCAGTGGTCGACGCCCTGGTAGCCCCGGACGTAGACGATCTGGGTGCCGTCGGGAGACCAAGCAGCGGAAAAGAGATGCGCCCCGACGTCGGGCAGGAGCTGCTGCTGGTTGGTGCCGTCGTTGTTCATCGTCCACAGCGACCCGTCCTGGGTGTAGACGAGCCGGTTGCAGTCGGGGGACCACGCCGGGTCTTCGGCGTTGGTCGAGGCCACGAGCTGGCGCGGCTCATCGGTGATGGAACCGCCACAGGTTCCTGCAGGCAGCACCGTGGGTTCAACGGCGCGCCCATCGGCGAGGGCCTCTTCGCTGCTGAGGAAGGTGTTGAGGGCGGCTTGTGAGACGGCTGCCTCGCCGCCAAAGATGCGCAGACCCACGGCGGCGTGGGTGCTGCGCGCCGTGTCGAGAAATGCCGCTGTGTCGGCGGGTACCTCGGCAGGGTCAACGAGCACCAGCGGGGCGCACCGCTGGCCCAGCAGCGGCGCAGCGCTGAACGAATCGAACGGCACCCGTGCACGAGCCACCCCAACGGTGCTCGTCGCGAAGCACGGCTGCCCAGCGGCATCGTCGTAGCGGCCGGTCACCAACTGTGCGGCTTGTACTGCGGTGTCGTACCGGGTCGCGCCCGCCAATCGGGTCACCGACGCTCCAAGTTCGGTGACTGCGGTCTCCACGGCTTCGCTGAGCGCAGCGGGGCCGCCCATCAGCACCACATGGGCGATCTCGGCTTCGGTCAGGTACGTGGCCACCTCGGCATGCAGCCCGGCTTTGGGGCTCAACAGCACTGGGTGCTGCCCGCGGGCAGCGAACGGGCCTGCCACGAGGGCGTCGGCGAACACCTCGCCGCTGGCCACGATGGCAGTGCGCCCCAACCCACCCATGTCGCCGACGGAGGACAGGCGGCGTGCAGCGGCGGCAGCGGTCGCGTAGCGGTCCGAACCGCTGACCCGCTCGACGGTCACGCCCAATCCTTGGAGCGCTGTCACGACCTCGTCGCTGACCGTGTCGGGCTGACCTTCGGTGCCCACCACGACGACGCTCGACGCCCCTACTCGCTGCACGAAGGCTGCCGCGTCATCTCGCAGCTCACCCGGCGGCGTCATCAGCACCGGCGCTCCCAGCGCACCTGCGATGGGAGCAGCCACGACAGCGTCAGCCCAGCTGCGACCCGACACCATCACCACGGCATCGACCGAGAGGCCGGCGTTGGCCGCAAACGCCTCGGCCACCAACAGCGATGTGGCGTACCGATCTGCGCCTCCGTATCGAGTAACGAAGACCGCGCCCTGATCGTCGTCGCCAGAGACCGCCGACGCCGCCGTGGGCAGCACCAGCACTGTCCCGACGAGCACTGTCACCAGCAGTGCCGCTGTCAGCAACCGCCGCATTCGATCGACAGTACTGCCGGATTCTGCCCCGGCAGCGAGCGGCCACTGCTGCATCGGGCCAGACGCAGCCTGAGTCAGTTCTGGCGGTCGAGCTGTGTCTCGAGCCGAGTCAGCCGGCGGTGGCCGCGGCCTGCTCCTCGCCGACTCTGGGAATGCCCAGGTCGTGATAGGTGGCCATCGGGAAGTACGGCACCGAGCGCTTCGCGAACTCGCGGGCTGCGTCGTCGCCACGGTCGGCAAGTGTCACCGCAGCGACCACTTCGGCGCCGGTGGCCTGCACCACGTCGAAGGCCTGCAGGATCGACCCGCCGGTGGTCACGACGTCGTCCACCAGCAGCACATGATCGCCGTCGCCGATGCGCGCCCCCTCGATGCGACGGTCAGTGCCGCGCCCCTTGGGTGCCTTGCGCACGATGAACCAGTTGGTCTCGCTCACCAGCGCGATCGCAGCGGCGAGCGCGTCGGCCCCGAGGGTCAAGCCACCGACCGCGTCGAAGCGGACCCCGGCCTCGGCCACTCGCTCCCAAATCGCTTCAGCAGCGAGCCGCAGGTCTGCCCCCGCTGCGAGCGCTTCCTTGCCGTCGATGAAGTACCGCGACCACTGTCCCGATGCCAGCTGGACCGGTGCCGGCAATGTCGTGAGGCCGCCGTCTCGCAGGATCTCCAGCAACTGGTCCGACTTGACACTGCTCATCGGTGCCACGCAACTCCCTTCGGCATCCTGCCATGCCCACCCGTGGGTGGGCAGTGGCGCTCCCGGCGCAGACACTACGGCAGTGCCACAGAACCGGGCCGCGCTTGCACGTCACTGCGGCGGGCGCCTGGCTATTCGCCGATGTCGCCGGCGAGCAGGGCCAGCACGTCTTCGGCCGGCACCAGCAGGCCGAGGGTGCCGACCGTGGTCCCGCCGCTGCCCCTGATGGCCAGGCGCAGCAAAGTCGCGACACCGATCACCTCGCGTCGTTCGTTCAGCACTGGGCCGCCGCTGCTGCCCGGCGAGATGGGCGTGTCGGTCTTGATCCACGTCAGATCGTCCACCACCGTTGTACCCGAGTAACGGCCGGTGGTGAGCGTCAACGTATTGCCGCCGAGGCTCGGGTAACCGATCGCAGTAATCGTCTCGCCGGCCTGCAACGGCTCGGTCGCGATCGGCAGCGCCGGGAGCCGATCAGGCCCGGGATCCATCCTGAGCAAGGCCAGATCGCGTTCCTCCGTCGCCCGCACCAGGACCAGCGGCACGTATCGATCCGGCGCCTCCTCAAAGGTTCCGCCCAGGTATGCCCGAAGCCGGCGGCACTCGCGGCCGTCGTCCTCGAAGACCACATGCTGATTGGTGACGATCTGGTATCCGTCCCCGACGATGAATCCGGACCCCCGCTTGCGTGTGGCGCCGGCGGCGCTGACACAGCGAACCTGCACCACCGACGGTGCCACCGAGTTCCAGCCCGATGCGCCAGTGCCGCCCGAAGTGCCCGAGCCCTGCGCGAAGCCTGTCGCGACCGCCGACAGCGCGGCCGAGGGGATGACCGACGACGGGCCGATGCCGGTCACCGTCGCCTGGATCGAGCCGCCGACGGCCAGCAGCCAGTCCTGCCCGAACCGGCCCAAGATCTCCGGTACCGGGCTGTCGGGGCCCGGAGCGAGCAGCAACGGCTGGCAGGGGCCGCGCACTGCGCCCGCGGCGAGACCGCCGAACGGGACCGTGCCGCTGGCGACGGCAACGTCGGTGACCGGGTGGCAGCCCGACGTGCCGAGGGAGCGCCGGGCGATGAGTGCGGCCGTCTCGTAGCGGTCGGCGCCGGCGATGCGGTCGGTGGCGATGCCGAGGTCCTTGATCTCGGCTTCTGCCCGCGCCGACACGGCGGCATGACCTCCGAGAATCGTGACCGAGCCGACGTGCCGACCTTCATCGGTCAGGAAACGGCGAGCCTGGTCACCGAGCTCGCCGGGCGGTGTGAGGATGAGCGGCGTGGAGCGGGTGACGCTGGGAGCGGCCGCGACCGCATCGGCAAAGTTCGCGCCCGAGGCGAGATACACGGTGCTCAGCGCTGCCGGCGCGAACGCCCGCGCAGCACGCCGGGCCGTGTCATAACGGTCCGCACCGGCGATCCGGTCCACCTCGTAGCCCATCGACCGCAAGGTCTCTGCCACGTTCTCAGACACCGCTGCGGCGCCGCCCAGGATGATCACATTGGCATGGGCGTGCGATGCGCACGGCTCGAGGTAGGCCCGGGTGACCGCAGGCAGGAACGCCCGGGTGGTCAGCAGCAGCGGCCGGTCGAGCGCAGCGCCGGCGAGGGCGTCGGGCCAATTCTCGCCCGACGCGAGCGCCACGCTGTGCGAGCCGGCGTCGGCCTCGCAGCTCCCGCCGGCAGCATTGGCTGCCAGCTCGTACACGTTGCTGCCGCTGACCCGCTGCACCGAGGCGCTCGAAGCCTGCGCGGCCGCAGGCTGGGGGCAATGAGCACCGAGCCTGCCAGCGCCACGCTCACCATGGCCGTGGTTAACCGTCGCCAGCGGCGTCGACGTCGCATTGTTGCTGTGCTGACGCCTCGATCTCTCATGCAGTCATTGCTTTCCACGCATCGAAACCGCCGGTCCCGGCTGGCTCACGGGCCGGTGATCCTTGGCTGCACTGACGGGCAGAGGCTAGGGGGTGGCGGGATGGCTGTTGCGCAGCAGGGCAATGCGGCTCGACGCTGCCAGCAGCGTCTTGGCCGGGTTCAGGCTCTCGTCGACTTCGCCGGTGGTGGGATCGTCGGGCGTCTGTCCGCGGGCGATGCCGGCGGCGATCTCGAACCGCTTGCCCCGGAAGCTGAGGAGCTGCCCGATCGTGTGATCGGGATCCGCAGTTGTGAACCGGAAGAGCACCTGGTCGTTCGGCAGCAGCGTGGTGGTCTCGACGCGGTCGGGCACAGCGGGCGCAGGGTCGCTCACCTCGCCGTAGTCCTCGATCAGCCCGCCGAGGATGTCGTCGATCAGCTCGATCACCCCGCCCGCACCTGCAACCTCAGCGACATCGGGCTCCTCGTCGGCGATGAACTCGTTGACATAGTGGCTGAACTCCACCAGGAAGCTGACCGAGCTCACACCGCCTTCCAATGCGGGCATGCCGATGAAGTCGCTCTCGTCGTCAAGCGACAATGGCAGGCTCTCGTCGATGCACCCGTTGACGAGCTCGGCCAGGAAAACCCGGGTGAAGGCGCTGTTGCTGCTCAGCGCACGCACGAAATCCCCGTAGGTCAGCTCGGGCGGCTCGCCGTCCTCGGAGTCGATGAAGCGCAGCAGGATGATCCGGTCACGAGTGTCGATCCACACCCGTACCGCGGGATGGCTGGTGCGCGAGACGGCGCTCGCTGTCTCACCCAGGCGTGCCGAGGCCCGGGCGCTGTCGAGCACCCAGCCGTTGCCGGCGGCCCCAGCGGCGCTGCCCGACCATTTACCGACGATGTGGACCGACTCTGCCAGCATCACCTCTGCGCGTTGGCTGACATTGGCGATCGCGTCGGGGGTCGTGGTGGCGGCACTGTTGTCGACGCCAGGATTGGCTGGGCCGATGCGCACGGCGGAGACGCCGAACTCGGCGCGGGGTTCGCTGACTCGTGCTCGCCGGCGCCCGCTGCGCTGGTCTTCGGGGCCGACGATCGCGCCGCCACGCAAGTCGACGAAGTCGCCGTCGGCGAGCTCGTACGCCGCTCCCGCGTCGATCGGGTCGGAAGAGCTGTCTCCGGGGTACCCGTCCGGCGCGGTGAGCGGCACCCGGTGATACGCGAGGCCCAGGAAGCGCTCGGCACCGATGAACTCCGAATCGCCGGCAGCCACCTCGATTTCCCGAGCAGTCAGGATGCGAACCCGGCTGCCGTCGACCGAGGTGTCGCTGCCGTCGGGTTCGTCAGGGTCGTACTCGATGGCGAACAGCACAAAGGGGGTGCCCTCGGTGGCGATGATCTCCACCGACAGCGGCGACGTCCTGGTCCTAGGCGTCGGCACCGTGTACCTCGCGCCCTGCAATGGGCGACGATCCCCATTGAGCGCAAACCACTCCTCGGTGGATCGCATCTCGATGATGTCGCCCACCTTCAGCGAACGCCACAACGTCACCGTCAGCGATGACACTGCATCGCACCCATCGGCCGGTCGCGAACTCGTCAGCTCCTGATCGACGATGAGCGCCGGCGTGTCGTTGACGTAGAGGAGGTCGCGCATGCGGGCCTCCAACTGGTCGCCCTCGGTCTGCAGCTCCTCGGTGAACTTGATGGTGAACGTGGGGCCGTCCGCAACGGCGCTGATGCGCCCGCTCAGGGTTCGCGACGTGGTGGCTGCTCGCAGTGCCAGGTTCATGGAGGCATCGCTGAGCGCGGCGGTGCCCCCGACCGCGACAAGCTCGACATTGGTCTTGCGACCGTCCACCGTGGTCTTGGTGGTGCGCAGGAAGCTCGAGACCGACGAGTTCAGCCGGGAGCCGACAATCAGCAGCGGCACGGGACCAGAGCCGCCCAGACCGAGCCCCATGACCGGCCCCGCAGCCACCCCATCGGCCGGCGATCCGGCTCCGACCAGCGCAACCGTGAAGACTGCGGGGCGGATCTCGGGCTCGCACGTGCCGGCCATCAGCCGGGCGATCGCCGCCGAGAACGACTCGGGAGAGCTGGCATTGATCCGCTGCGTGTGGTCGACACCTCCGGCCACAAGCTGTGCGACCAGGCCATCGGACAGGGCGGCGCTGCTCCCCAGCAATACGACCCGATCAACGCGCAAGTGCTCGAGCGCAGCCGCAGTCGCCGGCGGCAGCGTGTCGCGCTCGCTGAGCAACACCGGCAGCTCCATCCTGTACACCAGCGGGCCCGTGGCGACGATGTAGCCGAGGTGCTCCTCACTGCCGTTGGCCAGCAACGCCACCGTGTCGTTGGTGTCGCACCAGTGGGTCAGTCCGTCGAGTTCGGATGCGACGGCGGCAGCAGTGGCGAACCGGTCATCTCCGGACAACCGGCGGACGGTGATGTCCTGCTCCAGCGCCTCGAGCTCGTCGACGACTGCCGAGCCGACCGAGGCGACCCCGCCGACGACGATCACCGTAGTGATCTTGTGGTCCTCGAGGTAATCAGCGACGCGGCCGTACAGGTTTTCCGACGGCGTCAACAAGATGGGAGCAAAGTGCCGCGCCGACAGGCCAGCAGCGACGGCGCCGTCAATCGGCACCTCTCCTGATGCCAGGATGACCGTCTGCACCGAGTCGAGGCCGCCGCGCTCGAAGGCGTACCGCTCGGCCAAGCGCACTGCAGTCTCGTACCGGTCTGCACCGCTGAACGGCCGCACGCCGGTTCCCGCGAGCGGTGCCGATCGGTCGTCAGGATCGACGAGCAGCTCAGAAGCCGAGTTTGCCGCTTGCGCCGGGGCAGCGAACAGCAGCGCCGCCGACGGTGCCCACAGGCACCACGCCAGTGCGATTGCTGCGAGGCCGGCGAGCCGCTGTTTGCGAATCTTCACCGACCCCCACTTCTTACCCGCATCTCGTTGGCCGCAAGACGGCACAGGCTATCGCCTGCCGATTGTCGCTGTCATCCTTCTATGAGTGTCACGCAGCTGCCTGTTGGGCCTAGGGGCGGGTGAAGCGGCTGAAGCTGTGCTGCTCCGACCAGTTGCCGTTGAGGTCGATCGCCGCCCCGTCGCCGGCGAACAGCTTCGAGTTCAGTCCGGGCAGCATGGTGAGATCATCTGACTGGATGCGGGCCACCAGCGTGCCGTCTTGCACGCCGGCAGCGAGGTCACAGGTCGCTCCGCCGGCGATGATCGCCGGATTCCCCCCAGGCGCAGCCACGAACATCACGCCCGCCTCAGCGGCGCCGTTCCCGCCGAGGGCGTAGTCGGCACTTCCGTCGTTGTCGGCATCAATCTGCAATCGGCCCGAAACCACCAGCCCGTCGCCGGCTTCGCAGTCGAGCACAGGCTCGGACCACACCACGGTGATGTCGACACTGCTCTCTCCGCCGCTCAGCCGGGTCGGGCCGATATCGACGCTGAACGTCACCGGCAGCTCTTCGTCGGCGGCGACCTCGTCGGCCAGATCGGCAATGAACCACGACCGGAAATTCAGGTTGCGGTTGAGGTCGGCCGCGATGTCCTCGACGGCGCGGCCCGGTGCAGTCTGGACACGCACCCGTCCGCCCTCGCCGGTCCGCCACACGTTGGGCACGGCGATGCGCGTGGCCCCCCAGTCGGCCTCCAGCACGATCTCGAGCGTCCAGTTGTTGCCGATCGCGCCGGACGCCCCTCCGAACGGA
This sequence comes from Candidatus Poriferisodalis sp., assembly GCF_965221945.1. Classification (GTDB taxonomy): domain Bacteria; phylum Actinomycetota; class Acidimicrobiia; order Acidimicrobiales; family Poriferisodalaceae; genus Poriferisodalis. Next base: position 3,553,078 of record NZ_OZ244925.1, on the reverse strand, counting down.
CGCGCTGTCACGCGGAGGGCGTCGCTCACGACGTCGCCGTTGCGCTGCGCATCCACCGAGATCGACGCGACAGTGCGCCCCCGCGGCCGCGACACCGTCACTCGGGCGACCTCGGGCGGGGTGTTGTCGCCCACCGCAGTGGCGACGGCCCGGTTGGCGGCGTTGCCTGCCAGGTCTTCCACCGCCCCAGCGAGAATGGTGACGCGGTCGCCGTCCCGCAGCGAGCCTCCCCATCGGGCCGGCGCCGGCACCTCGAAGCTCGTCGCCCCATCGTTCACCTGAAAGATGACCGTTTCGGTCTCGGGGTCGGCGCCTGTCCGGCGGAATTCGGCGATTCCCGTACGCAGTCGCAACGGCTCGCTGGCCGTGACCAGCGCCGCGGTCGCAGCGTCGGTGGCGGTCATCGAAATGGTCGGCGGGACCCGGTCCGCAGCGACGCTGGTGACCACCCGGCGAACCACCCGGCGACCGTCGTGTTCGCCGATGACGTCGCCGCGAATCTCGATCTCCTCCTTGGCCGCGAGTGGTCGGTCGCACGCCACGGGGACCACCGAATCGGCGAACTTCCGGGCGCCCGCGATCAGGATCGTCGCTGCGGAGGTGGTGTCGCCCGAACCGGCATCCACCGTCGCGTCGGAAGATCCGAACCGAACTCGGCCCCGGCGATAGTTGGCCGGATTCTCGGCATCGGATGTGCGCACCGGCTCGTCGAAGGTCACGTCGAGGAAGCAGCGGCCCTCCACGCCGGCGATGTCCGCAGAGATCTTCGGCAGCGTCCCCGCCGCCACCGCCTGCAGGGCGGCGAAGGACGTGACTGCATTGGGGCCGCCGAGCACCGTGAGCGCCAAGTTCCCGTCCTTGTCGCCGGGAGCGAACTCGTCCGAATCCAGCAGGTCGGCGACTGTGGGGGGCAGCACGTTGCGCTCGGTGAGCAGCAGAGGCGAGCAGCGTTCGCCCAGCAGCGGGCTGGCGACGAGCGCATCGGCGGCACGCCGTCCGAACGCGAGCCCGAACTCGGCGCCGTCAAAGCACCGCTGCGGCGAATCAGGGCCCAGCAGTTCCTCGGCGACTCGGGTGGCGGTGGCGTAGCGGTCCGGACCGTAGAGCCGGCTGACCGTGATGCCGAGATCGCCGATGTCGTATTCCACCCAGGGACTGACGGCCCGGGGACCGCCGAGGATGACCACGTGGGAGGTCCCGCTGTCGATCAGGAACCGCTTCACGTCGGGATGCAAGTCGAGACTCGGCGTCAGCAGCACGGGATGGCGACCGCGGTAGGCCAGCGGCCCCGCCGTGAGTGCGTCGGCGAACACCTCGCCGGTGGCCAGCAGCGCTGTCGGGCCGAGGCTGCGATACCTGCCCGGTATGCCCGCGGGCGAGCCGACGCGTGAGGCCACTGCAATTGAGGTGCGATACAGGTCATCGCTGCCGACACGGCTGACTGCGAGGTCGAGCGCCCTCAACTCCGCGGCCACGTCGTCGGAGACCACATCGGAGCCACCGACGATGATCACCTGGGTGAAGCCGTTCGAACTCAGGAAGGTCTCCACGGCTGCGGGCAACGCATCGGGCGGGGTCAACAGCAACGGAGCGCCGTGGTGCCGTGACAGCGGCGGTGCGATCAGCGCAAAGCCGAAGTGCGCGTCGGCTCCCGAGGTAACGATGGCGGTGTCGGCTCTGGCGCCCGCATCGGCACGCTCGCGGACATACTCCCGGGCAATCGCCACGCCCGTCTCGTAACGGGTCGCGCCAGCGACGCGGGTGAACGATGCGTCGGTGCTCGCAGCCCCGGCTGGGAACTGGACAGCGGTGCCGGCAAGCAGCAGACCGCACAGCAGCACCAGCACCCATCGGCGACGGCTGTGACGAGCGGGCAGCGTCACCTCAGCACCTGCACCTACCCGGCGATGTCGCTGAGCCGCCGCACCAGGCACGTTCGGATCCACCATCAGGGCCTCCAGCGGCGCCGGCTCATCGGCGCACGCCCACTCAACCACACCGGCCGAAGCAGACGAGGGACTTCAATCGAGCGTGCAGGCCCGCTATGGGCGGCGGAACTTCACCCCGGTCTGGGACTCGTTCTCGTTGCGGGCGAAGTCGCTGGCTGCACCCGGGCGAATGGTGGCCAGCGAAGCTGTGCCGGGCAGATTGTCGACGTTCGCAGACTCGATGCGGACCTTGAGGGTGCCCGAGCGGACATCGACGCTGGTGTCGCAGATGGGGTCGCCGGCAATGAGCGGGCCCGACCCGTCGCTCGCCACGAGCATCACGTCGCTGTCGCCGAAGGTGTGCCCGTCGAGCGCGAAGTCGCCTTCGCCGTCAGCATCGACATCGATCTCGATGTTGCGCGGATCCACCGCTCGATGCAACCCGGTGCAGCCCTGCACCGGCTCGCTCCACAGCACCGTCACATCGACGGTGCTGGCGCCTTCGGTGAACGACACACGGCCTCGGGTGTCGGCTGGGCGGCTGAACGCCTCGCCGCTGAACGCCAACGCAGTGAACCGGGAGTTGAACGCCCGGTCGTTGTTCAGGTCGGCGGCCAGATCGTCGACGACCGCCTCGGCCAGCACCTGCACCAGGATCCGGCGGCTCGACTCGGACACCCTTACCGAGCTGAGCTGTGACGGCGACCAGCCTCGGGGGCGTGTGTCGCGCACGTTCACGTCGATCTGCCACTCGTTGCCCGCGGCCCCGTCCACTGACGTGCCCGGATCGGCCGAGATCAAGATGGCGTCGGCGGTGGACCCGCCGGTATCGGCCACTTTCAGCGTCACCGCGGCCTGGCGTGTGGCGACTGGCTCGGTCACGGTGATGCGATCGATCTCGGGCGGTGTGTCGTCGTTCTCGACGGTCCGGCTGGCGGCCCGGCTCTCGTTGCCTGCGAGATCGGCAGCGGCGCGACTGGCTATCGACACCTTGTCTCCTGCTTGCAGCACGCCGCCGAGTTCCTCAGGAACGACGACCGTGAACCGGATTGCCCCGTCGTCTAAGTCGGCCCCGACCGGGGCCTCGATCGAGCTGCCTCGCTCGAACAGCACCTCGATCGGCGCCGGCGCCAGCGGCTCGGTGCTCTCGACCCACACGATGTCGCCGCCTTGGGGGGCGCTGATGACCAGCGACGGGCGCCGGTTGTCGGGCGGGATCACATAGTCGGACTGGACCACCGTGCGGTCGTCGTTGGCCGCCCGGATCGCACGGGTGCTGATGCCGATGCGTTCGCGTTCCTGCAATGGCGCGAAGCAGCCGGCCGGGACGGTGCCGGCGGGGCTGATGAAGCCTCCGGAGAAGGTCACGGTGGCGCTGGTGGTGGTGGTCCCAGCGCCGGCGTTCACCGTGCCGAATCGGCCTTGACCGGTCGAATAGCTGGAGAAGTCGGCTGCGTCCGACGTCTGCACCGGCTCGCTGAACTCGACGGTGAAGTGGCAGCCGCCCTCGACGCCTCGCAGGCTCGCAGTGAGCTCGGGCAGCTGCGCCGCGTCGATGGCGTCCATCAGCGCCTGTTCGGAGACGGCTCCCTCACCGCCGAACACGGTGATGCGAACGTCGCCGTTGATGTCGCCGGTGATGTAGTCGTCGGATCTCAGCAATGCCGCTGCGCTTTCAGGCAGCTCGCCCCACTCTGTCAGCAGCAGCGGCGCACACAGCTCGCCCAGCAGCGGTCCGCTCACGATCGCATCGGGCGACCGCCGCCCGTACGCCAAGCCCACCTCGCTGCCGCCGAAGCAGTCCGCGGGCGTGTCGACGCCCAGCAGCGCCTCGGCGATCTTCACGGCAGTGGCGAACCGATCAGCACCGGCCCAGCGGGTGATCTCGATGCCGAGATCGGCGACGGCCTGTTCCACGCCGCTGCTGACGGCCGCACCGCCCCCCAAGATCACGACGTGCTCGATCCCGCTCGCTGCCAGGAATGTCTCGGTGGCTTCGGGCAGTTCGGCGCTGCGGGTCAGCAATATGGGATGGTTGCCCCGGTAGGCGAGCGGCCCCGCTGCGAGCGCATCAGCGAAGTTCTCGCCGGTGGCGAGCAACGCTGTGCGGCCGTCCACGGGGAACTCGCCCGGCGAGACGGATTCGCCGACCGCTGCGGCCACTGCGGCAGCGGTGCTGTAGGCGTCGGCGTCGGCGATGCGGGTCACCTCGATGTCGCCAAGGGCCTCCAGCGCTCCCGCAACGGTGGCAGACACCACTGAGGGGCCGCCCACGATGATCACTTCGGAAATGTCGTTGTCCGATAGGAACGTTCCGACGGCAGGGGGCAGCGCGTTGGGCTGGACCAGCAGCAACGGTGCACGGTGCAGCTGCGCTAACGCCGACATCGACATCGCGTACGCGAAGTGGTCATTCGCACCCGACGTCAGCACGACCGTGTCGACACGCTCGCCGCCGAATCTCTCGACTTCATCGACGTATGCCTCCGCGATGTTAACCGCGGTCTCGTAGCGCGTCGGGCCTTCGAGGCGCCGCGTCTCGGCATAGGCCGCGGCGCCCTGCACCGGATCGTGAGCAGCAGCGAGCACAGCGGCAGCCACCACCAACGCGACCAGGGCATGAGCCGCGCGCCTGCCGCAGCCATATGTCGGAACGTCTTGACTCAGCATGGTGCTTGCAGTGCCGCACAGTCTGAGGGTCACGGTACCTCGCCCCTCTCAGCCGGCGAGGCAGTCCGCTAGGGAGCGGCGTTGATGAAGGCGTCGGCTTGCCACGTGACGGTGTCGTCGTCGGGTCCGAAGTCGTTGAGCGAGATCGTGCCCACGAAACCGCCTGCGCCGTAGCCACCGTCTGCCAGCCCTGCGACCGCCACGCTCGAATCCAGGCCGCTCGGGGCTTGCGACTCGGCACCGAAGACGTCGATCAACCACGTTCCTCCGCTCAGCACGCTCATACCCCGCAACTCCCAGACATTGCCATTCAGTCGGGCCTCACCAGCGACCGTTCCCGTGACGGTTCGACTGGCTGTATCCGTCGACCACAGTGCGGTGAACCGGTCGGGGTCTTCTTCTCCGAGACCGCGCACAATCTGAATCGACAAGAACGCGTCGCTCAGCTCCTCCCGGTCGGGAGGCACGTGGAGGTAGTTGCGAGACTGGTCCGAGCGGAAGGACCAACTCGTGACGCCACCGTCGGTGGGATCGTCGGCACCAGGTAGCCCGTTGTGCCCCCGTGCTTGCAGGGTGACCGGCTGCGCCATCCAGAAGCGCCGGTACTCATCGGCCACGAGCACGGTCGACTGCGAGGCGCGTCCGAATGGACCCACCGCGCGCACGGCTAGGGGTCCATCATCGGGCAACGCAGAGGCCAGACAGCCAGGACCGCCGTCGCCCTCGGTGCGTGCGACGCCGTCGGCATCGACGCCGTACCAGCCCAGCTGAGGCAGGTCCGCGACCGCCACCGGCGAGCGCCGCCTCGACGTTTCTGCCACCAGCCAGCGTGCCCCTTCGTAGGTGGAACGCGGCAGGCACAGCCAGACACGTCCAGGGGACGAGCCAGCAGTCGAGTCGTCATCGTCACTGTCCCGGTAGCGCCCCTTGTCATCGGCCCGGTGATGCACCAGCCCGTCCAGCGACAGCCGTGTGGCGAATGCCCCAACTCCCCGCGGTGCGCCGGGCGCTTTGACCGTGCGGCTGGGATTGGCCGGGTCCTTGGTCTGAGCGCCGACCAAGATGGGGTTCGCGTCAACTTCTGCGGGTATGAGCCGACCGCTCACCGCCGCCGAGGCCTCCGCCATCAGGCTGGGGTGAATGACCGATGGCCCGCCGAAGGCCACGACGAAGCCGGGTTCGAAGCACTCGTCGTTGTTGAGAGCCGCGCCGTAGGCATCTGCATCAACTGCACCGCGAGGTCCCAGGCCACCGACCGCGCTGATGCACTGCCGCCTCGCCGTGAATGAACTCCTCAGCAGGTCCGACACCGACGATGGCAGCTCACTCGCCCTGGCAGGCACCAGCAGGATGGGCACCGCGGATCGTTTCGGCCCCGGCGCCTCAGCGGTCGACGGGTCCGAGGCCGGACGTCGCGCTGCACCGACGAATCCGATCTCCGGCGCAGTCACCGTTCCGGCAATGCGCTCGACCACGTAGGGCTGTCCCTGCGCAGACGGAGCCGAGGCCGCACCGCACCAAGGGCCGGCGCTGAGCGCGTCGGGCCAGCCGCGAGCGCTGTCGCCGCGCCCGCTCGAGGCCACCAGGCACACCATGGAGCGGGCGAAATCCTTGCCGTTCCGGTTCGGCCACCATCCGCCGAAGTGCTTGACCATGGCGACACTGGTCGCGTAGCGATCCGGCCCTGCGATGCGAAGCATCTCGGCCCCCGAGAGGTTTGCCGCCAATGCCGCCACTTGTTCGGGAATCTGCGACGTTCCGCCCAGCACAATCAGGTGCTCTGCGTCGAGCAGGCTGAGCGCTGTCGCGGTCTCGTGGGGGAGGTAGTCGCTGCCGTCGGCCAGCACCACCGGCACCTGCCAGAAGCTCGTCCACCAGCCAGCAGCGAGCGCATCCACGCCTACGGTGAGCACCACCGTGCGGCCCAGCAGCTCGCACTCGCGTGCTCGTGGGCGCCACTCCACCACCGAGTTGGCGTAGAAGGTCATAGTGGCGTCACCGTCGGAGGCAGAGGGGTCGGCACATCCCTTCACGCCGTCGGGAATGGGTGCTGTGCCCAGCGATGTCGCGACGGCTGCAGCCGTGCCGTAGCGGGTGAGGCCGCTGACGCGGAACACCTCGCTGTAGCCGATCGACACCAGCTCGGTCTCGACTCCCGCCGGCACCGCAGACTCGCCGCCGACCACGATCGCTTGACGCGCCGCGTTGCAACCGCCCTGGCGAAGGTCGTGCGCGGCCAGCCGGGCCGAGTGGTTCAGTGACTGCGCGCCCGATCGGGCCGAGTCGGTGAGCAGGATGGGCGCTGCCAGCGTGTCGACCCGGCTGTAGCCCCCGATGGGATCGAACAGCGGATCACCGGCCGCGACCCGCCGCAAGTACGGCTCACTGGAGCCTCCTGTGGAGTCCGACAGCGCGGCCGCAGCCAGCGCATCAGCCGGCGAGTCCGACGCCGCCACGATGACCGAGCGCGGGCACACACCCAGGCCCCACCAGTCCCCCGCAGCGGCAAGGCTGCGCCCGGCGCGCGACGTGGCATCGGGCGAGTCGAAAGGGAAGCCACCGCGACCGCGCATGGTCAGCGCAGCCGCCAGTGCGGTTTGGTGCCGGTCGGCACCGTAAATGCGAACGCCGTTCGGCCAGGCCTCCAACTGCGGCGCAGCCAGATGCGACTGCGGCCACTGGCTTGGCGGCACTGGTCCTGGCCCTGCAGCAGATGCCGTCTGGCCGCTCGCGCTCGGCACCGCCAACAGCGACGCCACTGTCATGGCTGCAGCCAACGCGGCCACCCATCGAACCCGCAGGCCTTGCCGTTTTCCCGTCACGCTCCGACAGTCTGCCCCGGCGGTGTCACGACACCGTTGCAGATCGCCGGGACGGCCGTCGCCCCGCCCGCACCGCACCCGCCTCTATCGCCTGGCGCAGCGCTGCTGCAGCCGATCGTGGGCTGCGGCAAAGCCGTCGATCCGGGGAAAGATGATGACTTGGTTCCCCCCGTCGAAATTGGTGAAGCCGAAAGCGAGCTGGCCCGTCCCGTTCCGCAGAGCGCTCACGAAGCTGTGGCCCTCGTCGCCCGAGATGATCGCCCGGTTGTCTTCCGAGGGCAGCCACAGCTCGAAGATGAACGGCACGTCTTCGCCGCCGATCCGGTAGCCGATCGGCACCCGTCCGTTCTCTTCGGGCTTCGACAAGCCGACCTGGCCCGCGATGAACGGGCCCCGGTACTGGTCGAGGAGCGGGTTCCAGAAGTCGATCTGCACGGCGTCGTCGCAGAACACCAACAGGACCGGCACGACGTTGTCGAACGGGCGCGCGATGTTGTGATTCTGTGGGCCTGTCACCAAGATCACGTAGTGGTTGCCGGTGTTGGTCGCGGTGCCGTGGGTCCATTCCCCTTCGTCGCCGGCAGGTTCGTCGTCCGGCTCGCCCCCAGACTCGCCACCGGGCTCGTTGCTCGGCTCAACGCCGATGTCGCCGGCGAGCAGGGCAGCGACGTCGGTACTGGGCGCCAGCAGGCCGAGGCTGCCGACCACCTGCGCGCCGTTGCCGGTCTGGGCCAGCACCAACGCTGACGCGACGCCCACGAGCTGCCGTTGCTCGTTGAAGGCCGGTCCGCCGCTGTTGCCGGGCGCGATCTGGGTGTCGGTCTTGATCCACGTCACCCCGTCCAGCAGCGTGATCCCCGAGTAGCGCCCCGTCGTGAGCGTCATGGTCGCCCCGCCGATGCTGGGGTAGCCCAACGCGGTGATGTGCTCGCCCGCTCGAAGCGGCGCCGTCGCAATGGCGACGGGCGGCAGCGCGTCTGCGCTGGGATCCAGCGCCAGCAGGGCAAGATCTCGCGCCTCGGCCGCACGCACCAGCGTCGCCGGGACGGATCGGGCGGGCGCCTGCTCGAACGTGCCGCCCGCCTGGGCCTCGATGCCGGCGCACGGCCGTCCCCCGTCTGTGTGCACCACGTGGTGGTTGGTGACGATCTGGCGCCCGTCGTCGACGGCGAATCCCGAGCCGGTCTGGGTCGGCTCGCCCGCGCTGTCGAGGCACTGCACCAGCACCACCGAGGCGGCCACTTGCTCCCAGGCTTGGGTGCCGCCTGGCGTACCGGTCCCGACCGTCTCGGTCGCCCCGGACTCGTCGGGCATCCGGCCGGTCGCCACAGCAGCCAACGCGGCATCGCTCACCGACGACATCGGCCCGATGGCGGTCACCGAGGACTGGGTCGAGCTGCCCGCCGCGAGCAGCCAGTCGCTCCCGAATGCGGCGAGCGTCTCGGGCACCGGGCCGGCCGGGGGTGCGAGCAGCAGCGGCTGGCATTGGCCTCGCACGGCACCGGCCACGAGCCCCGCGTAGGGCGAAGTGCCGCTGGCCACGGCCACATCGGTGACCGGATGGCATCCCTGCCTGCTGAACGACAGCCGGGCCAGCATCGACGCTGTCTCGTACCGGCTGGCGCCGGCCACACGCCGGGTAGCGATGCCGAGGCTGCGCACCTGCGCCTCGACTTCGGCGGACACAGCCGCCCTGCCGCCCAGAATCGTGACCGACGAGACCGTGCGGCCCGGATCGGTCAGGAACCGCTCGGCCTCGGCACCCAGCGCGCCCGGCGGGGTGAGGATGAGCGGGCTGTTCGCCGAAACGTACGGAGCCACCGCAACGGCGTCAGCGAAGTTGACCCCCGACGCCAGGTACACGGTGCCAAGCGACGCTGGGGCGAATGCCCGCGCAGCGCGCCGGGCGGTGTCGTAGCGGTCGGTGCCCGCTATCCGGTCCACCCGGTAGCCCAAGTTTCGCAGCGAGCCGGTCACATCTTCGGACACGGCGGCGGCGCCCCCCAGCACGATCACCTTGGCGTTGGGCTGGCTGGCGCACGGCTCGAGGTATTCCCGCGTGGCCGCGGGCAGGAAGGCCTGCTTGGTGAGCAGCAGCGGCCGGTCGAGCGCGGTGCCTGCCAACGCGTCGGGCCAGTTCTCGCCTGACGCCAACGCCACGCTGTGCGACCCGCCAGGCCCGTCACAGGTGCCCCCGGCGAGGGTCGCCGCGAGCTCGTAGTCGGTAGCGGCTTCGATGCGCTGCTGGGCGACCTGGGCGCTCTGCGCACCCGCTGTCGCAGGCGCCGCCAAGACCGCCGCGAGCACTGCCGCACAAACCAGCGCGCATGCCGCGGACCGGGCAGACGGGCCAAGTTGCGGCATCGAGGCGAGGCTATGAGTGAACGGCAACGTGGCTGCGTCTCGATCGGAGCGGCGCCCGACGCGACTGCGAACCAGAGTCGTTCAGCCTTTGAACATCAGGTCCGGCCTCCGGGCCTGCCAGCGATGCTAATTCGGCCTCGGAGCCCCAAACTGTCGCCCGCCGGTTCTGTACTTGACGCGCTTGAGCCGCCGAGCCGAAGCGTTACATTCGGTGGGGTGAGCAGACGCGAGCAAGTCGTTGGCCGGCTCAGGTCCGAGATCCGAGATGCAGCCGCGCGCAACAAGGCGAGCGCTATCGCGCTCGTGGGCTCTGTTGCCCGAGGCGATGACGGCACCGACAGCGACTATGACTTCTTGGTCGACTTCGATCAGGGTGTCACGCTGTTCGACATCGGAGGCCTCAAGGCAGATCTGGAGGACCTCCTCGGCGCTGAAGTGGATGTCGTGCCGCGTTCGTGCCTGCGAGACCGTTACCGCACGATGCTCGCCGACGCGATCCCGCTTTGAGCCGCAGCGACACAGAACGGGTCGCGGACATTCGCGCTGCGTGCAGCCGGCTGGCTGAGATCGTCAAGCTGGGCCGAGAAGAATTTGACCGGAACTGGCTCGCCGTGAGCGCTGCGAGCTATGAGCTGGCCGTGATCGGCGAGGCTATGGCGCATCTATCAGATGAATTCCTGAAGACGCACAGCAGCGTGCCGACGAGAAAAGCCAAATCGCTTCGCAACCTGCTCATGCACGAGTATTTCAGGGCGGAGCCCGAGATTCTGTGGGACACCATCGTTTCGGACATTCCCGATCTCGTGCGCATTCTGGATTCGGTGTCACCGCCCGCAGAGTGCTGATCCTGCAGGACTTCCTCTCACGAGAAACCCTGAGTGTCATCACTCATGCTGTTGGGGCTCTGGCGTCGAGGCGGGTCTGACCCGAGTGTCAACTGGCCCGTGGTGCCTTCAGGTTGATCTGTCGGCTCGTCGTCGGCGTCGGGGCGCGCACCGTCACATAGCGGTGCCATTGAGCAAGTCAGAGATCTCGCGAGCGAACCGTTGTGCTCGTCGCTCAAGATCACGCTGTAACTGGTTCAAAGGACGAGATGACGAGCCAGACGTCGCGGGCCTCCTCGCTCTCGAAACAGCCGTCTGCGGCCTGCCCCTTCAACTGCTCCCAAGTGCAGCCGATGCCATCGAGCATGTGCTGGTTGCCTTCGCGTATGTCGTCGTCGGTGTAGTGGATGACTTTGACATCGTCGTAGTTGTCGCTTATTCGAAAGCACCTCCTCGACTCGCCGTCCTACGGCACAGGAGCGTAAGGGGGTGTCAACTTAGAGCAGGTCACCCGCAGCGACGCGCCAATCTTGGGGGACCGCCCCTACCAGTGCCGCCGTGGGCTACCGCGGTGTGGTGCCGCCGCTTGAAACTCTCAGGCGCGTTTATGAGGGAAGGGCGACGTGGCTGCTGCGGGCGATGCGCACGCGCGAGCGGCCGTTCTTCTCGTCGTCGTTCTCGGGCGGCGCATAGCCGAGCGCGATCGCTGCCACAGCCTCGGCGGTCTCATCGGTACTCGTGTTCGGATCGTCGAATACCTGGTCGCGGCCGGCGGGCGTGTCCACTAGGTCCCGCACCCGCGGCAGCATCGTCGCATCCGACGTCCGGGCCTCGTAGCGCACCACTTTGCCCGGCCCCACGAACGGCTCCGGGAACGCCAAGTCCAGAGCGGCACGCACGCTGTCGGTGCTGGCCACATCAGATCGGCTCACCACAGCCCGCAGGATGTCCTCCAGCAGCCCGTCGTCTTGCACGCTCTCCACGTAGCCGTTGAACCGCACCTCAATCGCCACTTCAGTCACCCCGCCGCTCAAGACAGCAGTGATCTGCCGGTCGTTCGTGCCCAGGCTCAGCTCGGAATTGCGGATCGAACCGCATCCCCCTGAAGAATCGGGCGGCAGTTCCACCTCGAACAGCGCATTGAACGCGCTATGTGCCTCCAGAGCGGCCAGCAGATCCCGGTTGCGGGCCTTGCCGTTGTCGAACAGCACGAACGCGGTCTTGTCGTCGTCGACGACCCGCACATCGATGTCCACGTCGCCGCTAGGGGTCCAGTCGCTCGCCACGTCGAAGATGATCGACCACCCATTGCCCGCGGCCCCTTCGGCGTCACCGCCCGCCCGGCCCGAGATGAACACACTGTTGCCTTCACCCGAGATCGCCGACGGCACCTCGGCCACCGAGTCGCTGCTGTGATGCAGATCGCTCATCAGCACCGAGAGGATCCGCGGGTTCTCGTCGGGCGCCATGGCCCGATAGGTGCGCTGAGCGTTCGAATTGCCCCGGGAGCCGGTGACGGCGCCCCGCCTGATCACCACCCGCTCGTCCGCCTGAATCGCATCGGTGAAGATCAGATTGCTCGACACCGGGTCGACGCTCAGGAACTGATTCGGGTTGCTGCTGCGCAGGTCGACGTCTGCCTCGTTCAGCGGGCCGCCGTTAGAAATCCTGACGTCGGCGGTGAACCGGCCCACAAACATGAACACGTCAATCGTCGGACGCGGCCTGACCGCCGCACGCGCTGACACCTCCGCCGATGCGGGCCGGACACGCCGTTCGTTCACACCCGAGCCGAATGTGGCGTCCGGAACGATCGAGATGATGTCGCGGTCGTTCAGCGGGTGCTCGAAGTTCACCGTCACCTGCTCGGGGTCGCACGGGTCGGCTGCGCTGACCACTGACACCGGGTTGCCGCTGCCGAGCAATGGCGGCGCGCCGTTCAGCCACACGATGTCGCGCACTACAGACGCCGCCGAAGCACCGCTTGCGATGGAGGCGCTGAAGTAGAAGATCACGGCGTAGTCGCCGGGGGCGGGCACGTCGCTGGCATCGATCCTGCCGTCGCCGTTCGTGTCCCGTGCAGCGCCGATTTGCACGCTCAGCGCATCAGCCGAAGCCGATTCGCGCAGCGCCGAATCCACCACGTCAGAGCCCACCGCAGCGGTGCCGCCGATGGCCACGATCTTCAGCTCCAGGTTGTCGCCGTCGGCGCCCACAACGGGCGTGGCGGCCAGGTAGTCACGCACCGGGGTCGGCAGCGTGTCGTCCACCAGCAGCATCGGCACCAAGTCGCCGTCGGCGAATGTGGCTCCCAGCACCGGGGCGGCCGCTACGCCGTCGGGCAGCGCATCGCTGTGCACCAGCGCCACGGTGTCCTCAGAGACCGGTCGCAGGTCTGCGGCGCAGCGGCCCATCGCCAGCTCGGCCAGCTCCACCGACGTGCCCGCAGCGGAATCGCCGGCGATGCGGTCGATGTCGTCCACCCCGGCCGCAGCCAGCGCAGCCTCGACACTGTCAGCCACCGAATCGGTGCCGCCCACGATCACGACGTGTTCGATGTCCTCAGTCCGCAGGAAGTCCGCCGTGGCCGCAGGCAGGCTCCGCCGAGCGGTCAGCAGCACCGGCACTTCGAGCCGGTACGCCAGCGGACCCACCATCATGGCGTAGGCCAGCGAGACATCCCCGCCGTTCACCAAGATCGCGGCTGGCTCGTCGCCGCCGCACCAGGCAGCTCCAGCGCCCAGCTCCGAGCCGATCGCAGCGGCTGTCGCATAGCGGTCTGCACCTTGGATGCGGCTCACCTCTGGCGAATTGGGCAGATCCTCGATCTCGTCGAGCACCCCCTGGGCCACGGATGCAGATCCGCCCAAGACGTAGACGGTATCGACGCCGTTGTCCTCGATGAAGTCGGCCACGCCGTTGTGCAACTCGTCACGAGGTGTCAGCAGCACGGGAGCGTCCTCATGGCCGGCGAGGCCCGACACCGCCACGGCATCCACCAGCGTCGCGCCCGAGGCAACAAAGGCAACCCGCACCTGCCCCAGGCCTCCCTTGCCCGCCGCAAAGTTGCGGGCCAGCCGACGAGCGGTGTCGTAGCGATCACGGCCGCCGAACTCACGGGCGTCGCCGACGCCGTCGCTGTTGGTGTCCACCAGCAGCTCCCGCGCAGTGTTGGCCGCCTGCGCCGGCGAGCCAGCCACAACGGCCAGCACCGAGGCGCATAACATCGCGGCCATGACTGCTGCCAGAAAGCGTCGACGGCGGGGTGGTTCAGTGCTCACGGGTCCGTGCCTCTCGATCGGAGCGGCGCCCGACGTGACTGCGAACCAGAGTCGTTCAGACTTTGAACATCAGGTCCGGCCTCCGGGCCTGCCAGCGATGCTAATTCGCCCCCCGTACGCCCGGCCGCCGCCCGCCGAAAGACGACATGGCGCGAGAGGAGCCCCGGCGCGGGTGCCCCGGGGCTCCTTTCGGTTTGGATTGGCCGGTGGGCTCGCTGAACTCGGGGTTCAGCGAGCCGACGGTCTCAGCGGGGGCTACCGCGGTGTGGTGCCGCCGCTGGAGATTCTCAGGTTCGCCTGAGCGCGATTCACGCGCTCGTCCACGTCGGTGTTCGGGTCGTCGACCAACACATAGCCGTCCGCGATGGTGTTCGCTTCGACGTCGTAACGATCACCGGACTTCGGCAACCGGGTCACATCTTCCGTCGAAGCCACCCAGCGAGCGGACCGGACCGGTCCCGTGATGTCGTCCTCATTTCCGAGGCCGATGTCGGACAGCGCCGCCGTGGGCACGCGGATGACAGTGGCGGCGAACACATCTTCGAGCAGCGGGTTGCTGTGCACGGCCGCCACATGGCCGCTGAAGTTCGCCTCGATAGCCATCATCGTGTTGCCATCGCGGACCTTGTCGGCACTGGCGTCTTGGTCCCCAGTCGCCGTTACGGCGCCCGCAACGGTCAGCTCCTTGTTGGCCGGAGCGCATGCGTTCTGCACATTGTCGACGCTGACGTCCCAGAGGCCGTTGAACCCGCTGTGCGACCTCAGCGCAGCCGCCAGGTCGGCGAACTTCGGCTTGCCGTTGACGAACGTGATGAAGGCACGCTTGCCGGTCGTATCCACCAGCACCTCAAAGCTGACGGGCTTGTTCGCGTTGTAGGTGCTGGCTTGGCGGAAGTCGAACGTCCAGTCGTTGCCATTGGCGCCGGCAGCCCTGCCGTTGGCCTTTGCCGTGAAGAACACGTCCTCAAGACCGCCTTCGGCACCATTGCCCCCGGTCAGTGCCGTCGGCACCGCGTACTTGGCCTGCGTGTCGTGGAACTGTCCGCTCACCCGGACGCTCGTCAGACGTACGTTGTTCGTCGGCCTAATGGGTGTGGGGCTGGTCCGTTCGACATTCGTGTTGCCGGCGTCGTCCATGATCGAGTCCTTGGCGATCTTGATCCGGTCGCTGCTGAGCAAGGCTCTGTTCACGTTCACGGTGAAGGTGTGCTCGGTGACCCTGCCGCTGGAGGTGTCCACCGTGCCGCCACCGACATTGCTGACTGACAGGTCGTCGTCCCTACTGGTGGCCGTGATTTCAGCGCTGTCCAGCGTTTCGCCATCGGCGAGGCCGGTGTCGGTGTTCTGGTTGTCCTTCGCGATCACCGTGAACGAAGTCTGCCCGATGATCGAAATGATCTCGAAGGTGGGTGCTCTCACCTCTTCGCGGACGACCGACGTCGAGCTGCGGGCGAGCGGACGCCGGTCCGATCGCGCTCCGAACTCGAGCGTCGTGTCGGCGATGGAAATCGGCTGGCCGGCTGTCAACGGCGATGCAAGGTTCACCGTCACCACATCGGGGTTGCAGTCGGTCGAGCTTCCGCCGAAGTCCACACCCGGCGGCGTGTCAGTTTGGCCTGCGAGGACAGCGGGTACACCACCAATGCGGAGCACGTCCAGCAGCCTCCCTCGCAACTGAGCGGTCGCAGCCGAGGCGTTGTCAGCATCACCCGCAACGTCATCACTGAAGCGGAGCTCGAACGATATCTCTCCGGCGCGCGGCGCGTCGTCCATCTGGCCGTCGTTGTCCCAGTCTGTGGGCGAGACGATCCTCACGGTCAGTGCAGGCGCCGAGGCTGCAGCATCGATCGCCGCGCTCATGGCACCCCGTGTGACTGCGGCTTGCCCGCCGATGGCCACGATGTCCATATGCAGCTTGTTGCCGACCGCGTCTTCCTGTGGTGTCGCGGCCAGAAAATTGCGGACCACACCCGGCAGCGAAGCGCCCACCACCAGCATCGGCACCAACTCACCCGAACGGTACGAGCTCGCCAGCACCGGTGACGCGGTGACACCGTCGGGCAAGGCATTCTCGCCCACCAGGGCGACCGTCGTGTCCGACACGGCGCCGAGGTCACCCCGGCAATCGTTGGTGGCCAGCTCCGCCAGCCTCGCCGAGACCTCAGCGGGGGTGGCTCCGCTGATGCGGGTGATGGTGTTGACCCCGGCCGTGGTCAGGTCGGCTGAGACATTTGCCGACACGCTGCTGGTGCCACCCACGATCACGATGTGCTCGTAGTCCTGGTCGCTGATGATGTCCCGTGTCGCATCCGGCAGCTCATCGAGTGCTGTCAGCAGCACCGGCAGCTGCAGGCGGCTGGCCATCGGGCCCGCCAACATGGCGTAGGCCAGCGAGACGTCGCCGCCGTTCGCGAGGATCGCCGCTGCTTCCTCACCGCCGCACCACACGTTGCCGGCGGCGGTGCCGCCGCTGAGCCTGGTCGCAATGTCAGCTGCGGTGCCGTACCGATCGGTACCTTGAATGCGCGCCACCGTCGGCGAATGATCGAGCGACTCGAGCGAATCGAACACCGCCTCGGACACCGCGGCAGGGCCGCCAAGCACATGGATGTTCTGAACGTCGTAGTCCTCCAGGTAATCGGCAACTGCGCCAGGCAGGCTGTCCTGGTACGTCAGCACTACTGGAGCGTCCAAGTACCCCGCAAGGCCGGACACGGCCACCGCATCCACCAGCGTCTCGCCCGACGCCACGAATGCCTCGGCGACGCCGCCCAGACCCTTGGATCTGCCGAAGTTCTGGGCCAGCCGCAGTGCCGTGTCGTAACGGTCGCGCCCGCCGAACTCACGTGCGTCAACCACACCGTCGTTATTGGTGTCGATCAGCGCCTCACTGGCCGTGTTCACGGCCTGGGCAGGACTGCTCATCACCGCCGCCAACACGGAAGCGCCCAGCAGCACCGCCGAGATCGCAGCAATGGCGCGCCGAGGGCGTCGCGTGGTGCGGGGTGTGTTCGTCATGGCCTCATAGCTCCTCGCTCGTCGCCGAGCGCATCGTGATAGCACCTGCAACACCGCGTGCCACGTTCACGGGGAACACACGCTGGCACGCCTCAATTACTGAGGCGCGGGTGATGTCTGCCCTGCAAGGGTACGCCCATTGCCGCTCCGCGGGTGGCACATTCGCCGACGATGCGCTGGCGGGCGCGCCGTGGCATTCGCTGTGTGCAGATCTGGGTGGTCTGGGCCGCGTCAACCGGGGCGTAGACGCGAAGGACCCCGGGGCTTGATACCCCGGGGTCCCTCTCAGTTTGGGCTGTACCGGTCAGGCGAGCAAGCCGCCCGGCGGTTCAGATCAACTGTGCAGCAGGTGCCTACTTGAAGTCAGGCGCCTTGACGCTGCTGCTCTGGCCGATGCGGACCTGTGAGCCAGCGTTCTTGTCCTCTTGGCTCTTGGTCGTGCTCGGGACGTCGGCGGCATAACCAGTAGCGACCGAAGCTGCATTGTCAATGGTCTGATCAGCACCAGTGGCACTGTCGTCATAACCAGCCGCAGTGGTCACCAAATCTCGGACCTTGGGCAGCAGGTCTGCCCTGTCGGTCACCATCTCATAGCGGGCCGAGGTTGCCGGGCCGGTGATCGCAACAACATCCCCATCAGTGCCGGGGGTGCCAATTGCATTGTTGACCAACGACGCTGCGATCCGCGTGGTGCCAACATCGGCGACGGCAGCCGCAAACGGCGACGTCAGATCAGTGTTGGCCGGGTTGGCGTTGTACCGGTTGACGACCTGTGCGAAGACATCGTTGCCCAGTTCAGTGACTGGGTCGATGCTTGCCGCATAGGTGTTGAACCTGACCTCAATCGCAACTGCCGTCATGCCGCCTCCGGTGGCATCGCTAACGCCACGGGTAAACCCGGCGATCTGCAGCGGGTTGTTGGCTGTAGCGCCGCATGCACCAGTCGCATCGGCAGGCAGGTTCACGTCGAACATGGCGTCGAAAGCGCTATTGCCTTCCAGCGCCGCCTTCAGGTCGGCGAACTTGGCATTGCCGGCGTTGAACCGCACCGACACCAGCCGGTCCTTAGCGTTCACCCGCACGTCGATGTCGACTGTGGCCTTCGGGTCAGCCTTCCAGCTCGTTGCCCTGTCGAACGCGATGGTCCAGCCATTGCCAACGGCACCGTCAGCGGCGCCACCCTTCTTGGCCTTGATCGTGATGTCGTCATCAGCAGTGTTGTTCGGAGTCTCCTCAGAGATGGCTTCCGGCACTGACGCAGTCGCCTGCGCCGTGTGCACCATGTCGCTCATGGTGACCGCAGTGATCCGCGGGCTCGCCTGAGCGGCCAGCACCGAGAAGGTGCGAGCACGGCTCTTGTTGCCAGTCATGTCAACCAAGGCACCGCTCTTGACGGTGATCCGGTCGCCGACCGCAAAGACATCATCGCCGTCCACATCGCCGTCGTCGGCCAACGCGATAGCACCGGTGGTGCTATCGACGGTGGTCGCGGTCTTCGTAACCGTGCTGGTGATCACGATTTCATCGGCCGCAACCACGTCGTTCCCGTTGAGGGGATCGAGGTCCGTCTCGGTGAACTGCACGCGAACAACTGTGGTGGAGCCGACAATGGCGACGACACTCACGACGGGTGCCTTGGTGTCGCGCGCCGCAGCGGGCACTTTGACCTCGGCACCAGCAACCGTTCGAAGGTCCTTGTTAGCGCCGAACTTCGCGCCGGCCGCAAGCGAGACCACATCGCCAGCCTTGAGTGCGGAGGCAAGCGTTACCGTGACAGTGTCAGGGACGCAGGCCGCGGTTCCGGTTCCACCTTCGCCACGCGTGACGGCAGCAGCCGTAGTGATAAGCCGGGCCGGTGCTCCGTTGATCTCCAAGTTGTCGCGGATCAGGTTAGTCAGGGGCCCCACAGACGGGTTGGCAGCGGGATCTGGGTCGTCCTCGATGTTGTCGCTGAACCGCAGCACAACGCTGGTATCACCGATTTGCGGTGGCTTGTGCTCCGTGGTGCTGCCCTCCACCAGTTCGTCGCTGGTGATCTGCACGCTGAGTGCATCAGCGGAGGCTGCCGCAGCAAGCGCAGCGTCCATGACGCTTGAGCTCACCGCACCAGTTCCGCCGATGGCAACAATGTTCAGGTGCAGCTTGTTGGTACCGTCCAGTTCCGGTGTCGCAGCGAGGTAGTCGCTCACCGAAGCGGGCAACTCGTCGCCCACGACCAGCATCGGCACCAAGGCGCCGTTCTGGTAGCTCGACGCCAGCACCGGCGATGCGGCCACGCCGTCAGGCAGGCCGCTCTCGGCGACCAGCGCCACGGTGTCGCTCGACACCACGCCCAAGTCGGCCTGGCAGCCGTTGGTGGCCAGCTTCGCCAGCGCAGCCGATGCGGCCGCGGGCGTGTCACCGGGGATGCGAGTGACCGTGTCGACACCTGAGGAGGTCAGCGCTGCCGACACACCGTCGGACACGCTGGACTCGCCGCCCATGATCACGACATGCTCGATGTCCTGATCTTCGATGAAGTCTGCGGTAGCCGTAGGCAGCTCATCTGCAGCGGTGAGCAGCAGCGGCAGCTGCAGGCGGTTCGCCACCGGGCTGACCGCCATCGCGTACGCCAGCGACACGTCGCCGCCGTTCGCGAGGATCGCCGCGGCTTCCGCGCCGCCGCACCATGCAGCGCCGCCACCCAGTCGCGAGGCCACCTCAGCAGCCGTCGCGTACCGGTCGTCGCCGTAGATGCGAGTGGCCGTGGGCGAGTTCGCCAGCGATTCGATGTCTTCCAGCACCGAGTCGGCCACAGCATTGGAGCCGCCCAGCACGTAGACGGTCTGCACGCCGTAGTCCTCGATGAAGTCGGCAACGCTGCCGTTGAGGCTGTCAGAAGGTGTCAGCAGCACGGGTGCGTCGAGGAAGCCGGCGAGACCGGCAACCGAGATCGCATCCACCAGCATGTAGCCGGAAGCCACGAAGGCCACCGGCACATTGCCCAGGCCCTCGGCCTTGCCGAAGTTGGCAGCGAGGCGGTTCGCCGTGTCATAGCGGTCGCGACCGCCGAACTCACGGGCGTCATCGACGCCGTCGTCGTTCGTGTCGACCAGCGCCTCGCCGGATGTGTTTGCGGCTTGGGCTGGGGAGCCTGCTACGACCGCGAGCACCGATGCCATGAGCAACGCTGCTGCAATCGCAGCGAGGGAGCGCCTGCCCCGCCGCTTCGTTCGAATAGTCAAGGTTCCGAGCCTCCTGCTTGGAATTATTGGGATATTGGTGTCCGGGCACGGGGCCTCGTGGCACCGATCTCCCGCCTGACAAGTAGAACCGCGGCAGAGTTCGCTCTGTGACACGGCAACTGTCAAGGGTACGGGTTGACCCCCGGCCGCGCAATACGGGAAATCCCTCATTGCACTTGGGTCGAGCCTAGGCCACCGGAGGGTGCGCCGCGGCGCGCTTTTTCCGTGCTCACGGGGGCGTTTTGGAGCCCGCAGGCGGCCAGTTGGGCGATGCCGTGGTTCTCGACCTGATGCTCGACCGCATAGCTCGGCACACCGAACTCTTCCGCCAGATCGGTGACAAGGTCCTGATCGGCGAATCGGTCATCGATCCTCTCGCGCAAGCTCGCGGCCGGAGCCAGAAACTTCGCCGCCCAGCAGCGCAAGACGGACCGCAGGTGGGTGACCGCAGCGGCTGTGTTCATCGTTGTGAAGGTCGCAGCCGTCGAGGCGGGCTGGTTGAGCCGGCTCACCGACCTGTTCACCTGAACCGCGCAACGAGCGCGCCGAATCTCAGCTGTCAGAGCGGGAACGCGGAGCTGTTCGGCTTCTTGAAGCTGACCCGGGCACGGGTTTCCCCAAAGCCGCTAGGCGTTCCAGTTCGGGCAGCGGCACCGGGCTCAAGTACGACATGACGTACTCCGCCAGCGATTCGTCGGTCTGCTCACACAGCCAATCGCAGAGACGGGAGCGCTCTGCTTCAGCCCGACCGGAGGCTGACATCCATAGCCGTTTTGGCGGGTGACCGCCAAGAGTGAGAACTGCCCTCCGTCTCATCGGAGGGCAGTCCTGCGTCAGGACTGACTTACTGCCGTGCAAGCGAGCGAGTGAGCTAGCGACTCACGAGTTCATCGGCGTCTCGGTGCACTGAAGTCGGCCCAGGCGGCCATGAGCTCTCGGCGCTGCTCGAACAGGTCGCTGCGGACGTAGGCGGCCTCGACATCGCTGCTCGTTGCGGCGCTAGGGACTCGCTCTGCATGCGCCAGCGAGCTGGTCGGCTAGACGCTGCAGCCAGCCAGAGCGCCGTATGCGCCGGCGAGGATTCGCTGCCGGTCGGGCCATTCAACGGCGGGCGGCGCGAAGCGTTTCGGAGCACGCTGGGAATCAGGCCCAGGTGCGCCGCCGCTCGGCACCGATCGCAGTCGGGCCACCCTGAGTCAAATTCATGGCTTGGCTGGCCCCGTCCGCGTTACCGTGGCGTCCTGTCCGGAGGAGACCGGTGCGCTACAAGTCCAACCCTAAGCACCACCCAGCTTCCCCTGGTCGCAGAGGGACACGGTGCCCTCAGCACTTCGATGCTCAGCACGCACAGCAGTTGCTGCAGAACAGTGTGCAAGATGGTCAAAAGCGGAACGCGACTGATGGCCAACTGCCCTATTGCGCACATTGCCACGACGGAACCCACGACCTCTGGCATGGCTTTCCGGTTGAATGGGACGACGTTCCTGAGAAGATACGCAGAAGCTGGATACGGCAGCGCCTTGTGAGACGGAGCACTATCAATCGCGCAGGAAGGCGCTAGAGGGCTTCGGTGATGAGCATGCGATGGGAGCGATTCGCCGGCGACACGTCGTTGTTCGCAGCTCGACTTGCGTTTCACCGCGACCCCGACGATGGCGAAGCAGCAACTCCGGACCTGGCCGAGAGCTGGGGAGCATTCCAGCTGTGGGTCCGGGGAAGAAACTTGTGCGCCCACATCGACCAAGGCGAGGAATTGAGGTCTTGCCACTGGTACCTCTTGCCGCTGCTCGAATGGCTCAGCGAGAACTGGGACCCGCTGTTTCACGAGGAGCGTCCGCCCGCCGGCAGATGTGGAATTCGGACTGCGTCAGATGTCTCTGGAATCGCATCGGCGTCGGCCAACGCAACAGAAGCCGACGACAACCAACTCGACGAGTTCGAGCAACAGTTCGACTGGAGGGAACGGCACACTCTGCGCGCCGCTCGCCAAGGTGGGATTTTTCCCGACGTACGATTTCGGCGGTACCGAGACCAAGTCGAAGTCTCGTGGACCGCAAACCCACTGCCAGGGGCAGAAGATGTGCATTTCATGTCCCCCGAAGGCACCGACTGCCTGAGTCCATCGGCCGTAGCGCATCCGCTCCATGAGGTTCTGACGTCGGCGGCCGAGTGGCTGCACGCTCAAATCCCGCACTCGGAGCGGTGCTGGGCGCTTGTCGAGTCGGTCAGAGCCCTTCGTTCGCAGCAGCGGGCCCCCGAACGCATCGCATGGCTCGCGAAGCTCGGAGACTCTAAGGATCAGATGGTGCAGCGCTGGCGCCGCGTCGAAGAATTCGCCCACTCGATGGCCAGCAGTTCGGCGAAGAAGGCGTTCGACGCGGCCTTTGGCGTGCATGGATCCTCGGAGGTCGTCGTCGAAGGGAGCTGTACTGCGGCCCTGCTCTTCGGGTCGACCAGCCCCACGATCGACGACACAGACGCCAAGTCGCTTGCAGGTCTCTTGTTGGCGGCTTACGAAGCGGAGCCTGTCGACGGCCTCGCCGAATTCGTCTACCCGGAACCACTCGATTCCACCCAGCCTCCGTGGCAACACGGGTACGACTTGGCCGAAGAACTGCTCGATGCGCTCGACAGAAGCGATGTCGCGGTCTCCGATTCGACTCTTGAGGCGTGGCTGGCAGATTGGCGTGTACGCGTGGAAGAGATCGCGCTGAATGACACCGAGGTGCGCGCCGTGTCGTTCGTCAGCGACAAACACACGCCGACGATCGTCCTGAACAGGAGCCATTGGTCGGCAGCCGATCCGCGAGCCCGGCGGTTCACGCTCGCCCATGAGCTGTGTCACTTGCTGCATGACCGCTCGTACGGCGCCCGCTTGGCAATCGCCAGCGGCCCATGGGCGCCAATTCAAATTGAGAGGCGCGCCAACGCTTTCGCAGCGTGGTTGCTGATGCCGCCGGGCCGGCTGAAGCCCGCTATCGCCTGGGCTCATGGCGCGATCAACACGCACGAAGGCATCAGCGCAGTCGCGGACGATCTTGACGTCAGCCGGTCAGCGCTCGTCAGGCATCTCTTCAACCTGGGGGAGATCAACGAAGAGGACCAAGACGCTTTGCTCGCCGGTGCCGCCGTCCCGAGGCGTCGCTGACGCGGACCGCCAAGAGTGAGAACTGCCCTCCGTCTCATCGGAGGGCAGTTCTGCGTTGCGGCACGGGCGTGTGCACCTTCCCCAGCGACCATCTCGGTGCTCCTCGGCCGAACTGAGCTAGTGATCCGAGATTCAGAGAGAAGATTGTGCAATCTTCGGCTGCCCGAACGGAAATCGCCGGATTCTGAGAGAAGATTCAACAATCTTCCCTCCGCCGGGTGCCTCACGCTGATCATCGGCGTCTCGGTGCACTGAAGTCGACCCCGGCGGCCATAAGCTCTCGGCGCTGCTCGAACAGGTCGCTGCGGACGTAAGCGGCCTCGGTGATGTTGCCCACGACGTGAGCCAGAGCCGCTTCGCCGACAGCCCATGGCGTGGAGGTGGTCTCGATGACCCACGTCTTGAACGACGAGCGGAAGCCGTGGACGGTGCAGTCGAGCCCGTTGGTGGTTGCGGATGCGAGGCATCGGCGGCAGCACAGCCTCGATGCCCTCGCCTGCCGCGTTGGAGGCAATGTGCTCGTGCAGCGCCAGTTCGGAACGGTCGACCGCAGCAGCCTCGGCACGAATCCGGGCGGTTCGTTGGCCGGCGTCATCGAGGCTGACCGCGGGGTAGGCGCCGATTCCGATCTCGCGACGCTTGCCGTCGACGTAGACCCGAGCGACCCACGAGCGGCTGCCTGACGGCTTCTTGACCAGCGTCAGCTGGACCCCGATGAGGTCAAGAGCCTCAACATCAAGTACGCGGTCGCATTCCATCGTGGTGTGACGCGTGCTGTGGTCGAGGCGGCGAACGTGCCGAAGTACGTCGAGGAGGCCTGGATCGGCCAAGCCGGCAAGCGGGTTCCTGTCTCGATGCGCGACACCATCGTCGCCTTCTGGCCGATCTCGGCGCTGCGGACGAGGCCCGTCGCATGGCCCAGATCCAGCGCACCCTCGACCTCATGGTGCGCTCCGGTCGCAGCTGACCGACCCCTGTCAAGCGCCGCACCCTGCGCCGGCCTCGGGCCGAGCCCGCCAACAAGGGCAAAGCGACTTCCGTCCTAGTGGCAGGCGATAGTGGGGACAGCAGCCATCAGGTCCCCAGGCGGTCGGCTATCGCTGGACTGCCTGTATGAAACACCCGGGGGGCGGCGGAAGCCGCTCCCCGTATTTCGTTTTCGGCGATCTCCAGAGAAGGGCGTTGATGCCGAGATTGCAGCCAGTGGCCTGCCCACCGGGTCGGCAAAGACCAACAACGAGGAGCCCCGGGGCTTCTTGCGTTACTGAGTTCGAGGGCTGACAAGCCCTGATTGCAAAACACTGCTGATATACGTATATTTATGATATGGAACCTGTGGGCGTAGCCGAAACTGCGGCACAGTTGGGGGTCAGTCCTCGTCGCGTCCACCAGATGGTGGCCGCAGGTCAGCTGGGCGGTCACCGCATCGGACGATCATGGGTGCTTGACCGTGCTGAGATCCAGCGATTTGCACGCGCTCGGCCCGAGTCCGGCCGACCGTGGAGCCCATCGTCAGCCTGGAACGTGTTGGCGCTGGCCAACCGGGACGCTGTGCGAGGATCGCCAGTCGACCGGTCACGGGCCAAGAAGCGGCTGCAGATCGGGCTCGAACCACTCGCCAAACGCCTGTCGAGCCGAGCCCAGAGCCGATGGTTCTATGCCCATCCAGGCGTTCGCTCAGAGATGCTCTCGCACCCCAGCTTGGTCGCGAGCGGGGTCAGCGCTGTGAGCGACCACCACGTCGACCTCGTGGTCAGCGACCAGTCCGAGGCATATGTGCCGGAATCACGAGTCGCCGAACTGGCCGATCGCTTCGCTCTTGATGCGGATTCAGACAGGCCCAATGTCCGCCTGCGGGTGGTCAACGACGATGACTGGCCTTTCGAGGCCGGCCAGCGAGTCGCACCCGCCCCGGTCGTCGCAGTCGACCTGTTGGAGTCAGAAGACGAACGCTCGCAGCGCGCTGCGCGTGAGCTGCTGGCCAGAGCGTGAACGACCGCAACGTCCTCGGTCAAGGACCCATCGAACTTCCCGTCCTGCCGGGCATCGAGGAAGCGCTATGGGTGGCGCTGCGCTGCTCGATGGCTTCCAATAGCTCGAACATGCCCGAAGACGGGTTGTCGTCAGGAAATAGAGTTGCCTCGTCGACATGCTTGTCTCGCAGACGACGAGCATGCGCTGCCGCCACCCATCGGTCTGCCATGTAGAGAGTTCCGTCGACTTCTTTCCCGGTGCTGCCATCGCATTCGCGACGACGCCGGACGGCTTCGGCCGTGCTCAGCCACCTCGTATGGGGCTTGAAGTGCATAACAAGCCAGATTTCGAAGCAAGGGTTTGAGATTGCAACGCGCACGTTGTTCGTCTGCGCCAGAGCCCGTGCTTGAACTAGATTCGGGTGAGGGTCCGGGGCCTCGACGTCGATACAGACACCACACTTCGTCAATCTCGTCGTTGCGGTTCTTGAGATCGATCGCGGCCTGAACGAGGGTCAGCGGCGCATCTCCGGCGTGAGATGTGTCCACCCGGATTTCGACTTCTGCGACATCCTTGACATCTGGGAGTCTTCGCAGGGCCGCTAGGTAACCCGGCTCTGTCTTCTCGCCCTCACACAATACGAGGAACGTGCGCTTTGGCTCCCGGGTGCCGACGCGTCGCCTGAGACCGTCACGTCTGGGGTGCCGGCGTCTTCCCATCAAGCAATTGAGTCGATAAGCCCTAGGAGGGTGGTCGGAAAGTCTGGGTGTGGGTCCTCGTGTTGGGGGTTGTGATCGCGGATGATGGTGGGGTGCGTGTTTCGGCTGATGGTCAGGGTTCGATTTTTGATGTCGGGGTGATGGTGGGCGATCTGCTCGACTCTGAGGGATTCTTGGTGTCGTTGGGGCAGGCTCGGGGGGAGCTGTTCTGCGACGCGGATTTTGATGCGTTGTATGCGTCGGGCCGGGGCCGGCCGTCGCATCCGCCGTCGGTGGTGGCGGCGTTGTTGTTGTTGCAGTTGTTCTATGGCGTGTCCGATCGTGAGGCTGAGCGGCGTTCGCGGTTCGATATGTCGTGGAAAGCGGCGTTGGGTTTGCCGTTGGAGCATCGCGGGATCGCGCATGTGGTGCTGGTGGAGTTCCGGGCGCGGCTGGTGCGCGCCGGGATGGAGTCTTTCTTGGGGGATCGGGTCAAGATCGCTGCCAGACGCGCCGGGGTGATCGGCCATCGTCGCACGATGGACTCGACCGGTGTGGCGGACTGCGTGCTGACCCAGGACACGATCACCTTGATCCGCTGCGGGGTCCGCAGCTGCCTCGGGGCGCTGGCAGCGGTCGACGCCGATGCCGCAGCGGAGTTGGTGGGGCTGTTGTCGCGCGACGACTACGGCCGGGGGGCCAAGCCGCAGATCATGTGGGCTGATCCGTGCGCGCGGGCTGCTTTGGTCGCGGAGCTGTTCGGCGACGCCGAGACCGTGGTGGGGTTCTGTGCCGGTTTCGACGATCCCGGCCTGGCAGCGGCAGTCGAGCTGTTGGGGGTCGTGGCGGGCCAGGACATCGAGTTGGTCGCCGATGGTGACGGTGTCGAAACGGCACGGATAGCTCAGCGGGTGGCCCCGGGCCGGGTCATCTCCACAGTCGATCCCGACGCCCGGCACGGGCACCGTTCGCGCACCGACCGCTACGACGGCTACAAGCTGCACGTGTCCGCGGATGTGGACTCGGACCTGATCACCTCAGCGACCGCGACGCTCGCGACCGCCCACGACGCCGCGGTGATCGGTGACCTCATCGACGCCGACCCGGTCCCGGTCGCCGAGATCATCGCCGACACCCACTACGGATCGGGGCTCACCCGTCAGGCGATGGCCGACCGAGGCATCGACCTGGTCGCGCCCGCCGCGCCGATCCCGGCCCGCGAAGGCATGCTCACCAAAGCCGACTTCGACATCGACATCGAAACCGCCACGATCACCTGCCCGCAAGGCAACACCGCACCCATCCCGCCGCCGAACGGCGACAAACGGCGCCAGGCGCGGTTCGCAGCAACGGACTGCTCAGCGTGCGAGCTCAAGCCCCGATGCACCACACGCGACGGCGGCCGCATCATCGAGATCAACCCATACGAAGAACTCCTCGCCCCCGCAAGAGCACAACGCCACGAACCCGAATTCCTCGCCAGATACCGACTGCGATCCCAGGCCGAACGCAAGATCGCCCAGATCAAGTCCCGCACCAAACGCGTCCCCTGGCGCGGCCTCGACAAAGCCAACCTGTGGCTCGACCTGCGAATCGCCGCCCTCAACCTCGACCGAGCCGGCCGCCTGGGCATCATCGGGTAACACACCCGCGCCCACCCCCTGTGGTGCGTCTGACTTCGCGCGACGGGATCCTGGTTCTTTCAGACTGCATCTGAGATGGTTGCTGGCCTTGATTGTGGAGGCCGTCAACGATGACATCGACACCGCGGAAGCCGAAGCGGATGCTGACAGCAGAGCAGAAGTACGACTTGTGGCTGGGGATGCTGACGGGGCAGATCTCCCAGGCCGACGCGGCAGCCGAGGCTGGGGTGGATCGGTCGGTGATCACCCGGCTGCGAGCGGTTGCCCGCGATGGAGCGATCGCGGCGCTGGGGGCGTCGAGGCCGGGCCGGCCGCGTCAGTCTCGCCAGGAGGCGTCGGAGGCCGCGGCGTTGGGGGCCGAGGTCGACCGGCTCCAGGCGACGGTGGTCGAGCAGGCCGTCGAGTTGGCGGTGCTGCGGGGAAAATCGCGCCCGGGATGAGCGGTCCGGTTCCCGCCCGTGTCGATGGGACCGCCAAGGCGGCGTTGCTGTCCTTGATCGACGATGCGGTCGATGCCGGCTGGACGCTGAACCGGGCGTGCGCGGTGGTCGAGCTGGACCGGGGTCGGGCGTGGCGGTGGCAGCAGCGCCGAGCCGGGGGCGGGCTCGATGACGCCCGCCCGGGCGGGAACCCGATCCACGGGCTCTTGGAGTGGGAGGAGGCTGAGATCTTGGCGTTGTTCGACGAGTGGGGCGACGTGGACCGGTCGCATCGCAAGCTCGCTCACCGCGGCTCCTACGAGCAACGGGTGTGGGCGTCGCCGTCGACCGTCGATCGGGTGCTGGCCCGTCACGGCCTTGCCCTGCAAGGAGCTCCACGACCGGCACGGACCGTGAAGACGCCGTGGCCGCACTGGTGTGAGTGGCACCCGAACCAGCTGTGGTGCTGGGACGGCTCCCAGTTCGAACGCTGCGTCGCCGCCAAGCACGCGTACGCGATTGTCGACCTCGTGTCCCGCAAGTGGATCTCGACCCGCCTCACCGCCAACCCGGACTCGGTCGCCGCCCGGGTCCTGTTCAGCCGCGGGCTCGACAACGAGGGACTGCTCACCGACGAGCTCCGAGCCCGCCTCACCGACCCCGACACCGCGCTCCCCGACGGCGACCAGGCGCCGTTGCTGCTGGCGGTCTCGGACAACGGGACCGAGATGCACGCCAACGAGACCCGCCGGTTCATGGCGCTGTGCTCGATCGCCCAACACTTCGGTCGCCCGTCGACCCCGACCGACCAGGCGTGGATCGAGTCGCTGTGGGGCCACGTCAAACGCGAGCACCCACACCTGACCACGATCACCGACCCGGCCGTGCTCGCCGCCGAACTCGAACGCGTCCGGGTCCACCACAACAGCGTCCGGCTGCACGAAGCGATCGGCTACGTCACCCCCAACGACGAACACGACGGCCGCGGCGACACCATCCGCGCAGCCCGCACCCACGGCATGCGAATCGCCGACGAACAACGCCGAGCCTGGCACCGGAGCCAGCGATGAACCCGCCGACTACCCTCACCAACCACAACCCGCCAGCGACCATCGGATACGGCCTGAATCCCAACTCGATCCGTCGCGAAGAGTCAGATACGCCTCACCCCGGCCCGAACCCACAACCCGGGGCAACCCGACCACCACCACCGGTCACACAACCGCGCACGCACAACACACCCCAATTGCCGACCACCCTCCTAGCGCTTTGCCGACCAGATCACGAGGGCTGTCAATAGGCGATGTCGGCCAGAAAGCCACGATCGTGTCCCGCATCGAAGCGGGAACCGGGTTGCTGCTCAACTGCTCAGCATTGGTCAGCTCTCGGCACGGTCCTCGACCCAGTGGTAGCGGCGCGCGCGTGTGTTTCCGACCGGACGTACCACCCCGGCAGCGGCGAGCTCGTTCAGCATGTTGCGTGCCGCCGCCCGTTCGACGATCAGCGCCATCATGATTGCTGGCCGTGACACAGCCGAAGTCAACGGCTACGTGCAGACTGTTACCGACACTGGGCTGCTTGAGGACATCGTCAAGGACGTCGTCGACCGTGACAACGGCCTGGCTGACACCGCTGCGGTGACCACCGCCCTTACCTTGGGCAGCCCGGAGACGTTCGTTGGCCCGAAGACCACCGTGCGCGACGAGGCGATCACCAACAACGCAGCAGCGCTGCCGCAGGTGCGTGACCTCGTGACCACGGCGGCTGGTGCCGACGCTGTTTCGGACGACCCGAATACGGATACCGATGAGCAAGCGGCCGCTGTTGCGGCGATCGCTACTGGCTACGCACCCGTCGCTGACAACGACGAGAAGAACGCTGCGTCGCAAGTCCGCATCGGACGCAGCAGCGCCGTCGACGCTCCCGAGTAGGAGCTAGCTGCACAGTTGAACTGAACGGTCGGGTGGCCTGCCCGCCCGATCGGGACAGCCAAAACTGAGAGGGAGCCCCGGGGTTTCGGCCCCGGGGCTCCTCGCGTCTGTGCTCACTTGTGGGCTGCAATCCCACGTCCGCTGCACGGCGGTTACCTACTCCAGCGCAAGCCACGGCATCATGTGCCGAGGAGCGATATACGTGTACGTAGTCAACGATGCCGTATATGCTGTGCCGACATCCAGGCAAGGCGCGGTCAGCAATGAAGCAGAAGCTCACCATCACTGTCGATTCGAACCTCGTTCCCGCGGCGAAGCGCCACGCGCGTGCGCAGGGCGTGTCGTTGTCGTCGCTGATCGAGATGTCCTTGCGCGAGGTCATTGACGAAGGCGAGCCGTCGTTTGCGTCGCGTTGGCGTGGCCGGTTCAGTCCAGCGGAGCGGGATGATGCCCGATATGCGGCTTTGGCCGGCAAGTACCTTCGATGATCCTGCTGGACACCGATGTGCTCATCGATGTCGCTCTCGACCGCGATCCGCACGCGGCGGCCGCAGTCGAGGTGCTCGAGCGGATCGAGCTGGGCTTCGAACGGGCCGCCATCGCGTGGCATTCGGTATCGAACCTGTACTACCTCGTCGCGCCCGTGCAGGGAGATATCCGGACGCGCGACTTCGTGACTGAGCTCGTTGCGTTCGTCAGCGTCGCCACTACAGACACCGATTCGGTTCGGTACGCCGCCGGGCTCCCGATGGACGACTTCGAGGACGCTCTGCAGGTGGCAGCCGCTCGTGCGTGCGGCGCCCGATGCATCGTCACACGGAACCTGAGGGACTACGAGCGATCGCCGATCCCCGCCATCAGCCCGCAGGACCTGCTGAGCCCCGATCCGGCGGGGAACGTCGGCCGTCGCTGGCAGAATACGTAATTTACCGATGGTCAATACCTGTAAACCATATTATAATATCGACCATGGAAGCGAAGGGGCCGCGGAGCAAGGTCACGTTGGAAGCTGCCCGACTGCTCGGGCGCCGCGTGGCGCTCGGTCGGCGGGAGCGCAGGTGGACTCTCGCGGATCTCGCTGAGCGCGTCGGCACCAGTGAGGTCACGATGCGAAAGGTCGAGCGAGGCGACCCAACCGTAGCGCTGGGGACAGCGTTCGAAGCGGCCGCGCTAGTCGGCGTGCGTCTGTTCAGCCATGACGCGTCGGTGCGTGCCCGGGAGGCAGAGCTGGTCGACGCGCGTCTCGCTGTGCTGCCCGCCCGAACGCGCCGCCGTGCAGTCGACGACGACTTCTGAACCGATGCAGCACCCCGCAACGGTGTATGTCTGGGTATGGCTTCCGGACGCAGACGAGGCCGTCGTCGCCGGGCGTCTCGACGATCACGGCAGCGGCGCGGTGACCTTCACCTACGGGCGCAGCTACCTGGCCAATCCCGACGCGATCGCGCTGTACCTGCCGGATCTGCCCTTGCGCAGCGGCGAGATCGCGCCCACCTCGGGAACGCTGCCGGGGTGCATCGCCGATGCCGCGCCCGACGCATGGGGACGTCGAGTGATCGAGTACCGGCTGCGGGCGTCGGACACCGATCTGTCCGAGCTCGCGTACCTGCTCGAATCAGGCTCGGACCGAGCTGGCGCGCTCGACTTCCAGGCGAGCGCGACCGAGTACACCCCTCGAAGCGGCGAAGGCGCCGATCTCGGCCAGCTCGCCGAGGCCGCACAGCGCGTCGAAGACGGCCAGCCGCTGCCGCCCGCACTGGAGCGGGCGCTGCTGGACGGCACCTCGATCGGCGGTGCGCGTCCCAAGGTCGCACTGCGCGACCAACGCACAGGCGTGATCGCCAAGTTCACGTCTTCTCGCGACACCTACCCCGTCGTGAAGGCCGAGTACATCGCGATGGAACTCGCCCGCCGCGCGGGGATCGACACCGCCCGGGTCGAGTTCGCCGCCGCCGCCGGCCGTGACGTGCTGCTCGTGCGCCGCTTCGACCGCTCACCGCCGCGCAAACGCCGGATGATGATCTCTGCGCTGACCATCTTGGACCTCCACGACGCCCACGGAATCGCCGGCCGCTACGCGACATATGCCGCACTCGCCGACTCGATCCGAGCCCGGTTCGGTTCCCCCGACGCGACCCTGCGGGAGCTGTTCTCCCGGATCGTGTTCAACATCTTCGTCAGCAACACCGACGACCACGCCAAGAACCACTCCGCCTTCTGGAACGGCCGCGAGCTCACCCTCACACCCGCATACGACATCTGCCCCCAACAACGCACAGGAGGCGAGGCCCACCAGGCAATGGCCTATGGCCCCAACGGCGAACGCCTCAGCCAAGCCGCCCGCTGCGCCGAGCACGCCCACATCTATCACCTCGACAGCCACGAAGCCCAAGCCATCATCGACAGCCACATCGACACGATCACCGAGCACTGGCAAGACGTCTGCGACGCCGCGCAACTGTCCCAGGCCGACCGCGAACGCTTGTGGGGCCGCCAATTCCTCAACCCGTTCGCCCTGCACCCATAGCCGCAGCCACGCACAGCACGCGCTGAGCCGACCGGACTCCGACTGTCGCAACACGGCGCTGCGCCGTTCCCCGCAGTGTGCCCCAGCCGACCTCAAAAGGCCCGGGTCATTTGTCGGGGAACGCCCGCGAATGCCTTCGCGTTTGTGAGTCCTAGACCTGTGCTTTGCACCCGTCTCGTGGCCCGTTTGCGGGCCGTCGGAGCTGAACAGGGAGCAACAGAACCTTGAACACTACTCATAAGCGGCGGGGCAGGCGTTCCCTGGCGGCGATCCTGGCGGCGATGCTCATGGCATCGGTGCTTGCGGTCGTGGCGGGCTCTCCTGCACAAGCCGCAAACACATCTAGCGAAGCGCTCGTAGATCACGACGACGACGCCGATACGCCGATGGTGCGTGAGTTCGGCGGCCGTGATCGTTACGACACAGCACTTCGCCTCGCAGAGAATTTCGCGACGGGCCGCGGCGGCCTGGGCGGCATCTCGACCGCATTCGTCGCTTCGGGCTCCTCGCTGGTCGATGCCGTTTCGGTGTCGGGCCTTGCGAGCTTCATGGACGCCCCCGTGCTGTTGACACCGGCCGACAGCCTGCACGGCGGCGTAGCCGACTTCATCGAGGACTACGGCGTGGAGAGAATCCACGTCCTGGGCGGCAGCGCAGCTGTCGCCGACTCGGTCCTTGAGGACATGGAGGCTCTTGCCAACGAGCCCGACGTGTCTCGCATCGAGGGCGCCGACCGGTATGCCACCGCCGCTGCGATCGCCTCGCAGCTGGGAGGTTCGGCTTCTTGGTGCGGCGGCGACGAGGTCGCGGCGCTGCTGGTGAGCGGCGAGAGCGAAGAGTTGATCAATGCCGTCATTGCCGGCCCGATCGCTCACCGACTGCAGCTGCCGGTGCTGATGACCGCAGCCGACGAAATGCCGACAGCCACGACAGACTTCATCGAATCCGAGGATGTCGAGCAGGTCGTGATCGTGGGCGGCACCGGCAGCGTCTCCGAAGACGTCGAGGCAGCGCTCACTGACAGCGGTGTCGACATAGTGACGCGCATTGCCGGCGACACTCCGGCGGCCACCTCTGTTGCCCTCGCTGAGCTGATGACCGGCGACTGCAGCGACGACCTCGCTCCGGTATCCGAGGACACCGTTGCGCTGGTGCACCGAGACGCACTGCCTGACGGCATCACCGCTGCGCCGGTGCTGTCGAGCACGTATGCCAACAGCGGCGACCTAGTCCCGATCCTGGTCGTCGGAGACACGCTGCCAGCGTCGGTGCGGGATTACCTTGCAACCACTCCTTCGGAGTACGAAAACGGCAACAAGATCAACCTGAGCATTGTCGCCATCGGCGGCACCGCAGCGGTGAGTGACAGCGTGATGGACGCCGCGACGGCTATCGCTGAGTCCGATGACCAGTTGACAGTCCAGATCAGCGGCTCCGAAAGTGAGGTGCACCCGCTGTCGGCGCGCAACCCCGCAAAGGTCGCTCCCGATGATCCGGGGCAGCAGTTCTGGCTGCACTTCAGCGACGACATCGCGACGAATGACGTCGAGACCAAGATCCGAGACCTGCTCGAGATCAACGGCGTGCCGGCACGACTGGGCCAACTCGATGTCGACGTGACGGGTTTCGCCACGCCTCACAAGCCGATCCGGCATGCGGGCGGCGGCGATGACCGGTGCGCTTTGGACGTGATCGAGGTGACATTGCTCGCGGGTGCGTCGCTGAAGGTCGGCGACACCGTTTCCATCGTTGCGTCCAACATCAAGCTCGGTGATTCCGAGGATCAGCGGACTGTTGTGCCGACGTCGGAGACAGTTCAGGCTGAGGCGGACACGACACGGCCCGCAGTGAGCATCGAAGCGCTCGTCGGACAGCCGGGATTCAGGGTGCACGTCAGCGACAGGCCGGACCCGGCCTACCTGAACTACTACCCAAGTCACTTCGTGCAAAACACCCGTGACGGCAAAGGCAACAGGATGTTCGAGTTCGCGGACAGCGACGACGACAAGTCCATCATCGACATCGTGCTCGACGCCAGCGGCGACAACGAGATCGCGAGCATCGAGGGCAGTATCAGTACTGGCTTCACCGCGCTGCTCGGCGAAAATGAAGACAGCGAGCAGATGCTCTTGGAGCGGCGGGACCGCATCACTGTCAAGAACGCCGTGTTCGAAGACGCTGCGGGCAACCGCAACCGTTCGGTTTCGGTAACCGCAGTGCTGCCGCCCGTGAATCCGAGGATCACTTCGGTGCGGATGAGCAACGTCCATCACGTCCGTCACATGGAAGTCAAGATCAAGGACGAGGTTGCCGGTGCAGGCTCGAACCTGTGGATCACGGCGCTGCCCGAGGGCGCGGCGGCGGGCGCGGCCGGCAACGACTGGAGCTTCGTCGTCGACAAGGCCAGCACCTGGGACAAGGACAACGAGATCGACATCGACGTGCGAGTCAACAGCCGCGACAAGGTCGTAAGCGCGCGGATCAACGACGGCACCGTCTACTACGACGATTTCGTCGCCGCACTGAACGACCACAGCGGCTTCAGCAGCATGTTCGAGGCGTTCAATAACACCACTGAGGTGACCGCCAGCAAGCCATGCGGCAAGAGCGTCAACAACAAGATGTCGATCGTTGATCTGACCAGGCAGGTCGAGCACCAAGTTGACCGTGAGGTTGACGACTTCTCCGCAGACGTAGTCACGTCGGCTCGCGTGGACGGCGAAGTGACAGGTCGGTCAACGGTAGGCATCGAGACGAACTTCAACGGCTATGTCGACATGATCCACGAGACGGCCCTGTTCTTCGATGTGTTCGCGGCAACGCTCGATCGGACCAACGTCAGCCTCGACGCCGACGACGACGGTGCATCCAGTGCTACCGAGTTGGCAGCAGCTCGTACTGCCTATGAGGAAGTCACCGGCACGATGCTCACGACTAGCGGTGGCGGCGCCGACACGGGTGGGTCTACTCCCGTCGTTGCGACGCCGACGACGCAGTTGCGGTATGGGCTGTGGGTGACGGATGTGGATCAGCTGCCCAACGAACGCGATGTCGTCACCACTGCTGGAGGCAAGGATCAGATCTTCAAGGACGATCCCGACACCGACAGGACTGAGGTGGCGACAGCCGGGGTAGTTGATGTGGCGACCGGCTTCATCGACGATCCCGACACGCCATCGCCTGCGGCAGGCACCGCTGAGGCTGATTCGGCTATCGGCCGGGACGAGAAGCTCAACGCTTCGTCGCAGGTGCGGATCTTCGAGTCGAGTTCAGTCGCGGCACCTGGAGTGGAGAGCTAGGAGTTCGCCGCACAGTTGACCTGAACCGGTTGGTGGCCTGCCCACCGGGTCGGTAAGGACCAACAACTTGGAGCCCCGGGGTTTGCGCCCCGGGGCTCCTCGCGTCTCAAGGGCACTGGCTGGGCCTGGGCTCGGCTGCACGTTCGAGTCTGAGGTGTGCGGTTGCGGTGCTGACTGGCCCGTCGCGCAACTGTGGGTGCGTCGGCGGACGGGCGCTCCCTGGTTAGGCGTCGCTCGGTGGGTTCCAGCGGTCCGGTGGCCGCAACGGGTACATGACACCGCTGCTGGTCGGACGCAGGATCGAAGTGCGCGGACCGCCGGGAGCAGGTCGGTGTCTTCGGTCACGAGTAGTTGAACATCGGCGCTGTGTCTCGTCGGGCTTGCTAGCGCTTGAAGCCGTTGCGTATCCGGGGGATGTCGACACTGGTCCAGCAGCTCTGCGTGAGTTGCGCGCTGCGGCTGCCGAACGCTGCGTGAACGACCACGATGCCCCTCGCGTCGAGGAATTCCGCGACTGGTATGAAGTCGCGATCTGACGAGACCAGCACGGCGATGTCGTAGCTCCCCTGCATCGCCAGGCTGATCATCTCGATCGCCATGTGCACATCGACGCCCTTTTCCTCGGTGCCGCGCATGTCGCTGCTGCAGGCCGGACACTGAGCAACACGCGAGTGGCAGCGAGGGCATGACGGAGGGTTGTGCTGCCGGTGCCGTTTCAGGAACGACACGCTGACCCCTGGGAATCCAGCCAGCACCGTCGTCGCCCAATGGTGCAGCTTGTGGTCGGTGGAAGGGTTGTAGGAGCCGTGAACGCCCATTCCCTGAAACGAATGCGCGGACGTTGGGTCGTAGGCCTGCATCGCTGCGTGCGCCATTTGCGGCCCGAACTTGGACCAATCGGTCCTGAAGAGGCGCTCGGTGTCTCGCATCGCCAGCACGTAATTCCAGAAGTCGACAAAGACGCGGACCCGGTAGCGCTGAGCAGCTGGACCTACCGACATTGGGCCGCCAAAAGATTCAGGGGCGCACAAGGCGCCCCTGGGATCAAAAGAACCGGCCGCCGTGCCTCCCAGATGAACAGGGCGGCTAGCCGGTGGGTCTTCGTGGTCCGAACAATAGCGCCCGACTGCGGTGAACGCCAACCAGTCGGCCCAACGCACACCGGCTCGGCAGACCCCGCGCCGTTCGCGGCGTTGACCGACGGCGAGTTCACCGGACTGACACAGGTGGCGCTCGAGGTCAACTTCAACGGCTTCGTCGATACGATCCGCGAGGACGATGCCTACTCTGGCTTGTTCGCTGATGTGTTTGCCGACACGCTCGCACGCAATGACATCGTGATCGACACCAACGAGGCGGACGCCGAGACAGCTGCGGAGCGCCTTGCGGCCCGTGTGGCATACACCGGTAAGGAGGGCACGACCTTGACCCCCGTTGGCGACGGCGCAGACAGATTCACCAACACTGGTGAGGAAGTGACCGTCGAGACGCCTTCGAGGACGCTTGGGTTCAACCTCGGTGTGACGGACGCAGCGCTGCTGCCCAAGTCACGCGATGTCGTGAACGTCGCCGGCGGCACGAACCGGGTGCTCGACGATCCCGAGACGGAGTCGGTCAGTGAGACCAGAGCCCCGGGGTTTCGGCCCCGGGGCTCTTCGCGTCCTCGCCCGCCGTACCACCACAGCCCCCGTCACTTGCTGACTTGTCTCGCCCGGCGGCTATGTGTCGAGGTGCCGGGCGGCGGTGAGGGCTTCGGCGAACGAGGGGGCGTCGCCCCATACGGTGTCGTTCACTGCGTCGGTGTAGCCGGCTCGCAGCGCTTCGTTGGCGCTGGTCCCGTTGGTGAACACTTCGGTGCTGCCGTAGCCGCTGTCGGGGCGCGGTACGGCCGCGCGTATCGCTGAGGCGGCGCGCTCCCACAATGAGCGCACCTCGCTCCGTACATGGTCCGCGTGCTCCGAGCTCGCTATTGCCCACAGGTCGTACAGATCGCGGCCCCGGTCCCGAATGCCGCTCAGGTTCCCCTGAGCGGCTCGTCGGTGCAATGCGTCGAACTTGTTCGCCGCAGTCCATGCGGGCCGGACGCACAGCAGCACGAATCCTCCGAGCTCGGGGA
Organism: Candidatus Poriferisodalis sp.; assembly: GCF_965221945.1. Lineage (GTDB taxonomy): Bacteria > Actinomycetota > Acidimicrobiia > Acidimicrobiales > Poriferisodalaceae > Poriferisodalis. The sequence goes on along the minus strand of NZ_OZ244925.1, from coordinate 3,515,192 downwards.
ATCTCTCTGGGTCGATGCTGTCGCAGTGCTGAGCGATGATCGAGGCGATCGGTCTGGGCTCGACGATGCTGGCCACGAGTTCGCTGTCGACGTCCTGGATGGAGGTCTCGAACTTCAGGTAGTTGGCGACGCCGTCGAGCGAGACGCGCGTTGTGCGGATCTGGGCGCCGTTGGTGATGTGCTGGGACGGGCCGATCGCTGCGAGGGCAGCGTCGAGGACCTCTTTGCAGGTTCTGTGCCTGACGCTCTTGCTGATCCCGTCGTGCTCGACGAACAGGCTTCCGTCGATGTCCTGGGAGTAGCGGTCGCCGATCTGCCAGGCGGCGGTCAGCGAGGTCCCGCCGCCGAACGCCCATCGGCCCACGGGCGTTCGCCGGCCGTCGTTGCTGCGGCGGGCCATCTCCCCGGCGCTGCCGAGCTTGGCGGCAACGCCGTGCAATGACCGCACGAGCCAGTAGTCATGGATGATCTGGGATGTGTCGAGCCCGGTCTTGTCCTGCGCTTCGTTGGCTGCGCCGAGCAGCGCGTCGACATCGGCGGCGAAGCCGGTGCCGGCCCGAGGCATCGGTGCATCGCCGAAGGCTGCGCCGTCTGGCTCGCTCGATGAGATCTGAGCCTGCAGTGCAGCTCGGCGCGCCGCGTCGGAACGATCGGAGCCGTCGCTCAAAGCACGTCCGCTCGGCCGCCGCCCGAGACCGCCAAGGCGCCGCAGACCTCGCCGAGGCGTTCGTGGAACCGCGCCGGCATCCCGTTCTCGCTCTGCGCGACCCACAAGACCGCCTCCGGGCGCAGCGGGCCGCTGCGCGCCAGGCTCTGTGCGACCGTCCCGTCGCGTACTGCGGCCACCGCTTCGTCCCACGGGATCGGGGCGCTGCGGTCGAAATACCGGACGGCTTCGAGCAGCGTCACCTCCGACGCGCACAACGCGTCACGGCGGACGTTGCTGCGGCGCCGGAAACGGACTGTCGGCCACGGCGACACCGGCGGGCGTCCCACCACGGCGAAGTCGTAACGGCACGGATGCTGATACGACCAGCCGGCACGGTTCACCGCGAACAGACCCGCCGCGCCCCCGCCGGGCCCGGCAAGCTTCAACGCGCCGCGAGACCTGTCGACGAACGGAGCCTTCCGCTCGTCGCCCCACCGCTTGCAATAAAAGCCGCGCATCTGGCGCTGCACCGCATGGCCTGGGTCCGACGCGAGACGCGACAGCAAGGGCTTGACCGCAGCCGGCTCGCCGGGCACCTCGGACGCAAAGAAGAACGCGCCCGCAGGCAGCGCCTCGATCCATTCGCGTGCCAGCGACCGCCTCCGAGCCATGACAGCACACTACCCGTGCCCCAACCCCCAAACGCAACCTAAACCGTCAAACAAGCCAGACCGGCGGGACACCCCCGAACATCGAACCGGCCAAAACAGCACGGGACCGCCGCGCCCAGATCCCGAGCAGCACGGTTCCCCGCAGCGTTCCCCGGCATGTCCCAAAGAACCCACCCAACTACCCGGCGAACAACCTCGATCCGCTTCGCAAATCCGGGTCCTGCACGTGTGTTTTGGAGCCGTTTCGTGGTCCGTTTTGGCGCTTCTGGAGTGGAACAGGGAGAAACAGAACCTTGACTACCACTCAGAGGCGGCGCGGCAGGCGTTCCCTGGCGGCGATCCTGGCGGCGATGCTCATGGCATCGGTGCTCGCGGTCGTGGCGGGCTCTCCTGCACAGGCCGCAAACACATCTGGCGAAGCGCTCGTCGATCACGACGACGACGCCTCCACGGACGCTGTCCGTGAGTTTGGCGGCCGTGATCGTTACGACACTGCGCTTCGCCTTGCCAACAACTTCGGCAAGGCCAAGGGTCTCGGCAATGTGCCGACCGCCTTCGTGGCGTCGGGCCTTGCTCTGGTCGATGCCGTGTCGGTTGCCGGTCTTGCCGGCTTCTTGGATGCGCCGGTTCTGCTGACGTCAGGCGACAGCCTGCACGGCGGCGTGGCTGACTTCATCGAGGAGTACGGCGTCCAAACCGTCTACATCCTCGGTGGCGCCGGAGCGGTGTCCGACGAGGTCGCAGAGGACATCGAAGCCCTTGCCAATGAGCCCACGGTGTCCCGCATCGAGGGCGCTGACCGCTACGCGACCGCTGCTGCTGCAGCGTCGGAGCTGGGCGGCGGCGCCGCATGGTGCGGCGGCGAGGATCCGGCGGCATTGCTGACGAACGGCGGCGACGTGTCGCTGGTCGATGCCATGATGGTCGGCCCGATCGCTCACCGTCTCCAGCTGCCGTTGCTGCTGACCGCAGCCGAAGAGCTGCCGATGGCGACGGCGGACTTCATTGAGGCTGAGGACATCGAGCACGTCGTGATCGTGGGCGGCACCGATGCCGTCTCCGACGACATCGCCAACGCGCTCAGCGACGCTGGCGTTGACACTGTGGACCGCATCGCTGGCGACACACCAGCAGGCACCTCGGTCGAGTTGGCCGGACTGCTGACCGGCGACTGCAAGGACGACCTTGCGCCGACGTCAGCTGACACGGTTGCGCTGGTGAGCCAGGACGGCCTGCCCGACGGCGTCGCAGCTGCACCGGTGCTTTCGAGCACCTCCGCCGGTTATGACGACGGCGACCTGGTTCCGATGCTGATTGTGGGCGACACACTGCCCGCAGCGGTGCGCGACTACCTGGCTGCCACGCCCGAGACAGTCGGCGACGACAAGCTGAACCTGAGCATCGTGGCGATCGGCGGCACCGCTGCGGTGAGCTCGAGCGTTATGGACGCTGCGCTTGCAGCGGCAGCTTCGGCTGATGCCCTGTCGGCCAGCATTGGCAATGGCGGCGTCGACACCGATACCGACACCAGCGATGCCATTACGCCTGACAACCGCATGGATGTCAACGAGGACAAGAAGAAGAACGCGAACGACGCGCCTCAGGTCGGAAACGACAAGATCGTCTTGTACTTCAGCGACAACGTCATCGAGGACGACTTGGAGGATGCGATTCGCGACATTCTCGAGATCAACGGCGCTCCAGCGCGACTGGACGCGGTCTACCACGGCTCGGGTGCCAGAACCGCATGCGACCCGGACACGGTGACGGTGAAGCTGTCGAGCAAGCTGAAGGCTGGCGACACCGTCTCGATCGTGAGCGGAGCGAAGCTCGGTTCCGATGCTGACCAGCGCAAGGTCGGTGCGACATCGGTGACGATCGCTGCGCCGCCGGCTGACCGGACACGTCCGACGATCAGCGTCATCATGATTGCTGGCCGCTCGACGGCAGAGGTCACCGTCTCTAAGGACGACCCAAGGCTTGCCGCGAATGCCAAGATCACGATCCGGAACGCGAAGTCAACCAACGTCAAAGCAGCGGTGGTTGGCACAGGCGTCGACGATGCCGGCGACCTGAACTTCGTAACGGTTGACGACGACGGCGACCCGACCACTACACCAGCGTTCTTGGATGCCGGTGACCGTGTGACCATTGCTGCTGGTGCGATCGTGGACACATCCCCGAACGAGAACAAGAACCTGCAGCGCTCGTTCACGGCCATCAAGGCGCAGGCGAGCCCGCGCATCACATCGGTGCTGATGAGCACCCTGAACCACAGCAAGCAAGCTGCGGCTGCGGTGCCTCACAGCCTGACTGGTGGCGCAGGAACGCCGCCTGACGACGGCGATCCCGAAACCACCGGTGACCTCTCGACCGACGCACCAGACATCTGGATCCTTGCGAAGGCCGACGGCGCCGCAGCAGGTGCTGTCGGCAACCTGTGGTCGGTTGTGTTCGACAAGACCAGCACCTACGACGCCGAGAAGGATCTCGACATCGATGTTCGGGTCAACAGCCGTGACAGGACCGTGTTCGTGCGGTTCATCAACGGCAAGGCCACATTCGGCGATCTGGCGGCTGAACTTGAGGCCAACAGCGCTTTCGATGCGATGTTCGAGGTGAAGGTCGACACTGACCCTGACACCATCACCGGCGACAACGAAGGCAAGTGCGGTTCGGCTGCGACCAAGATGGAACTCGCTATTGCGACTCTTGTGCGTGGCGGCGGTCCGCAGGCCGACAGGGACGCGGGCAGCGACGAGTGGTCAACCAGTTCGCTGAATGGCGGCATAAGCAAGGTTGCGATCCAGGTCACGTTCAACGCCTACATCAAAGATCACACCGACGCCGAACTGCTGGCTGACGTGCTGAACTCCACAGTCGACCGTGCCGAAAAGGCCGGAGTCGAAGATGCCGACAGCTCCGGCTCAATCCTCGATGAGGTGCGGGAGGGTTTGGACTTGGCAGATTCCGACCTGGGCGATGCAGTTGCACCAACGGTTGCGGCCAGTTACCCGGCCACCAAGGTCACCTACACCGTGACCACTTCAAGCGCTGGCTTGCTGCCGCAGGTGCGGGATCTTGTCACGACTGTTGCCGGTAGCACCAACGACCCGGAGACCACCGATTTCGAGGTTCCGCAGGTCAATGGCGTGGACGCACCGGACGCACCGGTTGCGCTCGGCTACGCGGATGATGCGGAGTCCACGGAAAAGGTGCGGGAAGACCAGAACGCTCGCTCGCAGATCCGTATCGGGCGCAGCAGCAGCGTGAAGGCTCCTGAGTAGGAGTTAGCTGCACAGTTGAACTGAACCGATTGGTGGCCTGCCCACCCCATCGGTAAGGACCAACAACTTGGAGTCCCGGGGTTTCGGCCCCGGGGCTCCTTGCATTTCCCTGCCCATTCGGGCGCCCGTGGCTACACTCGCCGGGTCGACGCTTAAGAACCTGGAGCAACGATGTCGGACCTCGACAACTTGCCATCGGTGCCCGACGACGCACCGCCGGCGATCCTGTTCCGTCTCAGCTACCGAGCGGACGTGAACCACCGCAGCGGATACCGACCCGGTGACGGCAGGGAGCGCATCGTCGCGTCGATGCGCGGCTGGTGGGAGCTGGACCCCGATGAGGTCAAGAGCCTCAACATCAAGTACGCGGTCGCATTCCATCGTGGTGTGACGCGTGCTGTGGTCGAGATCGACGGTTGGAAGTGGCAGGACGTACCAGGCAGCGATCACAACGTGTTCGACGCTGACGCGGACGGCTACCCCTACCACGACGACCGCTGGCGGGGCCGAGACGATGTGCGTTGGTGCTTCACTCCACGTACGACGAAGTCGTCAAGAGCGGCGAATGTGCCGAACTACGTCGAGGAGGCCTGGATCGGCCAAGCCGGCAAGCGGGTTCCTGTCTCGATGCGGGACACCATTGTCGCCTTCTGGCCAACATCGCCCATCGACAGCGCCCGAGATCTCGTCGGGAAGGCGCTTGAGCTGCTCGGGAGCGGGATGATGCCGCGAATGCAGGCCGTCTACGAACTCCACTACGGCGGCGACTGGCACCACGAGCTGCGCCAGAAGCACGGGATCTTTGCTTCCGCGGAACGTGTTCCGCTGCACGACCCCTACGTGTACCTCCAAGTGCTCCTGAGGCGAGAGGAAGCGGCGACCTTCGAAAAGGTCTTCACGGTGACGACTCAACCGACGCTCGAGCATCTGCGTGATGCACGCAACCGCTGGGCCCACTTCGACACGATCGATGCCACCCAAGCCAGCCAAGACGTCCGCGAGATGCAGATGCTGCTCACCGACCTCGGCGCTACAGACGAGGCCCGCCGCATGGCCCAGATCCAGCGCACCCTCGACCTCATGGTGCGCTCCGGTCGCAGCTGACCGACCCCGGGGCGCATCGCGGAGTGCCTGGAGGATTGGGAGACTCCCGAGGATGTCTGGCTGCTGACCGAACGAGACCTGGCCGGTGATTGGGACTTTGTCGAGGCGTGCCTGCTCGGCGCGCTGAAGACACTTGACCGAGAAGCGCTGATCGAAACAGCGTGAGCGACGCAAACGAACGTGACGAGAACGTTGTCGCTGACGCGGGCGGACTTGCCTCTGACGAGGCCGAGGGCGGCGACCTCGAGGAGGTAGTCGTCGACGAAGCCCGCCCCGCAGCCTCGTCCTGCTCCACGGCGACGCACGCTGGCAATGGCGCCATGGCATCGCCAAGCGGCGCACAGACACCTGCAACGGGCGCAAGATCACACGCCAGCGACGCGTCTCGATCACCTTTCGCACCATCGCACGCCCCGAGCCGGCACAAACCTGATCCGATCGGCCCGACCCGTCGGCTCCGTCCCAGTAGCTGGCTGCACAGTTGAACTCAACCGATCGGCGGCCTGCGACGGAGACCCGCGCGGAGGCAGGGCGGTAGGATCGCGGCCACCAGAATGGCCTCGGCCCCGGGGGCAGTGCCGTGTACTCGTCAATTGAGATCAGCGGCTTCCGAAGCCTCGAACAGGTGCGGCTCGAAGGATTGAGCCGCGTGAACCTGCTGGTGGGATCGAACAATTCGGGCAAGACCTCGGTGCTCGAGTGCGTCGGGCTTCTGCACTCGGCGAGTGACTACCGGGTGTTGCGCTCGTTGCTCGAATTGCGCGGCGAGTGGCTGCCGGACGAGGATCAAGGCCGCGTATACGACATCGCCCAGTTGTTCTCGCACCGAGATATGTCAGCGCGCATCTGCGTGTCGGGGCAACGGTCCGGCCCCAGCTCGCAGCTTGAGGCAGTCAAGACAGAACTATCGGTGCAAATGGAACAAGTGCAGATGGGGTTGCCGCTACATGACGACGCCAGAGAGGCTGCGGACGAATCGCCAGGGCGACTTGTTTGGGCGTCCAGCGAACGAAAGGGCGAATTTCGGGCGGCTTTGACGGCTGACGGGATGCTGCCGGTTCGGCAGCCGGCCCGGCACGGTTGGGGTACCGACGACGACATCCCACGGGTCCAGTTCGTGGGCACAGGCGGCTTGGTTCCCGGTGATGTCGGCGACATCTTCGACGATGTGGTGCTGACCGACGCCGAAGACAGGGCGGTGGAGGCCATGCGGCTCATCGAGCCTCGTGTGGAGCGGCTTGCGGTACTCGCATCGAAACGTACGCCGCTCGGCAGCAGTGCGCGGGGCGGGATACTCCTGCGGATGCAAGGCGTTGACGGTCGCGTTCCCATTGGGAGTGTCGGCGACGGAATGTGGCGAATGCTTGGCTTGGCACTGGCCTTGGCGCGTGCGCGAGGCGGAGTGCTACTGGTGGACGAGATCGACACGGGCCTGCACTACACGGTGATGCAGAAGATGTGGACGATGATCGCCGAGCGCTCAAGATCGTTGGACGTGCAGGTATTCGCCACCACCCACAGCCGTGACTGCTACGAGAGCCTCGCTTCGGTCGCTGACCCCGACGCCGTCCCGCCCGGTGATCTGACGATTCACCGAATCGAACCCGGCAGCGGCAAGAGCAATGTCCGTTTCAGCGAGCATGAGGTTGCGGCGGTCGCAGAGCGCGGCCTCGAGGTCCGCTAGGTGGCAGTTCAGACGCGAACACCGGCAATGAAGCTGCTCGTGGAGGGATCAACCGAACTACGGCTGATCCCAAAGCTCGTCGAGGCGCAGGGAATCTCATGGAACGATGCCGATGTCGGAAGGCGGGTGCCGTACATTGACGACTTCGGTGGCGTCACGAACATCCTTAAGGCGGGCACGATCTCGGCTGAATTCAAGGCCAGCGGCCTTGAGCGGCTCGGTGTGGTCGTCGACGCCAACGGCAACGCCTCTGGGCGCTGGGATGCAATCCGGCAACGATGCGGGTCCGAACTACCCGATATGGCTGATCTGCCTGAGCAAATGCCTGAAAGCGGCTTCGTTCGACAGCGACAAGACGGTTCGTGGTTCGGCGTCTGGATCATGCCTGACAATCGCCACCGAGGCGCCTTAGAAGAATTCCTGCTCGGCCTCGTCCCCGACGCGGCCGCCGAACTCTTGGAGTACGCCAGACACAGTGTTGACGGGGCGCGCGAACTGGGAGCGTCCCTGCGGGACGTTGACGTCACGAAGTCTGTGGTCCATACCTGGCTCGCATGGCAGGAGGATCCTGGGCCCCAGTTGCACCAGGCCGTCATGCGAAGACTGCTCGACCCGCAGCATCCGCAATCGCGGCCGTTCATCTCCTGGTTCTCACGATTGTTCGAACCCTCGTCCTCGACAGCCGATGTTGCAAGCTAGTCCCAACATGGCTGACGCCAAGCGACCTGCTGCCGTCAAGCTCGCTACGACAGCTGGTGCCATCTCTTCGGCGAAGTTGGATCACACGACCGATGCCACCCAAGCCAGCCAAGACGTCCGCCAGATGCAGATGCTGCTCGCCGATCTCGGGGCCTAGCGGATCCCCGCCCGGTTGCGATTCGCGTGGGGCTCGAAGAAAGAACCTCTGCTGTGGTACGCCGATGCTCTTGCTGGCGCAGCATGCAACGCGCTAGGCAACGGCGCTCGTGCGCCGATAGCAGAACGCCAGTCCGATCACATCACACCAAGAGTGGATCGACGGTTCTGAGTGGCTGTCGGACCTCTCTCGGCGCGTGCAGCACTACGGGTACAAGTACGACTACTCGAACCGCAGGCTCGACGAGTCAGCCCGCATCGGGCCATTGCCGGAGTGGTTGACGCAGCTCACCTACAAGGTACGTACAGCTGCGACCAAAGAAGCTGTGCACTTGGTGGACGCGCAACGACCTTTCGAGCAAGCCATCGTCAACGAATACGAGCCCGGCCAAGGCATAGCGCCCCACATCGACAGGGACTGCTTCGGACCGGTCGTCGTGACCGTGAGCCTGGGGTCGGCGGTCAACATGGACTTCTGCTGCGACGCGACCGGCGACGAGCACGTGCAGCGGCTCGAGCCCCGCAGCCTCGTCCTGCTCCACGGCGACGCACGCTGGCAATGGCGTCACGGCATCGCCAAACGGCGCACAGACACCTGCAACGGACGCAAGATCGCACGCCAGCGACGCGTCTCGATCACCTTTCGCACCATCGCACGCCCCGAGCCGGCACAAACCTGATCCGATCGGCCCGACCCGTCGGCTCCGTCCCAGTAGCTGGCTGCACAGTTGAACTCAACCGATCGGCGGCCTGCCCACCGGGTCGGTAAAGACCAACAACGAGGAGCCCCGGGGTCTCGGCCCGGAGCTCTTCGCATCTTGACGGAAACAGGAGTCAGCCTTGTCTCAAGAGACCGGTCCCGCCTCTACGCTTGGCTGCGTAAACAGACCGACGAGCCGTTGGCGGAGTACCTGATGTCGTGCTTGGCGCCCGCGCCGCTGTCGGACTTGGTGACCAAGGAACATCTCTCCGCAGTGCTGTCGGCTGAGTTGTCGCGTTTTGCCGCCAAAGAAGAGATGCAAGCCGGCTTCGACAAGCTGGCTGCCCAGCGCGAGGCCGACCGTGCGCACGCCGCCCGGCAGCGCAAGGCGGACCGCAGCTGGGTGACCGCAGCGGCTGTGTTCATCGCTGTGGAGGTCGCAGCCGTCGAGGCGGGCTGGCTGAGCCGGCTCACCGACCTGTTCACCTGAACCGCGCAACGAGCGCGCCGACACTCAGCTGACAGAGCGGGACCGCGGGGCTGTGCGGCTTCTTGAAGCTGGCCCGGGCACGGGTTTCCCCAAAGCCGCTAGGCGTTCCAGTTCGGGTAGCGGCACCGGGCTCAAGCACGAGATGAGGTACTCCACCAGCGGCTCGTCGGTCTGCTTACACAGCCGATCGCAGAGACGGGAGCGCTCTGCTTCAGCCACAAGATTCTCCTGAGAGTCGACGACGCCGATCTCTCCAGGTGTTCGGATGAACTCTGAGAGCAACTCAGCGATGCGTTCTCATCAATGTGCTGTGGTGGCTTCCCGCATGATGCCGAACTGCTGCCGGAGATTGACGCACCGCAGCGTATTCAAGGCGAGCACTGCAATATCAGTTCGACTCATGAAACCATGCAGCTAGGGTCGCGCTGGTTTGATGGCTCCCCGGTTGGGGAGTTACGAGGGCCCGCGAGGGCCCTCGTTTGTTTTCTCAGGAGGAACGGATCTGATGGATCGGTGCGCCCTGTTCGTTGACGCTGGGTATCTCTATGCAGAGGGCGGGAAGCTCTGCGCCCGAAGTCCCAGACGACAACATTCTTCGCTAGACGCGGAGGGCTTCAAAGACCACTTTGTCGACGTTGCGGCAGAGGCTTGTGGTCTGCCGATGCTTCGTTTGTACTGGTATGACGCCGCGAAGAACGCCACCCCCAATAGCGACCAACAGAAGATTGCCAACCTTTCCGACGTCAAGCTGCGACTCGGCCGGCTCACGAGAAACGCGCAGAAGGGAGTTGACGCGCTGATCTACCACGATCTCATGACGCTGGCGCGCGAACGCGCCATTTGCGAGGCGTTTCTGCTCTCAGGGGATGAGGACCTACGAGAGGGCGTCAAGTCGGCTCAGGACATGGGGGTCAGAGTGACCCTCGCCGTCATCGCTACCCGCGACGGTTCCCGAAATTACTCACCGACGTTGGCCAACGAAGCTGACCGCGTCGTCGAATTCCGCCGAACAGATCTCGCGGCCTACATCTCAAGGCGCGCCACGGCAATCGAGAATTCGGGAGGCGAAGATACAGAGTTGCATTCCGTGACGCCTGACGGCGTGGGCGAAGGCGCGCGACGCTTTGCGGAAGCCTGGCTCGGACGGGTCACCCAATCAGAGGCGACGGCTCTGATCCGGGACCAACCGCGAATCCCAACACCGCTCGATGCCGAATTGCTTGCCGCCGTTGAGAATCACATCGGAGCGAGCATCCGTACTCACGAGTCGGAGAGACGCGCCGCTCGCAGTGCCTTCTGGCGACGCATTCGTCAATCCTGAGAGGAATGTGCGCCGGCATCGTATTGACCTTGCCGAGCTCAGGCGCCCACTCTGTGACCCCGCGTTGACGGCTGGAGCGGTGCCAGTTAGGGTGCGGTCATTCTGATGGCGTCTCCATTGAGACGCCTGCGAGGGCCCTCGTGTTGTTTCTGCGCACGAGTTCATCGGCGTCTCGGTGCAATGAAGTCGGTCCAGGCGGCCATGAGCTCTCAGCGATGCTCGAACAGGTCGATGCGGACGTAGGCGGCCTCGGTGGTGTTGCCACGACGTGGGCCAGAGCCGCCTCGCCGACGGCCCATGGCGTGGAGGTGGTCTCGATGACCCACGTCTTGAACGACGAGCGGAATCCGTGGACGGTGCACTCGAGCCCGTTGGTGCGCAGCAGCTTCAGCAGGGTCTGCCAGCGCAGCCTCGGCACGAACCCGGGCGGTTCGTTGGCGGGCGTCGTCAAGAGCGGCGAATGTGCCGAACTACGTCGAGGAGGCCTGGATCGGCCAAGCCGGCAAGCGGGTTCCTGTCTCGATGCGGGACACCATTGTCGCCTTCTGGCCAACATCGCCCATCGACAGCGCCCGAGATCTCGTCGGGAAGGCGCTTGAGCTGCTCGGGAGCGGGATGATGCCGCGAATGCAGGCCGTCTACGAACTCCACTACGGCGGCGACTGGCACCACGAGCTGCGCCAGAAGCACGGGATCTTTGCTTCCGCGGAACGTGTTCCGCTGCACGACCCCTACGTGTACCTCCAAGTGCTCCTGAGGCGAGAGGAAGCGGCGACCTTCGAAAAGGTCTTCACGGTGACGACTCAACCGACGCTCGAGCATCTGCGTGATGCACGCAACCGCTGGGCCCACTTCGACACGATCGATGCCACCCAAGCCAGCCAAGACGTCCGCGAGATGCAGATGCTGCTCACCGACCTCGGCGCTACAGACGAGGCCCGCCGCATGGCCCAGATCCAGCGCACCCTCGACCTCATGGTGCGCTCCGGTCGCAGCTGACCGACCCCGGGGACAAGCGGATTCGCTTCAGGTTGTGAATCGCGTGGGTTTCCGATCGCGTCCTCGCCGCCGCTGTGCTGCCGGGGAGCGAGCCGGCGGCTCGCTCGATGCGCGAGTTGGTGACTGCGCCGGGCCGGTCGCGGCCGTTCCACTGGAAGAACGAGGGATCCCAAAATCAAGCTGGGGCACGACAGCTCATCCGACAACACGCCGTTGGCACCCACGTCCTGGCGCAGGCGACGAGCCGCAGCGGCATGGAGCACGCACGCGCTGCTCTGATGACTGAGCTCGTCGCCAGGCTCGTGAATGACGGCATCGATGATCTGATTATCGAGTCCCGGGGCACCAAGAGCGACGAGCGCGATCGTGCCGTGATCCTTGACCGGCTCCGTGGTCTTCCCTCTTGCGAGTTCTCGTACAGATGGAGTTCGAAGAGAGAGCCTCTGCTGTGGTACGCCGATGCCCTGGCTGGCGCATCACGCGACGCGGTTGGCGACGGCACGTGTGCGCGCATTGCAGGAGTCCAGTCCGATCACATCTCACCAAGAGTGGAATGGATCGCAGCGGAGCAGACCAATGCGTAAGCCCCGGCTCCCGTCCTAGGCACTCCTTGCGGAGTCTCGGACTGGCCCTCCGGGGCTTGCGTCTTCCCCGCAGAGCAACACTGCGAGACATGCACACCATAAGGCCTACGAATCTTGCGGGCAATGCAGGTGGGCGGTGAGGTCCTCGATGAGCTGAGGGATGTCCCGACACATGGCTTCCCACAGAAGTTCATGGTCGACCTTGTGGTACTCGTGCACCACGAAATTCCGAAAGCCCCGCATCTCTGCCCACGGAATGTGCGCCCAACGGGACTTCGCGTCCTCAGAGAGCCTGGGCTTCCAGACCACCGATGCGAACGGCGTCGCCACCGGCACAAAGGCCGATCTGGCTCCTGGTGACCGTGTGACCATTGCTGCTGGTGCGATCGTGGACACATCCCCGAACAAGAACAAGAACCTGCAGCGCTCGTTCACGGCCATCAAGGCGCAGGCGAGCCCGCGCATCACATCGGTGCTGATGAGCAACCTGAACCACAGCAAGCAAGCTGTGGCTGCGGTGCCTCACAGCCTGACTGATGGTGCTGGCACAGCGCCCGACGACGGCGATGCAACCACTACCGAGGACAGCTCGATCGACGCTCCGGACATCTGGATCGCTGCCAAGGCTGACGGTGCCGCTGCTGGTGCAGTCGGCAACCTGTGGTCGGTCGTGTTCGACAAGACCAGCAGCTACGACGCCGAGAAGGACCTCGACATCGATGTTCGGGTCAACAGCCGTGACAGGACCGTGTTCGTGCGGTTCATCAACGGCAAGGCCACATTCGGCGATCTGGCGGCTGAACTTGAGGCCAACAGCGCTTTCGCGGCGATGTTCGAGGTGAAGGTCGACACTGACCCTGACACCATCACCGGCGGCAACGTTGGCAAGTGCGGTTCGGCTGCGACCAAGAAGGAGCTGGATATAGCGACTCTTGAGCGTGGCGGCGGCATGGCCGATGCCAACAACGACGGCACAATCACGCCCACGGAATTCGAGGTGGATACCTGGTCGATCAGTGCGTTGGCTGGCGGCGAGACCAAGGTTGCGATCCAGGTGACGTTTAACGCCTACATCGAAGCCACCGGCTTGAGTGGCAGCGAGAACATTGCGCTGCTCGAAGACATTCTGGCTGCAACGGCTGAACGCGCCGGGGAGGCTGGAGTCGTCGACGCTCAAGCATCTGACGCCGCGTCCCCGGACCATGGCCTGACCGACGAGGTGCGAGCTGGTCTCAATTTGGCAGTGCTGGATAACTCGCCCGATAACCCGAGTACGGCGGACACGGACGAGAGTGCCGACAACAACTATGTGTTCTCGGACCCTGGGACGACTGTCCGCTATGAGGCGACGACGAGTTCGGCGATCATGCTGCCGGCGTTGCGTGACCTCGTGACCACAGCGGCGGGCGCTTCGGAAGTCACCGACGACCCGAACACGACGGAGGTCGAGACTGACGCTCGTGCGGCAGTTGCGCCGGTCGCCCTTGGCTACGCAGACGACGCGACCACAACCATCAAGGTTGATGAGAGCATGAACACTCGCTCGCAGGTCCGTATCGGGCGCAGCAGCAGCGTGAAGGCTCCCCAGTAGGAGCTAGCTGCAGAGTTGAACTGAACGGTCGGGTGGCCTGCCCGCCCGATCGGGTCAGCCAGAACTGAGAAGGAGCCCCGGGGTTTCGGCCCCGGGGCTCCTCGCGTCTCTGCCATCGTCGCTGTTGGCACTTGACCCTGTGGAAGTTGAAGCCCATCAGCTAGGAACGCCGACACAAGCACTGAACCGCTGGCTGACTCTCTCAACCACCGTTGTGCTCGGTGCCGATGGGGTTCGCAAAGCGCGGCCTGGACAGCGGTCTCGTAGCATTTTGACCATGCGGTCACCGAATCGACAACGTCCCCGGCAACGCACTCGAATCGTCCCGCCAGGCACCGATCTGGACGCATTGGCAGACCGTGTTCGCTACGTCGGCAGCCCTGAGCACAAGGACATGCCGACATTCGCGGGCCACCCCCGTCCTCGCAGCGACGCGTCCATCTGCCCCCGGGAGCACAACGACGCCGAAGTGGTCGCGGATTGGCTTCGTTCCGCCGTGCGCGCTGGCTCGACCGGTGGGCCATGGGAAGACGGCTACCCGCGCTATGCGTGGCACCGACTGGACGACACGGTTTTCGAAGCGCGGCTCGTCAACAAGGGCGACGGTTCGTACAAGGGCTACCCGCTCAGGCCAGACGAGTGGCCCCTGCACATGGAGAGGCCCCGATGAACGCACTGCGCTTCGATGTCGAATGGCTTGATGGCACCGGCATCAAGGGTCCGGAACTGGCAGCAACGTTCGCTTCATTACGCATTCAAGCCGACAATGCGGTGCTGACCCGGGTTGACGACAAGCGAGCGCGGACACTGCGTGACGCTGTCTATGTCCCTCTCTATCCCATGGCCGAATGGCTGGTGTCGAATTGGTGGTTCCTCGCCTATGAGGCAGAGAATCTCCTCAACCGAACTGATCCGGCGTTCGCTCAGCGCCACAGTCTGGTGACCGGTGCAGAGGGCTACGCCTTCCCCGATGTGCGATTCAGCTCGGCTGGCCGACTGACGCACATCGTATGGAGCGACCGGATGTCGGAGTGGAACGAGCTCGAGTTTCGAAGTCGCGGCTCGATAACGGTTGATCGTGACCAGTTCGTGCAGGACTGTTCTGATTTCGTTGACATGGTGGTGAGTCGACTCGCGGCATGCGGCATCACCGCCACGCATCTGCAGTCAGAGTGGGCGGCCATCGAGGCCACTGATGCCGACGAGCTGGCGTTCTGCGCGACCGCGGCAGGACTCGGCAGGGATCCCTACGACCTTGACGAGCCGCAGAAGAGCCTCGTGCTGCAGGTCGGAGAGTTGCTGGGCGATCTGCGAGAGGAAGCTCTGCCCGCGTTGGGTCCCGACGAGCCGCTGGCGGCGTGCACCGCGATCCACAAGGCCATGGAGCAGGCGGTGCCCAATGAGGTTCGGCTTGGGGCAAGTCTGCTGCATTCGGGCGACCTGCCTCACCATGCGAGCCGTCCGTGGCAGGCGGGATATGAGCTGGCGCGGCGGGCCCGTCAGGTGTTCGGCCTCAACGGTGAGCTCATCACCACGACAGCAGGGCTAGCGGAGGCAATTGGCCACGATGTCGCGACGCTGAACCGGGCCACCCGGCCCGTCCAATCTCTGGGTGCGCTGACGTCGATCGATGGAGTGGTGAGGCCCCGAGACTCGCAGACGGTGTCATTCGGGTTGAGGGCGGCCGGGGAGACCAGTCAACGATTTCTGTTTTGCCGTGCATTGGCCGAGGCGCTGACAACCAGCAACGACGCTCTGCTCACGAGAGCCAACACTGAGCGGCAGCAGCGGAACCGAGCCTTTGCAGCTGAGTTCCTGGCCCCATCCGCGAGCTTGGCGGAGAGGATTACCGTTCAGTTCGTCGATCAGGACCTCATCGCCGATCTTGCTGACGAGTTCGGCGTGTCCTCCTACGTGATCGGACACCAGATCGAGAACCACGGCATCGCCGAGCTCGTGGCGGCGTGACCGAAGTCGCGTTACAGATCGAGGCGGGCGGCGCTGACTTTTGCCGCGGTCGGGCGTGTGTTCGGCCGTTCAGGCGGTGATGGAGTCGCAGCGTTGAGTGATCGCTACCAGCAGGCGGGTGGTGATGCCACTGGACCTGTCGTCGGTGGACAGCGCGTCGATCTCGGCTTGTAGGCAAGCGGGGGTGTTTGCTGCGATGCGCTGTATCTGTTCGGCGGCCCAGCGGGCGTCCACGCCGATGTCGCGGGCGAAGCTGCGCCAGTCCTCGCTGCGATCACGCTGGCCAGGACCCTGCCGAGCGCACTGCCAACGCTGCCCGAGCCGCCATGGGCGCAGTCGACCGGCTTGTCACCGTTCGCATACAAATCTCGAAATTCCACCGATCGTTTACAGCCCTCCCGCGTGCAACCGAACGCAAGGACCGTCCCCAGCCGGCAAGGACCAACGTGCGTGCCATGTTCTTGGGGTGGCAGCGCCGGCGGGGATGGCTCACACCGACGTGGCGCTGTCTTGGGCGCTGTTGTGGCCCCGGGGCCGAGATCGAGCTCGGCGGATTCGAGCTGCTGAACCGCGCCGCGGCGTGTCAGCCGTCGGCGTCGGGGAAGAGGGGGACGCCCATGGCGCTGGCTGTGTCGTTCATTCGGCGGTCGTAGCTGGCGAGTTCCACGGTTTGGCCTGCGTCGCGCAAGAACTCGCATGTTGCCAGGTGCAAGGCGTCGAGCGTGGGCACGCTCGACGGACCCGGGAATGCCTCCAGCGCTCGTGCGAGCACCGCAGGCACGAGCTCGACGAGTCCCAGCCGGCCCAGCAGCGCCCGAGCGGCCTCGCCGTGGGATTCGGCCAGTCCGCGCCCGTGCAGCTGGGTCCAGGTCTCGTACTCGGTCAGCCGGCTGGACACGAGCGTGTGGCCCCACAGCGATTCGGGCGGCACACGGTCCTCGCTGAGCAGATGGGCGAGCACAACAGAGGTGTCAAGGTAGATCACCGGTCAGCTCTGGCCGAGTCGAGGTCCGTGAGGATCTCGCTCAGCGGTGCGGTCGGCTGCGAAGGCGGAGGCTCTGTCGCCGCCACCAGGCCTGGCCTCAGCACGCCGCTGCGGACGAGATCTGCCAGGAAAGCATCTGCTACCAGCGGGCTGCGGGTCGGCTGCGGCGGCCCCATCTCGGCGACGACGCGGTCGCGGTCGGTCACCAGGATGGTCTCGCCGCTGGCCGCCAGCCGTACGTACTCGCTGAGTCGGCTGTTGAGCACCTTGATGCCGACTGACCGCATGACGACAAGCGTAGCAGCCGATGAAGCTACATGTAGCTACTTTGTTCAAGCCCCGAGCGAAGCGTGGTTCAAGCTGTACGGCGAACAGAAGCTCGACGTGCCAGATGAAGCGACAGGCAGCGAAGACCATGTACGCGAGGGGCCCCGGGCCGAAACCCCGGGGCTCCTTCTCAGTCTTGGCTGTCCCGATCGGGCGGGCAGGCCACCCGACCGTTCAGTTCAACTGTGCAGCTAACACCTAGCCGCTGGGGACAGGAGTTAGGGGCACCATGACGCTGCTGTCGCAACCGCGGAGCCGCCGCCTATTCGCCTGAGCCTGTTCCCTCGGTTGGCTGCTGTGCTGGCAGCGAACCGGGTTGCTGCTCAACCTCGCGGTACATACGGTGCGCGGTGACGTCGGAAGCCGAACCGGTCCCTGGACGTCGAACAAGGTGTGCAGCGGCGCCAGGGACGAGGCGTCGCGGGTCGTTCGCGAAGAGAATTGCCGCTGCGGTCATCACCACAAGATCACGGCTCGAAGTGGCCCCAGGGGCGCCCTCGGCAAGGTGCAGATCTAAGAGTGCCTTTCCGATGTCTGCCTCGGCGACAGGCGGACATTTGTGTTGAGCGAGAGCGGTATCGACGAGTTCGAGATCGAAATCACTGTCATCGAACTTCCGGCTCAGCGGGACACGGTGCTCGACGCCGGACTTCATGCGCTCAGCCGGGATGCGCTTGCTGGAGCGGCACGGGAATTCATCGCCGACCCGATCGAGGGGGTGGCGCCGATCTCGTCGAGGCGTTCGCTGTAGCGGATGCTGGTGAACTGAGCGGATTCAACCGCTTGTCGCAACACGGGGTTGTTGGAGGGAGCGTAGGTGTTCGTTGAAGGCTGCGGCGGGTGTGCGCCAGCCGAGGGTTTTGCGCGGTCGAGGACAACACCACCAGCCGGTCGGTTGATCCGACGCGCCGCAGTCACACACGACGCGACCAACCTATGGTGCCCCTTATGAAACCCGTCAAATTCGCTGATAGCGAGGATTTGGTCATCTTTGCGGTACACGCCAGTACTCACAAAAACAGAATCTCGTGCTTTTCAACATGACCGCAGCCACATACGGTCAACCTCAGCTTCTAGAGTGTCTCAATGATCCCTGCTGATCTGAGGGACTCGACACGATCGTCGGTGTACCCGAGGACCTGCTTCAGCACCTCTGCAGTCTGTTCCCCAAGATCGGGCGCTCGGCCCTCAGACTGGCCAGGCGTGCAGGAGAGCATCGGAACCGGCCACGGAAGAAGTGAGCCGTCCGTGCCGCTGCGGTGGAGGCTGCGACTCTTCAGATGCGGGTCCTGAGCCGCATCGGCGGGCGTCAATATTACGCCGCAAACTAGTCCATTCGATTCCAACTTATCCACCACATCTTCTGCCGTCCGAACAGCAACCCAATCAGCCATCGCGCCATCAATGACTTCTCGATGAATGGTGCGCGAGTCGATCGTCTGGTACTCCGGTTTCTCAGTCCAATCCTCACGACCGATTGCTCGAGCGCATCGGTCGAACTGGTCATCGCCCTGTATTGAAATTGCCAACCACGTGTCATCCTTGGTGCGAAAATGGCCGGTGGGTCCACCTCCAAGGCTGCGATTCCCGTGACGTCCGTATACTTCTCCAGATCTGTCGTACAGGGTGAGCAGCGGTGCTAGTACGCGGAATGCAAGGTCGTAGAGTGCGACGTCAATGACCTGTCCTTGCTCCGAGGAAAAGCGCTCTATGATGGCAAGGCATATGCCAAGAGCGCCCAGGAAACTCGTAGTAAAATCACATACCGGAATGCTGCCTCCCGCGCGCATTGGCGGCCCACTTGGATCTCCCGTCATGTAACTGAGACCGCTGATCGCTTGGGCAACCGGGTCATAACCCGGACGCGAACTATACGGACCGGTTCTTCCGAACCCCGATACATGCAGAGTAATCAAGCGCTGGTTCATAGATTGAAGCGTCTCATCGTCGAAGCCCCAAGTATCGAACAACCCCGGGCGCAGACTATCCATCAGAACGTCTGATTGCCTGATCAGATCTCCGAGAATCGCGCGTCCTGCCGTGCTATTCAGATCGACCACAACCGACTTCTTGTTTCGTGCAAGCATTGACCAGTAGACGAACTCTCCGTCAGTCTGGGGTCCAAAAAGGCGAATAAGATCGCCCCTCTTCGGCCGCTCGATCTTTATCACGTCCGCACCAAATTCTCCCAGGAGAGTACATGTGAAAGGACCCGCAATCAGTTCACCGACCTCCAAGACGCGAATACCCTCCAATGGCAGCCGCCGGTCTTCCTGCATGTGTAGCCTCCCGACGTCCTGTCCGGCTATCGACCTTCGAATGCTGGCCGACGCTTTTCAAGGAACGCGAGCATTCCCTCTTGGTGATCCGACGAGAGAAACAAGGGGGCTTGCAACTGCGCTTCCAACGCGAGCGTCTGCTCCAACGTGGCAGTCGCGTTCAGTCTTGTGGCCCTCTTCGTTGCAGCAAGGGCAAGCGGCGGCAGAGCGGCACACTCGGCTGCCAGGCTGCGCACCTCGTCCGCGAGATCCTCGTCCGGCACGACCCTGTTGACGAGGCCGATGCGGTCGGCCTCCTCAGCGGTGACGCCGCGCCCGGTCAGAAGCAGCTCAAGAGCCCGACCTTCACCGATCGCCCTCGGTAACAGGTATGTGCCACCCATTGCGGCAGAACTCAGCCCGATCTTCACGAAGCTCGAGGCGAAGAGCGCGCTCGGTGTTGCTAGGCGGATGTCGCATGCTAGCGCTAGATTGCATCCTCCACCCATTGCTGGCCCGTTCACAGCTGCTATTACTGGGTAAGAGATCCCGCGCAGCCTGAATACGAGGTCCGAAAGGGCTGTCATCATTTCCAACAGACCCTGAATCGCTTCGCCAGAAGGTCGGGCCGCTCGCTCGACCCACTCCTCCGAGAAATCCTTCAAATCGGCACCAGCGCAGAACGCCGGGCCTACAGCATCTATCACGAGGCAGCGAACCTCCACCTGGCTTTCGAGCCAGTCGAGCGCTGTGAAGAGATCGGCCACCATCTCGGGGCGGATCGAGTTACGCTTGTCGGGACGGTTCAGCGTTATCGAGGCAACGTGATCATCGACGCTGGCCAATACGTTATCCAACTTCATCGGGTTCCTATGCGTGGTTCATGCTAGGCGTCGTCTCCCTGGGAAGTCGATGCCGCAATTCGACCTTCTTCCTTCGCCAGACACTCCTCACAACGAATGAACCAGCGATAATCGATTGCGTGCCAACCACCTTCCGTGCACTCGTACACCTTCTCACACGAAGGACATCCATGGGTATGTGACTTCTGCTCCAAATCCTCGCTCCTCCACTCGATCTACATATGGAATAAAGTGGACCGCAACCATTACCAGACCCGGCTCCACCTGCAACCTAGACAACCTTCACCAACACCAGTCTCTTTCCCAAGGCGGAATCCAAACGCCCTCCGCCTGGAGGATCGGCAGTACTTTCTCCGCAAAGTCGCGAATCGCGTGTTCTGACCAAATCGGAAAGGACAGCGCGAAACCATTAAGACAGCCGACCTGATACATCTTCAGCAGGCCCTCGGCGATGGTCTCCGGGCTCCCGACGAGACGGAACAAGCCCTGACCGATTCCCCAGTGCTCGAGGATCTCCCTCCTGGTGAGTCCGGCATACATGTCGGCGGTCTCCTTCACGCCTCCCGGGTCGGCCGCGGCGTCGTAGTACTCCGCGACCGCGCCCCAATCGAGTGAGTCGACGACCGACCGATAGAACTCCCTCGCCTCTTCGTCGGTGTCTCGCATGAAGATCAGGATGGCGAACTGCGAGACGACGTCGTCCTCCTGCCGTCCGTGCTGCACGGCCCGCGCCCGCGTATCTGCGAGGAGCTCGGCGCCCGTCTCCGGCTCCATCGCGATCATGAAGTTGTAGTCCGTGTGTTTCGCCGCGAACTCCCGACCGCGCGGTGACCCGCCGGCCTGGACGATCAGGGGCCACGGCTCCTGCAAGGGCTTCGGACCGACGATCTTGCCCTTCGATCGATGGAACTCCCCCTCGAATTCGATCGGCTCATCGGAGGTCCATAGCGCCTTGACGATCGTGATCAGCTCATCGGCTGCGTCATAGCGGTCCTGGTGAGACGGGAAGTCCACGCCGAAGACCTCACCGGTGTACTCGCCTCTGGGTGGGATACCGGTGACGACGTTCCACCCCCAGCGCCCACCGCTGAGCACGTCCAGATTTGCTCCGAAACGGGCGATCGCCGCCGGTAGGTACGTCGTGGTGTAGAGGGTCGTCACCACGCCGATGCGCTTCGTCGCGGCGAACAGGTACGGGGCGAGCATTATCGGCTGCAGCAGCGGATCCATGTGTTTGGCCCGCGTGCTCTCGGGCCCGTACGGGATCGGGAAGTCGAGCATGAAGATGTAGTCGAATCCAACTTCCTCGACGAGGCTCGCGAGTTGCTTGTGCATCTCGACGTCGAGCCAGTCGGGGTTCGCGTCGGCGACACGTTTGGACGTGGTGTGGAGGCACCCGGTCGGATGGAAGAACCCGAGGCGCATCGACTCGACGAACTTGTTCCTCTTTCTCACTGCCGTCTTGGTCAATGTTGATTCTCGACTCATGGTTGTCTTTCCTTTCGGTCTGCGTTCGGAACGGTCTAGGCGCGAAGGCCCATCTTCTTGAGCCGCGGCATGAGCTCGTCTTCGACCTCGTGGACTCCCTTCATGGGGTCGAGGAACGACAACGCAACCGCG
This sequence comes from Candidatus Poriferisodalis sp., assembly GCF_965221945.1. GTDB lineage: Bacteria > Actinomycetota > Acidimicrobiia > Acidimicrobiales > Poriferisodalaceae > Poriferisodalis. The sequence goes on along the minus strand of NZ_OZ244925.1, from coordinate 3,493,236 downwards.
TCCTGCATGTGGTCGTCGGCGAGGTCTCGCAACTGCTCGGCGACGTCGTCGAAGCTGCCCATGAGGTGGATCCCGCCGAACCCGATGGCCAGCTTTCGGTAGTTCGCCGTACCGACGAGCTCCTCGAGCGAACCGTCGCCGAGCCGATCGGCGATGGCGGTGTCCAGAAGTCCTTCCGCCTCTGCGGGCTGCTCCAACGCCTCGGTGACGATGTTGTCTGCCGCAGTCGAGTCGATTGCCGCGACGAGCTCGTCGTATTCCGCCTGTGCTGACTCCGCGGTCTCTGCCATCGTCACGAACACCTGGACGAGCATCTTGAGTCGCCGGCCGTAGTTGTGCGCGGCGTAGACCCTCGTGCGTTCGACGTGGGGGGCCAGCAGACTCAAGTCGTCTTCGGGGGCGTTGCAGAGGAGCCAATCGCAGTGCTTCGCTGCGAAGTCCACGGCGCCTTCGGATGCATCGCCACAGATCAGGATCGGTCGCGGTTGACGCGTCGGCCTGGGGCCGACCATTCCGACACGGGTGGACTTGAAGTATTCGCCTTCGAACTCGAACGGCGTCGTCAGGGACCACCAGTGCTTCATCAAGGTGACGAACTCGTCGGCGATCTCGTACCGGAGGCTGTAGTCGTTGTCCAGGCCGATCACCTCGGCATCACGACGACTCCAACCGGGAACGATGTTCAGGCCCCAGCGTCCGTTCGACACGTGGTCGAAGTTGCCGCCGAACCTGGCGATGTGCAGCGGATGGGCATGCTCGTTCATGTGGATCGACGAGAAGAGCGTCAGGTTCTCGGTCACCTGGGCCAGTGCCGGGGCGGTCGTCAATGAGTCGAGGCTGTCCTCGTGGAAGCCGATCTCGCCGGCGTATCCGAAGCGCCGCTCGAATGGGAGCTCGAAATCGAAACCGGCGCGGTCCGCCGACTCCACCAGCGCCGAGGCCCGGGGCCATTGCCAGTAGTCCCGGAAGCGGTCGCGGTCCTCGAGGACCGCCTTCGACGCCACGGTTCCGCAGGACGCGTTCCAGCCCCAGAGACCCACCAAGAGGCGATGGGGGCTCTCGACGTCGGGCTGACCGCCTGGATCGAAGGGGCCTCGGGTGATAGCCACTTTCTGATGGAATTTTCGCTGCGGCTGCAGCGTCTGGAGCGCGACGGTCTGGGTGATCTCCTCTTCCGGTTGCTCCGCGCCCTCGGGCGAATGCGTCTCTGTCGTTTCCGATGTCACTTGCGTAGCCCCATCTTGCGAAGCCGGGGGATGATGTGGTCCTCCAGCTGATGGATCCCTCGCAGTGGATCGAGCCAGCAGAAGAGCTGACCCTCCTGTCCGTAGTCGGTGTGGAGCATCCGGATGTGCTCCGCGACCGAGTCGTAGCCGCCGACGATTTGACGGCCGGCGATGCCGAGTCCGTAGCGGACGAAGTTCTCGGCGCCGACGGCCTGCTTGAGCGTCGCCGTCTCGCCGCCGAGTGGCAGTGAGAACGATGCGCCTGTCTTGGTGCCCGGCTGGTCGAGCCCGCGGTACAGGTGCCAGCTCGTCGCCAGCTCGTCCATCATTCCCTGCTGCTCGGCGAGAAGGGTCTCGGCCTTCTCGTCGGTCTCCTCCCAGATGCAGTAGCAGAAGCTCATCACTCGGACCTGGCGGTTGTACTTCTCCGCTTGCTCCTTGGCCCGGTTGGCCACGTCACCGAGGTCTTGCGGATCCCCGCTCGGGTTGGCTGCGAAGAGCCAATCGCAGTGTTTCGTAGCGAAATCCATGCCGGCCGGCGAGTAGCCGGCGTTGACGAGGACCGGCCGGGGCTTACGGCTGGGCTTTGGCGTGACCCAGATGTCCTTGCCGGTGAAGTAGTCGCCCTCGAAGTCGAACGGCTCGTCCGCGTACCAACAGTGCTTCATGAACGTGACGAATTCGTCGCACACGTCGTACCGGAGATCGTGGTCCATGAACGTCTCGCCGAACATCTCGACTTCGTCACGAATCCAGCCGGCGACGATGTTGAGACCCCATCGACCATCGGACATGTGATCGATGGCCGCTCCCCACTTGGCGAACTGCACCGGGTGATGCTGATACCCGATGTGCGCTGTCGACGGCAGGAGGATGTGCGAGGTCAGCGGGGCGAGTCCAGCCGCCACGGTGAGGAAGTCGAGAGTGTTCTCGTTGTACTCGGTGATACCGCCATGACCGAGCCAACGCCCGAACGGCACCTGGAACTCACAGCCGATTCGGTCCGCCTCTTTGATCAAATGGGATGCGGCAGGCCATTGCCAATAATCACGGCGCCTCTCTGGATCTTCCATCACAGCGATCGTCGGGGCTCCGCCGCCCGCAAGGTTCCATGCAAAAACTCCTAGGTAGACAGAATTCTGACTGTCGAAGTTAGGCTGCCCCTGCGGATCAAAAGGACCCCTAATTTGTTCTACTCGTTTTGCCATGATCTTCTCGCACACCTACCACTGCCAGTTACAATCTTGCGCCGTCTATCTCGCTCCCACTACGCGGTCAGGGCGCAATAACTGGCCAAATCTACTTGACAACATTCATCATCCGCTCGCGGTCGATCGTCGTAGCGACCGCCAAAATCACCACACATCCGATGATCATCATTCGAGTAAACGAACCGACGCCCATGATACCCAGGCCGTTGCTTAGAATACTGATTATCGCGACACCCAGAAGCGTCCTGTGGACCCCACCGACTCCTCCGCTTAGCGCTGTTCCGCCAACGACGATTGCAGCAATGCTGTCTAGGAGAAAGTTTGCACCAACCTGAGGTGAGCCTGAGCCAAGACGCGCCAAGATGAATGCACCACCCACGCCGGCAAACGCACCTGAGACCGTAAACGCGTAGATCTTGTATCGTCGAACACGAATTCCGGCTACGGTCGCCACGGCCTCGCCCGCGCCTATAGCCGCTATGTACCGGCCAAATCTGGTCCAGCTTCCAACGAAGATCAGTACGGCCGATGACGATAGAGCGAACAGCATCGCATTTGGAAGATTCGGGATGAGTTGGCCGATAGCTAGTTGCCGAAATGGTGGATTTCCAACGGGAACCGAGCGGCCTTGGAGCAGGTGCAAAGAAAGCCCGCCAAAGATCGAAAGAGTACCCAGCGTCACCAGAAAGGATGGAAGCCGAAAATAGGTCGTTATCAGGCCGTTGACGAGACCTGCCGCGATGCCGACGGCGATCGCGACAGGCATAGCCAAATACCCAATATCGTAGTCACGCACCAAAACCGCGGCGAGCGCCGACGCTAACGTTGCAGCCGATCCAACTGACAGGTCAATCCCGCCCATGAGTACAACGAACGTGGCTCCCAACGTGATGAACAATAATGGAGCCGCTTGGGACGTAACAATCGTGAAATTCGAGATAGTAAAGAATCGGGGTTCGAGTACGCCGAAGAATATGACGAGGACAACTACTGACACAAATGGCAGTATCTTATTCCTAAAACCGGACGGTAACTGGAAGGATGGCCCGCCACGAGCAGCTGGTTCGCGGCGCGACTCTGAATCCGTCTGTGTCGAATGACCGCCGTCTGTGCTCAAGAGTTGCCCATTTCAGCGAGCTGGAGCGCACCAATCATGTGGCGAACGATTTCTTGTTCACTTGGTTTTTGATCCGGTGGTGCGTCGACCGTTGTGGCGATATTCCCCGAGTTCAGCACAAGTATCCGGTTGCTCAATCCTACGAGCTCAACCAAGTCGTCGCTAATCAGAATTATCGCCACACCATTTCTGGCGAGATCTCGAATGATCCGGTAGATCTCGGCCCTTGCGCCTACATCGACCCCACGAGTTGGATTGTCGAGGATGAGGACCACGGGTTCTCGACGCACCCATTTCGCTACAGCTATTTTCTGCTGATTCCCGCCGCTCATAGTAGCCGCGAGGGCGCCAGGCGTACCCCTTATGCTGAATTTCTCGACAGAGTCTCGCGCCACTTGTCGTTCTCTGCCGAGGTTCCATACACCGAGCCTGTTGGTAAAGCCCAATCGATCGCTTTCGCCGCTCGGCAGGGAAATATTCGATGCGACGGAGAAATTCGCGATAATCCCCTCGAATGAGCGATCTGGTGGTACATAGCCAATTCCGGCAGCCTTAGCCTTCGGAGGCGTCAGTCTGTTTACTATTCCAGTGCCGTTGATCTCGATTGTCCCGCTATCCGGCTTCGACAGTCCGGCCAGTACTCGTCCAAGTTCAGATTTCCCGGAGCCAATCACTCCACCAAGGCCCAATACCTCGCCCTGCCTGACCTCGAAACTGATGTCCGACAACTCACCGGCCAGATTCAGGTCAGCGACTCTGACGCTGACCGGATTTCCGGTCACCTCGACCTGCTCACCTTCCAGGTAATAGTCCTTCTCTCTGACTCTGCCGACCATCAGCTCGTGAAGTTCAGTTGGCTCCGTCTCATCCGCCATGACTTCGGCAGCTAGGACTCCATCCTTCATTACATATAGGCGACTGCATACCAGGAAAATCTCGCTCAGCCGATGCGATATGAAGACGACAGATGATCCGCGCCGCTGTAGTTCGCGCATAAGAGCCAAGAGGGCCTCGACCTCAACGTGAGACAGGCTTGTGGTGGGCTCGTCAAACAGGACGACGCTCGACTCGAAGCCTAAGACTTCGGAAAGCATCGATGCTTTGGCGACCTCTAGGGCTTGCCGAACTGCGAAGTTGTACCGGTATGTGGGTTGAGTGACATCAATCTCGAGCCGCATCTCATGCACAATGCGTTTCGCCTCGCGAATCATCGCTCGCTTGTCCAGGACAGAGCCAAGTCGGGCGAACTTGTCTGCGTGACCTAAGAAGAGGTTCTCATAGACAGGTATCCCTGGAATAACTGCGGGCTCTTGAAAGACTCGCCAGATTCCTAAGCGGTTGGCCTCTAGATAGTTCCTCGGAGCTATCTCGCCGTCGCCGTTGAGCAGGATCTTGCCCGAGTCCCGACGTTCTGTCCCCGACAGTATGTTGAGTAAGGTGCTCTTTCCGGCACCATTCTCACCGACGATACCTACGATCTCGCCTCGGTTGATTTGCAACGAAACATGATCCAACGCGACTACTGCACGAAAGGACTTACAGAGTTCGCGGACCTCTAGGACTGGCGCTTCTAGCACTGGCACTCAGATGTCCCACCCTTCTGTGCTCTGCCTTGCGGCAAGATGAGAATTGACCGGTGTCCTCTCCTCGGGAGAAGTTATTCTGGAACCGGGACACCTTTGTAGTCGAAGTCATCCATCTTGATGTGGTAGTGATCGGCATACATCTGGGTTACTTGTTCCATCTCGCCAGCCTCCAAAGCACGTACGTACTCAGGCGGGCCCCAACCGTCGGGCTTTTCAAAGATTGCCTCGCCAAACGGTGCCCAGTGCTCCTCGAGGACGAGAGCGCGGAGTTCGTGCATCGGGTCCCAATCGTCAGGGTGGTGAACCTTCGACATCAATACTGGGTCGAATGGGAAGTTGTCCGTTTCAATGAAACGCCGCTTGACCTGCGCTACATTGTCCTGAAGTACGGGGATGGCCCCGGCTACTCCCATCTGCCTTTCGGGTGCTGAAAGCTTCACCCCGTTGAGAGCGTCGAAGCATCTCACAACCGGTGCCACTCCGAAATAGGCTGGTGAGTGGAATCCAGTCACATAGACACGCCCGTCTTCTATCATGTCAAGGACGTCTCGATTGCCGTCTTGCCCAGAGATAAGGACGTCAACGCCGGGCGTCATTCCGAGGCCTTCGACCGCTGCGACTGCGCCTGCTGCCTCGCCGTCGTTGTCGCACAGGATAACGTCAGGCATGCCGACCGCAGCGACCATGTCCTCTACGGCCTTCTGCGCATCGACCGGATTCCACTTTCCGTCCTGGATGGCCAAGAGTTCAACGTTGGGGAACTCATTCTCCAGGACGTTCAGGGTCGTGGCTTTCCGCGTGGTTGCCACTGAGGCGCCGGTAAGGCCCTCAACGTATATTGCCGTACCCTCTCCGCCAATCGCATCAAGCACTATCCTGGTGGTCCGTGCAAGATTTTCCGACTCGAACAAGTCGAGATACCACACATAGTACTCGCCTGCGTCAAATGGCGTGAACCACGGATCAGTAACGAACATGTTTGCAAGGTACGCCTCGTTCGCGGTACATGCTTCGACGATTGGCCGAAGGTCTGAACCATCAACATTGCCTTGGATAATCATCTTTGCACCGCCCGTCACAAACTGCTCCACCAGGCTGATGTGCTGAAGCACATCCTGATTTGATGAAGTTGCGGCGTAGTCGAGGCCGAGGATCTTGGCAGCCTTTTTGGCCCCATCGTCCTGATCGAGGAAGTAGGCCTGCTCAACCCGAATGATGTTGGCGACTTGCCCACTCTTCGGCGCAACGATTGCTGTGGTAGTCGGGCTGCCAGCCGCCGGTGTAGCCGTTGTAGTTGCGCTCCCTCCAGTGCTCGCCCCAGTGCAGGCACTGAGTAGCGGCCAACTAGCCGCAGCAACTACACCTGCGGATGCAAGCTTCAGTAGATCGCGCCGAGACATATGACGCGCATCTAGCTGTTCGAGGATGGGGTCAGCAACCCTCTTGTCACTGAAATCGGGTATGTTGATTCTGGGCCGGTTTGGCATCTGCTCTAACCTCTTTCTGATATCTCTTTTTCTTTCATTTACTAATCCGGGATCCTAGATTCCGGGACGTCAAACTGTGAACTCATCGAGAAACTCTGGTGTTGTTATCACTCGTCCGAATTTGGGGACAATATTTTTGAGCGAGAACTCGTTTTCCTCAGCATCGAAACTCGCGCAGCAGTCCTCAACTACGATATTTGCGAAACCCCTGTCGGCGGCATCTCGCACTGTCGCCTCGACCACCATGTTCGTGGCAACACCGGCCGAGACAATTGTCTTGATTCCGGCAAGTCGAAGAACAAGGTCAAGGTCTGACTGATAGAAGGAACTGACTCGACGCTTGGGTATAACGATTTCGTTCTCGATCGGTGCAACCATTTCGTGAATTTCGGCACCCCAACTGCCTTCGGTCATTGCGTCTGCTGTCTTGATTGAGTCGAAGATTGCCATTCCCTGGCCTACCTCGGGGTGACCTGCTCGATACTGGTGAGCTACATGGACCACTAGCATCCGAAGCTGCCGGGCTCGCTCGAGAACCGCCTGGGAGTTCTCGAGGACGCCCCTCTCTCTGACGACATCTGCAAGCCCCGACTTTCCGAAGAGACCTTCGGGATGAATAACGTCGTTCTGGAGATCCATCAGTACGAGAGCAATCTCATCCTTCTTCATCTGTTTGTACCCACCATCTCTCTATTGGTCCATGTTCGGCACGCGATCGGCGGTCCCGCGTATGGTTCTCGAGCTGCTTGGTGACGCGGCACCTCGCACCAAGACGGTGGCCCGAGCAGATCCTTGGGCTTGAGGGCCTAGCCAAGCTCCTACCGACCCGGAGACTGCCGGTACCCCCCCTGGTGGTGCCATCGCGCTCTCTTCCCACGGGCCCAAACTACTGATCATGCAACATTAGCACGGGAGTCGTCGTTATATTTGCGTATAATGCATAGGTGGATGCACCGCACGCACGCGAGTCGTCCTTGTACTTGCGTATAATGCATAGATGGATGCACGGTACGTCGAAGCCATCCTCGAGATTGCCAGAACTGGGAACATGACCGTTGCGGCCACACATCTCAACATCTCCCAATCCGCGTTGTCTCGCCAGGTCCAACGGATCGAGACCGAACTTGGAATCGCTCTGTTTGACCGGGTCGGTCGTGGGGTCAGGCTCTCTGAGGCTGGTGAAGCTCTGCGGGGACACTGTACGGATTTTGTGCAGAGCGAGAGTTCATTGTTTGAAACCGCCAGGCAACTGCGTGGGGGGCGACTCGGGAACTTCAGTATCGGTGCAACCCCGTGGACGATCGAACGGCTCATCGCTCCGTTCTTGCAGACCTTCCGCAAGGACTTTCCGAACGTGGAGTGCAAAGTGGTCGAGGCCGGAGGAGCGAAAGTCGTCGAGCTTATTGAGGCGCATGAGATCCGACTCGGCGTCGCATTCATAGGGCCGTCACCGCGACTTGTGCAGCATCCTCTCGTCGATCTCACCCTCATGGCCATCAGACCTCAATCGAGGTCTTCGCCTTCTTCGGGGCCAAAAGCAATGACAATACAACAAGCGTGTACCTTCCCTATTCTGGCTCTCAACGAGACGTTTGGGAGCAGAGTTCTCTTCGATTCAGCCTGTCGCATCGAGAATCTCACCCCCGAAATCGCCTTCGAGACCTCAGCTCCAGACGCTGCGCTCGCCATGGCCGCCGCCGGCGAAGGATTGGCGATTCTCCCGTCATCTGTCGGTCTCCGTGGCATGGACCTGGGCGCAGTCCCCCTCATCACCCACGCTGGCGCGGCTCTGACTCTCCAGTTGGGCACGGTGCACGACCCGCAGCGGAAAGACCCTGGCTATCTCGACGCAGTAATCAGCAATCTCTCAACACTCGCTCGAGAAACCGTGATCTAGCAACAGGAGCTTCACGGTGGGAAGACAGCTCACGGCAGCCAACCTCTGACGCCCTCATGCCATGTGGCGACAATGGCGTCGAGATACTCGAGCGCATCTTCGATCACATGCCGAGGTCCACGACCATGTGGCGAACAAGAAGCTGCTGCGCGCGGTGATGCGCGAGCAGCACATCAGCGGCCTGCCCCGTCGCAAGGCAGGCCACCGGGAACATCCACCGTCTCGATGAGCGGAGCAGCGCGCTGTGGGTCGACGCGCACATAGCTACTGGTGTCCAAGCCGCCCACCATCTGACTGCTCGGGATTTATGCCATTTGGGGCCAGGCGGCCCGGTACCGGTGGAGGTTGTCCCTGACTTCAGCGACCTGTTCTTGATCGACGTCATCCAAACGCGGGACACGGACTTGGAGCTCAACCGTCGTACCGCGCCACGGCACCGCGATAGAACGTGCTTGAACCTCCGGTAGCGGCCCGCTAAGGCCAACAGCGGGCACACGGATTGCGATTTGCGTCGCAGTTTGTCCGTTACTGCGGTCATCTTCAGAGGTCACGGTGATGGTTCCGCCCGCAAATCGGGCAAGACCGTAGAGGCACCAGAGCCCGGCTCCGTTGTGGCCGTCGACCGCCCTGTCGGTCAGCCGATTTCGAAGAACACATTCCATGACGTCGGCGGCATCAACCTGGTGCCAGGACTCTGAATGTTGCCAACGCATTGTTCGCGGGATTCCGAACCCATTGTCGAACGCGAGGAAATGAAGCCGATCACAGCTGTCCGTACGGCCCGTTGTGAGGCTGACAAGCAAGCAGGATCGCGCTCGGTCAACAATCTCGGGCCCGAGCCAATCGGCGGAGAACGCAGGATCACGGAGGTTGAAGGCATGGGTGGAGATGTTGTCCAGCACCTCTCCGAGGGTCTCGCAAGTTGCAGACAAGAATTCCGAGCGGAGCGCATCGCCCATGCGGCCCCGAGGTCGTGGGATCGCTTCACCTAGAAATGGGAAGGCTGCCGAACCCTGGTAGCGGCGGAAGTAGCCCGATTCAGCTCTTGAGTGTGTGTTGCCGTAGAGATAGGCGCGTTCTGCAAGGCGCGTCGCGGGGGCCTGTCAGGACGATGCAGTACGTGCCGATCGCAGCCGCCAGTAGTGCCGCGGCGTAGATGTCCGACTGGGCCCGGGCATCGCTGGCGACCGACACCGATACGTCGCCAGTGCAATCGGTCGAGGCCTGTGGCGGCAACGCCGGATCGAGGGACTGCGCCGAAGCTGGCAATGCGAGCAGCGCTGCCCAGATGAGCACGCTCGAGAAAGCCACCGTGCATTGCTTCATCACAGTCATTCATCACCTCGAGCGGCGTCGCGTTGATCTCGCTGAAGCCCGCACGTGTCTCCTCACGCAGGGCCCTGAATTCAGCCAGTAACTCAGAACGCAGCGCGTTGATGTCGTCGCGTAGGACGCTGAGCTGTCACACCATCAAGCGCCGAGGGCTGCGACGGTGATGACGATTGTCAGGAACGCGACCGTGGCGGCGCCCGCAAGAGAGCACCGGTGCTCTACCCCGGTGATTCAGCCTGGGTCTTGCACGGATTGCGGCGCGGGCGGTGGCCGATTGGGGTCGCAGAAGGGAATGCCTAGGCGCTCGAGCGTCAGATCGTTGAGGTTCTCGCCGATGGCCTGCCCGGCTGTCCACGTCGGCTGGCCGATGGTCGCTTCGGCGTAGGCATCGATAAGAGCGCAGCGCACTGCGTTGCCGCCCGGGGTGTCGTCCAGGTTGACCGCGCTGAGCGAGACGAGGCTGGTGAGCACAGCAACGGGATCGCGGCGGCTGACTTCGGCGAAGCGCCAGTTCGCAAGAAGTGTCAGCGACATGGCGAGGGCCAGGGCGGCCGCAACGAGGCCGCGCACGATCCGGTTGGTGGCGCGGCCACGCAGGGCAAGGTCGAGCACGGCCAGGCCGGCCGCAATGATCAGCGACCACGCAACCTGGGTGAGCAGCGTTTCCCGCCAAGCCTGACCGACGGGAGGCTGACGCTGCTGCGCCCACGCCGTCAGGCCGGCGACCGACGCTGAGAGCACCGCCAGCGATCCGCCGAGCAGCAGCAAGACACCAGCAAGCCGTCCCGAACTGCCAGCTCCACCCCCTGCCGCCTCACTGCTGTGCAACGTGCCCAAGGTGTCCGGGACCGGACGCTGCCACGCTGCTGCCGCCGCCAGAACGACAATCCCGACAACCACGAGCGCCATCAGGGCATTGGCGGCCAGATCGGCCAACCCGAGTTCCACCCCGGCATCACGGGCGAGATCCGCGTTGAAGTCCCAGCCGATCGCCGGGAAACCGGTCAACAGCCGCGGCCAAGCAGTGCTGAAAGCGTCCGCAGACAGGCTGAGGTCCGAGCCCTCATAGCAGCCGCCATCGGAATACTGGAATGCGATGGCGATGCGGATCGGAACGAACACCGCCGCGAAGCCCGCCGCCTGAGCGATCCATCGCCTGGTTGCTGCCGTGGCAAGCGCTGCCCGAAGTGTCATTCGCGACGCGAAACAGCGCGCCGCCAAGAACACCGCAGCGATGAGCGGTGCCAGATAGGCCAGGTCGTAGAACATCGCGGCGAGCGCTCCCGCGCTGACCATGGCGGTGTACTCGTGCCAGCGAAGCGATCTCGCTCGTAGATCGCGGTCGCGACTCGTCGCCACGGCGATCCACACAATGAGCACGGCCGAACCGATCAACGTGTGCGGAAACTGTGCGAGCGCCCCCGAGGTGCCGTTGGCGATCAGCACGGCGCCAAGCGCCAGCGGGTACAGCCCCACCAGCGAGGCGTGCTGCTGCACGCCGGCAGATCGCGCCAGTGCCGAGACCATCGCTGTGGCACCGAGAGCCATCACCGCCACCAAGGTGAGGCGCAGCGCGCCCAGGACTATGTGAGGCGCTACGGCGGTGGCCTCCCCGGCTTCGTAGATGAAGCCGTGGACGAGCATCTCCCAGAATCGCCCGACCGGCCGGAAGTTCCCCCCCGAGAAGAAGTTGTCGGTGCCGCGGGCGGCATCCATCGCCGCCCTGAAGGGGTTCGCGTCATTGGTGAGCGCCCTCAAGTACACGCTGCGACGCTCATCCGCGACGAATGCGAGCCCTGCGAGCGGAAGCACCACGAGCACACTCGGGACCCAGCGACAGCAGCGGCGGATGGTCCGCATCAGCGAGCTCATGTCAGCAGAATGCCGGGCCTACCGTGGGTGTGCCCGCGTGCTGGCCAGGCTGGGAGCAGCGATGAAGCGACCACGAGCGACGCTGATCATGGTGCTCGCCGTCGCCGTTGCTCTTGCAGCCTGCACGTTTCAGGCAGGCGCGAACGGTCCGAACAAGATGAGCTATGTGGTGGTGCCCCACCCCGATGACGAAATCCAAGCGTGGTCGCTCATCGAGAACTCCACTGGCAACTACAAGGTCTTCATTGTCCTGAACAGGGGTGAGCAGACGTTCTATTGTGGCTCGCCGGGATACGACGAAGGCACTGGCGAGATACCGCCGGATCCATGGCCGCAGGGCAAGTGGACACCGTCGTGCGAGTCCGCTCGCACGAACTCGTTCTTCGGCTTCATGGAAGCAATGGCACGCACCGACAGCGCGCTTCCGGCTTCCTTCACCTACGCAGGGGTGAAGGGCCCCTTCGACTCCTTGGGAACCGAGGTATGCCGCTTCGACGACGGTGACTGCGTCAGCGATCTCACTGTCGAGGTCTGGACGTCGCACATCGCTGCTGTGGTGTGGTTCAACCTTGGCGACGGCGATGTGACCGCCGACGAGGTGAAGTGGGCGATCACGACGGTCCGTGACAACCGGACCGCCCTGGGCATCAACGACACGTTGCGAAACCACAACCTGATCGGCGCTGGCTACTGGAACGGCGCCTATCCCGGCTGTTCCGACTACGCCCATGCCGACCATGGCGCCATGCACGAAGCGCTGTGGAACACCGACTTCGACGTCGGATATCAGGCCGCTCCGACATGCAAGCACGACCCGAACGTGACTCGCATCGAAGAGGTGACCTACGACCACTTCCATGATGCGTTCGAGATCTCGGGAAACACGCGTGTCGGCTGGCACCCCGTCCACTACGGATGGCTGCTGAGCGGCGATCCGGGTTACTGGCCCGGCGACTACGAGAGCCAAGACATCGAGTTTCATCGCATTCAGCACTTCTGGATCCGGTTCCGCTAGGAGCCGGGCTCGGGAATTTCAATCGTCGGAGGGAAGCAGTACGCCAAGCCGTGGCGCCCGCCCATGAAGCGATCGAGTTCGTTGCGCATCCGCCAGCCGGTGATCCACACCTTCTCGGGCGTCACCTCGCGGTATCCGCCCGAGAGCGCACAGCGGATCTGGTCGCCCGTTTCGGTGGTGTCGACATGGATCGTCGACGTTGCGATCAGGCTGGTGAGTGCCGCTGTGGGATCGCGACGGTCGACTTCGGCGAACCTCCAATTCGCCAGCAGCGTGAACGCCACGCCGATGGCAAGCACAGCGGCCACGGCTGCTCGCAGTGCCCGGCGCGTGCGTTCTGACCGGGTCGCGAGGTCGAGCGCCGCGAGGCAACCCACAATGATCAGCGACCAGGCCACCTGGGCCAGCTGCGCCTCTCGCCATGCCTCGCCGATCGGGAGATCACGCCGTTGCATCGAGGCCGACAGCCCCGCGAGCGTTGCGGACAGGACCGCCATGAAGGCTCCGAGCCCGATGAGCGCAGCAGCGAGGCGCGCATGGGCGCCGCGGGGTCGTTCGGGAGTGGGCTGGTCGGCGACGGGCTGGTCGGCGGCGGATGTCTCAACGGCTGGTTCGGGGTTTGGGCGCCAGCCGCGGGCCACAGCAGCGACCGCGAACCCCACGATTGCGGCCAGCATGAGGAACAGCAGCACGTTGGTGGCGAGGCTGGTGATTCCTGCATCGACGCCGAAGAGGCGGGCGAGGTCGGCGTTGTAGTCCCAGCCGACCGGCGGCAGCCCCGTCGCCAAGCGTGGCAGCGCCGTCTCGAACACCTCGGGCGAGACGCTGAGGTCCGAAGCGGAGTAGCACTCACCCGGTGCGCAGCGCCGGGCGATGTCGATGCGGACGGGAATGAACACGGCCGCAAAGCCGGCGCTCAGTGCTGCCCAGCGGCGCATCGCCGCCGTGGCGAGCGCCGCTCGGAGCGGCAGCCGCGCGACAGCCACTCGGGCGCCAAGAAAGCCGGCTGCGACGATGGGCGCCAAGTAGGCGACGTCGTAGTACAGGACGAGCAGGGCGCCGAACGCTGCCATCGAGGCGTATTCGCGTTTGCGCAGCGGACGCGGTTCGAGATCGCGGTCGCGAGCGGTTGCAAGCGCCGCCACCAGGATGAGCACGACCGACCCGATGAACGTATGCGGGAACTGTGCGAGTCCGCCGATGATGCCGTTCGCCACCACCACGGTGCCCACCACCAGCGGGTAGAGACTGACGAGTGACCGGTCGGCCGAGACGCCAGCCGAGCGAACCAGCGCACCGACCATCTTCGCCGCGAGCACCGCCAGCAGCGCGACCACGATCACACGGACCACGCCGAGGACGACGTGCGGGGTAAGGCCCGTCGCTTCGGCGGACTCGAAGACGAGTCCGTGGACCAGCACTTCGGTGAATCGCCCGATCGGCCGGAAGTTGCCGATATTCAAGAAGTTGAAGATGCGTTCTTCGACGTACTGCGCTACGCCGAACAGGTTGACGTCGGTGTAGAAGACCTGTTGGAAGAGGTGGAGGCGCTCGTCGGACTTGAGCGACATGCCGATCAGGGGGAGCACGACCAACACGGCCGGACCGGCGGTGACGAGCCAGATGCGGCTGCGCCTTGCCTGCGCGGTGCGGGTCTTCGTGAACGCCGTCATGAGGCGCTCGCTTCGGGGGTGGTGCTGGGTGGATCGTCTGCGGGGGCGGCGGCCGGGTCGGCTGTGGGTTCGGCCGCCTGGTTGCAGTAGGGCACGCCGTTGCGTTCAGCCGTGAGCCGGTTGAGGTCGGCTCGAAGCTGTTCAGCGGTGAACTGGCTTTCGGGAGCGGACGCCTCGCGGTCGGCGTAGACCTCCAGCAGCAGGCAGCGGACGGCACTCGGCGACGCTGGGTAGTCGACACCGTCGGTGCGCAGGGGCCAATCGTTCAGCTCTGCGATGCCGGCCGCGCTGTCGGCGAGGCCCATGTTCACCGTGGATGCTGAGATCAGGGTGGTGACCGACGCGGTCTCGTCGTACCGGTCGATCTGGGCGAGCTGCCAATTCGCGACAAGCGTGAAGCCCGCAGCTACTGCGAGTGCGAGCGTCGCAACTGGCTTCAGTACATGTGCGGCGCGGCGGCGCAGAAACAGGTCGAGGCATGCGAGGACTGCGGCTGCGATCAGCGACCATCCGACTTGGGCGAGCAGCGTGTCGCGCCATCCCTGCCTGACGGCGTGGCCGAACGGGAGCTGCTGCACCCTCCACGACAGACCTGCGTACAGCGCGGCGGCGCCTGTGATGGCCGCGCCGAACCCGCCGAGAGCCAGTGCGAGGCGGAGTTGGCGGGGCACGAGCTGACGAGGCGAGGGGCCGTCAGTCGAGTCGCCCGGGGGCGTCTCGCGGCGCTCTTGCAGAACTGCTGCGATCGTCAGTGAGAGCAGAACCAGCAACGCGACGATGAGCATCGAGTTGGCCAGCACCTCCCCGAACCCGAGGTCCAGGCCGGCGGCCTCGGTGCGGTCGTTGTTGGCGATCCAACCTGCCAGTGGCAGCGCCGACCCCAGCCGTGCCGCGGCAGCTCCGATGGCGTCGGGCCCGAAACTGAGGATCCAGCCGTCGCTGCAGGCGTAGTCCGCCGCGCAGCGCTGTGCGATGGCAAAGCGGGCAGGGACGAAGACCACAGCGAATCCGGCCCACAGCGCAACCCACCGGCGAACTGCTGCGATACGCAGAGCTCTCCTCGGTGGCAACCCCGAGGCCACGCTGCGTGCGGCCAACAAGGCAGCCGCGACGAAGGGGGCCAGGTAGGCGAGCTCGTCGAACGCGGCTGCCGCTGCGCCCATGGCCGCCATGGAGGCGTACTCATGCCGGGCGACCGGTCGAGGGGCCATGTCCCGGTCGCGACTGGTTGCCAGCGCCACTGCCAACACGACCGCCACAGCGCCGATGGACGTGTGGGGGACTTGTGCGAGGCCCCCGCCGAGGCCGTTTGCCACCAGCGCAGCTGCGAGCGCCAGCGGGTACAGCCCGATGAACGATGGGTCGGCGTGTGTGTGCGCAGAGCGCTGCAGCGATTCGACCAGCTTGAACGCGAGCACGGCAACGAGGCCCACCATGGCCAGACGCACGGCGCCCAGAGCAGCGTGCGGTGCCAGGCTGAGGGCGTCGCCCGCTTCGATGGCGAGGCCGTGCACGAGGAACTCGACGAAGCGGCCGATGGGGCCGAAGCTGCCCTCGTCGAGGTAGTTCCCGGTAAGGCGCCAGGCCCGCCGTGCCGCCTCGAGCGGGTTGGCGCCAGTTGCGCCGGCATTGAGGTAGATGCTGAGCCGGTCTGCTGATTGCAGTGCGAGTCCGGCGAGCGGCAGGACAACGAGCACCGCCGGCCACGTCGGACGGAGCCATCGTCGGCGGCGCCTATTCGAGTCGAGTTCAGTTGCGGCCGATGAACGGGGACGAGTTGTTGACATCAGCCGATGTGTGACACGTGGTGCTTCACCGCTAGAGCGCCAGGTACATCCGGCGTCGATGCAGGGTCCCGACCACCAGGAGGATGACGCACGCGATCACGGCGGCATACGCCTCATGCACTGCGGGCGCCCCGACGGGCAGGATGTCCTCCATCAGCCGGGTTTCGATCGAGCGGTCGCCGATGTGGATGGACTTGCCAGCGTGCAGCAGGACCCGTTCGAACAGGTACACGATGATGGCGTTGCGGCCGAACGCGATGATCGGCCAGGTGATGCGGCGCCGGACCTTGTCGCCCGTGGGGCTGTTGCTGGTGTCGATCAGCAGGTAGATCAGGCAGACGACGGCGAGTGCCGTGCCTGACACCAGCAGGGCGAACGACGGGGTCAGCAGGCGCTTGTTGGGCGGGGCCCACAGCGATGCGGCGAGTCCGGCGAGGAAGCACGCCGAGGTGAGGGCGCCGATTCGCAGCACCGTGCCCGGCCGGTCGGTCTGGCCGATGCGGCGGATGACCATGCCGGCCGAATAGCCGTACAGGACGAACGCCGACGATGCAATGGAGAGCACCAGGCCTTCGGGGTCCCATCCCGCTTGGCCGGCCCGGTAGACGTGGCTGTCGGTCAGGATGGCTGTGTCGAACTCGAGGTAGGGGCTGCAGCGACCGATCGGCTCGCAGGAGATGAGGTCGAGGCCGAGGCCGTAGAGGATGAGCCCGGCGGTTGCCACCGTGATGAGCAGCCACATCTTGTCTGCGCCGAACATCGCTCGGCTTGCGAGGACGACGGCGGCGCCGCACGCTCCGGCGATGCCGATCATCTGGAGCACGCCGGTGAAGCGCAGTTCGGTGATGTCGAACCATGAGGTGCCGTAGGCGTTGTAGGCGATGCCGAGGACAACGAGGAGGATGAGGCGGCGGATCAGGCGGCGGTAGGTGGCTTGTTTGGATGGGTTTCGCAGCAGGAACGACAGGCTCAGGCCGCTGGTGACGAGGAACGCCGGGAAGATCCAGTCGTTCATCGTGATGCCGTCCCACTCGGTATGGCGCAGGAAGGCGAAGTGATCGCCGACGGCGGTGCTGGGCGTGAAGACCATGCCTATGAGGAGGAGGCCTCGGAAGGTGTCGACTGATGCGAACCGGGCGCGGCGTGGTGCTTGAGGGATGTCTGGTCGTTCCGGGCCCACCGGGTCTGCGGGTGCGGCTGTTCGGTCTGGTTCGGCGGGGGGCGGTTGCTCGCCTGTGGGCGGATGCTCGTCGGGATCTGTCTTCACGATGAGCCAAGCCTCATGATGAGCCGAGTCGAAGCGGTCCCCATCTGGACAGCGCGACCGGAGATGCAGCCCGCGGCAGCATACCTGTGGCTCCACTAGGGGTGGTTGACGTGGCGCTGTTCGTGGCGAACCTGACGATCCTGTAGACCACCCTGCTCAGGCTCGGGCACGGTCAGGACCGGTGGGCTTCGATGGCGGCGAGGGCGTCTTCGAGGGATTCGACACCGACGACGGTGACTGAGGGCTCGGCAACGGCGACGGCTTCTTCGACTTGGGAGGCGGGTACCAGGAAGAGGTCTATGCCGGCTCGTACGACGGCGTGGGATTTCTGGGGCACACCGCCGATGGGCCCGATCGTGCCGTCGTGGTGGATGGTGCCGGTGGCGGCCACGTCGAGGTTGCCGGTGAGCGGTTCGGCTGTGAGCGCGTCGATGACCGACAGCGTGAAGGCGAGGCCCGCTGAGGGGCCGCCGATGTTCTCCACGTTGAGAGTGACGTCGATGGGGAACTCGGCGAACTCGACATGGGTGGTGACGATGACGCCGAGGAGTGCGACGCCGTCACGATCGGCCAGGGTGACGGTGACGGTGCGTGTTTCGCCGTCGGGGTCGAGGGCGGTGAGTGCCGCTGTTGCGCCGGGTTCGTTGGCCTTGATGGTCTCGGACAGCTGCTGCGCCGTCATGATGGGTGTGTCGTCGACGGATTGGACGATGTCGCCGGCGCGGAGGGCGTCCTCGGCCGGGGAGTCGGACATGACCCGTTCGATTCGGGCGCCGACCGGCGTCATGATCTCGTAGCCGAGGTGCTCGAGCGCGATGGCCACGGCGACCTGTGTCGACTGGTCCATCTGGAGGCGGCCGTCTTCCCGGTTCTCGGCGATGGTGCGTTCGCCGAGGATGTCCTCGATGTCGACGACCTCGAGGGCCCCGTCGAGCCAGCCGCCGATCAATTCGAACAGCGACGGGCCGAAGCTGGTGCGGACGCTGACGAGGCTGATGGAGGCGTCGGAGGGGTAGGCGGGGTGGTCGTTGACTTGGACAAACTCCTCGATATCGGACGTGCCGCCGGGGGCGATGACTGCTTTGCTGAGCAGGCGGGTGGTGAAACCGCCGATGATCAGCAGCGCGAGAACGATCTGCACGATGACGACGGTGATGCTTGCGCGTGAGTACTGCCTGGGGCGCGGGTGGCCTGACGGGGTGGGTTCGGGCTCGTCGGCGGGGTCGGGAGTTTCGGGGTCGGCGTCAGGGGCCGCAGGCAGTGGCGGCGAGGCGAAACCCAGGTCGTCGAGCGACCCGGCCAGAGCGCGCCAGCCGATGGCTGCGTCGTCCTCTTGGGGATCGTCGCCAGGTTCGTCTGCCGGATTGCCGCCGGACGCATCGGTCACAGGCGCACAGCGTGCCATGCGCCCTTGTTGGGCCATGCGCGGTTCGGCCGGTCAATGGTGCATATTGGGCCCATGGATTTCGGGCCCACGAAGTCGGGGCGCTGGCCGTACAAGCCGACAGCGATCTGGCGCAGGTTGGTTGCGGTTGTCGGCTTGGCGGCGTTCACCGCTCTGTGCGCTATGGCGCTGGTGGCGTTGGTGGCCATTGGCGCGGCTGTGGGGGCGCTCGTGCTCGAAGCGCTCATCGGATGAGTGGCGGTGGGCTCGGCGAGGCGGCGGACGACGCCTATGCGCGCCGGCTCGAGGCGGTAGTGGCCGGGCACCGGGGCGAGGCTGCGGTCGCCGAGCGGCTGCTTTCTGATAGCGCGGCGGCCGTGCGAGCGGCGGCGCTCGGGGCACTGGCGCGCTGCGGTGAGCTGCAGGTCGCCCAGATCAGGCGGGCGCTGGGGGATGAGGCAGCGGCGGTGCGGTGCCGTGCTGCGGAATTGGCACCGGTCGAGGTCGAGCTTGTGGGGCTGCTGAGCGATCCGGATGTGTCAGTGGTGGAGGCTGCGGCGGCTGCGCTCGGCGAGCGTGACCGGGATCCTGGGCCGGTTGAGGAGCTGTGCCAGGTTGCCCGTGGACACGATGATCCGCTGTGCCGTGAGAGTGCTGTCGCGGCGCTGGGTGCGATTGCCGCGGGCTTGGATGCTGATGCTGACGCTGACGCAGGTCCTGATGCGGCTCAGGCGATGGCGCTCGAAGTCCTGTTGGCCGCCATGGAGGATCGTCCTCAGATCCGGCGCCGGGCGCTGCTAGGCCTGCACCAGTTCGACGATGACCGTGCCGCCGACGCTGTGCGAGCGGCGCTCGAGGACCGTGACCGCCAGGTGCGAGCCGTCGCCGGCGAATTGCTCGGCGTGCCTGTCCACTGACAGCGCTGCCGAATTCGTGTCCTGCCCTGCCTGACCGCTGACCCGCCGACCCGCCAGCGCACGAAGCGCTGCATCTGTTTGAAGCACGGATGCCCCCACTCCCATGCACCGAGACACGGGACACAAGCTCGTCTAGCCACGGGTGCTGAGGCGGTCTCGCAGTTCTTCCACGAAGCGTGTTGCGTCGTAGAGGAGTACTTGGCGCAGTCCGCGGGCGTCTGCGCCGACGTCGCTGCGTCCGTAGAGACGGAGCGTGCGCAACGGACCGCCGCCGACTGGTTCGGAGATGTCCATGCCGAGGCGGGGCACGCCGGGCAGCGTGTTGCGATCGGGATCGACCGGCTCGATAAGTCCAGAGAGCTCCACCAGTAGCTCACGGCTCACGTCGCCGCCAGCGATTGCGTCCTCCAGCAGTGCGTGCAGGCGCAACTGCGACAGCCATCCAGCCCGCGTGCCCGAGTCGGGCTGCGTGCGCGAGTCGGGCTGCGTGCCCGAGACAGGCTGCGAGCCCGAGACAGGCTGCGTGCCAGCGGCGAAGCTTGCCCAGTCGGCGGCGAAAGCGTCCATCACAGCGGACTGGCCGGCCGTCCACGGCGGCGCCGGGTCGATGAACAGCTCTACCTGCGTCGGCAGTTCAAGTTCGGCAGCCAGGGTGGCGCGCCGCACCACGGTCAGGTTCGGCGGCAGTTGTTCGAGCACACCGGTCGCCCGCGGCTCGGCAACCTCGACCAGCACGTAGCGGCAACGTCGGTCGGCGACCGCGTCGGCGATGTCGAACACAGATGCAGACAGGTCGAGCACCTCGATCTCGCCCACGTCGAGGTCGAGCATCGCCGGCACCGTCTCACGGGCCGCGCCCGCCACATGGGCCGCTGCCGCAACCTGACGGCCGAGGTGTGAGCCGTCCAGCACGACGCACCAGGTCGCCCCCGGACCGCTCGCTCGGAATCGGTCCAGCAGGGCCACCGTGGTCAGCTCCACCGGCGTTGTCGATGTGAGTACCCAGGCCAGGTCCTCACCGCCGAGCGTGGCCACCGCGGGCACGGCCGGAAGGGGCAAATTCGTGAGCGAGACGTCAGACGGGACTTCGGAGGGAGTGCCGGACGAGGTGCGACGAGGCCTGGTGAGCTCGACCGTGTCGACGCCCGCGCTCACGTAGGCCAGCGCTGCTATGTCCCACCCCTCGAGCGCGGCAGCGGCCGCTTCAACATTGCCTAGGTCCCTCACCGACAACTCGACCGAGTACAGCTGCGCCACCCCGCCACGAGCATTGACCCCAGCCCAGTAGGCCTGCACGCCGGCGAGCGCCGCACGATCCGCCCCGGCGCCTGGGCCCGATAGGTCAACCAACACACCCAAGGTCAACGTGCCTGCGTCGAAGCCATCGGCGGGAGCCGGTTGCGGCGGGAACGTTGGCGCTGGTTCAGAAGGCGATCCCGAGCAGCCCGCGACCGCCAGCAACATCAATGCGGTCACCCAGAAGACAGCCCGACGCACCACCCCAGCGGACGCCACCCCAGCGGACGCCACCCCAGCGGACGCCACCGCTGCGGACGGTCCGCTACCGGCCGGGAATGGTGTGCGAGGCGTGCAGTGCTTCGAAGTTCTCGAGCGCTCGGCCCGCACCTAGCACCACCGTCTCAAGCGGCGACTCCGACCGCAGCACCGGCACCCGAGCCTCAGATGCGATGCGCTGGTCCAGCCCCCGCAGCAGAGACCCGCCGCCGACCATCAGGGCACCGGTGTGAATAAGGTCCTGTGCCAGCTCCGGCGGTGCCTCGCCCAAGCACTCCAGCACGGCCTCCACGATGAGCTCCACCGTGTCTGCCAGCGCCGATCGCACCTCGGTCGGTGTGATGAGGAACGTGCGGGGCAGCCCCGTTGTCAGGTCGCGCCCCTTCACTTCGGCGTCGAACTTGTCGTCGATCGGCCACGCCGACCCGATACTGATCTTCAGTTCCTCGGCAGTGCGCTCGCCGATGGCGATGCCGTGCACACGTCGTGAGTAGTTCATCAGTGCAGTGTCGAAGTCGAAAGACCCCACCCGCACCGCACGCAGCGACACCATGCCGCCTAGCGACACCATCGCAATCTCGGCGGTGCCGCCACCGATGTCGATCACCAGCGAGCCGGTGGGCTCGTGGATCGGCAGGCCGGAGCCGATGGCCGCGGCGATCGGCTGCTCGATGAGCCGGACATCGGACGCACCAGCTCGACGCGCAGCCTCGATCACCGCACGCCGTTCCACCGGCGTGATGAGCGACGGCACGCAGACAGCGACACGGGTCCGGCCGAAGCGGCCGACACCGACGCCCTGGAGGATGAGCCGGATCATCCGCTGGGTGATGTCGAAGTCAGTGATGGCACCGTGGCGCAGCGGTCGTGCAGCGATGATGTAGCTGGGCGTGCGCCCGATCATCTGCCACGCTTCGCGCCCGACCGACAGCACGTCGCCCGAACGCTCATTGAGAGCGATGACCGACGGCTCGTTGAACACGATGCCGCGTCCCCGCTCGTACACCAGCGTGTTCGCGGTGCCGAGATCGATCGCCAGGTCACGAGGCAGGACGACGCCTTTGGTTGCGAGATGTGACCCGTTCGTTGCGTGGAGGCACGATTGGAGTCTGGACCTCCACGAGCCGCACTGTGCCCTTGAACTGGGGCGCAGCCTGCGGGGGCTCCGGAGCTGTGGGGGCGGTCAGAGGAGTGCCGACTGTGCTGTGTACGCGGCGGTCGGCATCACGACGGACGGCACCGCGGCGGTCGGCATCACGACGGACGGCACCGCGGCGGCTGGCATCAGGACGGTCGGCATCAGGACGGCCATCGGATGCCGGGCTTGAGACAGGCCGTCGATGCTGATCTTGGTCTCGGCCGCTCCCCTGTGCGGGTAGGAGGCGAACGCTGGAACCCGGCGGCCGTATCGAGCGCGGCGACGGCTGCGTCGTATCGGCCAGCGATCGTGCAGAGCCGACCCTTGGTTGCGCTGAATGAGCCGGCGACTGTGCAGAACCGAACCCTGGCTGGGTTGAACTGGGCGGAGACTGGGTTGAACTGGCCAGAGGCTGGGTTGAACTGGCCGATGGCTCCGTCTTTCGGGCCGGTGGTTGCCGGGCTTCGGGTCGTCGGCCGGGTGCATGCGTGCGGGCATCCCGTCGCTGCCAAGCGGGATCGTCATGCTCGGCGCTGAATGGTGGCAGCAGCGGCAACGAGTACTCGCGCTCGATCAGCCGGACGCTGGCAGTCGTGGCCTTGGGGCGAACTACGCCGATTGTTGTCTCGGGCCGTTGGGTGCGCTGCCGACGCCGGCCGCGCCGTTGCCTTCTGCCCCCATCGTTCCCAGCCGTCCCAGCGTCAGACGCCGCGCCACCCGCCGCAGCGCCACCCGCCAACCCACCGTCAGCCGCGCCACCCGCCGCCGTGCTTCTCGCCGCCGCACCGCCAGCCGCGTCCCTCGCCGCAGCGCCTCTCGACGCCGCGCTGTCCGCTGAGCCTCTTGTTCCCGCGTTGGCTGCCGCCGCATCAACAGCCGCATCGCTCGCGTCAGCCGGGTCAGCGCCTCGTGCGCCCCTCAGCCGCCGCATCATCTGCACCAGCCCCGGTGTGCCCAACGATCGCCCACCCGACGATCGGGGAGCAATCGATGCCAACCTCCGCCGGAACGGCTCGGTTTCGTCGTCGGTCACACGCTGGCTCTTCAAGCGGGCGCCCACGCCCAGCACAGCCATTCCCAACAACGGCACCACTATGGCGATAGCCAGAAACAGCAGCGGGCTCATGACCCGGGCACCTGCGCGATCGGCTGCGGCTGCAAACCCCAGTCGGTTCCGCCGTCGTGATGCTCTTGCTTCCAGATCGGCACCGTGGCCTTCAAGGTATCGATACCGAACCGGGCGGCTTCGAATGCTGCATCACGATGCGGAGCCGAAGCGGCCACCACCACCGAGCTCTCGGTCAGGCACAGTGTCCCCACCCGATGCAACAGCGCCGCCTTGCGCACGCTCGGCCACCGCTGCCGCATCTCGGCAGCGATGTCGGCAAGCCGCGGCCCAACCTCCGACTCGTACGCCTCATAGACCAATTGCGTAACACCCGTGCGGTGCTCGGCGTGGTCACGGACCGTGCCCGAGAACAGCACCACCGCCCCCGCCTCCGGGTCGAGCGCCCAGTCATAAATGGCCGCGATCGGCAGCTCCTCGGGCGTCAATTCCACCCAAGTGTCGTGCTGCGGCGGCACCATCATCATCGCAAAGCGTAGGAGCGCCGGAGCCAGGCCGCGGCAGCCCACCCTCCGGCCACCAAAGCAGCCCCTGCGCCGACCAACATCGCGTGCTGGCGTTGGCGCGCATTGAGGTCGTCCCAGGGCATTCCGACGTCCGCAATCACGTACGCCTGGGCACTGCTGTAGCGGGGCGTCCAGCCCTCCGCACGGAGCCGATCGTTGGCCACCACCCAGCTATAGCGGGTGTACGGCAGCAGTCCCTCGGGGGCGGAATGGCCGACCCGGCTGGCCACGTAGCGGTCGAGCCGCTTGGGCAACGGCATGGGCAGGCGGATCTTGGGCCGGGCCCCCAGCAGGGCCCGCAGCTCGCCAGGCGACAGCCAGCCGTCGGGGGCCACGTTGAACACGCCCGACAGGCGGCGCTGCGTGGCGAGCACAACGGCGGACGCCAGGTCGTCCAGGTGCAGGAACTGCACGGGCGGATCGTCGCTTCCAGTGCGAATGGGCGCTGCGGCAAGCATCGCCTCGCCGATCGGCCCCCCGATGCCGCTCGAAACCACAGGCGCCGGCCGCAGAATCGCCACCGTGCGGGCTGGATCAGCATCACGCCAGTCCAGGACCGTGCGTTCGGCATCAGCCTGGTGCACGGCGAACGACGACTCGAGATTGGGCCGCACCGGCACGTCCTCCGAGATGGGCGTCGGATGGTTCGGCCACGCCCCATAGACGGCGGCGCTCGACACCAGCGTCAGATGTTTGACCCCATCCGCAACTGCGAGTACCCGGCGCAGACGATCCGTGGTCACCTCACGGGTCAACCGCAAGTGCACCAGTACCTCGGCGCCGAACAGGTCAGCCCCGCCAGCCCCGCCAGCCCCGCCAGCATCGTCGATATCCACGACCTCGTCGAAGGACCCAGCCAGCCACTGCAGCACCCGGGCGCCGATCACGCCGCCCGCGCCCGTCACCGCGATCCGTGGGGTCATATCCCTACGATGCCCCAGCCGGTGCGCCCAGCCCTACCATGCCCGATCCCAGCGACACCCGATCCCAGCGACACCCGATCCCAGCGACACCCCATCCCAGCGACACCCTCGGCCGGTTCGCCCAGCCGTACCATGCCGTTGTGGCCCCTCCCGACGACGAAGACAACCCGTTCTCGGGCATCCCGTTTCTCGGTGACATCGCCGCGCTCCTCGGCAATGACGCAAACCTCTGGGAAGGCGCCCGGCAGGCCGCCAACCAACTCGCCACCGGCGGCAAGCTCGAACACAACGTCGACCCAGTCGTCCGGCACCGCCTCAGCGAGATCAGCCGGGTAGCAGAACTGCATGTGGCCCATGTCACCAACCTCGATCCCACATCCGGCGGCCGTCCCCCACGCACCGATCCTGTCACCCGCTCGGGGTGGGCCAGCGACGCACTCGAAACCATCCGCCCCCTCATGGATCGCCTGTCCGAACGCCTGGCCAGCGACCAAGAACATGGTCAAGAACACAGCATGGACCCCTTCGCCGGCCTGCTCCGCATGATGAGCCCGATGACCGTGGCCATGACCGCCGGCATGATGGCCGGCCACCTCGCCACCAAGGCATTCGGCAACTCGGACCTCGGGGTGCCCCGCCGGCACGACCGAGTGCTCATCGTGCCCGCCAACATCACCGACTTCGCCGGCGAATGGAGCCTCGACGTCGACGACGTGATGCTGTGGGTCGCCATCCGGGAGCACGCCATGCACTCGGTGCTGTCGGTGACACACGTGCATGCCGAGCTCGACAGGCTGCTGCACCGCTACGTGGACGGCTTCCGCCGCAGCGAGCCCACCTTTGACGACCTGGACCTCGACCTCACGGCGCTCGCCGACAGCGCGGACGCATCCCAGCAGATGAACACGCAGCTGCAGCGCATCTTCGGCAACCCCGAGCTGCTGTTGGGCGTGTCACGAGACGACAGCCAAAACGACACCGTGCAACGGCTCGAGACGCTGCTGAGCGTCGTCCACGCCTATGTCGATGATGTGGTCGCCCAGGCGGGGCCCCGGCTCATCGGTGGCTTCGGCGCACTGAGCGAGGCCGTGCGGCGACGCCAGGTTGCCGCGCAGGGAACGGACTTTGCAGATCGGCTGCTGGGAGTGCGGCTGAGCGCCGAAGCCCGCTACCGGGGCGACAACTTCGTTGCCGGCGTGATCGAGCGAGCCGGCCGGGAGGGCTTGGCCCGCCTGTGGGAACAAGGGGCGCTCCCGACACCCAACGAGCTTGCGGCGCCCGGCCTGTGGCTAGCCCGCCTCGACCTGCCGCTCTAGCCCGACGTTCTTGCGCCAGACCTGCTTGCGGCGCCCGGCCTCTGGCTGGCCGGCCTGTGGCTAGCCCGCCTCAACCTGCCACTTGACCAGTTACCACGGCTAGTCACGACGTCTGATTCTTGCGGCGGATACGGGTCCGCACACGGGTGGCGATGATCTCCGAAGGAGGACGCCGGCCCCGAGCCAGCGCCCACAGCCCCCCGAGGTAGAGAACCACCGCCACGGTGGCGGCGATGCCCAGCAGCATCACCCCGGCCCGCAGCGGCAGGATGCCGTTCGGCGTAACCACCGGCACCAGCGCGCCGATCACCCACATCACCTGGAAGCGGGTCTCGAAGCGGGCAAACGTGCGGCCATGATCCGCAGGCAGCTCGTCGCGCTGCACGATCGCGTCGAAGCACAGCTTCCCCAGAGCGGACATGAGTCCGATCACCATGGCCAGCCCCAGCACCGATACCCGATCGGGCGCCGTCACCACATAGAACGACACAACGGCTGCCAGCAGAAGAGTGCAGGCGAGCAGGGCCTCCTCACGGATGCGGCGACGCAACCAGGGCGCGGACACGGCGCCCACCAGCTGGCCGACAGCACTCGCCGTGAACATGAAACCGAACCACCACGGCGCCGCATCGTCGGTGCGCAGCCAGAACGCAATAAGAAACAGCGTGAAGCCGGTCATGGCACGCACGACGCCCATGGCCGAGCCCGCCAGCAGCATCCCGCCCCGTCGCGTCGTAGCGGGAGCCTGTCTCGGCACCGCCGGCGGGCCTGGCTGCGGACGCCCACCCGGGTCGCTGCCGACTCCGATGCCCCCTTCGATGTCCCCCTCGTCACGCCATGGCCCCGTGTAGAGCTCTGATGGCCTTCGCCAACGGGGACCGAGCGGCTCGGAATACGGGTCGCTGTCGGGACGGTCGTGACGAGGCGCCGGTCCCGGTTGAGGCACCTGAGGCACGTGGTCCGCCTCACCGGGGTGCGACCGCGGCGGCCGCACAGCCGTGCGGGGCAGCCGGGCAGCGGGGAACGTCATCAGCACGAACACCACCGACGCCAGCACCAGCACCCAGCGCGAAGAGATCAAGCTCAACAGCACGCCCGGCCCAGCGGCAAGCGCACCCCCCAGCCCGCTCAGCAACATCAGCTTCGAGTTCGCCTCCACCAGGTCGCGTTCTTCGCGCACCAGCCCCGGCACCACCGCGCTCTTAGCCACGTGGTACGTCTTGCCCGCCACCAGCGCACCGAACGCCTCCGGGAACAGCAGCAGCGAGTCGAGGTGGCGCACCATCAGCAGCGCCAGGACCGCACGGGCAATACCGGCACCGATGATCATGCTCCGGCGCCCGCCACGGGCACGATCCACCAGCGGCCCAATAAGCGGCCCGACCAAGGCGAACGGCGCCATGGTCACCAGCAGGTACAACGCCACCTTGGGCCGCGCAGCAGCCGGATCCAAGTTGAAGAACAGCGACCCGGCCAGCGCAATCGCGATCAGCGCATCGCCTGCGGCGGACAGCAGGTGCGTGCGGGCGAGCCAGGTGAACGGTTGCATCAGCCCGCAGTCATGGGGGGCTCATGAGGTGTCGGGCCTCGCCGCAGTCCGCTCGTAGCGATAACCCAGACCGCGGATGGTTGTGATCCGCTGCGGATTCGACGGATCGTCCTCGATTTTGGCCCGCAGCCGCTTCACATGAACGTCAATCGTCTTGGTGTCACCGATGTAGTCGTAGCCCCACACGTTCTGCATGAGGCTGTCGCGGGTCACCACCCGGCCGGCGTTCTGCAGCAAGTAGGCCAGCAGCTCGAATTCCTTCAGCGCCAGGGTCACCAGCTCGCCGCCCACCCGCAGCTCATGTCGATCGATGTCGAGCGCCACGTCGCCCTCGATCAGACAGGTGGTGTCGCCCTCGGGCTCGACCGGCTGGCCCGAAGCGCGCCGCAGCACCGCCCGCATGCGAGCCACCAGTTCGCGCAGCCGGTACGGCTTGGTGACATAGTCGTCGGCACCCACCTCCAGGCCCACGACGGCATCGATCTCCTCGCCACGAGCGGTCACCATGATGAGCGGCACCCGTGACGACTTGCGGATCTCCCTGCAGACATCCAAGCCCGACATGCCGGGCAGCATCACGTCCAGCAACACCAGATCGGGCTCGGACTCGCTGATCTCGGCCAGGGCGGCGCGGCCGTCAGCGGCAGTGCGCACCTCGAAGCCCTCGCGCCGCAAGCCCACGGTGAGGGCCTCGGTGAAGGACGGCTCGTCGTCTACGACCAGTATCGATGTCGTCATTGTCCTGCCTGGTTGCCTCAAGGGTTCTGTCAAGAGTCTTCGGGAGCGGGGAATCTCAGTGTGAACGTGGTGCCGACGCCCTCACGCGTATGCAGCATCACCTCGCCGCCATGATTGGCAACCACGTGGCGCACGATGCTCAGGCCCAAACCGGTGCCGCCCGTAGAACGGGCACGAGCTTTGTCGACCCGGTAGAAGCGCTCGAATACCCGCTCGGTCTCATCGGCGGGAATGCCGATGCCCTCGTCGGCAACCACGATGTCCACCCATGTCTTGGCTGCCTCGGATGCGTCAGCTGTGCCATCCAGATCATCCAGATCATCCAACGAGTCAGCCGCATCCAACGCCCCAAATGCATCCGGAGGCCCGATCCGAGTCACCGCCGCGTCCGCATCGGCCAGCACCGCTGACGGCGGCCCGTCGTCGACCGAACGGGGAGCCACGCTCAACCGCACCTCCGAACCGGGGTCGCTGTACTTGATGGCGTTGTCGACCAGGTTGCCAACCGCTCGCAGCAGCTGCCCCCGATCGGCGTGCAGCGCGATGCCCTGATCATCGTCTTGATCAACAGCCGGCCGCACCAGCGCCACGTCGTGCTTGCGGGCGTGCTCGGAGTACTGGTGTGCCACCTCGCTCAGCAGCGGCACAACCGGCACCGATGCCCGCCGCATGGAGCCCTCCAGCTCGACCCGGCTCAGCTCCAGCAGGTCGTCGATGATGAGTCGCACCCGCTCAGCCTCGGCACTGATGCGGTCGACGAGCCGGGTGCGCACCTCCGCATCGCCCTCTTCGGCCAGCGTCTCGGACAGCAGCGCAATGGCGCCCACCGGCGTCCGCAGCTCATGGCTCAGGTTGGCCACGAAGTCACGGCGCACGTGGTCGACCCGCGCACCCTCAGTCCGGTCCGCAATCACCGCCACTGCGCCCAGAGCGTGACGGTCGCTCGCCACGGGGTGAGCGCTGATCTCGATCACGCGCGGCGGCGGACCGGTCAGCTTCACGATGCGGGAGCGAGCGTGCCCGTCCCGGGCCGCCTCGAGCAACTGGGTCACCCCTGCGCCAACCAGTGCCATCGCGTCGCGGGCCGACATCATCTCGTCGGCCAGCGCATTGCTGGCACAGACAGTGCCGTCCTCGTCCACCAGTACCACGCCCACCGAGAGCTCGTTCATGGCCAGCTGCCAGCGCGCCCGGTCCCGCTCAGCCAGGTTGGCCGTCATGGCAGCTGTCGTGGCAACCGACTCCAGATGGGTGATCCAGTCATCCAGGCCGTAGTCGTCGAGACGTGATTCGCCGGGACGCGGCCCGTCGGGCTCGCCCTCACCAGAAAAGCGGTGCACCACACGGCCGAGCCGCTCGGAAGCCGACGTCCGCGCCCGCACGCCGATGATGACAACCAAGATCAGCGCAAGCGCCAGCGCGGACGCAGCCGCCACCAGCGCAGCGATCACAGCGTCTCGCCCTGCTCCCGTCGGGCCCGGGCCCGGTTGGCCCCCATATGTTCGGGCAACTGGCCGGTCACCAGGAACTCGACGCGCTGGGCGATGTTGACGGCGTGGTCGCCGATGCGTTCGTAGAAGCGGCCCACCACGGCCAGCTGCACGGCCTGCTGGGTGTCGATCTGGCCCGCATTGCGTGATGCGAACACCGCGTCGAGGTACTGGCCGTGCAGCTCGTCGAGCACGTCGTCGACGTCGTTGAGCACTGAAGCCAATCCGGCGTCACGCTCGGCGAAGGCATCCATGGCCATGGCAGTGAGCCGCACCGCCTGCTCCCGCATCCGGTCGAGCAGGCCGCGCACCCGAGGCTCCAGCTCGGCGCCATGCAAGCGGACAACCGCCTTGGCGATGTTGGTGACCAGGTCGCCGCTGCGCTCGATCTCCGAGATCATTCGCAGGTCGGTCAGGATCGTGCGCAGGTCGACCGCCACCGGCTGCTGCAGTGCCAGCAGCTGCACGCACTTCTCCTCGACCTCCAGACTGAGCAGGTCGAGCTCGTCATCGGCGGTGATGATCTGGTCGGCCCCGCCGATGTCGCCCGCGAGCAGCGCTGCGGTCACCGCGGAGATGCCCTCGGCCACCATGCCGCCCATCTGCACGAGATCGGCACGAACCTCGTCCATCAACTGATGGAACTCGGTTCGTACTTCTTCGGTCATGGTTGCAGTGTGTCGTATCTGTGTCGCCTGGCTGGTGAGCGTCGCTAGCCGACCCGCCCGGTGATGTATGCCTCCGTGCGGGGGTCGTCAGGGTTGGTGAAGATCAAGCTGGTGGGTGCGTATTCGACAAGCAGGCCGGTGCGATGGCCCATTTCGTTGGCCTGCACCGAGAAAAACGCCGTCATGTCGCTGATGCGAGCCGCCTGTTGCATGTTGTGCGTCACGATGATGATCGTGTAGTCGGTCTTGAGCTCGGCGATGAGCTCTTCGATGCGGCCGGTGGCAATCGGGTCGAGCGCCGAACAGGGTTCGTCCATGAGCACCACATCGGGCTGCACCGCGATGGCCCGGGCAATGCACAGACGCTGCTGCTGACCGCCCGATAGCCCGTAGGCGGACATCTTCAGGCGGTCTTTCACCTCGTCCCACAGTGCCGCGCGGGTGAGCGAGCCCTCGACCACGTCGTCCAGATCGGACCGCTTGACGCCCGCAAGCCGGGGCCCGTACGCAATGTTGTCGTAGATCGACTTGGGGAACGGGTTCGGCTTCTGGAACACCATGCCGACCCGCCGCCGCACCTCCACCGGGTCGACCTCGTCCTGGTACAGGTTGACGCCGTGGTAGTTGATGGTGCCGAGCACCCGGGCGCCCTCGATGAGGTCGTTCATGCGGTTGAAGCAGCGCAGTAACGTCGACTTGCCGCAGCCCGAGGGCCCGATCAACGCCGTCACCTCATGTTCGGCAACATCGAGCGTGACGTCGCGCAGCGCCCGAAAATCGGTGTAGTAGACGTCGACACCGGCGCATTCGAACACGGTGTTGGCCTCGAGGCGCTGGCCGGTCATCGCCGCCGTCGCAGCACCGCTCACGTCAATGCGCGTGTGGCGTGCCGGCGGTGCCATCACTTCGGGCACTGGTGCTTCGGACTCGGGGGTCATCAAGGCCTTCTCGGGATTCACAGAATCATCGCCTGTTCGGGGAGGTCGTCAAGGAGGTTGTACTGCAACTACCACTGCTTTTCGAAGCGGTTGCGGAGGTAGATAGCGAGGCCGTTCACCGCCAGCACCAAGACCAAGATGACGACGCTGGCCGCAGCGGCGTTCGCCCCCCAGTCTGCGCCGGGCAGGCGAGCGAAGTTGAAGATCTGTACCGGCAACGCCGTGTAGGGGCCGGCGAAGGTCTCGAGCATGTTGGCGTCGCCGAAGCTGAGGAAGCCCGTGGCGGCGCCGACCAAGATCAGCGGCGCTGCCTCGCCGAGGGCGCGCGCCAGTGCCAGCACCGTGCCGGTGAGGATCGTGGACAGCGCGGCCGGCAAGACCTGGCGTGAGAGCACCTCCCACTTGGTGGCACCCACACCGTACGCGGCTTCGCGCAATGACGAGGGCACGGCCTTGAGCGCCTCGACCGAAGTGATGACGATGATCGGCAGCACCATCGCGGCCAGCGTCATGCCGCCGGCGATGACCGACTTGCCCTGTGTGAAGTCTTGAAGCGCCTTCACGAACACCGCCAGGCCCAGCAGGCCATAGACGATCGAGGGCACACCGGCCAGATTGCGGATGTTCAGCTCGACGATGCGGGCGAAGCGGGAGTCCTGGGCGTACTCGACGAGGTAGATGGCGGTGGCAACACCGGTCGGCACCGCAAAGACGCCCGTGACAAGCGCCACCTGCAAGCTGCCGATGATGCCTTGCCAGATGCCGGCCTCTCCAGCCGAGCGCTGCGAGAAGCCGTGGGTCAGGAAGTACCAGAGGTTGCCCGACAGCACGTCCCAGCCGTCCACGATCATGACGGCGAGCAGCACGGCCAAGAAGCCCGTCGCGAACACGGTGGCGCCGATGAGCAGCCACTTGAAGACGGCCCCGGTCACATCGGCGCCGCGGCGACGGCGCAATACGTCGGCTGCGTTGGTGGCGATGCCTGCGGGGGTGGTCAGTACTGCCATGTCAGGGCCTGTGCTCTCAGTACCTGTTCTGCAGCCGGCGGACGATCACGTCGCCTGCCATGTTGAGCACCAGGGTCATGACGAACAGCAGGGCGCCCAGGAAGTAGAGGCTCTGGAACGCCAGGTCGTTGCCGGCGACCTGGTCGGTGCCGAGGCCCAGCGCAGCCATGGCCGAGGTGATGGTGCCGCCCGATTCGAGAATCGACATGTTGAACAGCGAGGTGTCGCCGCCGCCCGACGCGATGGTGACCACCATGGTTTCGCCGATCGCACGGCTGAAGCCGACGATGGTGGCGGCCATCAGGCCGGACATGGCGGCTGGCAGCACCACACGGATGGAAGTGGTGACCTTGCGGGCGCCGAGACCGGCGGAGGCCTCCCGCAGCGCCACCGGCACGGCTCGCAACGCGTCCTCAGCGATCGAGGCGATGAGCGGGACGACCAGCAGGCCGACTGCGATCCCGGCGGCAAGCTTGTTGAAGAAGTTGATCTCGTTGAAGAAGTTGCTGAGGATCGACGGGGTGATGAAGCTGATGGCGAACACGCCGAGCACCACACTGGGGACGCTGGCCAGCAGCTCGAGCGTGGGCTTCATGACCTTGCGCACCTTGGGGTGCGCGTACTCGGAGAGGTAGATCGCCGCGCCGAAACCCGAGGGCACCGCCACGGCCATGGCGATGACCGAGATCTGCAGCGAGTTGACCAACAGCGTGCCGAGGTCGAACAGACCGCGGCGGGGGAACCAGCCGATGTCGGTGAGCTTGGTGAACTCCACCTGGCTGATGTAGGTCCACGCCTGCGAGGCAACTGTCCAGATGATGAGTGCGCTGACCAGCACCGTGACTGCGGCCGCGCCCATGAACAGCCAGCGGACGGTTTGCGAGCGCACCCGGCGCATCGGCGAGGTCTGAAGGTCTGCTGCGCTGAGCGTGAATCTGTCCGGCGTGGGACTCATGCGATGGGACTCATACGGCGGGACTCATGCGGCGGCGTCTTTGGTTCCCGGATGTCTAGAAGTTCTTGCCCGTGGTCAGGTTGGTCCAGTTGCTGCGCGACTGCTCCAAGTCGGTCGAATTCAAGTTCACGTAGCCGGCCTCGACCACGTAGATCTGGCCCTCGTCGCTCAGCATGAAGTCGACAAATGCCTTGATAGCCGGGTCCGACGCCTGCGCGGCGTCAATGTAGGTGTAGAGGAAGCGGGCGATCGGGAATTCGGCCGAGGCGATGGTCTCGGGCGTCGGAGCGACGCAGCCGTCGCCGTCGTCGATCTCGAGCAGCTTGACCACGTCGCGGTTCTCGTCGGCGAAGGCGAAGCCGACCCAGCCCAGGCTGGAGTCGTTGCCGGCGATGCCGTCGATGATCACGTTGTCGTTGGCCGACGCGTTGTAGTCGGGACGCACGGCGAAGTTCTCGTCGGCATGACCTTCTTCGACGCGGCCTTCCCAGACGTCTTCGAGGGCGATCTCGATGAAGCTGTCGAAGGTGCCCGACTCTTCGCCGGGGGCGAAGATCTCGAGTGCGCCGCCGCTGAACGGACCAGTGCCGCCCAGCTCAGCGTTCAGGCTGTTGGCGTCGGTCCAGGAGCTGAAGCCGGTGGACTCGACGCCGACCAGGCTGTAGAGGTCTGCGAAGTTCAGGCAGTCGATGGTGTCCTTGGCCGCTGCGGTGATGACCGAGATGCCGTCGATGCCGACGCTCAGCTCGATGAACTCGATGCCGGCCTCAGCAAGGCATTCGGCTTCGGAGTCCTTGATCTGGCGCGAGCTGTTCCAGATCGGAACCTCGCCGGCGCAGGCGGCCTTGTGACCGTCACCTGAACCCGGGCCCGCCACCGAGAAGGCCACTTTCGGGTTCTTCGCCGCGAAGGCCTCAGCGAGCAGGTTGGTGATCGGCTCGACCGTGGAGGATCCGGTGACGCTGATCGATCCGCTGTTTGATGCCGCGCCGTCTTCGCCCGACGAGTCTTCGCCCGACAAGTCGTCGTCGCTCGAACTGCACCCGACAGCGAACAAAGCAAATGCAATGAGCAAGGCCACGACCAGCTTCGTGGCGCGGCGCGACGACGAGCAAGGGTCTCGCATGGCAGCGAAAGCTACGAAGACCCGGTGAAATCGACGGTGGCTGCCGGTGAACGACCAGAACGGATGCCGTGAACAACCCGTGAACGCGAGTGAGGCCTACAGATCTTCCTCGTCTTCTTCGGGCATGCCGAGGTCCCAGTGCAGCTCGTAATTCTCGCGTTCGGCGTCGCGCACGACCCGCTCGCGGTTGCGGCGGAACTGCGGATCGTGGGGCGGGAGCAACTGCAGGCGTGCGTTGGTGCGGCGGCGGAATTCCTCGACGGCCGCCTCTTCGCCGTAGATCCCCGCAATCTCCCAATGGGGCGCGACAGGCCCCAGATAGATGATGCGGATGCCGACCTCGGGCGGGAGCTGTTCTGCTTCGGTGGCGATGTCGGACACAAGCTTCCTTGGGTGTAGATCGGCGCTCGACAAGGGTACCGACGTGGTTGTGGCAAACAGGTCATGAACACCACATGAAAATTCGATGAAAGTCGGCGATCTCCGGAACCAGACGCGTGTGTATGGCGTTGGTTCTCGTGATGAGGATGTACGACGATGGCCTCGCCAGCCGGGGTCTCAACTACGGAGCTTTTCTGGTCGGTTCGATCCGGGCGGCAAGGCAGAATCCCGAATTGAGCGATCTGCCGACATTGCAGGTTGCTTCTGTCCACGAGCCAAACGGCCCTGGCTCGGAGAGCCTGGCCTCCGACTGGGTCACTCGTCGCAGCTGTGCCGATACCGACCCGAACGTCTTCTTTCCCAGCGATGGGGCCGGCGTGATCGCCGCTCAAAAGGTGTGCGCAGAGTGCCCGGTGAAAGACCCGTGTCGGGAGTACGCACTCGCCCACAACATCACCCACGGAGTGTGGGGCGGGACTTCGGAGCGGCAGCGCCGCCGGATCCTGCGGGATCGTCGTCGTGCAGGCAAGCCCGCTCGCGCGGCCTGAGCGCGAGCTAGGTCAAGAGTCTTTGGGCTTGGAATCGCTCGACGAACTGCTCGGCGAGCTGCCGCCAGCCGCCTTTTCCTCGTCGCTCACGCCCTGACGGAACTCGCGCTGAGCCTGGCCGAGCGAGCGCGCCAGCTTCGGCAGCTTGGCTCCCCCGAACAGCACCAGCACGATGATGAGCAGGATGAGCAGTTCGGGCGGTCCAAGCGCGATTGCCATCACGCTCGCGAGCGTACCAGCGCTCAGTCAAGCCAGTAGCCGGGCTGGCAGGCCTCGACACGTCAGCCAGCAGCGGCGCGCCTCGTCAGGGCTCGTTGGCGGCGTACTCGGCGGCGCTCTCGCTCGCTCATGCCGCCCCAGATGCCGAACTTCTCGCTGTTCCGGAGTGCGTACTCAAGGCAGTCATCGCTAACGATGCAGCCGCGGCAGACGGCCTTGGCCTCGCGGGTGCTGGCCCCGCGCTCGGGAAAGAATAAATCGGGATCGACGCCGAGGCAGTTGGCCTGATCCCACCAGTTCCCTTCTGGTGCTTCGAGCGCTTCTTCAGTTGCGAATGCCATCGTTCCTCCCGGCAGTCCCTCGACAGGTGTGCCCGACCCCGGTTGCAGCTGCAATCTCGTTGCCGAAATTCCTGACTTGTAATTACGGGTGTGTGACTTGCATTGAACCCCATGGGTGTGACATGCGCAAGCGGCAATTTCGCGCTATCCCCCTGGACGGTCTCGGCGTTCGTCGGGCATGGCGGCCGATTCGGACAGATCGACGTCGCCGATCAGGACACCGACCAGCGGAACTTCCGTAGGCGAGCGGTAGCGCACGGTGACGCGCACCAGGTCGCGGGCGGATTCTCGCTCGACGTCGAGCCGTCCCGAATCAAGCGGGGTTGCGGCGATCACCGCGCTGCGGACGGCGTTCAGCGACGGCTCCACCGCCGCAATGCGCGCGCCGACCCGGGCCGCATGTGACACCAGCACTGCGTCACGCGCGACCAAGGCCGTCTGGACGATGCACATGAGCAGCAACACCAGGAACGGCATGAGCAGGGCCAACTCGACCGTGGCCTGCCCGTGCTGGTGGCGGCCTGGGGCGCGTGGGCTCAGGAGATGGCCTTGGTGAGGTAGTTGAACACCGCGTCGAGCAGGCGGCCGATCTTGCCGGTGGTGGTGGCCCAGGCCGTGACGGCCGCCACCAGCAACGCGATGGCTCCCGTGAGCAGGGCGTACTCGGCGGTGGTCTGACCGGTCTCGTCGGCTAACTCGACCGGCGTGAGCCGGTGGGTGCGGCGCACCGGCGGTGGGCGGCGCGCCACAGCATTCAGATGGGCAGTCGGATGGGCAGTCGGATGGGCAGTCGGATGGGCAGTTGAGAATTCCGTCATCGGAGCTCCTTGGTGGTTCTGGTTGGTTTGGGGGCGAAGCGGGTGCCGGGCATCAGGCACCGAACGCAGCGACGAGCACTGGCACGATCGCGATCAGCCCGAGCGCCGGGAGCACGCACAGCACGAGGGGGAACAGCAGCAGCACAGGCAGGCGCCGGACCCGCCCTTCGAGGCGCCGGCGGACTTCGGAGCGCAGCTCCCGCCCGAGACGCTCCAGCTCGGATGCCAGCGGAATGCCGGTACGCATGGAGCCGGTGACAGCAGCGGAAAAGGCCCGCGCGCGGGGCCCGCAGACGCGGCCGAACTCGTCCAATGCTTCGTCAAGCGGCCGATGGGGCGCTGTCAGTGCGGCGAGCCAGCGGCCGGTCGGGCTCGCAGCGTCGCGGTGGGCGAGCGCGAGCTGCAGCGAGGCCATGATCGACAACCCCGACGCCAGGGCTACGTTCATGACGTCGACGATGGCTCCCAACTCTGCCGCCACGCGATCGGGGTGCGGAATGTCGCCGCGGCGCGACCGCGTCAGGCGCAGCCAGCGGGCCGGGTGGCTGGCGAGGGAGTCCGCCGTGATGAACGCGCCCCTGGTGTGCTGCGCCGTGGCTGCGAGCAGCATCGAGCGGCGGCGCGCCGGCTCGGGCCGGGTGATGAAGCCGCCCCAGCAGACGGCTGCAGCAGCCAACCCGCCCACGACGACGGGATTGGTGAGCACGACGCTCCTGAAGATGGGGCTGTCCGCAAGCGAGCCGACCACGAGGGCGGCGTAAAGAACTGCCGTGCTCCATACCGCAGCCAACTCGCCCGTCATCGCATCTCCCGTCATCGCATCGCCCGTGCGACCGTGGCGCGCATCCATGTCACGCCCGCCAGCTCTGCCAAGGCCGCCGCGCTGCCGCAGAACCAGCCCAGCGGTGTGGACGTGAGCACTCGGGCGGCAGCGCCGCCTTCGGCCAGCAGCGCGAGCGCGACCGCCCACGGCAACGCCGCCACGACCCAGACCGAAGCGCGGGCCTGCGCTGCGTGGACGCGAGCCTCGGCGGCCATGTCGGCTCGCGCCCGGACTGTCGCAGCGACGTGGTCGAAGAGCTGCGGCTGCGCCCCCACCCGGTCCGAGGCCAGCGTCACTGCCGTCGAGAGCAGCGCCGCCTCGGATGTCTGCTCGCGTGCCGCCCATCGCTGCACGGCGCGGCTCAGCGTGACCCCACGCTCGTGCTCGTCCGAGACCTGGTCCAGCGGCAGCGACATCGGGCCATCCCCGGCGGCAGCGCGCAGCGCCTGCAGCAGTGTGTCTCCGCCACCTAGCCGGCGCGACACGGCGGCGCAGAAGTCGCCCATGTGCGCCGAACGGGATGCGACCGCCGCCCGGTCTCGACGCCGTTGCCGACGCTTGCGGAGCCACTGGCGCGCCGCCGGTGACGTGATCGCGCCCACGCATGCCAGCACCAGTACGAACAGCACGCTCAGCCGCTTCCATCACACGGCCGCAGCCACGCGCGCCGCCATGTCCAACCCAGCAACTCGCTGCAGCGAGCCGTCGCTTCGCACCTTGTAGATGGCGGTGACCGTCCGGCGCCCCTCGGGAGCGCGACTCATGTGAACGAGGCCGTCGAGGACCGACGCGATGTGCGCGCCGACATCGCCGACCGCGCCACCGGCTCGAGCAAGCTGTTCGAGCCGCCACAGCGCATGCGCGGGATCGTCGGCGTGCAGGGTCGACACCGAGCCGCGATGGCCGGTCGTGAGGGCTTGCAACAGCGCCGCTGCTTCGGGGCCGCGCACTTCGCCGATCACAAGACGGTCGGGTCGCATCCGCAGCGCCGCTGCCACCAACTCGGCCATCGTCACCGCTCCGACCCCGTCGACGTTCGGCGGCTGGCCTTCGAGGCGCACCGTGCTGACGCCCAGCCGGGGCAGCTCCGCTGCTTCCTCGACCACAACGAGGCGCTCCCGGTCGGCGACCGTGGCCAGCAAGCTCGCCAGCAGAGAGGTCTTGCCGGTGCTGGTGGGGCCGAAGACGATCAAGTTGGCCCGTTCAGCCACAAGCCGATGCAGATATTCGACGTCTGCCGGACGTGCCAACTCGCTGAGGTGGCGGATGTCGGCGGGGAAACGGCGCAGCGTGATGTACGGGCCGTCCACTGCAACCGGCGGCACGACGATGTGGCAGCGCGTGCGGTCGTCGAGCCGTACGTCCACCATGGGAAGGCGACGATCCACGCGGCGCCCCGTCGGCCCCAGCAAGTACTCGACAAGACGGTGCACCTCGGCGGCGCTGATCGAACCCAGCGTCGACAGACGGCCGCGCCGCTCGATGACGATCGGGCCGGGGCCGTTGATCATCACCTCGTTCACCTCGTCATCGCCCCAGATCTGCGCGAGCGGGCCGATGCCCGCAAGGCGGGCCAGCACTTCGGACACGAGCTCGGCAGCGTGGTTGCGGTCGAGCAGCGGTGCCGCGGAGTCCACAGCGGCCGCGACGTCACGGGCCTCGGGCGCCGGTGCCGGCAGGAACCGTTCGTGGATCTCCTCCACAAAGGCTCTGCTCGACGGCGCCCTGCTTGCCGGATGCCGCCCGACAGCCCGGGCCATGCGATTCACAAGAACGCATCCAGGGACCGCGCCGACTTCGCGCAACGGTCGAGCAGCAGGCCCGCATCGGCCCAGCGCGAGATCGAGCGGTCGACCGCCACGACGGCATCGGCATGACGTCCCAATGCGGCTTCGATGTCGGCGAGGCCCAACGCACGCTGCGTATCGGTCAGCACGATCACGTCGTCAACCTCGGCCACGACGTCGCGTGCTCGGTGCAGCGCCTGGTAACAGCAGGTCATCGTGAGAAGGCGCCGCACCCTCGGCCCCGCCACCCGGTCGAGCGCAGCCCGGCCGCGACCCGCGTCGATGATGTTGACCCGTGGCTTGGCGGCGAGCAGCGACCACAGGGTTCCGAGCCGGGCGTCGTCGATCTCGCCGCTGCCGCGCGGTAACAAGCTGACCCCGGGCGCGACATCAACCGCCAGCGCCGACGCCGCGCCCAATGACAGTTCGTCTGCCGCGGTCCACTCGGCGATGCCCGGCAGATCGGGCGCTGTGCCCAGCACTACACCGAAGTCGCCGGTGAGATCGACCAGCACGACATCGCGACCGGCGCGCTTGGCACTGCTCGCAGCAAGCAGGGCCGTCACGGTATTGCCGACACCGCCCTTCGCGCCCACATAGGCATAGATCATTGATACTCCTGAAAATCAGAGAAAACACATGAAATTCATAACGAGATGTGACCTTGGCCGATGCATAGGGGCGCGATCAATTGATTTTCCGACGAGCACGAGTGGGCTTGGCCGCTGGCGCGTGACGCGAAGGTGGGCAAAGATGACCGGCGGAGGTGTCTGAGCGCCTGGTGGGCTCCCCCGCCTTCAAAGCGGGCGGGACGGGTGATCCCCGTCCGGCGGGTTCGATTCCCGTCCACCTCCGCCAATCGAGCCGCGCGCCGTGTTCAGAAAATGTGTGCGTAGCATTCGCTGAGCCGATGACTTCGGCCAACCCGTCACAGAGGACGATGCACCATGAAAAAGCTGTTGCTCGCCGTGATCGTCGGCGCTCTGATTGTCATCGTGGTTCGGCGCCTCAGCGAGGCCTGAGCCAACCGCCGCGCCCATGGGGGCGCGTGCCGCAGAAACCAGACCGTCACCGTGAGCTAGCGCTGTCGGTTTTCCGCGCCGCCAGGACCTGCTGATCGCAATTGCAGCGTCACTGGATCGAGCACGGCCAAGCTGCCCGGCTCGCCGTTCGCGGCCAGGCCCACCACCTCGGTCAGCTCCGCCCGCCCGGTGTCGAGCAACGACGAGTGCCCGACGTGCCAGTGGCCGTGCACGACCAGCCGGGCCCCGGTGCGCCGAGCTGCCGCGCGTACCTGGGCGCTGTTCGCCTCGCCGATCTGGGTATCGCCTCGGCGTGCGAACCCCGATCCCTCCCCGACGAGTTCGCGGGCGGGAACGTCGTGGCACACCAGCACGTCCAGCGGTTCGTCGCCCAAGGCGTCGAGGTCTCGCCGGCTGATCGTCTCTCGCGGAAACCAACGCCAGCCCCGCTGGCGATAGTGCCAGCCGGGTGACCACGCACCGCCCAATGCGCCGAAGCTCGTGCCGCGCCACGTCCAGCGTGAGCCTCGAGCCGCCCACCACAGCATGGGAGCAATCTGGATCGGTTCTGTGGGCCCCCACAGCCCGTCGGGATCGGGATCGAAACCGTCGGGCGAGCGCTGGCTGCGGTGCGGTGCCGCCCGCGACGCCAAGTCCCCGAGGTGCTCATGATTCCCGTCAACGAAGACCCATGGCACGCCGCCGCCGGCCACCGCCTCGCACATCTCGGCACTGCGTTCGTCGCCTGGGCGCCACCCCAAGTCGCCGACCTGCAGCACGACCGCGCAGCCCTCGTCGGTCGCCACGGCCGACACCCGAGCCGCGACCTCGGCATTGCTGTGGATGTCCCCGCAGAGCAGGACCTGTTGCAAGGGTGCCGCTGGCAGGTTGTCGAATGCTGTCAGGTTGTCGAATTCAGGGACTGCGTCGGCGCTTGCCATCAACAGCGGCGTCCGGTGCCGACGCTTCCGGTGCGGAAGCTGCGCTGCCTACACCGACAGCAGGTCGCGAGCGCCCGTGTCGGTGCTGGGATGGCGGAGCTTCGACATCGCCCGCGCCTCGATCTGGCGGATGCGCTCGCGGGTGAGCTTGAAATGCTCGCCCACCTCCTCGAGCGTGCGGGGCTCGCCCCGGTCGAGGCCGTAGCGCAGCTTGAGGATCTCGCGTTCGCGCTCGTCCAGCGGCGACAGCAGTCGCACGATCTCGCTGGGCAGCAGCGTGGTGGCCGCCACCTCGAACGGCGACTCGGCCGCGCGGTCCTCGACGACATCGCCGAGCTCCGCGTCGCTGTCCTCGCGCAGCGGCTCCGACAGCGACAGCGGCTCGGCAGCAAACCGCAGCGCCTCAGTGACCTTCTGCTCGGGCATGTCGACTTCGATCGCCAGCTCGCCGAGCGTGGCGGGACGGCCGTACTTCAGCTCGAGGCGGGAACGGGCCTTCTGCAGGCGTGCCAGCGTGTCGCCTGCGTGCACCGGCAGCCGGATGGTGCGGCCGGTGTTGGCAATGCCACGGGTGATCGCCTGGCGGATCCACCACGTCGCGTAGGTCGAGAACTTGAAGCCCTTGCGCCAGTCGAACTTCTCGACTGCGTGCATCAGGCCCAAGTTGCCTTCCTGGATGAGATCGAGCAGCGGCAGCCCCGACGCCTGGTACTTCTTCGCGATCGACACCACCAGCCGCAGATTCGACTGCACGAACGTGCGCTCGGCTCGTACGCCTTCACGCTGGGTGCGCACGAGGCGGCGGCGCTGGGCGCTCGACAGCTTCGAATTGACCAAGGCGCTGTCGGACTCGAGGGAGTCCTTGGCAGCTATGCCCTTTTCGATCTGCTGGGCGAGCCGGACCTCGTCGTCCTTGTTCAGCAGGGGGTACTGGCCGATATCGGT
Source organism: Candidatus Poriferisodalis sp. (assembly GCF_965221945.1). GTDB lineage: Bacteria > Actinomycetota > Acidimicrobiia > Acidimicrobiales > Poriferisodalaceae > Poriferisodalis. Next base: position 3,450,645 of record NZ_OZ244925.1, on the reverse strand, counting down.
CAGGTACAGGCGGACGAGATCTTCCTCGTCACGTTCGACCCTCTCTTTGGCCACTACGCCACCTCGCTGGTCGTCCCCCGCTACTACCAAGCCGGTAGCCGCCACAGCGTCCCCCCGGTGACGGCGCATCGTACCCACGTCCATCGCCGTTACCTCCGCGCGCAACATTCACTCGATTGATCCTTCGTTGCTGTTCTTTGACGCAGTGCGCGGTGGTTCGGTTCCGTGCGCCCAAATGGTGTCTTCGCCCCGGTGGTGGGGTTGGGGGGGTGGGCGTAGGGTTTGGCCTATGGCTCGGGTGCGTTTGGGGTTGGCGCAGTTGAACCTTCGGCTGGGGGACCTTGACGGGAACGCCGAGATGGTTCTGGCGGCCTACGACGAGGCTGTGGAGCTGGGCGCGCAGCTGGTGGTGTTCAGCGAGCTGACGGTGACTGGGTACCCGCCCGAGGACCTGTTGCTCAAGCCGGCATTCGTGGAGGGCGCTGCACGGGCGCTGGAGCGGATCGCTGGGGGCACCGGGAAGGTGCCTGCGGTGGTGGGCTTCCCTGAGGACAGCGGGCAGGCCGGGCCGGTGCGGTTGTGGAACTCCGCAGCGATGTGCTGGGACGGCGAGGTGCGCGGCGTGTTTCGCAAGCATCTGCTGCCCAACTACTCGGTGTTCGACGAGCAGCGCTACTTCGTGCCCGGCACCGAGGCGGGACCATTGCTGGAGATCGGCGATGTCCGTGTCGGTGTCTCGGTGTGCGAAGACCTGTGGGGGCCGCCTCGGACTGCTGACGCCGCCGCCGACGACGGTGGGCTGCCCTCAATCATCGGGGGCGAGGCCGACACCAGTCCAGCGCTCGCGCAAGTTGCCATGGGCGCGCAGCTGTTGGTGAACCTGAACGGGTCGCCGTACCGGCGCGGCAAGCAAGCCGACCGAGAGGCGGTCGCTCGGACCCGTGCCTCGGCGCTTGGCGTTCCGGTCGTCTACGTCAACCAGGTGGGCGGGCAGGACGAGCTGGTCTTCGACGGCAGCTCGTTCGTGACCGGCGCGGACGGCAGCGTCGTGTGCCGGCTTCCTGCCTTCGCCGATCAGGTCGCCGTCTGCGATCTGGACATCGGAGACGCCCAGCGTTCCCCATCGTCCGGCGAAGGCGCGGCACAAAGCGTGCTGACGCCGCCGCTCGACCCGCTGGAGGAGGTGTGGCTGGCGCTGGTGGTTGCGACCCGCGATTACGTCCGCAAGAACGGCTTCACCGACGTGGCTGTCGGACTGTCCGGCGGCATCGACTCGAGCGCTGTCGCAGCCATCGCCACCGACGCACTCGGCCCCGAACACGTCCACGGCGTCTCCATGCCGTCGCGCTATTCGAGCGCAGGATCTCGCACGGACGCCGCCCAGCTCGCCGCCAACCTGGGCATCGACTTCAGAACCGTGCCGATCGAGCCCGCGCACGCAGCCCTGGCCGGAATGCTCGAGGGCGCCAACCCCGGCGACGACAGTTCGGCTGCCGATCAAGCTGCTGACGTCGGCTCAACCGCCGACCGGGCTGCTGACGTCGGCTCAACCGCCGACCGAGCAGCCGCAGATCTCACCGATCAGAATCTTCAGAGCCGCATCCGCGGCGTCCTGCTCATGGCGATGTCGAATCGGTTCGGCTGGCTCGTGCTGACCACCGGCAACAAGACCGAGACGTCCGTCGGCTACACGACGCTGTACGGGGACACCGCCGGCGCGTACGCCGTCATCTCCGACGTGCCCAAGCTGGTGGTGTACGAGCTGTGCGGGTGGCGCAACCGCCAGGGCGACGGCGAACGCATCCCGCAGGCCTGCCTGACCAAGCCGCCGTCAGCGGAGCTGCGGCCCAACCAGCGCGACGACCAGAGCCTGCCGCCCTACGAACTGCTGGACCCCCTGGTGGAGGCCTATGTGGAAGGCGACCTCAGCGCGGCCGAGTTGATTGACGTTGCCGAAGAGCTCAGTGCCGACGCCGAGCTCGTGCACCGCGTGACGCGGCTCGTCGACATCGCCGAGTACAAGCGCCGTCAGTCGCCGCCCGGTCCTCGCATCACAGCGAAGAGCTTCGGCAAGGATCGGCGCATGCCGATCACGAACTTCTACCGCTAGGGCGTCAGGTCAGGCGAGGACTTCGCCGATGGTCTGGCTCAGCAGCGCAGTCACCACGTAGGGATCGGCGTTGGCGTTTGGCCGACGATCCTCGATGTAGCCCTTGCCCTCCTGGTGGACCTGCCAGGGGATGCGCACCGAGGCGCCACGGTCGGACACGCCGTAGCTGAACGTGTCGTAGCGCTCGGTCTCATGCTCGCCGGTCAGGCGCAGCTCGATGCCGTGGCCGTAGCCGACGATGTGCTCCGCGGGCTTGCCGGGGGCGCCCAGCGACTCGGCCGCTTTCACCACTGCCTCGTAGTTCTCGCGCATGGCCTTGGTGGACACGTTGGTGTGCATGCCGGCGCCGTTCCAGTCACCCTGCATGGGCTTGGCGGCGAGGCTGATCTCGATCTGGTGCTCCTCACCGGCGCGGTACAGCAGGTAGCGGGCCAGCCAGATCTCATCGCCCACGGTGAGGGCGTCGACCGGGCCGATCTGGAACTCCCACTGCCCGGGCATGACCTCGGCGTTGGTGCCCGAGATGGCCAGGCCCGCGTCGATGCACCAAGTGGTGTGCTGCTCGACCACATCGCGGCCGTGGATGCGCAGCGCACCGACACCGCAGTAGTAGGGCCCCTGGGGACCGGGGAAGCCGTTGGGCGGGAAGCCCGAGGGCCACTTCGTGACCGGATCGAGCATGGTGTATTCCTGCTCGAGCCCGAACCAGAAGTCCTGATCGCCGTACTCGTCGAGGATTGCCCGCAGCTTGGCCCGCATGTTGGTGGGGTGCGGCTCCAACGTCTCGGGCAGGAGGGTCTCGCACATCACCATGATGTCGTTGCCGCCGCGCAGCGGATCGGGACAGGTGTAGACGGGCTGCAGCACGACGTCGGAGTCGCTTCCTTCAGCCTGGTTCGTACTGGAACCGTCAAATCCCCAGATGCCCGGCTCTTCGCCGTCGGCAAGGACCTTCGTCTTGGAACGCACTTCGACCGTGGGCTCGGTGCCGTCGGTCCAGATGTACTCAGCCCGGTAGGTCACAGCATGCTCCTTCGCTGAATCGGATGTGAACTGAATCGGATGTGAACCAGGGTGGATCGGGTGTGGCCGGTGAGCCTGCGCGCAGCTGGCTCGGTCGGCGGCTGACACCAATATCCGTGCGCACGATACAAACGAGCCAGGGTTTCCGGGCCATTGCTCAATTGTGAACAACGCGTGAAGCTGGCTCTGGTGCCTGGTTTTGGCCTCATATCACCGCCGACAATGGGGGCTCAGCCACTGGGACCCTGCCGGTCCTCCACCGAGGACTTTGCGACCCACTGAGCCGAACCGGAAGGGGAAGGTCGCCATGGAACGACCGCAGGACTACGTGCTGCGCCGCGTCACCGAACGGGGCGTGCGACTGATCCGTCTGTGGTTCACCGACGTGGCCGGCCAGCTGAAGTCATTCGCCATCTCGCCGGCAGAGCTGGAAACGGCCTTCGAGCAGGGCATGGTGTTCGACGGGTCATCCATCGAAGGCTTCAGCAGGATCGCTGAGGCCGACATGGTGGCCCAGCCCGATCCGGAGACGTTCGAGCTCATGCCGTCGCGGACCAGCGACGATATCTCGGCCCGCATGTTCTGCGACATCACCGCTGCCGACGGCACGCCGTTCAGCGGCGACCCGCGCGGCGTGCTGCGACGGGTCATGGACCGGGCGCGCGCCGCCGGTTACACGTTCTATGTCGCACCCGAGATGGAGTACTTCCTGTTCGAGCCCGAACGGGCCGACGGGCGCCCCGTGCCTCTGGACGGGGGCAGCTACTTCGACCTGACCACCGCCGACATCGCGTCGGACATCAGGCATCGCACGCTGAGTGCGCTCGAGGCGATGGGCATACCCGTCGAGTACTCGTTCCACGAGGACGCGCCGTCCCAGCACGAGATCGACCTCCGCTACGCCGATGCGCTCACCATGTCCGACAGCGTGATGACATTCCGGCTGCTGGTGCGCGAGATCGCTTTCGAGCACGGCGTGCATGCCACGTTCATGCCCAAGCCGCTGGCTGGGGTGCAGGGCTCGGGGATGCACACCCACCTGTCGCTGTTCTCCGAGGGGCGCAACGCCTTCAGCGACCCCAGCAGTGCGGACGGGCTGTCCGACGTGGCGCGGGGCTTCGTGGCGGGGTTGCTGGCCCACGCACGCGAGATCACCGCCGTCACGAACCAGCTCGTCAACAGCTACAAGCGGCTGATTGCGGGGTACGAGGCGCCGGTGGGGATCTCGTGGGCCCGCAGCAACCGGGCGGCGCTCATCCGGGTGCCGCCGACACGCAACGAGGCCGAGGAGGCGACGCGGGTCGAATACCGGGCGCCGGACCCCGCATGCAACCCGTACCTGGCGTTCGCCGTCATCTTGGCCGCGGGGCTGAAGGGTATTGAAGAGGGGTACGAGCTGCCGCCTGAGACGCCCCCGTCGATCACCGGCTACAGCGACCACGGCGGACCGGCCTACGGGCACAACCTGCCGGCCTCGCTGGACGAGGCGCTCGACGAGATGGAAGGCAGCACACTCGTGGCCGAAACGCTGGGCCAGCACCTGTTCCGCTGGTTCTTGCGCAACAAACGGCGAGAATGGTCGGCGTACCAGACCCAGGTGACCCAATTCGAATTGGACAACTACTTCGCCGCTGTGTGAACTGTTGAGTGACCATGTACGCCGTCCACCCCGCCTCCGTGAGCGCCGAGCTAGCGCAGTTCCTGGATCTGGGCGGCTACGCCTGGAAGCCGGTGGCCAGTGCGGCCGACGTGACGGCGGCCGCGCCGTCGGAAGGTTGGACCGGGGCGATCATCCGGCTCGACGGCGGCAGCGGGGACGGCGGCGGCACCGATGCTGCCTGGGCGGTGGCGCGGGCGCTGCGTGAGAACGCGTCGGCCACGCTGGGAGTGCTGGTGCTGGTGCGCGGCAACGCGCTTGACGAATTGACCATGCGCGACGAGCTGTTCGACGACTTCTGCCTGGACCCGTTTCACCCGCGCGAGCTGGAGGCTCGCCTGGCGCACTTGGCAGCCGCATCGAGTGGCCCCTCGACCGAGATCATCACCTACGGGTCGCTGCGCATCAATCTCGACACCTACGAAGCGGTGGTGGACGAGCGTCCGCTCGACCTCACCTACATGGAGTACGAGTTGCTGCGCTTCCTGGCTTCTCAGCCGGGGCGGGTGTTCACGCGTGAAGCGCTGCTGAACCAAGTGTGGGGATATGAGTACTACGGCGGTGCCCGCACGGTGGATGTTCATGTGCGGCGGCTGCGAGCCAAGCTGGGCGAGGAGAACGCCAACCTGATCCAGACCGTGCGATCGGTCGGCTACCGGCTCGGTACTTACCGCTGGCGCTAGCTGGCTAGATGTTTGTTTCGACGAGGGAGCTGCCTTCGTGGCGGGCTTCAGCGTCGTCTCCGAGGAGCTTGCCCAACAGGGCAGCTACGGCGGCCAGTGAGATCGTGATGATGAACGGGCTCAGCAGGAGCACGATCACGATGAGGATGCCGCCGAACATGGTCCGCAGCGTAGTAGGCGGGCGGGCCGGGTCAGGGAGCTATTCGGGCAGGTGCGCGATGGCTTCGATCTCGACTTCGGCACCGAGCGGCAGGGCTGCCACGCCGATGGCGCTGCGGGCCGGGCGATGCTCGCCGAAGGCCTCGGCGTAGATCGAGTTGACCAGCGAGAAGTTGCCGATGTCGGTCATGAAAACCAGGCATTTGACGACATCGTTGAGCGTGCCTCCGGCCTCGGCGAGGGCCTCTTCGACGTTTGCAAGAACGGCGCGGGCCTGGGCCTCGACGCCATCGACGAGCGCGCCGTCCTGCAGGCCGATCTGGCCTGAGACGAACATGAAGTCGCCGGCTCGGTACCACTTCGAATAGTGAGCGATAGGTGCAGCCATCGGTATGCCTTCGTTCCCCGGTGATCAGTTCAAGAGATGCTGCCGGCGTTGGACGTGATGTGATCCAGCGCGATGAAGACCGCCAGGCGACGCTGGCGGGCCATCACCCGGTCGTACTCGTCCAAGTCCTCGTGGTTGCCGCCGGCCGAGCGGAACACCTCGCGCAGCAGTTCGGGAATGTCGGCGTCGGTGACGCCGTCGGCGGGATCGTCGAGGCCGACCAGCTGCGCGTTGCCGTGGACAGCCACCCAATCCCAGCGGTGGCGGAACGCGACCGCTGCCCGGGGGTCTTCGCGCAGCAATCGAGCCTTGCGAGCCTTGCCCGCCACCACGCAGGCGACGCTGGTCTCGCCGGTTACGGGGTTGTCCATGACCCCGGCGTTGATAATCGACACGTGCGGGTTCCCGCTCGCGTCGAGACAGACGAAGCTGCAGAGTCCGTCCTCGGCTGCGCTGAGGCGGCGGAGCTTGTCAATTGCTGATTCAGCCATCGCCGGGTGACGCTAGCGCGGCGCGCCCGGTCGGGAGTTGGGGTGGGGCTCCTGCGCTTAGCCAGGTTGCAATGCGTTACGCCCCCAGGAGTGCCGCCGGAACAACAGCTATGCCATCGCGGCGACGGTACGCGTGGGATCCGGTGGTGATGACCGCGGCGTCAAGCAGGTCGGGCCCCAGACGTTCGCTCAACCAACGAAGGTGACGCAGATCACGTTCCTCCACTGAGGAAGTGAGCTTGACTTCGAGCGCCACCACTGTGCCGTAGCCACGCTCGACGATCAGATCGACTTCACGCTCGCCGCCATGGGTGCGCAGGTGATGAACCCGTGCTTCGTTCTGTTGCGCATAGACCTTCACCGACAGCGTGACGAGTGACTCGAAGAGAGCACCGAGCAATGGTCCATTGCGAGCAATTGCCGGACCGCCAGTGGTGCCGGCGAGAAGTTCATCGGCGTCGCAGCCGAGCAGCCGAGCAGCCAACGCAGGATCGGCAAGGTGATGGGTGGGTGACCCAGCTAGACGGCGCAACGGGTTCCCGGTGGGGTGCCAAGCCGAAACCTCGTCGAGCAGCCACAGCTGTTCCAGAGCCGTCCGGTACGTGAGAGTGGTGGATCTCGCTGGTTTGTGGCCTTGGGACGTCGCCGCTGCGTCACGCACGGTTTCGAACGATGCTGTCGTTGAGGTTGCTGCTGCGTAGGCCATCAGCCAGCGACGCAACGTTTGGGGATCACGTACACGACGGTCGAGGTCATCGAAGTCGTGCTCTGGGATCCGGTCCAGGTATCCGTCGAGGGCAGACCGCCGAAGACGACTCGAGAGGCGCCGGATTCCCGGAAAGCCAGACCGCATGATCTCCTCGGCGTAATCGACGATGGTTGCATCGGTCTCGCCCGTCAAGTCGGGCCGGGTGCCACTCAGCAATGAACCGAGACTGACCGTGGGCACCACGGGCATTCGTTCCGCCAAGGACATCGGTCGCATTCGAACGGTCACGATTCGACCTGCCCCCGAGTGCGTCGGCTTGCGGGTTGGCGTTGCTGAACCGGTCAGCAGGAATCTGCCCGCAGTACCGTCTGCGTCCACTGCTCGCCGCACGACGTCCCACGACTCGGGCATTCGCTGCCACTCGTCAATCAGAATTGGCGGTTCGCCCTCGATCAATCTCTGGCGTTGAGCTCGGATCAAGGCGTACTGGTCGGCGTCGTCGAGCCGGTGAACGGTCTTGGCCCGCCGCAATGCAGTCTCGGTCTTGCCGACTCCGCGGGGCCCCTCAATGGCGATCGCCGGCAGACCCTCGATGAGCTCGTCCAGTTCTTGGTCGACAATTCGAGGGATGTAGCCGTCCGGTGACATAGCTCAACACTACAGATTCGACGCACTGTGAACTACAGATTCGACGCGGTCAAGGTGCTCTTTGCGTCCGGGGTGGGGCTCCTGCGCTGAGCCAAGTGGCTGCTGCTACTGCTGCGAATACTGCTTCGCCCGCTGGGACGGGGGGCTGGTTGGAGGGTTTGATCGTGACTTCGATGTTGGGGGTGTCGGCGGAGCGGGCTATTTCGAAGCTGCGGATGGTGAGGTCTTGGACTTCGCCTTTGGCGTCTACTGACAGGGACTCGGAGGTGACCCAGCTCCAGGCCATGTGGGTGGCGCCGATTGCGTAGCTGCGCAGGGTCACGTTGTCGAGGGGGTCTCCAGCTTCGATGTGCACTTCGATTCCGGTTGGACCGACCGTTGCCTGGGCTGTGGCTCCTGCGGGAGACGTGATCTTGACCGTGGCGGTGCCGCTCGTGTGGAGTGGTTCGCCGGATTGCAGCCGCTCTAGCGCTGTGGCCAGCATGTTTGCTTCGGCCCAGACTGCGGCGCGTAGTGCGAGCGAGGTTGGGGGGCCCGGCACTTCTACTTCTTCGATCGTTGCTGCTGGCAGGACGGCTCGGAGGATGTCGGCGGCGCCGGGTGTTCTTGCTATTCGGATGATTCCGGTTCCGTCGGCTCTGAGGCCTGCAGCTAGCGGGGGGCGCTTGGGGCCTCGGCGTACTGCGTCTTCTCGTGACCACAGCGCGCGGACTGGCTGGCCGAGTTGGGCTGCGAGCTGTTGCGCCTCGTCTTGGATTGGCGACGATGTCTTGCCTCCGAATGCACCGCCGTTTGCCAGCGGATCGGATGGTTCGCCGCCGGGCACGCACCATGCAGCGTCGGTTTCGAGGTAGCCGGGCTCGGTCCAGCAGGTCGTCAGGCGGACGTCCCATTGCTTGCCAGCCGGCGGTTCGGGGATCTCGATGGGTGGAACAGGTTCGAGCGTGCTGCGGCGACCCTGCACTTTGGCGGCCTGGCGGCGCGCCTCGGTCAGGGTCTCTGCCGCAAACCAGTTGCCGTCTGGTCCGGCAACCGCAGTGAGCGTGCCTGGGGGTGCTCCGTCGGCGCCGAAGTCGAGCCCGCCCAGCACACTGACCGGCACCGATTGCTGCGGGCCGCCGGTCTCGATGCTGGCGCGGCGGGCGGCAGCCTCTGGGTCACGTTCGGGGACGTCTGCGGGTGGCGCTACGGCGTGTGCTGCGGCTTCGCGGATGGTCTGCCAGCCCGTGCATCGACACAGGTGCGCCGCCAGCGCTTTGTCGACCGTCGTGCGGTCCGACAGATCGGCGCCGCGCCGTTCGTGGCCCACGAAGCGACACACAATGCCTGGCGTGCAGAAGCCGCATTGGGTGGCACCGCATGCAAGAAATGCCTCCGACCAGCGCTGTCGCTCTGTGGGGTTCAGCCCAGCAGCTGTGGTGACGTGGCGTCCGGCCACTCTGCGAGCCGGTGTGACGCAGGCCACGCGGGGCGCGTCGTCGACCAGCACCGTGCAGCAGCCGCACTGCCCCTGAGGGCTGCAACCGTCGAGGACCGCCTCAATGCCGAGACGGTCGCGCAGCACGCCGAGCAGCGTGTCGCCGTCGTCGGGAACTTCGACGACTACGCCGTCAACCACGAACTGCAGGAGTGAGCCTGTGCTCGCCCGGCCGTCGGTCGGGCCAGGCTCGATGTCAGACGGGCTCAGCTGAACGAGCTGCCGCAGCCGCAGGTGCGCTGCGCATTGGGATTGTCGATGGCGAAACCCGATCCCATCAGGCCGTCGGTGAAGTCGAGCGTGGCGCCTTCGAGCAGCTGCGCGCTCATCGGATCGGACACCACCTTGATGTCGCCGTACGACTTTGACATGTCGTCGGAAGCCGTCTCGGAATCGAAGAACATTTCGTAGCTGAAGCCCGAGCAGCCGCCCGGCCGCACTGCGACACGCAGCGCCAGCACCGTCTCGCCTCCCGACTCAGTCAGCTCCTGAGTAATGAGTTCGTGGACCTTTTCAGCGGCGGTATCGGTCAGCGTGATCACAACAGTGACTCCCGAATCAGCCCGAATTGGGCAAATGTTCTGAGGTCGATGCTAGTGCCATCGGAGCCAGTTGCACAGGTGTGGCTTGAAACTGCGTGCAGCAGGCCGAAGGAGCCATACCCGCCGCAGCAGGCGCCGGCCTGTGGGGCCACCCGCAGCGGCGTTACCCTGCCTCAACGTGAGCACCTCCACCGATGCTCCCGTGAATGACGAGGCGATGATCGCCATCCTTCGCGGTGTCATGGACCCCGAACTGGGCGACAACATCGTCGACCTGGGCATGGTGCGCAACGCCTATCGCGAAGGCAGTACCGGGCATGTCACCGTGGCGCTGACCACCGCTGGCTGCCCGTTGCGCGCCACGATCAAGCGGGACTGCGAGACGCGGGTTGCTGGGCTGCCCGGCATCACCAACGTACGGCTGCACTGGGACGAGCTGAACGCCGCCGAGAAGGCGCGGGTGATGGAACGTGCCCGGCGCACCGCCCGCGACCACGCCACACCGAGCCAGGTGCCCGCCAGCGCCCGGGTGCTGGCGGTGGCGTCGGGCAAAGGCGGCGTGGGCAAGTCGTCGGTGACGGTGAACCTGGCGACGGCGTTGGCTTCACGCGGCTTCGTCGTCGGGGTGATGGACGCCGACATCTGGGGCTTCAGCGTTCCCCGGATGCTGGGCATGGAGGGCCGCCTCGGCGCCCGCCCGCCCGCTGAGGGCGAAGAGCGGGGCAAGATTCTGCCCGAAGAACGGCCTGCCGGTGCCGGTCTGCTGAAGGTCGTCTCGACCGGGCTATTGGTGGAGACCGAGGAGACCGCGCTGATGTGGCGGGGTCTCATGCTCGCCAAGGCCGTCGAGCAGTTCTTGCACGACGTGGACTGGGGCGAGGTGGACTACCTGCTCATCGACATGCCGCCCGGCACCGGTGATGTGCAGATGGCGCTGGCGCGCCTGCTGCCTCAGGCCGAGATGCTGGTGGTGACCACCCCCGCGCTCAGCGCGCAGAAGGTGGCGGTGCGTGTGGCCGACATGGCTCGTCGCAGCCACATGCCGATCGTCGGCGTGGTGGAGAACATGAGTGCGTTCGTCGCACCTGACGGACAGCGTTGGTCGTTCTTCGGCGAAGGCGGCGGCGAGCGCCTGGCCGCTGATCTTGGCGTGCCGTTGCTGGGTTCGATACCGCTGGAGCCCGCCGTGTCCGCTGGCGGTGATGCTGGTGAGCCTGTGACTGGCAATGGTGCTGGTGGGCTTGCGGCTGAGGTGTTTGAGCAGATCACTGAGCGGTTGGTCAGCGAGGTTTGTCCGCCCGTGGACATGGGTACCTGCACTGCTCGTCTCGAAGGCCCGATCTCCGTCACGCTCAGCTCTCGTCGCAGCTAGGGCATGGACAGCCCCCACCCCTGGGAACTCATCGTCTAGCTGAGGGTTTTCTTCTTCCAGTGAGCCTGGCCCAAACGGATCGGTTGGCTGGGGCTCAGCTCCACAGTTCTCCGTCGCGCAGGGCCTGGTGGAAGGTCTCGAGCGGCCAGACGTCGATACCGTCCTCAGTGCGGAAGGCGCGGCGGCCTCGGTAGATCACGATGCGTCGTGCGAGGCCCGGCAGGTCGGCTGCTGCTCGAAGTCCTTTGACGAAGGCGGAGTTGTATCGCTCCGCTGCCTTGACCTCGATCGCTGCGTGCCGGTGGTCGCGGCGCAGCACGAAGTCGACCTCGATGGTGGACTCGGTCGCTGCCCAGTTCCGCGGCAGTGAGCGGATGCATGGCCATACGCGACGCACGGCCCGCCAACAGGTTTGTGCCTGCGGACTTGAGCTTGCGTGCACTCGAGCCCAGAAGCGCAAACCGCAGATCCTGATCGGCGATCTGGCGATGTACCTCGTTCAGCAGGCTCGAAACCCATGTGCTACGGCCGTTGTGTGTCAGTCGAGAGTCTTCTTCTTCCAGCGGGCCTGATCCAAGCCGTTGTCGCCGGTGCAGATCACTTTGGGCGCGGTCTCGGTGCCGTAGGTCCAGCACGTGTGCCAGTAGCCCGCAGACGAATAGCGGGCGTTGTCTGGCTGGGCTGAGCGGGGTGCGTTGTAGGGGTCGTGCTGGGGATGGTGGTGGGCTTTGCCGGAATCGTTGAACCAAGCCCGGTTGCCCCAGCAGAACACCTCCCCGCCAGTGGTGCCGCATGTGTGCCACACCCCTGCAGACACCGAGTCCCACCGCTGGCCCCCAGGCGACGCGATCATGCCAGTGCAGCGCTCGTCGGCCCCGGCGTCATCGGCGCCGGCATCGAAGGTCGCTGTCGCCCGCACCTGGTAGCCGACATCCCCAGCAGCGACCACATACGAATCAGCAGTCGCGTCCGCTATCGGCTCCCAGCCCGAGTCCGCGTCCGCTCGGCGCTGCCACTGCCACGTCCCGGTGAACGGATCAGGCACCCCTTCAGGATCAGCCAAAGTCGCCCTGAGGGTCGCCCCGGTCGCGGCGCGCCCTCGACGCGCACCGCCGCGTTGTCGCCTGTGCGGTAGGTGTAGATCTTGTCGTCGATCTCGTCGACGACGAACATGGTGACCCCGTTGGACCAGATGCCTCTGGCGTGGTCGTTGTCGGCGTGCAGGGCGAACTCCAAAGCGGTGACGCGTTCGCCGCTGGCGAGGCTGATCGCTCTCGCGGTGGACTCGCCGACGCCGACGCCCTCGCGCAACGCGAAGTCGTGCCCCGACGACCGCGCGAGCCCCGGCAGATCGAACGCGTACGCCCACGGATGATCAGCACCCGAGGGCTGGCCCTCGTCGCCGGTCCACAAACGATCCCCCCAGCCCGTCACATAGAACGCCTCAGTGGTGACCCCCGCAATGTCCCGCGCCGAGTCACGATCCCCGAACGTGCCCGACAGCTCGTACCCATACACCTTCTCGTCCGCGTCGTCGCCCACCCACAACGTCACCCCGTCCGACCAGATGCTGCGCGGATCACCATTCGCCGAATCCAGCACAAGATCGGGGTAGTGCGTGCGGTCGAGGTCGTCGACTGTCTGGGTGGAGGTCTGCAGCGGCGGAGGGTCGATGGTGACGATGCTGCGGGCAGGGACCGGATCGCCGTCGGTGAGCTTGTCGGGGTCACGAATGTCGATCCGGCCGATGGTCTCGCCGGGGATCACACCGTCGTTGTTGTCTTCGCCGCCGTTGCCCCCGTCGCCGTCATTGTTGTCGTCGTTATTTGGCGGGGGGGGGGGGACGTGGACTGGCGGCTGACGCCCACAGAGTTGACCGCATTGACGCGGTACACGTAACGCGTGCCGGGCGTGATCTCGGTATCGGTGAAGGTGGTGTCCGCGGTGCCGGTGTTGTCTTCGATGACGTCGAAGCGGCCTACCTCATAGGAATCGCGCAAGCGGCGCAGGATCCGATGACCGGTGATCGACGCGTCGCCTGGATCGTCCCACCCAATCGTGACCTGATCGTGAGCGGCGGACACGACGCGCAGCCCCGTGGGCTTGCCAGGAACAGCTGGGGCATCGGCCGCAGCAGGCACCGCGAGGGTGGTCACCGCAAGCGCAAGCACGACGGCAGCGAGAGCGTTGCGCCGCAGCGGGCGTTTGTCGGGTTCTCGAACGGCCACCGGCACCTCTTGCGTGCCTCAATATGCCATGAGTGTTATTCATGACAAAGGGTCGGCAGAGTATCCCCAGCGGCCAAGAGGCCGTCGGCTGTTCGTGGCCAACCTGACGATCCTGTAGACCGCCCGGGGTGCGTAGGGGCAGGGGCGCTAGGGCATGGAGCCTGGGGGTGGGGGGTTGGCTGACGCTTCTTCGAAGCCCTCGTCTCCGGGGAGCAGGGTGAGGACTTCGCCTTCGGGGCTTACCGCTATTGCTGGCAGCAGGGCGGGGATGTCTTGTAGTTCGTCGGCCCAGGCCAGGAGGTCCGCGACCGTGTCGACTTCGAGCATTGGCTCGAGGTTCTTGTAGGTCGGGAAGATCATCATGAACTTGCCCTCGGCGTGTTGGGCGAAGGCGTCGGCGGGGCGGATCCAGGTGCTCTCGACCGTTTCGCTGCCGTCGTGCAGCGGCTCTTGGCCCTCGGGAATGTGGGCCATGAAGAAGCAGGTGTCGAAGCGGCGCGTCGGGCCGACCGGCGTGATCCAATGGCTCACATAGCGGAGTTCGTCGAGTTCGAGCACGAGTCCTTCGTCTTCGCACATCTGCGCTAGCCGCAGTTCGCCGTCATGGACTTGCCGGCGCAGCGTCTCGAACCTCTGCGCTGTGGAAGGTTCGTCGAATGACACGTGGGCTTTGCCGTTACGGGCCAGCAGGACACCGGCTTCCTCGAAGCACTCTCGGACTGCGGCCACCCAGAAAGCGAGGCCGCCATGATCGACGCCGATCATCGCTGAGGCCGTCTGGTCGTCGAGGCCGACGCAGACCGACTCCAGACCCGGGTCGTCGCGGTCCTCCGCGTCGACGGCACCGCCTGGGAAGACGAACTGGCCGGGGACGAATTCGCTGCGCGGGTTGCGGCGCAGCATGAACACCTCGAGACCGTCCGTGCCGTCGCGAACGAGCATCACGGTGGCTGCCGGCCGCAGCGGTATCTCGGCAGGAGCGCCAGCGTCAGTCCCATCGGTGTCTGTCACAGCGGCTCCGGTTCTCGCAAGGCCCCTGGGGACGTTACCGACGGGCGTGTGAGAGGGCGGCAGTAGTGTCCGGGCGATGAGGCCGCCGTCGGTGAACGACCTGGCGCTGCGGATCGCAGATGTGGGCCTGCCGCACCCCTTGCTGGTGATTGCCGCCCGAGCGGCCATCGCCGCCGGCGATCCCGACTCGGCTGCTGACGAGGCACACCGTCTGCGGCGCAGCCTGTTGGGGCCAGCGATCAACGCCACCGGGGTGTTGCTGCACACCAATCTCGGCCGGGCTCCGCTCGGTCAACAACACAGTCGAGCACCGCTCGGTCAACAACACAGCAGGGCGCCGCTCGGGTTGGAACCTGACGACGACGGACCGGTGCGCTTCAGCAACCTGGAGTTCGACCTGGCGTCGGGACGCCGCGGTTCACGCACCTCACACGCCTCGCTGCTGCTCGCGACCCTGACCGGCACCGAAGCGGCACTCGTGGTCAACAACTGCGCCGCAGCGGTGACGCTGGTGCTGGCGGCGCTGGCCCGTGACCGCGGCGTGGCGGTGTCGCGTGGCGAACTGGTGGAGATCGGCGGCGGATTCCGGGTTCCCGAGGTAATGGAGCAGTCGGGCGCGCGGTTGGTGGAGGTGGGCACCACCAACCGCACCCGTGCAGCCGACTACCGGGCGGCCGTCGAGCAGGACGACATTGCGCTGCTGCTGAAGGTGCACCCCTCCAACTACCGCATCACCGGCTTCACCGAAGAGGCCGACGTGGCGGACCTTGCCAAGATCGGGCCACCGGTGGTGTCCGACCTGGGATCGGGCCTGCTGGACGAGCGCTGCCCGTGGCTGGGGACGCGGCCCGACTGGCTGGCCGGCGAGCCGGGAGCGCGGCAGACCCTCGCAGCGGGCGCTGCACTCGTCACGTTCTCCGGCGACAAGCTGATGGGCGGCCCGCAAGCCGGAATCATCTGCGGTAATGCCGATCTGGTGGCCGCCTGTGCGTCGCACCCACTGATGCGGGCTTTCCGGCCTGGCTCGCTGGTGCTGGATGCGTTGCAGTCGGTGGCGCTGGCGTACCTGCGTCGCGATGCCGATGCGATCCCGTTTTGGCGCATGGCCAAAGTGCCGGTCGACGAGTTGGCCCAGCGGGCCGAAGCGCTCGGCGTCGGCCAGCCAGCACGCACGACCGCGCTGGCTGGCGCGGGTTCGCTGCCCGGTCAGGAGATCCCGTCTGCGGGCATCGAACTCGACGGCGACCACGCGGCTGCGCTGCGGACGTTCGATCCGCCGGTCATTGCCCGCGTCAACGAGCAGACCACCGTGATCGACCTGCGCACGGTCGATCCCGCCGACGACACCGTCGTGGCTGCCGCGGTCCGTCAAGCGCTCGGCCAGTAGCCCCGCATAACTGCACTGTGCGCGGGCGGCATCCTGGCCCGCCCGGGCGATCAGAAAACCATGAAAGTGGTTGACGCTCTGCCTGCCAGCATGACGAGAGCCGCACCCCGAAGAGTGCGGCTCTCGTGGGCCGAGCGCTGGTGCGCCGAGCTGGTTTGATACCCCGCCTCGGACGGTTCGATTCCGTCTCGGTCCACCAGCGACCCTAGGGTCGCACCACCACGCTACACAAGCCGATTCCTGGGCTCAGCCATTCTCCTGAGCATTCGGCGCGACCCGGTTCGGGCAGGGCAAGCTGGCGGCGTGCACATTGTTGGCACCGCGGGGCACGTGGACCACGGCAAGTCGACGCTGGTGCGCGCCCTCACCGGCACCGACCCCGACCGGCTGGCCGAGGAGAAGGAGCGCGGGCTCACCATCGACCTGGGGTTCGCTTTCTGCGCCTTGCCGTCAGGCAGGCAGGTCAGCTTCGTGGACGTTCCCGGGCACATCCGCTTCGTCAAGAACATGCTGGCCGGCGTCGGGGCGGTGGACGCCTCGCTGTTCGTCGTGGCTGCGCCCGAGGGCTGGAAGCCGCAATCGGCAGAGCACCTGGCGATCCTCGAACTGCTCGGCATCTCGCACGGCGTGGTGGTGCTCAGCCAGATCGGTCTCGTCGACGACGAGCTGGCCGAGTTGGCCCGGCTCGACGTTACCGACCACGTCGAAGGCACGTTCCTCGAAGACGCGCCGGTGATTGCCACCGACGCCATCGATGGCACCGGGCTCGACGAGCTGCGGGCCGCGCTCGACGACCTGTGCGCTGCCACACCCACGGCAGCCGACCGGGACCGGCCCCGCCTGTGGATTGACCGGTCGTTCGCCGCAACCGGAGCGGGCCGGATCGTGACCGGCACGCTGGCGGGCGGTGGCGTGTCAGCCGGCGACGAGCTGCAGACCGCGCCAGGCGGCCGGACGGCCCGGATTCGAGCAATTCAGACCCAGGGCGCGGCGGTCGAGCGCATCGGACCGGGACACCGGGTGGCGCTCAACCTGACCGGTGTCGATGCCGACGATCTGGGACGCGGCATCGCGCTCGTGCGGCAGGGCCAGTGGCACCGCACCCGCAGCATCGACGTGGAACTGAGGGTGCTGGACAGCCTCGGCAGCGATGTCACCCGGCGGGGCGCCTACGCCTTCTACCTCGGATCGGGCGAATGGCCCGTGCGGCTGCGAGTGCTCGGACCCGAACGCATCGCTCCCGGCGAGACCGGCTACGCCCGGCTGCACCTGCCGGTCGCGCTGCCCCTCGTGCTCGGCGACCGCTTCGTGCTGCGCGACTTCGGCCGGGGGCAGACCATCGGCGGCGGCACCGTGCTCGATCCCGATCCGCAGCTGCGAGCTTCGGTCGCCACGCCCGACGCCCGGCCCGAGCGCATGCTTGCCGAGCGCGGCTGGGTAGAGGCGGCGCAACTCGAGCGACTGACCGGCGAACGCGTCGAGCCCGTACTGGGCGATTGGGTGGCGCCGCCCGAACTGCTGGACGAACTGCTTGACGACCTGCGAGAGGGGGTCGAGCGGGCCGGTCCCCTCGGCCTGGACCTGGCTGCGCTCGACGAACGACAGCGTCTTGCGATCGACACCCTCGAGGGGATCGTGATCGACGCCGGGCGCGCCCGGCGGATGGACGCGGCAGATGTGCTCGCCGACCATCCCGTCATTGCCGAGCTTGCAGCGGCGCCCTTCTCACCGCCCGAGCCGGGCGGTGTCACCCAGCAGGAGCTCTTGGCACTGTCGGGGCGCGGCGACCTCGTTCACACGGACGGGATCTGGTTTGCCGCTTCCGCCATCGAGGCCGCGGCCCAGCAGATAGCGGGCCTGCTGAGCGCTCAGCCGGACGGCGTCACCGTGGCCGAGATCCGCGAAGAACTGGGCACGACACGCAAGTATGCGCTGCCGCTGGTGGGGTACCTGGACCGGACGGGGGTGACGCGTCGACGGGGAGACCTTCGCATTGCCGGGCCGCGGCTGCCCCCGGTATCTGATTGACGCCAGTGCAGGACTGAACCCGCGCTGGCGCGCAGCGCCAGCAGGTGGTGGCTGCAGGAACTGTGGGGGACTGCTAGCTGGCGTCGGTGCGCATTAGCAGCATGTTGCGGCGCTCGATCTCATTGCGCCCGCCCCAGATGCCATGCGCCTCACCGACGTCCAGCGCGTGTTCGAGACAGTCAGCGATCACTGAACACTGGTTGCAGATGGCTTTCGCGCGCGCCTCGCGCTGAGCTTTCTCGTCGCGCCGCTCAGTGCGGGGCGGCGGGAAGAACACCGCCGCCTGAGGTCCTCGACAAGCTGCCCTGTCCTGCCACTCCTCGACCAGCAAAGCGCTCATGTGTCCCCCTTCTCGGGGGGGACATTAGAGGACAAAAATTCACTTGACAAGAGGTAAACGAAACCTCATTCGGTTTCGGAAACCGGCGCATCAGCCCGTTTCTTGCGTATCTCGCGGTAATCCACCGCTGCACCTTCGAGCGGCTCCACCTCCAGCACCACCCCGCTGAAGCCGCTGACACGCAGCGGTTCACCCGCTTGCAGCGGTGTCAGCCGGTTCACTCGGGCCCGCCACTGAGCACCGTGGACTTCAACGGTGCCGTCGGGATCGATGTCGGTCACCGCAGTGCCCTCAACCCCGATCAGCCAATCCCGGCCCACAGTGGCGGTGCCGTACCGGGTCCGAACCAGCGCAGGCATGCCCGACAGCACGAATACGCCGACCATCACGAGGCCCACGACCAGCGGGATCCAACTCATCGAGTGCTGGCCGAACAGCAACAGCGAGCTGACGAGCAACGCCACGCCGCCCACGGCAGTCCAAAAGCGCGGCACGCCCGTTTGGATGTCCACAGCGAACGCCACGAAGGCCGCGATGAGCAGCGCAACCGCCCACGGTCGAATGTCGAGTGTCCCCAAGCCGAAGGCCGAGAGCAGCCCGCACAGAGCACCCACGACCGCGGCGACGCCGATGCCGCCGGTGTAGAAGTCAAGCAGCAGCAACGACAACCCGGCGAGCAGCAGCAAGTAGGCCACCGCCGGGCTGGCAGCGGTGTGGAACAGGCCGTCGAGCAGCGGCAGCTTGACGAACTTCACGACCACATCGGGGGCCGGGGCTCGCCGCACCACACCGTCGTCGCCGGTGACGTTCTGCCCGATCGGCGGCAAGTAGCCCGCATCCGACATGGCGAAGATGAACTCGCCGATCGATGGAGCCGTGCTGTGGATGAGACCCTCGCCCATGGCAGATTCGGCGTCGAAGTACCGGACGCTCGTGCCCGAGTGAAGCCCGTCGTCGTGACGGTGGAACCGCTCGGCATCGGGTCCATGGGCATGAATGAGGCCCTGCACTGCGGCGAAGTCGCCGATCCGACCGCCGGGCGCGATCGCGGCGAAATCGGCCATGGTGACCAGGTGGGCAGCGCCTCCCAGCGCCTGTGCGCCGCTAGGTCCGACCCACACCCCCACCGGTAGGTGCGCGAGACGCACATTGTCGAGCAGTTCGACGAGTTCGGGGTCGTCGAGCGTGGTTCCGGCACTTTCAACCTGCAGCACCACGCCGATCGCGTGACGCCCTTGCGCGGTGGCGATTTCCCGCTTGATGTACGACGCCATGATCGGATCGATGAGGCCGTTGACTTCCACCACGACGATCTGTCGGGAACCGTCGTCGCCCACGATCTGAGGGTTCTCGGCGTCGGGGGCGTGGTCGGCCGGCTCGTCGTGAGCGGACGCCGGCGAGATGGCCAAGCCCAACACGCCAGACACCAGCAGCGTCGCGGCAGCGAGGCGCGCGAACCCGCGGCGGCGGTTCTGTCGTGCTTTCACCCAGGCCCCCTGGATCGGCGACGGCCCGAACTCTAGGAGCGCTGCCCAAATGTGCGACGCGAGCCGGACCGGCCGCGACACGACGCCCAGCAGTGCAGACCCCATTACCCTGCGCCATCGTGACCGACGTGCTTCTGGCCACCGACGCAGACTGGGTCGTCGAAGAGGTGGCCGCCGCGCTTTCCGGGGCCGACGTGACCTTCCGGGTCGTGCGATCAGGTCACGAGGTCCGGCCCGCGGTGGAGGCCAGCACACCTGACCTGGTGATCCTGGACTTCCAGATCGGCAACATGGGCGGCATGGCCACATGCTTGGACTTGCGGCTCGAATCCGGCATGGGCAGGCTGCCGCGGGTGCCGGTGCTGATGCTGGCCGACCGGGAAGCCGACGTCTTTTTGGCCCGGCGTTCTGACGCCGATGCGTGGCTGATCAAGCCACTCAACCCGTTGCAGCTGCGGCGCACCGCGCACCAACTGCTGGAGCGCGACGCCGCGAGCGCCACATAGGCGGCCGTACATTCCGGTAGCGCTTGCGCTTGCGAGACCGGTAACTTCGGCCGGAGCGATCAGCCAGCGGTGATCGCAAACGGGCAGTGGCGCAGGTTGGTAGCGCGCTTCGTTCGGGACGAAGAGGTCGTGGGTTCAAATCCCGCCTGCCCGACCGGTTTATGCGAGCACGAAGCTTCGCCGTGCTCGCGACAACAGAAAGGCGTGATGCAATCGGACGCAGCGCGGCGCGTGGGCTTCATCGGGCTGGGCAACGTGGGCGGCAAGCTGGCCGGCTCATTGCAGCGCTACGGGTTCGAGCTGGTCGTGCGCGACCTGGATCCGGCTGCGATGGCGCCATTTCTCGATCTCGGTGTGAGCGAGGCCTCATCGGGTGCTGAGTTGGCGGAACGCTGCGACGTGGTGATCACCTGCCTGCCGACGCCCGCTGCGTCAGCGGCCGTGCTCGAAGCTCGCGACGGCGTGCTGGCTGGGTTCTCCTCGGCTGCGTTAGCCGGGTCGGCCGGATCGGGTTCGAAGATCTGGGCCGAGATGAGCACCACCGATCACCACGAGGTCCGCCGGCTGGGAGCGCTTGTGGAAGCCGCTGGTGGCGCCGCTATCGACTGCCCGGTATCGGGCGGCTGCCACCGGGCCGCCACCGGCAACATCTCGATCTTCGCCGGCGGCGACCGGGACACCTTCGAGGCGATGCTGCCGCTGCTCACGACGATGGGGCGCCGCATCCTGTACACCGGAGCGCTGGGCTCCGCGTCGATTCTCAAGGTGGTCACGAACTACCTGGCCACGGCCAACCTGGTCTCGCTGTGCGAGGCTTTGGTCACCTCCCAAGCGGCGGGAATGGACCTGGCCACCGCGTATGAGGCCATCCGCATCAGCTCGGGCAACTCGTTCGTTCACGAGACCGAGAGTCAGGTCATCCTGAATGGCTCGCGGGACATCAACTTCACCATGGACCTGGTGTGCAAGGACATCGGCCTCTTCGCCGACATTGCCGCTGAACAGGGCCTGCCGCTGGAGCTGTCGCCGCTGCTGGTGGACGTGTTCGCCGACGGTGCCGCTCGCTACGGCTACCGGGAGTGGTCGCCGAACATCATCCGGCGGCTCGAGGAAGCCACGGGGCGGACCATTACGGCACCCGGCTTTCCGGCCGAGATCGTCGACGACGAGCCTGAGGTGCCCGGCGCCGAAGTAGCAGTGCGCCGCGGCGACAAGTCCTAGGCGCCGCCGAGAACTTCGGCACTGTGTCTCAGATCGCCGAGAGAACCTCGGCGATTTGAATCGCGTTGAGCGCCGCTCCCTTGCGGAGATTGTCGCCGACCACAAACAGTGCCAAGCCGTGTTCGACGGTGGGATCGCGGCGGATGCGACCCACGTAGGACGGGTCACGGCCCGCTGCGCTGAGCGGTGTGGGCAGATCGGCCAGCTCGACACCCGGCGCATCGGCCAGCAACTCGGTGGCCCGCTCGGGCGAGATCGACCGCTCGAAGCGAAGGTTCAGCGCAAGCGAATGCCCGGTGAATACCGGCACCCGCACACAGGTGCCCGATACCGCCAGATCACCGATGCCCAGGATCTTCCGGCTCTCGTAGCGGAGCTTCTGCTCTTCATCGGTTTCGCCGCTGCCGTCGTCGACGAAGTTGCCCGCCTGTGCCAGCACGTTGTGAGCTATCGGGCCTGGGAACTTGTCCGGGGCCGGGTGGGTGGCAGCATCGCCGTCGAAGGTGAGCGCAGCGGCACCCTCGGTGGTCGCAGCCAAGGCACGGTCGAGCTCGTCGACGCCGGCGAGGCCCGCTCCGGAC
This sequence comes from Candidatus Poriferisodalis sp., assembly GCF_965221945.1. Classification (GTDB taxonomy): domain Bacteria; phylum Actinomycetota; class Acidimicrobiia; order Acidimicrobiales; family Poriferisodalaceae; genus Poriferisodalis. Next base: position 3,428,597 of record NZ_OZ244925.1, on the reverse strand, counting down.
ACCGCCTGGTAGGTGGCCGCCACCATCGACACCAAGCCGGCCTCAGCGTGCAGCGGCGCCAGCACGGGCATTGCCGCCATCGTCGTGCAGTTCGGATTGGCGATGATCCCCTTCGGCGCGTTGAACACCTCGGGGGCGTTCACCTCCGGCACCACCAGCGGGACATCGGGATCCATGCGCCACGCCGAGGAGTTGTCGATGACTGTCGGACCCTGTGAGGCGACGTGCTCGGAGATCGCCAGCGACGTGGTCTTGCCGGCCGAGAACAGGGCGATGTCGAGACCGGTGAAGTCGGCTGCTGCAGCGTCCTCAACAGCGATCTCGGATCCGTTCCACGACAGCTTGCGGCCGGCCGAGCGGGCAGATGCGAACAGCCGCAGCTCGTCGATCGGGAAGTCCCGATCGGCGAGGATGTCCCGCATGACGCCGCCTACCTGGCCGGTGGCTCCCACGATTCCTACGCGCATGAATCTGAGGCTACCGAGGTCGGTTCAGCGGGCTTCTGCGATTTTCTCGGCTGGTCAGTCGAGGCCGAAGGCTGTGTGCAGGGCCACTGTGGCTCGGTTTACGTCTGCTTCGGCTACTACGCAGGAGATGCGGATCGGCGATGTGGAGATCATCTCGATGTTGATGTTCTGCGCTGCCAGCGTCTCGAACATGGTGGCGGCCACGCCGGGATGGCTGGCCATGCCGGCGCCGACGAGCGAGACCCGGGCGATGCCGGCATCGGTGTTCGCCGAGGCGAAGCCCACCGTGTCCACCATGCCCTCGCAGATGGCTCGCACCTCGTCGGCGCTCTCTGCTGGAACGGTGAACGAGATGTCCGTGCGGTCGTGGTCGCCCACGTTCTGCACGATCATGTCGACGTTGACCACAGCGTCGGCCAGCGTGCGGAACACCTTGGCGGCGATCCCCGGTTCGTCGCGGACGCCGACCAGTGTGACCTTGGCCTGCGACGTATCCGGCACGATGCCGGTCACAATCGGCTTTTCCATTTCTCTAGCGTCCATGCCTGACTCCGTGTCGACGACCCACGTTCCCGGTTCCCATGTGAATGCCGAGCGCACGTGCAGGGGAACGCCGTACGTGCGGGCAACCTCGACCGAGCGGGCGGCCGGCTTGGGGCAGCCCATGGCGGTCATCTCGAGCAATTCATCGAAGCCGAGCCGTGCCAGTTTCCGAGCACTGGGGCACACCCGTGGATCTGTGGTGAACACCCCCGACACATCGGTGTAGAGCTCGCAGGCGTCGGCGCCGAGGCCGTGCGCCAGCGCCACCGCGGTGGTGTCGGAACCGCCGCGGCCCAGGAACGTCACGTTGTTGTCGGTGGACACCCCCTGGGCACCCGCCACGACCGCGACACGCCCGGCCTCGAGCGACTCGGTCACTCGCTTCGGGGTGACCGACAGGATCTTGGCGTTACGGTGGTTCGTGTCGGTCACAAACCCCGCTTGGCTGCCGGTGAACGAGTCCGCCGGGACGCCCACGTCATGCAGTGCCATGCACATGAGAGCAATCGCCTTGCGCTCGCCCGCCGTGATGAGCATGTCCATCTCACGGCCGGCTGGCTCATCGGAGATCTGCGTCGCCAGGGCGATGAGCTCGTCGGTCTCCGAACCCATGGCGCTGATGACCAGCACGATCTCGTCGCCGCGGCTGCGGCAGTGCTTCACGTGGTCGGCAATCTCGCGCATGCGCGCGGCTCTGGCGACCGACGTTCCACCGAACTTCTGCACGACCAACGGCACGCCGAGCGAGGGTACCGGGGGTCTTTCCGCGCCCGCCCCATGGGGGCCACCGAGTGGGCATCGGTAGTGTGACCGCCGGTACTGATCAGGGGCCACCTTGAAGCCCCGAGATTGCGCCCGCCCTATGCGGGCCGAGGGCACGGAGAACGCCGCTCATGAGCAGCGAGAAGAGACAGCGCCAGCGCGAGAACCGCATGCGGGCGGTGGCCCAAGCCGAACGCGTCAAGAAGCGTTCCACCGTGGCCCGCAAAGTGATGCGAATCGTGCTCATCGCGGCAGCCGTGCTGGTGGCGCTGTGGCTGTGGAGCACCTTCACCGGCGATGACCCTGACGACAGCGGTGACAGCGCAGTGGTCACTGACACCGAGGCGCCCGACGTCACCACGTTCGAGACCGATGAGCCGAGCGATGAAGCGCCGCCGGCCAGCGAGGTTGAAGCTGAGACCGAGGCCGACGACAGCCCCGACGACACCGCGGCCGCTGCGCCAGCATCGACGAGCTGTCCGGCCGCCGACGGCAGCGACGGCACCCGCAACCAATTCGACGGGCCGCACCCGCTCTGCATCGACGTCGAGGCGATGTACGCCGCGACCTTCGAAACCAGCATAGGCGACTTCACCATGGTGCTCGACCCGGTGCTCGACCTCGACAGCGTCAACAACTTCGTGGTGCTGGGCCGCTGGGGAGCCTTCGACGGGACACTCTTCCACCGGATCATCGCTGGCTTCGTAGTCCAAGGCGGCGACGTGCAACTGCAGTACGGCACCGGCGGTCCCGGCTACCAATTCACCGGCGACTTCCCCGAAGAGGACTGGTACCGGATCGGCTCGGTTGCGATGGCCAACCGTGGGAATCCGGCCACCAACGGCTCCCAGTTCTTCGTCATCACCGGTCCCGACGGCGCCTCGCTGCCGCCCCTGTACTCGCCGCTCGGCCACGTCGTCGACGGCATGGACGTCGTCTTGGCAATCGAGGGAGTCGAGACCGACCCAGCCGACGCCCCGATCGACGAAGTCGTGGTGCACAGCGTGACGATCACCGACGCGACGGACGCTCAGATCAACGCATACACCGATGCGCGCAGCTAGCCCCGAGCGCGGCCGGCGCGGCCGGCGCGTCCAGCGGCGCTTCGGCCAGATCACGCCTAGGCTCGCACTGATGCAGCGCCAGTCAGAAGACGGCCCAACGGAGCCGCCTGGGTCGGGATGGTCATTCCCGCCAGCGTCGACAGCCGATGAGAACGGCCTTGTGGGAGCGGGCGCCGACCTCGCAGCCGGCACGCTGCTGGGCGCCTACCGGACGGGCCTGTTCCCGATGCCGTTGGGCGACACCGTCGGATGGTGGTCGCCGGACCCACGCGGCATCCTGCCGCTCAGCTATCTGCGAGTCAGCCGATCGCTGCGTCGGGCTTGCAGGCGCTTCGACATCCGCATCGACACCGCCTTCGAGCAGGTGCTGGAGTCGTGCGCCGATCCCGCCCGTCCCCACGGCTGGATCAGCGACGACATGGGAAACGCTTACCGAGAGCTGCACGAGCTGGGATGGGCGCACAGCGTGGAGGCCTGGCTCGACGATGAGCTCGTAGGCGGCCTCTATGGGGTGGCGATCGGCGCCCTGTTCGCCGGTGAGTCGATGTTCCACACCGAGAGCGACGCCTCCAAGGTGGCGCTGGTGGCGCTGGTGGATGCGCTCAAGGTGACCGGCGGCGCGCTGGTGGACGTGCAGTGGACGACACCGCACCTGGCCGGGCTGGGAGCCGTGGAAGTCGAGCGCGCGGCGTACCTGGAGCTTCTGTCCGAGGCCGTCACCCGGCCGCTGCCTGAGATCTGGCTGCGCCCGATGGTCTTCCGCATGCTCGACGGCTAAGGCCGGTGACTGCCTCCGATTCGCCGCGGCGCTCAAGGCCGTGGCTGATGCGCACGTACTCGGGGCATTCCACGGCACGGGCGTCCAACGAGCTGTACCGGTCGATGCTGGCCAAAGGCCAAACCGGACTGTCGGTGGCGTTCGATCTGCCGACACAGACCGGCTACGACCCTGACCATCCGATGGCACGCGGCGAGGTGGGCAAAGTCGGCGTGCCGGTGGTGCACCTGGGCCACATGGCCCAGCTCATGGACGGCATCCCGCCCGAAGCCATGAACACCTCGATGACCATCAACGCCACGGCGCCATGGCTGCTGAGCCTGTACATCGCCAACGCGCAGCACGCCGGCGTGCCGTCCGACGGCCTGCGAGGCACCACCCAGAACGACATCGTGAAGGAGTACCTCAGCCGGGGCACGTACATATACGGCCCCGAGGCCAGCCGGCGGTTGACCGTCGACGTCGTGGCTTACTGCTCGCAGCACGTGCCGCAATGGAACCCGATCAACGTGTGCAGCTACCACCTGCAAGAAGCCGGCGCCACGCCCACTCAGGAGATCGCCTACGCGCTGGCGACCGCCATCGACGTGCTCGATGCCGTGCGCGACAGCGGCAAGGTGCCGCCTGATCGCTTCGACGCCACCGTCGGCAGCATCTCGTTCTTTGTGAACTCGGGCATCCGGTTTGTGGAGGAGGTCTGCAAAGTGCGTGCCCTCACCCAGATGTGGGACCGGATCTGCTCTGAGCGCTACGGCGTGGCCGACCCGAAGCTGCGCCGGTTCCGCTATGGCGTACAGGTGAATTCGCTGGGCCTCACCGAAGCCCAGCCAGAGAACAACGTGGCACGCATCACGCTTGAAGCTCTCGGCGTGACGCTGTCGCAGCGGGCACGGACCCGCTCATTGCAGCTGCCCGCGTGGAATGAAGCGCTGGGGCTGCCGCGGCCATGGGACCAGCAGTGGTCGCTGCGAATCCAGCAGGTGCTGGCACACGAGACCGACCTGCTGGAGTACGGCGACATCTTTGACGGCTCGGTTGTGGTGGAGGGCCTGACGGCCGAGTTCGTGGCGACTGCGCAGGCTGAATTGGATGACGTGCTGGGCATGGGCGGCGCCTTTGCGGCCATCGAGGAGCTGAAGCGGCGTCTGGTCGCGAGCCACACCGAGCGCGTACGGCAGATCGAGAGCGGCGAGCTGACCGTGGTGGGAGTGAACGAGTTCACCGAAACCGCCCCGTCGCCGCTGGAAGGCGACGAGTCGATCCTGCGGGTGGATCCCGAGGTGGAAGCCGAGCTCATCGCCGATCTCGAACGGTGGCGGGGGGCCCGGGACTCGAACCGGGTGGTGGCAGCGCTCGACGACCTGCAGGTTGCCGCGTCGGGCGATGTCAACATCATGGGGCCGTCCATCGAAGCAGCCCACGCCGGGGTCACCACCGGCGAGTGGGCGCAGGCGCTGCGCGAGGTGTTCGGGGAGTACCGGGCACCGACGGGCTTGGGTGGCGTCGGGGCCGGCAGCCCTGCTTCGGTGAGATCGGGGCTGGCATCGGTGGCGGAGCGTTGCGCCCAGATGGCGGGCGGGCCGCCACGGGTGCTGGTGGCCAAGCCGGGACTTGACGGCCATTCCAACGGCGCGGAACAGGTGGCGGTGGCAGCGCGCAACGCCGGCATGGAGGTGGTGTACGAGGGAATCCGCCTGACGCCGGCCCACATCGCTGCGACTGCCCGTGACGAGGACGTCGACGTGGTGGGGCTGTCGATCCTGTCAGGCAGCCATCTCGAGCTGGTGCCCGAAGTGCTGGCGTGTCTCGACGCCGAAGGCGTGAGTGCTCCAGTGGTGGTGGGCGGGATCATTCCGCCGGCCGATCATCAGGTGCTGCGCGATGCCGGCGTGGCCGCCGTCTATACGCCGAAGGACTATGAGCTGTCGGCGATCATGGCTGACATCGCCGAATTGGCCGAAAGAGCCCGCTCCGACGCTGTCTAGGGGGCGGGCCAGGGGTCAGTTTCGGAACCCTGCTGAAGGCAGTCGTTGTCGGCGCCTTCGGGGCGGCCGGTCCAGCGGACTCGGCCGGGGGTCGCGCTGAGCCGGGCAACCACGTTCTGTTGCACCAGCCCGTCGACCTCCACGAACACGCCGCGTGCGGTGACGTGCGGGTCGTCGGAGAGTTGGCTCATGTCGAGCACCGGTGCTGCTGCGGCCTGGGCTTCATCGAAGGCTTCCACTGCTTCGGCGAGCGTTCGCTGGGACACCCATTCCGCCATGACAGCGTCCAACTCGGCGCGGTGGGCCATGCGTCCTTCGAACGTCGTGAAGCGCTCGTCGTCGCCCACGCCGATCATCGCCATGACCCGAGCGGCAACCGAGTCGCTCGAGGTGCTCACGGCCAGCCAGCCACCGTCGGATCCCTGGTAGGTGCCACGGGGGACGCTGTAGGGAATGCCCGATCCCAGCCGGGGCTGCAGGTAGCCCTCGGTGTGCCAGGCGGTCATGAGCGGGCCCATCACCTGCGACATGGACTCGAGCAGGTTGACATCGACAACCTGACCGACGCCGCTACGGACGGCCGCCAGCGCGGCGAACGCGCCCGCGAGTCCAGCGATCTCATCGGTGAGCGCAACCGGCGGCAGCAACGGGGCGCCGTCGGCCTCGCCGTTCATCGAGGCGAAGCCGCTCATGGCTTCCGCAAGGGTGGCGAAGCCGGGACGGTCGCGATACGGCCCGTCTTGGCCGAAGCCGGTCAGCCGGGCGATCACCAGCTTCGGATTGGCTTCAATCAGCTCGTCAGGAACCAGGCCGAGAGCTTCGAGCTTGCCGGGCCGGAAGTTCTCCACCAGGACATCGGCGACCGCCAGCAGGCGTTGCAACAGCGCCAAGTCGCCAGGTGCCTTGAGGTCGAGCGTCACGCAGCGCTTGTTGCGGTTCACGAGACGCCACCACAGCGTCCCGCCGTCGGCGTCGCGCCAGCCCATGTTGCGAACGGTGTCGCCCCCCGGCCGTTCTACCTTGATGACGTCGGCGCCGAAGTCGGCCAGGTAGCGGGCGCAGTGCGGTCCTGCGAACACCGACGAGAGGTCCACCACCCGCAGTCCCTCGAGCGGCATGGGCCCAGATTGCATCAGACGATGCTGCCACGCGCCGGGCGCACCCTGCTGACTAGCGAGGCTTCGACGCTCCTTTCAGCTGGTTTTCTTTTGTCAGCAACAAAAATAGACCCGTAGACCCTGATATCAAATCTATGTTTGTTAGCTGGAGAAGATAAGCTCGGGCACATGGCGGACCGAGGCTTTACTTTTCTCCCGGCACCATCGCACGACGCCGAGGTTGAGCGGGTTCTGGGGGCACTCGCCTCGGGAACCGCGAATCCAAGCACCCTTGAGTCCCAGGCGATTGATCTCAAAAAGGAAGCAGGCCGCCGCGAAGAGTCGCGCATTCTGCCGGGTGAGCCTCGCAGCGAGGTCGTCGCCAAACAGCTCGCAGCAGAGGCAGCTTGCTTCGGCAACACGCGAGGAGGCGGTGTCATCATCGTCGGTGTCGACGGCACGAACGGTTGCCTCATCGGTGCCGTTAGTGATGTCGACTGGCTGCGCACACGCCTCTACCAGCTCACCGACGGCAAGGTGACCGCGGATATCCGAGTTGCCGATGTTTCGGGAGCCAGGCTGCTCGTAGTCGCCGTACCGCAGGCCGTCGAGCCCGTCCCGTTCGCCAGCAAGTACCGGCATCGACAAGGAACGTCCTGCGTTCCGATAACGGCAACCGAGCTGATGCAGGGGCTGTTCGTCGATGCTGCGGCCGATCCATCAAATCGCGAGTCCGGACTGTTGCTCCAAGGTGTGTCCGACGGTGCCGTGGCGTCGCTGCGGAGGCGGGTCATGGCGACCGACCGTTCCAAGGCGTCACTCGACCTGCGCGACCTCCTCGCGAGACTGGGCCTGCTCTATGGAGATTCAGACACGCTGAACCTTGCGGGCGAGATTCTGCTCGGCCGCCGAAGTTCGCCCGCCCTCGACTACATCCACCGAAGCGTGCCTGGCGGCCCGTCGGATGTGCGCGTCAATGTGCCCGGTCTGTCATTGCTCGAAGAACTTGACTTGGTGGAGGCTGAGTACACACGCCACAACCCCTTCCGAGAGATGACCAGCGGCCTCGGTGTGATCAGGGTGCATGCCATCCCCGAACGTTCGCTACGTGAGGCGATTCTGAATGGGGTTTGCCACCGTGACTGGAACCAATCAGATCCCACAGTGATCGAGCACATCGGCAACCAGCTACGCGTCACCTCACCAGGAGGCTTCATCGGCGACGTGACCGCCGAGAACATCATCACCCACCCATCCCAACCGCGCTATCGCGCCCTGGTGAACGCATTTCGTCAGTTAGGCCTCGTGGAACAGGAAGGTGTGGGAGTCGACATGATGGTTGCCGACCTCATCAAGATTGGCGGCGATCCGCCGCTTATCGAGCTCACCGACAGGCCGGCCGTGCGAGCAGTCCTGAGCGGTCAGCCGGTGAATGCGGCCCGGTATCAGATCTTCACGGGCCTGCGACGCGCGACGGCCGACCAAACGGTGCCGACTGAAGATGCAGCTGACGACGTAGATGCAGCGTTGCTGGTATGGCGCGCAATGAACCCAGCGACCGCGTTTCTCACTGCGGAGTCATGCGCTCCGCTGTTGCAGCGGACACCCGCTGACGCGGCGCACGCATTGCGCCGCGTTGCTGGCTACCGAATCGCCGACGGTTTGCGGTTGCTGGTGCCAATCCCAGTCCCTCCAAACACCGCTGCAGCTTGGTGCCTCTCGCGTTCAGCACGCCGAGCCCTGCAAATCTCTCGGCCTCGTCACGAAGCAGCGACAGCATGGGTTCGGGAGCGGGGACGAATCTCCTCGGCGGAATACCAGATGATCGCCCAAGTCAGCCAACCGACCGCGAATACCCACCTCCGCATCGTTGCCTTGTCAGAAGGGCTCGTCCCGAGTTGGCCCTCGGGGCGCGGACCCGGTTTTCACTATCGGTATCCGGGCCCCGAGGACGGCAACAAGCCCGAAGGAATGCCGCTGCCATTCGACGACTAATGGCAAGGCGCGGGAACTCGCGCCCTGTGCGAGCATCCAAAGAAGAACTTCTCGACTCGTGGCGCACCAATTTTACGAGCCTTCGCGGTTTTGTGGGATCGGGCTGCTGGGCTCGGTGTTGTCAGGCTATGTGATGAGGATGCCGCGGGCTTCGAAGTTGGCGTAGTTGGTGAATCCGTGGGCTTTGCGGCGCAGGGCTTGCAGCAGGTTGTTGGTCCCTTCGATTCGGCCGTTGCCGGGCCGTCGGGCTCGGTGCCAGTCGAGGATTTCCTCGTGCCAGGCGAGGAACGTGTCGACGATGTCGCTGAACTCGGGTATCTGGCCGGTGCGGTAGATGTCCGCGAACCGGTCGAGCGCTTCGAGGGCGCCTTTTCGGTCCTTGGCGAGGTAGAGGCCGTGCAGCTCGCCGAGCGCTGCCCATGCAGCCTTGAGCCTCGGGTGGGCGGCGAAGAGGCCGTCGAGGCGTGCTCGCTCGGTGGCGTCGAGCGTGTCGGGGCGGCGCATGAGCAAGAACCGTGCCCGGAACACTTCGGGGTCGGACGCCGGCTTGGAGCCCTCGGGGCGGCGCTGGACGTCGCGGCGCACCGCGGTCAGGCCCGCTGCGAACCATCTGATGACGTGGAACCGGTCCAGCACGTGGCGGGCGTGGCCGAGCCGCCGTTCGATTGCTGCCTTGTATGGCTTCGAGCCGTCGGACACCACGACCTTGACGCCCTTGCACCATCTGTGCCCCTGGGAGGCCAGGAACCCCGACAGCGCCTGGGCGTTGCGGTGGGGCACCATCGCGAGCACCTCGCCGGTGTCGCCGTTCACGAGCACCGTCACGTACCGGTGCCGACGGCGGATCGAGGTCCCCTCCACCAAAAGCAGCCGGCATCTTCGCCGCCGCCGGCGGTCCGCGACCAGCCCCGCATAGGCGACCACCAGCGCATTGACCAGATCCCAGCCCAGCCGGCGGCGGCGGGCCGCCGCGTTGACCGTCATCGCCCGCGCGTCCTGGACCACACGACGGGCCAGCCGGGCCGTGAGACGGCCCCCCAACGCCGGGCGGTCCTCGCAGAACCGACGGCCGCACGGCCCCCACACCAGCCGCCGCCGCTGCCACACCAGCGTCACCGGCCGACCCGACACCTCCAGATCGCGCACCTTGTTGTCGCGGCGGCCATGCACCCGCCCGCTCGGCGTCGCGCAGCGCGGGCACTTCGGACGCAGCACTGTCGAGACGACCCGCACCGCCAGCCGCTCGGCCAAGTCGACCAACACCCCCAGCACCCGCACCTGCGCCAGCCACAGCCGCACCGACACAACATCTCTCGCCATCGAGGCCCTCCAGGGTTCGGCGTCCACAAACACCGATCCCAGCAGGGCCTCGACCCCTACCCAAGGACCCTCAACCCACCGTCATCCCAAAAAATCGCGAAGAACTAATTTTACTTTTGTGCGCCAAAAAAATAAACCTTAGCGGTAGCGGGCGGCGGGCCAACGGGCGGGGACCTGCCAAGGGCGGCCGCTGAAGCGCCACTTGCTGGGCGGGCCTGCGTGCGCTGGAGCCGGGGCGGGACGGGGCCACAGCAGCTCGAGCGCGGCGACAATGGCGGCGGCTTCCTCCGCGCTCGCCGTGGGTGTGATGGCCACATGCGATGCGCTGATGACGGAACCTGTCACCCGTCGCTCACAGTGGGATGTTGCCGTGCTTGCGGCGCGGCAGTTCCTCGCGCTTGGCACCGATCATGTCGTATGCGGAAATGACCTTCTGACGGGTCTCCGCGGGATCGATGACCGCATCGATGATGCCGCGCTCGGCTGCGATGTAGGGGTTGGCGTACTTGCGGCTGTATTCCTCGGCCAGCGCTGCCTTGCGGGCGTCCGGGTCGGCCGCCTGCTGCAGCTCGCGCCGGTGGAGGATCTCCACCGCTCCCTGCGGGCCCATCACGGCCAGCTCGGCGGTGGGCCAAGCGAAGCTGACGTCGCAGCCCACCGACTTGGAATCCATGACCACGTACGCGCCGCCGTAGGCCTTGCGGGTGATGACCTGCACCCGCGGCACGGTCGCCTCGCAGTAGGCGTACAGCAGCTTGGCGCCGTGCCGGATGATGCCGCCGTGCTCCTGGTCGACGCCGGGCAGGAAGCCGGGCACGTCCACGAACGTGAGCAGCGGGATATTGAAGGCATCGCAGAAGCGCACAAAGCGGGCGGCCTTCTCCGAGGACTCGATGTCGAGCACGCCGGCCATCACCATCGGCTGATTGCCGACGACGCCGATCGAACGGCCATTGAGCCGAGCGAAACCGCACACGATCGAGCCGGCCCACGCGGCGTGGTACTCGAAGAACTCGCCGTCGTCGACGACGTCGGCAATGATCTGCTTCATGTCGTAGGGCACGTTGGAGTTCTGCGGCATGAGGTCGCGCAGCTCCGAGCACAAGCGGTCGGCTTCGTCAGTGGGCTCGACGGTGGGCGGCGCATCCAGGTTGTTTGACGGCAGGAACGACAGCAGGTAGCGCACGTCGTCGAGCACTTCCTTCTCGTCGGCGGCCACGAACGTCGCGACGCCCGACTTGGTGCTGTGGGAGCCGGCGCCGCCGAGCTCTTCGAGGGTGACGTCCTCGCCGGTGACGGTCTTGACCACGTCGGGTCCGGTGATGAACATGTGGCTGGAGTCGCGCACCATGAAGATGAAGTCGGTCATGGCGGGCGAGTAGACGGCGCCGCCGGCGCATGGTCCCATGATCACGCTGATCTGCGGGATCACGCCCGAGGCCAGCACGTTGCGGCGGAAAATGCCGCCGTAGCCGGCGAGGGAGACCACGCCTTCCTGGATGCGGGCGCCCGCCCCGTCGTTCAGGCCGATGATGGGAGCGCCGACCGATTCGGCAAGGTCCATGACCTTGTGGGTCTTCTCGGCGTACACCTCGCCGAGGGCGCCGCCGAAGACGGTGAAGTCCTGGCTGGCAACGAAGACCTTGCGGCCGTTGATGTTGCCCCAGCCGGTGATGATGCCGTCGGTGTAGGGGCGCTCTTCGAGGCCGACGTCGTGGGCCCGGTGGCGGGCGAGCATGTCGAGCTCGTGGAAGGTGCCCTGGTCGAAGAGGTACTCGATGCGCTCACGGGCCAGCATCTTGCCCTTGTCGTGCTGCCGCTGGATGGCGCGCTCGGTGCCGGCGTTCAGCGCCTCGTCGCGACGGCGGGCCAGCTCTTCCAGCCGCTCGGCCATGGTCGGCTCAGACATCTGGCAGAGCCTACGAGAGCAAGCCGCTCCCTCGCCGCTGGTGCGACTTCAGGAGCAGGCGACAGCGACTTCCAGAGCCGTGCAGATCTGGCGCATGCGCTCGTCGCTGAGGCGGCCCAAGCGTTCCACGAGATGTGCTTGGGGAGTGCCTTCGATTGAATCCAGATTGACCGCTGACACCTTCGGTACCGGATCATCTCCGGGCTCGAGCACGACTTCGCTGGACAAACCTCGGATCGATGTCGTACACGGCGCAACAACTGCCGTAGCGAGGCGTTCCAATGCTGAATCACGCAAGAGCACTACGACCGGCCGGCGTCCGATGTGGGGCGATTCGAGCCACCAGACCTCGCCCCACTGAGGACGAACAACAGTCACGGCGTGGACTTGTCGATGTCAAGTTTCTCGCGACGGGGCGGGTCTCCCCACTTCGCCGTGATGAAAGATTCCAAGTCGCCCCACTCGTCCGGCGTATTCAGGGGAATACGGTCGTACACCTCGTACTCCGCGTCGATCTCGGCCTGCCGGTGACGGTCGGTCAGCGCTTTGAGGGCCGCGTCCATCATCGCTGCATCACTGTCCCAGGCTTGGAGCCCGCGAGCTTGGTCAAGAAGGGCACCATCGACGGTAGTGCTTACTCGCTGCCGCATGCCATGAACATAGCATTTCTATGGCATAAGCGAAGCCCGCCGAACGGCTCGACGTAGACGCCGCCATGACAACAGTCGAACCGGACGGGCCGCGCGGTCAGCAGACGTGGATGTCGGGAGTGGGCCTAAGCTGCGGGCATGGAACTGGGGCCTGTTCATCACGTTTCGATCAACTGTGCCGACGTGGAGGCCGCGGCGCCGTTCTACACCGACATCTTGGGCATGAAGCAGCTGGATCGGCCGGACTTCGGCTTCAACGGGCGGTGGCTGCAGACTCCCGGCCGCGGCGAGGTGCACCTCATCGAGGTGCCCGACTGGGTGCCGCCGAAGGGCCAGCACTGGGCGTTCAAGGTGGACGACATCGACGCCACCGTGACAGAGCTGCGCGAGGCGGGCGTGAGGGTCAAGGACCCTGTGCCACTGCCTGGAACCACCGCTCGCCAGACGTTCTTCTTCGACCCGGCCGGCAACATGATCGAGCTGAACCAGCCGGCCTGAGAGCCCGCCCGGATAGTTCGCTGCTCGGGAAACGACTGTCACGCTCTCTGCGCAAATTTGCCGTCTGTGGCGGCATTTCTGCACACAGTTGAGCCAGACGGGGCTGGCGTACATCGCCGCCAATCCGCTAACGCTCTAGGTCACGGTCTCAATTCAGTCGGTGCGGTACGCCGCGAGATTCATCACGCGGTCGAAGAGTGCCCCGGCGCCGATCTGCTCGCAGAGGTTTTCGAAACCGCGGTGCGGGCCGCGCCACGCCAGCTCGTCCACGCTTTCTGACACCGGTGCATCCGTGCGGACGGTGGCGATGCGGCGGAACAGCAGGGCCAGATCACGCTCGGCAGCAAGCGTTGCCGCAAGGCCGGCGGCGCCTCGGACCTTGGGCACCCAGTCGGTGTGCGAGTCCGGAATTTCCTCGATGTGGCCGTAGTGCGACAGCATCACCGATGTCGACTTCGCGCCCCAGCCGCGCAGGCCCGGAAAGCCGTCGACGCTGTCGCCCACCAAGCCCAAGTAATCAGGGATCGACCCGGGGCTGACGCCGAACTTCGCTTCGACGGCGGTCGCGTCAATGACCTCATCGGCGCGGCGATCCCACTGGACGATCCTGCCCCCGACGCACTGACCCAGGTCCTTGTCGGGCGTGCAGATGAACACTTGCCGGACGCGGTCGTCGTCTGCGGCCATCGCGGCACCCGCCGCCATGGCGTCATCGGCTTCGAATTCGATCATCGGCCACACAGCAACGCCCAGCAGGCGCAGCGCTCCCTCGGTGGGATGGAACTGCGCCAGCAGATCCGGCTCGATGCCCGAACCGTCCTTGTAGCCGGGCCACAGGGCGTTGCGGAACGACTCCACGACGTGGTCCGTCGCCACTGCTACATGGGTGGCGCCGTGCTCCAGCAGCATGACGATGTTGCCGAGTACCCCCCGCAGCGCCCCGACTTCGCTGCCATCGGCCGACGTGCGGCGGGGCACCGCGAAGAAATGCCGGAACAGCTCATAGGTGCCGTCGATCAGATGAACATCGAACTGTCCCCCGGCGGGCAGGGCTCCCGGCGATGCCTCCATGGGCGCGACCCTACGAGGCAGCCAGCCAGGGCACCGCCGCCACAGCCCGCTCTAGAGTTGGCGCGGGTTCACCCTCGGGCGAGCCTGCTTGTGGACGGATGACACAGCAGACATCAGATCGGTAGAGACACCATGAAGGTTCCGTTTACTGTTTCCGACTTCCTGTACCGGGCCGAGAACGTCTACCCGGACCGGGTGGCGCTGGCCGACGAGCCCGAAGCGCCCGGCGGCGGGCTCGGCGAGATCACCTACGCACAGTTCGGCGAGCTGGTGCGCGCCCAGGCTGCCAAGCTGGACCAGCTCGGCATCGAGTACGGCGAGCGGGTCGCGATGGTGTCCCAGAACGCCGGACGGCTCATGACGTCGTTCTATGGCGTGTCGGGCTACGGCCGTATCTTCGTGCCGATCAACTTCCGCCTCAGCCACGACGAGATCAGCTACATCGTCGATCACTGCGGCGCCACGATGCTGCTGGTGGACCCCTCAATGGAGGACACCTGCAAGGACATCGACATCGAGCACTTCGTCGTGATGGGCACCGACGCCGACGACCAGATGTACGCGACTGGGGTCGAGCCGGCTCCCTGGACGCCCGACGAGGACATCACCGCAACGATCAACTACACCTCCGGCACCACCGCTCGCCCCAAGGGCGTGCAGCAGACGCACCGGGCGCTGTGGGTGAACGCCACGACGTTCGGCTGGCACTCGAGCGTCAGCGACCGTGACGTGTACCTGCACACGCTGCCGATGTTCCACTGCAACGGCTGGGGCATGCCCTACGCCGTGACCGGCATGGGCGGCAAGCACGTCGTGCAGCGCGAGGTGCGCGGCCCCGAGATCCTGCGCCGCATCGAACAGCACGGCGTCACGCTCCTGTGCGGCGCGCCGGCGGTGGTGGCCGCAGTTCTCGATGCCGCGGCCGACTGGGAAGGCGAGATCCCCGGCAGCGGACGCGTACGGATGGTGGTAGCGGGCGCCCCGCCCCCCACGCGCACCATCGCCCGGATGGAGACCGAGCTGGGCTGGGAGTTCATCCAGATCTACGGCCTGACCGAGACGGCGCCGCTGCTGACCATGAACCGCTGCCGGCACGAATGGGACGACTTCGATCCCGACGAGAAGGCCCGCAAGCTGAGCCGGGCGGGCGCCCCGGCGATCGGGGTCAAGATCGACGTCGACAACCAGGGCGAGATCCTGGCTCGGGCAAACGTCGTGCTCGAGGGCTATTGGGAGCAGCCCGTGGCAACCGCCGAAGCCATCACCGACGGCTGGTTCCACACCGGTGACGGCGGCACGATGGACCGAGAGCACCACGTCACCATCTCGGACCGCAAGAAGGACGTGATCATCACCGGCGGCGAGAACGTGTCCTCCATCGAGGTGGAGGACGTGCTGTTCAACCATCCGGCGGTCACCGAAGTGGCCGTGATCGGCGTGCCCGACGAGAAGTGGGGCGAGACCATCAAAGCGCTCGTGGTGATCGACGCTGCAGTTGACACAGCGACCGAGCGCGAGCTCATCGATTTCTGCCGCGACCGGATGTCGCACTTCAAGTGCCCCACCAGCGTCGAATTCCGCAAGGAATTGGCCCGCACGGCCACCGGCAAGCTGCAGAAGTTCAAGCTCCGTGCCCCCTACTGGGAAGGCATGGAGAAGCTGATCAACTGATCTTCCGCTAGAGGGGCTCCACGCCGCCTTCGGCTCGGCGGCGCTCGACGAAGTCGGTGAGCTCGGCCCGGATGGCGTCGTCCATCGGGGGCTCTTCGTAGTCGGCGAGTAGCTGCTTCCAGATGCGGTTCGCACGCTGGGTGGCGTCGAGCGCGCCGTCCTCGTACCACGTCTCGAAGTTGCGCCAGTCCGACAGCATCGGCTCGTAGAAAGCGGTGTCGTAGCGCTCCAGCGTGTGGGCGGCGCCGAAGAAATGGTTGGCCGGACCGACCTCGGCGATGGCGTCGATGGCGAGCGAAGCGTCGTCCATGGAGATGGGCCGCAGCACCGCTCGCAGCATCTGGATCATCTCGGCGTCGATGATCACCTTCTCATAGGAGGCACACAGACCGCCCTCGAGCCAGCCCAGGCCGTGGAGCACGTAGTTGATGCCGCCGATCACGCATGCCCACAGCGACATCTGCGACTCGTAGGTGGCCTGCGCATCGGGAGCGTTGGAAGCGTTCGCGTTGGAGGCACGCAGCGGCAGGCCGTAGCGGCGCGCCAACTGGCCGCTGATGATGGTGGCCTTCACGTACTCGGGCGTGCCGAACGCCGGCGCCCCTGACCGCATGTCGACATTCGAAGTGAAGCTGCCGTACACCACCGGCACGCCCGGGTTCACGCACTGCGCCAGCGTGATGCCCGCCAGGGCCTCGGCATTCTGCAAGGTGAGCGCTCCGGCAATCGTGATCGGCGCCATCGCACCCGCCAGCGTGAACGGCGTGTACACGACCGGCTGGCCGTGCCGGGCCAGCTCGATGGCTCCTTCGAGCATCGGCCTGTCGTACACGAGCGGTGAGTTTGCATTTACGACCGTATGGATGGACGGCTCTCGCAGCAGCGTGTCATGGTCGATGCCGCGGGCGATGCGAGCGATCTCGATGGCGTCGCTGACACGGGTCCGGCCCAGCGAGTAGCAGAAGCCCGGCTTGGTCGACAGCGTGTACATGGCCGAGACCGCGTCCAGATGGCGGGTGCGCACTTCGAGATCGATCGGCTCGACGGAGTGGCCGGTACAGGTGTCGGCGGCATCCAGCTGCTCCTGCAAGCGCAACATGTTGCAGTAGTCGATGTAGTTGCCCGTGACCCGGCCACGATCCAAGTCCGACACGTTCGGCGGGCTGCCAACCATGCCGAACACGACCCAGTCGTCGCCGAAGATGACGCTGTTGGCGGGGTCGCGCGCATGCATCGTGAAGCTCGACGGCGCCAGTGCCACCGATTCGGTGACCATTTCGGGCGGGAAGCGGACCCGCACGCCATCATCGGACGTCGCGCCCGCCGTGCGCAGGATCTCCACCGCTTCAGGCAGCAGGAAGTTCATGCCGATCTCCGACAGCACCCGCAGTGATGCATTGTGGATGCGCTCGACTTCGTCGGCGCTGATGAGTTCCAGCGGCTTGAAAATGTTGCGCGCCTGCTGCCGGGGTGCCGCAGCAGCCGCGACCGAGTCCTGTCGCCTACGGCCTCGACGCGTCATGTCGCCTCGCCACTGTGAGTAAGCGCTGAGTGGAAGCGCTCAGTGGAGGCGCTCACTGTCGTGAGCCGAATTGCACAGCTCACCATCTCAAACCGTACGGTCCTGTATGGAACGCGTCAAGGAAGGCTGCGCATCTCAGGAATGCAGTCCTGTGAGAATCGCTGTCCGCTCCTGCGCAGTTGGCGCGCGACCCACGTAGATCTCGAAGTAGTACGTGCAGGACTCGATCCTGGTCTCCATGGGCACCTCCACCTCGAGCTCGTACCAGCCCATCTGCAGGTAGTACATGGTGCGAGCCCGGTTCAGGGCCATCGTCGGGTCGGGAACCTCGGGAGACAGCATTGCCACGAACGCTTTGATCCGCCGCTCGTCGGCCGCCCGCAGGCGCTCCCACAATTCAGGATTGCTGCGCCCCCAATGACGCACCGCCACCTCGAGGTGCGGGTCGAAGCGTTCCATGGAAAGCCAGCAGCGCATCAAGGCGATGTAGCGCTCGATGATGCCGCCCTCGAGTGTCGCGGCAGCGATGATCGTCCCAGAGTTGGTCTCTTCCCAGACCTCGAGAAGCCGGGCCAGCAGGGCTTTGCGGTTCTCGAAATGCCAGTAGAAGCTGCCACGGGTGACGCCGAGCTTCTTGGCCAGTGGCAGGACCTTCACGGCACCGATGCCGTCGGCGACCAGTGTTTCCAGAGCTGCCTTCACCCAATCGTCAGCGCTCAGACGCGCCCGTTCGGCCATCGGGTCACCCTAGCGAGCGCCTGACCGTTCGATAGTGGGACGTCCTATGGATTGACAAAGCGAGGACTCTTGGAGTCATCACTCTCACAATGCGTCTACGCTGGGGCTGTGCGGGTCTCCGAGCTGGCATCGGCGCACGCGGTGAGCGTTGACACGGTGCGCTACTACCAGAAGATCGGGGTCCTGCATCCGCCCACACGCCAAGGACGGGTGGCACAGTACGACGAGAGTCACGAGCGACGGCTCGGTGAGATCCGACGCCTATCCGAGGCGGGCTTCTCGCTGGCGCAGATTCGACGGCTCGGCGACGGCCACGACGATCCGATGCTGATTGCGCTGGGCGGACGCCACGGTGACACCCTGACCTTCGACAAGTTGGTGCAGCAGTCCGGGCTCGACCCAGAACTCGTGCGGCTGGCGACCGACACCGGCCTGGTGCGACCGCTGCACCCCTCCGTGGACGGCGATGACGCGTCCTCGACTGGAGATGCCGACGGTGCCGCGGACGACGCGCTCTACAGCACAGGCGCGCTGACGATGCTGCGCGCGGCCACAGAGCTGCTCGCCGCCGAAATGCCGCTCGACGATCTCATCGGCCTCGCGCTGCGGCACGCATCGAACATGGAAGCTGTCGCTGCGGACGCGGTCGGGCTGTTCGCTGACCGCTTCGCAGACGTGCCCGCGGCACAACGCGCCGATCTGGCCGCTCGCCTGATCCCGCTGGTCACCGATCTGGTGGCACAGCATTTCCGCGAAGCACTCGTCGAACACGCCACCGAACGGGTCCTGGCCGGCAGCGACCATGAGTCGGCGGGAAGTACCCCCTCGGTGGTGACGGTGGCAGGGCCGAGCGCACCCGCCGCAGCGGGGTTCCGCCGCGGCGCATCAGCGGGCCTGCGCGGCACCCGCACCCTGACATTGGAATGCCGGGAGCTGCCCGGTGCGCCCGATCCGCTGGAGGTGTTCGCCGCAGCCGAGGGGTCGCGACGGGTGTACTGGGCATGTCCCGACGACGATCTGGAGTTCTGTGCCCTCGGCAGCGTCTTCGAAGCCAACGCTGAGGCGGGCGCTGGACGCTGGGTCTCCGTTGCCGAGGCGCTGGGCCTGCTGGATGTCACCGTGACCGGCGACAGCGGTCATCCGATCGGACCACTGCTCGCCGGCGGCTTCTCGTTCAGCGCAGACCCGCCCGAGGCCCCTTCGGCGTGGGAGGCATTCGGCACAGGCTCCTTGACGCTGCCCGAGCTGCTCTTGGTGCGCCACGGCGGCCGGTCCTGGCTGACATCAGCGCCGGGTGCCAGCGTGTGGCCGGTCATGGCAGCCGTGCACAGCGCTGCGGACCCTGAACTCGCGGACACGGCAGCCAGCGATCTGAATGCGGCTGCACTTGCGTTGCTCGGCAGCAGCTATCAAGCCGACGACAGCTATGTCGCGCTCGTGCGGCGCGCCCTGCGCAGGATCGCCGAGGGAGGGCTCGACAAGGTCGTGACGGCTCGCGAGCTGCGCATAGCGTCGCGCCTCGAGCCCATCGCATTGCTCGACCGGCTGCGGACGCGATATCCGTCCTGCGCGTCGTTCGCATTCGGACGCGGGTCGCAGACATTCTTCGGCGCCACGCCTGAACGGCTGGTGCAATTCGACGGCACACGGCTGCACACCGACGCCCTGGCCGGCTCGCGGCCCCGCTACGGCGATCCGGCACGAGACCGGGAACTCGGGGCCGAAATGCAACGCGATCCCAAGGAGCTGACCGAGCACGCGATGGTGGTCACCGACGTGCGCGACACGCTGCGTGCGTGCGGTGTGGCGCTCGATCCCCCCTCGCCGACCGGCGTCATGGAGCTGGCGCGCATCATGCACCTGCATACGCCGATCACCGGACGTGTCACGGCGGGCTCAACGGTGCTGGAACTCGCCGGCGCACTGCATCCCACGGCGGCAGTCGCGGGACTTCCACGGCGCATTGCCCGCGACTGGATTGAGCAGCACGAAGGCTTCGACCGTGGCTGGTACGCAGCGCCGGTCGGCTGGACGACGCTGGACGGGCACGGCGAGTTTCGCGTTGCACTGCGCTGCGCGCTGACTGGTCCGACCGAATCCAGGTTGTTCGCGGGCGGTGGCATCGTGACTGGCGCAGATCCGAGCGCTGAACTGGCCGAGACCGCCACCAAGCTCGAAGCCCTCCTGTACGCGCTCGAAGGCGACTGAACCACAGCATGCAGATCTCCGAGCACGATTCGGCATACGTGGCTTGCCGCTCGCTGTGCGAGGGGCTGGTCACAGCCGGCGTCACCGATGCGGTGGTGTGCCCGGGTTCGCGGTCGATGCCGCTGGCGCTCACCGTCGACGCCACTGCCGGGTTGCAGACGTGGGTCAGGATCGACGAACGATCCGCTGGCTTCTTCGCACTCGGGCTGGCGAAGGGCTCCGGAAAACCGACGGTGCTGGTGTGCACGTCGGGCACCGCAGCCGCCAACTACCTGCCAGCAGTCGTCGAGGCGCACTACTCGGGCGTGCCGCTGGTAGTGCTGACTGCTGACCGGCCGCCGGAGCTGCGCGGCTGGGGCGCCGGCCAGGCCATCGACCAGCACTCGCTGTATGGCAGCCACGTGCGCTGGTTCTGCGAGACCCCGGTGCCATCGGAGCTGCCGCCTGATCGAGCGACACGGTGGTTCGCTGTCGCAGCGGCGCGGGCGGTCCAGCAGGCGGCTGGGCTCAATCCTGGACCGGTACATGTCAATTTGCCGTTTCGTGAGCCATTGGAACCGTTGGAGCCGAATGGCTTTGCTTCTTCGCCTGCCCCTCCCCTCCCTATGCGCACACGCGTCGACACAGGCGGTCTTGGCGATTCAGCGGGCGCTGTGAATGCGCTGGTGGAGTTCGCTGAGCGTCGCGGGCGAGGGGTGGTGGTCGCGGGTCCGATGCATGACGGTGATCGCTGGGTGGATGCGGTGGCGGAGTTTTGCCGGGCTACGGGGTGGCCGCTGTTGGCTGAGCCTTGCTCGCAGCTTCGGCGTGAGCTGGATGGAGTTGTGGTGACGGATCATCACGACGTGTTGCTCCGGACGGCATGGGCTGACGCCGAGCCGCCCGGAGCAGTGCTGCGCGTCGGCGGAGCGCCCACATGCAAGTCGTTGCGGCTCTGGATTGAGCGGCATCGTCCGGCGTTTGCACTGGTTGACCCGGCGCGCAGCTGGACCGATGCCAGCTTCAACGTCACGTTGCACCTGGGGGTGGGGCCCGACGTGCTGGCCGAAGCGGCCGGACAGCTGTCCGGGCCCGGTGCTGGATGGGCGCGGCGATGGGCCGAAGCCGATGCACGCGCAGGCGCAGCGATTGACGGCGTGCTCGATGCTGAACCCTTGCAGGAAGCGGGCGTGGCTCGGCAACTGGGACGCAGCCTGCCCGCGGGCCATGCGCTGTACGTGTCGAATTCGATGCCGGTTCGAGACGTCGACACTTACCTTCGTGCTCGCCCCGAACCGTTGGCAGTGCACGCCAGCCGGGGCGCCAGCGGCATCGACGGCGTGATCTCGGCAGCGGCCGGGGTGGCGGCGTCGGGCACACCTACCACCGTGCTGGTCGGGGATCTGGCATTCCGCCACGATCTCGGCGGCCTCGTGGGAGCGTTCGATCCAGCACCGGCGCCGATCGACCTCACGGTCGTCGTGGTCGACAACGGCGGCGGGACGATCTTTTCGTTCCTGCCCGCGTACGGGGTTGTCGACGCCGACGCATTTGATCGGCTGCTGACGACGCCGCCCGCTCGTCGCAGTGCAGAACTCGCCGGCGGGCTGGCAGCCGCCGTGGGCTTCGGGCACCACCACGTTGCGTCATGTGCGCAGCTGCATGACCTGTTGGCTGCGACCCACTCGGACTGCGGCGTACGCGTCATCACGATCGACATCGACCCGGACGCCAACCGCGACCAGCACCGGCGCCTCGCTGCTGCCGTCGAGGTGGCTGCGGCGGGCGCCGAACCGGGCTCGCAGTGACGTCTGCGCCCAGAGCGCTGCAGCTCGCCACCACGGTCGCCGGCAGCGGGGCACCAGTCATCGTGATTCACGGATTTACCGGCAGTGCCGCTGCGATGGCGCCATTGGTGGACCGGCTGAAGGGCTACCGGCGCGTCGCGGTGGACCTCGTCGGGCACGGCCACAGCCCATCACCGCCAGATCTGGCGTCCTACAGCCTCGAGGCCACGGCCGAGTTGCTCGCCGAACTGGCGGCCGCGGCGCCTGATGGACCGTGCCACGTCGTCGGCTACTCGATGGGCGGCCGGGTGGCACTTGCCCTCGCCACGACGCACCCGGAGGTCTGCCGCTCGCTCAGCCTCATCAGCGCCACCGCCGGGCTGGCGGACGCCGCAGCGCGTGCGAAACGCCGCGAAGCCGACGAAGCGCTCGCCGATCAGATCGACGAGCTCGGCCTGGCGCGCTTCGTGGACGACTGGGTTGCCCTGCCGATGTGGGACACGCTGCGCGCTCGCCTCGACCCCGACGAGTGGGACGCCTCCATCCGCCAGCGCATGAAGTGCAATCCCGCGGGTCTGGCGAACTCGCTGCGTGCCGCGGGAACCGGCTCGATGACGCCGCTGTGGGATCAGCTGGTTGGCATTGCGGTACCGACACTGGTGGTGTGCGGTGAACTGGACGCCAAGTTCGTCACCACCGGCCGCAAGATGGCCAGCCTGCTCCCCGACAGTGAGCTCGTCGTGCCCGATGGCTCAGGTCATGCCGTCCATCTTGAAGACCCTGACAGGTGCGCAGCGGCTATCCGCCAGCACCTCGACGCTCACTGACCCCGGGCATTTCACGGGGAGCGGGCAAATCAAAGGCGCCGGGCAACAGCTCACTGACTGTGGTGTGCTCGTTCACGGCGCAATCCGGAACACCGGCCTCGTGCAACAGCTGCCGGCAGCGGCCGCAGGGGGCGAGCAAGTTGCCCTCAGGATCGGTCACCGCCACGGCCACAAGGCGACCGCCCCCGCTGCGATGCAGGTCGCTGACCATGCCGCATTCGGCGCAGAGCGTCAGCCCATAGGACGCGTTCTCAACGTTGCATCCAGACACGATTCGCCCGTCGTCAACGAGACCGGCCGCTCCCACAGAGAAGTTGGAGTACGGCGCGTACGCCATGCGGGACGCGTCTTGGGCCGCGGCACGCAGCTCAGCCCACGGGATGTCGGCTTCTCTCGGCATCGGTGGTGCGTCTTCCCCCTCGGATGGTCGATGAGGGTATGCCCCGCACAAAGCAGAGGGGCAACGGTGCCGTCTGCCCAATAGCTTCAACCCGGTGCAGGCGACCTTGGGGGAATTCGAGCTGGCGCTCGCACAGCCGTTGCTGACGGCCCACGGCCCGATCACCGTTCGCCGTGGCATCGAGGTGCACGTGGGCGACCACGCCTGCGTGGGTCGAGGCGAGGCAGCGCCGCTGCCTGGATTCGGCGTAGAGACCTACGATGAGGCGCTCGCAGCGCTCGAGCGATGGGCGACCGATCCCGAGGGCGATCCGCCGAGTGAACCATGCGCTGCGGCTGCTGTCGAGTCTGCGCTGACGCAGCTCGATGCCGAGATCGAGGGCGTGACCTTGGCCACGCTTCTTGCCGGGAAGACGCCCGCCCAGCGGCGCATCGCCACGCACGCACTCGTCGCTGACCTGGATCCAGAAGCCGCCGCGCAGCGGGCCGCGCGCGCAGCAGCGGCTGGCCATGTGGCCGTGAAGCTCAAGGTTGCGGCGAGCGATCCGAGCGGTAACGGGGTGTCCGTCGCATCGGCCGCGGACGAGTCTGCGCGCATCGCCGCCGTGCGCCGTGCGCTGCCGGCCGGCGTGGCGCTGCGATTGGATGCGAACGGGGGCTGGGACCGTTCAACCGCGATCAAAGTGCTGCGTCGCGTCGGCTACCTCGACATCGAGTTCGTGGAAGAACCCACGCCACAGCCTGCGGACTGGGCGCAGATCAGCCGCACTGTCGGGCTGCCCGTGGCGGCCGATGAACACCTGCGAGACCCGGATGCGCTCGACCGGCTCGTCGAGGTGGGCGCTATCGAGGTGGCGGTCCTCAAGCCTGCCGTGCTGGGTGGGCCGCACGCCACCTACGACCTGTCCCGCCGAGCGTCGATGCGCGGTGTGCGTTCGGTGGTGTCGTCGTTCATCTGCGGTCCGATCGGTCTGCGCATTGCCCGCGACACGGCGGTCGCTGTCGATCCACACGGCGTGCATGGGATCGGTACTGCTTCGCTGTTTGCTGACCCGCTGCCTGACGATGTCACGCCTGCTGGGGGGTATCTGCCAATTCCTAGCTCTGCTTGAGTGCCCGAGGCCTGCGCTGTACGCCGCAGGGACGGCATCTGGCGTATCCCGACGCGTAGCTGCATCGATGCATCGCCTCACACGTCATCGCTCTGCAAGCTGACGATCTCTTCGACCCAGCGCAGCTGTCGCAGCCCGAGCTCTTCGCCGGGGAACACTCGGGCCACGATCTCTGTGATGTCTTCGACAGAGTCGATGCCCTGATGCGTCAGCAAGCGGCGAAGATCGGACTTGTCGGTTCGACGTGCCGAGCGTGCCTTCATGGCGATCATGTGCTCGGCGGATGCGGCGACAACTGACAGACTCGGCCGCTCAAATGCGATTGCGCCGCGTCGATCACGCTCTGGCGGCATGTACATCGTCGCCTGTTCGTTGATCCATGTCGACGGCCAGCCGCGCTCGCGGGCAATCTCGTGCGCTGCCCGCATCACCTCGTCGTAGCCGACCGAGATCGAGGCATCCACGTCGCGGGTGAGTCGAAGCTCGTCGTATAGCAGTGCCATCGCCGCTCCACCGGCAACATAGATGCGGGCGATCACGCCTCTGGCGTCGAGCCGCTGGGCGAGGTCGTCGAACGCGTCACGGATGTCGGATGCGCTGAGCGGCTCCACGGCTATACAACCGTGAGCTCTTCGCGCGGGATCCAGATGCCGTGAGCTTCGAAAGTGATCGGTGTGGTCACGATCGTGCGGACTCGGTCGTAGTCATGGCAGCCGCCTGCGTACCAGAACGCCCTCAGATGCCGCTCGCGCTGCAGCGTCCACGCCGGCGGCTCGATGCCGTCCTCGATGCAACGATGCTCCACATAGGCAGCCAGGAATGCATCCCACCGCTCGTCGACGCTGTCCGGTGCCCGGCACACGAGCGCACGACGCTGCTCGACCGTCGTGTCCTCCCACACCTGCCCGAAGTCGTGCAGCACCAGCCGCAGCCTCCACTCGTCGTCCTCGGTGCGCAGCGCGGGGACATAGCGCCACAGGGCATTCGGCGGCTGGTCGTCGTCGCCTGGGCTGCCCGCATCGTCGCCAGCAGTGACGTCTGCGCCGCCGGGGCCGACCATGACTGCCAGCGTAACGGCACGGCGATTGCCGTCAAGAAGACGCCGTGAGACGACGGTATGCCGTGCGCTGCCAAGCGCATCGGGTCAGTCCAGGTCGGTGACCCAGTCGAGCTGGCACTTGGTCGCGCCGCGATTCCCACCGCTCCAGGTCGTGACTTCGACCCAATCGCCGTGCTCAACTCGAACTGCAGTGGACTGGCTGACTTGGACGCTTGCTCCGCTGACATCGATCCAGCCTTCCCCCAGTCTCGAGCCTTGACGCCACACCTCAGCTGCGTCGTCCCAATCGATGCAGAGTGAATCGGCGGTGATTCGCCAATAGCCGGGCTTGAGCCGGTATTGCGGGCCGTCCCGGTCCGCGCGATGCGCGTTGGCCCATGCTGAAAACGTGTCCTCAACGTCGGCAGGTCCGCGTACTGCGATGGTCCTCAGGCGCTCGCGTGTGGGGGTTCCGCAACGAGAATCGATGCCTTGCAGACTGCTGGAGATCCAGACACAATTTGGCGTCTGCCCGTTGACGTCCACAGCATCGCCGACCTGGTTCCAGGTCCGCTCGGCGGCGTCGAACTGGCTGAAGTCCGAACCCTCGACGAAGTACGCGTCGGCGTTGCCGTTGAGCTGGGTGTTGATGCCGTCGAGGATCATCGGGTGGTAGATGTCGATCGACCGCACCGCCAAGATGAGGTTGGTGCGGGTCAGACCGCCAGGCAGGTCTGCGGCGATGCGCAGCGCCTCACCGTAGGGGTAGCCGTAGGTGTAGCCGGTTGCGTACAGCGACACCTCCGGGTCCAAACCGCCGGCTTCCAAGTTGTCGTTGATGAAGGCGATGAAAGGCTCATCGGTGTACGTCGGGTCGGTGGAGTCCTTGATGCCGCCACCGACGATCCACCAGTCGTTGGCGAAGTCGCCAGCCGGCTTCATGTAGGCCTGGATGCCCTTGCACACCGACGGCGTGAACAGCGCGCCGCCTTTGGCCCGGATGTCGTCGATCAGGCCGCTCTGGCCGGCTGCTCGAATGGCCAGCAAGCACGGGTTGCCCGCCGTCATCGAAATGAACACATCAGGATCGGCATTCGCGACGTCTCGCATTTCTCTCGCGAGCGACGGCGCGTCGGGGTGATGGCGAACCGCAGTGAAGCTCGACACGGCCTCGGGGTGCGCGTCCGCCCACGCTGCGAACGCCGTCTCGTATGCCAGACCAAAGTCATTGTCCATCACGACCGCGGCGACGCGTGCAGGCAGCTCACTGGTCAGGTTCTGCTCGATCCAGGCTCCCCACAGGATCGCCTCGGTCGAGTACGACATCTGCATGATGCTGGTCCACGGATGGACTACGGGGTCGCCCCAGGCCGGGTGGCCGGTCATCACGAACGGGTGCGGGATGCACTCCTCGTTGATCTTGTCGTACACCGCCAAGGTGTTCGGCGAGCCCAGCGTCAGGATCGAGAACACGTTCTCCGCCTCGATCAGGACATCCACGAACCCGATCGTCTGAGCAGCGACGTAGGCGTCATCCTTGATGATCAGCGTCAGGTCACGCGCGGAGCCGCCGACCATGATCGGGTCGTTCTCGTTGATCCAGTTGAAGTAGTTCTCCCAGCCATAGGCGATGTTGCCGTAAGCGGCAAGGTTGCCCGACTGAGCGGTGGTGTGACCGATACGGACCTGGGAGTCGGTGATGCCCGTAGTGTCGGACCAGCCGTCAGGGCAGTGGCTCAAGTCGATCCGGAAGCCCCCGGGGCCGCGCAGAACATTGCGGCGATTGATGCCGTATGTGCCCGCGTTGATCTTCTCGGTGAGATCGGAAACGATCTCGGCGCGTTGAGCAGCCGCTTGAGCAAACAGAGCCGCAATCGCTTCCTGCTGTTCATCGTCGGCGCTGTCGTCGAGCATGTCGCCGGCGAGCAGGGCAGCGACATCGGCAGCCGGCGCCAGCAGGCCAAGGCTGCCGATGACTCCCGTGCCGCCGCCGGCTTGCGCGAGCACCAGCGCCGTCGCGACTCCCACGAGCTGCCGCTGCTCGTTGAATGCCGGTCCGCCGCTGTTGCCAGGCGCAATCTGGGTGTCAGTCTTGATCCACCTCACACCGTCACGCGTCGTGATCCCCGAGTAGCGCCCCGTCGTCAGCGTCATGGTCTCACCGCCAATGCCCGGATAGCCCAACGCAGTGATGCGCTCGCCCGCCTGCAGCGGTGACGTCGCGATGGCCACCGGTGGCAGCGAATCTTCACTCGGATCCAACGACAGCAGGGCCAGATCTCGAGTCTCTACGGCGCGCTTGACCGTCATCGTGACCGACTGCACCGGTGCCTGCTCGAACGTGCCACGCA
Organism: Candidatus Poriferisodalis sp.; assembly: GCF_965221945.1. Taxonomy (GTDB): domain Bacteria; phylum Actinomycetota; class Acidimicrobiia; order Acidimicrobiales; family Poriferisodalaceae; genus Poriferisodalis. The sequence continues at coordinate 3,400,825 of NZ_OZ244925.1, read as the reverse complement.
CCAAAGCCCGAATACCGGAACACGGTCGTCCTCGGCCGTCGAACACGACGTGGTGATTCGTGACGACGAGACGCCCATCCCCGACGGCGAACCCCGAGCCGAAACTAGTGGGCCTGCCCGAACTGTCAAGGCACTGCACCAGCACCACCGAGGATGCGACTTGTTCCCAAGTTTGGGTGCTGCCTGTCGTGGGCGTGCCCGCGGTGGCGTCGCCTGCGGCTCGTCGGCCCACCAGTCGAGCGGTGGCCCACCGGTCGGCTCCGGACAGGCGTGTCATCGTACGCCCAGCGATCTTCGCGGCCGGCACCGCTGTGACACCGCCGACGACGAATCCGCCCGAATCTGCAGCTTGCAGCCGGGCCCGCTGACCCACCGACATGGACACACCGCGCCGACCTGCGAGGACGATGCAGTCGCTCCCGATCACCCCGGCAAGCATTGCAGCGGCGTAGATGTCCGACTGCGCAGCCGCATCAGAACCGACCACGATCGGAACCTGACCCGCGCACGACCCCTGCGATTGAGGCGGCACCGCAACACCGTCAATCTTGGGAGGAACGTCTGGAGTAGCTGACGCATCCGGCGTACTACCCGCGGCGTGCTGACCCACGCGGCGAGCGGTGGCCCACCGATCGGGTCCGAACAGGCGTGTCATCGAGCGTCCCTCGATCTTCGCGGCCGGCACCGCTGTGACACCGCCGACGACGAATCCGCCCGCGTCCGCGGCTTGCAGGCGCGCCTGCTGCTCCGCAGGCATGGCCTGGTCGCGCGGCCCCGCAAGCACGATGCAGTCGCTTCCGATCACCCCGGCGAGCATCGCGGCGGCGTAGATGTCCGACTGCGCAGCCGCATCAGAACCGACCACGATCGGAACCTGACCTGCGCACGACCCGTGCGACTGTGGAGGCACCACCGCCCCGGACGCCTGCGCCGAAGCGGCTTCGGCGAGAACCGTCAGGGAAAGCGCGCCGACCAGGCAAGCCGCAACCACCGCGGCGCCGATGCGCCTACGCGGACTTACATTATGGGGTTGAAATACAATGTGATTGGGCAAACTGACAGGCCATTCGTCATCAGCCGCCAGTTTACATAGCTTCAGTATCGGCGGTCCGCGAGTTGCGCCATCGTAGAGGCGTTCGAGGTCGACGAGTTCGACATCGGGCCGTGGCGTGCGGCCTCGTGCAACTCAGGAGTGAAGCCCGCAGCCGAGAACAGCGACCGCTTGGCGGTGCCGCCAGTCGTTGATCTGCGCCTTATGCAGATCTTGCACAGCGACGAAGGCTGAACCGGATTCGCTCAGATGCGCCAGCGTTGGGTCTTGCCCAACGGTGTTTGCGGCAGATCGGTGACGAGTTCGAGGTTCTGGGGGGCGCAGTAGGCGGGGAGGTGGGCCTTTATTGCGTCTCGGAGTTCTTCCAGGTCGGGGGGCTGGGTGGGGTCGGTCGGGACAACTACCGCGGTCACCGCGTGACCCCACTCGGGATCGGGGCGGCCAACTACCGCTACCTCGGTGATGCCGGGCAATTCCGCCAGGACTTGCTCTACTGCGACTGGCCAGACCTTCTGCGCACCGCTGGTGATCATGTCGTCGACTCTGCCGAAGACTGAGAGGCGACCGTCGTCAGCGACGGCTCCGGCGTCGCCGGTGCTGAACCAGCCGTCGTCGGTGCGGGGATCGGTGCCGTCGCGGTAGCAGCGCAGCAGCATCGGGCATCGCAGTTGGACCTCGTCGCCGACGGCGCGCAGCTCGACGCCGCGTAGAGGCCAGCCCTCGTAGACCACGCCGCTGAACGTCTCGGTCAAGCCGTAGGTGGCGACGGTGTTCTGGGGTCGCTCGGCGGGCATGGCCGAACCGCCGAGCAAGATGGCTCGGAAGGCTGACGCTTCGGTGCGTCGCAGCGCTGTCGGCACGAGTGACGTCAGCGTTGCTCCCCGCCGGGCGGCGTCGGCGACTGCTGCAGCGTCGAAGCCGTCGTGGACTTCGCAGGGGGTGTCGGTCAGCAGTGCGCGAACCACAACGGACAGCCCGCCAACGTGCGCGAGCGGCAGGCATGCCAGCCAGCGGTCGGTGGTGGGATCCACCTCGAGCGCGGAGCTTGTGGCCATCGCGTTTGCTTCGATGGCTGCGTGGGTGAGGACCGCGCCCTTTGGTTCGCCGGTGCTTCCGCTGGTGACCACTACGAGCGCGTCGCCGGGCTCGACGGCCCAGCCGCCGCGGCGGCGGTGACGACCGGCGGCATCTACGACGATGCTGGCTCCCATGCGCTCGACGAGCGACTGCTGTGCTGCCGCTGGCAAGCGCTGGTCAACCGGCAATACGGCGTCGCCGGCGTCCCAGGCGCGCTGCAATTCGGTCACGAAGCGATCGCCTCCGCCCAGCGACAGGGCCACCAGTCGATGCACGGCGCGGACGCTACCGGCGGGTGTCGGGTGCGTCCGCCGGATTTCTCCCGCGAGACTGGTCCGCGACATGACTGGATCCGATGTCGGTGGGACAATCCCATCGCCGACGCCAACGCTGCGCTGGACCGGCGACAGCATCGAGATCATCGACCAGACGCGACTGCCCGCCGAGCTGGCCCTGATCGATGTGCGAGACACGGCGACCGCGATGGATGCCATGGAGCGGCTCGCAATCCGGGGCGCGCCCGCACTCGGTGCGTTCGGCGCTCTCGCCGTCGTCGTCGGATTCAACGAAGCGGCGCCTCGCTCGCTCGACGAGGCTCGATCGGTACTCGAGCGTCTGCGCACTCAGATCGGCGATGCCCGTCCGACGGCGGTCAACCTGCGCTGGGCGGTCGACCGTACGATCGACACAGCGCTCGGCACCCCCGCCGCGACAGACACAGCAACCTTGCGAGAGCGATTGCTTGCCGAAGCGCAGGCCGTCGGAGCCGAGGACGCCGAGGCGTGTGCAGAGATCGGACGCCTCGGGCGTCAGGTCCTCGCTGACGCGACCAACATCGCGACGCATTGCAACGCAGGCCGGCTGGCCACCGCTGGAATTGGCACTGCGCTGGCCACCGTGTACGCCAAGGCCGCAGCTGGCGAGCCGGTTCGGGTACTGGCGTCAGAGACACGGCCGCTGTTGCAGGGTGCACGACTGACGGCGTGGGAACTGACCGACGCTGGCATCGACGTGTCGGTGGTGGCGGACAGCGCGATGGCGTCGCTGATCGCCGCTGGCGAAGTGGATGCGGTGATGGTGGGAGCGGATCGCATCGCTGCGAATGGCGACACCGCCAACAAGGTCGGCACGTTCGTCCATGCGCTCGCCGCCGCCGACGCGGGCATCGGGTTCTACATCGCCGCCCCGACCACGACGATCGACCCGGAGGTGCCGTCAGGCGAGCGCATCGCCATCGAGCAGCGGGATCCCGACGAGGTGCACAGCGTCGGCGGGCGCCGGCTCACGCCTGCGGGCGCGGGGGCGGTCAATCCGGCGTTCGATGTGACGCCGGCCCGCCTCATCACGGCGATCATCACCGATGCCGGAGTCCTGCGACCGCCGTATGGCCCCTCCATCGCCGCAGCCCTGGCAGCGACCCGGGGTCCCCGACGGAGGGCCGATTGATGCAGAACCGTTGGGACGCTTCCGAAGCAGAGCGCTGGGCCGCATTGGGCGATCTCGGCGAAATCACTTTCGGGTCACGCTTGGTCGGTGCCGACCCGGCACTGGTGCTCCATGGCGGCGGCAACACGTCGATCAAGGGCACGAGCCGCGACGCCTGGGGTGAACCGGTGCCGACGCTGTGGGTGAAGGGCAGCGGCTGGGACCTCGGCACCATCGAACCGCCCGGCTTCGCGCCGTTGCGACTCAAGCCTGTGCAGCGACTGGCGGAGCTGGAGCAGCTGAGCGATACCGAGATGGTGAACCAGCTGCGCATCCACTTGCTCGATGCCAGCGCACCGAACCCGTCTGTGGAAGCCATCCTGCACGCGCTGCTGCCACAGCGAGCGGTCCTGCACAGTCACGCCGACGCCGTTCTGGCGCTTACCAACACTGGCGACGGCGATGCCCGAGTGCGCGATCTCTGGGGCGACCGGATCGTCGTGGTGCCATATGTCATGCCGGGGTTCGACCTTGCCCGTCGCTGCGCCGTCGAATGGGCCGCGCAGGCGCACGACGGCACCGAGGCCATGGTCCTGGCGAACCACGGGATCTTCACTTTCGGTGCAACGGTGCGCGCTGCCTACGACTCGATGATCGCCCTCATCAGCGAGGCCGAGCAGTGCCTCGCCGATGCCGGGGCGCCTTCGTTCGGCGGCAGCGATGCGGGCGAGACGGGTGCCAGCAGGGCGCGTGGCATCAGCCCTGACACGGTCGAGGCGGTAGCGGAGCTGCGAGCAGCGATCTCAGCTGCGGCCGGCACGCCGATGCTGCTGCGCGCCGTGCACGACGAACGAGCCGCGGCGTTCTGCGCCCGAGACGACGTGGCATCGGTGGCGCGCCGGGGACCGGCGACGCCCGATCACATCATCCGCACCAAGCAGTTCCCGATGGTGGGCCGCGACGTCGGCTCGTTCGCAGCCGACTATCGCGAGTACTTCGACCGCAACCATGCACGGCATGACCAACCCGGCGCACACACGACACTCACGATGCTGGACCCTGCGCCGCGGGTGGTACTGGACCCTCGGCTCGGGCTGTGGACGGCGGGCCGGCGAGCCGGCGACTGCGACATTGCTGCCGACATCTACCTGCACACCATCGATGTGATCTGTGCCGCCGAAGCACTGGGTGGCTACGTGGCGCTCAGCGAAGCCGACCTGTTCGATGTCGAGTACTGGGAGCTCGAGCAGGCCAAGCTGGCTCGCTCCGGAACGCCGGCGGGGTTGGCGGGCCAAATGGCGCTGGTGACGGGCGCTGCGTCGGGCATCGGGCGCGCTGCAGCGGACGCACTCGCGGCCGGCGGCGCTGCGGTGGTCGGCATCGACCTGGCCGAAGCACCGGATCAACACACCGGGACGGCGCGACATCACGCCGTCACCGACGTCACCGATCCTGGCGCTGTCGCGGCAGCGGTGACAGGCGCCGTGGAGCGTTTCGGGGGCATCGACATCGTCGTGGCAGCAGCCGGCATCTTCGGCCCTTCGGCACCGCTGGGCAGCCTCGCCGACGATGCGGGGCTGGGAACTGCCTGGCAGCAGACCTTCGACATCAACGTGAGCGGGACGGCGAACACGCTCGCAGCGGCACACCGCGTTCTGCGGCACTCGCCCGCTGGCGGCCGTGTCGTGATCGTCGGCTCGAAGAACGTGCCCGCGCCGGGCAAGGGAGCCGCGGCTTACTCGGCATCCAAGGCTGCGCTCACCCAGCTCGCCCGAGTCGCGGCACTCGAGTGGGCTGCCGACGGCATCACTGTCAACGTCGTGCATCCCGACGGCGTGTTCGATACGGGACTGTGGTCCGATGAGCTCATCGCCGAGCGAGCTGCCGCCTACGGGTTGACGTCGGAGCAGTACCGGCGACGCAACCTGCTGGGCCGCGAGCTGGCCTCAGCCGATGTCGGCGCGCTCATTGCCCAGATGTGCGGTCCCGCCTTCGCCCACACCACCGGCGCCCAGATCCCCCAAGACGGCGGCAGCGACCGCGTCATCTAGCTGCCGGTTGCAGCGACCGCTGGGGTGGCGCCGGCCATGAGCAGGCCGATCTCCTCGCGGGTGGTGGTGCGGGGGTCGACGGTGGCCACAATGCGGCCCTCGTACATGACGGCAATCCGGTCGCTGAGGGCCATCACCTCGTCGAGCTCGGCTGACACCAGCAGCACCGCCGTGCCCTCGTCGCGGCGCTCGCGGATACGGCGCCAGATGAACTCGATGGCGCCGATGTCGATGCCGCGGGTGGGCTGAGCGGCGATCAACAGATCGATGTCGTCAGAGAACTCGCGGCCCACGATGAGCTTCTGCTTGTTGCCGCCCGAGAGGCTGTCCGCAGGCGTGTCCACACTCGGGGTGCGCACATCGAAGGTCGCGACGACATCTTGGGCATGTGCATCAATGCGGTCGCGGTGCAGCATGCCGCCCGCCGAGAACGGACGCCTGAAGTAGCGGTTCAGCACTGAGTTGTCGGCCACCGAGTAGGAGCCGATGAGACCGTGCTTGGCCCGGTCCTCGGGAATGTGACCCACGCCGATGACCGTGACCTGGCGCGGCCGCGCTCCTGAGGCATCCCGGTCGCTGATCGACACGTCGCCGGCAGTCGCGTGGCGCAGGCCAGTGATGGCCTCCACCAATTCCCGTTGGCCGTTGCCCTCCACGCCGGCCACGCCGACGATCTCACCAGCACGCACCGTGAGCGACAACTCGTCGACGGCGCGCTGGCCGCGGTCGTCGTCGGCGCAGAGGCTGCGGATGTCGAGCACGACCGGTCGTGCGTCGTCAGAGGGCTCAACAGCGGGCGACTGCGTCCCGGCAGGCTCGGATTCTGGTGTTGCAGCGGCCGTCGCGATCGGGCCTGCGACCGCGACGACACCCGACTCGATGCGGTCGCCGCTCAGGTCCACAGCCCGACCGACCATCAACTCGGCCAGCGCTGCCTCGCTGGTCTCCGCCGGCGTGGTCGTGCCCACCACCTTGCCCTCGCGCAGCACGACGATGTCGTCGGCTGCAGCCATGACCTCGCGCAGCTTGTGGGTGATGAACACGATGCCGACCCCCTGGTCGGTCAAGCCGCGCAGCACGCCGAGCAGGTGGTCGGTCTCCTGCGGGGTGAGCACGGCCGTGGGCTCGTCGGCGATCAGCACGCGGGCGTCGCGGTACAGCGCCTTGAGAATCTCGACCCGTTGCTGCGCACCCACCGGCAGGTCCTCGACTGGGGCGTCTGGGTCGACGTGCAGGCCGAAGCGCTCCGCCAGCTCCAAGACGCGTCGCCGGGCCTGGGCCAGATCGATCATCCCGAACCGGTGTGGCTCAGCGCCGAGCACGATGTTGCGCACGACGCTCATCGGGGGCACAAGCTGGAAGTGCTGGTGCACCATGCCGACACCCCGGGCGATGGCGTCGTGCGGACTCGACAGCTCCACCGTCTCGTCGGCAATCACCACCTCGCCCGCATCGGGCCGGTGCAGGCCGAACAGCACGTTCACGAGGGTGCTCTTGCCGGCGCCGTTCTCGCCCAGCAGCGCCAGGATGCGGCCCGGTCGCAGCTCGACCGACACGTCGTCGTTTGCCACCACGGCGCCGAATCGCTTGGTGATCCCCCGCCCTGCCAGCAGCACCTCGGGGGGGCGCTGCGCAGCAGCCGCATCAAACCCAGGCTGCGCGCCGTTTGCCGGAGATGCAGCCATCACCGAACCTCGTAGGGCTGACCGAGCGCGGCGGGGTCGCGCATGTGCCCGAACAGGCCTGCGGCGGCCACCACGATGATCGTCACCACAAACGGCAGCATCCCCACGAACTGCGCCGGAATATCGAAGGTGTCGTTCAGCTGGAACTGGTTCTGCAATGCCGTGGTAAAGCCGAAGAACAGGGCCGCGGCATAGGCGCCGAGCGGCGTGCGGCGGCCGAAGATCATCACGGCAAGCGCCAGGAAACCGCGGCCGCCCGACATCGCACGGCTGAACGTGCCGACGGCCTCGAGGGCAAGGTATGCGCCGCCGAGACCGGCCAGCCCTCCCGCCAGGGTCACGTTCAGATACCGCAGCCGGATCACGTCGACACCGACCGTGGCAGCCGCGCCGGGGTGCTCGCCGATGGCAGTGGTGCGCATCCCCCACACCGACCGCAGCAGCAGCACGTGCAGCACGACAACCAGCACGAGCGCGACGTAGGTGAGCGGCGGGCGGTTGAACAGCGCCCTGCCGACGACCGGCAGGTCGGCCAGCGGCCCGAGTTCGATCGCCTGGTACTTGAGCTGGCCGAGCGAGCGCCCGCGGTCGTAGAAGAACGACGTGAGGCCGAGCGCGGCGATGTTCAGCACCGTGCCGGCGATGATCTGGTCGGTGCGCAGCCCGATCGACATCGCGGCCAGCATCCAGCCCATCGCGAGCCCGGTGGCCACGCCGGCCACCACGCCCGCAGCGAGCGATCCGACGACCGACGCCACCGTGAACGCCGCGAACGCCGACATCAAGAACTGCCCCTCGATCCCGATGTTGACGATTCCTGAGCGCTCGCCGAGCATCCCGCACATCGCTCCGAGCACCAGCAGCGTGGCTGCACGCACGGTCCCCGACAGCACAGCAGTGGTCTGCGGACCGTTCCAGGCGTAGAAGCCCCACACGCATACGACGACCGCAACTGCTCCCGCCACAGTCCAGATGCGCGCCGGACTCCAGTGCCGCTGCACAGCGGCCCCCGACGACGCCTCGATCACCGTCATCGGCCCCAACCTGCGCCCAGGGTGAGACGGCGGTCATCCGCGTCGCGCAACCGCAGCAGCCAGCGCACAATCATCGGCGCAGCGACGAACAGCAGGATCAGCGCCTGAATGACATCAATGATCTCGGGTGCAACACCCGACTCGAACTGCATCTTGGCTGCACCGGCTTCCATCACCCCTACGAGCAGGCCCGCGGGGATCACGGCCACCGGATGTGTCCGCGCCAGCAGTGCGATGGTGATGCCCTCGAAGCCGAGGCCCACGTTCACGCCCGCTTCGAACCGCCCGTCCACACCCAGCGACTCGACAGCGCCGCCGAGGCCGGCCAACAGCCCCGACACCGCCATGACCGACGCGATGATCCACCCCACCGAGATGCCTGCGTACCGGGCAGCGTGACGGTTGGCCCCGACGCTGCGCACCTCGAAGCCGTACGTCGTGCGCTCCAGCAAGAACCAGCACACCACCGCGGCGGCCACGGCCAGCAAGAACCCCGCAGGCAGCCAGCCCCAGGTGGGGATGACGGCCGAGTCCTCCACGAGCGGGGTGCGGGCAATGATATTCGAACCCGACGTGTCCTGCCAAGGATTCGCCGCCAGCCAATCCGTGAGATTGCCGGCGACGAAGTTGAGCATGATCGTGACGATCACCTCGTGTGCTCCCGAGGTGGCCTTCAGCACGCCCGCGATCGCACCCCACGCCGCTCCCGCAGCGCCGCCGACGAGCAGCGCTAGGGGCAGGTGAATCACCAGCGGCAGCCCGTCGATGCCAAAACCGACACCTGCCGCGAATGCAGCGCCGACCAGGAGCTGGCCCTGCCCGCCGATGTTGAACAGGCCCGCCTTGAAGGCGAATGCGACCGCCAAGCCGCCGAAGATGAGCGGTGTGGCCTTCTGCAGAGTGCGCAGCACCGCATCGGCGTCACCCAGCCCGCCGAGAACCAGTGCCCCGTAGGCACTGAGAACCGAATGGCCCTGCACTTTGATGAGCATCGCGCCCAGCACGAGCCCGAGCACGACTGATGCCAGCGGTACTGCTGCGGCGCGCAGGACCGTGCGAGCCGTGACCCGGGAGGCTGGGGCCCGCCGGGTCGCGGCGGCCTCGGATCCGGTTGTCTGATCTGTCTCAGCGGGCGCCGATGAGCCAGCGGACGCGCTCACGGCGAGGTGAGGTGTCCGCGGCCCACGGCGACCGACTCAGTTCGTGCCTCGCTGGATCAGCCCGGCGGCCAGCCGGTGTCGATGCTGCCGTCGTTCAGGCCCACCAGCACGTCGTCGAGCGTGGCACGCATGTCATCGGTGACGACATCGTCGAAGTCATGGAACGGAGCCAGTCCGACCTCGCCGAGGTAGTTGCCACCAGTGAACTCACCTGCGCTGGCTTGGGCGACCAGGTCGGCCACACCCGGGGTGATGAGCTTCATAGCGCTCGTCAACAAGCACGGCTGCGCTTCGGGCACGGTGTTCCACTGGTCGGTGTCGACGCCCACGCAGTACGCGCCGTCTTGCGAGGCGATCTCGATGAGCGCCCCGTTGCCGGTGGCACCGCCTGCGCCGAAGATGATGTCCGCGCCCTGGTCAAGCGCCTGGCGTGCAGTTGCGGCACCCCAGTCGGGGTCGCCGAAGGCCACGTCAAGGCCGCCAGGGTGATACGTGGAGATCGTCTGCACGCCTGCGTTGGTGTAGCGCGCACCGTGCTCCCAGCCTTCCTTGAAGGCCACCACTGGCGGGACCAGGTCGGTGCCCAGCACGGCGCCCACGATGTCGGTCTCGGTGAGCATGCCCGCGAGCGCTCCGGCCAAGAAGCCCGACTTGTCCTCGGGGAAGATCAGCCCGGCCAGGTTGGGCAGCGCTTCGCCTTGGAACTGGTCGACGCCGATGAAGAAGATGTCCGGGTTCGCCTTGGCGGCGGCGATCGTGGCGTCGCCCAGGCCGAAGCCGACGGTGATGATGACGTTCGCGCCGTCCTCGACGAACAAGCCGATGTTGTTCTCGTAGTCCTTGGCCTCTTCGGTCTCGATGTAGTCGGCCTCTACACCCAGCGCGGCGGCGGCTTCCTGTGCGCCTTCCCACGCCGATTGGTTGAAGCTCTTGTCGTCAACCTTGCCGGTGTCGGTGACCAAGCCGATCTTGAACGCCTCGCTGTCGTCGCTGCCAGTGCACCCTGCAGCAAGCATCGCGACGACGGCAAGCACAATGGCAAGTCGTCTTGTGAATGTGGTCATTTCGGCCCTCCCAGTGGCACAGGTGGCGCGAGCCCGTCCAGCGCGGCCCTGCCCCCGTGTCGGGGAGCCTATTCCTCGACGAGTTCGACGAGCGTGCCCAGGTTCCCCTTGGGATGCACGAACGCAACGGTTGTGCCGCGCGAGCCCGGACGGGGGGCCGTGTCGATGGGCACGGCGCCGGCGTCAATCATCGCTCCGAGGGCCGCTGCACAATCGTCCACCCGGTAGCCGATGTGGTGGAGGCCTTCGCCCCGGCGGTCGAGGAATTTGGCAATCGGCGAATCGGGACGGGTCGCGGCGGTGAGCTGGATGTAGCTGTCAGCCACCTTGATCAGGGCTTCTTCGACACCGTCAGAGTCGACAGTCTCACGGTGGGCGACCTCGGCTCCGAATGCCTCGGCGTAGTAGGCGACTGCCGCATCAAGGTCCTTCACGGCGATGGCGACATGGTCGATCTCGGTCAGGATCATCGGCTCGGCACTTTCTTGTCGGCGGCTTCAGGCGTTGGCGGCTTCCAGCGATGCAGCGTGGCGCGCGAACAGCGTGATCTTCTCTTCGCCGATCTGTTCGCGCTTGTCCGGATCGGTGATGCCCTGCCCGGGCCCGGACGCCAGGCACAGCACGCCGAGCTTGCCCTCGTGCAAGTTGCAATGCACCTGCCATGCCGCAAGACCGGTCTCGTCCAGCGTGTACGTCTTGGACAGGGTCGGCTGGATGCGGCCCTGTCCGATGAGGCGGTTCATCGCCCATGCTTCGGTGTAGTTGGCGAAGTGGCTCGCGACGATCCGCTTGAGCCGCATCCACAGGTGACGGTTGTCGTACTCGATCATGTAGCCGCTGGTGGCGGCACACGTCACGATCTTGCCGCCGCGCTTGGCGACGAACACCGAAGCGCCCATCGTGGATCGGCCGGGATGCTCGAACACGATGTCGGGGTCGTCGCCGATGAGGCCCCGCACCGTCTTTCCGAGGCGGCGCCACTCGCGCTCGTCCTGGGTGTTCTCGTCGGCCCAGAAGCGGTAGCCGTCGGCGCTGCGGTCGATGACGTGGTCGACGCCGAGCTGGTGGAGCAACTCGGCTTTGTCGGGTGAGCTGACCACGCCGATCGGCACGCCGCCGCCGTTGAGCACGAGCTGGCAGGCATAGCCGCCGAGCCCGCCCGAGGCGCCCCAGACGAGCACCGAGTCGCCCTGTTTCATGCGAGCAGCGTTGTCGCCGACCAGCATCCGGTACGAGGTGGATGCGCACAGCGCATTCACGGCCGCTTCTTCCCAGCTGAGATGCGTCGGCTTGGGCATGAGCTGGTTGGCCTTCACCATCGAGAGGTCGGCGAGACCGCCGAAGTTGCTCTCGAAGCCCCAGATCCGCTGGTTGGAGGCCATCATCGAGTCCTCGTGAGCGGCTGGGTCCTGGTCGTCGACGTAGTTGCAGTGCACGACGACCCGGTCGCCGGGACGCCAGTTGCGCACCGCCGAGCCGACCTGCAGCACCACGCCCGAGGCGTCGGAGCCCAGCACGTGGTAGTCGAGCGCGTGACGGGCGCCCCAGGGGCTCTCGCGACCGAGACGGTCCAGGAAGCCGAACGTCGGCAGCGGTTCGAAGATCGAGCTCCACACGGTGTTGAAGTTGATCGAGCTGGCCATCACCGCCAGGTACACCTCGTCAGGAGCCAGCCCGGGCGTCGCGACGTCGCCGATGTGCATGGCCTCGCGAGGGTCCTTTTCGGCTGAGGCGCGGCCCTCAAACATCGTTTGCTCATTGCGCAGTACGTGCGCCGCCCTGAAGCTCTCCGGGATCGGCATTGCCTCAAGATCGGAACCGGACGCACCGGCGGCGATGGCATCAGCGAACTGCTTCACGAGCCCGAACGCTAACCGTGCGGCGCGACGTCGGGAGCCGCCGCCAGCTCCTCGCAACGGTAGCGTCTAGAGCCGTTTCGTATACTTGCCGTTCATACATCCGTGTCTCGGCGCAGGGGCTGTGAGCGCGGGCAGAAGCGAAGGGGTCGCGATGGCTGGTTCTGTGATCGCCGGGGGCGCTCGGACGCCGATCGGCAAGTTCAACGGCGCGTTGGCCGGCCTGACGGGCGCCCAGCTCGGCGGCGTTGCCATCGAAGGAGCGCTTGAGCGCTCAGGCATTGCAGCTGCCGATGTCGACTACGTCGTGATGGGACAGGTGTTGCAGGCGGGCCAGGGGCAGATCACAGCCCGGCAGGCGGCGACCGCAGCGGGCATTTCGATGGAGGTGCCGGCCATCACGGTCAACAAGGTCTGCTTGTCCGGCCTGAACGCCATCTACATGGCCGACCAGATGGTCGCGGCGGGCGACGCTGACGTCGTCGTGGCGGGTGGCATGGAATCGATGACGAATGCCCCGTACCTGCTGCCCGAAGGTCGCAACGGCATGCGCATGGGATCAGGCACCGTGCTGGACGCGATGATCCACGATGGCCTGTGGTGTGCCTTCGACGACCGGCACATGGGCGACGGCACCGAGCGGGATGCCGCTGGTGCGGGGATCTCACGCAGCGCTATGGACGAGTTCTCGGCGCAGTCGCACGAGCGTGCCGCGTCGGCTCAGAAGGAAGGCCGTCTCGACGACGAGATCGTCACGGTCAACATCCCTCAACGGCGGGGCGAGCCGCTGGCAGTGCTCGATGACGAAGGCATTCGGCCCGGGACGACCTCGGAGAGCTTGGCGGCGCTACGTCCCGCTTTTGCGGCAGAGGGCGCGGTCACGGCCGGCAACGCATCACAGATCTCCGACGGCGGCTGCGCAGTCGTGGTCATGTCTGCCGAAGCAGCCGAACGGCACGGCGTCGAACCGCTGGCTGAGGTCCTCACGTACGGCATGGTGGCTGGGCCTGACACCTGCCTGCTGAACCAGCCGGCGAATGCCATTCGTCGGGCGCTGCAGCGCACCGAGCTGGGTGTCGAGGACCTGTCCTTGTTCGAGATCAACGAGGCTTTCGCCGCGGTAGCCGTGGCGTCGACGGCTGATCTGGGCGTGTCGCCCGAAATCGTGAACCCCAACGGCGGTGCGGTGGCGCTCGGACACCCCATTGGCATGTCGGGTGCCCGCCTGGCACTCACGCTCATCGGCGAGCTGCGCCGTCGCGGCGGCGGGCTCGGCGCCGCGGCGCTGTGCGGGGGCGGCGGCCAAGGCGACGCCGTCATCCTCCGAGTTGCCTAAGCAGCGACACGCGGCAGAACCTCGGTCGCTACGCACAGCGGCCACAGCGCGGCTTTGACAGCATCGGCAACTGCCGGTGCGTCGGCGCCGGGAACCTCGAGGTAGATGCGGCTGGCTCCGAGCAGTTCGGTGAGCCGGGCGAACGGGGCCGGGTCGACGAGCATCGCCCCCACGACGGCTGCGGGGGCGGTGGCAATGGCCAGCAGCACGCCGCACGGATCCACGAACACCGCAGCGACGCCCCCCGGGTTAGCGCCGGCGCTCAGGCACAGTGCCCGGGCGTGGCACGGTCCGGCCACCATCACGCGCTCATCGGGCGACGGTCGGAACACCGCCACGGGCAGGTCCGGGGCAGCTCGGTCGTTGGGGTTGTGGGCAGCCATGACACTCCTCGAACGCGCAGTTCGAATGCGCAGGCCGCCGGGGAAGTGCCGCCCGGACCGTAGGCAGCTGCCGCCGGCCCGTCCAGCGATTTACGCCGAGATCTACGGAGTGATGGTGCGGCGGTTGCGGAGGGCTCGTTCGAGCGTGAGTTCGTCGGCGTACTCGAGGTCGCCGCCGACGGGCAGGCCGCTGGCGAGTCGGGTCACAGCCACGCCCAGCGGTTCGAGCTGTCGGGCCAGGTACATGGCGGTGGTGTCGCCTTCGATGTTGGGGTTGGTGCACACGATCAGCTCGGTGACCGACTCGCTGTCGAGTCGTGCGAGCAGTTCGCGGATGCGCAGCTGCTCGGGGCCGACGCCTTCGAGCGGGTTGAGCGCCCCGCCGAGCACGTGGTAGCGGCCTCGGAAGCCAGCTTTGTCCATGGCAATCACGTCACGTGGTTCCTCAACCACGCAGACCATGCCGTTGCGTCGGGCCGGGTCGTCGCAATAGGCGCACGGGTCGGTCTCGCTGAGGTTCCAGCACTGGCCGCAGAATCCGACACGGTCCTTGGCTGCGGTGATGGCTGCCGCGAGGCGGTGGGCGTCGGCCGCGGGCCGCTTCAGCAGCCAGAAAGTGATGCGCTGCGCACCCTTGGGACCGATGCCGGGCAGGCGGCTGAGCTCGTCGATCAGGTCTTCGACCGCGTCGTCGTACACGTCAGTCCCTGCTGCTGGTGGTGTGTCGCCAGCGTGGTTCCCGCCACCGTGCGTGAAGTGGACGTCGCCCGCTGCCGGTCAAGGCTGTCAGGTTGTGCCCTCGTCGACGTGGACCACGACCGAGCCGGGAAAACGGTCCACGATCTGGCGCACCTTGGACTCCTGCGAGGAGGCCGATAAGCCAGTCTCCTGCGACACGGACTCCTGCGACACGGACTCCTGCGACACGGACTCCTGCGATACCGCTGATGCGCTTGCGCTGCCGGTCTCGGACTGCTGCGCGGTGCCTCCCTCGGGTGCACTCGCAGCCGGAGCAGCGTCGTGTGAGGGCGGAGGCGAGGCGACCTCGGCCGGTGCCGTTGGCACGGGCGGAGGCGGAGGAGCGTCGTCGTGTGCCGTCGAGGCCGGACCAGCCACGTTGCCCGAACCGCTCACTTCGAGGCGGACCGTCTGGTCGAGCACTTCCGAGAGGACTGCTTCAACCTCGTTGCAGCGGCGTTGGGCCTGATCAACAGGCACGCCTTCGCTGAGCCGCACGGTCACCACGTTGCGGTCGTGGGCGAGGACGTTGGCCTCGCGGAACAGTCCCGCGGCGACGGGACGCAGCCGCTCAACGATCTGCGTCTCCCAGATGCGCTGCAGATCCGCAGTCGTCATCGCTGACGCAGGTGTGCGCTCAGCCGCTTCGGGTTGCGGTTCGGCTTCGGTGGGCGACGTGGGAGGTGCCGCGGCCGGCGGCACCGAAGCAGCGGGCGGCGGAGCGGGCGGCGGCGGCGGTTGTGCAGCGACCCGGGGGGCGTCCAGGGAAGGCGGCGCCTTGGTTGCCGCCATAGCCGCCCGGGCGGCCGCGGGACCGCCAGCGGGAGGGGCAACCCGACCCGTCGGGCCCCGCGCCGGTGCCGCAGACGCTGGCACAGCCGCCGATGGTGCGCCCGAACCCAGCACCTCGTCGGCGAGCAGCCCCACCAGCGCGGTCTCCAGCGTCAAGCGGCGGTCGGCTGATTGCGGCATCTGCGCCAGCGCACTGCCGAGGGCCTCAAGAGCCCGTACGTTGGCTCGGCGACCCATCGCGTCGCTCAGCTCACGCGCCGACGCGATATCGGCAGGAGTCAGCTCGGCGGGCTCCACACCGGCACCCACCAGGAACATGTCGCGCAGGCGGCGCGCCGTGCGCTCGGCGAGGTCCCGGGCGTCGACACCCGCCGACGTCGCTTCGGCCACCGCAATAAGCGTCGCCGCGAGGTCGGCATTCGCCAGTGCCTGCACAAGTGCGTTCACGTCGGTGCGGTCGTCGGGGATGCCACCGGCCGCCAGCACGGTGTCGAGTGCGGAGAGCGCGTCGCGCACGGATCCGCCGCCGCGATCGGTCACGTAGTCCACGACCGCGTCGTCGACTGGCGCTCCAGCCGCCTCGGCGATGGCTCGCACGTGCGGGGCCATCTCGTCCGCTCCGACCAGCGAGAGCTCGAACTGCTGGGTGCGGCTGCGGATGGTGGGCAGCACCTTCTGCGGATCAGTCGTGGCCAGGATGAACACGACGTGGGACGGCGGTTCCTCCAAGGTCTTGAGCAGCGCATTCGAGGCCGCCGTGGACAGCATGTGCACCTCGTCGAGCAGGTACACCTTGCGACGCCCGGAGCTGACCAGGGCTGCCTTCTCGGTCATGTCGCGGATGTGGTTGACCGAGTTGTTGGACGCTGCGTCAAGCTCGATGAGGTCCAACGAGGTGCCCGCGGCAACTGCGGTGCAGCTGTGGCACGTACCGCACGGTTCGCCGTCGTCGCCGAGCGCCTCGCAGTTGAGCGCTTTGGCCAGGATGCGTGCGGTGGAGGTCTTGCCGGTGCCGCGGGGGCCGCTCAGCAGGTACGCGTGACCGACGCGGTCCTCGCGGACGGCATTGCTCAAGGCCCGGACCAGGTGAGGCTGTCCGACTACCTCTGCAAACCGCTGAGGTCGAAACCTCCGGTAGAGCGACTGGTGCGGCATCTCGCAGCGATCCTAAAAGGAGCCGCGGAGTTTTGGCGACCGTCGCCGCGCCGCCGATTGCCTGCCGCCTTGTTCGCTGCGCTCACGGGCCGCTAGGCCCCTGACGGTGACTCTTGAGACGGTTCTACGGTTAGCGTTTGGTGTGTGTCGCCGTCTGACGTGGCGGCCGGGTCCTGTGCAACGGCGACCCGTGAACCGAGTCAGGGCCGGGAGGCAGCAGCTCTCAGCGGACCTCGTTGTGTGCCGCAGATCACCTGGCCGCCTCGCCAGACGGCGACACGTCTCTTGTTGGAGAGTTGCCAGAGTGGACGAATGGGCTCGCTTGGAAAGCGTGTGAGGTCTTCATCGGCCTCCGTGGGTTCGAATCCCACACTCTCCGCGTGTCAGACTCAGGATTCATGACCGACAGCAGGTCGCGCGGCATCGAGACCAAGGGTTTCGAGCCGGACTTGCCCATCTCGGTGTCGACGATTCTGGACTGGCCGCCGCGGCCGCTAGCGACGCTGCGGCACATTGCGTTGATGATGCTCCCGCAGGGAATGCTCTGGGTGGCGATGTCCGCGGTGGTGTGGAACTTCTTCACGCCGTCCATGGAGCGCATGGAGAGCCTGCACCCCAGGTGGATCTTGGAGATCTACCTCCGCAACGTGGTGGTGTTCACGCTGGTCGCAGGAACGCTGCATGTGGCGCTGTACGGCCGGCGGATCCAGCAGCAGCGCTACAAGTACAACCGCCGATGGCTCAGCACCACGAACCGGTCGTTCCTGTGGAATAACCAGACCCGGGACAACATGTTCTGGTGCTTGGTCAGCGGCTGTGGCGTCTGGTCGGCCTATGAGGCACTCACCTTGTGGTTCTACGCCAACGACTGGATCCCGTCGGTGGAGTGGGGCACATGGTGGCCGTACATCTGCGCGCTGACGGTGATTGCGTCTCTGTGGTCGGTGACTCACTTCTATGGCATCCACCGGGTGCTGCACATGCGCTGGGTCTATGACCACGTGCACTACCTGCACCACCACAATGTGAACACGGGTCCGTGGAGCGGGCTGTCGATGCACCCGGTCGAGCACATGATGTACCTCAGCATGATCGTGCTGTGGTGGGTGGTGCCCGCTCACCCATTCATCCTGATCCTCACCTTGCTGTCCAACAGCGTCGCTACGGCGTTTTCCCACTCGGGTTTCGAGCGCTTCGAGATCGGCAAGCGCTCCGGGCCCACCATGGCTGGAGCCGACTACTTCCACCACCTGCACCATCGTTATTTCGAGTGCAACTACGGCAATCGGCCTGTGCCGCTCGACAGGCTGTTCGGCACCTTCCACGACGGCACGCCCAAGGCCCACGCCCGGATGCGCGAGCGAGCCAAAGCCCGCCGCGGCATAACGACTGCATGAGGCCACGAAAGAGCGGCACACTCTCGGTGTGACAGACGAAGCAGCCATGGAGCTGGCATTGGAGCAGGCCCGGCTGGCTGCGGCGGCTGGCGAGGTGCCCGTCGGCGCCGTCGTGATTGTCGATGGCGAGGTGCTGGCGGCACGCCACAACGAGCGCGAGGCCGCCAACGACCCCACCGCGCATGCTGAAGTGCTGGCGCTGCGCGACGCAGCCGCCGCCGTCGGAGACTGGCGACTGTCAGACGCGACGCTGGCGGTGACGCTCGAACCGTGCCCCATGTGCGCCGGGGCAGCCCTGTCGGCCCGGGTGGCCCGGGTGGTCTTCGGGGCGTATGACCCCAAGGCCGGCGCTGCTGCCACGCTCTACAACCTGCTCGTGGACCCCCGCTTCAACCACAACTCTGAGGTGATTGGCGGAGTACGCGAATCCGAGTGTGGCGAGCTGCTCAGCGAGTTCTTCAGCAATCACCGCTGAGTGCGCAGCACCATGCAGGAGTCGGAGGAACCCTTCCCCTCAAGTCACCCGGCGGCACCGGAAGCGAGCGTCGCGGTGGGCCTGCGGTTCTGCGTCACCGGATGGCTGGGTCAGAGTCCGAGCAGGTCAGCGATGAGTTCTCGAATCTGACGCAGCGCGACGGGCCCGGTGTTGGTGCCCGTCGTCTCGACGACGCGGTCGACGCCGAGGGTGGTGGGCAGGTGCGCTTGGGCGACACCGAAGCCAGCGATCTCAACCTCGCTCAACCAACCTCGCCTGGTCGTCGTGCAAGGTACGACCACGATCGCGTGTTGACGGAACTCGAGCACATCATCGGAGGTGACGACGATGGCCGGTCGGACGAATCCGGGCTCGCCCCTCGCCGGCGTCCCGAAATCGCAGCGGACGACGTCACCCGCTTGCATCAGCGACATCGCTCGCAGACGCATCGAGCACAGCCTCGTCGTCGGCATCGAGCGGGGCACTCGCGAGCTGAGCCCCGATGATGCGACGACGTTCGCGCCGGATCAGCTTCTCGATCTGCGCGTCGAACGTGAGCCCCTCACGATCGGCAAGCTGACGCAAGGCATCCCGGGTCCGAGCCGAGACCTTGATGGTAGTCGAATCAGGCATACCGCAGAGTATGCCTCCTCAGGCTCGTCATGCGCGCTCTGAAATCGTCTTGATTTCGGTTAGCAGCACCCGGGTCTCGGCTACTGCGTCATCGGGGAGCTGATTGATGCGGACTAACCGACGCTCGAACTTTCCCATGTCGCTTCCGAAGGCGACGAGATCGTCGCGGCGCGCCACAACGAGCGCGAGATCACCAACGACCCCACCGCCCATGCCGAAGTGCTGGCCCGGCGAGACGCGGCATCCGGCCCGGTTCGCTCGCAGACGGTCTGCTCGCGGGCGTGCTCTACAGTATCTTGACGTCTCATATCTATATGTTGATGCCTCACAACGGGCCACGCGCTGAGCACAAGCGCTGCACAACGAAAAATCCGAAGGTGGTTGTAGCCCCCCCCCCCCCCCAGATCGCGCCGTTCCGGCAACTCCGGCGAACCCGGGTCCATGAACCCGCCCAGCGCCGTGAGACGCGCCGTTCTGGTGGGCGCTGCTGTGGCGCTGGTGGCCACCGTCGTCGTGGCTGTCCCCGCCTGGGCCCAGAACCAGGAGGTGGCCCCGACTCCGGCTGCGGTCGGCGCCGACCCCCCGGCCAAGCCCCACAACCTCGGGGCCTCCGCCGAGCACGATGAGGTCACCCTCACCTGGACGGCCTCAACGGACCAGACCGTCACCCACTACGCGATCCTTCGCCGCAACCGCGACGCGGACGCAGTGGGCGTCTTCCACGTGATCGAGGCCAACGCCGGCCCCGAGACCAGCTACACCGACAGTTCGGTAACGGCGTCGAGCACCTACGTCTACCGGGCGAAGGCGATCAGCCCCACCGGCGTCAGCCAGTGGTCCGGCTACGTCAGAGCCGACACCCCACCAGCCCCGCCGGAGCCCGCAACAGCCGACCAAGAGGACCAAACAGCCAACCAAGAGGACCAAAAGGAGGGAGCGTCGGAGTTCGTGCAGGTGGTGCCCAGACTCGCGGTGTTCACCGACGCCGACTCAGTCGTGCCCCTGAACTGGGCTCTCACGCCCAGCGGCCTCAGCGCCGGCAACCAGTTCCGGCTGTTGTTCGTCACCCACCCAGGCCACGCCCCGACCTCCACCGACATCGACGACTACAACGACTACGTCCAGTCCCAGGCCAACGCCAGCAACGCCCACTCCGCCATCAAGCCCTACGCCTCGGGGTTCCGCGTCGTCGGCAGCACCGACGACGACGACGCCCGCGACAACACCTCGACCGCCTGGACCAACATCAACAGGGGCGTCCCGATCTACTGGCTGAACGGTTCCAAGGTCGCCGACGACTACGAGGACTTCCACGACGGCTCCTGGGACGACGAGGCCAACCCCCGGGGCCGCAACGGCAACAGAGTCGGCTCGCACAACACCTGGATCTGGACCGGAAGCAACAGCAACGGGACCGAAGCGATAACTGACAACAACTCGCAGGCCTTGGGCGCCTCCACCGTCGCTCTCGGATGCCTCACCGGTGCGGGCGGTCCCATCGATTGCGAAGCCAACACTGTAGGCACTTACGCGTTTTCTACACCGCATTCGAATTTTCGCTACTACGCCCTCTCGGAGGTGTTCACGGTGGGCGGCAGCTCGCCGGTGTTCACCGATTCGGACCCGGCGTCGCGCAGCGTGGCCGAAAACTCCAGGGCTTTCACCAATGTCGGTGCCCTGGTGGCGGCTACCGACGCGGACATCGGCGACACGCTGACCTACAGCCTGGGGGGCACGGACGCGGCGTCGTTCAACATTGGCACGACCAGCGGGCGGATCCTGACCAAGGCCGGGGTGTCCTATGACCACGAGACCAAGTCCCGCTACTTCGTGGAGGTGACCGTCACCGACGGCACCTACAGCGCCACCATCGCCGTGACCATCACGGTGACCGATGTGGACGAGCCGCAATCGGCCGCGCCGGGCGCGCCCACGGTGTCCGCGACGGGCAGCACGAGCCATCTGAAGGTGACCTGGACGGCGCCGGCCAACACCAGCCACCCGATCAACGACTACGACATGCAATACCGCACCGACGGCAGCGGGGCCTGGATCGAGTGGCCCCACAACGGCACCGGGCTCAGCACCACGATCGCCGGCCTCACGGCTGGCACGGCCTTTGAGGTGCAGGTGCGGGCGCGCAACATCGAGGGCGTCACCGCCTGGTCGGGTTCGGGCCGGGCCACGACCGCCACGGCGACCGCCGTCGCGTTGAACTGGGAGCTCAAGCCCAGCGGGGTGGCCGCGGGCGGCCAGTTCCGGCTGCTGTTCGTGACCCATAGGACCCTCAGGCCGAACTCCAGCGACATCGGCGACTACAACAGCGAGGCCCAGGGCAACGCCAGAGCGGGTCATCGGGCCATCAAGCCCTATGCCTCGGGGTTCACGGTCGTGGGCAGCACCGATGACGACGACGCCCGCGACAACACCGCAACCACCTACACCAACACCGCCAAGGGCCTCCCGATCTACTGGCTGAACGGTTCCAAGGTCGCCGACGACTACGAGGACTTCTACGACGGGACCTGGGACGACGAGGCCAACTCCAGGAACCGCGGCGGCAATCTGTCTTTCCCCGCCAACGGCGAGGTCTGGACCGGCAGCAACAGCAACGGCACAGCGGCGACGGCGGCGCTGGGCGACAGCAGCGTCCGTTTCGGCCGCCTCAACGGCACCGGCGATCCCCTCAACGCGAATGGGACCTATACCGATACCCGGCAGCTGCCCTACTACGCCCTGTCTGAGGTGTTCACCGTCGGCAGCGCTGCGAACAGCGCGCCGGTGTTCGCCGACACCGCGCCCGCAGCGCGCAGCGTGGCCGAGAACCCCGGCGCCGGCGCGAACGTCGGCGCCCCCGTGGCGGCCAGCGACGCCGACGCCGACGACACGGTCCGCTACAGCCTGCGCGGCGCCGACGCGAGGTCGTTCGCCATCGATCAGTCCAGCGGCCAGATCCGGACCAAGTCCGGGGTGGCCTATGACTTCGAGTCCAAGTCGGGCTACTCGGTGCAGGTGCGCGCCACCGACGGCACCCACACCGTTACCAACACCGCCGACATCGCGGTGACCATCACCATCACCGACGTGGCTGAGCCGCCTCGGGCGCCCGCCGCGCCCAGAGTGCGCACCGTCGCGGCGAACACCGACAAGCTGGCCGTTCACTGGACCGCGCCGGCCAACAGCGGCCCACCGGTCACCGACTACGACGTGCGATACAGGCTGGGCGGCAGCGGGGCGTGGAACGACGTGTCCCACACCGGCACCGCCCGCACCGCCGCCATCACCGGCCTGAGCGCCGCCAACATCGACGACGTGGCCGTGCAGGTGCGCGCCACCAACGACGAGGGCACCGGCGCCTACTCGAAGTCGAGCCCGGCCCTGTACGACATCTGCGGACGCACCGCACAGGTGGTCCAGGCGATCCTGGCGGCCACCCCCGGCGCCGACTCCTGCGACTCGGTCTCGTGGCAGGACATGGCGGCCATCACCGCACTGGACGCCCGGGTGACCAAGTCCCGGTCCCTGAAATGGGTCGACCTCGACGGGCTTGCCGGCCTGACGCACCTGGACCTCAGCGACACCTCGCTGGACTCGCTGCCCCCAGGCATCTTCGCCAACCTGGGAAGCCTGACCGAACTGGACCTCAGCGACAACCACCTCCTGATGTCGTCCGACTGGCATGCGGGCATCTTCGACGGCTTGGACAGCCTGGAGACCCTGCGCCTCGCCAACGTGGGATACGAAGGACGAGGCATCCAATTCATCAACAACAACCACTACAACGGCTTCTTCGAGGGCCTCGGCAACCTGCGGGAACTCGACGTGGGGCCCAGCACGCCGCACCTGGGCGCCCCCCTGGCGTTCGTGCCCCTGACCAGCCTGGTGACCTACAACGGCCAGCCCTACACCCGGCCCGTCGCCGCGCCGCAGAACCTGACAGCCGCCATCAGCGACATCGCCGGATCGGTCATCGTCAGGGTCAGAGACGATAGGGGCCGCCTCACAGGCGAAAAAGCCAGCTTCTGCAAGAAGGTCACCCTGAACTGGCAACCCCCCGCCGGCGCCGCCAACATCACCGGCTACAAGATCATGCGCACCCACTACGGACACCCCGTGATCAGCCAACGCAAACCCAACACCGACTACCGCCGCTATGGCTACGACATCGCCACCCTCGCCGCCGGCGACCGCTCCTATGTCCACGAACCGCTGCGACCCGGCGCCAACGGCCACACCTTCACCTACTACGTCGCCGCCGTCACCCCCGACGGCGTCGGCTTCCCCGCGGTGGTGAACGTGAGCGCCCCCATCAAGATCCGCTGGAACTCAACCGGGACCATGACGACGGGACCCGACGCACTCCCGTGCCCCATGCTCGAGTAGCACGCCCGCCCGCAGCCAACCCACCACGACAACCGTCTCGCCCTTGAGGGCGGGACGGTTGCAGCATCGGGTCGACCGTGGCGACCCATCGGTCGCGTTGGGCACGGTCTTCGAGGCAGCCTCGCTGGTGGGTGTGCGTCTGTTCAGCGAAGACGCCGCAACGCGGACACGGGAGTCCGAACTCGTCGACGCTCGCCTGGCCGTGCTGCCCCAGAGAGTGCGTCACCGTGTCGTCGATGACGACTTCTAGTCCGCGGCTGAATCCAAGCACAGTCTTCGTGTGGGTATGGCTGCCCGATGCCTCCGAGCCGGTTGTGGCAGGGCGTCTCGAATCCGTCGTGGACCGGTGACGGTGCGGCTGTCGCGTCATGGGTCCGCGCGTTCGTTCGCAGTACCATTGACCCCGGATGACCGTTGTGACGAAGAATCGACCCAGTCATGCGGCTGCGCCAGGTTGGGACATGCGGAACGAGACATCCACCCGTCGAGCCGAGAGCCGTGCTAGTTCGACGGCAATGTCCAGCAGATTCCTCGGCATCCTGCGGCAGTTCGGATTGGGAGCGCTCATGACTCAACTGGACACCCGTCTGCGTGCGCCGCGGCTAACTGACTCCTTCAGCCTTATGTCATGCTGAGCGCGGTGTCCCAAGTCTCCAGCCCTCGCCCGGACTACAGACATCCACCGGTCACCGAAGTGGCATTGGCTGTCCAGTTCGCCGAACCACTACCGATCGAAGCTGGCGGGATCGAGCACATGTCCGAGGTGTGGGCGGACATGGTGCCCGTCTCCTCGATACGCGAACCTCTACCGCCACTGGACTCTTCTGTCGGTTCGGAGGAAGATGCAGTGGCGTCCCCTCCGACGGAGAGGCTGTGGCTGACTGACAACACCGGGAATCGAGTGATCCAATTCCAATCCGATCGGCTGACGGTGAATTGGCAGAAGAGCAATGCACTCGATGAGTACCCACGATTTGAGACGATTCGGGAGTTCTTCGTCACTGCCTGGCAGCGGCTCACGGTCCGTTTGGAGGCAGACGGTCTTGAAGCACCCGAGCCGAACGTTTGCGACGTGCTGTACGTGAATCGACTGGGTGAAGCACAAGGTTGGTCTGGGGGCAGCGATACTGCTGCCCTGCTCGCCCCATGGAACGGGTCGCACAGTGACGAATTCCTGCCCGAACCAGAGATGACCGCGATCTACCTCCACTATCATCTCCCGACCTTTGGCTGGCTCAACGTTGAGGCTTGGGAAGCCACTGATGACGACGAGAACGGACTACTCGCCTTGTACCTGCAGAGCCGCGGTCATCTTCCAATAGAGGACAGCAACCTGGACGGCGCTCTTGCGTTTATGGAAACGGCGCGGGAGTGGATCGTTCGTGGTTTCACGTCAGTGACAACAGCGCACGGACACCGGATATGGGGAAGGCTTCAGTGAACTCGATCACGCAGGAACACATGCAGCAGCGTGCTGAGTGGGTTTGCGGCAACTGCTCGACGCCCGCCTGGCGCGTTCGTTCGGACAGTGATACCGCGACACGGGTCGAGAGCCGCAGTCCGACGTGGTTGCCCGCAGTCGAGAAACGACTGCGAGGATTCTTGGACTTGCCGGAGAATTGGAACGGATACGGCGAGCAACGCATCAGCCGACATGCTGTCAACGGAGCGCTCGGATTGCTGGAGTCGCTTGGTCCGCAGATCGCCAAGCCCATCACCTCGCCACTGCCTGACGGAGGTGTGCAGATGGAGTGGATACGCGACCGCTTCGAACTGGAAGTTGAAGTCCGCGCCGGTATGCCTCTCGCTCTGTTCTTCGTCGATGCCGATGGCAACGAAACTGACCAAGACGACGCGTCTAGAGAGGAACTGCGCCTCCACTTGGCGTCAATGGGGTACCAAACCCGTTGAACTGCTATGTCGATCTTGACGACGGCGAGGTCTTGTGGCGCAGAGTTCACGAAGACCACTATGAAGAAGGACGCGTCACCAGCGCGGCGTTCAAGGGCTTCGACTTGTCAGTTGATCGAGCCACGATTCAGGAAGACCGGTCTGCCACGTTGAAGGAAGGCGTGCGTGTGGCAGCGTTCACGGCGGCTGAGGCACGCCGCCACGATCAGCAACCTGTGGCGGCACCCAATCCGGGAGAGCCAGCACACGCTCTGGTGCGAGGAAACAAGACGAGGAACATAAGTCGCGCTCTCGCCAGACTTGCCCGGTTCATCCCACGTGACGAGTTCTTGCCCTAGCCGAGAAGCGTGTGCCCTGAGATTCGGACGTCGCCGGTCACGTCGAGCGTCTCGCAGATGACCTCACCTGCTGATGTGAGTCCTGCTCCGAACGATGCGGAATTGCAGCGAAGCTCTTTTTCGCCGAGCCGCACAGGTCCGGCGACTTCGACGTTCCCGGCGATGTCGATCTGGGTGTTCTCGATCTCGCCATGCACATCGATATCTCCGTCGATGTCGATGTAGCTCGGTACGTGAGTCGCGTACCGGAGCTGGGGACCCTCTCGTCGACTTGGACGACGCGCAAGACCCAATTCCCGGACTCGTGCGCGGCAGATTCCGGGGTGCAGCGGAGCCGTGATCGCCCGGGATTACGACCGACCCGGCACCTCGCTCGTTAACGTCTCGGATAGGTCATCCGGATCGAGGCGGCTCGTGCCTAACGGGCGACACCCTCAAAGTTGGACCGAGAATCTGCCGAATTCATTTCTCCGCGATGCACGAATCTGATGACTCACCGCATAACAGAATAGTCAGTGACTATAAAACTGCTGGTCAGAGCCATTTTTCGGTGTTTGAATGGCGGAAGGTGTGGGATTCGAACCCACGGTGACCCGAAGGCCACAACGGTTTTCGAGACCGCCCCATTCGTCCGCTCTGGCAACCTTCCGCAGCGCACCCTATCGACGCTGACCACGGTGACCGCCTGACCGGCAGCCGGGTTCTCGAGTCGTAATTCGGTCGCGGCGGGCGCGATTTCGTGACAGCCTCAGGGCCGTGAGCAGCGCTGTTGAAGGCTTCGAAGCCGTGGCCGGCGACGACGCCCCTCAGCCCGACGGCACCTGGTCGGTGTCGGACCTCGCGGCCGCCATCGAAGAGACGATCCGGCTGGCCTTCAGCTCCGAGGTCTGGGTGCGCGGCGAGATCATCGGCTACTCGCAGGCGGCGAGCGGCCACATCTACTTCAACCTCATCGAGCCGGGCATGGGCAAGGACCGCCGGGGCGCGCGCATGCGGGTGGCGCTGTTCAAGGGACGCCAACGATTCGTGAACCGGGATCTGGCTGCCGGAGGCGGGCTGACGCTCGACGACGGCATCGAGGTGCGGATCCGCGCCGAGGTGGAGTACTACGCAGGCAGCGGGCAGGTGCAGCTCATCATGAGCGGCGTCGACCCACACTTCACACTCGGTGTGCTGGCCGCCGACCGCGAGCGCACGCTGGCCGAGCTGGCTGCCTCGGGGCTGTTGCGGCGCAATGCCGCTGTGCCGCTGCCGCTGGTTCCGCTGCGCGTCGGCCTCATCACGGCGGCCGGCAGCGCAGCCCACGCCGACTTCATCCACGAGCTGTCAGCGAGCGGCTACGCGTTCGAGGTGTTGCTCTGCGACGCCCGGGTGCAAGGCGTCACCGCCGAAGCCGACCTTGTCGCGGCGCTGCGCACGCTCGGGAGCGCCGAGGTTGACGTCATCGCCGTTGTGCGCGGCGGCGGCGACCGCACCGACCTGTTGGCATTCGACCTCGCCAGCGTTGCGAAGGCCATCGCGACGTGCCCGCTGCCGGTGTTCTGCGGGATCGGCCATGAGATCGACACCTCGGTGGCGGACCAGGTGGCACACACGGCTGCCAAGACGCCGACCGCGTGCGCCGCCGCCCTCATCGCCCATGTCGCCAGCTTTGACGAACGCCTGGTTCGGGCACGGCGCGAACTCCATCGGACTGCCCGCTCCCGGGCAGCCGCAGCAGCAGCTCGCTTGGCGGCAGCTCGTGGAGCGCTCGGCCTGCTGACCGAGCGGCGTCTGGGCCGGCCGCGTGCTCGCCTGGGCCAGGCACGGCTGCGGCTCGCACACCGTGCCGAACGGCGAGTATCGGAGGCGCACGCCCAGCTGCGTTCAGCTGCGGCCG
This sequence comes from Candidatus Poriferisodalis sp., assembly GCF_965221945.1. Classification (GTDB taxonomy): domain Bacteria; phylum Actinomycetota; class Acidimicrobiia; order Acidimicrobiales; family Poriferisodalaceae; genus Poriferisodalis. The sequence continues at coordinate 3,373,002 of NZ_OZ244925.1, read as the reverse complement.
TGATTGCCGCACTCGCGCCACAGCGAACGTTGGCTCGCGGCTTTTCGATCACGCGTGCAGCCGACGGTGCCGTCGTGCGTTCGATGCCCGCTGCCGGAGCCACGATCACCACTCAAACGTTGGATGCGGAGTTCGCCAGCACCGTGAACGCACCGACTGCCACATCAATTGCCGACCCGACCGACCGGGGGACAGACAACCCATGACAGACCCTGTGACAGATGACGGCGAGCTCAGCGGCTACGCCGAGTCCATTGCCGAGATCGAAACGATCCTGACCAGCCTCGAGGGCGACGACGTCGACATCGACACGCTGGCATCGAAGGTCGAACGCACCTCAACGCTGATCGCGCACTGCGAGCAGCGGTTGCGGGCCACCGAGCTGTCGTTGCAGACGATCCTGGCTCAGCACGAATCGACGCCGTCGGACAGCGACGGCCCTTGAACGGCCGCACGTGGCATTGCAGGCATGTGTGGACCGAGGGAGTTGGTGGGCGCTCCCCCGGTCCACCTGCGCGTCACGGGTCGGTGGAGGACCCGGAGCGCACGCTGGTGCCGCTGCGGAATCTGCTCAGAATGAGTGACCGCAGCGGTGTATCGAAACCAACGAGGAACCTATGAGTTCACCATCGCGTTGTCAAGATAACGGCGGCCGAAATTCCAGTAATTCCAGGGAATTTCAACATGGTGCGTGGCCGTCGCCGCTGCGGGCGGCTGACGTTGCCGCGGGCGCGGTGCGAAGGACCGAAGCACGCGTCGCTGGCGCCTGGGCCTACTGGGTGGAAGAGCGGCCTCTCGAGCGTGGGCGAGGCGCCGTGGTCCGCGTGCGGCTCGACGAACCCGGCGCTCAGCCCGCCGATGTGCCCCGTACGGCGGAAGCGGACATCCGCACTTCCGTCCACGAATACGGCGGCGGGGCTTGGCTTGCGTTCACGGCGCCTGATGACGGCCATTTCGTGCTCGGCAGCTGCATGAGCGACCATCGGATCCGGCTGTTCGATGTGACAGGTCGCAGCGAGCCGCACGCGGTGACCCCTGAGCCGGACACTCCCAGGGGGTTGCGCTACGCCGATCCGGCACTCGTGCCAGATCCCCAGGACAACGCTGAGGGCGACAGCTTCGATCCGGTCAGCGTGTGGGTGCGTGAGACCCACACCGACGGCGGTCACGAACCCCGCAACGAACTCGTTGCGGTCCGCCTCGACGGAACGGTGAGTGTCGTCGCGACGGGTACCGACTTCTATTCCTCACCTAGGCCGGCGCCCGACGGCAGCACGCTCGCGTATCTCAGCTGGGACCACCCGAACATGCCGTGGGACCACGTCCGTCTGCATCTCGTGGACCTGCGTGACGGCAGGCCGGTGCCGGGCAGCGATCGGGTGCTGGTCGACGGCCCTGCACTGACCCAGCCGGCTTGGAGCCCAGACGGCGGCCTCCATATCGTCACCGATGTCGATGGTTGGTGGTCGATTCACCGGGTGGACACCCGCACGGGTGCCACCGAACCGTTGCTGGGTGACACAGCCCCCGGCGAGAGCAACCGCGAATTCGGGGTGCCGGCATGGGTGTTCGCGCAGGCTACCTACGGCTGGGATGGCGGCGGCACGCTGTGGTGCACCTGGACGTCCGGCGGTGTCGGGCACCTCGGAGCCATCCGCGACGGTCAACTCGAAGAGATCCCGAGCGGGTTCACAGAATTCGGGAGACTGGCGGTGACCCCAGGCGGCACAGTCGTCACTGTGGCCGCCAGCTGACTCGCCGAGCCGCGATCGTGGAAATCTCACCCGACGGCGGGCATCGTCAGCTCAGCGACGCCGAGCAGTCGGCGCTCGAACCCGGCGACGTCTCGGTCCCGCGGGCGTTCACCTTCGACAGCGACGGCGGCCGCCAGGCGCACGCGTTCTTCTTCCCGCCCGCCAATTCGGCGGTCGCCGATCAAACAGGCGAGCCGCCGCTCATCGTGTTGAGCCACGGCGGGCCCACGGGTTCGGCCCGCAGTTCGCTCGACTTGGGCATCCAGTACTGGACCACCCGGGGCATCGCCGTCGTAGACGTGAACTACGGCGGCAGCACTGGCTACGGCACCGGCTATCGCAACCTGCTGGCCGGCCAGTGGGGCATCGTCGACACGCAGGACTGCATCGCTGCAGCGCTTCATCTTGCCGTCGAGGGCAACGTTGACCCGCAGCGCCTGGTCATCAAAGGCGGCTCGGCGGGCGGCTACACCACGCTGTGCGCGCTCACGGGCAGCGACGTGTTCGCTGCGGGCATCTCCCGGTACGGCGTGGCCGATCTCGAAGCGCTGGCTCGCGACACCCACAAGTTCGAGGCCCGCTACCTCGACGGGCTGATCGGCCCATACCCGCAGGAGGCCGAGCTGTACCGGGAACGCTCGCCGATCTGGCGAACTGGCCAGCTGCGTACTCCGATGATCGTGCTGCAGGGCACCGAGGACCGGGTTGTGCCCCAGAGCCAGTCCGAGCAGGTGGTGGCGGCACTGGCAGACGCGGGCGTGCCGCACGCCTACATGGTGTTCGAAGGCGAGGGGCACGGCTTCCGCCGCGGACCCAACATCGTGGCTGCGCTCGAAGCCGAGCTGTCGTTCCTCGGCCAAGTGCTCGGCTTCGAACCCGCAGGCGACATCGCCCGCGTCGAGGTGCGCTGACCGATGGGCTGCGCCAGTCGATGGACGAGCTGAACACCGAGTGACTCGCGGAGTCCTGCCCGTCGTCGTTTCAGGCGGCCATGGGCTGATAATCGGGCCCAGTGAGGGGTTCGTAGCCATCAGGCCACGGCGCTCGCAGCCGGCACAACAGTCGCATGTGCGATGGAGCGCTCTCAGGGTTGACATGCTCAGCTGTCACCCCAACGCACCCGTCGTGTTCCCGAAGCTCGTGAAATGTGTCAACCAGACAATCGGGCACCCATCCGACTTGGTGCCCTGTACGAGTGCTGACGAGGATCGCCCGCTGGTTCACGGGGTTCGTCGGCTCATCCACAAGCTCCAGCGCATCACCGGACTGAACCTCGCAGACTGCTTCCGAAGCGCCGTCAAGATGCCGGATGCCGCGCAAAAAAACAGCGTGGTAAGTACACCATCGCTGGTCTTCTCGGGATGTGCAAATACCTCGACGCGGTCTGTCGCTTTCCACCCCTCGCTACGAATCAGCACTTCGAAAGGGTCCGTTTCGACATCAAGGTTCAGCCGCTGAACAAAATCCTCGTAGTCGGGCCGCCGCCTTGGCATCAGCCGATTGCGAAAGACAGGGAAGAGCTGCCCGCTCTCGTAGACGGTGTGCAGATCGGGTAGTCCCGGAAGGCCGTGGAATCCGTCGAATTGCTCGGCAGCCTTCACGTAAACGAAACGGTAGGCCTCGCTGTCGCCCGTGTCGCGGCGGGTGAGCACCCTGACAGGCCGGATCAGACCCTCCGGATTCTGCCAAGCGGCGTACAAGCGACGCTCTCGCTCTCGGGACATGGCTCTCACGGTATGCGTGGGGTGTTATACGAACCTAGCGAAGCCTTCCAGCAATCGAGCGCAATTGCGCCGCAGGACGCGTTCCGCGAACTGCCGCGTCGTTTCTGACATCCGGTGTTGCGGAACCAGCCAGATGGGCTCGATGAGGTTGTCAACATCGCTGCACCGATTCAGCCAGTAGTTGCTGACGGCAGGGCCACATCGTGCGAGTGCTGCCGTAACAACGTCGACCGGATGGGGTTTGCCAGCGAACTTGGACTTGGCACGATCTGCATACGCCTCGGGCGTGAACGCCTGGTCCGTAGTCTCAAGGTGCTGTCGGCGTCGCTCATCCGCCAGCAAGAAGCCCAGTGACGATGCGTGATCGAACGTCGAAGCAAGCCGCCGACCAGTAGGACTCGCAATGACCGCCCAGTTTTCCTCGTGTCGATCAGTGTTCCCAATCACAGCATCGAGCAAGAGGTAGCCGACGAAGACTTCCCAAGCGGTGAACCCTTGCGTCACTTCTGAGGGAGGTTCCACACCATCGAGAGCCTGCTGGACGGCGTCGACCGTGTAGGCAAACCGATCACCGCCAATCACAGGTTGCGGCAAGAGCTCGGTGCGCGCCGCAGGAATCTCGAGACGCAAAGCGACGCCATTCGCCACGCGCTCGGACCAATCATCACCTTTTGGGTACTTGGAACCGTCCGCGTTGCGATTGTCAGTGACGTACTTCATCAACCAGCGTTCGCCCGTATCGGGGTGTTGTAACCACCTCTTGGGTTTCGTACCGAGGGTCTCATCCCCGACAATCAGCCAGTCTGAAACATCGATCTCGGAGAAGCGGTCTGGTGTAGCAAGCACGGTGGCGGCAACCTCCGGCATGGCGTCGATAGCTTCGACGCGTGTCCGGTTTCGCCCATAGTCGCATGACTTGTGGAGGGCAGATGCGAGATTCGTACCGCTTTGCGCGCACGCCACTCTGGCTGGCAGGGCACGCGCTCGCCGGCGTGCTGCTGGTGATCTTCCTGGTCGCCGGTTTCTGGCAGCTCAGTCGCCACGGCGAAGTGCGTGACCGCAACGCTGCGATCTCCGAGCGCGAGGACATGCGCCCCCTGGATGCCGACCGGTTCTTCGAAGCGGTGCTCGACGCCGGCCTCACGGAAGCACTGCAGTACCGATCGGTGGCCCTTCCAGTGGTCCGCTTCGACTGGCACGAAGCAGTGCTGATCCGCAACCGCAGCCTCGACGGCTTGCCCGGCTGCCACCTCGCCGTGCCCGCAGCCGCAACATCCAGCGACAGCGTCGAGCAGTTCGGCGTGCTCGTGGTCGCGGGCTGGCTACCCCAGCGTGGGTGCGCGATCGTGAGCGGCGATGAGACGGAGTCCCGCGAATTCGTGATCTTTCGGCTCACTGAGCCTGCGGAGATCACCGGCCGGATCCGCACGAGCCAGCAACGAGGCTTGCTCGGACCGGCCGATCCTGCCGAAGGTGAGCTCACCACGCTTGCTCGCGTCGATGTGGAGCGCATCAGCCGCCAGACCACGCTGGATCTCGTACCTGTCTATGTCGAGGTGACCAGTGCTGCACGGCCCGGCGGATCGATGATCGAACTCAACCCAGATTGCTGCGGCATCTCGCCCGTGCCACTGCCAACGCCGGAGCTCGACGCCGGTCCCCACTTGGGCTACGCGCTGCAGTGGTTCAGCTTCGCCCTCGTCGCCATCGTCGGATACCCGCTCGTGCTGCGCCACCAAGCTCGTAGGGGCGAGTCAGAGCAGATCGCCGAAGCCTGAAAGGCCGAGCGACTGAGTGCCCTAGCGGCCGATGGCCTTGGCCATGCGAGCGGTGGCCTCGTCGAGCATCGCTGGCGAGGTGGCGAAGTTGAGGCGCACGTGGCCTGTGCCTCCGGGTCCGAAGTCCAGGCCCGAGTTCAGGTACACCCCGCCCTTGTCCAGGAACACCGCGGACGGATCGTCGCCGAGCCCGAGTTCGGTGCAGTCGAACCAAGCCAGGTAGGTGGCGTCGGGTGGGCGGTAGCGGACTTCCGGCAGGCGCTCAGCCAGCAGATCCGCCAGCAGGTGGCGGTTGCGGTCAAGACCGGCGACCAACTCGTCGAGCCAGTCGAGCGCCTCGGTCCAGCCGGCCACCGTGGCCACTTGGCCCAGAATCCCGATGCCGCCGATGAGCCGCTTCGGGATGCCCGTTACCACCGGGCCGTAGCGCGATGACGCCGAATGCAAGAACGCCATCCGCAGTCCCGCCATATTGAAGGACTTGGTGGCCGCCGTCACGGTCACCGTTCGCTCAGACGCCAGCTCGCTGACCGACGCCACCGGAATGTGGCGTCTCGGCGCATACACCAGATCGCAGTGGATCTCGTCAGAGATCACGACCAGGTCGTGACGTTCGGCAATATCGACCACGGCGGCAATGTCGTCGGCGTCGAGCACCATGCCGCACGGGTTGTGGGGCTGGCACAGGATGACTGCGGTCACATCGGGGGCGTTCGCCGCTGATTCCAAGTGGTTGAGGTCGAGATGCCAGCCGTCGTCATCGCAGATCAGCGGGTCAGGCACCACCCGGCGCCCGTGTCCCTCCACGCTAGAGAAGAACGGCGGGTAGGCCGGGGTCTGGAAGATGATCCCGTCACCTGGTTTCGTGCAGTAGGTGATCGCCAGCTCGAGACCCTGGATGACGTCGTGCACGCGCACCGTGTCGGCCCCCTCGACCTGCCAGCCGAACGCCTCGCCCATGCGCTTCGCAAACACGTCGAGCACCGGGATGGGCTTGTCGTAGAAGTCGTAGCCCAGCCCGCCGGTGTCGATGCGTGCCTTGACGGCGTCCAGCACAACGTCGGGCAGCTCCAAATCCATGTCGGCCACCCAGGCCGCCAGTACGTCAGGACCCTGCCGGCCCCACTTGATTCCCGGGCGGTTGCGAACTCGGTCAGCGTCCAAGTCGAAGATCACGGGGCGACACTACGCGGCGAAGCGCGGCCGGGGCCCAATAGAGGCCCCTGTGGGGGACCTCGGGCTCAATAGAGCCCCCTGCGTTCAACGTCGGGCTCAATAGAGCCCGAGCATGCGGCCGGCCAGACCGACGACGGCCACGACGAGGACCGGGCGGATCACCCGCTCCCCGCCGCGTACGGCCAAGCGGGCGCCCAGCCAGCCGCCGACAGCGAAGCCCACGGCAACGATGACGGCGAAACCCCAGTGCACCTGGTCGTTCAGGATGAACACCGGAACCGCCACGGCAGTCAGCACGGCGATCACCACCACCTTGACCGCGTTGGCATTCACCAGGTCCAGACCGGCGTGCGAAAGCGCAAGCACCAAGATGAGGCCGACGCCCACCTGGAATGCGCCGCCGTACAGGCCGATCGCGAAGAACACCACAACAGTCAGCGCCCTCGGCCACACGATGTTGTCGCCACGCGCCTTCGGTGGACGCAAGCTCAGGATGAGCAACGGCACCATCAGGATTCCGAAGATGCGCTCGAATGCCGTGTCGCTGAGCAGGTTCGAGACCGCGTATGCACCAATCAAGGAGCCGACCAGGCTCGGTACGAGCACCGGCACGGCTCGGCGCAGACCCGATACGCCTTCACGGCGGAAACCGGCCACGGAAGCCACGTTCTGAGTCAGGACGCCGATGCGATTCGTGCCGTTCGCGACCAACCCGCCGAGGTCTCCCACCACCGTCAGCAGGCTCACGGTCAACAACGACCCGCCGCCCGCCATGGCGTTCACCACGCCGGCCACCACGCCCGCACCAGCCACGAGCGCAATTTGCAGACTGTCCATCAGGACGAGCCCATCAGCCCTGCGTCTGTGCTGCGGGTCCGGGTGCCAGCTGGGTTGTCTGCTGTCGCAACAGGTGGTCGGCCAGCACGAGGCAGACCATCGCCTCCACCATCGGCACGGCCCGGGGCAGCACGCACGGATCGTGGCGGCCCCGAGCCGCCAGCACCGTGGGCTCACCGGCGCTGGTCACGGTCTTCTGCTCGCTCGCGATGGTGGCGGTGGGCTTGAAGGCGACGCGCAGCACGATGTCGGCCCCGTTGCTGATGCCGCCCTGGATGCCGCCGCTGCGATTGGTGACGGTGACCGGTCGCCCCTCGGGCCCCGGTGCGAATTCATCGTTGTGCTGGCGTCCGGTCATCAGCGTCCCGGCGAAGCCGCTGCCGATCTCGACGCCCTTCGCCGCCGGCAGTGACATCACCGCGCCGGTCAGCTCGGCGTCGAGCTTGTCAAACACGGGCTCTCCCAGCCCAGCCGGAACCCCACGCGCCACACAGGCCACGACGCCTCCCAGCGAGTCGCCGTCGCGCCGGGCCGCCTCGATGGCCTCGGTCATCCGGACCGCAGCGGCGGGATCGGGGCATCGGGTCGGGTCGGCCTCGACGTCGTCACGCATCAGCGCCGCGGGATCAACGTCGGCGTTGATGTCGCGCACCGAGCTGACCCAGCCCAGCACCTCGGTGCCGACCGTCGAGAGAATCCTGCGGGCGACGGCGCCTGCCGCCACCCGGCCGACAGTCTCGCGAGCAGAAGCCCGACCGCCCCCCTGCCAATTGCGGATTCCGTACTTGGCCTCGGTGGTGAAGTCGGCGTGGCTGGGCCGGTACACGGCTGCCATGTCCGCATAGGCACCCGGCCGGGCATCGGTGTTCGCCACCGTCATGCCGATCGGCGTCCCCAGCGTCAGGCCCTCGAAGACACCCGAGTGGATCGTGACCCTGTCGGCTTCATCGCGCTGGGTGACCAGGCGGCTCTGGCCGGGACGGCGGCGATCCAGATCGACCTGCACATCGGCTTCGTTCAGCTCAATGCGCGCGGGGCAGCCGTCGATGATCACTCCCAGCGCTCCGCCATGGGATTCGCCGAAGGTGGTGACCGCGAAACGCTCCCCGAACGTGCTGCCGCCCATGGCAGAACCCTACGGCGGCGGTTGGCGCCCGACGCCGTTCTTTTTCCCGTGCAACCTGGGCGTGTGCCGCTCAGCCCGCCTCGTCGGAGTCGCTGTCGCCATCGCTGGGCCCCGACTGGCGCTGCTCGGCCAGGAACCTCTGGAACTCCTGTGCCAGATCGTCGCCGCTGGGCAGGTTTTCTTCGGCGGTGCGATCCGCTTCGGCTTCCAGCTGCTGGATGTACGACACGATCTCCGGGTCACGCGCCACTGCCTCGTTGACCCGCTGCTCCCAAGCCTGCACGCTGGAGTCCAGTTCGCTGTAGCCAGTCTTCACGCCGGTGACCGTCTCCACATGGGCCAGCAGCGCTCTCGTGCCCTTCGGGTTCGGCGGCCCGGCCACATAGTGCGGCACTCCCACGCGCAGCGACACCACCGGCAGCGACGCCTGGTCGAGCACGTCATGCAGCGTGCCGATGATGCCGGTTGGACCTTGGTAGGTCGGCCGGTCCAGACCCAGCCGGGCGGCCAGCTCGGCATTGGCCGCACTGCCCTTCACCGACGCGGTCCGCGAATGCGCCACGCCCGCGACCATCGCCCCGAGCGTCACCACCATCTCGCAACCCAGCTCGCTGGCAATCTCTACGACACCGGTGCAGAACGTGCGCCAGCGCATGCGCGGCTCGATGCCCGACAGGAGCACGAGATCGTGCGGCGGGGCAGCCGGCACCACATGGCACTCGATCTCCGGCCAGCGGATATGGCGCTCTCCGGTGGACGTGATCTCGATGTGGGGTCGGCTTTCCTGGAAGTCGAAGAATTCTTCTGGGTCGATGTGGCAGACGCGCCGGGCTTCGCTGCGGTCGCGGATCCACGACAGCGCGCCAGTGGCGCACTCACCGGCGTCGAACCAGCCCTCGAAGGCCACCAGCAGAAGCGGATTAGCCAGCTTTGGCGCGCCATCCCAGACGACTATCTGCCGCTTCGCGGCGTGATCAGCCCCATCGGTGGCATCACTGTGACCCATGGCATCACTATGGCCCATAATCGACCCGATCGCGCCAGGAATTCGCACTCAGTTAGCCCACCGCAGCAGCGAGATGCGCTCGGTTGATCCCAGCTCGATTGATTCGAGCGCCTTGTTCGATGCGAGGTACAGCCGGCCAGCGATCACTGCGCTCCCGGCAACTCGCGCCTCGTAGTCGACGTCGTACCAGCAATAGCGTTCGAAGGAGCCGACTTCCTCAGTGCCGTCGGGGCGGACCGTGATCTCTCGGGATTCGCGGCACTTGCGCAGCGGCGGGTCCGCATGACTGAAGCGGCCGAATTCAGACAGCTCGTCGTCAACGGTTGTGAGCGCCACGGCACCGAGGAACGGAGGATCACCTTCGTTCTCGTCGCTCGGGTACTGGTTCATGGGCAGCACCGCGAGACCGGTTGGGGGCCAGTACAGGAACGCGAGCGCATCGAACTCCACCTGGCTGCGGCCACCCGGCGCTGTCCACTGGGCGATGCGTTCGGGTCGATCCAAATCAGAAATATCGAACAGCGACACCTGGGTGCCGAGAGTTCGGCCTTCTTCGTCGGCGTCCTGGCCGACGCCGAGCAACCGGTCGGCGCCGACCGGATGCAGATAGGCCGAATAGCCGTGAATCTTGAGTTCGCCCCGCACCGTCGGCGAAGCTGGATCAGCCAGGTCGATGATGTACAGTGGATCCGTCTGGCGGAATGTCACCACCGCAGCGATGTCACCCAGGTACCGCACCGCAAAGATCCGCTCGCCGACGCCGAGCCCGCCGATCTGACCGACTTGGGACAGGCCGCCGGCGTCAACGGCGAACACCGTCACGAGGCTCTCAGAGTCGGGCCCACCCTCGAAGCGCCACGGCGGGATCGTCGTGGTCGCGATCCTCAGGTGGCCCTCGTGGGAGGACATCGAGTACTGGTTCAGCACGGTGCCGGTCACCGTCGCCGACCCCACGTAGGGGCTCGAGAGCGCATCGCCTGTGTCGAACATGTGGATCTCGGACTCGGCGAGCGTGCCGTCATCGGGACCCTCTGGTTGGGTATGCCAGTTGAACCATCGGGTCGTCGTCACGTACAGGTGCTCCGGCGAGGCGTACACGGTGCTGCCGTCCGACATGATCGACGTGGTGTCCAACGATGCCGCCAGGCCGTCTGCAGCGATGTCGATGGTGGTGACGCTCAGCGTGCCCGGGCCTGAGTAGTGAGTGGGAGCCCAGACGCGGTCGCAATCGACGAGGCGTCCCCCGTCGACGGTTGTGCCCGCGGCATCGCTCAATGCGTAGTGCGGTAGCCAGTGATCGACCGTGGTGCTGGCGATGATCTCCCGGTTTGCCTCGGTTGCCTGCTCCTCAGCGGCTATGCCAGCCGCCTCCGGAACGGTCCAACCGATAGCACGCGGCCGCAAACTCGTGACAATGCGGACCACGCCGTCGGTCATGCGAGCGCTGACGTAGTTGCCTTCGATGCTCAGCCGTCGCGCGACCGCAGGAACTGCCTGAGCCAAGTCGATCTCGACGATCTCGGTCGTGGGTCCCCAGCCGGGTTCCGGTTCGATGACATCTGTCGTGCCGTCGTTATCGGACACCTCGAAGGGAACGATGACGTCCCATCGCGTTGCGAACGCGAGCACTCGATCGCCGTGCAGCAGCAGTCTCCAGCCCCACAAGTCGTCGAGATCGAGCGTGGCTGCCAGCGACGGTTCCGGCCCAGTCACGTCGACGATCTGGACCCGGTTCTGTGTGGCGACGATGATCCGCTCACCGTCGGTCTTGATCACGTCAGGCTCGTCGATGCCCGCTTCCTGCACGTTGGAGGTGCTGTAGTCGACGCCCGCCTGCAACGACGCGACGTCACCCGATGCTGCAGAGTCAGCGACAATCGCGCCTTCCTCGATGACATCCCCTTCGAGGCCGAAGTCGTCGCCGAGACCCCACGGGCCAACGACTCCTGCCGCGTTCGCATGGACATAGCCGAGCACAGCGCCACAGTCGTTGAACCGCTCCAGCGCAGCGGTCTGTGAGCCGGTCTTGGGTCCGTCGCCATCCCCGTCGGCGCTGTTTCCGTCATCGACGCCGGAGGTTTCGTCGTCCGGCGCGTCTTGGCCGTCCGGCGTGTCGTCGTCCGGCGCGTCTTGGCCGTCCGGCGTGTCGTCGTCCGGGGCAACATCGGCGTCGCTCGACGGCTCGGCGCCAGGGTCTTCGCTGGTGGGCGCGTCAGGCTGGTCACCGTCGGTTGCCGTCGACGGGCTCGTTGTGAGCGCAGCGGAATCTCCGGCCGGAGCATCGGCGGAGTCGCTGGTGCAAGCGGCCGCAAACAGCCCCGCGACGAGCAGCACGACCAGCAGTCGGCCAGACATCGGCTTCGATGCATGACGCATCTTCGAGTGGCTCATCACATAGACAGAGTCGTTGCGGCAGATTGACGTTCCGACGCCATCGTTACAGTCCGGTGTCAGCGATCCGGACGCAGCGACGTCCCGCTGAGTGGTCAGGCCGGGTGGTCAGGCCGGGTCAGGGTCATTGCCGTCGGTGTCGTAGAGGCCGTTGCGGCCGAGCCGTACGAGCAGTTCCTCGGTACTCCACGGCAGCATCGTGGCGCCGCAGCGGGCATCTCGGTAGTGCTGTTCGAGCCTGCCCGGTCGCAGCAACGACCGGCCGCCGCAGGTGCGCAGCGCCAGCGACGCCATCTCGGGGGCGCTCTCCATCGTGGTGATCGTCGCCACCTGGGCACGGCGCAGCTGCTGCGGATCGGGGTCCGCGCAGATCTCGCCGAGCACGCGATACGTCATCGCCTGCGCCCGGTCGTAGATGAGCTGCAGCTGCGCCCAGCCGGTCTGCTTGATGGGGTGATCCCGAGACGCCTTCACACCGGACTCGCCGCGCAAGTACGTCCGCGTCGTGTCCAAGATGGCTCGCATCAGCCCCAGGTAGCTGAACGAAAGGCTCATGTAGAACTGTGGGAAGCGCGACACCATCGCGTTGAACATCCCGGGCGGCAGCACCTCATTCGCAGCCGGCACGAACACGTTGTCCATCAGCAGCGTGCGCGAGTCTGTGCCGCGCATCCCCAGCGGATCCCAGTCGCCCACGATCTCGACACCGTCGGAGTCGGCAGGCACGCCCAGCAGGCGAAGGTGGGGATCGCCCTCCACCACGGCGAGCACGTTGTGCCGGTGTGCCGCGCCGCTCAGCGAGGCGAAGATCTTGCGGCCGGTCACCACATAGCCGCCGTCGGTCACCACAGCAATGGTGCTGAAACCTGCGCGAGCCCCCGGTGCCTGTCCCTCGGAGAAGGGCTGGGAGTGGATGGTGCCGTCGTGGATCATGCCGTGCCACAACTGCGGCCGATTCGCTTCGAGGTGGGCAGTCATCCGCCCGTCGGGATCCAACGCGCGGCCGTTGGGGCCGGCGAGCAGCGATTCCGCAATCGGTCCGGCCAGCAGCGCCGTCGCGGTATGCATGTTGAACGTCAGCGCGGTCGTTGCGCAGTGCCGTCCCATCTCCTCGGCCACCAGCGCGTAGCCCACGAAGTCCGCGCCGAGGCCGCCGGCGGACTTCGGGACGCACAGGCCCAAGAACCCGGCTTCGGCCAGGTCGTCCCAGTTGCGATGCGGGAAGCTGGCGTCGCGATCGTGTTCTGGGGCACGCTCGCCAAACGCAGGACCCAGTTCCGCCATCCGGGCGACCAAATCCGCCCGTTCGGGCGTCAGCAGTTCGTCACTCATCGCTCTCACCCTTGCATTTGTCAGCGTTTGCTCCCAAGCGGAGGTGGGCCGTAGCCCCCGCCGCCCGGTGTGTGGATCTCAATGACATCGCCCGCGGCAACTTCGGTGCGGGCGCACCCAGCCAGCTCAGTCACGGCGCCATCGGATCGCTCCAGCAGATTCCGGCCGAGGGCGCCGGGCCGGCCGCCGGCGACACCGAACGGCTCGATCCGCCGGCGCGAGCTGAGCAGGTTCACGGTCATTGCCTCGCCGAAGCGCATCCGGCGCACCACGCCGTCGCCGCCCCGGTTCGTCCCAGCGCCGCCCGAGCCCCGCCGCACCTCGAACCGCTCCAGCAGCACCGGGTGGCGCTGTTCGAGGATCTCAGGGTCGGTGAGGCGGGTGTTGGTCATGTGCGTATGCACCGCGTCGGCGCCGGGTCGGCGAGCTGTCGCGCCGGCTCCCCCGCAGATCGTCTCGTAGTACTGGTGCTCCGCATTGCCCCAGATGAAGTTGTTCATCGTGCCCTGCGAGGCCGCCACCACGCCCAGGGCGCCGAACAGCGCGTCGGTGATCTGCTGGGAGGTCTCGACGTTGCCGGCGATGACCGCTGCAGGTGAGTGCGGCGACAGCATCGAAGGATCGGGCACGACGAGTTCCAAAGGCCGCAGGCAGCCAGCATTGAGCGGAATGGCGTCGTCGACCATGCAGCGGAACACGTACAACACCGCCGACCGGCAGACCGCCGTGGGTGCATTGAAGTTGCCAGGGTGCTGCCCGCTGGTCCCGGTGAAGTCGACGACGGCTCCCCGCGCCGAGCGATCCACCGAGATGCGAACGCAGATGACGCTGCCGTCATCGAGTTCGAGCTGATAGCTGCCCCGATAGTTGCTATTGCCTAGAGCGTCGATCACCCGCCGCACCATTTCTTCGGCGTTGTCGGCGACATGGCTCATATAGGCGTGCACGACCTCGAGCCCGTAGTAGTCGACGATGCGAGCCAGCTCGGCGGCGCCGCGCTCGCAGGCGGCGACCTGGGCTCGCAGGTCGGCGATGTTCTGATCGGGGTTGCGGGCCGGCCACGGGCCGCTGGCGAGTACGTCGCGGACCTGCTCTTCGAGAAAGCGGCCCCCGGCCACGATCTGGAGGTTGTCGAGGACGAGCCCTTCCTCGTCGATGGTGGTCGAGTCGGCGGGCGCCGAACCGGGCACGCAGCCGCCGATGTCGGCATGGTGGCCGCGGGAGGCCACGTAGAAGATCCGATCCGTGCCTGAGGCATCGAACACGGGCCGCACGACGGTCACGTCGGGCAGGTGGGTGCCGCCGTTGTACGGGTTGTTCAGGACGTACACGTCACCGGGCGACATCGTCGGGTTCTGGGTGATGACCGTGTGGATGGACTCGCTCATCGAGCCCAGGTGCACCGGCAGGTGCGGCGCGTTGGCGACGAGCTGGCCGGCGGTGTCGAAGAGCGCGCAGCTGAAGTCGCGCCGCTCCTTGATGTTCACCGATACCGCCGTGTGCTCGAGCACCACGCCCATCTGCTCGGCAATGTTCATGAACAGGTTGTTGAAGATCTCCAGCTGCACCGGATCGACGCTGGTGCCGATCGCGACCCGTGACGGTCGAGCCACGACACGTTCGAGCACGAGATCGCCGCGGTCGGTGATCGTGCCCTGCCAGCCCGGTTCGATCACGGTGGTGGCGTTCGGTTCGACAATGACCGCGGGGCCAGCCATGAGCGCGCCGGGTACCAGCGCGGTGCGGTCCCAGAAGGGTGTGTCGTACTGAGCGCAGCCCGGCGGGGCTTCCGTGCTCATGTAGGTGGGGTGCGTGGCCAACAGCGCCTCACGGTCACCCTCGGGCGGAGTCGCCGGTGGCGGGTCGACTGCCTGGCCGCGGGCTTCGATGTGCAGTGCGTCAACCACCAACGCCTGATCTGGTGCGCTGAACCCGAACCTCGACCGGTGTGCTGCTGCGAATTCGCTCGCTACCTCGTCGGCTGAGCCCAGAAGCACTTCGAGCGTCGTGTCAGAACCGCGGTAGCGAACTGCCAGACGCCCGGTGACATCAATGCGGTCCTGCGACACCCCCGCAGCGGCCACGGCCTCGACTGCGGTCGGGCTGGCTGCGGCGAGCCGCCGATGCAGCGCGTCGATGAGCTCGCTGTCTAGCGGGGCCTCGATCGGTTCAGCGCGCAACTCGGTGACGTCAGCCAGCCCGATGCCCAGCGCGGACAGCACCCCAGCGTGGGGATGGATGAGGATCGTGGTGATGCCGAGCCGGTCTGCCACCCGGCAGGCGTGCTGGCCGCCGGCACCGCCGAAGCAGACCAGCGTGTAGGCGGTGATGTCGTGGCCCCGCTCGGTGCTGATCTTGCGGATCGCGTTGGACATGTTCTCCGCCGCGATCTCGCCGTACCCGAAGGCCACCTCGGCAGCGATGCGCTGCACGCCGGTGGCCTGCGCGATGCGATCGGCCAGTTCGGCAATGCCATCGGCGGCGGCAGCGACGTCGAGCGGCTGCGTCCCGTCGGGGCCGAACAGCGACGGGAAGAACTCGGGCCGGATCACGCCCAGGGTGACGTTGGCGTCGGTGAGGGCAAGCGGGCCGCCGTTGCCGTAGCTCGCCGGTCCGGGGTCGGCGCCGGCCGATTCGGGACCGACACGCAAGCGGCTGCCGTCGAAGGTGAGCAGCGACCCGCCTCCGGCCGCCACCGTGTGCATGTCGATGATGGGAGTGCGCACGCGGATGCCCGCCACCTCGGTCTCGTTGGCCCGCTCAAACTCGCCGGCAAAGTGCGAGACGTCGGTTGACGTGCCGCCCATGTCGAAGCCGATGAGCTGGGAGAAGCCCGCCGCCCCGGCGGTGCGCGCCATGCCTACGACACCGCCGGCTGGTCCCGACAGCAGCGCATCGCGGCCGGTGAATCGCCGGGCATCGGCCAGGCCGCCATTCGACTGCATGAACTGCAGCTGCGGACCCTCCGCCGACGCCACAGCGTCGCTGTTTCCAATTCTCGACGCCACAGCGTCGACGTAGCTGCGCAGGATCGGGGACAGGTAGGCGTCCGCGACGGTGGTGTCGCCGCGGGGGACGATCTTGACGAGCGGGTCCACCTCGTGACTGACCGAGACCTGCTCGAAGCCGATCTCGCGGGCCGCGGCGGCCAAGGTCGCCTCGTGGTCGGGATAGCGGTAGCCGTGTACCAGCACGATCGCGACTGCAGTCATGCCGCGCTCACGTGCCGCAGCCATGCCCACGACGGCAGTGGGCAGGTCCAACTGTCGCAGCACCGTGCCGTCCGCAGCGATGCGCTCAGAGACCTCAAGCACCTCGGCGTAGAGCATCTCGGGCAGGACGATGTCGAGCTTGAACAGGTGCGGGCGGGTCTGGTACCCAATGCGCAGCACGTCGCCGAACCCTGCGGTCGTCACGAACAGCGTCGGCACGCCACGCCGTTGCAGGAGTGCATTAGTGGCGACCGTGGTGCCCATCTTCACGGACCTGATCCGCTCGGGTGGCAGCGGTTCGCCCCGCGGCACGCCGAGCAAGTCGGCAATGGCAGTGGTGGCAGCGTCGTCGTAGCGGCGCGAGTCCTCGCTCAGCAGCTTGTGCGTGATCAGGCTGCCGTCGGGACGGCGGGCCACGACGTCGGTGAATGTGCCCCCACGGTCGACCCAGAAGTCCCAGCCATCCGGCGATTGGCTCATCTGTTGACCCTAGGTGTCGTCTCCTCAGCGGTCCGCGGCACGGCTCGTGTCTCGCTTAGCTGGGAATGACCGCTGTAGCGATGATCTCGACCAGGGCGTCGGGCTCGAACAGGGCGGTGGTGCCGAGCACTGCCATGGCCGGGAAGTGACGGTCCAGGTGCTTGCGATGGGCGCCGCCCACGCCGCGGCGGTCGTCGCGGTACGCCTGCACGTCGGTTGCATACACGACGAGCGACACGATGTGGTGGGGTTCGCCACCGGCGTGTGCCAGCGCCTCGACGACGTTGCCCAGCGCCACGTCGTACTGCTCGGCGAATGTGTCCCCGACGACGGCTCCGGTCGGGTCAGAAGAAATCTGCCCGGCGATGTACACGGTTCGCCCGTCCGCGGGGACGACGGCGTGGGCGAAGCCGGGGGACGACGCCATGGAATCCGGGCTGATCAGCCGGTGTGGTGTGGTCATGTCATCGTCCCTTCCAGTTCGGCGTTTCCGAGGCCCCGAACGCACGGTGGAACTCGGCATGATCCTCGGTGCGCATCAGCAGCGCCTGGGTCATGGCTTCGAACTCGATCGCTGCAGCGAGGCTCATGTCGGCCTCGCGGCTGATCAGCAGCTTCGTGGCCCGGTAGGCGAGCCTCGGTCCGTCTGCGAGCCGGCGGGCGAGCGCCGTGCACTCCTCGAGCAGGTCGTCGGGATCGACCACCTTGTTCGCCAGCCCGATCTCAACTGCATCGGCAGCAGAGACAGGATCGCCGAACATGAGGATCTCGGTGGCGCGGCCGTGGCCGACCAGCCGGGGCAGCAGGTAGGCCGAGCCCATGTCGCCTCCGGAGAGGCCGACCTTGGTGAACAGGAAGCGGAACGTAGCCCCCCGCACACAGATGCGGAAGTCCGACGCCAGCGCGATCACCGCGCCGGCCCCGGCGGCAGTGCCGTTGACGGCCGCAATGATCGGGATCGCGCACTCGCGCATGTTCTGAACGACTGCACCGGTCATGTGAGTGAACTCGAGCAGGCGGGCGGGATCGAACCTCACCAATTCGCCGATGATCTCGTCGACGTCGCCGCCAGAGCAGAAGCCCCGTCCCTGACCGGTGGTGACGATGGCGTCGATGTCGCCGCGCAGCGGCGCTTCCCGGAACAGGTCGCGCAGGTCGGCGTACACATCGAAGGTGAGCGAGTTGAGCGTTTCCGGGCGCTGGAGCGTGATCGTGGCGACCCGGTCATCCACAGAGACGTCGAAGTGCTCCCAGTCGTCGGTGAACCCAGCAGATGCGCGGAACGTCATGTCGGCGCTCCGTCGAGCACGATCTCTTGACCGTTGCGGTCTGACTCCACGAGCGCCATCACTGCGTCGACCACCTCGACAATTTCGATGATTCGTCCATGGGGTGTGGCCTTGGCGAGTGCCGCCTCGGCATCCGCGAGGTTCTTGCCGGTCCTTTTCGCGATGTTCGCGATGGTGGCAACGGTCATCTCGGTGCGGACGAAGGTCGGGCACACCGTGTTGGCCGTGACACCGGTTCCCGCAGCCTCAGCCGCAACGACCCGCATCAGGCCCATGACGGCGTGCTTGGACGCTGAATAGGCGGCGATGTACTTGTCGCCCTCGACGCCAGCGGTCGACGCAACGGTCACGATCCGGCCAGCGCCACGCTCCAGCATCGGGTCGATGATCGCTCGGGTGCACAGGAACACCCCGGTCGCGTTGACGGCCAGGCTGTGATTCCACTGTGCGAGCGTGGTTCGCCCCAGCCGATTCGACGACGAGATGCCGGCGTTGTTGATGAGGATGTCGACCGGGCCGATGTCGGAGAATGTCGAGGCCACCTGCTCTTCATCGGTCACGTCGCAGATGCGGGCCGCGATGCCCGGCAGCGGCTCCGCGGCCTCCGACGTCGCCAGCGCGGTGACATCGTGGCCAGCAGCGGCGAGCCGCAGGCCGACGGCTCGACCGATGCCGCGTGTGCCGCCAGTGACCACGGCCGTACTCATACCGTGGCCCCGCTGCGATTCAATCGACCAGGCTCGCCCCGGCGGTTGGCGGCGATGTCGAGCATCGTCAGAACTATACTACTCTTTTGACTATCGCAAAATTCCGGCAATTTCCCAAATGCGTCGAATTCGTATGCGCTGATGTTGTGCCCGAAAGCAGTTGATGTGGCAACTGTGGCCTCGCTTGAACCGATCCGACGAATGTCGACGAACCGGGAGCGGACACCCCGATGAAGATCGCGTGCATCGGCGGAGGCCCGGCCAGCCTGTTCTTCAGCATCCTGATGAAGCAGCAGGATCCGAACCATGACATCACCGTGTACGAGCGCAACCGCCGTGGCGACACGTTCGGGTTCGGCGTGGTGTTCTCCGACGAGACCTTGGCCAACATTGCCGAGTCCGACCCAGATGCCATTGCAGCAATCGAATCGGAGTTCCGCCATTGGGGTGCGATGGATGTCCGCTACTGCGGCCGGACCATCTCCTCCGACGGTCACGGCTTCGCCGCGATTTCTCGGGTGCGCCTACTCGAGATCCTGACCTGCCGGGCGACCGAGCTCGGCGTGTCCGTCGAGTTTGAAACCGAGGCTGACGTCGACGCCTTAGGAGACGACGTCGACCTCGTGGTTGCCGGCGATGGCGTCAACAGCGGCACCCGCGCCCGCTACGCGGCCCAGCTGCGGCCCACGATCAGCTACGGATCGGCGAAGTACATCTGGACAGCAACCGACGCGCCCTTCGACCGCTTCACCTTCATCTTCGAAGACACTGTCTTCGAAGACATTGGACACAGCGCCGTGCAGGCGCACATCTATCCCTACAACGACACGCGTTCGACGTTCATCGTCGAGATGGCCGAAGCAACCTGGAACCGGGCACAGCTCGGCGGCCACGACGCCGGGTTGGCCCCTGGCGAATCTGACCAACATGCCATGGGGTGGTGCAGCCGGCTCTTCGCCCGCCACCTCGGCGGACGCCCGCTCATCGGCAACAACTCGAGATGGATCAGCTTCCCCCGAATCTCGTGCGAGTCGTGGGTGGTGAACAACGTCGTGCTGCTGGGCGACGCCGCCCACACGGCTCACTATTCGGTCGGCAGCGGCACCAAGATGGCGCTGGAAGACGCCATCGCACTCGCCGACGCCATGGCCGCAGCCGGCGATGTGTCCACAGCGCTCAAGAACTTCGAGGCGGAGCGACGGCCACAGATCGAGAGCTTGCAGCGGGCCGCGGCGACCAGCGAGGACTGGTTCGCACACGTCGACCACCACCGCCAGCGTCCCTTCGAGCAGTTTGCCTTCTCGCTGTTCACGAGGTCGCAGCGGGTCACTTACGACAACCTGCGCGAGCGGGACGCCGGCTACCTCGACGAGACCTTGCACTGGTTCGCATCCCAGCAGCCGCCCTCCGCCCGGCCGTCGACGCCGGACACACCGCCGATCTTCTACCCGTTCGCGCTGCGTGACGTGACGTTCGGAAACCGCATTGGCGTGTCGCCGATGGCGCAGTACAGCGCTGTCGATGGCATGCCGAACGACTGGCACAAGGTGCACCTGGGCAGCCGCGCCGTCGGAGGCGCCGCTCTGGTGATGACCGAGATGACCTGCACGTCGCCCGAGGCCCGCATCACGCCTGGATGCACCGGGATCTGGAACACCCCCCAAGCCGAGGCCTGGGCCGGGATAACCAGGTTCGTGCACACCTTCACCGAAGCCAAGATCGGCCTTCAGATCGGCCACGCGGGACGCAAGGGTTCAACAAAGGTGCCATGGGAGGGCGAAGACGTACCGCTCGATTCCGGCAACTGGCCGCTGGTGTCAGCCTCTCCGCTGCGGTACCGCGGCGGCAGCCAGATGCCAGCGGAGATGTCGTATGAGCAGATGGACGCCGTACTCGACGACTTCGTGGCTGCAACCCATCGAGCAGCCGACGCCGACTTCGACTTGGTGGAAGTCCATGCTGCGCACGGCTACCTCCTGTCGTCGTTCCTGTCGCCAGCGACGAACCAGCGCGGCGACGACCACGGCGGCACGCTCGACAATCGGGCGCGGTTCCCGCTGCGTGTCATCGAAGCGGTGCGGGAGGCCTGGCCCCGCGCCAAGCCGTTGTCGGTGCGGATCTCGGCCACCGACTGGGTGGAGGGCGGGTTCAGCCGCTCCGAGGCCATCGAGCTGAGTCACATGGCAAAGGACTGCGGCGTGGACATCATCGACGTCTCGACCGGTCAGGTTGATACCGACGGCGAGCCGGCGTATGGGCGCCTGTATCAGACGCCGTTTGCCGAGGCGATCCGCAACGCGGTCGGCATCCCGACGATGGCAGTGGGTGCCATCTCCAGCATCGATGACGTCAACACCGTGCTCATGGCCGGCAGGGCCGACATCTGCCTCATCGCCCGCGGGCATCTCGTCGACCCCTACTGGACCCTCAACGCCGCGATCGATCTCGGGCGCAGCGAGCAGCCGTGGCCCATCCAGTACTGGCCCGGCCGCACGAGCCGCCGCCGCGAACAAGTGCCAGACGCACTCATCGACCGCGACCTGCGCTGACGGCGATGTTTCCCGCTCTTGTTCCCAGTCCCTATTCGAGACGGGCTGACGGGCCGCTCGGGCCGCGGGCTAGCGGCGTGCAGCTGCGTCGAGGGTTTCCAGGTAGAAGCGGTGCGCGCCGGGCCGAAGCTGCCGATGGAGCCGCATGAACACCTCACGCGCTTGTTCCGCGAGCCAGTCCGGGGGTGTGACCGAGCGAGGCAGCCCGGGGTCGGCGTACGGCAGCGGCCGCCAGGCGCTGATGTTGTTCATGTGAGCCACGAACGCGTCGCGGTCCCCCCCAGGTGATGCGACCCACGACTCCGAGATGGGTCGCTGAGCGCTCAGATACTCCCCGTACAGCTTGTTGATGAGGTCGAGATCCCACGCCGATGCCGCCATGTGCTCGCTGTTCGCGTCGGCTCGGAATTCGCCTTCGAAGAACGACACGTAGTCATCCAGCTCGCTCCGCTTGAGCATCGTGCGAGCCTCTTCCAGTAGCGAAGCGGGGGCGATCCACGACGCAGCGGGGCCCGGTGCGAACCCGAGACGGGCGAGCCTCGACCGGATCAGGTACCGCTTGCGGCGTTCGGACTCAGGAATCGAGAACAGCACCAGCAGCCACGAGGCGTCGTTGCGTCTGGCTCCGCTGCCGAAGATGCGCAGATCGCCTGCTTCGAGGATCTCGCGCCCATCCGCGCTCAACGCATAGCCAGCCTTGCCATCCACTCGCTCAGGCACCAGCAGGCCTGAACGCTTCATGCGAGACGCGGCGGACCGCACGGCCTGCGCGTCGATCCCGAGCTCACGCATCAACGCAATGAGCCCGGCGACCGCTATCGGGCCCCCGTACTCCCGAGCGAACAGCCCGTAGGTGTCGAGGATCCGGTCTCTTGGCGACATCGTCTTCGAACCTGGACGCTAGGCGCCGGCCAGCTCAGCTAGCTCTGTCAGCTCTGTCAGCTTGGCCAGCGCCCGCCGCTGGAGCTTTCCTGTCGGCGTCTTGGGCAGTGGCTCAGCGCAGAAGGTGATCCGGCGAGGGTACTTGTAGGGGGCGATGGCGGCCTTGGTGTGGTCCTGCAGTTCGCCCGCGAGTGCCTCCGTCGCTGCCGAGGGGTCGCACAGATGGACGAATGCGTGCACGACCATGCCCCGTTCCGTGTCGGGCGTGCCGATCACGCCCGCTTCGGCGACAGCCCCGTGGCTCAGCAACGCTTCCTCCACCTCTGGGGCGGCGATGTTGTAGCCCGAGCTGACGATCATGTCGTCGGCGCGGGCTTGGTACCAGAAGTAGCCGTCGGCATCGCAGGTGTAGACGTCGCCGGTGAAGTTCCAGCCGTTCTGCACATAGGTGGATTGGCGCGCGTCATTGAGGTACCGGCAGCCGATCGGTCCCTTGACCGCGAGCCTCCCGGGCTCGCCGGGCGGCACCGGATTGCCGTCGTTGTCGAAGATCGCTGCCTCCCACCCGGGCAGCGGCTTGCCCGTGGCACCCGGCCGGATGTCGTCGTCAGATGCCGAGATGAAGATGTGCAGCAGTTCGGTCGAGCCGATTCCATCGATCAGCCGCAGGCCAAGCTCCGCTTGGACCTGTTCGAACGTCGCCCGCGGGAGCCACTCACCGGCCGAGACGGCCCGCCGAAGAGACGACAGGTCCGGGCGAGGCTCCAGCGCCAGCATCGCCCGGTACGCAGTCGGGGAGCTGAAGCACACGATGGCTCGCCGCTCGGCGATCAGATTCGCCAAGGCTGCGGGGCCTGTTTCCTCGCAGAACCAGGTGCACGCTCCTATTCGCATCGGGAAGACGACTTCTCCACCCAGCCCGAAGGTGAATGCGAGCGGCGGGCTGCCGACGAAGACATCGTCGGGTCGTGCTTTCAGCAGCGGCGCGAATGCGTCTGCGATCACCAACAGGTCCCGGTGGAAATGCGCGGCCACCTTGGGGACGCCGGTGGTGCCCGAGGTGCACGCCAGCAGCGCGGGGTCCGTCGCCGCGGTGTCTATCGCAGTGAACTCCGCCGACTTGGTTGCAGCCGCCGCCGCCAGATCGCCTGCCGGCCCCCAGATGGCGATCGGGCCATCGGTCACCTCCTGCAGCTCTGCTTCCAGACCCTGCGCGCACAAGCTGACCGACGGATCGCACTTAGCGCACACCTGCGCAAGCTCCTGGACGCGCAGCAGCGGCATCGTCGTGACCGCGACGGCACCGGCCTTCAGCACGGCGAACCAGGCAGCCACCATCCAGGGAGCGTTGGCCCCTCGAAGCAGGACCCGATTCCCCGGCACGATCTCGTAGTCCTCCACGAGCACTGCGGCGATCCGGTTGGCGCAGTGGTACACGTCGGCGTAGGTCCACATGTCGTCGCCGAGTCCCATGCAGGGCCGTTGGCCCCACCCCTGGGCGATCGCGCCGTCGAGCAGGACTGCTGCAGCATTCAGTCGGCTCGGGTACAAGAAGAGCGGCTCGGACAAGGTGATCTCGGGCCACTGTTCAGCCGGCGGCAGGCCATTGAGTACGAACCGGTCGACGTGCGCGGTCTCGGTGCTCATCTCCAACCACAAAATACCGTTGACGTGACGATCACCAATCGCACGCTATATCTGGGAGACGCTCCGCGCAAGCAATTCAGGCCGGATTCGCGGCCAGCGGGAAGGTGTTCGGCCCGTTAGGCCTCGGCCTTGGCCTTGGCCTTGCGGAAGCGGGTGCCGTGAATGATGCCGCCGTAGTAGTTGAACGCCTGCCGTGCGGTGGGCTCATCGAACGGGTAGTCCGCACCGATCTGAGTTGCAGCGGCGAGCCCGGTTACGAAGCAGGTCTCCTGGCTGTTGACCAGCGTGTGGGCACCGCAATACCAGCTCCGCCGCTTGCCCTGGATGAAACGGAACAGCGGGACGAGCAGTGTCACATGGCGAACGTCGTGCACGATGTGCTGGAACCACCAGCGCTTGACGATCTTCTCGGCATCGATGGGGGTGATCGGGTTGTACGTCACCAAGCAGGGCCGCTCGGATTCCTGGGCCCACGGCTGCTGGTTATGCATGATGTAGGTGATCTCGTAGTTGTCCGGTCTGGCGCCGTACTGGACGACGTGGTTGCTGCGTGTACGCAGCACTTCTACCTCGTCGTCGGGCAGCACTGCCGAGTCTGAATGCACCACCACATGGTTGTGGAGCTCGCTCTCGTAGCGAATCGATGACAACAGGTAGCGCTCCAGCATCGTGGGCTTGTCCAGCATCATCAGCGTCTGGTTCGCATTGCAAGCGAAGATCACCTCGTCGAAGGTCTCGCGGGCACCGGCCTCGTCCTCGACCTCGACGCCGGACGGCTGCCGGTACACCTTGCGCACCGGCCGATTCAGGTAGATCTTGTCGCCGAAATCAGCCGACAGGTTCTCGTAGATGCGCCGCGTTCCCTGGTCCCAGGTCTGCATGGGCGTTGCCGTCTCGATGTCGAAGAACTCGAGATAGCGCGCGAAGAGCGCCGCCGGCATATCGAACACGTTCGTCGCCATCAGGAAGTTGACGAACATCGGCTTGAGGATCTTGTACCTGAAGTCGGCGGAAAACCCGCCCATGTTCAGCACAGTCCGCATGCTGATGTAGTTGAACGGGTTGAGCGCGTTCGCGAACTTGGACCTCGCGCGGGTCAGGCGACCGAATGAATGCAGGCGCTTCAGCAGGCGCTGGAACTTCGCTATCTCGGGTTGCAGCTGATCCCTGATGTCGGAGTCGAAGTCGTGGGCGTAGATGCCACCGCGGTATCTCACGCTGTAGTTGAACTCGGTGTCCACGAGATCGATGCCGAAACGCTCCATCAACAGCACGACGTGGTCGTACACCGACGGGATGCACGCGGTGACGGAGATGTCGAACGGGACCGAGCTGCCGTCGGACTGCGGCATATCGGCCGTGACTGCGTTGCCGCCGATCTGTTCGTTGGCTTCGAACAGCCGGAAATCGAATCGGTCCGGGTGGTGGTGCAAGGCCCACGCGGCCCCCAGCCCCGACATGCCGCCGCCGACAATTGCGATTCTGCGCTGCATCGTCATGCTCCGCCGGTCAGCATGCCGCGGGCTAGCTGCCATGCCCCTCAGCGCGCTTGGAGGGACTCGAACCCCCAACCTTCTGATCCGTAGTCAGATGCTCTATCCAATTGAGCTACAAGCGCTGATGTCTGCCGGGTCCGGGCCGGTTGGCCCGATGGCGCCCAGACAGTCTAGGAGACGGTATCTGCAGGGCTTCAAGAGGTTTCCCTCAGTCTGAGGGGTCATCACGGTCGGGCGGATCAGCGGTGGCCAGCAGCCCGGCGGCTCGTGCGACGTCGGCCGGCGTGCGGCCGAGCGCCTCGGCAGCGGCAACCACGTCAGACCACTCCGGCTTGCTGCGGTAGGGACCGTGCTTGATCGCGACGGCATGCCCGTCGACGTCGACGGTCGATGTGTGGCGCTCAAGCGCCGTGCGCACCAGGGTGCGGGCGCGCAGTCCCAGCGTGCCGGTGAGCCGGGTGGTGAGATCGGCCAGGCGGGTCACGTCTTCGGCTCGGCACAGCGCCATCAGGGTGTGTGCCGGGCGGCCTTTCTTCATCACGATCGGGAAGGCCCAGGCGTCAAGCGCACCAGCGGCCAACAGTTCGGCCAGTGCGTGGCCCAGCACCTCGCCCGAGACGTCGTCGAGGTTGGCAGCTAGCTCGACGAGCTCTTCGGTGCTGTCGGCGCCGGCCATCTCGGCCATTGCAGCGTCCAGCTGCCGGGATTGCTGAGCGGCCGGCGCGCTGTGCGCTGTGCCGACGAGCACGCCGGTGACGTTCGGACGCCCGGGCAGCTCGCGGGTACCTGCCCCAAAGCCGGCACTGAGGAGCGTCATGGCTGGTGCCGGCCCGAAATGCTCAGCCAAGGCGGCAACGATCGCGGCGCCGGTCGGTGTCGTGAGCTCCATGTCGATGTCGACGCCCACTATCGGATGGCCAGCCAGCAGGTTCACCACGGCGGGCGGCGGATTCGGCAGCACTCCGTGGGCGGCGTTGATCGTGCCCTTCCCCACTGCGATGGGGCCACAGCACACTGAGTCCACCGCGAGCGATTCGAGGGCCGCGCACACGCCGACGATGTCCACGATGGCGTCGAGGGCCCCAACTTCGTGGAAGTGCACCTCTTCGGCCGCCATGCCGTGCACCTGGCCTTCGGCTTCGGCCAGTGCCCCGAACACCGCCAGTGCCCGCCGCTGGACGCGCTCAACAAGAGGTGCTGCGGTCAGCAGCTCTCGGATGTCGCGCCAGCGGCGGTGGTGATGCCCCTCGGGGGCATCAACGATTGCCCGCGTCGCTGCCAGCTCGTTCCTCCGGACTCGTTCGGTGCCCAGCTTCCAGCCATCGAGGCCCAGCGTCTCGAGTTGGGCGACCACGTACCCAAGATCAGCGCCCGCATCGAGCAAGGCACCGAGCGCCATGTCGCCCGCGATGCCCGAGACCGGATCGAACCAAGCCACCGTGCCCCCCGTGGCGGGTGATCCAGTGCTGTCGGCAGGGATGACCTCGACGCTTGCCGGCTCACGCGGCTCGGCATTCGTCGGGCTGACCGACGGTGTGTCGTGCATTACTCGGATCCAGCGGGCGGGCGGGCGGCCAGATCCAAGATGCGCATCGCAGCCATGGCGGCGCCGAAGCCATTGTCGATGCCCACCACGGTGATGCCCGCAG
The DNA here is from genome assembly GCF_965221945.1 of Candidatus Poriferisodalis sp. Classification (GTDB taxonomy): domain Bacteria; phylum Actinomycetota; class Acidimicrobiia; order Acidimicrobiales; family Poriferisodalaceae; genus Poriferisodalis. The sequence continues at coordinate 3,345,967 of NZ_OZ244925.1, read as the reverse complement.
CACACGAAGCATGCATCGCCAGGAGCGCCGTGACGCCTTCGAGGGCGGCGCCGTAGCCGGCACTGGTCGGCACGGCGATGACCGGTGAGGATGTCACTCCCGCAACCGCTGTGGCCAGCGCTCCCTCCATGCCTGCCACCACGATGACTGCGTCAGCCGCGGCAAGGGTGTCTATCTCCTCGAGGAACCGGTGCATTCCTGCCAAGCCGATGTCACTCACCAGTTCGGCGCTGATGCCGAAGGCACTCAGGACCGCCGCCGCCTCGGCCACCACCGGACCGTCTGCAGTCCCAGCGGAGGCAACCACCACGCGCTCGATGCGAGGCCCCGACGCACGCCAAACCACCGTCGCCAGCGCTGCGCTGTCAGCGACCTCGCTCTCGGGGTCAGGCCCTCGATCAGCAGGCCAGTGCGCTGTCCCGTCCGGGCACGCAGCGAGCGCTGCATCGGTCTGCTGCTGTTGCGCACGAGTCAGGAGCACCGGTCCGGAGCCGCCGTTCAGCATCTCGGCCACGATCCGGGCGCACTGGCTGGGCGACTTGCCCGGTCCGTAGACCGCCTCGGGATGGCCGGTCCGCAATGAACGGTGATGATCGATGCGCGCCCCGGCGACCTCGGCATAGGGCAGGCGGCGCAGGCGCGCCAACGCTTCGTCGGGCGGCAGCGTTCCGTCACGCACTTCGGTCAGCAGATCGGCAAGCTGTTGTGCGTCCATTGGCTGCCGTTCTACCTGCCGCGGCGAGGGGTCCGTTGCTCTCGGCGCGATGCGTATCCTGCCTCGATGGCTACAGCCGACTCTTCACAGGGCGCCTCGACCCTGCCGCCCTCGACGCGGATCGGCTACATGGGCCCGCACGGCACTTTCACCGAAGCTGCCCTCGCGACCCAGCCCGACCTCTGGCAGTGTGATCTCACCCCGTTGGTGTCGGTGCCCGAGGTGCTCTCGGCACTCGACGACGGTGCAGTCGACTATGGGTTCGTACCAGTCGAGAACGCCATCGAAGGCGCCGTCAACGTCACCCAGGATGCGCTCGCGTTCGACTTCGACTTCCTCATCCAGCGCGAGGTCGTGGTGAACGTGCAACTGGACCTGATGACACTGCCCGGCACGGCCACCGCCGATGACCTCTCGGCGATTCACACGGTGCTGTCGTTCCCCGTAGCCATCGCCCAGTGTCGAGCGTTCCTGCACGGCCGACTCCCCAATGCCGAGATCGAAGCGGCCACCTCGACCGCCCTCGCGGCACGTCGCATCGCTGAAGAACAGTTGGTCGGCGTGGCAGCAATCGCCAGTCCGACCGCGGCCCAGATCTACGGGCTCGAAACGGTCGTGGAATCGATCGAGGACCACCGAGACAACCAGACCCGCTTCCTGCTGCTGGCGAAGAACCAGGTTCCGCCGGCCAGCGGGAACGACAAGACCAGCATCGTGGTGTTCCAGAATCACAATGAGCCCGGCAGCCTGCTGGGGATTCTCATGGAGTTCGAGGCCCGCCGCCTCGACCTGAGCCGGTTGGAATCGCGCCCGACGCGACGGGGCCTCGGCGAGTACTGCTTCATGCTCGACTTCGAGGGTCACATCTCCGACGAAGTGGTTGCGGACTGCCTGCGCGCGCTCAAGATGAAGCAGCGCGACGTCAAGTTCCTCGGTTCGTTCCCCACGGCGAACGGCAACTCGTCGGGCCGTGAGCGAGTCACCGAGGAAGCCTGGACCTCGTCAGACGACTGGCTGAAGTCGCTGCGACGTCTCGTCCGCTGAGCAACGCCAGCGTCACCGGCGGATTGCTCGAACGGCGCGAGGCCGGCGGCGCCCTATACCCAGGGGCAATTGGAGTTGCGGTCGCCGAAGGTGGCGCCGGTGCGGTAGCGGTCAAGTGTGAACGGCTTGAGCTCTTCGGGCTTGTCGCCGTGCACCATCATCTGGGCGGTCAGCTTGCCCACCCCGATCATCTTGAACCCGTGGTTGGAGTCGGCGATCACCCAGGCGTTGTCGGCCACGTAGTCGAACACCGGCACGTTGTCGGGGGTGAATGCGCCGATGCCGCCATTACGACGCTCCTTGAACAGCGGCCGCAAGTTCTCCAGGCGCTTGAACAGCATGCCCAACGTCGCGCAGTAGTAGTCGGCGAACCATTCCTCGGCCTGGTGTTCGTCGTTCAGGTGGCCGTAGGGCTCCACTGCCGCCCTCGGCCCAATCTTGATTGGGATCGTCCCGCCCTGTAGGCCAGGCGCGCCCACCCGCTCCGCGGCATAACGCACGTAGGAGTAGAAGTGGTCCTTGAGGAACCTGCCGTCGTCGGAATACACCGGCGTGTTCATGAGCTCGACGTGCAACACCGGCGAGTCTTTGTGCTGTGCGGTGCGGAAATCGACGCCGGGGGGCAGCAGGACCTCGCCCTCCAGCAGTCGCCAGTAGGTCCACATGTCCATCTGGGTGTCGACATGGCCGTCGGGGTACAGCACGTCGAGGTGCGAAGGGCCGCCTAGCCACTCCCAGTGCTGCGGCGTCCACGCCCCCGTGCCCACCACGACCTGCTCGCAAGTGATCGACCCCTGGTCGGTGTCCACCGCGGTGACCGAGCCTGAGGCGTCGAGTTGGTAGCCGGTCACGGTGGCGCCGTACACCCGCTGCACGCCCCACTGTCGGCACTTCTGGTCCAGGCCCCACACTGCCATGTGGGTGCCGGCGTACCCGGAGCGGTGCTCGTGAAGCACCACGTCGCAGTTCTCGGTCTTGAAGTCGGGCCACAGGTTGGTGAGGAAGGCGCGGGCCTCCGCACCGGTGTGGACGTCGGAGGGGTATCCACTGGCCTTCTGCGACGCCTGGAGCTTGAGGTAGTCCTCGGTCTGGTTCGACTCGCCCACTGACACGTAGCCGACCTGCTGGAAGCCGAGGTTCACGGGGTCGGACTCCCACACCTCCACGCTGGCTCGCAAGATGGCGTGCAGAGGCTCGGTCATGTACATGTTGCGAATGCAGCCGCAGGCCAGCCCGGTAGCGCCAGCGCCCGGGCCCTGCTTGTCGATCAGCACGACCTCACTGCCCGAGCCCTTGCCGGTGCGCTCGAGGTACATGGCCAGGTGGTAGGCGCTCGACAGCCCGTGCACGCCCGCGCCGACCACCACAAACCGAGCATGGCGCGGCAAGGTCACGGCGTCGAACACCGGGATGACGGCCGGGTTGACTGCTTGCCCGTCCACCTCTGGCGGTAGGGGCCGGTTGGCGAACGGATACCACTGGTTGTGCCCAGTGGGGTTAGGCACAGTGGGGTTGGGAACGTTATTGGTCATGTCTCTTCCTCTTGCAATTGGGGATCAATTCTGGTCGTCGGCGGTTGGGAGCCGGTAGTCGGCCCCCAAGGTCCGCCAGATCAATGGGACACCGGGCCGGTAGGCGAGGTGGTGGCGGCTTGGCGCGTCGAGAACGGTTATGTGGGCCGGACCGCCGGCGGTGAGCCGACCGACGTCGGTCCGACCCAACGCCGTTGCCCCTCCGACCGTCACCGCGGCGATGGCCTCGTCGATCGTCATGCCCATGTCGCGCACGGCCATGGCGATGCAGAACGACACCGATGTGGTGTAGCTCGAGCCCGGGTTGCAGTTCGAAGCCATCGCCACCTTGACCCCGGCGTCGATGGCCCGCCGGGCGTCCGGATAGGGCTGGCGGGTGGAGAAGTCGGTGGCCGGCAGGAACGTGGCGACGGTGTCGCTGGCGGCCAGGGCCTCGATGTCATCGTCGGAGAGGTAGGTGCAGTGGTCCACCGACGAGCAGCCCATCTCGACGCCGAGCTGTACGCCCGGCCCGTGGCCGAGCTGGTTGGCGTGGAGACGCAGGCCCAGTCCGGCGGTCCGCCCCGCCTCGAGTACGGCCCGGGACTGTTCGGCGTTGAACGCGCCGGTCTCGCAGAACGCGTCGATCCAGCGGACGCGGTCCCGGACCGCGTCCAGCATCGGCCCGCACACCAGATCGACGTACTCGTCGGCCCGCCCCTGGTACTCGCTGGGCAGCAGGTGGGCGCCCAAGAACGTGGCTTCGGGGCTGGCCTCGGCGGCCAGGGACGCCAACTCGGCCTCGGAGCGCACCGACAGCCCGTAACCGGTCTTGATCTCCACCGTGGTGGTGCCGGCCCGGTGCACTTCGACCAGCCGCTGGCCAAGCGAGGCCGCCAAAGCGTCCCGACCAGCGTTGCGCGTGGCGTCAGTAGTGACCCGGATCCCACCCCCGTCGTAGGGCTCGCCCGCCATCCGCCGGGTGAACTCCTCAGCCCGGTCGCCCGCAAACACCAAGTGGGTGTGAGAGTCGACGAATCCGGGCAGCACGCACCGGCCGCTGACGTCGAGGCGTTCATCGGCGACAGCGCCGGACGGGCCCACCGCCAACACCGTGTCGCCGTCGATGACCACCGACGCATCGGTCACCACGCCCAGCGGACCATCGCCCAGCTCGGGATCGTTGGTGATCAGCTCGGAGATGTTGTCGATGACCAGGGTCATGGCGCGGTGACCTCCGTGATGGCCGAAGCCAGATCGGCCGCGACGTCGATAGTCGTGTGCTGTCCGTCACGCACGACGGTCCTGCCGCCCACTACCAGGTGGTGCACATCGGCACTGGTGGCCGCGAAGATCGTCGCGGCCAGCGCGGTAGCGGCGTCGGCTCCGGCCATCCGCACAGAGTCGAGCCCCACCGTCGCGAAGTCGGCCAGCGCGCCCGACTCCAGCGTGCCTCCCTCCGGCCAACCAACGGACCGGTAGCCGCCGGAGGTGGCCATCGAGGCCAGGGCGTCTACATCGAACACGCCGCGGTCACCGGTGGCCGCCCTCTGGTCGAGCTCGACCGTGCGGGCCTCGGAGAGGATGTCGACGGTGGCGTGGGAGTCCGAGCCCAGGCACAGTCCGGCCCCTGATTGGGCCAAGCCGACGCTAGGTCCAGTGCCGTCGGCCAGATCCCGCTCGGTCGACGGGCACAGGCAGCAGTACGCGCCGGCCGCGCCGATCATCGCCTGGTCTCGCCCGTCGGCATGGGTGGCGTGCACCAGGGTCGTGCCCGGGCCCAAACCTTCGGCCTGAGCGATCACGTCTATGGGAGTCAGGCCGTGGACGCCGAGGCACTGCCGGTTCTCCGCCAGCTGCTCGGAGGCGTGGAAGTGCAGCGGGGCGCCGCGCTCTTTGGCCCAGTCCGCGGCCACCTTGATGGACGGCGGATCGACAGCCCTCACCGAGTGCACCGCCGCGCCAACCCTCACCATCGGTCCCGACACCGTCGAGGCCAGGCCCTCGACCCGATCGGCCCACCGGTCGGCGCTGCCGTCGCTGAACCGGGTCTGGGACGGCCGCAGCGGCTCGTAGCCGCCGTCCAGCGAGGGGTCGAGCCCGCCATGGAGATACAGCGTGTCGAGCAGGGTCAGGCGGATGCCGGCGTCGCGGGCCGCGGCCACCACGGCTGCGCCCATGGCGTCAGGGTCGTCATAGTTGCCCCCGCCGGGTCGGTGATGGACATAGTGGAACTCGCCGACGATGCCGATGCCGGCCAGAGCCATCTCCGCGAACACCGCTCGGGCCAGCCGGTAGTAGCAGTCGGGGTCGAGCCGGGCCGCCACCCGGTACATCAGGTCGCGCCACATCCAGAAGTTGCCGCGCCCTGCGTGGGTTCGGCCCCGCAGGGCTCGGTGGAAGGCGTGACTGTGCGCGTTGGCCAGCGCCGGCAGGGTCAAGCCCGCCAGTGGCACGGCTTCGGGGGGGCAGGCCGGCACACCGGCACGGACCTCGGTGATGCGGTCCCCGTCGATGGTGATCACCACGCCCTCTGCGGCCCCGGACCCACCGAGCCAGGCCAGCTCGCACCAGTACTGAGCGGTCATTCCCCGACCCGCTCGTTGAACTGGGAGATGCGCTCGATGAACGCGTCGCGGTAGTGCCGTTCAAACTCATCCCAGGTGCACAGGGTGGAAGGGTCGGCCCGGTCGGTGATCAGGACACCGTCGAGGTGGTCGCACTCGTGCTGCCAGGTTCCCGCGGTCAGGCCCCGTGCTTGGGAGCAGTGTTCGGTACCTTCACGGTCGAAGTAGCGGACCCGGAGATTGACCGAGCGGACCACGTCGCCTCGCAACGGCACCGAGAGGCAGCCCTCGTTGATGACCACGGTTTCGTCGTCCAGCACCTCGAGCTCCGGGTTGATGGCGACGGTCAACTCAATGGGCGGCTTGTAGGGGTAGCGGGGGTTCTCGTTCACTTCGATGACGACGATCCGGGCCGTTTCGCCGATCTGGTTGGCGGCCAGGCCTGCTCCGTTGGCGTGGCGCATCGTGTCGATGAGGTCGTCGACGATGCCCTGGGTTCGCTCGCTGGCGATCTCCGACTGCGGGACGACCGCAGCCGCCCTCCGCAGCGCCGGATGACCGATGGAGAGAATGTCGCGGACGGTCATGTCCCTGCCTTCACCGCCCGGGGCTTACTGCGCGGCCGCCGGAGCGACCGGAATGTGAACGCCGCGCTCGGCGGCCACTTCCCAAGCCCGGTCGTAACCGGCGTCGGCATGGCGCATCACGCCGGTGCCCGGATCGTTGAGCAGCACCCTCTCCAGTTTCTGAGCGGCCAGGTCGGTCCCGTCGGCCACGCTCACCTGGCCGGCATGGATCGACCGGCCGATGCCCACCCCGCCGCCGTGGTGGATGCTCACCCACGACGCTCCCGACGACGTGTTGACGAGCGCGTTGAGCAGGGGCCAGTCGGCGATGGCGTCGCTGCCGTCTGCCATGTCCTCGGTCTCGCGGTAAGGAGAGGCCACCGAGCCCGAGTCGAGATGGTCGCGTCCGATGACGATCGGCGCGGCCAGCTCGCCGGACCGGACCATCTCGTTGAACCGCAGCCCCAGCCGGTGGCGCTCCCCGTAGCCGAGCCAGCAGATCCGGGCCGGCAGGCCCTGGAACGCGACCCGCTCACTAGCCAGGGTGATCCATCGCTTGAGGCCCTCGTCATCAGGGAATTCCTCAAGCACAGCCCGGTCGGTGGCGGCGATGTCGGCCGGGTCGCCCGACAGCGCAACCCAGCGGAACGGTCCCTTGCCCTCACAGAACAGGGGCCGGATGTAGGCGGGAAGGAAGCCCGGATAGTCGAAGGCCCGCTCGCAGCCGCCGAGCGCGGCCTCGGCCCGCAGGCTGTTGCCATAGTCGAACACCTCGACGCCGGCGTCGAGGAAACCCACCATGGCCTCCACGTGGGTGGCCATGGCCGCCCGGGATCGGCGCACGAACTCGTCGGGCTGGTTGCGCCGGAGCTCGTCCGACGCCTCGGGCGACAGGTCGTTGGGAACATATGCCAGCGGGTCGTGCGCGGAGGTCTGGTCGGTGACGATGTCGGCAGCGACGCCGTCAGCCAGAAGGCGCGGCATCACGTCGGCCGCGTTGCCGACCAGTCCCACTGACAGCGGGCGGCGGGCCCTGACGGCCTCGGAGCAGCGGCGCAGCGCATCGGCGTAGTCGTCGGCGACCACGTCGAGATAGCGGGTCTCCACCCGGCGAGCGACCCGTTCGGGGTCGACCTCGATGCACAGGGCAACCCCATCGTTCATGGTGATGGCCAGCGGCTGAGCACCGCCCATCCCGCCCAGCCCGGCGGTGACGGTGAGGGTCCCTGCCAGCGACCCCCCGAAGCGTTTGCGGGCGATGGCCATGAAGCACTCGTAGGTGCCCTGCAGGATCCCCTGGGTGCCGATGTAGATCCACGACCCGGCCGTCATCTGGCCGAACATGGTCAGGCCGAGCTGCTCCAGCCGGCGGAACTCGTCCCAGTTGCCCCACTCCGGGACAAGGTTGGAGTTGGCGATCAGCACCCTCGGCGCCCATTCGTGGGTGCGGACCACTCCTACCGGCTTGCCCGACTGCACCAGCATGGTCTCGTCGTCGGCGAGATCGGTCAGCGTCGCGATCATGGCGTGGAAGGCCGGCCACGACCGCGCGGCTCGCCCGGTGCCCCCGTACACGACGAGATCGTCGGGGCGCTCGGCGACGTCGGGATCGAGATTGTTCTGCAGCATCCGGAAAGCGGCTTCCTGGGGCCAGCTCCGGCAGGTCAGCGCAGTCCCGGTGGGAGCTCTCACTCCACCTGGAGGGGCGCTGGCGCTGTGCTGTGTGCTGCCTGCCATAAAGGACCTCGCGCTGGCTGCTGTGTGGTGTGCACACGTTACCGAACGTCGGCCTATGATGTCAATATGCAGCAAGAGATCTCAGGTACTGAAATTACTGCTGCCCCGCTGCACAGATCACGCTCGGCGGAGCGGGTGCTGTCGCTGCTGGACGCCGTGGTTACCAACGGCGAGCTCAGCCTGACTGCGGCAGCCGCCCGGACGGACATGCCAGCCAGCACGGCTCTGCGACATCTAAGGGTTCTGACCGACCGCGGCTACCTCGTCAAGGACAGATCCGGTTCCTATGCCGTGGGCCCTGCGTTCGTGCGCACCGCCTTGGCGTCGTTGCAGTCCGGCCCCTACGCCCGGCTCACCTCGGCAGCCCAGCCGGAGCTCGAACGACTGGTCGAGGCCACCGAGGAGTCCGCATACCTGGCAGTGCGCGACGGCGACGCTGCCGTCTATATCGCCACGGTCGAGAGCCGTAGGGCTATCCGTCACGTCGGCTGGGTGGGCCGGTCGGTTCCCATCGACGGCACCGCGGTGGGCGCGGCACTGCTCGCCGCTCCGCTCGCGCGCGGCACCCGACCCGCTCCCCTCTTCAATACCGGCGCCATCGAGTCCGACGTCACCGCGGTCTGCGCGCCGGTCCACGGCTCGGAGGGCCCGGTAGCGGCTCTGTCGGTGCTGGGTCCGGCGGAGCGGCTCGTCGGCACCCGCCTGCAGACCGCCGCCGACGCCGTGATCGAAGCGGCCGTCGCCACATCGGGCGCGCTCTCGTCGGTCGAGGCGTCTCGGGTAGGAAGCGCGGACAGATGAACCTCCCGACGCGTCGCCTGTCGTTTCCCGCTCTAGTTCGCTCCGCTCACGGGCCGCTCGGGCCACGGCTTCGCCCTGTGCTTCCCGCTCTCGCTCGCTCCGCTCACGGGCCGCTCGGGCCCGGGGCTCAGCCTCTGGCATGACGGTGGAACTCGACGGACCAGGCGTCACCGTCTCCGATGTCGTCGCGGTTGCCCGCCACCGCGAACAGGTTCGCCTCAGCGGCGCTGCCCGGTCCCGCATGGCCGCGGCCCGCGCCATCGTGGAGGCCCTGGTCGAAGGCGAGCCGGCCTACGGGATCTCCACCGGCTTCGGTGCTTTGGCCAACACCACCATTCCCGCCAGCCGACGGGCTGCACTGCAGCAGTCCTTGATCCGCTCCCATGCCGCCGGGATGGGTCCGGCGGTCGAGCCCGAGGTGGTCAGAGCCATGATGTTCCTGCGGGCCCGCACGCTCGCCTTCGGAGCGTCCGGCTCGAGGCCGCAGGTTGCGGAATCGCTGGTACGCCTGATCAACGCGGACGTCGTTCCCGTGGTGCCCGAACACGGCTCATTGGGCGCCAGCGGCGACCTCGCGCCGCTCGCCCACGCTGCGCTCGTACTCATCGGCGAAGGCGAAGTCTTCGCCGACGACGGGGGCACGACGAGCGGAGCCGAGGCCCTCTCGGCGGCAGGCATCGAGGCCCTCGTCCTCGCTGAGAAGGAGGGCTTGGCCCTCACCAACGGCACCGACGGGATCCTGGGAATGCTCTGCCTGGCCGTCCACGATCTCGCTGGCCTGCTGAGGGTCGCCGACATCGTGGCTGCCTGCAGCGTCGAGGCTTTGCTGGCCACCGATCGGGCCTTCGCAGCCGACCTGTTGGCGCTGCGGCCCCACCCCGGCCAGCAAGCCAGCGCGGCCAACCTCCGCGCTGTATTGGAGGGCTCGCCCATCGTGGCCAGCCACCGATTCGGCGACGACCGAGTGCAGGACGCCTACTCCATCAGGTGCACGCCCCAGGTTCACGGCGCGGCCCGCGACACGCTCGACTTCGCAGCAGAGGTGACCGGTCGGGAACTGGCCTCGGCCATCGACAATCCGATGGTGATGCCCGACGGCCGCGTCGAGTCGTGCGGCAACTTCCACGGAGCGCCGATCGCGCTGGCAGCCGACTACCTCGCCATCGCCGCGGCTGAGGTCGGCGCCATCTCGGAGCGACGCATCGACCGGCTGCTCGACCCCAAGCGGTCCCACGGTTTGCCCCCCTTCCTGGCCCACGACCCAGGCGTGGACAGCGGGCTGATGATCGGCCAGTACACCGCGGCCGCCCTGTGCGCCGAGAACCGGCGCCTGGCCTCGCCGGCTGCGGTCGACTCGCTGCCCACCTCCGCCATGCAGGAGGACCACGTGTCCATGGGCTGGGGCGCGACCCGCAAGGTGCGCCGGGCGGTCGCCAACCTGCGCCGCATCCTGGCCATCGAATGGGTCACGGCTGCCCGCGGCATCGAACTGCGGGCGCCGTTGCAGCCCGCAGCGGGGACTGTTGCAGCGCTCAGCGTGCTGCGAACCAAGGTGCCCGGCGCGGGACCCGACCGCTGGCTGTCGCCCGAACTCGCCGCAGCCGAGCAGCTGCTCACCGACGAGGCTCTGGTGCCGACGGTAGAAGCAGCTACAGGTTCCCTGGCCTGAAACACCTGGGTGCGGAGGGAGCGATGATTATGGAGTCCCAGATCACCGCATCGGCGGCAGGGATGGTCGCGCGAGTCGGCCACGTATGGCCGCGGCATCTGCCTGACACCGGCGGGGCACGGGCGTCCGCCTAGTTGATATAGGCACCGAACACTCGGTCGAACCAGGCGGCTGCCTCCTCGACGTTGTCGGATGAGATCGGCACGTGCCTGGTCTGGAAGAGCGCGTTCGCGGTGTCGCCGGTGATTGCCGCCTGCGCCACGCGTACGACCGCGAAGCCGACCGCTTCGAGATCGAGCGCCGCAGACAGTGTGTACATCCCGTCGGTGCCGCCGCCGGCTGCGATGAGCTCGATAGCGGGAAGTTCTCCGTCGACTCCGGCGATGAAGACGTTCGACCGATCGAAACCCTCGGCCTGCTCGAACGCTGCATAGGAGCCGAGCGCCGAGCCGTCGATGAGGCCGAGCACCACGTCGATGCCGGGCTCGGCCTGGAGGGCTTCGAGTGTCGCGTCGAGCGCGGGCTGCGGTGCCATGGCGCAGTCGATCTCGATGGGGGCCACGCCGGTGTGCTCGGTGACCCGTTCCTTCGGGATCTCGGTGCGCAGCTGGATGTTCGGCGGAGCGAACGAACACCCGTGGACGATCCAGGAGAACTCATCGGGCGCTCCCGTGAACTCGGTGTCGTACCAGTCGATCACGGCGTCTGCGAGCAGCTCACCCGGGACCTCGTCTGCCAACAGGATGCGCCCGTCGGCGTCGGGGTGGTCCCACAAGTACGTGACCACGGCGACCCCAGCGCTCTGGGCGCCCTGGATCTGCGCGTCATAGCCGCCGGGGCACAGGTTCAGGATGACCACGGCGTCGACGCCGCTCGCGATCATGTTGTCGATGTCGGCTTGTTGCGCCTCGCAATTGCTCGCCGCGGCACCCTCGACGATCTCGAACCCCAGACGCTCGGCCTCGGCCTTGGCAGGCGTGAGCACATTTTGATAGATCGGGGCATCGTCGAGTCCGTACGCGAAACCGATGACGCCCCCGGCCGCCTCCGGCTCAGGTTCGTCCGCGTCGGCGCCGTCATCGCCGCTGGTGGCTGGCTCCTCCGCATCAGCCTCGGCATCGCCATCGCTGCTCGTCGCTTGGTCCGCTCTGCCGTCGGCGCCGTCAGCGGCATCATCGTCGCCGCAGGCTGCTGCCATCAACAGCACCGCCAGCAGCAGTCCCAACATCTTCGCCATCTTCGTCGCTCTCACTCGAGACACTCCTCGTCGTGGTTCCCCTCAGTGTCGGCCCGCCCCAGTGGGTGCGCATCGGTCACCTGACCGATGGAGCGGTCCTTCGCCGGAGGCGATGATGGGTGAGTTGTGACGACTGACGACTCGGGTACACGATCAGCCACGTTGCCATTTGCGGTGTCGGTCCCGATCCAGACGATCGCTGTTCGGTACGGCCTCGCCATCGCCTTCGCGCTCATGTGCATCTTCTTGAGCGCCACCCGAGACAACTTCCTCACCGGCACAAACATCAGGACGATTTTGCTGACCAGCGCGGTGTCGGCAATCATCGCAGTCCCGCTGGGCATGCTGCTGCAGGCGGGCGGAGTCGACTTCTCGGTCGGGAGCACGCTCGGCATCGCGGTCATCCTCGGTGGGCGGTTCATGTCCGACTACGGGTGGCACCCGCTCATTGCGTGTCTGGCAGTGATCGGCGTCTGCGTCGGAATCGGCGCCTTCAACGGGGTCCTGTGCGCAAGGCTCCGCCTGTCACCGGTGGTCGTGACGATCGGCATGCTCTTCTTGCTACGCGGCCTGACCTTCGTGCTCAATGCAGGGAACGTGCGCCGCTCGTTCGGTCGCGGGTTCTCTTACCTCGGCCGTTCCCATTGGGTCGTGCTGGACATCCCGACCCCTGTTCTCGTGGCGGCGGTCTGGAGCACGGCATTGCTGGTGCTGTGGTACCGGACGCGCTGGGGGCGCCACGCCCATGCAGGCGGGATCGACGAGGACGCTGCGGTGTTCGCCGGGATCGATGTCGTCCGCTCCCGGACCAGCCTCTACACCCTCACCGCCGTCGCTGCCGGGATCGGTGGTCTCATCCAGCTGTCGAGGCTCGACAGCGCGCCCGCGGCAACCGGAGTGAACCTCGAACTCGAGGTGTTGACCGCCGTTCTGCTCGGCGGTGTCGCGTTCTCGGGCGGGTTCGGCTCAGCAGCCAACGTGCTGGTCGGCGTCGTATTCTTGACCACGCTGGGCAACGGGCTCATCCAATACCGGGTGGACCCGAACTGGACGAGGGTCGTCGAAGGCGCAGTCCTGGTTGCATCGGCCGCATTCCAAGTGGCGATCGTCAAGGCTGCCCGTCGCCGGCGAAGCGTCGCTCTCGACTCGGATCGCCCGGAACCATCACCGTCGCGCACCCCACCCGATGTCGCACCGATCGAACCGCACAACGACGCGGCGGAGCGGCCGCCGTCGATCTCGGTGCGACGCATCAGCAAGCGCTTCGGGGCCATCACCGCTCTCGACGACGTCAGTTTCGATGTGCACCCCGGTGAGGTGGTAGCGCTCCTGGGAGACAACGGTGCCGGCAAGAGCACCCTGGTCAAGGTGCTGACGGGCGTCCACCGCCCCGACGAGGGATCCATGGCGATCGGAGGTGCCGATGTCGATCCCCGATCACCGATGGAGGCCCGCGAGCTCGGCATCGAGGCAGTCCAGCAGACCCTCGGGGTGGTGAGCCTCTTCGACGCTTCCCAGAACCTCTTCCTTGGTCGCGAGCTGGTGACGGGCGGCGTTGTCGGTCAAGCCGTGGGTTGGATCGACCGGACCGAGCAGATGGATCGGACGCGCCTGGAACTCGCGAGGCTGAGCGTCACAGTGGCCGACCTGTCCGCTCCTATTGCCTCGTATTCGGGCGGCCAGCGCCAGTCGATCGCAGTGGCGCGAGCAAGCCTGTGGGCGAGTGCCGTGGTCCTGTTGGATGAGCCCACTGCCGCTCTGGGCGTGGAGCAGTCCGAGCAGGTGCTGAGCCTGGTTCGACGTCTAGCCGACAACGGCGCCGCGGTGGTGCTGGTCACGCATGACATGGCTCAAGTCCAACAGGTGTGCGACCGAGTGGTCGTGTTGCGTCAGGGAAACGTCGCGGCGGATGAACCGGTCTCGCCCGAGACCACCGTGGAACGGCTGGTGGGCCTGATCACGGGCGCGATCACCGCTGATGCGCGGCCGGCGGTGCGAGGCGAGCGCCCGTGACATGGCGCTCCCTGTGCCCACGAGAGGCCGCGGTTCTCATCGCAGCCGGCTGCCTCCTGCTCCCTGGCTGCCTCGGGCTCCCCGGTGAGACCGGCCCCGTGGTAGCCATCGACACTGTCGACCCCGGCGAGCTCCGGGAACTGCTCGCCTTGGACAACCTGGGGATCTGCAGTGAGGAGGGATGGTCCGGCGAGGTGTTGAGCATGACAACCACGGATGTCGCAGTCACCCTGGGCGTCGTCTTCTCGGGCCTCGGATCCGAGGAGTTGGGCACCGGCTCTACCAGCCTGCATGTTCCGGGCCAGACCACGGTCGAGTTCACCATCGTCCCTGATCCACCGATCGACGATCTGGTGCTGACGTGCATGATCGACATCACGGAGATCGTGGCGCAATGAAACCACGCCCGCGCATCCACGCGCTCACAAGAGCGAGACCTCTGAAACGGAGCCAGCCATGACCACCGGATTCGTGTCGGCCGAAGAGTACTTCTGGCATGACACCGGGAGCGGTTGGGTGCTCCCCGCCGACACCGCAGCGCTGCAGCCCTTCCAGCACCCTGAGAATCCTGAGACCAAGCGGCGTCTGCTGAACCTGTTGCGCCGCAGCGGCCTGCTGGACGAGTTGACGCTCATCGAGCCTCGTCGAGCGACGGTCGAAGACGTCGCGCTCGTGCACAGGCGTCCCTACATCGACTCGATCGCGGAGATGTCCCGTGACAGCGGCGGCAACGCCGGAGGCTTCACGCCATTCGGGCACGGCAGCTACGAAACGGCCCTCCTGTCGGCCGGTGGTGCTCTCGCTGCTGTCGACGCGGTGCTTGACGGCACGGTCGACAACGCCTACGTCCTCAACCGACCTCCAGGCCACCATTCGCTGCCCGACACAGGGATGGGCTTCTGCATCTTCAACAATGCCTCCATCGCTGTCCGCCACCTCCGACGGCGCCGCGGCGTGGGGCGGGTCGCGATGGTCGACTGGGACGTGCACCACGGCAACGGGCAACAGGCCGTGTTCTACAGCGACCCCGACGTCCTGACCCTGTCGGTCCATCAGAACCTGTGCTTCCCGCCGAATTCGGGGTATATCACCGACCGTGGTGAGGGCGCCGGCAACGGCTACAACCTCAATGTCCCGCTCCCGCCGGGCAGCGGCCACGGGGCCTTCCTCGAGGTGTTCGACCGGGTCGTGATCCCGGCCCTGCACCGGTTCGGTCCTGAGTTCGTGGTCGTCCCGAGCGGATTCGACGGCGGAATCTTCGACCCGCTCGGCAGGCAGCTGGCCTACAGCGAGACGTACCGTGCGCTGACTGCGGAGCTCCTCACCGCTGCCGCTGAGCTATGTGGCGGACGGATTGTCATGACGCATGAGGGGGGCTACTCCGCGCCGTACGTGCCCTTTCTCGGCATGGCAGTCCTGGAGGAGATGTCGGCGATCCGCACCGGCACGGAGGATCCGTTCCTGCCCATCGTCGCCGGGACCGGAGGCCACGACCTCGAACGGCATCAGGACGAAGTCATCTCTGCGGCGGCGGCCCTGGTCGACGATCTGTGATCAATCCGCGAGGTAGGCCACGACGTCGGCGGTGACGCGTGGCGGGGAGTCATCGGGGGCGACGCGTGTGTGGCGGGCCGGGCGATCGTCGGGATCCGGGAATGCCGCCAGCCAGGAATCGTTGATGAACTCCTTGGCCTCGGCCCGATTGGCGGCGAAGTTGATCTTGACCACGTCGGGCCAGCCGCTGCCTGCGTTGGCAAGCAGCTCTGCCATGTGCGCGAAGATGTTGCGCACCTGAGCACCCAGGTCAGCGGGGACGGCGTCAGTGCCGGCATCGAATCCGGCGATGCTCCCCGACATGATCAGCGGTCCCACCCTGGCGCCCATCGGGATCGGGTTCTGGTGCGCGTACCCGTTGATCTCGATGGCTTGCCGGTGGGATCGCTCGACGCGTGCAGGGTTCACCATGTTCCTCAGCTCCAGATCGTGCTCGGTACCGTCCGGTCGGGCCCTGCGGCCCACGCGGCGGACGCGTGGACGTGCCACTCGAAGTCGGCCTGCCAATGGACCCCGACCAACACCATGGCCAGCGCGGACAGGTACGGCCCGAGGTTGGAGTCGAACCGGCAGTGCTGGCCTAGGGCTTGGGCGGTCTGGGCCAGGCCCGGTTTGGTGAGCCAGACCCGTAGCGGGCCCTCGACGACACCCCTGGGGCCGGCGGCAATAGCGTCGAGCGCCCGCTGCTGGGCAGCAGTCATCGAGGTTTCGTCGAAGATCGGAGGCCGTTCGTTCACGATCTGCCGGAAGCGATGTCGACGCCCGTGTCGATGTGGTCAATCGGGTTCTCCAGCCGACCCAAGCCATCGATGGCGATCCCGATGGTGCCGACCACCTCCCCCATCAGGACGCTCTTGTGACCGCGTGGGAACCGACCCTGGCCTTTGCCCGTCGTGCCGAAGGAGATGATGTCGCCCGGTTCGAGCGTGAAGTAGCGGCTGGCTTCGGCGATGCAGGCCTGCACGCTGAAGCGATAGTTCGACGTGTGATCGACGGTGAACACCTCACCGTCGAGATCGGCGGTGATCGTGACATCGTTGGGATCCAGGATTTGATCTGCGGTCGTCACCCACGGACCGATCGGTCCGAACGTGTCGGTCCCCTTGGAGCGGGCGTGGTACACGTAGTACGCGTCACGGTCGTCGGGGCCGTGCAGGTTGCGCCAGCGGTAGAACTCGGCACGGGCCAGGTCCGGTTCGTAGGAGATGGCCACGCTGTCCAGTCCGAACTTCAGACCGTGCGAGGTGACGTCGTTGTGGATCGCGAAGCCGAACACGTAGTCGAGCGCGCACTCCTCGGAGATGTCGCGGGCGCGGCTGCCTATCACCGCGCATATCTCGGGCTCGGGGATCACCGCGCCCCACGCCGGGTCGATCTCGATGGGCTTGCCGTGTCCCTGCATGGCCGATGGTGCCTTGAGGAAGAAGTTGGGGACACCGGGGTCGACGTGTGCTTTGCGCATGAGTTCGACGTTGTTGAACGCCACGCCGAGGATCTTGGACGGTCGTGAGACCGGGGGCAGCCAGTCGAGCGGGCCGTCCAGTCGCGCGACCGAGTCGATTGCCGGCTGGAGCGCTGCCAGCTCATCGCCGCGAGGGCCGTTCTCGATCAACTCCAGAAGCGACGTTGGCGGGGCCTCGACGCCCGCGGCCCGGCACACTGTCTCGAACAGCCGCGCCTTGCCGTCGCTCCCAGCGGCAACGACCCTGGCCAGGCCGTCGACTGAGGCGGTGCCGAGCTTCATGGGCGGTCCTCTGCGACGGTGGGGGCCCGGTCACCCGGCATGGATGACCCCGGCGGCGATGCCGATCTCGAGCATCTCCGCGTAGAAATCGACCACGGGCGGCGCCCCACCGGCCGACCGGTTGGCTGCACACGCGGCGAGCCAAGTATGGAGTTCCATCCAACCGATCCCGCCCTTGTCGACCATGGCCTCGGGTTCCCAGCGATCGGCCTCATCGAGGGCGTCCTCGGTCACGATCCGCAGGAACTGGCGGTCGACCACGGGGTTGAGCTTGATATCCGTCCTGGTTCGGGAGCCATCGACGAGCATGTGGGCCCCTTCGATATGCATTTCCCGGAGCCGTTCCAGCCATTCGTCGGTGGTGAATGTGGACTCGCCGGCCTGGCCGGCGAGCTGGTAGGCCGAGACCTCCGGTGTCGATGAGCCGTAGGCGGGGTAGTACCGCGTCGGGTTGTGGGACATCCCACCCGAAGCCACCAGCAACACTCGCAGGTCCAGAGCCGCAGCGAAACGCCCGACCGCCTCACCGAGCAGCCGCGAACGCCGGAACGGCACGAAGGGTCGGGTGATGCAGTTGATGAAGACAGGGACCACCGGTGTTTCTGCCACACCTCCGGTGAGGATCGTCAGGGTCTGAGAGATGGCGTGATCGACCCTCATGTCGTAGGACACCGCAGGGTCGAGGTCCTCGTGCCGCAAGTGTGCAACGAGGTCCAGCGCGAGCTCATGGGGAACATCCAACTCGCCGGGAAACCCGCCGATGTCGTCCACCGCAGCGGCGCGGGTCCCGACACAGAACGCGGGCATGACATCCATGAAGAACCCCGAGAAGTGATCGGAGATGAACGCGACGATCACGTCGGGTGCCATTTCTGCGATGGCATCACGCCGTTGCGCCAGCGCGGCCTCCAGCGCACCCAGGTCAGCAGGTGGGCGTGCATAGCAGTACAGCAACGGCGAGTGCGAAGCGCACACCATCGACACCGCGCTCGTGTCAATCATCCCAGCGCGGATTCCGTCATCGTGGCCCGGATCTCGAACTGCTCATGGCGTTCGACGGTTGGCTTGTCGGTCCCACCGTCGGGTTCGCCCCATACCACCGTGACTTCTTGGCCGAAGTCCACGGCATCTCCTTCGATGATGCCGATCGAGAACCAACCGCCCGCCGCGAAGGTGTACGCCGAGTAGATCGACAGGCCAATCGACTGGCCGTCTACCAGCACGGTGTCTCGAGGGCACGACGAGTAGTGACCGGCCGGTGTCTCCAGGTACTTGTAGGTTGGCCCGGGCGCCAGCAGCGACCCCAGGATGGTCAGGACGTCCTCCGGCTTCCAACGGAGCCAGACCTTCCGGCGGTGGTTTCCTGCATAGCGCTTCTCTGCTAGAGCGTGGCTACCTTTGAACTCGCGATCCCAGTCAATAAATCGGTGATAGCCGAGGTCCCAAGGGTCCAGGTAGTAGTCCTCGATGTCGTTCGAGACGTAGCTGCCGCCGATCGAGAGCGTGGCCTCGTAGCTTGTGTCAGGGAGCCATCGCCGGTACGCGGCCATGTCGCCGTCACCCGTGTAGACCGCCGGCAGGACGGCCCCGACCCAGCCCGACTGCGGCCCGGCAGTGGAGTAGACCCGGCCGCCGCCGCGGCGCAGACCGTGGGCCTCGCCGGCCTCGGTCACCGCAGCCAGCACGGCCTCCCGGTCGGCGTAGTCCCCCCAGAACTCGAGGCCGGGCGCGCTCGCCATCCCGTGGCGCAGACCCCTGCACGGGCGTCCTGCGATGGTGAACTCGCACATCTCGAAGAACCGCGTCTGCGGCAGTGGGCCGCCGTTGACGACCTCGAGGATGTCGAACGCGTTCGGCCCCTGGATCTGGAAGCGGTACATGCTGCGCTGCCAGTCGTCTTCGAGCACACGGCGATCCACCTCGATTGAGATGTCGTAGTCCAGGGTCTCTGCCGCGTAGCAGATGTAGTTGGCCGCCGACGGCTTGCCGACGATGTTCACGACCCTGCCGGGCTCGTGGAAGGCCACGGCATCGCCGATGATGCCACCGTTGTCGGCACAGACCACCAGCTGGATGGCGCGCAGTTCGTCGAAGTTGCCGAACTTGTTGAGCGCGATGGCCTCCAGGAACTCGATGCGCTCCGGTCCGCGCAAGTGCACGTCGGTCATGTGGAACGATTGATCGAACAACACAGCAGACTCAACCCAAGCGCGTTGCTCATCTCGCCAGTTGGTGTGCTCGCTGGGCACTGGGAACTCGTAGAAGCCCGCGGGCGCGTTCCTGAAAAGCGACACCACGTCGTCGGCAGCATCGAGCTTGTCCTGCAGCGACCCACTCATGAGCCGCCCGTCGTCGGAACCGTGGCGAGAACATCGACCAGCGCATCGATGGCGGCGTTCATGTGCGCCCGAGTGATCACCAGGGGCGGCATGAGTCGCAACACGTTGCCGTAGCGCCCGCACGGCACCATCACAATGCCTCGTCGCATCAGCGTTGCCGCGACACCGCCGACCGATTCGGGATCGAGCGGTTCGCGGGTCTCGCGGTCCACCACGAGCTCAACGCCGATCATGAGACCTCGACCGCGCACCTCACCGATGACGGGGATGCTCCTCATCGACTGAGCGAGCCGATCCATGGTCTCCTTCCCCACCTCCGCGGCACGCTCGGCGAGACCATCGCGACGAATGATCTCGATGTTGGCCGCACAGACTGCCGCCGACAACGCGTTGCCGGCGAACGTCTGGGGCTGGGACTGCGGCTCAAGCTGGCTGCCCAAATCCTTGCGAATGATCACCCCGGCCATCGGCAGATCACCACCTATGCCCTTGCCGAAGGTGATCATGTCCGGCTCCACTTCGCTGTGCTCGATGGACCACATCTTGCCGGTGCGGCCGGCTCCGGCCTGCACCTCATCTGCGATCAGCAGCGCACCATGCCGATCACAGGCAGCCCGCACCATCTTGAGGAACTCGGGCGCCGGTGCCACGTAGCCGCCTTCGCCCTGAACCGGTTCCACGATCACCGCGGCGACGTTGTCTGCGGCCGTGTAGGGCGTGTTCAAGAGGTGGTCGAGGTATTCCCCGCAGACCTCCTCGCAGGTCTTGTCTCCGATCGGGAGAGGGAACCGGTACGCGTAGGGGTAGGGCGCATGAATGACACCGCCCATAGTGGGGCCGAAGCCGAGCCGAAATCGCTCGCCGGTTGTCAGCGCCTTCGACGCATGCCAAACACCGTGGTACGCGCCATGGAACGCCACGATCTGCTCGCGGCCGGTGACCATGCGGGCGAACTTGACAGCGGTCTCCACTGCGCCGCTCCCGCTCTGGCAGAAGTAGCTCAGGCACTGGCCGCCAAGACCGGGGGGAGCGATGGCGGAGAGGAGTTTCGCAAGGCTGCTCCTACGGGTGTTGGAGACATCGGACGCATGCATTAGCTGCGCCGCCTGTTGTTCGATGCACCGCACAACCTCTGGGTGTGAGCGTCCCACCGAACTCACCGCGACCCCGGCCGAGACGTCGATGAAGATGTTGCCGTCGGGGTCGGTCATCGTCGCCCCTCGACCCGAGTCGAACACGAGTGGCAGATCGCCCCCACCGCGCGTCATCGACTCGAACTCGATCGACAGGTCCAAGACTCGTTGTCCGATGGGACCCAGCCCGTCATGGAGGATTCGCGGTGCATCAAGTTCGGAGAGTCCCGCCAACGCTTCTTCTGAAATCACGTGTCTCCAATCGTTGCCGACGGATGAGAGGCACAATTGTTGCCTTGGCCCCGGCGGCCGCGTCCCGATCATCGCGGTTCGCGACCGTCCTGTTATCGGTCAAGTGACCGACCCTACGGCTCCTGCCGACTCGAGCGGCGCTTGCGTGACGCGCGGTGGTGTCTCTAGGTTTGGGTTCGTGATGTCGGAAACCGCTGCGAAGACGATCGGGGAGATCTCGAACATCGTGACATCCGGCGGACCCGCTCTCGACCGGATTGAGAGCGTCATCCACTCGCTACGGCCGATCATCCCCCACGTCGCATACCAGGTCGGCATCGCCATCAATGGCAGACTCCACACACTCGTCAGTCGGGGATATGACGACAGGCTCCTCCAAAGGTTCTCCACCCGCGAATGGTTCGCCGAGGCGCGCGACGTTGCGGGCAGAGAGGCGGTTCGCCAATGCGACGTGAGCCTCGACGCCGTACCTACCATACGCGAGTACCTTCACCCTGCGGGCTTCAACGAAGGCATCACGTACGTCATGTGGTCGCGGAGCGGCAAGATCCTCGGCGCGGTCAACCTCAGCTGCGCAGACACCCAGGACGTCACGCCCGAATCCTGTCAGGTCGTGACGGCGATCGGCCCTGCCGTGGAGAACCTCACCATCGAGTCTCGGCTCCAGTCCAGCGCCGAGACCCTCTACTTGGTGCACGAATCCGGATCAGTACGCCTCCAACAAGGCACGCCCGACGCGGACGAACGTTGGGCAGTGGAACGGAGGATCGCGGAGTTTGGGGGGAACTACCCTGCCGGCACGTTCATGATGTCCGTAACCCCCGGCTCGTCGGCCACCCACCGCCTCCATGTGGTGCCACTCTCCCGATTCGGGCCGATCCCGACCCGCGCTGCTCTCGTCCTGAAGCACGCGATCACGAACGAGCTGACGCCACGGGAGGCCGAGGTGCTCAGCCTCGTCGGCCGCGGCATGTCCAATCCCGAGATCGCCGAAGAACTCGGCATCACGAGGCGCACCGTCGCCACCCACCTTGAGCACATCATCACTAGGCTCGGCGTGGCGAATCGAACCCACGCGGCTGTCGAGGCAGCTCGCCGGGGCCTGCTCAGCATGTAGCCCCGCGGGGTCGTGGAACAACGACACGCGAACGTTGAGTGCCGTCTGCTTCCCGACGCGGTCCAAGTCAGCTAGGCCCACATGGTGCTGATAGGGCAGATGTGGAGTCGGTCACCGACGGTGTAGCGCTGGTCGCCGGTGTGCAGAAGGATGCCAGCACGAAATGCGCCCGGAGCAGCGGCGTCGATGCGGTCGCGCAGCCACTCCACGTGGCGCAGCTGAGACACGTTGGGCGAGGTCGTCGCCTTGATCTCGACCGCCACGACCGCGCCGTCGGAGCGTTCTAACACGAGGTCGATCTCGTGCTGTTGGTGGTCTCGATAGTGGTGCAAGCGTGGCGCGGCGCTCGACGCGGACAGGCTGCGAGCAATCTCGTTGACGACGAAAGTCTCCAGCAGGGGGCCCGCAGCGGGCGACGTGGGGACCATGAGCGCACTTGCGTCGAGTCCCATCAGGCCAGCAGCCAGGCCGGTGTCGGTGATGTGAACTTTCGGCCGCCGCACTGCCCGCGCGGTGAGGTTGCGCGACCACGATGGCAGCAGGTGGACAAGAAACACGGTCTCCATCCAGGCCAGGTATGACCCGATGGTCGCCCGGTCGAGGCCCAAGCGGCTAGCGGTGCCTGCCACGTTCAGCTCGCTGCCGCTGCTGGCCGCGACCCACCTCAGCAGCAGCCCCAGAGCGGCTCGTCGGCGCAAATCGCCCAGCGCAACGATGTCGCGTTCGGTCACAGTCTCGACGTAGCTCTCGAACCAGTCACGCCGCAGCTCGTCCGGCAGCGTCGACGCCTCGGGGTAGCCGCCGCGGCACACAGACTCCATGTAGTCGCGACGGGTCATGGCCGCCGGCCGTGCCGATGCATGCAACGTGTCGCTTTCGTCGCCAAACCACGCCTGCACCCTGAACGGGGCGGACCTGTTCAGCTCTGCCTGGGAAAGCGGCCACAGGTGCAGCAAGCGGACACGGCCGGCAAGCGACTCGCTGATAGAAGGAACCGTGAGGAAGTTCGTGGAACCGGTCAGCAGGAAACGGCCCGGCGTCGAGTCGACATCGACAGCCTGCTTGACGGCCCGCACGACCCGGTCTCCGCCGAGCTGGATCTCGTCGACGACCAGCGGGTGGTCCTGGTCGAGCAAGAAACTGCGGGGGTCGGCGAGGGCGGCCTGCCGGGTGGCATCGTCGTCCAGCGATGCGTAGGTGCCGTCACGCTCAGCGGCAACCATCCGGGCCAGCGTTGACTTTCCGCATTGGCGCGCACCGTGGAGCACGACCACTCGGAAATTGTCCAAGGCTTCGCCAACCCGCGGCATGACGTGTCTCGGAACGAGTTGCATACCTTCAAGGTACCGTTCAACACTGTTCGTCAGCAGATTTCCTCACCACTGATCTACATTTTTACCCTGTACTCACCGACAGTTTTCTCGTTGGCCGAGCGACATTTTGCAGGCAGAGAATGCCGACACCAGCGGAACGGGTGCAGCTGTGAGCGGAGGGAGGGGGATTCGAACCCCCGGAGGCTTGCGCCTCAACGGTTTTCAAGACCGTCGCAATCGTCCACTCTGCCACCCCTCCGCAGGCCAACCTACCGGCGGGGCCATCGCGGAGGCCAGGGGCTCGGCGGTATCTTGTGGCCGTGCGCCTGCCGCCCGCGGCTGGTTGCGCGTGGAGAGGTGGCCGAGTCCGGTTGAAGGCGCTTCCCTGCTAAGGAAGTAACTGCCGCAAGGTGGTTCGTGGGTTCGAATCCCACCCTCTCCGCACCCGAAATTTCGTCACCACCAGGCTCCCGCTTAGGGCTCGCTGGTCCAGGACTCGTACGGCGACGACCGGTTGATCCTTGTAGACATGATTCGGCATGAGAAACCGGCTGCTGCGCTTCGCCTCGTATATCGCTGTGGGCGTCGTCACCGGCTTCATCGTGGCGATGGTCGCGGTGCTGAGCGAAAAGGTGCTGCTCGAACAGGTGCTGGACCTGCCGGCGTGGCAGCGCGTGATCGCTCCGGCCCTCGGACTGTGGGCTGCGGTGCTCATGCTGCGCTGGGCCAACGCCGGCCGCCGGCTCTCGCCGTCCACCTCCGAGGAGTACATCCGGGCCTTCCACGACCGCACCCATCCGATGCGGTTCCGCGACCTGCCGTTCCGGCTGGCGGCTGGCATCGCCACCGTCGGATCCGGTGGCGCGGTCGGCCTCGAAGGTCCGTCCATCTATGCGGGCGCCACCGCGGGGAGCGCGATCCAGCGCGTCGCCCGGCGGCTGTTCCGCAACCGGGAGGGCTACGCACTGCTGGTGGCCGGCGCCGCCGCGGGCGTCAGCGCCATCTTCCAGGCGCCCGCCACCGGGGTGCTGTTCGCACTCGAAGCGCCCTACAGGAGCGATCTGGGCCGCCGGGCGCTGCTCCCCGCGCTGCTCTCGAGCGCCTCCAGCTACGTCGTGTACGTGCTGGTCACCGGCTTCGACGACCGGCCATTCGAGATTGGCACCGAGATGGTGCGGGTCGGGTTCGGCCGCCAGGAACTGCTGGGAGCCGCCATCGTGGGCGCCCTGTGCGGGCTCGCAGCGTCGGCGTTCTGCCGTGTGCTGGGAGCTGCCAAGCAAATCCAGGAGTCCGACCGGCCCTGGTGGCTGGTGGCGCTATGCGGCGGCGGAATCCTGGTGGGACTCGCCGTGCTCTGCGAGTTCCTGTTCGAGGAGCCGCTGTCTCTGGGCCCGACCGCCGAGGGAGAGCTGGTGAGCTGGTCGCTGAATCCTGAACAGTCGCTGGTACTGCTGGGGGCGCTGCTGGCGGTGCGCGTTCTGGCCACCTCGACGGTGCTCGCATCGGGCGGCGTGGGCGGCGTGTTCATCCCGCTGGCCGTGTTCGGGCTGATCGTCGGGCGATTGGTGGGCGGCTGGATCGAGCTGGGGCCCGAATCGCTGGCGTTCTTCCCCTTCATCGGCGTGGCCGCCTTCCTGGCAGCGGGCTATCGCACCCCGCTCGCAGCGGTGATGTTCGTGGCCGAGTCGACAGGTGCGCCCGCATTTGTCGTGCCTGCCTTGGTGGCGGTGGCCGTGTCGCAGGTGCTCATCGGAAACTCCTCGGTGTCGCAATACCAGCGGGACAGCCGCACGGGGCACCTCGAGCGGCGCCTGGAGATGCCGGTTAACTCGGCGATGTCCACCGATGTGCCCACGGTCAGTGCCGACGCCCCGCTGGCGGACTTCGTGTGGGGCATCGCGCTGCCCCGCAAGCAGCTCGAGGCCATCGTTGTGGGACCCGAACGGAACTTCCTGGGTGTCATCCGGCTCAGCGATTCCCGCGATGTGGATCGCAACGACTGGATGTCGGTCACGTGCGGCGAGGTGATGACCACCGACATCGAGCCGGCACGCCCGTCGTGGACACTGCGCGAAGTCACCGAAGCGATGGCTGACGCCGATATCGAGCTGTATCCCGTCATCGACAGTGGCGGGCGGATCGCGGGCGTCGTCACCGAGAACGCCATTGTCAAACTGGTGGACTTCCTCAACGAGACACAGGGCGGCCGATGAGCTCGCCCCGCCAAAGCAGGCAGATGATGAGCGCGGCCGACAATGAGCGAGGTCGATGATGAGCGAAACTGAGTCCGGAACTGGGGCTAGGTCTGACGGCGGGGCTGCGTCCGGCGCTGAAGCTGGGGTTGGCGCCGGGCCGCTCGGGCTGCTGGAAGGCCTGGCGACCACCCGGGCCATCCGCCGCTACCTGCCCGACCCGATCCCCGACGAGGACCTGGCTTCGATCCTGTGGCACGCCAGCCGAGCTCCCAGCGGTTCCAACCGGCAGATGTTCCGCTTTGTCGTGCTGCGCGACGGCCCAGTTGCGCGCCAGGCGAAGGCTCTGCTGGGGCAGTGCTTCCGCGACGGCTGGAATGCAAAGCGCTCCGGCGACGGCTACACCGAAGGCTCCGGCTCCGCCGACAACTCGCCCAAAGCTCGTATGGCCCGCACCATGCAGCACTTCGTCGATCACTTCTCCGAGACGCCAGTGGTAATCCTGGCGTGCCTGGTGCGCTACCGGAAGCCCACGTTCACCGAAGGCGCTTCGGTGTTCCCAGCCGTGCAGAACCTCTTGCTGGCGGCACGGGCGCTGGGATACGGCGGCGTCATCACTGGCTGGCACCACGACGTCGAAGACGAATTGTGCGAGCTGCTCGGCATTCCCGAGGGCGTGGCGATCCATGCGACCATCCCGCTCGGCCGGCCCGCTGGACGCCACGGCCCGGTGCGGCGCCGGCCATTGCGCGAACTCGTCTTCGAGGACCGCTGGGAGCAAGAAGCGGCCTGGGCCGCCGACCCGCCCGACGCGCAATTCACCTCGGCCGGCCCGCCACCCGGCTCACCGGTCTGAGCCGCCACGCTTTCTGTGTGCAGATTTGCCGCCTGAAGCGGCTTTTCTGCACAGAATCGAAAGCGCCCGCCAAATTCGTGCAGAAATGCCGACTGAGGCGGCTTTATTGCACACAGGTGAGGCAAGACGGTCCTGACAGCAGTCGCGTCGGCGAGGCCGGGGCGCTCACACAGTCTCGGCAGGGCGGTCGGTGTGGCTCCACTGCGACCACGACCCGACATACAGCCGTGGGCGGCCCAACCCGGCGCGCTCCATGGCCAGCGCGTCCATGCAGGCGCTGACGCCTGAGCCGCAGTACACGACGGTGTTGTTGCCGACGCTCTCGGCGGCAGCCGACGCCAGGGTTTCGACGCCCTCAGCTTCGTAGCGAGCGCGCAGCGTTTCGGGGTTGGCGAAGCGACCCTCGGGACCGAGGTTGTCGGTCATCGGCACATTGACCGCGCCGGGAATGTGCCCGGGGCGCGGATCGACCGGCTCGGTCTCGCCGCGAAAGCGGTCACCCCCGCGTGCATCGATGAGCACAACCTCGCGGCTGGTGCCGGCGTCGGCCGCTCCGTCGATATCGACGAACGCCCTCTCCGGCCAGGCCCGCATCGGGCACCCGCAAGGCGCCCGCACATTCGGCGCCGTCTCAGTGCTGCCAGTCCACGATCCCAGCCCCCCGTCGAGCAACGCCGCATCGTGGCCGAGCACTCGCAGCATCCACACCATCCGTCCCGCAGCAGTGCCGTTCAGGTCGTCGTAGGCCACCACCGGGTCATCGGGGCTGATACCGAGGCTTCCCAGAGATGCCGCGAAGGTCTGCGCATCAGGCAGCGGATGGCGGCCGTGGGCTGGAGCACCATGTGCAGACAGATGCTCATCCAAGTTCACCCAGATGGCCCCGGCAATGTGACCAGCCAGGTAGGCGTCGTGGCCTGATCGCCCGTCGAGATACCAGCGCACATCGCAGAGCACGATGTCGTCGCGGCCCGCAATCTCGGTTGCGTCCACGACGGGCGGAAGCGGCGTCATAGCTGCTGGGAGCCTCAACCCCGCCCGAACATCATCAGCCACTGCGCCACCATCACACCCTCGGCGCAGAACACATCACATCAACCCCGCCCGAACATCATCAGCCACTGCGCCTCGCTGCGTGGCTTGAACACGTAGTTCATCTGGCGGGTCTGGCCCATCGTGGCGCTGGGCTCGAACGAGTAGCGGTGTCCGGGGAACAGCACGGTGGAATCGGGCACCTTGGCGAGCGTGTCGTGCAGCGACCGGTACATCGCAGCGGGGTCGCTGCCGGGCAGGTCCATGCGGCCGCAGCCGTCGAGGAACAGCGTGTCGCCGGCAACGAGCGCCCCTGCCACCAAAAAGCACTGGCTGCCGGGCGTATGCCCAGGGGTGTGCAGCAGTTCGATGTCGATGGCCCCCACCGACACAACGTCACCCGGCGCGTGCAGCTCCATGTCGTTCACTGAGATGCCCGTGGTTTTGCGTACCAGCTCGGCTTCGGGTGCCTGCAGGTGGATCTTGGTGCCCTGGCGTTCCAGCAGCTGGGCCACGCCTTCGATGCTGTAGCCCATCATGTTCCCGCCGACGTGGTCGGCGTGGAAGTGCGTGGCCAGCACACCGGTGAGCGCCATGTCGTCTTCGGCGAGGATGTCGAGCAGGTCATCCACGGCGTAGGCCGGGTCCACCACAACGGCCTCGCAGGTTTCGCGGTCGCCGATCAGGTAGGAGAAATTCACCATCTGGCGGGCGATCGGGTCGCTCGTGGCGAAATCCTGACCCGACAGCAACTGGCGAAAATAGAGCCTGCTCCCGGTGGGCGGCGGCGTCACCTGCGGGTCCTCGGACATAGCAGCGCACAGTACTCACAGACAGCGCAGATTGGTCACGGCCCGGTGCTCTCACCATTTGCTTTCCGCTCTTGTTCGCTGCGCTGATGGGCCGCTCGGGCCACGGCTTCGCTGTTCACATCGTCGCGTGACCACCTTTGGCATTTGCCCGCTCGGCCTCTTGGAAGGCCACGAATCGTCTGCGGCGGCGGGCAACGCGGCGAGCGTCCCCGATGTCGGATGCGTGTCTGTTCGGCGACGATCCGAGCGGCTGGCTGGCTCGTCCTTCGCCAGCGCGGCAGTATTTGCCCATGAGCCAAACGCCCGCCCCGTTGTCGGACTTCTACGAAATGGACGAGTTCCTCACCGATGAAGAGGCCATGATCCGCGACACCGTCGCCACCTTCGTGGCCAAGGAGTGGGATCCGATCGTAGGCGACCACTTCGAGGCGGGCACCTTCCCGATGGAGCTGATCCCGACGATCGCCGACATGGGCCTGTTGGGCATGCACCTCGACGGCTACGGCTGTGCGGGCGCCTCGGCCATGGCCTACGGCGTGGCCTGCCGTGAGCTGGAGGCCGGCGACAGCGGGCTGCGCAGCTTCGTGTCGGTGCAGGGGTCGCTGTGCATGTTCCCCATCTGGCGTTACGGCTCGACCGAGCAGAAGGAGACGTGGCTGCCGCGTATGGCCGCCGGCGAGATCATCGGCTGCTTCGGGCTGACCGAGCCCGACCACGGTTCCGACCCGGTCTCGATGACCACCCGGGCGGTGCGCCGCGACGACACCTGGATCCTCAACGGGGCCAAACGGTGGATCACCAACGCCGGGCTGGCCGACCTGGCCATCGTGTGGGCCAACACCGACGACGGCTTCCGCGGCTTCCTGGTGCCCACCGACTCGCCTGGCTTCGAGGCCCGCAAGATCCAGAACAAGCTCTCGCTGCGGGCCTCGGTGACCGGCGAGTTCTACATGGACGATGTCGAGGTGCCCGAGTCGATGCGGCTGGGAGATGCGCTGAGCATCGGAGCGCCGTTGAGTTGCCTGTCAGAAGCCCGCTTCGGCATTGCCTTCGGGGCTGTGGGTGTGGCCCGCTGTTGCTACGAGGCGGCGCTGGACTACCAGCTCGAACGCCCCCAGTTCGGCAAGCCACTGGCCAGCTTCCAGATCAGCCAGATCAAGTTCGCCGACATGCTGACGTCGATCACCAACGCCAACCTGCAGGCAATGCGCCTTGGGCAGCTCAAGGAACAGCACCGGCTGCGACCGCATCACATCTCGATGGCGAAGCGGCACAACTGCCGGGTGGCCATCGATGTGGCCCGCACGGCTCGGGCGATGATGGGCGCCAACGGGGTCTCGACCGAATATGCGCCGATGCGCCACGCGGCGAACATGGAATCGGTCATGACCTACGAGGGCACCGAGGAGATCCACGGGTTGATCCTCGGCCAGCAGATCACCAACATCCCAGCGTTCCGTTGACGACTACGGCGGCGGACGTCCGACGCGGGGCCAACGGGTCCCGCACCACTCAGCATCAGGAGACGCCATGACCGCCACCACGCACTACGAACCCCGTCGAACCGTGGCCGCATGGTGGCAATGTCTCGCAGTCGCTGCTGTCGTGCTGCTGGCAAGCACCGCATGCATCGGGAGCGGTGACGACGACAGCGACGCGTCCACAGTGTTCACAACGGCGGCCGCGGCCGCCGACGAGCCGGCTAGCGATATGGAGTTCATGTCGGAAGAGGGCGACTTCGACATGGCCGACGATGACATGGCGGAGGAAGAAGAGATGTCCCTGGGTGGGGCGGCCGCTAGTGCGGAGTCCGCAACAGTGCGTCGAACCGCAGCAGACAGCGCCACCGCTTCGGGCGGCGCGCTGGCCGTTCCCGCCGATTTGGGCCGGGACATCATCTACACCGCCTGGATCTCGGTGGAGGCAATCGATGTCTCCGCTGCTGCCGCCGAGGCGACATCGATCATCGAGAGCGTGGGCGGCTTCACCTTCGCCCAGCAGACCTCCACCCGGGGCCGTGCGCACACGACACTGACGTTCAAGGTCCGTCCCGACCAGTTCGCCAATGCACTCCAACGCCTCTCGGGTGTCGGCGAGCTGATGGAGCAGAACGTGAGCGCTGAGGACGTCACCGACATTGTTGTCGACCTCGGCAGCCGCATCGGCACCGCAGAGATCAGCGTGGACCGGCTGCGCGAGTTCCTCAGCCGGGCCGAGGACGCGAAAGGCGTCGCCGAGCTCGAACGCGAGCTCTCCGACCGCGAAACCAACCTCGAACGGCTTCGGGGCCAGCTGCGATCGCTGCGGGATCGAGTCGACCTGGCCACGATCACGTTGAACATCGACGAGGCCGCCGCGGCAGTGCCCACGTCTGCGCTGACGATGCGGGCGTGGCTGAGCGCGGGCGACGAGGACCCCTGCCTCGGGTTCACCGAACTGGTGGCACCGCCCGAAGGCGACGTGAAGTTCTGCTTCGAGCTGGAGAACAAAGGCGAAACGACTCTCACCGATGTGCGGCTCAGTTCGGATGCGCTTCGCTTCGCCATGGGCGACCTGAGCGTGGTCGAGGGCACCGACATTGAACGCATCGAGCCTGGCGACCGCGTGGTCACCACCCTCACCGAGCCTGTCAGCGAGGGTCGCATTGCCGGCCGTGTCGCCACCCGCGGCCTCGACGTCGATGTTCAGTTGCGCGCCGTGCCGGTGACCGACGCCGGCGACGATCTGGCACAGCTGGCTCGCACCGTCGGGCTGTACCTGTACGTCGAAGAGGACAACTCGCCGCCCGGCTTCGGCGATGCGCTGAGCGGCGGCTGGGATGCGCTCGTGACCGTGGGCAACGGGGTGCTGCTGATCATCGGCGCTCTGCTGCCGTTCCTGCCGGTCATCGCGATCGCCCTCTGGGTGGCGTGGTGGTGGCTGCGCCGCCGCCGAGCCCAGCGAGCTGTCACCAGCGGAACTGAGCATCAAGGCTGATCCGGACGACCTGCCGGTTCTGAAGTCGTCAACGAGCGTCGACCGGCGATTCCTGTAGAGCGAAAGTCACGCGACGAGAGCCGCGCTGTCTCGGGGGAGATACATGCCTGCCGAACGGAGCTGATCAATCAGCGTTATGGCGGCAGATCGGTCAAGGAGTTTCGACGTCACACCGAGCTGGATCAGCCATAGCGACCCGTGAACATCTATGCCGTCTTGCTGCGCGATATCCCGAGCACGGGATTCGTCGATGATGGCCGTGCCGCCGGTGCTTGCGCACCACGCGAGAACAGCCGCCTCGCCGAGATTCTTGCTCGGGCCGCCGCCCAATTCCCGCTTGTAGCGAGCGAACGATGCCAAGTCGCTTGCCGAGAGTTGAACGTTTTCGATCCACGGCAAGTTCAGCGCGTCTCGAAGTTCGGGATGAGCAGCGACGCCTGCAGCGAGTTCGTTCAGCACCTCAGATGGAGCGACACAACGGAACGATTCCACCATCTGCTCAAGAAGGTCCAACTCTCCCGCGAGGGCGAAATAGTTCAACGCGGTGGTGTCGAACACCAACTCCCGCGTCACTCAACCGATCCAAACTCCCGTCGATACACCTCGGCCGACAGTTCGACTTGGTCTGGCAATTCCGCGACGGTCAGTGTTTCCCAGAGAAGTTCCGCCGCGCGCTCGGCGGTTAGCTTCCGGCGCCTATATGCCGAGAGCACACGCCGCCCGTACTTGGGAGGCACCGCGGGTGCCTCCAACTCTGGTTGCCACCGCTCGCCCAATTCGATGAAATCGACACGAGAAGGCGGTTGAGCCACCAAGTCCTCATATGAACCCGCATCCACGAGTCCGGCGTTGCGCAGCTGTGCACACACGGCCGTCCAGCTCAGCCGAAACCGCACGCCGGCAGCAACGGCTGCAAGCCGCACATCGGCTGAGAACTCTTCAACGAGCGATCGCGCATCGCCGAGCGGCAGCAACAGGTGAATCGCGAAGGCGTTGATCAAGCGCTCGGTGTCGTCTTGAGGCGAGAGTCGGACTTCTGGTGCATAGGCGTCCTGAAAGACATGGTGCCCAAGTTCGTGTGCGAGATTGAATCGACGTCGCCCGGGGTCCATCTTGCCGTTGATCACCACCACGCCAGCGTCCTCGACAGCAACGTATGCAGCATCGCCGCCGTCGACGCCAAGGTTGAGCGAGAAGACGAATAAGCCGATTCGCTCAGCAAGAGCTTGCAGATCACGCAGCGGGCCATCGGGGACTTCGAGATGTCGTCGAAGTGCACCTGCCGCTCT
This sequence comes from Candidatus Poriferisodalis sp., assembly GCF_965221945.1. Classification (GTDB taxonomy): domain Bacteria; phylum Actinomycetota; class Acidimicrobiia; order Acidimicrobiales; family Poriferisodalaceae; genus Poriferisodalis. The sequence continues at coordinate 3,313,498 of NZ_OZ244925.1, read as the reverse complement.
CGCTGCGCCGTCCACGGACTCAGGTGGCGCCTGCACAAACCGTTCGTACTTCGGCAGCTCGTCCAACTGATGCAGGTAAGCAATGTCCCGGGCAATCCAGTCGACCCTGGCATCCAGCGGCGCCGACAGCCCGCGAATGTTCGGGTCAGAGCGCCTGCTCACCACCGCCGGGGGGGATTCCAAGAAGAACCAATCCACCGGACGACGGAGAGACTCCGCGAGACGGACAAGTTCGGCGGCACCGAGCTTGCGAGAGCCGGCCTCAATCTTGGCAATGACGGTCCGACCCAAGTCACTGACCGCCGCCAACTCGGCCTGCGTCATTCCCGCAAGCTCACGTGCCTCAGCTACCCGGATGCCGAGGTCGCTTGCTGTCTCGGTCTTCACTGTGCCATATTCGCACATTCGAGACTGATTTCCACCCTCGGATGCGACGATTGCTTGCTCTCGGCAAGCGTCATGAGCTGATGCCAAACGAATCGGACACATTCGGACTTCGTGTTTGATGTCCGTTTATGTCCGACCATTGCGGGCCAGACTCTGCGCATGCAAGTCGAGGCGGTCCGCACCACAGGCATCTACTGCCGAGCAGACTGCTCGGCACAGCCATTGCCGCACAACGTGACGCACTACTCCAACCCGGTGGCCGCCGAGGTGGCTGGCTTCCGTCCGTGCCTGCGTTGCCATCCAGAACGCCGCGCCGGCTCACTGGCCGATCTGGATGTGCCCACGCCGGTCGGAGCGGCACTGCTGCGCATCAACGACGGCTTTCTGGATCACCACGACGAAGAGGCACTGGCGGCCTACGTGGGCTACAGCGCCCGCCAACTGCGGCGACTGTTCGAGCACCATGTCGGGGCGACGCCCACAACCATCGCCCGGTCGCGCAGGGCGCACTTCGCTCGCTGCCTGATCGACGACACCGATCTGACGTTCGCCGAGATCGCTCGTGCTGCGGGCTTCGGCGGGCCGCGCCAGCTGCACAGGGCCATTACCTCGGTGTTCTGTTTCACCCCTACGGAGTTGCGGTCGAGGCGGCGCCGCGGCGAACGGCCTCGCCTCGACGGCGGCCTCGTGCTCGCATTGCCGTATCTGGCGCCGTTCGACTTCGAGGCGTTCATCTCGCACCAGGCCTCCAGAGCCATACCAGGTGTCGAGGCCGTCACCGGTGCTGGCGGCTCAGCCGCTTATGTCCGCAGCTTCAGCGCGTACGGGCACGCCGGCATCGTCGAGGTGGCCGTGCCGACCGGCGCCGCCCCAATGGCGGCCGTGCCAACCAGCGCCGCCCCAATGGCGGCCGTGCCAACCAGCGCCGCCCCAATGGCGGCCGTGCTAGGCAACGGCGAACAGCTGCAGCTGCGGCTGCACCTGCCGACGTACGACTCAATCATCGACGCCGTGAGCCGCGCACGGGCCTTGCTCGGTACCGACACCAATCCTTCGCCGGCTGCAGCTGCGCTCGACGACGACCCGCTCATCGGGCCACTCACGCGCTCCGCACCGGGCTTGCGCGTGCCGCGCTCGTGGGACCGCTTCGAGACCGCCATCCGCATCGTCGTCGGGCAGCAGATCTCGCTCGCCGCGGCGTCCACGATGTCCGGCCGGATCGCCCAGCGCTTCGGCACACCGATTGATGCGCTCTTGGAATGCTGCCCAGGTTCAACTGCGCGCATCGAGCAAGGCGAAGACGTCTCGGTGCCACTGACTCACCTCTTCCCGGACGCAGCGAAGCTCGCTGATGCCGGACCGGCAGGGCTCGCGGGGCTGGGATTCACCCAGCGACGAATCGACACCATTGTCGGCATCTCCCGCGCAGTCGCCAGCGGCGACGTAGACCTGAGCGCCACCGACACCCTCGAAGCCACCGTGGCCCAGCTCTGCGAACTGCCCGGCATCGGGCCCTGGACCGCGCATCTCATCGCGATGCGGGTGTTCGGCCACGACGACGCATTCCCCGCCTCCGACCTGGGCCTGCGCCGGGCAATTGAGCGCCTAGTGGGTCACCCGATGCAACCACGGGAAATCGACACGCTGGCCGAGCGTTGGCGCCCCTACCGTGCGTGGGCTGCACAGCATCTCTGGCACGCCGCTGCGGGGTCCGGTCCAACCCGGTCCGGCCCGACCCCTCGCTGACCTCAGTCCCGACCCAGGAAGGACCCTCATGAACCCATCGCATTCCCGTCCCGGCAACACCGACACCGTCGACGCCCCAGCCGACAGCGCGGACATGCACTGGCACACGACCATCGACAGCCCGATCGGACCATTGGGCTTGGTGGCAACCGAACAGGGGTTGCGCGCCGTGTCGTGGCGGAGCGAGGAGACCTCCGTCAAGCTGCCCGACGACATGGTCGAAGATCCCGACCACCCGATTCTGCACCAAGCCGCGCAGCAGCTCGACGAGTACTTCGACGGGAAGCGCACCAGCTTCGACCTGCCGCTCGACTTGCGGGGTACCCCGTTTCAAGTGGCGGCGTGGCGGGCGCTCGGTGACATCCCCTACGGCAGCACCCGCAGTTACGGCGAGCAAGCGTCGCTGATCGGCAGGCCGAAGGCCGTGCGGGCCGTGGGCCAGGCGAACGGCCGCAACCCGGTGCCGATCGTGCTGCCGTGCCACCGGGTCATCGGCGCCAACGGCTCGCTCGTGGGCTTCGGCGGTGGCCTCGACCTCAAGACGCAATTGCTCGAACACGAGGGCGCACTCGACTGAACAGATCGGCTGAACAGCAGTCCGCTGACCACACCCCGCAACAGCTGCCACCACGTCGCCACCGCAGTGCGCGAGGAGGGACTTGAACCCTCACACCCTTGCGGGCACAGGCACCTGAAGCCTGCGCGTCTGCCAATTCCGCCACTCGCGCGTGGGGCGATCAGGCTATCCCGCGAACCTGCGCTCCTACACTGGGCCGTCGTGGTTGGCGCCAGCTTGATCGGCAGCGACGGACAGTGCCACGAACTGCGGCATTCGACCGTCATCGGGCGGCGCGACGACTGCGACATCGTGCTTGACGGCCCAAAAGTCTCACGACGACACGCTCAGATACGCCAGGACGCAGATGGCTTGCTCCTGGTGGACCTGGCCAGCGTCAACGGGACGTTGCTGAACGGGATCGAGATGACCAGCGAGCGTCTGGCCCACGGTGATGTCGTCATGATCGGCACCCACGAACTGCGGCTGGAGCTGAGCTGATGTCCGAGCAGCTGGTGCGGCTGCTCGCGCTGGGCGTGCTTGTCCTGCTCTACCTGTTCTTCTTCCGGGTCATGCGCGCGGTGTGGGCCGGTGTGGCGACACCCCGCAATCATCTCAGCTGGAGATCGCTGCTTGCGCTGCGAGGCGACGGGCCCCCCAACGGCAATGCCGCCCCGCAGCCTGTGGCTCTCGTCGTGCGCTCGCCGTTGAGCGCTCAGGGCGAACGGCACCTGCTGGCCGACACGCTGACCATCGGACGCAGCGCCGAGTGTGACGTGATCATCTCCGACAGCTACTCATCGCAATCTCATGCCCGCCTGTACCGCAACGGCGCCCAGCACCTGCTGGAGGATCTGGGATCGACGAACGGGACCTACCTGAATCGCCAGAAGGTCGCCAACGCCACCGTTGTGCGCCTCGGCGACTACGTGCAAGTCGGCTCCACCGTCTTCGAGGTCAGCCCATGACAGAACCCCGCTGCGCCCACATCGCAGACTGGCCGCGCCCTGCGTGCGCTGCACTCGGCTGTGCCGCTGCCCGGCAAAGCCGCGAGACTGGTCCGCTATGAGTGCCCCCGCCCGCCAGATGCGCATCCGCTGGGGCGGAGCGTCCGACCGGGGCCTGCGCCGAGCCGAGAACCAAGACGCCATGTACGCCGACATCGGTCTGTTCGTGGTGGCCGACGGCATGGGCGGCCACCTCGGTGGCAGCGTCGCATCCAGCCTCGCAGTGAAGACCGTTGCAGCCAACTCCCCTTCAACGCCACCGGAGCTGCTGGCGGCCGTCCGCCACGCCAACCAAGTCGTGCACCATCGCTCGACAGCCCATCCAGATCTCGCAGGCATGGGCACCACGTTGTGTGCCATCGCCGTGGTGCAAAGCGACGACAGCCGGGTGTGGTGCTTGGTCAACGTCGGTGATTCACGTGTCTACCGATTCCAAGGGGGCGAGCTCTCCCAGCTGACCGTCGACCACAACTTCGTTGCCGAGATGATCCGGGCCGGCGATCTCACGGTCGAACAGGCCACCGACCATCCCCGGCGCAACACGCTCACTCGAGCCATCGGCGTGGAGCCAGAGGTGCTGATCGACGACTGGATCCTCGACCTCACCGGCAATGACCGCTTCCTGCTGTGCACCGACGGCGTCACCAACGAACTGGACGAAGACGAAATCGCCGAGCTGCTGGATTCCGATGAGCATCCATCAGACGTGGCACGCGCGCTTGTGCGTCAGGCCAACGACTGCGGGGGACGCGACAACTCCACGGCGCTGGTGGTGGACGTCGACATCGAAGGGATCGAGATCGCCCCGACCGCTCCCGACGCCGAAGTCACACGGACGGGCGACAGCACCGAAAGCACGCCCAAACGGCGCGGCTGGCGGCGTTCTCGCTCACGCTGAGGCCACCGCTGCGCGCGCGACGCCGCACCGAGTCTGCGCTCGCAGCAATGGCGAGCGTGGTGGTCTGTGCTGCCTTCGCGATCGCCGGCATCGGAGTGTCGCGCAACGGTGACATCGGATCGCTGTGGGACACGGCTGTCTGGCTGGGAATCGTCCTCCTCGGCGGCGCGGCGACGCGTGTCGCGATCAGGCGATGGGCTCCGAACAGCAATGAGATTCTCTTCGGCGTCGTCGGTTTGCTCATCGGCATCGGTTGGGTTTTCGTGGTCCGGATCGATCCGTCACTGGCACAGGGCCACACGTTTGCGGTGCTGGCGGGATTCGCGGCCCTCGCGGGGACCTTGGTCGCCATGCGTCGCGTCGACTGGTTCATGCAACGCCCAGGCACCTGCGGTCTCATCGCCGCAGTGCTGGCTGGGCTCGGCAGCTTCGCCAGCGGGATCGATGTGTCCGGCGGCGCCTACGACCCGGCCCGGCAGTGGCTGAGTCTCGGATCGCTCAACGTGCAGCCATACGGCGTGGCCAAACTCGGCGTGGTCCTGGCAGCCTGCGGGCTCACGGTCGCCGCCCCGCGGTGGCTGCCGGCTCGCTTGGTGCCTCACCGCCATGCCGTGGGTGCAATCGTCGCTGCGGTCGGAGCGTGGACGCTGCTTCTCACCCAAGGCGACCTCGCGTCGTCGGTGTTGATCTTCGCAGCGGCATGGTTGCCGCTGTGGCTTGACGGCGACGATCTCGTCGGCAGCGAGCTGCCGACCGTCGCTCGGTCAACGCGCACGCGCGCACTCGGCGGCGTGATCGCCACCTACGGAGTCGGCGTCATCGTGCTCGCCTCGGTATACGACTGGCTGTCCGCACAGATGCGCCACTGGCAGGACCCGTGGTCCGTGGGCGAGGGGGCATCCACCGTCGAGGCGGCGTTCGCTATCAGTGCCGGCGGGATCAGCGGCGCGGGCCCCGGTCTCGGCGCTCCGCAACGGATCGCGGCGGTACACAGCGATTTCGTCTTCGCCGTCATCACCGAGGAACTCGGCATTCTGGGCGGCGCAGCGCTGCTGGCTGCGTTCATGCTGCTCATCGGGGTCGGCGCTGGAATCGCCCAGCGGGCACGGAACACCCATCGCCTGCTCGCTGCCACGGCGACCGCCGTGACCGGGCTGCAGGCGCTTGCCACCATCGCAGGGGTGCTGCGGCTGCTACCGCACACCGTCGGCGCCCTGCCGTTCGTGGCCCATGGACCTGTGGCACTGGTCGGCAACTGCATCGCCGTCGCGATGCTCCTGGCAATTTCGGATGTCAGCGGCAGTTTGCGACTCGAGCAGAGCGCGCCGAGGGCGTCCGAGCCGGCGCAACTCCGTATGCCCCGCCGTCCGGACGACGACTCAGCGGCGGGGGACGCTCCGACGGGCGAACTCCGTGCCGCCATCGCCAAGCCAGCGGGTCGCAGACGCCGACCCGCGAGCGATCCCTCCCAAGGCGAGCCTCAACAGCTTCCACTGGGTGACCCGTGAACCGGCGCATCACACGGTTGGCCGTCGCGCTTGCAGTGAGTTTCGCTGTGCTCCTGGTGCAGCTCACCAACATCGGCTTCCTGGGCGCCGACGAGCTGCGCCGTCACGAACTCAACACACGTGCAGCGACGGCCGCCATCGGTTCGGCGCGCGGTGCGATCATCAGCGCGGACGGCGAGACGATCGCGCCCGGCATCGGCCCAGACGACTCCGGCGCGCTGCAGGTGCGCTCCTACCCGCACGGCTCGCTCTACGCCCACATCGCGGGCTACCTCTCACCCGCTGCGGGCGCTAGCGGTCTCGAGCGCAGCTGGGATGCCGAGCTGTCAGGAAGCGCCCTTGATGTCGCCGTGACACAACTGGCCGACCTGTTCGCCGACAGCGGTCGAGTCGGCGACGTGATCTTGACGGTGCACCACGGTGTGCAGCTCACAGCGCGCGCCGCGCTCGGGGACCGTGACGGCGCCATCGTTGTCGTGGACCCCGCGACCGGCGCCATTGTGGCGATGTGGTCGCGTCCCAGTTTCGACCCCAACGCGCAAGTCGTGCTGGCCCCCGATGCGGTTACAGCCAGTGCCTCGCAGCCGGTGGCACGCGCCTACCAACGCCACTACGCCCTCATCGCCGACGCCGCGCTCGATGCGACCGGAGACGAATTGCTGCGCGGGGCGCGCCGGCAGCTGGGTTTGACAGGCATCGATCTGCCCGGCGAACCCGACGGCGCCGTCTTCGGCGAAGGTGTACCTCTGACACCGCTGCAGCTGGCCCTGGCCGCTGCTGCGATCGCCAATGACGGGGTGAGGATGCGCCCCTACGTGGTGCACCGTGTTGATGCGCGCTCGGCCTCCCGCTCGGGCGAGGGCGAGCCGCCCACCCCGGATGCATCCGCACAGACAACGCCACGCGACGCCGGTCGCATCTTCGAGATCGCTGATGCGGCTGGGCTGCTGGCGCACATGGCAGCACAGGCGCAGCTCGCTTCGATCGGCCTCGCACCGACCGATGGCGTCGAGCTTCCCGCAGCGGTCGCGACCGGCCAACTGCTTGATCCAAACAGCGACCGCGAACGAACCGGCAGTTGGGCGGTGCTGCTCGCCCCAGCCGATGCACCCACGGTCGCCGTCGCGGTGCTCATCGAACCCGACACCGGTCTTGACGTGGGCGACCCGCAGGCCGGCGGTACCTTGGCAACGATGATCGCTGCGACCGCAGCGGAAGCCGCCCTAGCGCTGCGGGCAGTCCCGACCTCATTCGAAGACGGCCCGTAGCCCGAACCCTGCAGTCACCCCGCCGGCGCGACGGCCCGACCTGGCAGCAATTGCCCTGTGCCCATGGCAGACACCGACAATCCAATCTTCGGCGGCCGCTACGAGCTGTTCAGCCGTATCGCCCGGGGCGGGATGTCCGAGGTGTTCCTGGGCCGCGACCGCCTGCTCGATCGGCCTGTCGCCGTCAAGGTGCTGTTCCCCGAGTTCGCGACCGATTCGTCGTTTGTCGAGCGGTTCCGGCGCGAGGCCCAAGCCGCAGCGAACCTGAGCCAGCCGAACGTGGTCGGCGTGTACGACTGGGGCAACCACGAGGGCACCTACTTCATCGTGATGGAGTACGTCGAGGGACGGAGCCTGGCTGAGGTCATCCGCAGTGAGGGTCCGCTGCACCCCGATCGCGCCGCCGACATCGCCATTGACATTGCCGCGGCGCTGGCGTTCGCTCACAGCAACGGCGTCGTGCACCGCGACATCAAGCCGGGCAACGTCATGATCACCCAATCCGGCCAGGTCAAGGTGGCCGACTTTGGCATCGCACGGGCGCTCGGCGGCAGTTCTGACGACCTGACACGCACCGGTTCGGTGATGGGCACAGCCACGTACCTGTCGCCCGAGCAGGCCCAAGGGCAGGACGCGGACCCGCGCAGCGACGTGTACTCGCTGGCCGTCGTGCTCTATGAGGTGCTCGCGGCGGGGCCGCCGTTCACCGGCGACAGTCCGGTGGCCATCGCCTACAAGCACGTGCAGGAGGTTCCGGTCCCGCCGTCGCGCTACAACGCCGACGTTCCCCACGAGCTCGAAGCCATCTGCCTGCGCGGGCTCGCCAAGGATCCCGATGCCCGCTACGGCTCAGCCGCCGAGATGCGCAACGACCTGCTGCGGTTCCGGGCAGGCCAGCCGACTCATGCCTCGGCGGTCGATGTCACGGCATATTTCCCTGTGGTGCCGGCCGCCACGCCGGCGGCGGCACAACAAGCACCCGCGTCCGCCCAGGGCGCACCGCCCGCCTACCCGCAGCCGGCAGCTACCCCGCCTGCTCCCCCTTACGGCCACACGCAGTATCCGCCGCAGTACCCGCAGGGCCCGCCGCCCAGCGCCGTCGAGCCGCCGGACCGCACGCCGATGTGGATCACGCTGCTCGTCGTGTTGCTGCTGGTCATCGCAGGGCTGGTGTTCCTGCTGGTCAACGACCGGGGCGAATCGGGAGTCGTGACCGAGCCCGAGCGCACTTCCGACGTGCGGTTGCGAGTGCCCAACGTGGTGGGCCTGCATTTCGCCGAGGCCGAGCGCGAACTCGCTGACGTCGGCTTCGATCACGTCAGCATCGAGTTTTCCGAACGCGACGACGTCGACGAGAACATCGTCTTCCAGCAGAACCCCCGCGCTGGGCTGCTGCTCGCCGAGCCGAACGATCCCGACAACCCGATCACCCTGTTCGTCGCCGCGCCGCGCACCCTGGTCCTGTTGCCCAATGTGGTCGGGCGAACGTACGAAGAGGCTGAGGCGCTGCTGGTGGCGGCCGGCTTCAGCGTCGAGCGCATCGACGTGCGCAACGACAACCTGGCAATCGGTCTCGTGACCGAGCAGAGCATTCCGAGCACCGAACAGCGCCCGGCAGGCACGATCGTGACGCTGACGGTTTCAGCAGGCCGGGGCGAGGTGGAGGTGCCGCGCCTGATCGGGCAGACGATCGACGACGCCAGGATCACATTGGCCCGCCTGGGGCTCGTCGACCGGGTCGAGCGGGAGTTCTCCACCGAGTTCAGCGAGGGGATCGTCATCCGCAGCAGTCCCGAAGCCGTCCAGTCGGTGGAACGAGGCAGCGTCATCACGCTTGTCGTCTCCGCTGGACCTGAAGAACTGGTCGTGCCGTCGCTGGACGAGTTGGGCACCACCGATGTGAGTGCCGTTCAAGCGGCGCTCGAGACACTCGGGTTCCGAGTGCGGCGAGCGGAACGCGAGAGCGAGAACCCTGACGTGAATCCAAGGATTGTTCAGGAACTCGACCCCATGCCCGGAACCCGACAGATCGCCGGATCTGAGATCATCATGTTTCTGCTGAAGCCGCCGGTCATTGCCGTCGTGCCGAGCTTGCAGGCGATCGGAACATTCGAGCCCGACAAGGTGGCCGCCGCCATGGCCGAGTTAGGTTTCACCGTCGATCAGCGAACGCAGCCCGTCACCCAAGGCGACCCGGCTGACGGTCAGGTCATCGCATTCGAACCCGCCTCGGGCACCGACATCAAGATTCACTTCGACACGGTGACGCTTGTAGTTGGGGAAGCGACGATCAGTGCGCCCGAAGTGTCGCCCGACAATGACGAGCAATTGCCGAACGGTGACTCAAACGACTCATAGTCACGGCTCGGCCGCGCCGCTGGCAGGCAGTACACCTCTCCATGTTCTCCCAGACAGACCACTAGGTTGATCGGCCATGGCCCGGCCACGCAAGACCAGCCGCATCACTCCCAAGGGAACGCGACCTCAGAACGCGCCCGCCCAGCAGCACAGCGCGAGCAGCCATGGCGAACCGAGCGGCTCGTGGTTTGGCTGGCTGATCGTGGCGCTGCTCGGGGCTGGCACGGCGGTGATCGTGGCGAACTACCTCAGCTGGTTGCCCGGCAGCCCCACGAGCGCGTGGATCGCCGTCGGCCTTGGCATCGTCCTGCTGGGCATCCTGCTCGCGACGCGCTGGCGCTGATCGACTGCCCTCAGGTCTGTCGCCAAGGCGCCAAGGCCGCAAGACGGTGAATTACATCGATGTGACTTTCCCCAGTTTGTGGAAAACCTGTGAACTGGGGCGCTACTCGTCCGCGTTGGCAATGAGATCCATTTCCTCGCTGCAGCAGCGAGGCGGATCCGGGTTCTGCACCGGGGCGCGAGTCATGCGCATCTCGGTGCCGCACAGGCTGCACCGGAAGGTGAGCCGCACACGGCGCAGCTCCCCCGGCGGGGGCGGCGGCGGGATCGGCCGTGAGAACGTCGCCATCATCCGCAGGCCAAGCCGGTACACGATGTAGATGAACACCAGCGACAGCGGCACAGCCACCCACAGGCTCACGCTGTCAAGCTACTGGCGCTTATGCGAAAGTGTCCCTATGCGGCCTAGTGGGACTGAACCTGGGGACTTTGTCGAGTACGACATGGACCTCTACGAGGCGCAGCGCCGCAGCGCCATGCGTGCTGCGCTCGAGGCCAGCCGGGCCGAGCTGTCGGCGGAACTCGGCATCGAGCTGCAGGTTGCCAGCGAGGGCAACGAACTGGTGCTGGTCGACGCCGAAGGGGTGCGCTACCGGGCGACTCTGAATCACCATGGCCGGCTCGTGCTCACCGCAGCGCGGGGAGCGAGCCTGCTCTAGCGGGTGGGGGCGGCTCGGAAGGCTCGTTCGAGCAGTGATGCCGGGGCCGGCGCCGGCTCGGGCTCGGGCATTTCAACCGGTTCGGGGCGTGACCGGGGCTCGAAGAGCGGTGAGGCGGCAGCGCTCTCGGGGGTTCTTGCGCTTGGGCTGGATCGCTCCATGACCGGTTCGGGCTCGGGTGCCCGACGATCCACGAACTCCCAACCGACCGGAACTTTGATCCGGTCCGCATGGGCCCGGCACAGCGGGACGATGACGTCGCGCTGGCGAGACGTGCCAGCGATCGTGGCGGCATCGAGGTCGTAGAGCCACGCTCTTGTCTGGGGCACCTCGTAGCCCAGCCCCGCGGTGGCCGTCTCGGTGCACATCCCTCGAACACACTGCAACATGGCATTTCAAGGTACCGGCGCTCCCCCAACGGGTCGGGGATAGGGACGTCGATCCGGTGCCGAACATGCGATCTCGGTAGGGTTCTCTGCGCCAGGAGCAGGCACGCAGCTGGCAAGCACACGAGGGGAGCTGCTGTGGTTGGCGGAGCATTGAAGTCAGCGAGCATGGACGATTTCGACCTGCGGATGTCGACTGGGGTCGAGCCGCTGTACGAAGCCGTGAAGACGTTCATCCGCGACGAGGTCGATCCCATCACCGAAGAGTTCCATCGCCTCGGCGAGAACCGTGAAGAGCGCTGGAGCTGGGGGGACGGACAGCTCGAACTGCTGGAAGTTGCCAAGACCAAGGCACGCGAGCAGGACCTGTGGAACTTCTTCCTGCCCGACGCCGAGACCGGCCAGGGCCTCAGCAACCTCGATTACGCCTACATCGCCAACGAGCTCGGCAAGAACCGGCTGGCCTCGGAGTGCCTGAACTGCTCCGCGCCTGACACCGGCAACATGGAAGTGCTGGAGCGTGTCGGCACCGCCGAACAGAAACAGCAGTGGCTTGAACCGCTGCTCGAGGGCAAGATCCGCTCTGCATACGCCATGACCGAGCCGGCCGTGATGAGCTCGGACGCCAAGCAGGTGCAGACCAATGCTGTGCTCGACGGCGAAGAATGGCTCATCAACGGCGAGAAGTTCTACATCTCAGGGGCGGGCGACCCGCGCTGCAAGATCATGATCACCATGGTCCGCACCAACCCCGACGCGGACACCTACAAGCAGCAGTCGCAGATCCTCGTGCCGATCGACACACCGGGTGTCGAGATTCTGGGGCCCATGCATGTGTTCGGCGCCGACGACGCTCCGCATGGGCACATGCACATCCTGTTCAACGACGTGCGCGTGCCGAGAGACAACGTGCTGCTCGGTGAGGGCCGGGGCTTCGAGATCAGCCAGCTGCGGCTCGGCCCGGGACGCATCCATCACTGCATGCGCTCCATCGGTGCTGCCGAGAAGGCCATCGAGATGATGGTTGACCGGGGCATGAGCCGCGAGGGCTTCGGGAAGAAGCTCATCAACCTCGGCAAGAACATGGAAATCGTTTCGCGGTCGCGCATCGAAGTGGAGGCGATGCGCCTCATGGTGCTGCGTGCCGCGAAAGCCATGGACACCCTGGGCAATGCCGAAGCACGAGTCTGGGTGAGCGCCGTCAAGGCGATGGTGCCCGAGAAGTGCTGCGACATCATCAACGAGGCCATCCAGATGCACGGCGCCGCTGGCGTGTCGCAGTGGTTCCCGCTGGCGGAAATGTGGCATAGGCAGCGCACGTTGCGTTTGGCTGATGGTCCCGACGAGGTGCATCACCACATGGTGGCCCGCGCCGAAGTGCGTACTCGTGAGTCAGAGCGGTCCATGGGTCTCGCTGCCGAGCACACGCTGGACGGGCCGCGCCAGCCCGCCATGGCGTTCTCGGGGCCGTAGCCGCCACACGTTTTCGGACGTTCGCCCGGGGCCATGAGGGGTCTTAGGCGTGGGCGGGGTCGCCGAGGTCTCGCAGCGCCCAGTCGCGGAGCTCTACTTTTCGGATCTTGCCCGAGGGCGTGGTGGGCATCTCGTCCACGAACACGACGTGGCGCGGGATCTTGAAGCTGGCTATGCGGCCGCGGCAGCGTTCGAGGAGGGCATCCTCAGTGAGGTCAGTCGGGGCTGCGGCGGTGCGTTGCACGAAGGCCACCGGCACCTCGACGAGGCGGGGATCGGGGTAGCCGACGACGGCGATCTGTTCGACGCCCTCGACGTCAAGCAAGTAGCCCTCCACTTCGGCGGGTGAGACGTTCTCGCCGCCCACTTTCAGCATGTCCTTGTGGCGGCCGATGAAGACCGCGTGGCCGTCGGGCCGCATCCGGGCGATGTCGCCGGTGTCGAGCCAGCCGTCGTCATCGAGCACTTCGGCGGTGGCTTCGGGGCGGCGCCAGTACTCCTCCATCACCGTGTAGCCCCGGACGAACAGCGCCCCAGGAACGTCGGGCGGGCATTCGTCGCCGGTGTCGGGGTCGCGGATCTGGAACTCGATGCCGTCCATCGGGTAGCCGGAGGCCTCGGTGCGCTGCTCGACGCTGTGGGTGGGGTGGCTGCAGCTCACGAACGCCCACGACTCGCTCATGCCCCAGCCCGAGATGGTCGGGCAGAACACTTCTTGTGTCCGGCGGGCTACGGGGGTGGACGACTCCATGCCTGCAGCCAGCGTTCCCATCCGCAGGCTGGACACGTCGCGGGGTTGCTCTTCCTGAGCCCGCAGCAGGTCGCCCCAGTGCGAGTCGAACCCGTGCATGACCGTGCCGCCGCGTGACTCGACTTCTGCCAGGACCGCCGCAGGGTCGAAGATGTCGAACAGCACCTGGCAGCCACCGGAGAGCACCGCTTGGATCGACACCTCGCCGAAGCCGAACAGGTGGAACAGCGGCAGGTAGCTCATGTGAATGTCGTTGGCGGTGTGGCCCAGCAACATGGCTCGCTCTCGGCTGTTGCGGAGGGGGCGGTGGGTGTGCACGACGCCCTTGGGGTGTCCTGTCGTGCCCGAGGTGTACGCCAGCATCATGCGGTCGTCGACGGTCACGCTGGCGGCCCGTTCGGCCAGCTCGGCGTCGGAAACGCTCTCGCCGGCGACCAGCAGGTCGCCCCAGCTCAGAGTGTCCGCAAGGCTGTCATCGCGGGGCTCGCCGGTGAACACGAGCCGCTCCAGGTGCCCTGCCTCAACGATCCCGGGGTAGGCCTCGCAGAGCATCTCGCGGTAGTCGATCGGCCCCGACCGGTCGATCGAGATCATGAACCGGCTCTGCGACTGCGCCACCGTGTAGGCGACATCGTCGGTGCGGTAGCGGGTGTTCAACGGCACGATGCAGCACCCCACTTTGGGGATCGCGTACTGGAGCCACAGCCACTCGGGCAGGTTGGTCATCCAGACGGCCACGTGGTCGCCTCGCTGCGCGCCCAGCGCCATCAGCCCCTTGGCCACCCGGTCCACCTCGGCGGCGAAGTCGGTGTAGTCCCAGCGCTGCGAACCGAAGACCGCCGCCGGGCGGTCCCCCCACATGCGGGCCGCATGGTCGACGGCGTCGCCCAGCAGCAACCAGTCGTATTTCGCGCCCTCAGCCATCGCCGCAGCGTAGGCCAACGCTCCGGTGACACGCCCAGCCGGTGGGCCGGCCCGATGAGTCACTACGGACGGGAAGTGGTGGTGGGGGATACGTTGAGCGGGTTCGTGCGTTCGTGGGCACTGGTGGGCCGAGCCACCTGCAGTCCGAAGGAGTGGTGCCGCCGTGGAATTCGACCTGATGACGGGGTCCTCAACGTGGACTGAGGCCGCCGAGTTGGCGCAAGCGGTCGAGGGCGCCGGTTTCTCGGGAATGCTGTACACCGAGACCGGGCAGGTGCCGTGGATGCAGCTCGCCGCGGCCGCCATGGCAGCCCCGAGCCTGACCTTCACCACGGGCATCGCGGTTGCGTTCCCACGCAGCCCGATGGTGTCGGCCCAGCTCGCCTGGGAGCTGGCCGGTGAGACCCGCGGCCGTTTCCGGCTGGGGCTCGGCAGCCAGGTCAAGGGCCACGTGGTACGGCGTTATTCGTCGGAGTTCGATCGCCCTGCGGCGCGCATGCGCGACTACGTGCTGGCAGTGAGGGCGTGCCTGCGGGCGTTCCGGCGGGACGAGAAGCTCAGCCACGAGGGCGAGTTCTTCAACCTCAGCCTGCTGCCGGCCCAATGGATGCCACGCAGGCACGACTACGGCGACGTCAAGGTCGACATCTCGTCGGTGGGGCCGATCATGAACCGGGTGGCGGGCGAAGTCGCCGACGGGGTGCACGTCCACCCGATGCATACGATGCACTACATCCGCGAGCGGCTGCTGCCCGAGGTGGCCCAGGGCGCCGAGCGGGCCGGCCGTGATGTCACTGAGATCGACTTGATCGTTCCGGTCTTTGCCGCGCCGGGCAACTCCGCCGAAGAGCTGGCACCGCTGATCCGGCGTGCCAAGACGCAGATCGCCTTCTATGGCACCACCCCGAACTATTCGTTCCAGTTCACCGATCTGGGGTACGAGGGCGTCACCGAGAAGCTGCGCGACTTGATGCGCACGGGCGACATTGCCGGCATGGCCGACGTCATCACCGACGACATGCTGGAGCACTTCGCCGTCGTCGCACCGTGGAACGAGATGGGTGATCGGCTGAAAGACCGGTACGGCGGCACTGCGGCCCGGGTGGTCATGTACTTGGCCGAGGAGCAGATTCGCAAAGACCCAGACATGGTTCACAAGTGGGGTGCTGTGGCGCAGGCCACACGCTCCTGAACGCACCTACAACGCAGCGTTTGGCGACAGGAGATGACGTGACTGACGATGGCAACGTGGACCGGGTGGCTCTGGTGACCGGCGGCGGCCGGGGCATCGGGCGGGAGATCTGCCTGGGATTGGCCCGCGCCGGGCGGCGGGTTGCCGTAACTGACCTGCGGGTGCCCGAGGCCACCGACACAGCCGCGGTGATCAACGCTGAGAGCGGCAGCGGCCGTCATGGGGGCGGTGAATCGAACAGAGCAATTGCCGTGGCGATGGACGTCGCTGATTCTGATTCGGTGGCTCAGGGTCTGCTGGCGGTAGCCGACGGGCTCGGCCCGGTCGAGGTCCTCGTGAACTGCGCCGGCTGGGACGAGCTGAAGCCGTTCGGTACAACCGACGAGGATTTCTGGGACCGCATCATCGAGATCAACTACAAGGGCCCGCTGCGGACCACGCATGGATGCCTGCCCGCCATGATCGAGGCGGGCTTCGGCCGGATCGTGAACATCGGCTCCGACGCGGGGCGGGTGGGCTCGTCGGGCGAGGCCGTCTATGCCGGTGCCAAGGGCGGAGTCATCGCCTTCACGAAGACCATTGCCCGCGAGGTGGCGCGGCGTGGCATCACCGCGAACGTGGTCTGCCCCGGGCCGACTGACACGCCGCTGCTGGCAGAGATCGCCTCGGCCACCGACACGAGCGACAAGATCATCGGGGCAATGGCCCGGGCCGTGCCCATGAAGCGCATCGGCCAGCCGCACGAGGTGGCATCGGCTGTCGTCTACCTGTGCAGCGAAGAGGCCGGGTTCATCACCGGCCAGACGCTGTCGGTCAGCGGCGGCCTGACCATGGCCTAGGCCGACGGCAGAGACGGCCCCCCAACGAGGGCTAGGCGCCGTAGTTGGGGTCGCGGCGTTCGGCGAAGGCGCGGAGGCCCTCCTTCGCATCGGGGGAGGCGAAGGCTGCACGGGTGTACTCCTGGTAAAGGCGCAGGCCGTCGGGGAGGGACATCTCGCCGCCGCGCAGTGCCAGTTCCTTCGTCATCCGGATAGCGGCGGGGCCGTTCGCTGCGATCTGGTCGGCGATGCCGCGGGCGGTCGACTGCAGGTCTTCCGGCGCGGTCATCTCGCTGACCAGGCCGACCCGCAGCGCTTCGGCGGCGTCAATGAACGCGCCGGTCAGCAGCAGCCGCATCGCGTCTGACGAACCGATCAGGCCGGGCAGCCTCAGCGCCCCGTAGCCGTGCAGGATCGCCCAACGCACCTCCGGGCAGCCGAACTGCGCGGTGTTGTCGCAGACCCGGATGTCGCAGAACAGTGCCAGCTCAAGCCCGCCAGCCAGGCAGTAGCCCTGGACCGCGGCGATCGTGGGCTTGGCGGTTTCCAGCCCGACGTCGAAGCGGTCCGGGCGCCACGGCATCCACGCAGTCCGGTCGGCGAACTCGCCGAGGTCGTGGCCCGACGTGAATGCCCGGCCGGTCCCGGTGACGATCGTGCACCGCACCGCCGGGTCGGCGTCGGATTCGAGCAGCGCTGCGCCGATGCCGTGGTACATCTCGTCGGTCATCGCGTTGAGCTTGTCCGGTCGATTCAACGTGATCGTGGCCACGTGCCCGTCGACGTCATAGCTCACTTCGTCCATTGCGTTCCCCCTGTGCCGCCCGACTGTGCTGGTCGGTCTTGGGCCCATGTCGACCTTAGGTCAGCAGTTCCGAGGGGTTCATGGTCGCAATGGGCGACTGGGCGGCTGGGGCGGGTGCGGTCGTTGTGGCGTTCGAGGCTGACTCGCCTTTGAGGGTCTGGTTGGCGGGCTCGACAACACAGCACAGCGTCGTGACGAGTCAAGCAGGAACGTCACGGGCCCGTTTCAATGGGAAGTATGTATTTATCTCATACTTAGTCAAATTCGGGTCATACTGTGTCTGCATGAGCAGGTGGCGGCCGTCGGCGGGCAATGCCCGTTCCGTTGTGGCATCGAGGGAACTGCCTGTCAGGCGGCGGCCCGCAATGGATCTGCTGCCCACCCTGTCTCACCGCAGGAAATGGCCGTGCACACCGATACTCGGCGCAGCAGCACTGCTCGCGGTGACGTGGGGTCCGGTGGCCTCGTCGGTATCGGCCTCGAGACCGACAGGCGTCGCGGCAACGCCTCTGCCGACCGACGTCGATCTGAGCGCGAGCGCTGACGCCGAGATGCTGCGCACAGGCCGTGGTCCCGCAGCGGCCGAGCAGCTCCCCAACAACGGCACGCCGTCTGTTTTCACGCGTTCAGAGAGCGAGACAGTTCCCGAGCTCAAGGTTCGCACCGTGGTCTCGGGACTGACGATCCCATGGGACATAGCGTTCGCCCCTGACGGGACCATGCTGTACACGCAGCGATCCGGGGTGCTTACTGCCAAGCTGGCCGATGGAACCACCACCACGATCACGGCGGACATGAGCGACCTGTTCGCCCGCGGCGAAACCGGGCTGATGGCGATCGCCGTCGATCCCGCCTTCGAGAGCAATCGCCGCATCTACACCTGCCAGGGCCATACGGGTCCCGAAATACAGGTGATCGCATGGACCTTGAGCGATGACTACACCATGGCCACCCGCGCCAACGATCCGCTCGTGGGCGGCATACCGGCGGACCCAACATATGGCCGCCATGGCGGCTGCCGGTTGCGGTTCGGCCCCGCGAACAACCTGTGGATAGCCACCGGCGATGCCACCGTCGGCACTCACCCCCAAGACCAGTCCACGCTGGGCGGCAAAGTGCTGCGCGTCAGCGCCGCCACAGGCAGCGCCGCAACGGGGAACCCGACCGCCGGTTCGCTCGTCTACTCCTTCGGCCACCGCAACGTGCAAGGACTCGCGCTGCGTCCTGGCACCAGTGAGATGTGGTCAGTCGAGCACGGTCCCACGTTCGACGACGAGATCAACCTGCTCGTCGCAGGAGGCAACTGCGGCTGGGATCCAATTCCGGACTACAACGAGCGGGTCTCGATGACCGACCTCGCCAAGTTCCCGAGCGCCGTCGAGGCCAAATGGTCGTCGGGGAACAGCACACTCGCCACCAGCGGCGGAGTCTTCCTCGCCGGTGACATCTGGGGAGCGTGGGAGGGTCGGCTGGCTGTCGCCACGCTCAAGGACCGCAGACTCAGGCTGTTCGAGTTCGGCGATGACGGCGCATTCGTGAGCCAGACGTCTCCGAGCGCTCTGCGCAACACATACGGCCGTCTGCGGACGCCGGTGCTGGGACCAGGCGGGGCGTTGTACATCACCACGTCGAACGGCAGCGGCAACGACAAGATCCTGCGGGTCACACCGAAGCAGGCACCCAGCTTCGACGAGGCCTCATACGCCGTCAGCGTTGCTGAGGACACCGCAATCGGAAGCGTCGTTGCCAGTGTCAGCGCACAAGATTTGAACGACGACCCGTTCACGTACTCGCTGAGCGGCACCGGCGCTGCGCTGTTCCGCATCTCCGACAGTGCAACAGGCGACATCGAACTCGCTGCCGCGCTCGACTATGAGACGGACACGTCGCATGAGATCATCGTCATCGCATCCGATGTGGACCAGATGGCTGCCACGGTGACCGCGACAGTGACGGTCTCCGACATGAATGAGCCTTCGGAGATCACGGGCGACGCGTCGATCAACTTTGTCGAGAACGGCACCGGAAGCGTCGCGGACTACAGCGCGAACGATCCGGAGCAGCAGGAACAGGTGACGTGGTCGCTGTCGGGCGACGATTCGGGGTTCTTCGAGATCGACTCGAACGGGGTGCTGCGGTTCGAGCGATCCCTTGACCCGCCCGATCGTGAGGCCAGGCGCGGATACGTGTACGACGTGCGGGTGGAGGCCTCCGACGGCAAGGATGCAGACGAAGACACCGACCCGTCAATCGACGACGGGCTCGATGTCACGGTGACCGTCACCGACGAAGACGAAGCGCCGACGATCACAGCGGGGCCGACCACTGCGAGCGTCGTCGAGGGCCACACGGGCGAAGTGGCCCGGTTCGAGGCGGAAGATCCCGAAAGCGAGGGTATTGCCTGGGAGCTGCTCGGCGTCGACCGGGCGGACCTCACGATCGGGCGCATGGACGGCATCGTCTCGTTTGCCGGCACGCCGGACTTTGAGCATCCCGACGATTCGGGTGCCGACAACTCCCACGTGGTCACCGTGCAAGCTTCCGACGGGCGGCTGACGGCTTCCCAGTCGCTGAGCGTGACGGTCACCAACGAGGACGAACCCGGCATGTTCAAGCAGGAGTTGCCCCAACCCCAGGTCGGCACAGTGCTGGAGGTGACGCTGAGCGATCCTGATGGGGGAGTGCGCGACACGACGTGGAATTGGAAGCGTTCGCAGGTGGATTCGAGGTCGGGATGGACAACGATCAGCGCCGCGACATCGGGGTCCTACACACCGGTCGATGGTGACGTGAACCGCTATCTGCGAGTGACGGCGTCGTACCGGGACCGCGAGGGCCCCACCGACCCGCAAGACCCCAAGAAGACGATCGGCGCCGAGTCCGACCATGCAGTTCGCGCAGCGCCCGCAAGCAACCGGGCACCCGAGTTCCCGACTTCTGAGACGGGATTGCGCAGTGTCGAGGAAGACTTCGTCATCGGCACCGACATCGGCGCAGCCGTTGCTGCTGATGACCCCGACGGTGACGACCTGACTTACTCGCTCGCGGGCGCCGACGCGGCATCCTTCGACATCGACGCCGATACCGGTCAGTTGCTGACCAAAGCGGCATTGGATTACGAGAACAAGGCCGCATACCAGATCAGCGTGACAGTCCGTGATCCCTCGCGTCTGTCTGCATCGCAGCCGGTGACGATCCAGGTGGAAGATGTGAATGAAGCGCCGACCGTCTTCGGGCCCGCTGTGCCGGGCTACGCCGAGAGTCGCACTGATGCGGTTGCGCAGTACACGGCGGCGGATCCTGAAGACGACAACGTCAAGTGGAGCCTGGGAGGCGTCGACGCCGGCCGCTTCCAGATCGACGAGGACACGGGAGAGCTGAGCTTCGGGCACCTCTTCCAGCCAGACCATGACACCCCGGCAGACCAGGACAGCGACAACGTCTACGGGATCGTCGTCAAGGCTGACGACGGGAAGTTGACCGCTCGCTACCCGGTGACGGTGCGAGTGACTCCGGTGAACGAGCCGCCGACGGTGACGCGGACCGGAGGCGGTGAGGCTGAGATCGCTTGGGTCGAGAACGACTCCGGCACCGTCGGGCGCTTCGAGGCGGACGATCCCGAGGGACAGTCGGTGACGTGGTCGCTCATGGGCACCGACAGCGGCGACCTGAGGATCGACGACGACGGCAGCCTGAGCTTCGTCGAGGCACCCGACTTCGAGCACCCCGCTGACGCAGATCTGCGAAACGACTACCAGGTCATCGTGTGTGCTTTTGACGGCGAACAGTGCGGCACCTTTGCGGTCATCGTGACCGTCGCAGATGAGAATGAGGAGGGGTCGCTAGAGCTGTCTCACACGCTGCCTGGAGTGAATTCGAGGCTGGACGCGTTCTTGTCGGAACCCGACGCAGGTGTAGCCGACGACGCGTGGTCCTGGGAGCGCTCCAAAGATGGGACCGACTGGACGCTGATCGACAGCGCGACGTCGTCGAGCTACCGGCCGAGCGCCGACGATCTGGGCTACCGGCTCCGGCCCACGGTCACGTACTCCGACAAGTTCGGACCAGGCCAGTCAGCATCGGTAGAGACTGTCAGCGCTGTTCAGGCGTCAGCGGTCGTCGGCCTCCCGGCCCTGAGGCCCACGACCGGCGCTGGTGGTGGCGACGCTGGTGGTGGCGGCGCTGGTGGTGGCGGCGCTGCTGAGAGCACAGCGGTGCTGATTGTGGTGAATGGGTGGAGCCCCGCTGACATCGGCGTGGCCGCGGCACTGTCGGCGCGCACGCCAGAATCTGCGGTGATCTATACCGCCCCGGAGCGGTTGTCGAGCCATGCGCGTGAACTGCTGGCCGATTACTTGCCCGCCGAGCTGATCGCTGTGGGCGGGGAGGAGGCGATCAGCAATGCGGTGTTGACGTCAGCGCGGCGTGCGTCGGAGGTCGATGCAGTGCAGCGCTTCACCGGAGCGACCCGCACCGATACCGCAGCAGCGGTAGCGCAGCACATATTGGGCCAGGCTGATCCGAGCGGGGCGACCGTCATCGTGGCGAATGGGTGGAGTCCCGCTGACATCGGCGTGGCCGCGGCACTGTCAGCGCGCACGCCACGCTCTGCTGTGGTGTACGCGCAGCCAGAGGCACTGCCCCAGGCAACGAAACACCTGCTGGAGCAGTTCAGGCCCGGCCGGGTGGTGATCGTCGGCGGCACGGCCGCGGTGCATCCCGCAGTGGAATCGGCGATCCGTGCGGCAGTGCCCGGCATGATCGTGGAGCGCGTCAGTGGGCCGACACGTGCCGGAACAGCGGCAGGGGTGGCTCGACGCTTCCTGGGGCCGCCCGAAGCGGCAGCGACCAGCGAACTAGCCGTCATTGTGGCGAACGGGTGGAGCCCGCCCGACATCGGCGTGGCCGCAGCGCTGTCGGCGCGTATCGAAGGCTCCGTTGTGCTGTACACCCAAGCGCGGCACCTGCCGCCCGAGGCTGAGGCGGTGCTGCGCGCTTACCGTCCTGCGAGGCTGGTCTTCGTCGGCGGTCCCGCAGCGATCACCAACGAAACCAAAGAACAAGCCCGCGCCGTGGTGCCCGGCGCCAGCGCACCCCGCTACAGCGGCTCCACACGCACCCACACCGCAGCGGCCGTCGCTCGCCGCATCCTCGGCAACCTCTAGCGCATGTCCATGCGGGCGGACCGCGGCGATCGTGGGCGTGGCGGTCTCGAGCCCGACGTCGAAGCGGTCAGGGCGCCACGGCATCCATGCAGTCCGGTCGGCGAACTCACCGAGATCGTGGCCCGACGTGAACGCCCGGCCGGTCCCGGTGACGATCATGCACCGCACCGCACCGCCGGATCGGTGTCGGCTTCGAGCTGTGCGGCGCCGCCAGGGCTTGGGCAGCACCAGAAAACCGGTTCAGCGACGGCCGGATCCCGTCGTACGATCCGAGTGGCACTGCACGTCGAACCGGGCGCGCGGTCGCCACCACTCGGAGGGCATGCATGATGTCGGTGTGGGGCCAACAACGGCAGGCACTTCGGTGAGCATCGCCGCTCTCATAGCGGACAAGGGGTACGTCGTCGCCGACGGGGCAATGGGCACCCGGCTGTTCGCCGTGGGTCTCAGCTCCGGCGATTCGCCTGAGGAATGGAACATCACCCACGAGGCCGAGGTGCGTGCGGTCCAGCGGTCGTACCTGCAGGCCGGGGCCGACCTGGTCGTGACGAACAGCTTCGGGGGCACCCACTTTCGCATGGCGCTGCACGGCCTCGAAGACCGAGTGTGCGAGCTCAACGGAGCCGCCGCCCGCATCGCACGCTTCGAAGCTGACGCAGAATCCGAGCGGGCCGGGCGGCCGGTGCTGGTGGCGGGTTCGATGGGGCCGACGGGTGAGCTGCTCGCACCGCTCGGCAACATGACGGCCGGGGCTTGCGAAACTGCGTTCGCGGTGCAGGCGACGGCCCTGGCGGCCGGCGGGGCCGACCTGCTGTGGATCGAGACGATGAGCGCCCTCGACGAGGTGGAAGCCGCTGTGCGGGGGGCGCGGTCGGCGTGCGATCTGCCGGTCGCCGCAACCATGAGCTTCGACACCGCGGGTTGCACGATGATGGGCGTGACCGGCAATGAGCTAGCCGAGCGGCTGGCGCAGCTGGATCTGGCCGCCATCGGCGCCAACTGCGGCAACAACGTGCCCGACACCGAGGCAGCGGTGGTCGCCATTGCCGGGGCTGACCATGCAACCCCTGTCGTCTCCAAGCCGAATGCGGGTGTTCCGGTCTGGAGCGGGCATGGATTCGTCTACAACGGCACGCCCGAGATGCTGGCTGCCCACGCACACCGGGCCCGGCTTGCAGGCGTGACCGTGATCGGCACCTGCTGTGGCAGCACGGCGGAGCACACCGCCAAGATCGTCGCTGTCCTTGCCGGAAACGAGCCCCCGCCGGAAGTTGCGTCAACGCCTGACCCCGGCACCGTCATCGAGAACCGCCTGGCCCGTCGCCGCAACCGGAGGCGCCGGAGCGCGTAGTCACACCCCGGCGAGGAAGCCGAACGAGGAAGCCGAACGAAGTAGCCGAACGAAGTAGCCGGTCGATTCCCGCACATGCAAGACCCGTACATGCAATGACTGAAGACAGTGATCTTGAGGTTGACGATCTGTGGCAGGCCATCGAGGCCTGCTACGACGCCGGCTGGACTGACGGGCTGCCGGTGGTGCCGCCGACCGAGCGGTTGGTGGACGACATGCTGGCCGGGGGTGTCTGGGGCGGCGACGAGGTGCTGTTGCGCGAGCCGGCGCGAGGCCTGGCGGTGAGCGCCCGCAAGGCCGCCGCCAATGCGGTGATGGCCGGGTGCCTGCCGGAGTATTTCTCGGTGGCGGGCGCTGCGCTCGCCGCGATGGGCGCCCCGGAGTTCGAATTGCATGCTGTGGCGGCCAGTACGGGCGGGGCGGCCATTCTCATTGCCGTCAACGGGCCGATCCGTGACGAGATCGGCATCCACTACAAGGAGAACCTGTTCGGTCCGGGCTTCCGGGCCAACGCCACGATCGGCCGCACCGTGCGGCTGGTGCTGCGGAATTGCCTTGCGGCCATCCCCGGCAAGCTCGACAAGAGCACTCAGGGGTGGGCCGGCAAGTACGCGATGTGCTTCGGGGAGGACGAGGCAACGAGCCCGTGGGAGCCGTACCACGTCTCGCTCGGCTACTCGCCGTCGGCCAGCACGGTCACGGTGATGGCTGCCGAGTCGGGCCACAACGTGCTCAACCATGCGTCGCCCGATCCCGAGGGTTTGCTGGACACGTTCGCCGACACGATGTCGGCGTTCGGCTCGCTCAGCTCGGGACGTTCGCTGGTGGTGTTCGCACCGGAGCACGCCCGCAAGATCGGGGCGGCTGGCTGGAGCCGTGGCCAGGTGCAGGAGTACCTGTTCGCCCACGCCACCCGGAGCTATGCCGAGGTGAAGCGGGGCGGCAAGGTCGAGGGCGCTGGCAACGTGGCCGGGTTCCATCCCACCCAGTGGATGGAGACTGACCCGGTGGTGCAGCCGGGCGACGAGGACATCCCGATCCCTCGTGGCACCTGCCCTGGCGACATTGCGCTCATGGTGGGCGGCGGCGATGCCGGCGGGCACTCGTCGTTCTTTCCCACTTGGAGCCGGGACCGCAGCGTCCCGCTCATCACCCAGGAGATCTTCACGCCATGACCGTCACCCTGGTTGACCCGACGCTGTCTGGCGCTGGCGCCGACGCGGGCCTCGCCCCGCGTCCCGCCTCGCTGGAGGGCGCCGTGGTGGGGCTGGTGAGCAACGGCAAGACGCACGGCCCGGGCATTCTCGAGCGGGTGGCCCAGAACCTGATCGACGGCCACGGCGCACGTGCTGCGGTGCTGATGCGCAAGCCCACCGCCAACCTGCCGGCCGCCCCGGAGGAAGTCGAGGCGCTGGTCGCCGACGTCACGGCGATCATCGCCGCCATCGGCGACTGAGGCAGCTGCTCGTCGAGCAGTGTGCTCGACGCCGTGCACTTCGAGGAGCGTGGTGTGCCCGCCGTGGCCATCCTGACCGAGCCGTTCGCCAGCACCGGCCAGGCGATCGCCGAACTCGCAGGCTTCGCCGACTACCCGTTCGCCACGGTGCCGCACCCCATCGGCAGCCTCACGGTTTCAGGGGCAATGATGCTCGCTGACGCAGTGACGCCGATAGTGCTTGACCTGCTCACCGGCACAGCCGACGGCACCTCGAACGAAACCGGCGACACAGCGACAGATCTGCACGACGTCGTCGAGGGGCTCGCGCAAGGTTTGCGAACCGACGGTGCCGATCTCACCGCCTCAGTGACCGGGCGCGACATCCATCTGCAGCTGCACATTCCCGATGCCGCCTGCGCCGAGTGCGTCATGCCTGCATCAGTGCTGGCACCCATGTTCCGCAACCGCATTGAAGCCGAGCTCGGCCCTAACTGGACCATCACCCTGGACGATCCCCGCGAACCTCAGACGGCGCCCGCGTAGGACGCGATCTAGGGTGGCGACATGAACGGTCAGCTGCTCGCGGGTACCACCAAAGGCGTCTTCATTGTCGATGGCGCGGGGTCGCAACAGACGCTCGAGGCTCGGCACGTCCGCGACCTCACGATGGTCGGCGGCCGCCTCTTCGCAGCGGCAACCCCTGGCCTGTTCGCCAGTGACGACGGGGGTCGCACGTGGTCGGTGCCCCAGCTCACCGACTACGACGTATGGCAGGTCCGGGCCGCTAGCAACAGTCTGCTCTACGCCAGCACCGAGCCAGCCCATCTGTTCCGAAGCGACGACCTAGGGGAGACCTGGACCGAGATCGAGTCGTTCGCCAACCTTCCTGAAGCGGCTGCCTGGTGCGTGCCCGTCGAGCCGCCCATGCCGGGGCGGGCCCGGGCTCTCGCCATCGACGAGGACGATCCGGACCGCATCTGGGTCGGCGTCGAGGTCGGAGGGGTGGCACGCACCACCGACGGAGGCCAGACCTGGACGGTCGACCTGCCCGGCGGCAACCCTGACCTCCACATGATGTTCCCCCACCCCGCCGAGGCGGGCGTGCTGTTCATCACCACCGGCTACGGACGCTTTGACGGCATCGCCGAAGAGATCGAGGGCAACGCCGGCGTCTTCCGGTCGGACGACTACGGTCGGACCTGGGAGTACGCTTGGAAGGGCATCACCCCCCGCTACTCACGGCCGATGTGCATCGACCGTCGCAGCCCCTACAGCGTCACCGTCGCCAGCGCTCCCACCGCGTTCTCGCACTACCGCGATGACGGCGGGGCCGGCGCAGCCCTGTACCGCTCTGATGACCAGAGTCGGTCGTGGCGATCCCTGTGCGACCCGGCCCATTCGCCGTCGCACGCCAACTTCCATGGCCTGACCGTAGACCCCGATAACACCGGCGGCGTCCTGGTCGGCACCGACACCGGCGAGGTGTGGCGGGTGTCCGACGATGCCCAGTGGACCGCACTCGGGTCGGACCTTCCCCTCGTCTGGTCGCTGACGGCGGTTTGAGGGTGGAGGACCGCTTCGGTCTCGAGCTCAGCACCTCATCGGCAGCAGCACGCGATGCCTACGTCGAAGCCATCGATCGGATGCTCGCTGCTGACGGCTACGTCGAGGATTGCTTGGCCGCAGCCATTGCAGCCGACCCGAGCTTTGCCCTCGCCCACGCCGCGGAGGCCCGCCAGCATCAACTCAACGTGCGAATACCGCAGGCGCGAGCCGCAGTGGAAACCGCTATTGCGCTGAGCGAGGCGGCGACAGCGAGGGAGCAACAACACATCGAGATCATCAATCGCCTCGTCAGCGGCAAGGTCCCCCAAGCGCTCGACCTCATCCGCCAGCACGTCGACGACTACCCCCGCGACGCGTTCGCCTTGTCGCCTGCATGCGGCGTGTTCGGTGCCATCGGCTTCAGCGGTCGCATCGGCAGGGAAGCCGAGCTGCTCGCATTTCTCGAACCGCTCGCCACCCATTACGGCGACGACTGGTGGTTCGCGACCGTGCATGCGTTCGCGCTCATCGAGACCGGCCGCTGGGACCGCGGTCGAGAGCTGGCCGAGCGCTCGCTGCGGCAACGGCCGACCAATCCCCATGGCGCCCACACGCTGATACACGCGCTCTTCGAGGCCGGCGATGATAGCGAAGCGGTCGATTTTCTCGACGGCTGGCTTCCCGCCTCCGACCGGGCGAGCGTGCTGCATTGCCACATCTGGTGGCACTACGCGCTGGCGCTCTTGGCGATCGGGCGCGACGACGCGGCGTTGCAGGCCGTTCGCCACAACTGCCTGCCCGGAGCGACAACCAGCCCGCCGATCACCGTGTTCTCCGATTCCTCGTCGTTTCTGTGGCGCTTCGAGCTGGCGGGCAACCCGCGCGAACGCACCACCTGGGACAGGGTGCGTGAGTTCTATGAGGAGCACTTTGCCCAGCCCATCGTGTTCGTCGACGCACATATCGGTCTCGTCTACGCAGCATTGGGCGACACCGAGCAGTTGCAGGCCAGCATCTCGGTACTGCAGGAGCTCGGCACGACCGGCCGCCTGCCCGCGGAGACCACCGGGGCGACGCTGGCCCGGGCCTACGGCGCCTTCGTCGACGAGCAGTGGTCGACGGTTGTCGAGGTTCTTGAGCCGTTGATCCCGCAAGTCGTCCGCATCGGGGGCAGCCGGGCCCAGCGGGACCTGATGACCAACACGCTGCTCGCCGCATACGTCAGGAGCGGGCGTATCGACAAGGCACGAGCGTTCTGTGAGCGCGTGGTCGACCGCCGCCCCACACGCCCGGTCGCTGGTTTCGAGCTGTGCTGACCTGCGAGAAGTTCTGCAGCAGAGATTCGGCGAGGGTGCTTTGGACGAAGGGGTGCCAACTATTGGCCATCGCGACGACGTCGGCTCAAACTGACAGCGAGAACGATGCCCACGGCGATTCCTATTGCTATGCCGGCGCCGATGTTGCCCATTAGCGCGCCTAGGCCTACGCCTGCTCCAACTCCTATTGCGATGCCTAGACCGAGCTTCCTGTTCGCGCCCATGCTGTGCTCCGGCCGTCGGGTAATGCAACGTTACGCCCTGTTGATCTGGTGGAGCTGACGGGACTCGAACCCGTGACCCCCTGCTTGCAAAGCAGGTGCTCTTGCCATCTGAGCTACAGCCCCGAAGGATCGAAGGCATCTGAGGGTACCGGGCCTTCATTCGGGTGAATACCGTCGAACCCGACGCGCTGTGCCGCCGCGGGGCAGGCTTGAGGGTTGGTGCCCGACACATCAGATCTGACGCCCTCTGGGGACTCTGCGGACCCCGCAGCGCCGTGGTCGATCGCGGCAGCGGCGTTCGCTGCGAACTTCGTGACGTTCGGGATTCTCTTCTCGTTCGGGGTGTTCCTGACGCCGATCGCCGACGACTTCGGCACCACCACCGGTCCCGTGGCCGCTCTGTTCTCCACGGCCATCAGCACCTACTACCTCGGCGGTGCCATCGGGGGTCGGATCGGCGACCGCTTCGGCGCTCGACCGTTGGTGGCGGTGGCCGCGCTGGCCATGTCGGGCGGTTTGCTCGGGACGGCCTGGTCGTCGGCGCTATGGCAGACCTACGCGGCCTTCGGCGTGCTTGTCGGGCTCGCCACGGGGTTCTGCTATCCCTCGATGATCGGCCTGATCGGGCGCAGCTTCAGCGAGCGGCAGCGTCCGGCGGCGATGGGGTTCCTGCTCGTCGGCGTCGGTGCGGGGACGTTGGTGATGCCGTGGCTGGGGCACCAGCTGATCTCGGTGATCGGGTGGCGGCAGACGTATGCGGTGCTGGCTGCGGTGGCGCTCGTGGTCATCGGCTGGGCCGCCACACGGGGCGACAGGGTTCGCACGTCGGGCGCCCGGCTGATGCGCATCTCGTTGCTGGCACGGTCGCGCCGCTTCCTGCTGTTCTTCGCGGCCGTTGTTGCGATCGGGCCGGGTTTCTACGCGCCGGTCGCGTTCTACAACGACTACGCGGTCGACGCCGGCGTGGCGCCGGGTCTGGCCGCCGGGCTGATTGGCATTTCCGGGGCCACGAGCGTTGTCGCCCGTCTGGCGTGTGGCGCGCTGGGCGACCGGGTTGATCCCATGTGGCTGTGCCGGGCCGCGTTCGCCTGCCTGACTGCTGCGCTGGCGATCTGGTGGGTTTCCGGTGGCAGTGCAGCGGTGCTGGTCATCAGTGCCGTCACGCACGGTGTGGGGTGGGCGGTGTGGGTGACCGCCACGCCGTCGGTGCTGGCTGAGTGGTACGGCGTGAAGAACCTCGGCGGTGTCATCGGCATCTACTACACGGGCCTGGGGGTCGGCGGGCTGGTCGGCCCAGCGGTGTGTGGATTCGTGATTGACGCCGCCGGTTTCGGGCCCGCCATTGCGCTGGTCACCGTCACCAGCCTGATTGCACTGGGCCTGCTGACGCTGCCGATGCGCGACGGGGCGGTTGCAAGCTCCAGTTGAACTTGAGGCCCGAGCGGCGCGGCCGCACGCTGCGTCGGGCACCGCGCCAAGCGGCTCGACTGAGACCGGTCTGCTAGGAAACCCCGCATGAACATGCCTGCCATTTCCCTGGCCGCAGTGCGCGGCCGTCGTGAGCGCACCCTCGAGATTGCCGCTGAGATCGAGCAGCGCGGCTTCAGTGGGATTTTCTGCCCGTCGATGGGCGACCCCGTAGCGCTGTGCCAGTCGATCGCTCACGTCACGAACGAGATTGTTTTCGGGACGTCGGTACAGCCGATCTACTTCCGCAACCCGGTTGACATTGCCTCGACCGCTGCGTTCATTCACGAGATCTCCGGTGGGCGGTTCCGGCTGGGCATCGGCGTGACGCACGGGCCGGTGCACGATCGTCTGGGCCTCACGCCGGGCAAGCCGCTTGCGGACACGCGGGACTACATCGCCGCGATGGAGGCAGCTTCGCAGCAACACGGCGAGCTGCCGCCGATCGTGCTGGCAACGCTGCGCCAGCGCATGGCCGAGCTGTCAGCAGAGATCAGCTCGGGCGCGGTGTGGGCGAATGCCAGCTGTAACGACTTCGCGAACTCGGTGGCGCACCTGGGCGATGCCGGCGAGCGGGACGACTTTTTTGTGGGGAACATGATCCCGACGGTCATCGATGACGATCGGGCTGCCGGGGCGGCTCGCAATCGCAAGACGCTGGCTGGTTATGTGGCACTGCCGAACTACCGGAACTACTGGAAGCAGGCCGGCTGGGTCGATGAGATGGAAGCCGTGGAGGCCGCTACTGCGGCAGGCGATACGGAGGCGTTGCATCGGGCAATGACCGACGACTGGCTGTCGAACGCGACGCTGTACGGCTCGGCTTCCGAGGTGCGGGACGGGGTCGAGGCGTGGTTCGACGCCGGGTGCAAGACGCCGATCCTGGTGCCGTCGAGCACGAGCGGCGGCCAGCTCAAGGCGCTCGAGGAGATGTTCGACGCGTTTGCCTGAGCCGCGGGGCGCGGTGGCGATGTCTGCCAGTCTCGACTGCCCAGACTTTGCGCAGAAATGCCGCCACACACGGCAAATCTGCACAAAGAGGACGTGACCATCGTTTCTCGAACCGTGACCTATCCGCTCGACCTCTTACGCTGCGGGGCATGCACATTGAGCTGTTCGGATTCGACACGAGCCCTGCGCGTTTCGAGGCCAGCATCCGCGACGCCGCGGAGCAGGGCTTCAGGCGCTACTGGACCCCGCAGATCTTCGGCCACGACGCGCTGACCACCATTGCTGTGGCCGGCCGTGATGTGCCGGACATCCGCATGGGAACGGCCGTGGTGCCCACCTACCCGCGCCACCCGATGATGCTGGCCCAGCAGGCGCTTACCACCCAGGCCGTCGTCGGCGGGCGGCTGGACCTGGGCATCGGCCCGTCGCACAAGCCCGTGGTGGAGGGCATGTGGGGCTACTCGTTCGACCGGCCGATTGCGCACATGCGCGATTACCTGACGATCCTGACCAAGCTGCTCACGGACCGACGCGTCTCCCACGGCGGCGATGCCGTGGTTGGGCGTGGCGAGATCACTCCCCCGGCTGCGGACGCGCCGCCCGTGTTCGTCGCTGCGCTCGGCAGCCAGATGCTGCGCCTGACCGGCCGCATGGCCGACGGCACGTTCACTTGGATGACCGGTCCGGCGACGCTGCGGAATCACACGGCGCCGACCATCAACGAAGCGGCCGCCGAGGCCGGCCGCGCCGCGCCTCAGGTCGTGGCTGGCTTCCCGGTGTGCGTTACCGACGACGTCGACACCGCCCGGGCGCGGGCTGCCAAGGACCTAGTGGTGTACGGCACCCTGCCGAGCTACCGGGCAATGCTCGATCGGGAGGGTCTCGGCGGACCCGAGGACATCGCCATCATCGGCAGCGCCACGGAGGTCTCCGACCGCATCAGCGCCATGGCGGACTGCGGCGTGACCTCATTCTCCGGCTCGGCCTTCGGCACCCTCGACGAGCAAGCCGACACCCGCGACACGCTCATCGGCCTGCTCAGCTAATCACTGACGGACGGCGTCGCTCTCGCTTGTGGCTTCGGGGGCGGGGCGCAGGCCTACGAATACTGCGGCTAGGGCTGCTAGGCCGACGACGATGCTGGTCCACACGTTGATGCGCAGGCCGCCTAGCTCGGTGGCGTTGTCGATACGGAGCAGTTCGATCCAGACACGCCCGGCGGTGTAGCCGAACACGTATGCCGCGAACAGGTAGCCGGTGCGCAGGCGGGGCAGCGCTTTGGGAACCACCCAGACGAGCGTCGCTGCCAGCGCCAGGTTCCACAGGGCTTCGTACGCGAACGTCGGATGAAACGTCTCTTCAAGGCCGTAACCGGCGACACGATGTGCCTGGTCGATCTCAAGTGCCCACGGAAGATCGGTGGGGCGCCCGTACAGCTCCTGGTTGAACCAGTTCCCCAGCCGGCCGATGGCCTGGGCCACCGCGAGCGCCGGTGCCAGTGCGTCGAGCATCGTCGGGGTGCTGTGCCCGCCGCGGCGCAGCATCCACACCGCTAGCAGGACGCCAGCCGAGATCCCGCCCCAGATGCCCAGGCCGCCCTGCCAGATCTTGGGAATGTCGCCGAGGCTGTTCCGATAGCGATCGAAGTCGGTGATGACGTGGTACAGCCGGGCGCCGAGGAGGCCGGCCGGCACAACCCAGACCGCGATCGTCCCGACAAGATCGCTCGCGCCGGCCATGTACGAAGCGTCCTGGCCAGCGATGGCCCGGCGCCAGCGGCGGCTGGTGATCCACACCGCAACCAGCACGGACAAGCCAATGGCAACGCCATAGGCTCGAATGTCGAGCGGTCCGAGCGAGATGTAGCTGCGCGATGGGCTCGGGATCGCCGCGAGTGCATCTGCGATCGGAAAGAGGGGGCCAACAGCCATGACGCAGCAAGGGTACGCACAGTGGCTGGAAGCAGAGGGTCGGCGGCTCAATGAGATCGCCGCCCGGGCCGAGAGCACGCCCGGCGACTGGCAGCGGCCCATCCCGGAGTGCCCCGGTTGGGACCTCGAGGGGCTGATCGGTCACTGCGCCGGCGTGTGGACGTTCGTCGGCTCCAGCATCGCCGCAGCCGGCCCCGTCGACCGCGACAGCATCATTCAGCCCGACTGCACGCTGTCGCAGTGGCATGCCGACGCCCTTGCTCGCCTCATAGCCGAACTCGCCGCCCGGGACCCCAGTGATCCCTACTGGAGCTTCAACCCCCGAGACCAGACCATCGGGTTCTGGCAGCGACGCATGGCCAACGAAGCCGTGATGCACCGCTGGGACGCCGAATCCGCGTTCGACGGCACGCCGAATCCGATCGATTCCGCCGCGGCCGTCGACGGCATCGACGAAGTCTTCGACTTCTTCCTGCCGGTGCGTCAACCGACGGTCTTCGCCGGCAACGGCGAGACCATCCACCTGCACGCCACTGATGCCGACGGTGAATGGGTCATCACTCGGACATCCGAAGGCCTTGAGGTGGAGCATGCGCACCGCAAGTCGGATGTGGCCGCCCGGGGGCCGGCACAGGATTTGATGCTGTTCGTGTGGGGCCGCATCGGTCCCGAGACACTCGAGACGTTCGGCAACTACGAACTGCTCGAAGACTGGCAGCGCGAAGTGCGCATCTGACCGGCTGAGCTCGCTGGGCTGACCCGGCGCAGCTGTTCGGTTGCAATTGCGGCCGAACTACAGGCGGGCGCCCTCGTAGGCAGCGGCGCGCACGCCCCGTTCCGCCAACTCCGCTAACCACGGCAGCGGATCGTCGAGCATCCCGAGCCCCCACGCCCCCGAAGGCAGCTCGTCGGCTAGTGCCCATCCCGTGGCAGTAGCGGCCACGGCGGCAGCCGCCGCGCTCGGATGGTCGATCACGCCGAGCACATCGGTGCAGTGGCGGCCGTCCCGCATGCCTCGCAGCTCGACGCGCACTCCCCCAGGCCCGCCTTCGGGATGGGGTGGACGCAGCATCGGCAGCATCGCAGTCAGGCGATCGCGGCGGGTTCCTGCAACACGCGCCGTCACCCGTTCGATGTCGTTGAATGCCGGCACCAGCAGCAGCGCGTCCGCGAGCGCAGCCCGGTAGCAGTCGTGCGCACCGAGCGGATCAGGAAACCACACCAGCTCCCGGCCCGAGCCGCCCCGCCGGCGGCGCCAACCCCCGTCCCGCCAATCGATCGAGGTCCCGGTCCGGGCACGGTGCAATTGGCGCTGGGAGGCAGGACCTCCCGTGCCCACACGAGCAATGTGAATCTCGGTCACCATGTCGAATTGCGCAGCACCGTGGCGTGCCAGCAAGCAGCTGTACCCGGGCGAGAATCCCGCCCCGACCACGACGGACTTCTTGGCGTTCTTGGCCCGCTTGTCGAGTGCAAGCAGTTGCTCCACATCGCTGACGGCGCCTGACAGCGACACCACGTGGGCGCCGCGCTCGAGGGCCTTCTCGGCCAGCGCAGTGTGGCCACCGCTCGGCAGGCTGAGTATCACTACATCGACTTCGGGCAACGAGCCCGGTTCTACGACCTCGACATCCACGTCGAGCAATTGTGAGGCAAGCCCACGCAGCCGGTCGGTGTGGCGCGAGCCCAGCACCAGGCGATCCACATCCTCTCGTGAGGCCAGCTGCCGGGCGATGCGCTGACCGACCGCTCCCGCGCCAATAACTGCTGCCGAACTCATCGGCAGATCACCTGATCACCGCAGGTCAGGCCCAGATAGCTCACGCCAGCTGCCCTCGCGGCGAGGCACGTCTTGGGAAGAACGCAGGCGCAAGATGAAGGTGACCAACCCGCCGACAACGCTGGCGAGCAGCACCCTCCGAAGAAAACTCACCATGACTGCTTTGGTCTGTGTGGGGCTAGATGGAATCGAACCAACGACCTCACCCTTATCAGGGGTGCGCTCTAACCGACTGAGCTATAGCCCCGCGAAGTTGCTCACACTACAGCCCGCCTGCGGGTACATCCAAGTGTGAATTCTGGTCGAGCGCTCAGCGGGCGGGCGGGCGGCGCTCGTCCTCCAGCACCGTGACACGCACGCCGCCGGTGAGATCGCTGATCAGGTTGAACATGATCGCCATCACCACGTTGAAGGCGACACCGACGGTGGCGACGATGAGACCGATGATCCGGGCGCGCTGGTAAATGACCATGCCGTCGATCGTCCAGCTCTCGTACGAGCCCACTTCGGTGATGAACGATTCGACCTTGTCGACCAGACCTGACCGCTGAGCCGCATTCCACAGCAGCACGCCCGCGGCCAGCACCGCAACATACAGGCAGGCATAGAGCAGCACTGACACCTTGAAGACCGACCAGGGATCGATGTGGCGAAGGATCCGGTGCGTCCGCCGCACTCGGGCCCGGCGCTGGCTGAGCCATTTCCAGCGGACGGGCTCCATTTCCTCTGCAGGGGGCGGGGCATCGTGGCCCGGCGGCGCATGGGTTGGCGCAACCTGACCGGGCTGCACATGGGGCGACGCCGACGGAATCTGGCCCGGCGGCGCGTGCGGAATCTGGGGCGGGGCACCTGGACCGGCCGGCGGCACGTCGGGCACCGGAGCGCGGCGGCGACGGGAGCGACCCGCTGGGGTGATGCCCAGCGCTTCAGCAAACAGCTCGTCGGTGGGAGTTGGTCCGCTCGGCTCCGGCGACGGCGGCGCCCCACCGGATGTCCCCTCGGCCACGCTTCGCAGTGTAGGAGTCAGCCGCCAGACAGCCCGTCAGGGGAGCCGGGCACCAGGCCGGGCAGCGGGCCCAGCGGAAACGACAGCGGTACTTGTGCCGCCGCGGCTGCCGAGGCGCGCTGGCCGTCGAGCTCCACGACGACTTCGACCTGCACAGTGCCGTCACCGACGTAAAGATCAAAGGCGAGCAGCGTCCCGCCGGCATCGCGAACGGCGGCAGCTGCCGCGTCGGCATCGGGCAGCACACCTTGGGGAACCTGGCTGAGATCCGCCCCGGCCAGCGTCGCCAGGGCTGCGGCGTCAGCAGCGGTCTGGGCACGCGAACTCGCCAGCGCAGCATGACCCCAGCGAGCGACGAGGCCCAATCCGACCAGCAGTCCAAGCGCCAGCAGCGCCGCCGGCAACGCGGTCTGACCGCACTGGCTCTGCCGGAAAGGCGGGGCAGGCGGGACCGGCGGGGCTTGAACGAGCACAGCCGACGTCATCGAGCGACGTTACGCCGGTGAGCTCTCCTCGGCCGAAGAGATTTCGCCAGGTTGCGTGTCGGCATCATCGGATTCGGGCACGTCGACCTCAAGGTCGACAGGGGCAATCGCCACCACGGTCTCGCCGTCGCCCAGCGCCATCGCCCGCACGCCAGAAGCTGCGCGGCCCTGCCGAGAAATATCCACCACGCGAGTCCGGATGAGCACACCGCTCGACGACACCAGCAGCACCTCATCGTCGGGGCCGACCAGCCGCGCACCCACGACATGAGCCTCCGCGTCCGGCAGCTTCACAGCGATCATGCCGAGACCGCCGCGTCGCTTGCACCCGAACAGCGCCGCAGCGGTGCGCTTGGCAGTCCCGGTGCTCGCCACGACCAGCAGGTCACGCTCGTCGTCGGGCGACAGCGCATCAGCAGCAGCCACCGTGTCGTCACCGCGCAGGCGCATGCCCCGAACGCCAGCTGCAACTCGGCCCATCGAACGCACATCGTCTTCCGAGAACCGGATGGCCCGCCCCGCTCGCGACACGATCATCACGTCGTCGTTGCCCGAAGTCTCGAGCACACGGACCAACTCGTCGCCGTCGCGCAGGCTCAACGCAATGAGGCCATTGGAGCGGATGTTCTCGTACGCGCTCAGCGCAGTCTTCTTGGCCAGACCTTGGCGCGTGATGAACATCAGGTACCGGTCCGAGGGGAACTCCCGCGCCTCCACCACCGCCTCGACGCGCTCGCCAGCGGCCAACTGCAGCAGGTTCACCAGCGCGGTCCCCCGCGCGGTGCGGTTCGTGAGCGGCACCTCGTAGGCCTTCAGCCGGTGCACCCGGCCGCGGTTGGTGAAGCACAACAGCCATGCGTGTGCCGTAGTGAGCATCACACGGTCCACGACATCGTCGTCCTTGAGCCGGGCGCCTTGCACGCCACGCCCGCCACGACCCTGGGTGCGGAACATGTCAGGCGAAGTGGCCTTCACATAGCCCTCGCGAGTGAGCGTCACCACCAGCGGCTCGTCGTCGATCAGGTCCTCGGCGTCCATCTCGCCCGGATCGGTGACGATCTCGGTGCGCCGGGGAATTGCGTGATCTGAACGCAGCGCGCTCAGCTCGTCGATGATCACCTGCCGCAGCCGCGCATCGTCGCCGAGGATGGCTTCCAGTTCGGCAATGGTGCGTTTCAGCTCAGCCAGCTCGTCAGTCAATCGGGTGCGGCCCAGCCGGGTGAGGCGGCTCAGCTGCATGTCGAGAATGTGGTTCGCCTGCTCGCCACTGAACGACATCGGCTCAGCGCACAGGCCCTCGAGCGCTGCAGCGCGATCTGCACTAGCGCGTATCAGGGCGATGATCTCGTCGATCAGGTCCAGCGCTCGCAGCAGGCCTTCCACGATGTGCGACCGAGCACGCGCCACGTCCAGGCGATGCTGACTGCGCCGCGTCACCACCTCGATCTGGTGGCCGACATAGGCGACCAACGCACTCCGAAGGTTCAGCGTGCGCGGCACCCCGTCGACGAGCGCCACCATGTTCACCGCAAAGCTGGACTGCAGCGGCGTGTGCTTCCACAGGTTGTTGAGCACCACATTGGCCGGCGCTGACGGCCGCATCTCGATCACGAAGCGCGTCTTGCCCTTTGCGGACTCGTTGCGCAGCTCGGTGATGCCGTCGATGACCTTGCGGTTCACCGCATCGGCAATCTTGCGTTCGATGCCCTCGACGGAGGTCTGGTACGGGATCTCGGTCACCACGATGCTCGACCGCCTGCCGTCTTCGACGATCTCGGCCCGGGCGCGCATCTTCACCGAGCCGCGGCCAGTCGTCATTGCCTCCCGTGCGCCGGCTCGACCCAGCATCCGGCCACCCGTCGGGAAGTCGGGTCCGTGCACGAACGCCATCAAGTCCTCGACGGTGGCGTCGGGATGGGAGATGAGATGAATCGTGGCGTCGATGATCTCGCCGAGGTTGTGCGTGGGGATGTTGGTCGCCATGCCGACCGCTATGCCCTGACTGCCGTTGACCAGCAGGTTCGGGAACCGTGACGGCATCACCAACGGCTCAGTGCGGGAGCCGTCGAAGTTGGCGGCAAAGTCCACCGTCTGCTCGTCGATGCCCTCCGCCATTGTCATGGCCAAGTTCGTCAGGCGGCACTCGGTGTAGCGGTAGGCGGCGGGCGGGTCCGACGGCGAGCCAAAGTTGCCGTGCGGGTCGATCAGCTTGTTCGCCAGGCTGAACGACTGGCCCATCCGAACGAGTGCGTCATAGATCGAGCCGTCGCCGTGGGGGTGGTAGTTGGCGATGACATCGCCGACCACGGTGGCGCATTTCTTGTGGGGACGGTCCGGTCGCAAGCCGGTGTCGAACATCGACCAGAGGATCCTGCGATGCACCGGTTTCAGGCCGTCACGCGCATCGGGCAGTGCCCGGGACGTGATAACTGACATGGCGTAGTCCAAGAAGGACTGCTCCATCTCGGTCTGGATCTCGATATCCATCACACCGGTTCCAGCGCCGGTGTCACCGCTGTCGGGTTGGTCGTCGCTCATGGGGTATCGGGCCGGTGATCCATCGTTGTGCTGGGTTTAGACGTCCAGGAACCGCACGTCGCTGGCGTTGTTCTGGATGAAACCCCGGCGGGCTTCCACGTCGTCGCCCATGAGGATGCTGAAGATGAGGTCCGCTGTGGCGGCCTCGGAGAGCGTGACGCGCAGCAGGGTTCGGCGAGCCGGATCCATCGTGGTGTCCCACAACTCTTGGGCGTCCATCTCACCGAGGCCCTTCAGGCGCTGGAACTCGTTGCGGTGGTTGGTCCGCTCGGAAAGGAACGCCGTCTTGGCGCGGTCGTCCTTGAGGTACACCGTCTCGGACCCGACCTTGGTGGAGTACAGCGGTGGCTGCGCGATGTACACGCAGCCGTACTGCAGCAGATCGCGCATGCGATGGAAGAAGAACGTCAGCAGCAATGTGCGGATGTGACTGCCGTCGACGTCGGCGTCGCATAGCAGGATCACCTTGCGGTACCGCACCCGTTCGACGTCGAATCCGCCTTCACCGGTCGCGCCGTCGACGCCGGCACCGATTGCCGAGATCAGCGCGCCGATCTCGTTGTTGTCGAAGATGCGCTCGGGGCGGCTGCGCTGAACGTTGAGGATCTTCCCTCGAATCGGCAGGATTGCCATGGTGGCGGGGTCGCGTGCCTCCTTGGCCGATCCCCCAGCCGAGTCGCCCTCGACGATGTACAGCTCGGACTCGTCGGGGTCGCTGGATGAGCAGTCGGTGAGCTTGCCTGGCAGGCCGGCGCCCCGCAGCGCCGACTTGCGCACGGTGTTGCGTGCCTTCTGCGCGGCGATTCGGGCCCTGCGAGCGTCGACCGCCTTGCCCACCACCAGCTTGGCCTCGCTCGGGTGTTCCTCGAACCATTCGCCGAGCCCGCTGTAGGCAGCCTTCTGCACCAGGCTGCGCATTGCGGTGTTGCCCAGCTTGGCCTTGGTCTGGCCTTCGAATTGCGGCGACTCCATGCGGACGCTCACCACCGCGGTCAGCCCTTCGCGGATGTCGTCGCCCTGGAGGTTCCCATCGTCGGGTCGCAGCATCTTGCGATCGCGGGCGTAGGCGTTCACGGCCGAGGTCAGCGCAGAGCGGAACCCCTCAGCGTGCATGCCCCCCTCGATCGTGTTGATGCCGTTGGCGAAGCTGTGAATGCCATCGGTGTTGAAGCCGTTGTTCCACTGGAAGGCGATCTCCACCTCGTCGCCAGCTTCTGCCGCTGACAGGTAGCCGACACCGTCGAACAGCGCCTCGGACGTTTCGTTCAGGTGCCGCACGAAGTCGCGAATGCCACCGGGGTAACAGAACTCGTGGCGGGCGGGCTCGGCCCGCCGCTCGTCGGTGAATCCGATGCGCAGACCCGCGTTCAGGAACGCCATCATCTGCAGCCGCTCGGTGAGCGTCTGCGCCCGGAACTCGACGTGATCGAACACCGTGGAGTCGGGCTGGAAGGTGATGGTGGTGCCAGTGTTGGCATCGGGCGAGGGGCCGATGTCGGTCAGCTTGCCGACAGGCTCGCCGCCGTCGCGGAACTTCAGACGCCAACGCCGACCCTCGCGGTCGATGATGGCCTCCAGCTCCGAGGACAGGGCGTTGACGACCGACACGCCGACCCCATGCAGGCCGCCGGACACCTTGTAACCGGCGCCGCCGAACTTGCCTCCTGCGTGCAGCACGGTCAACACGACCTCGGCAGCCGACTTGTCGGGATACTGCGGATGGGCCTCAACGGGAATGCCTCGACCGTTGTCGAAGACGCTGCATGTTCCGTCTGCCCGCAGGGTGACCTCGATGGAGGTGCAGTGCCCTGCCATGGCCTCATCGACGGCGTTGTCCACCACTTCGTAGACGAGGTGGTGCAGGCCTCCCGGACCGGTCGAGCCAATGAACATCCCGGGCCGTTCACGCACGGGCTCGAGGCCTTCGAGCACCGTGATGGCATCGGCGTTGTAGTCGCCTACGACTGGGTTGTTGGCCGCTGGCGCGCTGCTA
Organism: Candidatus Poriferisodalis sp.; assembly: GCF_965221945.1. Lineage (GTDB taxonomy): Bacteria > Actinomycetota > Acidimicrobiia > Acidimicrobiales > Poriferisodalaceae > Poriferisodalis. The sequence goes on along the minus strand of NZ_OZ244925.1, from coordinate 3,273,230 downwards.
CTAGGCGCATCTGTGCCGTCGACTGGGGTCGCCGCGGTCGGCGCCAAGGTGGTGTCAGTCACTGTGCGAGTCGGGGTCTCCGGCGCGGCATGGATCAGCTCTGTCTCCAAGTCCGGGTCCTGGTGTCCAACGGCACTCTTCCTAACGCTTCAGTCTACCGGAGAGCGCGCCATTCTCGGTGCCAAAACGCCCGCGGAAAGGGAAACAAAACCGCAGGTCACACTAGGTTTTTTACGTTATCCGCGAGGACGCACACGCAGGTGCAGTTCTGAGATGGCCGCAGCACCGGTTTCGGCGTTCAATGCAGCCAGAATCCGGCTGGAGTGATAGCGCAATTCCGTCGCCCAAGCGGGGTCGTCGACAACAATGATCAAGCGGCCGGCTTCGAGCCGCTCGGGCTGCGCGTGGGCCGCAATCGCCTCGCCCACGGCTTGGACCCAACGCTCGCCCAGGTCGATCGCCCGACCCCGCGAACCGAAACCAGAGGTGACGGCCCGCAGCGAGTCCTTGATCGGCCGAGGCTCGCGCCCAGTTGTGCCGTGGCGACGTCTCTTCATCGGATGCCCATGCTCGCACGCCTCATGACGCAAACCGGTCAGTCGGTGCTCTCGCTGACCTGAGCGTCTTCAGGGGTCGCCTCGCCGTCGCGGATCTGGATGTGGCGGCGAATCTCGATTCCCGGCGGTACGTGGCCGGTGGCCGACGTCACCACGGTCTGTGCGGAAGGAAGGCAGCCGACGAGGCGTTGAGCGCGGCCCTCATCGAGCTCGGAGAAGACATCGTCGAGCAGGATGACCGGCTCGATACCGCCGATCTCGGCTGTGTAGCGGTGCTCCGCCAGTCGCAGCGCCAGCGCAATGCTCCGCTGTTCTCCCTGCGAGGCGTGCGTCCGTGCCGGCAGCCCGTCCAGGAAGATCTCCATGTCGTCGCGGTGTGGGCCCACTGTGGTGGTACCGCGCCGCAGATCGTCCGAACGCGCCTGATCCAAGGCGACGGCGAGCGTGCCGTCGCGCCACGGGGCTGCGTAGGACAGCTCCAACTGAACTGTGGTCCCGGCGAGTCGGTAGTAGGCGTCCTGTGCAGGAGGCGCCAGTGCAGTGCACAGGGCGGCGCGGCGGGTCGCAACCGTCTCGCCAGCAGCAGCGAATTGTGCATCCCAGACTTCCAGCGTGGTCAGGGCTTCGTCGTCGAGACGCGTGCCCGCCTGCTTCAACAGGTTGTTGCGTTGGCGCAGGATCCGTTCGAAATCGAGGCGCGCCGCCCGGTACTCGCGATCGGTGGCGGACAGAATGTCGTCGAGCAGCTCCCGCCGCACGGCTGGGCCGCCCGCAGGGATCGACAGGTCCGCTGGGCAGAACACCACGGCGCTGACCACATCGGCAAGATCGCGCAGCGACCGCACACGCTGGCCGTTCACCTGGGCCCGGGAACGGCCAGCCGCCGCAATCTCCATCTCCACCAGGTACTTCCGGCGCTCCCGGCGAATCTCGGCGCGCACGTAGGCCCGCTCGCAACCGGCCCGCACAACAGTCTCCGCGCTCGCCCCGCGGAACGAACCCGACCCATCCAGCATCGCGATGGCCTCGAGCAGGTTCGTCTTGCCGTGCCCGTTGGGCCCGACCACGAGCGTCCGGGCCTCGTCAAGCGACAGCTGGGTAGATCGATGGTTCCGAAAATTCTCGATACTCAGCCAGGCAACGATCACAAGAGCTGGCTCTGGCGGCGGCGGTTCAGCTGACTACGACACCCGCACTGGCATCAGCAGGTACAGGAACTCGCCGTGGCCAGGCGTTCGAAGCACGGCGGGCTTGAGGGCATCGAGCCGCACCAACTCGACGGTGTCGCCGCCGGCAGCATCGAGGCCTTCGATGAGGTAGTCGGGGTTGAAAGCGACTGTGGTCGGCGTTCCCTCGTACGTGGCATCGATTTCCTCGCTCGCGCTCCCGACGTCCTGGGAGATGACCGTGAGTTCGATGCTGTTTTCGCGCAACTCCATTCGCAGCGGCGCATTCGTGTCGCGTGCCAGCAAGCGGAGCCGGCGAGCCCCGTCGAGCAACGCGGCACGGTCCACCTCCAAGCGGTTGTCGTGCGAGTCGGGGATCAGCGGTTCATAGCTCGGGAAGTCGCCCGCAATGAGACGACAGGTCACCTGGGCGGATTGAGACTCGTCGGAGACTTCGAAGGTGACTTCACGTTCGCCCAGCCGCATGGTCACGTCCTTGCTGGAGTCCAAGATCCGTCCGAGTTCCTCGAGTGCTCGCGACGGAACCAGCACTTGCTGCCCTGTCGCCAAGACTTGCGCCTCGGGCAGGTCACGCAGTGCCAGACGGTAGGAGTCGGTGGCCACGAGGCGCAGTCCGTCTCCGCGAGCTGCCATGAGCACACCAGTCAGAATTGGTCGGGCGTCGTCGGAACTTGCAGCGCGGACAACCTGCCGGAAGGCTTGCGCCAAGTCGCCGGCAGGAACGGTCACGCTGTCTCCAGCCGGCTGGGGCAGTACCGGGAAATCGGCTGTCGGCAGGGTCCGTACGGAGAACTGCGCACGTGCACCGGTGATCTGCACTTCGTCGTCGGTCACTTCCAGGCTGATCTCGCCGGCAGGCAGCGCTCGGGCGATATCGGTCAGGAGGCGAGCTGGGACGACCGTCTCACCTTCGGTCTCCACCGGAGTCCGCAGCTGGGTCCGCACGGTCAGGTCCAAGTCGGTACCCGTGACCCTGAGGCCTTCTCCATCAGCACACAGATGCAATCCGGTGAGCACGAACAACCCGCCACCGCGCGCATTGACCCCACGGCTCGCCAAAGTCAGCTGGTCGACCAGTGCATCTCGTTCAATACGCAATTTCACGGGCGGTTCTCCTTGGTCGTACGAGACCGATGAGACAGACAATTCTCAATGTGATGGTTGAGACTTATTCAGTAGTAGTTATAGGGGCTGTGAATTGTGGACGGTGAGTCGTTTTCGCAGATCAGCGCTATGTGGCCGTTAACAGTCTTGCTTGCCACGTCCACAGCTACACCCTCCCTTTTCCTGTATCGCTGGCGCAGCGGTGGAAAAGCACGACGTTTCCCGAGGTTTGTCGAGAACTTTTCCACTCGTTATCCACAACGTGTGGAGACACCCTAGATCCACTTGTCGGCCGCATAGCGGACAGCCGATGTCGAGTCAGCCTCAGGCGGCTCGGACCCGCGAGATGAGCTGTGCTACCTGGTCGTACACCTTGCGTTCTGAAGGCAGGAGGCTGTTGATCTTCTTGACAGCGTGCATGACCGTGGTGTGATCGCGGCCGCCGAACACACTCCCAATGGCGGGGTAGCTCAGGTCGGTGAGTTCGCGCATCACGTACATGCTGATCTGGCGCGCTTTGACCAGGCCCTGCTGACGGCCTTGGCTGGTGAGTTCGATCACGCCGTAGCCGAACATGTCGGCGGTCATGTGCAGGATCCGCTCGGTGGTGATGGGTTTCTCCTGCGGTTCACGGACGTCGCTGAGGATCTGCTGTGCCATCTCGAGCGTGACGGCGTTGCGGGTGAGACTGGCGTAGGCGGTGACGCGAATTAGCGCGCCCTCGAGTTCACGGATGTTGTTGATGATGATGTAGGCGATGTGCTCGAGCACCTCGTCGGGTACATGTCTGTGCTCGGTCTTCTTGCGCAAGATGGCCACCCGAGTCTCAAGATCGGGCGGTTGAATGTCGGTGATCAGGCCCCACTCGAATCGGCTGCGCAGCCGGTCTGACAGCGTGGCGATGCTGCGAGGCGGGCGATCTGAGGAGATCACGATCTGCCGGCCCGCCACGTGGAGCGAGTTAAAGGTGTGGAACAGCTCTTCTTGCAGGCCTTCCTTGCCTTCCATGAACTGGATGTCATCGAGCAGCAGCACGTCGAGCTCGCGGTAACGCCGCTTGAACGCTGGCGTCGTGTTCGTACGGATTGCTTCGATGAACTCTGAGAGGAAGGTCTCGGTCGAGACGTACCGGACACGATGCTCGGGCAGGGTCGTGCCCAGGAAGTTCACAACGGCCTGCAGCAGGTGGGTCTTGCCCAGGCCTGTGCTGCCATGAATGAACAGCGGGTTGTACGCGATTCCCGGAGTCTCAGCTACCGCGAGCGCCGCGGCTTGGGCGAACCGGTTGCTGCTGCCGGTGACGAAGCTCTCGAAGGTGTAGCGGGGATTGGTGATGTCGACGCCCGACACCCTGCGCGGCGTTCCGGCGACACTGGGTGACGCAGCGTCACGGACGGCGCTCTCGGCGACCGGTGCAGACTGGGCAGAGCCGCCCGCTGGGTGCCATGTCTCGTCCTGGCTCAGGACGGAGGCATCGTCGTCGGGGATTGCATCGACGTCGTGTGGGTCCGCGTCGGTGCCGTTGGCGCTGTCAAGATCTGCGAGCTCGGGACGGGTCTCGATCTCGTAGGTCTGCGGGCGGACAGGCAGCCGTTCGAAGGCGGCGTGGAGCATGGGGATATATCGGCGCTGGATGCGATCCCGGATCATGTTGCTCGGCGCGATCAGCACGGCCAGCTCGCCGTCGATGTGCAGCGCCTGCAAGTGGCGGAAGTAGCCCAACCAGAGTGCGTCCGAGACGGTCCTGCGGAGGATCTCACGGCACTGCGACCACAACTCGTCGGTATTCGCCCGCGCGTTTTCGGCCGTTTCTGATGGCTCCCGTGAAGTCATATGAGATTGCTCGAATGGGGCCGACTGCGGTGAGATGTGAGGTTCGTCGTCAGGCTCGTGTGCTGTGGCACCCGCCTGCGGAGAACTCACCACAACAACCTCGTTCGCCTGCGGCCGTAGTGCACCCGGGGAACCCGTTGTTCTCCTGCGAGCCACCAAGCGGCATCCGTGAAAGGAACTTATGGCCGCGCACCCACTGTCGCAAGCGCGCGTTGGTACACCGCCATGATGTCCGAGATGACGCGGGCTCGACAGTTCATCGACAGGCCCATAACTCCCGCAAACAGGCAGGTGACATGGGTGTTTGCTGTCCCGGCAACCTGCCCGACCGCAGCCGGTGATGAACCGGCACAAGGTGTTGCGCGCGAATAACGCGCGCGAATGCGCGCGTTAACACCCGCGTCGACACGCGCGTCTTCGTGTTCCCCGTACCCCGGTGCCGCCTTGTGCCAGCACCCGTAGGCTGTCAGCGCTCTCGGGTCGACACCCGGGCACGCTCCGGTCGCCGCACCGCATTTCGCGGACCTGCCCGCGGCCTGAACCTCCAGGAGGCTGCAGCGTGAAGCGCACGTACCAACCCCACAGCCGCAGACGGGCACGCCGACACGGCTTCCGCCATCGCATGTCCACCCGCGCGGGCCGGGCAATTGTGAATTCTCGCCGACGCAAGGGCCGGCAACGGCTGAGCGCCTGATCGATTCGTGCCACAGCAAGGCCGACTTCGCAGCGCTGCGACGCGGTCGTCGCTTCGACAGCGAGCTGCTGTGGATGTCCTTCGCAGCCGACGCCGGGCTGGCACGGCCCCGTGTGGCGTTTGCGCTCAGCCGGCACGCTGGCACCGCAGTGGCGCGCAATCGGGTGCGTCGACGCCTGCGGGCGCTGTTTCGCGAACACGCGGACGACTTGGCGCCGGGCCGGTATCTCGTCGGCACGCGCGGAGCAGTCTCGGCGGTGACCTACCGGCGCGCCCGAGCCGAGCTGGCGAGGTTGCTGGAGATGGCGGGGGCCTTTCCGAGAACCAAGAGCACGCCGAAATGAGAATGGGGTCCGTCGCACGAGCGCTGGTCGCTGTGGTCAGGTTCTACCGCGCACTCCCCCGCTCGAGGCCGCCGTCGTGCCGCTTCGATCCGACGTGTTCGCAGTACGCACTCGATGCCGTGCGAACCTGGGGTGCGGCACGAGGTAGTTGGCTGGCCATCCGGCGCATCTGCCGCTGCCATCCGTGGGGCGGCTGGGGCTACGACCCGGTAGCGGTGAGGAGCGGCCGGGATCGCCGTGCGGATGCCGCTACTGGATCCTGGGAGCACTGATGTTCGATTGGGCTGATCCGATATTTGACGGCATCGCCGGTGTGCTGGCGTGGTTCTACTCGCTCGTCCCCGACTACACGTTCGCCATCTGCATGCTGACCCTGGCGATCATGCTGCTGTTCACCCCGCTCACCTTGCGCGGTGCCCGGACGATGACCAAGACCCAGGCACTGCAGCCGGAGCTGGCTCAGCTGCGCAAGAAGCACACCGGCGACCGCCAGAAACTCAACGAAGAAACGATGAAGCTCTACCAGTCGAACGGAGTGAGCCCCCTGGGCGGGTGCCTACCGAATCTGGCCCAGATCCCCATCTTCATCGTGCTGTACCGAGTCATTTGGAACCTGCGCATACCTGAACAGAATCCAGTCGACAAGCCTTTTCCCCGAAATCTGAGTCCTGATTCGCAGCTTTACCAGGACATCGTCGACGCGGGCGGCGAAATGCGGTCCCTGGGGATGGACTTGTCGGAGGCAGCGAAGGACGTAATCCAGTCTGATTTCGTCGAGGGACTCCCCTATCTGGGGCTCGTAGCGGTCACATTCCTGCTGGCCTGGCTCCAGCAGCGCCAGATGGCGGCGCGGCGCGGCGGCGCGGCCATGCCGAACCGTCAGATGGAAATCATGATGAAGTACATGCCCTTTATGCTGCCGGTGTTCAGCTTCTTCGTGCCGGCGGCGTTGGTGCCTTACTTCATCGTGTCCAGCATCTACCGGATGCTGACCCAGGCCTTCATCCATGCCACGATGAAGCCGGCGAAACCGCTGGTCACGCCCGAGTCCTCTGACGATGTCATCGAGGCTGAGACGGTGTCGGAGCCTGAGCCACCGCGACCGGTGCCGAATCAGCGGTCACGCAAGGCGCTTGACGCTGAGGCGACCCGTCGAGCGGCTCGCGAGCAACGCCGCGCAGAACGTCGGTCGGGCTCACGCAACTCGTCGCACGAGAGCACGCCGGAGCCCGCGCCGCCGGAACCCTCAGAGACTTCTTCGGTCCGCCGGACCCGTTCGTCGGAGGAACGGGTCACCGATGCCGACAAGCGTTCACGCCGGGGCGGAACCGGTTCGCGTCGGTACCAGACCTCTGAGCGTGGCCGCAAGCGCCGTCGGGGCCAGTCCGAACCAGAGTCGAAGCCCATCCAGAGTCGCCGCACCTCAGGAGACGGCAGGACGCGCAATCGCCGCAAGCGATGAGTGCGACGGCGATTTCTGCGGGGAGCTAGGGCTGCGTCATGGAGTGGATCGTGATGACGGGCCCCACCGTTGACGAGGCGCGTGAGCGTGCCCTCGATGCGCTCTCGGTTGCCGCCGAGGACGTCGACATCGAGATTTTGGCGGAGCCAACGCGAACTCGCTGGGGAATTCGGCGCGAGCCCGCCCGCGTTCGAGTGCGGGTGCGCCCGACCGGTCCACCGCCGCGCTTGGGCGACGCCCGGCGAAATCGCCGCCGGCCGCGCCGCCGATCCGGTGGGGGACAACGACCCCGACAGCGGGGGAAAGGCCAAGGTCGAGGCCAGAACCGCGGCGGCCGATCATCTCGACGGCGATCCCGATCAGGCAACCGCGGCACAGCGTCCAAGCCGGCGAGCTCGGCTTCATAGCGACGGCCGGCCTGCGGTGCCGACGTCGCTCAGACGGCCAGCTCGTGTCTCTGCTCTCTGATGGCTATCTTGAGTCGGGCTTTCGGTGACATTGATGGGAAGGGACTGATCTTCAGCTGGCGATCAGGCCTCCTTAACTCAAATGTGAAGTAATGAGCTAGCATGAGTACGCTCAAAGTGAGCTGCAGTTCTACTAGTCGTGAACCAAGGCAGCTATGCGTACCCAGTCCGAATGGGGCGTAGCCCGGCGAACGGTGCTCACCGCGCGCAGGCAGGTAGCGATCGATATCGAACCTGTGAGGGTCGGGAAAGACATCGTCCATATAGTGCGCTGCCGTAGCGGCAATGAAGACCCGTGCGCCAACGGGAAGTTCGTGGTCTCCCACAACGCAGGAATTCATCACCGTGCGAATCGACCCGGGAATCGTCGGATACAGGCGGATGCATTCCTTGATAAAACGTGTCGTGACGTCAACTTGATCCGAGTTGAGGAGATCCCACTGGGGTTCACTGTTCTTGAATACAGCGGCAGCCTCCGTTTGGATGCGACGATACGTGTCAGGCTGCCGGATCAAAGCGTGCAAGATAAAGCTCAGCTGGTCGCCGACGTACATTGAGGCGAGCATGGGGGCTGACAATGCAAATCTGAGGTTGGATTCTGGCAGAAATACTGGATCGCTCTCATGAAGACTGAGCAAATCGTCGGCATGGTCCCGCGGGCAGCCTGCCCGCTGGGTAGAAGTGTGGGAAAGCTGAATCCGATCGAGGATCACATCGATGGATCTTGCTTTCCGTTTCATCGATGGTGTGTGAAGCAGGAACTTGGGCATCACCCGCGCAACATGGGTGTTCAGGGCGCGTTGCTTGTACGCGATCAAATCGTCGATGACGTCTTGGGAGTCGATGTTGACGAACAAAGGTGAGAGCTGCGCATTGATATAGCGATGACACATGTGCACCAACCGGAACTTGTCTCCTTCGTTCCAACCTGCTATGTGTGCTCTTGCGCGCTGGTACACACTATCCAGCTGCTGCTCAAGTATTGCCCGGGAATAGCTGGACCGCATGACTTTTCGCATTCGAAAATGTTCGGCACCATCCAACGAGGGTAAGAGGCCTGCGGCATGATACGCAGTCTCCAGATGGCGGAAATAGTCACTTGAACGCAGGTACATTCGACCGTAACGATGGACCCATCGGTTCGTCGTAGCACCTGCCAGAACGTACATAACTGGTTTGCCAACAGGCGGTTTGATTGCCATGACAGGACCGAGGAGTTTTGTGAGATCAGCAAAAAATGCCGGTAGATTCCCGCGCAGGGCATTCCGGTTAAACAGCAACCGACGCAACGGAACTACGGGAATTGACTTTGTGAAGGCGGCTTGTCGCAGTAGAGGGCCAGCGAGATTGTGCTCGACCGCATTGGCGATGGCCTGACCAATCAAGTCCATCTGGCAAAGGAGGCGGATGCGATCTTCAGCTGCATCATCGATGTCAAATATGAACCGCAGAACATCGCACGTACTCGCGAGACCGATGATGATGACATCTCGTGGACTCGGGATGGCGGCGCTGAAGATTGCCTTTCCGATACGTGTCTTGATGAACTGCGCGGCGGTGTCCTCACCACTCATGCCGAGGTGCTCGCTGTGCCGGGCAGCTGGAGAGAGTGTCCAGAAGTTGCCGTCGTGATGTTCGAGAATGCCAGCACTGGTCAATCGATCCAATGTCAGGTCGATCATCATTTCCGCATGAGGCGCCAGCCGCTCGATCCAATACTGGGCGTTCTTTAGGTCAGGTTCGGCGCTGATCTGTTGCAACGCGAAATCCGACACCGGATCACCGGTGGGTGTCTTGTCCAACAGGATCAAATGAACCATGTCCGTGTCGACTCGGGCTTGCAGGGAGAGTTCGGCGAGCGCAGCGCCCGCAACTGCACAGTTCAAGTTCCAGCCGGGAACCTGATGGAAGTAACCACTTTCCTCGTTGAGGAGCATCAAGATGAGCTCTTCGGGGAGGCTGAGCGTTCGCGTCGCGGCAGCCTCGGTGGAGTGGATCGTCACGTTGCGTTTCCCGTGGGTGATTGGGGGTAATCTGTGGTACGTGCGTTTGTTATGACGTCGGTAAGTATAGAACCTTGTGCTCCAGTGGTGATAGCGCGCCAGTTATCCTGCCCGAGCCCATAGCTACTGAGGAAATCGGCGAGCGTCGAGATGGGCGAGGAGTATGGAGTTGTGCCGACCGGAGCCCGCGAGCTAGCGAACATTAGTTCGCTTCCACCGTTTCCCGAGGGTTGGTACTTCCTTACCACGCGGCAAGCGGTGGAGAAGTCGAAGCTCGTCGAGCAGACGTGGATGGGCCAGAACATCGTCATCTGGTGCGACGAGAGCGGCCGTATCAGCGTGGCCAAGTCGGTGTGCCCCCATCTTGGATCGCAACTGGGTCCAGCTGCAGGGGGACGTGTGGTCGATGGCCGGCTCGTGTGTCCCTTCCATGGTTTTCAGTACGACGCAGACGGGCAGTGCGTCGTTACCCCATCTGCGGCTCCCGCTCGATCCACGCGGCTACGTGTCTTCGAGACTCGGGAGTTCAAGGGGGGGGGGGGGTTGGTCTTCGCCTGGTGGGGGATGGACGGACGTCCCCCGCAATGGCACCTCCCCGCCGAGCCGTCGGATGCAGGTGAGTGGAGCAACATCCAAATCCGGACAGTGCGTTTTCCGGGTCATCCCCAGGAGACGAGCGAGAACTCGGTGGACATCGCCCACCTGAGCTATGTCCACGGCTACGGCAATGTAACGAACGAGATACCGGTGTCGATCGACGGTCCGTACCTCGAGAGCCGTTTCGGCTTCTCGACCACCCGCAAGATCGCCAAGATTGCGAGACTCAACCTCGAGGTAACAGCCATTGCGCGGGTCACTGGCCTGGGCTACTCGTATGTGGAGTTCCAGGAGCTCTCCATCGGCATAGATGCACGACTGTGGGTGTTGGCCACGCCTGTGGACGGCACGCTGATCGACATGTCGATCATCTCGCAGGTGCGTGAGATTCGCAGCCCGAAGCGACGAATTGCCGGCTTGGGATTCCTGCCACGGCGAATGCGCGCCCCCATCATGAATAAGTTCGTTGCGGACCTGCAGATCCAGGACGTGCATCAGGATGTCGTCGTCTGGAGCCGCAAGCAGTACGTGCCGCGCCCGAAGCTCGCTCGTTCTGACGGCGAGGTGATGAAGTACCGGGCGTACTGCGCCCAGTTCTACCCCGATCTGCGCCAGTGTGAGTCGACGGCTCGCTGACGCGTGCCCGTAGGCTGAGCGTTCCTGAGGGCGCGACAACGATTCCAGCGAAGCGCCCGCGAGCAAGCACGCCAGCAGTGCATCGGGCCAGATGTCGAGGGCCCCACCAGAGGAGACGAAGATGACAGTCGAGACAACGACAACAGAACAACAAGTCATGGTGCAGGAGTTCCTGGATGGCTTGGTCAACGCCTTCGGTATCGATGCCACCGCAGTGCCAGTTGCGGCGGATGACGACAGCTTCGAGATCAATCTCGAAGGTTCGAATGAGTCGTTGGGACTGCTCATCGGCCCACGAGGGCGCCATGTGGTCGCGCTGCAGGAAGTCGCCAAGACCATGCTCCAGCGCCGGCTGCCAGGCGAGCGCCGGGCCCGGGTGAGGGTTGATGTGGGCGGCTACCGCCAGCGGCGCCGCGAAGCGCTCGAGGCGTACGTTCGTGAGCTCGCCGGAGCTGTGGCGGAGGCTGGCACTGAGCGCGGACTCGAGCCCATGAACGCGGCCGATCGCAAGGTCGTTCACGACACCGTCAATGAGATCCCCGGCGTCGACACCATTTCGGTGGGCGACGAGCCGAGGCGGCGCGTCGTGCTGGTACCCACCAGTTCGAGCGACGCGGAGTAATCGCGCTCACCAATCGGCGCTCACCAATCAGAAGAGCGGCCGCTTCCGGATCTGCTTCCACGTCCGGGGATACGTCGGGTTCGGCAAAGACTGGCGTTCCATCACGGCGAATGCGGGCGTCGTGCTGGTATGCCGCACGAAGTACAACCCGAGTTGGGCAAGGGGTTCGGCCGGCCAACGCTGATCGTTGCTGTTGGGCGGCTCGCTGACGACAAGCCTGCCCCCGGGACGCAGCAGGCCCACGCTGCACTCCGCAACCGCAGCTGGGGGACCGAAAGCCCTGCTCACCACACCGTCATAGGCATAACGGTGCTCGGGACGATGGGCCAGTTCTGCGGCGTCCCCGAGTGCGAGGGTGACCCGATCACCTATATCGAGGTCGCCAATTACCGTGTCGAGGAAGTCGATGCGGCTCTGTGAGCGATCCAGCAGTACGAATTCGACGCCGGGTTGCTCCAGAGCCATCAGTAGGCCGGGCACTCCCCCACCGGTTCCCAGATCGCACCAGCGTTGACCAAGCTCGGGTTGAGCTGCTTCTGCGTGCGCTCTCGCATGTTCCACATGCGTGAAGAGATCACCCGGGCCGAGGAAGCCCTGGTCCTGGCTGCGAACAAGGATGCTGAGGAGGCGTTCATCGACTGGTGCCATGACAAGAGTCACGGTACTTCGGAGGTTGCGTGAATCTGTGAGGCATCTCGCTGCGGCACCGTTCGTTTCCCGCTCTTGTTCGCTGCGCTCGCGGGTCGCTCGGGCCCCTGGGACGTTTCACGTGAAACATTGCCGACCTCAGCCCTTGCGAATGGGGCCAACTGGCGTACCCTGAACTCCGATTGTCGGCGGATGGAGACCGAATGGGTCGGATCATTGCGGTGGCGAACCAAAAGGGCGGCGTTGGCAAGACCACCACGGCGGTCAACTTGTGCGCAGCACTCGCCGACCTTGGTCACAACACACTGCTCGTCGACATGGATCCGCAGGGAAATGCGGCTACCGGTGCAGGCATCGATCCACGCGTGTTCGAAATCTCGATGTACCAGGTCCTTCTTGGTGCAGCAGAACTCACTGAGTGCATCCGGCCCACCGGAATTGACGGCTTCGAAGTAGCACCGGCACGCTTGGAGATGTCTGGCGCGGAGATCGAACTCGTCTCAGCATTCAGTCGCGAGTTGAAGCTTCGGCACGCACTCGCGCCGGTTGCCGACGACTACGACTACATCTTCATCGACTGCCCGCCGTCGCTCGGACTGTTGACCGTCAACGCGTTGAGCGCGGCCACCGAAATCCTGGTGCCGGTCCAGTGCGAGTACTACGCGCTCGAGGGACTCGGTCAGCTGCTCCACAACGTGGAAATGGTGCGGGAAGGACTGAACTCGGCCCTCGTCATCAGTGCCATCGTCATGGTCATGTACGACGCTCGAACGCGACTCGCTGCAGAGGTGGTCTCCGACGTTCGCCGGCACTTCGGGGACCGAGTGTGCCGGGTTGTCGTCCCTCGGACGGTGCGCTTGTCGGAAGCCCCGAGTGTCGGGCAACCGGTGACGGTGTACGCACCCAATAGCCGAGGCGCCATTGCCTACCAGGAACTTGCCCGAGAGATCCATGAACGCGGCGACCCTCACCAAGCTGCAGCGGACCGTGCTGGTGACGGGCATGCCGATGGACTCGGTGATCAGAGAGAGGTCACCGAGCAGTATCGAATCGCCGAAGGAGCGCCGACATGAACGCCCAGCGAGGACTTGGACGAGGGCTCGGCGCGCTGATTCCGACCGGACAGTCGGTGTACCGCGAGGTTCCGCTCTCGGCTGTCGAAGTCAATCCCCTGCAGCCCCGGCAGCATTTTGAAGCTGCGTCCCTCGAGGCGCTCTCGGACTCGATTCGTCAGATTGGGGTTCTCCAGCCGATCGTCGTGCGAGAGACCGGCATCGTCGGACGCTTCGAGATCATCGCGGGCGAACGCCGCTGGCGAGCAGCGCGCAGCGCAGGCTTGGACACCATTCCGGTTGTCATACGAGCTGCCGACGACGAGACCAGCCTGACTCATGCCCTGATTGAGAACGTCCACCGGGCAGATCTCAATCCCTTGGAAGAGGCGGCTGCGTACCGGCAGCTCATCGATGATTTCGGGGTCACTCACGACGAGCTCGGCCGTCGCATGGGCCGCAGCCGAGCAGCAGTCACCAACTCGCTCCGGCTCCTGTCCTTGCCGGTGACCGTGCAGCGCTACCTCCTGGACGGCGAGCTCTCAGCTGGCCACGCCCGAGCGTTGCTGGGCTGCGACGATCCAATCGATCTCGAGCTGTTGGCAGAGCGAGCGGTGGATGAGGGCTGGTCGGTGCGCACCGTCGAGGAAGCGGTCCGATCCCTCAGCACGGCGCCTGAATCTGAATCCTCGCCGGAGCCGCCAGCCGCAGAAGCCGCCGAACCGGAGCCCGCAGCCGGCGCCGACCGCCCAGCCGCGGTGCTGGAGGTCGAGACTGCCCTGTCCGTCGCCTTGGCAACCTCTGTCGAGGTCCAACTTGGGCGCCGAGGGGGTCAGATTGTCATCAGATTCGCTGATTTGACCGATCTTGCCCGGCTCTACGAGGCGATGAGCGACAACCTTCAAGTATCGCTCGAAAGTTGAGTGATCCGGGTCGCCGAGTTCAGACTTCAGGTCGGACGGGCGCTCTCACCCAGATTCGTAGCCTCAATCTGAACTTGTTGTCCACTAACTGTGGACAACCTGGGGACAAGGGGCTACTCGCGTGACGCCTCGGCGACGTGCAAGTCGGCGAGCAGGTCGCGAGTCGACTGAGTAACGACGTCGGCAACCTCCCGGTTTCGCTCGAGCAAGACGTCAATCCGCTCGAACCTGCACAGCACTGCTGGCATGGCACTCTCACGCAGCATCGGGAGGCCCATGCCGTTGGTCGGGATGGCACCGAACATTGGTTCGAGCCTGTGCGCGATGTCAGCAGCGAGTTTCTGACCTGCGCGGCTCACAAAGTGACGACCCTGGAAGAAGCTGATCGAGGGAGCCGCAGGCTTCACTTCGAAACCGATGTAGACAGCTGCACCGAACCGGTTGACCTGCGCGGCTTGCGCCGACCAGTCGGGATGGTGAACGGTCAGCACCTCGGCGCCGTTGCGACCGATTTCGCGCCTCACCGACGCCGTGACCGGTTCGAGTCCGCCGGCTTCTCCCACAGCGATGCGACGTCCCGCCAGCTGGCCGCCGCCGGACTCCAGGCGCTGGGTCTCAGTGATATGCGCTACGACCGACGCGTCGCCGAGCGGACGCACCAACCGTTGCAGCGTCTGCAAGGTCTGCCCGCCGCAGACGCTGTCGCCTCCGAGACCCATGTTGAGCTGGAAGTCCGCAAGCGCTGCAGCGGTCAGTGGGCCCCAGATTCCATCGATCCGCCCGACTGTGAAACCCAGTGTGCTGAGCATGCGCTGCACTTCAGCAACGTCGTCACCGCGCAGGTGCGGGGTGCACAGGTACAGCAGGCGATCTCCGAGCCGCTGACCTGCCTCGATCAGCAGTGACCACGTCTCAGGACCGCAGATGCCGTCGATATCGATGGAGCGCTGAACCTGGAATGCCTTGACGGCCGCGGCGGTCGCCGAATCGAATGTTCCGGTGATGGGGCCATGCCAATGGCCCGTCGCGTTCAGCCGGTGCTGGAGGTCTCGTACGTGCGGACCTGCTGCGCCGATGCCGAACGGTCGGATCAGAGGAATTCGCCGATCTCAGCAAGCAGGGCGTTCTTCGGCTTGGCGCCCACGAGACGCTTTGCCGGTTCGCCGTCGGTGAACATGATGAGCGTGGGAATGCTCATCACCTGATAGCGCATCGCCAAGTCTGGACTCTCGTCGACGTTGACCTTCGCGATGCGGATGTTGTCGTTCTCAGCGGCGATTTCTTCGAGGATGGGGGCGATCATCTTGCACGGCCCGCACCATTCGGCCCAGAAGTCCACCAACACGGGGCTGTCGGCGCTGCCGACGGTCTCGTCGAATGTGCTGTCGTCCAAGGTGGAAATGCCTTCGGCCATCGCCGGCTCCTCATCTCGTGATTGCCGCGAGGCTACCTCTCGGTCTGGCTCGACGGCGGTTGGACCGGCGGTCGTCAGTGTCCTTGGGCTTCCAGCCAGCGCTCGGCGTCGATGGCCGCCTGGCATCCCGAGCCGGCGGCCGTTACCGCCTGACGGTAATAGTCGTCTTGCACGTCGCCGCAGGCAAAGACGCCGGCGATGTTGGTGCGCGCGCTGCCGGCCTCGGTCACGAGATAGCCGTTGGGCTTGAGGTCGAGCCAATCCGCGAACAACTCCGTATTCGGCTGATGTCCGATCGCGATGAACAGGCCGGTCACATCGAGCGCGGAACGCTCCTGGGTCGCAGTGTCCACCAGCGTGACGCCTGCGAGCTGCTCATCACCCCGGATCTCCACCACCTGACGATTCCACAAGAACTCGATGCGCTCGTTGGCGAACGCCCGGTCCTGCATGATCTTCGAAGCCCGCAGCCGGTCGCGCCGGTGCACGACGTACACCTTGGAGGCGAATCGGGTTAGGAACGTGGCCTCCTCGAGCGCGCTGTCGCCGCCTCCCACCACTGCAATCTCCTGTCCCCGGAAGAAAAAGCCGTCGCAGGTGGCACAGGTGGATACCCCGTGGCCGATGAGGCGTTCCTCATTCGGTAGCCCGAGCAGCAGGCTCTGCGCTCCGGTCGACACAATCACCGTGCGGCTTTGGTAGCAGTCGTCACCTACCCAGACTGAGAACGGTCGTTCGCTAAAGTCCACCTTGGTGGCCTTGGCAGTGATGAACTCGGCACCGAAGCGCTCCGCCTGGGCCCGGAAGCTCACCATCAAGTCGGGACCCATGACGCCATCGGGGAATCCGGGGTAGTTCTCCACGTCGGTGGTCAGCATGAGCTGGCCTCCTGGCTGGTCGCTGGTGGAGGACGGCTCGCCCTCGATGACGAGGGGCGCCAGTCGGGCGCGAGCGGTGTAGATGGCAGCGGTCAGGCCAGCCGGTCCGCTTCCGACGATGATGACGTCGCGCGGCTCGGCGCCGTTGCTACTCATGTCCCCCTCGCCGTGCGTGGCCGCCGCTTGGACCACGCCCATGCACCAGCGAGGCCGAACGCGCCGCTCCCAATCAGGTACGCCGACCACACCTCGCCCGGCACGACGATGTCGAGCGCTCGGATGGCCGCGATTGCCACGAGCACCAGGACGCCGACGGCTGCGGTGGCGATGACGAGGCCGTACACCAGTGCTCGGCCAGCCGTGACCAGCGGTCCGCTGGTGCGGGCGCGCACGGCCTCGACCGCGTCCACGAAGCGAGCGATCGCTGCAGCCACGTTGTCGTCGTCCGCCTCGTGAGGGTCCGCCGTCGAGCTGCGCCGCCCCCGCTTGGAGATCATCGGCGGAAGCCTACGAGAACGATTGGCCGCTAGGGCGTGACGGCATCGGTGCTGGGTGGCGCCTCGGCGGCGGCTGTGGTGTCGATTTCGATCCGGGAAATGGTCACGCGATGCCCGCCGCTGGGCAGTTCATCACCGAGATTGGTGATCCACACGAGCACGGCCGCTGCGTCGGTGGTGGGCACGTCCAGAGCGGTCGAACCTGTGATGTCCTGCGCCGCGGCCAGGGGGCGACCCCAGTCGATCAGCGTGCGATTGCGCTCGCCCGATGCGTACACCTCGAAGGACCAGCCCACGGTGGGGGAGTCGACGGCCAAGCGCTCGATCGGGCGCGGCTCGTCTCCTGCGAGCACGACAATGAGTCCGACACCGTCTTTCAGGCCGCCGAAGTCGCGCGAGCTGTAGCGCGCCGTGCTCCACCCGGTCGTCGGGTCGCCGTTATTGATGAAGATCAGCCGTTCGGGATGCTCGACCCGGTCGTCACCGGCGGGATCGAAGTCGGTGATGGATTCGAGGAGGATCGACACGCGACGGACTTGGGTCGTAGTCGGTGCGGGCACGATGGCAGGTGTGGTCTGCGGCGCGATGGTCGCGGTCGCGACCGGGGCAACCGTGACGGCCGTCGGTGCATCAGGATCCGGGACAGTGGTCTCGACTGATGGCGTGGCATCTCCGCTGCGATCAGCCGGCTGCTCGATGAGCAGCGCGATGCCAACCAGCGTCGCCGCAGCGGCCACGAGTACGCCAACAGGGGCTAGCCAGTGCCGCTCCGCCTGCCACACCGACCTGCGGTCGGTGCGCACGCCGTCGGCTATTGGCAAGTCGTCCACAATCGATCGCAGCGCGAGCAGCATCGACGGCACGTCTGGCCACGGATCCGACGCACTCATTGCCCGCGCCAGCACAGGCGCCACAACGTCAGGAATGACGGAGTCGAGCTCCCACGTCCCGTCGGGACGCCGCTGGGGCGCCGCCCCGACGATCAGGCGATGCGCGAGCACAGCGAGCGACACCAGATCGGCTCGCCGAGTGGCCGGGATCGTCACGGCGTCGTCGGTCGGCGGGCCGTTGAGAATGACCCATCCCACCTCGGCGCGCCACCCGATGTAGTCCGCGTCGACGCCGCCGTGAGCGAAGCCCGCGCTGTGCAGGACGGCCAGCGCCTCCGTCACTGCAATGACGATGCGGACTGATTCGGGCGCGGTGAGCCGTCTCGTGTCTCCGTTGGGTGCCGTGAGCTCGTCGACGAGCAATCTCGTGGGCAACTGTTCGGTGACGATCGCGAAGTGGTCTGCTTCGTCGTAGGTGTCGAGGATGTGCAAGAGGCCGTGGTGCTCCACCCGCGCAAGCGCCTTGGCCTGCAGGCGCAACCGGTGCCCGATCTCGCTGTCGGCATCGGCGCGGCGAATGGTGACGGGTCGGTTGAGCGTGCGGTCGAGCCCCGACCACGTCTCGACGGCCCCCGGCTGCAGCAGCTCGCGCCGCTCGTACCGTTCGCTCGAGGCGGTGTTGGTCACTCCTGGCGCGGAGCGGACTCTCGCTCGATGAAGACCACACCGATGGTGCCGACACCCGCGTGCGCGCCGACCACGGGGCCGATCAGCATCACCATGGGCTCAATGTCTGTGAGCGGCGCGACCCGTGCCACGAAATCGTCGATGTCAGCGCAGTCCGCATGCATCACGGCGAGCTGGGAAATGTTGGCGCTCTGCGCTGACACCAAGTCGACCAGGTGCGTGAGTGCCCGAGTGCGCGTCCGCTGCTTGCCCGCAGGTTCGACGCGGCCGTCCGTGACCGTGATCAGCGGCTTGATCGACAGCACCGAACCGAGTAGTGACTGTGCCGCGCCGATGCGGCCGCCCTTGCGCAGGTTCTCCAAGGTGTCCAGGGCGGCGTGAACGCGGACCCGCTGCGCGGCCGCGCGCACAACTTCGGCAATCTCGGCCCCGCTGGCGCCGCCCGAGGCGAGCTCCGCCGCGCCGATGACGAGCAAGCCAAGGCCTGCGCTCACGGAGCGGCTGTCGACAACGTGGCACGTGATGCCGTCGGGGGGCTGCGACGCAGCTTGCTGTGCTGCTTCGATCGTGGCGGAGAGATCGCCGCTCAGCGTGATGACGACGACCTCGCTCGCGCCGGTGTCGCCAGCGCGTTGATACGCCTCGGTGAAGGCACCGGGAGAGGGCGCGGCAGTGGACGGCAGATCATCGCTTGCCCTGCACCGTTCCCAGAAATCGGCCGTGCTCAGCTCGACGCGGTCGGTGAACGTCTGCATGCCGAACCGGATTTCCAGCGGGACGATCGTGATGCCGAGTTCTGTGGCTACGTCGTCGCTGAGGTCGCAGGAGCTGTCAGTGATGATGTGAACCGGGGCTTGCGCTGTCATTGCGTCACGCCTCCTTCGTTGTCGTCAGTAGGCGACTGAACTGTGTCGTCGCCCGTGGTGCCGCCCGCGTTGTCGTGCGGGCGCTGCCGCCGGTTCAGTACGAGTCGGGACAGTTGCGAAGTTAGTGCTTTGGCCGCGGGCAGCCGGAGTGCGAGCCCGCAGCCGAGGTGGAAACCCGCCATGACCAGCACCGCGACGGCGGCTCGCAGTACCGAGGGCAGGACCTCCAGCGCCAGCGCTGTAGGGAGGCCGACGACGAATGCCACAGCGCCCGGCACCAAATGACGGCCGAGCGCGCCCCCGAACAGCCGCTGGTTCGGCCAGTCAGCTTGCCGTGGCAGCCCAGTTCGCGCGGAACGGCGTTGCAGGAGAGCTCGGCGCAGCAATCCCAATTCGACCCAAGCGCCGACTGCTGCGCCGATGGCCAGACCCACGGCGCCTAGGCGGGCTGGCAGCGCGGGATTGGAGCGAATCTTCGAGTCCAGCAACGACCAGGTGGACTCCAGCGAGAACAGATCGATGTCGCCGAACCCGGTGAGGGCACCGTCGACGACGAGCACCCGATCCAGCGGCAGCATCAGCGCAGCGCCGATGGCCAGCGATACTGCCAGCCGGATTGCTGCGATGGTGGCGGCCGTGCGAGTGTCGCGGGCAGCAAACAGGACGTTCTGGCAGAGCCGCGAAGCAACCAACGGCACCAGACCCACTGAGTAGGCGCCGAGCACCAAGGCGATCAGGGTGATGTCGTCATTTGCGATCGCGTTGCGGAGGCCGGCCAGATTGAACACCGTGTCGGTGAGGGGTCCTCCGGCTGCGAAGTAGATCGCCACCACGCCCGAGACAGCGAAGGCAGTGGCGCACAGGCGTCGAGCTGTGCGCTCTGCAATGGCTGCGGGATCGCGGACCCGGCTCAATTCGGTCAGCTCAGCCGCGGCGATGCTGGTGCCGATCAGGCTCAACGGCAGCAGGTACAGCGTCTGTGCAGCGGCCATTGCTGCCGCTGCCCCCACGCTGAGCAACGAAGCCAGGGCGAGATCCAAGAATGCGGAGATCTGCAGCACGCCCCGTCCAGCCACCGCAGGACCGAATCGCTTGATGACACCTGCCGCCTCCCGCTCGCGCCAGCCGAAGTTCAACGCGATCTGGGGGTCTGCCCGCCAGACGCCCCGCAGCTGCACCAGGACTTGGGCGGCCGCGCCAGCGGTCACGCCCCAGGCCAGCGCTGTTGCGCGGTCAGCGCCCGCGACCCCCCACGCGAGCACGCCGACGAGTACCGCAATCTGGGTGGCGTTCCACACCACCGGCGCCACATAGGACAGGAAGAAACGTCGATGGCTGTTGAGCACGCCCAAGCACCACGCGCTCAGCACCGCCAGCGCCGTCCCGCACACCGTGATGCGCACGAGGGTGACGGTCAGCTCGAAGCGTTCACCGACAAAGCCCCAGGCGATGAGCCGCACCAACGGCCGTGCGGCGAAGATGCTGATCAGCGCTGCGGTGGCCGTGGTCGCCACCAGGAAGGTTGCGATCGCGCCGGCGAGCCTTCCCGCCGCACGCTCATCGCGTTCGGTCAGCGAGCTGTACGCCGGGACGAATGCCCCCGACAGCGCACCTTCGCCCAGAAGGTTCTGCAGGAAGTTCGGGATGCGCATCGCCGCAGCGAAGGCATCGCCGATGGTGCCGATCCCGAGGACGTTGACGATGAGCGCCGTGCGTGCGAGACCTGACAGGCGAGAGACGCCGATGCCAGCGGCAGCTGCCCCGGCGCCCTGCGGTCGGCGCATCTTCGCGCCCGTTCGCTGCCCGCTCAGCCGGCGAGCCGCAGTTCCACCTGTTGGCGAGCCTCGTCCTCAGTGACGTCCATGCTGATGGACAGCTCCGACACGAGGATCTGCCGGGACTTCTCGAGCATCGACTTCTCGCCGGCCGAGAGACCCTTGGCGTTCTCACGAAGCGCGAGGTTCCGCACCACCTCGGCGACTTGGTAGATGTCGCCGGACTTCAACTTCTCCTGGTGATTCTTGAAGCGCCGACTCCAGTTGGCCGGCTCACGCACGTCCTTCTTGGCGAGCAGCTCGAAGAGATCCTCGACGTCGTCGGTGTCGATCGGCGGCCGCATGCCGACTTCGTCTACCATGTCGGTGGGGACCTTGACGGTCAGATCGCCGTGAGCAGTCTTGAGCACCAAGTACTCGCGGGCTTCGCCGAATTCGTCGCGCTCCTCCCGGGCTGTGATCTCCGCTGCACCGTGGTGGGGGTAGATCACGCGGTCGCCAAGCTCAAACTTCATCGTCACCTGCTCCGCCGCCGGCTGCTGCGGGAGCCCGTAGAGGCCCGCGCCGGACAGCTAGAAGGATGCCAGAAACTCCCACTGCTGCCACTGCCGGGCCGGACTCACTGAGCGGACGGCATTCAGGCTGCCCGGGTGTGTCCCCTGATCAGCTGGGGCCCAGCGGATAGCGCCGGATGAGGTGGTTCCAGCCGCACTTGGGACAAACCTCCACCTCGTAGGCCACGAAGTTCCCGTTTCGCTGTGCGACGCGTTGGAGTTCTACATCCGAGAGCACGCACTTGCCCCCGCTGCCCATCCGGGGCCCGAAGACATAGCCGACGATGCGGAGGTCACCGTCGGAGCACAGTGGGCAGCTGCGGCCCAGCGGCGGTGCTGCATTGCGAGCAGCCCGCAACAGGTCGGGGTGCGCATCGCAGGCCTCGGCACGTGAGATCACTCCCGCCTCCACATCGGCAAGCAGGCGCCGCCGCCTGAGGCGGTAGTCGACCGATCCGGGAACGGCCGGAGCGGGCTCGGGTGCAATGTGAGGCTGAAGCGTCACGCGGCTCACGCTAGTGCGCGGCCTCAAATGCACCCGTCCCCTATTGCGGCCGGCGTCGATCCCATTCCGCGAGCAGCGCGCAGGCACGTTCGGAACTCAACGGGCCGTGTTCGATCTGCTGGTTGCGCAGCCATGCCAGAGCTTCACCCACCACGGGACCCGACCTCCCGAGCACCTCCATGACGCAGTGGCCGTCCACGGGGAGGCGCCTGAGGGCTTCGCCTTCGGCTGTTTGGACCTCCGCCAGCAACCTGACGAACGTCTCGCTCAGCGAGCCGTCCCAAGCGGTCACGGTGGCGGTGGCAGCGTCCAGCTGCGGGCCATGATCCGCGACCAGTCGACGCGCAACCGGTCGCCCTGTGTCGGGTCCGCCGCCACCTGACGCCGCCGCGTCGGCGGAAGCCGTCTGGAGCGCACGCGCAGCCCGCCCGATCGCGATGGCCCCCTGGATTGTCGCGCCCCTGATACGAAGCGCAGACAGGCAGCGTGCCGCGGTGGCCTCGTCGTCGCAGACGAGTCCCAGCAGGATCGCCCAGCGAATCTCGACGCGCTCGTCAAGGTCGCCGACGGCGTCGAACCCCGGAGCCGGAATGGCAGTGCCGGACTGCTGCCACGGCGGCAACAGGTCGCCCAGCAGGCCCGTGTCGTCGAGGAATCTCACTCCGGCGGACGGCCGCGGCAGCTCCAGCAGCTTGGTGAGTTCCGTTCCGATGCGCTCACGTGACACGATGGCCAACCGGGGACGCATGCCGCGGATTGCCGTGACCAATTCCTGCGTCGGGGCGAGCGCGAGCTGCGCGCTGAATCGAGCCGCCCGCAG
The DNA here is from genome assembly GCF_965221945.1 of Candidatus Poriferisodalis sp. Classification (GTDB taxonomy): domain Bacteria; phylum Actinomycetota; class Acidimicrobiia; order Acidimicrobiales; family Poriferisodalaceae; genus Poriferisodalis. Next base: position 3,250,275 of record NZ_OZ244925.1, on the reverse strand, counting down.
CATCCGCAGCGGATCATCGGAGAACAGTCCCTCTGGTTCCGACGGCGTGCGCAGGACACCGTTCGCCAGATCCGCCAATCCGCCGAACGGGTCGTACAACGTCCAGCCCGGCACCTCGATGGCCATGGCGTTGACGGTGAAATCGCGCCGCCCCAGATCGGTCACGATGTCGTCGGAGAAGCGCACGTGCGGCTTACGCGAACCGCTGTCGTAGGACTCGGCTCGATGCGTGGTGATCTCGACTGCGGTGTCTTTGCGGCGCGCACCGATGGTGCCGAAGGCCTTTCCCTGTTCCCACACCGTGTCCGCCCAGTCGGCGACCAGTTGCGCGATCTGGTCGGGAATCGCGTCGGTCGTGATGTCGATGTCGCCGGTGAGCCCGTGACCGAGCAGCGTGTCACGCACAAGCCCGCCAACGAGGAAGAAGCGGTGCCCTGCGCGGGTGAAGGCCGCTGCAAGCGGACCGATCCGCCCGCTCAGCTCTCGCCGGTCATCGTCACTCAGCGCTGGTGTGCCCGGCGGGGATGCTCGGGCCGGGGTCGATCCCACCACTCCGAGGGTACAAATCGACCGCACCCATGTTGGCAACCATGTTGGCCCGCACGTTCGCTGTACTCTGCGCCGCGCGAGCGACATGGACCGCCCCAGCCCTTCTGGCACGCCCACCTCATCAGGGTCGCCGACCTCGGGCGCCCCCCCAGGAGCCGCCCGTGAGCCGGTCCGGTCGGGCCGAGGTGCTCGGGCGACGCCGGCCTCTCAGCGCTGGGCGCGGCGGCTGTTGTGGCTGATATTGGCGTTGGCGATCGCGGTCGGCGTCGGCAGTCGAGTGTTTGACAGCCTGCGGTCGCCACCTGCCCATGCGGAGGTGATGCCGAGCGTGCTGTATGACCGCTACGGCACGCCGATTGCCGAGATCGGCCCGAGCGTCGCGCACGCTTCGCTGGGCCTCGAGGACATGGCACCTGCACTTGTCGACGCCATCGTTGCGGTGATCGACCCGAGCTTCTTGGAACGCGATGGCGTCGATGCCACGTCATATGCAGCTTCGCTGCGGCGGGTCTGGGATGAGCCGGACGCTCCGGGTGACGGTGACGGTGACGGTTCCGGTTCCGGTGACGGGGTCATGCGCAGGTATCTCGACACCGTCCATGACGATGACACCGGCGCGGTCGCCGAGGCGCGCATGTTGTTGGCAGAGCTGCGCCTGGGTCGCCAGCTCAGCCGACCAGAAATCCTTGAACGCTTTGCGAACGTCGCGTACCTGGGCCGTGGCTCCTACGGCGTGCATGCCGCCGCCACTGTTTGGTACGGCGTCCCGGCGTCCGATCTCACGGTGACCCAAGCGGCCTACATCGCTTCGCTCATTGACGCTCCCTGGGGTGTCGACGCGATATCGGATCGTCCCGACGACCCGTACCGACCGGCCCGACTCGGTCGTGACCGGGTACTGGTGGCCATGTACGAGCACGGTGTTCTCACCTCCGACGAGCTGGCAGCCGGGCGATCGGTGCCGGTCGAGTCTGACGTCCGAGCGGCTGGCTCCGACGCACTGGGGGAGGCGGCTGGCGGGTACGTCCGGATGCTCGTCGCCGACGCCGGCCTCGTGACGGCGGTGGGGGAGGCGTACTTGCAGCTGGTCGAGCGGTACGGCATTCATCGGATCGTCACTGCCGGCCTGCATGTCACGACCAGCCTTGACCTGCCTGCCCAGCGTGCCGCTGTTGAGACGGTTCGCAATCAGCTCGGTCCCGCAGCCGGCGCCGACGTCGTCGTGCTGGACCGCAGCGGTGACGTGCGCGTGCTCGTGAGTATCGCTGCCGCCGGGCCGGCAAGCGACGTCGATGTTGTGTCCAGATTGCGCCCACGGCCACTCGGTGATCTCCTCGTTTCGGCCGCGAGCGCCCTGGGTCCGTGGATCGCTCCGGACATCTCCTCCGACGTCGTCCCCCAAGTTGCCGACGTCGCCCAGGTTGCAGCAGCGTTCAGCGTTGTCGCCACCGACGGGGAGGAACGCACCTCTCGGATCGTGCTGGAGGCAGGTGACGCAGCACCGAGTCGATCGCTGCGAGTCCGCGACACCGACCGTTGGCCGGTGAACCGCCGGACCGTCTTCGAGGCGGCCGTGGTCTCGCAGCTACGTGCGGACATGGACACGATCACTCTGGCGTCGGGTGTCACAGCGCTCGGCCGAGCGGGAATCTCACCGGAAACCGGCGATGCATGGTTCGCGGGGTGGACCTCCCACTACACCGCTGTGGTGCGCATCACGCTGACCCCGCCACACGAACCGGTCGATGCCGCGGAGCGGGCGAGCCAGCTGTTCGCGGCAGTGTTGGATCCCTTGCAGTACCCGCCAGGGACACCTGGAGACTCAGGCTGAACGTGGTCTCGTGGCGCCGCAGGATTGCCGCCCGGCATGAGGGGCAACGGGTCGAAGCCACAGACTCGATAGAAAATGCAGGTGTGATCGACGAGCGCCGGGCCTAGCGTTGCGAGCGCACCACGGGCACTGCGTGCCCGTTCGGCCACAGGCGTCAGTGACGCTTGCCGCAAGTCCGCTCATTGGGGCCGGGCTCGCAAGGTGGGTGCATCAACCAGTCCCTGCCCCGAAAGGGGCCCCGCCCCGGCGGGTCCACAGGAGGTCGCCCCCAATTGCGCGCGTACGAGCTAATGGTCATCTGCGATGGTGACCTGGAAAACGCTGAAGCCCGCAAGGCCATGGATGATGTCCAAGGCCGGATTTCGGAGATCGGCGAGGTCGCCTCGTTCGACTTCTGGGGTCTGCGCGATTTTGCGTACGAGATCAACCACAAGACACGCGGCTATTACTCGGTCATCGAGCTGCGGGCTGAGCCCGGAGCGATGGACCCGGTAGAGCGATACCTGCGGATCGCGGACGAAGTCGTCCGCCACAAGCTCATCCGACTCCCCGACGACGAAGCGCAGCGACGCGGATTGATCGACGCGGGGTCGGCCAACAGCCACTAAGCGGAGGCGTCATGGCTGACAACACCATCACCGTGGTGGGAAATCTCACCCGCGATCCCGAACTTCGATTCACCCAGACCGGCCGCGCCCGGGCAGTGCTCGGCATGGCCGTGAACCGGCGGTGGATGAACCGCCAGACCAACGACTGGGAGGAGCAAGTCAGCTTCTTCAACGTCGTCTGCTGGGCCGAACTTGCCGAGAACGTCAGCGAGTCTCTGGCCAAGGGCAACCGCGTGGTCGTCACCGGTCGGCTCGAGCAGCGCAGCTGGGAGACACCGGACGGCGAGCAGCGCAGCGTCGTCGAGATCGTCGCCGACGAGATTGCACCATCGCTGCGCTGGGCGACTGCCGAAATCACACGAATCCCACGGGGACCGGCAGGCGAAGCTGGCGGAACCCGCGAACGCCGCGGCGGCGCCCCCGCTTCGGAGGCCAGCGACAGGCCACCGCAGCACTCACCTGAGGAGGAGCCCTTCTAATGCCGCCACGCAAGCGAACCGGTCGAGCGCGCACCAAGGATCTGCGCAATCGTCCGCGCCGGCGCAAGATCAGCCCGCTCACGACGTCTGGTGCGACCTACGTCGACTACAAGGACGCCGAACTGCTCCGGTCCTTCATCTCGGAGCGAGCCAAGATCCGCGCCCAGCGAGTCTCTGGGAACAATCGCCAGCAGCAGCGCGAGGTGGCGCGTGCCATCAAGACCGCTCGGGAGATGGCGTTGATCGAGTACGCGCGCCGGCCGATGACGCAGCGACGCGGTGACAAGCGACGCGGTCAACGCTCGGGCGACGACCGCCAGCCGCCCCCCGACCGGGCAGATGGGCCTGTGGACGACGAGCAGGAAGACCACGACAACGGGGTTGCAGAGCTCCTCGACGACGTCGTTGAACAACTGCCAGCGGCGGTTGACGGAGAGCAAGCATGAAGGTCGTGCTGCGCAGCGACGTCGACGGTGTCGGCACCGCAGGTTCTGTCATCGACGTCGCCGACGGGTTCGCCCGGAATCACCTGATACCTCGTGGGCTGGCCTTGCGAGCGACGGATGGCACTGTCAGCCAGGCTGCTGCCATGGCTCGGGCACGCTCGGTGCGTGACCTGCGCGACCGCGAGACGGCCGAGCGTGTCGCACAGCAGCTAGCCGCGGACGGTGTGACGATCGCTGCCCGGGCGGGATCGGGTTCGTACCTGTACGGATCGGTCACCACCAGCGAAATTGCCGTTGCGATGACTGCCCGTACGGGCGTCGAGGTCGATCGGCGCAAGCTGACGCTGCCCGCGCCGATCCGGACCGTGGGTTCGCACGAAGTCTCGGCGCAGTTGCATCCCGCGGTGGCGTTCACGTTCAACGTCGAGGTCGTCGCGCTCAGCTAGCGCTGCGCCGGCTGGTTCCTCCGACAAGGGGTTCGCCAGTCTTGGCGTCACACCCCCTCTGTTTGATGGGGGTGTGATCTCATCGGGTGCGCAGGGCATGTGGACAAGCGGCTGTTTGTCCACACCTTGGGGCCGAGATTTCCACCGGAAGTGGGACTGTCGGTCCCCAGGCAGTGCGCGAGAGAGTCACTGGCAATGAGTCTCACCGAGCTGCAGATCGATGTCGCGCGCCGACCGGGCGGGCGGGTCCCGCCGCAGAACGTCGATGCTGAGGAGTCCGTGCTCGGCGCGATGCTGCTCTCGAGCGATGCCATCGGCGCTGCGGTCGAGCGCCTCGGTGCCGACCATTTCTACGTGCCGGCGAACGGTCTCGTCTTCGAGGCGATCGAGGCGCTCTATGTCACCTCCGAGCCTGTCGACTGCCTGACCGTCGCCGATCAGCTCGAACGCACCGGCAACCTCGCCGCCGCCGGCGGCCCCGAGCGCCTGCTGACACTCGAAGCGGCAACGCCGACGCTGACCCACGTCGACCGTTACGCGCGCATCGTGGAGGACACAGCACTTCTACGGCGCCTGATCGCTGTCTCATCGGAAATTTCCGAATTGGCCTACAGCCGGCCCGGTGACACAGCCGCGGCCATCGATCAAGCGGAATCCTTGGTGTTCAGCGTGGCCGAGCGCCGCATCATCGACTCCACCCAGTCGTTGCACGACTTGTTGGACGAGAGCCTGGATCGGCTGGAGGAACTGTACGAACGGGGCGATGCATTCTCCGGCCTGGCGACCGGTTTCAACTCGCTGGACCGCATTCTGGCTGGCATCCAGCCGTCGTCATTGGTGGTCGTGGGCGGCCGGCCCTCGATGGGCAAGACAGCGTTCGCACTGACGATGGCTTCCAGCGTGGCTCTCGAACTGCAGGAGCCAGTGCTGCTGTTCTCGCTGGAGATGAACCATGCCGAGCTGACGGGCCGGCTGTTGGCCTCCGATGCCCGCGTCGATGCCACCCGCGTGCGTACGGGCCAGCTGCGCGCCGAGGAGTGGAACCGCATCACGCGCAGCGTGGGCCGCTTGGGCGACGCGCAGATGTGGATCGACGACAACCCGAACGTGACCGTCACCGAGATCCGTGCCAAGGCCCGCCGGCTGCGCAGCCGCCTGGGCGGCTTGGGACTCATCGTGGTCGACTACCTGCAACTCATGAGCGGCCGAGCGAACGCCGAGAACCGCCAAGTGGAGATTGCAGAGATCTCACGCGGCTTGAAGATCCTGGCCCGAGAGCTCGAGACGCCGATCGTGGCGCTCTCGCAGCTGAGCCGCAACCTGGAATCCCGCGGCGACAAGCGGCCGATGCTGTCTGACCTGCGCGAATCAGGCTCGATCGAGCAGGACGCCGACATCGTGATGTTCATCTACCGCGACGAGGTCTACAACGAAGAAACCGCTGAGCGAGGCATGGCCGAGATCATCGTTGCGAAGCACCGCAACGGACCGACGGGCACGGCGCGGTTGGCGTTCATGCCGCAGTACACGCTCTTTGCCGACATGGCCCACGAGAACTGAACACCGTGTTTCTTGGCGAAGATCTCATCCCGTACCTGGTCTTGGCGTTGGGTGGCGCGCTGTTCGTCGGCAACGTGGCAGCCATGGCGCGGCCGCGGCGTGCCGGCGAAGGAGGAGAGCTGGTACGAGCGCCCGCGCGACGCGCCGTGCCGCTCGCGCTCGTGGGACTCGTCGCGGCCATCTGGGGGCTCGCGACCCTCCTGTGGGGGTGAGTGAGCGGGTGAGGGGAATCGAACCCCCATTATCAGCTTGGGAAGCTGAAGTTCTGCCATTGAACTACACCCGCGGACCGACGCAAGAGCCTATTCAGTACGGGCATCTTGACGGGCGTCCTGAAGGGCTCGGCGGCGCTAGCGTCGCCCGTCGGCCCACCGCAGGAGTGGCGCCGGGAGCGTGCGGCAGAGGGGGACTGCGGTGATCCTGTCGGACCGGAGCATCCGTGAAGCCTTGAAGACCGGCCGCATCGTCATTGAACCGCTGGGCGATGCAGCAGTGCAGCCCTCATCGGTGGACCTGCGGCTGGATGCCAGCTTCCGGGTCTTCCGCAACCACACTCGCCGGGTCATCGACGTCATCGAGGACCAGACGGACCTGACCGAGGAGGTCGAAGTCGCCGCGGGTGACGCGTTCATCCTCCATCCCGGCGAGTTCGCGCTGGGCTCCACCCTCGAGCGGGTGGCGGTGCCAGACGACCTCGTCGGGCGCATCGAAGGCAAGTCGTCACTCGGGCGTCTCGGCCTGCTCATTCACACCACAGCGGGATTCGTCGATCCTGGCTGGGACGGCTACCTGACCCTCGAATTGTCAAACGTGGCCAACCTTCCGATCACGCTGTACCCCAGCATGAAGATCTGCCAGATCAGCTTCATGGAGATGACCACACCGGCCGAGCACCCATACGGCGCCGAGCTGCTGGGGTCCAAGTACCGGGGCCAACGCGGCCCGACCCCCAGCCGTTACCACGAGAACTTCCACTCTCGTCGCCTGTTGTAAGCGTTGGCGGACGCCGCGGGGCTCAGCCCTCGCCGGCTTCGAGGGCGTCGATGAGGTGGATGGAGATGTCGGCGACCTTGACCTGGTCGTCTTCGACCCCGTGACCCTTCACTCCGTCGTCGATCATGATGAAGCAGAACGGGCACGCCGTCGCGATGCGATCGGCGCCGGTGTCGAGCAGTTCGCGCGAGCGCTCGTCGTTCACCTTGGTGCCGATGGTCTCCTCCATCCACATGCGAGCGCCGCCCGCACCGCAGCACATGCCGTTGGTGCCGTTGCGGGGTGCTTCCACGATCTCGACGCCGCTCAGGCTGCCGATGACATTGCGGGGTGCCAGATAGATGTCGTTGTGGCGGCCCAGGTAGCACGAGTCGTGGTAGACGATCCGCTCGTCCAGCCGCGCACCTGAGAGGTCCAAGCGGCCGTCGGCGACGAGCTGCTCCAGGAATTGCGCGTGGTGGATGACCTCCCAGCTGCCGCCGTATTGCGGGTACTCGTTTCGCAGGGTGTTGAAGCAGTGCGGGCACTGCGTGATGATCTTGCGGACGCCCATGCCGTTGAGCGCAGCGATGTTCTCCGATGCGAGCATCTGGAAGAGATACTCGTTGCCGGACCGCCGGGCGCTGTCGCCAGTGCAGTTCTCGCCCGGCCCCAGGATGGCGAAGTCGACCCCGGCGCGATTCAGCAGCTTCGCCGTGGCCACCGAAACGCGACGGTTCTTGTCGTCGAATGATCCTGCGCAGCCGACCCAGTACAGGTATTCGTGGTCGAACGCGTCGTCGGGATTGACCACCTCGACGTCGAGCCCATCGGCCCAGTCAGCCCGCCCGCCATTGTTCAGGTTCCACGGATTGGCGTTGTTCTCCATGCCGCGGAACGCGCTGCCCAGCTCGGCGGGGAAGTCGCTTTCCATCAGCGTGAGGTAGCGCCGCATGTCGAGGATCTTGTCCAGGATCTCGATATTCACCGGGCAGGCCTCGTCGCACGCCCGACACGTCGTGCACGCCCAGAGTTCGTCATGGGTGATCCGCTCGAACATCGAATCGGCTGACACCGTGATCTCGGCATCGGTGCCGATGGGCGGCGTCACCGTGCCGTGAGAGCCAGTTGCCGCCATGATCTCGCCGGTCTTGAGCACGATCTCGCGGGGATCGAGCGGCTTGCCCGTGGCGTGAGCCGGACAGACGGCGGTGCATCGGCCGCACATGGTGCACGCGTCGGTGTCGAGCAGCTGCTTCCACGTGAACTCGTTGATCACCGACACACCGATGGTCTCGATGTCTTCGGCCTCCATGAGGTCGGGGACCATGCGCATGGCGCCCTTGGGCCGCTCGCGGTCGCGCAGGTACATGTTGAGCGGCGACGTGAACATGTGTCGCAGCATGGTGATGGGCAGCATCGCCAGGAACGCCATGAAGCAGCCCACGTGGGCGATCCACAGAGCTTGGTGCCACCCGGCGATGGGGCCGATGCTCTCGAATGCCGCCGACAGCGGGTAGCCGATGAACGACCACTGCTCGTAGGCGGGCCGGCCGTCGAGGACGATCCGCATGGCCTCGGCCACGAACCCGGTTGCGCCCAGCCCAGCGAGCACAATCAGAATGACCATGTGCTCGGGCCGGGACTTGATCCGGATGCGATACGGCCGAGCCGCGTACCGGCGAACGATCGCCCACACCGCGCCCACCAAGAAGATCAGCCCGGCCAGATCGCCGACGAAGCTGAATCCTTGGTACGTGGGGCCGACGAGGAACTTGGCCGCCGTGGGCAGCTGGTGATTGATCTCGAGCGTGGTGGTGACGGCCAGCAGCACGAGGAAGCCGTAGTAGAGCAGCGCGTGCATGACGCCTGCCGCCGGGTCGCGCAGCAGCGTCTGCATGAGCACGCCGCCGCGGTAGTCATGCAGTCGACGGCGGGCGTTGGCCACCGTGGTGGAGCGACGGTCGGGTGCGCCGCGCTGCCAGTTCCGCGTGCGCTGCGCGAAGTTCCACGCCCCGTAGATGATCAGCACACACGTCAAGACGTAGAACGCGAACTTGACCCCGCCCGGCACGTTGCCGAACACCTCGCGATGCGCGGCGTCGGTGTCTTCGTGGAATCCAAGGGTTGCCGCCGCAATGCCCGAGGCAGCGGTGATCGCAGCGAATGCGATGCCGATGCCCAGCACGAGCTGGTGCGGCCGGAGGGGTGGCTTGCTCACACTGGCGAAGCTAGTTGACGTCCCCGCGGGTACCGGGAGCCATAGACGCCTGCGGCGTCGAAGAACTCACGAGGCCGCAAGAACGCTGTGAATACTGGGGCGGCTCAGCCGTAGAGTTTGCGGTTTGCCTTGCGCAGGCGGGCAGCGAGCTCCGACAGCAGCTTGTGCGCAACCGACGGGGCGCTGTCGATGATGCCCTTCAGCGCTCGGCGCGACAGCATGATCGTCTCCATGTCGGTGGCAGCCACTACCGATGCAGTGCGCGGACCGTCGTCGAACAGCGCCATCTCTCCGATGGTCTCGCCTTCGCCAATCTCGGCAACCTTCCGACCGTTGCGGCGAACCACAGCGGTGCCGTGCACGATTACGTAGGCATAGCTGGCAGCGGCACCGCCGCTGCCCTCCTCGACAATGTTGTCGCCGGCGGTGTAGTCGACCTGCTCGGCGGCACGTGCGATGTGCTGGAGTTCCTTCTTGCTGCAGTCGGAGAACAGATCGATCTCACGCAGACTCTCCACACGATTCGCCACAGACATATCCCGCTCCTTGCCAGAGTGGCCGATTGCGCCAGGACCCTTAGGCCCTGCAAGCGCCGGACCGTAGCACTCGCCCGGCCCCCACGACGCGCCAGAGGTTAGCGCTTGCGTCCCAAGTTCAAAGGAAAGCCTCGCCACGATTCTGGTTGGTATCGGGTCTGACGTTGGGGATTGCTTGCGCATGCGGGCTGTTGAACAGGTTGCGTGCAATCGGGCACGCGGCGTGCGACCCTTGGGGTAGACGGCCCAACCGAAGGGCGCAGTCGGGAGGGCCAATGGTTGAGGCGTCGGTCGCAATGGTGACGGCAGTCATCAAGCCGCACCGTCTGGAGATGGTGCTCGAGGCACTTCGGGATCTCGACATCACAGGACTTACGGCATCAGAAGTACGGGGTTTCGGCCGTCAGGGCGGGCACACCGAGACCTATCGGGGCACCGAGTACCACGTCGACTTCATTCCGAAAGTTCGGATCGAGGTGCTTGTTGCCACCGAACTGGCGGAGCGGGTCGTGGATGCCATCGTGGAATCCACCCGTACCGAGCGCATCGGCGACGGCAAAGTGTGGGTCACCTCGGTGAACGGGGTCGTGCGCATTCGCACCGGTGAACGGGGCATCGACGCCCTCTAGCGGTGATAACTGGGGACGTTGCCGCTTAGCGCAGGTAGCGGTCTTCGACCGAGCACACTGTCGTGACCTTGAGGTCGGCGCCGAGTTCGTACACCAGAGGAACCCCGGTTGGGATGTTGAGTTCGGCGATCTCGGCGTCGCCGATCCCGTCGAGGTGCTTGACCAGAGCCCGCAGGCTGTTGCCATGGGCGGCCACGAGCACGGTGTGTCCCGACTGCAGGTCGGGGGCGATGCCGTCGTACCAGTAGGGCAGCAACCGCTTCACGACGTCGGCGAGGCACTCGGTGCGCGGCACGTCGCCCGCAGCCAAGCCTGCGTAGCGCGGGTCGCCGGCGACATCGAATTCATGGCCGGCGGGCATCGGCGGGGGAGGCACGTCGTAACTGCGGCGCCAGAGATGGACTTGGTCGGCGCCATGCCGAGTCGCCATCTCTGACTTGTTCAGCCCCGTGAGCGCTCCGTAGTGCCGCTCATTCAGGCGCCAATGACGACGTACCGGCAGCCAGCCTCGGCCCATCACGTCGAGCGTCGTATTGGCGGTCTGGATGGCGCGCCGCAAGAGCGATGTGTGGACGACGTCGGGCTCGATGCCAGCTGACGCGAGCGCGGCACCGGCGGCGCAAGCCTCGGCCTGGCCTTCGTCGGTCAAACCGACATCCCACCAGCCGGTAAAGCGGTTCTCGAGGTTCCAAGCGCTCTGGCCGTGGCGCACGAGCACGAGCGTGTGCGTGAGGGCGCCCGGTCCGCGTGAGGCGTGCTGATCGACGGGTTCGCCGGGTGCCGATGCCATGGGCGTGCACGGTAGCCCGCAGCCGTGTCCAGGGAAATGCCCTGACGCGACGCTCCTCGGCAGCCTTCGGGAGCCCCAGGTCCAAAGCGTCACTTAAGGAAGTTGCTAATGGTACACTCAAGTTATATGCTTGCCGTAGTCAACTTATCGATATTCCGGCCCGAACCGGCGCTGGGATGACTCATTACGAAAGGCACAACGATGCCCAAGGCTGTCGGAATCGACCTGGGAACCACGAACTCGGTGGTGGCTGCGATGGAGGGCGGCGAGCCTGCCGTCATCGCCAACGCCGAGGGTGATCGCACGACGCCATCCGTTGTGGCCTTTGCCCGCAACGGCGAGGTATTGACCGGCGAGGTCGCCAAGCGGCAGGCGGTCACGAACCCCGACCGGACCGTTGCCTCGGTCAAGCGGCACATGGGCACCACCTGGGGCAAGAACATCGATGACAAGAACTACACGCCGCAAGAGATCTCGGCGCGCGTACTGCAGAAGCTGAAGCTCGACGCCGAGCAATACCTCGGCGACACCGTGACCGAGGCGGTGATCACCGTACCGGCGTACTTCGACGACGCGCAGCGGACCGCCACCACCGAGGCCGGCAAGATCGCCGGGCTCTACGTACTGCGCATCATCAACGAGCCCACGGCTGCCGCGCTGGCGTACGGCCTCGACAAGGAGACCGACGACCAGACGATCCTGGTGTTCGACCTCGGGGGCGGCACCTTCGACGTCTCAGTGCTGGAGATCGGCGACGGCGTCTTCGAGGTGAAGTCCACCGCGGGCGACACCCACCTCGGCGGCGACGACTGGGACACTGCGGTGGTGGCGTGGCTGGTGGCGTCGTTCAAGGGCGATCACGGAGTCGACCTGAGCACCGATGCCATGGCATGCCAGCGGCTGCGGGAGGCGGCCGAGCAGGCCAAGAAGGACTTGTCGTCCAAGCAGACCACCCAGATCAACCTGCCGTTCATCACTGCAACCGACAGCGGTCCGCTCCATCTCGATTACGAGCTGACCCGAGCCAAGTTCGAAGAGCTGACCTTCGACCTGCTGAAGCGCTGCCGGTCGCCGTTCGAGCAGGCCATCACCGACGCAGGCCTCGCAAAGACCGACATCGACCACGTGATCCTGGTGGGCGGCTCCACGCGCATGCCTGCCGTGCAGAAGCTGGTGACTGAGCTCACTGGCCGCGAGCCCCACAAGGGCGTGAACCCCGACGAGGTGGTCTCGGTTGGCGCAGCGATCCAGGCCGGGGTGCTGAAGGGCGAGGTCACTGACGTTCTGCTGCTCGACGTCACGCCGCTGAGCCTCGGCATCGAGACCAAGGGCGGTGTGATGACGCGGCTCATCGAGCGCAACACCACAATCCCCACGCGCCGGTCGGAGATGTTCACCACCGCCGAAGACGGCCAGCCGTCGGTGGAGATCCACGTGTTGCAGGGCGAGCGGGAGATGGCCGCGGGCAACAAGACGCTGGGCAAGTTCCAGCTGGTGGGCCTGCCGCCGGCACCGCGGGGCGTGCCGCAGATCGAGGTGGCATTCGACATTGATGCGAACGGCATTGTCCACGTCTCTGCGAAGGACAGCGCAACCAGCAAGGAGCAGTCGATCACCATCACTGGGCAGTCGGCCATGTCGCCCGACGAGATTGAGCGGATGGTGTCCGACGCCGAAGCGCATGCCGCCGAGGACGCTCGCCGACGTGAAGAGGCCGAGGTGCGCAACAACGCGGACACGCTCGTGTACCAGACCCGCAAGCTGCTCGATGAGCAAGGTGACAGCATTGCTGCGCAGGACAAAGAACCAGTGGAGTCCGCTCTGGCGGCTGCCAACGAGGTGCTGGAGAGCGACGACCTCGACGCGATCCGGTCGGCAACCGAGACGCTTGCTGCCGCCAGCGGCGCCTTCAGCCAGAAGCTGTACGAGGCGGCGGCCGCGACCGCCTCTGGGGGCGCTGACGGTGCCGGATCCGACGACGATGTCGTTGACGCGGAGATCGTTGACGAGGAGAAGTGAGCCCCTCAACGTCCCAGCCGGTTCCGGCCGCCGATGAGCCCGCGCCGCATCTTGACGGCAGCGAGCACGAGATGCCGAACGATGACGTTGCCGATGAGCCCGCGCGCATCGATGCGGAGGCCCCCGATTTGGCTGCCCAGCTCGAGGCCGCGACGGCTGAGCGCAACGACTATCTGGATCAGCTGCAACGCCAGCGAGCGGAGTTCCAGAACTTCCGACGACGGGTCGAAGCAGAGCGACGCCAACAGGTGTCTGCTGGAGTCAGTCGTCTGGTCGAATCGCTGCTGCCAGTGCTCGACGGGTGCGCCGCGGCCACCGCGCAGGGCCACAGCGAAGTGGCAGCCGTGGGTCAGGCGCTCATGGTGGCTTTGGGCAAGGCAGGTCTCGAACGCATCGATGCAGTCGGGGAGCCGTTCGATCCCACCCAGCATGAGGCCGTGACCATCGAGGTGGCACCCGACCCAGATCCTGATCCCGACGAGGACGGCTCCGGCAATGGCGAGACATCCGGCGAGACAGCGGGGCCCGATGGTGCGGATCCGACCGCATCCGACGATCGCAACGACCACTACCAGGTAGTGACCGAGGAGTTGCGCAGCGGGTTCCGTTTCGACGGTCGCGTGCTGCGTGCCGCCATGGTCAAGGTGCGCACGGCGTAGGGAACGACGATGGACCCACGACGCGAGTGGTTCGAGACCGACTACTACGCGCTCTTGGGAGTTTCGCCTGATGCGTCGGATAAGGACATCACCAAGGCCTACCGGAAGCTCGCACGCAAGCACCACCCTGATTCGAGCGATGGCGACGAAGAGCGCTTCAAGCAGATCTCCGCGGCGTACGACGTCATCGGGGACTCCTCGAAGCGGGCCGCCTACGACGAGGCCCGTCGCATGGGTCCCGCAGGGTTCGGTCCCCAGATGGGCGGCTTCGCATCGGGGCCCGGCGGCTTCAGCATCCGAATCGAGGACTTGGGCGACCTGGGCGGCATCTTCGGCCACCTGTTCGGCGACGGCCGCGGGCGAACGGGCCGCGGCGGACCGATGCCGATGCGGGGACAGGATCTTGAGACGCGCGTTGGCGTCTCGTTCCGCGACGCAGTCGAAGGCGCGATCACCGAGGTCGCCGTGCCGGACTCGTCGTCGGGCGGCATGCGCAAGGTGAAGGTACGCATCCCTGCCGGCGTCGACGATGGCGACAGGATCCGGCTGGCCGGCAATGGGTCGCCGGGTTCAGGCGGCGGACCGAATGGCGATCTCTTCGTGATCGTCGACGTCGCGCCCGATGCCGATTTCGACCGGGACGGTCGCAACTTGACCGTCAGCGTGCCGATAACTTTTCCAGAAGCAGTGTTCGGCGCGGACGTGCGAGTGCTGGATTTCAGCGGAGACTCGGTCACGTTGCGCATCCCGCCGGGGACACCGTCGGGAAAGACCTTCCGGGTGCGCGGCCGCGGCGTCAAGACGCGCCGTGGCACCGGCGATCTGCTGGTGAGCGTCGAGATCGCCGTGCCGACGAAGCTGTCTGGCGCCGAGCAGGCTGCCGTCGAGGCGCTGCGCGACGTCACCGACTTTGAGGGAGCCTCGGGCCGGCGTCAGCGCAATGCGGATCCGGCACCGGCCACGCTCGCAGATGGCGAGCCGTCAGCCAACCGCTCCAACAGTCACGTCGCCAGCGGCGACAGCAACGCTGCTGGGACGACCGACACGAACTCCGATACCGCAGGAGTCACGCCGTAGGACTCAGGCCTCAAGGAAAGCTGCCATGAGCAACCAACCCCGCCCCAACCAACCAAGCCGCAAGCCATCGGCATCGGAACGCAACCGGGCGCTGTACGTCATCTCGGTAGCGGCCGAGCTCGCCGGGGTGCATGCTCAGACGCTGCGGATCTACGAACGAAAGGGTCTGCTGGCGCCGGCGCGCACCTCGGGCGGCAGCCGCCGCTACAGCGACCGCGATATCGCCATGCTCGACCGCATCAGCCAGCTCACCAGCGAGGGTCTCAACCTGGCTGGTGTCAAGCGAGTGCTGGAGCTGGAGGAGCGTGTGGCGTTGCTGGAACGCCGGCTGGCCGAAGCTCAAGCCGAGACAGCGGCCCTCGTGGCCGAGACACACCGCCATTACCGGCGTGACCTGGTGCCGCTGCCGCCGACCGATCTCATCCGGCGACCCGGTCCGGGGCCGGCCGCATCCACCTGAGGCTGCACCGGAGCTTTCCCCGATGTATCACTTGCCGAGTCAACAAAGTTGAGTGGATTAATATCAATTAATCTGCTAGTCTAGGACTCATGAATCACGACGCAGATCCTCGTAACCGCCCTCTGCCGTCCAGCCCGCTGACGCACAAGTGCCAGGAGGCACTGGCTGGCGCAGTTGCTAGCGCACAGAGCCAGGGCCACCCGGAGGTCACGAGCGCACACCTGATGGCAGCTCTGGTCTCTCAACCCAAAGGCCTGGTGCTCCCGTTGCTCACCCGCGCCGGCATCGAGCCGGTCGCCGTGCGTGCCCGTGCGACCGAGGCGCTCGGGCGTCTGCCGCGCAGCTTCAGCACGCAGCCGCAGTCGCCGCCCGGACTTGCCCGCGAGCTGACTGAGACGCTGCAGGCAGCCGACGCGGAACGCGCCCAGATGGGCGACGACTACCTGTCCACCGAGCACCTGTTGCTGGCGCTCGCTGACGATCTCGAAGCAGATCGTGACGTGCTGGCGAACCTGGTCGGCGAGTTGCGCGGCAGCACGCGGATGACGTCGCCGACTCCCGAGAATTCCTATGCCGCGCTCGAGCGGTTCGGGCGCGACCTCACCGCAGATGCTCGCGACGACAAGCTCGATCCGGTCATCGGTCGCGACGACGAGATCCGCCGGGTCATCGGGGTGCTGTCGAGGCGCACCAAGAACAACCCAGTGCTCATCGGCGAGTCGGGCGTCGGCAAGACGGCCATCGTGGAGGGTTTGGCCCGTCGCATCGCCGAAGGCGACGTGCCCGAGGGTTTGCGAGACAAGCGGGTCGTGGCCCTCGATCTGGCCGCCATAGTGGCGGGGGCCAAGTACCGCGGCGAGTTCGAGGAACGGCTCGAAGCCGTGCTCAACGAGATCGTCGAATCCGACGGTGAGATCATCACGTTCCTCGACGAAGTGCACACGCTGGTGGGCGCCGGCGCCGGCGGCGACAGCTCGCTCGACGCCGCCAACATGGCAAAGCCCATGCTGGCGCGCGGCCAGCTGCGTCTTGTCGGCGCGACGACGCTCGACGAGTACCGCCAGCACATTGAGGATGACGCGGCACTTGAGCGGCGCTTCGCGCCCGTCTACGTGGGCGAACCGTCGGTGACCGACGCAGTGGCGATCCTGCGTGGGCTGAAGGAGCGCTACGAGGTGTACCACGGTGTGCGCATCACCGATGCAGCGCTGGTAGCGGCGGTCGCCCTGTCGGATCGATACCTGCGGGAGCGTTTCCTTCCCGACAAGGCAATCGACCTCATGGACGAGGCCGCCAGCCGCTTGCGCATCGAGATCGACTCGGTGCCGCTCGAAATCGACGTGTGCGAGCGGCGCATCCGTCAGCTGGAAATCGAAGAGCTGGCGTTGAGCGGCGATGAGAAGTCGGACCAGCCCGGCGGCGCCCGGCGCCGCGACAACCAGCGCAGAAACGACATTGCGGAGGAGCTGGCATCTGAGCGCGAGCGGGTGGCTGCGCTCAAGGCGCACTGGCAGGCAGAAAAGGAAGCCATCGGCGAGATCCGCGCGCTGAAATCCGAGGCGGAGTCGCTCGCTGCCCAGGTGGATCGCGAAACCAACCTCGAACGGGCGGCGGAGATCCGTTTCGGTCAGCTGCCCGAAGTGAATCGCCGGCTCGACGAGGCCGCCGACGAGCTCGCACGGCTGCAGGCCGAAAAGCGAATCCTGCGCGAAGAAGTGGACGCGAGCGACATTGCCGAGGTCGTCTCGCGCTGGACCGGCGTCGCCACCAGCCGGCTGCTCGAAGGCGAGGCGCACAGGCTGACTCACCTCGAATCCACGCTCGCCGGCCGGGTCGTGGGCCAGCGCCATGCAGTCGCCGCAGTCTCGAACGCCATCCGCCGCAGCCGCGCCGGGCTGAGCGAACCGGATCGGCCCATCGGCAGTTTCCTGTTCCTGGGCCCGACCGGCGTCGGGAAGACCGAGCTGGCGCGAGCGCTGGCCGAGGCACTGTTCGACGACGAGCGTGCGATGATCCGTATCGACATGTCCGAGTACCTCGAACGGCACTCTGTGAGCCGACTGATCGGCGCGCCGCCCGGCTACATCGGCCATGACGACGGCGGCCAGCTGACCGAGGCGGTACGGCGCCGCCCCTATTCGGTGGTCCTGCTCGATGAAATCGAGAAAGCGCATGCCGATGTGTTCGGCGTGCTGCTGCAGGTGCTCGACGATGGGCGGCTCACCGACGGTCAAGGCCGCACCGTGGACTTCTCCAACGTGGTGCTCATCATGACCTCGAACCTGGCAGTCGACCCCGCCGAGTTCTTCGCCCCGGAGTTCATCAATCGCGTCGACGAGATTCTGCGATTCGATGCGCTCAGCCGCCGCGATGTGGCTGCCATTGCCGAACTGCAACTGGAGATCCTGCGCACTCGCCTCGCCGATCGCGAGATCACGTTGCAAGTGACGAAAGCCGCGGCCGAGCTGCTGTCGGGCCGTGGGTACGACCCCGCCTACGGCGCCCGACCGCTTCGACGGCTGATCCAGCGCGAGTTGACCGACCCGCTCGCGGCTGGCCTGCTCGACGGCACGTTGGCCGGCGGCGACACGGTTGTCGTCGACAACGTCGAGGGCTCATTTGGCCTGAGGACGGTTGGGCAGGCGGCCGCCGCCGCTTCGGAGGCCCCCGAAGACGCACTGCCGCTGTTACAAGCCTCCTGAAGGACCCTATCGACAGCAAGAACCGGCTGACGACGGGTGCGCGCTCGTAGGCTGGCTCAGTGACTGGCTTGGTGGCGACTCGCCGACTTGCGCCCGCAACGGCGACCGGGCTTTCGGACACCCTGGCGAGGTAAGCAGTGCCTGGCTCGATCGTCGTAGGAACGCAGTGGGGCGATGAGGGCAAGGGCCGCATCGTCGACATCGTCGCCAAGGAATGCCAGCACGTCGTTCGCTACCAGGGCGGCCACAACGCCGGGCACACGATCGTCGTCGACGGCGAGACCTTCGCCCTGCAGCTCATTCCCAGCGGGGTGCTGTACGACCATGTGACGCCGATCATCGGCAACGGCGTGGTCGTCAACCCGTGGGTGCTGATCGACGAGATCGACATGCTGCAGCGCCGAGGCGTCGACTGCGGCCGGCTCATGCTGAGCCCCGCTGCGCACCTCGTGCTGCCGTACCACCAGATCGCCGACGAACTCGCCGAAGCCCAGCGCGGCGACGCCAAACTCGGCACCACCAAGCGCGGCATCGGGCCTGCGTACGCCGACAAGGCGGCACGGGTCGGATTGCGCGTCGAGGATCTGCTCGAGCCGAAGGCACTACGCGAGCGACTGCTCAGCGTGCTCGCCGATCGCAACTCCTACTTGCAGCGGGTGTTCGACCATCAGGGCGTCGATCCCGATGAGCTGGCCGATCAGCTCATCACCGAGGTGGCGCCCCGACTTACGCCGCTGGTGGGCGACACCGTGGGCTGGCTGCACGAGGCGCTGCATGCGGGTGAGCGCGTGCTGTTCGAGGGCGCCCAGGCCACGTTCTTGGACCTCGACCACGGCACCTACCCCTTCGTCACGTCCTCGAACCCGGTGGCGGGATTCGCGCTGGTCGGCTCGGGCATCGGTCCTGGCGCCATCGACCAGGTCATCGGCATCGCAAAGGCGTACACCACCCGGGTCGGCTCGGGACCGTTCGTGACCGAACTGCACGATGAGATCGGCGACGAATTGGTCGAGCGTGGTGCCGAGTTCGGCACCAACACCGGTCGGCGCCGCCGTTGCGGCTGGTTCGACGCCGTCATGGGTCGTCAAGCAGTGCGGCTCAACGCCTGCACCGAGATCGCGCTCACCAAGCTCGACGTGCTCGACGAGATCGACACGATCAAGGTGTGCGTGGCCTACGAAGTAGACGGTCGCCGCTACGACTACCTGCCGCACCTGCGGTCGCTGTGCGACCGTGCTGAACCGGTCTATGCAACGCTGCCTGGCTGGAAGACACCGCTCGACAAGGTGACTGAGCGGTGGCAGCTGCCCCGGCAGGCCGTGGACTACATCGTTTTCCTCGAACGCCACCTCGGCTTGCCGATCCGGTACGTCTGCGTCGGCCCGGGCCGCGAGCAGTACATCCGCTTCGCGGCCTGAGTCGGGGAGCGTCGATGAAGGTCTGTGTGGTTGGCCAAGGTGGGCGTGAGCACGCGTTCGCGACCACCTTGGGGAGAACGGCCGAGGTGGTCGTCACGCCCGGGAATCCCGGCATCCCGGCGAGTACCGGGACACCCCCGACCGAGATCGATGCGGACCTCTACGTCATCGGGCCGGAGGGTCCGCTGGCAGATGGCCTGGCGGATCGCCTGCGTGCAGACGGCCGGCTGGTATTTGGACCAGGTGCCGACGGTGCCGCGCTGGAGGGATCCAAGGCGTGGATGAAGGAAGTCGTCAGCGCTGCGGGCGTGCCGACCGCGGCCTACGCCACCTTCAACGACGAGCCGGAGCAGCACCGAGCAGCGCATGCCTACCTGGAGACGCTGTACCCGCCATACGTCATCAAGACCAGTGGGCTCGCCGCAGGCAAGGGCGTGCTGGTCACCGAAGAGCTGGCGGAGGCCCACGCTGACGTCGACGCCAAGCTCGACGGCACTGCGTTCGGGGATGCCGGCCGTCGCATCGTCATCGAGGAGGGGCTGCGAGGTCCCGAGGTGTCGCTGTTCGCACTCTGCGATGGCCGCCGTGCGGTGCTGCTGCCCACAGCCGTGCGCGACCACAAGCGCATCGGTGACGGCGACACGGGGCCGAACACCGGCGGCATGGGCTGCGTCTCGCCGCTGGCAGATGTCGATCGGGCAGCCTGCAAGGAGCTGGCCGCGATGGCCTTCGAGCCGACGCTGGCCGAACTGACCCAGCGGGGCGTCGACTACCGCGGTGTGCTGTACGCAGGCTTCATGCTGACGCCCGCCGGGCCGCGCCTGCTGGAGTTCAACGTTCGGTTCGGCGATCCCGAGGCTCAGGTCACGTTGCCGCGCATCGAGAACGATCTCGCTGGACTGCTGGCGTCGGCTGCAGCGGGTGAGCTGACCGACGAGGTCGTCGTGTCCGACGACGCCATGGTGTGCGTCGTCTGCGCCGCTGCGGGCTACCCGGTCGCACCCCGTACCGGCGACGTCATCGAAGGCCTCCAGCGAGCGCGCGAGGTCCCCGGCGTGACGGTGTTGTGCGCAGGAGTCGCGGAGGTGGACGGCCGGGCTTCCCCGGGGGGAACTCTGGTGACAGGAGGCGGCCGGGTGGTGAACGTGTGCGGACGTGGAGCCGACGTGGCGACGGCGCGTGACCGGGCGTACGAAGCTGTTCGATGCATCAGCTGGCCCGGCATGACCTACCGCACTGACATCGCTGCAGCCGAAACCCTGCTCGTCGCTGGCGACCGCTAGTAGCTGTGCACGCGGGTGTGTTTCGGCGCTGCGAGCACGGACTCGGGTATCTCCCTCTTGGGTACTCCGGGCGGCGAGACTTGGATCGACCCGACACTGTTTCATTCGCTATCTCACTCATTGGCTCATTCGCCGGCAGGCAGCGGGCCCACCGCCGCGCAGGACACGTCAGGGGAGCACATCGATGAAGGTCGCAATCTTGATGGGTTCGCCGAACGATGGGCCGAAGATGGAAGCCGCTGCCGAGATGCTCGACCGGTTCGGCGTTGGCCACGTGATCGAAGTGATGAGCGCCCATCGCACGCCAGCAGCCGTGGCGGCGTTCGCTTCGGGAGCACGGGACGCTGGCTTCGCTGCCGTCATCTGCGGCGCGGGAATGGCGGCTCATCTTGCTGGGGTCGTGGCCGCACACACGACTCTGCCGGTGATTGGCGTGCCGCTCAGCGGCGGCCTCGCCGACGGCCTCGACGCGCTGCTGTCCACCGTGCAGATGCCGAAGGGCATTCCTGTCGCGACAGTCGCAGTCAACGGGGCAGCCAACGCTGCGGTGCTCGCCACCGAGATCATGGCGGTGAACGATGAGCAGCTCGCCGCCCGCTTGGCAGAGTTCCGCGGCGCGGGTGCACGGTGAGGCTGACGTGAGCCGAGCCGAGGTCCCCAACTATCTGGCGACACGTTACGCCTCTGCGGAGATGGCCGAGCTGTGGTCGCCCAGGCACAAGGTCATTCTTGAACGCTGGCTGTGGATCGCTGTGCTCGAAGCCCAGCGCGATGCCGGAGTCGACGTTCCCGATGGCGCTCTGGAGGCCTATCGCGAGGTGGCCGACCAGGTTGACCTCGAGTCCATCAACGAGCGCGAGCGGGTCACGCGACACGACGTGAAGGCGCGCATCGAGGAGTTCTGCGCGCTGGCCGGCCACGAACAGATCCATCGCGCCATGACCTCGCGGGATCTCACCGAGAACGTCGAGCAGTGCCAGGTGCGTGAAGCGCTGCAGCTGGTCACCGAGAGGATGGCGGCGTTCATCATGCGCGTTGCCGCTCTGGCGACCGCCCACCGCGATCTCGTGATGACCGCCCGCACCCACAATGTGCCTGCGCAGGCCACCACGCTGGGCAAACGATGGGCCAACGTCGGCACTGAGGCGCTGGTGGCCACCGAACGCCTCGAAGATCTGACAGCCCGCTACCCGCTTCGCGGCCTGCGTGGCCCTGTGGGAACGCAACAGGACCTGCTCGAGCTGCTGGGCGGCGACGCCGAAGCAGTCGACCGTCTGGAGCGCCGCATCGCCCACGAGCTGGGCTTCGCCCGTGTGCTGGGCTCGGCTGGTCAGGTCTATCCCCGCTCGCTCGACCTGGACGTCGTCGCTGCACTCGTGGGCGCCGCCGCCCCGCTGGGCAATCTGGCGCTCAGCGTGCGCCTGATGGTCGGACACGAGCTGGTGACCGAGGGCTTCGCAGAGGGTCAGGTGGGATCGTCGGCGATGCCGCACAAGATGAACACCCGCTCGAGCGAACGCATCAACGGTCTCGTGACCATCCTTCGAGGACACCTGACGATGGCATCGCAATTGGCGGGCGACCAGTGGAACGAGGGCGACGTCAGCTGTTCGGTGGTCCGGCGCGTGGTCCTTCCCGACGCTTTCTTCGCACTCGACGGGGCACTTGAGACAGCGTTCAGCGTCCTGGGCGGCTTTCGCGTGTTTCCCGGACGCGTCTCAGCCGAACTGGACGAGTACCTGCCGTTCCTCGCGACGACTCGCCTGCTGGCCGCGGCGGTCGCGGCAGGTGCTGGCCGGGAGCAAGCGCACGAGCGCATCGGCGCCCACGCGACCGCTGCAGCACTAGCGCTACGCGAGGGAACGGCCGAGCACAACGATCTTGACGAACGCATCGTCGCCGATCCCTCCCTGGCGCTCGACGCCGACGACGTCGCAGCGGCGCTCGCCGATCCGGCCTCGTTCAGCGGCCGCGCTGTCGACCAGGTCGATGCCTTTGTGGCAGCCGCCAGCGAAGTAGCGGAGCGATACCCCGCTGCTGTGACCTACACAGGGGGCGAGGTGCTGTGAGGCTCGCAGCACTGAGCGCACCGAACAGTTGGATCTCGAAGGGAGCACAGTGAGCGAGCTTGAGTTGGTCCACCGCGGCAAGGTGCGCGAGATGTACTTCGTCGACGACAGGCACCTCTTGATGGTCGCAAGCGATCGCATTTCGGCATTTGATGTCGTGTTCACAGAACCAGTGCCCGACAAGGGCCGCGTGCTGACCGCCATGACGGCCTGGTGGTCGTACTGGCTCGGTGACATAGCGCCGACCCACGTGGTCTCCAGCGACCCGGCCGACTTTCCGGCGGCCGCACGTCGGAGCGAGTGGATCGGCCGCTCGCTCCTGGTCCGCCGGGCGGAGATGCTGCCGATCGAGTGCATTGTGCGCGGCTACATCACAGGTTCGGCGTGGAAGGAATACCGGGAGCACGGCACGATGCATGATGAGCCGTTGCCGGCTGGGTTGCTCGAATCGCAACAGCTTCCCGAACCAGTCTTCACACCATCGACCAAGGCCACTGATGGGCATGACGTCAACATCTCGTTTGCCGCGGCCGCCGACTTGGTCGGAGCCGAATCGGCTGAGGCCGCGCGCCGGATATGCGTCGATGCGTACAGCACTGCGGCCGCCCATGCGTTCGAGCGAGACATCATCATCGCCGACACCAAGTTCGAGTTGGGCTTTGTCGACGGCTCGCTGGTCATCGCCGACGAATGGCTGACACCCGATTCGTCTCGTTTCTGGCCCAAGGCCCACCACAAGCCCGGCGCAACGCCCCCGTCGCTCGACAAGCAGCCGGTTCGAGATGCCACCGAGGCCACCGGCTGGAACAAGGAGCCACCGCCCCCGCCGCTGCCCGACGATGTGGTCGCTGCCACACGCGCTCGGTACATCGAGGCGTACGAGACATTGACCGGCGAGTCATTCGAGGACTGGGTGGCACAGCCAGGCGTCTTGGCGGAAGCCACCGCTTCATGAAGCGCTGGGACGTCTTGGTAGAGGTATCGCCTCGAGCTGAGATCGCCGACCCGGCCGGATCCACGATCGAACGCGCATTGGCGGCGCTGGGTTTTGGCGGCGTCAGCGGCGTCAGGGTCGGCAAGGCCATCCGCATGGAGCTCTTGGCGGCAGACGCGGTCGAGGCGCGGATGGTGACGGAGCAGATGTGCGACCGCCTGCTGGCGAATCCGGTGATCGAAGATGCCCGTATCGAATTGCGTGCCGCGGAGCAGGATCGCGGCACGTGAGCGTCACCGTCGGCGTCGTCCGATTTCCCGGCACGAATTGCGATCTCGACACACTCGATGCGTTGGAGGAGTTGGGGACGAAGACCGAATTGCTGCGGAGTGACGACACGTCGCTGCAAGGTGTTGACGCAGTCGTGATACCGGGAGGATTCGCGCACGGCGATTACCTCCGAACCGGAGCAATCGCTCGATTCTCGCCGATTATGGACGCTGTGGCGTTGTTCGCGAGCGCTGGTGGTCCCGTCGTCGGCATCTGCAATGGATTCCAAGTGTTGACCGAAGCAGGCCTACTCCCCGGGGCTCTGCGTCCGAATGCCGGGCTCTCCTTTCTGTGTCAACCGCAGCAGGTCGCCATGGCTTCCGTGAACCATGTGCTCGGGCATGGGTTGGCACTGTCGGAAGAACTGAGCATTCCGATCAACCACTTCGAAGGCAACTACGTGTGTGATCCCGCGACTTTGCAGCGTTTGCACGACAATGACCAAGTAGTGATGCGATACATCGGCAACCCGAATGGATCGGTGGACGATATCGCCGGAATCTGCAGCGAATCTCGCAATGTCGTGGGCCTCATGCCCCACCCAGAACGCGCTACTTCCGAGCTATTGGGCTCAACAGATGGGACCAGACTGCTCAATGCGTTGCTGCACGCGGCAAGCACCTGCCAACTGACGAGCGCCACACGGCTTGAAGAGGAGTAATAGGTACTATGATCCAAGCTTCTTGCGCTGTGGCTGGGATGGTCTGAAGTGTCAGCCGCCCCGTGTGATTCCCGCACGGGCCAGCATTTCTGCTGGGACGCCGAATTCACGCCAAGTGGCGTACTGTATTCCCTTGCGTTGCCCGTAGTTGACGGCGTGGGTGACAAAGCCCTCTTCGACGGAAGCCATATCGGGTTCGACCTGCAACGCCTCAATAGCCGCTTCAACGTCCCGGCGTTCTTGCATCAAGAGCAGGCGCTTGATCGGCTTTGCCTCGGCAATCTGGGTATCAATTGCGTCCTTCTTGGCATTCAACGACTCGGTGCTCTGTCGGCGACCCGGCCGCGGCCGATGCGTTTCGAGGGCCTCAAGATAGTCGCGCACTGCAGCGGCTTCGATGCGCCCAGCAGCAATTGCAGCCTTGTGCTCGTCGGACATTGTTCGTTCGCTCATGGTGCTTGTATAGCACGTTCGCAACCCAGTTGTATGTCCCAGAGTCGATGTGACCGGTTGATGTGACTGCAGTGTCTCCCACTTCTTCGAGCATTCATGTGGCGCTCGGTCTCACTGACCCTGAATACAACCGCATCTCCGAACTTCTGGACCGCGAGCCAAATCATCTTGAGCTCGCGATGTATGCAGTCATGTGGTCGGAACATTGTTCGTACAAGTCATCGCGTCGGCATCTTGCTCGTTTGCCAACTGAGGCGCCGTGTGTGCTCGTCGGTCCCGGTGAGAACGCGGGGGTAGTCGATGTGGGCGACGGGATCGCCGTTGCATTGCGCATCGAGAGCCATAACCACCCCTCGGCTATCGAGCCGTATCAAGGTGCGGCGACCGGAGTCGGGGGCATCTTGCGCGACATTTTCACCATGGGCGCGCGACCTATTGCCTTAGCCGATCCCTTGCGCGTCGGACCACTTGACGAGCCACGAAGCAATTGGATCGCTGAGGGAATCGTCAGCGGGATATCTGGTTATGGCAATAGCGTCGGTGTTCCCACCATTGTGGGCGAGTTCGTGTCGTGTGAGACCTATCGCGACAATCCGCTCGTCAATGTGGCCGCACTCGGGATCATGCCGACGGAGCGTCTTGTCTTGGGTCGTGCGACCGAAGTGGGCAGCTTGGCTGTCCTGATGGGCGCGAGCACGGGTCGCGATGGAATTGGGGGCGTCAGTGTGCTGGCGTCTGCGGGCTTCGACGAAGGAGTCGACGACACAGCCAAACGGCCGAGCGTTCAGGTCGGCGATCCCTTTGAGGAGAAGCGTCTCATCGAGGCATGCTTGGAGATGCTCGATGCAGGACTCGTCAGCGGAATCCAAGACCTTGGTGGAGCCGGGTTGACCTGCGCCGCGAGCGAGACAGCTTCACGGGGCGGGACCGGCATGGAGGTTGATGTCACCGCGGTGCCGTTGCGCCAAGTCGGCATGGTCCCGTTCGAAATCATGACGTCGGAATCTCAGGAGCGAATGCTGGCGATTGTCTCGCCGGGCAACGTTGATCAGGTGCGCGCGATCTGCGAAGCGTGGGAAGTGACGGCAACGGTCGTCGGGCGTGTGACCGGCGACGGGATGCTGCGTGTGCGCGACGGTGCCGACGGCGAGGTTCTCGCCGAGATTCCTGCCGCCACGTTGCACGACGACGCACCGACGTATGACCGGCCCATGCGGCCGCCCGCCGACATGGCGGCACGCCGGGACGTCGACCCAGCCACCGGCTCGGGCGACGTCAGCCCGGGCGAGTGTGCGGGGGATCTGCTGGCGATGCTGGCGGATCCGCTCTGGGTGTACCGGCAGTACGACCATCAGCTGTTCTGCAACACGGTCGTCGGTCCCGGCCACGACGCCACGCTGCTGCGATTGCGCGACCCCCGCTCCGGCACGCCCACGGGCCGGGGCCTGGCGGTCTCGGTCGACGGCAATCATCGCTGGTGCGATGCTGATCCTGGCCGGGGCACTGCCATGGTCGTGATCGAATCGGCGATGAACCTTGCCTGCGTCGGGGCTGATCCGCTCGCACTCGTGAACTGCCTCAATTTCGGCAATCCGACGCATCCCGAGGTGATGTGGCAGCTGTCAGAGGCCATTGACGGCATGACCGAAGCCTGCGATGCGTTGGGTATACCGGTCGTCGGAGGCAACGTCAGCCTCTACAACGAGACCAACGGCATCAATATCGCTCCGACGCCGGTGGTGTGCATGATCGGTATCCACCCTGAACTCGTGCGGCCGCCGGTCCCCGACAGCTTGCGAGCTGGGACCGAACTCGTGCTCCTGGCTGCGCCCGAGGTTGCGCCCGGCAACATTCGCGGGCCGCAAGCCCCCTCGGCGCAGCCGGTCCCGCTCGGCGGCAGCCGGTGGGCATGGGAACGCCGCCACTGCCGAGACGGGGCGTTGCCGGTGATCGACCTCCCCGGTGCGGTCGCAACCGCCCGCTTCGTGGCCGCAGCGGTGCGGGACAAGCTCATCCAGTTCGCCCACGATGTCTCTGACGGGGGGATTGGGTTGGCCATTGCAGAGATGTGCTGCCGCGGGGGCGCGGGCGTGCAAGCCCGGATCCCGCCGCTTGGAGCATCTGCGCCCGCGGTCCGTACGTTGTTCGCAGAGCCACCGGGTCGCGTCCTGGCGGCCGTCGAAGGGGGTGACGTCGAACGCCTTGCGCGTGTGGCTTCGTCGGCGGGCGTCGAGTGCCGCCGCCTTGGCCGATTCGGCGGATCGAGGGTGCAGATCGGCCGCCGTGGGGAGCCCGGCTACGACATCGACCTTGCGCTCGCCGACACCGTCGCCGGGTGGCGCGGCGCCTTGCCCCAATCGTTCGCGGGGCCGATCGATGGAGCAGCGGCATGAGCGAGGCTCCCGACGAAGGCGTGGATCTCATCAAGCCGCGCGAGGCCTGCGGTGTCTTCGGCGTGTACCTGCCGGGTGGACCGGTCGCTCACCTGTGCTACCTCGGGCTGTACGCACTGCAGCACCGTGGGCAGGAATCGGCCGGCATCGCAGTGTCCGATGGCACGCACATCACGGTGGTGAAGGACATGGGCCTGGTGGCCAGCGCCTTCGACGACCGCGTGCTGGCGGGACTCGAAGGCGACCTCGCCATCGGTCACACCCGCTACTCCACGACGGGTTCCAGCTCGTGGCGGGCGGCGCAGCCGTTCTACCGCGGTCTCGATGGAACCGAGTTCGCCCTGGGTCACAACGGAAACCTCACCAACACGGCTGAGCTGGCGACCTCGTCAGGGATGCTGGACGGCGTCGTCACCAGCGACAGCGACTTGGTCGCTGAGCTGATAGCGCAGCGCGTCACCGCTACCCCGCAGACAACCCGCACCCGGCCGCGCGAGGCGGTGGCCGAGGCGCTGGCACACGTGCTGCCCAGCCTGCGCGGCGGATTCACGTTCGTGGTTGCCGACCGCGACCGCCTGATTGGGGTTCGCGACCCGCACGGCATCTGGCCGTTGTGCGTCGGGCGCCTTGACGGTGGTTGGGTGCTGGCTTCGGAAAATCCCGCGCTGGAGGTTGTCGGGGCATCGTTCGAGCGCGAGATTCAGCCGGGCGAGATGATCATCATCGACGCAGCCGGGTGCCGCTCACTGTGGCCTTTCGCAGGCGGCGGAAGGGCTGGCGAAGGCGCGCCCTCGCGCCTGTGCGTCTTCGAATTCGTGTATTTCTCGCGTCCCGACACCACCCTGGCCGGACAGAACGTCCACGTTGCACGCCAGCGCATGGGGGCCCACCTGGCGACCAATGCGCCAGTCGAGGCCGACTTGGTCATGCCTGTACCCGAATCGGGCATTCCCGCAGCACAGGGCTACGCACGCGCCAGCGGAATTGCCTACGGCGACGGACTGGTCAAGAACCGCTACATCGGTCGCACGTTCATCACTCCGAACCCGCTCGTCCGGTCGCTGGGTGTACGAACGAAGCTAAATCCGATCAGCTCCAACATCGACGGGCGCCGGCTCGTGGTGGTCGACGATTCGATCGTGCGGGGCACCACCACTCGATCCATCGTGGACTTGCTGCGCGGGGCTGGCGCCACCGAGGTGCACCTGCGCATCTCCTCGCCCCCGTACCGCTGGCCGTGCTTCTACGGCATGGACACGGGCACGTCCGATGAGTTGCTGGCGGCGAACCGCGATCTGGAACAGATCGAGGCGTTCCTGGGGGTCGACTCGCTGTCCTACCTCAGCCTCGACCAGCTCATCGAAGCAACCGGCGTGCCGGGCGGCGGTTTCTGCCATGCATGCCTGACGGGTGCATACCCGGTCGAGATTGGCGCTCAGGCACGAGCGGAAGTCTTCGGCGGCGGCGCCAGCGAGCCCAGCCGCTCGCTCATCGCGACGGGCAGCGTACAACCGGCCGCCGTCGCGGGATCCGTCGCGGGATGACAGACGAACCTGTCGCCACGCCTGCCGGCATCACCGCGGCCAGCGACACGGGGCCGTTGACGTATGAGACAGCAGGGGTGAGCATCGCAGCCGGCGACGAAGCGGTCCGCCGATTGGCGCCGCACGCTCGCAGCACGTTCCGGCCAGAAGTGCTGAGCGACATCGGGGCCTTCGGCGCGGTCACGGCGCTGCCGGACGGCTTCACCGAACCGGTGCTGGTGAGTGCGAACGACGGTGCCGGCACCAAGCCGCTCATCGCCGCGGCGCTTGGCCGCTGGGACACCATCGGGATCGATGTGGTGGCCATGTGCGTCGACGACATCGTCACGCTCGGCGCGCAGCCCTTGCTGTTCCACGATCAGATCACTGCGGGGCGACTCGAGCCCGATGTCGTCGAGGCGATTGTGTCCGGCTTGGCGGCCGGCTGCCGCAGCGCCGGCTGTGCCCTGGTCGGTGGCGAGCTAGCGGAGCATCCCGATGCGCTCGCACCCGGAGAGGTTGACATCGCCGGCTTCGCTGTGGGCGTCGCCGAGCGCGCGCGGCTGCCTCGACCGCTCACCGGGGAACCCGCTGTGCTCGTTGGGCTGGCATCGGGCGGGTTGCGATGCAACGGCTACAGCCTCGCCCGCCGCGTCCTGCTCGGCAGCCCGCCCGAGCCGGGCCTGCTCGATGCGCCGGCTTGGCCAGGTGCCGATCGCACGCTGGGCGACGAGCTGCTGGCGCCGTCGGTCATCTACGCCCCGACGGTGCTAGCGCTCTTCACCGAGTGCGATGCTCGTGGGGCCGCCCACATCACGGGCGGGGGACTGGCCGCCAACGTGGCGCGCATGCTGGGACCCGCCGCCGACGCCGTGGTCCGGCGCGGCACCTGGCCGGCGCCGACCATCTTCAGCCACATCGCCAGCACCGGACCGGTGATGCCTTCGGAGATGGAACGCGTCTTCAACCTGGGGATCGGCATGGTGGTTGCTGTGCCGCCTTCACAAGCAGATGCTGCGGTCGCCACGGCTCACGCTGCGGGCTACGAGGCTTGGATGATCGGCGAAATCGGGCCTGGTACCGGCACCGCCCGCCTCGTCAACCCTGATACCTAGCCGGCGCCCAATACCCTGCCAGCGCTGCAGCCGCGCCAGGAGCACTGATGACTGCCACCGCAGGGTCTCGACCCACCGCCGCCTTCTCCGCCACGCTCGAGGTCGAGCTTGCCCACGTTCCGGGCACACTCGGCCGGCTGTGCATGGCCATCGGTGACGTCGGGGGCAACATCCAAAGCCTCGACGGCTTCACCATCATGCAAGGAACCCTGACCCAGCACATCGTCGTGGACGCTTCCAGCGAGGCCCACATCGCCCAGATCTGCGCGGCGGTGAACGGCCTCGAAGGCATCACGGTCATCTCAGCCCTCGACCGCACCTTCGAGCTCCACGCCGACGGCAAGCTCGAGACGGTCAGCCGCATCCCGCTGCGAAATGCCGACGACCTCTCCATGGCGTACACACCCGGTGTGGCCCGGGTGTGCCAGGCAATCGTGGACGAACCCGAGCGCGTCCACGACCTGACCATCAAGGGCAACACGGTGGCGATCGTCACCGACGGCACAGCGGTGCTTGGTCTCGGCGATATCGGTCCCGCCGCGGCGATGCCGGTGATGGAAGGCAAGGCGCTCCTGTTCAAGGAATTCGCCGGAGTGGACGCCTTCCCGATCTGCCTGGACGTGAACGATCCCGCAGAAATCGTCGAGACCGTCATCCGGCTGGCGCCCACCTTCGGCGGCATCAACCTCGAGGACATCGCTGCGCCCGGAGCCTTCGAGGTGGAAGAGGCGCTGCGCGCTGCGCTTGACATCCCCGTGTTCCATGACGACCAGCACGGCACTGCCGTGGTGGCGCTGGCCGCGCTCGAGAACTCGGCGCGCATCGTCGGCAAGGAGATGGCGAATCTGCGCTGCGTCATCCTGGGCGCGGGCGCCGCGGGCGTTGCGACGGCCAAGATCCTGCTCGGTGCGGGCATCGGCGACGTGATCGCGTGCGACCGCAAGGGCACCATTCATCCCGGGCGCACTGACTTGAATCACTCCAAGGCGTGGCTGGCGAACAACACGAACGTCGATCGCGTGGCGGGGTCGGTGTCCGACGCGATGGCGGGCGCTGAGGTGTTCCTGGGCTTGAGCGGCCCCGGCCTCATCACGCGCGCCGACGTCGAGACGATGGCCGAGCGGCCGATCGTGTTCGCGATGGCCAATCCGGATCCCGAGATCCTGCCCGACGCCATCGCCGACATCGTCGGGGTCATGGCGACGGGTCGCAGCGACTATCCCAACCAGATCAACAACGTGCTCGCATTCCCGGGCATCTTCCGCGGCGCATTCGACGCTGGCGCCACCGACATCACCGAGAACATGAAGATTGCGGCTGCCGACGCCATCGCGGCAGCGGTGTCCAGTGACGATCTCAGCCCCGATCTCGTCATCCCCACCGCGTTCGACCGCTCAGTCGTTCCGGCAGTTGCAAACGCGGTAGCCACGGCCGCAATCAGCGACGGCGTAACACGCAACACCAACTGAGGCTCGCGAGTGCGGCGGAGCCTTGCACTCGCAAAAAGTGGTCGGGACCGGCGTCGATCCGGTGACCTCACGCTTTTCAGGCGCGCGCTCTGCCAACTGAGCTACCCGACCGCGGTCCCGACGGGATTTGAACCCGCGACCTCTGGCTTGACAGGCCAGCGTGAACTCCAGACTTCACCACGGGACCAGCTGTATTGCTGTGTGCTTGCACCAGCGTTGGGGCCGAGGTCCCTGCTGGTGCAAGAGCAGCAACGATAGCCACCTCGATCATCAATCAGCGCGGCCCAGTGCCACGCGAAGTCGGTCAGCGAGGTCGCCGCGGGGCTCCACCGATACACCCTCACCTCCGCACCACGCCGACAGCGAGCGCAGTTCTGTCGCCAAGGCCTCGAGCGCTCGGTCTTCGGCGGTGATGCCGGTGGGCCACCACCCTGGCTCGGCCCAAGCGGCGGGTACCTCGAGCCGTCCGCGCTCGCGGTCGAAGCGCAGGTCAAGCCGTGCTACGAGGGCGTCGTCGTGCAGGAACGGCAGTACGAAGTAGCCGTACTGACGCTTCGCCTTGGGCGTGTAGATCTCGATCCGGTAGTGGAACCCGAAGAGCCGTTCAGCGCGCGGGCGGTACCACACCAGGGGATCGAAGGGGCTGAGCAGCACAGAACGGGAACGCTTACGGGCGAGCTGAACGTCTGCGGGAACGTACGCGGGAACGTCCCAGCCCTCGACCGCCCTTTCGCACAAGGCACCGTCTTCGGTCAATTCACCCAGACGCGCCCGCGCAATGCGCTTGGGCAGTCGGTGGTAGTCGATCAGATCATCGGCTGTCGCAATGCCCAGACACGCCGCCGCCTGACACAGCAACGCCCGATGTGCGTCCGGTTCGTCGATGTCGCGTGGCAGCACATCACCGGGCAGCACTCGTTCGATCAGGTCGTAGCGCCGTGTGAAACCGACACGCGCTGCCACCCCCACGTGGCCAGCCCAGAACAGCCAGCCCAGCGCCAACTTGGCGTTGCTGCGCGTGCCCCAAGGACCGCGCACGCCGGGACCCCAGCCCATTGCCGAATCCAGCTCAGAAGACGTGGCAGGCCCGTTGCTGGCGAGCCATCCGATGACGTCGTCGATGCGCGCTCGCTCGTCGCGCTCGAATCGGACGTACAGGGGCCACATCTCGCCCTCGGAGCCCCGCCGCATGCGCCAGCGGTACAGCGGCCAGTCGCGGACCCGCACGAACGAGGCCTCATGGCCCCAATACTCCGTGAGCTCGCGCCGCTCGGGCTGGCGTGGGTATGCCGCCCTTTCCAGCAGCCCCAGTGCGGCCTCATGGCTGCCGCCGAGCCGGGCCCGCAACACCAGCAGGTGTGAGCGTGCCAGCACGCTGACGGCGTCGATCTGCAGCAGACCCATGCGGTTCATGGCCGTGCGCAGGTGCCGGACATCGAGGCGGGCGGCTGGCAGCGGTGCCGCCAACCCCTGGGCGCCAATGGCGAGGCGCCGCGCTGCCCGCAGGCTCAGGCGCGTCGGCCGCGCTTGTGTCATTCGAGGCCGGTCGGCGCATCGCATGACGATGCGCGCAATCAGAAATCTCCGGCGCCGCTCAGCGTTCTTCTCTGAAGATGACGTGGCGACGAAGCACCGGGTCGTACTTGCGCAACTCGATGCGGTCGCGGGTGTTCGTCTTGTTCTTGCGCGTCGAGTACGTGTAGCCGCTGCCTTCGGTTGACTTCAGCTTGATGACCGGCCGCTTGTCGCTCTTGGGCATCAGATCTTCTCCCCACGCCGGCGCAGGTCAGCAACCACCGACTCGATGCCGCGCTTGTTGATGGTCTTGATGCCCTTGGCGCTGACCGTCAGCGTCACCCAGCGGTGCTCGTTGGGCACCCAGAAACGCTTCCGCTGAATGTTCGGCTTAAACCAGCGCTTCGTGCGGCGGTGCGAGTGGGACACGTTGAAGCCCGAATGCGGCCGACGACCGGTGACTTGGCAGATGTTGCTCATTCCCAGCATCTCCAGCGGGTGGGCTTGACAGCAGCGCACGAGGCTACCGAAGTGTCGGCGCGCATCGTCGTGCGATGCGCTGTTCTGTCGGCGCGCATCGTCGTGCTAGTCGGCCTGTAATAGAGGGAGGATCTCGCGGCCGACTCGCTCGAGTACTTCGTAGCGAGGGTCGAAGTTCGGCAGGATCATGATCTGGTCGAGCCCGCGCTCGCCCAGGTCCATCAGGCGCTCGGTGACCACCTCGCCAGTGCCAACAAGGCAGGTGGCGTCGATGAGCTCGTCGGTCAGGAACTGAGTTTCCTCTGGCAGCACCCAGCAGTTGTGACCGGCATGGATCCGCTGGTGGATGCGTTCGGGGTCGGTGTCGTCGAGCATCGCGCAATACTCGTCCCAGATGGCTTCCAGCCGGGTGCCGGGAGCACGGCCGTATTGGCGGTACTGGTCGTAGGAGTAATGCACTGAGGCCATCGCGAACGCTCCGGCCTCGTGGTACACGCGCTCGCGCTGGCTAGCCAGCGTCTCGCCGTCGTTCAGCACCACGATGGTCGTGAGCGAGCACATCAGATAGTCGCTGCGGTCAATCGTGCGGCCCGCCTCGGCGGCGCCGGCTTCGATGAACTCCCACACACGTGCGGTGGCCGAGCCGTCGGGCGGCACCGACAGGACTGCGCCGTCGCCGTACTGGCCCGCAAGACCCAGCGAACGCGGCCCGAAGCCCGAGATGTACAGCGGGATCGGATCGTCGAAGTTGACGAAACCGGCGTCGGGCATGATGTGACGGATCGGCTCGGCGGTGCCGCCGAAGTGATGGATGGCTTCCTCGCCACGCAGCAGCGGCCGCAGCGCCGCGAGATACCGGTCGAATTCGGCGATGCGCTGCGGCTTGTGCCCCATGATTCGCATCGCTGTGTTGCCCGTGCCGATGCCCAGGAACGTCCGGCCCGGAGCGAGCGCGTTGATGGTGGCGATCGAAGCCGCCGTCACGGGTGCGGGACGAGTGCCGGAGACCGATACGCCGGTGCCGAGCTGAATCGTGCTGGTCCGCTCGGCCGCGAGTGCCAGCGTGGCGTAGCAGTCCGACCACAGCATGTGGCTGTCGGCGAACCAGGCATGGGTGTAGCCGAGCTCTTCAGCGCGCGTGACGTACTCCAGGTCGCCGATGTGCGATGCGATGCAAATCCCCAAGTCCATAATGAATCCTCGTGCTGAGTTCTGTTGGCCCGACAAGCACGCCGCGGCTGGCGCAGACACGCTAGACACGAACCGTGGCACAGGACATGCCTGAGTTGTCGGAGAAGCGGTTGTCGGAGAAGCGGTCTTCGAAGAAGGGGTCCGCAAGGAAGGACCAGAAGAACATCCCCTCCGAGGCGTCGGCAAAGCCTCGCCGCCGTCACGTCGAGTGGGGTCGCTATTCCAACGCTCCCATGGACCGGGCAGCCGGAGGCGTGGTGTGCCACGAGGGTTCGGTGTTGGTGGTGCACCGCCCTCGCTACGACGACTGGTCGCTGCCCAAGGGGCACCTCAAGCGCGGCGAGACCTGGGCCGAGGCGGCGCTGCGCGAAGTCCGAGAGGAGACCGGGGTGCGATGCGCGATCACTTCGGCGCCGTATCCGGTCAGCTACCTGATTGGCGACCAGGTGCCGAAGATCGTGCTGTTCTACGCGATGACGCCGGCGAAGATGCCGAAGCGGCTGAAGGGCGATCCCGGCGAAGTTGACGAGGTGGCCTGGTGGGACATCGCTGATGCCGTCCGGGCGCTGAGCTACGACATCGAGCGCGACGCCTGCTCGGTACTCACGATCCCGCACCTGCGTCGCCGCAACTCCGCCGCTGGATGAGCGGCCACCGCCCGGGCCCGCCGGCATTCTCATGGGATTCTCACCGTCTGGATTCCAGAATGGGACTGTGGACCCTGACCGGCCGGGCGGCAACGGTCCCGCTGTAGCCGTCGTCGACGACGATCAGCGGATCCGTGCGGCATTGCGTCGCGCCCTGCAGATCGAGGGTTATTCGGTGCTCGAGGGTCGCGATGGCCTCGAGGGAGAGGCATTGGCCGGCAGAGCTGACGTGATGGTGCTCGATGCCACTATGCCGAATCTGGGCGGCTTCGAGCTGTGCCGTCGCTTGCGTGCTGCTGGGAGCAGGTTGCCGATCCTGCTGTTGACGGCCCGGGGTTCGACCGTCGACCGGGTGGAAGGCCTCGATGCCGGAGCCGACGACTACCTGGCGAAGCCGTTCGCGCTCGACGAGCTGCTGGCACGGCTGCGGGCACTGCTGCGCCGGGGTGCAGCTTCCGAGGCCTCTGGAGGCGATGAGCGGCTGGCCTGCGGCGACATCGTCATGGACACGGCCAGCTACGAGGTGACGTGTGCCGGTGAGACGGTGACACTGACGCACACCGAGCATCAGCTGCTGGAATTGTTCCTGCGCAACCCCGATCGCGTTCTGACGCGTGATGAGATCTACGACACGGTCTGGGGTTACGACGCCTCGCTCGCCTCGAATTCGCTGGAGGTGTACGTCGGCTATCTGCGCCGCAAGCTGGCAGAAGCGAACACTGGCACAGATGGGCGTGGACCCATTCGCACCGTGCGCAGCGTGGGATACGTGCTGAGAAGCTCGTGAGCTTCCGAACACGCCTGGGTCTGCTGGTGGCCGCTTCGGTAGCGGTCGCAGTGTTGGCGGTGTTGGGGGTCATGTTGTGGATCGCGCGCAGCGAGGCCCGCTCGGCGATTGACGAGCAGCTCGAGGAACGTGCGCACGTCCTGGTGACTGCTGATGGCCGCTTTCGCCAGAGCGTCGGGATTCGCGCGTTTGGCAAGCACGTCCCCTACGACGTGCTGGTCCAGGTGATTGGGCCCAAGGGAACGGTGAGATACATCTCTGATGACGTGATTCCGGTCTCGCGCGGCGACCTTGAGGTCGCCTTGGGCCACGCGAAGACTCACTCCGCCGATGTCGCCACCGACACGGTGAGGCTCCGGGTGTTGACGGTCTCGCTGGGGCCACGCGGAGCACTCATGGTCGCCCGGCCGTTGAGCGAGTTCGACCACTACGCCCACGGAGTGCGTGAGGCGCTCGCAGTAGTGGCGATCGCTGGCGTCGCTCTCGCGGGTTTACTGGGCTTCCTTGTAGCTGGCCGCGCAATGGGCCCGGTGCGTCGACTGACGGCCGCGGCGCAGAACGTCGCCCAAACCCAGGATCTCGACCAGCCCATCGAGCCCGAGCGTGACGACGAGCTTGGCGAGCTGGCGCGCAGCTTCAACGCGATGCTCGAAGCACTTGCCCTGTCGCGCGCCCAACAACAGCGGTTGGTGACCGACGCCGGCCACGAACTTCGGACGCCGCTCACCAGCATCCGTACCAACATCGAGCTGCTGTCGCGTGCCGAAGCCACACAGGACTCCGATGGGGCGGCCGCGGTGCTCGATTCCAATGAGCGCCGCCGGATGCTTGACGACGTCCAGTTCGAGCTGGATCAGCTCACCGAGCTGGTGGGCGAACTCGTCGAGTTGGCCAGTGATCAGCGTGCCCAGGGCGAGCCGACGCCAGTCGATCTCGTCGACATTGCGGCCTCGGTGGTGGACCGGCACCGTCGTCGCGCCGAGGTCGACTTTGTGACCGACTTTGAGTCGTGCGAGGTGGTGGTCAACGTGGCGTTGGTGGAGCGTGCCATCAGCAACCTCATCGACAACGCCCTCAAGTGGTCACCGCCCGGTGAGCCCATCGAGATCAGCGTTGCGCATCGTGAAGGCCTAGCGATCGTTTTGGTGCGCGACCGCGGTCCCGGAATCGACCCCGCCCTGCGGGAGGTGGTCTTCGAACGCTTCTACCGGGCTCCCGAGTCTCGCTCGCAGCCCGGTTCGGGCCTCGGGCTGTCCATTGTCGACTACGTCGCTCGCACCCACGAGGGCTCCGCGGCCGTCATCGACACCGAAGGCCCGGGAGCCACTGTCGAGCTGCGTCTGCCGCTGGCCGAGCGCGACTGAGATGGTCGCGGAATCGCAGCACCCCCAACGGGATTCGAACCCGTGCCGCCGGCGTGAAAGGCCGGTGTCCTAGGCCGCTAGACGATGGGGGCAGGGCATCTCAGGCTAGGCCGGAGCCGTCTGGGGGCAACGACCGCAATGGCACCGCCGGGATCAGCGGTGCGCGGCGTCAATGAGTTCGGCGAGCAGGCCCCCAAGGTAGTGGTACCGCAGGCGCGGCCGCTGGCCGGGATCGTGCGGGTCGACATCAGTCGAGTCATCTTCCTCGGAGATGTCGAGCTGGGTGCCGAGGACCAGGCGCAGCTCGTTCAGACCCTGCACCCAGGCGGTCACCTGGTCGTCGTCGAGGTGATCAGCTTCGAGCGTGCCATCGAGCAGATCGAGGTGATCGAGCCGCTCGGCCAGCAGCTCGTCGCGCATGAGGCGCTGGTAGTCGGCGTCGCGATCGGGATCGCTCAGGTAAGCCGGCGGGAACAGGCGCCGGAGCGATGGATCCAAGCCGTCCCCGCCGTCGCGTGCTGGCGTGTGATCCAGCAAGTTCCTGCGCAGCTCTCCCACCATCTCGGCAAGGAGTCGCCGCTCCCAATCGGCGAGATGCACGCTCACCAAGGATCCGCGAGCTCCAAAACGCGTTCCGGTCACGAGGTCATCTTTGTCGTGCCACCGGGAGTCAGCCGCCAGCAGCGTGCAGCGGACACCGCTCAGGTGTCCTTCTGCATGGTGGCCCACAGGCCGTACTCGTGCAGGCGAAAGACATCGAGCTCGGCCTTCTCGCGCGTCCCCCAGGCCACCGCCGCACGACCCTTGTTGTGCACGTCCAGCATCAGCTCGGTCGCCTTGGCCTCGCTGTACCCGAACAGCTTCTGGAACACATACACGACGTAGCTCATCAGGTTGATCGGGTCGTTCCAGACCAGAACCACCCACGGCACATCGGTGCTGTGTTCGTCCTCGGTCGTCGGATCGCGGATGACCTCAGGGTCGGCGACGGCCGGTGCAGGCGGGCTCACGGCATCATTTTGCGAAGCCGCGGGACGCGATGCCA
The DNA here is from genome assembly GCF_965221945.1 of Candidatus Poriferisodalis sp. Lineage (GTDB taxonomy): Bacteria > Actinomycetota > Acidimicrobiia > Acidimicrobiales > Poriferisodalaceae > Poriferisodalis. The sequence goes on along the minus strand of NZ_OZ244925.1, from coordinate 3,211,614 downwards.
ACCGATTCGTCGACCGGCGGCTGCGCTGAGAGGGTTTGCGTGGCCGCAGGCTGTGTTGAATGGATCCCGGTTGCCAGCACCAAGCGGGTCATGGCGATGGTTGCCAGTGTGGCGCCAGCGACATGCAGCGCAACGAGCAGCACTGGCAGTTCGGTGAAGTACTGCACATAGCCGATGGCGGCCTGTACGGCCATGACACCGATCACCGTGCGCACCCTCCGCCCCAGTTGCGACGCACATGTACCGAACGCACTACCGCGATGCGCGATGGCCACGCGCCGCACGCGAGCGCCGAGCACCAAGGTGACGACAGCCAGGATCACCACAGTGATGCCGTGGATGCGCGCTACCGACGGCAGCGCGAACTGCAATCGCTCGACGTGCTCGTCACCGCCGTGGGGGCCCGTGCCGGTCACCACCGTCCCGGTCCACAGCGCTGCCGCGGTCAACGCCGCCGCGAGCCAGGCGTGCGCCCGGATCGGCGTCCCAAGCGCAGCGCTCGTGTTCCCGCCAGCCCGCGGCTCGATGCCTGCCCGGTGTTGCAGCACGACCGCTGCCGCCACCAGCACCTGCGATGCCAAGAAATGCGACATGACGATCGGCGGCGACAGGTGCGTCAGCACGGTGACCGCACCGAGGCCGATCTGAAATGCGACGCCCACAACCAGCGCAAGCGACCACCACATCAGGTCAGCCCGCCGGGGATCCCGCCACAACGACGCGCCGACGGCCAAGACAACCGCCACCGACACCAAACCGGTCACGATGCGGTTTCCGAACTCCACCCAGCCGTGGAAGTCCGCAGCCGGCACGAACTCGCCGGGCTCGCAGTTCGGCCAATCGCTGCACCCCAGCCCGCTGCCAGTGAGTCGCACCAGCGCGCCGGTAATCACAATTGCCACGAGCGCCCAGAGCGCCCAACGGGCTACCAGTGCGAACCGCCTCGGCGTTACACACGGCCTGCGCCCCCGCAGGCGCATCTGGTACGGCCTGCGCCCCCGCAGGCGCATCAGGTCCAGCCTGCCCTCCCCGACACGCGCCTGACGCAGCAAGCTCACGCCGAAACGCTAGAGGCGACACGTACGCTCACAGCAATGCTGGCGACGCTGCGCCCAACACTCTTTGGATCAACATTGCGGGGGTATGTCGCGCTCACGAAGCCGCGCATCATCGAGCTGCTGCTGGTGACAACGGTGCCGCCGATGTTTGTCGCCGAAGGTGGCGTGCCCAGCCTGGCGCTTGTGGTGCTCACCGTCGTCGGCGGCACGCTGTCCGCGGCAGGTGCCAACACCTTCAACATGTACATCGATCGCGACATCGATGCCACGATGGCTCGGACGGCGCATCGACCGCTGGTCGTCGGCACCGTGACGCCCCGCGCGGCCCTGATCTACGGCGTGGTGCTCGAGGTGTTGGCCTTCGGGATTCTGTGGTGGGGCGCCAATCTGCTGGTAGCGCTGCTGGCGCTGGCGGCCTGCCTGTTCTACGTGTTCGTGTACACGCTGTGGCTGAAGCGGACGTCCGCCCAGAACATCGTCATCGGCGGGGCGGCGGGCGCGGCGCCGGTGCTCGTCGGCTGGGCGGCCGTGACGGGCTCGCTGTCGCTTGAGGCCTGGATCGCTTTCGCTATCGTCTTCTTCTGGACGCCGCCGCACTTCTGGGCGCTGGCAATTCGCTATGCCGACGACTACGGCGCTGCCGACGTGCCGATGCTGCCGTCGGTAGCGAGCGAGCGCTCGGTGCTGGTGCAGATGACGCTGCACACGGTCGCGGTGATCGCGCTGTCGCTGTGGTTCGCCGTGGCCGCCGAAACAGGAGCGCTGTACTTGGTGGCAGCGGTGTCTGGGGGTGCAGCATTCGGGTGGCAACTGCTGGCGCTCTGGCGCTCTCTGAACCCTGGTACCGCAATGCGCGTCTTCCACAGCTCCATCGCATACCTCGGCCTGCTGTTCGTGGCGATGGCAGCCGACGTGATTGTGCGGTTCGGCTAGTGACGGGGTTGTGGTGGGGCACCGGCGTGCAGCCAGTGCGGAAGACCGCCGCGATTTGGTCGCAGACAATCTGGTTGAGGAGCCCGCGGGTCGCTAGAGTGCCCCGTTGGTGTCGCCCCAAAGCGGCGCTGCCCGCCGAGTCCGGGAATCACTTCGCCGCATGACCGACGCCACTACCGAAGCTGAGCATTCGGAAGGATCTGCCGTGGCTTCACAGGCAGAAGACCCCACGGCGTTCGGCTGGCTCAATACCACCGACCACAAGCGCATCGGTCGCCTGTTCATCGGCTGTTCCCTGCTGTTCGCTCTGGCTGGTGCGGTCACCGACCTGCTGGTGCGCTTCGATCTTGCCTCAGCAAACGGCCACACCGTTCTGAATTCCGACACCTTCGTGCAGGCGTTCACGTTCACGCGGGACGCTTTGGTGTTCGGCATGCTCATCCCGCTGTTCCTGGGCATTGCGATGTATGTGGTCCCGCTGCAGGTGGGTGCCCCCAACGTGGCATTCGGCCGGGCAGCAGCTCTGTCGTTCTGGGGCTGGCTGATCTCGTTCGGCATCCTCGTTGGCGCGTACATCGCCAACGGCGGGCCCGGTGGGGGCTGGGACGACGGCGTCGACCTGCACTTGCTGGCGGTTGCCGGGCTCGTGATGTCGCTGCTCACCGGCGCCATTTGCGTTGCCGTCACCACGCTCACCATGCGTGCCCCGGGCATGTACATGGACCGCACGCCCCCATTCGCGTGGTCGGCGCTCGTGACGGCGTCGATGCTGGTGGTCAGCCTCGGCGTGGTGCTCGGCCAGATCGTCATTCTCTACATCGACCACCGCTACGGCCGCGTGTTCCTCGAAGGCAACTACGGCATCTGGTCCCGTATCGACTGGATGTACCGGACGCCGCAACTGTTCATCTATGTGGTGCCGGTTCTGGGCGTGGCCGCCGAGGTCATGCTGGCCGCAGCCCGGCGCTGGGTATTCGAGCCGCTCGCGCTGTACTTCACGATGGGCCTCGTTGGGCTCTTCGGATTCGGCGCCTGGGCCAACTTTGGCATCACCGCCGAGGGTGCCGACATCGTCGATGGCCTCGAAGGCATCGTGCTGGTCGGCCTGTACGCCGGCGCGCTGGCGGGTGTCTCCGGATTGCTGGCGCTGCTGGGCTTCACCGTGTGGCAGAGCCGCAAGTGGCCGCGTCCCAACACGGCGGTGCTGGCCGCATTCTTTGCCGGCCTGCTCGTGGCGGTCGCCGCGCTGATCGGACTGATCGGCGCGGCTGTGGACTGGCTGCAGATCGCTGGCCGAGGCATCGACGGAAATGCCCCACTGCGCATGACCACGTGGGTGACGGGCCAACAGAGCCTGCTCATCTACGGCGCAGGGCTGCTCGGAGCGCTCGCTGCGCTGCACTGGTGGGCACCCAAGATCTGGGGCCGGCGCCTGTCCGAGCTTGCAGGCTTGGCGAGCTTCGCTGCCATTGGCGGTGGCGCATTCCTCGCATGGCTCGGCCCGACGCTGTCAGGTGCCTTCACCGAGCAGCCGCAGTTCGTCTACCACGACCCGCTGCTCACGACCGGCTATGCGGGCCTCGTCGATGCATCGGGCGCGGAGGGTCTGTCGGTTCTCGGCGCCATCGGCGTGATCGGGGTGCTGGCCGGGTTGGCGCTCGTGGTCCTGAACATCCTGGTCTCGGTTGCAATGGGCAAGGGCGCCGAAGCCGAAGCCGACCCCTGGGGCGGGCTCACCCCAGAATGGCTGCTCGACTCGCCGCCCCCGCTCGGCCCCGCTGAAGCATTGCCTGAGCTCACGTCCGGCACGCCGCTGCTCGACGCGGAACTCAACGGCAGCGTTGCTGCAGGCGAACGTGAAGCGCAGGAGGTGCCGGCCTGATGCCAGCATCCATCGCCAACCCAGCCAGCGCCGCGAGCACGGTTGAGGGCCAGCAACCCGGCCGCTATGTCGTTCCCGGCCTACCGCCGCGCCCGCGTAGCCAGCTGGTCGGCACGGGCTTTGCAATTGCAGCCGGGGCCATGGCAGTCGCCGGAGCGCTGGGCCACTACATGGCCCGCCGGCACGCCTCGGGCATGGACCCGGGCCACGAATGGCTGGCCGGCCACGCTGTACCGAGTCCGCAGCTCGTCTATGCCCTCATCACGCTGCTCGTCTCGGTGGTGACTGCGCACTGGGCCGTGTGGGCAAGCGGCCGCGGCGAACGCGGTCACACCTGGGTGGGCATGGCCATCACGCTGGTGATGGGCTTCGCCTTCTTCAACATGGTGATGTTCAGCCTGAACCGCATGGAGGTAGAGCTCGGCTCGGGCGAGTGGGCCAACCTCGCGTTCGCGGTAACCGGGCTCTCGCTGGCCATCCTGATCGTCGGAATGTTCTACCTCGGCCTCATGACGCTCCGGTCGCTTGGCGGCGGCGTCGGCCGGGACCGTTCAACGCCGCTGGGCGCAGCGGTCTTCTTCTGGGACTTCGCCGTGCTTGCGTGGGCAGCCACCTGGTACGCCGTGTACGTGGTGAAGTAGGGGATCGATGGTCGGCATCGCCAGCAGATACTTCGCCGGTCGCATCGCGCTGGCCGCCGCAGCCGCAGTGGTTGTCGGCGTGCTCACCGGCATGGACGACACGGGCCATGTGGTCATGTACGCCACCATCGTGCTGGGTGTCGCTGCTGCGGCATTTGCGTTGCTGTTCGCCCTGGCACTGACGGTGGGCGACGGCGACTCGCCCGACCGGGCGCATTCGCACGACTACCGGCCGACACCGGCCTACTGGCCGATCATGGCGGCGGTGGGCATGGGCGTGCTCATGGTCGGCTTGGTGACGGGCTCCCTGCTGACCATTGCAGGCGTGGCGCTGCTGCTCATTTCCGCTGTCGAGTGGACGATGAGCGCGTGGGCAGAGCACCTCTCCACTGACGCAGCATCGAATGCGGTCGAGCGGGCCCGGTTGCTGCGGCCCTTCGAGATCTCGCTCTATGGCGTGCTGGGCATCGGTGTGCCGGTGGTGCTGGCCTCCCGGATCTTCCTGTCGGTGAGCAAGACCAAGGCGAGCTTGGCGGCAATCGTGATTGCAGCGATGATCCTGGCGTTCGCGTTCGTGGTGTACGCCAAGCCCCAGATCAGGCGTTCGGTGATGGCCTCGACGCTGGTGCTGGGTGGCGTTGCACTCATCGTGGCGGGCATCGCTTTTGGGGTGAGGGGTGAGCGCGAGTTTCACCCGGAGGGCGGCGCCGAGATCGCTGGCGATCACGGCGAACCTGGCGAGGAGGGCTCAGGCGAATCGGACGAGTCTGGCGAAACCGGCGGGGGACACGAGTGATGGGCACCGGTTTCGCTCGACGCTGGCGCCTGGTCGCGTTGGCCCTGCTGGGGTTGATTGCAGCAGGCTGTGCCACCGGTCGCCTCGATGCCACCAAACCGGTCGGGGAGAACGCGCAGAAAATCGACGGCCTCATGCGCCTGTCGGGCTGGATGGCCGTCGGTGTCGGCATCTTCGTGGCGGCTGCGGTTGCCACGATCATCGTGAAGTTCCGGGCCAAGCCCACCGACGACCCCGACGACCTGCCCCCGCAGATCCACGGCAACCGCAAAGCCGAACTTACGTGGACGATCATCCCGACGATCTTGCTGATCTTCCTGACCGTGATCACCTTGCCGACGGTGTTCGCGCTCGCCAAAGAAGGTGACGGAATCACGATCAAGGTTGAGGGCCAGCAGTGGTGGTGGCAGTTCAGCTACGACATCGACGAGAACGGCCAGTACGACATCGTCACTGCGAACGATCTGGTCATCCCCACCGGCGAAGAGATCAACCTCGAAATCCATTCCAACGACGTCATCCACTCGTTCTGGATCCCCCGGCTGAACGGCAAGAAAGACGCTGTGCCCGGGCGTGTGCACGATTGGCGGATCAGCTCCAACGAGCCGGGCATCTTCTACGGAGAGTGCGTGGAGTTCTGCGGCCTGAGCCACGCCAACATGCAGATGCGGGCCATTGCGCTCGACCCCGACGATTTCGATCGCTGGGTGCGCCAGCAGTACGACGGGCAGACACAGGCCCGAGACGTCGCACCCGCTGAGGGGACGCCCGAAGCCGCCGGAGCGACGCTGTTCGAGACCCACTGCATCAGCTGCCACGTCGTCGACGGTGCGTACGAGAGCGCCGCCGGCGGCAACGCGAACCTCCTCTCAGGCCTCGCGCCGAACCTCACCAACCTGATGGGCCGCACGGCGTTCGCCGGGGCGCTGTACGACACGTACCTGCCCGACGGCAGCCTCAACATCGCCAAGCTTCGTGAGTGGGTGCGCAATGCGCCGAACATGAAGCCGGCCCGCGCGGACAACCAGCAGGGCATGCTGGACTTCTCCGAGGTGCTGACCGATCAGGACCTCGACAACCTCATGGCGTACCTGAAGACCCTCGGCAGCCCGCCCGTGCTGCCCCAATGAGCACGGCCCGGACTTAGGGGGACGACCCGATGGCAATCATCACCGATCGCCCAGAAGGCGAAGCATCCGGCACCGAGCTCGAGGTAGCCGGCGATGCCCCCCACGTCACCGACGACTCGCCACGCACCGGCGTCTTTGCACGCCCCACTCAAGCGACGGGCTGGCGCTCGTGGCTGTTCACGGTGGACCACAAGAAGATCGGAATCATGTACGGCGCTGCCGCCATGTTCTGGTTCCTCGTGGGTGGCATCGAGGCCGGGCTCGTCCGCCTGCAGCTGTGGGGGCCGGACGCCGGGGTGTTGAGCGCCGACTCCTACAACCAGCTCTTCACCATGCACGGCGTCACCATGGTCTTCCTGGTGATCATGCCGCTCGCGAACGCGTTCGCGAACTATCTGGTGCCGCTGCAGATCGGCGCCCGAGACGTGGCCTTCCCCCGGATGAATGCCCTCGGATTGTGGATTTTCGCCTTCGGCGGAATTTTCTTGAACCTCAGCTGGTTCCTCGGCGGTGGCGCGGACGGCGGCTGGTTCGCCTACGCACCCAATACCGGGCTGGCGTTCAGCCCCGGGAACGGCATGGACTTCTACGCGATCGGCTTGCAGATCGTCGGCATCGCCTCGCTGCTGGGCGCGCTCAACCTGCTCGTGACCATCCTCAACATGCGCTGCCCAGGCATGTCGCTGCTGCGCATGCCGGTGTTCACCTGGATGATCCTGGTGGTGCAGTTCCTGCTGGTCTTCGCACTGCCGGTCATCACTGTGGCACTCGTGCTGCTGACCTTCGACCGCACCTTCGATTCGAACTTCTTCGACGTGACCGCGGGCGCCGATCCGCTGCTGTGGCAGCACCTGTTCTGGATATTCGGCCATCCCGAGGTGTACATCCTCGTCCTGCCGTCGTTCGGCATCGTGTCTGAGACGCTGCCGGTGTTCAGCCGCAAGCCGCTGTTCGGCTATCCGATCGTGGTGTTGTCGGGTGCCGCCATCGGCTTCATGGGCTGGGGCGTGTGGGCGCACCACATGTTCACCTCCGGCATGGGACCGGTCTCGGTGGCGGCGTTCTCAGCAACGACCATGTTCATTGCGGTGCCCACCGGCGTGAAGATCCTGAACTGGATCGCGACCATGTGGGGTGGCAAGGTCCGCTTCACGGTGCCGATGATGTTCTCGGTATCGCTGGTCTCCATGTTCACCATCGGCGGCCTGTCCGGCGTCATGCACGCCATTGCGCCCGCCGACACCCAGCAGACCGACACGTACTTCATCGTGGCGCACTTCCACTACGTGCTGTTCGGCGGCGCGCTCATGGGCCTGTTCGCGGGCATGTACTACTGGTGGCCCAAGGCTTTCGGATACCACCTGAATGAGCGGCTCGGACGCTGGCACTTCTGGCTGGTGCTGGTGGGCTTCAACCTCACCTTCGGGCCGATGCACATCGTTGGCCTGCAGGGCATGGCTCGGCGCCACAGCGTCTACGGGGAATTCGACGGATTCGAATTCTGGAACAAGATCGCCACGATCGGCTACTTCATCATCTTCATCTCCATGGTGATCTTCGCCGTCAACATCTTCCGGACGTGGGGCCGCTTCCGCCGGGGCCTTGAGCCGAATGCCGAGGCGGACCCGTGGGACGGCCGCACGCTCGAATGGGCGATTCCTTCGCCGGCACCCGAGCACAACTTCGACTACGTGCCCGTGGTGAGCGACGTCGACGACTTCTGGCACAAGAAGTACCAACACGACGAAAGCGGCAAGTTGCGCCGGGTCGCCTATGGCAACGACATCGCCCAGCTTGGCGACCAGCACCCGCACCTGCCGTCGCCGTCGTACTGGCCCATCGTGCTCGCCATGGGTCTCCCGCTGATCGGCTTCGGGCTGATCTACAACCTCTGGATCACCGGTATCGGCCTGCTGCTGCTGGTCGGTTCGATGTTCGGCTGGACTCTTGAGCCGCCCACCGATCCCGATGCGGGGCATGGCCACGGCCACGATGACCACGGCCATGACGGTCACGACGACGATCATGACGGCGGTCCCGACGGCCACGCTGACGGGAACGGCGTGCTGGTGGCCAGCACGCCGAATGGGGAGGCCACCGGTGACTGAGACCGCTGAAGCCGCCGTCGAACCAGTCGATCCGGACGAGCCGCAGATCGCGTACCCGCGCACCTCGTGGGACGACTACGAGATGGTGCCGCCCACCACGAGCCTGTCCAACGAGAAGATGACGATGTGGGCCTTCCTGGGCTCGGATTGTCTGCTCTTCGGCGCGCTGATCTCGACGTACCTGCTGCTGCGCAACCGCAAGCCGCCATCGGGCGAGGAGCCGTTGGCGGCGGCTGATCTGTTCGACATCCCGTTCACGTCGGTGAGTTCGTTTGTGCTGCTGATGAGTTCGCTCACGATGGTGCTGGCGGTGTCGTCGATTACCCGTCGCGAAATGGAACGCTGCAAGCTGTGGTTGCTGAGCACTGCCGCGCTGGGCGCGGTGTTCATCGCCGGGCAGGTGTACGAGTTCACGAGCTTCTACCGGGAGGGACTCGGGTACACGGTCAGCATCTCGTCGTCGGCCTTCTACACGCTGACCGGTTTCCACGGCGTACACGTGTCGCTGGGCGTCGTCATGCTCGTCACGCTGTGGATGCTGGTGAACCGTGGAATTCTCGGGCCTGAACGGGCGGAAACCGTCGAGATCATCGGCCTGTACTGGCACTTCGTCGACATCGTGTGGATCGTGATCTTCGCGGTCGTCTACCTGATCCCGTAGGGAGTGCAGCGATGAGCACCGCCACCGAAACCGCTCCCGAAGAGGTTCACGGCGACCACGGCGACCACGAACACGGCCTGAGCGACTTCGGCTACATCAAGGTCGCCCTGCTGCTGGGTGCGCTGACGGCAGCGGAGGTGATGACGTACTTCGTGGACTTCGGTCCGGTGGAGGTTCCGGCGCTGCTCATCCTGATGGTGGTGAAATTCCAGATCGTCGTCGCTTATTTCATGCACCTGCGGTTCGACAACAAGCTCTTCACGTGGCTGTTCGTGGGGGGCTTGGTGCTCGCCGTCGCCGTCTACGCGGCGATGGGCACCTCGATGGTGTTCTGGACCGACCCAGCAGGCTGCGATCTCAGCCCCAACCCGAGCTGCTGATCGTCGTCCAGCGACGCGGGTCCCTATACGGCCGCCTCGTCAGACGCTGTTGAGCCGCTCTATCGCCGAAGCGGTGTAGTCGCCATGGGGCCCGTCGTGGCTGAACACGTACGCGTTCGTGCGGTTCGCATCGCCCGCCACGGCAATCACGAATTTCGACGGCTCTGACACGATCGGCACCAGCCGATCCGGATCTTCTGAGGTTGCAAACTGCGGCGGCAGCTTGCCGGCGGCGACGACGTCGGTGAGCCGGGGACGACCTGCAGTCAGGTTCGTCCACTCGCCGATGAGCTTCTCGAAGCGCCACGCCGGGATGCGGGCGTGGTCGAACAAGGCCTCAGCCAAGCGCGCCTTGGTCCACCCTGCCGCAGCACAGGTGCGTGCCAAGATCGGTGAAAGCACCAGCAACGGCCGGTAGTGCAGGTGGCCAAGGCCGTACAGGTGGCCGAGATCCCAGCCGGTGATGCGAGCCAGTCCGTCGCTCAGGTAGGGCACGATCTCGTCCGGTGTCGAGCCGAACACGCTGCCGACGATCGCGCCGCTGTTGAAGCGGGCCATGGTCAGCACGTCGTCGTCGGGGCCAAAGCCGAACTCGGAGCTGACGGGTTCCCAGCCGATGTCCGCCAGCGTCGCGGCGTCCTCGCACAGCACGACGCGGAATGTGTTCCCGAACGTGGACTTGTCGTGTTCGGTGGCGGTGAAGCCGAAGACGTTGCGCTGGTACAGCCGCAGCCACCGTCCGACGCTGGTGTTGGAGCGCACGCCGTCGCGCAGCGCCCCGACGCCGGAGTTGAAGCCGAGTTCTGCCGCCCGCGGCCCGTCGAGGATCATCAGCGCATCGGCGCCGGTCGTGTTGCCCGAGTGCTCGGCGCCGTAGTGCGAGTCCGCCAGGATGCGGGCCGCGGCGAGCAGCATCGGAAGGTGCTGCGGTTCGCAGCCCGCCATGACGGCGTTCGTCGCCACTGACCACACGGTCATGGCACGGCCGGCCGTGCGAGCGAGGCCCAGCGACTGCTGTGGATCCAGGCCGGTGCCAGCTAGGAAAGCCTCCACGCGGTCGCGTGTCGGCGGCACGATCGGCAGGCCGTCGGACCAGCCTCGGCTGGCAAAGACGTCGTTGATCTCGTCGATGGATCCGCTGGCCACTGGGTCGTAGGGGAGCGGATCGATGCGGGAGGCCGCGCCGTTCGTGCCGTTGCTGACCGCCGACTCGCCGGTGAGGCCCTCGATAACCGCGTCGACGGTGTGAGCAATGAAATTGGCCGCCATCTCGGCGGCGGACTGGGCATCGACGTGCCCCACGGTGAGGGCCACTGGCAGTCCGTCGAAGCCGTGTCCTCGCGCGGTGGCGATGGCCTGGCCGTCGAAGCTCTCGCACACGACCGAGACCGACGGCACCCCGGCGGCCTCGGCCACCACTGCTGCCCGCGCCACGGCGGGCGTGCAGCTGCCTCAGCAGCCCATTCCCGACACCACCGCGTCCACGGCTCGTGAACGCAGCGAATCGGGCAGGCGGTCGATCACCTTGGCTTCATCGGGGCCGTGGGTGTTGCCGAATGTGTCGTAGCCGATGAACTCCACGTTCTCGAAGCGGTTGGCGAGCTCGCGCTCGAGGATCGGGAACAACTCGTCGCCCCGGAACAAGTAGTCCCACAGGAACCCGATGCGCTTGCCGGCCAGCGTGTCGAGCCGCGGCGCCAGTTCCCGGTGTTCGATTCCCGAATGGGATCCAGGCCAGACGACGTCGTAGGAGGGTTCCATGGATGTCCCTTCGCAGTGGGTGAATGCCACAGTTTGCAGTGTGGCTCGTGTCCCTGGGTAGCTTCACCCGGCGTGATCGATCTTCGGCGGCTCCGTGACGACGCTGCGTATCGCGACGGCGCGATTCGCAAGGGCGCCGAGCCCAGTCTTATCGACGAAGTGCTCGCGGCCGACGAGACGTGGCGGTCGGTGACCCATCAGGCCGAGCAGGTGCGTGCCGCCCAGAATGCCGCCTCACGCGAGATCGGCCGTGCGGCACCCGACGATCGCCCGGCCAAGATCGCCGAGGCGGGGCGCCTCAAGGAAGAGGTGGAGCGCCTTGAGACCGAAGAGCGCGCAGCTGCCGAGCAGCGCACCGAATTGGCGCTGCAGGCTCCGAACCCTGCGGCGGCCGATGTGCCGTCGGGTGGCGAGGAGGATTTCGAGACGGTGCACGAGGTGGGGGAGTGCGGCGAGCCGCCTGCCCACGATCACGCCGAGATCGGAGCGTTGACCGGCCTCGTCGACTCGGAGAGCGGGGCCCGCAACAGCGGTTCGCGGTTCGCCTACCTCAAAGGCGCCGCAGTGCGGTTGGAGTTCGCCCTCGTGCAGTGGACGATGGACTTGCTGGAGCGAGACGGTTTCGTCCCGGTCGCGCCGCCGGTGCTGGTACGCGAGGAGATGATGATCGAGGCCGGGTTCTTTCCCGCAGACCGTCATCAGGTGTACGAGATCGCCGGCGATGATCTGTTTCTCATCGGGACATCTGAGGTTGCGTTGGCTGGCCTGCACCGGGGCGAGCGCCTGGGCCGGGCTGAGCTGCCGCTGCGCTATGCCGGGTTCTCGTCATGCTTCCGCCGCGAGGCCGGCACCTACGGCAAGGACACCCGCGGCATCTTCCGGGTGCACCAGTTCGACAAGGTCGAGATGTTCTCGTTCTGCGATCCGGACACGAGCTGGGACGAGCTGGAGGCCTTGCGCACCATCCAGGAGGAGATTGTCGGTTCGCTCGATTTGCCCTACCGGGTCATCAACGTGGCGGCCGGCGATCTGGGTGCAGCAGCCGCCAAGAAGTACGACCTGGAAGTGTGGCTGCCATCGGAGCGGGCGTACCGCGAGGTCACGTCGTGTTCTAACTACACCGACTACTCGGCTCGTCGGCTGGCCACCCGCTGGGTGGACGATGACGGCACCGGCCTGGTCCACACGCTGAACGGCACGGCCTGCGCCATCGGCCGCACCCTCGTCTTCATCATGGAGAACCACCAGCGCCCCGACGGCTCCATTGCGGTGCCCGAGGTGCTGCACCCATGGCTCAACTTCACCGAGATCGGTGCGCCTGCGTAGGTCACCGACCAGCGACAACCCTCAGGGCGTCTTGGCCACGAACCACATGGGATCGCCCTCCGATGGCGTGACCGATGCGATCACGAAGTCGCGGCCCACAGCGATTTTGACGTTGCCTGGCTGCGTCTCGAGCCCGAACGCGTCCGTCGCGTCCTGCCAGTTCCAGTCGACGCCGTTATTCGACCAACCCATCCACTTTGTTCTTGACGCATCCTCGTAGTGGAAGTGACGTGCGCGCATCGCCCCCGACACGACGGACAGATCCTCCATGGTGAACGTGACCAGATCCTCCCCGGTATCAGGCGCTTCGAATGTCACTTGGTACGCCTGATCGGCGCCGGTCTCGCGAACCCCGGATGGTGTCTTCCCGGAGTACGCATCAGCCCACACATACACGGGCGCATTCTCGGCGCTATCCCACAGCGTTATGCCCCCCATGGGTTCGCCAAGACGCAACTCGTAGATCCCTTTCGCGACCGTTCCAAAGGGACTGCCGACGGCGTTGACGGGGTCGATGCCGAACAGCAACCGGAACTCTTCGACGGGTTCTGCTACTGCAGCGAAACCTGCTCGCCCGGCGTGAATTCCCGGGCCGGACACATGTGAGAACTGGATGCCGTCGAGCGTGGCTACGGGGGTTGGCGCTTGACCGCACCGCATCTTGGTCAGCACGTTGCGAAAATGGACTTCCGAGAGCACGGCCCAGGCTTCGCCATTGGCGTCGATTCCCGAAAGCGGGAAGCCGAAGTTCGGGCTGGCCGGGTACAGCTCGCCCCACTCGCGAGCATCCGGTGATGCGAGGTAGCGCCATCCGCCTGGTTCGTCGCGATCAACAGCGACAACGAAACCGTCTCTAGTCGCCACTCCGTGGGCCGATCCGCTGTTGAGCTCAGATGCGACTTCGAGACCGTCCTGATCGCCTGCGTACAGACGGATGTAGCCAAGGTGATTGGCGTCGATGTGCTCCCAACGATCAATGATTTCCTTCTCCCGGTCGGCCAGGTCGAGATCTTCAAGAGAGAGCTCGACGTGCACGTAGTTGCCCTCCGCATCCGAAGACCGGACCAGTGCCATCACCGTGTCTTCCCGGAAACCGCCGAAGACAACATCGTCACCGGGTTCGGCAAGGCCATGTTCGACGAACGGATCGCGCACTTGCATTTCGGGCCGTACGACGGACATGAGCACAATGCGATTTCCCGACACCATGAGATCGACCGTGGCGATGTGCTTGTCCCGGAAGAGGGGCGGTGTCTGTGGATCGATGGGTACCTCAGTCCAGGTCGCGCCCCGATCGTCGGAAACGACCACGCGGTCAAGATCAAACCGGTTCTCGTCACCGACCTCGTCACCGACCTCGTCACCGAGTGCGCGTCCGGCGATCACCCAGCGATTGCCAGAGACACCGATGTGCTGGGGCTGGACGTTTGGCGGTAGGGAGAGTTCTTCCCAGTCTGTGCCGTTCGATGTCACCAGCAATCGTCGGCGTCCGCCGTCGTTCACCCTGACGAAAACGAGTCCGTCTGGCGCGGTCATGAAAGCCGAGACGAGGTTGGTGCGCCACAGGGTGCCATCGTCTCGCGTTCGAGTTCGGTAGAACTGATCGACTGGTGGATCGATCTGCGTCCACTGCAGCGCTGGTTCGGGTGACAGGGTTTGGCGCATTCCTGCTGGGGCGGCGGATTCGATCGATCCGGCTGGAGTCTCTACGCCGCAAGATCTTGGCCCCGAATCGAAGAATTGGAATGCATCGTCGCCTGCGGCCAACACGGTGGCACCGATGAAGACGGCGACGACGATGAGCGCGGCCACGATCGTCCGCAGGCGCGACGGCCGCTGCTGTGTATCCGGCGGGTCTGTGGCACCGCTGGACGCTTCGTGAGCGGTGGCGTCGGCCATACGATCGAGCCTAGATATGCACTGCTGGCTGGTTGATCTCCGTTAGGTGAGGCTGAGACCGACGAAGGCGGCGGCGGTTGCGCCGGTGATGGTCAGCGAGACGTAGCCGAGGGCGAGCAGCGGGCTGGCTCGGCTGAGGCGAGCGCTCTCAGAGAGGATGCCTGACACTGTGGTGAGGGCGCCGAGGCCTGCCGTCCCGACGATGGTTGCAGCCGCGCCTGCGGTGCTCGCGAGCAGGCCCAGCGCGCAGGCTCCGGCGATGTTGACGATCAAGGTCCCGCCCGGTCCGAGCGTGGTGCTCGCCCGCCAGCGCAGAAGCGTGCCCACGGCCGCTGCGACGCCGAAGCCGACCGCCACGGTGAACGCGGTCATGATTGTCTCCACCTGGCGACGACAACGACGCGGCATCCCACGAATGCCGCGGTGCAGGCGGCAATCGCCAGGCCCAGCCATGCTCCCGCGGTCCCGATGCGGCCGTCGTCGAGGTGCTGGGCGAGCTGCAGCGCGAGCGCCGACATGCTGGTCAGCGCCCCGCAGAAACCGGCTGTCAGCCACGGCGACGGGCCGGCTTCCCGCCCGCCGGCGGGGGAGGGTCCATAGCGAGCATGCCGGTGGAGACGGATCCCTTCGTGACGAGCTGTGGCCCAGCCGACGACGCCGCAGCCGATGACGTTGACGATGAACAGCGCCCAGTTCTCGTTGACTTGAGTGGCGACGCCCCACCTGATGCCAGCACCGACGATTCCCGCCGCTGCCACCGTGGCCGCGACGCGCCTCACCATCGGGGATGCCTCAGTCGGCGATCGAGGACACGGCCGCCGGCTCGCGGCTGTCGCCAGCGTGATCCTGCGACAGCGTCCACGCGCGAGCTGCCGCTGCCAGGCCCTCGATGAGCGCTTCGTGATGGGGTACCCGGCCGGGCCCTCGGAATCCCGTCCACATCGGGCTCTTGCCGCGGATGCGTGGGGGCAGCTCGATCTGCACGCCGCCATCGCGGGGCAGGTTGCAAGGGTTGCGCGGATGCTGCCCTGCCAGGGAGCGGGGGATGTCGTCGAGACGGTGAAGGATCTCGTAGTGCGGCAGCCGTCCGATCAAGTGCACGGCAACGTGGGACGCCAGCGTGCGATTGCGGCCGCCCAGCAGCACCGCTCGCAGCAGACGTGGGCTGCCGAAGCCATGGACCGCCACCACGACGTCCACATGGTCGAGAAACTGTCGCAGCACCGGCGAGTCGGTTGGATCGAAGCAGTGGCTCGGCAAGTGCCACTGGTCGTCGGGGCCTTGGAGGCAGGCATATACCGAGGCGCCGCTGCGCTCGGCGGCGGACGTGGCGATGTCGTCGGTGATCTCCTCGAGCCATCCGCCATGGAAGGCCATGAAGCCGAATCGCGAGCGCAGTCGCAACACCTCGGTCACACCTGGCCGGCCGAGAAGCTCAGCAAAGGGCCGCTCGGCATCGAGAAGCGTGCGGTCGGCCAGGTGCAGTGCCACAGTGGCTCAGTTCAGCATCTCGGCGGCACTGCCCGCTTGGTCCGTCCCAGACAGTTCATCGATGTCGGCTGTCGCCGTATCAGCGCCGTCGCCGCGACCCGTCATCAGCATCGCCATACCTCCGACCGCAAGCACGATGCTCATGACAAGGCCCAGTCGCACGCCGCCCACCGAGGCGACCCAGTTGCTCAGGCTGCTGCTCCAGCGCTCGACGGTCACCACGAGTCCGTCACCGCTGCGGTCAGTCAGATCGTTGATCCAGTACCAGATCGTGAAAGCACCTGCTGCAATCATCAGCACCGCGGCGATGTTGTCGGTGTGGCGCATCAGCACGCGCAGCTTGCCGAGCAGCCAGCCGCGAGCCAGCGCCAGGCTGACTGCCAGCGAGGTGAGCACCATGCCCATGCCCAGCGCATAGAGCACGAACGACACGAATCCGCCCACGAAGCTGTCGTTTCCAGCCGATGCGGTGACCACGACCAGGAACGTCGCCAGCCCGCACGACACTGAGGCCACGGCGTAGCTGACGCCGAACAGGAACAGCGAGCGCACGTCCCGACCGGAGGCTCCGCGCTCGAATTTGGGCAGATACGCCGTCAATCGGAACCCGGCGAGTATCGCGACACCGAGTGCGATGAGCCCCACGCCGATGACGATGGCCGCCCACGGCACGTAGTCGCGCAGGGCGCTCAACCCGGCCGACAGAGCGATGCCGACGATGCCGAACACTGCGACGATGCCGGTGGTGACGACGGCGCCGGTCGCCAGCGCCCGCCCGACGCCGGCGCGGGAACTGCCTTCGGAGGCCCGGCGGTCGATGCCCAAGAAGAACGACAAGTAGGCGGGCAGCATCGCAAAGCCGCACGGGTTGACCGTCGCGACGATTCCGGCCGTGAAGGCGAAGGTGAGGCGTGCGCCGTTCACAAGCCACCGTTGGGGTGTGGGAGAGACCTGACTGCCGTCACTGCTGCCATCCGACTCATCATTGTGCCTCTCACGACGTCCTTAGAGTCCGAAGTGTTCATCGGCACGGCTCGTGATGTCGTCGAGGGTCAACAGGCCGCTGTGTGTCTCGAGAATCTCGCCGTCGGGCGACACGAAGACCGTCGTGGGCATGCCCAGCCCGCCGAAGTCGATGAACAACTCGCCCTCGTCGAGCCCGGTGGGGTAAGTCACACCGCGCTCGACCACCGTGGCGATGGCGTCTTCGAGCCGATCGTTCGCCGCGAGGCCCAGCACCGCAACCGTGGCGCCGTGAGTATTCCAGAAGCGTTCGAAGTCCGGCATCTCGGTCACGCACGGCGCACACCACGACGCGAAGAAGTTCACGATGAGTGGGCAGCCCGCGTAGCCAGCGAAGGCGGCCGGTCGTTCATCGAGCGTCACGAAGCCCAAGGCGTGAACGCCGCCCAGGCTCGAGTCGACACTGTGTTGTGAGGGGTCGGTGTCACTGCACGCCGGAGGCGATTCCGCCGCGGCGGCCACGGTCGAAGGGGATTCAGTCGCGTCGAGCGCAGCTCCCTCGAAGATGGCTGAGTCGTCCGGGCCGGTCCGATCGGTGTCGTCCCCGGTATCGCCGCTTTCCACCTCGGCTTCCATCGCTACCAGCGAGGTCATCGCGGGCCGAGCGCCGCCCGCGAGCAGGAACACCGTTGCACCCAGCGCGTACGCGCTAAGCACGCCAAACAAGATTCCGCGCCATTGATTCTTGATGAAGAGGCCGATTCCCCGCTTGGAGCGATAGCGGACTGGTGCTGCGAGCAAACGTGTCAGTCTTGTGCGCCAACGCGGCTGCGGACGTGACTCCATGCAGCGGCGAGGCTACTTGCGCTTGTTGAGGCGCCAGTTTCAGGACAGGTGACCGTGGGGCCACTCAGTCAGCAGCCGTAATCGCCGCCGGCTGACGGCCTGCCCCGGGGCTGCCAGCCGCCCATTTCGGGCAACCTCAGTCCACCGGGACAGGCCGTGTCTGATGGGCCTGTCTGGGGACAGGCCGTCTCGAGGACGCGCCTGAGCGGGGGAAGACTCAGGCGCGAACCAGATCGGGAGGCAGTGGCACCTCCTCGATGATCAGCTGCGGCCGCGGCCGTTTGGGCGGTCTGCCGCGTGGGCGTTTGTCTCTGCAAACTCGGCCGTTCTCGAAGAGCTCGCCGCCCCACACGCCCCATGGCTCGTGGCGCGCCTTGGCGGCCTCGAAGCACTCGTTCATTACTGGGCAGGCCGAGCAGATGGCCTTGGCCCGAGCGATCTCGTAGAAGTTCTCCGAGAAGAACAGCGGCGTCAGGGTTCCCACGAGGTCGCGGCAGCGGCCCCGAGCGCGCCAGGCCTCATTGGTGAGGCTCGGTGGGTTGTCGACGATGAGTTCCAGCATGTGTGTGCTCCTCTGTGATGCCGGTTTGGCGTGGTGGTCGGTGGTGGATTTCGCGCTAGCGCTGAGAACGCAAAACGGCCGCCGGGTTGTCCCGGCGGCCGTTCGGAGAGTTCTGGTGTCTCAGTGGACTACATCAGACACTCCGAAGGCCGCAGGCGGTGGCGCTTGTTGGTTGCCGTCGGGTGGGTACCGCAAACGCGCACGACGTGCCGGAACACCGTCGGCATGGGGCCCGTCGCAATGCGAACGCCCATGGGCATGCCGCGCTCGCGACGCCACATGACGGGCTGCTGGTCGCAGCGCGCGCCGAGTGCAGGCACCCGTACGCGGCCGTTACAGGCACGCGCCGTGTTGTAGGTGCCGAAGTCGGACATCCGGAGATCCAATCGAGCCAATGGTCGGGGCAGGTGATCAGCTGCGGTCACCCGACGATACGCCGCAGCGCCGCCAAGAGCACCACGTCGCTGCGGGTCGTGTCAAGTTATTTTCGGCCCGTCGCGCAGCGTCGCCCGCGCCTAGCGGGCTTCGCCATGCGCGGGCGCTCAGCTGAACTCGTATTCGAGGACGTTGTCGGGTCGGCGGGAAACCTTGACTTCGCCGATGTAGCGGAGGTGCTCGAGATGGGCGAAAGTCTCTGACTCGGCCATCGGACCCCACGAGCGCTCCTTGAACAGCTGTTTCATGTAGTCCTGCACGGGGGCACGTCCGAGCCGGTCAGATGAGGTGCGGAGCAGGTCCAGGCGCTCGTTGTGGTGGCGCTTGATGTCGTCAACGCGACTCGCGAGATCGGTGAAGGGCTGGCCGTGAGCCGGCAAGCCCATCGTGACGCCGTCGAAGGTGGCGACTCGATCGAGGCTGGAGAAGAAGTCCTTCAGCGGATCACGCGCCGTCGTGATGCCTGAGATGTGCGGTGTGATCGTCGGCAGCACATGGTCGCCGCAGATCATCAGCCCGCCCTCAGGATCGAACAGGCACAGATGGTCGATGGTGTGCCCGGGCGTGTGGATCGCCACGAATTCGCGCCGCGCCAGCTTGATCCGGTCGGCGTCCTCCACGCGATGGGTGGGATGCGGCGTGGCGAACCAGCGACCGCCCCAGCCGTTGCGCATCGCGAAATACCCGACCTTGGCGCGCAGCGGCATTTTGTAGCGCTGACCACCCCAAGGTGTAGGTCCGGCCGGACCGGTATCGCGCCCGCTGTACACCGGGTCGGCGACAAGTTCGTTGTTCTCGCCGTCGGACGACACCGTTTCGAGCGCTTCTTCGTCCTCATCGGCCGTGTCCCACCACAGCCGAAACCGTCGATGGGTCACCAGGTCCGCTCCGAACTCGCGAGCGAAGCGCCCCGCTGCTCCGAAGTGGTCCGGGTGGCTGTGGGTGACGATGATCGAGTGGACTGTCTCGGGCGGAACTTCGGCTTGCGCCAGCCCAGCCATCAGTGCCTTCCAGTTCGCCGGACCGGGCAGGCCCGGATCGACGAGAGCGGCGCCGCGGTCGTCGTCGAGGATGTAGCAGTTGACGTGCCCGAGGCCCGGCATCGTCATGGGCAGCTGCAGCCGGCGCACGTCCGGTGCGAGCTCGGCGATCTTGCCGTCGGGCGGCATCTGCTCCTCGCGGGTGGGACGCGACACGGGCTGCAGGCTAGCGAGCTATTTGATCCTTCTAACGAGCGTTCGATTCTGGGTCAGGACCCCGAACCGATCCGGCGACTGATCCGGCGGCAGGCTCGGTCACGTCCGATCTCAGCCACTGCTCGCGGTAGAAGCGGAGCTCGTCAATGCTCTCGAGCACATCGTCGAGGGCCCGATGCTTGGTCGTGCCGGCACGGGATCTGCTCAGATCGGCCCACGCCTCGGCGACCTCGGGCCGCCAGCGCTTTGCGAGCTCCTTGACCGACGACACGTCGATGACTCGGTAGTGCAGATGTTGTTCCAGCGCGGGCATGTACTGGTCCAAGAAGCGGCGGTCGGTCCCGATCGAGTTGCCGCACAGCGGCGTTGTGCGGGGCTCGGGAACGTGCTCGGTCACGAACGCGAGCGTGCGTTCTTGCGCTTCGGCGACGGTGATCTGCGATGCCCCGATCTCATCGAGCAGCCCGGTGGCCGTGTGCATCTTGTGCACCTCAGGGTCCATCGCCTCCAGGTCTGCCCGCGATGCTCCGATCACCAGCGACGGACCCGTGGCAACGACGGTGAGCTCGTCATCGGTGATGACCGTCGCGATCTCCACGATGCGATGGCGGCGATGATCCAGCCCGGTCATCTCGAGGTCCAGCCAGACCAGCACGGCTGCATCGTAGGCACGACCTGGACCGCTGACCGCAATAGCGTTCAATCGATGAAGGGCGTGTATCGCAGGAGGTTGTCCCGCCGCGGTCCACGTGGGCGGCTCACGTCGCCAGGTCTCGAGCCCAGCGAGCGACTCCTCGCAGGACTCGCAGTCCTCTTCGCGATCCTGGTCGCCGGCACGACGGGATATGTGCTGCTGGGCCTCGACGTGCTCGACGCGCTCTACCAGACCGTCATCACCATCTCGACCGTCGGCTACGGCGATCCCGAGAACGTGGGCGGCCGCTATCAGCTCTTCACCATTGTGCTCATCCTGCTCGGCACCGGAACGTCGCTCTACACCGTCGGCGTTGTCATTGAAATGCTGTTCGAGGGACGGCTCGACGACCAGCTCAGGAGGCGACGCATGCAGCGCTCCATCGACAATCTTTCCGGTCACGCGGTCATCTGCGGTTACGGCCAGGTCGGCCGGGCCATCGCCGCGGCCATGGTCGACGCAGGAACCGAGGTGGTGGTCATCGACCGGGACCCCGGCGTCGACCCCGGCGATCGTTTTCTGGTACGCGGCGACGCCACCGACGACGGTGCGTTGCGCAATGCCGGGATTGAGCGAGCCAGTTCGTTGGTGCTGGCCCTGGACTCCGACGTCGACAATCTCTACGTGTCCTTGAGCGCCCGCGCGCTGTGTCCAGGGCTGTTCATCGTGGCACGGGCGAATTCGCTCAGTGCGCTGCCGAAACTGCACCAGGCAGGCGCGAACCGTGTCATCAACCCGCACCACATCGGCGGGTCGCGCATGGCCGCAATCGCCCTGCAACCAGGCGTATCCGACTACTTCGAGGAGGTCACCCGCCGGACTGATCAAGATGTCCGCCTGCTCGAACACCAAGTCCCCCAAGGCAGCCCCTATGCGGGCAGGCCGCTGTCAGAACTCGAGCTGGCTCAGAAGACGGGCTGCGCGACGTTGGCGATCCGTCGCGGCGGACGTTGGTTCACGAATCCGCAGGGAGGTCACCAGCTCGCAGAGCACGACCTGTTGGTGGTACTTGGCACCGAGGAGCAGCTGAGCCTGGCACTGGCACTGTTCGAGAGCGAGTTGTCGTCAGGCGGTTGATCGTCAGGTGGGTAGCGCGCCGAACCTCGACCCTCCACGTTCCCGACGCAGCGCGCTCGTCCAACGTTGCTGGCTCAATCGGCTTGGCTCAGTCGGCCACGAGGTGCAGCCCCCGGCGGGCTTGCTCGATGCGTTCGTAGCGCTCGGTGTCGGCGAGGTACCGACGCTTCGCCAATCGTGCCCGTGCACGCTGCCGGCGGGCCTTCGCCGCAGCGACGTTCGTACCGACCCTGCGGGTAGCAACAGCGGCGGCAAAGCCGCTGACCTGTGGACTCCGGGCCGCAAGGCGAGCCGGCGTCTTCGTGTCGCGATGAATCTCGAACTCGAACTGCGAGACATCGAACAACGTGAGCGGCGGCTGTGTCGGCGGGGTCGTCGTCATGCCGTCATGACTACCGATGGGGTGTGACAGACGCTCCCTCGTCAAGCGGCGAGTGTGAGGGCTGGTGTTTGCGGTCGGGTCGGGCGCCACTCACCGACGACGCGGTGACGCGTCGAGCCGGGAGCACTCCCGGCCGGCTTCAGCGCCCCGAGTGTCCGAAGCCTCCGAGACCACGCTCAGTCGCATCGAGCGCATCCACCTCTTCCCACTCCGCCCTCTCGATGCGCTGTATGACCAACTGCGCGATCCGGTCGCCGCGCTGGATCTCGTACGGCTCGGTGGGATCGGTATTCAGCAGCAGTACGCGCAGCTCATCGCGGTAGCCGCTGTCGATCAGGCCGGGCGAGTTCACGCATGTGACCCCGTGCCGCATCGCCAGCCCGCTTCGGGGCTGCACGAAGCCCGCATAACCGGGCGGGATCGCCACGGCGATGCCCGTCGGGACCATGGCCCGGCCCCCGCCCGGAGCGAGCGTGACCGTCTCGGCGGCAAGCAGGTCGCATCCCGCGTCACCCGGCTTGGCATAGGCCGGCAGCGGAAGGTCGGGGTCGAGGCGTCGAATCGGCACAGCCACCACGGCGAGCACTGTAGGTGAGGCTCCAGCTACTGCCGTGGTCGTTGCGGTAGGCCGCCCGGGGCTCGAACCCGGCACCTTGGGATTAAAAGTCCCCTGCTCTACCCGATGAGCTAGCGGCCCGACGTCCGCAGGCACCGATGCGGCGCTCCGGCACTCGTGTCGAGGCTACTGGCGAGGATTCTCGCTCTAGCCTGACGTCGGTGCCCGAAGAGTCGTCTCCACTGGTCTCTGCGCAGACTTCGCCGACAGGGTCGGAGCTGCTGAACGACGCTGAGCTCGACGCCATGGAGGACGACCTTGCACGAGCTGAACGGACCTTGGGCCTGCTGGCGGACGCCAATGTCGACCCCGCAGCTGCAACGTCCTGGCTTGTTGAGCGCTGACGACAGGTCCCGAGCGCGCGCCGAAGCAAATGGGCGCAGCTACTCGATCATGAGGTCGACGTCGGAGGACACCAACTCGACTCTGTTGCGGGGCTCGAGCTGATCCCACGACCACTTCGCATCTGCAGCGGCTCCGTCAAGCCAGAACCACCGTCCTGCCAGATTCGGCATCCGCTCGTCGCCGAGACCGACGCGGGCATCGATGGTCTTGAGCACGCCGGCGTGTCCGACGAGCAGCACTCGGCCGCAGACCGACAGGTGTCGCTGCAGCGCGGGCAGCAGGCGTCGGGCGATGCTGTCCTCGGACTCGAAGCCGGGCGGCCACCGCCGGGCAGCGATGTCGCCGGGCCAGCCTTCGTCGATCTCGGTCCGGGTGAGGCCCTCCCACGGTCCGGCACTGCGCTCACGCAATGCTTCGTCGGCCACGACGTCGCTGACGCTGAGCTGCTTCGCGATGATCTCGGCGGTCCGGCGTGCCCGCTGCAGGTCGCTGGACACGATGAGGTCGAATGTCGGCAGATCGAAGGCCCCTCGACCGGTGTGCAGGTCGCGACCACCCATCACCGGGGTGCGCCAACTGTCGTCCTCAGCTGCGAGCGCTGTTGCCAGGGCGTCGGCGGCAATCTCCGCTTGCCGCTCTCCGAGACCTGTCAGGGGCGGGTCGGCCTGTCCCTGCCAGCGACCGCGCAGATTCCACTCGGACTGGCCATGGCGCACCGCCAGCAACTCTGAATGCTGTGTCACGGCGCCTGACCGTAGCGGGCCGTCGCAGAGACGATCGGTAGCATCGCGGCGATGCCGACGGTGACGATCCGCCTTTTTGCGGGGGCGCGCGAGGCAGCCGGCGTCGGCCGCACCCAGACCGAGGCGTCGTCGGTTGCCGACGCGCTCGACTGGGCCAAGGCGAACTTTGGCGAAGGTTTCAGCGCCGTATTGGCAGCCAGCCGCGTCTGGCTGAACGGCGAACCCGCAGATCCCGAGTCGCGTCTCAGCGCCGGCGACGAGATTGCCATTCTGCCGCCGGTGTCGGGCGGTTGAGCGGCGGCGACACGGTGGCGACGCCTCACCGAGCACCGGCGCACATCCCGGCAGCCGTGCTGTGGCTCGGTCCCGCAGCGGCCTTACGTGACGCCAGCATCGGTGCGGGAATCCTGTGGTACGCCGCGCAAGTGGCAGCCATCTGGGCAGGGGCGTTGACGTTTGGGCTGTTCATGACGGCGATTGCCGTGCTTGGGGCCTGGCAGGCGGCAAGCGTTCGCGGCCGTGCCGACGCAATGTCCCAGCCGCACGGCGATGACACACGTGCCGCGCCGGCCACGCTCGAGGTGAACCATCGATTGCCGGCTGCCGCGCTCGCTGGTGCAGTTGGATTCGCGGGCGTCCTCGACACACGGCTCGCGGGCGCGGTGCTCGGAGCGGCGGTCATTGCCAGCTTCATCGTGGTCGGGGCGTTGCGAGCCAGACGCGGCGGCGCCGACGCAACCGCCAGCGAAAATGCACTGCCACCGGCTGTTCTGGCTCGTGCAGGGCTGTTGATTCGCACCTGGATGCACGTCGGGGTCGCCGCCGCGTGCTCGGCAGCGATTGCTCGGTACTCGCTCGGTGCGGTCCTGGTGCTGGTAACTGCTGCGGCTGCCTACGACGCGGCCGCTCACCTCACCGCGGCGGGGCGGCCACCGGGAGTGCGGGGCCCCTTTGTGGGACTGGTCGCGGCCGTGATCGCCATCTTTGCGCTGACCGGTCTGAGCGTGCCGCCGTTCGCACCCTCTGACGTCATCGAGTTCGGTGCTCTTGCCGCGCTGACACTGGCGATCGGACCCGCCGTAGCCCGGCCCATCACGGCTTTCGCGGCGCGGCCGCGGCGCCGGCCGGCGGATTCGCCGAACTCCGCGAACCAAGCACCGGCCGATTCCCGAGCAGGCCAGCGCCCCCGAGCGCGTGAACGGGCGTGGCTGCGACTGAGTGGGGAGTGGGCAGTGCGCAGGATCGATTCGCTGAGCGTGACCGCGCTGGTTTGGATGTGGGGGCTGGGTCTGCTTGCCATCTGAGCATTCGAATCGGCGCGAACCGGGCGAGACCGCTAACACTGCCGACCCGTTAGTGCTGGACGGACGATCTGCGTAGCGTTGTCGGCTGTGGCCCCCACCGCATCGGACGATTCCGGGTATCCGGCGACTCGGCTACCCCGCAGCGATGCCCCGGATCGGCGGGCATCTCGCGAACCTGGACGCGTCTCATCGGTAGCGGTGCTGTGCATGCACACCTCGCCGTTGCACCAGCCCGGCAGCGGCGATGGCGGCGGTTTGAACGTCTACGTGCGTGAACTCACCGCGGCGTTGGCGCATCTCGGCGTCGAGTGCGACATCTACACCCGGCGCACCGATCCGTCACAGCCCGATGCGGTGGATGTGGAACCTGGGGTGCGCGTCACCCATGTCGATGCTGGCGCTCCCTCGCTCGACAAGGACGACATGCCAGCGGTGGTCGCAACGTTTGTTGACCAAATCGCCGAGCATCTCGTTCGCCGACCGGTCGATGCCATCCACGCGCACTACTGGCTGAGCGGCATGGCGGGACACGAATTGAAGCACCGCCTCGACGTGCCCCTCGCGGTCACCTTTCACACATTGGGGCGCGTCAAGACGAGCACCGGTGATGCCGAACCGCGCCACCGCGGCGATGCAGAACAGCGCATCATCGACTGTGCCGACGCCGTGTTCACCTCGGGAGACGCCGAGGCCAGCCAGCTGCAGTCGCTGTACGACGTTCCGTTTGAACGGGTCCATGTGCTGACCCCCGGCGTAAACCGGGCCATGTTCGCGCCCGGTCAGCGCCACGCGGCGCGGGCGGCGATCGGGCTTCCGCCCGGACCGGTGCTCCTGTTCGTCGGCCGTCTCCAGCCGCTCAAGGGCGCCGAACTGGCCGTCGAGACCCTTGCAGCCAC
The DNA here is from genome assembly GCF_965221945.1 of Candidatus Poriferisodalis sp. GTDB lineage: Bacteria > Actinomycetota > Acidimicrobiia > Acidimicrobiales > Poriferisodalaceae > Poriferisodalis. Next base: position 3,185,489 of record NZ_OZ244925.1, on the reverse strand, counting down.
AAGAGTCGCTTCTTCCGACGGAGCCCAAGCCCAGCTGGTCATCGTGGGAGGACCCAGCGGTCCGCAAGGCGAGTCCACGCTGGCTCGGTTGAGGGCCATGGCTGACGATCTGTCGGTCGCTGACCATGTGCGGTTCGTCGAGCCGCTCCCGCATCACCTGCTGTCGACCTACTACCGAGCAGCCGATGTGTGCCTGGTGCCGAGCCGCTCGGAATCGTTCGGCCTGGTTGCGCTCGAGGCCGCTGCCTGCGGGACACCCGTGGTCGCGTCCGATGTGGGCGGCCTGCGCGACAACGTCGTCGAGAGCCAGACCGGGTATCTCATCGCCGGCCGTGACGCCGACGCGTACGCCCGCCGGGTCACCGACATCCTCACCGATCCGCTGCTGGCGCTGCGCCTCGGCGATGCCGGCTCTCGCCGCGCGGAACGCTTCAGCTGGCGCGCGAGCGCGACTGCGGCTCTCGAAGCACTTGACACCGCGGCGCGCCGCGAACTCGTTGCCTGCGTGTGAGTCACCCGGGCACCAACTCATGACCCGTCGCCCGGCCACCGACGCCGAACTTGATCAGCTCGAAGCTCGCATGGATGCCTGGCTGGCGCAGTGGGCTCGCTCACAGGCCGAAGGCGCTCCCGACGAGCGCCCCATGTTGATTGACGTGACCCGGGACGATGCAGTGCCGCGCCGCTGGTACGTGCGCCTGGCGGGGGAGTCCCGTGACGTGATTGCCATTTGGCTGACGCTGCGTCAACGCACGTTGGCCTACGAGTCCTACGTGCTCCCAGCTCCTCCGCAGCGACCAGACCAGGTGGCCGACTTCGTCCTGCGCCGCAATTACGCGCTTGTGGGCGCCCAGTACGGCATCGGCGCCGAAGATGCGCTGTACCTGACGGGTGAGCTGCCGACGCATTGCGTCGACGAGGACGAACTGGATCGGATCGTCGGGTCACTCTGGGCGTACATCGAGCGCGACTTCACGACGCTGCTTCGCCTGGGCTTCCAGAAGTAGATCCCGAAATTCATTTGACGGCTTTCATTGTCTTCTGATTGATTTAGCCCTTGCCGGGGCATTCGCCAGCAGGCATGCAGGGAAGTGCCCCACTCACGGCGAGTGCCCCGGCACCGTGTGTTCAGGCCCCTCGTGAGATCCCGGAGATCGCCTGAGCCCGACATTCGATGCTGACGACATCGGAAACCTCGGCGGAAGAGGTTCGGATGCGGTCCGGTACCTTGATCCCATGGCTGAGGTGGTCGAACTGCTCATCGTGGGTGGCGGCAAGATGGGCGAGGCGCTGCTCGGCGGACTGCTCGCGGCTGGTCGCAGCGCTGAGACAATCTGCGTAGTCGAACCGATCTCGGCTCGCCGGGATGAACTGGCCGGCCGCTACGGCGTGTCGACCTCGGACGACGTCGTGGCTTCGACCGGTGCCATTCTGGCAACCAAGCCCGACGTGATCCCGGCTGTCGCGGGTGCCGTCACTGCTGTCGGCACCGACCGCATCCTCTCGATTGCCGCCGGGGTCACTCTGAGGTCGCTGGGCAATGCTGCTGGCAGCGACACCCCCATCGTGCGTGCGATGCCCAATACGCCTGCGCTGGTGTCGCAAGGTGCGGCGGCAATCTGCGGAAACGATCAGGCAACCGATGCGGACTTCGCATGGGCCAGCGAGATCCTCGGCTCAGTGGGCAGCGTCGTGCGAGTTTCGGAGCACTTGATGGACGCTGTCACCGGCCTGTCTGGCTCCGGTCCGGCGTATGTCTTCCTTGTCGCCGAGGCGATGATCGAAGCGGGCGTGCTCATGGGCCTGACCCGCCCGGTGGCGGCCGAGTTGGCCAACCAGACCTTGCTGGGCGCTGCGACGTTGCTGGCCGAAGGGCGTTCGCCTGCCGACCTACGGGCCGACGTGACCTCGCCTGGCGGCACGACTGCGGCCGGGCTCCGGGAACTGGAACGCCATGGCGTACGGGCCGCGTTTGCTGCGGCCGTCGAGGCGGCGACCCGCCGGTCGGCCGAACTCGGCAAAGCGTGATCGAAGGCCGAACGAGGACCGGCGACCCGAGATGACGGGCTTCGACACCGTCACCTGCCTGAGCGATCTGGGTACCACAGACGAATCGGTGGGCGTCATCCATTCGATCCTGCGCCAAGCCGCGCCTCACGCGGCTGTCATCGACCTGTGCCACGAGATCGACCCGGGCGACACGCGCACGGCGGCGTTGATGCTGGTGCGCAGCGTGCAGCATCTCGCCCCGGGCGTTGTGTTGGCATCTGTGGGTCGGCTGCTGGACCGACCCGCAATAGCGGTATCGGTCGGCGGCGGCCAGTCGATGCTGGTCGGCCCTGACAATGGCGTGCTGGCTGCAGCCACTGCAGCGGTGGGCGGCGCGGACGCAGCAGTCCGGATCTCCGATGGCGGCGACGCGGACCACCAAGCGGTGCTGCACCCGGCCCGTGACGTGCTTGCACCCGCAGCGGGCCGGCTCGCAGCAGGGGAGCCCATCGAGGCGCTGGGATCACCGGTCGACCCGGCGTCGTTGCTGCCCTCGCTGGTTGCCGTGCCACGCATCTCCGACGACGGTTCGGTGGCCGCAGAGGTCCTCGCAGTGACGCGCTGGGGCACGGTGCAGCTCAATGTGGACCGCGACACGCTGGCACCCCTCGGCCAGCAGCTCGTCGCGGAATGGATTGCCAGCGCCAGCGTCGGGGTTTCGGCGGCGGCCAACTCCCAATCGGTCGAGCTGGCTGAGCCGGGCACCGCAGGCACGGGCAGCCTTGCACTGTCGGATGATCCCTACGGCCTGCTCGAGCTCACCGTCGCGGGCGGGAGCGCACACCATCTCGGCTTCGATGTGGGAACCGAAGTGCGTCTGCGGAGGGTGACATGAGACCCCGCACCGCCCTCGTGCTGGCCATGCTCGCTGCACTCATCCTGCTCACGGCCACGATCCGGTTGGTCTTTTTCTTTGCCTGAGCGCCCCAGATCCATATTTCTTACGCGACATTTGCCCGATCGCGTGGAAACGGGGTGTCTGATCGGCGAGACTGTGCAGGCCGCATTCCCGACCCCGGGGTAGTCCTCGTGTCCATCGTTGTCATGGGCGTGAGCCACCGCAGCGCACCTCTCGAACTGTTGGAGCGGTGCACGGTTGCCACCGCCGACGTGCCGAAACGACTTGGTGATCTCGCCGGCTGCCCCAACGTCAGCGAAGCCGTCGTGGTGTCCACCTGCAACCGCACCGAGGCCTACGTCGTTGCCGAGAAGTTCCATGCGGCCTTCGGGGAACTGCGCGACTTTTTTTGCACGCTGTCGGGCGCGGCGCCCGCCGAGCTGTCCGACCATCTCTACGTCCTCTACGACGACGACGCAGCGCGGCACCTCTTCCGTGTGGCCAGTGGCTTGGAGTCGGCGGTGCTCGGCGAGCACGAGATCTTGGGTCAGGTGCGCACTGCGTGGGACACGGCGCGTGCTGAGGGCACCGCAGGCACGGTGCTCAACCAGCTGTTCCGTCACGGCATCAGCGCCGGCAAGCGCGCACGCACCGAGACCGGGATCGCACGGGGCACCGCTTCGGTCAGTCACGCAGCGGTCAGCATGGCTATCGAATACCTCGGCACGCTCGAGGACTGCCGGGTGCTCGTCGTGGGAGCGGGCGAGATGGCCGAGGGGATGATCGTTGCCGTCGCAGCCGCGGGCCCGGCGGCGGTGCAGGTGGCAAATCGAACCCCGTCGCACGCCGAGGCCCTGGCCGCGCGTGTCGGCGGTCACCATCTGCCGCTCGGGAACCTCGAAGACGCCCTCGTCGAGGTCGATCTGCTGCTGACCTCGACCGGAGCGACGTCGGTCATCGTGGACCACGCCAGCGTGGGAGAGGTCATCGAGCGACGTGCCGGACGCCCCCTGCTGATCGTCGACATTGCCGTGCCACGCGATGTCGACCCGGCCGTGGCTCGCATTCCGGGTGTCACCCTGCTCGACATGGACGACCTGTCACGCTTCGCCGACGCGGGCCAGATCGGCAGGCAAGCGGAGGTGGCGGCGGTCGAGTCCATCCTGGCCGCCGAGACGGAGCGCTTCTCGGGGGATCGCACCGCCCGAGAGATGGCGCCGCTCATCGAATCGCTGCGCGGCAAGGCAGAAGCGGTGCGCAAGCGGGAAATCGAACGTGCGCTGGCCGCGCACCCCGAAATCGACGACGACGCTCGCGAAGCGCTCGAACGTGCGACAACGGCCCTCGTCAACAAGCTGCTGCATCAGCCCACCGTCGCCCTGCGGTCTGCGGCGGGCAGGGCCAAGGGCGACCGGCTCGCCGACTCAGTGCGCGACCTGTTCGATCTGTAGAACCTGACCGCGTGAGGATCGCGACACGATCGAGCCCGCTGGCACTATGGCAGGCGCGCGCCGTCGCGACAGCGCTGACGGCAGCCGGATCATCCCCTTCCGACATCGAGCTCGTGCCGGTCTCGACGAGCGGCGATCTGGATCTGTCCACACCAATCTCGCAGATGTCCGGTCAGGGTGTCTTTGTGACCGAGGTGCAGACGGCGGTGCTCGATGGACGGGCCGACGTGGCGGTGCACAGTGCGAAGGACATGCGCTCAGAGCCGACCCCGGGCTTGACGCTGGCGGGCTGTCTTGGCCGAGGCGACGTGCGCGATGCGCTCGTGGGTCTGGCTCTCGACGCGATTCCCCGCGGGGGAGTCGTCGCGACCGGATCACAACGACGCGAGTGCCAACTGGCGGCGCTGCGGCCCGATCTGCGTTTCGCCGGCCTGCGCGGGAACATGGCCCGCCGCATCGCCGCCGCGGAAAATCCAGACATCGACGCCGTGATCGTTGCCGCAGTGGCGCTGGAGCGTCTCGGCGAGTCACACCGCATTGCGCAGCGATTCAGTCCCGATGAGCTCGTTCCCCAAGTCGGGCAGGGCGCCATCGCAATCGAGCATCGGGACGGCGACGTTGCCACCGCTGCCGCAGTTGCGGGGATCATCGACCAGATCACGACACGTTGCGTGCATGCAGAACGCTCCTTTCTGCGAACGCTCGGCGGCGGTTGCGAGCTGCCCACCGGGGCCTACGCCACCACCGGCGCTGACGGGAGCATCGAGATGACGGCACTACTGGCAACACCCGACCACTCCGAGATTGCGCGCGCCTCTGGCAATGACCTCGACGGCGAAGCGCTCGGCGAGGCGCTCGCACGCGAGCTGCTCGCTCGGACAGGGACAAGCGGTGACTGAGAAGCGCCTCGACGTGCTGGCCGACCGCACGGTCGTCGTGACGCGGGCGTCGCACCAGGCCAGCGGGTTGGTTGAAGCCCTTCGCCGTCACGGCGCACGTCCGGTGGTTGCCCCAGCCATAGCGGTGGTGCCGCCGCTCGATGGCGGCCAGCCGCTCGACGACGCTCTGCTGCGGCTCGAGCAATTCAGCTGGGTCGCTTTCACGTCACCGAATGCGGTCGCAGCAACGCTCGCCCGTGCCGATCGTCGCGGTGTGCGGAAGCGCTTCGCACGGGTCCGCGTCGCGGCGGTCGGACCCTCGACGGCAGCGCGCATCGAGGCCGAGCTGGACCGTCCGGCCAACCTTGTGCCCGACCGCAACGACGCAGTCGGGCTTGCCGCGGCCTTCGGAGATCCACGCCCGGGCGATGCGTGCTTCGTGCCGCACTCCGCGCAGGCCCGCCCTGAACTCGTCGACGGCTTGACAGCCCGCGGCTGGAATGTCACGGCGGTGAGTGCGTACCGCACGGTCACACCGACGCTGTCGGACCACCTCATCGCCGATGTGGCCACCGCAGATGCGGTGATCTTCGCCTCGCCGTCTGCGGTGCAGGGCCACCTGACCCAGATCGACGGTGAGCCGGTGAGAGGTGCGGTGGTGTGCATCGGCAGCACGACTGCCGCTGCGTGCACCGAGGCTGGCCTGCCGGTCGCCGCAGTCGCCGCCCGCCCCTCCGACGACGGTCTCATCGAAGCAGTGATTGCTGCTGTGAATGGCTGATAAGAGCGCTCTGCAACACTGGTGCCGTGACTCGCACACCAGAAAACCATTCGAACCCCATAGACGCCGCGCGTGAGACTCCCCGCCGCGGACGACGGATGCCGTCGTTCCGCGTTGCAAACAAGAGGAGGCTCACCGTGGGCGCAACACATGTGTCTGTCATCGTCAAGAACCCGGCCGAACCCGATCGGACGTGGGAAGGCGAGTTCTTGGTGGACACGGGGGCCATAGATTCCCTTGTGCCGCGCCAGCACTTGGAGGCCATCGGCATCACGCCGAGAATCAAGCGCACCTTCGAGCTCGCCGATGGCACCTCGAAGGAGTTCGATGTTGCCCACGCTGAGTTCGAGTTCATGGACCAGACCGTCTGGGGCTCGGTGATCTTCGTAGACGACGACACAGAGCCGCTGCTCGGCCTGACAGCGCTCGAATCCGCCGGCATCGAGGTGGACCCGCGGAACCAGCAACTGAAGCGATTGTCCGCGGTACGGCTCAAGTCGCTCGCGCCTGTCTGAGACCGGCGCGCCCGGCGGGCGGGTGCCAAACCGGTCAGCAGACTGCGGTAGACGCGGCGAGTCACAGTACGTTTGGTGCGCTTCTGAATCCGTGATTGTTCGTTGCTCGCCCCATGATCAGCCGGTGATTGCGTGCTGAGACATGGCCTACGCTGCGGGGCCGTGACGCAGCCGCACCCGACGAATGCAGCACTGTTCGAGGCTGCGCAGCGGGTCATTCCCGGCGGGGTGAACTCGCCAGTGCGAGCCTTCGGGGCTGTCGGCGGCACCCCGTACTTCGTGGCACGGGCCGAGGGGCCGTATGTCTTTGATGTCGAAGGTCGCCGGTATCTGGACTTTGTGCAGTCCTACGGGGCGATCATTCTGGGTCACGCACACCCGGCGGTCACTGAAGCGATTGCCGCGGCGGCTGCTCAAGGCACGTCGTATGGCGCGCCGACCGAGCGGGAGGTTCGGTTGGCGAGCCTGATCGCCGAGGCTGCACCCGGTGTGGAGCAGGTGCGGCTGGTGAACAGCGGCACCGAGGCCACGATGACTGCGGTGCGTCTGGCTCGCGGGTACACCGGACGACCTCGCATCATAAAATTCGCCGGCTGTTATCACGGCCATGCAGATGCGCTGCTGGCTGCGGGCGGCAGCGGAGTCGCCACGCTCGGGCTGTCGGGTTCAGCCGGAGTCCCGCCGAGCGCGGTGGCCGACACGGTCGTCGCGCCCTACAACGTGGTGCCCGAGCTCGACGACCAGATTGCTGCCGTGGTCGTCGAGCCAGTGGCGGCGAACATGGGCTTGGTGCCCCCGGCTCCTGGCTTTCTGGAGGGCCTGCGACAGGCCTGCGACGAAGCGGGAGCGCTGCTGATCTTCGACGAGGTCATCACCGGATTCCGTCTCGGCCCCGGCGGCGCAGCCGAGCGGTACGGGGTCACGCCCGACATCTCGTGCTTCGGCAAGGTCATCGGCGGCGGCTTGCCCATCGGCGCGCTCGGCGCGCGTACCGAGATCATGGAAACGCTGGCGCCGACCGGTCCCGTGTACCAGGCAGGGACACTGTCGGGGAACCCATTGGCGACTGCAGCGGGGCTGGCAGCTCTCGAACAGCTCACGCCGGCGGCCTATGCAGAGCTGGAAGCGCGGGCCAGCCGATTTGCCGACGGCGCGCGCGACGCGCTGGCTGACGCTGGCTTCGATGCCGCGGTGTGCCAGGTCGGCACACTCGTCGGTCTGTACTGCGGCGCGGGGCCCGAACCGGGCTGGGTGCCGGCGGACTACGACGACGCTCGCACCACCGACGAGCAGGCCTATGCACGGCTCCACGCCGAGTTGCTGACACGCGGCGTGGCGTTCGCCCCTGGTGCCTACGAGGCGATCTTCGTCAGCCTCGCCCACACCCCCGACATCATCGAAGAAGCCTTGGCTGCCATCGCCGCTACTGCTACTCCAATCTAGGGTTGGGATCGCAAGCAAATGGACACATTCGAATCAACCGCGTCCAAGTTCGAGTCGTTCATTCGGCAGAATTGGAAGCCCGGTCAAGCTGAGCAGGCAGAAGAATATCTGCAACATGTGATACACAATCTCGAAAGATTAATCATCGGGAGTGTAGTTGGTAGCTTCTTTCGGTACCTAAAGCAAAACCTCACGCCCGCCGAGTATGCTTCATTGCCGTCACTTGGCCGCCAAGTGTTGCAAGGAAGATCGATACATTTCCGTAGCGATGACGAGCGAAGGCAATAACTAGAGGTAGAGCAGCAGGAACGGCACCGACGGGAAGCGATCAGACGCCGAGAAGCAGAGGAGCAGGAACGACTGCAGCAACAGCGACGCCAGCGAGAGTTCGAGGATGCAGCAGCACGGCTGGCTGAGGTTCGGACATTGCGAGGTAAGCTTGACGCTCTTCGTGGTGCTAGCAACGGCCATATTCGTTCGCTGGAGTGCGCAATCGAGAAACGGGTCCACGATGACTTTCTCGAATTCGATAAACATGTAAGCGAGAATTGGTCGTCGTTGCCGCTCATTACTCGGTTCTATCGACGCGAGAGGGCGAACTTCGTTAGTCGTTGGGCGGAGCGGAGCCATGGTCTGTCGCTGGACAATGAGCAGGGAGCGGCTGTCGGTGCAGTAACTGGCAATGTTCTGGTGACGGCGAGGGCTGGCTCCGGAAAGACACGGGTACTGACTGCGCGTGCGCTGTTTCTGCACAAGCACTGCGGAGTGCCGGTACATCGCATCATGTTGTTGGCGTTTAATCGTCGCGCGGCATCGGAGATGGAGAGTCGTTTACGGGAGTGGCTTGGTGATGACATTCCGCATGTGATGACGTTCCATGCTCTTGCGTACGCTTTGGTACACCCGTCGGAGAAGCTGTTGTTTGATGACAAAGATGAAGGCAAGCAGCATTTGAGCGAAGTGACTCAGCAGGTCATCGACGAACATGTTAGGTGCCCAGATTTTGCGAATCGTATCCGGGATTTGATGTTCGAGCACTTCAGTGCAGACTGGTCTCGAATCTTGACTGGTGGTTATCATCTATCCGGACAGGAGTTTCTCGATTATCGGTACTCGCTGCAGCATGAAACGCTCCGAGGCGATCGTGTCAGCAATTTTGGTCAAAAGGCCATAGCGAATCTGCTTGCCGAGCACGGCGTGAAGTATTGGTTCAAGCGAACGATTCGCTGGGGAGGCCGGCGGCTGCGAGCCGATTTCTCCGTTCCACGCGACGCACAACGGGATCTGTACATCAGATTTGCCGATTCGACACACAGCGACGACGATGCTGCTTGGAAGAAGCTCGCCGATGCGGTCAAGGCCGGCAAGTTCAAGGGTGCGCTGCTGGAGTACGGTCCCAGCGAACTGCAAGCGCTGGGCAAAGCGGGATTCGCCCAGCGTTTGTGCGATGATCTGCGAGAGCACGGCCTGAAGCCCCGACGCCTCGACGCAGACGAGCTGTGGAAAGCAGTACGCGATCGCGCGGTCGACAGCTTCACTCAGGCCATGGTCAATTTCGTTGGGCGGTGCCGGCAGCGTGCATGGTCCCTTGAGGAACTAGATGATTAGTTCCAAGGGGTCGGGTCCACCGGTTGTGGGGTGAGGGTGTCCAAGCTCGGGGTGTGTATTCACGCTTCGATCTTGGAGGTTCTCAGCATGGGCCCGGACTTGGACACCCTCGCGACCGCACTGTATGTGAGGATCGATGACCTGTTGGCGCAGAACCCTGGGTGGGCTCCGCGGCGGCCTGTGGTGGGGTTCGCCCCGAAGCTGTCGGACGCGGAGCTGGTCACCTTGGCGGTGATCTCGGCGCTGCTGGGCTATGACAACGAGTCGCAGTTCGTGCGCTACGCGAGAGCGCATCTGGGGCCGTGGTTCCCGTATCTGCCCAACCGCGACGGCTACAACAAGCGGCTGCGGCGCAGCGCCGAGATGATCGCTCGTGTCATGGGATGGCTCGCACGCGAGTGCGAGTCGTGGCACGACGACGTGTGGCTGGTGGACTCCACCCCGGTCGAGTGCGGCACCAGCCGCGAGACCCAAAAGCGCTCTGACCTCGCGGGATGGGCCCAATACGGCTACTGCGCGTCGCATTCCCGCTGGTTCTGGGGCTTGCGGCTGCATCTTGTGGCCACCCCGGCGGGGCTGCCGATCGCGTTCGCTCTCGCCGGCGCGAAAGCCGACGAACGCGACGTCTGCGCCGACATGATCGACGCCGCCGGGATCGCCCGGCCGGGCCAGACCCTCATCGCCGACAAGGGCTACCGCTCTGCTGCGTTCGAAGCCGACCTCAACGACGTCGGCATCACCGTGCTGCGCCCCGCCACCCGATCCGAGGCCCCACGGCCCGGCGCCAGATTCCTGCGGCCCCTGCGCCAGATCATCGAATCGATCAACCAGACCCTCAAAGGTCAGCTCAGCCTCGAACGCCACAAAGGCCGCACCAAAGCCGGCGTCGCCGCGCGCATCGGCGCCCGGCTCCTCGCCCTCACGGCCGCCATCTGGCACAACGAGACCTACCACCGAACACGCCCCAGCCGCTCACTCACCGCCTACGACCACTAAACCCTTGGAACTAATCATCTAGATCAGCATGCCATTCAGCGCAAGATGAACGAGGACCCATCAGACTACGAAATCGAGTTCTACCGTATCGGACGGCATGTGTATGCGGCTTACTTGGCACGGCTGGAACGTGACGAGCTGGAAGACTTCAACGGCCTCATGCTGAAGGCAGCGGAGAAGGTCAAGGGCGGGACGACCCGGTTCGAGCGCAAGGGAAATGCCGGCGACATCAGGGACATCGATCATCTGCATATCGATGAGTACCAAGACTTCTCGCGATCGTTCTACGAGCTCACGTCTGCCATGCGCCAGGCAAATCCCGACATGACGGTCTTCGCGGTCGGAGACGATTGGCAGGCGATCAACGGCTTCGCAGGATCTGATCTCGCCTACTTCCACAATTTCGACGAGCATTTCCCCCATGCTCAGCACTTGTCGATCACGCAGAATTATCGCTCGCAGAAGCAGATCGTCAACGCCTCGAACGCTCTGTTGGCCGACGATGACGAACTCGCCGAAGCTGTCAACAAAGATGATGGACTGGTGGGAGTTTGCAACTTGGACAAGTTTGACCCAACGCCGTTGGAACGTGAAGCTCTGCGTGCGCGTAAACGCAGTAGCAGTTCGGGAGCTGACGAGCACGAGATCGCTGTGGCGAGAATTGCGCAATGGCTTGCCCAAAAAGGCGAAGTCGCGCTGCTGAACCGGACCCGAGACCCCGATGCGCTCCCCGGCCGGACACCGAAAGCAGCCCAGGTGGCGCTCTGAGAGTCCATGATCGAGGAGCTGCGTGATCACATCATTGTGGACACAGCCCACAGCTACAAAGGACTCGAATGCGATTCGGTGGTCATCCTGGATGCAGTCGCGAATCACTATCCCCTCATCCACCCACATTGGATATTCGGCCAGATTTTCGGCGACACGCTGGAATACATCGAAGCGGCTGAACTGCGTCTCTTTTATGTGGCAGTCAGTCGCGCAAAAGATCGGCTGATCATTTGCACACAAGACTCCAAGCGAAGCCCATTTCTTGATACGATCCGATCGGCGCGCGATGTCCCGACGCTTGACCTCAACAAACTGCCTTCCGTGGTACGGAAGGACTCGCATCGCTACGAGGTGCGAGTCCTCAACTCATACGAAGTCCGGAAACTGTTGAAGGATGATGGCTTCACCTTTGTCCCTGAGTCGGACTCCCGGCTGCCCTACTGGTCAAAGGTGATACCCGCTGAAGAGGTATCGGCTGACTGGATCGATAAGGCCCTGTGGAACGACGGCAACGTGATCATTGAGGTGTACGACCAAACCAACAAGCGCATCTGGTCGTCAACAGATGGTGGTGATGCGTCAGCATTGGCGCCCGCCGACCCGTTCTGATTTACCAGTCCCCGTGTCGCTCGACAATGGCGCCCGCTTCGAGGTCGTTACCTTCTCAGTCGTGACGGGCGAGCCTGTGACGCTCGTGGCGGGGAGCAGGGTGGCTGTCCGTCGCTGTTGCGCAGCGGCCTTGCGTATCATTGCACATCGATGTTATGATGCGGTGATGCGCACCACCGTCGATTTGCCCGACGACCTGCACGCTCTCGCCCGCGAGCTGGCCCATCAGCAGCACAAGACCCTCAGCGGGGTCATCGTGGAGATGCTCCGTAAGGCCACCGGAACCGGAAGCGCCACCCGTGACTCATCCCACGAAACTGGGTGGCCCACGGTAAACCTCGACCGACCGATCACCATCGAGGACGTCAGGTCGCTCGAGGACGAATGGTGAACGTGGCGCTGGCGGACAGCAATCTGCTGATCGCACTGACGGTGCCGAGTCATGTGCATCACGGCATGGCGCACTCGTGGCTCGCGCAGCATCAAGGTGTGGTTGCCACATGCCCGATTACCCAGGGAGCGCTGTTGCGACTGTTGATCCGAGAAGGCAGATCCGCAGAAGCTGCTCTCACGGCACTCGAAGCCATCTCACGGCAACCGAATCATGTCTTCTGGCCCGACAACCTCGGCTACGGGGATGCGTCACTGCGTGGGGTCATCGGCCACCGGCAAGTCACCGACGCCTACCTTGCGGCGCTGGCCGAGCACCACGGCGGCGTTGTCGCGACCCTTGATCGCGGCCTCGCGCTGCTCCGCCCCGACGCGACGCTGCTGATCGGGGCCTGAGCGCACGAACCGAAATCCTTGCCGCATCGAGCACGGCTGGCAACAACGGGTGGGCCTAGCCTCATCGCTCGTGTCGAGCACGACTGTGCATGTCGCACGCGATCTGCGACTCGCGCCTGGGTTTCGAGACTCGGTGCACGAACTCACCAGGAACGAGCAGACCAGCGTCTGGGATGCAGTGGGGCAACTCGCCGAGGACCCATCGCATCCCGGATTGAACCTCAAGAAGCTGAACGTCAGGAGTTCAGTCGATTGGCTGTGGTCCGCGCGGGCATCTAAAGATCTGCGCATTTTGCTCCGGCGCCTCGGAGCAATGAGCGAGCTGGTTCACGCCGGTCATCACGACGCGGTCTATGAGCGGGCCGAGCGCATCAGAACCCTGCCGACTGCGCCGCCACCGAGCGAGGCGATGCCTGCAAGCGAGCCGGCTGAAGACGGCCTTCCGTCGACAGAACGCCACGCCAAGCCAGACTCGTACGTCCACGAGCGTCGAGAGCAACTGTCGACGAAGGACGAGCCGCAACGACCGCTGCTGTGGATGTGGTCTGCCGCAGACGTGCTGGACATGTTGAAGGTGCGAGACGAATTCGGTGGCGTGAGCGCCGATCAGGTGGAGGCGCTGGTTCGTGCGACCGACCTTGACGGGGACGACGTGCTGCTGCGTCATTGGCCGGGCGACGACAACATCGCCTTGCGACTTTCGCTGCTCGAACTTTTGTTTGAACTGCACGAGGTTCATCCTGACCAATGGCGCAGCGATCAACTGACCACAGCAGAGCAAGCGGCTGTCGAGCAGTTCGCTCGAGATATCACCGAGCGTGGTGCCGCGGCCGCGCTGTCGATCACGCTGAACGCCGACGAAGTCAAGCGCCTCGCCGAAGCTCCGATCGAGGACTGGATGATCTTCCTGCACCCCTCGCAGCGCGACATCGTCGAACGCGACTTCACTGGCCCTGCCCGGGTAAGCGGATCAGCGGGTACCGGCAAGACCACCGTGGCACTGCATCGAGCGGCCTGGCTGGCCAAGCGCCCGTTGCAAGAAGAGATATTCGGCGAGGAACTCCGGCCGATCCTGTTCACGACCTTCATCCGAAGCCTGCCGCCCGTGCTCGAGAGTCTGTATTCGAGGCTGCCCACGTCCGTCTCGGGATCGGTCGAGTTCGCGAATATTGACCAGCTCGCGGACCGCCTGTGCCAAGTGATCGACGAGCATCGCCGTGGCCCTCAGGCGAGCGTCAACATCGCGCAGTCGAAGAGCACGTTCGCGCGGGCGAAGCGCGACGTGGTTCGCCCCGGTTCGCCGTTGCACGCGCTGGGACTCTCCGACGACTACCTCATCGACGAGGTGACCAAGGTCATCATCGGGCGTGACATCGGAGACTTGGAGACCTATCGCAAGATCAGGCGCCATGGCCGCGAAGTTGCGTTCCAGCAACCCGTGCGCGACCAGATGTGGGACCTCCATCTCGCATGGCGCGAAATGATGGCGGATAAGGGCCTCGAACACTTCGATGACCGCATCCGCCGAGCGCGTGACTACGTGCGATCGCTCCCGCAGCCTCGATACCGCGCCGTGCTTGTCGACGAATCGCAGGACCTGACCCAGATTGGCCTAGAGCTGCTGAGCGCGTTGGTGGCCGAACGCGTCCCTTACGAGACCGGCGAAGGGCACGGCTTCGTGCTTGGCCACAACTCGCTGCTGATTGTCGGCGATGCCGCCCAGCGTGTCTATCCCGGAGGCTTCGCACTGAGTGATGCGGGCATTGAAGTTCGAGGCCGCAGCGAAGTGCTGGTCGTCAACTACCGAAACACGCGTCAGATCATCGGGGCAGCCATGGCCTGTACCGGCGCGCAGGAAATTGGCGATCTCAGCGACGAGACAGACGACGAACCGTCTGGCTCAGCATCTGCGGTGCCGACATCAGCGCGGCCGCGGCGACGCGCTGATGCGCAATGGGAAACTCACCGTGACGGTGTGACGCCGCGCCTCGTGATCGCCGCAGATCAAGGCGATGAGCGCCGGTACGTGGTGGAAGAAATCACCTTGCTCGCCGCAACGAACCCAGCGCTGAGTCTGGGTGACTTCGGCGTCTTTGCGGTCACGAACAGCCAGGTCGACGCCGCGATCTCAGTACTGGAGCAGGCCGGCCTGAGCTGCATCAACCTGAAGGAATTCGCCGGCAAGACGACCGAAGAGGTCAAGGTGGGGACGTTCGATCGGGCGAAGGGCCTGGAGTTCAAGGTCGTCTTTCTGCTCGGCGTGTCGCACGGCGCATGGCCGTTCACGGCCTCCAACAAGTTTCCTCCCGCCGAACGCGCGGATGCTGAGGCGCTCGCCGCCACGAAGCTCTTCGTGGCTATGACACGCGCCCGGGACGCGCTCTACGTCGTGTGCAGCGAGAAGCCTCATTCGCTGATCGACGCAGGCCGCGATCACTTTGAGGCCATCCGCGTCCCGGCCACCTAGAAACTCAGCTGTCAATCGCTTGGCAGGCCGAGCTGCTTGATGATCTGTCTGGCTAGTCGCTCATTGATCTCGTTATGGCGCACCGCCTGATACGCGCCGATATTGGGGCGCGATACCAGTCGTGTCTTGAGCCATGCCGAACCAAGATCGACCCTGTCGCGCGAATTCGCCTGACCAGCTCAGCCCGCTTCACGCCAGCGTGAGATCGGCGACGCGGCGCATTCCGGACAATTCACCGCTCGTCAGATCCGCGTGGAGATAGCGCAGATGCTCCTCGAGGTCGTCCAACGTCTTGCCTTGCGTCCAATAGTCAGGGAATTCCTCGAGGTAGCCGAGCCACCACTCGTCCTCTTGCCAGTAGACGATCTTCGTGGTCCGCACGCCCACATCTCCCAGCTGGCCGTTTGCGTTGAACATAGCGCTCGTGGAGCGCTAAACCCGGCGCGGAATCGGCGTCGGCCGCGGGGCTCAGGTGCGGTCTCGCCAGAGCCGCGCCACCGAGGAGGCAAGCCGGTAGATCTGCCTGTCCGCACGGGGTCCATTGGGGCTCGCCAGCAGGTCGGTCGAGACGCGCATGGCCAGGTTCCCCATCCGGGGGGAGCGAATCGCTAGCTGCGTCAACTGCCGCATCAGTCCGGGCTGGCCGAGCGCGCGCGTCGCCAGCCGGCCGAGGTGGTGGTACCGCTGCCAGCGGGCAGCCAGTGCGGCCTCGTAGTGCCGCAGCTCGAGGCCGTCGTCGGCGTCGAGTGCTCGGCCGATCACCTCAGCAGCCAGCCGACCCGTTGTCAGCGCCGGGCCGATGCCATCGCCGCTCCAAGGGTTGACGCTGCCGGCCGCATCGCCGGCCACCACCCAATTCGGCCCCGAGCGCGGCCGCACCGATCCTCCCATTGGCAGCCTGCCACCCGCCGGCGCGCAATGCGGTCCTGCGGGGTCAATCTCCCAACGATCAGGAATTTGGGTGGTCCACTGCTCGAAGAGGCGTTCGAGCGAGATGGCCTCGTTGCCGTAGTGATGGCTGAGCAGGCCCACGCCCACATTCGCGGTGCCATCGCCGACCGGGAACACCCAGCCATAGCCCGGCAATTGACCGCCTGCATGATCGGTGAGTGCGAAGACCGACTCGATCCACGGCTCGGCATGACGGGGCGTGGGGTAGTACGCGCGCATCGCCCAACCCTGCGCGTACGTCCGGGTTCGCACGGTGCCGAGCGCCCGGCCGAAGTTCGAGCGCGGCCCGTCAGCGATCACCACATAGCGGGCATGCGCGACCACCGGCCCTTCGGGCCCACTGCCCGCACCGGTGGCGATGGCAGTGCATCCCCGCAGGTGACCATCGGTGATGAGCGGCGCTGTGACCTCGGTGCCCGTCAGCACGCGTGCCCCCGCAGCTTGCGCTCGGGTCGACATCAGCGCGTCCAGCCTCGGTCGGCGCACGACGACGCCATAGCCAGGCCACTGCTCGCCTTCGGGCCACGGCACCTCGAGGCTCTGACCGTGGGCGGTGATGCGCAGCCCACGGTGCCGGTGCCAGCGCGCGGCGCCGGGATCGCAGCCCATGTCGATGAGCTCGCCCACCGCGACTGGAGTGAGCGCATCGCCACACACGCGCTCGCGTGGATGGCTCGCGCGCTCGATGAGCACGACGTCGCGCCCCGCGCGTGCCGACCAGTAGGCGGCAGCACAGCCAGCAGGTCCGCCGCCGACGACGAGCACGTCGCACGCCAGTGTCTGGGTCAAGGTGTCTGGGTCACGGTGTCTGGGTCACGGCCACAACGTCCGGCGGAACGGGGCCCGGCAGGTGCGCCGCAGCATTGGGAACTGGGCCTCAGTGGCCGCCGCCCTCACCGGAATCAGAGCCTCCGCCGCGGTGTTCCCACTCGGCGTCACGCTCAGCCGCGACTTCATCGCTGATTTCTTCACCGCCGATGACCTCGCGGACATAGCGCGCGACCGAGTACAGCTGGTGCTCGCTGAGCACATCGCCAAATGCTGGCATGTTGGCCGCGTTGTCGCTACCGCCGGCTATGTGTGCGCCGCCGGGGCGGTTCGAGTCGCCATAGGCCTGCCCCAAGCCGGTCCCCTCAGAGCCGACCGAGATCCACTCGATGAACGAATCGTCCAGGCTCGGGAACGTCAGCAGCACCTCGCCGTTCCACAGCGGTCGGCCCACGGCACCGCCTTCGGAACCGGAGCCATCGCCGCGATGACAGCTCGCGCAGCGCACTGAGTATGTGGTTGCGCCTTCGGTAATCGCCGTGATCGGCTCGGGCGGCGGCTCGGTCAGCTTCACGTATACGAACGCCCACAGCGGCAGGCAGAACAGCACGGGCAGCACCCAGATCGGAATCCGGTGACGGGTCTGGGCCGCGACCACCCATGCAGCATCAGGCGGCGGTGCGGGTTCAACTTCGAGCTTCGCCGCTTCGCGCGCCGCAGCGATCATCTCAGCCTGGCCTGGCGTTGCCGCCGGAACTCCACCGGCCGCCGGCGCCGCCGCAGCAGCGGCGCCACCGTCCTCGCTGCCGTCGTCCTCGAGCACCCCTAAGGCAATGCGACGTTGTCGCGAGCGCTCCAGCAGGTACTCGGGAACATCGGTCACGGGATCCTCCGCGGGGTTTCCCCCAGGGGTTCTGGCATTGCCGGCGGGGCCAAGTTCGCAGGGCACGATACGCGCCCGAGCGCACCGAGGCGCAAGTCTGCCACGCAGTCACTCCAATGGCGCAGTAGAAGTCAACTCGGATTGCGATGACGGATTGCGGTGACACGGTGGCGACCGCAGGCTGTCGTGCTAGAACATCACGCGCCATAGCCGGGGTGCCGGTAATCTTTGCTCCGGTCTCGTTGCGGCTGACGCACTCGGTACAGCATCGAAAGCGTCAGCTTGCGGCAGTCCTGACACGCCGACGACCGAACGCGGGAGGAACGAAAGAGTGGTTGCACTCATCACCTCGATCCTCGTCACCGCGCTGATGGTTGCGGGCTTCATGTGGTACGGCAAGCGCCGTCCCACTGACCGTCCCACCACTTGGGGCGAGGCCATGTTGGGGGCGGCCTACGTGTTCATGATGATGCTGCTGGTCTTCGGGATCGTGCCCGACCGCTGGGTCCGCCTCACCGACAACGAATGGGGCTGGTCGGTCGAGCGTTTCCTGGTCACTGAGGGGCAGTTCATGACGTCTCCGATCACGTTCCCGCCGATGCGCATCGACCTCAAGAAGGTCAGCGACACAATGGTCGTGATCGAGCACCTTGCGGCCCTCGTCGCCATTCCGCTGCTGTCGAAGTGGTGGCAGCGGCGCGACAAGGCCCAGCCCACCGCCGAGGCGACCTCGGACTACGGCCGTCCCCTCATCAAGGGCAACTGAAAGCGCGAACCCATGGCTGCGAACGACGCAAACCCACCGATGCCCAAGTTCCGGGACGACTACGTCCTGCATCAAGTCGATGCCGCGTACCTCGACGCCGCGGTCAAGCCGAAGCAGTTCATCAATATCGACCAGTCCGAGTGCATCCAGTGCGAGGGCTGCGTAGATATCTGCCCATGGAAGTGCATCTGGTACGTGTCCACCGAGGCGGTCGACGAGGCCGTCGGCGTGGACCTGCCGGGGCTGGATCCCACCGACAACGCCATCTTCATCATCGACGACGACGTGTGCACCCGCTGTGCGCTGTGTGTCGACCGCTGCCCGACCGGCGTGATCACGCTCGGCAGGGTCAGCAACACCCCTCCGCCGTCGGGCGATGTCCACGGCCGGACCCACACCCACGGCTACGCCTACGGAATGCGTCTGTAGCGCGAGCCCCGATGCTTGAACTGCTGCGACAGCGAAGGACCCGGTCTAGGTAGACCGAACACATATGGCGAACACTCTCGAGTCCCCCAAATCCAAGCCGAACCTGCCGCAGCGTCTGCAGAACGCGCAATCGCAGGCGGCCGATTGGATGCAGGACAGCCAGTTCTGGACGTCGGTCTTCCGCCCCGGTTCGATCTTCCGCAAGGGCTACACCGACAGCCCCCGGAACCGCTCGTACGTAGTCATGAACAGCGTCCTGTACCACCTTCACCCGGTGAAGGTGAAGCGGCACGCGGTGAAGGTCAGCTACACGCTGTGTCTGGGCGGTCTCAGCTTCTTCCTGTTCATCCTGCTGACGATCACGGGCATCTTCCTGATGTTCTTCTACCGACCCACCGACACGGCGGCTTGGGCGGACATCGAAAGCCTCCACACGCAGGTTGCGTTCGGCCTGCTCGTACGAAACATGCACCGATGGGCCGCGCACCTCATGGTGCTCACGGTCTTCTTGCACATGGCCCGGGTCTTCTACCACGGTGCCTACAAGGCACCCCGGGAGTTCAACTGGGTCGTCGGCGTGATGCTGCTGCAGCTGACATTGCTGCTCAGTTTCACGGGCTACTTGCTCCCGTGGGACCAGCTCTCACTGTGGGCGGTGACGGTGGGCACGAACATGATGGGGTTCACGCCCGTCTTTGGTGACCAAGTGCGCTTTGTGCTGCTGGGGGGCCAGCAGATCGGAGCGGAGACGCTGCTGCGGTGGTACGTGCTGCACGTCTTGATGCTTCCTTTTGTGATCGTCATCTTCATGGCGATCCATTTCTGGAGAGTGAGAAAGGACGGAGGTATATCGGGACCCCTGTAGGAACCCTGAACGTCCCGCAACGAACAGCATGACCGAGATTCCAGAACACCTCCTGAGGCGCAGCGCCGAAGCCAAGGCACGCGCCACCGGCGCGCCCACGCCTGGCGACGCCGCGTCCTCGGCTGCCGCGCAGCCCGATGACGACGACGGTGTCACGATCCCGCGCTCACTGCTGGAAGCCAGCCAGCAGCCCGGCGGCGCGCCCGCTGTTGCGGGCATGGCCGCGGACGGCCCAGCAGCTGCCGGCGGGGGCGTGGCCACCACGCTGCCGCCGCTCATGGCGGGGCCGGCGGGAAACACCCACCGCCTGCTGACGGTGGTCAAGTCGGGCTCGATCCAGGATGTCAAGGCCAGCCCGGGCGACAAGGTCCATGTCTGGCCGCACTTGCTGGCAGCAGAATTCACCGCCGCGCTGTTCATCACGGCCTTCACGCTGGTCTTCTCGCTGTTCATCAACGCGCCGCTGCTGGAGCTCGCCAACCACAACGAGACGCCCAATCCCTCTAAGGCCCCCTGGTACTTCCTGGGCCTGCAGGAACTGCTCACGATGTTCGATCCGATGATCGCCGGTGTGACGATTCCCGGCGTCGCTCTCGTGCTGCTGGCCTTCGCTCCTTACATCGACAAGAACCCGTCCATGCGGCCGGAGGACCGCAAGTTCGCCATGTCTATCCAGACGATCCATCTCATGTTCTGGGCGGTGCTGGTGATCATCGGCTCGTTCTTCAGGGGGCAGGGCTTCAACTTCACCTACCCGTGGGACACCGGTCTGCACGGCATCTTCCACCTGTAGGAGCACGTCGGCATGTCCACCGGAACGATTCTCGCGATTGCCATCCCGGTCATCGTCGTGCTGGGTGCGGTGGTCGCGTTCGTCTCCCTGAGTCGCCGGGATGCCACCGGCCTGGGGCACCTGTCGCGCGAGACACGTCGGCGTGACGAACTGGCGGCCGCCGCGGCGGGTGAGGCCGCTGCGGGCGATGACGCCGGCGCGTTCGGAGTCAGCTCACAAGCCCGGGAGCTGGAACGCTCAGTTGCACTGGAGCGCCGCCCGGCACCCGTGGCGGTCGACGAGCCTGAGCTGCCGCAGGACTGGGCACCGCCGCCTCCCAACGAGGTGGGCGTCACGCGCCGGCAGTTCCTGAACCGGTCCTCGGTCATTCTGATGGCGACCGGTCTGGGCACCTTCAACGCCGCCATGATTGCCTTCCTGTGGCCTCGTCCGACGCGCGGCTTCGGCTCGAAGGTCAAGATCGGCACGATTGCATCGGTGGACGAGGCCATCGCCTCGTCGACCCCGGCGGCCAACTTCTCGTACTTCTCCGAGGCGCAGAGCTACATCCAGCCGTATCCGACTGACTCCGCAACGCAGTCCAATGCCGAGGCGACCTATGGGGGTGTGGTGCTCGAGGGCATAAGGCTGGGGTACGTCGCACTGTGGCAGAAGTGTCCGCAT
This sequence comes from Candidatus Poriferisodalis sp., assembly GCF_965221945.1. GTDB lineage: Bacteria > Actinomycetota > Acidimicrobiia > Acidimicrobiales > Poriferisodalaceae > Poriferisodalis. The sequence continues at coordinate 3,164,179 of NZ_OZ244925.1, read as the reverse complement.
CTCGGCTGCAAGGTGCCGGTGTGCGGCAGCTCGCAGTGGTTCGAGTGCCCCTGCCACGGCTCGAAGTACAACCGCGTCGGCGAGAAGAAGTCTGGCCCAGCGCCTCGTGGCATGGATCGGTTCCCGGTGACCATCGAGGAGGGCAACGTGTACGTGGACACTGGGAGCGTGTCGCAAGGTCCTGCAATCGGCACCGACACCACGGGGCAAGGCCTCGAGGGCCCGCATTGTGCTTGACGTAAGCGGGCCCGGAGCCCTTCAGTTGCTGGCCGCCAGTACGGAGCGGTCGATCGCGATCGTACTCATGGCCATCGTGGTGATCGGCTGGGCGATCTATGTCTTCGTCAACATCCGTCAGGCAAAGGCGGAGGTGGGCAGCGAGATCGAGCTGGCGCCGAACCGCGGCGTCATGCCCGACGACGAGGAGCTCGAGGGCCGCCGGCTGGAGAAGGTGCAGGCCTTCGGTGTGCTGATGCTGCTCATCATGGCGCTGGTGCTCCCGGTGTACTGGATGCTCGAAGGCGGTCGCCGTTCGGGTGCGGAGACGGCATTTTCCGAGGCCGCCGAGAACCGCGGTGAAGCACTGGCAGCCGAGCAGGAGTGCACCGACTGCCATGGCGCTGACCTGGGAGGTGCGCGCTTTGCACCGGTGGTGCTCGACATCGGCCACCAGTTCTCGGACAAGGAGTCCTACGTCATCAACACGACGTGGGAGGCCCCGTCCCTCGACGACGTCTTCACTCGATTCGATACTGATGCCGAGACGCTCGACGAGGTCAGCGAGGTGCGGCAGATCCTCGTGTACGGCCGAGGCGTGATGCCGGCGTGGGGCCTCGACGGCGGTGGCCCCCTCAACGACCAGGAGATCGACGACTTGGTGGCCTGGCTGTGGCGGGAGCGCCTCAGCGACGAAGAGGCGCAGGAGCGCGCGGCGGCGCGCCTCGCCATCGAGTTGGCCGCGAACCCCGACAGGTCCGAAGGTGCAGTCCTGTTCGATTTGCACTGCGCGCGCTGTCACACGCCTCGCTGGCCAGGGCGTGGTCCGGCGCAGCTTCCGAACAACGGCGGAACGGTCGAGGTATTGCCCGGTCCCGACGGCGCCGGTCGCTACGGTCCGCCCCTCAACAGCGTGAGCCTGGAACGGCTGTTCCCCGAAATCGAGGACCACATCTCGTTCATTTCCGACGGCGCGGCCGACAATGTGCCCTTTGGCGAGTTCGCTCGGCTGGGCAACTACGGCATGCCGGGCTTCGGCCGGGTTCTGGATGAAGACGAGATCCGGGCCATCGCAGAATATGAGCGCAGCCTCGACCAGGAGAGCCAGGCTGCGGTCGGCTTCGAGCTGCTGGACGAAGCGGGAGATGACGAATGACCGCCTCGAACCTTCTCGGGATCGTCCGCTGGGATCCGGTTCTCACCGGCTACCTGGCCGTCATCCTCGCCGTGTCCGTGCTGTGCGGTTCGGTGTACCTGCTGCTGGCCACCAACCTCGGCGTACGTCTCGGATTCCTCGTCGCTTGGACCGGCCTGTGGGGCTGGATGCTGCTGATGTCCATCGTGTGGTGGGTGTTCGGCATTGGGTGGATCGGCAGCCAGCCGGGCTGGAATGTCCTGCAGGTGGCGACCAATCCAGCCGTCGTGCCCACAGAAGAGGTGCAGCAGTTGTCGGCGTACGGGCTCGATCAGATACCCCCCGACTGGACCGTGGTCGACGAAGCCGACGCCCGCTCGGCGGCCGACAGCCATGTCGTCTGTAACGACGCCGACCCTCGGCGCTTGCTGGCCGTGAACTCGTGCCTCTTCTCTGCCGCCACCGACTACTTCACCCACCGGGTAGTCGTGACCGGGGGCGAGCGGTATCGCCCGCTCAGCATTCCCGACAACGTGATCACGCAGTACTTCTTCCCGAGTCGTGGACGGCCCAACTACGCGGTCGTGCAGATCCAGCCATTCGCGCCGGTCGCCGACATCGACCCGAACCAGCTCAACGAAGAGGGCGAGGTCATCCTGCCGCAAGCCGAGATTGACGACGACGCGCCGGTGTACTCGGTCGTGATGGTGCGCGATCACGGCAGTGTCCGGCTCCGCCCGGCCTTGCTGTCGATCTTCGCCGCGCTGCTGTTCGGCTTGGGCTGCTATCACCTGCATCGACGGGACCAGGCGATCTGGGCGGTACGCGAAGCTGCGGGCCAGTGACCGGCTGGCCTTTCTTGGGCCAGACTGGGACCGGCATCGAATCGACGACACGCTGAGGGGGTCAGGGGCATGAACAGCGGCTTGGCGGAATACCTGCCGGTGTTGGTGCTCGGCGTTCTCGCTGTCTTGTTCGTGCTGCTCAGCATCGTTGCGTCGCGCTTGCTGGCACCGCAGCGCAGCACTAAAGCCAAGCTGGCGCCGTACGAGTGCGGCATCGTCGACCAGGCCGCCATCCCGGAGCGATTTCCCGTCCGCTTCTACCTCGTGGCGATGCTGTTCATCATGTTCGACATCGAGATCGTCTTCCTGTACCCGTGGGCGGTCGCGAACGCCAGTCTCGGTCTCTTCGGCTTTGTAGCGATGCTGATCTTCGTCGTGATTTTCTTCCTGTCGTTCGTCTACGAGCTGGCAATGGGCGGGCTGGAATGGGGCCCGCGCAAGCGCCGCGTCCTCCCACTGCCCCCGGCGACTCGCAGCGGGGTGACCGCCGTGCGCACCGTCGGGCTGACGGGACGTGAGCACGTGCCGGCTGGCGCCGCATGGAGCGGCGCCCCGCAGCACGGCGCCGCATGGAGCGGCGCAAGCCAACACGGCAGCGGGACGGGAGCGGGCTGATGGCGGGCATCGACGACCTCAAGGCGAAACTTGGCATCGACGACGGCCTGGCAGGACTCGGGCACAACGTCTTCACCGCACCGGTGGAAGAACTGGTGAAGTGGGCGCGGCGCCGCAGCCTCATGCCCGCCACCTTCGGGCTGGCGTGCTGCGCGATCGAGATGATGGCGACCGGTACGGCTCACTACGACCTGGCTCGCTTCGGCATGGAAACGTTCCGAGCGTCGCCCCGCCAAGCCGACCTCATGATCGTGGCCGGACGCGTCAGCCAGAAGATGGCACCGGTGCTGCGGCAGATCTACGACCAGATGATGGAGCCCAAGTGGGTGCTGTCGATGGGTGTGTGCGCATCCAGCGGCGGGATGTTCAACAACTACGCCATCGTGCAGGGCGTCGACCAAGTCGTGCCGGTCGACATATACGCGCCCGGCTGCCCGCCGGGTCCTGAAACGCTGCTGCACGCCATCCTTGCCCTTCATGAGAAGATTCGCACCGGCGAGCTGACCCAGCGACGCGCCGACCGCGGTGGCGGAGCTGCAGTGGCCCTGGCGGCACATGGAGTGACGCAATCGGCTGCGGCGGCACATGGAGTGCCGCAATCGGCGCAGGCGCATGGGGTTGGCCAGTCGAGCTCCGTGGAGACGCGCTGATGGCAGACGAAGGCGTAGAAGCCGACGACACCGCGCCGCCCGCAGGAGCGGCTGAGCAGCCGACGATGTTCGGCGTGCCGCGCACTGACGAGCGCGGCCAGCAGGTCGTGCATCCGAGCCGTGACGAGTACCTCGATGTAATGGGCATGGCCGCTGCCGACGGTTTCGAGCTGTGCGTCGACGTGTGCGCCACCGATGGGCTCACGAACCGCAGCCGGACCCTGCCGCCGGGCGTTGAACCGGAGCGTTTCGAGGTCGTGGTGAACCTGCTGGATCTCCGGGACCGTCGCCGGTTGCGCGTTCGCACCCAAGTGCCTGCAGACGACCCGCAGGTGCCCTCGGTGGTCGGTCTGTACCCGGGGGCCGAGGCTCCCGAGCGAGAAGCTGCCGACTTGTTCGGCATCAGCTTCAGTGACCACCCCGATCCCAGCCGCATCCTTATGCCGCCGGACTGGGAAGGCCACCCGCTGCGCAAGGACTACGCCATCGGCGCCATCCCGGTGCAGTTCAAAGCGGTCGAAGGCCGATGAGCGCCACGACGGAGACCGCCATCCGCCGGCCGGCCGATGCCGTGCTACGCATATCCGAGGAGGCGGCTCTGGCTGCCGCCGATGTTTCATCGGCGCAGGCAGGCACAGCCGATGTTTCGTCGGCGCAGGCAGGCACAGCCGATGTTTCGTCGGCGCAGGCAGGCACAGCCGATGTTGACGAGGGCACTGTTGTTGCCCAGAGCGGCGACGAGCCGATGCTCATCAACATGGGCCCGCAGCACCCGTCCACCCATGGCGTGCTGCGCATCGCAATGGAACTGCAGGGAGAGACCGTGCTGCGGTCCAAGCCGATCATCGGCTACCTGCACACCGGGATGGAGAAGACCGCCGAGGACCTCACCTACCTGCAGGGGCCGACGAACGTCACCCGCATGGACTACGCCTCGCCGCTGTTCAACGAGTTGGTGTTCTGTCTCGCTGTCGAGGATCTGCTGGGAACGGAGATCCCACCGCGAGCCACCTGGATCCGCATGCTCATGTGCGAACTGAACCGCATGAGCTCGCACCTGCTGTTCCTGGCGACGAATGGCATGGACCTCGGCGCAGTCGGGATGATGCTCTATGGCTGGCGCGAGCGCGAGGAGATCCTTCGATTCTTCGAGAGCGTCACCGGCTTGCGGATGAACCACAACTACATCCGCCCTGGCGGTGTGGCGGCCGACCTGTCCGACGGCTGGCAGGACGACGTGGAGCGCATCTTGACGGTGCTGCCCGGACGGCTCTTGGAGTTCGACACGTTGATGACCGGCCAGCCGATCTGGCGAGACCGCACTCAAGGCGTCGGCGTCATCACTGCCGACGAGGCCATCGCCATGTCGGCCACGGGGCCGCTGCTGCGCAGCACCGGCGAGGCGTGGGATCTGCGCCGCACCATGCCGTACTTGGCCTACGACGAGGTGGAGTTCGACGTCGTCGTAGGTGCCTACGGCGACACGTTCGACCGCTTTTCGATCCGCCTGAACGAGATCCGCGAGTCGATGCGCATCGTCGAGCAGTGCCTCGACAAGATGCCGAAGGGTCCCTACCGCACCGAGGACCGCAAGATCACGCCGCCGCCTCGGGCTCGCATCGACGAGTCCATGGAAGCGCTGATCCACCACTTCAAGCTCTTTACCGAGGGCTTCAAGGTGCCACCCGGAGAGACCTATGTGGCGGTCGAGTCGCCGCGCGGCGAGCTGGGCTGCTACCTGGTGTCCGATGGCGGGCCCAAGCCGCAGCGGGTGCACATCCGGGCCCCTTCGTTCGTCAACCTGCAGAGCCTCCCGCACCTCATGTACGGCGGCCTGCTCGCCGACGCCATTGCCGTCATCTCCTCAATCGACCCGATCATGGGGGAGGTCGACCGGTAAATGGGTTTCTTTAGTGAGGAGAATCGCTCGCTGGCGCGCGAAATCATCGGCCGCTACCCGAAGCGTCGCTCGGCGATGATCCCGCTCCTGCATGTCGCGCAGGCACAGGCCGGCTGGGTCTCCGAAGAGGCAATGGTCGAAGTCGCTGAACTCGTCGACACCACGCCGGCCGAGGTGCTCGGCACCTGCTCGTTCTACGAGATGTTCAAGCGTGAGCCCGTCGGCAAGTACCTCGTCAACATCTGCGCCACGATGTCGTGTGCACTCGCCGGTGCTGCCGATCTCATGGAACATGCGGAGGAACGCCTAGGCGTGCGGATCGGCGGCACCACTCCCGACGGCATGTTCACGCTGGCCTCTGCAGAATGCCAGGCCGCCTGCACCGAGGCGCCATGCCTGCAGGTGAACTACCGGTACCGCTATCGGTTCGACGCGGCGCAGTTCGATCAGCTGATCGACGATTTGGCGTCGGGTGCCCTCGATGACGAGATCCCGTCGCACGGCGTCACCGCACGCATTCGGCAGCGCATCCCGGCCGAGCGAGCGGTCAGGGCCGTGCCGCCAGACGAAGTCCACGAAGCACCCGTATGGCTGGCGCCTTCAGCAGCAAATGGAGCGTCCGGCGGGGGAGCGGGCTGATGGCGTCGTACACGATTCCTCATGCACCCGGATTCGTGGCGAACGACGCGCCGCGCATCGTCACCGAGCGCTTCGACCATCCCGACAGCTACACGCTCGAGCGCTACCTGGCCACGGGCGGCTACGAAGGTTTGCGTGCTGCGCTGGAGCGGGCGCCGGCCGATGTCCACAGCGAGGTACGCGACGCGACCTTGCTGGGCCGTGGTGGTGCTGGCTTCCCTGCGGGGGTGAAGTGGGGCTTTTGTCCGCCAGGCGTGTGGCCCCGCTACCTCGTCGTGAACGGCGACGAGTCCGAGCCAGGGACCTACAAGGACCGCCTGCTCATGGAGCTCGATCCGCACCAGCTCATCGAAGGTTGCTTGATTGCCTGCTACGCAGTGGGACTGTCGCAGTGCTTCCTGTACATCCGCGGCGAGATGGCGCTGGCGCAAGAACGTGTCGCGCGGGCTCTCAACGAGGCCTACGACGCCGGCTGGGTGGGCCGCAACATCTGCGGCACCGATTTCTCGGTGGACATCGTGCTGCACTCCGGCGCCGGTGCGTACGTCGTGGGCGAAGAAACCGCCCTCATCGAGAGCCTCGAAGGCAAGCGGGGCATGCCGCGGCTGAAGCCCCCGTTCTTCCCGGCCGCGATCGGGCTGTACGGCCAACCCACCATCGTCAACAACGTCGAAACCCTCGCGAACCTGCCGTGGATCCTGCGCAATGGAGCGGCGGCTTTCACCGCCATCGGCACCCCCACCTCGCCCGGCACACGGATGGTGGCCGTGAGCGGGCACGTCCAGCGCCCCGGCGTCTACGAGATCACTAACGGCACCACCACGTTCCGCGATCTCATCTATGGCCCCGACTACTGCGGCGGTCTGCGCCCGGGCAGGGAACTGAAAGCCTTTGTGCCCGGCGGCGGTTCCGCGCCGTGGTTCACGCCCGCGCAGCTGGACCTGCCCTTCGAGGCGTCCGAAGTGGGTCCGCAGGGATCGATGCTGGGTTCGGGAGCGGTGATGGTGATGGACGACACCACCGACATCTGTGCCGCGGCGCTCACGCTGACGAAGTTCTATGCCCATGAGTCATGCGGCAAGTGCGTGCCGTGCCGGGAAGGAGCGACCTGGTTGGAGCGGGTGCTGCGGCGAGTCTGCGACGGCACAGGCACGCCACGCGATCTCGACCTGCTGTTCGAGGTCGGAGCCTCGATCTCCCCCGGCGATTTCCCGCACGCTGCCGTGCCTGAACGCGGCCTCGAACCGAAGCCGTTCCCGTACCAGATGACGACCATCTGTTTCGTGGGCCCGTCGGCATTCGCACCGGTGCACTCGGCGATGACGCTGTTCCCGGAGGAATTCGAGGCCCGGGTGGCGCCGAACGCCCACCTCGACGCTGAGTTGTCGGGCAGCCCGCAATCGAACTCAGTCTCGGAGGTGGCCATCCGTGTCTGACGCCACTGCTGCCCGAGCGGCACCGAGCACGGTCGAGGTGACAATCAACGGCATCGCCGTCGATGCGCGGCCCGGCGAACTCGTCATTGCGGTTGCGGACCGCGCCGGGGTGCACATCCCGCGGTTCTGTTACCACGAGCGGATGAGCCCGGTGGGCATGTGCCGCATGTGCCTCGTCGAGATCGACACCGGTCGTGGGCCCCAGCTGCAGGCCTCCTGCATGGTCCCGGTCTCGCCGCAGATGGTGGTCGACACCACCAGCGAGCGCACGCAGCGAGCGCAAGAAGGCGTACTGGAGCTGCTGCTCATCAATCACCCGCTGGACTGCCCGGTCTGTGACAAGGGCGGCGAATGCCCGTTACAGGACCAAACCATGGCCTACGGCCCGGGCGAGTCCCGCTTTGTTGAGGAAAAGCGACACTTCGAAAAGCCGATCCCTATCTCCGACCTGGTGCACCTGGACCGGGAACGCTGCATCCTGTGCGACCGCTGTACCCGCTTCGCAGACGAGGTGGCGGGCGAACCGCTCATCGATTTCACCGAGCGTGGCAACGAGACCCAGGTGCTCACGTTCCCCGGCGAGCCCTTCTCGTCGTACTTCTCGGGCAACACGGTGCAGATCTGTCCCGTCGGCGCGCTGACCGCAGTGCCGTACCGCTTCAAGGCGCGGCCGTGGGATCTGGTCCAAACCGAGTCCACCTGCACGACGTGCGCAGTCGGCTGCCGGATTGCGGTCCAGTCGTCGCGAAATGAACTGGTGCGCTATCTGGGGGTTGACATCGACCCGGTGAACCATGGCTGGCTGTGCGACAAGGGCAGGTTCGGCTACGGCTCGGTCGCAAGCCCCGATCGGGTGACGACGCCGCTGGCTGCCCGTGCGCCATCGGCTGCCGGTACTTCCGAACTCGCCGATGCTGAGCCGCTGCGTCGCTTTCAGCCGACCGACTGGGCGAGCGCCCTTGGCGCTGTGGCCGCCGCCGTGACCGCCGCCCGACCCGGAACGATTGCCGTTCTCGGCGGAGCCCGCGGCACCAACGAGGACGCGTACGCATGGTCGAAGCTGGCACGCACGGTGCTGCGAACCGATCACCTCGACGCTCAGCTGGGCGACGGTTTGCCCGCGGAGCTTGTCGTCGGCCTGCCGGGCGCGACGATCGACGACGCATGCAGCGCTGACACCACGCTGCTGGTGTGCGGCGACCTTCGCGAGGAGCTGCCGGTGCTGCACCTGCGGTTGCGCGGCGCAGCACGAGCGGGCACGACTCGCCTGGTCGAGATTGCTCCGACCGAAACCGGTCTGACCCGCAATGCAGCGCGGAGCGAGGAGTGCCGCGGCGGCGAGGCCGCATCGGTGCTGCGGGACTTGCTCGACGGCGACGATCCGTTGGCTGCCGAGCTGGCGTCGGGATCGGTCGTGGTGGTGCTGGGCCGCTCGTCGGTCGCGGAGTCCGCCGAGGCAACGGCCGAGGCGGCTTCGGTCATCAGTGCTCGCGTCCCCCACGCCCGCTTTCTCGTTGCTGCACGCCGCGGGAACGTTCGTGGCGCGCTCGACATGGGCCTGGCGCCAGGGCTGCTTCCGGGGCGCACGCTGAGCACTAGCCCGTCGCCGACTTTGACGGCGGCGTGGGGCGAGCTGCCCACTGAACGCGGGCACGACGCAGCGGGGATCCTCTTGGCGGCCGCTTCAGGAGAGATCGACGTGCTCTTCCTGCTCGGCGCGGACCCCCTGACCGATTTCCCCGACAGCATGCTGGCGCGCCTCGGCGTGGCGGGCGCGGGCACGGTCGTGGCGGTGGATTCGTTTGTGAACCAGTCCGTAGCAGAAGCCGACATCGTTCTGCCTGCCGCTGTGTTCGGAGAGAAGTCGGGCACTACGACCAACCTGGAGGGACGCGTCTCGGCCGTCGGCGAGTTGGTGACTGCACCCGGCTCGGCCCGTCCCGACTGGATGATCGCCGCCGAGCTGGCGGTGCTCTGCGGGGGGGACCTGGGCTTTTTGTCCACAGAGGACGTCACCGCCGAGATTGCCGCCCTGTGCGCCACGCACGCTGGAGCGACCGGCGCTGAGCTTGGGGCTGACGGCGTGGTTGCATCGGGAGCGGCTTTCGAGCCCGAGTTCCCGGCTGAACACGTCGCACCACCTCGAGACGCATATGGCCTCCGATTGGTGTGCGGCCGCAAGCTCTACGACGGAGGGGTGGCTGTCAACCAGACGCCGGCGTTGGCGTCGCTGCAAGCCGACACGGTCCTGCGCGTGCACCCGGTCGACTTGGAGCGTGTCGGCGTCGACTCGGGAACTGAGGTCGAAGTTCACTCTGAGCGCGGTGCGCTGCGGTTGCCGATCGTGGCTGATTCCGGCGTCGCCCGTGGGAACGTCGTGCTGGCGTTCCCCTCGTCTGATGTCGACGTGGGCGCTCTGATCGACGCGACTGCTCCGATCACCGACGTGCGGGTCGAGACCCGAGCGGACGGTGGGGCCTTGCGATGACGGGTGACCCTCTGTTCGCGGACGGGGTCGACTGGGGCGACATCGCCGTCATGGGCGTCAAGGTCCTGGTGGCCTTCGGTGCCCTGCTGGTCGCCACCATGTTCATGATCTGGTTCGAGCGCAAGCTGATCTCGGACATGCAGCACCGCATCGGTCCCAATGTGGCCGGACCGTGGGGCCTGCTGCAGGCCTTCGCCGACGGTGTCAAGTTCTTCTTCAAGGAAGATTTGCACCCCGCCAACGCCGACCCGCTCGTGTTCCGGCTGGCGCCCTACATTTCGGCGGTCACGGCGTTCGTTGCGTTCGCGATCGTGCCCGTTGGCGGCGTGTTCGTTGACACTGGATCTTCAGCAGGTGAGGTCCGCACCGGCACGGTCACGCTGTTCGGCAAGGAAACGATCCTGCAGGTGGCCGACCCGCCAATCGGCATCCTGCTGTTGCTTGCGATGTCCTCCGTCGCCGTCTATGGCGTGATGCTGGCGGGCTGGTCGTCGGGATCGAAGTACCCGCTCATCGGCTCAGTTCGCGCGTCGGCGCAAGCCATCTCCTACGAGGCGGCGTTGGGCATGGCGGTAGTGGCGGTGGTGATCGGCGCAGGGACGCTCTCCACCCAGGGAATCGTGGCGAAACAAGCCGGTGGTGTGAACACCTGGTTCGTGATCTCCAGCGGCATCGTGCCGTTCGTGGTGTTCCTGATTGCTGCAACTGCAGAGCTGAACCGCCCGCCGTTTGACTTGGTCGAAGCCGAGCAGGAACTCGTCGGCGGATTCCACACTGAGTACTCGTCGATCCGATTCGCCCTGTTCTTCCTTGCCGAGTTCATGAACGTCATCACGATGTCGGCGATCATGGTGACGCTGTTCTTCGGCGGACCGGCCGGACCCGTCTTCTTCGGCTGGACCTGGCTGTGGCCGACAGTGTGGTTCTTGGTCAAGGTGCTGGCGTTCCTGTTCATGTTCGTCTGGTTCCGAGCCACGCTGCCGAGGCTGCGTTACGACCAGCTGATGTCGCTGGGCTGGAAGGTGCTCATCCCCGTGATGCTCTTCTGGCTGATGTTCCTGGGTCTGCGACAGCTGGCGAGCGTCGAGGGCTGGAACCAGGTCTGGACATTGATCGCGGGTGCGATCGGATTCGCGATCGGGTGGGCGCTGCTGTCGGCGGCACTGCGGGCCGCCAAACGCAGAGTCGGCGACATCGATGAACCCTTCGACGTCGACGTCGGCCCAGCGCCGCAGAACGGCGCGCCAACCAACACGGCAGGGAGAGGCTGATGGGCTACCTCGACGGTTTCATCGTCACGTTCGGCAAGCTCTTCGGTGAGCGGGTCACCACCGAATACCCACACGAGAAGCGACCGAAGCCGCCGCGCTTCCACGGGCGTCATGTGCTCAACCGCTATCCAGACGGCATGGAGAAGTGCATTGGGTGCGAGCTATGCGCTGGTGTGTGCCCCGCCCGGTGCATCTACGTCCGCGGCGCCGACAACTCGCCCGATGACCCGGTGTCCCCGGGAGAGCGCTACGGCTACGTCTACGAGATCAACTACCTGCGATGCATCCACTGCGACTTGTGCGTAGAGGCTTGCCCGACCGAAGCGATCACCGAGACAAAGGTCTTCGAGTTCAGCTTCCCCACCCGGCGCGACGCCATCTACACGAAGGACGAACTGCTCACCGACGACGACGGTCGGCCCCGCCGCCAACCGTGGGAGCTGTGGCACGACGGGGAAGACGAGCACACCTCCGGCTGGATGCGCGCCACGTCCCCTTCGGGCCAACCCGAATACGAGGGTCGCGTCGGGTGGAGCGGTGAGCTGGGGTACGGCGTGAGGGCTCCCGAGCAGGGCCAGCACGCTGACTACGACGACCCCGATGACGACTCGATCGATCCCGACAACGAACCCTCCGACACCGACGGGCCCTCCGACACCGAGGGGCCCAGTCAGACCCATACAGCGGGAAGTCACCACTGATGGTTGAAGTGGTCGTGTTCGCGGTGGCTGCCGCCGCGTGCCTCATCGGCGCGATCGGCGTGGTGCTGTCGCGCAATCCGGTGCATGCGGCGCTGATGCTGGTGATGACGCTGTTCGGCATCGCGGTGCTGTTCGTCGCCCAGCAGGCGCACTTCATTGCCGCCGTGCAGGTCATCGTCTACGCGGGTGCCATCGTGGTCCTGTTCCTCTTCGTCATCATGTTGCTCGGCGTCGACAGGGCCGCCGGGCTGTCGCTGGGGGCACTGCCTGCCCAACGCTGGACTGCAGCTGCATTCGGCATCGGTGGGGTCGCCGTCTTGGTCTGGATGGTGGCAGCAGTCGACCGGATGTTCAAGGGTGCCACCTCGCTCGCTCGCGAATCAGCGGGCCAGATCGGTGGTGTCGCTGAGCCAGCTCCTACGAGCTACGCCGCCGATGTCGGCGACATTGCCCGGTCACTGTTCTCCGACTACGTGTACGCGTTCGAGCTGACGTCGCTACTGCTCATCGTGGCGGTCATCGGCACGGTGATCTTGGCTCGGCGCAGCTCGTATGGCGACACGGCGAACTTCGAGAACGCCGAGACGTCGCAGGAGGCTCGTCGGTGAATGGCCTCGAGGTGACGACCAGCTGGTACTTGATTCTCGGCGCGATGCTCTTCATCATCGGGGGCACCGGTCTGCTGGTGCGACGCAACCCGCTGATCATGCTCATGTGCGTCGAGCTGATGCTGAACGGTGTCAACCTCAGCTTCATCGCTTTCGCCGATCGTTTCGGCGATGTGCATGGGCACACGGTGGTGCTGTTCGTTCTGGTCGTCGCTGCCGCCGAGGTCGTCGTGGGTCTCGGCTTGGTGGTTGCGGTGCTGCGAGCCTCCCCACGCGCGACGGCGGATGATCTGTCGGCTTTGAGGGGCTGAGGCAATGGTCTCGTTGGTGTGGCTTATCCCCGCGCTGCCCCTCGCGGGGTTCGCAGTTCTCTTGCTGGCAGGCCCGCGCCTCGGCGAGCCTCGGGCTGGCTGGATGGCCACTGCAGCCAGTGCCGGGTCATTCCTGCTCACCCTCATCACGTTCGGCGGGCTGCTCGGTCTCGATTCCGCGGCCAAGGGCGGTGCCGGTGGGCACGGCGGGCGCTGGTTCATCTCGACGTTGTTCGAGTGGATGCCGATCGGGGGTCTCGAGGTAGACGCAGCGCTGCTGGTGGACCCACTGTCGATGACGATGGCGCTGTTCGTGACCGGTGTCGGAACGCTCATCCACCTCTACTCGGTCGGCTACATGGCGGGCGACCCGAAGTACTCCAAGTTTTTCCTGTACCTGAACCTGTTCCTGTTCTCGATGCTCATGCTGGTGCTGGGCGAGAACCTCGTGGTCACCTTCCTGGGCTGGGAAGGGGTCGGCACCTGTTCGTACTTGCTGATCTCATTCTGGCACGAACGGCCCACGGCGGCCACAGCCGGCAAGAAGGCGTTCGTCACCAACCGAATCGGCGACTTCGGCTTCATGATCGCCACGTTCCTGCTGTGGACCACCCTCGGCACGGTGTCTTACGCCGGGCTGACGGCGGCTGCTCCTGGGCTGGCCACCGGGACCGCTACCGCTGTGTCGCTGCTGCTGTTGCTGGCCGCTGCGGGCAAGTCGGCGCAGCTGCCGCTGTACGTCTGGCTGCCTGATGCCATGGAAGGCCCCACACCGGTCTCCGCGATGGTGCATGCCGCCACGATGGTGACCGCCGGCGTGTACCTGCTGGTGCGGCTCAACCCGGTGCTGACCGATACGGCACTGCTCATCATCGCCATCGTGGGTGCGGCCACAGCGCTCTTTGCTGCGCTGGCCGCCGTGGCTCAGCACGACATCAAGAAGGTGCTGGCGTACTCCACCATCAGCCAGCTGGGCTACATGTTCCTGGCGATCGGCTCGGGCGCGTACGTGGCGGCGATCTTCCACGTGGTCACGCATGCGTTCTTCAAGGGGCTGCTGTTCCTGGGCTCCGGCTCGGTCATCCATGGCCTCGGAGATGAGCAGGACATGCGCCGCATGGGCGGCCTGCGGTTAGCCATGCCCATCACCGCGGTCACGTTCATCGTGGGCTGGCTGGCGATTGCCGGTGTGCCGCCGCTGTCGGGCTTCTGGTCGAAGGACGAGATCCTGCTTGCCGCGTGGGAGCAGCCCGACATCATCGCCGGACCGCTGCGCGTCGGACATCTGCTGTGGGTTGTGGGCCTGGTCACCGCCCTGCTGACCGCCTACTACATGAGCCGCCAGACCTTCCTGGTGTTCTTCGGCGGCCAGCGCTGGGACGACAGCGTCCACCCTCACGAGTCGCCTGCCACCATGACGCTGCCGCTCGTGGTGCTGGCCGGTGCGGCGGCCATCGGCGGTGTCGTGAACCTGCCGCTGGTGGGTGACTGGCTGGTGCTTGAGCACTTCTTAGAGCCCGTGCTGGCTGACCCGCTTCACTTCGATTCCGGTACCGGCACCAAGTGGCGTCTCGCACTCGCGGCGATCATCGCCGCGCTCTTGGGGATTGCCGTGGCGGTGGGGGCATGGCTGCGATCGCGCATCCCGACGGACCGGCTCGAGCCTGCATTGCTCGAGAACGTCTTCTACGTCGACGCCACCATCTCGAACTTCGTGGGCGGGCCCGGTACCGCTGCGTTCGAGGCCGCAGCCACTGTTGACCGGAAGGTCGTCGACGGCGCCGTCAACGGCGTTGCCAAGCTCGTGCGGCAGCTAGGTCAGTCGGTACGGCCCCTGCAGTCGGGCTACCTGCGGCACTACGCGTCGGGCGTGGCGGTCGGCGCGATCATCCTTGTTGTCTGGCTGGCGCTTCGGGGCGTCTCATGAGCGCTGGCCCTCTGCTTGCGGCCGCCGAGGTGGCACCTGGGTTCCCGATTCTCAACGCACTTATTTTCGTGCCCGTTGTGGGCGCGTTGGTGGTTGCGCTGTTGCCGCGCAATCGGCCCGATCTCGCCCGACCGTTGGGCACGCTCTTCGCTGCGATCGGCGGGGCGCTGGCGCTGGCGTTGGCGTGGCAGTTTGACACTGCCAACCCTGGGTTCCAGTTCGAGAGCACTGTGTCGTGGATCCCAGCGCTCGGCATTTCGTGGAAGGTCGGCATCGACGGCATCTCGCTGTGGCTGGTGGTGCTGACCAGCGTGATCGTGCCGATCGTGCTGGCGGGTGTCGATCCGCACCACGATCCCAAGCCCTACACGGCGTGGCTGCTGCTGCTGCAAGCAGGTTCGGTCGGTGCTTTCGTGGCGCTTGACCTGTTCCTGTTCTTCGTCATGTTCGAAGTGGTGCTGGTGCCCATGTACCTGCTCATCGCAGGCTGGGGCTACGAGGGGCGCCGCTACGCCGCCACGAAGTTCTTCATCTACACGATGGCGGGCTCGGCGCTGCTGCTCGTGGCCATCGTGGCGACTGCCGTGCTCGGCAAGCCCGACAGCGGCATCACGTTCGATATCCAGACACTCGCCGAAGGGCAGCATCTGACTGAGAACGCGGCACGCTGGTGTTTCGTGGCGTTCGCGCTCGCCTTCCTGGTGAAGGTGCCGGTGGTGCCGCTGCACACCTGGCTGCCCGATGCGCACACCGAAGCATCAACGGCCGGATCGGTCGTGCTGGCGGCCGTGCTGCTGAAGCTGGGCACCTACGGCCTGCTGCGGTTCGGCCTGTATCTGTTCCCAGAGGCCTCCCACTGGGCGGCGCCCGTGCTGGTCACTGTCGGCGTGGTGGGTGTCATCTGGGGTGCGATCACCGCTGCCATGCAGCGTGACCTCAAGCGGCTCGTGGCGTATTCCTCAGTGGCGCACATGGGCTTCATCGTCCTGGGCATCTTTGCCTTCACCACCCAGGCAGTCGGCGGTGGGGTCATCTTGATGGTCAACCACGGCATCAGCACCGGCGCCTTGTTCCTGCTGGTCGGGATGCTGTATGAGCGGCGCCACACGCGGCAGATCGACGAGCTGGCGGGCATCCAATCGGCCGCTCCGGTCTATGCCGGTGTGTTCACGCTGATGATGCTGTCATCAGTCGGCGTGCCGGGCCTGAACGGCTTCGTCGGCGAGTTCTTGATCCTGATCGGCTCGTTCGAGACGCGGCGCTGGTGGACGGTCGTCGCTGCGACTGGAGTGATCCTCGCGGCGCTGTACCTGCTGTGGGCCTACCAGCGGGTGTTCCACGGCCCGCCCGCCGCGGCCGATCGCACGACAGCCGACCTGCGCCGGGGCGAACTGGCGACGCTCGCACCGTTCGTCATCGCCGTGGTGGCCCTCGGCGTGTACCCGAAGCCGTTGCTCAACGCCGTGGAGCCGGCGTCCGACAAACTGCTCGCGCACTTCGCCCAGCACAGCGGGTTCGAGCTGCCCGCGCCCGATGACCCGGTCGAGGTTCGTGCTTCGAGCGAGCACTCTGATGCTGAGCATCCCGATGCTCCCCACGACGAGGACCGTCACTGATGACGTCGCTCGAAGAGCCGTTCGTCTCTCCGGCGGTCGACTGGTGGGTGCTCGTCCCGCAGATCATCCTCGTCGGCGCCGCGCTCGGACTGCTGCTGGTGGCCTCTCTGGCGCCACGCGCGCTGCCCGGCTGGGTGTCCACCATCGCCTCGATCGCCACCGGTGCCGCCGCAGCCATAGTGGCGGCCGTCCAATGGGCTACGTGGGGCGCCACGCCTCGCCCCACGTTGGCGGGTGCATTCGTGAGCGATGGCTTCAGCCTGCTGCTTACCGTGCTGGTAGGCGCAGGTGTGGTCATGACTGCGCTGGTCGCGCATTCAGCCCTCGACCGCTACGGCATGGCGCCACCGGAGTTCGCAGCGCTGCTGCTGGCGTCTGCTGCCGGTGCCGTCGTGATGGCTGGCGCAAACGATCTCATCGTGCTGTTTCTGGGCCTTGAGTCGCTGTCGATCGCCCTCTACGTGCTGATCGCGCTGGCGGGCCGGCGAGCTAGCGCACGCGAGTCGGCCATGAAGTACTTCGTACTGGGGGCGTTCAGCTCAGCGTTCTTCCTGTACGGCGTCGCGCTGGTCTACGGCGCCACCGGCAGCACGAATCTCAGCGGGATCGGGGACTTCCTCTTCGGAACCATCCGGCAGACCGACTACTTGCTGCTCGCTGGCGTCGCGTTGTTGCTGGTCGGCTTGGGGTTCAAGGTGGCCGTTGTCCCGTTCCATTTCTGGGCGCCCGACGTGTACGAGGGTGCGCCAAGCCCGGTCACCGGCTACCTGGCGTCCATCGCCAAAGCAGCGGGCTTCGCGGCGCTGGCGCGTGTGCTGTACGTGGCCGTCGCGGAGCAGAGCACCGCTTGGACGCCGATCCTCGTCGGGCTTGCGTTCGCCACGCTGGCAGTCGGCGCGGTGATGGCCATCTGCCAGATCGATGTCAAGCGGATGCTGGCGTTCAGCTCGATCAGCCATGCCGGATTCGTGCTCGTCGGATTGTCAGCAGTCGAATCGGGAGACGGGGTCTCGTCGGCCGTCTTCTACCTGGTCGCCTATTCGTTCATGGCGTTGGGCAGCTTCGCCGTGTTGTCGGTGTTCGGTACTGAAGCTCGATCGCTGGAACCCGACTCGAGCCCCCATTCCCTCAGCCACTACAGCGGGCTGGCACGTCGCCGACCCGTTCTGGCACTCGCCTTTGCGGTGCTGCTGCTGGCACAGGCAGGTGTTCCGCTGACTGCGGGCTTCGTGGCGAAGTTCGAGGTCATCCGCGCAGCGATCGGCGCTCGTGGCTACATCCTGGCTGCGGTTGCCATGGTCACTGCCGTTGTGGGCGCCTTCGCCTACCTGCGCGTCGTGCTGACCATGTACGCCCCTGAGGGACCGGTTGATGACGGCGACAGCATTCCCGCCGCCCGCGCCAGCCGACCGCGCTGGGGAGGCCTGCCCCTCACCTCTGTGTTGGCCATCACGCTTGCTGTTGCAGTCACCTTGGTTGTCGGCGTCCTTCCCCAGACGCTCCTTGAGTGGAGCAGCGATGCCGTCCTGTCGATCATCCCGTAGAGCGCACCCCGCGACAACCTCGTTTGCAAAGTTTTGAACAAGACTTCAAACCCTCAGCAAGTTTCAAAACTTTGAACTAGCCTGCTGCCATGAACACTGCGGAACTGCGCACGGCCATTGTCGGCGGCGAGACGCTGACGGTGGAGTTCAAGTCCAAAGCTGACGCCTCGGAACTCGTCGAGGCTGTTGTCTGTCTCGCCAACACGGACGGTGGCCAGGTGTTGGTGGGCGTCGACGAGAAGACCGGCAAGATCGTCGGCGCAGAGCCGTGGCCGAAGATGGGTCTCGATCCGGTGCGCATCGAGGCCCACATCGCCGCGAACACCGAGCCGGCGGTCCGGGTGTCTGTCGAAGTTGTCGACAGCGGCACAGCCTTGGTCGTTGTGATCGCCGTGCCCGCTGCGGACACGGTCGTCGCGACCAGCAAAGGCAAGTTCGTGCGGCGGACGCTTGATGTTCGAGAGAAGCCACAGTGCCTGCCGATGCGGCCGAGCGAGGTGCTGTCGCGGGCCGGAAGCACCGGCGAGCGTGACTTCACACGAACACCGGTGCCCGACCTCAGCACCAACGACTTGGATCCTCTCGAAATCGATCGCTTCCGCACATTGGCGACGAGCGAGCACGGCGACGCGGTGCTGGCGTCCCTCAACGATGACGCATTGTTGCGAGCGTTGGAACTCGTCGACATGGGAGGACAATTCAACCTTGCCAGCGTCTTGCTGTTCGGCCGAGAAGCCGCGCTGCGCACCCATGTGCCCGGCGCCGAAGTGGCATTTCAGCATCTCGGTGCCCATCTGACTGTGCTCGCCAATGACATTGGCCATGTCCCTGCGTTGCGCGCCATGTCGGAGCTGCATGAGCGAGTGCAGGCTCGCAACACCGAAGAAGAGCTCGACATGGGCATGTTTCGGGTGCCGATACCGCGCTTCGCCGAGGTGACAGTGCGCGAGTTGATCGCCAACGCTCTGACGCATCGTGACTACACGGCACTGGGTCAGACACAAGTCGTATTGACCGACGCGGGTCTTGAGGTGTCGAACCCCGGAGGCTTCCCCGTCGGGGTCACGCTGGCCAATCTGCTGGTCACCCCGCCACGGCCCCGGAATCCACTGCTTGCTGACGCATTCAAGCGTGCAGGTCTGGTGGAGCGCACGAGCCGTGGAATCAACCTCGTGTTCCGGGGCCAACTGCGGAGCGGGCACAGGCCGCCGGACTACAGCGGCAGCACCTCGGAAACGGTCATGGTGCGCGTCGTCGCAGGAGGGGCCGACCGGGAGTTCGCGGGCTATGTGGAGGAGGCTCGCCGGGAAGGCAATGAACTCGAGCTCGATGAACTCCTGGTGCTGCATGAGGTGCGCCGCGAGCGCATCGTGTCCACCCGGCGCGTGGCCGAGCTGGTCCAGCGTGATCAAACCCAGGCCCGCGGATTGCTAGCGACGCTCATCGAGAAAGGGCTCATCGAGCCTCGCGGTCGCGGACGCGGCCGCGAGTATCACCTGTCGGCCGCTCTGTACCGACGCTTTCATGAGGAGCCGCGCTATGTGCGCACGCGCGGATACGACCGACTCCAGCAGGAGCAGATGATCCTGACCTACGTCCGTGCCCACGGGTCGATTGCACGGCGCGAAGCCGCTGATCTGTGTCAGATCGATTCGGCGAGCGCTGCTCGGGTACTTCGCCAGATGCGCCAGGCGGGTGTTCTAGACCTCACCGGCGAACGCCGTACTGCGCGTTATGTCGCCTCACAGCCTGAACAGGGATCAGGCGCCGGGTAGGAGTTTCCGCACCAGGCAGTTCAGCAGTTGTCGGTGAGACATCTTGACATCATCTAAATCAGACATCATGATGTCTTAAATGCGGACGACGTTGACGCTTGACGATGACGTTGCCGATGCCGTGCGGGAACGGGCGCGGTTGCTGGACCAGCCGTTCAAGCGGGTGGTGAATGAGGCCTTGCGGCGCGGCTTGGGGCCGGCAGCGTCGGTTGAACGGCCCGTCTACCGGGTCAAGCCGCATCGCAGCGCGTTGCGTACCGGAGTCGATCCGCTCCGGCTGAACCAGCTCAACGACGAGATTGACGCAGCGGCATCATTGGGCGAGACGGGCGGGTGATCGTCCCTGATCTGAATCTGCTCGTCTACGCGCATGCCGATGGAATGCCATTGCACGAGGGGGCTCGGCGGTGGTGGGAAGACCTCGTCAACGGCTCTGAGCGCATCGGGGTTCCGTGGATCGTGACAGCGGGCTTCGTACGCCTGCTCACGCACCCGAGCCTCCTGACGGATCCAGCCCCACCCGCCGCGGCAGTGGAATTCGTCCGTGAATGGTTCGGTGCCCCAACAGTCACCGCATTGAACCCTGGTGCGCAGTACTTGGAAATCTTCGGGCGCTTGTTGGGCGATGCTGGTGTCGGGGCGAACCTCGTCACCGGCGCGCACATCGCAGCGCTGGCCATCGAGCACCAAGCCGAGGTGCATTCCAACGACACCGACTTCGCTCGATTCGCAGGCCTGCGCTGGCGCAACCCGCTCTGACGGCCCCGGATCTCTGAAAGATGCATGCCTTTCGAGCCTTCGACGGGCGTCACCGCGTCAGGGGATGCTCCCTCGTCTCGGCTTGTTCCGAACTGCTGATTCTCGGAGCGTGATCAGCCCATAACCGCAGGTCAGAAGCGGTTTATTGCTGTCTAAGAAACGTTCGTATCGTAGACACCTCATCTGAGGCTGTCAAGTCGGAAAATCGGTCGGGCCGCACAGCTTCAGCGGCAATGCCGAAATCGGCCGCAAACCCGCGTACTTGCTGAGCATGAGCACGTTGTTGATGCTCCGCGGCGAATCCACTCGCATGTCCGTGCACCGGTCCGGTCCAGGGCATCCCTTCTGTCGATGAAACGAACGATTCCTAGACAGAAAGGACTGGATTCATCCATGAACGCATTACCCCCGACATCAAGGGCTAAGAGGCTCATCGCCGCTTCGCTCACTGCTCTCATGTTGGCATTAGTGGGAGCTGTTGTTCTTGCAACAACTCCCGCGTCGGCCGACACGCGCTATGAGCGGGCGCTGGCGGACACGAACTGTCGATACGAAACGCAGTACGCCAAGGTTCAAACTCCCGAGCAGGCCGCTAGTGGTCAGTACACAATGAAGCCGACTCTGGTGTGGACTTGCGACCGGGTGTACGTGGACCGCCCTTACCGACACTCGCACTGGTATCACGCTGCGTGTCCGACGTTGACCGTCGCAGGCGCGCTGACAGGAGGTGCCACCCTCGCTGGGCAAGCCGTTGTCGGTGCCGCTGCTACGTCGTGCGTCTTCACGTACTCCCACATATAGGCTGATCTTGTGCACCGGTTCTTTTGCGAACGACGTCTCGGCGCCTTGAGTCCAGCGGGCTATTGGGCGTGTGTGTTGCTCGTCGTCGTTCAGGGCATTCTGCTTCTCAGAGCCTTGAACTTGGGTCTTGTGTACCTGCTCGCCTTCCTTGGGATGGTGGTGCTCGCGGTGTATCTACGCGAGCCAGCCACGAGGGTGCTAACTCGCGTCGCACGCGGCGTGTCGAAGGCACCCACCGCTGGAGAGGCGCGTGCTGAGGCGGATCGTAGGGCTTTGGCTACGGGGCATCTCCCGCGTGGCAACCCGAGCGATCCTGCTTCAGTCGCCTGACGCCGGGCTGAGTTCCAATGTCAGACATAGAGACCATTCGACGGTTGAAGTCTGCGCGTGCTGACTATGGGGAGTGGAGCGGCGCGGCAGAGGAGTTGCGGCGTATCTTTCCCCCAACCGGCCGGCACAGGATCAACCGTGACGGGCGGCGCATCGGGCGCGACGGAAGGATCAAGCCACGCACGAAGATCAAGTCACGCAAGTTGCCACGACGGGCGCGTCGCGTAGTGCGGCGGGCCGCGTAGCTGTCAATGCGACGGCTGACCGCAGCCATGATGGGTCTTCTGGTAAGCGGCTGCACGCTCGTCGATGGAGGATCGGTCGGGTGTGAGTCCGCGGCGTGGGCACAAGCCGACGCTGAGCAACGCTGGGGCCAAGCGATAGAAGCACACGATGCGGCGCACCAGACTGCAGAGGATCACGCTGGAGAACTCGATGGCCCTGATCACGACGCGAGTGCCGAATCCATCGTGGCGGCACGGGTTGCCATGATCATCGCGGAGGCTGAGACGCGACGGGAGTGTGGTTGAGCTGTCCAAGCGATTCAGCTCGGCGAGTCCTCGGGTCGAGAATGCGCCAGAGCTTGCTCGCCCGCATCTGACAGCTCATCAGTGCTGCGCAGGAGGGCGGCGACGCTGGAGTGGTGCCAGGTGGTCTTGCCGGTGGCGGTGAGTATCCCTGCGGCTTCGAGCGCTGCTGCGATGTCGCGGAGGCTGAAGCCCTCGGCCTGGAGCTGCGCGGCGAGCACCCGGGCGGATTCGGGCTGGCGGCTGGGCCGGCCGAGGCGCTTGCCGTTGCTCTGAGCGGTCCGGAGGGCCGTCTTGGTGCGGGCCCGAGCCATGCCGGCTTCGTGAGTTGCGATCATCGCAAGCACTTCCACCAGCAGGCGCCCGTTGTGCGTTCTCACGCCGTCGGGAGCGTCGAGAGTGAGGATCTCCCAACCGGATCGCTCTGCGCGGTCGAACAGCAAGAGCGTCTCCAGTGTGTCGCGGGCGAGGCGGTCGACGCGCGTAGCGAGAAGCGCATCGGCGTCGCCTCGTTCGAGCTGCGCGAGCGCGGTACTCAGCCCAGGGCGTTCGCCGACGGGCACGGATCCCGACACCGCTTCGTCGGTCACGCATGCGATCACCTGCCATCCTCGAGCGGCTGACGCGTCGGCGACGGCTTGGTGCTGGGCGGTGATGCTGAGCCCGGAGGCTGCTTGGACGCCCGTGGACACGCGGGCGTAGGAGATGATCCGCCTTGCTTCTGTTGCATACATTCGTTCATTCACACAGCGCAACGTAGTGGATGCGAACGAGTGATTCAAGGATCAATGTTCGCGAGCGGCAGGTCGGCGCGGGGACGTGTGTGGCCCTACGGAGGCATTTGGGTGTCTCGCCGTGGTCGGAACCAGTGCCTCGCAACTGCCGCGAAATTCGTTGCGCTCAGCCGTCTGACCTGCACTCGACAACCGGGTCGGTGATTCGGCGTAGTTCGAGCGAGCGCTCCGATGCTGAGCATTCCGACACAGAGCACGGCGAGGATCGTCACTGATGTCGTCGCTCCCGGTGCCGTTC
This sequence comes from Candidatus Poriferisodalis sp., assembly GCF_965221945.1. Classification (GTDB taxonomy): domain Bacteria; phylum Actinomycetota; class Acidimicrobiia; order Acidimicrobiales; family Poriferisodalaceae; genus Poriferisodalis. Next base: position 3,141,053 of record NZ_OZ244925.1, on the reverse strand, counting down.
GTGTCGCTGGCCGTCGACTGGTGGGTGCTCGTTCCGCAGATCATCCTCGTCGGCGCCACGCCTCGGCCCACGCTGGCGGGTGCATTCGTGAGCGATGGCTTCAGCCTGCTGCTTACCGTGCTGGTAGGCGCAGGTGTGGTCATGACTGCGCTGGTCGCGCATTCAGCCCTCGACCGATACGGCATGGCGCCACGGGCAGCACGAATCTCAGCGGGATCGGGGACTTCCTCTTCGGAACCATCCGGCAGACCGACTACTTGCTGCTCGCTGGCGTCGCGTTGTTGCTGGTCGGCTTGGGGTTCAAGGTGGCCGTTGTCCCGTTCCATTTCTGGGCGCCCGACGTGTACGAGGGTGCGCCAAGCCCGGTCACCGGCTACCTGGCGTCCATCGCCAAAGCAGCGGGCTTCGCGGCGCTGGCGCGTGTGCTGTACGTGGCCGTCGCGGAGCAGAGCACCGCTTGGACGCCGATCCTCGTCGGGCTTGCGTTCGCCACGCTGGCAGTCGGCGCGGTGATGGCCATCTGCCAGATCGATGTCAAGCGGATGCTGGCGTTCAGCTCGATCAGCCATGCCGGATTCGTGCTCGTCGGATTGTCAGCAGTCGAATCGGGAGACGGGGTCTCGTCGGCCGTCTTCTACCTGGTCGCCTATTCGTTCATGGCGTTGGGCAGCTTCGCCGTGTTGTCGGTGTTCGGTACTGAAGCTCGATCGCTGGAACCCGACTCGAGCCCCCATTCCCTCAGCCACTACAGCGGGCTGGCACGTCGCCGACCCGTTCTGGCACTCGCCTTTGCGGTGCTGCTGCTGGCACAGGCAGGTGTTCCGCTGACTGCGGGCTTCGTGGCGAAGTTCGAGGTCATCCGCGCAGCGATCGGCGCTCGTGGCTACATCCTGGCTGCGGTTGCCATGGTCACTGCCGTTGTGGGCGCCTTCGCCTACCTGCGCGTCGTGCTGACCATGTACGCCCCTGAGGGACCGGTTGATGACGGCGACAGCATTCCCGCCGCCCGCGCCAGCCGACCGCGCTGGGGAGGCCTGCCCCTGACATCGGTCTTCGCGATCAGCCTCGCGGTTGCAGTGACGGTTGTTGTCGGCGTATTCCCGCAGCGACTCTTGGAGTCGAGCGCCGACGCCATCCTGTCGATCATTCTCTAGAGCGCGCCCCGCGGCAGCTCCGCTTGCAAAGTTATGAACAAGATTTCAAACCCACAGCAAGTTTCATAACTTTGAATTCCGCGCTCGGCGCACCTGCGCAGCGCCGGCGCTGTTTGGCCGTCGGCCGCCACTTGCAACGGACGCTCGGCGAGTAATAGGTGTATATTGCAGATATGCGGCGTATACAGCTCTATATGGAGCCTGACATCGACGAAGCGCTGACGGCAGCGGCGGCGAAACAGGGAGTGTCACGCTCGGCGCTGATGCGAGATGCTGTGCGCGCATTGCTGAGCGCAGAATCCGATGAGTTCGCGGATCCGCTGGACGCCTTGGTCGGCCGCTTCGATGTTGAACCAAACGATGACATAGATGCGGTCATTTACGGCTACGACACGGCGCCGTGAGATTTGTTGACTCCTCGTTTTGGATAGGTCTCGCGGTCCCGAGAGACCGGCGCCATGATGACGCCGCTGTCCTGTGGCGTGATAGCGGGCCGTTGCGGACCTCCAACTTGGTGCTGGGCGAAACGTGGACGTGGCTGCGGCGCCGTGTCGGTCATACAGCGGCGCTCAGCTTCGTCGAACTCGCAAACGAGTCGCCCAGGCTCTCGATTGCCATGGTCGATGCGGCCATAGATGCGCGGGCGTGGGAGTGGCTGCATCGGCACGACGAGCGCGCCTATTCCTACGTCGACGCCACCAGCTTCGAGATCATGCGCCGTGAGCGGATAACCGAGGCGCTGGCATTCGACGGCGACTTCAGCGCAGCCGGCTTCATCGAAGTACGCCCATAGCCCATGACGAAACGCTGCACTGTGACGAAGATCCGTGCAATTCTCCTCGTGCCAGCGGCTCTTGCGATTGCATTCGCTCTGCTGTCTGCAGCGGCGAGTCCCGCCGGAGCGCATCCGATCGAGCGCTGTTTCTTTGGTTGGATGGAAGAAGATGGCGTCCCGGTGAACGGCAGCCCCGAGAATCCTCGCTACATCTGCCACGACGAGTTCCATCGTCACCCGTGGCGCGACGGGGTGATCATCGGGAGCACCTCGGCCGCTGTGGCCGCGGCGTTGTTTGCACTGATCATCACTCCAGAGGCGCTGGTGGCCAGGCCGTTCTTGGAGTGGGCGTTCCCGCCGGTCAGCAACGTCGCCTTGGCGGCCTAGGTGGCCGTGGCCGGCGGTGTCACTCTGCTCGGCTTGCGCCTCGTCGTTCACAAGCGGCGTCAAGGTGATCTGACAGCAGCGCAGCACTCCTCGTCCTGATGCCTCGCGCTGTCCGTTGGCTTGTGCTTGACGCGATGGGCGTCATCTATCGCGCTGGCGACGATGTCGCTGAGCTGCTCATTCCGTACCTCCGCGACAAAGGCTGCCGACTCTCGGACGCGGAGATCGAGGCTCTCTATCACGCAGCGAGTCTCGGCCGGATGACCAGTTCGGAGTTCTGGCAGGGGTGTGGCGTTGATGGCGATGACGCCGACTACACCGCCGGTCACTCGCTTTCATCTGGCCTCAAGGACCTGCTCGCAGACGTGACAGCTCGTGGCATATGCGTCGCGTGCCTTTCAAACGATGTGAGCGAGTGGGCCGCCCCTCAACGCGATCACTTCGGATTGGCAGAATTCATCGATCCCTGGTGCATCTCCGGCGACATCGGCGTTCGCAAGCCCGACGCCGAGGCTTTCCTGACGCTGCTCAGCATGATCGGAGCTGATCCCGGCGAGTGCCTGTTCGTCGACGACCGCCAGAAGAACGTTGATGCTGCACGTGCAGTCGGTTTCGAGGCAGTGCTGTTTGAGACCGGGTGCTTGGCGTCGCTGCTGCGACCGAAGCGGCAGCATCCTCGCGGGGTGCGCAATGCGTCGGGTGACGTTCCATAGAGTGAGCGGCGAATTCACAGAAGCAACCAAGACGCAGTGTTCGCAAGCCGTCCACAACGAGCGGAATGCTTCGATGCCTGAAGGAAGACTCCACGAGCACGACTTCAATGCCGCACTAGCCGAGGCGATGAAGCGGATGCACGCCGACAAGCGCATCGATTTCAGTCACGAACGCGTCGGCGTGCTCAAGCCTGTTTCTGGGGGCAGCTCGGGTCGTGTGGATGTCCTGGTGAGCGCCGCAGGTCTGCTGCCCGTAGCCGTCGAGGTGGAGTACAACCGCGCCGGCAGTCAGCCGGACAAGGACGCCGTCGCGAGGCTTGGCCTCGAGCTCAAGCGTGACGGCCGCGTCATTGAAGCGGCGATGTCGGTCTTGGCGCCACCGCTTGCCGAGCAGTGGAAGGACCACGAAGAGGCCGTGAGCCGGCTCGTAGGTGGTGCACAATTGCACTACGCCGTCTTCTCACGTTCAGAGAGCTCTGCTGAACCCATCCGTTGGCCGCGAACCGGTTGGCTCACCGGCACGGCTCAATCCCTTTCCGAACTCGCGGTCATGGTCTCGGTTCCGCCTGGACAAGTCGAAAAGGTTGCCTCGGACGCCGCCGACAAGATGCGTGGTATCTCAGAGGATCTCGACGCCAGCCTCAGCGATGACGCCAAGCTCCGGCTGGCGATCGCCATGGGGCGGCCGTCAGGCTCGGACAGCCTCAATGTTGTCGGCGTCGTCTGGCTGAATGCCTTCCTGTTCCAGGACCGGATCGCGCAGTCTCACACGGAGGTGCCGAAACGGGCTGAGGCGATTCTCGACTACAACCCCCTTCCCGAGCTTGTGCAGCAGGCGTGGGAAACCATTCGCGGCATTGACTACCGGTCAGTGTTCGACCCGGCGACCGAGGCACTGCAGATCGTGGAACGCAACGCCGGCACGGCCGTGACTGCGGATCTGCTGGGCCGGGCGGCGCGGATGGCCAACCGTGTCGAGGCAAGCGTGCTCGGCTTGTTCGACATCGGAGGAGAGTTGTTCCAACGCCTCATTTCGGACAGGTCCGAGGCGGCGAGCTACTACACACGCCCAGAAGTCGCGGAATTCCTCGCCCACATCACGGTCAATGAGGGTGTGCAACTTCCGCGGCCTGCTCGCGCACTCGCGCTCGGCGAGTCGGATCACTTGGGTGAGACTTTCCGAATCGCCGACTTCGCCTGCGGCACCGGGACGCTTCTTCGGGCTGCCTACCGAAGAGTCCGCGCGCTTGCACGAGCCGCGGGAGCGCAGCCCGAAGGGTTGGCGGCACTGCACACGCACTTGATGCAGCAGGGCTTCTGCGGTGTCGATATCTCCCCGATCGCCGCTCATCTGACTGCATCGGGCCTCTCGAACATCGAGCCTGGTGCCGATTACCGCCATACCAATATCGGTGTCGCGCAGGTATGCGGGCCGGCGGGCAAGACTGGCTCCGTCGAATATCTGGCCACTGAAGAACTAGCCGACCTGTTCGGCTACGAGGCGTCGACGACGGGGTCCGCGCCGCGCCCTGGTGCCGAAGCGGACGCTCAAGGCCTGTACGCCCCCGACGAGCGCTTCGACATCGTGATGATGAACCCGCCGTATTCACGTTCGCGCGGTGGCCAGGCGCTCTTTGACATCGCCGGGGCAACCGACAGTGAACGGACGCGCGCCCAGAAGCGAGCAGCGACTTTGGTTCGCGACACGCCTGCCAATCTCAAGGCGGGACTTGCTTCGGTGTTCTGCGAACTCGTGCGCTGCAAGCTCAGCCCCGGGGGCCGGGCCGGCATCGTGCTGCCGATCACTGCTGCTGCGTCGCCAGCGTGGGCGGGCATCCGGGCCATGTTCGAGACGCATTTCGACGACTTGCTACTCGTCGCATTCCCGGGTGCGACCCGTGGCGGCGACAGGACGCTCTCGGCGGACACCGCCATGGGCGAGATGATCATTGCAGCCACCAAGCGCTCGGAGCCTCGCACTGACCTCTCGGCAGCCGACATCATGACGGTGGCGCTCGATGAGCCGTTCAGCAGCATTGCCGTAGCTGCGGAGACTGGACGATCTGTCGATGCCGCGCTTCGCGGCCGGGAGGAGCAGCGGGAAGGCAACGTCACCGTAGGATCCGCCGTGACCGGTCGTTGGACGGTGCTGCCGGCCGCCGATGGAGGACCATGGGCTGCAGTCGGGGCGGCGAGCTTCGGCGCGGTGACAGTTGCGGAACGACTCACGCGGCGAGGCGAGTTCATGCCTCTTGATGCGCACGAGCCCGTGTGCTCGGTCGCCATGACGACAATCGGTGAGTTGTTCGAGGTGGGTCCGACGCACCACCGCATTGGCCATGTGGCGGGCAACGAACCGATCGGGGAGTTCGAGCTATGGCCGATTTCCGACGATCAGGTACGAGCGGATGTTTCGCTGTGGGCATCTGACGCGGACGCGCAGACCATGTTGACCGTCGATCCGACTCACTACGGCCTCGCCGTAGGTCCACGACTCGGCGCTGCGCGTGAACGCGCCCTCGTACAGCTGCAACGCGAGCTGTCTCGCTCCGATGGCGGCAATCCCAGCGACGCAGCAGTCGCTGAGGCTCAGGCCGAAGCTGAAGCCAATGAACGAGCTCGTTCCCACAACGCCCTCGCCGAGATGCGCAGATGCCGATCCATACTCTTCTATCAGCGCGGCATCTTCTGGCCGTCACAGGTGGCGCTTGCGGCGATTACGGACAAGCCCGTTATGGGTGGGCGAGCATGGTGCGCGCTCCTACACGACGACCCAGTCGTCCGCTTCGGTTTCGCGATCTGGGCGAATTCGACACTTGGGATGGTGGTCCACTGGTCACGCGCGCAGCGCCAGCAGCATGGACGTAGCAGCGCGCAACTGGAAGGCATCCGGCAGATGCCGTGCCCCGACTTCAACGAAACGTCGACGTATGCCGCAGCCCGCGAATTGCTGGAAACCAGGCTGGAACTCCTTCGTACGACACTCATGCCCGCTCGTGATGCTTACCGCGACCCTGCGCGCGCGGCAGTGGATGAAGCGGCAGCTCACTTGCTGGGAATTCCCGATTCTGAACCTCTGCGCGATCTTACCCGTGACTGGTGTCGCGAACCGTCCGTCCACGACGGAACACCACCGGTGTTTCAGTGAGTGTCGCAATCGGTATTTGTCGGCACGCGATATCGAGAATGAATGGCGAGAACGCATCGGCAGCGGGTGCTCTGGCGATGTTTGACAAGCAGGCCGAGGTTCGGCGCAGGCGGTCCCGCAGTCGCTAGCGTTGCGGTCCGTGTCCGATCTCTTGCGGAGCTATCTGACCGTCGCAATCTTCGGTGCAGCGGCAGTCCTGATGGCCTTCACGATGTTCGGCGTCGCCCGGATCCTGCGGCCGCAACGACCGACACCTCAGAAGCTGATCGCGTATGAGAGCGGCGTCGACCCGGTCGGCAGCGACTGGACCCAAAGCCAGATCCGCTACTACGTCTTCGCGGTTCTCTTCGTCTTGTTCGACGTGGAGGCCGTGTTCATTTTCCCCTGGGCGACGCGGCTCGACGTCTACGCCCTGTTCGGCCTGGTCGAGATGGCGATCTTCATCTTCATCCTGATCCTTGGCCTGTTCTACGCATGGCGCAAAGGCGTCTTGCGCTGGGTGTGAGCGGGAGCGCGTAATGGCACTGGTCGACAAGGTCAAACTGCCCAAGCCGCTCACCTGGCTGCTGAACTTCGGCCGGGCCCGCTCGCTGTGGGTGTACCAGTGGGGCTTGGCTTGCTGCGCCATCGAGATGGGCGCCGCGTTCGGCTCGCCCCGCTACGACGTCATGCGCCTGGGCGTCATCCCGTTCCCCGCCAGCCCCCGCCAGGCCGATCTGGTGGTGATCTCGGGCACGGTCACCGACAAGATGGCGCCGGTCATCCGACGCCTGTATGAGCAGATGCCCGAGCCCAAGTACGTGATCTCGATGGGCTCGTGTGCGAACTGCGGCGGCCCGTACTGGGACAGCTACTCGGTCACGAAGGGCGTCGACCAGATCATCCCCGTCGACGTGTACGTACCCGGCTGCCCTCCTCGGCCTGAGGCACTGCTTGAGGGCATCGTGCTGCTGCAGGAGCGCATCCAGCGCGAGGACATTCAAGAACGCTGGCGAGGTGAGCCCATCGTGGTGCCGCCCTCGGCACCAGCATCGACACGGGTGCCGCCCTCGGCACCAGCGCCGGCGTTGCAGGCCAACCCCGCTCGGGTGCCGGCGTAGCCATGGCGGACGACACCGACGACGGCACCGAAACGCCTGGCGACGAGGCCCGCGAAGCCCTAGCTGCGGAGCTGGCAGAGCTGCTGGGTGACGCCTTGGTCGAAACCCACATCGAAGCGGGCCAGAACCTCTGGCTGCGCATCGAGATCGAGCACTGGCGCACTGCGATCACTGCGCTGCGCGACGCCGGCTTCGTCTATTTCGGCTTCCTGTCGGCCATCGACTGGACAGATGCGCCTGAAGGCCGCTACGAGGACACCGAGTTCGACGGCGCTGGTGTCGGCCAGGACGAAGAAGAGACCACGAGCGCCACCGCCTCCGAAACGGTGCGCCTAGGCGGCGGCGACACTCGCTTCCAGCTGCTCGCACATCTGCACGCCCCGGCACGGCACGTCGCCGTCATCCTCAAGGCCGACGTGACCGATGTCGACGGTGCCCCGGCATCAGTGCCGTCGATCATCGACGTGTTTGCCGGTGCCAACTGGCACGAGCGCGAAGCCCACGAGATGTTCGGCATCCGCTTCGAGGGTCATCCGAACCTGGAGCACATCTACCTGCCGAGCGAGTTCGAGGGTCATCCGCTCCGCAAGGACTTCCCCCTGCTGGCGCGTGCGGTCAAGCCGTGGCCCGGTGTGGTCGACATCGAAGAGATCCCGCCGGAGCTCGAAGCCCAGCTCGAGGCCGAGGTGATGGCCTCCTTTGAGGCGTCGGGAGCGGGCGCATGAGCCCCGCAACTGCGTCCGATGGTGCTCGCAGGTTCGCATCCGGAGCCGCCGCGCTGCGCGAACAGCAGGCCTACGTGGCAGGGCAGGCTGCCGATGCTCGTGTCAACGTCGAACTCGACACGGGCGACATGACGCTGAACATCGGACCGCAGCACCCCGCCACCCACGGGACGCTGCGCATCGCCTGCCGGCTCGACGGCGAGCAGGTCATCGCAGCCGAGCCGTTGATGGGCTACATGCACCGCGGCTACGAGAAGCTCTGCGAGGTCCGTACCTACCCGCAGTGCACCACGCTGATCAACCGCATCGACTGGCTGGGCAGCTTCGCGAACGAGGTGCCGTTCATCCTGGCCGCGGAGCAGCTGATGGGCGTCGAGGCCCCGCCGCGTGCGCAGTGGATCCGAACCATCCTGTTCGAGCTGAGCCGCATCGCGAATGTGTCGCTGTTCCTCGGCGACATGGGTGTGCAGATCGGCGCCCTCACCCCGGTGTTCTTCGCCTTCCGCGACCGCGAGCGGGTGCTCAACCAGATCGAAGAAGTGACCGGCGGTCGCTTCCACCCCAACTTCGACCGCATCGGCGGCCTCAAGGACGACCTGCCACGGGGCTGGATCGCCGAAACCCATGCTGTCATGGCCAAGATGCGCGGCTTCTGTGACGAAATGGAAGACCTGCTCATGGGCAACGAGATCTTCCAGACTCGCTGTCGAGGCGTCGGCGTGATCCCCAGTGATGTGGCTCTGGGCTATGGCCTCTCGGGCCCCAACCTACGAGCCAGCGGCGTCGACTGGGACCTGCGTCGCGACGCCAACCCGGGCCTTGCCTGGGATCAGATCGACTGGCGGGTGTGGACGCACCCCGACGGTGACTCGTTCGCCCGCTACTGGGTGCGGATGCAGGAAACCCGCGAGGCCACCAAGATCGTCGACCAACTGCTCGACGCCATCCCGTCGGGGCCGATCATGGCCAAGGTGCCGCTCATCATCAAGGTGCCAGCCGGCGAGGCCTATGTCTCCACCGAGAACCCGCTGGGCGAGATGGGCTACTACGTGATCTCCAAGGGCGGCCTGGGGCCGTTCCGGGTGAAGATCCGCACGCCCAGCTTCAGCAACATCTCGATCGTGCCCTGGGTCATGCGGGGCACCTACGTGCCCGACATCATCACCATCTTGGGCTCGCTGTACTTCATCCTCGGGGACATCGACCGGTGAGCGCGATGGGAGACCTGAGCGCCCTGCTGGGATTGGCGTACTGGGCGGAGACCAGCATCAAGCTCGGCGTCGCGCTCATCGTCATCCCGACGGCTGCGCTGATGCTCGGCTACCTGTTCCTGCTCAAGATGATGGCCTTCATGCAGAGCCGGCTGGGTCCCCAGGACGTGGGCCCTTCCGGCTCGCTGCAGCTCATCGCGGACGCGATCAAGTTCCTCCAAAAGGAAGACATTCACCCCGCCGCCGCCGACCGGCGCGTTTTTCGTGCAGCACCGGTGGTGGTGCTTGCCTCGTCGTTCCTGCTCTTCGTCGTGCTGCCCACCGGCCCCGACGCTGTCGTGGAAAGCCTCGACACGGGCATCTTCTACGCGCTGGCGGTCTCGTCGCTGTCGGTGCTGGGCGTGCTGATGGCCGGCTGGGCCTCAGCCAGCAAGTACGCACTGCTCGGTGGCCTGCGAGCTGCTGGCCAGCTCATCGCCTATGAGCTGCCGCTGATCCTCGCCGTCATGGGCGTGGTCATCCAAGCCAACTCTCTCAACCTGCAAGAGATCGTGCGGGCACAGGCCACCGGCGAGATCTTCGGCTTCGGCCTCATCGGAAACCCGTTCATCCTGACCCAGTTCATCGGCTTCTTGATCTTCATGATCTCTGCCCAGGCCGAGCTGACCCAGACGCCGTTCGACATGCCAGTGGCCGAGACCGAGCTGGTCGGCGGCTTCCACGTCGAATACACGGGCTTCCGCTTCCTGCTGTTCTTCATGGCCGAAGTGGCCACGGCCTTCGCCTTCTCGGCGTTGGCCACCGTCATGTTCCTGGGTGGTTGGTGGATTCCTGGGTTCGACATCGACGCTCCGATACTCAATGTTCTCGGTCCGGTCGTGATGCTCGTCAAGATCCTGCTGGTGGCCTTTGTCATCTTCTGGATCCGCTTCACCTATCCCCGCCTGCGCGAGGACCAACTCCAGAAGTTCGCTTGGAAGGTCCTCATCCCGCTGTCGCTCGCCAACATCGTCGTGACCGGAATCTTCAAGGTGGTGCTCTAGATGCCGCAGCTCCCCGGATTGCTGAAGGGCCTCGGCGTGACCGCGCGCACCGCAGTGCGCACGCTGTTCCCCAAGCGAGGCATGCGCACGCTCATCCCCGCGCCGCAGCAGGGCTCGGTCACCGTGCAGTATCCGCACGAGAAGGAAGCCCCGCCCGACCGCGCCCGGGGCGTGATTGCACTGCACGAGGAGAACTGCACCGCCTGCATGCTGTGCTCGAGGTCGTGCCCCGACTGGTGCATTTACATCGAAGGCCACAAGGTGAAGGCTCCGCCTCGCCGAGCCGGCGGCAAAGCTCGGACGGTCAACGTGGTCGATCGGTTCGACATCGACTACGCGCTGTGCATGTACTGCGGCATCTGCGTGGACGTGTGCCCGTTCGACGCACTGTTCTGGACGCCCGAGTACGAGTATTCCGAACCGCACATCGCCGACCTGCTGCACGACCGGATCCGGCTCGGCGAGTGGATGGAGACCGTGCCCGAGTTCTTGGCCTACGAGCCGGGCTCGGAGCAGAAAGTGCGCACGGTGCCCGACTTCGGCCCCGACGACATGGCGCCGGTGCGCAAGCTCGGCGCCCCTGTGTCTGATCCCGCCAGCGGAGCTGGCGGCGAGGCCAGCACCGCTGGCGGAGCCGGCGGCTAGGCGGGCACCATGATTGCGCAGAACATCGCCTTCGGCCTCATCGCGGCAGCAACCGTGCTGGCCGCGCTCGGGATGGTGACGACGCGCAACATCGTGCATGCGGCCCTGTTCCTGGTGGCCGTGCTGGGCGGTCTGGCAGCGAACTACATACTGCTGGCGGCCGAGTTCATCGCCACGACGCAGGTGCTCGTCTACATCGGCGCCGTGATGGTGCTGTTCCTGTTCGGCATCATGCTCACCCGGGCGCCGATCGGGCGAATGCCCCAGATGACCGGGGCCACGTGGCCGGTAGCGGCCCTGTCGGCGCTGGCGCTGGGCGGGGTCACCGTCTACGCCCTCATTGACCGCTTCGGCACCGACTCGCTGGCTCAAGACAGCCAGGTCTTTCGGACAGCCGATGTGTCGGACTCAGTCTTCTCGCAATACATCATCCCGTTCGAAGCCATCTCGGTGCTGCTGTTAGCCGCGCTGATCGGTGCCGTCGTGCTGGCGCGGCGGGACTGAGGCAGGAGACGGGTCGATGCTGCTGAACCAGTTCCTGCTATTGGGCGCGCTGCTGTTCGCCGTGGGCGTCTACGGCGCGCTTGCACGCCGCAACGGCGTCATGGTGCTGATGTCGATCGAGCTGATGCTGAACGCCGTCAACCTCAACCTGGTGGCGTTCGGGCTGCAGCACGACGTCGTGTCTGGGCAGGTCTTCGCCCTGTTCATCATTGCGGTCGCAGCCGCCGAGGTCGGCGTGGGCCTGGCCATCGTGCTGCTGCTGTACCGCAACCGCCGATCGATCGCGGTCGACGAGTTCGACCTGATGAAGGGCTGATCGCACGCGCATGCGGATCCTTGAGAACGCCTACCTCATCCCGCTGATCCCGGCGATTTCTTTCGTCGTCATCCTGCTGTTCGGCCGCAGCATCATCGGCATCGAGCGGGTCCAGAAGGTGGGCATCACCGCCGTGGGCATCGTGTGGGTGCTGTCGATGATCGCGGCAGTGTCGTGGATCACGCGGGTGGAGGATGGTGCGTCCTCATCGAAGTCGAACGACGCCGAGCACGCGCTTGTCGAGGTCAATGAAGGGCTGAGCGCGTCGAGCTCGAGTGCCGGCCTCGACGGTGAGCTGCATCTCGCCGCCGAAGACGACGGGCACGCCGAAGACGACGGGCACGGCGCGGCGGGCCCCGAGCCGGTCATCTCCACGTTCACCGGTTGGTGGTCGACTGGCGGCGTCGACTTCGCCGTGGGCACGCTCGTGGACGGCCAGACCGTGCTGCTGCTGGTGGTGGTCACGTCCATCTCACTGCTCGTGCACATCTATTCCAGCGAGTACGTGAAGGGCGACAGGCGCTTCGTCCACTATTTCGCCTTCTTGAGCCTGTTCACCGCCGCGATGCTCTTCTTCGTCATGGCCCAGAACCTGATCCAGATGATCGTGGGCTGGGAGCTGGTGGGCGTCTGCAGCTTCGTGCTCATCGGGCATTGGTGGGAGGAACGTCCCAACTCCGATGCCGCGGTGAAGGCGTTTCTGACCAACCGCGTCGGCGACATCGGCCTGATCGTCGGCGTCATCATCCTGTTCGGCACGTTCGGCACGTTCGGCATTCACGACATCAACGTGAAGATCGGCGAGGCGAGTCGCGTCGCGAGCGAAACCGGGACCGTCAACCCGTATCACTTCGCCCTCCTGATGGCGTCTATCGCACTGATGGCAGCAGTCGCGTCCAAGTCGGGCCAGTTCCCGCTGCACACCTGGCTGCCTGACGCCATGGCCGGACCCACGCCGGTCTCAGCGCTGATCCACGCGGCAACCATGGTCGTAGCCGGCGTGTTCATGATCGGCCGGCTGTACCCGGTCTTCTACGAGGGTTTCTCCATCGGCACCTCGTCGATCAACCTCATGGCGTTCATCGGCGGCTTCACGGCCCTCGTCGGTGCCGGTCTGGCGTTCGCCCAGTGGGACATCAAGAAGGTGCTGGCGTACTCCACGGTGAGCCAGCTCGGCTACATGGTGATGGCGCTGGGCGTGGGCGCATGGACCGCCGCCATGTTCCACCTGTTCACGCACGCCTTCTTCAAGGCCTGCCTGTTCCTGGGGGCCGGATCGGTCAGCCACGCAGCGCATCACACCTTCGACATTCGCGAGATGGGCGGCCTGCGTAAGTACATGCCGCACACGTACAAGACGTTCGTGATTGCGACGCTGGCGCTGGCGGGCATCTTCCCCTTTGCGGGCTTCTGGTCGAAGGATGAGATCCTGCTCGGGGCGCTCGCGGGTCAAGAGAACGCCTACCCGCTCATGCTGATCTTCGGCTGCGTCGTGGCGCTGCTCACCGCCGCTTACATGACCCGGGTCATCTGGTACACGTTCTGGGGCGAGTACCGGGGCCTTGGCCACCCCCACGAGTCACCCAAGGTCATGACCGTCCCGCTGTGGATCCTGGCGGGCATGGCTGTGGTTGCGGGCGTGTTCAACCTGCCCACCGGGGTGCTCTCGCCCTTCGGGCTCGAGGGCTTCGCCCACCGTGTCCAGACCTACTTCGAGCCGTCGCACTACCTCAACGCCATCGGCCTGTCACATCCGGACCCGTCGCTGGTGTTGGCCCTCGTGGGCCTGGCGCTGGCGCTGGCCGGCATAGCCATCACCTTCATGTACTTCTGGCGCAACGCCGGACCGCACGGGCTGACCGAGCGCAACCGCTACGCCAAGGCCGGCTACACGTTCCTCGAGAACAAGTACTACCTCGACCACCTCTATACCGACATCGTGGTGGGCTCGATCAAGGCGCCCATCGCTCGTGCCGCCAACTGGGTCAACGACAACGTGATCGACAAGGTCGTCAATACCGCAGGTGAGTCAGCCCGCGACGGCGGCAAGTGGGTGTATCGCTGGATCGACCAGGGCACCATCGACAACACCGTCAACGCGCTCGGCACCGGTGCCGATGCCGGCGGTCAGGGTCTGCGGGTGATGCAGACCGGCAAGGTCCAGGACTACGGCTCGCTGCTGTTCGGCACAGCGGCCGTGGTTGCCATCGTGTTCGTGATCGTCCTGTGACCAGTGAAATGACGCAGAGACATGTATCAGGGTCGTAAGCAAGAGGGAGCTTCGTAGTGGACGCAACTGGATTCGACGCTTGGGCGCTGAGCCTTGCGGTGTTCCTGCCGGTCGTCGGCGCGCTCGTGATGATGCTGGTGCCGCGTGCGCGCGAGCTCGAGCTGAAGCTGATCGCGCTTATCTCGTCGCTGGCAGCACTGGCCGTCGGGGTGTACCTGCTGTTCACCTTCGACTACGGCAATGCGGGGTCGCTGCAGTTCGTCGTGGAAAAGGGATGGATCAACGCGATCGACGCCGACTACATCCTGGGTCTCGACGGGCTGTCGATGCCGCTGCTGATCCTGTCGATGGTGATCATTCCGCTGTGCGTCATCTACTCGTGGGAGCACATCCCCGAGCCGGGTAACGCCAAGGCGTTCCTGATCCTGATACTCATCCTGGCGTCGGGCATGAACGGCACCTTCGTGGCGCAGGACCTGATCCTGTTCTTCGTCTTCTTCGAGGTCGTGCTGTTGCCGATGTACTTCATGATCGGCGTGTGGGGCGGCGAGAACCGCCGCTACGCCTCGCTGAAGTTCTTCCTGTTCACGCTGTTCGGCTCGGCGCTGATGATTGTCAGCTTCGTGGCGCTGTACTTCGTGTCGCGCAACGACAACGGCCTGCTGCTGCATACGTTCGACATGCGCGAGCTGGCCGACGTCGCCGGCGTCGGCTTGACCCGGGGCACGCAGGCGATCATCTTTGCCGGCCTGTTCATGGGCTTCGGCATCAAGGTGCCGATGTTCCCCTTCCACACCTGGCTGCCCGATGCGCATACCGAGGCACCCACGGTGGGCTCGGTGATCCTGGCGGCGATCTTGCTGAAGCTCGGCACCTACGGCTTCGTGCGGATTGCGCTGCCGTTCCTGCCCGAGGGTGCCGCAGCGTGGGCGCCGTGGATCGGCCTGCTGGCGGTGATCGGCATCATCTACGGCGCGTTGGGATGCCTCGCACAAACCGACATGAAACGGCTCATCGCGTTCAGCTCGGTGGCCCACATGGGATTCGTGATGCTGGGCATCTCCACGCTGACTGACTTCGGCATCAACGCCGCAGTGTTCGGCATGGTGGCCCACGGGATCATCACCGGGATGCTGTTCTTCCTGGCCGGTTCGGTGAAGGAGCGGTACCACACGCTGGAGATCAGCCGCTTGGGCGGGCTGCTCAAGGCGGCGCCCCGGATGGGCTGGATCCTGGGCATCTCCGCCATGGCATCGCTGGGCCTGCCCGGCCTGGCCGGATTCTGGGGCGAGTTCCCGGCGATCCTGTCGGCCTACAACCCCGGCGCAGGCCTGCCCGAAGAGACCTTCCGCACCTACATGGTGATCGCGGCCTTGGGCACGGTGTTCGCCGCCGGCTACCTGCTGTGGCTGTTCCAGCGCAGCGCCTTCGGCGAGCCGCAGGCCGAGTGGGAGGGTCACACGATTGCCGATGTAAACCGCTACGAGTGGGCGGCGTGGGCACCGCTGATCGTGGCGATGGTGCTGTTCGGCATCTTCCCGGGCCTGATCTACGACATGGTCGATGACGTGTCGGTCAACATCGTCGACAGCATCAACGCTGCCGTGGCGCGGAGCTGACGATGGACCTCGGGGCGATGCTCGCGTTTGTACGGCCGACACTTGACTGGCACGCGCTCGCACCCGAGCTGACCCTGCTTGGTGTCGGCACGCTCGTCACGGTCGCCGACATTGCGTTCGACGACCGGGCGAAGCGCATCATGCCGACGCTGACCGGCATCGGCCTGCTGGTCACGCTGATACCGATCCTGACCCTCGCGGCCGACGGTGCCGAGCGGTCCATGTTCGGCGGGGCCTACGTTGTCGACGACTTCTCGCTTGTGGTCAAAGCGCTGTTCATCGTGGTCGGCTACATCGTGGTGCTGATGTCAGTCGACTACGTGCGTGACGGCGACTACTACGAGAACGAGTACTACACGCTGCTGCTGACGTCACTGCTGGGCATGGTGATGATGGCCAGCTCGCGCGACTTGGTGAGCGTGTTCGTTGCGCTGGAGCTGCTGTCGATCCCCGCGTACATGCTGGCGGCGTGGCGCAAGGGCGGCCCGCGCTCCAACGAGGCCGGCTTGAAGTACTACCTGATGGGGGTCTTCGCCTCGGCGGTGATGCTCTACGGAATGTCGCTGCTGTTCGGCGTGGCCGGCGACACCGACTTCGGGACGATTGCAGAAGCGCTGAAGGGCGAGGGCTCGAGCCCGATCGTCATCGTGGCGATCCTGTTCGTGCTGATCGGCTTCGCGTTCAAGGTGTCGGCCGTGCCCTTCCACACGTGGGCGCCCGACACCTATGAGGGTGCTCCGACGCCGGTGACGGCGTTCTTGTCGGTGGCATCCAAGGCGGCGGGCATGGTGGCGCTGCTCGGGCTGGTGTTCGTGGCGTTCGAGGGCGCTGCCGATGTCGTCCAGCCGTTCTTCTGGGCACTGGCTGTGGTGACGATGACGGTGGGCAACCTGATTGCGCTGCGCCAAACCAACATCGTGCGGATGCTGGCGTACTCGGGTGTGGCACAGGGCGGCTTCATGCTTGTGCCGTTTGCGGTTGCCTACGAAGAGAGCACCGCGGGCACCCTGGCGAGCGCCCGCGAGGCCGTGATCGTCTACCTCATCATCTACGCCTTCATGAACCTGGGGGCGTTCAGCGTGGTGCTGGCGGTGTCTCGTCGCACCCGCTCTGGCGCGATCGACAGCTACGCCGGACTGTTCAGCTATGCGCCTGGCATGGCGGTGCTCATGACCCTGTTCCTGGCGGCACTTGCCGGCATCCCGCCGGCAGGCGGATGGTTCGCCAAGTTCGTCGTGTTCCGGGCACTGGCTGATGCGAGCACACCTGCGGGCTGGGTGCTCGCCGCGATCGTGGCCGTGAACGCAGTGATTGCCTTCGGCTACTACGCCCGGGTGCTGGTGCAGATGTGGATTCAGCCGGTGCCCGAAATGGTGGAACTCGGCGTGGACACGCGTGACGACACCGATGACGAGCTGGCTGTCGAGTTGCCAGCCGAGACAGGTGCCGACGAGGGTGGCCTTGTTGCCGTCGAGACTCGCCCGGCCACGATGGTGAGGTTCCCCCCAGGACCGATACCGATGACTGGGGCCCTGGCGGCGGCACTTGCCATCACCGCGATCGCCACGCTGGCGCTCGGGATCTTCCCCGGGTTGGTCAGTCACTTCGGCGATGTCGCAACGTTCGACTTCGGCGGCTGAGCGCTGGCGGAGCGTTGTGCTCCGCTGTACAGACTGATGTCGATGGCTGGGGCTCAGCGCTTCGACGCGTACATGGACGAAGCGCTGTATGGCGATTCGGGCTTCTACGTGCGAGGGGGTCATCCCGGAGCGCGCGACGGCGATTTCACCACCTCGGTGGAACTGGGATCGCTGTTTGCTCGGTGCCTGGCTGGATACTTGGACCGCACGTGGCATGAGCTGGATCGCCCCGACCCATTCGTCGTGGTCGAGGGAGGTGCCGGCCGCGGGATGCTGTGCAGCAATGTGCTCGCCCATCTTGGCGAGTGCCGTGAAGCGCTGCGCTACGTGATGGTCGAGCGCGTGGGCTCTCAGCGTTCCGAGGCTGAGGCGCGGGTCGGCGCCCAGGATGTCGAGCAGCCGGTAGCGGCGGTGCCAGATCTTCCGTCGGGTCCGCTGGTGGGTGTGGTGCTTGCTAACGAGCTGCTCGACAATCTGCCGTTCCGCCTGCTCGAACGGTCCCACGACGGGTGGCAGGAAGTGCACGTGCAGCGCAGCGAGTCTGCTGCCGTCGAGGTGCTTGTTGCCGCCGGGGCGGACGCCGTCAACATGGCCGCTGCACTGGCTCCCGAAGCGGGCGTCGGCGCACGAATCCCATTGCAGCTGCGGGCAGCTGTTTGGATGCGACGTGCGCTGGGCCTGCTGAGCCGCGGTCGCGTGTTGATCTTCGACTACGGGGTGCGCAGGACTGTCGAACTGGCAGCGCGGCAATCGGGCGACTGGCTGCGGACCTACCGCTCCCAACGCCGAGGGCACGACCCGCTGCGCGAGCCCGGCACTGCAGACATCACCTGCGAGGTGGCCTTCGATCAATTGCCGCCCGGTGCCGCATTGAGCTCCCAGGCCGACTGGCTCAGCGCAGCCGGCATCGCCACGCTGACCGCCGGGGCACGGGCACTGTGGGAACGCAGCCGGACGGCCCCCACAGCCGAAGCCCTTGCTGCGAGGGCCCTGCTTGACGAGGCATCGGCGCTGACCGATCCCGATCGCTTCGGCGCCTTCTGGGTTGCTGAGTGGCGCACCGGCTGACCAGATTTGGGATATCTCTCATGCGTTGCGTCTCGCTGTGGGCCGCTTGGCGGGCGGCAACTACTCTGCGAATCTGGCTGCGCAGCCCGGGCGTTGCCGATCCGGGTCATTCGGTTGCAGCACGACGAGACAGGGGTACCGATGGCTGACGCAACTACTCAAGCGACGATCGAGGACTACTACGTCGAGGACCGCGTCTTCGAGCCCGCCGGGGAGTTCCGATCCGCTGCGCTTGTGGCAGACCAATCGCTGTACGACGAGGCAGCCGCTGACCGGCTGGCGTTCTGGGCGCGACAGGCACGCGAGCACGTCACTTGGTTCCGCGATTTTGACACCGTGCTCGAGTGGGATCTGCCCTTCGCTAAGTGGTTCATCGGCGGCACGCTGAACGTCTCGTACAACTGCCTGGACCGTCACGTCACCGCCGGCCGCGGCGACAAGGTGGCCTACTGGTGGGAGGGCGAGCCAGGGGATACACGCACCATCACCTACGCCGACCTGCTCGACGAGGTGTGCAAGTTCGCCAATGTGTTGAAGAGCCTCGGTGTCGAGCGCGGCGATCGCGTGTGCATCTACATGCCGATGATCCCCGAGCTGCCGGTGGCGATGCTGGCGTGTGCCCGCATCGGTGCGGCCCACTCGGTGGTATTCGGCGGGTTCTCGGCCGACTCGCTGTCGGACCGGATCGACGACGCCTCGGCGAAGCTGCTCATCACCGCCGACGGCGGCTACCGCCGCGGCGAGCCATTCGGACTAAAGGACACTGCCGACGCCTCGGTGGCCGCGACGAACTCCATCGAGAACGTGGTCGTCGTGCAGCGCACCGGCCAGGACGTGTCATGGAACGGCGACGTCGACCACTGGTACCACGACCTGATGGCCGGTGCGGGGGACGAATGCCCGCCCGAGCACATGGACTCAGAGGATCTTCTGTACCTGCTGTACACCTCGGGCACCACGGCCAAGCCGAAGGGCATCATGCACACCACCGGGGGCTATCTCACTCAGGTGGCATTTACGCATCGCTACGTGTTCGACCTCAAGCCCGACGCCGACGTGTTCTGGTGTGCAGCCGACATCGGCTGGGTGACTGGCCACAGCTACATCGTCTACGGACCACTCGCCAACGGTGCGTCGTCGGTCATGTACGAGGGCACGCCGGACACGCCGCGCCCGGAGTTCCGCGACGACGACCGGGCAGCCTGGCCGAAGGACCGGCTGTGGGACATCATCGAGCGCTACGGGGTGACCCAGCTGTACACAGCGCCGACAGCCATCCGCACGTTCATGAAGTGGGGCTCAGCAGAGGTCGAGCGGCACGACCTGTCCAGCCTGCGGGTGCTCGGCACGGTCGGCGAGCCGATCAATCCCGAGGCTTGGATGTGGTACCACACCCACATCGGCGGGGGCACCTGCCCGATCGTGGACACCTGGTGGCAGACCGAGACGGGTGGTCACATGATCACCCCGCTGCCGGGCGTCACCACCACCAAACCCGGTTCAGCCACTCATGCGCTGCCCGGCATCTCGGTGGAGCTGGTGGACGATGCCGGCAATGTCGTGGAGCGCGGCGGCGGCTACCTGACCATCACCGAGCCGTGGCCGTCGATGCTGCGTGGCATCTGGGGCGACCCCGAGCGCTACCGCGAGACCTACTGGAGCGCGTATGAGGGCCGCTACTTCGCCGGGGACGGCGCCAAGATCGACGATGACGGCTACCTGTGGCTGCTCGGGCGTGTCGACGACGTGATGAACGTCTCTGGCCACCGGATCTCGACCACCGAGGTGGAATCGGCGCTGGTCGACCATCCGTCGGTTGCCGAGGCCGCCGTGGTCGGCGCGACCGACGCCACCACCGGCCAGGCCATCGTGGGCTACGTCATCCTGCGCGGCGGCCACGACGCCAGCGATGAGCTGCGGGAAGAGGTGCGCCAGCACGTCTCCACCAAGCTGGGGGCCATTGCCAGGCCTAAGGCGGTGGTGCTGGTGCCGGACTTGCCCAAGACCCGCTCGGGCAAGATCATGAGGCGTCTGCTGCGCGACGTGGCCGAGGGACGCCAGCTCGGTGACACCACCACACTGGCCGACGCGGGCGTGGTGGACGAAATCCGCGCCCGCGCCGCTGACGCCCCGAGCGAAGACTGAGCCAGCTTGGCTTCCTCCGACGGCGACTGGCCGTCGTACTGGTGGTGGCGGGCCGGGCCGGTGCCGCCCGGCGACTGCGTCATCGTCGACATCGACGGCGTGCTTGCAGACGCTGCCCACCGCCAGCATCACCTGGACGGCCCCTGGCGCGACTGGGACTCGTTCTTCGCCGACGTGGGCGACGACGATGTCCTCGAAGAGGTGGCCGAGTTGCTGGTGCTGCTGTCCCCCGACCTGGTGGTGGTGGCGCTCACGTCACGGCCGACGTGGGTGTCCGACGCCACCCTCACCTGGCTGGTGAAGCACGGGCTCCGCTGGGACCTGCTCATCATGCGGCCCATGGGCGATTTCCGGCCGTCGCCCATGTTCAAGAGCGATCAAACCCTTGCGTTGCAGGAACAAGGCTTCACCCCCCGCCTTGCCATTGACGACGACATGCGCAACGTGCGCATGTACCGCGACCTTGATCTGCCGACCCTCTACATCGACAGCGGCTACCACCCCCACTGACCCGGGTACGACGGCCTCGGACCTGACAGCATGAGCCGATGGCATCTACGGCGTTGGTGATCGGAGGCACGGGGCCGACGGGTCCCGGCGTCGTCAATGGCCTGATCGAACGCGGATACGAGACGAAGATCCTGCACACCGGGCGCCACGAGGTGGACACGATCCCGCCGAGCGTGGAGCACATCCACACGAACCCATTCCGCGCCGCCGAGGTCGAAGCAGCACTCGACGGTGCCACGTTCGATGTCGTCTATGCGATGTACGGGCGGCTGCGCGACTTGGTGCCATTCTTCGCCGGTCGCTGTGGGCAGTTCATTGCCGTCGGAGGAGTGCCGGCCTACAAGGGCTTCGCCCGCCCCAAGCTCAACTGGCCGCCCGGCATGCTCGTGCCGATCCGTGAGACAGCCGAGCGCGCCGTCGACGATTCCAACGACAAAGTGGCCAAGATCGTCGCCACCGAGGACATCGTCTTCGACCATCACCCCAGCGCCACCATCTTCCGCTACCCACTCATCTACGGACCGGGCCAGATCAACCCTCGCGAGTGGCTGATTGTTCGGCGCATCATCGATGGTCGCAGGCGGGTCATCATCGCCGATGGCGGTCTCACCCTGCGCACCGCCGCCTACGGCCCGAACGCCGGGCATGCGCTCACCCTGGCCGTGGACCGTCCCGAGGTGGCTGCCGGCAAGGCGTACAACATCAGCGACGAGCACGTCCTCACGGCTCGTCAGACGGTCGAGATCATCGCCGCCGCGCTCGATGTCGAACTCGACATCGTGAACCTGCCCGAAGAACTCGCCACTCCCGTACGTCCCTTCCTGGGCGGCGAGCACTCGCTTCACCAGATGACTGGCCCCGATCTGCTCATCAGCGACTTCGGGTACCGCGACCTCGTGCCTGCCGTCGAAGCGATCGGCGTGACGGCCCAGTACCTGCGCGACAACCCCATCGAACGAGGCAGCATCACCGAGATGCGCCTGCAAGACCCGTTCGACTACGACGCCGAGGACGCTCTCATTGACGCCTACCGGGCTGCGATAGGGTGCGCCAGCGAACTCGCAGCCGACTATGACCCCGAGTTCCGGGACCGCTACGCCCCGGGCTCGGACGACTGGCGCCTCGTCGAAGCCAAGAACTGACGATCACCCACAGCGGCTCCGGCACTGTTGCTCGTGACCACCGCGAAGCTGGTCGTCATTAGCCTGCATCCCGACCGGCACATCTACTGTGGAGCGACGGAAAAGGGGCAGCGAACAAAGTGCGCAACACGGCCAAGACCACCGTTCTTCTGGCAGGCCTCGCTGGCCTGATTCTGTGGATCGGCAGCTTCTGGGGCCAAAGCGGCCTCACCATCGCCGTGATCATCGCTTTGGTCATGGTGGGCGGCAGCTACTGGTTCAGCGACAAGCTCGCGATCCGCTCCGCCCGGGCTCAGGAAGTCCAGCCGCATCAGCTCCCTGAGTACTGGACGATCATGCGCGAGCTCACCGAGCTGTCCGGCCTGCCCATGCCCCGGCTCTTCGTCTCGCCCGACCCGCAGCCCAACGCCTTTGCCACCGGCCGCAATCCGAAGAACGCGGCGGTGTGCGTCACTGAAGGGCTCATCCGCCACCTCAGCTGGTACGAGATCCGCGGCGTGCTGGCCCACGAAATGGCCCACATCCGCAACCGGGACATCCTGATCGGCTCGGTGGCCGCAGCAGTGGCCACTGCGATCACGTTTGCAGCCCGGATGGCGTCGTTCGCTCTGATATTCGGAGGCGGCGGGCGCGACAACGACCGCAACGCGTTCAGCGAGATTCTGCTCATCATCCTTGCGCCGATCGCCGCCATGCTGTTGCAGATGGCCATCAGCCGCAGCCGCGAGTACCAGGCAGACCGCACCGCAGCCCGGCTCATCGGCGACGGGGAGCCACTCGCGCAAGCGCTTGCGAAGCTGGACGTGGCCTCGAAAATGGTCCCCAGCCTGGCCGACCCAAATCAGGCCCAGATGTACATCGCGAACCCGCTGGCCAGCCGCCGGATGGGCTTCAAGGGGCTGTTCACCACGCACCCGCCGATGGAAGAGCGCATCCGCCGCCTGCGCGACGGCTCCTGGCAGGAAGCGATCTGAATCGGCTTTCTCGACCGGCGAGCTGAGACGGCGAGCTGAGACGGCGAGCTGAACTCGGGCGTCAGTCCCGGAAGTTCTCGAACTGCAGCGGCACGTCGAAATCGCCAGCCTTGAGCTCGGCGATGACCGCCTGCAGATCGTCCCGCTTCTTCGACATCACCCGCAGCTGATCGCCTTGGGTCTGCGACTGCACGCCCTTGATGCCCAGCCCCTTGATGAACTTGTTCAGTTCCCGGGCCCGGTCCGATGAGATGCCTGCTTGCAGAGCGGCTTCCTGGCGAACTGTCCCACCGGAGGCCTCCTCGACGTTGCCGTAGTGGATGGCCTTCAAGCTGACCTGGCGGCGCACGAGCTTCTCTTCGAGCACGACCCGCATCGCCGTAAGCCGATCTTCAGTGCTTGAGCGCATGGCGATTGCGCCTTCGCCCAGCTCCACGGCACTGCCGGTGTTGCGGAAGTCGTACCGGTTGGCGACCTCGCGGGAAGCCTGATCCACGGCGTTGCGGATCTCCTGCATGTCCACTTTGGAAACGACGTCGAATGAAGGCACAAGCGCAAGCTACCGACGCGAATCAGGCAGCAGACCGTGGGTCTTGTGGTGCTCTGGGCCTTACCGACGGTGTCGCGTGCGCCGGTAGCCTGCCCACCTCTGGGGTCGGTGCCCGAGCGGACAAAGGGAGCGGGCTGTAAACCCGTCGGCTACGCCTACGGAGGTTCGAATCCTCCCCGGCCCACCAGCGTGATTCAGCGGCCGGCGGTGAAGCCGCCGTCGATGGGGTAGAGGCTGCCGGTGATGTAGCTGGCTTCGTCGGAAGCCAGGAACGCCACCAGCGCAGCGACTTCGTGGGGTTCGCCGTAACGCTGCACGGGCAGGCGTTCGGCGAATCTCTTGCGGATGTCGTCAGCGTCGTCGCCACCGATGTAAGCCTCCAGCGACCGCATCATGCGCGTCTCAATGGGCGCAGGGCACACGGCGTTGACCCGCACGCCAGAAGTCGCCAGTTCCAGCGCGGCCGACTTGGTGAGCCCGGCGACAGCGTGCTTGCTCGCCGAGTACGGAGAGATGCCCCGGGAGCCAAGCAGGCCAGCCACCGATGCCGTGTTCACGATGGACCCGCCGCCGCTTGCGATCATCGCCGGGGCGGCGTACTTGATGCCGAGCCACACGCCGCGCACGTTGACCGCAATGACCTGGTCAAAGGACTCCTCGGAGTACTCGATCATCGGGGCGTAGGTGCCCTCGATGCCTGCGTTGTTAAACAGGACGTCGACGCGTCCGAAAGCCTCACGGGCAGCGTCGACGTAGCCGGCGACTTGGGCGGAATTGGTGACGTCGGCGGGCACGGACAGCGCTGTGCCACCAGCGCCTTCGATGGCCCCCACCGCGGCGTCGAGGTCGGCCGACGCCAGGTCCACCGCAACCACCGACGCTCCCTCCGAGGCAAACCGGGCACAAGCCGCCAGCCCGATTCCCCCGGCCGCTCCCGTCACAATCGCCACCCGACCCGTGAACCTGCTCATCAATTAGCTCCCTGCCGTCGATCCAAGAATCCCGCCGACCGTACTGCCGCTATCAGACCCGCGTTGGCCTAATCGGCGTGACGGCCGAGGACCATGCGTGTGGGGGAATACACCATCACGAGCTTGCCGTGCTGGTTGAAGACCTCGTTGCGCGTGGTCACGATGCCGCGGTCGCCCCGTGAGGTGAGTCGGGCCGCGGTGACCTCGGCGACCACCTGCAGGGTGTCACCGACGAACGTGGGCCCCTTGACTTCGACAGTGGCGCCCAAGTAGGCCACTCCGGTGTCGGCAATGGCGCCGCCACTGATGATCAAGCCCTCAGCTAGCGACATCACCAAGCTGCCCGGCACAAGTCTCCCGTCATAGCCGGCACGCTCGGCGGCGGTGGCATCCAAGAAGAGCCCCTCGGCGAAGCCGAACTGCGTGGCGTACACGACTAGGTCGGTTTCGGTGATCGTTCGGCGGCTTGTGCTCCAGCGCTTGCCGACGGGTTGCTCGTTAAAGGTCCAGCCCCGATGCGGCCGAGGCGGGAGTCCGGGGATCGCCCCCGAACCACTGCTGCTGCTCTGATCGTCGCTCATGTCGCCTCCTCGCCATGAGTCTGGCAGTGCGGTGCACCCATCGTGTTGACTTGGTGCTGACGACAGGGGACGACGATGAGCGACACAGTGCTTGATCGATCGGGGCTTGATCAACCGAGGCTTGATCAACCAGGGCTTGATCGACCGGGGCTTGATCGACCGGGGCTTGATCGACCGGCACAACCGATCGTCGATGACGACACGGTCGAGCGGTTTCGCGCCGATGGTGTCGTCGTACTCCGCAATGTTGTCGACGCCGAATGGGTGGAGCGACTGCGCGAGGGCGTCGCCGAGGAGATGGCGAACCCGAGTCCGACTGCACACGCCTATGAGTCGACCGGTTTCTTCGGTGGGCTGGACCTGTGGCGTTTCCGTTCGGTGTTCGAAGAATTCGTTCTCCACTCGCGTTTGGGCGAGTACGCGTCGGCCATGTTCGGCTCGCCGACGGTGCGCATGTACTACGACCAGCTCTTCGTCAAGGCCCCCGGCGCGAGCCAGTCGGTGCCGTGGCACAACGATCAGCCCTACTGGCCGATCTCGGGACGCCAGGTGATGTCGTTCTGGATCGCCCTCGACGAGGTGGACGCCACGAACGGCAGGGTCGAGTACGTGCGGGGTTCGCATGCCTGGGACCGTTGGTTCCAACCGCGCACCTTCGCACCGACCAACGCTCACGACTACAAGCAGAACCCTGACTACGAGCCGGCGCCCGATGTCGAGGCTGACCGCGACGCCTACGACATCGTGTCGTTCGATCTCCAGCCGGGTGACGCCGTCGCGTTCTGGGCGATGATCCTCCACGGTTCGCGGGGCAACTCGAACCCCGGCCGCGCCCGCAGGGGCTACGCCGCGCGCTACATCGGCGACGACGTCCGCTACGACCCCCGCATCGGCACGGCCGACGCGCTGCACTATGCCGAATTGGTGCCTGGCGCGCCGATGGAGACCGACCACTACCCGATCGTGTGGCCCCGCCCGGCCTGAGCGGCCACGCCGTCAGTCCAACGGCGCTCGGCGAGCCGCCGGATTCCACCCCTTCCACGAACTGAACAGGAGCTCTCGTGCACAAACACGCTTCGACCGCCCAGATTGACGCCGTTGCGGAAGGCGACCCCGACGAGCCGGTCGTGATGCTCAACCTGCTGCGCTACCGCGAGACCGCCGAGTCGGGCTATGGCGTCGACGGCCTGTCCGGACAGGCCGCCTACCGGGAATATGGACGCCGCTTCGCCGAGCTGCACCCTCGATTCGGCGGCGAGCCGATCTGGATGGGGTGTGCCGGGCACACGGCGGTCGGCCCGACCTCGGAGCAGTGGGACATTGCCATCCTGGTTCGCTATCCCACGCGCGCCCAGTTCCTTGCGATGTTCCGCGACCCTGACTACTTGGCCATCGCGCCTATCCGAGCGGCAGCGCTGGAAGATTCCCGCATCATCGAGACCACCCAGCTTCTGCCAAGGGTCTGAGCGCGACGGCAGCTCCGCCGACCCTGGGCTGTCAGCCGATGCGGCCTGCTACGCGTTGACTAGAGCGCTGTTGTGGCTGCCGATGGTGCCGGACTGCATCGTCACGGCGACCTGAAGCACCGCGTCGCTGCCGCCGGCGAAGTTCTCACCGAGACCATCACTCATGGCGAACATATCGATCCCCTTGGCCCCGTAATCACGGGTATGAGGCCGAAATGAGTGCGGGCGCGATGCCGCTCAGCATGTCCGCGGGCACGCGTTGCTCACAGGGTCCAGAATGACGAAATGGACGATGCGAATGAAGCGACGAGCAGTGCACTGACACCGTCCGACGAGACGCTGATCGACCGATTGGGGGCTCGCGGCATCGAGCCGATGGAACCGATCATCGCCAGCGTCGCCGTGGTGGCCCCGCCTGCCGACGTCTGGGAGGCCATCAGCGAGTCCGGCAACCTCACCAACATCCACCCGTTCTGCGAGCGCAACGAGGTGAAGCGCTGGGACGGTGCACGCAGCCGCGATCACGTCTACTACTACAGCGGCGTTCACTACCAGCGCGAGTTCCTCGACTGGTTCGACGGCGCCGGTTACGACTTGGTGCTCGGCCCGCCACAAGCCCGCACTGCGCTCGTCCGTTGGCGCATCACCGAGCCTGCGGAGAGTAAGACGTCGGCGGACAGCGCCGGATCACCCGGGTGCGAGTTCACCATCAAGGTCGTGGCACTGCTGCGCGACGACGTGCCGGCCGCTGAGCGAGAGCACTATGCCGAGCATATGATCCGGCGAGCGCTGCCGTCATATCTCGACTCGGTCGTGCGCGGCACGGCGTTCTATGCCGAGACCGGCACACCCGTCACGAAGAACCAGTTCGGCACCCACCCCATCTACTCGCCAGCCGACTGATTGCGCCGGTGCCCCGCAGCGCCACCAAACCGACCCGCGCCGAGAACGCGCCGGCCAACGCTGAGCGAAGCCGAGAGGGGACTACTAAGTTCGCCCGGCATGGGTGAATTCTGTTATTCGGAACGCGACGGGCACCTGTTCGTCGTGACGATCAACCGGCCGGAGCGGATGAATGCACTGCACCCGCCGGGCAATGCCGAGATGTCGGACCAGTTCGACGAATTCCAGAACGACCCGGATCTCTGGGTCGCGATTGTGACCGGCGAGGGTGACCGGGCGTTCTCTGCAGGCAACGACTTGAGGTACCAGGCCGAGGGTGGTGATCGTTCGGCTATGCCGTCGTCGGGTTTCGGCGGATTGACGTCGCGCTGGGACCTCGACAAGCCAGTGATCGGAGCCGTGAATGGCGTAGCGATGGGCGGCGGCTTCGAGATCGCGCTGGCCTGCGACATCATCGTCGCATCGGAGAACGCGCTGCTGGCGTTGCCAGAGCCGAAGGTGGGCCTGGCTGCGCTTGCGGGTGGAGTTCACCGGCTGCCGCGACACATCGGGCTGAAGCGGGCCATGAGCATGATGCTGACCGGCCGTCACGTGCCCGCAGCTGAGGCCAAGGAGTTGGGCATCGTCGCCGAGGTGGTCCCCAAAGGCGAGGCGTTGGCATGCGCCCGTCGCTGGGCCGAGATGATCCTCGAATGCTCGCCGATGTCCATCCGCGCGACCAAGCAAGCTGCGATGCAGGGCCTCAACGAGGCCAGCGTGCGAGCAGCGCACGAAGGCCGCTACGACGCGGTGCGAGCGATGAACAACAGCGCCGACTTCATCGAGGGCCCCCGCGCATTCTCCGAGAAGCGCCCACCCCAGTGGCAGGGCCGCTAGCGGATGTTCCCAGGCCTGGGCCGAGTCAATCGGCTCCAGGCACCCAGCTCGTGCCGGCCAGCGGCACCTTGGCCATGGCGGCAGCCTCGACTGTGAGCGCAGCGAGGTCTTCGGGTTCCAGGTTCAGGACGTGGGACTTGCCGTTCGCGCGGGCCAGGATCTGCGTCTCGATAGTGAGCACCTGCAAGTAGTTGGCCAGGCGCCGCCCGGCCAGCACCGGGTCGAGCCGGGCCGACAGCTCAGGGTCTTGGGTGGTGATGCCGGCCGGGTCAGTGCCGGCTTGGAAGTCCTCCCAGAAGCCCGCTGAGGTTCCTAGCGCCTGGTATTCGGCCTCATAGGCGGGGTCGTTGTCGCCGATGGCGATCAGTGCAGCAGTGCCGATCGACGCAGCGTCGGCGCCCAGCGCCAGTGCCTTCGCCACATCCGCGCCTGAGCGGAAGCCGCCTGCTGCGATGAGCTTCACCTCACGGCGGTGAACGCCGAGCTCGCGCAGGGCCCGTACGGCTTCGGGAATCGCAGCGACCGTCGGGATGCCGACGTGCTCGATGAACACGTCTTGTGTCGCGGCGGTGCCCCCCTGCATGCCGTCGACCACCACGGCGTCGGCGCCGGCCTTCACCGCCAGCGCTGTGTCGTAGTAGGGGCGTGCGGCACCCACCTTCACGTAGATCGGCACCTTCCAGTCGGTGATCTCGCGCAGCTCGCCGATCTTGATTTCCAGGTCGTCGGGACCGGTCCAGTCAGGATGGCGGCACGCCGAGCGCTGGTCGATCCCGGTGGGCAGCGTGCGCATCTCGGCCACCCGCTCGGTGATCTTCTGGCCGAGCAGCATCCCGCCGCCGCCCGGCTTGGCCCCCTGGCCCACCACCACCTCGATGGCATCGGCCACCCGCAGATGGTCGGGGTTCATGCCGTAGCGAGACGGCAGGTACTGGTAGACGAGCACCGAGGAGTGCTCGCGCTCCTCGGTGGTCATGCCGCCGTCGCCGGTGGTGGTGGAGGTCCCCGCCGCCGACGCGCCCCGGCCGAGCGCTTCTTTGGCTTGGGCCGACAGCGAGCCGAAGCTCATGCCGGCGATGGTGACCGGGATCTTCAGGTGCACTGGCCGCTCGGCCCGGTCCTCGCCGATCACCACATCGGTGCCGCAGGCCTCGCGGTATCCCTCCAGCGGGTAGCGCGACATCGACGCCCCGAGGAACACGAGGTCGTCGAGGGTGGGCAGGCGGCGCTTGGCCCCCCATCCCCGGATGCGGTAGATGCCGGTGTTGGCAGCCCGACGGATCTCGGCGATCACGTTGCGGTCGAACGTGTACGACTCGCGCAGGTGCCAGTAGTCAGGGTCAGTGTTGGCGAGAGGCGCCGAGTTGCCGGTCGGTGTGGGGCCGCCGTTCGGTGTCCCAGCCGGTGTCCCAGTCATCGGATGGCCGTCGCCGTGCCGGCTGCGGCGGTCGCTTGCAGTGCGTCCACGTCGTCGATGGTGAAGTTGTAAAGGCGCCGGGCCGAGCCGTAGCGGCGAAAGTCGCCGGCGTTAGCCCCATCAGTCGCCCCGCCAGCCGCGGCCAGCAGCCGGGCCAGCGTGTCGAGATGTTCGGGCCGCATCTCCTTGGGTACACAGTCCGCGCCCAGCGACTCTACGTCGCCCCGTACAAAGATCTGCGCCTCGTAGATGGAGTCGCCCAAGTCCGCCGCAGCATCGCCACACACCACCAGGTTCCCGGCTTGGGCCATGAACGCACTCATGTGGCCGACGTTGCCGCCTACCACGATGTCGACGCCCTTCATGGAGATGCCACACCGGGCGCCCGCATTGCCCCCCACAACCAGGAGGCCACCGCAGCCCGTCGCGCCCGCTGACATGGTGGCGTTGCCGGTGATGCGCACCACCCCGGACATGATGTTCTCGGCCAGTCCAGTGCTGGCATTGCCCTCCACCAGGATCCGGCCGCGCTGGTGCATGCCAGCGCAGTAGTAGCCCACCGAGCCGCGCACCACTACGTCGATCGCGGCAGCGATGCCACACGCAACCGCATGGGCGCCGCGGGGATTGACAATGTTGAAGGACTCTCCGTCGGGGGCGTTGTGCAGTGCCTGATTGAGTTCTCGCCGGCTCACCTCGGCGAGATCGAAGACGCGCGCGGCCCCGCTCATGCCGCTCGGCCCCTCACGCCGCCAGACTCCACGCGTAGATGCGGGCCGGCTCCGGCTCCCATATTTCGGCATCGGTCGCGCCGGGCAGGCGCGCAATGGCTCGGTACTCCGACGACATGGCCACCCAGTCGTCCGTCTCGGCCACCACCGCAGGCTTGCAGGCGATGGGGTCGCGCAGGATGGCGAATCCGTCGGCCACGCCAATCGCAAACGTGTAGAAGCCGTCCAGGTCGCCCAGCGCACCCTCAAGTGCCTCGGAAATGGTGTTGCCCGAGCGCATCCGCCACGACAGGTAGCCGGCCGCCACCTCGGAGTCGTTCTCGGTCTGGAACGATTCGCCCTGGGCCTCCAGGAATCGCCGCAGCCGGTTGTGGTTCGACAGCGATCCGTTGTGCACCAGGCAGGTGTCTGCGCCGGTGACGAACGGGTGCGAGCCGTTGGTGGTCACCGCCGATTCGGTGGCCATGCGGGTGTGGGCCAAGGCATGGGTGCCGGTGCGCCCCGCAAGGTCGTAACGCTCAGCCACCAGGTGCGGGTCGCCCACCGCCTTGTACAGCTCGATCTGGTCGCCGTAGCTCAGCACCGACGCGCCCGCCACGTTGTCGATGATCCATTGGCGGACGGTGCGGCCATCGCCGCCGGTGGTGAACACGGCGTGGTCGTGCACCGCCCGTACCGTCACCTCAGCGTCCAGCACCACTTCCAGCGCGGCCGCAACCGGGCCCCAGTCCACCTCGCGCCCCTCGGCCAGCACGGTGACACGGGTGCGACCGTCGGTGCCCGGGTCGTATACGGCGAACCCGGCACTGTCGGGGCCGCGGTCGCGCATTTCCCGCAGCATCACTGCCGTGAGCCGGCCCAGCTCGTGCCGGTGGGTCTCGGTTTTGCAGAACAGGCCCACGATGCCGCACATGGCGCTCCTCCGCCCGACGGTCCTCGTCGCCGTCAGTCCAGCCCCGAACCGTAGCGCCCAGCCAAATTCGGCCACGCCGTTGAGTACTGTCGGCGGCGGGACAGCGCTCAGGTCGGGCCGATGAGGGCTCGGACAGTGAGGGCACGATCACAGGGGGAACGCCATGAGCAACGGCACTGACGCAGTCGACGAGATCCGCAGCCGGGCCGAGGCTGACGGCGTGGAGTTCATCTACGCCATGTTCGTGGAGATGCACGGAAAACCGTGCGCCAAGCTGGTGCCGATCAGCGCCTTGGACGGTTTGATGAGCGACGGCGCCGGCTTTGCAGGCTTTGCGGCTGGCCCGATGGGCCAGGATCCCTCCAGCCCCGACATCCTGGCCCTGCCCGATCCGGCCTCGTATACACAGCTGCCATGGCAGCCGAACGTGGCCGCAATGCAGTGCGATCCCACCGTGGAGGGCGAGCTGTGGCCATATTCGCCCCGGGTGATCCTGCGCCGGGCGCTTGAAGCGGCGGCCGAGCGCAACCTCGTGCTGAAGTGCGGCGTGGAGGCCGAGTACTCGCTGGTGGTGCGCAACGACGACGGCTCCATCTCAGTGGCCGACGAACGCGACAACATGACGCTGCCGTGTTACGACGCCAAGGGCCTCACCCGGATGCTGCCGCACCTGGTGGCGGTGTCGAAGAACCTCGACGTGATGGGCTGGGGCAACTACGCCAACGACCACGAGGACGCCAACGGCCAGTACGAGCAGAATTGGCTGTACTCCGACGCGCTCACCACTGCCGATCGGCTGATCCTGTTCCGGCTGATGGTGCACACCCTGGCTCAGCGCGATGGCCGCTACGCCACGTTTATGCCTAAGCCCTTTGCTGACAAGACCGGCAACGGACTGCATACCCATCTGAGCCTGTGGACCGCCGACACCGACGAACCGCTGTTCATCGGCGGCAGCGGCGGCGGGCCCGACACCAAGGGACTGGGCCTGAGCGACCTCGCCTACAAGTTCGTGGGCGGGATCACCCGCCACGCCCGCTCCCTGGTGGCGGTGGTCTGCCCGATCGTTAACTCCTACAAGCGCATGGGGGTGGGCGCGCCCACCTCAGGAGCCACCTGGGCACCGGCGTACGCGGCGTACGGCGGAAACAACCGCACGCAGATGATCCGCATCCCCGAGCCCGACCGGATCGAGATACGTCTGGGTGACGGCGCCGCCAACCCGTACCTGATGTTCGCGACGTACCTGGCCTGCGGACTCGACGGCATCGACAACGACATCGACCCGGGCGATCCGAACACCGACAACCTGCATGCCCTGTCTGCCGAAGAGGTGGCAGCCAAGGGGATCGAGGTGCTGCCGCCCACCCTGCTGCACGCCGCCGAGGAACTCGCTTCCTGTGACGTCATCGGCGCCGGACTGGGGGACACCGCCGAGGGTCCCTATCGCGACTATTTCGTGAAGGTGAAGAAGGACGAGTTCCTGGCTCACCACAGCGTGGTCACCGCCGGAGAGGTCGACCAGTACCTCACGTTGTTCTAAGAGGGGGAGCCATGAGCGCACCAGATATGGCGGCAGAACGGGCCACCGAGCGCGCTGTCGCGGTCGCTGACGCGATGGAGGACATTGCGAAGATCGACGCGCACGGCCGTGAGCACGGCGGTATCGACCGTGGCGGGGTTGAGCGCATCCGCGAACGGCTGCTGCAGCTGGCCGAGCGCGACGACCTGTTCCCGCTCGAGGACTTCCCGCCGCCGGCCGAGGGGCGCAGCACCCGCATGTACCGGATCGCACAGAACGACGACGACGAGCTGGCGCTGTATGTGCAAAGCGTGCGCGACGGCACCGCCGCGCCGCCGCACGAGCACACTACGTGGGCGGTGATCGTGGGCATGCGAGGCCAGGAGCTGAACCGCTTCTACGACCGGTGCGCCGACGAGGGAGAACCACAGGCCGTTCGTGAGGTCATGGTCGAACGCTGCACCGGCGTGGCAATGCTGGGCCACGATCTGCACTCGATCCATATCGAGGGCGCGTCGACCAACTTCCACTGCTACGGCCTGGCGCTCGAACGGCTCAAGGAGCGAAGGTTCTGGCACGCCGACGACAGCGAGTGGCGCGTGTACTACGACGTCGGCCACATCGTCGAAGCCCGCCCGGGCCACCCCGCAACCGCCGTTGCCTGAGAGACACCTGCGCCCCGCGCATCACCGACCAGGAGAGTTTGATGGCTGACGTCCGCGCCGTGACGGCGGCTGAGCTGATGGAGCGGCACCGCGGGTTGCTGGGCCGCGACGGCACTGAGTTGGCGCTGGTGGATGCCCGCGAGCCCACGGAGTTCACCCGCCGGCACCTGCTCTATGCCGCCAACCTGCCGCTGAGCCATGTGGGGCTCGAAGTTGCGGCGCGCATCGGGCGGCCAGGCACATCGGTGGTGGTGTGCGACGACGGTGGGGGAGAGGCCGCGGCGGTGGCGCTGGAGCTCACCGTGCTCGGTTACACCGACGCCGCGGTGCTCGACGGCGGCATCGACGCCTGGGCGGCTGCAGGTGGCGAGCTGTACTCGGGCATCAACGTGCCGTCGAAGCTGTTCGGCGAGTTGGTCGAAGGACACTTCGGTACTCCGCATGTGACCGCTGAGGAGCTCTCGGGCTGGCTGGTCGACGGTCGGGACTTGGTGGTGGTGGATTCGCGCACCCGCCGGGAGTTCAACCGCATGAGCATTCCGACCGGTCGGTCGTGCCCGGGCGGCGAATTGGTGCGCCGGGTCCACGAACTGGTCGACGACGGCACCACGGTGGTTGTCAATTGCGCCGGGCGGACCCGCAGCATCATGGGAGCGCAATCGCTGCGCTCGGCTGGGCTGGAGCGAGTCGTGGCGTTGAAGGACGGCACCATGGGATGGGAGCTGGCTGGGCTGCAGCTGGAGCATGGCTGCGACGAGTTGGTTCCCGAGCCGGGCGTTGGCGGGCGACAGCAGGCGCTCGCAGCGGCTGGGGCAGTGGCCGAACGGTGCGGCGTGCGCACGATTGACCGCGACCAGCTGGGGGTCTGGCTGGCCGGCAGTGACCGCACGACGTACTTCATGGACGTACGCACACCCGGGGACTACGCCGCCGGGCACCTGGCGGGAGCGCTGTGCGCACCGGGCGGCCAACTCGTCCAGGCCACCGATGAGTACCTGGTGACCCGAGGGGCGCGGGTGGTATTGGCTGACCACGACGGCATCGGCGCCACTATGTCGGCCTCGTGGCTCATCCAGATGGGCTGGGACGCCTGGGTGCTCGAGCCCGATTGGCTGGACGAGCCAGGGTTGGTAGCCGGCCGCAATGACGACGCTGAAGCAGCGCGCCGCTCACGTCAGCCGCCGCTGCCGTACGACCCCGAAGACGCCGAAGTGGCCCGAGCCGCCATGCAGGCCTACCTCGACTGGGAAGTGGCCCTGCCCGACCAGTACGCCCGCGACGACCTGGTCGAATTCCGTTTCTGTTCGTGATCCGTCCGCGTCTACGCTGGCGTCATCGCGCGATGCGAGCGGGACGGCCCCGGGCGCACGGCTCTATGAGATAGCCCGGGTCCGTCCCGCCGATCGCGCAACGTAGTTCTTGCGCACTATTGGTGAATTTCGATTTATTTCGAGCTACCCCAAACAGCGGCGGCTCTTATAGTCCCGCGTAGCGCTGGATGGTCTCGGCCCACGAGCTGGCGTCGTCGGGCGTGGCGATCACGGTCTGCAGACCGGCCATTGGTGACACCGGCACCGCAATCCGGCTGACCCCCCGACGGGCGAGCTCCGGTATCTCGTCGAGGTCCGCAGGCACCGACACCGTGATCTCCAGCGCATCGGGATCCCGTTCGTGCTCTACGACGGTCTGGCGGGCCAAGTCGATGAGGTCCCAGGGCGCACCGCGGGCGGGGAAGTAGCCGTCGCCGAGCCGCCCCGCCCGTCGCGCAGCAACTTTCGAATCGCCGCCCACGATGATCGGCACCGAGCCGTTCACCGGCTGCGGCCGGCAGTACGCGGCATCGAAGTTCACGAACTCGCCCCCGAACGTGGGCCGATCGGCTGACCACAGCTCCCGCATGGCGGCCACGTACTCGTCGGTGCGGCGCCCGCGGTCGTCGAAGTGATCGCCGACGCCGATGGCTTCGAATTCCTCACGCATCCAGCCCACGCCGATGCCCAGCAGGACGCGTCCACCGGACATGTGGTCGAGCGTGGCGATCTGCTTGGCGCACACGACCGGGCTGTGCTGGGGCACGATCAGGATGCCGGTGGCGAAGTTGATGGTGGACGTGACGCCAGCCATGTAGGCCATCCACATCAGCGGATCGGGCAGCAGCAGATCCTCCACGCCGCCGGCCATCTTGCCGTCAGGGCTGTAGGGGTACTGCGACTGGTAGCCCGACGGAATCACGGTGTGCTCCACCGTCCACGCCGATTCGAATCCGGCGGCCTCGCCCGCCTGAACGAGCTCTGCCGCCAGCGCCGTGTCGGTGGCGAACTTGCCGGTGTTGCAGTACCTGAGCCCGAACTTCATGTTGCTGTTCCCCTTGTCTGTGCTGCTGCTGCGGCTCGCAGTTTCGCACGCAGTCCTGTTTCAGGACGGGTCTGAGCCAATACCGTGCCTGCACGTCACCGGCCTTGGAGCACCCATGCCGTTCTTGCCTCATGTCTCGGACACCTTCGACTCGTCGCGCTGGGCGGCAGTCGACGGGTTCGACTTCACCGACATCACCTACCACCGCAGCACGGAACACGGGACAGTTCGCATCGCGTTCGACCGGCCAGACGTGCGCAACGCCTTCCGCCCGCACACGGTGGACGAGCTGTACCGGGCGCTCGACCATGCCCGCATGACGCCCGATGTGGGCTGCATCCTGCTGACCGGGAACGGTCCGGCGTCGGCCGACGGGGGTTGGTCGTTCTGCTCAGGAGGCGACCAGCGCATCCGTGGCCGGGACGGGTATCGCTATGCCGACGGCGAGACTGCTGCAGACATCGACCCGGCCCGCACCGGGCGCCTGCACATCCTGGAGTGCCAGCGCCTCATCCGGATGATGCCCAAGGTGGTGATCTGCGTGGCGAGCGGATGGGCAGCGGGCGGCGGCCACAGCCTGCACGTCGTCTGCGACCTGACCATCGCCTCGGCCGAGCACGCCCGCTTCCGCCAGACCGACACCAACGTCGCCAGCTTCGACGGCGGCTTCGGCTCGGCCTACCTGGCCCGCCAGATCGGCCAGAAGAAGGCTCGAGAGATCTTCTTCCTCGGTCGCACGTACTCCGCCCAGGAGCGTTTCGACATGGGCGATGTGAATGCGGTGGCGCCCCACGCCGAACTGGAGTCGGTGGCGCTGGAGTGGGCGGCCGAGATCGTCTCCCGTTCGCCGACGGCACAGCGGATGGCCAAGTTCGCGTTCAACCTCATCGACGACGGGCTCGTCGGCCAGCAAGTGTTCGCGGGGGAGGCCACCCGGCTGGCCTACGGCACTGACGAAGCCGCCGAGGGCCGTGATGCCTTCCTGGAGAAGCGGGACCCCGAATTCGAGCAGTTCCCCTGGCACTTCTGAGCGGGTTGGGCTCCAAACGCGCTCTAGGCAGGGCGCAGACGCTGCATGAGCGTCACATCGAGCCAACGGCCGAACTTGCGACCCACTTCTCGCTCCACGCCGATGAGCTCGAAGCCGTGCTTGACGTGCAGCGCTACTGAGGCCGCACCGGCATCGGCGATGCGGGCGAAGATTGCGTGAAACCCGTGCTCGTCGGCGAGGGCGACGAGGTTGCCGAGCAGCAGGCCGCCCGCACCGCGTCCCTGGTGGTCGCGATGGACGTAGATGGAGTCCTCGACGCTGGTCAAGTACGCCGGCCGAGTCCGGTACGGCGACAGGCACGCCCAGCCCAGCACAGTGTCGCCAATTGTTGTGTCGTCAGTTGTCTCGGGGACTGCCACGATGCACGGGTAGGCACCCGAATGGTCTCGCATCCAGGCCGCCTGCTCGGCAGCAGTGCGCGGCACCATGTCGAATGTCGCAGTGCCCTCGGTGACTTCGCGGTTGTAGATCTCCGCGATCGCGTCGGCATCGGCCATCGTGGCCAGCCGGATTCGCATGGCAGCGAAGCTATCGGGGGTCCACAGCTACACTCCGGACCCCACAAACTTCCGCGCACATCGCTCGGGATGCGCACGGATGTCGCCCCGTTAGCTCAGTAGGTAGAGCACAGCCATGGTAAGGCTGGTGTCGCCGGTTCGATTCCGGCACGGGGCTCGCCGCTACCCTGCGGCGCAGACGGCGGGATAGCTCAGTTGGTCAGAGCGCACGGCTCATAATCGTGAGGTCCCGGGTTCGAGCCCCGGTCCCGCTACCACCGGCAGCGGCGGCCGCTTGCGGTCGCCGCCATGAGCGCAGCATCGTGAGGTTCCGCTGCGCCGCAGCTTTGCTGCGGGCATTGGGCACAGTGAGCCCCGGTCCCGATACTGGATCTGGACGCGACCCAGATTGCTGCCGGTAGCGTGTTGCGGCGGACATTCGCCCAGAAAGCCCGCATCCTCGCTGAGGGCAGTAGCTCAATTTGGTAGAGCACCGGTCTCCAAAACCGGCGGTTGCGGGTTCAAGTCCCTCCTGCCCTGCGCTTCCGCCGTCCTGTTGACCGTCAGCCGGGCGGACCGACCATGCCCAAGCCCCTGAAATTCTGAGCCGGAGACTTTCCCGATGGCCATGAACCGACGGACACGCCGTCACCTGCAGCGTCAGGGCGAGATGACGGCTGACGGCGCGCCGGCGGCGAGGCGCGAACGGCGTCAGCCTGCGTCAGCGTCGCCGACCACAGAACGGGCCGGGCCTGCGCAGTTCGTGGGCGAGGTTCGTTCCGAGCTCAAGAAGGTGATCTGGCCGACTCGGGCCGAGATCGTCAACTACTCGATTGTCGTGTTCATCACCATCGTGATCCTGACAGCGATCATTGCCGGCCTCGATTGGATTCTAGGTGAAGGCGTCCTCCGCCTTTTTGACGTGAACTGACGAAGATCTGAACTGACGAACATGAGTGACCCGACCGATACCTCCGCAGAGCCCGACACCGACCCGATGGCGACCGCTCGCCGGTTGCTGAGCTCACAGACGGCCACGACCCTGATGGGACCGGGCCCCGAAACCGCCGAGGCAACTGAGACCGCAGACACCGTCGAGGGAGCCACCGATGAGGCGGGCTTTGCCGACGTGCTCACCGAGGACGACCTGCTCGCTGCCGACGAGCCCGAGGCGAAGCGTGTCTCTCCCTATGACCGGCCGGGCCGCTGGTTCGTCGTGCACACGCAGTCGGGCTACGAGAAGAAGGTCAAGCAGAACCTCGAAGCCCGGATCGGCACATTCGACATGGAGGAACAGATCCTCGAGGTCGCGATCCCGATGGAGGACGTGATCGAGTTCAAGGCCGGCCGCAAGGTTGTCGCCAAGAAGAAGGTTTTCCCCGGCTACCTGCTTATCCGTTGCCGCCCCAGCGACGAGGCGCACCACATGATCCGCAGCACGCCCGGCGTTACCGGGTATGCGGGCCCAGGTGGCAAGCCGTCGTCGCTTCGCCGCCGGGAAGTAGAGGCCTTCCTCGCCGAGCCCGACGACGGGCCCGAAATGCCACGCCGCACCAAGCCGTCGATGATCTTCGAAATTGACGAGAGCGTGCGCATCAAGGAGGGTCCGTTCTCGGACTTCCAGGGTCAAGTGATCGAGATCAACGAGGAGCAGCTGAAGGTGAAGGTGTTGGTGAACATCTTCGGCCGCGAGACCCCCGTCGAACTCGACTTCGTCCAAGTCGCAAAGATCTGAGCCGCGCCAGCGGCCGTCAAAGGCCTGAGCATCCGCGCAGGCAATTTCCGAGGAGCACCCCATGGCAGAAAACCCAGCAAGGTCATCGAGGCGCAAGAAAGTCACCGCGATCGTGAAGATCCAAATTCCCGCCGGGCAGGCTTCGCCGGCACCGCCGGTGGGCACCGCGCTGGGTCCACACGGCGTGGCGATCATGGACTTCTGCAAGGAGTACAACTCCAAGACCGAGAGCCAGCGCGGCACGATCGTGCCCGTCGAGATCACGATCTTCGAGGACCGGACGTTCACGTTCGTGACCAAGACGCCGCCGACATCGGTTCTGCTGCGTCAAGCGGCTGGGCTCGAGAAGGCCGCGAACAATCCCGGTCGGGAGACGGTGGCAGAGGTCACCGAGGCACAGGTCGCCGCGATCGCCACCACGAAGATGCCCGACCTCAACGCCCGTGACCTCGAGGCCGCCAAGCTGCAGGTGATCGGCACCGCGCAGTCGATGGGCATCGAAGTCACCGGCTGAGGCGAACCACAGGAGACCCCCATATGTCAGGAAAGAAGTACGCCGACACCGTCCGTCGCTTTGACCGTCAGATGATGCACGAGCCGAGCCAGGCAATCGACATGGTGCGAAGCTTCGCCACGGCGAAGTTCGACGAGTCGGTCGAGCTGTCGATCCGGCTCGGCGTCGATCCGCGCAAGGCCGACCAGATGGTTCGGGGCACAGTTGCGCTGCCGTCAGGCACAGGCGGCGATGTGCGAGTTGCAGTGTTCGCGCAAGGTGATGCGGCCGCGGAAGCCTCCGAGGCAGGTGCCGATGTGGTGGGCGGCGCCGATCTGGCGGAGCGTGTGGAGGGCGGCTTCACCGATTTCGACGTGGCGATCGCGACGCCCGACATGATGGGCGTGGTCGGTCGCCTGGGCAAGGTGCTGGGTCCGCGTGGACTGATGCCGAACCCCAAGTCCGGCACGGTGACCCCCGATGTCGGCAGGGCCGTGGGCGAGTTCAAGGGCGGCAAGGTCGAGTACCGCACGGACCGATACGGCAACGTGCACCTGGCGATCGGCAAGGTCAGCTTCAGCGCCGAGGATCTGAACGCCAATCTTGATGCAGTCATGGGCGAACTGGCTCGGGCAAAGCCGGCCAGCGCCAAGGGTCGATACGTACGCAAGATGGTGGTCTCATCGACGATGGGCCCTGGCATCCGCGTCGACCCCACCATTTTCAACTAACCGTCGGCAGTTGGACGCGTCCGGGGCTCCCGGTAGCGTTTGGGGTTCTACAACCTGCTCGCCGTAGAACTCCGGTGGCTTCGGCCTGAAATCGGCCCCGTCTGAACGTGTTTCAGGGGCTTGCTCAACACGGGCAAGCCACACGGGTCGGGCCTGATGAGGCGGACTGTCTTCCTGTGCGCGGATGCGCTGGGGCGCGGTTCTGTCTGGTCTGCGGACCGGTGCCCGATCCGGGACCGGGAGCGATCAACCAGCCCTACGACAGCGAATCCCGCAGCACAGGAGATCCCCACAGTGCCTACAGCAACAAGCGGGCCAACAGCAACGGCGGCTGAGAAACATACGCCGCGGGCCGACAAGGTAGCCGTGGTGGACGAGGTCCGCGAACGATTCGGTGAGGCCGAAGCGGTGCTGTTCACCGAGTACCGAGGTCTCGACGTGGCCGCGATGGCCGACTTGCGTGGCCGTCTCATCGATGCCGACTGCCGCTACAAGATCTACAAGAACACTTTGGTTCGCCGGGCGCTGTCTGAAAATGCGCCCCCCGGGACGCTCGACTTGCTCGGGGGACCGACAGCCCTTGCCTTCTGTGGCAAGGATCCCTCCGCCGCCGCCAAAGCTCTCCGCACGTTCGCGACCACCCATGAAGCACTCGTCATCAAGGGCGGCGTGCTGGCGGGCACCCTGCTGAACGATGCTCAGGTGCGTGAGCTTGCAGACCTGCCGTCACGCGACGAGCTGATGGCACAGATGCTCGGTGCATTCGCTGCGCCACTCAATGCACTCGCCTCGATGATGAACAACCTGATCGGCGAAGTGTCCGGTCTTGTCCAGGCGCTGATTGACCGCAACTCCACGGAGAACTCAACAGAAACGGAGAACAACCAGTGAGTACATCCACCGAAGAGATCCTCGACGCCATCGGCAACATGACGGTGCTCGAGTTGGTCGAGCTGAAGAAGGCGTTCGAAGAGCGCTTCGACGTCACTGCCGCTGTGGCCGCACCGATGATGGTGGCTGCCGCTGCCGCAGGATCCGACGGCGACGGCGAAGCCGCCCCCGAAGCCGCCGACGAGGTCACCGTCATGCTGACTGCCATCGGCGACAAGAAGGTGCAGGTCATCAAGGAGGTGCGTTCGCTCACGAGCCTGGGTCTCAAGGAGGCCAAGGATCTCGTGGAGGCCGCCCCGAAGGCCGTGCTCGAGGGCGTGCCGAAGGTAGACGCCGACAAGGCCAAAGAGGCCCTCGAAGCTGTCGGCGCCACTGTCGAGCTGTCATAGTCGCGCGCTGCCATCAACTGGCCGCGAACTCGACGTCACGGTTGTGGCGCACGCTAGGGCTGGGTAGCCTCGTTCTGGCCGTGGCACAGGTGGCCTCTCCCTTCGCGCACCCCACCAGTCCCCAGCATCGAGGCCCAGGGTTGAGGTCACCGTTTGCTGCGGACACCTGCGACTGCGCGCGCTTGTGCTCAATCGTCAATGGCCGTCGGCAGTCGCCTGCGACCCATCCCGCACAACTGAACCGCTAGGAGAGTCCGTTGTCGTCTCTTGTCGGCCGCGAACGCTATTCGTTCGGCAACCTCGACGAAGTCCTGGAACTCCCGGACCTCGTGTCCATCCAAAAGGACTCCTTCCAACGCTTCCTCGACGTCGGCCTCGCTGAGACGTTCGCCGACATCAGCCCCATCAGCGACTTCGGTGGGCACTTGCAGCTGGTCTTCTCTTTTGACCCGCACGACGAGGACCTTCGTCCGCCGCCCAAGTTCTCCGTGGAGGAGTGCAAGGAACGCGACATGACGTACTCGGCGCCGATCTTCGTGCGCGCTGAGTTCAAGAACGCCCACACCGGTGAGGTCAAGGCCCAGACCGTGTTCATGGGCGACTTCCCGATGATGACCCCCAAGGGCACGTTCATCATCAATGGCACCGAGCGGGTCGTGGTCAGTCAGCTTGTCCGTTCGCCCGGGGTCATCTTCCAGCCCGGTGAGCGCTACCGGCTGCGGAACATGTCCAAGCACCAGCTGGTGACCGCAACCATTCACCCCTACCGCGGCGAGTGGATCGAGTTCGACGTCGAGCACAAGCCCGGCAAGGACCCGACCGCCGGCAGCCGTGTGGCCCGAAAGCGCCGGCTCAGCATCTTCTCGCTGCTGCGAGCCCTGGGCTACGGCGAAGACCGCTATCCCGGCTTGCTCGAGCGCTTCGTCGAGCACTTCGACTTTCTCGAGCCGCAGTGGGAGAAGGACCGCCACGTCGCGGTCTCCCAGGAACAGTCGGTCATCGAGCTGTACAAGCGGGTGCGTCCTGGCGAGATGGCCACGGCCGACGCCGCCAACAACTACTTCCAGAACGCCTTCTTCGACGATCGCCGGTACTCGCTATCCAAGGTCGGCCGTTACAAGCTGAATCGCAAGCTTGGCCCCGAACTGGATCGCGTGTCGGAGCTGTTCGGCCTCGACTTCGTCGACCGAGACGACCCGCGGGCGCTTGATCATCCCGAGCTCATCCGGCCCGACCCAGAGTCCACGGTGCTCACCCGCAGCGAGGTCCTGGCCACAGCGAGCTACCTGCTGCACCTGGCAAACGCCGAGCCCGGCTACCGGCTCGACGACCAGGACCATTTCGCCAACCGCCGCATCCGCTCGGTCGGCGAGCTGATTCAGAACCAGGTTCGCATCGGGCTGAGCCGTATGGAGCGGGTCGTGCGCGAGCGCATGACCACACAGGATGTCGAGGCGATCACGCCGCAGACGCTCATCAACATCCGGCCGGTCGTGGCGGCCACCAAGGAATTCTTCGGCACCAGCCAGCTCAGCCAGTTCATGGACCAGGTGAATCCGCTGTCGGGCCTCACCCACCGCCGTCGCCTGTCCGCGCTCGGCCCCGGTGGCCTGTCACGCGAGCGAGCCGGTTTCGAGGTACGTGACGTCCACTTCAGCCACTACGGGCGCATGTGCCCCATCGAGACGCCCGAGGGCCCGAACATCGGCCTGATCGGCGCGCTGGCGACGTTCGCCCGCGTCAACGAGTTCGGCTTCATCGAGTCGCCGTACCGCGTCGTCCGCGACGGTGTCTCCACCCGCGAGGTGCGTTACCTGACCGCCGACGAGGAAGAGGAATACGTCGTCGCGCAGGCCAACGCGCCGCTCAATCCCGACGGTTCGTTCCGCAATCCCCGCGTGCTTGTCCGCAAGAGTCCCCAAGGCGCCAGCCTGGAAGACTTGCGCCTGCAGATGGAGCGCGACACCTACTTCGCTGCCACCACCGAGATCAGCTACGTGCCGGCGTCCGAAGTCCAGCTCATGGACGTGTCGCCTAAGCAAATCGTGTCGGTGGCCACAGCGCTGATCCCGTTCCTCGAGCACGACGACGCAAACCGAGCGCTCATGGGCGCCAACATGCAGCGCCAAGCTGTCCCTCTGCTGCGGGCCGAAGCCCCCTACATCGGAACCGGCATCGAGGGTCTGGCCATGGCCGACGCTGCCGAGATGGTCCTGTCCGACATCGACGGCGTCGCGACAGAGGTAACCGGCGACCAGGTCGTCCTGGAATCCGACGACGGCTATGAGCACGTGTTCCCGCTGCTCAAGTTCCGACGCTCCAACCAGGACACCTGCATCAACCAGAAGGCGCTCGTGCGCCCCGGTGACAAGGTGACCGCCGGTCAGGTGATTGCCGACGGGCCGTCAACTGATCACGGCGAGCTGGCGCTGGGCAAGAACCTCCTCGTGTCCTACATGGCCTGGGAGGGCTACAACTTCGAGGACGCCATCATCTTGTCCGAGCGCCTCGTGAAGGACGACGTGCTCACGTCGATCCACATTCACGAGTACGAGATCGACGCCCGCGACACCAAGCTGGGACCCGAGGAGATCACCCGGGACATTCCCAATCTGGCCGACGACATCCTCGCCGACCTCGACGAGCAGGGCATTGTGCGCATCGGTGCCGAAGTCGAGCCAGGCGCTGTGCTGGTGGGCAAGGTCACCCCCAAGGGCGAGACCGAGCTCACGCCTGAGGAACGGCTGTTGCGTGCCATCTTCGGCGAGAAGGCCCGCGAGGTGCGCGACACGTCGCTCAAGGTGCCCCACGGCGAGAACGGCGTCGTCACCGACATCCGGGTGTTCAGCCGCGACAAGGACGACGAGCTGCCACCTGGCGTGAACCAGCTGGTGCGTGTCTACGTGGCCCAGAAGCGCAAGATCAGCGTGGGCGACAAGCTTGCCGGCCGCCACGGCAACAAGGGCGTGATCTCGAAGATCCTCCCGGTCGAGGACATGCCGTACTTGGCCGATGGCACGCCGGTC
Organism: Candidatus Poriferisodalis sp.; assembly: GCF_965221945.1. Lineage (GTDB taxonomy): Bacteria > Actinomycetota > Acidimicrobiia > Acidimicrobiales > Poriferisodalaceae > Poriferisodalis. The sequence goes on along the minus strand of NZ_OZ244925.1, from coordinate 3,096,241 downwards.
GACATCATCTTGAGCCCGCTCGGCGTGCCGAGCCGCATGAACGTCGGCCAGGTGCTCGAAGCGCACTTGGGCTACGCGGCCCGCTGGGGTTGGAAGGCCACCGATGAGGGCGGCAATGAGCAGATGATCGGTTCCGAGCCGGTCAGCAACACCGCCCGCAAGACCCGCCCCACCACCGAGCCGTCGGTGTTCATCGCCACCCCGGTGTTCGACGGCGCACGCTGGGACGAGGAAGAGGCTGCTGGACGGCATCCCACGATCCAGCAGACGCTCGAGAACCTGCGGCCGGAGTCGATCACCGGCGAACGACTCATGACCCCTACGGGCAAGACGACGCTCTACAACGGGCGCACCGGCGAGCGCTACGACGAGCCGATCATGGTGGGCTACAGCTACATCTTGAAGCTGGCGCACCTCGTCGACGACAAGATCCACGCCCGCTCCACCGGCCCGTATTCGATGATCACCCAGCAGCCGCTGGGCGGCAAGGCGCAGTTCGGCGGCCAGCGATTCGGCGAGATGGAAGTCTGGGCGCTCGAGGCCTATGGCGCCGCCTACTGCCTGCAGGAGCTGCTCACGATCAAGTCCGACGACGTGCTGGGCCGGGTTCGGGTGTACGAGGCGATCGTCAAGGGCGAGAACATTCCAGAGCCCGGCATCCCTGAGAGTTTCAAGGTGCTCATCAAGGAGATGCAGGCGCTCTGCCTCAACGTCGAGGTCATGTCGACAGCAGGGCATCAGATCGACATCCAGGGTCTCGACGAAGACGTCTTCCGTGCCGAGGAATCGCTGGGCATCGACATCAGTCGGCCCGAGCGCGGCACCGATGAAGAAGATGAACTGCGCCGTCAGCGCATCTGACCGGCGCAACCGAACAGCAAGAACTCGCACGACACATAGGGCCAGACACACAGCATGATCGACGTCAACGACTTCTCTGACATCCGAATCGGCTTGGCGACTGCCGACGCCATCCGCACATGGTCCAACGGCGAGGTCCGCAAGCCGGAGACCATCAACTACCGCACGCTCAAGCCCGAGAAAGACGGCTTGTTCTGCGAGAAGATCTTCGGTCCCACCAAGGACTGGGAGTGCGGCTGCGGCAAGTACAAGCGCGTCCGGTTCAAGGGAATCATCTGCGAGCGCTGCGGCGTCGAGGTCACCCGCTCCAAGGTGCGACGTGAGCGCATGGGCCACATCGAGCTGGCAGCGCCGGTCGTGCACATCTGGTACCTACGCGGCACTCGCTCGTGGCTGGCGTACTTCCTGACCGGCCTCGATCCCCGCCAGGAGCTCAAGGCCAAGGCGCTGGAACGTGTCATCTACTTTGCTGCGAACCTCGTCACCAAGGTCGAGAGCGACAAGCTGCACACCGACCTGCCGCGGCTCGAGGCCGAGAAGGCCGAGGAGATCGCCGTCATTGACGAGGAACTCGCTGAGCGGCGGGCAGAACGGCTTGGACAGCTCGAAGGCGAGCTCGCATCGCTGGAGACCGATGGCGCTCGTGAACGCGACTTGAGGTCGGCTCAGCGTGAGGCCGACCGCGATCTCGAGGCGCTCGACGAAGCAGCCGACGAAGAAAAGGACCTCGTCGAGCGTGCGTTTGCTGCGCTCAAAGATCTGCACGAGCGAATGATCATCGACGACGAGGATCTCTGGCGCGAGTTGGAGGATCGCTACGGCCAGTACTTCGAAGGCGGCATGGGAGCCGAGTCCATTGCGCAGCTCATGGCCAACATGGACTTCGACACTGAAGAGGCCGAGCTTCGAGCCGCCATCGAGGCCGCCGACGGGCGCCGTCCGCTCTCCGCGCAGCGCAAGCAGAAGGCGATCAAGCGTCTCAAAATCCTGAGCGCCTTCAACCGGCGTGACGAGCACGGTCGTCGCATCAACGATCCCCGGGCGATGATTCTCGATGCCGTGCCGTGCATCCCGCCGGATCTGCGGCCGATGGTCCAGCTTGACGGCGGCCGCTTCGCGACGTCCGATCTCAACGACCTGTACCGCCGGGTCATCAACCGGAACAACCGGCTGAAGCGTCTGCTGGATCTGCGGGCACCCGAGATCATCGTCAACAACGAGAAGCGCATGCTGCAAGAGGCGGTGGATGCGCTGTTCGATAACGGTCGAAGGGGCCGTCCTGTGACAGGTCCCGGCAACCGGGCGCTGAAGTCGCTGTCGGACATGTTGAAGGGCAAGCAGGGCCGTTTCCGTCAGAACCTGCTCGGCAAGCGAGTGGACTACTCGGGCCGATCGGTCATCGTTGCGGGGCCCACGCTGCGCCTGCACCAGTGCGGGCTGCCCAAGCTGATGGCGTTGGAGCTGTTCAAGCCGTTCGTCATGAAGCGGCTGGTCGACTCGGAGATCGCCCAGAACATCAAGTCGGCCAAGCGGATGGTGGAGCGCCGACGCGCTGACGTCTGGGACGTGCTCGAGGACGTCATCAAGGAACATCCGGTGCTGCTGAACCGGGCGCCAACGCTGCACCGGCTGGGCATTCAGGCCTTCGAACCGCTGCTGGTGGAAGGCAAGGCAGTCCAGATCCACCCGCTGGTGTGCGCCGCGTTCAACGCCGACTTCGACGGCGACCAGATGGCCGTTCACCTGCCGCTGTCCTCGGAGGCGCAGGCAGAAGCCCGGGTCCTGATGCTGTCGGCCAACAACATCCTGAGCCCGGCCGACGGCCGTCCCATGACCGTGCCCAGTCAGGACATGCTGATCGGCAGCTACTACCTGACCGAGTTGCGTACGCGCGGCAACAGGGACGATCTCAACGATCCCGACGCTGACAAGCCCATCTTCCGTCACCTGCACCAGATCGAGCGGGCGCTCGAGGGGTCTCAGGTTGGGTTGCACCAGTTCATTGAGTGGCGCATCCCGCAGCTCAGCGACGGCGACGGCGGGTTCATCCCGACCACGCCCGGCCGTGCGCTGTTCAACGCCGCATTGCCCGACGACTTTGAGTACATCAATCGCGCTGTTCGCAAGAGCGAAATGGGCCAGATCGTTCGCGCGCTTTCGGACAACTACAGCACCAGCGACATTGCGACGAGCCTGGACCACATCAAGGACCTCTGCTACTCCTACGCCAGCCGCTCAGGTCTGACGATCTCGGTCGACGACGTGCGCACGCCGCCGGACAAGGCCGAGATCCTCGAGCGACACGAAGGCGAGGCTGAGCGAGTCGAGACCCAATTCCGGCGCGGCATCATCACCGACGGCGAGCGGCGTCAGAAGGAAGTGGAGATCTGGACCGACGCCACCGACGAAGTGCGGCGTTCGCTCGAGGCTGAATTGGCCAAGACCACCTTCAACCCGATCGACATGATGGTCGGCTCAGGTGCTCGCGGAAACATGATGCAGGTGCGCCAGATCGCGGCGATCCGCGGGCTGGTGGCCAACCCTCGTGGCGACATCATCCCGCGCCCGATCAAGTCCTCGTACCGGGAAGGCCTCGCCACGCTGGAGTACTTCATCTCCACGCCAGGCGCCCGCAAGGGTCTGGTCGACACGGCGCTGCGAACCGCAGACTCGGGCTATCTCACCCGCCGTCTGGTCGATGTGGCTCAAGAGCTCATCATCAACAGCGAGAATCCTTTCGACCGCCCTGGTCCGGTGAACGGTCTGTGGATCGATGACATCGCCGCTGACAGGCCGGACAAGCGCACGCACCTTGACACGCGGCTGTTCAGCCGCTGCCTCGCGGCGGAGGTGACGCTCAGTGATGGCACTGTCTTCGAAGCCGGGAGGCTGATCGGCGAGGACGAGCTGATTGCGCTGCGCGACGATCCTGAGGTCACGGGGGTGCGTGTGCTGTCCCCCCTCACCGACGACTCCGAATTCGGAGTGTCGGCCACGGCCTATGGCGGATCGCTGGCAACGGGCAAGCTGATCGAGGTGGGCGAGGCGGTCGGCGTCATTGCCGCACAGTCCATCGGCGAGCCCGGCACGCAGCTGACCATGCGGACCTTCCACACCGGCGGTGTCATCGGCGGCGAGAACATCGCTGGCGGTCTGCCCCGCGTCGTGGAGCTGTTCGAGGCGCGCACCCCGCGCGGCAAGGCTGTCCTGGCCCGCCGCTCGGGCGTGGTGCGCATCGGCGAGGACGACGGTCGGGGCCGCCAGATCGACGTCATCGGTGACGACGGCTCCGAGGACACCTACACCGTCCCGTCGATGTCACGCCTCGCGGTCGTCGACGGTCAGGACATCCGCGCTGGCGACCCGCTTGTGGACGGACCACGCGATCCCAAGGAGCTCATCGAGATCCGCGGTGTGCGCGAAACCCAGCAGTACCTCGTTTCCGAGGTCCAGAAGGTGTACCGCGAGCAGGGCGTGTCGATCCACGACAAGCACATCGAGTTGATCATCCGCCAGATGACCCGGCGAGTGCTCGTAGGCGAGCAGGGCGACTCGCCGTTCCTGCCCGGCGAACAGGTCGACCAGCGGATCTATCGCGAAGCCAACCGCGAACTGGTGGCCCAGAGCAGCCGCCCCGCAGAAGGCCGCCCGATCATCATGGGCATCACGAAGGCGTCGCTGGCGACCGAGTCGTGGTTGTCGGCTGCCTCCTTCCAGGAGACGACCCGCGTGCTGACCGAGGCTGCCATCGAGTCGCGCCGCGACGGCTTGAAGGGTCTCAAGGAGAACATCATCATCGGCAAGCTCATTCCTGCGGGAACGGGCCAGGACTGCTACCGCAACATCGAGACGGTCGCCCCCGAGTACGAGCCGATGGAGTTCTGGTCGTCCGAAGACGCCGAGGATCCGGCCGCATGGCTGGCCTCGATCGGCGACGAGACCGATTTCGACAAGACGGGACTCGACGCGAACGTGGCGTCGATCACCGACGCCAGCTGAGCGGCCTGGTCGTCCCGTCGCTGGCGGTTGTCGTGTCGGGACGCGCTGCCTAGCCTGCTCTCTCAGTCAGGTGCGCTCCCGGTGGGGCTCCCTTCAGACTTGCCGAGCACTGTCCGCAAACCTGTCCCACTTACAGCTTCCCCAGCCACAGAGGTCTTGGTGCCCACGATCCAGCAACTGGTCCGCAAGGGCCGCAAGTCGAAGTCGACGAAGGTTCGCACGCCTGCGTTGAAGGGATCGCCGCAGCGGCGTGGGGTCTGCACGCGCGTGTACACGCACACGCCAAAGAAGCCAAACTCCGCCTTGCGCAAAGTTGCCCGCGTGCGCCTCACCAGTGGTGTCGAGGTGACCGCCTACATCCCGGGCGAGGGCCACAACCTCCAGGAGCACAGCATCGTTCTGGTTCGCGGCGGCCGGGTGAAAGATCTTCCCGGCGTCCGCTACAAGATCATCCGCGGTGCGCTGGATGCTTCGGGTGTGAGCGCCCGCCGGCAGGCGCGCTCGCGCTACGGCGCCAAGCGGGAGTCCTGACATGCCCCGCCGAGGCGCAGCGCCCCGCCGCGAAATAGCTCCCGACCCTGTGTACGACTCCACGCTGGTCAGCCAATTCATCAACAAGGTGCTGCGGCGTGGCAAGCGGTCGCTGGCCGAGCGCATCGTGTACCAGGCGATGGATCTCGTCGGCGAGCGGACGGGCGGCGAGCCGCTCGAGATTCTGAAGCGAGCGGTCGACAACACCCGCCCGCAAGTCGAGGTGAAGAGCCGCCGTGTCGGCGGCGCCACCTACCAGGTGCCCGTCGAGGTGCGACCCCGCCGCGCCACCGCGCTGGCGATCCGCTGGATCGTGGGCTTCTCCCGCGAACGCCGGGAGCGCACAATGTCGGAACGTCTCGCGAACGAGCTGATGGATGCCTCCAACGGCACCGGCTCGGCTGCCAAGCGGCGCGAAGACACGCACCGCATGGCGGAGGCCAACAAGGCCTTCGCGCATTATCGCTGGTGATCTGAGCTACCGGGGCAGCGCTGCAATGGCTCGAACGCAACCTCTCGACCGCGTCCGCAACATCGGGATCATGGCCCATATCGACGCGGGCAAGACAACGGTGACAGAGCGGATCCTCTACTACACCGGCGTCAACTACAAGATCGGTGAAGTCCACGATGGCGCCGCCACTATGGACTGGATGGAGCTGGAGCAGGAGCGGGGAATCACCATCACCTCGGCTGCCACCACCTGCCACTGGAACGATCACATCATCAACATCATCGACACGCCGGGCCACGTCGACTTCACCGTCGAGGTGGAGCGCTCGCTGCGGGTGCTCGACGGCGCCGTCGCGGTGTTCGACGGCGTGGCGGGCGTGGAACCCCAGACCGAGACGGTGTGGCGACAAGCCGACCGCTATGGCGTGCCGCGGATGTGCTTCATCAACAAGCTGGACCGCACGGGCGCCTCGTTCTTCGGCTCCCTGGCCAGCATCGAGGACCGGCTGACTCCCAACACCGCCGTGCTGCAGCTGCCGATCGGACTTGAGGCCGGTTTCGAAGGGGTGGTGGACCTCGTCGAGATGAACGCCGTGGTGTGGAAGGGCGACGATCTCGGCGCCACTTACGACACCGTCGACATCCCTGCCGATCTTGCCGACCAGGCGCAGGAATACCGCAGCAAGCTGCTCGAGCGGCTAGCGGATGTCGACGAGGACATCATGCTGGCCTATCTCGAAGGCGACGACGTCGACGCTGCCACGGTGCGGCGGGCGATCCGGCAAGGCACGATCGACGGCCAGATCGTCCCGGTGCTCACCGGCAGCGCCTTCAAGAACAAGGGCGTGCAGCCGCTGCTCGACGCAGTGACGATGTACCTGCCCTCGCCCGTGGACATCCCTGCGATCTCGGGCAGCTCCCTGAATGGCAAAGATGCGCTGGAGCGCAAGCCTGATGACAGCGAGCCCTTCTCGGCGTTGGCGTTCAAGATCATGACCGACCCCCACGTCGGCAAGCTCATCTATTTCCGGGTGTACAGCGGCCGATTCGAGCGTGGCGGCCAGGTGCTCAACACCACGACGGGCAATCGCGAGCGCATCGGGCGCATCCTGCAGATGCACGCCAACAATCGCGAGGACCGTGACGACATCGCAACCGGCGACATCGTCGCTGGCATCGGTTTGAAGAACACCCGCACTGGCGACACGCTGTGCGATTCTTCGAAGCCGATCGTGCTCGAACAGCTCAACTTCCCCGATCCAGTCGTGCACGTCGCTGTCGAGCCGAAGTCCAAGGGCGACCAGGACAAGCTGGGCAGGGCGCTCACAGCTCTCAGCGAGGAAGATCCCACCTTCCAGGTCAAGTCCGACCTCGAGACCGGCCAGACGGTGATCTCGGGCATGGGCGAGCTGCATCTCGAGGTGCTCGTCGACCGGATGCTGCGGGAATTCAAGGTTGACGCCTCGATCGGCAAGCCGCAGGTGGCCTACCGAGAGACAATCACCGCGCGGGTCAACAAGTTCGAGTACCGCCACATCAAGCAGACCGGCGGTTCGGGCCAGTACGCGGTGGTGGTCATCAATCTGCGACCGTCCGAGCCGGGCGAGGGATACGTCTTCGACGACCGCATTCGCGGCGGCGCCATCCCGCGCGAGTACATCAGCTCGGTCAACGCGGGCTTGCAGTCGTCGCTGGAGAACGGCCCGCTGGCAGGCTTTCCACTGGTGGACGTGGCCGTCGATCTTGTCGACGGCAACCATCACGACGTGGACTCCTCGGAAATGGCGTTCAAGATCGCCGGTACGATGGCCATGCGTGACGCAGCCAGGCTGGCGCGTCCGGTCCTGCTGGAACCGGTCATGTCGGTGGAGGTCGTGACGCCCGAGGACTACATGGGAGATGTCATCGGCGACCTGAACTCCCGGCGCGGCCGTGTCGGGCAGATGGAGCTGCGTGGCGTCAACCAGGTGATCGATGCCAAGGTGCCGCTGTCGGACATGTTCGGCTACGCCAACGATCTGCGGTCCCGTACCCAAGGCCGAGCCACGTACAGCATGCAGTTCGACAAGTACGAACAGGTGCCCTCCAACATTGCCGAGGAGATCATAAAACGCATCCGCGGCGAATGATCCGGCCCGCCGTTGGTGGGCACGACAGCCGTCCGGATTCCTGAGTTATTTGGCCGGGTTTATTGGAACTGGGCCACAGCGTCTCTAACCTCTCACCGTTCAATACGGTGAAGAAACAAAGACATCCCCTGCACCTCACTCTCCCCCGATAGGCGAGCAGAACCCCGAAAGGCGGGTAAGACATGGCCAAAGAGCGTTTTGAGCGGACGAAGCCTCACGTCAACGTGGGCACGATGGGACACATCGACCACGGCAAGACAACCCTGACGGCCGCCATCACACGAGTTCTTGCTGAACAGGTCGGCGGCCAGGCAACGGCCTTCGACGAGATCGACAAGGCACCCGAAGAGCGCGAGCGCGGCATCACGATTTCCATCGCTCACGTCGAGTACGAGACGGCGAACCGGCACTATGCACACGTCGACATGCCCGGCCACGCCGACTACATCAAGAACATGATCACCGGCGCCGCCCAGGTGGACGGAGCCATCCTGGTCGTGTCTGCTGCCGACGGCCCGATGCCCCAGACCCGTGAGCACGTGCTGCTGGCCCGTCAGGTTGGCGTGCCGTACATCGTGGTCGCACTCAACAAGGTTGACATGGTCGACGACGAGGAGCTGCTCGAGCTCGTCGAGCTGGAGGTGCGCGAGCTCCTCAGCGAGTACGAATTCCCCGGCGACGACGTGCCCGTGATTCAGGTCTCCGCGCTGAACGCGCTCGAGGGCGACGCGGCCGCTGGCGCGCAAGTTATCGAGCTGATGAATGCGGTGGACGACTACGTGCCCGAACCCGAGCGCGACACGGACCGCCCGTTCCTGATGCCGATCGAAGACGTGTTCTCGATCACTGGCCGGGGCACCGTGGTGACCGGCAAGATCGAGCAGGGCATCATCAACACCGGCGAAGAGATCGAGATCGTCGGTATCCGCAACACGCAGACCACGACGGTCACCGGTGTCGAGATGTTCCGCAAGATCCTCGACGAGGGCCGGGCCGGCGACAATGTCGGGCTGCTGCTGCGAGGCACCGGCAAGGACGACGTCGAGCGCGGCCAGGTTTGCACCAAGAAGGGCGCGATCACGCCGCACACCAAGTTCGAGGCACAGGTGTACGTGCTGAACAAGGACGAGGGCGGTCGTCACAAGCCATTCTTCTCGAACTACCGGCCGCAGTTCTACTTCCGTACCACCGACATCACGGGCGTCGTTGAGCTTCCTGCAGGCACCGAGATGTGCATGCCGGGCGACAACACCGAGATGACGGTTGAGCTCATCAACCCGATCGCGATGGACGAGGGCTTGCGCTTCGCCATTCGCGAGGGCGGCCGCACCGTCGGTGCCGGCCGGGTCACCAAGATCATTCAGTAACAGAAGCGACAAGTCAGGCGTTCACATGGCAGCACCTCGGATCCGGATGCGGCTCAAGGCCTACGACCACGAGATCGTGGACCAGTCCGCACAGAAGATCACCGAAACGGTGCTGCGCACCAATGCCAAGGTCCGCGGGCCTGTGCCACTGCCGACGGAAAAGCACCGCTACACCGTCGTGCGGTCACCCCACAAGGACAAGGACTCGCGCGAGCACTTCGAGATGCGCATCCACAAGCGCCTCATCGACGTGATCGACCCGACGGACAAGACGGTCGACTCGCTTCAACGTCTCGACCTTCCTGCCGGCGTCGAGATCGAGCTCAAGGTCCAGCCCTAGCCAGCTATCCGCCCGCAAGCGGGCGCGGTGCTTGTCTATCCGCCCGCAAGCGGGCGCACTAAGTGCACCTCTGATGTCTCGGTGAGTTCTTCGAGCATCGGATCGGGGATGATCTCGCCGTCGATGGCGACCGCGGTGGACGAGGTCTCGACGAGGTGCGCGTTCAGCGAGGGGTAGAGCTCGGTGAGCTTGCGAACGAACTCGCGCACGTTCGCAGCATCTATGGCGACTTCGGCAACACCGGTGTGTTTGCGCTGGTCTGTCGAGAAGTGAACGACCGCCATGAAGTCTCAGATCAGCTGTCGTTCGCGGTCAGTGCTTCCAGCACCCGCGGCGGCGAGAGCGGCAAATCGCTGATGCGGCAGCCGGTGGCGTCGGCCACGGCGTTCGCCAGCACTGGTAGCGGCGGCACGATGCCCACCTCGCCAACGCCGCGCACACCGTAGGGATGCGACGGGTTCGGCACTTCCACGATGACCGTCTCGATCATGGGCAGGTCGGAGGCCACCGGGATGCGGTAATCCAGGAAGCCTGGGTTCTCGAGCGTGCCGTCGTCGGAGTAGATGTACTCCTCGTTGAGCGCCCAGCCGATACCCTGCACGACGCCGCCCTGCATCTGGCCCTCCACGTAGCTCGGGTGGATGGCTGTGCCGGCATCCTGGGCCGTGGTGTAACGCTCGACGGTGATGCGGCCGGTCTCGGAATCGACGGAGATATCCGCCACCTGGACCGAGAACGCCGGGCCTGCGCCGCGGGCATTCAACGACGCAGTCGTACCCAGCGGGCCGCCGGTGCGCTTCGCGTTGCCGGTAATGGCAGCCAGCGACAGCGGTTCCTGTTCACCGGGTCCGTGCACGGCCGAACCGTCCACCCAGTCGACCTGTTCGAGGTCGCAGTCCCAGGTCTTGGCCGCACGCTTGCGCAGCTGCAGCTTGAGGTCTCGGCAGGCTTCCACCACGGCCATACCGGTGGCGAACGTGGCACGGCTGCCCTCGGTGACGTCGGTGAAGCCGACGACCTCGGTGTCGCCCACGACCGGCTGGATCAAGTGCACGTCCAATCCGAGTTCCTCCGCGGCCATGATGGCCATGGATGCCCGGCTGCCGCCGATGTCGGGACTTCCGGTGATGACCGTGGCCGTGCCGTTCTCGTTCAGGTTGACGGTGGCGCTCGACGCCTCACCGATGTTGAACCAGAAACCGGTGGCCACGCCGCGGCCGTATTGCTTGACGGCGGTCGATCCGCCGCTGGGCCCGGCGGGAGGCTCCGACTGGTAGTGATCGCTGTCGCGGATCGCCTCGAGGCAGTCTCGCAGGCCGATCATCGGCCACTTCGGGCCGTACGGCGTCGGATCGCCCTGCGACGGGCAGTTGTGGAGCCGCAGATCGATCGGATCCATGCCGAGCCGACGGGCGATCTCATCGACGACCGATTCCATGGCGAACGCCGCGGCAGGGGCCGACGGTGCGCGGTAGGCCACGTTGACGGGCCGGTTCATCACCACATCGAAGCCTTCGACGTAGAGGTGGTCGAGGGTGTATGCCGAGACGACGCACATGCAGCCGAGCATCGCCGCAATGCCGCCGAAGCCCCCGTTCTCGTACGCCAGCCAAGCCTGCGCCGTGGTGATCGTGCCGTCATTGCGGGCGCCGACCTTCATCTTGATGATCGATCCGGGCGCGGGCCCGGTGGCGCAGAAGACGTCCTCGCGGCTCATCACGATCTTGACCGGTCGGCCCGCCTTCGTCGACAGCAGTGCTGCCACCGGCTCGATGTAGATGGTGGTCTTGCCGCCGAAACCGCCGCCGATCTCGGCCGGGATGACCTTGATGCGCGACGTGTCCCAGCCCAGCACTGTGGCCGTCGACGAACGCACCATGAAGTGACCCTGCGACGAGCACCAGATGACGGCTTTGCCTTCCTGATCGCAGTCCACGACGCAAGCGTGCGGCTCGATGTAGCCCTGATGCACGGCCTGAGTCGAAAACTCCCGCTCGATCACGATGTCGGCTTCGGCAAAACCCTGCTCGACATCGCCGCGCTCGTACACGGTCCGGGCTGCGATGTTGGACGGCTCGGTGGGCCGGGGCTCGACGCCGCGGGTGAACAGGTTGTCGTGCAGGATCGGAGCGTCGTCCGCCATCGCGTCGGCCAGGTTGAGCACATGGGGGAGCACCTCGTAGGTGACCTCGATGGCCTCGGCCGCTGCCTTGGCCTCGCGTCGGGTCGATGCTGCCACCGCGGCTAAGGCATGGCCGGTGTACAGCACCTTGTCGCGGGCGATGACAGTGCACATCAGCTTGCGCGTGGCGCCCTTGGGGGGTGCCTCGAGGAAGTCAGCGCCGGTAACCACGGCCTTCACGCCAGGCATTGCCGCTGCGGCAGAAGTGTCGATGGAGGTGATCCGGGCGTGGGGGTGCGGCGAGCGCAGGATGTGCCCATGCAGCATTCCCGGAAGGATCAAGTCGGCCGCATAGCGGGCCTTGCCGGCGACCTTGTCGAGGCCGTCGTGGCGGATCGGGCGGGTGCCGACCCAGCGGTACCCGCCGCTGCCATTGCCGTCGGTGCCGTTGCCGTTGGTCCCTGTGCTTGCGGGTGCTTCGGTGGTGCTCATGTTCAAGTGTCCTTGTGCGTTCTTGGGCGAGCTGTTCTAAGCGGCGGTACGGATCTCGACGGCGGCGTCGAGCACCGATCGCACGATCTTGTCGTACCCGGTGCAGCGGCACAAATTGCCGGCCAGCGCGTAGCGCACTTCGGTCTCGGTGGGGTCAGGGTTCTCGTCGAGCAGCGCCTTGGCGGCCACGAGAAACCCGGGGGTGCAGATGCCGCACTGCAGCGCGGCGCCTTCGAGGAAGCACTGCTGCAGCGGGTGCAGCCCCTCGGCGCTGGCAAGACCTTCGCAGGTGGTGATGGCCGCGCCGTCGGCTTCGGGGGCGAAGATCAGGCACGAGCACTGCAGGAGCCCGTTCATGATGATCGAGCAGGCACCACAGTCGCCGGTGCCGCAGCCTTCCTTGGCCCCGGTGAGCCCCAGCTCGTCCCGCAAGGCATTGAGCAGCGATTCGCCGTCGTCGGTGAGGAAGTCGACGGTGTCGCCGTTGACCTCGCAGCTCACATGGGTGCGGCTCATTGGGAGTCCCCTTGCTGTTGGTTGTTGGGCTGTCCGTTGCGGGTGCGGATCCGGTCGGCGGCGATGGCGGCGGCTCGACGGGTGAGCACACCGGCGACCTGGCGCCGGTAGTTGATCGTGCCCCGCTTGTCGTCGATGGGGTTGCAGGCAACGCTGGCGGCCGCGTCCGCTGCGGCCAGCGCAGCGTCGTCGAGGCGGCTGCCGACCAGCGCTACTTCTGCCGCATGCACTCGCACGACGGTGGGGGCAACCGCGCCGAGTGCAACAGCGGCCGCGCTCACGGTGCCGTCGTCGTCCAGCGTGAGCCGGACGCCGGCGCCCACCACGGCAATGTCCATCTCGGTGCGCGGGATGAGCCGCAGGTAAGCGTCTGCGGTGCTGGCCGCCGGACGGGCGAGCTCGAAGCACACCACGATCTCGCCGTGGGCCAGCGACGTCTGGCCCGGGCCCGTCACCACGTCGGCCACGGGCACTCGTCGCTCGCCCTGCGCCCCTGCGATCACCGCGACCGCATCGTTCACCACCAGAGGCGGCACAGAGTCGGCGGCGGGAGAGGCGTTGCACAGGTTCCCACCGAGGCTCGAGCGGTTCTGGATCTGGTCCGACCCGATGAGCCCGGCGGCCTCGCTCAGGCCCGGAAAGTCGGCGCTGAAGGCGGCATTGCCGGTCAGCACCGAAGAGGGCACTGCGGCTCCGACGTGCCAGGTGTCGCCCTCGAGGCTTACCGACATGAGACGGTCGATCTTCTTGAGGTCGATCACCATCGACGGCTCGGGCCGGCCGCCGCGCATCTGCGGCACGACGTCGGTGGCGCCTGCGAACACGATGGCGTCGGTATCGCCAGCGAGCAGCGCCCGGGCCTCATCGATGGTGGTCGGCGCGGCATATTTCATGCGGGTAGCTCCCGATCCGGTATCTGTGGCGAATGTATCGACGGCACCGCCTTTCGGCGGCTGTGTCCAATGCACCGCCTTGCGGCGGCTGTATCTCGTGCACCGCCTTGCGGCGGTCGTGTCTCGTGCACCGCCTTGCGGCGGTCGTGAGTACACGGCAGCGGACGATAGTTGCGCTGGGACGTGCTTGTGGCGTTAGCGACGCTCGCCGGCCACCGGGCGATCGCGACCCGGCGGCGAGCGGACGAAGAACGGTCGCCGGAAACCGGCAATCATGGCGGGTGCTGGGTGAGACCCGAGGAGCGATTGATGGCTGAACAACAGGGTGCAGCGCGGGGGTCCGACTGCGTCGTGCTGGCAACTGTGCCCGATGGGCCGTTGCGCAGCGAGCACTTCGCGATGCAGACCGAAGACGTGCCCGATCCGGGACCGGGTGAGGTGCTGGTGCGGGTGCAGGCGATCACGATCGGCGCGGGACAGCGGGCGGGCCTGCAGGGCAGTGCCAGCTACGCGGGCGCTCCGGAGGCTGGCGTCGTGATGCGAGGCACCGGCGCCGGCGTGGTGGAGGCCTCCAACGCCGAGGGGATCAACGTGGGCGACACGGTGGTGGGCTGGACCGGCTGGCGCCGTCACGCGGTGATGACCGGTGGCGACCTGCGAGTTTCCGATGGCTCGCTGGATCCCGCCTTGCACCTGGGTGTGCTCGGTACGAACGGGCTCACTGCCTATTTCGGCTTGCTCGACGTTGGCCGACCCCAACCGGGCGAGACCGTGGTGGTGTCCGCAGCGGCGGGATCGGTGGGGCACATCGTCGGGCAGATCGCCAAGGCAAAGGGCGCCACGGTGGTGGGCGTGGCCGGTTCAGACGAGAAGTGCGCGCTGCTGACGGGCGAGATCGGCTTCGACGCTGCCATTAACCGACACTCGCCCGAATTCCGGGCCGAATTCCGGGCTGCCACACCCGACCGCATCAACGTGTACTTCGACAACACCGGCGGCGAGATCCTGGGCTCCGCCCTGTTCCGCATGGCCACCTTCGGACGCATTGTCTGCTGTGGTGCCGTTTCGGCCTACGACACCGCCACGCCCGACCCCAGCCCGCGCGGCATCCCGGGCTTGCTGGTGAACAATCAGGTGCGCATGCAGGGCTTCATCGTCTTCTCCTACGCCGACCGTTACGACGAGGCTCGTGCGGAGATGCGCGGGTGGATCGACAACGGTGCGCTCACGCCCCGTCACGTCACCTACAACGGCCTCGACACCGCCGGCGGCGCGTTCGTCGACCTGCTCGGCGGTCGCACGATCGGCACCACCATCGTCCGCCTCGGCGACTGAGCCACCCCAACGGCCCGCTCGGCTGCTGAGTTGCTTGCACCGCCGATACGGCGGTTGTGCGCGCGGCGGAACCTAGGCTCAGCCCATGGCGGCCGCCCCTCAGCCGGAGCGAGCAACTGCTGAGGCGCACGCCGACGGCGGAGACCGACCTTCTGCTCTCGCAAGGCTCACAGTTCGAGGCGCGTATCCGATCGTGATCCTGCTTGGGATCGGCATCTACACCACGCTGGGATCGCTCGGCGTGCCCGCCACAGTTGCGTCGTACGTGGCTGTGGTGGTTGGGGCCGGCTTGGTCACGCTGCACGAGATCTTTGTGCCCTACCGCCCCGAATGGCGCCCGCAGGGTGACGACGTGCGGGCCGATGTGGCCTTCATGCTGGCCGTACAGGTGGTGTTGCCGTTGCTGCTCGCGCTTGGGGCAACGACGGCGTTTGCCGGCTGGTTGCGAGAAGGCGACCTCACTTTCGGGAGTCTGTGGCCGCACACCTGGCCAGTCGCGCTGCAGGCGGTCCTGATGCTGGCCGTGGCTGACTTCTTCCGGTACTGGATGCACCGGGCCTTTCACGGTTCCGCCTTCATGTGGCGGTGGCACGCCGTGCATCACTCTCCGCATCGGCTGTACTGGCTCAACGTCGGCCGCTTCCATCCAGGAGAGAAAGCGGTCCAGTTCTGCGTTGACGCGTTGCCGTTCGTGCTCGTGGGCGTGGGAAGCGAGGTGCTTGCGGCGTATTTCGTCTTCTACGCGCTGAACGGCTTCTACCAGCACTCCAATTGCAATGTGCGCCTTGGGTGGCTCAACTACCTCATCAGCGGCCCGGAGCTGCACCGTTGGCATCACTCCGAGTTGCCGGCGGAGTCCGATCACAACTTCGGCAACAACCTGATCATCTGGGATGTGCTGTTCGGAACCCGGTATCTGCCGGCCGACGCAGCCGTCGGTCGGCTCGGACTGTTGAACCGCGAGTACCCGAGGAGCTTTGTGGCCCAGATGCGCACCCCCTTGATTCGAGGACTCGACAAGCGGGCGGCCGAGGGGGCGACGTCTTCGTGACTCACGGCCTCAGCTACCGCCTGCTCCGTGCTGGTCTGGCCGCGGCCAGCGGGCGTACGTACCGCCGGCTTGTGGATGCGTGCGCCAATCCTCGGGCGGTTCAGGATCAGGTACTGCAACGCATTTTGTCCGACAATGCCGGCACGGTGTTCGGAGCCGATCATCGCTTCGGTTCCATCGCAGGATTCGAGGACTACCAGCGTGCCGTGCCCGTGCAGACCTACGAGGACCTCCGGGAGGGGATCGAGCGGCAAGAAGCCACCGGCGAACCCTGCCTGACCGCGGAACAGCCCGTCTATTACAACCAGACCAGCGGCACCGTTGCAGCGCCCAAGAACATCCCGCTGACCAAGGCAGGCTTGGCTCGAATCCAACGTTTGCAGCGACTTGCCGCCTACGCGTTGTCAAGGCGGACATCGGCACTCGGCGGCAAGGTGTTCGTGGTAAGCGGCGCTGCGCACGAGGGCACCATGCCGGCAGGCACGCCGTACGGCTCGGCATCGGGCCAGATCTACGCGAGCCAGGGTGCGCTGCTTCGCCGCCGGTATGTGCTGCCCGCGTCAGTATCGGACATCGCTGACTATGACGCCCGCTACTTGACGATGGCGGTGCTAGGTGCCGCTGACGGTTCTGTTACAACGATGGCGACGGCCAATCCGTCGACGTTTGTCCGGCTGATGGATGTGCTCAACGAGCACGCCGAATCGGTGATCGACGCGGTGGCGGCGGGGAAGCTGCCCGCGGCGTGCGCCGGCGCGGTTCGCGGCGACGAGCTGGGCTTTGGTCCTGATCCGCAGCGAGCAGCAGGGCTCCGCCGGAGACTCGAAGCCGCCGGTGAGCTCACCTATGCCGACATCTGGAGCGATCTGCAGGCGGTGGTGACGTGGACCGGGGGGAGCTGCGGCCTGGCCGTCGAGCGCCTTCAGCCGATGCTGACGAGCGGCTGCCCGGTATTCGAATTGGGATATCTCGCCAGCGAGGTGAGCGGCACCGTCAACATCGATCCCATCGAGGGCTCGTGCGTGGCGACCCTGGCCGACAACTTCTTCGAGTTCGCAGAACGCGACGCGTGGGAGGACGCCGCCGATGAAGCGGACCGTGGCCTGCAGACCTGCACGCTCGCCGACCTCGAGACCGGACGGGACTACTACGTCATCGTGACCACAGCCGACGGTCTGTACCGCTACGACATGAACGACATCGTGCGGGTGACGGGCTGGGTGGATCGCGCGCCGGTCCTTTCCTTCGTCCAGAAGGGCAAGGGAGTCACGAGCATCACCGGCGAGAAACTCTATGAGTCCCAGGTGATCTCGGCCGTGACCGCTGCGGTCGCGGAACTCGGGACCGTCGCGCCATTCTTCATCGTGCTCGCCGACGAGGCCGAGGCGACCTACACGTTGTACGTGGAATTGGCGAGCACTCCGGACGCCGTGTCGGAGGCCAGCGTGGCCGGCGACTTGGCGAGCAACATCGAGCGGTCGCTGCGACACGCCAATGTCGAGTACGACGCGAAACGAGCCAGCGGTCGGCTCGCTCCGCTGCGTGTCCGGTTCCTTGCTGCGGGCACCGGCGACGCATACCGGCGCCAGCGTGTCGCCGACGGCCAACGCGACGTGCAGTTCAAGTACCTCCATTTGCAGTACAGCGCCGAGTGCTCGTTCGGCTTCGACGACTTCCTCACCGCCACCTGAGCGAGATTCGACGGGGTCACCGCGTGCAGATCCGCCATCTGAAAGCGTTCACGTTCCCGGTGCCGTTCAAGCGTGTGTTCCGGCATGCCTCCGCGAGCCGCAGCCAAGCCGAGAACGTCATCGTGGCGGCCCACGCTGCCGACGGGAAGATCGGTTACGGCGAGGGGTGTCCGCGGCTGTACGTGACTGGGGAAACGGTCCCCGACTGCGCTGCATTCGTCAGCCAGTACGCCGATTCGTTCTGCGCGGACGTCAGGAGTGTCAACGATCTGCGGGCTTGGGCCGATGCCCACCGCAGCGTCATCGACAACAACCCAGCTGCGTTCTGTGCAATGGAGATTGCCGCACTCGATCTGCTGGGCAAGGAAGACAGTTGCAACATCGAGCAATTGCTCGGCGTCGCGACGGGCCCACCCGACGTGGCCTACTCAGCCGTCCTCGGCGATATGCCGCTGCCGCTGTATCGGTGGCAGCTCCGCGACTACCGGGCGCGGGGTTTCACCGATTTCAAGGTGAAGCTCTCGGGCTCGCCCCGGCGTGACCGCGCCAAGCTGGCCCCGTTCGCCTCTCGAGGTTCGGGTCCGGAGACCGTTCGTCTCGATGCGAACAACCTCTGGGAGACGCCCATGGCGGCCATCAAGCACTTGGACGCGCTGGAAGATGTCGCGTTCGCTATCGAGGAGCCGCTGCAGGCGGGCGACATCGAGGGGTGCGCTCAGATCGCCCGTGACTGCCGCATCAAGATCATCGCCGACGAGAGCGTGTGGCTCGCCGATCAGCTGGAGGCGTTGGCGGAACCATCTCGATGGATCGCCAACGTGCGCGTGTCGAAGATGGGAGGCATCGTCAGGTCGCTCGACGTCGTGGCCGCCGCAGCGAGCGCAGGCATCGATGTCATCGTCGGATGCCAGGTGGGGGAGACGAGCCTGCTCACCCGAGCAGCGCTCCCAGTCATCGCGAGCGCCCCGGGCGCAATCGTGGCGGCAGAGGGTGCATTCGGCACGCACCTGCTGGCCAGTGATCTCACTGATCGGACCATCATGTTCGGTCACGGCGGCGTGCTGCGGGGACGCGACGTGCCCGATCGCAGCGGCGGCGGGCTGGGCCTTCGGCTTGATCCCGCAGCCGTTCTGGTGCCGCTGGAGGTCACGTGAGCGACGACCGCTTCGCCGCGGCGAGCCTGGCGCTGGGCCTGGCGTTCTTGGCCCGCGTCGCGGGCCAAGCCGCCCAGCGCTGGTGGGGTGTCAGCTTCTTGCCCTCGCAGGACGCATGGCAGGGCAGCAGCCTGCCGTTCCCGGCACTGTTCGTGTCCCAGCTCGTGATCCTGGTGATCATCGCGGTAGCGACGCTGCGGATCCGAGCAGGCCGGAATCTCTTCGGGCGGCGCTGGATGACGTCGGTCGCTTGGTTCGGGATCCTGTACTTCGTCGTGATGTCGGCCCGCCTGGTCCTCGGGTTCGGAGGCAGCGCCGGCGTATTCGGCGAGGACAGCTTTGCCGCCCGAAGGTGGTTCACTGCCTACCTGCCGACGGTGTTTCACCTGGTCCTGGCGGGTGAAGTGCTGCTGTTCGCGGCCTACCAACGCGCTCGCCTGAGACAGACCAGCTGAGCGACCGCGGGGTTGGGGTGTTGCCCGTGACTGTCAGTGACACCGTGCCCGCATGGTTGCCGCCTTGATGCCATCGGCTTTTGCCTTGGCGTACAAGCTGTCTGTGTCGCCGAATTCTGCTTGTTCTGGCTCGACCCCGACTAGTAGCTTCAATTGGTGAGACGCAGGAAAGGAAGTGACGCTGTGGCCGCGAATCCGATGCCAGCCGCGATCAAGATCGAATCCGATACGGAACTTGTGACGCTTGCTGATGTGGACGCTGCCGTAGGCGCCACCCCGGTTCCACCGGATGAGCAGAACGGCGTGATCTACAGCAGCGACGAGGAATTCTCCGCGCACCTCGAAGCTCAGCCGTTCGATTCATCGGGCGAATAGTCCGAGCGGGTGCCGACGCACGAGATTCTTCCGTAGCTCGGTCTCAAGGCCAGCCTCGTTCGTCGATGTCGGTCATGAGGCGGCGCTTCAGCTTGTGCTCGGTACGGATCTGACCCAAGAGCGTCACGAAGCGCTCGGGCTCACCAGCGGAGTTGGCCAGGCGACGGATGCGCGCCATGAGGTCGACGGCACCGCGATAGAGGTCCGGTCGCTTGAGTCCAATGATCGACAGCGCTTCTGATTCGTAGACGGCGATTGCGTCGAGCGGGTGGGTCTGCTCGCGGACGCGGGCGAGTGTGAGTCTCAGCGCTGGTCCGCATCCGAATTCGGCGGCTGCGTCCCACGCTGCGCCCACGAGATCGCCTCGTCGGATCGGCCGGCAGCTTCGAGCGAGATAGCGATCTCCAGGACGTCCCGAGAACTCGGCTCGTCCCGGCTGTGTACGTCGATGAGGGCATCAGGGTCGCCGGTGGCGAGCGCCCATCCCACCATTGCCTGGCGAACGGCGAATACGGCACCGTACGGATCGTCCGTCGGCTTGATCTTGCGCCACCGAGGTTCGAGCCGGCGCCGGTATTCGGCCAGCCCGGCCTCGCCCAGAATGTCCGCATAGCTCGCGGCTGCTCGGTGGAACCCGTCCAGTTCCGAGCTCAGTTCCAGCTTCACCAGGCAGGCTGCAAGCTCGACGGGGTCGGACGTTCCTTCCCGGCATGATCGAAGATGCAATTCGGAGAGCCGATCGATGATGCCGGTCAGGTGGCCGTCGGAGTCGTCCACATAGTTCATGGCCTTGTCGGCGCAGCCGAAGACGTGTTCTGCGAGTTCGGCGACGGCATCGGGGTGGCCGAACTCGCACAGGTTCTCGAGATGCTCGATCATGACGTGGATGCCGTCTGCCCAAGCTTCAGCCTCGTAGTAGCTCACGAAGTCGCCGTGAGCGAAGAAGGCGCGGTCGATGCGCCGCACCCACACGCTGAGCTTGGGCGCGCTGGCACTGGTGCCGATCTGCCTTCTTGGTGAGCTGCTGCCGGCGGCCGCGCGCTCGGGTCGGACATCGGGCTCATCCCTGCGGGGAAGCAGCGCCAGCGCCGTTGCCACGCAGTGCTTGCAGAAAGAGCCATCCTCCGCCGCAGGGCAAGTACACGACGAGCGGGGCCGGTCACCGTCGGCCCACAGCTCCACGATGTAGGGCACCGTGCCCCGAACCATCGCCCGGACCCGTCCATCGCGCTCGACCGGCGTTTCGACCCGGCGTTCGTGCAAGTAGCCCACACCGCGCTCATAAGAACGTGGCCCAGCGAGCCTCTTCACTCTCGCAGCGTCGAACAGCGGGTCCACGACCTCACTCCAGAATCGGTGCATCGCCAACGGCCGACGTGGAGACTTGTCCTCCCGAGGGCCGTCTCAGCCCCGAGCCGCACGAACTGTACGACCCCGGCAAGATCCACCGTTCCCATCAGCCGGCCCGCAAGTGTGCGACGCGTCGTCGCTGAGGTTCCATGGCGAATTCACCACTATGTTCGGCGAGGAGGCATCTACTGATGGCACGCACCTCCTGACTGACGCACATGCCGTGGAAGTCGCGGGATTCGTCTGCCCAAACTTGCATGTTGGTACCATAAATGTTACCAACAAGCTATTCGCGGCAAAGACGAGGGGATTGAGATGGCACTGACTCGAGACTTCAAAGAGACGGTCCAGGCCCGCGTTCGGCGGGACCCCGAATTCCGCGTGCGACTCCTGAAGGAAGGCGTCGACTGCATGCTCGCCGGAGACATCGACACAGGCAAGCTCGTGCTGCGTGACTACATCAACGCGACGATTGGCTTCTCAGGACTCGGCGAACTGACACACAAGCAGCCCAAGAGCCTCATGCGCATGCTGAGCCCGAGCGGCAACCCCCACGCCCGCAACTTGTTTGAGATCATCGGCTGCATCCAACGACACGAGGGCCTCCAGCTCGAAGTGAAATCAGTCCGATAAGTCGGCCCTGCGCAACCATGCTTGGGACGGTTGATGTCGCCTTGACTCGGCTTGCCGATGAGGCCGTCGAGGTCTTCTCTGCAACGATGCAGCCGTCGGTCCCAGCTCGTGAGAAGTGATTCGGAGATGCCGTGGTCACGGCATTGGCTGGCTGCGAATTCTGCGATGTCGAACGCCGCGGCAGTGTGAGTGCGGAGTCGTGCCTCGTCGAAGTGGGCTTGAGGCCGGTCAGCGCTGTAAGTCGAGCCTTGCCGCCATACATCCAAGTCTGCGAGGTTGACCTGGCTGCCGGCGAGCTTTCCGAATGCATCGCTCACCCATTCGGGCTGGGGTCTGAGTAGTTCAAGGATGTTGTGAGAGTGAACCGGCGCAGTGCCGACGAGCACGACATGCGTCGTCTTGGCTGCTGACTCGATGGCCATATGAATCTCGCCCATCGCCGCCGCGAAGCGAACGTCTTCGACCGCAGCCAGCGGCCGCTCGGGCTCGTGCCTTGAGGGCACAGCGTCGTATCCACCGTTCGTCGTAGTCGAGGTCATCGTAGATGGCCACCAAGTCGATGTCGCCCACGTTGATGGCCTCGCCCTGGGCCAACGAGCCGTAGAGCAGCACAGTGCCGACGCCGGCATCGAGGATCGCTCCAGCGGCACGCTGAGCCGCTACGAGGTCGGGTGCGGCCATAGACCGAGACTAATCAGAGCGGCCAGCAAGAACGAAACGGATCGGAACTGTTCGCTACCTCACAGCTCACAGGGTGCGCGAGATCACCCATCGCTCGCGTGACCCAACCGTTGGCCCAGATCGACGGGCGTGCGTTCCAGAACGGTTAGCCAAGAGAGAATTGGCCATTGTGATCCCGGTGCCGCAGACGTTCATGCTGATGCGACCTGCCGATATGGCGGGAAACGGGGGAACGCAAATCGCAGCTCGCGTCATCTCGTAGCACGAATACATGCGCGCATCGAATGGATTGCCTCTATTGCGGCCCGATGCTGACGACGCCACGCGATAACTGAGAGTTATGAGCGGTACCGTTCTTGGTCTTGGCGGCTCGAATCACGACTTCAGCGCCGCCATCGTTCGCGACGGCGAGATCTTGATTGCGGTCGAGGATGAACGCCTCCACAGGGTGAAGCGTGGCAACTCCGGCTGGCACGCCAGCCCAGCACGAGATGCCACCAAGTATTGCCTCGACGCGGCCGGCCTCGCGCTCGAAGATCTGGATCGTGTGTTTTGGGAGTCTTCGCGTTCTTGTGGGATGCAGGCCAGCACACGACCGGCACCGTTGGTGTTCGGCCTCGCGAGCCAGGCGGTACTTGTGCGCGTGCGACCAGAAAATCGCTTTGCTCGTTCATGCCGTGCATCTACGTTGCGCTGTCACCTCGACGGCTGCGGAGGGAGTCTCGTGTCTGAACAGGATCGTGTCCGGCTCTATCGTTGGCTGTGAGAGCAGGCCGACGAGCAGCTGGCTGAGTACCTGATGTCGTGCCTGCCGCCGGTTGCTGACAACGATGTGGTCACCAAGGAGTTCCTGCGCGCAGAACTGTCCCGGTTCGCCACCAAAGACGAACTCACAGCGCGGTTCGACGCAATGCGCACTGAGCACGCTGCGCAGCGAGACGCCGATCGCACTGAGCACGCAACCCAGTTCAATAGCCTCCGGACTGAGTCAAGACACCAATTCCGTTGGCTCGTGGGCATTGTGACGACGATGTTCGGCGTGCTGATGGCAGCCATGTTCGCTCTTGCCGCCGTTTCCTGACGTACACCGTCGTGCTCGGCGGCCTGGCGCAGCGCACGCAGGTGAACACGGCCGTGCTTGGGGCTGAATCCCGCTGACATCTGAGGGTTGGGGAGATGGGGGACCCTCGGTAGGCTGCTTCATTCGCGGTGCGGGGTCTCCTTCACCGAACCGACGTCCGGCCAGGCCGGGTGCGCAATGCCAATTGGCGGCGGGCACACGGAACCGGTTGGCACAACCGGAGAATCGCTCCGCCGGCAGCGCCGTGCGGAGCGTTTACGTGCCGCCCGGGAGGGCGGACCGGCAAGCAGAGTGCCGCCCGGGAGGGCGGACCGGCAAGCAGAGTGCCGCCCGGGAGGGCGGACCGGCATCGACGAAGGCACGAGAGAGACGCTGACATGGCGAACAAGGCGCTCGTCGCGACGAAAGTCGGCATGACGCAGCTTTGGGATGACGAGAATCGGGTCGTCCCGGTCACCGTGCTGCGCGTGGATACATGCCGGGTCACCCAAGTCCGCACCACCGAGCAGGACGGCTACACCGCGGTGCAGGTCACCTACGGCCACCGCGAAGCCCGCAAGCTCAATCGCCCCACGGTGGGTCACTACGAGCGTGCTGGGGTCGACCCCGGCGTACGCCTCGTAGAGCTGCGGCTCGATGATGTGAGCGAAGTGACGGTCGGTGCCGAATTGGGCGCCGACCTTTTCAGTCCTGGGGAGCTCGTCGATGTGACGGCCACCTCCAAAGGCAAGGGCTTCGCCGGTGTCATGAAGCGGCACAATTTCTCGGGCCAGCGAGCCAGCCACGGCGCCCACCGCGTGCATCGCGCTCCCGGAGCCATCGGTGCCTGCGCCACGCCCTCGCGTGTGTTCAAGGGGACCCGCATGGCCGGCCGCATGGGCAGCGAGAAGGTCACCACGCTCAACCTCACTGTCGTCGAAGCCGACGCGGAGCGCGGCCTGCTGTTGGTGCGCGGTTCGGTCCCCGGACCCAAGGGCGGCACGGTCGTCGTCCGCAACGCTGTCAAAGCGCCACTGGACGCGTCGGCAAACACAGCGCCCCTGGGCGCGTCGGCAAACACAGCGCCGGCAAGGGTTTGAGGGGGCTGCGATGACGCTTACGCTCGATGTCCGCACCTCCGACGGAGGCGCTGCCGGCACCGTCGAACTTGACGAGGCCATCTTCGGTATCGAACCGAACATGGCGGCCCTGCACCAGGCCGTCACCGCACAGCTCGCAGCTCGCCGCAGCGGCACTCACAACACCCGCACGCGCGCCGAGGTGCGCGGCGGTGGCGCCAAGCCCTGGCGGCAGAAGGGCACCGGTCGGGCCCGCGCGGGTTCGATCCGCTCGCCCCAGTTCGCCGGTGGCGGTGTGGCGCACGGTCCCAAGCCGCGCGACTACCGCCAGAAAGTGAACCGCAAGATGGTGCGGCTCGCCCTCCGGTCCGCCCTGAGCGACCGGGCTCGCAGCGAGCGCGTCATGGTCATCGACGAGTGGCGCTTCGCCCAGCCCCGCACCAAGGAAGCCATTGCCGTGCTGGAGAACCTGTCGCTAGACGGGCAGGTTCTGCTCGTTCTGGACGGCAGCCCTGCGCACCAGACCGCCGACCGTAGCTTCCGCAATCTCCCCTCAGTGCGTTCGGTTCGCACGGCTGAGCTGAACGCCTACGACATCCTGCGCTCGGACTGGCTGGTCTTCACTCCCGACACCCTTCCAACCAGCAACGGCTCGCAGAGCGGGGGAGCAGACCAGTGAAGGACCCCCGCGACGTGCTGATCGCCCCCGTCATCTCGGAGAAGTCCTACGACTTCCTCGAAGAGGGCGTGTACGTGTTCCGCGTCCATCCCTCGGCCAGCAAGCCGGAGATCCGCCAAGCGGTCGAGACGGTCTTCGACGTCAAGGTCGCCAAGGTCAACACGATGAACCGCAAGGGCAAGGCCCGCCGCAACCGGCGCAACAACACCACTGGCAAGCGGCCCGACACCAAGCGGGCGATCGTCACCCTCGTCGAGGGCGACTCGATCCAGATCTTCAATTCCTGAGGCACAGCGTCATGGGCATTCGAGTACGCAAACCGACAAGTCCCGGCCGGAGGTTCCAGACCGTCTCGGACTTTGCTGACATCACCGCAACCAAGCCCGAGCGCTCGCTCATCGCCAAGCAGCACTCCACTGGCGGCCGAAACAGCTACGGCCGCAAGACCTCCCGCCACCGTGGCGGCGGTCACAAGCAGCGATACCGGGTGATCGACTTCCGCCGCAACAAAGACGGTGTGCCGGCCACGGTCGCCACCATCGAGTACGACCCCAACCGCAACGCACGCATCGCGTTGCTGCACTACCACGACGGCGAGAAGCGCTACATCCTGGCGGCAGCGGGGCTGGAAGTCGGCGACAAGCTGGCCAACGGATCCCAAGCGGAAGTGCGCGTCGGCAACGCCATGCCGCTGCGGTACGTGCCGGTCGGCACCACCGTTCACAACGTGGAGCTCAAGCCCGGCGCGGGCGGCCGCATGGCGCGTTCGGCAGGCTCCAGCGTGCAGCTGGTGGCCAAGGAAGGCGTGTACGCCACCTTGCGCCTGCCGTCCACCGAGATGCGCCGTGTGCCGATCGACTGCCGTGCCACGATCGGCTCGGTCGGCAACTCCGAGGCCGATCTCATCAAGATCGGCAAGGCAGGCCGGAATCGCTACAAGGGCGTCCGCCCGCAGACCCGCGGCGTGGCCATGAACCCCGTCGACCACCCCCTCGGCGGCGGCGAGGGCAAGTCCTCGGGCGGCCGCCACCCGGTGTCGCCGTGGGGCAAGCCCGAAGGCCGCACCCGCTCCAAGAACCGCAAGTCCAACGACCTCATCGTCCGTCGCCGCCGGACGCGCGGGTCCCGGAGGTAGAGCGATGCCGCGCAGTCTCAAGAAGGGCCCGTTCGTCGACGACCACCTGCTTTCCAAGGTGGACGCACTCAACGAGAGCGGCGAGCGCAAGGTCATCAAGACGTGGAGCCGGCGCTCCACGATCATCCCCGAAATGATCGGCCACACCATCGCCGTGCACGACGGGCGAAAGCACCTGCCGGTGTACGTGACCGAGTCGATGGTGGGCCACAAGCTCGGCGAATTCGCGCCGACGCGGACATTCAAGTTCCACGCCGGCCAGGAGCGAGGCGGTCGTCGGCGATGAGCGGTTTGATCGATCTCAACGTCATCGCCGGGGCGAAAGCCACGCACAAGTACGCGCGGCTGTCGGCATCGAAGGCACGCGTCGTGCTCAACCTGGTCCGCGACGAGGACCTGGGCCTGGCCCGCGACCGCCTGCGGTTCTGCGAGCGCGGTGCCGCCGAGGTCGTGTCCAAGGTGCTCGAGAGCGCCGTGGCCAACGCCACCAACAACGAGCAGCTCGACGCCGACGAGCTGTACGTGGCCGAGTGCTGGGCCGACGAGGGTCCCGTGCTGAAGCGGTGGCGCCCGCGGGCGAGAGGCCGCGCCACGCGCATTCACAAGCAGACCTGTCACATCACGGTGATCGTGGCGCAGCTCAGCTCTGAGGAATTGGAGTTGCGCGAAGCACGCCTCGCGGCCTCGGGCGCTCAGACAGCCACCGCCGCTCGCGCTGCTCGCGTTGCCGCCAGCCGTGGTGCCGAAGACACCGATGAGGCGCAAGACGCTGAGCTCGAAGACGCTGAGCTTGAGGACATTTTCGACGTGGCCGAAGCAGTCGACGAGACCGAAGACGCCGCCGCCGAGGCCGACGAGACCGAAGAAGTCTCCGCTGTTGCGACGGACGATGTCAGCCCAGCCGATGAGATCGACGAGGCAACAGAGGCTGAAGCCACCACCGACGACGCCACCGACCGCAAAGAAGGCAGCTAGCCATGGGTCAGAAGGTCAACCCGTACGGCTTCCGCTTGGGAATCACCACCGACTGGAAGTCGCGCTGGTACGCCGACAAGGAGTATCAGGACTATCTCATCGAGGATTGGAAGATCCGCGACTTCCTGCGGACCGAGCTTCCGCATGCTGCAATCAGCCGCATTGAGGTGGAGCGAACCCGCGACCGCCTACGGGTCGACGTGCACACGGCCCGACCGGGCATCGTCATCGGTCGCAGGGGGAGCGAGGCCGATCGCCTGCGCACCAAGCTCGGGCAAATCTCGGGCAATCCCAAGGTCCAGCTGAACATTCAGGAGATCAAGCAGCCCGAGCTTGAAGCGGCGCTCATCGCCCAGGGGATAGCGGATCAGCTGGCCGGCCGGGTCGCATTCCGGCGAGCCATGAAGCGTGCTGTGCAGAACGCCCAGAAGGCGGGCGCACTCGGGATCCGGGTGCAGTGCTCAGGCCGTCTGGGCGGTTCGGAGATGGCCCGCACCGAGTGGTACCGCGAGGGTCGTGTGCCACTGCACACACTGCGCGCCGACATCGACTATGGCTTCCGCGAAGCGCGCACCACAGCGGGGCGCATCGGCGTGAAGGTATGGCTCTACAAGGGCGACATCCTCCCCTACAAGGTCTCCTCCGATGATCGCATTCACCGTGAGGCGGCCATGGCAACGGGGCAGACCTCAGGTGACGGTGCTCCTCCCGGAGGGGTGGTGGCATCCGCCGGGCGCCGGGGCGACGCCGATGAACATCCGGAAGAGCCAGCACCGCTGCTGCGCGAAGCCGATCCGGAGTTTGAGCGCCTGCTGGAAGAGGAAGAGCAGATCGAGCGGGCAACGCGCGACCAGTCCCAGACGCCGAACTTCAGGCCGGGAGACGACTGATGCTGATGCCTCGCAAGGTGAAGTACCGCAAGGCGCATCGCGGCCGCATGAAGGGCCGTACCAAGGGCGGCACGGCCGTGCATTTCGGCGACTTCGGCATCCAGGCGCTCGAACCCGGCTGGATCACTGCCCGCCAGATCGAAGCGGCACGTATCGCCATGACCCGTCACGTCAAGCGTGGCGGCAAGGTCTGGATCAACATCTTCCCCGACAAGCCCGTCACGGCGAAGCCCGCGGAGACCCGCATGGGCTCTGGCAAGGGCAACCCCGAGAAGTGGGTGGCCGTGGTGAAGCCCGGTCGGGTGATGTTCGAGCTGGGCGGAGTGAACGCCGAGCTGGCTCGCGGCGCC
This sequence comes from Candidatus Poriferisodalis sp., assembly GCF_965221945.1. Lineage (GTDB taxonomy): Bacteria > Actinomycetota > Acidimicrobiia > Acidimicrobiales > Poriferisodalaceae > Poriferisodalis. The sequence goes on along the minus strand of NZ_OZ244925.1, from coordinate 3,067,645 downwards.
ATGGAGCGCGCCATTCAGAAGCTGCCGGTGCGCGCACGGGTGATCTCCCGAGAGGAGGCCATCTGATGGCAAAGGCCGCAACGCTTCGCACGCTGTCGGACGATCAGCTGTTCGACGAACTCGACAGCGCAAAGCAAGAACTGTTCAACCTGCGCTTCGCCTTTGCTACCGGGCAGCTCGACAACTCCGCGCAGATGTCCGCGACCAAGCGCGACATCGCTCGCATTCACACCGTGCTGCGCGAACGCGAGATCGCCGCTGCCGACGTGCTGGCGGGCGCTTCGGATGGCTCAGCTGCTGTGCCGGCTGGCGCTTCGCAAGGCTCAGCTGCTGTGCTGGCTGGCGCTTCGCAGGGCTCAGCCGCTGTGCTGGCGGGCGCTTCGGATGGCTCAGCCGCGCAAGGCGCAGCTTCGACAGGAGACCCGTCATGAGCACCGAGACCTCTGAATCCGTCGAGCGCAACCGGCGCAAGGTGCGTGAGGGGATTGTCACCTCGACCAAGATGGACAGTACGGCCGTCGTGTCGGTGACCGAGCGCGTGCGGCACCCCCGCTACTTCAAGACCGTCCAGCGCACCAAGAAGCTGTACGTCCACGACCCCGCTGGAGACACACGCCCGGGTGACCGAGTGCGCGTCATGGAAACCCGACCGATCTCGAAGACCAAGCGTTGGCGCTTGGTGGAGATCGTCGAACGGGCTCGCTGAGCCCGCGGCGCCGCAAGCACAGGGGATGCCATGATCCAGCAAGAGTCCAGACTCAAAGTCGCTGACAATTCCGGCGCACGCGAGGTGCTGTGCATTCGCGTGCTCGGCGGCACGGGTCGGCGCTACGCCTCGATCGGCGATGTGTTCATTGCCACCGTGAAGGACGCCATCCCCGGCGCAGCCGTTCGCAAGGGCGAAGTTGTGCGCTGCGTCGTGGTGCGCACGAGCAAGGAGCGCAGGCGTCCCGACGGCAGCTACATCCGCTTTGACGAGAACGCCGCGGTGCTCGTTGACGACAACCGCCAGCCACGCGGCACTCGTATCTTCGGTCCCGTCGGCCGCGAGCTGCGCGACAAGCGCTTCATGCGCATCGTTTCGCTCGCCCCTGAAGTTCTGTGATTGGGGTGACGTGATGCCGAGACAGCGAAACCAATTGCCCCGCCTGCGCGTCCGCAAGGGCGACACAGTTCGCGTGATTTCCGGCCCCGACAGAGGCCGGGAAGGCGAAGTTGTGTCAGTGGATGTGCAGCGACGCCGCCTCACGGTCGAAGGCGTGAACGTCGGGCGCAAGCACGAGCGACCCTCCCAGCAGAACCAGGACGGCCAGATCATCGACTACCTGCTTCCGATCGACGCGTCGAACGTGGCAGTGGTGTGCCCGCGCACGGGCCAGCCGGGCCGTGTCGGCTTCCGCTTCGAAGGCGGGCGCAAGGTGCGCTACCACCGGGTCTCTGGGGAGGAACTGCCATGAGCGTGACCGAGGCCCAATCCGAGCCCGAGTCCCTCGACGGTGGCCCCACGCGGCCCGAGCCCCGCATGAAGGTGCTCTACCGCGACACCCTGCGCGCCCAGTTGCAGACCGAGCTCAGGCTTTCCAACATCATGCAGGTGCCCAAGCTGACGAAGATCAGCGTGAACATGGGCGTGGGCGCGGCGCTGACGAACCGGGCGCTGCTTGAAGGCGCCATCGGCGACCTCAGCCGCATCTGCGGTCAGCGGCCGGCGATCACCCGGGCGAAGCGTTCCATCGCCGGATTCAAGCTGCGCGAGGGCAACGCGATCGGGGCCCGGGTCACGATGCGACGGGATCGGATGTGGGAGTTCTACGACCGTCTCGTGTCGCTGGCGATCCCGCGCATCCGGGACTTCCGCGGCCTGTCGCCGCGCAGCTTCGACGGGCACGGCAACTACACGTTCGGCATCACCGAACAGCTGGTCTTTCCAGAAATCGATTACGACAGCATCAACCAAGTCCGGGGCATGGACATCACCCTCGTTACGTCGGCCGTCGACGACGAGGGCGGACGTGCCCTGCTGGTTGCACTCGGCTTCCCATTCCGACAGGGGCAGAACTGATGGCCAAGAAGGCACTCGTCAACAAGCAGCAGCGCACTCCCAAGTTCAAGGTGCGCGCGTACACGCGCTGCCGCGTGTGCGGTCGACCGCGGTCGGTATACCGCAAGTTCGGGCTGTGTCGAGTGTGCCTACGAAAGATGGTCCACGCCGGCGAGGTGCCCGGCGTGACGAAGGCCAGCTGGTGAGGGCGGTGCGCACATGTCGATGACCGACCCCATTGCGGACATGCTCACTCGCATCCGCAACGCCAACATGGTGTTCAAGGACGCAGTGGCCATGCCGTCCTCGAAGCAGAAGGAGCGCCTCGCGGCGATCCTCAAGAGCGAGGGCTACGTGAGCGATTACAAGGTGGAAGATGCCGCCGACAGCCGCGTTCGTACGCTCACCATCAACCTGAAGTACACCGGTGACCGGGATCGCACGATCTCGGGACTGCAGCGGATCTCCAAGCCCGGGCTGCGGGTGTACACCAAGTCCGACAAGGTTCCCCGAGTGCTCGGCGGTCTCGGCATCGCCGTGCTGTCGACGAGCCGGGGCTTGATGACCGACCGCGAAGCCCGCCGCAACCGCATGGGCGGCGAAATCCTCTGTTACGTCTGGTAGGAGGCGACAATGTCACGCGTGGGCAAAACGCCCATCTCGATTCCCGACGGGGTGACGATCACGGCTCAACCGGTCGCGGATGTCGCCGGCTCGGCGCCAGGCGAAGTGGTGACCGTCAGCGGACCGGGGGGCGAGCTGAGCCGGGAGCTGGCTGCGGGGATCACGATGCGTCTCGACGAGGGCGAAGCCACCGTCGAGCGTGCCGACGACAGCCGCACGCAGCGGTCGCTGCATGGGCTCTGCCGGGCGCTGGTCGCCAACATGGTGCTTGGCGTGTCGCAGGGCTTCTCCAAGGAACTGCAGATCGTCGGCGTGGGTTACCGGGCAGCTGCCAAGGGGCCATCGGCGCTCGAGCTGTCGCTGGGGTTCAGTCACACGGTGCCGGTGACCGCACCCAACGGCATCAGCTTCGAGGTTCCGAACCAGACGTCGATCATCGTGAAGGGCATCGACAAGCAGCTCGTCGGGCAGGTAGCGGCCAACATCCGCGCGCTGCGCAAGCCCGAGCCCTACAAGGGCAAGGGCATTCGCTACTTCAACGAGCGCGTGCTGCGCAAAGCGGGGAAGGCGGCCAAGTGAGCGTTCCCACGAGGGCGGCTCGGCGCGATCGGCGCCGCTACCGCGTCCGCAAGAAGGTGATAGGCACTGCGGAGCGTCCGCGCCTCGCCGTGTTCAGATCCAATCGGCACATCAGCGCCCAACTCATCAACGACGAAGCGGGGAACACGCTGGCCGCCGCGTCTACCCGCGAGCCTGGGCTGGCGGCGGCTGGCGGCGGCAATATCGTGGCCGCCGGCGAGGTCGGTCGGCTCATCGCCGAGCGGGCCCGGGCCGCTGGCACCACCACGGTCACCTTCGACCGGGGTGGCAACCGTTACCACGGCCGCGTCGCGGCCCTTGCAGATGCTGCCCGCGAGGGCGGCCTGGAGTTCTGAGGGAGTACTCGTGACAGACGCACCAACCTCAGCGGTCCGACCTGATCGAGAGCGCAGCGGCAACCGTCGCCCGCGCGACCGCCAGTTCGAGAATCCGCGCAACAGCGGCGATGACGGCCTGCGCGAGTCGCGGGTCATCGACATCAACCGCGTGGCCAAGGTGGTCAAGGGCGGGCGCCGCTTCTCGTTCTCCGCGCTCGTCGTGATCGGCGACGGTGCCGGCCGGGTCGGACTGGGCTACGGCAAGGCCAAGGAAGTGCCGCTGGCCATCCAGAAGGGCACCGAGGAGGCCCGCAAGACCCTCTTCCAGGTGCCGCTGGCCGGTTCCACCATCGTGCACCCCGTGCTGGGCGTCATGGGCGCCGGCAAGGTGCTGTTGCAGCCGGCGGCACCCGGTACAGGGGTCATCGCCGGCGGCGCGGCGCGGGCGATCCTTGAGGAGGCGGGTATCAACGATGTGCTGGCCAAGTCCCTTGGCTCGTCCAATCACATCAACGTGGCCCGCGCCACCATCGCAGGCCTGGCGGCGCTGAAGCGGCCCGACGAGGTGGCAAAGCTGCGCGGGCTGTCGCCCGATGAGTGCATCCCCGCCGGTCTGCTGGAGGCGTACCGGGAGACCGAACGCACTCGCAAGCTGAGCCATGCCTCCCCAGGAGCCCAATCATGAATCCGCCCAGCATGAGCGACAGCAGCACGAACCAGATCGTGGTGACCCAGGTGCGGTCAGGCATCGGAGCCAAGCCCAAGGCGCGCGGCGCCCTGCGGGCACTGGGGCTGGGCAAGATTGGCCGTAGCCGTACCCTTCCGGATCGGCCCGAGATCCGCGGCATGCTTCGTAAGGTCAGCCACTTGATCACAGTTCAAGAAGTGACAGGGGAGGTCAGCGATGCTGAGACTGCATGACCTGGCCCCGCCGCCGGGAGCGAAACGCAAGCGCAAGCGGGTGGCGCGCGGCACCAGTGGCAAGGGCGGCAAGACCGCAGGCCGCGGCACCAAGGGAGCCCGCGCTCGCGGGACCGTGCCCGTCTGGTACGAGGGCGGCCAGCTGCCGCTGCAAGTCCGCATTCCCAAGCGGAAGGGTTTCAAGAACCCGTTCCGCGTCGAATACCAGCCGATCAATCTCGACACGCTCGAAGATTGCGGCCTCGACGAGGTGACGCCATCAGAACTGCTGGCCCGCGGCTTGGTGTCCAAGGGCGCCATGGTCAAGGTGCTCGGCCGTGGCGAGATCACCCGGTCCATCTCGGTGAAAGCCCACGCGGTGTCCGGCTCGGCCCGCGAAGCCATCGAGGGCGCGGGCGGCAGCATCGAAATCCTGCCGCCCAACTTCGGCGGCCCTCGGCCACCCGCCCAGGGCAATCAGCACACCAATCGCTAGGGATTCATCGTGCTCGGCCACATGCGCAACATCTTCCGGATCGCCGATCTGCGCCGGAAGATCATGTTCACGCTGTTCATCATTGCGGCGTACAGGCTGGGCTCCCAGGTGCCGGTTCCGGGCATCGACTTCGATGCCATCGTGTCGCTGCGCGAGCAAGCCAGCTCCACCGGCGGCGTGCTGGCGCTGCTGAACCTGTTCTCGGGCGGCGCGCTCACCAATTTCGCGATCTTCGCGTTGGGGATCATGCCGTACATCACGGCGTCGATCATCATCCAGATCCTCACCGTGGCCATCCCGCGCTTCGAGCAGCTCCAGCAGCAGGGGGCGGTGGGTCAGCGGAAGCTGACGCAGTACACGCGCTACCTGACGCTGGGCATCGCTTTCGTGCAGGCCACGGGCATCACGTTCATCTTCGGCCGAGGGCAGGGGACGGCGCTGGGCAACACGGCTGGCGTCATCGTCATCCCCGACTTCACGTTCAACCGGGTGGCGCTGGTGATCCTGTCGCTGACGGCAGGCACGGCGCTGCTCATGTGGATGGGCGAGCTGATCAGCCAGCGGGGCGTCGGCAACGGCATGTCGCTGCTGATTTTCGCCTCGGTCGTGTCCACCATCCCCTTCGACGGGGCCCGCTTGCTGGCAGTGCAAGGCACGGTGTACCTCGCTGCGGCGGTCATCGTTGCCACGGGAATGATGGTGGCAATCATCTTCATCGAGCAGGGCCAGCGGCGCATCCCGGTGCAGTTCTCCCGCCGGCAGGTGGGACGCCGGCTCTATGGCGGGCAGAACACCTACATCCCGCTGAAGGTCAACCAGTCGGGCGTGATCCCGGTCATCTTCGCCAGCTCGATCCTTTTCCTGCCTGTACTGCTGTCGAACGTGGCGAATTGGGGCTGGCTGCAGATCGCGGTCGATGACTACCTCACCCAGCCCGACAACATCGCCTACATCCTGTTCTTCGGCGGGCTGATCGTCGGCTTCGCCTACTTCTATACGGCTATCTCGTTCGATCCGGTTCGCCAGGCCGACAACATCCGCAAGCAGGGCGGCTTCATTCCCGGCATCCGGCCCGGGCCGCAGACCGAGCGCTACCTCTCCAAAGTGTTGAATCGCATCACGCTGCCGGGCGCGCTGTTCATCGCCGCGGTCGCACTGCTGCCGAGCGTGCTGCTGTCGCTCACGAGCGACCTCGATGCGCTGGGCTCTGGTGGCGCAGGAGCGGCAATCGGCTTCGGTGGTGTTTCGATCCTGATCGCCTCCGGCGTGGCGCTCGAGACCATGAAGCAGGTCGACAGCCAGCTGCTGATGCGCAACTACGAAGGGTTCCTGGCCTGATGTCCGGCACCATCACCAGGCGCCTCGTCATTCTGGGCAAGCAAGGGGCCGGCAAGGGCACCCAGTGCGAGCTGCTTGTCGAGCGCAACGGCGTGGCGCACATCTCAACGGGCGACATGCTGCGAGCCGCGGTGGCCGCTGGCACCGAGCTGGGGCGCCAGGCAAGAGAACTCATGGATGCGGGTGAGCTCGTCGGCGACGAGTTGATCCTGGGCATCGTGGCCCAGCGTCTCACCGAGCCCGACACCGCTCCTGGTTTCTTGCTGGATGGCTTTCCTCGCACCGAGGCCCAGGCCGACGGTCTGTTCGCGCTGCTCGCGCCGCACTCCGTCGAACGAGCTATCGATCTCGACGTACCTGATGAAGTGGTGACCCAGCGCATGCTGGACCGGGGCCGAGCCGACGACACACCGGAGGCAATTGCCCGGCGGTTGGAGCTGTACGAGGCGGAAACGGCGCCGTTGCGCAAGCTGTTTGCTGATCGAGGCGTACTCGTCACGGTTGACGGCCTCGGCACTCCCGCACAGGTCCATGGCCGCATCGTGGCCGCCATTGAGGCGGCACCGTGAGCTTGCGTGGCGGCCATGGAGGCCGCACCATCCGCATCGTGAATGCCATCAAGGCCCCTATACTTGCTCGCTCGCCTAAAGCGCAGGTCACCCGATGAAAGTCCGTCCGAGCGTCAAAAAGATCTGTGACAAGTGCCGCATTATTCGTCGTCACGGGCGGATTCGGGTGATCTGCCCGAACCCGCGGCACAAACAGCGACAAGGCTGAGACAGGAGTCCCGTATCGATGGCCCGAATCGCTGGCGTCGACATACCGCGTGAGAAGCGTGTCGAGATCGCTCTCACCTACATCTATGGAATTGGCCGCTCGGCCAGCCAAAAGATCTGCGAAGACCTGAATATCGCTGAGCGCACCCGCGTGCGCGACCTGACCGACGCCGAGGTGGCCCGCATCCGCAACCACATCGACGCCAACCTCACGGTCGAAGGCGACCTGCGGCGCGACGTGGCCCAGGACGTCAAGCGGAAGATCGAGATCGGCTGCTACCAGGGTGTCCGACACCGCCGCGGACTGCCAGTGCGGGGTCAGCGGACGCACACGAACGCACGTACTCGCAAGGGTCCGCGCAAGACGGTGGCGGGCAAGAAGAAGGTACGCAAGTGAATCAGCAGCCCCGGCGCGGACGGCGCAAGGAGCGCAAGAACGTCGGCGACGGCGTGGCGCACATCAAGAGCTCGTTCAACAACACGATCATTACCTTCACGGACCTGCAGGGCAACGTGGTGTCGTGGGCGTCGGCAGGCAATGCCGGCTTCAAGGGCTCTCGCAAGTCCACGCCGTTCGCTGCGCAGCAGGCCGCAGAGCAAGCCTCCGAGCGTGCCATGGAGCAGGGGGTGCGGCGAGTGCACGTACACGTGAAGGGTCCCGGCTCGGGCCGCGAGACCGCTATCCGCTCCATCCAGAATTCCGGCATCGAGATCAAGGGCATCCGCGACATGACGCCGGTGCCTCACAACGGCTGCCGTCCTCCGAAGCGCCGGAGGGTCTGAGATGTCTCGCTATACGGGTCCCAAGGCGCGCGTCTCGCGGCGTCTCAACACCAATATCTGGGGTACTGCGGGCGAGACAAAGGCTCTCGACCGCCGTCCGTATCCGCCTGGCGAGCACGGTCGTGGCAGGCGCCGCAGCCAGAACTCAGAGTTCCTCATGCAGCTGCAGGAGAAGCAGAAGTGCCGCTTCACCTACGGGATGACGGAGCGGCAGTTCCGCAACGCCTACGAAGAAGCAGCTCGCCAACGAGGGGTCACTGGCGAGAACCTGCTGCGGCTGCTCGAGCTGCGCCTCGACAACATCGCGTACCGAGCCGGCTGGGCAGCGACTCGCCCGCAGGCCCGCCAATTCGTCAGCCACGGCCACATCGATGTCAACGGACGCCGGGTGAACATTCCCAGCTTCCGGGCTCGCAAGGGCGACGTGATCGAGCTGCGGTCGAAGGCCCGTGAGATCGTCACCGTCCGCTGGAATCTCGATGTGCTGGACCGCACTCCGCCCGTGTGGCTGGAGGCGAGCGACGGAGACCAGCGTGTCACCGTGCGCGAGCTGCCGATCCGGGAACAGATCGAGATCCCGGTGCGCGAGCAGCTCATCGTCGAGCTCTACAGCAAATAGCCACCATCTGCCCACGAAGGGGTCAATGTGTCCATTTCCGACACCTTGGTCATGCACCGACCGACCATCGACATTCTCGGCGAACCCGAGGGCAACCGCCAGCGTTTTGCCATTGGCCCGCTGGAGCCCGGCTTCGGGCACACGCTGGGCAACTCGTTGCGACGCACGCTGTTGTCGTCGATTCCCGGCGCAGCCGTCACGCAGGTCCGTTTCGATGAAGCGCTGCACGAGTTCACGACCATCACCGGCGTCGTTGAAGACGTCACCGACATCATCCTGAATCTCAAGGACGTCGTTCTGCGCTGCCACAGTGACGAGCCTGTTGCAGTGCGCCTCGACGAGCGTGGCGTGGGCCCTGTGCTGGCAGGACACGTCGACTGGGGCGTCGACGTCGAGTGCCTGACGCCGGACCTGCACATCGCGACGCTCGGCGAAGGTGCACGCTTGGCGATGGACCTCACCGTCGAGCGCGGATGGGGCTACGCGGCGCCTGAGAGCGACCGTGCCGGTGCCACGATCGGCGTCATCCTCATGGACGCCTTGTTCAGCCCGGTGCGGCGCGTGGCGGTCGAAGTCGAACCAGTGCGCGTGGAGCAGTCCACCGATTTCGACCGGCTCGTGCTCGACATCGAGACCGATGGCGCGATGAGCCCTCGTGAGGCGCTTGCGTCGGCCGGCGACACCCTGTGCCGGTTGATGCTCATGATCGCGGAGCTGTCACCCGAGCGCTTGGGACTCGACATTGCCGATGTGGTCGTCGGCGATGGTCGGGCCAGTGATCTGGAACGACCCATTGAGGACTTGGGCCTGTCCGAGCGTGCCCGTAACTGCCTCAAGCGTGCGCAGTTCAACACGATCGGCGAGCTGCTCGATCAGTCCGTCGATGAGCTCATGACCGTCCCGAACTTCGGCCAGAAGTCCCTTGACGAGGTCATCGAGAAGCTCGACGAGCGCGGCTTAGCGCTCCGGGGCATGCGCCCATCAGCTGAAGTGGCCGAAGAGCAGGCTGAACCTGCGGCGGTCAGCTGACCGTGCCAGCACCCACGAGGGGTCGACGCCTCGGCGGCAGCGCCAGCCACCAGCGCTCCATGCTGGCGAACCTGGCGGCGTCGCTCTTCGCGGCAGAGGCCATCGAGACCACCGAAGCCAAGGCCAAGGCGCTGCGGCCGTTTGCCGAGAAGCTCATCACCAAGGCCCGCAAGGGCGGCTTGGCCCGGCATCGCCAGATCATCGCCAGCCTCAACGGCGACCAGGAGATGGCGCAGAAGCTGATCGACGAGATCGGACCGCGCTATGAGGGGCGCCCGGGCGGCTACACGCGAATCCTCAAGCTGGGCCCGCGCCGCGGCGACAACGCCCCTATGGCGCTCATCGAACTGGTCTAGCCCGGCCCACGAGGCACCCGGTCATGGTCGCCGACCCGCTGAGCCCCGACGTTCTCGATGCCCTGCGGGCGCTTGACACTCCAACGGTCTGCAACGCGCTCGAGATTGCTGCGCCGCACCGCCGTGGCTATGGCTACACCACCTCGCCGCTGGTGTGCCCGAACCCGGATGCACCGCCCATGGTCGGCTATGCCCGGACGGGCACGATCCGTGCGAACGCACCGTCGGGCCGCTCCGGCGATGAGGATCTGGCAGTCCGAGTCGGCTACTACCGCCACATGGCCGAGGGCCCCCAGCCCACCATCACGGTCATCTCCGACATCGACGCATCTCGGGGCTATGGCGCGTGGTGGGGCGAGGTGAACAGCAGCATCCACGCAGGGCTGGGCTCGCTCGGCGTCATCACCAACGGCTCCATCCGGGACCTGGAAGATTGGGCACCCGGCTTCGGCGCTCTCGCCGGCTCCGTCGGCCCCTCCCATGCGTGGGTTCACGTTGTTGAGTACGCGGTGCCGGTGACCATCCACGGCATGTCAGTGCGACCGGGTGATCTCATCCACGCCGACCGGCACGGCGCTGTCGTGGTGCCACCGGAAGCCGCGGCCGACGTGCCCGAGGCCGCCGCCCGCATCGCCGCTGCCGAGCGTCTTCTCATCGACGCCGCCCGCAGCGACGGCTTCACCATCGACCAGCTCACGAGCTTGCTCGACCCCAAGGGCGATCACTAGCCCTCAGCCCTGCCCGGGGGGCCGCACGGTGAGTCCGTTCAGGACCGCCCACCGACGCCGAGCGCCCGTTCGAGCTTCGTCACGTACTCGGCGAACGCATGGCGCCCCACCGCTGTCGCCTGGACCCATGTGCGCGGCTTGACACCATGAAACTCCTTGGTGATCGCCACGTACTCCGCGTCCTCCAGTTTGCGCAAGTGGGTCGTGAGGTTGCCCGGGGTCAACTCCAGGTGATTCTGCAGGAACCCATACGCGAGCGGGTCAGTCGCGTCCACGGAGACAAGCAACGACATGATGCGCAGCCGGGTCGGCTGATGAATGGTCTCGTTGAGGACGATCGCATCGTTGTCGGGCACCTCGCCGGTGTTTACCATTCGCCGGTCCTGTGCACCCAGACGAACGTGGCAGCGAGCAACGCAAGCATCGCGATTCCGGAGACCGCTGGAGCGATGCCTTCGAAGATGTAGTGCGGAACGTAGAACGACACGGCGTAGCCCAAGCCGAACACCGCAATCACGGGCCTGTGCAAGATGCCGAAGAGCACGTGCCCCAGCGCGATGACGCCCACCAGCACGTACGGAATGGTTTCGGCACGGGTCTCGTTCCACAGTCCTGCCGCTCCCGGCAAGAGCCCAGCCGCCGTGACGACGGCCATCCAGTAGAGAAACACCCGGATTCCAACGCTCTGCATGGCGGCGCCCGTCGACAGAGATCGGCCGGCGCGGTGGCCGATAGTCATACTCCCAATAACACCGGGGAGCGTGAGGGCTGCCCACAGCGGCCCCGGGAACCATGGATATTGCTCGGCAAAGTCCGAGGCGAAGGTCGAGATGGCGTACTGGGCGAGGTACGCAATCGAGATGATCCCGGCCCACATCAGCAGGATCGCCGTGCTCCCCGCGGTGTACATGGCCCCGCGGGCGTCGTGGATGGTGGCCTGAATGGTCTGCCACCCCTCCTCTGTGCTCAGCACGGTCGTGTCGTCGCCATCTGAGGTCATTGGGCCCTCCTCCATTGCAGTACAAACTAGTTTGTATCACAAACTAGCGGAGCAAGCGAAAACAAGCAAGCGCGAATTCAGGGCGTCCTGTTCCAGCCTTTGAGCCAGCCGCGCATTCGTTGTGGCGCCACACTGGTGGAACGCAACGGCCGCCGAACGCTGGGTGCCAGCGTGCGCCGGAAGCTACTGAAGGAGGGCCGCGTCGCGGCTCAGCGATCTCCGTGCTTCGCCGTAGCGCTCGGCAAGACGCTGGCTCACGCGGCCGATCCGATCGATCAGCTTCATGAGCCGGTCGCGGGCCGCCTCGGCAATGCCGGACAGCCCAGTCAGTCCCGGCAGATTCCAGTCCCGCAATACGACGGGCTGAAGGATCTGGTCGTGATGAATCGACAGGTCGTAGATCCCGGCCTCGGCGATGATGCGCGCGTGGTTGTCGAAATCGGTGATTCCCAGCCCGGGCATGGCAAAGCCCTTCACCTGGTTGGCGATGGCGACCACCGCGCTGGAGGGATCCATCTCGACGGCGGCGCTCATCACATCCCGATAGAACAGGAAGTGCAGATTCTCATCGAAGGCGACCCGGCGCATGATGGCCTTGCCCGCTGGGTCGTCGATGTGGCGCCCTGTGTTGAAATGCGCAATACGGGTCGCCAATTCCTGCAGTGTCACGTAGGCGAGACCCTCCAGGATGCCGGGGGGTTCGGGCACCTGCCCGCACTGCACCATCGCCATGCGGGCCCGCTCCAATGCCACCGGATCCAGGGCGCGGGTGACGGACAGGTAGTCGTAGATCACCCGGCCATGCCGCCCCTCTTCCGCGGTCCAGCGGCGCACCCATTCGCCCCAAGCGCCGTCTCGGCCGAACAACCGCTCGCTGTCGCGGAAGTAGTAGGGCAGGTTCTCCTCGGTGAGCACGTTCACGAACAGGGCGCTGCGAGCCTCTTGGGTGAGATTTGCCTCTTCGGGCGACCATTCGTAGTCAGGCCCAAAATCCTCGCCGCGGCTCCACGGCACTAACGCGTGGGGATGCCACTCCTTGGTCTGCCGAAGGTGGCGCTCAAGCAGTTGCTCTACGGTCGGCTCAAGGTCGGCAAGCGACCGGACATCGGCTTCTACAGACATCGGGCATCGCCAATCTGACTTAGGAATTCAGCCTAACGACCTGCGCCGTCGCTGCAGGACACCTGCCAGAGGCAATGTCGCTGTCAGTTCAACTTCGACAACCGGCGCTCATCTCCTCCGACGGCAGAAACGAGCGGTTGGGCTAGGCGTGGATGCGCAGGGCTGCGGCGTAGTTGGCCGAAGCGAACTCACAGCAGACCAGGTGCTCAACAAAGGCGTTCACATAGGCAGCTCGCGCGTTCTGGTAGTCGAGGTAGTAGGCGTGCTCCCACACATCGATGACCAGCAGCGGTGTCAGCCCGTCCGTCAAAGGCGTCTGCGCGTCGTCGGATTGGACGATGCGCAGGGCACTCGGCCCCGCACTCGTACCGTCGAACACCAGCCAGCCCCAGCCCGAAGCGAAGTTTCCGACCGCCCCGGCGGCGAATTCGTCCCGGAAGGCGTCCACGCTTCCAAAGCTCGCTGCCAGCGCCGCCGCTAGGTCGCTATCAGGCTCACCGCCACCGCCCGGGGACATCGACTGCCAATAGAAGTCGTGATTCCACGCCTGCGCGGCAGCATTGAACAGGCTGCCCGCCGGCAGCGAACGCACCAATTCGGGAAGCGTTCGGCCCTCGTCCGGTGTGCCCGCAACCCCATCGTTCACCGCCCGCACGTAGGCAGCGTGGTGCTTGCCGTAATGGAAGCTGATGGTGCGCTCGCTGATGTGCGGCGCCAGCGCATCGGGCGCGTATGGAAGGTCTGGAAGCTGAATCGTCATGTGAGAGTCACGTGGTCACCGGCCCGGGCGAGTATGCCAGCGGCCACGGCAACTTCCCCCGGGGCAGCGTCCAAAGCACTGCCTAACGCGCCGGTATGGTGCGGCGTGCGCTTGGTCGGCATCTATGACGCAGACGGATCGCTGGCCGGTGAGCTCCGCTACGCATTCGACAAGCTCACGGGCCGCAGCAGCTGCGCCCTGTGTGACATCACTCACGGCTGGAATCCGACGGGTTCACGTCAGTGGAAGCAGGCCTGCGCGGCCTCGCCGATCGCGCTGGAGCTCGTCCACCGCGACGATGCCGCCGCCGATCAGCTCGCAGCTGCCTCAGCGCTCCCGAGCATCGTTGCCCACAACGGCGAGGGCTGGAGCGAAGCGCTCACTACCGCTGACATCGCTGGTTACAAGGACTCACCCGAGGCCTTGCTCGCTCGGCTAGAGCAGCTGTGAAGAACGGTCACTTGCACGCCAGTGCGCCCTATAGCCGCAAGCGAGAAACGCCGATACCGTCCTGTGCCGCTCGCCTGCTGTGCTGCGGCTCCCTCTCCGCGCACGCAGCATTGCTCAACTCGTCCGAAAGGCGACTCAGCCGATGAACACCACCTCTTGGCGCAAACTGTTCGCAGCCCTGTTTGCCTCCGTGTTGCTGGCGGCGGCCTGCGCACCCGACGCTCACGACGCGGTCCCCGCTCCCGGCGAGGCCAACGACGAAATGTCCGAAGTCCACGAGGAGGCTCCCGAGGCTCCCGCTGAGCCCGAAGAAGCCGACGAGCCCTCCCCGGCAGAGGAACCTGGGCCCGCCGACGAACCCGATCCCGCAGACGAGCTGGAGCCCATCGGCGATCCGGTCGATCTGGGTGAGTTCAACGACTACGAACCCGCCGATCCGGATGTGGCGCTGCTGCCGGTCGACTCGAACGTTCTGATCGGCGAGCTCTCGAACGGCCTCACCTACTACCTGCGGTCGAACGACTCGCCCGGCGAGGCCGTCGTCATGCACCTGGTCGTCAACGCAGGCGGTGTGCAGGATCCCGATGGGGCTGAGGGTGCCGCGCACTTCTTGGAGCACATGATGTTCAACGGGACGGAGCGGTTCTCCAAGAACGAGATCGATCAGGTGCTGCGCGACTTCGGTACCGCCTTCGGCGCCGACCTGAACGCTTTCACCAGTCCAGACGAGACCGTCTACATCCTGGACTTCCAGCTTGACGATCCCGAGGCGCTCGACCTTGCGTTCACGGTGCTGTCGGAGTGGGCGTCGGCTGCCACGATTCTCCCCGAAGATGTCGAGGAAGAACGCGGCATCATCCTCGATGAGTACCGGCTGCGAGACGAGTCGGCATCGGGCCGGATCTCGAACTTCCTTGATGCGATCTACTACAAGGGCACCGTCTATGAGGGCATGCTGATCGGGGGCAGCGAGGAGTCCATCTCGTCGGTCACCGCCGCACAGCTCCGTGACTTCTACGAAATCTGGTACCGGCCCGACAACATGGCCGTGGTCGTAGTGGGCGACCTGCCGGTCACGCAAATGGAGCAGCTGGTTGTCGAGCACTTCGGAGACTGGGCCGCACGTACCGATGCTGCGCCGGCTCAGCCGGACCGAAACGCGTTCACCGTGGAATTCGTGACCGAGCCGGTTACCGGCGTCGTCACCCACCCTGACCATGGAACCATCTATGTATCGCTGGATTGGCAGCTGCCGGCATGGCCTGCTGGCACCGTCGGCGGCGAGCGGCTGCGGCTCATGGAAACCCTCATCACACGGATGCTCGACATCCGCTTGGACGCCGCGCACCGAGCGGGTTTGATGTCCCAAGCGACCGAGCCGCACATCGGTACCTTCGCAGCGGCCCGGGGACTGCGCCTGGTCGGCACCAACTACCAGGGCTCGGATCTGGTGCAGGCGACCACCGACTATCTCGCGGTCGTGCACGGGGCGGCTCACTTCGGCTTTAGGCCCGATGAGCTTGACCAGGCCGTCAGCGCCATCCGCACGTCGCTCGAGTTCCAGCTTGAGAGCGAGGAGACCCGCCAGGACAACGAGTACGCGTTCGGCTACGTCGACCACTTCCTCTCGGGAGCCGACATCTCGTCAACCGCGGACCGGGTCAACCGCCTGGGGGCTCTCCTGGGCACCTACTCAGTCACCGAGCTGACTGCGCATCTGCGCTGGGTGCTGGACAAGGCGCCGCCGCTCGTCGTGTCGATCGGACCCGATCCATCCCAGGTGCCGACCGCGGAAGAGCTCTACGCAGCGGTCGAAGCCGTGGTGCCACTGGCGCCGCCGGAGGCTGAAGAGGCGGTTGACGTCCTGATGCAGGAGCCCGAACCGGTCGCTCCCGCACGCGAAAGCGCGCTGGACCTGTTCGAAGACGCGTACGAGTGGGAGTTCCCCAACGGCGCCCGGGTCGTGTTCGCGCCATCGGACATCGCTGCGGGCGAGGTGAACGTCGTCGCGGAGGGCTTGGGCGGCTGGTCGACATTGTCCGAGGGCGACTCCGCGCTGGCCCGGCATGCGGTCGGAGCTGTTGCCTCCAGCGGCGTGGGGGATGCCTCCGCGACACAGCTGGACGAGTACCTCGCCACCACGACAGCCCGGGTCAGTCCGTTCATCGCCGAGTTCTCCGAGGGATTCTCCGGCGCGACGGGTTCTGATGACCTCGAGGCCCTGTTCACGCTGGTGCACCTGTACATCACCGCGCCCCGCATCACCGACGTGGCGGTCAACGAGCAGGTCCAGGCCATGGCGACGCGGCTCGCGAATGCCGAGACCTTCCCGCGGTGGATCTCGCAGTTGGCGCTGCTTAATGCGCTCTATCAGGGCAGCCCGTGGTACCAGTTCATTGCCACGCAAGACCAGATCGACGCCACGACGACCTCGTCGCTGCTCGGCTTGTACGAAGCGCGGCTGAGCGACGTGGACGACCTGGTGGTGGCAGTCGTGGGCGACATCGACCGTGCCACCGTGGCCGACTTGGCGGCGCGCTACATCGGCACATTGCCGTCCGGTGCCTCTGACACGTTCGTGAACCATCGTCCGGGCTTCCCCTCCGGCGTTAAGCGCATCACGATCGCGGTCGACGCCGATGCCGGCGCGGCGGGCTTCGACGTCATGTTCGGCGCTGCGGCACTGATCACCACCGAGAGCTTGGTCATTGCCGACGTGACGGCTGCGGTCATCAACGACCTGCTCACCGTGCGGGTGCGCGAGGAACTCGGCGATGCCTACGCCGTCGGAGCATCAGTGTCGCCCAACGACGCAGTGGGAACCTGGGAGGCACGCATCTACTCCACCGGTGCGTCGGAGGGCCTCGAGGCCGGTCACGCTGAAGTCATCGAGATCCTCAGCGAGTTGATCGCCGACGGTCCGACAGAGCGCGATCTCGCCCAGGCACTCGCAGTCGTCCGCGACAACTACGTGCTGGAATCCAACTCGCTGATCATCAACCCCCTCCTGCGACGTCACCATCTCGACGACGCAGACGTGGGCACGCCGGCTCAGCGACGGCAGGCGCTCAACGAGGTGACGGCGGACGACGTGCAGCAGTACGCCGCTCTGCTGTTCAACCTCGACAACCGCATCGAGGTGTTCCGCACCTCCGAGTGAGCCGGGCGACCAGCCTCGCCTAGAACTCCTCGTCGCGGTAACGCACCGCCACGAGGGTCAGCCCGTGGGGCGGGGCGATCGGCGCGGCCGCGTCCCGGCGGCGCGCAGCCAGTACGGCGGATACATCGTCGGCCGAGCGATCGCCGCGGCCAACCGCAACGCACTGTCCCACAATGGCTCGCACCATCTGGTGGCAGAAGGCATTCGCCACGATCTCGAATAGCAACTGCGCGCCCTCAGCTGACCAGTGCGCCTGCGTCACGGTCCGCACCAGCGACGCGTCGGGACGATTCTTCGGCCGGCGGCAGAACGACGTGAAGTCGTGCTCGCCGACGAGGTGGCGGGCCGCAGCGTTCATGCGGTCCACGTCGAGGCGCTGGGGTACATGCCATTCGAGGTCGGCGGAGCGCGGGTCGAGGTGCGCTTCGTTGCGGATGCGGTACTCGTAGGCCCGAGCGATGGCCGAGTGACGCGCGTCAAAGCTGTCTGTGGCCAACGCTGCACCCGTTACGGCAATGTCGGGATTCAGCAGGCGATTCAGCGAAGCCGCGAGGCGATCCAGACGATCACCAGGCTGGCTATCGCCGATGCGGCGCAGCCCCTCGCTCCCGATCTTGAACGACACCACCTGACCTGTCGCGTGAACTCCGGCGTCGGTGCGACCTGCCGCGGTCACCGGGGGCGCCTCGCCGAGGATCCGCTCAAGCGCTGCGTTGAGATCGCCTGCAACCGTGCGCACGCCTGCATTGGCGGCGAAGCCACGAAAGCCGGTGCCGCGGTAGGAGAGATCCAGCCGCACCGTGCGGTCCTCGGACTCATGTTCGTTCACCGTTGGCACGGTAACTTCGCATTCAGCTTCGCGGGACCAGCTCGCAGGGGCCATCTGTGAGGGGGACGGGGCAGATGCTCGATATCAGGATTGCGGGCGGCACGATCATCGACGGCACCGGGGCGCCACGGCGCCACGGCGACATCGGCATTCGGGACGGCCGCATCGTGGCCATCGGCGACGAGGCGGTGCGCGCCGCGGGCACTGCTGAGCGAACCATCGACTCCGACGGCATGGTCATCGCACCCGGCTTCGTCGACATCCACACGCACTTCGATGCACAGGTGTTCTGGGACACGACGCTGTCCCCGTCGCCACTGCACGGCGTCACTACGGTGATCGGCGGCAACTGCGGCTTCACGATCGCCCCGCTGGAGCCCGACCACGGCGACTACCTGATGCGGATGCTCGCCCGGGTGGAGGGCATGCCGCTCGCGTCTCTGCAGGAAGGCGTCCCGTGGGACTGGCGCAGCTTCGGCGAGTACCTCGACTCCATCGACGGCACGCTCATGCCGAACGCCGGGTTCCTGGTGGGCCACTGCGCGCTGCGCCGGGTGGTGATGGGCGAGCGCTCCGTAGGGCACGAGGCCACGCCTGAAGAACTCGATGCCATGAAGAAGATGCTGGCCGACAGCATCGCCGCTGGCGGGCTGGGCTTCAGCTCGTCGTGGGCCAAGACCCATAACGATGCTTCGGGCGAGGCAGTGCCGTCGCGTCACGCCTCGACCACCGAGCTCATCGAGTTGTGCTCGGTGCTGCGCTCGAGCCCTGCAGTCGCGCTCGAGTTCATCCCGACGATCGAACGCTTCGACACCGACGTGTACCAGTTGCTCACCGACATGTCGGTGGCTGCGGACCGGCCGCTCAACTGGAACGTGATCTTCGCCAACGGCCGGCATCGAGACGCCATCGCCCAGAAGCTCGAAGCCAGCAACTTCGCGGCCCGCCAAGGGGGGCGGGTACTGGCACTCACGGCGCCGATGCCCGCCGTCAGCCGACTGTGCTTCGAAAGCGGCTTCCTGCTCGACACGTTGCACGGCTGGGCCGAGCCGATGGCGCTGCCGCCTGACGAGAAGACGCGGCTGCTGTCTGACCCGGTGCGCCGGGCCGAGCTGAACGACCTCGCCCAGCAACCGAGCACGTTCCGGGGCGTGGCTCGCTGGGAGCGCCTGACGGTCGGTGAAGTCACCAAGCTCGAGCTGGCGCACTTAGAGGGCCGCACGATCGGCGAGATTGCCGACGAGCAGGGCATCACGCCATGGGATGCGCTCTGCGATCTGGTCGTGGCCGACGATCTCAAGACCGGCCTCTACCCGCGAGCCGCGGGGGATGACGACGACAGCTGGGCGCTGCGCCAGGAGCTGTGGAACGACGACCGCTGCGTGATCGGGGCATCCGATGCGGGCGCCCACCTCGACTTCCTGGCGACGTTCAACTACTCGACGTACTTGCTGGCTGCTGCACGCGACCGCGAGATGCTGGAGCTTGAGGATGCCATCCACAAGCTGACCGACATCCCGGCTCGGCTGTACGGCCTTGAAGGTCGGGGACAGTTGGCCGAAGGCTGGCACGCCGATGTGGTGGTCTTCGATCCCGACGCGGTCGCGCCGCGCCCGATCGAGGTGCGCGAGGACCTGCCCGGCGGAGCGTGGCGGCTCTACGGCGAGGCCGACGGCATCGACACCGTGCTGGTGAACGGCGAGGTTGCAGTCAGCGGCGGCGAGTTCACCGATGCCCGTCCCGGAACGTTGCTGCGGGCCGGCCGCGACACTGTGCCGGTGAGGGCATCTGGACCAGTGACGGCAACTGGCTGAGCGCCGGTAGCCTCCTGAGGTCTCATCAGCGACCCCAAGCGGAGTTCCAGCGTGCGCACCTACGCCCCCAAAGCATCTGAGATCGAGCGCGCTTGGTTCGTTGTCGATGCCGAAGGCATGGTGCTCGGCCGCATGGCCACCGAGGTGGCCAGAATCCTGCGCGGCAAGCACAAGCCGACCTTCGCCCCCTACATCGACTGCGGCGATCACGTCGTGGTGGTGAACGCCGAAAAGGTCGTGCTGACCGGCGACAAGGCGACGCAGAAGCTCGTGCACCGCCATTCGGGATACCCCGGCGGTCTGCGCAGCGAAAAGTACGGCGACCTGCTGGCCCGCCGGCCCGCCGACGCCGTCCGGCGCTCCATCAGGGGCATGCTGCCCCACAACCGTCTCGGCCGGGCCCAGCTGCGCAAGCTGAAGGTGTACGCCGGACCAGACCATCCCCATGCCGCCCAGCAGCCCCAACCGCTGCAATTGCCTGGCGCCTCGACGCGCTGAGGCCCCAAACCAAACACGGAGAGTTCGTGCCCGTACCGCTGACGCAGACCACCGGCCGCCGCAAGCGCGCCGTCGCGCGGGTGAGGTTTCAACCCGGCGGCGGCAACATTCGCGTGAACGGCCGCCCGTTCGACGAGTACTTCACGTCCTCGGTACACCGCATGAACATCACTGAGCCGCTGCGGCTCACCGAGACCACCGAGAATTACGACGTCGACGCCACTGTCGACGGCGGCGGTGTAGCCGGCCAGGCGGGTGCGCTGCGGCTGGGTATTGCCCGCTCGTTGCTGGTGATGGATCCCGAGATGCGGCCGACGCTCAAGTCCGCCGGGATGCTCCACCGCGACGACCGCAAGAAGGAATCCAAGAAATACGGCCTCAAGAAGGCCCGCAAGGCGCCCCAATATTCCAAGCGATAGCACTCCAAGCGCTGAGCCTGGCGTGATACCCACCTTCGGAACTGACGGCGTTCGAGGGCTGGCGTTCGAAGAACTTGACGAGGTGGTCGCGCACGCCATCGGGCGTGCGGCCAACCAGGCGCTCGGAGCCGGTGCAGCGCCCGCCCGCTGGGTCGTAGGCCGCGATACGCGCGCATCGGGTCCCGCACTGGCGGGTGCGCTCATAGCGGGCTTCCGTGCAATGGGTGCCGAGGTCGTCGATCTCGGCGTCGTGCCCACGCCGGTCGTGGCCTTTGGCGCCGGGTTCGAGGGCTCAGCGGGAGCAATGGTCTCCGCGTCGCACAATCCATGGACTGACAACGGCGTGAAGCTGTTCGCGCCGGGCGGCACAAAGCTCGACGATGACGCTCAGTCAGCCGTGACGCACCACCTCGACCGCGTGGGACTCACCCACGGCGACCGCCCATCAGCTTCCGATGTTGCACGGCGGAGCAGTCTCGCCAGCGCAGCGGTCGGAGCTGCTCCGACCGGCGAGACGGCCCGAGTGCTTGCTGCGTACGAGATGTCGCTGAGCGAGGCCATCGATGGGCGCACGCTCGACGGCCTCCGCCTCGTCGTGGACGGCGCAAACGGGGCCAGCGCCTCGCTCGCGCCTGCGGTCCTGCGAAGGTTGGGGGCACAAGTCACGGCGCTGTTCTGTGAGCCCAGCGGTCGCAACATCAACGACGGCTGCGGCTCGGTGAATCCGGCTGCGCTCCAAGCGGCGGTGACCGAGCAGCGAGCGGACCTCGGCTTGGCATTCGATGGCGACGGTGACCGGCTGATCGCCGTGGGCAGCGATGGACGCCTCATTGACGGCGATCGCCAGATGGTGCTGTTCGCGTTGGATATGGCCGAGCGCGGCCTGCTTGAGGGCAACACGCTCGTCGTCACCGTGATGTCCAACCTGGGGCTGCGCCGGGCCATGGCCTCCGCTGGCATCGAGGTGATTGAGACCGCAGTGGGGGACCGTGCTGTGCTTGAAGCGCTGGACACCGGCGGCTACAGCCTTGGGGGCGAGCAGTCAGGCCACGTGGTCTTTCGTCACGAGGCCACGACCGGTGACGGGCTGCGCAGCGCAGTCCATCTGGCCGACCTCGTCATACGCCGCGGTATGACCGGCTCACCGGTCCGCACGAGCAGTGATCTTGGGGGCGCGGCGATGCAGAGCGCTCCGCAGGTGCTGCGCAATGTGCCAGCCAGCGCAGGGTCATTGTCCGACGAGACCCGCCGCTCGGTCGACGAGATTGCTGCGCAAGCGGGACCCGATGTGCGGGTGCTGGTGCGCCCGAGCGGCACCGAGCCGGCTATTCGTGTCATGGTCGAAGCGCCGACCGAGAGCGAGGCAGCCGAGATTGCGGACCGCCTCGTCCAGCTCGTGCGAGCGACCAGCTTCTAAGAACGCCGTAGATGCGGCGTCCCGCCGCGCTTGATCAGGTGTAAACGTTCAGGAACGCCTCGTTGAGCCGGCGGTCGACGTAGAACACGCCCTTGCCAAGCTGCTCGGCATCCCAGGTCCGCTGGGGGTTGTCCGGGAAGTAGATGTAACCGCCCGAGAACACCTCGTTGCGGTTGCCCGACGGATCCCAGAAGTAGATCGTCTGGCCGCGGGTGATGCCGTGGCGGGTCGGGCCGATGTCCACGGGAATGTCGTACCGGCTCATGACGTCGCCAGCGTGGGCGACGTCGTTCCAGCTCTCCAAGTAGAACGAAACGTGGTGGAAGATCCCCGGGTCGTCGTGGTGGACGAATGCCACGTCGTGGGCTTTGCTGGCGCACGTGAGGAACGGCGCGATGTAGGAGCCGTCCGGTGCGACCACCACTTCGGCCAGCTCGAAGCCGAGTACCTCGATGAACAGGTCGACGGTCTCGGCGATGTTCGGCCCATATAGCAGGCAGTGGTCCATGCGGGTGGCCCGCATGCCCCGGGGCTCGGAGTCCCACACGTCAGGGTTGTGCGTCGGCGGCGTCCGCTCCGCGATCGCCATCTCGCAATAGAGGTGGATGGTGTGCCCCGCCGGGATCGTGAAGCTGACGACGCGACCCAGTGCGGGCTGCGAGCCCGGCTCGAGGTGGTCAACTGCCACGCCGTGGTTGTAGAGCTTGTCGGTGAGCTCGGTCAGGTCGTCGTCGTTGCGCACTTTGAAGCCCATGAAGTCCAGTCCGGGCTTATCGGCGGGCCGCAGGATGACGCTGTGATGGTCGAACTCGTCGTATGCCTTGAGGTAGACACGGCCGTCGTCACCGGTGCCGACGACGGACAAGCCGATCCGGTCTCGGTAGTGAACGATGCTGGCATCCATGTCAGTGACGCGAACCTGCACATACCCAGCTCGCATGACGCCGGTAATGGCCATGGCGAAACCCCCCTGTGAGTTGCTGCCACCTATCTAATCACGCAACCCAAACCCCCGCCGCCGTTCTGAGTACGCTCAGCCCGTTGCGTTTCATCGCTCAGTCACTTTGCAGTCTGGGCAACATCGGGGGCCAATCAATGCAGACCGCACGGCTGCGAGCGTTGACCCCTGAGTAGTCGGGGTCTAGGCTCAATTTGTCTCTCGGTACTGTTCTGAGAGGAAGCCGCAAGCCCCGGAGGGCCAGTCCGAGGCTCCCCTTGGAGCGTCTAGGACGGGAGCCGGGGCTTACGCATGTCGCCGGGGATGTTCAGCCCAGGTACTCGACTTCCACCAAGGTGCCTCTGCGTCTCAAGTCGGCGAAGTACGGCAGTGATCCCGTACTGAGTTGTTCTCGCACGACACCGGCGAGGGCGTCGGCATACCACAGCAACGGCTCCGCCTTGGAGTGCCACTCATACTCGAACCGGCGGACGTCCTGGTCGCGGAAGCACTCGAGAATGGCGCTTCGATCGCGACGGTCTCATCGACCGCAGCGATCAAACCCGTTGTCGTCCTCTGGTCGTCACGAGTCATGGCGAGTCTGGGGTGGACACGCGTCCCTACGCAACAACCAGCCGTTCATCCGAGAGGGGCGGCCATCAAGATTGGCCGCGAATGCTCAGTGCATGAGAATGTCTCTATGACTGCCAGTTCGAATCCACCTGAACGTGTCCTGCATGCCGAGCGGCGAGCAGCGAACGCGGGGTTTGGAAACTCGTGCGAGCAGTCGGTGGGACAACTGCTCGCCTGCTTGGCAGCAGCTGTTCCACCCGGTGGTCGCGTATTGGAAATTGGCACCGGGCTGGGGGTAGGTCTCGCTTGGATCGTGACTGGGCTTGAAGGTCGCAACGATGTCGAGGTCATCTCCGTCGAATGCGATCCCTTGCGTAGTGACAATCGGCTCGTCATTGCCGAGATCGAGGCATCTTCTGGGATGATTCTCGGAATCCGCAGGTCATCAAGCACCTA
Source organism: Candidatus Poriferisodalis sp. (assembly GCF_965221945.1). GTDB lineage: Bacteria > Actinomycetota > Acidimicrobiia > Acidimicrobiales > Poriferisodalaceae > Poriferisodalis. The sequence goes on along the minus strand of NZ_OZ244925.1, from coordinate 3,043,603 downwards.
GTGCTGCAAATGGGCAGACACCGCGACTCGACCGGAGGGTGTTCGGGTGCTCGGTACCCTCGCTGGTGTGTGCGGGATTGTGGCTGTCATCGGGCGTCGCGACGACCGGGATGCGCTCGAAGCGTCAGCTGTTGTACCGCTGCTGCATGACGCAGCGGCCCTGCTGGCAGTCGTCGCAGATGTTGGCCCCTCGACCGCTGACGCTGGCCGTCGCGACCTCGCCGAGCAGCTTGAAGCTGCCGCAGCCTTGCTGCGAGAGGCCGACGAGGCACTGCGATCGCTGCCGGGAGTCCGTCTGCTGATCGATGATGCCAAGTGTGTGCTCGACATCGAAGCCGTTCTGGCGACCGTGGATGCGTACATCGCCGCAATCGACCGGGCTGTCGATGCGGGAGCTGTACTGGCTGACGCTCAGGACGAGCAGGCGAGCGAGCTTGACGGCGCGGGCGCTCGCATTGAACGCCTCAACGCCGCCTTGGGCGAACTGAAGGACCACGCCTTCGCGTTACGACGCGATCGCCTGCGGATGGCCCGGGAGCTTGTCGGGCTGTGGGGTGGCACGCCCCCGCCGACCGCCATCGGGGGACTCTGGTCGATCCAGGTCGCGCTGTCTGCGCTCGACCGGCTCGAGGTTCGAGGGCGGGACTCGGCTGGCTTGCAGGTGTTCGTGCGGGGTGCTCGCCTCGACGCGGATGCTGAAGGCGCCACTGCAAGCTCCCACAGCGTGCGACTGGCGGATCCGCTCTTCGGTGCCGGCACGGTGCGGAACACTCCCGATGGCCTCGCATTCGTCTACAAGACCGCTTCGGAAATCGGTGAACTGGGCGACAACACCGCAGCTCTGCTATCGCAGATCCGCCAGGACAGCCTGCTGCGCTGGGCCCTGTGCGTTGACGGCGCCGAGGTGGTGGTGGTGAGCCACACCCGCTGGGCCAGCATCGGCATCGTCTCGGTCCCCAATACCCACCCGCTCGATGCCTGGACCGGATCGGGCGATAGCAGTCACGTGGCCGCTGTGCTTAACGGTGATGTCGACAACTACGCCGACCTGATCGCGCAGCGTCGCCTGTCGATTGCGCCCGAGATAACCACCGACGCCAAGGTCATTCCCGCGATGTTGCGCCAAGCGTTCGCAGCAGGAGTCGACTCCGCGGGGTCGGCGCAGCTTCGGCAAGCCTTCGCTGATGCCGTCAGCAGCTTCGAGGGTTCGGTGGCGATTGCGGCGCACACCTCGCAGGTGCCCGATGTTGTGGCGCTGGCGTTGCGGGGAAGCGGCCAGGCGCTCTATGTCGGCGAGGCGGGGCAGTCGTACGTGATTGCCAGCGAGCCGTACGGCCTGGTCGAGGAATGCCGCCAGTACGTCCGCCTTGACGGCGAGACGCCGTCCGATCCGGCGAACCCCGTCGGCAGCCGGGGCCAGATCATGCTGGTCGGCACACCGCCTCCCCCAACGGCTGGCGAGCCCACAGCGGCTGAGTTCACTGCCCTGCAACGTTTCTCTTACGACGGCACTGAGTTGCCCGTCGAACCCCACGACATCGTCGCTGCTGAGGTGACCACCCGCGACATCAACCGGGGCGACAACCCGCACTTCCTGCTGAAGGAGATCCGCGAGGCGCCCAGGTCGCTCCGGGCCACATTGCGTGGCCGCATTGAGACAGCCACATTGCGTGGCCGCATTGAGACAGCTGACGCGTTGCTGCACTCCCGTCTCGGTCCCGACGTGATGCCGGCTGACGTGCGAGACCGTCTGCGTGACGGCTCCATCCGCCGGGTCGTCGCCATCGGCCAAGGAACTGCGGCCGCGGCCGCGGCGTCGCTGCCGCACTTCTGTGAGACGTTGCTCGAACCGTCGCACACCCAACAAAACCTCGAAACCGTGGCATCGCTCGCCTCCGAGCTCAGCGGTTTCGGCCTGCGCTCGGACCTGTCGGACACGCTCGTCGTGGCAGTCAGCCAATCGGGCACCACCACCGATACGAATCGCACCGTCGACTTGGCGCGTTCGCGGGGAGCAACGGTCATCGCCATCGTGAACCGGCGCGGCAGCGACCTGACCGATCGATCCGACGGCGTGCTCTACACGTCGGACGGGCGCGACGTCGAGATGTCGGTGGCGTCCACCAAGGCGTTCTACGCACAGGTTGCGGCCTGCGCGCTGCTCGCCGGCGCCATTGCCGCCGAGGTTCGCCCCGACGACGCCCAAACGGCGCGGGCCATCAGCGAACTGCTCGATGCACTGGGCGAGCTTCCGGCGGCGCTCGAGGTGGTGTTGGCGTCACACGATGAGATCGCCCGGATCGCTCGTCGCCACGTGGGTACCCACCGCCACTGGGCAGTGGTGGGCAACGGCGCCAACCGGATCGCATCGCGTGAGATCCGTATCAAGCTCTCCGAGGTCTGCTACCACGCCGTTGCCGAGGACAGCACCGAGGACAAGAAACACATCGACCTCTCGTGCGAACCGCTCATCTGGGTGTGCGCTACGGGGCTCAGCGGCTCGGTCGCCGCCGACGCTGCCAAGGAGGTGGCGATCTACCGGGCGCACCGGGCCACACCGATCGTCATTGCATCCGCTGGAACCGGCCGCTTCGATGCGGCGGCAGAACTGCTGGAAGTTCCCGCGGTGCACCCCGCAGTGGACTTCGTTCTCGCGACGGCTGCAGGCCACCTGTACGGCTACGAGGCGGCACTGACCATCGACGCCCTCGCCGATCCGCTGCACGAGATGCGCGCAGCCACCGAGTCACTGCTCGCGACCCAGGGCCCCGACGACGATCTGCTCGACGTGCTGGCGGAGCGACTGCGTCCGGCGGCCAATCGCTTCCGCGACGGTGTGCGCGCCGGAAACTACGACGGCCACCTGCGGGCCGGCACTGCCGCTCGCCTCGGTGCGGTGCTGCGCTACGCAGCAGGGGTGGCGCCGCTCGAGATGTACCAACTTGACATGGGCAAGGTAGGCAGACCCTCGGTCGTCATCGACGACCTCACCGATGCCCTGAACATCGCCATCGACGAGCTCACCCGGCCGATTGACACCATCAAGCACCAGGCCAAGACCGTCACGGTGGGCATCTCGCGAGCCGATGAGACACTGCTCGACTCGATGCTGGTGGCGGCGGCGCTTGAGGCTGGGGGCCCGCGGGATCGGCTGTCGTACGCGACCCTGCGCACCCTGGCTGCACTGGACCTCGCCGTGGCGGAGGTCACCGGTTGGTCGCGCTACCGCATCGAAGGCGACGTGGCGTCGGCCAGCAGTCCCGAGGTCACGATCTGGCTGACCGACCGCGGCGGCACCGCGCTGGGCATCGAGTCGCGCACGGTGGCCAATCCGCAGCTGCGCGGCAGCAAGCACCGTGCCGCCTACGAGCGGGAAGTCACCGTGGCCCGCGGCAGCGATGGCCGCACGGTGCTCCACATTCCTGAGACCAAGGACGGCACGGCAACCGGGCTGACGCTGCTGCACTGCCGCTTCGTTCCGCGACTGCGGGCGCCAGCGATGCGGGCAGTGCTGATGAGCTACCGGGGCCGTTACGGTGCGCTTGCCGACGCGGTCACCGAAACTCTGCCGTGGTTCCGTGACGACCTGCTCGGAACGCTCGACGTCTTCGATCTGCTGACCCGCCCGGTGTATGTGCTCGCAGAGCACTGGCTGGGCCAGCCGGCAACGTCCGCCGGAGGCGGAGCATCAGACACGTCCGCCGGAGGCGGAGCATCAGACACGTCCGCCGGAGGCGGAGCATCAGACACGTCCGCCGGAGGCGGACCGGGTGACTAGGACCGTGATCGGGTGAGCACCACAATCGGGCTCGACATGGTGGACGTCCAGCGCTTCGCCGATGTGCTCGAGCGGCGCAGCGGCATGCGCACCCGTCTGTTCACCGAAGCGGAGCTCTCCTACGCCATGGGAACGGTGGATCCCGACACCCGCCTCGCCGCTCGGTTTGCTGCGAAGGAGGCAGTCATGAAAGTGCTGGGCATCGGCTTGGGCGCTTGCCGCTTCCGCGACATCGAAGTGGCACGCCACCCCGGCGGCCGCCCCGAACTGGTGCTGCGGGGACTTGCGGCCGAGCGGGCGGCAGCCGCAGGACTGTCTGACTGGCAGGTCACGCTCACCCACACCGACTCGGTGGCAGCGGCCATGGTGCTGGCGCAATGAGCGAGCGCCGGTGTGCGGGCGGCTGCGAGCCGGCGGGCAGCTGACGCCATGATCCCGATCGTGACACCGGCCGAGATGGCCAAGATCGACGCGGCCGCGCCCGAGGGCACCGACGTGCTCGTTTCCCGCGCCGGCGCGGCTGTTGCCATCGAGGCCCGCCGGATGATGGGTGGCACGTACGGGCGCCGGGTCCTTGTGGCCGTCGGCAAGGGCAACAACGGGGCAGACGGTCGGGTGGCGGCAACGGCGCTGGAGCGATGGGGTGTTCGCTGTCGCACCGTAATGCCGACCGAGGCACTCGAACTTGTCGCAGCGGCCAATGCTGCCCCAGGAGCCTCGGCGCCGTGGGACCTCGTGATCGATGCGGCGTACGGAACGGGCTTGCGCGGATCGTGGGGCGCGGATCGTCCGCCGCCTGTGCCCGTGCTGGCAGTCGACATCCCGTCAGGCATCGACGCGCTGACCGGCGAGGACTATGGCTGCTGGCCGGCGACGTCGACCATCACGTTCGGGGCGTTCAAGCCAGGCTTGCTGCTGCATCCCGGCGCTGCAGCCGCCGGCGAGGTGCAGCTGGCACCCATCGGCCTCGACACCAGCGGGGCAACGTCGTGGCTCGTCACTGACGCCGATGCCGACATGGCGCTGCGGGGCCCGGGGCCGACAGCGCACAAGTGGCGCCGAGCCGTGCGGGTCATCGCGGGTTCGCCGCAGATGCGCGGCGCCGGCCATCTCGTGTGCGCAGCCGCCCAGCAGACGGGAGCGGGCATGGTCGTCATCAGCTCGCCGGGCCTGCGCGCGGCCGACGTGGCTCGGCCTGCCGAGGCGGTCGCTCGCGACCTTCGACCTGGCAACTGGGCAGAAACCTCACTTGAGGGCATCGAACGCTTCGACGCAGCTGTCATCGGTCCTGGCATCGGCACCGACCCCACGGCATCGGCCCAGATGGCTCGCTTCATCTCCGAGTGCCCGGTGCCGTTGGTTGTCGATGCCGACGCCCTTTCGGCTGTTGGGGACCATCCCGAGTGCCTGTGTGCGCGAACTGCGCCCACCGTCCTCACGCCGCACGAGGGGGAATTCGCCCGGCTCGCTGGCGGCCCACCCGCGGCTGACCGATTCGATGCGGTGCGTCAAGCCGCTGGCGCGCTTGGCGTCATCGTGCTGCTGAAGGGGCCGACAACACTCGTGTCTGTGCCCCCGAGCGAATCTGGATCGTCGACTGTGCTGGCTGTCACGTCGGGCACCGAGCGTCTGGCGACCGCTGGCTCGGGCGACGTGCTCTCCGGCGTGATCGCCGCAGTGCTGGCGGGCGAGGCTCCGGGCCGCGATCTCGACGACATTGCAGCAAGCGTTGCCGCAGCGGCGCACTGGCACGGCCGAACAGCCAGCATCGCGACTGTGGGGGGAGTCACCGGCTCGATGCCACTGCTTGCGAGCGCGCAGGTTGACCTGCTCGTAGCCGCCAGAGCCGAGTTGACCGACGCGTCGGCGGATCGCAAGCGTCCATGACCATCGACGCAATGGCCGACGCCGCCGACTTGCACCTGCCTCCAAGCGACGCATCACAGATGCGTCCCACCTGGTGTGACATCGACCTCGGCGCGCTCGACCGCAACCTGGCCACGATCCGTCGACATGTCGGCAGCTCGGAGGTGGTGCCCGTCGTCAAGGCCAACGCCTATGGCCACGGCATCGCGCCAGTCGGGCTTGCGTTGCAGGGGGCCGGCGTGTCCTGCGTGGCCGTCGCGTACGTCGAGGAAGCGCTGGCGCTGCGCGCCGCAGGCGTCACCATCGACATTCATGTCCTCGGCGGCGCCGTCAAGCGGCAGATCCCGCTGTTCGTTACCCATGACCTGATCCTCACGGCACCGTCGGTGGAGAAGCTGCGCCAGATCGACGAAGCAGCTGCTGCCGCGGGCTGTACCGCCCGGGCGCATCTCAAGATCGACACCGGCATGGAGCGCATCGGCATCCACCACTACAACGCCGACCGTCTGATCGAGGCCTCACTGCGCTGTGACTCGGTGCGCATCGAAGGCGTGTTCAGCCACTTCGCCAACGCCGATGCCGCCGAGCTCTCGGACGCCCGCACACAGCTGGATCGCTTCAGCGAAGCGGTGAGCTTCTACGAGCGGCGCTCGCTGCCGACCCCGGTGCGCCACATGGCCGCCTCCGCAGCGATAGCTCGCCTGCCCGAAGCACATCTCGACCGCGTGCGCCCCGGCATCGCGCTGTACGGGGTCTCCCCGAAGCCCGAGATTGCGGCCGCCTTGCCGACCGAACCCGTGATGACATGGCACAGCGAGGTCGTCTACTTCAAGGTCGTGCCAGCCGGAGCGTCTGTCGGCTACGGCAGCACCTGGACCGCGCCCCAACAGACCCGGGTGATCACCCTGCCGGTGGGATATGCCGACGGCTATGCCCGCTCGCTCGGATCTGGATCGACGGGAGAGGGGGCAAGCGTGCTCATCGACGGCGTCCCGCACCCCGTCGTCGGCCATGTCTGCATGGACCAGACGATGGTGAACATCGGCGATTCCAGGGCCTACAACGGCGACCGCGTCACCCTCGTGGGCACCCACGGCGACGAGCGCATCACCATCGCCGATCTTGCTCGATGGTCTGAACGCAGCCCCTACGAAGTGCTTACGGGGATCTCATTGCGCGTCCCCCGCGTTTACCGCCGCACAGATGCCCCCCAATGCGGTCCCGTCACTGGCGAGGCGCGCTAGACAAGCTCCGTTATGCAGTTCCGGACGACGAGTGCCGAAGCGACACGGGAGATCGCCGCAGCGCTTGAGCCGCTGCTGCGCCCCGGCGACGTGGTGCTGCTCTCAGGCGACCTCGGGGCCGGCAAGACCGTCTTCACTCAGGGGCTGGCGGCAGCCCTGGGAGTCACCGAGCAGGTCACCAGCCCCACCTTCACCTTGGCGCAGAGCTTCCAGGGACGGATGCGGCTGCATCACCTCGACGTCTACCGGCTTGACAATCTCGGTGAGGTGCTCGACCTGGACCTGCCCGAGCTGCTCGACGACGACGCTGTGGTGTGCGTGGAATGGGGCGAGGTCGTCATTCCTGAGCTGCCGCGAGATTTCCTGCGGGTACGGATCAGTCTCGCGAGTCCTAGAGAGCACCCGGACATCCGCATGTTCGACGTCGATACCGTCGGTCCCAGTTGGCAGGCACGCGCCAGCGCGCTCGCCGAGGCGTGGCACGTGCACAGCCCCTCGGGAGTCGAGAGGTGTTAGTGCTCGGCATCGAGACTGCGACGCCCCAGGTCGGCGTGGCCATCGGCGGGCACGAGGGCATCATCGCCTCGTTCCACACCACCCGCGACCGGCGTCACGCAGAGACGCTCGTCCCGGCGATCCAGTTCCTGTGCGAACAGGCACAGATGAAGCTGTCCCAGCTGGGCCTCGTGGCGGTGGACATCGGCCCGGGCCTGTTCACCGGCCTGCGGGTGGGGCTGGCCACAGCGAAGGCCATAGCGCACGCCTGCCGAATCCCGATGATCGGCGTTTCAAGTCTCGACCTCACCGCGTTCCCGGCACGGTTCAGCGATCGGCTGATCGTCTCGACGGTGGACGCCCGCCGGGGTGAGATCTTCTACGCCACCTACCGGCGCGCACCCGGCGGCATCCAGCTCCTGAGTGCTCCGGCAGTCGACCAGCCCGCCGATGTTGCAGGACAACTGATGGCACTCGGCCAGGAGACCCTGATCGTCGGCGATGGGGCCGAGCGCTACGCGGACGAGCTCGGTGCGGTGAGAGGCGCCGAGATCGGCCGGGAAGGCCTGCGCCATCCGAATGCCGGCGCACTAGTGGAGCTGGCGCACGCCCGGGCGCTGCGCGAGGAGTTCGTCAGCCCGTCGGAGATCGTGCCGCTGTACCTGCGTGCCCCTGACGCCCGTATCAACTGGCAGCAGCGGGAGCGTTCGTGAGCATCCGTTCCGCGCCGAACGCTCCAGCCCGAGCCGCTGGAGGAGCGGCCGCCGCCCGACGAGTGCTCATCTGCCCGATGACCCGCAAGCACCTGCGTGACATCAGGCGCATCGACCAGTTGGTGTACCCGCGACCCTGGTCGATGTCGCTCTATCTAGATGAGCTGCGCCACGAGGGTGACCGGGTGTACCGCGTGGCCGCCACGGTCGGACCGGGTGGTCGCTCTACCGGAGTCGTCGGCTACGGCGGCTTCATGATCGTCGCCGGCGAGGGTCACATCACCTCGGTGGCCGTCCATCCCGAGTGCCAGGGCAGCGGCGTGGGTGCGCGGCTGCTGCTGGAACTGCATCAACAAGCCCGCCGCATCAACGGGCTGGAAGCGTTGACGCTGGAGGTGCGGGCGTCGAACGCTGCGGCGCAACGGCTGTACCGCCGGTTCGGCTATGCGCCCGTCGGAACGCGCTCGGACTACTACCGGGACGGACCCGACGGCAGGCGTGAGGATGCCTTGGTGATGTGGTGCCACGACATCGACAGCGCAGAGCACGGCCATCGCCTTGACGCCATCGCGGCCAGTCTGGGTGTCACGACGTCAGGGGCACAGCCGCAATGACGACCATCTTGGGCATCGAGACGTCCTGCGACGAGACGGCTGCGGCAGTCGTCGACGATGGCCGCGAAGTGCGTTCGAGCATCGTCAGCAGCCAGGTGGACCTGCACGCCCGCTACGGCGGCGTCGTGCCCGAGATCGCCGGGCGCGCCCACGAAGCGCTCATCACCCCGGTGGTGGCCGAAGCGCTGGTGGAAGCCGGCGCGGCCGACAGCGACATCGACGCCGTGGCGGCCACCTGCGGCCCCGGCCTCATCGGCAGCCTGCTCGTGGGTGTAGCTGCCGCCAAAGCGCTGGCGCTCGTGTGGGATGTCCCCTACATCGGCATCAATCACCACGAGGCGCACCTGTACGCAGCATTGCTCGACGAACACGACGCCGAGGTCCAGTTCCCGCTCGTCACCCTGCTGGTCTCGGGCGGGCACACGATGCTGGTCACGTTCGAAGGCCACGGGCGCTATCGCCTGCTGGGCGCCACCCGCGACGACGCAGCTGGGGAAGCCTTCGACAAAATCGCCCGCTACCTCGGGCTGGGTTACCCGGGCGGTCCTGCCATCGACCGTTTGGCAACCGACGGAGACCCCACTGCGGTTCCGCTGACGAGAGCCATGCTGGACGACGGCTACGAGTTTTCGTTCTCGGGCATCAAGACCGCGGTTATCAACTGGGTGCGAGTGCACCCGGAGGTTGACACCGCCGACGTTGCGGCATCGTTCCAAGCCTGCGTGGTCGATGTGCTGACCCACAAGGCTCGCCGGGCAGCTCGCGATGTCGGCGCCGCGGGCATCTGCCTGGCCGGCGGCGTGGCGGCCAACAGCGCTCTGCGCGAACGCACGCTCGACATCTGCATGGAAGACGGCCTCAACGCCTACCTGCCCAGCCGTGCGATGTGCACTGACAACGCAGCGATGATCGCCGCGACCGCCTGGTATCGACTGGCCAGCGACGGCCCGTCAGCCCTCGACAGCGGCGCCGATCCAAACCTGCGGATCGACTTCCAAGTCTGAACCACGGCGCCGCCGTCAGACCCGTCGAAATCGGGTGTCTGGGAGGTTGTGGCCCGTTCCCTGGGCTCGTATCGTTAGCACTCGCCCGGTGAGAGTGCTAAGTGCTGCCGGGCAGTCCAATTGGACCCGTCATGAGCCACAGGAGGCACATCCGACCATGAACCTGAAGCCACTTGAGGACCGAATCGTCGTGCGTCCCAGCGACGCAGAGGAGACCACCGCCAGCGGGCTCGTCATCCCCGACACCGCCAAGGAAAAGCCCCAGCAGGGCGAGGTACTTGCGGTCGGCCCCGGCAAGCGTTCCGACCATTCGGGCGAGATCATCCAGATGGACGTCGGCGTCGGCGACACCGTCGTCTACAGCAAGTACGGCGGTACCGAGATCACCGTGGCCGGCGAGGACCTGCTCATCCTGAGCGCTCGCGACGTCCTGGCCGTCGTCGCCTAACTCACTACGCGACGACAAGAAAGAGAACCAACACATGCCGAAGATTCTGAAGTTCAGCGAGGAGGCCCGCCGCGGCCTTGAAGCTGGTGTCAACAAGCTGGCCGACGCTGTCAAGGTGACGCTGGGCCCCAAGGGCCGCAACGTCGTGCTCGAGAAGTCGTTCGGGGCGCCGACCATCACCAATGACGGCGTGAGCATCGCCCGTGAGATCGAGCTCAGCGACCCGTTCGAGAACATGGGTGCGCAGCTGGTGAAGGAGGTCGCCACCAAGACCAACGACGTCGCTGGCGACGGCACGACCACCGCGACGGTGCTGGCCCATGCAATGGTACGCGAGGGCTTGCGCAACGTGGCAGCCGGCGCCAACCCGATGGAGCTCAAGCGGGGCATCGAGGCCGCTGTTGCTGCAGCCGTCGACTCCATGGGCGCCATGGCCATCGACGTGTCCGATGACAAGGACAAGATTGCCAGCGTGGCTGGCATCTCGTCTGCGGACAGCACGATTGGCGAGACGCTCGCCGAGGCTTTCGACAGGGTCGGCAAGGACGGCGTCATCTCGGTCGAGGAATCCAACACGTTCGGCGTAGACCTCGAATTCACCGAGGGCATGCAGTTCGACAAGGGCTTCCTGTCGCCCTACTTCGTGACCGATCCCGACCGCCAGGAGGCCGTCTTCGACGATCCCTACCTGCTGTTCGTGAACGGCAAGATCGGCTCGGTGACCGAGCTGGTCCCCGTGCTCGAGAAGGTGATGCAGGCAGGAAAGGGCCTTGTGATCATCGCCGAGGATGTCGAGGGCGAAGCGCTGGCAACGTTGGTGGTCAACAAGATCCGCGGCACGTTCTCATCGGCGGCGATAAAGGCCCCCGGCTTCGGCGAGCGTCGTAAGGCGATGCTGGCCGACATGGCCATCCTCACCGGCGGTGAGGTCATCTCTGAAGAGGTGGGCCTGAAGCTGGAGAACACCACGGTCGATCTGCTCGGCACCGCCCGCAAGGTGATCATCACCAAGGACGAGACCACCATCGTGGACGGCGGCGGCGGGTCCGGCGACGTTGAGGGTCGCGTGGTGCAGATCAAGCGCGAGATCGACGACACCGACTCCGATTGGGATCGCGAGAAGCTGCAGGAACGGCTGGCGAAGCTGGCTGGCGGCGTGGCGGTGATCCAGGTCGGCGCGGCCACCGAGGTCGAACTCAAGGAAAAGAAGCACCGCATCGAGGACGCCGTGTCGGCGACCCGTGCCGCCATCGAAGAAGGCATCGTGCCTGGTGGCGGCACCGTGCTGCTGCGGGCTCGTGCCGCTGTCACAGCGCTGGACCTCGATGGCGATGAAGCCACCGGGGCCCGCATGGTGCACCGGGCGCTCGAAAGCCCCAGCCGCCAGATTGCGCAGAATGCCGGCTACGAGGGCGCCGTGATCGTCCAGCAGATCGAGCAGGCCGAAGGCAACACGGGCTTCAATGCCGATACCGGCAAGTTTGAAGACCTGGTTGCCGCTGGTGTGATCGACCCGGCGAAGGTGGTCCGTGCGGCGCTGCAGAACGCGGCGTCGATCGCGGCCCTGCTGCTCACGACCGAGACGCTGGTTACCGACAAGCCCGAGGAGGCTGACCCCGCAGCCGCTGCTGCCGCTGCTGCTGCCATGGGCGGCATGGGCGGCATGGGTGGCATGGGCGGGATGATGTAGCTCCCGCTACTTCTCTCTACAACGCACGCACAGGGTCGGCGGATTCGCCGGCCCTGTGTCATTTCCGGGTGCCGTATCCCGCAGAGCGCCGAAGGTCCAGCGACAAGGCTGTGTGACCGTCGCGGCAGATACTCGGAGCCTGACTATCGGGACAAGTCGAGAAGTTCCTCGAGAGGCTGATCGTCGAAGTAGTGGAGCCGTGCTGGCTGGCTAGGAGGGTGGTCGGCAATAGGTGTCAGACCCAGACCGCAAGTCTCTGACCTGTGGTTTCGCGTTCACCAAACGGCCGAAATGCGACTTTCCGACCACCCTCCTAGGGCGGCGGCGACGATGGCCCGAGCCGTGGTGCCTTCGGGTAGCTCATCATGTCGGTCGGCACCGCCGGCTCGGTCAGGCAGGCGATTTCAGGAGCCGGCCTGCTCGTCGAGGTCCTCGAAGAGGTGATCGTCTTGGACCGTTTCCGGATCGATGTCGGGCAGCTCGAAGCTGCCGCTGTCAGCCTGCTCATCGAGCGTCTCGTAGAGCGCGGCGTTTGGGCGGACCTTCTCGGGATCGTTCGGGTCAGTGGACACCCCATCACCGATCATGCCGGTGACGTCGACCCCGCCGGGTTCGAGGGCGACGCCAGCCTCGGTGGGGCTCGACTGCGACTCGATCGAAGGCGGCGAGTCCGACGCTTGCGCGGCGTTGGCTTGAGTCGCGGCGAGGGCCAAGGTCAGTGCAGCGACGGTCACCGCAGCCGCCGTTCGTGTTCGAGTTGAGAGGGAAGGCATTGAAGCTCCTTTTCTGTGTTGGTGGTTGCTTCCCTCGGCAAGGTAACGACCCCGTATAAAGCGGTGATGAAGATGACGTCACATACCGGACAAGATCGACAAAGATCGCATCGGCTAGCCCGCTGCCGTCGCCGAAGCCGGGGAGCTTGTGGTAGCGGTTTGACCTACACGATTCCTTGATGAGGATGAAGGCATCCTTGATCAGTCCCGCTCACAGCAAGGGCGGGCCAACACTGAGTCGGCCTGCACAACTGCGGCGACGACAGGGGAGGCGAGGAGCATGAGAGGACGGATTCTGGTCGCGGAGGACGACCCGAAACAGGCTGGCCTCATCCGCGTCTACCTCCAGCAGGCGGGATTTGCGGTGGTGGTGTCGAACACTGGAAGCGAGACCCTCGCTCAGGCGCGACGCCGTCAGCCAGACCTGGTGCTTCTCGACATCATGATGCCGGGGATCGACGGCCTCGATGTGTGCAGGATCTTGCGCCGCGAGTCGCAGGTGCCCATCGTGATGCTGACAGCTCGCTCGGCCGAACACGACATGCTCCACGGCCTCGAACTCGGTGCCGACGACTATATAGTCAAGCCCTTCAGCCCCCGCGAGTTGGTGGTCAGGGTGAAGGCCATTCTGCGCCGCGCCGGCCGCGCCGACGCTCCCAGTGAGCTCGCTGTGCGAGGACTGCACATTGATCTCGACCGCCATGAGGTCACGAGGGACGGACTGAGCGTGGACTGCACCCCCCGCGAGTTCGCGATCCTCGTGGCTCTCGCCAAGCGACCGGGACGGGTGTTCAGCCGAACGGGACTTCTCGAAGCCGCTCTCGGCTTCGACTATGAGGGTCTGGAGCGAACGATCGACGTCCATGTCGGCAACCTGCGAAAGAAGCTCGAGCCCGACCCGACCAACCCCTCCTACATCGTTACGGTGTTCGGGGTCGGCTACAAGCTCGACGACAGCGGCAGCCCGTGAGGGCTGTCGCTCGTCGCCTCTCGATCCGGGTCGCGCTTGGAGTTGCATTGGTGGCAGTCGTCTCCATCGTGGTGACCGCCCTTCTCGTCGAGCGCCTGGCCGAGCGAGGACTCCGATCCGAGATCACACGCAACCTCGACGCAGAACTGGAGATACGTGATGCCATTGCCAACCACGGCATCCAGTTTCAGGGGTGGAACGGAATCGAAGATACCGTCATCGAACTCGCCCGTCGCCACGACGAACGCATCGTTGTCGCCACCCTCACCGGAGAGGTCCTTGTTGACACAGCCGTCGAGATCGGCGGCGCTGCTGCCCCCCTGCCGAGTCAATCATCCGTCATCGATCCAACCGACAGCCTGATCAACTACGGCCGGTTGGACGCATCCCTGCTGCAGTCGGCCCTTGAGATGGTGTGGCTCCGCGAGTGCTTCGACCAGGCCGACGTGCCCTACCAGCTTGGCCGAGACGAGACGGACGGCCTCGACGTCCCAAGGCCCGACCGCTCACTGACCCCAGCAGAATCCGACATTGCGACATCGTGCCTGAAAGGGCGCGGAGTGGGTGACGGCGAGTTCTATCTCCACCGGGACTTCACATTGGACACCGCAGGCCGGGACCCTGAGCAGGAGCATCTTGACGTTGAGCCCGTGCGGCTCTTCATCGGCTACGGCGACGACAGCAACGACCCGCTCGCAACCTCACTGCGATCAAACACGTTCTGGGTGGCGATCGGAATTGTTATCGCCGCAGCAGCCATCTCCGCGGTTGCTATCTCGCGGCGCCTCACCCGGCGACTCGATGCCGTCACTCGTGCGGCCGACCGAGTGCGCTCAGGTGACCTCGACTCACGCGTCCAGGTCGGCGGCATCGACGAGATCGCCAGGCTCGGCGACTCGATCAACAGCCTTGCCGCATCGCTACATGCCGAACACCAAGCACGCAAGACCCTCACCAACGACGTAGCCCACGAGCTTCGCTCCCCGCTCGCGAACCTCACGGGCTATTTGGAAGGTATCGAGGACGGCCTCATCGACGCCGACCGGGCAACGATCGCATCGCTGCAGGAAGAAGCCAACCTCATCGCAACGCTGGTCCAGGACCTGCAACAGCTATCCGAGGCCGAGTCGGGGTCCCTCAACCTCGAGCCAGTCGACGTCGCAGACCTGGTCCACAGAGCCGTCGTCGCCCACCAACCAGCCGCGGACGCGGCAGGGGTTGTCCTGAGCGGGGATCCGGCACCCGGGCGGATCGGGCTGCTCGATCCCGAACGCATCCGACAGATCCTCAACAACCTGATCACAAACGCCATACGCCACACACCGCCAGCAGGCTCCGTCTCCGTCTCAGTCGCGCAGACCCACGGTGCAACAGTCGTCACGGTCAAAGACACCGGCGAAGGCATATCGGCACACCATCTGCCCCACATCTTCGACCGCTTCTACCGAGCCGACCACTCCCGGTCGCGCAGCACCGGCGGCATCGGACTAGGTCTGGCGATCAGCCGGGAACTCGCTCACGCTCATGGCGGCTCACTCACAGCATCGAGCACGTTTGGTGTCGGTTCCACACTGACCCTGCGAATCCCGCGGCTCGACCCTTGAATCCAGCCGCCGCGAGCGACGCTGAGCAGCCGAGCGAGACGTCGGCACCCCGCAGGCGTCGAATCCCACGGTGAGGCGAAGGCTCAGCGGTAGCCTCGTTGTTTTCCCGAACTTGGCGCAGCTGCGACGCCGGACCTATGCCCCCACACTCGCCGGCGGCCAGCTCGGTCGCCCACCCGACGGTCCTCGTGGTGGATTTCGGCGCGCAGTATGCGCAGCTGATTGCGCGGCGGGTGCGCGAGGCGCAGGTCTATTCCGAGATCGTTCCTCACTCGTCGAGCGCTGCCGAGCTGGCCGAGCGCTCGCCCGCGGCCATCATCTTCAGCGGCGGGCCGGCCTCGGTGCACGTGGACGGCGCCCCCGGCATCGACTCGGGCGTGTACGAGCTGGGCGTTCCGATCCTGGGCATCTGCTACGGATCGCAGCTGCTGGCCCGCGACCTCGGCGGTCGGGTGGACCGCAGCGGGCGGGGCGAATACGGGCGCACCACGCTGAGCCGCTCCGACGCCGCATCGGAGTTGCTCGACGGCTCGTCTCCGGGAGAACCCTCGACGCAGTCGGTGTGGATGTCGCACTTCGATGCGGTGACCGAGCCTCCCGATGGCTTCGTGGTGACGGGCACGACGCCCGACAGCCCGGCCGCGGTGATCGAGGATTCCCAGCGGCGCTTCTACGGAGTGCAGTACCACCCTGAGGTGGCTCACACCCCGAGCGGGCAGACCCAGCTGGAGCGCTTCCTGCACGAGGTGTGCCGGATCAACTCCGAGTGGACGATGACCAATGTCATCACCGAGAGCGTCGAGGCCATCCGGGCTCAGGTCGGCTCGGCACGGGCAATCTGTGGGCTGTCGGGCGGCGTGGACAGTGCCGTGGCCGCCGCGCTGACCCAGCGGGCCATCGGCAGCCAGCTCACGTGCGTGTTTGTGGACACGGGGCTGATGCGGGCCGGCGAAGGCGAGCAGGTCACCGAGACGTTCCGTCGCACACAGGGGATCGAGCTGATCCACGAGCGGGCTGCCGACGAGTTCTTCGAGGCGCTGACGGGGGTGACCGATCCTGAGGACAAGCGCAAGATCATCGGCGAGAAATTCGTGCGCATCTTCGAGCGAGCCGCGGGTGGCATCACCGATGCGCGCTTCCTGGTGCAGGGAACGCTCTATCCCGACGTGATCGAATCCGGCTCGCCAACCGCGGCGAAGATCAAGAGTCACCACAACGTCGGCGGGCTGCCCGAAGACATGACCTTCGAGCTCGTGGAGCCGTTGCGAAACCTGTTCAAAGACGAGGTTCGTGCCGTGGGCACCGAGTTGGGCCTGCCGCCCGAGATCGTGCAGCGCCAGCCGTTCCCGGGGCCGGGCCTAGGCGTGCGCATCGTGGGCGAGGTCACACCCGAAGCCGTCGAGACGGTGCGGGCTGCCGACGTCATCGTGCGCGAAGAGATCTCGAAGGCCGGACTCGACGGCGAGGTGTGGCAGGGGTTTGCCGTGCTGGCCGACATCCGCAGCGTCGGCGTGATGGGCGACGAGCGCACCTACGCCCGCCCCATCATCGTGCGGGCTGTCACCAGCGAGGATGCGATGACCGCAGACTGGGCTCGCCTGCCCCACGATCTGCTCGAAACCATTTCGTCGCGGATCGTCAACGAGGTGCCCGGCGTGAACCGGGTCGTCTACGACATCACCTCCAAGCCCCCCGGCACCATCGAATGGGAATAGGCGCTGGTGTGAATGCGCGCACAAGGACGGGCGACGCGGTGGTGAGAGGGTTCGCAATTGTGTCGATCTGCATGCTCACGTTGACATCGCTGGCTTGCGCGACAGCGATACATCCCATACCTACCGAGGCTTCGGGCGTGCCAGCGGCGACGGCACAACCGATCCGAACTTCCATCCCACCCAGCACCACCACGACTGCTGCGCCGCCGAATACGACGGCGACCACCGTTGCACCTGCCGCAACCACGACCGCCACTGCAGCGATCGCAACCACGACGACGACGAGGCCTCCATTCGTCTGCTGGGACGGATCGACCGCCAAGCGCTCGGACCTGTGTCCGAGCCAACCCGGCTGGATACCGCAGAGGGGAACCGACCCCTTCGGCGATCTGATCTCGAGGGCGACGATGATCAGCGACGACGGGGGCGCAATGATCTTCTTGAGTTGCTACGAAGACGTGCTGAGCGTGTTCGTAGGTGATCAGGCAGATCTTGGTGAAGGAGAGTTTGCTTGGCGACCGGACGCCCCGGGAAACTCGTCAGGGCGCTATCGAGGTGGGGGTCAGGAATCTTCCACGAATGTGCATTGGCAAGCCTTGGTGAAGGCTTCTGGCGAACCGACTGTTCGTGGGGTGTTCCTTCCGAAGTCGAACCGCCGAGACTTCGTCGCAGCACTGCGTTCCGGCACCAGCCTGACCATCGACTGGTTCTACGGCGTCAGCACCTTCGAATGGCACGTCGCCGATTACGTCATCTATGAGATGCCATTGGTTGATTGCGATTGGTAGGCGCTACCGGCATGCCAACCTGAGTCATGTGATGGTGCCCAATCAAGTCGGCAGGACGAGGCATCGCGTGCACGTCAGCAATGCAGGAATCACCGCTGACAGGGTCGAGGTTCCTGTCGATCCGGACGCGTTGACCGTTCAGCGCGGGAGCCCCTGTGATGTTCGAGCGACACATCGCTGGTAGCGCATCGGCGTGATCCTGACGAATGAATGGCGCGGGCATGGAGCCCTTGCCGCCGTCATCCGATTGCCCACCAAGCGAACCACGCTCGGAGGATCTGCTTGTACTTGGCTTGCGTGCTGGGAGCCATCAGCGTGCCGGGTTTGGTTAACAGGGTGAGCTGGCTGACCCAGATGTTCACCGCTGGCTCGTCCCGCCGAGTGGGATCAATGTTCTCCGACAGGCAGTGCTTGACCCACCGCCCGAGGCGTCGCTTGACCTCGGCGGGCGTCTGTGACGTGGTCTGATTGGCAGCGAAGTCGAGGATGACGCGCTGCCAGTGCTCAAGATCCGTTGACATAGCTGGAGTATCGCATTCCATGACCAGGGTGACGATCAGCTGGTCCTTGAGTGGCGCGCTCTGATCTCAGTCCTTGGAGTGATCTAAACGCCGAGAGAGCGTCTGAATCGTCGACGCCGCCAATACTCGCCGTTCTCCCGCATCACCTCGGTTACCTTTCCCGAAGCGAGCCACTGCCCCGGCGCCATGTCTCCCTTGGACGCGTTGCACTCGCGGCACGCCGGTATGAGGTTGCCGCGCCGGTTCGTCCCTCCGCGGCTGCGGGGGTACACGTGGTCGCGGGTACGAACGCCGTCACGCAGCGGAGCACCGCAGTACGCACAGCGGCGGTTCTGGTAGCTCTTGCGGGTTCGCTTGGCGGGCATTGACAAGGACTGCAACCACCGGCCGCTCAAGCTGGGAGAGAGACTCAGGTGGTCCAGAGCGACGAGATCGGCCACATGCTGAGCCGGTCTCCGAGGCTGAGATGGTGTTCGCCCATGTGCAGCAGCACGCCTCCGGTGAAGGTGCCCGGCGCAGTGTCGTCGAGGCGGTCTCGAAGCCATCGGAGGTGGTCTGCGGCCCGTGGCGAGGGCGAACTGCTGGCCTTCACTTCCACGGCGACGATCGAGCCATCGGGCCGCTCGAGTATCAGGTTCACCTCATGGCGGGCATCTCGGAAGTGCCACAGGCTGAGGCGACTCGCCGAGCTAGCGGCTTGGCGGGCAATCTCGGCCACCACGAATGACTCGGTCAGCGGACCGAGTGCTCGCGATGTCGGTACGAGCAACGCATCGGCATCGACACCGAGCAGGTGGGCAGCGAGGCCGGTGTCGGAGACATGGAGCTTGGGTCGCCGGACAGCCCGTGCTGACAGGTTCCGTGACCAAGCTGGCAGCTCGTGAACGAAGAACACCGTGCGGAGCCGCTCGAGGTAGGCGATCACGGTGGGCTGGCCGATGCCGAGCCGTCTCGATGCCTCAGCGACGATCAATTCCTGCGACGTCTGGGCCGCAGTCCATCGAAGCAGCGGAAGCAGCGCTGTGGCGCGTCGGATGTCGGCGAGCGCTGTGATGTCGCGCTCGACGACCGTCTCGATGTAGCTCTCGAACCAGCCGGTTCGAAGCCGGTCCGGCAGCCGAAGGACCTCGGGATAGCCGCCGGTGCAAATCAGGCGCGTGTAGTCACGGCGGGTCGGCGGAGGCGCCGCGCCGTGCTGGGTGGGCACGCGGGCGGCGCCGGCTCGCTCCATCCATGCGTCGAGCGGCGGAGTCGCGGTTTGGGCGCACTCGGCTTGCGATAGCGGCGAGAGTCGTAGCAGGCGAGCCCGTCCCGCGAGTGATTCGCTGATGGTCGGAACGGTGAGGAAGTGAGAAGAGCCGGTCAGCAAGTAGCGGCCCGGTGTCTGATCGGCATCGACGAGGCGCTTGACCGCCTTGACTAGCCGGTCGCCGGCGACTTGGATCTCATCGACGGCCAGCGGCATCGGCCAGCCCTCTAACAGCGCGATCGGGTCGTCGAGCGCCGATCGCAGGATCTGCGGATCTTCGAGCGTGAGGTAGGTACCGCCTGCGCGTTGTGCCGCTCGCTGCGCCAGTGTCGTCTTGCCCGATTGACGCGCTCCGTGGAGGACGACGACCCGGAATCCTGTGAGCGCGTCATCGACATGGACGCTGAGATGACGGGCGATGTGGGCGACCGCTTCCGTCTCCATGCAGCAAGGCTAGCGTTAAATTGAATTTTGCATGCCTGCTATTGAGAATGTTGCACGCACACTACGTGGACGTCTGCACACGACCGGGCTAACGATCAGGCTCCCATCATTCTCTCCGGTCCGGCTCAGGCGAGTGCCAATTGGAAGTCGAGTTCTCATCAGCCACCTTCCGCCATGACGGCACGAGGCTGGTTGAGCGGGAACTGTCGGGTCGGCTGCGCGAGGCCACAGCGCCACCTCAATGCCCGAGGGGGTCTGACGGCTTCAGTCTGGCGCCGCAACCGGCGCTCGTCGAAGCGGCCGATCCATCAATCCCACTGGGCAGCGAGGATCTGAACCTGAGACTCGGGCCGGAGTTGGCTGTCTGAGGCCGGAACAGCAGCGTCGGGTACGGTCGCCTCGGTCCGGAGGGGATCCATGGCGAACACGGTTGCGAGCTTGACGGTCGAGTCGCTCATCGCGAACGGCTTCACCGACTTGTACTGCCTGCCGGGGGTGCAGAACGACCCGTTCCTCAATGCGCTGTACGACCGCCGCGACGCCGTGGCACCGATCCAAACGCGGCACGAGCAGGGCGCGGCCTACATGGCGCTCGGCGCGGCGCTGGCAACAGGCGAGCCCCAGGCATTCTGCGTGGTGCCGGGGCCAGGTCTGCTGAACACCGCTGCGGCACTTAGCACGGCGTATGCCACCAACGCGCCGGTGCTGGGGTTGGTCAGCGAGATCGCGACTGCGTCGATCGGTCAGGGTTACGGCGCCCTGCACGAACTGCCCGATCAGTTCGGCGTGCTGCAGCGGCTCACCCGCCACGCCGAGCGCATCAGCGACGGTGCGGGCGCCCCCGCTGTGCTGCAGCGCGCCATGACCGCCCTGCGCTCGGGGCGGCAAGGGCCGGTCGGTGTGGAGGTTCCGACCGACATCTGGAACGCGACAGTCGAATCCGCACCCGGTGATCTCGTTGCCCCGGTGCGCCCAGGCCCGGAGCCTGACCAAGCAGCCGTCGTCGAGGCGGCGCAGCTCATGGCCGTCGCAGAGCGGCCGATGATCGTCGTGGGCGGTGGCGCACAGGAGTGCTCGGAGCACGTCACCCGAATCGCCGAGCGGCTGTCTGCGCCGGTCGTCGCCTTCCGAAGCGGGCGCGGTGTGGTGTCCTCGGATCACCCGCTGAGCATCACCACGCCGACCGCCTACCAGCTCTGGCCGCGGGTCGACGTGGTGATCGGGCTGGGCACCCGGATGGCCATGCAGCAGTCCACGTGGGGCGTCGACGACGATCTCAAAGTCGTCCACATCGACATCGACGCCGATGAGATCGGCCGCTTCGGACCTCCGACCGTGGGCATCCATGCCGATCTCGCCGACGCGCTGCCCTTGCTTGCCGATGCGCTCGGTACCACGCAGGCTGAGCGTTCGGAGTGGCGAGCCGAACTCGAGATCGCGCGGGCCGATGCCGAATCCGCCACCGCCGCGGCGCTCGCGCCCCAATATGGCTGGCTCGGTGCCATCCGGGCCGAATTGCCGCCCGAGGGGATCTTCGTAGACGAGATGACCCAGTGCGGCTATGTGTCCTGGCTCGGGTTCGACGTGTACCGGCCGAGGACGTTCCTCAGTGCGGGGTACCAGGGGACGCTGGGTTACGGATTCGCCACGGCGCTGGGGGCAGCACATGCCCGGCGCGACGTGCCGGTGCTGTCGATCGTCGGCGACGGTGGAGCCCTGTTCACCATCAACGAGCTGGCGACCGCGGTGCACCACCGGATCCCGCTGACGACGATCGTGTTCAACGACCATGCCTACGGCAACGTTCGCCGGATCCAGCGGGAGCGCTTCGATGGCCGGGTCATCGCCAGCGATCTCACGAGCCCGGACTTCGTGAAGCTGGCGGATTCCTTCGGCGTCAGGGGCATGCGGGCGAGCACGCCCGACGAATTGCGCCCGTGCCTGCGCGAAGCGTTGAGCTCCGATGAGTCGACCGTGATCGAGGTGCCCTTCGGCGAGGTGCCCTTCCCGTGGCCGCACATCGTCTTGCCCGCGTCCGGGGCCAGCAACCCGATCGTTAGCGCCCGTCCCGCACCTGCCCGCTGGATTGGCAGAGGCTCTGGGCACAACCGCAACTACCTTGGCCCCACAACCGCGGCCGGGCCGCGGGAAAGCGTGCGACAAGGGTTGATCATGACTTCGACAGGGGCCGGAAATGCGGCTGCATCGGTGGACTTGCCGGCTGGCTTCGCCTGCCATGCTGGCAATGTCGGCATGAAGGACGAGTCCGACGATGTGATGGTCTTGGCTGCTGATCGGGTGTCGGCCGTAGCAGGCGTGTTCACCAAGAGCCTGTTCGCCGCGTCCAGTGTGAGGCTGAGCCAGATCAACGTCGCCGATGGGCAGGCACAGGCAGTCGTGGTGGTGTCGAAGAACGCCAACGTGGCAACCGGCGAACAGGGTGAGCGGGACACGGCGAACCTCGCGCAGCGGGTCGCCGAACTGGTGGGTTGCAAACCCGACCAAGTCTTGGTGGGCTCCACCGGCGTGATCGGCGTGCCCTACCCCGAAGGCGCCGTGGACAGGTATTTCGACCGGCTGGCGCAGGCGCCGTCGCAGGCCTTGAATTCCCGGGAC
Organism: Candidatus Poriferisodalis sp.; assembly: GCF_965221945.1. Classification (GTDB taxonomy): domain Bacteria; phylum Actinomycetota; class Acidimicrobiia; order Acidimicrobiales; family Poriferisodalaceae; genus Poriferisodalis. The sequence continues at coordinate 3,021,071 of NZ_OZ244925.1, read as the reverse complement.
GCTGCGGCTGCGGCGACTGCGATCATGACCACCGACACGCACCCCAAGACCGCCCGTGCCTCGGCGGGCGTAGCCGAGGTGGTGGGCATTGCCAAGGGTTCGGGGATGATCGAGCCCGACATGGCCACGATGATCTCGGTGATCACCACCGATGCCGAGATCGCTCCCGACCGGCTCGACGCGATGCTGCGCCGCGTCTGCGACGTCACGTTCAATGCGCTCAGCGTGGACACCGACACTTCCACCAACGACATGGTGGTGATGCTGGCGAACGGAGCGGCTGGCGCGGTCGACGAGGCTGAGCTGGAGTCTGCGCTCGGTGCGGTCAGCCTGGACCTGACGCGTCAACTGGCCTTCGACGGCGAGGGTGCCGAGACTCTCATCGTGGTGACGGCGAACGGCGCCCGTGACGATGTGCAGGCCAAGCGTGTCGTCAAGGCGATCGTGAACTCCCCACTGGTAAAGACCGCCGTGCACGGCCGTGACCCCAATTGGGGCCGGGTCGCGATGGCGATCGGCAAGTGCAGTGACGAGACCGACATCGACCCGGATCGCGTCAGGATTCGCTTTGGCGACCAAGAGGTGTATCCCACGCCCGCAACTCCCGAGGCGCTTGCCGAACTTGAGGCCTACTTGGCGTCCGACGAGGTGCTGATCTCGGTGGACTTGGGCATCGCGGGCGGGTCGTTCACCGTGTACGGCTGCGATCTCACCGACCAGTACGTCCGCATCAACGCCGACTACACAACGTGAAACGACCCGCATGAGCCAACCTGCGCCGAACCCTGCTCACGGACGCCACGCGAACCGCCATTGCCCCCAATGAGCGCAGACGACGACCCGATCCTCGCGCCGCTGAATGCTGGCCAGCGGGCCGCCGTGTTGCATGGCAACGGTCCGGCGCTCGTAGTAGCCGGGGCTGGGTCGGGCAAGACACGCGTGCTGAGCCACCGCATCGCCTACCTGCTCGCACACCGCCACGTCAGCCCGTTCGGCCTGCTGGCGATCACGTTCACCAACAAGGCGGCAGGGGAGATGCGCGAGCGCATCGGCGGGCTCGTCGGCCAGGTGGCACACCGGATGTGGATCTCCACCTTCCACAGCGCTTGCGCCCGGATCCTGCGCAGCCACGCCGACGTGCTCGGCTACCCCTCCACGTTCAGCATCTACGACCAGGCTGACTCGCGGCGGCTCACTCGTGATGTCGTCCGCAAGTTGAAACTTGACCCCAAGCGATTCAGCGATCGAGGGGTGCATGCGACGATTTCGATGATGAAGAATCGCCTCACCACGCCATCTCAGGCAGCCGAATTGGCTGAAGGACCAAATGGCTCCGGTCCGTTCGACCGCCATGTTGCGCGCATCTACGCCGAGTACCAGAAGCGGCTGCAGCAAGCCGGTGCGATGGACTTTGACGATCTGATCATGCTTGGTGTGTGGCTGCTTGAGAACCATGCCGATGTGGCCGAGTATTACCGGCAGCGCTTCGAGCACATCCTTGTGGACGAGTACCAGGACACCAACGCAGCACAAGTACGGCTGATCGGCCAGTTGTGCGGGCCGGCACGCAACGTCTTTGTGGTGGGTGATTCCGATCAATCTGTGTACGCATTCCGTGGTGCCGACATCACAAACATTTTGAATTTCGGCACCACGTTTGGCGACAGCGCTACGTATGTGTTGGATCAGAACTATCGCTCCAGTCAGGCGATTCTCGACGCTGCGAACTCGGTGATCCGCAACAATCTCGGCCGGCCGCCCAAGAACCTGTGGACCGACCGATCCGGTGGCGCAAAGCTGATTCGCTACCGCGGAACCGACGCCGAAGACGAAGCCCGCTATGTCGGTGCCGAGCTGCGACGCATGTACGCCGACGGCCAGATCGATTGGTCCGATGCTGCAGTCTTCTACCGATCCAATGCACAATCGCGTGCGATTGAAGCAGCGCTCGTCGCTGGCAAGGTGCCGTATCAGATCATCGGCACCCGCTTCTACGACCGCCGCGAGATCAAGGACGCGCTGGCGTTCTTGCGGGTGACCGTAAACCCTTCCGACGAGGTGTCTCTCAAGAGGGTTGTCAATGTGCCTGCTCGTGGAGTCGGCGAACGCACGATCGCAAAGCTTGAAGACTTTGCCGAGCTAGAGGGCGCGCCGTTCGCTGCTGTGCTCGACCGAGTTGATAAAGCGGGTGTGCGCGGAGCGGCTCGTGCTGGGCTGCTTCAGTTCCGCAGCGTTATCGAACGTGCTACAGCCCAAGTTGCCAACGGCCCCGCTGCGGTTCTGAGGGCAGCGCTCGAGGCTTCCGGTTACTTCCAGCAACTCGAAGACGAGATCAGCGCGCAACCGGAAGCAAGTATTGAGCCCCGTGGGCGCATTGAGAATCTTGAAGAGCTGATCGGGGACGCCGAGGGATCCGAATCGTGCGGTGAGTTCCTTGAGCGAGTGTCGCTTGCGAGCGATGTGGACGCAATGCGCACCAACTCGCAGGTGACGCTCATGACGCTGCATTCCGCCAAGGGGCTCGAGTTTGACGTGGTCTTCGTGACCGGCATGGAGGAGGGTGTTTTCCCACACTATCGATCCATAGCCGATCCCGGCGAGCTGGAAGAAGAGCGCCGGCTGGCCTACGTCGGCATTACCCGCGCTCGCGAGCAGCTGCACCTGACGCACGCTTGGAGCCGGATGCTGCACGGTCAGACTCAGTACAACCCGCCCAGTCGGTTTCTCTCGGAGATACCCGAGGACTTGCTCGACGACCGTTCACCCGACACCGGCCGCTACGGCTCGTCGTGGCGGTCGGCGACGAGCGACTGGGGCGCCAATCGCGGTGCTGGCGTGCGTAGCGGCAGCGGAACTGGCCCTGCCAGCGAGTACAGCCAGCTGGACGAGACAGAGCTAGCCGGCCGGAGCCAGCCGCGGACTGAACCTGCCCGCCACGATGACAGCACCGCAAAGGGCCGCGAGACTCGGCGGGAGGAGGCTCGCCGCCGGGTCGCTGCCCGGATGGGGGAGCCCAAGCCTGCGCCGTCGGCAGGGCTCGATTACGGCGTCGGCGACGACGTGTTGCATGCCAAGTTCGGCGCTGGCGTCGTCCAGGACGTGCGTCCAGATGGGGATGACTGGGAGGTCACCGTCCACTTCGCCGACGGCGGCCCCAAGACGCTCGTCGCCAGCTTCGCCGACCTCCGCAGCATCCGATCCTGACCGACGCCGGTGCGTCGGCGGGCCGGGTATAGCTCAGGTGAGCGCGCCGATGGTCAACGGCACCCAGATCGTCAGCATGAAGCTGGCCATTGTCAGCATGAGCATGCGTGTCTGCTTGGCGAGAGCCGTGCTGATGGCCGCGTCGACGTAGTGCTCCAGTGCGCGCAGGTCGGCTTTGGTGGCTGTCTGCAGTGCACGCAGGTCGGCTTTGGTGGCCACTTGGTCTGCGCCGTCGGGGAGGATGCACTTCATGAGCGTGTTGGCGGGCTGCTCGCCCAGGGTGTTGATGAGCTGCTGCACCATTGCGGTGCGTTCGATCTCGTCGATCGCCACGCTGGTCTCCTTTACGATAGAGGGTGCCCGAAGGGCCGGATGGCAGGGAAGGACGCCACTCAGCAGCAATGGGCAACTGTAGGCAGGGGGTGCCGGGCCGCTGGCTCGATTTCTTCGGCAGCGTCCGTGCGGCGGGCAACAGCGGGCGACAAGCCTCCCCTCCTATGCTCCCCGCCGTGGATCTCTTCGAGTATCAGGGCAAGCAGTTCTTCAAGAGCTATGACATGCCGGTATCCGACGGCGAAGTTGCCTTCAGCGTCGACGAAGCAGTAGCCGCTGCGCAGCGCCTGGGTACGCCGGTGATGGTCAAGGCGCAGGTGCACACGGGCGGTCGTGGCAAGGCGGGCGGCGTGAAGTTCGCCGCCACCGTCGACGACGCGCGCACGCACGCTGACAACATCCTGGGGCTCGACATCAACGGCCACATCGTGCGGCGGCTGTGGATCGAACAGGCGTCCGACATCTCCGAGGAGTACTACGCCAGCTTCACGCTGGATCGCTCGGCCAAGAAGCACCTCGGGATGCTGTCCGCCGAGGGCGGCGTGGAGATCGAGACCGTTGCGGCCGAGAACCCCGACGCCATCAGCAAGGTGTTGGTGGATCCTGCCGAGGGACTCACCGCGCAGGCCGCTCGGGCCTGGGTCGAGGGTGCCAACCTCAACCCGGTCGCCACCGATCAGGCCGTCGAGATCCTGCAAAAGCTCTACACGGCCTACACCGAAGGCGACGCCGACCTCGTCGAGATCAACCCGCTCATCCTCACGCCCGACAACCGGGTCCACGTCCTGGACGCCAAGGTCACGCTGGATGCGAACGCGGTGTTCCGCCATCCGGACTATGCCCAGTACGACGAGACGCAGCCGCGTGACGAACGCGAGGAAGCCGCGCACGCCAAGGGGCTGCAGTACGTCGGCCTGGCCGGAAGCGTCGGCGTGATCGCCAACGGCGCCGGACTGGCAATGAGCACCGTCGACGTCGTGAACCAGGTGGGCGGGCGCCCCGCCAACTTCCTGGACATCGGCGGCGGTGCGAATGCTCAGGTGATGGCCAACGCACTCGAGGTGATCAACAACGACTCCGACGTGCGAGCCATCTTCATCAACATCTTCGGCGGCATCACCCGCGGCGAGGAAGTGGCCAACGGGATCATCGGGGCGCTCGAGGCCGTTGACATCGAGGCGCCGATCGTGCTGCGCCTCGACGGCACCAACGCCGCAGAGGGTCGCGAGATCCTCGCCCCCTATCTCAACGAGAAGCTGATGATGGAACCGACCATGCTCGACGCTGCCCGTCGAGCCGTCGCGCTGGCCGCGGTTGCGAGCTGAACGGGAACGTCAGATGAGCATCCCCCGAAGGGCAATTCGTGCAGATCATCGTGATGCGGTCGCGGCGGCCGTGACAGGAGCGTGACGTGAGCATCTTCGTCGACAAAGACACCAAGGTCGTCTACCAGGGCCTCACGGGTTCCCAGGGGCGCTACTACGGCATGCTGAACCGCGACTACGGCACGAACGTGGTGGCGGGCACCAATCCTCGCAAGGCCGGCACGGACGTCGAAGGTGTGCCGGTGTTCGCCAACTGCACCGAAGCCGTTGCAGCGACGGACGCCAATGCCTCGTGCATCTTCATTCCAGCGCCGGGGGTGTTCGGTGCGGTGCTCGACGCCGCCGAGGCTGGCATCGAATTCGTGGCCTGCATCACCGAGGGCGTGCCGGCACACGACGAGGCCCGGTTCTTCAACATGCTGAAGCGCGACTATCCCGGGGTACGGCTGCTGGGGCCGAACTGTCCAGGCATCATCACGCCTGGCGAGTGCAACATCGGCATCACCGCAGGGCACATCGCCAAGGAAGGCGGGCCGGTCGGGATCGTGAGCCGCTCGGGCACGCTGACCTACCAGGCGCTCTACGAGCTGCAGCAGAAGGACATCGGCGTCACCACCTGCGTGGGCATCGGCGGCGATCCCGTGCCGGGCACCTCGTTCATCGACTGCCTCGAAGCGTTCGAAGCCGATCCTGACACCAAGGCAGTGATGATGATCGGCGAAATCGGTGGTTCAGCCGAGGAAGAAGCCGCTGAGTTCATCAAGCACAACATGTCCAAGCCGGTGTCGAGCTACATCGCGGGGGTGACCGCGCCCCCGGGCAAGAAGATGGGCCACGCTGGCGCCATCGTCTCGGGCGGCAAGGGGACGGCTGCGGCCAAGATGGATGCGCTGCGTGATGCTGGCGTTCGGGTTGGGCTCAATCCGACTGAGGCTGGCGAGCTCATGGCGGAGATTGTCGCCGCTTTGTAGGGCATCGATGGCGTTCACGTAAATCTGAGCCGACCTGAATGGCCAGCGTGTTACGGTGCCGGCATGGACCCGGCGGCGTACGTGCAGATCGCCTCGATCCTTCTCGGCGTGCTCGCAATCGTCTGGCATCAACAGCGCAGTCTTGACAAGGTGCGGACCGAGGTCGCGCAGCTTGGGCAGCGGCTGGCGCGCATAGAGGGCTTCCTCGGCATCGGCGTTCCTGCCGAGGCATCTCAGCGGACTCCAGGGGCTGCCGCGCCGCAGGCCGACGCTTAACCCGCCGCTGCGGCAATCTCCTCGTAGATCCGCAGCAGGGTCGCTGCATGGGCTTGCGGGCCGAACGGCGCGAGCGCGGCCGTGCTGGCTGAAGCCGCGACGTCAAGGTTCGACTGCAGGGCGGTGCCGAGCGCATCAGCCAGGGCGTCGGCGTCGCCGGGCGGGACGAGGCGGCCGTTGTCACCGTCTGCGATGAGGTTGGGCGCGCCTCCCACTGCGGTTGCCACGACGGGGCGTCCTGCGGCGAGCGCTTCGGCGACCACCATGCCGAAGCCCTCGCGGCGGCTTGGCACGCACACCAGGCGGGCTCGCTGATACCACTGGCCGACTTCGCTGGGGGCCACCGCGCCGACGAACTGGACTGTCACACTGCGTCGCAGAGCCAACGCTTCGAGCAGAGTCCGGTCGGGGCCGTCACCGACAATGACGACCTCGGGCCGTTCGGCGGTCGGCATCAGCGCCACGGCCTCGATCAGCACGTCGAAGCCCTTTTCTGCCATCAGGCGTCCGACAGCGACTACGGGGCCGTCGGTGGGCAGCAGCGTGGGCGATCCGAGTCGTTCGGTCCTGACGGGCATAGACACCACTTGAAGCAGCGGCCCGGCTCGGCGTCCCGTTCGTTCGGCACTGGGCGGCGGATGCAGGTCACCCGGGCGCGGCACCAGCGATGCCGCCCAGCCACGCAGGTCTTCGGACACAGTGACCACGGCGCCTGTCCGGCGCAGCACCCGGCGTGCCAGCCAGCGATGCACCGCGTTGGTGGTGACCGCGGCGTCGGAACCGTGAATCTGCACCACGCTGGCGGCACCCCTCCCCGCTGCAGCGGCTGCAACTGCCACCAGCCCGCAGGGGAACCACCAGTGGCCGTGAATGACAGCGGGGCCGCCACCTGAGCGGGAACGAGCCTGGCGCGCGGTGGCCAGGGTGAGCCTGGCGATCATCGGGATGACCCACAGCGCTGACGGGCCGGAGAACACCCGGTAGCTCTCGCCGAGCGCCACCCGGGCCTCGACTCGGCTGGGGGCGAAGCGGACCCGGTGCACCTTGACGCCGCCCACGTCGTGGCGACGTGGTGCATCGGGATGGGCGGGGCACACCACCGTCACATCCGCACCTGCAGCGGCGAGCGCTCGAGCATGATCGGCAAGGAACGGCTTGTGATGGTCATCAAGCGAGGTCGGAAACCCCGGCGCAACCAACACCACTCGCATGCGCCCAGTCTGGCAAGCGAACCGTTGGCGGCAACGGGAGCGCGAAGTACTCCCCGCTGTGCACTCGCGGCAAGACGTATGAGTTGAAGATGGCCCTCAGTTCGCGTGCCGATGTGGGGGTTGTGTACTGCATGCCACGGAGAATGTGAATGTGCCCTCCGGCGTGACCTCAAAGATCGTTTGGTCATCATTCTGGGCTCCGACCACATATGATACAAAGACATTGAAATATATTGAAAATGATTTACACAGCTTGCTATCTGGCTGCTAGATTGGTTGATCGGTGAGTGCAGACGGATCGATGGCACGTTCTCGACGGCCAACGTCGAAAGGTGATTCGCGCGCAATCTTGGAGTCGTGGCTGCCGACGGGACCCGCTGATGTGACAGGCCTCCTCGCTGACTTGACGATGTTGACGGTCAATGGCGACTGGTCGCCGCTGACACTCGAAGCGTCACGCCTCGTGAGCGAAGCCACATCCGCATGCTGGGCCGATCACCGGCTGGTCGAGGCGCTCGACGAAGTCTTGGCGGCTGATGCGCGCGGTGAACTCGGCGACCAGCCGATTGAGCTTGCAGCGCCGGGAGCGAGCCCGCTCGACTGAATCGCTAGTTCGGGATTCCCGCGTTGGGGATCATGAATGCCCACCACGCGAGCTGCACTGGCAGCGACGCCAGCGCGGCATAGCGCACGACGCGGACACGCATGCACCACCCGATGACGGCGATCGTCGCCATGGAGATGAGCGCGACGGATCAAGCGGCGATTGGGTTCGGCGGGTGCGGATCGTCCCAATCCCCGATGAGGCCCATCCACACCACTGCGGACGACTGCCACCACACGAAAGCGCTCGAGAGCGCCCACGCGGTGAGCCGGCCGAACTTCGACCACCCGCCGAGTTCCCGGGGCGGCACGTTCGCAGGTGGTGCTGCAGGCACTGGACGCACATGATCAGTCTCGCGTTGAAGCGGACGCCGGTTGCTTCATGCTTGAGCGGGTGACCTCTCGAGGCCTCAGTACGCTCGGCGGGATGCTGGCGGGGCGCCATGCGGATGGCTTTGAGGGCCCACCGTCGTGAATAATCAGACCGGCAGCAAGGCGCAACGCCGAGTTGGCACAGCCGTGCGGTGGGTGCTCGGGTTGGCGACCGCTGCGGTGATCATCTGGCTGGCCGTCCGGAACTGGGATGATCTGCGCCAGATCGACCTCGATGTCGAAGCCGGCTGGCTGATCGGCGCGATCGCCACGTCTTTCGCGGCGACTCTGCTGCTGGCGGCCGGGTGGCGCGAGCTGATCGGCGGCTACGGCACACCGTTGGCGTGCCAGCCCGCGCTTCGCATCTGGATGCTGTCCCAAGCCACCCGCTACTTGCCCACTGGCCTGGTACCCATCGCTGCCCGTGCCTCCTTGGCTGCCCCGTTGGGTGTCAACCGGGCTGCCGCGGGCGCCTCAGTCGTGGTCGAAACCGCCACGCTCGTCGGTTGGGCCGCCGTATTCGCAGCGCTGTGGGCCCCGAGCGACTGGCTGGGCACCGCCGGCGGCTGGCTTGTGCGCATCGTGATCGGAGCCGGCGCAGCAGTCGGCCTGGCGACGCTGCCGTGGACGCTCGCTGGTGCCAGCACCTGGTGGCGGCGCGTCGACCGGCTCATGCGGCGTGTGGTGCTCCTGCGGCCGATTGCCGACCGCATCCCTCCCAGCGCGCTCAGCGCACAACGGTCGACGGTCTGGCAGGCGACGTTGATGTACGGCTCCTCGGTGGCGCTGCGGCTCGTGGCAACGGTGCTCCTGGCCCTTGCCGTGGTCGGAGCCGGTACCGGCGATGTCTGGCTAGTCGCGGGCGCAACGGCAGCCGGCGTGCTCGTTGGCATGGTCGGCATCACGCCGGCGGGGCTTGGCGTGCGGGAAGTCGTCGTGGCGGCGCTGCTGGCCGATCGTTTCGGCATCGGCGACGCGGCCGCGTTCGCCATCGCCGTGCGAGTGCTGGAATTCGCCCATGAGCTCGTGTTGCTGCCCATCGCCGCCGCAGTGGGCCGAGCGAGTTCGGCAGAAGCTCCCCGTTGAGCGATCCGGCGTCTGGGTCGGCAGGCTGTAGCGGTGCCGCACCGTGACATGATCGTGATCGGGGCTGGTCCCGCCGGTGCGGCGGCGGCCATGCGTGCCGCGGGCGCCGGTATCAAGGTGACTGCGTTCGAGAAGGCACCGCCGGGTCGCGACAAGGTCTGCGGCGACGGCCTGACGCCCCGTGCGGTCGCAGCGCTCGACGAGCTCGGCGTTTCGCTGGACGAAGCGCATCGCATTGCGGGGCTGCGGATGATCGCCGGGCGGCGTGTGCGCGAGCTGGACTGGCCCGCGAACGGGCAGTTCGGCCCGTACGGCGCCGTATGGCCCCGGCGCCGTCTCGACAGCGCTCTGTGTGAAGGCGCCGCTGCGGCAGGTGCCGAGCTGTGCTTCGGCACCGAGGCGCTGCCGATCGTCGAGGACGGCCGTGCGGTGGGGGTCACCGCCGCTCGAGAGCGCTGGACCGCCGATCTCGTCGTGCTCGCCGCCGGTGCTCAAGGCCAGGCCGCCCGCATGCTCGGCGCGCTGCGCGACCCCGCCGAGCCGTTCGGCCTCGCCATCCGCACCTACGCCGAGACGCCCCGCCACGCAGACGAATACCTCGAAGCGTGCCTGACGCTGCGTGACCCCGACGGCATGGCGGTGCCCGGCTACGGCTGGCTGTTCCCCGCTGGCGACGGCACGGTCAACATCGGTGTCGGTGCGCTCAACACCATGAAGGGCTTCGCGAAGCTCAACCTGAATCGGCTGTGTGACAGCTACCGCGACCTGGTGGCCGACAGCTGGCAGCTCGGCCCGTATCTGGAGCGCCCGCGTGCCTGGCGACTGCCGATGAGCGCCACGAAGCGCCACGGCCCCGGCTGGGTGGCCATCGGCGACGCGGCCGGGCTGATCAACCCGATGAACGGCGAGGGCATCGACTATGGCCTCGAGACCGGCATCCTCGCCGCCGACCTGTTCACAGTCGACCCGGCAGCGGTTGCCGACACCTACGACCGCATTGTCGCCGAGAAGTTCGACGCCTTCCTGCGCACGGGCCGACGATTCTCGTTCCTCATCGGGCACCCGCGCATCCTGCGAACGGGCCTGCGCCTCGCGGTCGGCACCGACGCGATCGCCAGCCTCACGCTGGCTGTGATGGGCAACCTCATCGACAACGAGACCCCCGGCACCGCAGGCCGGGTACTGGCCGCCGCCGACCGAGCGCTAGCGGCAGCGTCGCCTGCGCTGCGTCGCCTCCACAAGCGCCGCACCGCCCGCAACCGCAGCACCGCCTCCCACAACGCAGCCTCCAACGGCACTGCGTGAGGCCCGAGCACTCTGGGGTGGCACTACTGTTCACGCCGTGACGGCAGTGCTCTTGGACGGTCAGGCGCTGGCCGATCAGATCAAGGACAGCTTGCGAGCCAGGATCACCGCCCAGCGATTGGAACCCGGGCTTGGCACGATCCTGGTCGGTGACGACCCGGCGTCGCACAGTTACGTAGGCGCCAAGATCCGCGACTGTGCTGAGGTCGGCATTGACTCGGTGCACGAGCACCTCCCGGCCGACGTCACCCGAGCCGAGCTCAACGCCGTCATCGAACAATTCAACGCCGACCCGATGGTGCATGCCTACATCGTGCAGCTGCCGCTCCCGCGCCAGCTCGACGAGGAATCGGCGCTGCTCGCCATCGATCCCGACAAGGACGCCGACGGTCTGCATCCGGTGAACCTGGGCCGGCTGGTGATGGGCGCCGACGGTCCGCTGCCGTGCACGCCCCGTGGCATCCAGGTGCTGCTCGAGCACTACGGCGTGCAGATAGAGGGACGCCACGTGGTGGTCGTGGGCCGAGGCCTCACCATCGGACGCCCGATGGCGTTGCTGCTCGCGCTCAAGCGCCCGAACGCCAACGCGGCCGTCACCGTCGTGCACACCGGCGTGGCCGATCTCGGCGCTTACACCCGTCAGGCCGACGTTGTCATTGCGGCGGCCGGCGTACCTGGCCTCATCACGCCCGACATGGTGAAGCCGGGTGCAGCGGTGGTCGGCGGCGGGATCTCGCGCGAGGGCCGCCGGATCCTCTCTGACGTCGACGAGTCGGTCGGCGAAGTGGCTGGCTGGGTGACTCCCCGACTGGGCGGTGTCGGCCCGATGACACGGGCGATGCTGCTGGCCAACACGGTCGACGCAGCGGCTGAGATCGGCTGAGAGATCTCGCCTCAGTCATCAGAGCTCCGACAGATTTAACTGTTCGCGTCAGTATGTGATCGCTAGCGATCACATCTGAGCGCGGGCAGGCATACACTGAACTAGTCTTCCGTTGGGTGTACGCAGACAGAGGCACGCGATGACGAAGCATCCGGAGTGGCAATCTGCTCAAGAGTTTTTGGCTGCTGCGACCGCGACCGCGGCCGCAACGAGGAATACTCGATTGAGCAGGTGGGCAGTCGACGACGAGCGCCGCGAGTCCTGGAAGCGCCATTGCGTCAGGCTCGGACTCGAGGTGCTCACCCCGACTGCTTGCGCTTACCTCTACGACCGCAGCCCGACAACGGTGCGAGCCGTGAGGCGAAAGGAACAGGCCGAGGCCGTGGCGTTCACCGTCTGCCTTGGCGGAGAAAGCGAGCGCGATATGCACTTGCTCCGGCTCGCGTGGGCAGAGACCAAATGGCCGCGGCCCAAGGACTTCACCGATCGGCTCGCACTACTGCGCGAGCAGGGTGAGGTGATGAGTTTCGGAGGCGGCGTGTCGTATCTCGTTCTATCGCCGACGCCGATTCGAATGGCCGGCGACTCGGAGATCCCTCAGGCCATCGCGAGGGAGGCCGCTGAGCGCAGGGACCGCGCACGACGGGAAATCCTGAAGTCGCGTGGAAAATACCGAGGCGCTTCCGCTTACCTTGATGCAGCACGCAGAGAGGACGCGGAGATCGAACGGCGCCGAGAAGCAGAGCGCGTTGAGCGGCTTGAGTGATCCCAACAACAGCAGCCGCGCTCGCAGTCCACTCCCTCGATCGAGCTGTAGGTGCCGGAACGTCCGCCAGTGGTAGTTCTCGACGCGTGGGTCGTCGTGGGCTTCTACGACGGTGAGGAATTCGCAGCGTCCGAGTTCGGTCGACTGCTGGAGGCAGACGACGCTGTCACTGTCATGAGCACAGTCAATTTCGCTGAAGTGTGCAGCGGTCTGGCGCGTATTCGCGGCTTGGCCTCGACTTCACGCGACACCGAGTGGTTGCGTGGCTATGTGGTCCTCGATCCAGTGACATCGGACTTGGCTGAGACAGCGGCTCGGATCAAGCTCGGCTTTCACATGTCGCTCGGCGATGCCTTCGCTGCTGCTACCGCGCTTGCGTATGACGCGCCGCTGTGGACCGGTGACGCAGAGTTGTTGTTTGACAACGCGTTGTGGCAGGCGACCGATCTGCGACATGACGAGCGTCGTCAGCTGCACGCCGATCAGATTGAAGACGGCACGAAACAGGTCGGTCGACGTTCCTCTGGGCCGCTGGCCGGCCTTGATTCGGACACGCTGGCCGAGTATGTCACTGCTCCGCTTCGAACAGGTGCGGAAACGGAGGCGCTGCGCTAGAAACGCTCGCGCCTAGCGCGACGCAATCGTGCCCGCACGTGACCCATGGAGAACGCCGTGAACGATCCAGCCAGGAAAGAGCCAGTCCGGGTTGCCGTGACCGGTGCTGCGGGCCAGATCGGCTACAGCCTGCTGTTCCGGATCGCCTCGGGAGCGATGCTCGGCCCCGACCAGCCGGTTGAGCTGCGAATGCTGGAGATCCCGCCGGCGATGGGTGCGCTCGACGGCGTGATGATGGAACTTGACGACTGCGCGTTCCCGCTGCTGGCGTCGCGCACCGGCACTTCGGATCCGAACGAAGCGTTCGAGGGCGCCGACTACGCATTGCTGGTGGGCTCGATGCCTCGCAAGGCGGGCATGGAGCGCAGCGACCTGCTGGCGGCGAACGGCGGCATCTTCACCGTGCAGGGCAAGGCGCTGAGCGACGCTGCGAACCCGGGCGTGCGGGTGTTGGTGGTGGGCAATCCGGCCAACACCAACTGCCTGATCGCCATGCGTAATGCGCCCAACATCGCCAATGGGCAGTTCACCGCCATGACCCGCCTCGACCACAACCGCGCCATTGCCCAGCTGGCCAACAAGGCCGCCATGTCGGTGAATGACGTGACCCGCATGACGATCTGGGGGAACCACTCCGCCACGCAGTATCCGGACATCTTCCATGCCGAGGTGGGCGGCCACAACGCCGCGGCGCTGGTGGACGACCAGGCGTGGCTGGAAGACGACTTCATCCCGACCGTGCAGCAGCGGGGCGCGGCGATCATCAATGCCCGTGGCGCATCGTCGGCTGCCTCGGCAGCATCGGCCGCGGTGGATCACATGCGCGACTGGGCGTCGGACACTCCCGGCGGCGATTGGGTGTCCATGGCTATCCCCTCCACCAGCGACTACGGCGCACCCGAGGGCATCATCACGTCGTACCCGGTGACCGTGGCAGGCAGCCAGTACCACGTGGTGACCGGCCTCGAGCTCGACGGCTTCAGCCGCTCCCGCATCGAGGCCTCATGGGCCGAACTCGTCGAAGAGCGCGACACCGTCGCCGGAATGGGCCTCCTCGGCTGACTTCTCAGCTCGAGCGCCGCACTATCGACGATGTGCAGGTGGTTTAGCTGCGTATAAACTACCTGGCGATGGCGCCGGGACGCTGGAGGCCTCATATGAAGATCACCAACACCGGAAGTTCGGACGACTTTGAAGAGGTCGACGACGTCCTCGATGGAATCAACCTCACTCACGCCGAACGATCCCGGATCGAGGACAGAACTGCCGGCTTGCTCGCCTTGGACGCCTGCTTGAAGAGCCTCCGAGTCGCCGCAGGAGTCCGCCAGACAGATGTGGCACGAGCGATGGATGTCACCAAGTCTGCTGTTTCCCAGCTTGAAGCCCGCGGCATGCTCGATGCCAAGCTCAGCACGTTGACTCGGTACTTCGCTGGCCTCGGATATCAGATCGAAATCACCCTCACCCCCATCGACGCGTGACAGCAAGGCCATCTGAGGTTCGCTTCGGCGCGAAATGCCTGCCGGGCAGAGGTCTCGTCGGTGCTAGCAGAACGGAATGCGGATCATCCGGTCTCGGCTGTTCACCGAGTCGCTCAAACGACTCAGGGCAAGCGACAGCGATCTGTTCATCGCCACTGCAGCTGATCTGCGGTATCTGATCGAGAAGCGCCGCGCCGCCGAACTCCCCCAAAGTCCGGTTCGGACTCGCCCAGTCGCATCACCGCAATCTGATGGGGGAGGTCCGCACCCATATCCGTGGACACCCCGCGTTCGTGAGAACCATCTTTGCGATGCCCTCCGACGAGTCAATGTGCGCCTTCCTGCTGCTAGGCGACAAGAACTCCCAGACTGCAGGTGCAGCAACTGGCAACGACTGGTACGACGAGGCCGTCCCTCTTGCAGATTCCCTCTGGGAAGCCCTCAACGCTTCTTAGCCGTCGGGCTGAAGGACGGCGTGACGTTTGAGCTTGGGTTACTCCGCGTCTGCGCCGGATAGCGACTCTTGTATTGGGTCCGAGTCGGCGGTGCTGCGCAGGTCGGACCAGATCTGGGCAAGCGCGTCGGTGGAGCGGCCGGTGCGCAGCTTGTAGAGGGGGTGGGGGGAGATGCCGTTGTTGGCTGCAGCCTGCTGAGCAGCCAGGGCGAAGCACACCACGAATCCCTCTGATTCTTGTCCCCGACCGCCCTGCTTCGTCGCGGAGACCGCGTCGGCGAACGACAGACGATGGACCTTCGCCATCGGCCCGGGCCAATCGAAGTCGTGACTCGCCAGATCGCTGAGTGCGATGTCGGCCCCGGTCTCCATGTCGACGGCCGCAACCAGCACTAGGTCGCGCCGCCCGCCTGACATTTCTTCGTGTAGTTCAGGATGCGCAATCCTTCATGGCAGCGTTCGCGCACCAGCCCGTCACGAATGGCCGCACGCAGTTCGCGGGCAGGCACCAAGTCGTCGATATGCATGGGCGGGAGTTTCACCCACGAGTCCCGTAGGGCCAAAGCGGTTTATTTCAGCCGGCGACGTGAGCTCCCCGCCTCGCAGTTGCCGAGAGCGGCGATCTCGACTGCTCCTCCAGCGGCGATCCCCCATCGGCGGCGTGTCTCAACCGGCAGCGTTGGCTGACCGCTCTCCGAGACTCGATGCTGCGCGACTGCCATGGCGTCACTCCTGCAAGGGACACGCGTGCGTTTGCAAGTGCGCATGGCGCGTCGAGGTAGTCATCGAGCGCGACACCGTCGGAGGCAAGGTTGTGAGTAGCTCATGAATGAGTGCGAGTGTCACATAGGATGACCCGGCGACGAGGGGGGTATCTGCATGACGCTCGACAGACCGGTCCATCCAGCTGGGACGGGGGACGCAACGATGGTTCCGGCCATCGCTCCTGTGTCCGCGCTGGCGTCTTACCCCCCCCCCCCCGACTTTGGGGGTAGGCCATGACCACCGTCCAGCGTCTTGCGACGCTCCCGCTGCTGGTCCTGGCGCTGGTCGCCGTGCTCCTCGTGCCGGTGCCGCCGCCGGCGGATGCGCAGTCTCTGACGACCACCTTGGTCAAGAACACGGGGCAGTCCGCCGGAATCTCTATTAGTATGAGCAGTACCCAGCCCAGGCTGGCCCAGCAGTTCACCACCGGCACCAACGAAGCGGGCTACACGCTGGGCTCCATCGGCATCAGTTTCAACCTCATCACCCACACCGGGTTTGTCGGCAGCCAGCTGACTGTCACGCTGAACGCGGACAGCGGTGGCAATCCCGGCGCCGCTCTGTGCACGCTGAGCGACCCGGGGACCTTCTCCGGCTCGGGCCTGCATACCTTCGTTGTGCCGGCGACATGCGCCACCCTTGCGGCGAGTACGGACTACTTCGTTGTCGCCGAACGGTCGAGCTTCATCGGCACCATCTCATGGCGCGCAGCCAGCACGGACAACGAAGATGCTGGCGGCGCGATGGGCTGGTCAATCGGGAATGACCGCCATTTCTATACCAGCGGTTCGTGGGGATCCTTTTCGCAATCGCACAAGATTGAGATCAAGGGCTCCGCGTTCGTGCCGCCCCCGCCGAAGCGGGTGACGGGCTTTGACCTGCACAGCAGCAACATTGCTCCCACCGGCATGTGGGGCAACGAAGACACCTTCTGGGTCGTCAACAACGGAGCCGCCCTCGGCAACAAGATCTACGCCTACAACCGCTCCGACGGCTCCCACGACAGCGCCAACGATTTCGAAAACGTGACCGGCGCCGGCAACCTCAGCCCCACCGGTATCTGCTCCGACGGCACGACCATGTTCGTCGGCGACAGCGACGATGACAAGCTCTACGCCTACAAGATGTCCGACACGACCGCCGACTCGACCAAGGACATCACCCTCAACTCGGCCAACACCGAGCCCAGGGGCATGTGGTGCGACGCGACGACCGTATACGTGGCCAACGATGACGCCACCAGCGCCAACAAGGTCTTCGCCTACAAGATTGCCGACGGCACCCACGACACCGCCAAGGACTTCGAGCAGCTCTACCTCTCAACCAACACCGCCGCCCAGAACGCCGAGACACCGCGCGGCATCTGGTCCAACGGCACCACCATGTTCGTGGCGGACAGCGACGACGACAATGTCTTCGCCTACAAGCACTCGGACGAGTCCCAGGACTCGGCCAAGAACCTCGCCCTGACCAGCGCCAACGACAACCCTAAGGGAATGTGGTTCGACGGCCGGGTGCTGTGGGTGGTCGACGACACCGACGACAAGATCTACGCCTACGACCTGCCCGACGCCCAGCCGGACAACACCCCCGCCGACGGTGCCCCGCAGATCAGCAGCCCGTTGTTCACCCAGGAGGTCTTCACGGCAACAGTGACGCCTGCGGAAGTGATCGTCGGTTCGTCATTCGAAGCAAGTGGATACGCCACGGCGGACGCAACTGCGAACCTTCTCGGTTTCGGATCCATCTCTGAGTCGCTGTTCACCGTGGATGGGGTCACCTACACCGTTCTCGCCGTATTCGACGATGAACGCGCCGTCAACTCCGGTGATCTGGTCATTGTGCTGGACAGGGAACTGCCACGCGGGTTCACGTTCAAAGTGAACGGTGTGTCTTTCTCCTCCGACGACGCCGCTGAGAGCGAACCGGGCGCAGGCCTCTATCAGTACCAGTGGGCCGCCAGCCTCCACTGGCCCGGCAACGTGACGGTGGTTTTGAACGTCGAGACGCCGAAGGAGGGCGAGGAGGTGACCGCCGACGTCTCCGGCATCACCGACTCCACCGACGGTGTCGCAAGCGCCTACTTCCAGTACCAGTGGATCCGGGTGGACGGAACCGACGAGGCCGACATCGACGGCGAGACCGGCGCTACATACACGCCGACCGCCGACGACGTGGACAAACACCTCAAGGTGCGGGTGGTCTTCGACGACGACGCGGGCTACCGGGAATACCCCCGCACCAGCCCCCAGCTCGGCCCCGTCGTCGGCCTGCCGCCGGAGATCACATCGGTTGCCATCACCTCGGACCCGGGCGCCGACAAGACCTACGCCATCGGCGACGACATAGTCGTGACGTTCACCTTCGACAAGAACATCACGCTTACCGACGCCAGCCCACATACACCGCACATCTTCCTCTACTTGGGAATTGGCTTTGCAGATGAGAAGGAACCGGAATGCGCGCTCGGCACGGCGCCGACGAAGGTCTTGGCCTGCACCCACACCGTCGATGAAGACGACGAGGACACCGACGGCATCGTGGTGTGCGGCGTCGCCGTACAGCACTTCGATCGGATCGTCGGTCCTTTCGGGCAGATAGTGGACGCCCATCATTCCGGAATCACCGCCGACTCGAACCACAAGGTCGACGGCGTGCGGCCGACGCTCACCGGGGCTAGGGCCTCTGCCGACAAGTCGAAGATCACCCTCACCTTCAGCAAGGCCATCGGCAGCGTCGACCGCACGAAGATCACCTTCCTGTCGGGCACGACGACGCTGACCACCACGGCGGACTCCACGAGCGACAACGAGGTCGAGATCACCCTCACCACGGCGCTCACCGCCACCGACACCAACGTGACCGTTGCGCTGGCCGCCGACGCGGTCACCGACGCGGTCGGCAACGGCAACGCCGTCCTGGCGGCCACTGCCATCGTCGACGAGACCGCGCCCACGCTGTCGGAGACGTCCACCCCGTCCAACACGGAGGTGCTGCTGACCTACAACGAGCCCCTGGATCCCGATTCGGTCCCGGCGGCGTCGGCATTCACCGTGTCGGGGGGGATCCGGACCGTTTCCGCGGCGGCGGCCAGCGGCACCTCGGGCATCGTGCTCACGCTCAGCCCGGCCTTCCGCCCCGGCGACTCGCTGACGGTCAGCTACGCGGTGCCGGCAATGAATCCCATCCAGGACATCGCCAGCAACGACGCCGCGGCCCTGGCCGGCCAGGCCGTCGTCAACACCCTCGCGCCCACCGCTCCGGAGGCGGTGGCGTCTTTGACCGCCTCGAACACTTCGACATTCGGCGAGGTGGATCTCCAGTGGAGCGGCGGCACCTGGGCCAACGGCAGCGCCATAACCAGCCACGAGGTGCGCTACTACGCGCCCGTATTTTCGGCGACGCTCGCGGTCAAGGAGCTGCCCTCCTCCAACCTGGGATGCGACTCCTTGCTAGCCAATCAGGGATGCACGCCGGCCGATCTTCTGACCGACAACACTTTCTCCTATGACTCGGTGGACTACACGATCACCGCACTAGACCTCAATGGCGGCAACCTGCAACTGCATACCGACCAGAGCGGCTTCACCGCGGCGGCGCTCGCCGACCTGGTGCTTCAGGTGGGCGACGCCTCGTTCCCGTTCGCGGACACATCCGGCTCGGCGGGCGCACTCTCCTGGACCAGCACCGGCCTGAGCTGGAGCGAGGACGATGCGGTCCCGCTGGCGATCAGCGATTCCTCCTCCCCGTGGACGGCGGTGGCGGACAGCGCCCCGGGTGAGGCCAACGAGACCAGCCACACGCTGGAGGGCCTCGATCCGGGCGAGGAGTACACGTTCGAGGTCCGCGCCGTGAACGACATCGGCGGCGGCGGTGAGGCCAGTGACACGCTGACGCTGCTCGCGCCGGTGTGGGGATTCACGCTGCGCGACGGCGGCGGCGACGTGACCGAGCTGACCGAGGGCGGCGATTCGGCGACCGCGAGGGTGACCATCACCAACGCCGGCCAGGCCACGTTCGGCACCGACCAGGAGATCGCCTTGGAGTGGAACGGCCGCACGCTGGTGGGCGGCCGGATCCAGGGCGCGGGCAACACCTCGACCATCACCATCGTGGCCGGAGCGTCGACCGGCCACCTCGACACCAGAGCGCCCAACAACGAGGCGAACCCGGTCTATTTCCCCGACGAGCCCGCTGACCTCACCGCCACGTGGGAGGACGCCGTCATCGGGACCATCATGGACCTCCGCCGCATCGAGGACGAGAGCCCGCCCGCGGCGCGGATCACCGACGCCCCGCCGTCGGTGAACGAGGGCGACACGATCGACATCGACATCGAGCTCTCCGTCCGCTACCCGGAACTCACAGCGGTCAAGTTCACCATCACCGACAGCGACAGCGCCCTCAGCGGGACGCTGCCCACCCAAGTAGTTCTGGCCCCGAGCGACCTGGACAACACCGTCACGCTGACCGCGGCCGAGAACACCACCCAGAACGACGGCGCCCGCACAGTGACCTTCACCCTCGAGACGAACCCGGATTTCCCCTACACCCTCGGCACCCCCAAGACGGTGACGATCATCGTGCGCGACGACGACACGCCGCCGCTGGCGCCGCGCAACCTGGCCGCCCGGGCGGGCAACACCGAGGCCACTTTGGTCTGGGACACGCCGACGGCCACGCCCGACCACGGTCAGCCCATAACGCACTACGAGTACCGGGTGAAGGCAGGGACGGGCTCGTTCAGCTCGTGGGCGACGCTTCCGGGCAGCGACGGCACCACCACCAGCCACAAGTTCAAGGGCCTGACGAACGAGACGGAGTACACCTACGAGCTGCGAGCCGAGAACGTCGCGGGCGACGGGGCCGAGGCCCAGGTGATGGTCACCCCCATCGTCGGCGTAGCGGTCTCGTTCGGCTCGGCGTCGGCATCGATCACCGAGGGCGGCTCGGCCACCGTCACGCTGACGCTGGCCACGGCGCCGGCGGCGGGAACGACGGTGACGGTGCCGATCACCGCGACGCGGGGCACGGGTCTCGGCGCGACGGAGTATTCCGGCGTGCCCGCGAGCGTGACGTTCGCCGCGGGCGACACCTCGAAGAGCTTCACGGTGACGGCGGCAAACGACACGCTGGACGAACCGGACGAAGATCTCACGCTGGGGCTGGGGACGCTGCCGGATGGCTACGTGGCGGGGACGAACTCCGAGGTCGCCATCACGGTGGTGGACAACGACGTGGCGCTGTTGGCGTTCACCCTTCGCGATTCGGGGCACAACGCCGTCACGCAGCTCGTCGAGGGCGGCGCCTCGGCGACGGCGACGGTGTGGATCACCAACATCGTGCGGTTCGAGACCGACCAGACGGTAACCCTCGAGTGGGGCGGCCAGGAGATCACCAGCGGGCCCCTCATCCAAGGCGCGAGCGGGAGCGCGACCATCACCATCACCGCCGGGCAATCGAACGGCACGCTCGCCGTCAGCGCCCCGCAGCGCCCGGGCGACCTGTATCACCCGCCGGAGACCGAGACACTGACCGCCACGCACGGCGGGGCCCAGATCGTCGGTGGCATCGAGCTCAAATACGTCGACGACGAGGACCCACCCGTATTCACCATCAGTCTGAGGGACACCAGGGTCGTCGAGAACAGCTCAGTGTTCCTGGACGGAACGCTCTCGCGGGGATACGACATCTCGGGGCTTGTCCCGCTGTATGCCTTGGCCACGGGGGCAACGCCCAGGCTCCCCATACTCGCGCTGAACGCCCAAGACGGACAGCCGGCGGCACCCCTCAATTTCTCAGGAGGACAGACCACGAGCCTCTCGAGCACCATGACGCCCACAGGCAACTCGGCGGCGGGGGACCACGCCACAGTCACCTTCACCATCCCGTCGAACCCGGACTACTACACCATCGGCACTCCGTCGACGGCGACGCTGCTGATCCTGGACGACGATGCCGCGCCGGGCGCTCCCCGGAACCTCACCGCAAGGCCGGGGGACACCGAGGCGACGCTGCGCTGGGACCACCCGGCGACCTACGACCAGATCTGGGTCAGCGACTACCAGTACCGCCAACGCGCCGGGACCGGCCCCTGGACGAGCTGGGCCGCGATCGGGGGCAGCGACGGCGAGACCACCGGCCACCCGTTCACGGGCCTCACCAATGACACCGAGTACACCTTCGAGATCCGGGCGCGCAACAGCAACCACAACGGTGCCGCGGCCCAGGTACAGGTCACGCCGAGGGAAGGGATAGCGGTGTCGTTCGCCGCGGGGTCGGCGTCGGTCAACGAAGGCGGCTCGGCGACGGTGACCCTGACGCTGGCCGTGACGCCCGCAGCGGGCACGACGGTCACCGCGCCGATCACGGCCACGCCCGGCGCCGGGCTCAGCGCCACCGAGTACTCCGGCGTGCCGGCGAGCGTCACGTTCAACGCGGGCGATACCTCGAAGAGCTTCACGGTGACGACGGTGGACAACACCGACGACGAGCCGCACCGCACCTTGACGCTGGGCCTGGGGACGCTGCCGGAGGGCTACGTGGCGGGGACGCACCACGAGTTCGTGCTGACGCTGCTGGACGACGACGTGCCGGTGGTCTCGGCGACGTTCGACCCGGCGTCGGCGTCGGTGCCCGAGGGCGCCCAGGTGAGCGTCACGGTGCGGCTGAGCCAGGCGCCCGAGCGCGAGGTGGCGCTGACGCTGTCGGCGGCGCGGGGCGCGAACCTGGACGCGGACGAGTTCTCGGGCGTGCCCCCCAGCGTGACCTTCGCGGCCGACGCCACGGAGGCGGCCTTCACGGTGACGTTCGGCGACGACGCCGCGGTGGAGGGCAACGAGACCCTGACGCTCGGCTTCGTGACGCCGCTGCCGGGGCGGTTGACGACGGGCGCGAACCCGCAGCTCGTGCTGACGGTGACCGACGACGACGGCCCGGCACAGGCGCCGGGGAGCTTGGCGGTGATCACCGGCCACGGCTACGCCGAGTTGTCGTGGGAGCTGGTTGTCAACGACAGCCCGGTGCTGCGCTACGAGGTGCGCTGGCGGGAGACCGACGGCGGGACGTTCAACGCCTGGCAGTCGGTGGGACTGGAGACGAGCTACCGGGTGGAGGGGCTGACCAACGGCGCGGCCCACACCTTCGAAGTGCAGGCGGTGAACGCCCACGGTTCGGCAAACGTGGCGTCGGTGGCGGGGACGCCGACCGAGCGGGTGACCGGGGTCCCGACAGCGCCGCAAGTGCTACAGGTCGAGGCGACCGACAGCGGCCGGGCGGAACTCAGCTGGGCCAGGCCCGCCAACGCGAGCAACTATGACTACAACACCCCAGCGCTGCAACATCTGGTGCTCCAGCTCTCTGCCCTGCGGGGCTACAGCATCGAGGTGTGCCGGACAGCCTGCGACGACGAGGCGAACTGGTATGAGATGGCCTCGACGAGGGGAATCTTCAGCACAAGATATGTGCATCAGGTGCTGGCGCCGGGCGTGATCCGGGAGAACCGCTACCGGGTGCGGGCCATCAACATCAACGGCGTTCCGGGCCCGTGGTCGAACGTGGCAACGCTCGATGCGACCGAGGTGGAGGGTCTGCGGGCGGTGGCGCCGGACTCGGGGACGCTGCGGGTTTGGTTCCAATTGCGCAACCCGGACGGCAACCCGATCTACGTGCGCTACGGGCCGAACGACAATTCTGGGTCGACAACGTACGGCGATCCGCTGCGCCCGACGGCGAAGGGCGAGGTCCGCTTCGAGCTGACCGACAACGTGCAGGCGTCGACGTTCTACCGGGTGGACCTGGACTGGGTGAACACCTTCGACTCCGGCCGGGGGCAGTCGTACTGGCTGTGGACGCCGCGGGCGGGGGAGACGCCGCTGCAGAGTCCCTACGCGGTGGACGCCCAGGTTTACGAGGGCGGCGCCTGGCGCGATGCCTCGACCACGGCGCTGACCGTCCGGATGGGGGAGGTGGGCAAGTACCGGGTGCGGCTCAAGCCCTGCACCCGCATCTACACCGTGATCCCACGGCGCATCGAGTCGCCGGCGGGACGGCTGCGGGCGAGCCCGGCACAGACCGGCCCGACGCTGTTCTCGAACCTGCGGTGCGAGAAGGAGGGCATCGGCTACAGGACCGACGAGAACGGCAACTACCTCACCATGAGCGACGTCTACGACATGACCAACTTCCCGGACCGGGCGAACGACCGCATCCCGATCTACGGGGGGAGCCCGAACGACTGGTACGAGGTGACGGTGACGGCGCGTGCGCTCGAGGACTACGCGGCGGACGTGCGGCCCGACGCGCTGCTGAGCGCGCCGTTTGCGGTGGTGTACAACCACGAGGTCTGGTACGGCTCGGACGATACGCGGTCGGGGCCGGTCTCGGATGGCTCGGGCCTGGTGCGGATCCTGGTGGACCGGCCCGCCGATGCGACGCTTCCGGTGCCGACCGGTGTCACGATCGGGTCGGAAAACCGCGTCATGAGCTGGGATGCGGTGCCCGGCGCGTGGGGCTACCTGGTGGAGTGGCGCTATGGCCCGCAGTACAGCGACCGGGCGAACCAGGACTGGAGCCCGCAGGAGGCGACCAGCGTGACGCTGCCCCTGGGGGCGTCGCGGCGCGGTCCGATCACGGCGCGAGTGCGGACCTACAGCGACAGCGGGGTGAGCGGCTGGATCGAGCGGACCTGGAACAGCCGCACGCCGACGCTGAACGTGCTCGACACGGCGGTGAGCGAGGCTGACGGATCGGTCGGGTTCCTGGTCACGCTGGACCCGGCGGCGACCGGGACGGTGACGGTGCAATACACGACCGTGGACGCCACGGCGGTGGCGCCGGCGGACTACACGACCACAAGCGGGACGCTCACGTTTGCGCCAGGCGAGACGAGCAAGCAGACGGCGCTGGTGCCGATCGTGAACGACGGCGAGGAGGACAGCGGCGAGACGTTCCGTCTGGTGCTGAGCAACCCGACGGGGAGCGATGCGAACAACGGGGCGGCGGTGCTGGGCGACGCGGAGGCGGTTGCGACGATCGGCGCATCGGACACGGGCACCGGGGATACGGCGAGTGGGTCGACCCCGGTCCGTGCGGACGACGGCGGCGGAGCTGCCGGCGGCGGCTCTGGCGGCGGCTCTGGCGGCGGCGGTGGTGGTGTTTTCGATGTCGGTGTTGCGACGTTTGTGGTGGCGAATGGGTGGAGTGCTGCTGATGTGGGTGTGGCGTCGGTGTTGGCGGCTCGTACTGAGGGCGCGGTGGTGGTCTATACCGCGGGCGGTGAGCTGTCCTCCGAGACCAGGGTGCTGCTGATGAAGGCGCTGCCCGCTGAGGTGGTGATCGTGGGCGGCACTTCGGCGGTGTCGCGTGATGTGCGCACCCAGATCCGTGCTGCGTCGCCCGATTCGGGCATCTCGCGGGAGTCGGGGGTGGATCGTGCTGCTACCGCGGCGGGCACGGCGCGGCGCATTCTGGGCGCTCCGGGCGATGCGGGTCGGGTCACGCTGATTGTGGCCAACGGCTGGTCGCCGCCTGACATCGGCGCCGCGGCGGCGTTGGCTGCGCGCAGCGGCCGTGCCGCGGTGCTGTACACCGAGGCCGCCACGCTGTCTGAGGCGTCCGCGGCGTTGCTGCGCGACTACGAGGTGGCGCGGGTGATCCTGGTGGGGGGGCACCGCCGCGATCGGCCCTGACGTGGCCGACGCGGTCGCTGACGCGGCAGACGGAGCCAGCATTTCGCGGCTCACCGGCGGGGACCGCATCGACACTGCCGCACAAGCAGCACGCCGCGTGCTGGGCAACCCCGCCGCGGCGCCTGACGGCGTCACCTTGGTGATCGCGAACGGCTGGTCCGCGCCCGACGTGGGCGTCGCCGCCGCACTGGCGGCGGCGACCGACAATGCCGTGGTCGCCTACACCGCACAGGACGGGTTGCCCGAGGCGACAGCAGCGCTGATACGCGACTACCGGCCGACCCAGGTGCTCATCGTGGGCGGCCGCGCAGCAGTCGCCGACAACGTGCGCACCACCATCACCCAAACAGCACCCGACAGCGCCGACATCCGACGCATCACCGGCCAGACCCGCACCGACACCGCCGCACGAGCAGCCCGACGCATCCTCGCCAACCTCTGACTCTCGACTCAGCAGCGAAGGCACCTGCTCAGATCTGCAGGCTGCGAATCGGTATTGCGTGGGTGTGAGCCGCGTCGATGAGCGGTTCGTTCTCGTTGGCCTGCGCGTAGCAGATCTCCGCATCCAGAAAGCGAGCAGCCGTCAGTGCTTCGAGTGAGAGCAGGTTGAGGCGGGCCCCGTCTCGTACGAGTTCGCCCATCGGCCAGCCGATCGCGCGAAGCGACACCAGCTCGATTGATGCCGGCAGCTCGAGGACAGCGGCAATGACCTCGGCTGCGACTTCGGGCGACACACCTCCGAGCCGGCGAGACATCGAGCCGACGACTGCTTGATCGGCGAGTGCACGGCAGAGACGGTGGTACCACAGCCCCGTCGTGGCGACGCCGCCGCCTCGGGGCCGCAACTCGCGTGGCTCCTCGCCGAGCAGCATCCTCAACAGGATGTGGTCGTCCACGAGGACGCCATTGCTCATGGGAGATGCGGGCTCATGGAAGATGCGGGCTCATGGAAGATGCGGGCTCATGGAAGATGCGGGCTCATGCGAGATCAGGCTCGCTGGCAGCGACGCGGCGCGCGAGCGACTGGTAGCCACCGGCCTCCTCGAGAGCCTCGCCGAGCATTGACCGCAGTCCGCCCCGGCCGGCCGGCACCACCACCACCGCAGCGCCGAGATCGGCGATCTCGACTGCTCCTCCCGCAGCGATTCCCCACCGGCGGCGTGTTTCAGCCGGTAGTGCCATCTGACCTCGTTCCGAAACCCGATAGTGCGCAACAGCCATGGCGTCAATCTACAAGGCACACAGACATAATTACAAGGTTGCATGGTCAAGCTGTTTCGTGCCGTGTGCCGGCCGCGTGTGCCGGTTCCGAGAAGTTCATTTGGCGAGTGTGATGCGCATGATCGCCGGGAGCGCAATTGTTTTCTGGGAGCGTCATTCCCGCCGTTCTCAGACACGGGCGCGCGGAGGGCAGAGCGCGCTGTTGGGCGAGCTTGGGGTTGCGATGTGCCCATCGATGGCGCACGCAGCGGCCACATACATTCGCTGGTCAAGCATTGGAGCCCTCCCAGCGGAAGGATGTTCGTGAGAGAGCTGACCCTCGACGACATCGACGACCTCGCGCTGGGAGCGACGCTGCTGGGCACCGGCGGCGGGGGCGATCCTTACGTCGGCAAGCTGCTCGTCAAACAGGCGATCGCAGATCACGGACCCGCCCGGGTGGTGACTGTCGACGAATTGCCCGATGACGGACGGGTGCTGACCACCGCCATCATCGGCGCCCCCACCGTCATCCTGGAGAAGATCCCGGCGGGCACCGAGTTCCGCTCAGGGATCCGGGCACTCGCTGCGTACCTCGGCGAAGACCCCGTCGCCTTGATGCCGATAGAAGTCGGCGGCGTCAACACGCTGGTTCCGATCGCTACAGCGGTCGAGATGGGACTGCCCGTCGTTGACGCCGACGGGATGCGCAGAGCCTTTCCGCAGATCGAGATGACGGTCTTCACGCTGCACGGCCTGCTGGCAGCTCCCATGTCCATCGCGGACGAGAAGGGCAACATGTGCGTGTTCGAGGCGAACACGAACCAGATAGCGGAGTCGTTGGCACGTGCCGCCGTCATTCAGCTCGGGCTTGCTGACGCAATCAGCTGCTACCCGATGACGGTGGCAGACGTACGGCGAGCCGGAATCCATGGCTCCATGAGCTACTGCACCGAGGTCGGCAAGCGCCTCGCCCAGGTGAAGCTCGGAACAGACGGAGCCTGGGACGAACTCCTCGACTACACCGATGCAGCGCCCGTGTTCAGCGGCAAGGTCATCGACATCGATCGGCGCACCACCGAGGGTTTCGCACGGGGCACGGTCGTGCTGGAGCACCTCGACGATCCCAGCCGAACTCTGCGCGTCGAGATCCAGAACGAGAACCTCATTGCCTTCGAAGACGGCGCCGCCGTGGTCACGGTGCCGGACCTGTTGTGCCTGCTCGACTACGAGTCGGCCGATCCCATCACTACCGAAGGCCTGGCGTACGGACAGCGCCTCAACGTCCTCGCGATGCCGTGTGCGCCCGAATGGCACCGCGACGGGATGCTGGAACTCGTCGGGCCGAGAGCCTTCGGATACGACATCGACTACGTCGATTTCCGGGAGCGAGTGCGATGAAGGACTTGCGGCTCGGCGTGGATGTCGGGGGCACCAACACCGACGCGGTCGTGGTTGACGGAGCGGGCCGCATCGTCGCCGAGACAAAGACCGCGACGACTCCGGAACCCATCGACGGCATCGTCGCCGCAATGACGGCCGTCATCGATCAGCTCGACGCCGCCGCGCATCTCGGCAAGGCGATGCTGGGCACGACGCACCCCACGAACGCAATCATCCGGCGCCGCGATCTTGATCGCGTCGGTGTGCTCCGTCTCGCCGCGCCCTCCTCTCTGGGCGTGCGACCGAGCGCCAACTGGCCTGAAGACCTGCGCGACATCGTGATCGGACGCAGCGAGATCACTGAGGGCGGATTCGAGTACGACGGCTCGCCCATCGCTGCGCTGGACGAAGACGCGATCCGGCGGTTTGCAAGCTCCTGCGCAGGCGATGTGTCCGCAATCGCCGTCTCGTGCGCTTTCAGCCCTGCCTGCACCGATCACGAACTCCGGGCGGCGGAGCTCATCGCGGAGGAGTGCGGGGATGACATGCCCGTGTCCCTCAGTCACACGGTCGGGTCACTGGGACTGCTGGAACGTGAGAACGCCACGATTCTCAACGCCTCGTTGCTCACCGTGGCACGACGGGTCGTGAATGGTTTTCGGGACACCCTCATGGGGCTCGGACTCGACGTCGAGAGCTTCTTGACTCAGAACGACGGAACGTTGATGACCGTCGAGGAAGCCGACAGGTACCCGGTGCTCACGGTGGGTTCGGGGCCGACAAATTCGATGCGTGGAGCATGCGCGCTGGCCGGTCTGTCCGATGCTCTCGTGATCGATGTCGGCGGGACGTCCACAGACATCGGCATTCTCATCAACGGCTTTCCCCGAGAGTCCACAGCAGCGGTCGAAGTCGGCGGCGTTCGCACCAACTTTCGCATGCCTGACCTGATCTCGGTCGGGCTCGGGGGCGGCACCATCGTGCGCCAGGGCGTCGATGGCGTCGCGGTCGGACCCGACTCGGTGGGGTACCGCGTCATCAGCGACGCACTGTGCATGGGCGGGACGACGCTGACGCTGTCCGATGTGTCACTGGCAGTAGGCCGTCTCACCGGATTCGGCGATCCGGCACTCCTGAATGGCGTGGAGGACTCGGTCTGCGAGGCCGCCATCGCCTGGGTTGACGAGAGAGTCCAGGTGCTGTGCGAGCGCATGAAGGCGTCCAGCACGGCGCTGCCCCTGATGGCGGTCGGCGGCGGAGCCCACCTGGTTCCGGCGCAGCTTGCAGGGATCAGCGAGGTCGTCTGGCCGCCGCATCACTCTGTGGCGAATGCGTTCGGAGCGGCGATCGCCGAGGCTGCCGGGTCGATCGACAAGGTTTACAGCTATGACGCGTCAAGCCGTGAGGACTGCCTGCGCAGCGCCACCGAAGAAGCGACGGACGCAGCGATTCGCGCCGGCGCCAACGCATCCGATGTGCGCATCACGAGCGTCGTGGAGATTCCGATGACCTACGTGCCGGGCGGAGGCTGCAGGGTCATCGTCAAGGCGGTCGGGCCGCTCGCAGCGTGAGCTTGGGCGAGATTCGCGTCGCCGATTCGCACAACGACTTGCTGCTTGCCGTCCTGCATCAGCGAGAGCGCGGCCATGCTGACCCCTTCGGGGACTACTGGCTACCCGAATTGCGTGGCGGCGGGGTCGACCTGCAGTTCCTCCCGATCTTCACCGAGAACCAGCACGTGGGTGAGGGTGCCCTGCGGCGTGCGTTGCTCCTGTTGGAAGAGGCGCGGCATCTCGCCGACGTTCACGCCGCCGACGTCGCGATCGTGGAAACCCGAGACGAACTTGAGCAGGCACTGGCGTCGAATCGGATAGCGCTGCTGCTGGCCATCGAAGGCTCGGAACCGCTGGGCGCCGACCTCGCGTTCCTCGCGACCTTCTACCGGCTGGGTGTTCGCTGCATGTCGCTGACGTGGAATCGTCGCACGATGATGGCCGACGGCGTCGGCGAGGCGGCAACCGGTGCGGGACTGACAGCGCTCGGCATCGACGCCGTGGCGGAAATGGAGCGACTGGGAATGGTGGTCGACGTCAGCCACTTGTCGGCGGCCGGTGTGAGGCATGTCGCCGACATCGCCATCCGTCCATTCGTTGCGACCCATTCGTCTTGCCACGCCCTGTGCCCTCACCCTCGCAACGTCACCGACGCCCAGATGCATCAGATCGCAGCCTCCGGCGGCATCATCGGCATCAACGCCTTCGGCGGCTTCCTCGCTCATGAGTCGCCGACTGTGGTCGATTACCTGTCCCACATCTCTCATGCCATCGGCGTCGTCGGGGACTCGGCCGTGGGTCTGGGACCGGACTTCCTCGACGACCTGCTGCACACGATCGACCCGATTCTGGGCGCCGGACTGGTCGACCCCGATTGCCTGCCGTTGTTGGACGGAATGCGGTCGCCATCTGATCTCGGGCCCCTGGTGGAAATCCTGTCCGCCAATCTCGGTCCTGTAGTCGCTGGGCGCGTCGCCGGAGGCAATTGGATCGATTTCGTCCTGAACAGCCTGCCGTCACACCAAGCGCCCGAAGTCGCGGAGAATAGAACCGCCGAGGCTGCCTGCGTGTAGGAGCCGGTGTGTTGCATTCCAACTCGCGAGCTCGACCACTGACCCTGCGGCAACTGCTCGCCGCGGGTGTGTTCGGCGATTGTCGCGTCGTCTCGGGCGGCCGAGGCCTCGACCGTGTCGTCACTGACGTGGCGGTGGTTGAGCGCTGCGACATGGACACGCCTATGTCGGCCGGACTCCTGATCGCCCTGAACGCGAGCTCGCTGGCGCCGAATTCCTACGCGTTGGACATCGCCCTGCGTGCGGTGCGCGATGGCGATGGTGTCGGACTCGTGGCGCTCAACGCCGTGACATCGCCTGGGCTCGCCACGCGCCGGCTAGCGGACCGTTTCGAAACCGTGCTCATCGAGGCCGCTGCGCCCGACGTGCTCGCCATGGCCGCCGCCGCACGCGAATTGCTACTGCAGC
Organism: Candidatus Poriferisodalis sp.; assembly: GCF_965221945.1. Lineage (GTDB taxonomy): Bacteria > Actinomycetota > Acidimicrobiia > Acidimicrobiales > Poriferisodalaceae > Poriferisodalis. The sequence goes on along the minus strand of NZ_OZ244925.1, from coordinate 2,990,115 downwards.
CCACCGTGCACCAAGCGGCGATGGTGTCCAGGCTGCTGAGCGGCCTGATCGATGTGGACACGGTGCCCGACACCCTCGCCCTTGTAGCGGACGTGATCGGCCGCCCCTGTTCGCTGGTCGAGGCCACCGGTGCGATCGTTGCGGGTCCGGACATGTTCGTCGAGACCGGGGCGCTACGGCACCGACCCTTCAGTTCGCCCCGCGTGGGCGGTAGCGGAACCCCGGGCATGACCTGTCCCGTCATCGTGGTCCCCGGAGAACCTGCTCGGTTCTGGCTTGTCTGCGTGCTCGACGAAGCCGACGAAGCGATCATGGGCACGGGTCTCGACATGCTCGGCGTGGCCTCATGGGCGGTCGGAGCCCACCTCGTGCGGGATCGCCTTGTCATGGAGCGCGACGCCCGCCACCGGTTGGCGCTGCTCAACGAAGTCGTGGGTGGCGGGGAACTGCCCGACGAGACCGTTCTGGCGCAGATGGCCACAGCCGGATGGTCGGCTGCGGGATGGGTGACCGCCTTCCACGTCGAGGTCTCCGGCGGTGTCGATGCCGCCTGGGTGCTGGTCAACACCGACACCTTTGGCGAGCTGCTGCGCTCGTGCGGAGTCGACGGTCCGCTCATCGAACGAACCGACGGCTGGTCGAGCTGGGTGAGTTCCCGCGCTGAACCGCCGGTCGAGGACTATCGAGGAATGGCACGGCGGCTGCGCGAAGCCATCGGGCAGCTCGTCGCCGGCATGGCAGATGTCATGGTGCACGCCGGTGTCGGGCGACCGTCGACGGGTCTGCCTGGTCTGCGGGCGAGCCTCACCGATGCCCGCCAGGCAGCCACTTTGGCAGGTGCTGGCGGACGGCGTGTCGCTGTCAGGCACATCGACGAGCTCGGCATCCAGCGGATCATGCTCGGCTGGTACGGCTCGGCCGACTTCGGGCGCGTGGTGGATGCGTTCTTGTCCCCGCTGGAGGCAACGGATGTCGACGAGACCCTCCTGCGCACCTTGGAGGTGTATCTCGACTGCCAGTCATCGGCGACCAAAGCGGCCGGCATGCTCGGCGTCCACCGCAACACGGTGATGAAGCGGATCGACCGCATTTCCGAAGCCCTGCACGTCAACTTGAACGACCCGGACCAGCGGCTGGCGCTGCAGCTCGTCATGCGCAAGCACCGACTCGATCGATCCCAGCAGTAGTGGCCCCGGTGAACCGACGGTTTGACGTCGTCATCGTGGGTGGAGGCATTGCCGGCGTTTCTGCGGCCTTCGAACTCGCAGGGCGCGGTCACGAGGTTGCCGTCGTCGAACGCGAATCGACGCTGACGGCGCACAGCACCGGACGCTCCGCTGCTCAATTCCTGGCCTCCTACGGCGAGGCCACCAACCGGCTGCTGAGTGCAGCGTCACGGTCCTTCCTTGACTCCAACGCCAATGGCCTCGCGGACAGCGACGTCCTGTTGCCGCGCAATGTGCTGTGGGTAGCTCCCACCGGGCACGAGGACCACCTCGTCGAGCGCCTGGAAGCCAACGTGACGACGTCGACCGCTTGCGAGGCGCTCGACATCCAACAGGCAACCGAGATCTGCGGTGCCCTCGACCCGGAGTGGCTGGCCGGGGCCGTCCTCGAGTTCGGAGGCTTCGACATCGACGTTGCGGGGCTCCATCAGGCGTACGTGCGAGGCGCCCGAGACCGTGGGGCCGCCATCCTGCGCCAGCACGGCGTGCGCGGTCTCGCCGGGGGCGACGATGGCTGGCAGGTGGAGACGGACGACGGAGTGCTCAGCTGCACAGTCGTCGTGAATGCAGCTGGCGCGTGGGCTGACGAAGTAGCTGCTCTGGCGGGCGTGCCTGCGCTCGGCATGCGGCCCCTGCGCAGGACGGTCTTCACGTTCGCGACGAGCTACGAGTGCACCGAATGGCCGCTCGTCATCTCGGCCGACGAGACCTTCTACTTCAAGCCCGAAGGCCCGGCCCAGTTGCTGGGGTCGCCAGCCGATGAACACCTCGACCGACCCTGCGATGCCCGGCCGCGCGAGATTGACGTGGCCACCGGCATCGAGGCCATCAACCAGGCGACGTTGCTGGCCGTGCGCTCGGTCCGTTCGACGTGGGCCGGGCTGCGGACGTTTGCGCCCGACCGCATCCCGGTCGTCGGGTTCGACGCTGCCGTTGCAGGATTCTTCTGGTGCGCTGGCCAGGGCGGCACCGGAATCCAGACCGCTCCAGCCATCGCACGGCTGACGGCCGATCTCATCGGCGACGAGACTCCCGACGAGGCCCTGGTCAAGCTCTTGCCCCAGCTGAGCCCGGAGCGGTTCGCCAACACGGGGTAGCAAGAACTTGTGTGCACGAACTGCACCGCAAGACCCTGCAATCACAGCGATCTGCCCATTGAGGGCTAATGAGCGCGTCCTTACGGTCGCCCCAATAGGCCTGAACACCCAGGCCCAAGGGGGATCCGATGAAGGCACGCCACTTGATGAAACTGCTCGGCGCCGTGCTCGCGTTCACGCTCTTGGCTGCAGCGTGCGCAGACAGCGACGACGACAGCAAGACGACGCAAGAAACTGCCGCAACTGCGCAGACCGTCGCTGCGTCTTCTGACGCCGGAGATTCCGGCGACGATGAGCCCGAGGGCGCCACCGACGACGGCCAAGCAGCCGCCGAGCCGGACGACGAAGGCACCGCGGACACTGTTGCGCCCGAAGAGCCTGCGGAGGACGAGCCTGCTCCCGAGCCACGCCGGATCGCGTACCTCTCCGCGAGTTCGGCCAACACGTTCCTGCTGGCGTCCGTCGGCGAGATGCAGCGTCTCGCGGATGAGAACAACATCGAAATTGTCGAGTTCGATGCGCAGTTCAACGCTGAGCTCCAGACCACCCAGCTCCAGGACGTCATCGCCAGCGGTCAATACGATGGCATCATCCTGGTAGCGCTTAACGGGCCGGGTCTCGTGCCCGACGTGGAGGCGGCGCTGGCGGGCGGGATGCAGGTCGTGCTGTTCAACCAGATCGTCGGTGCCGACCTCTCCACCAACGAACCCCAAGTGGACGGCATTGCAGCCTCGGTGCTCGCGCCCCCGGTCGTGACCGGTGAGCGGGCCGGACGGCTCACCATCGGGGCATGTGAAGGGCTAGACCCGTGCCGGGTCGTTTACTTCTTCGGCATCCGGGGCATTCCGCTGGACGTTGCGCTCCGGCAAGGATTCGACAGTGTCGTCGTTGACCATCCGAGCATCCAGGTGGTGGCCGAAGGCGAAGGCCAGTACCTCGGGCCGGAGCGAGGGATCAATGCGATCCAGGACATCCTTCAAGTGCAGCCCGAATTCGATGTCGTCGTCGGCGCCGACCAGTCGCTGCAAGGCGTCGAATTGGTGCTCACTGAAGAGGGGATGCTCGGTGACGTCGCCCTCATCGGCCTCGGCGGCTCCTCGCCGGCAGTTGAAGGCGTGAGAGATGGACGCTGGTTCGCGACGGTGTTCTATGCGCCCGCGAGCGAAGGCCGCCTCGCCATGGAAGCGATGATCGCTGCATTGGCCGACGGCACCATCACTGGCGGCGTGGACCCGAACGCAGGCTTCCTCGATGAGGGCCTGGTCACCTCGGCCAACGTCGACCAGTTCACCGCGGAGTGGGATGGGTGATCTCCCGGGCGATTCCCGGACCCGTCCACGTTGAGCTGAAGGACGTCTCCAAGCGGTTCGGATCGACGCAGGCGGTGGACGGCGCAAACCTCGCCGTCCACCGCGGCTCGATCCACGCCCTCGTCGGCGAGAACGGCGCAGGCAAGTCGACGGTCGGCAAGATCATCTCTGGGCTGTATGCCGCCGACAGCGGCTCGCTCAACGTGGATGGCCGGGCAGTTCGGTTCCGATCGCCGCGGCATGCCTTCGACGCCGGCATCACCACCATTGCCCAGGAGCTGGCGCTCGTCCCGGATCGAACCGTCGTGGACAACGTGTTCCTCGGCGTCGAGGCGACGAGGTGGGGATGCGTGCGTCGCTCAGTGTCGTTGAGACGGTTTCGGGAGTTGGCCGACCGCACCGGCATCCTCCTCGATCCCGCGGCGAGGGTCGGCGAGCTCAGCGTGGCTGACCAGCAGCGAACGGAGATCTTGCGTGCCGTAGCCCGTCGCACCGAATTGGTGGTGATGGATGAGCCGTCGGCCCGCCTCTCGACCGTCGAGCGCAGCCAGCTTCACCGGCTGGTGCGCTCGCTGCGCGACCAGGGCATCACCGTGTTGTTCATCTCGCACTTCCTCGACGAAGTGCTCGAACTCGCCGATGCAGTGACGATCATGCGCGATGGGCGAGTGGTGCGGACCTCGACACCGTCGTCGGAGACGGCTGACTCTTTGGTCGAAGCCATGATCGGTCGCGAGCTCGACGCCAGCTTCCCGCCGAAGCCGCCGCTTCCCGACGAGCAAGGAACCCCGGCCCTGTGTGTGAGGGGACTGCGGTGCTCGGGCTCGTCGCAGAGCACAGCAAGGCTCGATCTCGATGTAGCCGCTGGCGAGATCGTCGGGATCGCAGGGCTGGTCGGCTCGGGCCGAACGGAGCTTCTCAGAGCCGTCTATGGAGCAGATCCCCTCGCCAGCGGCGACGTCTCGGTCGACGGACGTGGTCTTCGACCAGCACGGCCCGATCGAGCGATTCGGGCAGGCGTGGGTCTCATTCCGGAATCCCGCAAGGACCACGGCCTGCTGATGGAGAGAAGCGTCCGGGAGAACGTGAGCCTGCCGCACCTGCGCCGGTTTGCCCCGGCGGGGGTCGTCAATCTCAGCGCCGAACGTCGACTTGTCCGGGCCGCAAACTCCGGCGCCGGCGTGCGCGATGGCGGTATGGAGTCCCCGGTCCGTCTTCTGTCGGGCGGGAACCAGCAGAAGAGCCTCTTCGCTCGCTGGCTGGTGCCGGGGCTCAGGGTGCTGATCGCTGATGAACCGACGCGAGGTGTCGACGTCGGCTCCAAGCGCGCCATCTACGACCTCATCGCCACGGCTGCCTCAGAGGGTCTTGCTGTGCTCGTGGTCTCCTCCGAGTTGGAGGAATTGGTGGGTCTGTGCCATCACATCCTCGTGATGCGCGACGGCCAGTTCGTCGCCGAGTTCACGCATCCAGACCTCGATGAGACCGAGTTGCTGCGTCATGCCTTCGGCGAAGCAACGTCGAACGGAATGAGTTAGTGGCCGAATCGACAGCCCCGTTGGCACCGGCTCCCAGTGCCGGGCGCTATCTCGGCGTGCTGGGTCGATTCGGCATCGTCTGGGTGACGCTCGCGCTGTTCGTCGTGCTGGCGGCGACGACCGATGGGTTCCTGACCGGACCGAATCTTCGCAACGTGCTGGACCAGCAAGCCACGCTGCTGATCGCGGCGTCGGTCGCGACGCTCACGATGATCGCCGGCGGGTTCGACGTGTCCATTGCCGCTGTGGCAGTGGTGTCGCCGCTGGTCGCACTGCGAGTGGAGAACGCCACGGGCTCGGTCCTGATAGCGCTCCTCGCCGGATGCGCGTTCGGTCTCGTGGTGGGTCTCGCCAATGGCTCGATCGTGGCGTTCGCCAGGATCAACTCGTTCATCACGACGCTCGCCACGTCATTCATCGTGTTCGGCCTGGGCTACATCGTGAGCGAGCGCAGCATTCTGCGGCCGGTCACCGAGAGCTTCCGGAGCATTGCGCGGACGCGCGTGCTGAACCTGACGACCGCGACTTGGATCTCGCTAGCGGTGGTTGCTGTGGCGTGGTTCGCCCTCGCAGGCACCCGTTTCGGCCGTCATGTGTACGCCACTGGCGGCAATGCCGAGGCTGCACGGCTTGCCGGCGTCCGGACGCGGCACATTGTCGTGTCGGTGTTCGCTTTGTCCGGACTCGCTGCTGGGCTGGCGGGTGTCGTTGCGGCCTCGAGAACCATCAGCGCGACGCCATCGGACGATTTCAGCTTCGTCTTCGGCGTGATCGCCGCCATTGTCGTCGGTGGCACCTCGATCGCAGGCGGCACCGGTGCCGTGTGGCGGACCCTGCTCGGCGCGTTCTTCATCGCTTTCATGGTCAATGGCTTCAACCTGCACCAAGTCGACCCGATCTGGCAGCGAGTCATCCAAGGCGTCGTGATTCTCGTCGCGGTGTCTGCCGACGCCTGGTCCCGATGGCGCCGAACCTGAAGACGGAATTCTTGACTCAATCGAAAGGACTTGCCATGAAGATCCACATCATCGTTCCCATCACCTCCGATTCGTTCAACGAACTCATCGCCCAAGAGGCACGTAGCTTCTTGGGGCCGGACATCGAGATCGAGGTTTCGTGTCTGACAAGCGGCCCGGCCTCGATCGAGTCGTTCTACGACGAGGCCTTGGCCGGCCCGGGAATCGTCTCGGAGACGATGCGAGCAGCTGCGACGGGAGCAGACGCCGTCTTCATCACGTGCTTCGGCGATCCTGCTGTTTCTGCGGCGCGAGAGCTTGTGGATATCCCGGTCGTCGGCGGATTCGAGCCTGCCGTTGCGACGGCGCTCAACCTGGGGGAGCGGTTCTCAGTGGTCACCGTTCTGAAGAACGTCGTGCCGATGATTTCGGGGCTCGCGACGCGCATGGGCATCGGGGATCGAATGGCGTCCGTTGAAGTGATCGACACGCCGGTGCTCGAACTGCATGACGGCGATGCGCTGCTCGACAGCCTCACGGCGGCGTCACATCGCGCTCTCGATCGCGGTGCCGATGTGCTGGTGCTTGGCTGCACCGGGATGCTGGACGTTGCGGCTGCGCTGCAGTCTCGCCTTGAGTCAGAACGAGTGAGGGTGCCCGTCGTCGATCCGACTGGTGCGTCGCTTGGGCTCCTGCTCACGTTCCAGTCCATGGGGCTGAAGCCGAGCCGGCGCACCTACATGCCGCCGCCCGACAAGGAACGAACCGGCGCCGCGGGCGCATAGCCGGCAGGCAAGCTGTGCGAGACCTCGGATCATCGGTCCGTCAGCCGAGAGCGACGAGGGGATCGGTGTAAGGGACACCAATGGCGGCGGCCACGCGCGGCTTGGTGATTCGACCCTTGTACACGTTGAGGCCGTCCCGAAGGTGCGGATCGGTACGCAGGACGTCGAGCCCTTGATCAGCGATGGACAGCACCCGCGGCAGCGTGGCATCACTGAGCGCGCGTGTGGCGGTCAGCGGAACCGCGCCCGGCATGTTGGCCACGCAGTAGTGGACGACCCGATCGTGGATGAACGTCGGCTCGGCGTGGGTGGTCGGCCGCGAGGTCTCAATGCAACCGCCCTGATCGATGGCTACATCCACCACAACCGAACCGGCACGCATCTTGCGGATCATCTCGACTGTCACGAGGCTGGGGGCACGGGCTCCGGTCACCAGCACAGCGCCGATGACCAGGTCGGCGCCGATCACTTCCGAATCCAGCGCCGCACGCGTCGACATGACCGTCACTACCCCAGTACCGAAGCGCTGGTCAAGTTGGCCGAGCACCTCAGAGTCGATGTCGAGCACCCGCACATCGGCGCCCATGCCAATGGCGATTTGTGCAGCGTTCTCGCCGACTACCCCGCCACCGATGATCACCACCCGTGCCGGTGGCACGCCAGGCACACCGCCGATGAGGATTCCCGCACCTCCGTGCACCTTCTCCAGCGCCCATGCGCCTGCCTGCACGGCCAAGCGGCCAGCCACCCGCGACATCGGCGCGAGCAGAGGTAGACCGCCACGCGGGTCGCTGACGGTTTCATAGGCGATGCATGCGGCGCCCGATGCCAGAAGATCCGCTGCCTGCTCTGGATCGGGAGCGAGATGCAGGTACGCGAACAGGATCTGATCGGGACGGAGAAGCTTCCGTTCTGAGGGCTGTGGCTCCTTCACCTTGACCATTAGCTCAGCGGTCCTCCACACATCTGGAGCTGCGGGGGCGATCTCCGCCCCCGCAGCTTCATAGTCGGAATCCGCGGATCCAATGCGGGTACCCGCCCCGGACTCGACGATCACTCGATGACGGTGACGCACCAGCTCGCCCACGGCATCGGGCGTCAGCCCGACTCGTTGTTCGCCGGACTTCGTTTCTCGAGGCAACCCAACGATCACGTGATCACCTCCATGATCTGCACAGCGAAAGAAGATTCGGGAGCACCGGTCGGGAGTCCGCCCAGGTCACCCGGTTGTGCGCGCCCGTCGAGCCCAGGCGTCAAGACCGACTGCCACCAGGATGACGACGCCTTGTATGACCCGCTGCCAGATCGGGTCGATCTGGTGGATGTTGAAGCCATTGACCATGAAAGCGATGAACAACGCCCCGAGCACCGTTCGCCACACGGCACCCTCACCGCCGGCGATGGATGTTCCCCCTACGACGATGGCGGCAATGACGGCGAAGACGAAGCTGAAGTCGTCCGACGGCAGCGCACTGCCGGACCGGGCTGCATTGAGTGTGCCCGCGAGCCCTGCTGCGGCACCCGACATGACGAATGTCGCGGAAGTGATGAGCCGTGTATTGACGCCGGAAAGCAACGCTGCTTCGGCATTCCCGCCGGTCGCGTAGACGTAGCGGCCGAACTTGGTCCGGCTGAGCACGAGCCACGCCAATCCGACTACGGCGATGCTGAACCACGTGGCAGCGGTGAGACCGAATATGCGCTCGCGTGCCAAGTCCGACCACGCTCGAGTCTCGGGACGCAATATGGAGCGGTCGCTGATCAGGAACCCGGCGCCGAACCATATGAACGATGTGGCGAGCGTCGCGATGAACGAGCCGATTCGGGCGTAGGCCACCACCACGGCGTTGAACACGCCGGCCCCTACGCCGAAACCCACGCCTGCCAAGACGCCGAGCAAGATGGAGTCGGACGCGTTCAGCGCTTGGATAGCGACGATGGCGGAAGTGACGAAGACTGCCGCCTGGGAGATGTCGAAGCCGCCGCCGATGATGGTCAGGGTGGCGAAGGAGGCCGCTATCAGGATCAGTGACTGCTGGTCGAGGACATTGCGGAGGTTCGCGCCCCGCAGGAATCCGTCCGTCGTCACTCCCAGGATCCCGAACAGAGCGATGGTCACCCACAGGATTCCGTAGCGAGTGAGCAGCACGCGCGCCCGCCGGGTCCCGGCATCGAACATCGATACGGCCGCGAGTCTGGATGCAGGAACGTCTGTCATCGGATCTCTCCGGCGGTAGTCGCGAAGGCGGCTCCGAGGATGCGGGTCTCGTCGAGTTCATCTTCTGCAAGTTCCAGCACGATTTGCTGATCTCGCACGACCAGGACACGGTGTGCAAGCCCCATCACCTCGTCGAGCTCGGAGGAGACGAACAGCACCGCCAAGCCCGCCGACGCGGCGTCGGTGATCAGGTCATAGATGGCTCGCTTCGCACCGACGTCGACGCCCCGGGTCGGTTCGTCTGCGATGAGCACTGACCTCGAGTTGAGGAACCAGCGAGCGAACAGGCTCTTTTGCTGGTTGCCTCCCGACAGTTCCATCACGGCCTGTTCGATCGACGACGACCGGATGTCCACCACCTCGGTCGCTTTGGTGACGGCTTGGTTCTCGGGCTGTCGTCGCATCCAGCCCAGTCGGCTCAGAACGTCGAGATGGGGCAGCGCCACGTTGTCTCGGATCGACCGTCCGAGCAGCAAACCTTGATCCTTGCGTGACTCGGGAATCAATCCCATACCGGCGCGTATGGAGCTGCGTGTCGATCGGCGCTTGACGGGTCTTCCGCACGTGGTGACCTCGCCTTCGGCGCGGCGATCCGCGCCGTAGATGGCCCGGGCGATCTCCGATCTTCCCGAACCCACCAGACCGGCAAGACCGACAATCTCCCCGGCCCGCACAGTCAAGTCGATCTCCGGCCCTGTTCCGCCGCATCGAAGCCCACGTACATCAAGCACGATCGGTGCATCGGGTGGCGGAACTGACTTGGGCGGAAAGCTGGTGTCGAGTGTCCTGCCGATCATCGCTTCGACAAGCGTCAGTTCTGTTTCCTCCCTCGCAGGCCTGCTGCTGACGAGTGCGCCGTCGCGCAGCACCGACACCACGTCAGCTGCCTCAAGAACTTGGTCGAGGAAGTGCGATACGAGTATCACCGTCGTGCCCTCTCGCGAAAGGCGGGCGACTATCGAAAGCAACGTCTGGGCCTCGTCAGTGGACAGCCGAGCAGTTGGCTCGTCCATGATGATCAGGTTCGCATTGCGCCCCAGAGCACGAAGGATCTCGACTTTCTGCTGGTCTGCCACTGCGAGATTCATGACGAGTGCGTCAAGCGGGACGTCAAATCCGACTCGCTCGATGATCGAATCGAAGCGTCGCCGTTGCTCACGCGTTCGCACGAAGCCGGCTCGGGACGGCTCGCCGCCGAGGAAGACATTCTCCCGGACGCTGCGTGCGGGTACCAGCGACAACTCCTGGGCCACCATCGTGATGCCCTGTGCCAAGGCGTCGCGGGGAGAGCGGAATATCACACGCTGCCCGTCGACCAGGATGTTTCCTTCGTCGGGGCGGTGAACGCCGGCGATGATGTTGCCGACGGTGGACTTGCCCGCGCCGTTCTCGCCCACCAGAGCATGGACTGACCCGCGGTCGATCGAGAGCGACACGCCGTCGACTGCTGTCGTCGCCCCGAACAGCTTCGACACGCCGCGTAGCTCGACGTGTGCCTCTGGCATCTTGCCGTGACTTGATGGAGGCCGGACCGTCGAGTGCGACCCGCGCGGGCGGGATCGGGCGGGATGCGCGCGCTCCGGTGTCTCAAATGACCGCATCCCGCCCGATCCGTTCAAGAGATCAACCGTCCCACTGTCCTGTGAACTGGTCCACATTCTCAGCGGTGACCAGACCGTTATCCGTCACGTTCGCCAGGGGATTGATTCCTCCCGAGAACGTGCCTTCGGTCAGAGCCAAGATCATGGCGTTCATGGCATTGGCGCCTTCGGATCCCGGCGCTCCGAAGACCACGCCGAACCAGCGCCCTTCGGCCACGGCCTGCAGACCGGTGATCGACCCTCCGAGTCCGATGAGCTTCACGTCGTCCATGTCTTCGTCTCCGAGCACGATCTCGACGCCTTGGATCGACTGGTCGGCTCCCATGACCACGTCGAACTCGGGCTGTGCGATCAGAATGTCCTGGATCGCATTGATGCCGCCTTCAGGTCCGAGGTACTGACCTTCGCCCTCCGCCACGATGTTCACGCTCGGGTTGCGAGCCAGGACGTTGTCGAAGCCCTCTTTCAGTGCCACATCGAGAGGGAATCCCTTGATGCCGTAGAGGTACACGACCCGGCACGGGTCGATCCCCTCGCAGGCCTGCACGGTCAGCTCGCCCATGCGCTCGCCGTTCTCTACAGGCGGCGCGAGTGAAGACGCTGCTATCCCTTCGACCTGCGGGGCGCCCTCTGCCAGGTCATCACCCACGACTGTGTTCAGCACGACGATTTGAATGCCTTGGGCCAGAGCGTCCTCGATGTCGGGTATGAGGCCGGGGCCGTTGACGGCCGCCACGATCACCCCGTCGTACTCGCCTGAAGCGATCACGTCCTGTAGCTGAGCAGTCTGAGCCGCTGGGTCGAACGCGGCATCGAATTCGACCATCTCGATGCCGTTCTCATCTGCGATTCGCTGCATCTGCTCACGCGAGCTCGCATACCAGGTGTTCGCCGAGCTGCCTGACAAGTAGGCGATGCGGAGGCCTTCGGTCGAGGTGACCTGCTCGCTCTCTTCGGCTGCCGGCTCGGGAGTGGGCTCGTCCGGTCCCTCTTCGGTTGCGGTCGTCTCAGCCGCGCTTTGGGACTGTTGCGCAGCGGCGTCAGTGGATTCGACTTCGTCCTCGGCCGACGGCGTGTCGTCTTCGCCGCATGCAGCAACTGTCAACACGAACACACAGAGGAGTGCGCCTATTCGCGGCGACAACCGCCTCTTTGTCCATCTCATTGCTGATTCCCCTTCCTCACACCTCTGGTGTGTTTGTCTCGTTGTGGAGCGCCTCTCACACGGTCCGCCGGCGAGACGGACCGACTTACTGCAGCGGTCCCGCAGCTTTGACTCGCAATCTCAAGACGTCGTCCTTCAGATAAGCCATCGTCAGTTCTTCCAGTGCCACGACTTCGGTCCGTTCGGGCTCGGCCCCCAAGGCGATGGCGGATCCGATGGCTGCGTCTCTGGCGCGCTCGATGACCTCGTCGCGACCGCCGGGGCCGAGGACCAACAGCTGGTCCACCTCGGCGCTGATGGGAGCGATCGCGGCGCCGATCGCATTCGCGACTTCGTAGTTTTCGGGCCGATGAACTTCGCTCACGCCGGCGAGCGAGTCCGGCAGCAACACACTGCCGCCGCCGACGGCGATGACCGGTTGCTCGGAACGAGTGAGCTTCATCCGGTCGATCGAGTCTTCGAACATTTGGTCGATGCGTGCGATGGCCTCGACGGCCCGCAGCCCACTGACCTCGTCGACCGGATGGTGTCCCATGGTCGCTCGGCCGGACCGGACCGCCATGTCGCTGAGGGTGAGCACCGGGCCACCGAAGCACAACGCCTCAGATGTCAGCTGATACCCCACGCTGTCCGGGCCGATCACGAGATCGTCGCCGTCTGTACGCACTCGCGTCCCGCCACCGAGTGCGATCGACAGCAGGTCAGGCATGCGAGAGTTCGTCCGCACACCGCCGATCTCCACCGGGATTGCCGACTCTCGCGGGAACCCGTTCGCCAGCACGCCGACATCGGTCGACGTGCCGCCGACATCCACGACAATGGCCTCGCGCAGGCCCGTCAGGTACGCAGCCCCGCGCATGGAGTTGGCTGGGCCGCTGCCCACCGTCAACACCGGAAACTCCAGCACCCGCTCGAGCGCCATCAACGTCCCGTCGTTCTGGGCGAAGTACGGCGTGGCCTCGATGGCTTGGTCGCGGAGCGCTGCGCTGAGACCGTCGACGATCTGCCGTGCGACGCGTCGCAGGGCTGCATTCAGCACGCACGCGTTTTCTCGTTCCAGGATGCCGATGGAGCCGATGTCGCAGCTCAACGAGATCGGCGTGTCCTCGCCGAGCACATCGGCCGCGACGGCGGCCGCGATGTGCTCATGTTCGGCGGAGACGGGCGAGAAGATGCTGGTGATCGCGCAGGCTTCCGGACGCTCGGGAAGTTCCTCGAGGAATCGCCTCAGCCCAGGTTCGTCGAAGGGGACGTGCTCGCGGCCGTCGAACTCGAAGCCGCCGTCCACGATGACCTCGCCGGCGGAGACGACGGTGCGGAGATCGGCCGGCCAGGTGGACAGCGGCGGCACCGACCGGGTAGCGGGACCGCCGATCCGGATGACCGTCACCGAAGCCAGGTCGCGACGCTGGAGAACGGCGTTCGTTGCGTGCGTAGTCCCGAGCATCACCCGGGAGATCGACGCCGGGATCACGCCGTTGGCCGACAGCACCATCTGGATCGCAGTGGCCAATCCCTCGTCGACGTCTTCGGTCGTCGGCGTTTTGACCTTTGCCACCAGCTGCAACTCGTCGTTGAGCAGAACAGCGTCGGTATTGGTGCCGCCCACGTCGACCCCGATGCGATACTCACCGCGCATTGAGCTTCTCCAGTGGGCGGTAGTCGAACGCGTAGTCGAAGGCCCGAGGTCCGGCGACAGCGAGGGCTTCCGGCGTCCGCCAGAGCTCATTGATCGGCAAACCGACGACAGTGACCAGCTGGCCATACCGCAGCAGCTCGGTGACGATGGGACGTGCTGTGTGCAGGTCGACTGCAGTGATGATGTCGGGAACGCTGGCCAGCACCTTGCCGTCCTCGATGAGCACGGTGTTCTCGTTCTGGAACTCGAGCCGGGCCATTCGGCCGGTGCACGCTCCGACGCCCTCAATGGTTGCCGACCCGCGAGCGAATCCTTCGGTGGTACGACGGTCTACGTCGACGACTTTTCCCTCGATGAGCGCTAGGCCGCCGAGGTGTTCGCACAAGGCCCTGACCGGATCGTCGGATGCTTCCAGCATCACTCGGCCAGCCGAGATGGCGAGGGTGATCGAGTTCCTAACCGTGGCTTCCTTTGCCGTGCCGACAGTCATCGGGTAGAGGCAGATCGTCGCCTCGGCTCCCATCGCGGTGCACACCGAGCGCGCGAGATCCTCGGCCCACTTCGCAGTCGTGGTCGACAACGTCACCACGTTGCCCCGTTCATCGGTCATCGCGGCCGGACTCACCGACACTCCCGCGAGTGCCGCCGTCGTCATCTGAAGCTCCGGGAAGGCTCGACCCATCAGATCGGCGTCGACAACTGGGAGCCCGGCCCAAGCAGCCCACGCGAAGGGGACAACGCCGTTGAGGCCTCCAAGCTCCAGGCAGCAGATGGCAGCGGCCTCGGTGCCGGTTCTTGTCTCGATGGCTTCCTGGAGTCTGAGCGCTTCGGATCCCGATCCAAACTTCTCGACCATCACCGTCGTCGCGCCCATCATGCAGATCGGCAGGATCAGCTGCTCTTCGGAGAGTTCGTCGAGGTCGAGCAGCTGAACTGGCCCTGTCCGGGCAATGGCCTGAGACGCCATCTGGAAGCCCAGCAGGGGATCCCCGCCGCCCCCGCTGCCGAACACGGCAGCACCCAGAGACAACCATTCGAGCTCGCGGGGACCAATTTCCAGCATCACCCCGACCGTAAATTCGATGCCGTGACGGTTCGCCCAATTCTTGGTGCATTAATGAAGAAATTTGCTATTACTTGTGCTAAGCGAACAGAACACATAGGTTCACGGACATGCGCCTCGGAGAGCTGGTGAACCACAATCCGTCGATCGGCGTCCTGCAGGCATCGGCGGCAGCGCTGGACCGAGACGTGGGATCTCTTCAGATGATCGACAGCTATGACGCCATAGGGGCGGCGAACGAGGGCGCGCTGTTGGTGCTGGCACCAGCGCTTTCCGCTGAGGCTTCCTCGTACCGCTTCGACCTGGGCTTGGGACAGGCCCCTGAGGGCGTCGCCGGCATTGCGCTATCGGGTCATGCTGATGCGCCGTCGGCCACGGCGATGCGGGCTGCCGAACGACGGAATCTGGGGCTCGTGGCGCTTGCTCCGGGCGCCGACGTGGCGGCGATCGCCGTGCACGTGCGAGACGTCAATGTCGGGGGGCACCGCGAAGCGGTCACTCGCTTGGAGAATCTCTGCCGAATCGTCGACTCCCACGATCCTGGCGCCGAGGATCTTTCCCAGCTACTTGGCCACATGTCGGCGGCATTGGACTGCGACGTAACCCTCGAAATCGAGCGTCTCAACGTCACAGCCGTGCCCCTCGACACCGGCTCGGGGCGGCCCATCTTCCTCACGCTCCATGCGAGAACAACAGACGTCATCGCCCGCGCCGCGTTGACCTACGCCGGCCGTGCCATCGAGGAGACCCTGCGACGGGACTTCGAACAAGCCAACTTTCCCGTGCGGTCCCGCGGGGAGCTCCTCAACGAATTCCTTCTGAGCGACGCGAGCACGAGCGCGGAAGCCCTTACGAGGCTTCGCCGGAGCGGCTTTGCGGTGGAGGGGCACCACCTCGGAGCCCATGTTGATCTCCACAATCTTGCTGTCGGCGGTCACGATGCGGCCGACAACTACCGGCGCCAGCTGCGTGCCGCCCGGGTGCTTATCGACAAAGTCATTGCCGGCGACGACTCGTGGACGTCCGCGGGGACGAATGCGTCAGTCCTGCTGATCATGAGTGAGCACCGCCACAATCCCCGGCACGCTGAGATCTTCGATGCCCGGCTGCGCTCGGGGCTCGCACAACTGGAAGAGGTCGAACCGAGTCTGGAATGGTCCGCCGGAGTCGGATCCGTGCAGGGCGGCGCCGCCGGGCTTCGCAACACAGCCGACGAGGCGTTCTCGGCGCTCCGGGCCGCGAAAGCGGGAGGCATCACCAACAAACTCCACCACTTCGACCGGCTCGGTTTCGCCCGAGCACTTATCCGGTGGTACGAGGTCGACGACGTGCGGGCGACGATCGATGAGCTGCTTGCACCGCTGGCCGAACTAGGCGAAAACAAGATCGGCGAGGCGGTTCGCACGCTGCGGACGTACTTGGACTCGGGTCAGAACGTCAAGCTGACCGCTCATCGCCTGCAGGTGCATCGAAACACCGTCCGGTACCGCATTAATCGAATACTGGATGCCCTCGAGGTTGACCTCGCCGATCCTGAGCAGAGGCTCCTCGTAGAACTCGGCACCCGCGCCATGCGGGTGAGCTAGGGCTCACACCGACTCATAGCGCAGCGACGCCGATGCGCTAGTGCCGACTGTGTCTGATGGTTCCGGCACTTGTCAGTGCCGGAACTGACGCTCCCCGGTGAAGAGCATGGCGAGGCCGAGTTGGTTGGCTCGGGCGATGACGTCGTCGTCTCGCAGGGCGCCGCCGGGTTGAACCACCACGCTCACGCCGGCTTCGGCGGCGGCTTCGACGCCGTCGGGGAACGGGTAGAAGGCGTCGCTGGCGCAGGCGCCGCCCGCGGCACGCCCGTCGGCCTTCGAGGCGGCGAGCTGGCCTGACTCCACCCGGTTCTGCTGGCCGGCACCGATGCCCCACGCCGTGCGGTCACGCGCCAGCACGATGGCGTTCGACGTGACATGCCCGCACACTCGCCAAGCGAAGCGGGCATCGGCCAGCTCCTGCTCGGTGGGCCGGCGCTGGGTCACCACCTGCCAGTCCTCGGGCGCTGAGGCGAAGGCATGTGGAGACTGCGCCAGCCAGCCGCCGTTGATCTGCCGCAGCGAGATGCCCACCGACTCAGGTCGGGGCGCTTCCAGCACCCGGGTGTTGCGCCGTTTCGCCTCGATGCGCTCGACAACGCCGTCCTCGTACCCGGGCGCGATCACCAGGTCGGCCTGTGCTGCGGCTTCCAGGCGTTCGACCGTGTCCAGGTCGACCACTCGGTTGAACGCCACGATGCCGCCGAATGCCGAACGGGCATCGCAGTCGTACGCCCGTTGGTAGGTCTCGGCGAGGTCGTCGCCGGCGGCCGCGCCGCACGGGTTGGCGTGCTTCACAATGACCACAGCCGGGCAGTCCTCGGCATCGCCCAGGTCGTGCACGATCCGCCAGGCCGCATCGGCGTCGAAGAAGTTCAGGTAGCTCAGCGCCAGCCCGCGGTGCTGGAAGGCGTGGTCCCACCACGTCAGCTCGCCGACCGGTCGATACCGGGCCCCGAGGTGGTGCGGGTTCTCGCCGTAGCGGCACTCGTCGACCCGCTCCAGCGCCAGATGCACGGTGGGCGGCAGGGGAGTGTCCCCCGGATCGGCGGTCCCGGACTCCGCATCGTCGGGCTCGTCCAGCCAGCTGACAATCGCCGCGTCGTACGCAGCCGTATGTGCAAAGGCGGCCCTCGCCAATCGCCGCCGGGTCGCGGAGCTCAAAGAACCCTGCTCCGCGAGTTCCGCCAGCACCGGCTCGTAATCGGCCGGGTCGACCACCACGCCGACACCGCCGACGTCGTCGCCGTGGTTCTTGGCGGCGGCCCGCACCATGGCCGGCCCGCCGATGTCGATCAGCTCCGGGCCCGGATCGGAACGGAACGGGTACAGGTTGCACACCACCAGGTCGATGGCGGCAATGCCGTGCTCATCCAGCGACGCCAGATGCGCTGGCTTCGACCGGTCCGCCAGGATCCCGCCATGGAGCCGCGGGTGCAGCGTCTTGACCCGGCCGTCGAGCATCTCGGGGCTGCCGGTCACGTCCTCCACTGCCAGCACCGGCACGTCCGCATCGGCCAGCGCCGCAGCGGTCCCGCCGCTCGACACGATCTCCCAGCCAAGCCCCGACAGCCGAGTCGCGAAGTCCACCACGCCGGTCTTGTCCCACACCGAGATCAACGCCCTCATCGGGTCAGTCCCTCCTGAATCCGTTCCTGCCCGCCAGCCTGCCCGCCAGTCGAACCGCCGACTGGTACGGCGACCTCATCGGTCTCGCAACGCTCCAAGAACGCCGCAATCGTCGCCGGGTACAGCTCCCGCTCCACGGTCTTGATCCGCTCATGCAGCGTCGCCTCATCATCGCCCGCCAGCACTGGCACTACACGCTGGGCCAGCACCGGGCCCGCATCCACTTCGGGAATCGCGACATGCACGGTGCAGCCCGATTCGGCGGCACCCGCAGCCAACGCGTCACGTACCGCGTGCCAACCCGGATACGCCGGCAGCAGCGACGGGTGCGTGTTCAGCACCCGCCCCCGGTAGCGCCCGCCGCCCCACTCGAAGAACGATCCATCCAGCACAGTGCCGAAGCCGGCCATCGCCACCACGTCCACGTCTCGCCCGGCCAGCTCAGCCGCCAGCTCGCAGCTGTAGCCGTTGCGGTCGAACTGCCGCCGGCCCGATCCACCGGACTCGCCGCCCGCACCAGCCCCGCCGGACCGCCCAGCCACATCCACCATCCGATCCTCACGCCCTACCAGCACGGTTTCGATCCCGGCATCGGCTGCAATCCTCAGCCCACGGCACGCCCGATCGGCCGCCACCAGGCGCACCGGCAGCCCGCGGCCCAGCAGCGCTTCGAGGATCGAACCGGTTCCCGAAACCAATACCCCCAGCCGCACCCCGCCGAACCTACGCGCCCCGCCCGCCGACAGCGCGGTCCGCTGGCTGCGGCGCCGACGCGCCCCAGTAGCCTCGCGGCCATATGCGTCCCCCCGAGGACATGCCGCCTCCCGCGTCCGAGCAGCCCCAGCAGCCTCGGCGGGTGCCGCGCCGTCGCAACATCAACCGTTTCCGCCTGATCATCGGCATCGTCATCGGCGCCGGGCTGATCCTGCTGCTGTCCATTCGCGGCCTGGCGGGCTTCTACACCGACTACCTGTGGTTCGACAGCTTGGGCTTCGCCTCGGTGTGGTGGAAAGTGCTGTGGGCCAAGATCGGCCTCGGCCTGCTGTTCACAGCGATCTTCTTCGTCCTGCTGTGGGTGAACCTGTTCATCGCCGAGCGCATAGCCGCCAAGTCGGCCCCTCCAGGCCCGCCCGAGGACATCGCCGCCCGCTGGCGCCAGATGAGCCGCCGCCGCCGCGGCCTCATCCGCATCGCCGTCGCACTGATCCTGGCCTTCATGGTCGGCTCGGGCGTTTCGGGCCAGTGGCAAGCGTGGCTGTTCTTCATCAACAGCACCGAATTCGGCCTCGCTGACCCGCAGTTCGGCCGCGACGTCGGCTTCTACATCTTCCGCCTGCCGTTCTTCAATTTCCTGATCGGCTGGGCCTTCGCTGCCGTTCTGGTGACGTTCATCTTCACCACCATCTGGCACTACCTGAACGGGGCAATCCGGGTCCAAGCACCCGCAGGCAGCCGGGTCATACCGCAGGTGAAGGCGCACCTGTCGCTGCTGCTGGGCCTGCTGGCGCTCATCAAGGCCATCGGGTACTACTTCGACAGATTCGAGCTGACGCTGTCGACGCGGGGCTTCGTGGACGGCGCCACCTACACAGACGTGAACGCGCAGCTGCCCGTCCTGCAGCTGCTCATGATCATCAGCATCTTCAGCTTCTTGCTGCTGATCGTGAACATCTGGCGGCGCGGCTTCACCTACCCGGTCATCGCGGTGGCGTTGTGGGTGGTCGTTGCCGGCTTGGCGGGAGCGGCGTATCCGGCCATCGTCCAGCGCTTCCAGGTGGAGCCCTCGGAGTCCACCCGGGAGGCCCCCTACATCGAGCGCAATATCGAGATGACCCGCATAGCACTCGGGCTCGACGACGTGACGCCGCGTGAGTTCAACTTCACACCGGAGCTGACCGCCACCGACATCGAGAAAAACTTCGAAACGGTGCGCAACGTGCGGCTGCTGGACCCGGCCGTCATGCAGGACACGTTCCAGCAGACCCAGGGCATCAAGAGCTTCTACGACTTCCGCGACATCGACGTGGACCGGTACGAAATCGATGGCAAGGTCACCCAGATCGTGCTGGCGGCCCGTGAGCTGCGGCCCACCGAGCTGCCGACCGACACGTGGGAGACCGAGCACGTCGCCTACACCCACGGCTACGGCGTGGCGGCGGCGCCGGCCAATACGGTGGACACCAACGGCCGGCCGGCGTACGCACTGGGCGACATCCCGAACGTGATTTCTCCGGGTGCTGAGGCCCTGGAGCTGGACGAGCCCGGGCTGTATGTGGGCGAGGACCTGCCGGGCTACGCCATCGTGGGCGCCCAGCGTGCCGAGGTCGACTTCCAGGACGATGACGACCGCACCAAGACGACTCGATATGACGGCTCCGACGGAGTGGGCATCGGCGGTTTCCTGCGGCGGCTGGCGTTTGCGATGCGCTTCGCCGAGCCGAACCTGCTGGTCTCGGGCGAGATCACCGGCGACAGCCGGATTCTCTACAACCGTGACATCTCCGACCGGGTGCGGCTGCTGGCCCCGTTCCTGTCCTACGACAACGACCCCTATCCGGTTGTCATCGACGGGAAGGTGAAGTGGGTGCTCGACGCCTACACGACCACGTCGCAGTTCCCGTATGCGCAGCGGACCAATTCGCGGGCGGCGACGCCGGGGAGCGACCTGCGTCAGCCGCTGAATTACGTGCGCAACTCCGTGAAGGCCGTGGTGGACGCCCACGACGGGACGGTCACGTTCTATGTTGTGGACGACGACGATCCGATCGTGCAGTCCTATATCAAGCAGTTCCCTGCGCTGTTTACCGATGGCCCGCCGCCGGCCGAGCTGCGTGAGCACTTCCGGTACCCCGAGGATCTGTTCAGGGTGCAGACCGATGCGTGGGGCCGTTACCGCCTGGACAAGCCGTCGGAGTTCTACGACGCAGCCGGGGCATGGGCGGTTGCGCAGGATCCGGGCGATTCGATCGGGCAGACCACGGTCGAGACGGTGCGCGACGAGACGACCGGGCAGGTGATCGCGACGGTCGAGGCTCGGATTTCCCCGCAGTACTTGCTGTTCCGATTGCCGGGGGACGACTCTGCCTCGTTTGTGATCTTCCGGCCGTTCGTGCCGTTCTCCGAGGACGACTCTCGTAAGAACCTCGAAGGCTTCATGGTGGTCCACAACGATCCGGACCGTTATGGCCAGATCGAAGTGTTCGAGATCCGGTCTGATCAGCCGATCGACGGTCCGGCGCTGTTCAACTCGAACATCCAGACCGAGGAGGAGATCTCCGAGCGGCTGACGCTGCTGAATCAGAACGGCTCGGTGGTGCGGCCCGGCAACCTGCTGCTGATCCCGGTGGAGAACTCGCTGCTGTATGTGCGGCCGCTGTTCATTGCGGCGACCGGGCCGACGGCGGTGCCCGAGCTGCAGCTGGTGATTGCCGGCATCGGCTCGAACGTGGCGATCTCAGAGACCTTCGAGGGGGCACTCGAGAAGGCCATCGGCGGTGTCGACATCGACATCATCAATGAGACGGTGAGCCTGACGGGTGCGGCGCCGGCCGTGACGCCTGATGATGCCCCCGACGAGCCGGCGGCAGCTGCGCCTGCCGACGACGAGCCAGAGCCGACGCTGGACACCGACACGGTGAGCAACCTGCTCGAGCGGGCCGCGACGGCCTTCAACCGGGCCGATGCGGCGCTGCGCGAAGGCGACTTGGCGGCCTACCAGACGGCCGTTGACGAAGCCGAGAGCCTGATCGCCAGGGCCGCCCGCATTCTCGAACAAGCCGCCACCGGCTAAGCCTGCGCTCAGCGACGCATCCAAGAACCCGCTCGCGCTCAGGGCGGCTGTGCGAACCGGTCAGGTGGCGCGGGCCACGAGGCGAACGTCGGCATCGAGAGCGTCAGCGATCCGCTGCAGCGTGCGCGCAGTGGGGCTCATCGCGCCGCGTTCAATTCGGCTGATATCGGCCTGATTGACACCGCACTGCGCAGCCAATTGGGCTTGGGTCAGGCTGTGCTTCTCGCGTAGCTCAACGACCTGCATGGCAATGCTGTATGCCTGCTCGAGCACCTCGCCGCGTGCTGCCGCGTCTGGAACAACGCGCGCTCGGCGCGCCGCAACCACTTCGTCGTAGGCGCGTGTCATCAGCGGCGACCTCCCCTACGTCATTATGGTGAATTACACATATCACGTCAATCGCGGGATCGCCGCTCGCGGCGCTGGCGCACCTTGAACTGCACGAGCAATCGCCGGGCTTGAGCCATTCGGTTCGCACGAGCTCGAGACCACGGACTGCGAGAACATGGCGTATTGCCGCGTCGAGAGCCACGAACTTGAAGTCTGAGAGGCCATCGGTGAATCTCTCGACAGCTGATGGCGCAACGCGGAGCAGACAGTTGGAGTCCACGGCCTTGCTGGCTTCGGGAGGCCGCTGGTAGTGTTGTCGCTCTCGCCGCGGGGTGGAGCAGTCTGGAAGCTCGTCGGGCTCATAACCCGAAGGTCGCAGGTTCAAATCCTGCCCCCGCCACCAACCAGCAAGCCCCGGGAGCCCAGCTCCGGGGCTTGTTTCGCGCAGATCAGTCCTCGCGTCGCACGCCTTTGAACGGGCCACCAGATCTCTTCATCGCCATGAAGCGGCCCGAGGACGCGTCGCGCTTGATCCAGTTGCCGTTCTTCGGATTCTGGAACTGACTGCGGCCTCTTACAGCACCGTTCCGGCCACCGCCCTTTGCGCCATTCTTGGCCATCGTGCCTCCTGGCTCCGTGAACTCAGTGTATTCCTCAGCCCATCCAGCTGATGGTGTCACGCACCCATGCCCAGGCCGATTCGGCCCACCCAACCTCGGCGTGCAGTAGCAGTCGACCCAGCGCCACGGCCCACAGCGCTGCAATGGAGGCCATCAGCAGTGTGCGGCTGCGCCGGAGCAGTCTCTCGGCCAGCGAAGTGGATTCACGGGTAAGGACGACGACGCCAGCAAGCGTGAGTGGAAACGTCAGGAGTGCCAGGCTCTCGACTAGGTGAGCAAACGTCCCGGGCAGCCACAGCATGGTGGCACCGGCCATCGTGATGAGCAGTTGCAGCCACCAGATCGGGCGCCAGTAGCCGCGGCGAAGCCGTGCCCGAAGGCCGACTCGCACGATGCCGGGTGACGTGCTCGCGTCGGCGTACAGAGCGATGGCATCAGCTGTTTCCCGAGCATCGTCGCTGACCTTGACGTCGACGCGTTCGCCTGCGAAGTCGTCGACGCGCAATCGGTCAAGCACGATGCCATGATCTGAGGCGCGGATCTCGACATGGGTGGTCGTCGCATCGCCCACTTCAATCTCTTGTCGCAGGTACGGCGACGGAGCGTCTCGCCACGGACGCTGCTCCGACAACTTGACAGTGCATGGTCGGTCGACGGGCACCACTGTGTCGATGATCACGTGCCATCGACGGCCGAGCTCGGCCAGGAAGCGTCGCGCACGAGGGTTCATGGAGTCGACGGCGTTGCAGAACTCGGCGACGAGTATGTCGATATCTGCGATCCCGTGTGGTCGGATTGGCATGAACGGAACCGCCAGAAGAATCGACTCCGAGGAAGACTCCGGATCCTCGCCCTCCTGCAGGGCTTCGACCAGCGCTATCCGAGCGTCCTCCGTCTGGCGCAGCCACTCTGTGACGTGTCGAGCGTTGATGCCCAGTTCCAGATCGGCGTTGAGATAGCTGGCGAGAGCATCTGCTCGCCATCCGCGGCCCAGACCAAGCCAACGAAGCTTCCGCGCTCGTCTCTCAGGACCGACATAGTGCTCTCGCCAGGCCCAAGACGTGTAGTGCGAGACACCTGCCCACAGTGCTCCTCCGAGAGGCTGTTCCTCAAGCGGACGACCATCAACATGCGACATGTATCCGGCTTGAATTTGGGCAGAGTCTCGCTTGAGGACGAGTGATGCCGGACTCCCATCGGCCCCTGCGAGGCCGACGTTGAGGAGGAGACTCTTCGGACGAACCGCGAATGGCAGGAGCATGCGCAGACGGTCGCCAACCTGTGCTCCTGGTGCGTAGCGGCTGACGAGCTCAAGGGGTATCCGGATCTGGCATGCAGCGGTGGCGTCAACGTGGTCACTGTCCCGCAGCAAGATCTCATGGACAGATCGCTCGCGCCAAGCCTGCGTTTCCTCCAGCAGTTCGAACGTGAAGCCCCATTCTTCCGATAGATCGATCAACGCTGGCTCTCGCCGTTCGTCGGCAACCGCCTGAGTTCCCGCGTGGATGTGCGGCGTCACCGATTGAGAAGCGTCGTCGCGCCGGCCCCATGCCCAACGGCAGAACTGTTTCAACATCTTGCCTGCGGGTGACGCCGTTCCGGATTCCTGCACATCATGAGATCGCGAATCTGCCACAACAGATGAGAATTCGGCGTCGCATTTTCGGGTGTCAGGATTCTCGGCTTCGCACTGGATGCTGAGCGATACGCAGGGCCTGCGAGGCGCTCGATCAGATGCTGGTATCTGATGCCGTCCTGAGAGGCAAATGAACTGAGGTGATCTAAGCCCGCTGCGTGCTCCCACCATGTCAGGCCGACGATCAGCGGAGCCGTGTAGCGACGAAAGGGATCTCGGGACCAAATCGAGGCACTGCTCGCTGGCCGTCCAGGTACGGTGCCCGCTGTGACCGTCGACCTCCTCGCCTTCCACAGGATGATCACCGCATGCAGGGCGACTCGCAAGCTCGTTGTCGAGAACCCCGTGCAGTCCGACTACTCCGGAGACCACGAGGCAGCCGAGGCGTGGCCGCTCGTCACCGCCGCGTACAACGGGATCGAGCAGGCCCTCAAGATGCTGCTGCAGGCTTCTGCAGCCCCGACGCCCACACTCGAAGAGCTGCGCGTCCAGTACGGGCATGACTTGGAGAAGCTCTACGGCGCGTTGGACCCGGACGACCAGACCCACATCGAGCTGCATTTCGGGGAGCACTGGAGCCTGTACGAGCACGAGCTGCTGGACCTGGGCTTCAGCACCGCGAAGGAGTTCATCGCTCAGCTGAACGACAGCGACCCCCAGGTGGGGTCAATCGCGTGGCGATACGCCCTGCTCGACATGAGCGTTCAGATACCCAAGACGAACCCGTGGACAATGTGCGAGGTGTGGTACGCGATCTGCTGTCGCATCAAGAAGAGGGCATTCGCAGACACCGACGACTGCTTCAGGCTGAGCGTACGACTCGACTTCAAGCTCGGCGACATACTCCCGTCGGTCGACCCCTACGACGGTTTCACTAACGATCTGAACCAGTGGGCGATCCACAAGGACCGGAGCCTGCTGGCTGCGTGGGTGGAATTGCTCGTCAAAGCCAACCGCGAAGCCATTGACGAAGTTCAAGCGCCGGATCGACTTCGCCCAGAACTCGCAGCGATGGCCGCCACCGCCTTCGGTCAGCTTGCGGACGATTCTGCTGGACCCGACGAGAAGCACCTCATCGTGCGCGCTCGACAGCGCGACCGCGACCTCGCATGGGACCCCCAGGTCGCGCAGTTTCGCTGGACGCCCAGCAGCCTGCCAAATTGGCAACGATGACGACCGGGATCGCGCTGGGCGGGGATCGCGATGGCTAACCCCGCTCAGCTTGCGGCGCAGATCAAGTTCGCTTTAGCCCAGATTCCTGCTGAGAACGCACAGCATCAGTTCGAGCACATATGCCGGCATCTGACTCAGCAGTTCATCTGCTCCAATGTGCTGCCCGCCACCGGATCGGTCTCCGCAGGCGGCGACCAGGGGCGAGACTTCGAGACCTTCCGCAGCTACCTAGCCACAGAGCTTGGCCCGCACGGGGCGTTCCTGGGACTGGTCAGCGAGGGAACCGTCGCCTTCGTCTGCACCACACAAGCCGACGGTCTTGTCGCCAAGGTCAGAAGCGACATCGACAAGGTCTGTGATTCCGGACATCCAGTTCACGAAGTCCGCGCGTTCACCTTGAATCCGGTGCCCATAGGCCGTCGGCACGCACTCGTGGACGAGGTGCAGGAGGCTCACGGCATCCGACTTGAGTTCCACGACATTGAGTCGATCGCAGGACTGCTCGCCCGATCCGAAGGATTCTGGATTGCAGAGCAGTACTTGGCCCTTCCCGCCGAACTCCGACCAGACGCCCCGCCTGACGACGGAGACCTCCCAGAGACTTACCTAGAGCGCCGAGGCCTGTGGCGAGAACAGCGCGTCGAGGATGCCACGCTTGCTGTCTTCCTGGACCTGAAGGCGGGGCTGAGGGAATCGGTCTACAGCGAAGCTGCACGCAATGACCTGCCCTTCTGGCTGGGACTCATGCGGGAATTGCTTGCTCGCCCTGACTTGTCAGCCGAAACCCAGCAGCGTGCGCGCTACGAGCTGATTGTCGCAACGCTGCGAGGGACGGGGGAAATGCGTCTCGTCGACGATGTAGCCCGGACCTACCTAGACGGCTCGCTGACGGAGACCGAGCCAGCTCGTCTTGACGATGCGTGCACGCTCTTGATGTACGCGTGCGGGGCAGCACTGCGCGGTGTCACAACGATCCGTTCCGACGATCTCGACCGCTGGAGCGGCGCGCTCGCGGAACGCATCGAGGAACTCGTCCTCAACGAAACGCCGCATAGGCGAGCTGCATTGTTGTCGGCACTTGGATTTCTTGGGCTGCATCCGGTCTTGAGCGAGGACGATCTGCCCGAACCTGGGTCCAGCCCTGCCGAGATCGATGCCCCGCCGTGGGCACTGATCGAGTCCACCTTGACTCGCGAGTACGAGTATCGCGATCCGGTTCGGGCTCTGTCGGCCTTCACGGAGCTGATGGACCGCCTTGGAGAAGCGCCGCTGTTCCCGCTGCACACGCTTGCGCTCATCGTTCAATTCCACATGCCTCTTTGGAGCATTCAAGCTGAATGGCGTGAACTGCTGGAGCGAATCGACATTGAGACTGGTGCTCGCGGAGGCAAGAGCATTGTCGCGGAGCGCGCTCGCGACCGGGCTATGGCGCTCATGGCCGACAATCAAGTCCTCTTGGCTTTGGAGGAACTGCACCGTGCCCAAGTCGAATGGTGGTCTGGGGACACCCTGCGCGGGTCCGTTCTCGCTTCCCTCATGATTGCTCAGCTGTACCGTGAGCTGCGTTTGTATGAAGTGGCGAAGGCGTATGCGCTTGCGGCGGCTGTCACGGCGGCGAACGATTCCGATGGGGGTCTGGTGGACCTTGCGCCCCGCGGACTGTTATTCGCCGCCAGCTGCGAGTTCCTTTCGGGGGCATGGTGCAGTGCGGCCGAACTGTATGACCTGGCGCTCGTGGCTCAGCATGAAGTCGGCAGAGGGGGAGTCAACCTCGACGAGGACACGATGGTCCAAGAGGCGATGCTGCACCTTGGCTACATTCTGCTCTGCGCGAGGCACACAAGTCCGGAACTGGCCTCTGAAATTGAGTCGCTTGTGGAGCGAAGCGGCGTGTTGGACCTCATCAGCGAATTGGTTGATGATCGGCCCGAGCGCCTGGCCGATTCATTGCAGTCGTTCGGCGAAGGCGAACTCAGCAATCGGCCCTTCTCAGATACGGGCGACACCAAGTGTATTCGTTTTGCGGCGCTCGGAACTTCCTGGACCTTGTTGACCGACAACGACGACGAGACGGTCCTGATCGCCGAGAGATTCGCCGCCGGCGTCCAAGCGATGCTCGCAGCACTGGCTCATGAAGACCTCTGCCTAGTTCCAACTGCAATCACCGTTCGAATCGAAGTGCGGCAACAGCATGCACCTGCGGCGCCAGAGCGCATCGAGGCTCGGCCCAGCAATGACGGTCGTGAATGGGTGGTGCGGCTGGCACCGACAGGAGCGCAAAGCAGTCCTGACCTGGAAGAGGTGCACGCTGATCTCCTTGGAGCGCTCTTTGTCATTCTGCGCGAGGCCTCGCTGCTGCCAGGAGACGACCTTTCTTCCGCAATGGATCGAGGATTCCAGCGAGGACTTGGGAACCGGCTCATGACGGCAGTTCAGCTCGAACAATTCGTCGACACATTTGCGGTCGAGCAGCGGAACGGGTTCGACCGGAGGACAGTGGAAATGCCTTGGAACTCCCTAGAGGGGACACTCAGCGAACATGAAGAGCTTCGATGGCAAGATAGCCCCAGCCCAACTTACTCAAAGGACACCGCGAACGAACTATTGCACTACCGCTATAGGACTGTTCCTCAAAGCCTACGAATTACACTCACAAGACTGCTCGCTACGCGGCAATTCCTACTGGTCGTGGCACGGCTTCGAAGCGAGGGATGGCTCGACTGGCACATCCTGACGGCAGCCATGAACATCGCGCTGAACTACCGATTGGCATCGTCAGGGCCTATGCCGCCTTCGGCGGAACGAATGAAGGAGGCGTCGCAAACACCGATCCCAGCAGGGCCTCGACCCCTACAAACGGACCCTCAACCCGCCGTCATCCCACCAAAACGCGAAGGGCCAAGTTTCTTGCAGCTAGGTATGGATACTGGGATGACGATGTGCCCCATGTGGACCCGTTCTTGCAGAGTGACGCGTCAAGCGGCCCGCTCATCATCTCGTCCTGAGCGTTTCCCCACGTGACGCGATACGACTTGCCCCACCGGTGATACTGACTTCACAGCGCAGTCCCGACGGGCGCGGGCGACGCTTCGTCGAATGGATACGCGGCCAGGCTGTCTGTCTGTAACAGTTCGTAGTCGGCGGGTGCCTCGTCGGGTTCTTCTGGGTCGTCTGACCCGAATTTGACGGGTTGGGGTGCGTGTTGGGCGGGTGTCGGGTTTGTGACCTGCGGGTTTGGGTGCGGCGAGGTTGTTCCGTGATGGTTTTGTAGGGGCGACATTTGCAGCTTGGCGGGAGTGGTGGGTGTTATGCTGCTGGGGTGTTCGTGAAGACGACGAGGCGGCGCAGGGGCGACAAGACGTATGAGTATCTGTCTTTGGTGGAGTCGGTGCGCGACGGCGCGAAGGTCGGGCACCGCACGCTGCTGCGGCTGGGCGAGGCCTCAGCGCTGCGACGCTCGGGCCAGCTCGAGCGCATCGTCGCAGCCTTGGAGGCCCATCTGGAACGCGAACGCGTCGATCCTGGGGCGGTGGAGGCCGAGGGGGCGCCCGCGGCGGGCGGGGTGGCGTGCGCGGCGGCGGTGTGGGAGCGGCTGGGCCTGGGCGGCTGGTTCGCCGAGGCGGGATCGGCGCGCGGCGCCGACCGGCTGGGCGACGCGGTGTTCGCGATGACGGCGAACCGGCTGGTCGCGCCGTGCTCGAAGCGGCGGCTGCCCGAGTGGGCCGCAGCCGACGTGGTCATGCCCGAGGGGTGGTCCGCTCCGTCGCCGGCGCAGTACTACCGGGCGCTGGACGCCGTCGCGGACGTCAAGGACTCGACCGAGGAGTTCCTGTTCGGTCGGCTGTGCGACCTGACCAGCCTGGACCTGCGGTTCGTGTGCTATGACCTGACCTCGACCTATCTGGAGGGCTCCACGGGTCCCTCGGAGCGGTTCGGGTCCAAGGCGTTCGGCTATTCGCGCGACCGGCGCCCGGACCGGCCCCAGGTCGTGATCGGGCTGCTGTGCACCGGCGACGGCGTCCCGATCGCGCACCACGTGTTCGCCGGGAACACCAACGACGCGTCCACGCTGCCCGGCGTGCTCGCCGACCTCACCGAGCGGTTCGCGGTCGGGAGGATCTGCGTGGTCGCGGACCGGGGCCTGGTCTCGGCGGGCAACGTCGCCGCGGTCGCCGACGCCGGCTGCGACCACGTGCTCGCCACCCGCCTGCACCGCGACAAGGCCTGCCGCGAAGCCCTCGAGACCATCGGCGCCGACACCGCCTGGACCGACGTGGCCGCCTGTCGGTGCCGCGCCGCCGAGGCCGTCCTCGCCGACGGCACCCGAGCCATAGTCGTGGAGTCCGACGCCCGCGCCCGACGCGACACGCGGCGCACAGCCGAGCTCGTCGCCCGCGCCGAAGCCGGCCTGGTCGCCCTCGAACACAGAGTCCGGGCCGGACGGCTCGCAGACCCCGCCCTGATCGGACGCGCCGCGCAGCGCGTCCTGGGGCCCAGCGGCGTCGCCGCCCTGTTCGACCTCGAGATCGCGCCCGGCCGGTTCGTCTACCACTACGACGAACACGCTCACGCCTACGAGAGACTCCTCGCCGGCCGCTACGTGCTCACCACCAGCCTTGACGCCCAACAGGCCCCCACCGCACGCGTCGTCGCCGCCTACCGTCAGCTCGCCGACGTCGAAGACCGGTTCCGGACCCTCAAGGACTTCCTGCGGCTGCGCCCCATACGGCACTGGACCGAAAAACGCGTCCGCGGCCACATCGCCGTGTGCGTCTACGCCGCTTTGGCCGAGACCCTCATCTCACGCGACCTCCAAACAGCCCACATCGCCGACCCCGACCAGCCCGACCAGCACCTCACCGCCGCCCGAGCCCTGCGAGAACTCGACCGCATACGCCAAGTCCGCCTCACCGCCCACGACAAGCACATCACCCTCACCACCCGCCGCAGCCCCCTCCAAAACCAGATCCTCGCCGCCACCCACACCCCCACACGCACCTGGGACAAAGCCCGCATCCACTAACGCGTACCCCCTCCCCAGAACCGATGTAGTGGAAACACCAACCCGCGCGCCCCCACTGACCTGCCAAAACGCAAAACACCCGTCAAACTCGGGTCTGAGGGTTGTTTGCCCATCACGGTCGCGATCTGGCGCAAAAGCGCTCTCTGCCGTGTCTTGAAGTAGTTGTCGAAGTCGTCTGCCCACAGATGCTCGGGGGTGATCAGGTGCGACTGCAGGTATTCGGCCAGAGTTCCTCTTGGCACCTCGCCTTGGGTGATCTTGTCTAGATATTCGCTGGGAGCCGCGCCACCGATGCTGCGATTGGTTCTTGCTGCGAGTGGTGTCTTGTTGACGATCGAGTCGCAGCGTGCCGGCTCGATCCCTCGGTCCTTGCACCACCGTTGGGGGAATACGTGGTGGATGTCGATGCTCGCGTCGAAGTAGCCCGCTATCGAGGATTCCTCGCCTGTCTTCCAGTCTCGTGCGCCTTCGCGCAGCAGCAGGGCGTAGATGCCCTTGTACGCAGCGCTTCGTCGTGTGCGCAGCGTGAGCAGTCGGCTGGCAGCGAACTGCGAGTCGTAGACGGTGCGAGGCTCGGGTCCGTCGCCGCGAATCCAAGTCAGTACTTCGGGCAGGTCGCGAGAGAATCGAGTCTCGGTTGAGCCCCCGTACAGTTCGCCGAGGACGCCGCACCAGTACCACTGCGCCAGCTTGGTCCTCGCACGATGCGACTCCCAATCACGGCCCAGGACTGTGAGGATCGTGGCCAGCGGGATCAACTGGCTGCCGTAGGGCAGGAACCGCTCGTCGTACAGATGCTGCGAGTGCAAGAACCGGGCCGCTGTCTTGAATCCGTTGACTAGCGGATCGGCCCACCGCTCGTACTCTTCGAGTCGTAGGGCCAGCATGTCGGAGCGTCGGCACCCGATTCCAGGCGCTCGCTCCTTGTCGGGGTGATCGCGAAGAGCGGCTTCCCTGCGTGCTCGTGTCGCGAACAGGGTCACGGCTTGGACGAAGTCTGTGTTCGACACACCGGACAGCACCGAGTGAGCGTGAATGGCTTGCTCCCGTTGCGCCCAGTCCTTGCGCAGCTCGAAATTGTCGGCGGCGAATGTTGCGGTCAGCAGCTCGAACACGGTGAGCGTCACACCGCCGGTGTTGACCTTCTCGAATACCTGGCAGACAGCTTCTTTGGGGGTGTCCTTGCCAAGCTCGATGACCGGCACTTGGTATTGCTCGAAGCGCTTGACGATGTTCTGCTCGAACTCGTCCCACAGCCTGATCTTGTCCTCGGCGTAGTTCCAGTACTGCTGGAAGCCACGGCGCCAGTCCATCGAGTCGAAGACTCTCGACAGCGGGAAAAGCATCGCCTCGTATTCCAGCTCGGGCGTGGAATAGTCCTCCACGGTGTTCCGTCCGAACTTCTTGATCTGCCTATCAGGCGGCAGCGACACCATTGTCTCTTCCCGGTCGGCACTCGGGTCGAGCGCCGACCGCATGTCGATGTAGTACCAGCGCCCGATCGACTTGCCGCGCTGATCTCGTGTCTCCACCGGCTGGTCCAAAAACAATGACTGAAAGAGCGAGGTGAGGCGCTGCTGCCCGTCAAGCACTAGACGATTGGCATCCCTCTTCGGCGACAGCGGAGCGCCTTCGAGGGGGCGCTGCTTAAAGCGAACCGACTCGCCGCCCGTCTCCAACATCATCACCGCACCGATCGGGAACCCCAACGAGATGCTCGCCAGCAGGCTCCGGACACGGTCATCGTCCCAAATCCATCCCCGCTGGAAGTCCGGCAGCTGCGATTGGCCGTCACGGGCCTCACCTAGGAGATCGCGCAACGGCTCCTTCTCGATGCCGTACTTCGTGACGCTCACAGCACACCCCAAGCTCCGTCGACCGTTGCCGAGCCAGAGAGCAATCTATACATCGCCTCACTCGTGACGATCAGGCCACCAGGACCGGACCCACTACGAGCAGCCTGCGCGAGCCCCGGTAAGGCTCAGCGACCTCAGCCCGCGTCCGCCGCTCTTGAGAGCAGCCGATTGACGAGCTGAACGGTCGATAGGTACCAGCAGAAAATCCACTCCAGGTACTCGGGCGAGTAGTCCTTGTATTGTTTGGCGTTCTGGTGCCGCAGGTGGAAGTTGTTGGCGATGTCGAATAGGGCTGCGTCGTCCTTTTTCTGGATCGTCTGCCTGGCGAGCGATCGGCGTTCTTCCAAGATGCCGCACAAGGTCACCACTGCGGATCGGCGATCTTCAACTGTGCTGTCTCGTCTTCGGAACAATGCGACTGCGTGAGCCACTTGATCCTGGTGCGGCGAGACCTCGTTGAGCACCTCGGTCACGATGTCGTCAAGTCCGTCAGACATAGCGCGGACCATGCGTCCCGTGTCCTCACCGCTGTCTGCGAGCCGATAGTGGAAGCGCATCTCGTCAAGCAACTTGTTCATCCTGTACTGATAGAGCGCTTGGCCTGCCGACTTGGAGAACCTGCTGGGATGCCAGCCGCAGTCGTTGAAGTCGTGCTGCCAGCCGTAGGTCGGACGAGCGGCGAGGTCGTGGAATACCTCGACGAAGTCGCATAAGTCATCCACGGACCAGTCTTCGGGCGGTATCGCCCATGGGTGGTCATCTTCCCACTCTGCAGCGTCATCGACCCACAGCTGCGGCTTGCCTACCCTCTCCTTCAGATGCTCCGTCGGCGATTTGCCGAAGTCGCCGTTGCCGTCCACACATGCGAAGCCGATTCCCGACGCGAAGTAGTGCTGGTCGAGGAATCCTTGAATCATGCGACGCATCCCCCGGACGACATCAGGCAGCGCAGCTGCAGTCGCCTCGTCGGGCATTGAGCGCCGCTGCGAGAAGTACGGACGCGGTGAGGCCTCTCGCAGCAGACGCGGCGCGATATCTGCGAGCTGGCTCAGCCACGGGATTGCAGCCGAAACGTTCAGTATGCGACGGAGGTCGCGGGCGGCCGAACCTGATGTGAAGGCCTCATCCAGGAGATGCTCGGCCTCATTCGACCATCTGGAGGCTTCGCTTACGTGAATCGGCCTCGTCACCAAGCGATGCGCCTCGCGGGCGAACAAGTCAGGGGGCCACCTCAGCGTGTAGTCCGGATTGTCAACGAATTGATCCACCGACACTCTGCGTCTCCTTGCCCATCGGCGTCATGCTGGCGATGATCGGCTCGCGTACGAGCCGGCGGTCCGTGTCTAGCGGTTGTGTGCCCGATCACCGACGAGCCATGAGGCGGCATCGGCAAATCGAGCTTTGGAACCGAGGCCGGACGTGCGATCATCGGCAGAATGGAATCAGACAGCTGCGAGCATCATCGATGTCTGATCGGCCCTCACAGGCTTAGAGCGGTCTGCCTGTCCTCTTTTTCCAATGTGGAGTTTCGCCCAAAATAATGTGGAGACCGCGGCGAGGGCCAAAATCCACCCCGTCTGACCTGCGGAAACAAAATTGGCCAACATCCCACCAACCAGCAAGCCCCGGGAGCCCAGCTCCGGGGCTTGTTTCGCGTCTGCTCAGTGCTCGCGTCGCAGGCCCTTGAACGGTCCGCCAGCTCTCTTCATCGCCATGAATCGACCCGAGGAAGCGTCGCGCTTGGTCCAGTTGCCGTTTTTCGGATTCTGGAACTGACTGCGGCCTCTTGCAGAACCGTTCCGGCCACTGCCCTTTGCGCTGTTCTTGGCCATCGTGCCTCCCGGCTCCGTGAATTCAGTGTATTTCTCCACTCATCCGACTGATGTCGTCACCCACCCAATCCCGGGCCGATTCGGTCCACCTCACGTCGGCGTGCAATAGCGATCCACCCAGCCGTGGCAGCCAACCCCCGCACACCGCAGCACGTCTGCGGCTCCGCGGGTTTGTTGTGACACCCCCGTGGCAGCGTTCGCGACCTCACCCCGCAGCGTCTCCTGCCCCCCCGAACCCCACCCGACCCGAGAGACCCGAACGTGTTCAGGCCATTCCGACATCAACAAGACAACAGCCTCGGACGGCTGTTACGCAGCCCGGCACGCCATCGGAGCCCGATGCTGCGGCACGCAGGAGTCTCGACTCCGCGGGACATGACCCAACCTCGAGCGCACTCCGAATTGGCTGGAGCTAACGAAATGTCGGAGAATCCGTCTGTCGCGGCGTCTCATCATGAGACGATTACGCTGAGCTTCGTGGCCCGTCTGAGCACCGATGTCGCGCGTGCGTCGTCGGCCATGAAGACACTGCTGGGATTCGCGGCTGCTCGTGAACAGCGAATGACGCGTATGAAGGTCGCGAAGCTCCTCTATCTGGCGGACCTGCGCTCGATCGAGCACGACGGCCGCTCTGGTTCAGGCGTGGTGTGGCTGTGGCAGAAACACGGCCCGTTCACCGAAGACTTGTACCGCGTGGAGGAAGCGTTGAAGTCGGCGGGCGAGATCAGCGTCAAGCCAACCCTGAACCTGTTCGGCAGCCCGGAATTTCGTCTAACTGCCCCACCGCTCGCATTCGAGCAAGCCGAGCGCGCAGATCGCTTCGTTGAGCACCTCGACGCGATCCTGGCGGAATACGGGCACCTCAGCCCCACCCAGCTCAAGAACCTGACCTACGAGACCGCTCCCATGCAAGAGGCTCAAGACGGCGGGGAACGCAACGTCATCCTCGACCTCGACGAGACACCCACCGTCCCGGACGCATCCGCGACGCTGCGCCGCTTCCAGCGGATGCTCGACAGCCACACCGATGATGACGAGCCAGCGCCGCGCGGATGCAGCGAGAAGATCTTGGACCCATTGAGGACGGCCCGAGGACGAGCGAACCGGCTCCTGCTCGACGAGACGCGTCGCGCTTGATCCAGTTGCCGTTCTTCGGATTCTGGAACTGACTGCGGCCTTTTGCGGCACCGTTCCGGCCACCGCCATTGTCGCCGTTCTTGGCCATCGTGTCTCCTGCTTCCGTGAACGCAGGGTATTCCTCGGCCCATTCAACCCCGTGAAGCTGCATCGTTGGCCCTGAAATGACTCAAGCTGACCGGGTATCGCCGTTCGTCCATCTCGTAGGAGCCTCGCGGCGCTATCTCAAGCCTCTGCTGTTTATCGAATCGCCAGCGTCCGCAGAGATCTCGGGTGTGATGCGTGCGACCGCGATCGTGATGTTGTCCTGGAGTCCCGCGAACCCTGCGATGTCCATCAGCGTGTCTGCCACGTCCGCGGCGGTGCCGCGTCGATCTGCTGGCAGCGCGAAGCCGAGGCTGTTGTCGTCGGGATCATCGCTGAACCACTCCCGGCCATGAGCGCCCAGGATCGGGCCGAACAATCCGTCGGTGGCCAGCACCACCAGCAAGCCGCCGCCTTCGATCCACCCATTCACACGCTCGCCGCGCACATCGTCACCGAAATGATCCACGTCACCGGACGGCAGGTCGAAGCGGTCCTGGTCGGCGCGGGACATGCCGATGCAGCGGCTGATGAACCCGAACGGGTCATTGTGCGGGGTGCTGTGCCAACCCGGTCCGCCTCCGAGGGGAACCACGAATCCCATCGAGTCCCCGATCCATGACAGCAGCAACCCTCCTTCGGGTGTCCATGCTGCGACGACCAGCGTCGTGAGCGCGATCGCCGACGACACGCTCTCGTTGTGGGGGCGCATCTCTGGGCGCAGCGCCCACGCCGCAGCATTCGCCGCATCGAACGCGGCCGTCATCTCGGCGACATCGGCGATGCGCTCGGGCAGCGCGTCGACTGCCGCTTGTGCGGCTTCGTCCCCATACGGATGCCCGCCGAGTCCGTCTGCGACAGCGATCATCCACGATCCGTCAGGGTTCACGACAGCGCGGGCGCGGTCCTCCTGGCGATCGCGGGGACCGATCTCGGTGCGGGTCGCGATGTCGGTGGTCAGGTCGGGGGTCATGTCCGGTGCCCATTTCGAGTGCTGTTGTGACCGTACCGAGGAGAGGTGACAGCACACGAACGCATTTGCCGAGCCGCCTCGCGAACTCCCGCGGCACCGACACCTCCAGTGGTGATGATTGGGTGTTGCGGGAGCGCCTCGAGCAGCCTGAACGTTGCGGATACGAAACTGGCCAACGTCCCAACACCCCACCATCCGGCAAGGCCGATGCTCTTATGGTTCGTCACACCCTTCTCGTACGGTGAATCCATGGATGTCGCCTACGTCGAGGACAAGTTCGCCGAGTTGCTGCTGCATGTCTCGTCTCGGTTGCAGGGCGACCGCGCTGGAGGCGCCACGAAGCTCAACAAGGTGCTGTTCTTCGTCGAGTTCACGCACTTGCGGCGACATCATCGAGTGGTGTCGGGTTGTCAATTCCTGAAGCTCCCGCATGGCCCCGCACCGCATCAGCTCCTTCCGGTCCGGCGGCGGCTGGTCGACTCCGGTGCGGCCGAGTTGATTGAGGAGGACTTCCTCGGCCGCCCTCAGCACCGGTTGGTGCCCAAGCGCGCAGCAGATCTGACTTGGTTCACCGCCGAGGAGATGCAGACCATCGAGGATGTGCTCGACCAGCTTGAGGGGATGACCGGAACTCAAGTCAGCGAGCTGTCTCATCAGGAGCCGGGCTGGCGACTGACCGAGATCGGCGAAACGATCCCGTTCTCGACAGCGTTTCTCGACTTCCCGCAGGCTGCGACCCCGACCAGCGAGCGGCTCTCCAAGTCGGTGGCGGAGCGATACGGGTTTGTGACTGCCGGTTGATGTTCGAGGTTCGTGTCGGCGAGGCCGCAGCCGAGAAGATCACGAGAACGTAGGGCCCTGAGCGAAGCGGAGCCGGACGGCCGTCGGAGTGGGAATTCTGGTCCGGACCGCTCGCTGCCGCACTCATCGGATTTCGGGACTTCGAAAACCTGCTCTTCGACTTCCACTCGGAGATCCGCACCCTCCACATTGTCGACCCCGTCTTTGGCGCTCTGGTCTTTGCTGGGGTGCTCGTGGAGCCAGGTGTCGTCGAGATCGCCGACTACGAGGTCGATCCTGACTACTGGGGAATGATCGAGGACGACCCGAACGACTGAACCACAAACTCCGGCCACGATCCGCCGCGAGCCCGAACGACCGATCATCACCGACCTGCTCGACGCCGGCCGGCCCGACTGGAGCCTGCTCGACACCCTCACTCCACGCTAAAACGCGAAGAGCCCGAATGGGTCGGCGGGCTGCTGACCCGAGAGCATTGGATCATGCACAAGGACCGCTACGAGTTCAACGAGCCGCAGTCGTACGTGGGCACCAATGGAGCGTCGTTCAACATGTTCATTTCGTTCGGCGTGTTCTTGGACCAGGACACCGGCGCGCCGCTGCGGGACAACGCTGGTGACTTGCTGCCCACGGGCACTGGCGTGCTGGTCGAGCAGGAGAGCGTGTCGTACTTCGAATTCATCCCATCCCGAGAAATGCGAGAATGATCCATGACCACAACGGGGGAAGCACCGCCCGAACGTGGCCGGAAGCGGAAAGTTCGGCCGCCCGCGAGACGTAGCGGGTACATCCCGAAGGGCAACGCGCGCCCGTCGGATTTCCCCCGCGAACGACTGCCGGATCCGCCGCTACGCGCCAGGCCGTCAGGCGGCTGAACTGGACCTGACAGTCCCTCAAGCCCTGGTCAGGCGCCCGCAGGGCTGGCGAATGACTGAAATCGTCAGCGTCGATTGTCGGCCTTCCTGGCGTACTGGTCACCTTCACTGGTGATTGTGGCTATAGCGACTTGGCCATCATGACCGAGCTGTCGGAGCTACCGATGGAGGTCGCCAGAAACGACTTGGGAGATGGCTATGCGGCTCGGTACGTTGCGAGGCGTGGTCGTGCGGGAAGTGCAAGCGTCGGAGGTGGACGTACACCGATCCATTCGGTCGCTGGCGTTGGATTGTGACGGCGCTGCCTTCGATTCGAGCTACGAACGCGAGGCTTCCTTCGACAACGCAACGTGGAGTAGCCGGCTTGCATCATTCGCAGGCCGACCTGGTGCGGTTTTTGTGGCCGATGTTCAT
This sequence comes from Candidatus Poriferisodalis sp., assembly GCF_965221945.1. Classification (GTDB taxonomy): domain Bacteria; phylum Actinomycetota; class Acidimicrobiia; order Acidimicrobiales; family Poriferisodalaceae; genus Poriferisodalis. The sequence goes on along the minus strand of NZ_OZ244925.1, from coordinate 2,951,761 downwards.
GGTCGTGCGGAGGCCATGATGGGCATTGGCTTGGATCCAATTGAGGCACAGGCAGTTATCTGGGGCATGTGGGTAGCCCCTGCATTTCGTCGCAGGGGGTATGGAGAGCAATTGCTTGCAGATGGCTTCACATGGGCCCGAGATCTCGGGCTGAGATCCATCTCGCTCGAAGTGTTTCCTGCGAATGCTGCCGCGGTAGCTCTCTACCAGAACGCAGGCTTTAGTCCGGTCGTCGCGGACGATACGCCAACAGACTCCAGTCAAGCTCTCAGCCTCCTGCTCTCAGTCGACTCGCTGCAATCGAGACACGACTGAATACTGCGAGTGCCGCGCAGCAGGCCTTGGCGGTCTTCCTCGGACAGCGGGGTGTGGCCGTCGTCTTGGGGGAAACGACAATCGCTCATCGGCTCTGAACGTTGCTCCACAGTCCGCGCTGTTCAGCGAGTTCGACGGCGAGATGGTCAAGCTGCGCGGGCGGCGGTCAGCTGCGCCCGGTACTGGTCCATCAGGTCCTCAGCGAGCGCGGCCGGATCCCAGTCCGCGAACGCGGCAACGATCTTGCCGGCGGTGTCGAAATAGAACGTCTCAGTGCCCGCAAATGCAGCGGTGATCCCGGCGCCGAGAAACGTGTCCGCCTCGATAGCCCACCTGACGGTCGCCGACCGGTGGTCGGTGGCGGTCACTTCATGAGCCGTTGAGTTGACTTCGGGGAACAGCTGCCGGAAGTTGCGGAAGAACACGTCCAGGTTTGCCTCTGTCACGTACGGCTTGGTGCCCTTGGGGTCCTCGAACCGGAACCGGTCGGCGAACAGCTGCTTCCAGCGCTCTTTGTCGTGATCGCCGATCGCCTCGAAATAGGCACCAATGGCGGTGTTCATCAGCTGCCGGTCGCATGCGGTGTCGGGCAAGTCGATGTCGTACTTGTCAGTGTTGCTGTGGGTTCGTTCCTGGTCGAAGATGACGATGCCTGAGTGGTGGGCGTATCTCAGCGACGTCCACAGCGTCAGGTTGTCCAACGCGTTGGTGATGTCGCGCAGCAGCGGATACGCAGCAACCTGTCCCAGCGACAGCACCCGAGCGCCCAGGGTGCCGTTCACCGCTGATCCGAGCACGTTGTAGACCATGTGGGCGTGGGTCGACATCGTGTTGTTGACGCTGCGGCCCAGCACCTTGAACGCCGACAACAACCGATACTCATCGACATGGGCAGCCGGGTCGGCGAACACGGTGAAACTGTCGAGGCCGCGGTGTCGCAGCTGCTGGTCGAACAGCCAGAAGTGGTCGCGCACCACCTGGCGGCGTGCTTGGCCGCGGGCCGACTGGGCTCCGCTCGCGTCGCGCAACGCGGTCCGCAACGGCGCATAGTCGAGCTGGCTCATCTCGCCGAGCAGCCCCATGGCGTGCGTGAACGGGTCAGCGAACCGAGCCGCCATCAGCACATGACCCTCAGCGGCCTGATAGTCGGCGACGTAGAGAGCGGCCTCGACCTTGTCGAGCTCGACCAGCATCGCCTCAAGCACGCCTTCGCACACCTGATGAACCCGAACAAAAATCGGGTCCTCGACATAGCTGTCACGCCGATCCGGCGAATACAGCGAATGAGCACGACGAGGCTGCACCCAGCCGTCCCAGTCCAGCACCGGCAACGACCCATCAGCCACCAGGCCCAGATCGAACCCCAACGCACCAACCGCCACCGCGTACTGCCCAACCAGCCCAGACCGCAAATGAGGCCCGTTAGCGACACGCCCCAACAACCCCATCACGTCACCCCAAGCCGACTGTTGTGACACCGACCCCTCCAACCCGGCAGGCAACCCGCCGGCGGTGGCACCCAGATCGCCGAGCACGCCCAGCAGCGAGCACACGCAACGGCTGACCGCCTCAGCCTTGGACGCATCATTCACATATGCCCGACCGCCCACCTCCTCCAAGCTGTCAGCCAAGATCTTCAACGCAATCTCGACGCTGACCGCCAACGGACCGACCTGAGCCCCAGCCGGCCACCCATCAACCGGAGGCCACACAGCCTCTACCGCCGCGGTCTCCACATAGACGTTGTACTCACGACAATCGTCACCCGCCCCGAAAGCCGACCGGCACACCTCCTCAGACACCCGACCATTCTTAGGAACCCACAACAACATGTCAAGCACAGCCTGAGTGAAACCCGGTTTGGTTCACAGTCGGCGTCGAGCTAGGGCCTGTCAGGAATTTTGTGTATCGGGCGTGATCTGAGGGTCCGCAGCTGAGGGCTGTGGGCTGGGAAGGATCATGTCTGTGACTGATCATGACGTGCTGGCTGTGCCGGCGAGCGAAGCTGCCGACGATGCAGCGATGAAGGACTGGGCCGAGTATCTGGTGGCCCAGGCACGCGCGGAGGGCGTGGAGCTGACCGGCGACGGCGGCTTGTTGACCGGGTTGGTGCGCCAGGTGCTCCAGACCGGTCTCGAGGTCGAGATGACCGAGCATTTGGGCTATGAGCGTCACGCCCCGGAAGGCCGCGGGACCCCGAACTCTCGTAATGGGTCGACGCCCAAGCGGGTCACAACCGAGATCGGCGAGGTTGATCTGGCGGTGCCTCGGGACCGTGCGGGGTCCTTCGAGCCGGTGACGGTGCCCAAGCACCAGCGTCGTCTCGACGGCCTGTCGGGGAATGTGATCAGCCTCTATGCGAAGGGGCTCACGACCGGGGAGATCCAGGCGCATCTCGCCGAGATCTATGACACCTCGGTGAGCCGGGAGACGATCTCGAAGATCACCGACGAGATCGTGGCCGACATGGCGGTGTGGCAGAACCGGCCCCTCGACGCCGTGTATGCGGTGCTGTTGATCGACGCGATCGTGGTCAAGGTCCGCGACGCCCAGGTCGCCAACCGGCCCGTCTATGTCGCCATCGGCGTGGATCTTCAAGGCGAACGCGACGTGCTGGGGCTGTGGCTGGGCCCGACCGGCGGCGAGGGCGCCAAGCAATGGGCCACGATGCTCACCGAGCTGCGCAACCGGGGCCTGGCCGACGCGCTGATCGTGTGCTGCGACGGACTCAAAGGACTGCCCTCCTCGATCCGGGCGACCTGGCCCGACGCCACGGTGCAGACCTGCGTGGTGCACATGGTCCGCAACAGCCTGCGGTATGCATCCACCAAGCACTGGGGGCCCATCACCAAGGCCATGCGGGAGATCTACACGTCTTCCACCGTCGAGGCCGCCGAGGCACGCTTCGAGGCCTTCGCCGACGACTGGGAAGGCACCTACCCCGCCATGATCGGCTCATGGCGGCAGGCCTGGGACGAATTCGTCCCGTTCCTGGAGTTCCCGCCCGAGCTGCGCCGGGTCGTGTACACGACCAACGCCGTCGAGAGCCTCAACGCCCGCTTCCGACGGGCAGTGCGCCATCGAGGGCACTTCCCCAACGAACAAGCAGCAATGAAAGTCCTCTACCTTGTCGCCACCGCCAGACGCAAGAACCGAACCAACCTGACCGGAAAGACCAACGGCTGGAAAACCATCCTGAACACACTGACCGTCCACTACGGCGACCGGATCGCCGACCACATCTGATGAAAACCATCACGGCCGGTTACACAAAATTCCTGACAGGCCCTCGAGCTAGCGCACGATGGCAGCTCGCCGAGCGCTACCAGCAGCACCTCGACCAAATCGCGGCTTGACACACATAGGAGCATCGTTTTGGCGTGGGGTGAGGGTGTCGGGCAGGACTGGGGTCCGGTGGTGGTCGAAGTCGGCGATCCCGAACGAGACGCGCTTGATCGGTTTCGCGAGGTTGTCGGCTGTCTCGGTGGGTCCGTTGGTGACGTGTGAGCGGTGCCGGTTGGTGATCTGGGTGCGCCAGGTGCGCAGGGTGGGGCCGAGCTTGTCCGGCTCGGGGCTGAACGCTTCGTCGCGCAGGTCGCGGGCGGGTTCGTCGAGCGTTTCTGTGGCGAACTTGTGGTTGGGGGTCCGGTATGTGAGCCGCGCGGTCTCTTTGGCGTGCCGTGCGTCGCGGGCCTCGCCGCGGGGGTCCCCGGCGGCGAGCAGGCCGCGCAGCTTGGCTTGGCCTGCTTGGGTGACGCGTTCCGCTGGGGCGAGCAGCAGCCGCCGTGTCCGATAGAGGGGATCGTGGGTGGTGCCGCGCCCGTCGGGAGTCTCGTTGTGGACGCGGCGGCGCACGTCGTCGGCGGCTGCGTCGGCGAGCTTGACGACGTGGAACGGGTCCGCGACCTGGGTCGCGCTCCGCAGCGCCGTGCTGAACGCCTTGCGGCAGGGCCCCGACAGGTCCGTGACCGCCCAGCGCACTCGCCGTCGCCGTCGCAGGGTGCGCCCTGGGATCCAGCGGGTCGCTCCCGCAGCGCTGCGACCAGCGACTCTGTCGAGCAGCTTGCCGCGGCGGGCGTCCGCGATGGTGGTGGCCCAGTGCTTGTGGCGGTATCGGCCGCGGCGGAACACCAAGATCTCGTCGAGGCCCAAAGCGGTCACCGCGTCGACGCGTGCGGGATCGGCTTCGAGCAGCGCCGCGCCCCAGCGGTGCGCTGCTCTCATCACGGTGTGCCAGCTGCATCCCAACTCGGTTGCGATCTCGCTGACCGCCCGGCCCGCACCTGCTCGGCGGGTCGCGTGCCGAGCCGCCCGAGCAGTCATCCGCGCCCGCGGCGGCGCGATCCGCGGTTCCTGGTCGGTGAACGCGCACACCGCGCACGACTCGGTGGCACAGCGCCAGCGGCGCTTTGCCCGCACCAGCCGCACCGGGCGACCGAACGCCGCCAGGTCCCAGGCTCACCGGGCTCCCGCCGTGGGCCCACACCGCGCCCCCGCAGCCCCCACAGCACGGGCGAGCGGTCAGCTCCGCCTCGATCACCAGCGGGCCGCCCCGACGGCCGCTGACCTCGCTCACCATCACGCCAGCACCCAGACCGACGATCAACACCAACGCACGCATAAATTCAACAGCCACAGGGTGTCCTGTGTCTGTGTTCGACGCGGAGATGGTGTCGTGAATTGATCTGGCTCTGGCAGGTTCTGGGGCGATCTTGAGAGGAGTTGTCGGTGAGCGGGAACGGGGTTCGTCGGAGGCCGCGTGTGGTGTCGCCGGAGGCGATGTGGGAGATCTTCTTGGAGGTGACCTCGCGGGAGACAACCCAGGCCGAGGCGGCCCGCGGGCACTGTGTCGATGTGTTCGCGGTCATCGGCATCCGCCGCGCGGTCAACGACGCCGCGTTGGCGGCTTTGGCGGCCGGGCCGGGGCGGCGGGCCACCGAGCGCTGCTGGGAGCTGGGGCAGGCCCAAGGAGAGGTCGCCCAGTCGATCGAGGCCGTGGAGTCCCGGGCGGTCGAGTTGGCGCTGCTGGGGGGAAGGCCGGCTGGGCCTGAGCGGTGCTGTGGGGGCGAGGGTCCCCGCGCAGGCCAAGGAGCTGATCGTCGGGCTGGTCGACGACGCGGTGCGCGTCGGCGGCTCGCACCGCTGGGCGTGTGCGATGGCCGGGCGCACCGCTGGCGGCGACGGCCGCGCGATGCCGCCGGCCTCGAGGACCGCGAGCCCGGCGGTGTGGCGCTGCACGCGCTCAGGCCCTCAGAGATCGCCGGGGTCCTCGCTGTGGTCGAGCAGCGGGGGCCTGTGGACCGCAGCCGCCGCGAGCTCGCGCAGCGGGGCTCCTGGGAGGGCCGGGTGCGGGTGTCTGCGTCCGCGCTACGCCGCGTCCGGGAGTGTCCGATGTTCTGTGTAAGTGAGGCGTATCTGACTCTTCGCGACGGATCGAGTTGGGATTCAGGCCGTATCCGATGGTCGCTGGCGGGTTGTGGTTGGTGAGGGTAGTCGGCGGGTTCATCGCTGGCTCCGGTGCCAGGCTCGGCGTTGTTCGTCGGCGATTCGCATGCCGTCGGTGCGGGCTGCGCGGATGGTGTCGCCGCGGCCGTCGTGTTCGTCGTTGGGGGTGACGTAGCCGATCGCTTCGTGCAGCCGGACGCTGTTGTGGTGGACCCGGACGCGTTCGAGTTCGGCGGCGAGCACGGCCGGGTCGGTGATCGTGGTCAGGTGTGGGTGCTCGCGTTTGACGTGGCCCCACAGCGACTCGATCCACGCCTGGTCGGTCGGGGTCGACGGGCGACCGAAGTGTTGGGCGATCGAGCACAGCGCCATGAACCGGCGGGTCTCGTTGGCGTGCATCTCGGTCCCGTTGTCCGAGACCGCCAGCAGCAACGGCGCCCGGTCGCCGTCGGGGAGCGCGGTGTCGGGGTCGGTGAGGCGGGCTCGGAGCTCGTCGGTGAGCAGTCCCTCGTTGTCGAGCCCGCGGCTGAACAGGACCCGGGCGGCGACCGAGTCCGGGTTGGCGGTGAGGCGGGTCGAGATCCGCTTGCGGGACACGAGGTCGACAATCGCGTACGCGTGCTTGGCGGCGACGCAGCGTTCGAACTGGGAGCCGTCCCAGCACCACAGCTGGTTCGGGTGCCACTCACACCAGTGCGGCCACGGCGTCTTCACGGTCCGTGCCGGTCGTGGAGCTCCTTGCAGGGCAAGGCCGTGACGGGCCAGCACCCGATCGACGGTCGACGGCGACGCCCACACCCGTTGCTCGTAGGAGCCGCGGTGAGCGAGCTTGCGATGCGACCGGTCCACGTCGCCCCACTCGTCGAACAACGCCAAGATCTCAGCCTCCTCCCACTCCAAGAGCCCGTGGATCGGGTTCCCGCCCGGGCGGGCGTCATCGAGCCCGCCCCCGGCTCGGCGCTGCTGCCACCGCCACGCCCGACCCCGGTCCAGCTCGACCACCGCGCACGCCCGGTTCAGCGTCCAGCCGGCATCGACCGCATCGTCGATCAAGGACAGCAACGCCGCCTTGGCGGTCCCATCGACACGGGCGGGAACCGGACCGCTCATCCCGGGCGCGATTTTCCCCGCAGCACCGCCAACTCGACGGCCTGCTCGACCACCGTCGCCTGGAGCCGGTCGACCTCGGCCCCCAACGCCGCGGCCTCCGACGCCTCCTGGCGAGACTGACGCGGCCGGCCCGGCCTCGACGCCCCCAGCGCCGCGATCGCTCCATCGCGGGCAACCGCTCGCAGCCGGGTGATCACCGACCGATCCACCCCAGCCTCGGCTGCCGCGTCGGCCTGGGAGATCTGCCCCGTCAGCATCCCCAGCCACAAGTCGTACTTCTGCTCTGCTGTCAGCATCCGCTTCGGCTTCCGCGGTGTCGATGTCATCGTTGACGGCCTCCACAATCAAGGCCAGCAACCATCTCAGATGCAGTCTGAAAGAACCAGGATCCCGTCGCGCGAAGTCAGACGCACCACAGAACGCCGCTCAGCCTCACGATCGGACACGCCATAGAACAACTGCAACAACAACAACGCCGCCACCACCGACGGCGGATGCGACGGCCGGCCCCGGCCCGACGCATACAACGCATCAAAATCCGCGTCGCAGAACAGCTCCCCCCGAGCCTGCCCCAACGACACCAAGAACCCCTCAGAGTCGAGCAGATCGCCCACCATCACCCCGACATCAAAAATCGAACCCTGACCATCAGCCGAACCGCGCACCCCACCATCATCCGCGATCACAACCCCCAACACGAGGACCCACACCCAGACTTTCCGACCACCCTCCTAGGAGTCCGCGACGAAGTGGCCCGTGTGGCGTTGAACGCTGGCGAGCGTTAAGGGCGAGTGTCGTGGACCGTCTAGTCGCGGGCACACTCAAGGCAATGTCCTGAGCAGTTGATGTGACTCTCCGTCGTCGCCGGCAATCCAACGTTCCGGTCATGGGACGAAAGGGCGGATGCAAGGACCCGGCGATGCTTTGGCGCGACGCAGCCGACGGTTGCTCGGTTTGGGGACTACATCGGATAGTGCCCAACCGGACGGACTATTCGTCAGGCCATGTTGCGGCGGCGTGCGTTGTGAACGCCATCACGTATGCATCCGCGCCGGCGTCGCCGCACGGGTACTGGCCCTCACCGCAGCCATCCGGCACGACCAGACCAACCACCACCGACCCGCACGCTCACTCACCCCCTGCGATCACTGATCCCGCGGAACCAATCATCTAGATGTAACGGCCAACAAGGTTGTCAACTCGGCTAGTGGGCGTTGTGGGTGCCGGAAACTCTGCCGTGGTCGTTGACCTGCCGCGATGGGGCCGATGCTGAGTCCTCGTGTCCCGAATCTCGTACCGATTCCTGGTCCCAGGATGGAGCGCGTAACCCCTGGTCAGTGCCCACGACCGAATTATGGGCACCCACAGGCTTGGGGTTCATCGTTTGAGTAGCCGAGTTTCGCCCAGTTTTCTGCCCCCACCGTACGCGGCGGAGTCGCCGTAGAAGCTGCGGTACCAGGCCCTGGTCACGATGCGCGCGACCGTCTCCACGTCCACCGGCATCGTGTTGAGCGCGGCGTGGGCGAACGTTGTGTAAGCGGTCTGTTCGACCAGGGAGGCCATGGCCCGGGCGACCGTGGCTGGATCGAACCCGTCGAGCTGGACGCGGTCGTCGTTCTCCACCGCATGAACGAACCGGGCGACGTGGCGCTCGCGCATGGTCCACCAGATCGTGGTGAAGCGCCCCTCCACCGTCGTCGCCTCGATGAAGGCCCGCATCACGCCGCTGTTGGCGTGGTAGTGCTGCAGGTATCCGAGGTTTGCTTCGAACAGAGCGACCTCGGGGTTCTCGGCGATGGGCGTCGAGGACCTGCTCTGCCGGAAGAGCTCCTCGTGAATGTCCCGGATAACGCTTCTGAAGAGGTCCTCCTTGTTCTCGAAGTACCTGTACAGGCCGCCAAGGGAGAGCCCGGCCTGATCTGCGACATCGCTCATGCGGGCATCGACGTAGCCGTCTCTGGTGAAAACCTTCGATGCTGCGTCGAGGATGGTCTGTCGTGTCCGTTGACCCTTGGGCGTCGTCGGCTCAATGGCCATGGGCGCTCGCGTCGTCGGAAGGCATCTGCTCGGTGTGAGGCACCTGACTAATCCCTGTGTTGCTGGCCACTTCGCGGGTCGTCTCGGGCCTGAATGCCCGCAATTTTCGATCCTACCTCCCCGTACCCGCCTAAAGTAAACAAAAGCGATGTCGGTCTTGTGATAGTTTGGCGAATCTGCAGTACTGCGCCGAGTGAGCCATATCGGGAATGGTGAAGAGCAGTGGTCGATGACGTCGCAGAGCGCTACCGGCTCGCTGGATGGTGGACCGGCCGCCGGCTAGTCGACCGCTTCGAGTCGCACGTCACCGAGGGGCCGGACGAGCTCGCCCTGGTGAGTGGGGGCAGCACCCTGTCCCGGTCCGAGCTGTGGCACGCGGCCGGCGAGGCCGCCGACGAGATCCGTTCGGTCGTCGGCGCCAGCAGGCGGGTGGTCGTGATCCATCTGCCCAATTGCACGGCTTGGGTCGTCATGTTCCTGGCCACCTTGAGGGCGGGCCACGTTCCGGCCACGCCCCCGGTCTCCACGCCCGAGGCCCACCTGCGCCACATCTTCGGTCTGATTCAGCCGGCCATGGTTATCTGCGCAGGCCGGAACCGGCGGGCGTCGCCGGATGAGGTGATCCGGCGAGCCGCCGCCCGGGTCTCCACCCAGCTCGCTGTGGCTGTGGCAGACGGAACCCGGCTGGCGGTGCATGGCCCGGTGGTCCCCCCAGCGGGGACCGTCGACGTGCCCGACACCACCGCACACCTGATGTTCACGTCTAGTACGACCGGGCCCCCGAAGGCAGTCAGTCACAGCGAGGACTCGCTGGCCGCTCTCAACGTGCAGTTCGCCGAGCGTTTCGGACTCGACCATCACACGCCCGTGTTCATGCCGTCACCGCTCGGCCACAGCGTCGGCGCCATTCACGGCGCCCGCCTGTCGCTGCTGTTGGGTGCACCGCTCATTCTCCAAGACGAATGGGATCCTCTCACCGCCCTGGAACTGGTGGCCCGCCACCGCGCTGATTTCACTGCGGCTGCGACCCCGTTCCTGTTGGACCTCGTCAATGCCCGGTGGTCTGGCTGCGAGCCCAAGCTGGCATCGTTGCGGAGCTTCCTGTGCGGTGGAGCCCAAGTACCGCCGGCCCTCATCCGTCGCTGCCGAACCGAGCTGCCGAATACGTTCGTGACACCCCTGTGGGGCATGACCGAAGGCGGCCTCACCACGTGTGTGACCGGCTCGACCGAAACGCAGGTCGAGAACACGGTCGGGATGGGTTTGCCCGGACTGGAGCTGCGAACCCTTGACGCCGACATGGGGCTGCAGGCTTCGGGGGCTGGCGAGCTCGTCATGCGCGGGCCGGGCGTGTTCAACGGCTACTACGGCCAACCCGAGCTGTACGTTGAGCTCATCATCGGCGACGGGTTCTTCCGCACCGGCGACCTCGCCCGTATCGATTCCGACGACTACGTGTCCATTACTGGGCGACACAAGGACCTGATCATCCGCGGGGCCGTAAACATCTCTCCCGTTGAGACCGAGAATGCGATCGCCGCCCATCCCGACGTGGTCGGCGTGGCCGTGATCGGGTGGCCCGACGAGCGTCTCGGCGAGCGCATCTGCGCGGTCGTGCAGGCTGGCGTTCCTCTCGATCTCGACGATGTCGTCGCGTTCTGCGCTGAGCAGGGCCTGCCACGGCGGGACTGGCCCGAACGGCTGATGCAGGTCGATCAATTGCCACGAACGGCTGCAGGCAAGATACGCAAACAGCAGCTTCGTGATGAACTCGTCAGCGCCTCCGCCGTGACTGCCGCAGCGGGCGACGGCAGCGCAGGCTGGGATGGGGACGCAGGCCGATGAGCACCGTCGAGCTGGACGACATCGTGGTCAACTACCGGCGGCAAGGCTCGGGGCCGCCGGTAGTGCTCTTGCATGGGCTGGCCGAGGATCATCGTTCCTGGGACGCCGTCGCGGCCCATCTCGGCGAGTTCACCGTCTACGCAGTCGATCTTCGGGGACACGGTCGAACAACTCCCGGGCAGGGCGCTGGCACCCTGTCGCAGCTGAGCGACGACCTGGCGGCGTTCCTGAGCGCCGAGACCGGTCCTGCCGCCGTGGTCGGCTATTCGCTGGGCGGGACCATCGGGCTCAAGGCTGCGAGCGCTAGCCCAACCCTGATCGGTCACCTGATCGTGGTGGCCACGTCGTCGGTGGTCGGCGGGGCCGCAGCCGACTTCTTCGAGGGCCGCATCGCCCAGCTCGAAGCTCACGACGCGGACGGCTTCGCCGCTGGCCTGCGCGACGACACGGCCCGCCAGATCGTCACCGAGGCCGACATTGACGCTGTGACCTCCCGGCGGAGAGACGCCGTCGGTTACGGCCACGGCTACATCAACGCGGCCCGAGCGATGGTCGGGATCCGCTCCGAGCCGCTGAACCCGCTGCTGGCGCAGATAGAGATCCCCGTCGATGTCATCGGGGCATCGGGCGATGTCTTCTGCCCGCGCCGGGCGTCCGACATCATCGTCGAGAGCGTCGACGACTGCCGGTATCACGAGGTGGCCGGCGCCGGTCATCTTCTCTCCGTCGACCAGCCCGACTCCTACGGCAAGCTGCTCGCCCAGCTCTTGGGTGAGAGGGGACTCCCATGAGGCACCGCTACGGCATCTCCCTGGGTGTCAGCCCCCGCGAGCCCTTGAGCCGCACGGCCGAACTGGCCCGCGCCATCGACGAAAGAGGTTTCGAGGCGCTGTGGTACATCGACTTCCAGCTCGGCATGAAGGACGTGTACGCGGCGATGAACCTGGCCGCGCTGTCAACCGAGAACGTGCTCATCGGGGCGGGTGTCACCAACCTCGTGACCCGCCACCCCACAGTGACCGCCAATGCCACCGCTGCGCTGGACGAACTCTCCGACGGCCGCGCTGTGCTCGGCCTCGGCGCAGGCTGGTCAGCCGTGCTCGGCGCCGGAGGCACGCCGTCCAGGCTGGGCGATCTGCGCTCGGGGATCGATGATTTCCGCCGACTCTTCAGCGGAGAGCCGTGCGATCTCGACGGCAACGAGGTCCGCTTGGCCACTGCGAAACGCCAGATTCCCGTCTACCTCGCCGTCTCGCAACCCGCCATGTTGCGGCTCGCTGGCGAGACGTGCGACGGAGCCGTGCTCATGGGCGCTGCGGACCCCGAGTTCTGCTCTTGGCAGCTCGACTACATCCACCAGGGGCTGGAGGCCGCCGGACGCGACCGCGGTCAGCTGACCGTCGACCTGTTCGTCACCATGTCAATCAACGACGACGAGGCGAGTGCCATTGACGACGTCAGGGCATGGGCCACCAGCCAGGCGGCCACCTTCCATCCATGGGAGCGGATGCCGCCCGCGTGGGAGAGGTTCCGTCCCGAGTTCGCGCGCGCCGCGGGCGCGTACGGCCTCGTCGACCACCTCTCGCTGCAGGCGGGGCACAAGCACACGGTGTCCGATGAGTTCGTCAAGTCGGTGGCGCTGGTGGGCGACCTCGACACGTGCGTCGACCGGCTCCGTCAACTGTGGCAGCTCGACATCGACCGGATCACGTTCGCGCTGCTGTCGGGCGGGCGCACCCAGCGCCTGGCCCAGCTGGCAGACACCGTGATCGGTGCCGTCGAAACAGAGGGAGGAAGCTGATGGGGAACGACCCGCGGGTCGCACTGGTGACCGCGGCCGCCGGCGCCGGCATCGGAGCGGCGGTGGCGAGACGGCTCGCTCACGACGGGTTGGACGTCGTGGTGACCGATGCCCATGAGCGCCGCTGCCACGAGTTCGCCGGTGTCCTGGCCGACGAGGTGGGGCGCGAGGTGAGCGCCTATCACCTCGACGTGACCGACCACACCCAGGTGCAGGCCGTCATCTCAGAAGTAGCGGCCGACAAGGGTGGGCTTGATGTGCTGGTCAACAACGCGGGCTGGTCGAAGATCGAGCCAGTGGCCGAGATGTCTCTGGAGACCTGGCAGCGCTGCCTCGACGTCGATCTGACCGGCACGTTCGTGTGCATGCGCTACGCGCTCGCCGCGATGATCGCCGCAGGCGGCGGCTCGATCATCAACATCTCGTCGATAGCGGCCTGGGAGATGTCAACCGAGCACGGCGCCGCCTATTCCGCGGCCAAGGCCGGCGTAGGGGCGCTCACCCGGGTGGCTGCCGCCGAGAACGGAGTCCACGGGGTGCGGGTCAATGCGGTGGCTCCGGGCCTGATCTACAACGATTTCTTGCGCAAGATCTACCCGCAGGAGTTCTTCGACAGCTACCTGTCAGACAAGGCGTTCCTGGGCCGCATCGGGCAGCCCGACGATGTCGCGAGCATGGTCTCGTTCCTGGCGTCGGATGAGGCGACCTATGTGACCGGCGAGGTGTTCACCGTCTCTGGAGGCGTGTCGGCTCGTGGATGAAGAACCCCTGTGGTGGCCGGTGCAGCGGCTTGTCGACGCCTACCGCAGCGGCTCGCTGTCGCCGGTAGAGGTCTCCGAGCTTGCTCAGGCGCGCATTGCCCAGGTCAACCCGACACTGCCAATCCCTTCGACCCTCGTCGAACCGCCGGCGGATCCAGCGGCGGTGCGGCGGTCTCGGTGGCCTCAGGCACCTGCACCGGGGGCCTCGGGTCCGATGGCGGAGGCTCGATTCGCATCCCCGCGTCGTTCTGCGGCCTCGTGGGCTTCAAGCCCACCTACGGGACCATCGACGACGACGGAGGGTTCCGTGCGTTAAGCCCGTTCATATCCGCCGGGCCGCTCGCTCGATGCGTCGCCGACGCCCGACGCCTGCACTCGGTGCTGTCCGCCGACGGCACCGGGACCAACGACACCCCGGCCGGCGGGGGCCGGCGCCGCATCGCTTGGTGTCCCAAGCCCGAGGGACGCCCGATCGACGCCGACGTCGGCGACGTGGTGGCAGCCGCGGTGACACGGCTCGCAGCCTGCGGCCACGAGGTGAGCCCCACCGAACTGGACTTCGGGGGCTGGAAGGAGATATTCGGTCCGCTCGTGCTGGCCGAGGAGGGCGAGCGTCGCGGCCACCACCGCCTTCGAGCTGGGACGCCGCCCGACGGCCATCGCCGGAGAGCCGGTTTCCCGGCTGTGGGGGGCCTTCCCGTTCGCGGTGCCCTTCAACGTCTCCGGACATCCTGCAGTGGTGCTGCCCGCCGGTTTCGTCGACGGATTGCCGGCCGCGATTCAGCTCGTCGGACGGTACGGGAGCGACAACGAGCTGCTGTCTCTCGCCGAGCAACTCGAGAGCGCACTCGACGTGCGTCCCTTCGCCCGCCTGGCGCCCCGCTTGTCCTCCTTGCCAGCGATGTCGTCCATCTGATGACCCTCGAGACTCATCCCCGCATTCGCCAGAGCACTCGTCACGTCGGGCGTTCGGTGCGCAGGCGCGAGGACCACGGCCCGCTCACGGGTCGGAGCCGGTACGTGGCCGATCTGAAGATCGCCGGGATGGCAGAAGTCGCCTTCGTCCGCAGCACCGAGGCCCACGCCTGGATCGCCTCGATCGACACCTCAGACGCACTGGCTCTCGACGGCGTGATAGCGGTGTTCACCGCGCAGGACCTCGCCGACGTGAACGCCTTCCCTGACTACATCGGATACATCGGCCCGGTGGGGCAACGGCCGCTCGCTTCCGACAGGGTGCGCTACGTCGGCGCCCCGTACGCCGCGGTGGTGGCTACCGATCGCTACATCGCAGAGGACGCGACCGCCCTGGTGGCCGCCGGAACCGAGTTCGAGCCACTGCCGACCGTGGCAAACCTCGACCAGGCCCTTGCGCCGGGCGCGCCGAAGCTGTACGACCACTGGAGCGACAACTGTTCGGTGGATCAGGCCGTCCACAGGCCCGAGGTGGACCGGGCATTCGACGAGGCGAACCACACCTTCACCGATACCTACATCAGCCAGCGCCAGTCGGGGCTGCCGATGGAGACGAGGGGCGTGGTGGCGGACGCAGCCGACGGCATGCTCACGGTCTGGTCCTCCACGCAGAGCCCTCACATCGCGCGGACCACGATCGCTCAGGCACTGGCCGCGGCTTCGGGGTTCCCGAGAGCACCTTCGTGATGGAACGCATCATCGACCGGGTCGCCCGGCTGACCGGGACCGACCGGGTGGAGCTGCGGCGCAGGATGCTGCTTCAACACCGAGACGATCGATAGCGCTCAGTACTTCGGCGACTGAGGCGTCCTCCGCTACCGCCGCGGCGTCCTCACGCACCGTCTCGACCGCCAGCACGCGGCATTGGTCGACATCCTGGACGAACTCGCCCACGTAGTCGGTTTCCGGGCGCATGAGGATGTCTTCGGGCGTGCCGATCTGATGGATTGCGCCGTCCTTCATGATGCACACCCGGGAGCCCACGCGCAGCGCCTCGTTGAGGTCGTGCGTGATGAACAGGATCGTCTTGTGGAGCTGGTCCTGGATCGCCATCAGCTCGTCCTGCATCTGGCGGCGGATGAGCGGATCCAGGGCACTGAACGCCTCGTCCATGAGCAGGATGTCGGGATCGGTGGCGAGTGCTCGGACCAGCCCCACCCGCTGTTGCATGCCTCCGCTGAGCTGGCGGGGATAGCTGGACTCATAGCCGCTGAGCCCGACGAGGGCCAGGGCCCGCTCGGCCGCAGCGTTCCGACCGTCGACATCGACGCCCTTCACCTTGAGCCCGAAGGCGACGTTGGAGCGAATGTCCTGGTGGGGGAACAGGGCGAAGTGCTGGAAGACCATCCCGGTGCTGTCACGGCGAGTATCTCGCCCTCGGAGATGTCGATGTTGGCGTTGCTCACACCCACCACATGGCCAGTGCTCTCTCGAACCACATCCTTCGAGTAGCCGGCCAGCAGCACCGTCAGCGCTTCGCCGTCCGGCTCGTCACCAAAGATCTTGACGACATTCTCGATCTTGACCTTGGTCGACATGCGTCACCCGCATTTCGGAGGAGACGTGGACTGATCTGTGCCCACGGACAGAGTGACCGACCATACACAAACATGATGTCACTTTTTTTTGGACCAAGCACTTCCAAGTCGGTGCGAATGCGAATGCACGTCTTCCATACCGGACTCGACCGACACGCAAGACACGTCGAGCAGTGGCCTTCCGCGCCTACAGATGTGAGTTGACCCAGTTGCCGAACGCGGTCAGGACCATTTGGCGCTTGCCGTCGTTCGTCATGAACGGCGCTCTGGACATCTCGAGCTGCATCCACGGCATCTCGGTGCCGTGTGAGCGGGTGATGTAACCGCCTCGAAAGGGATCGTTGACGTTCACCGGCCCGTCGAGGAGTTCGGCGAAGCACGCCCGCATGCCCTCGATCCACTCCCGCGGGCAGGTTCCGTCGCCGTTGCTCAGACAGATCCACGGCCGCGCCTGGCCGTGGTCGGGTCCGACGGGCGGCCCGCTCGCGGCCATCGTGTGGCAGTCGACACCCAGGGGCCACCGGCCGCTCCGCCCCAGCTCGCTGAGCTGGTCGTGATAGGGGCTGTGGTAGGCGCCCAAGAGGCCCTCGACTTCGGATTCACGCAGCGGCCGGCGGTAGACGGGCACGTTCCAGCAGGTGTGGATCTTGACGACGCCGTCGGGCCGGCGGTCGTCCGGCGCCCGGTTCATGTCGACGATGGCGCGGGCCACGTCGGTGGTGACGAAGGCTTCGACTTCGGCTTGGATCGAGTAGATCTCAGCGCCGCCGCCGTCGCCGTCGTCGTCGATTTCCTGGGCCGACAGCGAGCACACGTCGGTGACCTCGGCGGGAACCCGCAAGCCGGCGTGCGGCACCGAGATGACCAGCGGCAGCTTGCTCATGCGGGCTCAGGCGAGGGTGCGGGAGCGGGGCCGGACCCGGTATCGGGCATCGAGGCAGGCGCAGGCACAGATACGGGACCAGCCGCGGCGCCGTCGCGCCGCGGATCGGCCACGCCGATGAGCCGCCCGCCGTCTCTCATCACCAGCTGCGCGCAGCCGAGATAGAACGAATAGGGCTCCCGGCGATTCAGCACAAGACCGGCATCCTCCAGCGCGACCAGCACATCGGTGGCAATCCGTGACGCCTCCACCGAAACCTCGCCTTGCAGCGAGCAGTGGATGCGGGGCGCGTCCACCGCCGCCATCGGCGAAGAGTTCCGCAGGCGAAGCAGCACTTGCAGGATCGTGGGCGGAATGCGCTCGCTGCCGGGCGAGCCGATCGCCAGCCACGGCTCGGAGGACCGGAACACGATCGTCGGAGCCACGCTGGCCCACGGCACGGCGTTCGGGCGCAGGTAGTACGGGTGCGAGACATCGGTGGTCTGGAAGGCACTCATGTAGTTGTTGTAGAGAAACCCGAGCTCCGAAGATGCGGCGCAGGAGCCGTAGACGTTCTCGATCGACTGGGTGAGCGCCACGACGTTGCCGTGCGCATCCATGACCGAAAGGTGCGTGGTCTCGCCGTGCCCGAAGCGCTGCGCCACCCCGCTGGCGAGACCCCGGGCGTACTCCCGGTTGAGCATCTGCTTGTCCGAGGCCGGGGAGTACAGATTCGGGTCGAACGGGCGATCCTTGCGATCGATGAGTGCCAGCCGGATCGTCTCGGCCAGGCAGACAGCGCCCTCAGGCGTGTCGATGTCCTGGAGTTCGCGCGGGAGGCTCTGGTGGATGTTGAGCATCTCCACGAGCGTGCGTCCGGCGCCCGGCAGCGGCATCGTGAGCACCCGGTCACGCCCGAAGCGAACCGACAGCGGCCGCCGTTCGATGGGATGGGGTATCTGGGCCAGATCGTCGGCGAGCACGATTCCGCCGTTGGCCTCCATGTCCTCACCGATGAGGCGAGCAGTCTCGCCGAGGTAGAAATCCTCGAAGCCCTGCTCGCACAGACGGCGCAGCGTGCGAGCCAGCACCGGCTGGGTGATGATCGTGCCGGCGCGGTACGCCCGCCGCCCGTCCTGGAGGAAGAACTGACTGCCTGAATGAGCCGCCAGGCGCCTGCGTTCACGCCGGGTGAGGCGGTACTGCAGGAGGCTGACCTCGTAGCCTTCTTCGGCCAGCACGATCGCCGGCTCGCAGACCGTCGACCAGTCGAGTTTGCCGTAGTGCGCCAGCGCATGGGCATACACGGCAGGCGAGCTCGGCACGGTGGTGGCGAGATGGCCCCGTCTGCGGTCGGCGGTGAGGTTTGCGAACCGCTCGACGAGTGCCCGATTCGGCGCCCTCGAGGAGCCATCCAGAGCGACCGTGCGGCCACTAGCGGCGTCGTGGATGACCATCATGGTCTGGCCGCCGAGTCCCGACGCTGCGGGCTCGCACACCCCAAGCGCAAGCGCCGCCGCCACGGCCGCGTCGATGGCGTTGCCGCCGCGTTCGAGCATCTGCACGCCCGCCGCTGTCGCCGAGTAGTGAGCGGTGCTCACCATCCCGTGCTCGGATGCGGCAATGCGCTGCGGCTCGTGAATGCGCGTGTCGGACAGTTCGAGCAGTGAGGTATCGACCGACCCAGCGCGCCGCCTGCGCGGTCTCGCGGCCGGCGGCTCGGCAACCGCCGGGATGGATTGTGGCTCGCGTTCGATCATGCGGTCATCGTTCGAGCCGGCCGATGAGGTACTCCGCCAGCAGCAGCGTGCGCTGGACGAGGCTGATGCGCTGCACGGCCTCGTCGGGAGTACCCCGGTCTTTCACGATCGGACCGATCCCGCAGACTACGGCCGTGGGGTCGGGCACGAGTCCGGCCACCGAGGACCAACCCGACGATTCGTGCTCGATGGGGATGTCCCATTTGGATGCTGCGGCTTCGAGCGCCGCGACGGCATCGTGGTTGGCGGGTCGGTCGATCATCGGCGGCCGGTCGGTGAGCCGGGTGAGATTCCACCTGGGCCCGCGGCGTCCGAGAATGGACCGCATCGATGCTTCGGCTTCGTCGGCTTGGGAAGCGTCCAGGTACGACATCAACAGCGACGCCTCGACTCGATGGGGCACAAACATCGCGTGCCGCTCGGTTCGGACATCGAGCGCAGCGATCGACAGGCGTTTGTTCGGGGCGTTGAGCTTGCTGATCGCCACGAGCTTCTCGGCTGTCCAGTTGACCACCGTGCGCCGGCGCCCGACCTGGCCGGGGCTGAGGCTCTGGCCTTCCACGGTCAATTCATAGCGGCGGCTCCCGCGCCGCTCGGTGATGATGCCGTTGCCGACCGTGCCCGGCCTGCACACCAGCACATGGCCCGCTCGCGCCGCAGCTCGCCCGATGAGCGCCTGGCTCTGAGTGGCATCGCGGCCCTCGTCGGTGTACAGCAGCACGCCCAGCGGCACTCGTCGCAGCGTCCGCACGTTGCGCAGCGCCCGCAGGGCGTACTCGAGCATCACCAGCGATCCCCGGGACCGTCCGACACCCTCGCCGTACAGCCATTCCGGATCTCGGCGATAACCCTGGCGCAGCGTGCTGCCCGTCGTGGGCACGTCGAGATGGGCCAGCAACAGGACGCCGCCGCCGAACCCCCGTGCCGTCTCCCACATATAGGACTCGGGCTCATCGGTGAATTCCGGCACCGCCCGCATGCCGAGGTCAGTGAAGATCCGCCCGGCTCGCTCGGCGGCACGTGCGAGCCCGAGCGGGTCGTCGGTGTGGCTGGGAAGCTCCACCCAGTGCTGCAGCGACCGCTCCATCTGGTCTCGGCGCTGGGTGATGAACGCGAAGGCACGCTCGGACGGATCGGCCGCCTTGGTGTCGACCGGCGGCGGCTGCGGCGTCCCGAAGTATCGGGCGCTGGCAACCTCGACCAAGCGGTTGACGAACGCAGCAAAATCCATGCCCACATGGGCGGCGCCCACCAGGTACGACCCGTGCTCGCCGAGGCTCGGCAGGCTGTTGACCTCGAGCACGTAGATGTTGTCGTCGTCGTCCACTCTCATGTCGACGCGGGCGCAGTCGTACAGCCCGAGCACCGAGAACGAACCGACGGCGATGTCCTGGGCCTGCTGGGAGAGCTCATCGGAGATCGGAGCCGGGCACAGGGGCTGGATCGTGCGCCCGCTGCGTCCGGTTTTGTCCTCGTAGGTGTAGATCTGGGGCCCGTCGGTGCCGAAGCTGAGCATGACGGGCGGGAAAGCCTCCGGCGGGGCGTTGCCCAGCACCCCCACGTTGACTTCCCGGCCCTCGATGTACTGCTCGGCGAGGACGGGCTGACGGAACCGGTCAAAGATGACCTGCGCGGAGTCGCGCAACTCCGCTTCGTCGTTGACCACCGCCAGCCCGAACGAGACGGCCTCGTTCTTGGGCTTCACGATCATCGGATACGCCAGATCGTCGGGAACGGGACTCCCCGGTGTGTCGAGCACCACGAAGTCCGGAGTGGGGATGTCGTTCTGGCGCAGCATCATCTTCGTCACGACTTTGTCCAGCGCCAGCGAATGCCCCAGCGGGCCCGACGCCACATAGGGGATGCCGATCATCTCGAGGATGCTCGGGACATGCGTGTAGCGGGCCTGGCCCTGCAGCCCGTAGGAGACATTGAAGACCATGCCAGGCCGCTCGCCCTTCACGACCCTGGGCATGAACGACTCCAGATTGGAGATCAGCTCCTTGTCCGCCTCTAGCGCTGTGACCTGATGACCGCCGGCTCGGAGTGCGTCGCTGAGCCGCTTGATGGTCTTGAGGCCGATCTTCTCCTGATTCGGCATGCCGAACAGATTGATGACGTTGCGGCTATCGCGGTTGTAGACGATCGCGATCCTCATTGCTCGAAGCTATTGGCTGGCTGGGTGACGCCACGCCGCCGCCCGGCCCTCCGCCTGAGTGCGGATCAGCCAGTTCGCTGTGGCGGCGTGCCAGCATCGTGTCAGTGTTGATTCGAGCGCTTCGGTTCGGCGCGAGTGAGTGCGCCGAAGCCATGGAACCGCCGACGACGCTGCCCGCGTCCGGCTGGGTGTGGATCGATATCACGGCGGCGCCCGACAAGGTCGAAGAAGTCAGCGCCTTCACCGATGTGCTGGGGCTGGATGCGCTTGCCGTCCGGGACGCGGTCCAGGACACCGATCTTCCCAAGGTCGACGATTTCGGCGGGTCGGTGTTCGTCGTTCTGCATGCGCTGAGCGGCGAGCGCATCGATTGCTACGAACTCAGCTGTTTCCTCTCGCAGCGGTGCCTTGTCACCATTCACAGCGGGCAGTCGCCGTCCGTTGATGTGCTCTGGGACGGCGTCATGTGCCAGCCCGAAGTCGCCAACGGCGGCCCCGACGAAACACTTGCCCGGCTGGCTGATGTCGCCACCCGCCGGCTCGTCACGGTGCTGGATGTCTTCGACGACCGCAATGAGGAATTGACCGGGCTCGCATTGCGGGCCGACGCCGACTTCCTCCACGAGATCACCGCAGTCCGCGCCGACTTGGCGGCGCTGCGCCGGTCCGTGCATCCCCAGCGCGAAGCACTCGACATCCTTCGGCGCTCCACCTCAGCAGTAGTCACCGACGCAGGTCGGCGCCGTTTCTCGGACGTCTTTGACACGGCATCGCGTGCCGCTCAAGGTGTCGACGGGGCGCGAACCGCACTCGCGGAGAGCCTCGACGCCTACCGGGGTGCCGAAGCCCGCCAAGCAACCGAGGTGACCAAGGTTCTGACCGTGTACGCGGCGATCATGCTGCCGTTGACGCTCGTCGTCGGCTTCTTCGGCATGAACTTCGCCGACCTCCCGCTCCTCGGTCGGCCGGGCGGCTGGATCTGGGTCACAGCATTCATGGCGCTGGTTGCGGCGCTGTCGCTCGGGGTCTTCGTCTCGGTGGGATGGATTCGTCGCCCCTCGGGCCGAACGGCCGGAGACGTGCTCGGTCGAGGCCTCATCGAAGCCGCCCGCGCACCGGCACAGCTCGTCGGAGCGGTCTTCGAGATCTCCGCCACGCCGCTGCGGACCATCGCGGGCTCAGTGGCTCGCCGTCACCGTCCCAACGAACCGAGCCACGACTGATCGTGCCACCACAGCCGCGTCCGAGCGCACGATCGGTCGAAGCTGAGCCCGCGCCGCCCGCTGACGCCGAAGGGTCGCGGACTGCAGATGCGCTGGCGTACGGGGGAGGTGCGCTGGTGCTGTTCGGGCTGCTCGCACTGGCCTTCACCTGGTTGGCGAACCTGTGGGGGATCGTGGCCCTGTTGGGCATCGCCGGCGCTGTCGCGCTGGCGTTGTGCTGGGCGACGCGCCGGCTTCGTCCGCCGGCGGTGTCCGATGTTCTGGCGGGGATCGCGGCGATCTCCCTGACGCTGTGTGTCGACACGGTGTTCGATGCTGGCGGCCTTGTGGTCGGTCCCGACGTGCGCTGGTTCTTGGTGTGCGTGCCGGCGATGGTGATCGGCGCAGCGATCAGCTGGTGGTTCCGTTCGCGAGCCGCTGGGGCCTGGGCAGTGATCGGACTTGTCGCGTTGCCGCTGGCGTTGGCGACCGGCAGCGAGACACGACTTGGCTTCACGCTTCCGCTAAGCGTCACGGTGTCCGAGGTCTCGGTCTGGGTCGCCTTGGCGCTGATGGTGGTGGCCGTGACGCTGGTCGAACAGGCCACTCGGGTAGCGGCGCGGCGCGGGAACGTTACTGACGCGACCGTCACGTGGATCGTCTTCGTTGCCTCTTCAGCGCTGGGCATGGCGCTGGTGATTTCCGCCCGCGTGCAGGGTGAGTCCTGGTTCTATTTCTTCCTGGTCGCCGCTGCCGCCGCCGTGACCGGGCTCGCGGTCTGGCAGCGGGAGTGGGTCTTGCTGTCGCCCGCTTCGAGGCTGTTCTTTGCCGCTGGCGCCACCGTGCTCGGCGGTGTCGACAGCGGCCCAGGCCTGGTGATGGGAGTGCTGGTGCTGTCGCTCAGCTTCGCCACGTTCGCACCCTTCGTGCAGCGGCTGCCCAGCCACTTCTCGGTACGAGCCTGGCTGCGGATGATCTGGTTCACGGGGTTCTGCGCATCCTGCGCGTTTGCGTTTGCGCCGGGCGCTTGGCCGGCCGCGGGCGGGCTGTGGGCGGTTGGGGTGATCGTGCTGGCGGCGGTCCAGCGGCGCGTGCCGGCGATCGTGCTGGCCTCATTGGCGTTGTTCGTCGTGTTCATCGTCACGGTGATCGAGATGTTCGGCGCCATCACCGGAACAGGGTTCGGGACGATCTTCTTCGGGATCACGCTGCTCGGCGTCGTGGTCGCCTGGCGGCAGTGGGTCGGCGCCGAGCGGACCATTTCAAGCCGTTGAACTCGGCCGACTCGCACGTTGAGCGCGGGGGCAGTGGCCGCTGTACACCCACATCTAGCCGCGACACCGTGCCTGCTGCGCTCACGAGAGCACACGTCACGACGACATGGGCCGAACTCGTCCGATGCTCGCGAGTCGTGCGGCCGAGCGGATGGCGTCGATGTCGATGTAGCAGCCCTGCAGGTGCCGGTGTTCGGTTGATCGGAACGCCCGCCGGCCGTGCAAGATCCGACGGTTGTCGAACCCCACCAGCTCACCGGGGCGCAGGGTGATCTCGAACGCGAAGTCGTCGCGGTCGAGGAGGTCGATAAAGGCGCGGTACGCGCCGTAGAACGTCGCGGTTTCGGCTCGGTTGGCCGGCAGGGGCTCCATCGAGCGGTTGTTGACGCTGATGGCCTGCACTGTCCCGTCTCGGTCGAGTTCGATGAGCGGGCGCCGGGCCTGCAGATCTGTGTCCGCGCTGCGGTAGCGGAAGGTGACGTCGGTCGTCGTCAGCGTCCCGAACGCGGCGGGGTCGCTTTGTCGGAGGTGCGTGGCAGCGGCGAAGCCGTCGACGAACCGGCTGGCGCCGCCGTCGGCGGCCGCGGTCAGGCAGTGCAGCAACTGCACGGTCGGGCACGGCTTGCGATACGGGTTGTCGGTGTGGGCGGGCAGGCCGAGCGGGGTGTAGGCGAGGTTGACGGGGTCGGGTTCGGCGATGACGTCGAAGAGGGCGCCATAGTTGGTTTCTCGCACGAACCCGATGGTGTTGCCGACCTCGAGGACCGTTGCGGGCTCGACCCCGCAATCACCGAAGAGGGCGATGCCGCGCCGGGCGAGTTGGTCGACGAACGGGGCGTAATCACCGGTCCAGCTCGTGGCGTCGGCACGAAGCTGCTTTGCGAACGCCGGCGGCCACGGCTCGGCTTGCACGTCGGCGGGTTCTATGGCGGGAATGCGGCAGACGTGCCGCTCACCCGAACGGTGATGCAGGGTGACGGTGAGCTCGTCGTCGGTGCGGTCGGTGCGGACCACGGTCCATCCCTCCAACACCGTGGCATCGATGAGGTGTTGATCGTTGCGGGAGTCGCGGCACTCGGCGCACCGGCAGGCGTCGCGTGCCCACGCCGGATCGATCGGACGCTGCGGCGCGAGCGCTGCGGCAATCAGGCCCCGGTAGGTCTCGAGCGGAGCTTTGGCCCCGCCGTCGACCTTGAGACCGTCCACCTTGCCGACGTCGTCGTAAGCACGCAGCCGAATTGCCTCGGCGGCGAAAGCGCCGGCTGCGAACGCCTCGGTGTCGTCTGGACCCAGCGGGCCTCCCTGCTCGGCCAGCGACATCTGCGAGGCCTTGCTGAGGCGTTCGTGGTAGGTCGGCTCGACTGCCACGCGGTACCGCTTGGCGGTGACGTGGTGCCGGATGGGCTCGACGACAGCGGGGGACAGGAGCGGTCCGAGGGCCCGGGCCCCGACTTCGGCGTGGCTGGGCAGACCCCACTCGCCGGCGTTGCCCAGAATGTGTCCGAGATCGTGCAGCAGGCAGGCGAGCACCATCTCGTCGCCGGCACCGTCCGCAGCGGCCCCGGCGGCGGTCTGCAGTGCGTGGTCGAGCATCGTCACCTGCTCGCCGTAGGACTCGTGGGCGGTAGCGGCCAGCAGGTCCATCAGGACGTCGGCGAGCGGGAGCTCCCGGCCAAGCAGCGTCGACCCTTCCCAGCGGGGGTCGGGCGCGAATCCGCACAGGTCGGCGACGGTCGGGGCGACATCGAGGGGCGAAGCGGTCGGCCAGCCCGAGGCGGTCGGGACGCGGCCCGGCGCCCGCACCACCACTAAGGTCTCCAGCACTTCGGGGACTTGGTCGGTGTGGTTGGTGCCGAGCCCGCCGTGGTCAGTGCTCACCAGCACCGATGCCTCGGGTCCGGCCGCGTCGAGCAGCCGGGCCAGCGCTGTGTCTGATTGCGTGGCCGCGGCGATGTAGGAGGCGCTGTCCCAGCCATGGGCATGACCGTCGAGGTCGGGCCGGCAGAGATACACGAACGTGAGGTCGTGGCGACCGTCGGTGATGGCCGCGATCGCGGTGGCGACCGTGCGGCGGTCGTCGTCAAGGTCATGGCCGCCGTCGATCACGAACCGCTGGTTGGCCGCGTCGGGCTCAATCACAGTGTCGAGCGGCAGCCAGCTGACGAACATCGCGGTGGAGCGACCGGCCTGCCGGGCCGCTTTCAGGAACGAGGGCGCGTCGGTGCGCAGTGGCGCCGGCGTGTTGTCGGTCAACCCGTGGGCGGCGGGATCAACGCCCCGGAAGATCGAGGCGTGGACCGGGAGTGTCCATGGCGGCGTCACAGTGCGTGCGTTGAAGCACGACGCCCCTTCGAGCGCCAGGGTGGTCAGCGCGGGCATGGTGGCACGCGTGATGTGGCGGGGAGCCAATCCGTCGATTGACACCACCAGCACGGGGGAGCGCAGAGCGGTCGTTCCCGCAGAATACGACTGCCGATCTGGGATTCGTGTGATGGCTGGCTGTGGTGAGGCGACCCCTGTGATGGCCGACGGGTCGACGGATCGGACAGGCTGTGGCTGTGGCTGTGTTGGGGCTGGGAACTTAGCCGGCCGCGGGCCGTCTGTTTCGTGGTTGGATGGGGTTGCGGATCAGTGGGTAGTCCAGAGTTCGGTTTCGATGCGAAGGACTGCCGCTGCGATCATCACGACGTCATCGTGGGATTCTCGGCCGCCGCCGGGTTCTGGCTGCACGGACAGGCGGGTATTCCGACGAGCGCCCCTGAGTTCGGCCTCGCGTACACCTGGCGGCACGTCGGTACGTTGCTGTATTTGCCGCTGGGGATGATGGGAATCGTTTCGAGCCGGCGGGCCATGGCCTTGACCGAGAGTGACGCAGCAGGCGGCCGCGAGGACGCCGTCCTGTCTGGCCGGGCGCCGCAACAAGTCTGATGTGCCGGAGTACAGCAGGCCCTCGAATCGATCCGTAGTCGCCGAACACAAGCCGTCGAGCCTGCCCGCGCGCAGCTGGCCCCGGTCTGCACGCCGGTCGTTTCCTCGGACTACAACGCGCTCAATTTCTTGGCGGTGCTGACCCTTGTCGATGATGTCGTCGACGATCTTGTGTGCGATATCCGGGTGCCTGTCGGCTACGTCGCCGATGACCTGGATCATTGACGGCACGAACAGTTGCACCTGGCGCGTGATCTGGCTGATCGAGATCGCGGTCAGCGAGGTCTCGTGTCCCACGTCGGGCTTCGTCGCCTCGGACTCGGTGGGCTCGGGCTGAGCCGGTACAGGGAGTGCGTCGTCGGAGTCGTCAGCGTCCGAACTCGGATCGCTCACTCGGGATGGACTCCCGACGATGCCATGAGCGCCGCGTGCGCATCCTCCTCCATTGTCAGCCAGTCTTGGAATATCGCGAGCAGGAGGTCGTTCTCTGGTTCGTCGCTGAGGTTGTAGTGGTCGTAGACACCCCAGAAGTCGAAGATCCGAGCAGCGCCGTGCAACCCGCTCGGTGCAGCGAACAGGTAACCGGTCCGTGGACTGATTCTCGTCGCCATGGCGCGCACCCTACTCCCGCTCGAACTTGGCCTGCACTGCATTTCCAAGGGTAGGCGGAAGCTCAATCTCGGCGCCGTCGCGCACATGCTGTCGAGTGGTGGCCGACCCTCGGGCGCCATCGCGGACCTCGAGCAGCGTCAGCGTCGTGCCAGATCAGCGAACGGTTGACAGCGCATGGGGAATTACCCATACTGATCGGCAGGGAGGCATCCGCTGATGGCGCGCACATACGACGAAGCGACTGCGGCACGCCGAGCGCGACTTGGCCCAGACGCTGCGGTGCAGGCCGAGGTGCTTGCACAGGCGTACGAGATCGGGTTGCAGGTCGTGGCGCTGCGCGAACAGCACGATCTGACCCAGGCTGAGTTGGCTGAGCGCTGCGGCATCGATCAGGCTGACATCAGTCGGATCGAACGTGGTGCGACAAGTCCCACCATCCGCACACTGCAACGAATTGCAGCTGCTCTCGACGCCGACGTTCGTGTCGTGGCACGCGCTTCGTGACCAGTCGCGGGCGAGTTCGGTGATCGAGAGCAGCGACGGGCCGGAAGTCCCGCCCTCGGTGGTCCGAGGGCGCCGCGCACCCACATTCAGCCTGGACACGGTGCCTGCCGCGCTGACGAAGGCACACGTCACGACCACATGGGCCGAACTCGTTGTGCTCGCCGGCTCGGTGCTCTTCGTCGACGAGACACCGCGGCGGATCGTCGCTACGGCCGGCAGTCGAGTCCCGATCGTACCCGCGTCCGCCACCACGTCGAGCCCGATGCGAGCGCCGAGTTCTACGTCCAGTTCTACGAACCGAGCCAGCCGTGCTTCCAGGCTCTTCTCATTGTGGGCTGGGTTGGGTTGCGGGTCAGTCGGGGATCCAGGATTCGGTTTCGAGGCCGAGCCCGTCGGCGATGCGGTTGGCGTACGCGTAGTAACCGACCACCTCGACGATGTCGAGAATGTCACGGTCAGAGAAACCGGCCGATCGCAGTGCGTCGACGTCGGCGTCATCCATGGCACCCGGCGAAGTCGTCAGCTTGACGGCGAATCGCAGCATCGCTGAGGTTGTAGTCGTCGTAGACGCACCAGAAGTCGAAGATCCGAGCAGCGCCGTGCAAACCGCCCGATGCAGCCCCTTTGCCAGTCGGTCTGTCCGATCTGTAGCGTCTTTTGCGTCCGTTTAGACGGATATATCGCGTCCAATCAGTAGTTTTCGGGAAGGTCCGCTGGTAGTGTCGGCCTCGTGGAGGGCTATATCCCGAGGATCTTGGACACTGAGCTGGATGAGTTGCTCACCGGATTGCCCGCTATCTCGATCGAGGGGCCGCGGGCGGTGGGCAAGACCGAGACCGCAACGCGCCGCGCCAAGACCGTGCACCGCCTCGACGATGCCCGCACCACGGAGATCATCAGGGCCGAACCCGAACGCCTGACGCTCGGTAAACCACCCATCCTCATCGACGAATGGCAGCGGATGCCCACGTCGTGGGACCTAGTGCGCCGCGCGGTCGACCGCGACCGGACCCCAGCACGCTTTCTTCTGACCGGCTCGGCAGCCCCCACTGCCGCACCGACGCACTCGGGTGGCGGCAGGATCGTCACCGTCAGGATGCGACCTATGTCGCTGGCCGAGCGCGGCATCTCAGAGCCCACAGTCAACATCTCTGGACTGCTCAGCGGCCAGCGCCCTCGGCTCGACGGGGCATCGCAAGTGCGCCTCGGCGACTACGCAGCGGAGATTGTGAATTCGGGCTTTCCCGCTCTGCGAGGCAATCCTGAGAGGCTCTGCCGTGCTGAGCTCGACGGTTACATCCACCGCATCATCGACCATGACTTCGACGACCTCGGGCTGCGAATCCGTGACCGTGGTTCGCTGCGCCGCTGGATGACCGCTTATGCCGCAGCAACCTCGACTTCGGCATCGTTTGCGACCATTCGCGATGCCGCCACACCCGGCGAGCCCGACAAACCGGCAAGGTCGACAACCATCTCCTACCGCGCCGCCCTCGAACAGCTCTGGATGATCGAGGAGATTCCGGCCTGGCTGCCGACCCGCAACCGGCTTCGACGCTTGGCTGCCTCACCGGTGCACCAACTCGCGGATCCAGCCCTCGCGGCGCGGCTACTCGGCATCGGCACCGAAGCACTTCTCGAGGGTGCAGACGGCGGGCGGAGCATCCCCCGCGACGGCACCCTTCTCGGGGCACTGTTCGAGTCGCTGCTGACGCTGTCGGTGCGTGTCTATGCCCAAGCCAACGAGGCCCGCGTGGCGCACTTGCGAACCAGAGGCGGCGAACGCGAGATCGATCTCATCCTTGAGCGAGCGGACGGACGTGTCGCGGCTCTGGAAGTCAAGCTCTCAGCCACCGTCGACGACGAAGACGTACGGCACCTCCGATGGCTGGCCGATCGTCTCGGACCCGACTTGCTCGACGCCGCGGTCATTACCACCGGTTCGGAGGCCTACCGCCGAAATGACGGCATCGGGGTCATTCCTGCCGCTCTGCTCACCGCCTGATGCGGGCTCCCCGGCTGACGCTGGCACCAATAGCCTCCAAGACACATGCTGATGGCTGCGTCAGCACCACCGCTGTTGACCGAACTTGCGATTCTGCTGGTAGCAGGAACGCTGATCGCTTTCCTGTCTTCGCGGTTCGGTGTCTTGCCAATCGTCGGCTTCCTGATCGCGGGTGTGGTGATCGGACCCGGCGGCGTCGGCCTCATCGGCGACATCGATCTCGTCGACCAGTCAGCGGACATCGGCGTGATGCTGTTGCTGTTCACCCTCGGGATCGAATTCAGTCTCGATCGGGTACGCCGATTGGCGTCGCTGTTTCTGGGCGGCGGCGCCATTCAGGTGGTCCTGACCACCGGAATCGTCACAGCGATCGTCGCCGCCTTCGGCGTCGATTGGCGAACGTCGATCTTCACCGGGTTGCTCGTCTCGCTCAGCAGCACGGCGATCGTGCTCAAGGTGCTCGCTGAGCGGCGTGCCACGACATCGCCGATGGGCAATATGTCGGTCGCCCTGTTGATCTTTCAAGACTTGGCCATCGTCGCCATGGTGCTGTTCGTGCCGCTGCTGAGCCGCCAGACGACGGGTCTCGCCGACGTGGGGGTCGCGTTGGCCAAAGCGGTCGGGATCATCGTCGCCGTGGTGTTCGTCGCCCGCACGCTGGTCCCCGCAATCCTGCGGCTCCTGGCGCGGCACCAGTCGACAGAGGTCTTCCTTCTGACCATTTTGGCGATCTGTTTCGGGACCGCGTACGTGACCAGCCTGCTTGATGTCTCGATCTCATTGGGCGCGTTCCTTGCGGGGCTGATGGTGAGCGAGAGTCGTGTTGCGGCGAGGGCCCTCGGCGAGGTGATGCCGTTGCAGATTCTCTTCTCCGCGACGTTCTTCGTGTCGATCGGCATGCTCGTCGACGCCAGATTTCTCGCGAGCAACCTGCCGTTGGTGATCGGCTTGGCGCTCGGTGTTGTCGCCGTCAAGCTGTTCGCCACTGCAGTCG
Organism: Candidatus Poriferisodalis sp.; assembly: GCF_965221945.1. Classification (GTDB taxonomy): domain Bacteria; phylum Actinomycetota; class Acidimicrobiia; order Acidimicrobiales; family Poriferisodalaceae; genus Poriferisodalis. The sequence goes on along the minus strand of NZ_OZ244925.1, from coordinate 2,921,635 downwards.
CCGGAGTGCTGCTGCGGCAGCCCCGAGCCGTAGTCGTTTCCTCGGCAATGGTGCTTGCCCAGATCGGCGAGTTCTCCTTCGTGCTCGAACGAGCCGGCGAGGAAGTCGGGCTGATGCCTGCGGGTCTGCAAGACGGCACCGATGCCTTCATATCGGTTGCCGTTCTGCTGATGGCACTTGGCCCTTACAGCGTGCGCTTCGGTGAGTCTCTCGCGGCGCGGTTCGAGACAGGCGACAGCGACGACTGGAGAGATCGCCCGCTAGATCGCTCCGCCCTCGAACCAGATCCCGGCGAGCACGAGCCCCTGCGCGACCACGCAGTCGTGAACGGCTTCGGGCCCCGGGCCCGCCGGATCGTGGCTGCCCTGGAGTTGGCGAACGTGCCCCACACCGTCGTCTCGATGGACCCAGCAGCACAGCAATGGGCAGCCGCGACAGGCCGCACGGTGGTGGCAGGAGACGTGTCGCGTCAATTCATCGCGGACCGGGCAGGCTTGCGAGACGCGCGGGTTGCTCTTGCCGTGGACAGCCCGCCGTTCGCCGTCGAACAATTCGCCCGCGTCGCACGTGAGCACAACCCTGAGATAGCGGTGCTCGCTTGGGCGGCCGACTCCGCCGACGCCGCCGATCTGGAGCGCGACGGGCTCGTCGACCATGTCGTCGCTGAGCGGCAGGCTGCCCTCGATGCGCTCATCGCCCATGCTCTCGGCCACTTCGAAGTGCCCGAGCCGGACAGCGAAGCTGTCACGCACGCGGTCTTGCATGACGACGACTCTGAAGACGATCGCCCGAGTCCCTGACCCCTCGGGCATTCGTCCTGAGGCTCGTCGGGCTCGTACGTCTCTTCAACGCTGCTTGTCTGAGGCGGATCGGCGCCTCACTACGGTGGGCCGCGTCGAGGTGAACGTCAATTTGTGTCAGCGCCGGGTCCAAGCCTTCCTCTCGAGAGCCACCGGTGAGGTCGCCTCCGTCTTCGTGGCGTCGGCCCCGCTGGGCTGATGGGCGGTTGATCAGTCCGCGCGATGACGGGATCGCCGCGTGGATCAAGATCGGCTCTTGGTGTCTCGCCGCAGCCGGATTCTGGTTGTTCGGGTTGGCGGGCATTCCGACCAGTGCAACGGTGCCTGTGGCCGGGCTGGTGGTTGTGCTGTTGGTGGCTGTGTCGGGTGGTGCTCTGCGGGTGGTGAACGTTCGGGCTCTCTCGGTGGCTGAGCGTGGGTCGTGGGCCGTTGCCCCAGTCGAGTACGTGTTGCTCGACACTGCTGGTTCGGCGACTTGGTGGCGGGCGGCACGTTGGCCCGATGGCCGTTATGTGGCCGCCGGTGGCGTCGTCGCCTTCATGGCCGGGTTTGCCGCGACGGTGTTGTTGTCCTTGGCACTGTGGGTGCTCGGGCGGATGAGCGCGCCGGATCTCGGCGTTTCGTCATGGTGGGGATCGTTGGGCTCCGCGCTGCTCTTGCCGATGATGCCTGTGGGCCTCGTCTCGAGCCGGCGGCTCACGGCGCTCGCCTTGGAGGACGCAGCAGACGGCCGGGCCAGCACTTAGCACTGGGCGTGATTGAACGCCCGCGACAATGGGGCTGCTATGGCGGAAACGGCCAGGTTCGAGCAGGTCACGTTGGCGGCGATCGCAGTGCTGCATCTCGGCGTCGGGTTGACGCATACCTACGGTCACGCGGCCGCAGACGTGCCCATCCCGGCCGTCCAGCAGGCATACATCGCGATCGTCGTGACGCTCATGCCGCTCGCCGCGGTGTGGCTGGCGTTCCGGCGCAACGTTCGGCTGGGTGCTGCACTGTTCGCCGCGTCGATGTATGCCTCGTTCGTGTTCGGCTACCTGCTGCACTTCGTGATCGACACGCCTGACCTGCACTCCAACGTCGTCGGCGACAGCGCAGGTGTGTTCTTCCACACGGCACTGAGCCTGGCGCTCATCGAGTTCGTCGGCTTCGCAATCGGGCTGGTTGCTGCAGTCCGGCGGATTCGTTGAGAGCTGTGTGGACGGTGTCTCGGGCCGCGTGGGCTGCGGGTCAGTCGGGGATCCAGGGTTCGGTCTGGAGGCCGAGCCCGTCGGCGATGCGGTTGGCGATGGCGTAGTCACCGACGACTTCGACGACGTCCTAACTGCGGGCGAAGCTGACGAGTTCGTCGATCCTGCCAGCATCGGCAGAGTGCAACGCTGCGAGGTAGCGCTGACGCAATTCATCGGTGGTGACGTCCAGGTTGCTGCCCCAGCTGAATGCGTGGCGGCCCAGGTTCACGATGAGCAGGTCGGCGCTGATACGGCTGTGTCTGCCATTGCCATTGACGAAGGGGTGAATGAAGACGAGGCGATGGTGGAAGCGGACGGCGAGTTCGTCCGGTTCGTACGTCTCGTGCTCTACCCATGCGGCGGCGTCATCGGTGACGTCCCGGACAGCTGCCGAGATGTGCAGCAATTCGATGCCGATGTTGGTATCGGAGGTTCGATACCGGCCAGCCCAGTCCCAGACGTCTCCGAACATGGCCTTGTGGAGGCCGCGCAGGTACTTGTCGTCGAGCAGCCTCGGCAGCCGGGGCTTCGGACGCAGCAGGGCCTTTGCGATGTTGCGCTGTTCGGCGTCGGAGAGTTCTTGCCGCGTCGCGATGTCCGGCTGGAGCAGGCCGGCTCGATCTTCATCAGACAGCAGCGTGTGCCCGTCCCCGAGCGGGGCGGCGAGGTTGCTCATCGTGAGTTGCCTTACTCGGCGCGCCAGAGGTCACGCCGCTGTTGGAATTCAGCGGCGAGGTCAGCGATCTGGGCTTCGAGATCGTCGAGAGTGACCTCTTGGTCCTCGAGCCGCGAGTGAGCCATGACTTTTCGCAAGTGCCTGATCGCGCTGAGCCGGGCTTGAACGTCGACCATTCCGTCGAGGCTTGAGCGGGGCACCAGTGCATAGACGAGGTCGCATTGCATGGCGTCGGCGACTCTGGTGAGGGTGTCGAGCTTGAGTGTCCGTTCCCGCTCACCTCGCTCGATGGCGGGGATGCGCGATGGGTGCACGCCCATGCGGCGAGCCAGGTCCCCGCTGGTCATCCCCAGTGCGTCGCGCAGCGTTCGGATCCATCCCTGGGGAGGAGGGGCAAGATCAGCGAGGTCGCCGTGCCGATCGAAGCGTTGGTCGAGTCGGCGTCGTGATTGGGCTCGTTTGTCTCGCAACATTCTTGACCCTGCCGTCGATGCGGATATCTATAAGTACTCAAGCTACTTATTTTCCAATATGTATATATACTATAGAGATAACAATAAGAATATAAATAGCGCATTATACCGGACATCGCCACGACTGCGAAGAAGAACGCTAGATCGATCAGTCGGGGATCCAGTCCTCGGTTTGGAGGCCGAGCCCGTCGGCGATGCGGTTGGCGTACGCGTAGTAGCCGACGACTTCTGTGATGTCGAGGATGTCCCGGTCGCTGAAGCCGGCTTCCCGCAGGGCGTCGACGTCGGCGTCGCTGGTCGCGGCTGGGGTTTCGGTGAGCTTGACGGCGAAGTGGAGCATGGCGGTGCGCTTGGGCGACAGACCGGCGGTGGCCCAGTCGTGCTCGACGGCGGCGACCAGTTCGTCGTCTTTGATGAGGCGGCGCAGACCGCGCCGGTGGTGGACCACTCAGTAGTGGCAGTCGTTGGTGAGGCTGACGACCAGGGCGATGAGCTCGCGTTCGGCCTTGCGCAGCGTGGCGGTGCCGGCCATGGCCGATTCGTAGAGGCCTTGGTGTGCGGCCATGCTGCGGGGGTTGAGCGAGTGGATGGCGAGGATGTTGTCGACCCGACCGTAGGCGGGGTCCACGACCCGGGGGTACAGCTCGCCGAGGGGGCCGTCCCAGTCGTCGTCAGGAATGACCGTGATGCGTGCCATGCGCCAGCGTCTCACACCGGCAGGGCATCGGCCGTACCGGGCCACGCCTCGCTTGGAAACAATTCTTCGGCGCTTCGGGTCGTCGGTACATTGAGGCACAGTTCAGCGTCGGTGAGGCCCGTTCGCGGCCGAGGACTCGGAGCCAGATCAGATCGATGACCGCTTACGAGCCCCTCTCGGCACGCTTGAACGCCGCATTCGACGGCTGCTACGAGGCTCATCGCGCCTCGGCCCTGTCGGGCGTGCCGCAGTCGACGGTGTACCTCTGGGCTCGCAACGGCCTCGTGACGCCGTCAGTGTCACCCACTCGGGTGAAGCTCTGGTCCTACGCGGACTTGATGGCACTGCGCATCGTCTATTGGCTGCGACATCCGAAGTTCCAGATAGAGGGGAGTGTTCCCGCGAGCCCGATGCGGCGCGTGCGTGAAGCGCTGGCCGAGCTGGAGCAGCTCGGTATGGATATCTGGGACGACAGCGGTGGCCGGCTGACGTCGCCGTTGCGGGTCGATGCCTCCGGCAGGATCTGGGTGGACGTGGAGGGCATCCCTCATCAGGCGAGGCAAGCGGCGATGCTGGAGTCATTGGACCTCTTGAGTCCGTTCGATGTCGCCGACCGCCGAGGACCCGATCTCATCCGTCCCCGCCCAAGCCTGCGCATCGTTCCGGGTCGGGTGTCCGGTGAGCCACACCTCGCCGGGTCGCGCATCACGACCCTGTCCGCGGCCGCTCTCTACGAGAGCCTCGGCGACTACCAGGCGATCGCCGATCTCTACCCGGGTTTCGACGCGGCGGCGTTCAGGGATGCAGTCGAGTTCGAGTATTCATTGGCTGCGTGATGCAGCTCCCGCTGGATCACAACTTTCCTGAACCGGTCGATGCTGCAGCGCAGCGTGGTGCACTCGGTGCCGGATTGCGGTACCGTATGTCCATTCCTCCCCGCCGTCCCGGCTTTGCCGGGCCTGGCGGGGTTATTTTTTTGGCGCCGTGGCCAGCACAGCGATGAGCATGTCGGGCACGAGGGTCGTGGTCTTCTTGGACTACCAGAACGCTTGGCACACCACCCGAGCGCTGTTCGTGCCGGCAACGTCGCCGTCATGGCATGGCCACGTGCATCCGGATCGGCTGGGAGAGCTGTTGTGTCGCCGAGGCGACGCCGTGGACTCTCGCCGCTGGCTCGCAGAAGTGCGGGTGTACCGGGGCCAGCCGGGGCCGCGCAGCTCCGGGCGGTTGCGCTCAGCGTTCGGCCGTCAGACCGCCCGCTGAGCCGGCATCGACGGCGTGAGTGTGCACACCCGCCCGATGCGCTACTGGCCTGACGGCCGCACCAACGACGGCCGGCAGCGGTGGCGCGCCGAGGAGAAGGGCGTCGATGTGCTGCTGGCGCTGCACTTGGCGCTGGGCGCCCGTGACGACCTCTACGACGAGGCCGTCGTGGTGTCCGCCGACACTGATCTGTTGCCTGCCATCGAGGAGGCGGTGCGCCTCGGCAAGCGTGTTGAGACCGCTACTTGGTGGGCACCGCCCCAACCGCAGAGGGCGCTGCGCATCCCCGGCCGTTCGTTGTGGAACCACTATCTCGACGCGGACGACTTCGACGCCGTGCGCGACGACACCGACTACTTGGCGTTGCCCGGAGCGACGCCGGTGAGGACAGGTCCTAACCAGCGGTTCGCACAGTCGGCGCCTGTGGATTGCGCATAGCCTCAGCGTCGATGACGGGGCTGGAGTCGCTCAAGTGACGGACGGCACGATCCAACGGGCTGAGCCGTCGTATTGGCGAGCGGTGCGTCGGACCTTGGGGAAGTTCCCGGAGTTCCGCAGTCGTGCCGAGTGGTGGGCTTGGCACCTGGCGGCTACGGCGGTGCCGTGAATGATCGTGCCGTGGTCCAGGTACTGGACCTCTTTGAGTCTGCTCGGCGCACTCACCCTGGTGGGTGTTTATGGGGTGGTGGCGTCGTTGGCGGGTGGTTGGTGGCTGCATGAAGGACGCACCCGCTACCCGCTGAGTCCCGAAGCGGTAGAGCGCATCGAGGCACGCAAGGCCCGCAAGCAGGCGCAGGATGCGCGTCGGGCTGAGCAGTGGCGAGGCGCTGTCTGACCGGTCGACGTTATGTGTGCAGTTTGATCGGGAGTGGACTTCTGGAGTCATTCATTGGCGACAACGACTGACTATGTTCCCGAGTCATCGCTGGGGTGGCTGGACCTCGACAGCGCAGCGAGCGAGCGCGTCGGTGAACTGCTGCGGGCGCTTGACGAGCCGGGCACGCTTGATGTGCTGGGTCTGGGCACTGTGCGCGACGCGTTCTCGGGGATGCTCAACCCCGGAACGTCGACCATTCAGACCAGGCTCCGCTACTTGATATTCGTGCCGTGGGTCTTCGCCAGGCTCGAATCCCAGCGCGTGCCTGCAGCGGAGTTCTCGCGCAGGCTGCGTGACGACGAGGCCCGGCTGATCGAATGTCTCCGTCACCTCGGGCACAACCAAGGGGTCATCGGCTACACCGCCGGCCGGAACCTCAAGCGCATGCCGAGCGACGCCTACTGGGGCGGCCTGTGGACGTGGGGCCTGCGGAGGCTGGATCTCAGCATCTCCGAATACGGCCAGCGTGCCGCAGCCCTCGGGAAGCATCGGCCCAATCGTGACGACGACGGCAACGCGACGACGCGGGCCGTTTCGATGTGGGCGGAATTGCCACCTGCTCCGGACGATTTCTTGCACGCGAACATCACGTTCGATCTCGGCCCGGGGGAGGTGGAGGTGCTGGTGGATCACATTCGGCGGCGCCATGAAGGCACGATGCTGGCCTGGCTGTGCGCAACGCCGGAGACAGCAGCGACCGTCGGCTACCCCTGGGAATTGCCGACTCGCACCATGCCGGGCCGGCTTGTCGAAATCCTCCGCCACGCTCAGAACTTCTCAGAGCTGACCGCCGGACCTCAGTACGTTTACAACATGCTTCTGGCGCGTCAGGCCCGAGCAGAGTTGGGCTGGGACACGGACGAGTTAGAAACAAACGAACGTGCCCGCCTCGACGAGTGGACTGAGCAGGTGGAGGCGCGGCTCGACGAAATCCGCTCGTGGGTCGCCGATCTGCCCGCCTTCTGGGCCATGTTGAACGAGTACGGCGTCAGCCTCGGCGCCCAGGAATTCGTGAACGCCATGGTCGAGCGCATCGCGGACGACCCTGAGAGGTTCGCCGAGAACCCAGCGGTCCACCGCAGAATCCGTGACCGCGAGCTTCGCCTGAAGTCGAAGCGGGCTCGACTGGCACACCGCTCCGCGTTGGAGAATTGGAACGGCGCAGGCGTCGGCGGAAAGTTCGATTTCCGCTGGGGCATCACGCAGAGCTACATGAAAGACATCGCCGCGGCCTTGGCGGCACACGCCTGATGCGACAGCCCACCGACCCGCCTGCGTGCCACAGCGCGCCACCGGCAACGGGTGCCTGATGCTTCAGCCCACCAATCGGTTGACGCTCGTCGGCGCAATGCGACCGCCGGCGGGATTCCGCATCGAGTCGGCAATGGCTGTCACCTTCACGCTTGATCTTCGGGCTCTGCTGGCCGCGCCGGCGGCGTTCGCGCTCACCGGGCCGGACGGCGTTGTTGCCGACGGCGAGCAATTGGAGCCTGTCGAGCTGCTGCACGCCCTTCGCTCCCATGCCGGCAAGATCACCGTGTTCAACCAGGCCGGCTACACCGCCGTGCCGCCGTCCCGGCGGGTGTTCGCCTTCCTGGAAGGAGCAGTGGTTCCGGTCGGTGCACCACACGGCGGGATCGTGCATCCCAAGGTGTGGGTGCTGCGCTACGAGGCCTGCGGTGACGAGTCTGCCGGCCAGGCCCGCCAGCAGCGCCTGCGTGTGCTGGTGGCCAGCCGAAATCTCACGTTCGACGCAAGCTGGGACGCCGTGCTCCGGCTCGACGAGAGTCCTGGTCCGAGCGGCGCCCGGCTCGAGCCGATCGGGGAGCTGTTCGAAGGCCTGCTCGAAGTGGCGGTCGGCGATGTCGCCGAAGCCCACCGACAGCGGGTCCAATCACTCGCAGCAGCGCTGCAGACCGCCACATTCGCCCTGCCCGACGGCGTGGAGGACCTGCGGGTCCATGTGCTGGGCCTCGACGGCCGTCACTCACCACCGACGGGCTCGCCGCTGCCGGTCAACGCCGAGCGATCACTGGTCATCTCCCCGTTCGTGAGCGACGGCTTCTTCAACACCGTGCACCCGCACCCCATCACCGAACTCGTGAGCCTGGAGGCATGGCTTGATTCCCTGAAGCCGACCGCCCTTGCCAATGTCGGCACGACGTACACGTTCGACGACGGCAGCCCGATCGAGCTAGCCACAGCGGAAGATCAGTCATCGCCGCTGGATCCGGCCCGGCCGCTCGCGGGACTGCACGCCAAGGTCTTCGCGTTCGAAACCGGCGACCGGGCGCGCCTGTTCACGGGTTCAGCGAACGCGACCTACTCGGCCTTCCATTCCAGTGTGGAGATCCTCGTGGAGCTGACGGGGCCCACCGCGACGCTCGGCATCGATCGGCTCTGCGGCGGCAATCCCGATGAGCCCGGTCTGCGCGACTGGTTCATTCCCTACCGGCCATCCAATGACGAACCGGTCCCGCTGCCCGACACATCGACGCTAGACAGGGCGCGCGTCGCCATCGCACAGCTTCAGATCGAAGGGGATGTCGAGGCGAGCGGTGCGGACTGGGCCGTCACATACCGAACAAGCGCGCCGCTGCCGAACCTCGATGGCATGGCCGTGCACTGCTGGCCGCTCTCGTCGGCGGGCAATCGGCGCCCCGTGGCCGGCGGCAGCCCATTGGAGGAGCGCTTCGAGACGAGCCTCGAAGCGATGAGCGGCTTTCTCGCCTTCGAACTCGCTCCCGAGGACGGCCCTGTAGCCGAGTTCGTGGTGCCGGTCCCGCTGCGCGGCGTACCGGAGCATCGAGAACGGTTCCTGTTGCGTTCCCTGATCGGCAACGCGGAGCGCTTCTTTCGCTATCTGCTGGCACTGCTCGACGAGGACCCGGGCCAGTTCGATCTGCTGGACGCGGTGGAGAGAGCCAGCGCCGATGGCTCGGACGACGGTTCCAGCGTGGCCGCCCTGCCGGTGCTGGAGAAGCTGCTGCGGACCATGCGCCGAGACCCGGCGAAGCTGGCGGGGCTCCACCCGTTGGTGTCGGATCTTGCTGACGACGATGCGCTGCCGGCGGGCTTCGCCGAACTCTGGAACGCCATCTTCGACGTGGCGATCGCCGGGACGGCTCCAGGCGACACCGCAGAAGCACTCGAAGGAGCACCGGCCCGGTGACTCAAGGCCACGTCGATGTCGAAGCAGTCCTCGGGGACTTGAAGGACTTCCAGCGCCGGACCGCTCGTTGGACGTTTCAGCGGATGTTCGACGAGCACGATCCGGCCTACCGGTTCTTGGTTGCCGACGAGGTCGGCCTCGGCAAGACCCATGTCGCCAAGGGCGTCATCGCACAGGTCATCGAGCATCTCGGTCGCATCGGCGACACACGCCACGACATCGTGTACGTCTGCTCGAACGCAGCGATCGCCCGCCAGAACCTTCGCAAACTCGTCCCCAAAGCAATCGAACCGCTCGAAGACGTCGGTCGGCTCGCCATGCTCCCGCTCACTGCGCTGAATGAGGGCGACGGCACGCAGCCGGGCATCAATCTCATCGCGATCACGCCCGGGACGTCGCTGAAGTTCGGTCGCAGCACCGGCCAATTCAAAGAGCGCTGCCTGGCATACGCATTCCTGCGGGCGCACTGGGGCGCCGAGGTCATGACCGCCCCGGCTCGACGAATCTTCTGGGAGGGCGTCACTGCCGGTGATCCCGATGGGCGCCTGCGCTCATGGGAGCGTTGGTACCGGCCGAAGATCACTGCGTCGCTCAAGGCGTTCGCCGACGAGCTCGCCGAGGTCGACAAATCACGTCGTCGCCACGGCCAGCCGACGCTCCGCACGCTCTTCGACCGGCTGGTCGATGGCCTGAAATGGAAGCGGGCGTTTCCCGGCGAGTTGTGGGATGACCGCAGGGTGCTGATCGGCGAGGTTCGCCGCATCCTGGCGATTGTCGGCATTGCGGCGCTTGAGCCCGACCTCGTGGTGCTGGACGAGTTTCAGCGGTTCAAGGACCTGCTGCGACCCGATCCGGACAATTTCGCCGCCGAGCTGGCGCACCGGTTGTTCGACTACACCGACAGCGCCACCGGTCGCCTCACCCGGACGCTGCTGCTGTCGGCCACCCCGTATCGCATGTACACGACGGCCGACGAGATTGACAGCGACCACTACGCGGATTTTCTCGACACGTGCATGTTCCTGTTCCAGGACGAAGAGCGAGTCGACCGGCTGAGGCAGCACTTCGCCGGTCTTCGATCTGCGCTCACGTCTGCGGAGTCGCTCCCGAGCGCGGCGGCGATCTGCGCCGACATCGGCTCGGTCCTCCGCAAGGTGATGGCGCGGACCGAACGGCTGTCGGCCACACCGAACCGCGACGGAATGCTCGCCGAGCGTGAGGTTCACGTGACGGTGGCGCCCGATGACCTTCGGGCCTATCTGCGCATCGGCGACCTTGCGGAGACGGTCGAGCATCACGAGCCCACCGAGTACTGGAAGTCGGGGCCGTTTCTCGTCAACTTCATGGAGGGGTACAAACTGAAGGAAGCCGTCCGGCAGGCCGCAACCGAAGGCCGACTCGCCGACGAGGGGCGGCTCGATCCTGGGCCCGGCCTGTTGAGCTGGGAGGACGTCGAGGCCTACCAGCGCATCGATCCTCAGAACGGGCGGCTTCGCTGGCTGCTTGACGACTTGGAGCGCCACCGGGCGTTCGAGATGCTGTGGGTGCCGCCGTCCCTTCGCTACTACGACACCGGCTCGGTGTACGAATCGGCCAAGGCGGCCGGTTTCACCAAGCGGCTGATCTTCTCGGGCTGGAAGGTGGTGCCGAAGGTCGTCTCGTCGCTGGTCAGCCTGGAGGCCGAGCGGCACGCCTTCGCAGGTCGCAACCACAACTACAGCGCCGAGTACGGCCGGCGGGGAGGTCAACGCCTCGACTTCCGTACCGGTGAGCGCACGGCGGGCGAGGTCCGGGCGGGAGAGGCACGACTTGCCAGGCGTGCTGCTGCGATGACGGCGTTCCTGCTCGTGTGGCCCAGTCCGAGCCTCGCCGAACTGGGCGATCCCCGTCGGCTGGCGAGAGGCGGTCGCCGCCATGTCTCGGCGTTGCTTGCCGAGGTGGAGGCGGAGATCGCAGACGCCATCGAGCCGCTGGTTAGGTCCGCGCCGTCGGACGGCGTCGTGGATCGACGCTGGTATTGGGCTGCGCCGCTGTTCCTCGACCAGCAGCGACATCCTTCGGCGGTAGAGCTGCTGCTGGCCTCCAACGGCGCCCAGCATTGGGAGGGTGACGAAGTTGGCGCGGGGTTCAGGGCACATCTCACCCAGGCCCGTGCGATGGTCAGCCACGGCCATGCCGCGCTCGGTCGCCCGCCTGATGATCTGCCAGAAGTGCTCGCCGAGGTCGCGGTCGGCGGTCCAGCGCAGTGCGCCTTGCGGGCGGTCAGCTCGGCTGTCGGCCTCCCGATCTCTGACGAGTCGACGATGTCGAACGCTGCGTGGATTGCCGAGGCATTCCGGCGTTTCTTCAACGCACCAGAGATCACCGGCGTCATCGTCCGCGGGAGGCCTGATGATGCCGATGGCGAGGCCGGTGTTGAGCGGTACTGGCGCGATGTCGTGCGGCACTCAATCGACGGCAACCTCCAGGCCGTGCTCGACGAGCACTTCCACGTGCTTCGCGACTGGCTCGGCCATCTGAACTTGAGCGACGACGAACAGCGCACCGCAGCAGCCGACGACATCGGTTACAAGGTCGCAGAAGCGCTGGATCTTCGGACTTCGCTGTTCCGAGTCGACATTCCCCGCCGAGCGGCGAACGGCCGAGAGTTCACCTTGGAGGAACACCGTCTGCGGACAAGGTTCGCTGTGGCCTTCGGCAACCAGACGCTCGACGAGGGCGGTGAGGCCCGGATCGAGGCGGTGTCACGAGCGTTCAATTCTCCGTTCTGGCCCTTCGTGCTCACCTCCACGTCGGTAGGGCAAGAGGGTCTCGACTTCCACCTGTGGTGTCACGCAGTCGTCCACTGGAACCTGCCAACCAACCCGGTCGACCTAGAGCAGCGCGAGGGACGCGTGCACCGCTACAAGGGCCACGCCGTGCGCCGAAATCTCGCCGCAACCCTCGGACCGAGCATGCTCACGAACGGCGCGCCGCCCGACGGCGACCTGTGGGACGGACTCTTCGATGCCGCGGTACACGAGAGCCAGGGCGCCGATGGAGCGATCGTGCCGTACTGGGTCTTCAACGAGGGCCCGGCGAAGATCCAACGCCACGTGCCCGTGTTGCCGTTCAGCCGCGACGCAGCAGCCGTGTCGCAACTGCGCAAGGCCCTCGCCGCGTACCGCCTCGCATTCGGCCAACCCCGTCAAGAAGAGCTGGTCGAGTTTCTCAGCGCCGACCGCTCCGACGAGGAACTGCTGAACCTCACTGCCCGCCTGAAGATCGATCTCTCTCCGCCTGCCGGCCAATGACCGCTGCCAACTAACTCTGGCGTTCGAGGCTTGGCAACCGCCGCGCTTCGCCTGACAGCGGTCCCCGTCAACCCGGCACCGAGCTTGTGGCTGGTGTTGCAGGATTGGTCGCTGAGCCTGGCCAACTGGAGCTGTGGTAGCAATGGGCTTCCGGCCACGGGATTCGGTACGCGAATGGCACACACAGCTTTGGACCGCGGCCTCGCGCGTGCCGATACGCCGGCCAAGAAAGACTGGCGCTGCCAGCAGCGACGTTGATGCCCAGATCGTCTTGGTGGGATGAGCACCGCGACCAACTCGGCGCATGGGTTTCGCCCTTGGAGGAGTTTGCCGCCGAGTCCGATGACGAAACTGCCTACCTGCGACGCGCCGGTCGCTACGTGCTGTGGTGCCTCGACAACAGCCTCGATCCAGCCCTGCGAGACGACGAACGTGTGGCCGAGTACCTGAGCATCGCTAGAACAATCGAGGGTGGACGGCCATTTGCCCCACGTACCGCGGATGAGGTCCGAACCTGCATCAGCAACTGGCACAGCTGGCTGCATCTATAGCTTCAATCCGAACGAGTATGTAGCACTTCGCTCCGAATACCAAGCCGCTTCGTCAAGCCTTGGCCAGGAACAAAACTATTCGAGCCTTCGCGGTTTTGTGGGATCGGGCTGCTGGGCTCGGTGTTGTCAGGCTGTGTGATGAGGATGCCGCGGGCTTCGAAGTTGGCGTAGTTGGTGAATCGGTGGGCTTTGCGGCGCAGGACCTGCGGCAGGTTGTCGGTCCGGTCGATTCGGCCGTTGGGGGGCCGTCGGGCTCGGTGCCAGTCGAGGATTTCCTCGTGCCAGGCGAGGAACGTGTCGACGATGTCGCTGAACTCGGGTATCTGGCCGGTGCGGTAGATGTCCGCGAACCGGTCGAGCGCTTCGAGGGCGCCTTTTCGGTCCTTGGCGAGGTAGAGGCCGTGCAGCTCGCCGAGCGCTGCCCATGCAGCCTTGAGCCTCGGGTGGGCGGCGAAGAGGCCGTCGAGGCGTGCTCGCTCGGTGGCGTCGAGCGTGTCGGGGCGGCGCATGAGCAAGAACCGTGCCCGGAACACTTCGGGGTCGGACGCCGGCTTGGAGCCCTCGGGGCGGCGCTGGACGTCGCGGCGCACCGCGGTCAGCCCCGCTGCGAACCATCTGATGACCCGGTACCGGTCCAGCACGTGGCGGGCGTGGCCGAGCCGCCGTTCGATTGCTGCCTTGTATGGCTTCGAGCCGTCGGACACCACGACCTTCACGCCCTTGCACCATCTGTGCCCCTGGGAGGCCAGGAACCCCGACAGCGCCTGGGCGTTGCGGTGGGGCACCATCGCGAGCACCTCGCCGGTGTCGCCGTTCACGAGCACCGTCACGTACCGGTGCCGACGGCGGATCGAGGTCCCCTCCACCAAAAGCAGCCGGCATCTTCGCCGCCGCCGCTGCCACACCAGCGTCACCGGCCGACCCGACACCTCCAGATCGCGCACCTTGTTGTCGCGGCGGCCATGCACCCGCCCGCTCGGCGTCGCGCAGCGCGGGCACTTCGGACGCAGCACTGTCGAGACGACCCGCACCGCCAGCCGCTCGGCCAAGTCGACCAACACCCCCAGCACCCGCACCTGCGCCAGCCACAGCCGCACCGACACAACATCTCTCGCCATCGAGGCCCTCCAGGGTTCGGCGTCCACAAACACCGATCCCAGCAGGGCCTCGACCCCTACCCAAGGACCCTCAACCCACCGTCATCCCAAAAAATCGCGAAGAGCCTTTTTGTGGCATTCGCAATTGAGGGGGCCTGTCAGGAATTTTGTGTAACCGGCCGTGATGGTTTTCATCAGATGTGGTCGGCGATCCGGTCGCCGTAGTGGACGGTCAGTGTGTTCAGGATGGTTTTCCAGCCGTTGGTCTTTCCGGTCAGGTTGGTTCGGTTCTTGCGTCTGGCGGTGGCGACAAGGTAGAGGACTTTCATTGCTGCTTGTTCGTTGGGGAAGTGCCCTCGATGGCGCACTGCCCGTCGGAAGCGGGCGTTGAGGCTCTCGACGGCGTTGGTCGTGTACACGACCCGGCGCAGCTCGGGCGGGAACTCCAGGAACGGGACGAATTCGTCCCAGGCCTGCCGCCATGAGCCGATCATGGCGGGGTAGGTGCCTTCCCAGTCGTCGGCGAAGGCCTCGAAGCGTGCCTCGGCGGCCTCGACGGTGGAAGACGTGTAGATCTCCCGCATGGCCTTGGTGATGGGCCCCCAGTGCTTGGTGGATGCATACCGCAGGCTGTTGCGGACCATGTGCACCACGCAGGTCTGCACCGTGGCGTCGGGCCAGGTCGCCCGGATCGAGGAGGGCAGTCCTTTGAGTCCGTCGCAGCACACGATCAGCGCGTCGGCCAGGCCCCGGTTGCGCAGCTCGGTGAGCATCGTGGCCCATTGCTTGGCGCCCTCGCCGCCGGTCGGGCCCAGCCACAGCCCCAGCACGTCGCGTTCGCCTTGAAGATCCACGCCGATGGCGACATAGACGGGCCGGTTGGCGACCTGGGCGTCGCGGACCTTGACCACGATCGCGTCGATCAACAGCACCGCATACACGGCGTCGAGGGGCCGGTTCTGCCACACCGCCATGTCGGCCACGATCTCGTCGGTGATCTTCGAGATCGTCTCCCGGCTCACCGAGGTGTCATAGATCTCGGCGAGATGCGCCTGGATCTCCCCGGTCGTGAGCCCCTTCGCATAGAGGCTGATCACATTCCCCGACAGGCCGTCGAGACGACGCTGGTGCTTGGGCACCGTCACCGGCTCGAAGGACCCCGCACGGTCCCGAGGCACCGCCAGATCAACCTCGCCGATCTCGGTTGTGACCCGCTTGGGCGTCGACCCATTACGAGAGTTCGGGGTCCCGCGGCCTTCCGGGGCGTGACGCTCATAGCCCAAATGCTCGGTCATCTCGACCTCGAGACCGGTCTGGAGCACCTGGCGCACCAACCCGGTCAACAAGCCGCCGTCGCCGGTCAGCTCCACGCCCTCCGCGCGTGCCTGGGCCACCAGATACTCGGCCCAGTCCTTCATCGCTGCATCGTCGGCAGCTTCGCTCGCCGGCACAGCCAGCACGTCATGATCAGTCACAGACATGATCCTTCCCAGCCCACAGCCCTCAGCTGCGGACCCTCAGATCACGCCCGATACACAAAATTCCTGACAGGCCCCAATTGAGGACGAGCGACAGCGCGACCTACTAACCCTGATTATTCACGAGAATTCTGCTGATCGTATTTTGGGTGTGCTTTGCGCCCGGTTTGGTGGTGTGGGGCTGTTGGGGTGCCGGCGGGAGCGTCGCAGAAGAGCCGGTGGCCCCGGTCTTGGTGCTCGGGCGGCGCTGTGTGGGTGTTTGGGTGTGGCGGGGCTGTCCCGCCGGTGGCGGGTGCTGCGGGGAGTCGGGTCCGCTGGTGGGGGGTCAGCGGGGGTGGGCGATGGCGAGCAGCGCTTTGGCGCCGGGGTGGTGTTGGGGCAGCCGCAGAAGGACGCGCCGCGCGCTGTTGCACACGAGCGCTGGGAGGTGCCACAGCTGCCAGCGGAGCCGTTTGGGCGCGGCGCGGCGCAGCGTGCCGGTGAGGCAGGCGTTCTGGAACCAGCCCACGAGCGCGAGGCCGATCATGCACATGGCGGCCCAGGCGCTGTTCGCGTCCCACGCGGTGAACGGCATGCGCTCGAGGCCGCTGTCTTTGAGGCGGCACACGGCGTTCTCGACGTCGGCGTGCGAGCGCATCAGCTTGTCCAGCTGCGCGGCGCTGCGGGGCTGGTCCGTGAGGAATCCCCAGTAGCGGAAGCTGTCGCTTTCGAACAGGGTGCGCTGCGCGCCGGGGTGGCGCGGCTCGCGGCGCACCACCAGCCGGGTGCGCTCAGGCCAGCCCGACAGGTCCGCGAGGTCGGTGAGGTCCGCGACCTGAGCGTTGCGCCGCTTGCGCCGGCCGGGCCGCTTTTGGGCTGTGTGCCAGCGGCCCGGGTCGCCCAGGCCGCCGCGGATCGCTGCTTCGATGCCGCGATTGGACCGCGCCGACACCGCGAATCCGATGTTTCGGTCCCGCAGCCCCCCAGCGAGTTTCGGCGAGCAGCCCGCCGCGTCGATGCGCACCACCAAAGGGCGCTCCACGAGGCCGGGGTCGTCGCCGTCGCGGTGACCCGCGGCGTCGGGCTCGGGCAGCGTCGACACAGCGGCGTCGATCACTTCGAGATGATCCGAAATGTCGTTCGCGGCGGCGTTGCCGGGCCGCTGCTTTATCCACAGCGGCTCCCCCTCGGAGGTGGAGCAGACCATCGGATGGAACCCGAACCCGCCCTTGTAATGCGGCGCGGCACCCGCCTTGTTCTCCGAGTGCACCTCCACCAGCGTCGAGTCGACATCGACCACCAAAGGGCCGCTGCGGTCACGGTCGGCCCACAGCCGCTCGCGAACCGCTGCGGCCGCGCCCAACAGCGCCCCGGCGCCGCCCGCGCCCAGTCCCGTGATCGTGCGGTACAGCGTCGAGTCCGACGCGACGTCGCCGAACAGCTCGCGCTGAGCGCGCAGATACTCAATATCGGTGCACGCCTCCCCGCCCCCGGCCAGCATCAACAACGCATGGACCAGCACCGCGCCCCGGTCATGGACCGGAGCGCGCTCGCCTCGTCGGGGAACCGCGGCCGACAGCGCCTCGGTCAGCCCGACACGGTCCGCGAAACCGCCCAAAGCGAACAGTGAATCACACCGGGTTTGGTGGAGGCTCTGGGGGTCCATGGGTTTCGCGTAGGCGTGATGTTGGATTCATGCTGCCGGTTTGTGTTGGTGTCGAGTTTCGAACTCGACCGGTGTCAGCATGCCAAGCGAGGTGTGCCGTCGCTGCCGGTTGTGCCAGATCTCCAGATACTCGAAGATGGCGTTGGCCAGCTCGATGCGCGTGTGCCAGCGCTTGCGGTCCAATAGCTCGACTTGCATCCGGGACCAGAACGACTCGATCATCGCATTGTCGTAGCTTTATCCGGCCAATCACGGCTTGGGTTGGGGCGTGGTTCGGTTGGCCGGTCGGTTAGTTGGCTTTGCGGCGGGGTTGGCGGTGTTCGAGGTGGCGGAGCCGTTCTTCGTGGTTTCGGGTTCGGTCGGCGAGTGCTTCGAGGCCGGTGCGCAGGTGGGCGATCTCGGCGGCGAGTGCGGTGAGGGTGTGGGGGTCGTGGCTGTGGTGGCGGTGTTCGTCGACGATGGCTCGGAGTTGGGGGTTGCGGTAGAGGGTGGTGCGGCTGATGCGGGCGTGTTCGGCGACGGCGGTGAAGGTGATCGCTTGGCCGTGGTTGGCGAGGCGGGCGCAGGCGGCTTCGACGGTTTCGACGTTGGTGGTCATGGGGTGTTGGCGATGAGCGTGTCGAGGCGGTCGAGGAGGCGTCGGTGCCGGTCGGTTTCGTCGATCCAGCCGCGTGCTTGGGCGTCGGCGAGGAGTGCTTGGGTGTCGACGCGTTGCGCGGAGAGCACGGCGGCCGACGCGGCATCGGTGCGGAAGCTGGGGCAGTGCTCGCAGATGTTGGCGTAGGGGCAGGCTCCTTGGGCGGGGGCGCGTAGGCAGTGGCCGCCGGCGAGGCGCGCTTTGATGGCCGGCGCGACGCGCCAGTCGTCGGAGGTGCCACCGTTGGCGGTGACGGGGATGCGCGGCCGGCCCGTTGGTGTGGGCATGGCGCCGATGCGGCTCTTGGCCAAGTCGAGGGCGCGTTCGTATTCGGCGCGGACGGTGGCGTCGAAGAGGTGCGCGTAGCGCAGGCTCATCTCGGCTGAGGCGTGGCCGAGGAGGGCCATGAGCGCTTGGAGGGAGACGCCGGCGTTGATCAGGGCGGTGGCGTAGGTGTGGCGGAGCTGGTGGGGGGTGACGTGGCCGATCCCGGCGGTCTCGGCGCTGCGGGCCAGTTCTGTGCGGACCGCGGTCTGCGACAGCCGGCGCCCGTGGTGGGTGAACAGGAACTGGGTCGCTCGGGCGGTGCGTGGATGCCGCAGCGGCTGACCCGCCGAGCGGGTGGCGGTGATCCGGTCGATGAGAGCGACGGTCTCGTCGTCGAGGGGGACCATGCGTTCGGTGTCGAGCTTGCCGAGGGGGACCTTCAGCCAGGCGCCGTGGCCGCTGATCTCGTGGACGCATTCCAGCTCGAGGTCGAGGAGTTCGCCGATGCGCAGCCCGACGGCTCGGGCCAGCAGCAGCGCGTCGGCGGCGAGGCGATAGGCGGAGGCTTCGAGCGCTTCGGTGAGTCGCCGGTCGGCGTCCACGGGCAGATAGCGGGGCAATGGCCGCGGCTGGCGGGGATGATCGGACCGGAAGATCAGCTTCCGGGCGGGGGCGTCGTCCCAGCCCCACTCGGTGATCTCTGCGAGCATGTGGCCGACAGCGCGGATCCGGCGGTCCTGGTCGGCGACGGTAATGGCCCGCCCGTTCTTTGATGACACTGCGTGGGCGACGGAGTTCAGGTAGGGCTCGATGTGGCGTTGGCGGCTCAGCCCGGCGAGCGATTCGAGCTCGGGGTCGTGTTCGGCGAGGAACCGGCCGAAGTGGGCGAGTCGGGTGGCCAGACTGGACACGGTCTTGGGCCGACAGGTTCCGCTCTTGCGTTGGAGGTAGGCGGCCATGGCGGAGCGCAGGCTCGGGCCGCAGTCGGCCAGCCGAGCCTCGAAGGTGTCCGGCTGCTGGTGGGGTTCGGGTGGTTGGGGGACGATGTCGAGGTGGAACAGCACCGTGTGGGCGCACACGAGCGCCCCCCGGTAGTGCCGCCAGCGTTGTCCGGTCGCAGCCTCGCGTGCCCGGCACGCGTCGGCCAGCGTCTCCATGTCGCCGATGGTCAACTGTTCGAGTGGGCGCCCGGTCTGGATCAACAGCCGGCCGGCCGACTGGGACGCGGCCCGCTTCGCCTGAATCTGGGTGAACCCGACCGCCACCGCGGTGTCGCAGAACCGACCCATGTCGGCCTCGAGCGGCGAGCTGCGGATCTCGCGCCACAAGCTCGACAGCTTGCGTGACACCAGCCAGTCCCAGCCCGGCCGCAGCCACCGGTGGGTCATCAAGAACATCAGCAGCGACATCGTCGAAGGCGGCAGCACCAGCCGGGCGCGCAGGGGTTGGCCGGCCCAGGCCTGCGGGTCGGGCCAGCGGTCCAGGAATGCCCGGGCCGCCCAGTCCGAGGCCGGGTTCCCCCGGCCGGTGGCGCGCTGGCGGTCCCGCCACGCCGCCAGCAGCTGGCCCGGTGCTGGGACCGGCACCGGTTCAGGTGTTGGCGCGTTGGCGGCGGCGGGCAGCATCGAACTCGGCCTTGACATGGGCGGGGGCAACATGGATGTAGCGGGCGGTGGTGTCGATGTGGGCGTGGCCCAACAAGGCCGCCATCACGGCCAAGTCCACGCCGGCCTCGGCCAAAGCGGTGCCGAAGGTGTGACGCAACGCGTGGGGATGCGCGGCCGTGATGCCGGTGATCTCGCGGTGATAGCGAAAGATGCGCCGCAGCCCCGCCGGGGTGAGCGGCTGCCCGCGGGTGGGGCCCTTGGCCACGACGAACAGCCTGGCGCTGGTCGTCTCAGGGCGCTCGGCGAGCAGGTAGGTCCCGATCACCCCGGCGACGTCGACGTCGAGCGGGACCCGGCGCTCCTTGCCGCCCTTGCCCGACACCAGCAGCCAGCGGGCGCCGATGTCGACATCGGCGACGTCGAGGGCCAACACCTCCGACGAGCGCAACCCGCAGAACACCATCAACCCGGCGATGGCCCGGTCCCGCCACGCTCGCAGGCTCTCCAGCAGCGCCACGACCTCTCGGCCGTCGAGCGTGCGCGGGAGCCGCCTGGCGTCGCGGACCCGCAACGGCGAGCGCCGCCTCGGCGCACGCGACACGTGGGCGAGCATCCCGCCCCGCTCACCCGCCGACGCTCGCTTGGCCTCCCGGCCCGCAGGCACCGGGTTCGGCGCGTCCGGGTCGCGCATCGACCGGAACGAGAACAACCCCGACACCGCAGCCAAGCGCAGGTTGATCGTGGCCGCAGACAACGTGTCGGTCCGGCGGCCGTCGAGCCCGACCACGTTCGTACCGCCGGGCCGGCCGGCCACCCGCTCGCTGCGGCACGCGGTCAAGAACCCCAACAACACATCCGTCGTGACCTCGGCCAGATCCAAGTCCTCGGCGCCGAGCCAGCGGCACAACGCCAACAGCCCGAACCCGTAGGTGCGGATCGTGCGCGGCGAGTAATTCCGGTCAACCAGATACGACAGATAGTCGTTCACCAACCCGAACCGGCCGGCGCTGTCGCCGGCAAGCTGCCAGCCAACCCCAGTCCGCTCGAGGAACAACCCGCCATCCGGCACAGCCACATCTGTAACGCCCAGCGAACCACAATGCAAGCATTACCCAGCCCCAACCGGGCACTCATCTACCAGCCCCACAACAAATTGGCCGGTTAACAGGCAATCGCCGACCGAGCCCATCGAGGGCAGCAGCCCCGAGTCGATTGCCCGCTGGGTGAATGCCCAGGAGGTGAACTGGCTGGACTCAACCGGTCGTCGCAACACCGGCTTGTTGTAGCGAGCGTAGGTGTTCGTCGAGGGCTTCTGCTGGGGTCTTCCATCCGAGGGTCTTGCGTGGCCGGGTGTTGAGGGTGTGGGCGACGGCTTCGATCTCTTCGGCGGTCCATCGGGACAGGTCGGTGCCTTTGGGGAAGTATTGGCGCAGCAGTCCGTTGGTGTTCTCGTTGGTGCCGCGCTGCCAGGGGCTCTTGGGGTCGGCGAAGTAGACCGCGATGTCGGTCTCGACGGTGAACGCGGCGTGGGCGGACAGTTCCTTGCCGCGGTCCCAGGTCACCGAGCGGCGCAGCTGCTCGGGCAGTGTGGTCATTGATGCTGCGAGAGCGTTCTTCATGGTGATGGCGCCGTAGCCGGCGAGGGCTGGGCCGTTCTTGGTGCGGGCGATGACGCCGTAGCCGTGTTCGCGTGGCAAGTGGATCAGCATCGTGAAGCGGGTGGTGCGCTCGACAAGGGTGCCGATCGCTGAGCGCTTCAGACCGATCACCAGATCGCCTTCCCAATGTCCGGGCACGGCCCGGTCCTCGACCTCGGCGGGTCGTTCGCTGATCATCACCTCCGGGGTGACATGGGCCCAGGCCCTCTGGCGGGCTCGGGCCCGAGGAACCCTCAGAGCCCTCCCCGAGCGCAGGCACGCGACCAGCTCGCGCTTGAGCGCACCCCGGCCTTCGACGTAGAGCGCCTGATAGATGGCCTCGTGGCTGATGCGCATGGACTCATCATCGGCGAAATCGGCCTTCAGGCGGTTCGAGATCTGCTCGGGGCTCCAGCCCTGCACCCAGCGGCGGTCACCACGATGAGGCTTGTTGCGGCCCTGCCACTTCGGGCCCTCAGGCCCCAAGGCGCGACCGCCGGGCGACCGAACCGCGCCCGAGAGCCGCTCAGCCACACAGCTGCGAAGCCGTTCATTGCCAGCGAGCTTCGCTGGCCTCGGACGACGAGCGCGCCGCTCTGCGTGCCACTGCGCGATCGTCGCCTTGTACTCGAGCCGGAACGTTCTCGTCGACGCGTTGCGGCGAAGCTCCCGCGAGACCGTCGACGGGCTGCGATCGAGCCTGCGGGCGATCTCACGCACACCGAGGCCCTGGGCCCGGAACAACGCGATGTCCTCACGCTCGGCAAACGACAGATACCGGCCCGACACCGTCGGGGACAAACATGGGTTCACCCCGCCAGCGTGACGGAACCACCGGAACCCAACGGGGGATGACACCCCCGCTTGTGCCGCCGCGTCCTCGGTCTTGTCGCCGCCAGCGATCGCCGCCCAGAACCGAACCCGGTCCTGCCGCCACGCGACCGTCGGCCGACCCGGCGACGGGATCTGCCCCCGATACAACTGGACCTCGCGCTGCCGCTCCCGCATCGTCCCCATCTCGCACCTCCACAATCGAGGTGTTGCGACGACCGGTTGAGTCCAGCCTGGGTGCCTTGGTCGCTGTGAATCACGGTCTCACCCGGTGTCGGGCTGCGGCCGTCGATGGCCATGCCCAATGCGTTGGTGACCAGTGCGGCGGTCTGTCGGGAATCGATGGACCAGCCCACGACCCGTCGGCTGAAGGTGTCCAGCACCACCGCGCAGTAGACCTTGCCTTCGCGGGTCGGGTGCTCGGTGATGTCGGTCACCCACAGCTGATCGGGCCGGGGTCTTGCGAAGTCGCGGTCGACGAGGTCCGCCGCGGTAGCAGTGTTCGGGGCCTTGCGATGCTTGGGCCGTCCCGAGATGCCGCGCAGCCCCGCCCGCCGCATCAGCGTCTCGACGGTCTGGCGGCACACCGCTATGCCCCGACCCAAGGTGAGCTCGCCGTGAACACGCTTGGCGCCGTAGGTCTGTCGGGAATCGGCATGGATCTCCGCGATGATTCCCGCCGGCTGCGCGTGACGGATCGACCGCGCGGACCGCGGACGACTCATCCAGCTGTAATAGCCCGACACCGACACACCCAAGAGTCGGCACGCCACCTCGACCGGAAGTCCTTCTGCGGCGATCACTCTGATCGCCGCGTACCGCCTTTTGGGTCGCCGTCCCCCTTCAGCAGCTCGGTTGCACGACGATGGATCGCCAGCTCGGTCTCAAGCTCACGGACCCGCTTGCGCAGAGCCACCAGCTCGGCATGCTCAGCGGTCCTCATGCCGGGCTCGACCCCCGCATCGATACGCGCCTGGCGGCGCCACGTGTAGATCGACTGGCCGCTGATCCCCAGCTCAGCCGCAACCGCCGCGACCGGACGGCCAGCGTCGACCAAATCGATCACACGCCGCCGGAACTCTGCCGGATACCCCTTCGGCGCCATGAAGCCTCCTCACAGCTCATGACAGCAGAATCCAGCATCGCCCCCGCGCGAAACCCAGGGAGCACCACCCCACACCCCACACGACACGGTCCCCGCCGCCTGCCAGACGCGCAGTTGTGACACTGGTAGCTTTCACCTCGGAGATGCCCCCCTGAACTCGAAGATGCGTTCTTTGCAGATATGCATCGTCGCAGGTCAGAGGGGCTTTTCCGCGGACCCAGACAACCCAGACCGCCCGACTTGTGAATAATCAGGGCTAAAAGGGCAATCACTAAGTTCTCGCTCGCCGTATGAATTTGTCGACATGTCGGTGAAGACGGCTTACGACAGCGACTGGAAGGAAAGGGTGCGGACCCGAATAAGACGGTCCCACGGTGTGATCGTTTTGGCCAGCAAGAATTCGCTCTCCTCAAGCGGGCAAAAATGGGAGATTCGATGCGCGAAAGAGGAGGAGAAGAAGATCCTCGGGATCTGGGCGTATCGCAATGATCGCACGAAAATCGCTGGTGTATCCACGAAGGTGTGGAACGACGTGAATATCAGCAGCTTCATCGATTCGCTATAGAACAATGCGCAAGGCTCTGATTGTTGGCATCGACGAATACACCCACATCGGAAGTTTGCACGGCTGTGTCAAGGACGCCTGTGCCGTCGAGAACGTACTTGGGCGAAATGTAGACGGGACCCCAAATTTCGCCAATCCGCGACTCCTCGTCGCCACAGACACAACGAGCACGCTCTCAAAGCGCGACCTGAAGGAAGCGGTAAGGCAGCTCTTCATGGGCGATGCTGACATTGCGCTCTTCTACTTCGCGGGACATGGCTTTATCGATGAAACTGGAGGGTTCTTGTGCGCAAGCGACTGCGCAGACGGCGACGACGGCCTAGCTCTCGCCGAACTTGTGACCCTTGCGAACACCTCCGCGGCCCGCAGCAAAGTAATTATTCTTGATAGCTGTCATGGAGGTGTCGCTGCAAACAACGCACTAACGAAGGGTCTAGCTGAGGTAACCGATGGAACCACGATCCTGACGGCGTCAACGGAGCATCAATACGCGATGGAGACCGCAGACGGTGGGGGTGTTTTTACGGACCTGCTTGTAGATGCGCTCAGCGGCGCGGCCGCGAACCTCGTTGGCGATATTACTCCAGGGAGCGTGTACGCGCACATAGATCAATCTCTAGGGCCATGGGCGCAACGCCCCGTATTCAAGACTAATGTTAAACGGTTTGTGTCTCTCCGCACGGCGACACCACCGGTTGCACGTGAAGATCTACATGAACTGATTCAGCTGTTTCCAGATCCCGAGGCTCCATATCAGCTTGACCCTTCCTACGAGCCTGACCCGAGTTTGACGGGTGTTTTGCGTTTTGGCAGGTCAGTGGGGGCGCGCGGGTTGGTGTTTCCACTACATCGGTTCTGGGGAGGGGGTACGCGTTAGTGGATGCGGGCTTTGTCCCAGGTGCGTGTGGGGGTGTGGGTGGCGGCGAGGATCTGGTTTTGGAGGGGGCTGCGGCGGGTGGTGAGGGTGATGTGCTTGTCGTGGGCGGTGAGGCGGACTTGGCGTATGCGGTCGAGTTCTCGCAGGGCTCGGGCGGCGGTGAGGTGCTGGTCGGGCTGGTCGGGGTCGGCGATGTGGGCTGTTTGGAGGTCGCGTGAGATGAGGGTCTCGGCCAAAGCGGCGTAGACGCACACGGCGATGTGGCCGCGGACGCGTTTTTCGGTCCAGTGCCGTATGGGGCGCAGCCGCAGGAAGTCCTTGAGGGTCCGGAACCGGTCTTCGACGTCGGCGAGCTGACGGTAGGCGGCGACGACGCGTGCGGTGGGGGCCTGTTGGGCGTCAAGGCTGGTGGTGAGCACGTAGCGGCCGGCGAGGAGTCTCTCGTAGGCGTGAGCGTGTTCGTCGTAGTGGTAGACGAACCGGCCGGGCGCGATCTCGAGGTCGAACAGGGCGGCGACGCCGCTGGGCCCCAGGACGCGCTGCGCGGCGCGTCCGATCAGGGCGGGGTCTGCGAGCCGTCCGGCCCGGACTCTGTGTTCGAGGGCGACCAGGCCGGCTTCGGCGCGGGCGACGAGCTCGGCTGTGCGCCGCGTGTCGCGTCGGGCGCGGGCGTCGGACTCCACGACTATGGCTCGGGTGCCGTCGGCGAGGACGGCCTCGGCGGCGCGGCACCGACAGGCGGCCACGTCGGTCCAGGCGGTGTCGGCGCCGATGGTCTCGAGGGCTTCGCGGCAGGCCTTGTCGCGGTGCAGGCGGGTGGCGAGCACGTGGTCGCAGCCGGCGTCGGCGACCGCGGCGACGTTGCCCGCCGAGACCAGGCCCCGGTCCGCGACCACGCAGATCCTCCCGACCGCGAACCGCTCGGTGAGGTCGGCGAGCACGCCGGGCAGCGTGGACGCGTCGTTGGTGTTCCCGGCGAACACGTGGTGCGCGATCGGGACGCCGTCGCCGGTGCACAGCAGCCCGATCACGACCTGGGGCCGGTCCGGGCGCCGGTCGCGCGAATAGCCGAACGCCTTGGACCCGAACCGCTCCGAGGGACCCGTGGAGCCCTCCAGATAGGTCGAGGTCAGGTCATAGCACACGAACCGCAGGTCCAGGCTGGTCAGGTCGCACAGCCGACCGAACAGGAACTCCTCGGTCGAGTCCTTGACGTCCGCGACGGCGTCCAGCGCCCGGTAGTACTGCGCCGGCGACGGAGCGGACCACCCCTCGGGCATGACCACGTCGGCTGCGGCCCACTCGGGCAGCCGCCGCTTCGAGCACGGCGCGACCAGCCGGTTCGCCGTCATCGCGAACACCGCGTCGCCCAGCCGGTCGGCGCCGCGCGCCGATCCCGCCTCGGCGAACCAGCCGCCCAGGCCCAGCCGCTCCCACACCGCCGCCGCGCACGCCACCCCGCCCGCCGCGGGCGCCCCCTCGGCCTCCACCGCCCCAGGATCGACGCGTTCGCGTTCCAGATGGGCCTCCAAGGCTGCGACGATGCGCTCGAGCTGGCCCGAGCGTCGCAGCGCTGAGGCCTCGCCCAGCCGCAGCAGCGTGCGGTGCCCGACCTTCGCGCCGTCGCGCACCGACTCCACCAAAGACAGATACTCATACGTCTTGTCGCCCCTGCGCCGCCTCGTCGTCTTCACGAACACCCCAGCAGCATAACACCCACCACTCCCGCCAAGCTGCAAATGTCGCCCCTACAAAACCATCACGGAACAACCTCGCCGCACCCAAACCCGCAGGTCACAAACCCGACACCCGCCCAACACGCACCCCAACCCGTCAAATTCGGGCCTGAGCGCTCGGACGAAGAATCCAATCGACCCACAATGCCCCTCCCCGATCCCGAACACAACGCGAAGTTCAAGATCCTCCAGAATCTGGTGAAGGTGAACTTAGTACGGCCAGTCGGAGCACCGCACATGTGGCATGCAGCGATGGAAAGCAAGGCATGTGAGCTCACAATCCTCGGTCGGCACTACTGGTCACTCGTTAACAAGAGTCTGATCTGAGAATTTGCTACGCTTTGTTTTTTCAGCGTGGGATGACGTGGTCGCCCCCAGTTGATCGATCACCTTGGGATCCTACGGCGAGCCGTAGATCAGCGTGAAGGAACGCTCGCTTGGGATGTATCAGCAGTCTGGGACATCTGCCTATGTGATGCCGCTTCGTCGGATCTCGATTCAGCGGCATTGATGCCCCATGACGTGGCAGCAACTAATGCGGCGAGGAGCAACAGGGATAGTCCGCGTGAGAACCATGCACGTGCTTGCATCAGGTCGGTGTGTTTCTTCTTTGAAGTCCACAGAGCGAGTCGTCGGCCGGCCTCTTCTTCCTCGACCACAGTGACGACGGATTCTCGCGGTCCAGGCTGGGCAAGATCCTGCCCCTTAGCGTGCCTATAGAATCCAACGCGGTCAATCTGAGTGGCCTCGAATGCCGCTATTGCAAGAGATGCGAATGCTCCAGCCACAGGCGCCACGAGTGTAAGAAGCCAGAGGCTGTGTTCAAGCGCGAACTGCAGTTGATAGCCCGTGAGCGCTGCCGACACAGCGACAGTCGTGAGAGCTGTGCGGAGCAGGCGTGCCGCTTTGTCCTCCGCCGTGCGGGCAGCTGCTATTGATTCATCGTTTGCGCGGCGTACGACGGAGAGGGCCTCAGGAGATCTTGCCGCCAAGGACGCCCACGGCGGTGCCGCATATACAGGTGCGCGTGTACCATCATTGCTTGGTGCCTTGCCGGCGCGGCCTAGATCCCACAAGATGCGCTTGTGGGGCCTAGCCCAGTGCCCAGCAGTGAGTTCGGTTCGGGGCCTCTCACAGAGGTGGTCAGCGAGTGCCGGGGGAATGACGTCTTGCGAACCGCGGAGAAATGCCCATGCTCCTGCTGGATTTGCTTCCAAGAAAACCGGGCCTTCGGGTGTATCGAGCCAGTCTTGTACGCACGTCGTAAGACCAAGTGCAAGACATAAATCTACCGCGTCTTGCTTGATCGATTGATACGCTACGTGCTCGAAGTCGAGACCACTCGGGTCGACAGCACGCCAGTCGATTGTGTCAGCCTCGCGAATTCGCCGCCATGTCCAAGCTTGATTGCCGATAACAACAACCCTGAGGTCGGCCACAGCGGAAACGACCAATTCTTGAAGTAGCACGGGTAAAGCATTGACGTTGCTGAGGTCATCGTGTGCAACTTCACTGACGTGCGGGACGATTCCTGCGCCTGGAGAGAGAGGCTTGGCTATAAGGCGCAAGTCGTTACAAAGACGCGTCGCCTCCGTGAGGTCATTGGTCACGAGCGATCGGGGAATCCTAATTTGTAGCCTGGATGCCGTGCCAAGTTGATACAGCTTGCGTTCAGCGCGGGCGACCCTGTGCGGCTCGTCGACCCATCTGACTCCGCAACTGACCAAACCGCCGATCAAGATATGGGGTGTTTCGTCGCGTACCAGTTGTGCCTCATCGGTGTCGAATCCATCGACGTTGGGAGACCCGAGTCGGTGATACCACACAGAGGTCGAGGTTGACACCTGCCACTCCGCGGCGTCACGACGGACTCGAAACTCACCGGGTCGAATGTTCACGGTCGAGCCAAGGAGACCTGATGCATCGAGACGCAGACAGGTTGCCCCACGTGTAATCACGGCATGCTCGACTAAGTCCGCATGTCGGCCACCGGGGTTGTCCAGTATCAGGACATCGAGTTTGGCCATCGTACGTGGGGGCACCTGGTATCTAGTCGGCGCTCTCACCTCGAGTACGCGTGTCGTCCTCACCGTTGGCGGCCGCCTCTCCGCGGACCCTGGTTACGTCGCGCTTTGGCGGATCGGGTCGACGAGGTGATGGCCGTGACGGTTCGGGCCTCTTTGGTGCAGGTCGTGCAGGTGGTCGGGTCGGATTCGGAATCGGCCGATTTGCATCGGTGATTGTGGCTGTCTCGCCGCGCGCGTCGGTCACTCCCCGCACGGCAATGACGCTGTGGTCAAGTAGCTCTGGGCTTGTCGTCCGGGTACCGCCATGCAAAGCGAGGTCAGCCGGTGGCTCTGGTGGTGGCTCGGGAGTTTCTCCACGCACGAAGGTGTCGTCTCCGTTGCCTCCGGGATTCTCTTGACCGTCCCAGAGTCTGCCCAGTACCGTTCTACGTCTCATGTCCGAAGACTACCGCCATGTGGTTTGCATACAACTTGCCTTGAGGCCACAGCTCGCACGAGGCGTCAGACCGCTCCAGGGCACATGCCTTTCGTGCCGTTGCGGCTGATGGGCCGCCGTCAACTTCGGCCTTGCTGGTTCCTGGTACGCAATCTGGGTCGAGTCGTACGCCCGGGCAGCGTACGGCACCGGCAGCGTGTGACTCGGTAGTGCTGCGACACCGTTGGTGGATCGGCTGAAATGGGTGGCCATGGTGACGGGTGAGCTGAAGCGGCAGATCGATGCGGTGTGGAACGACTTCTGGTCGGGGGGCATGGCCAACCCTCTCGCGGTGATAGAGCAGCTCACCTACCTGCTTTTCATTAAGGCGCTCGACGAGCAGCAGACTCTTGCCGAGAACAAGGCGAACCGCACTGGCGAGCCGATCGAGGACGACATCTTCCCCGAGGGCGAGGAGTTCCGGCCGGAGGGCCGGGCCGAGGGCCGGGCCTACCGGGATCTGCGCTGGTCGAGGTTCAAGAACTTGCCCCCAGCCGAGATGTTCGACGTCGTCGAGAACTACGTATTCCCTTTGCTGCAAGTGCGAGCCGGTCAGAGTACCCACGCCAAGCACATGCGCGACGCCCGTCTCGCGATCCCCACGGCTCGACTGCTGCAGAAGGCAGTCGATGGCCTCGACGCGGTGCCGATGGCCGACCGGGACACCAAGGGCGATGTGTACGAGTACATGCTCTCCAAGATCGCGAGTGCGGGGCAGAACGGGCAGTTCCGGACGCCGCGGCACATCCTCCAACTGATGGTTGAGATGATGGCACCTCAGCCTGACGACGTGATCTGTGACCCAGCCAGTGGAACGTGCGGATTCTTGATCGGAGCCGGGGAGCATATCCGTCGCGAACACCCGAGTGCTCTCAACCGCTCCTCGATGTCGCGGCACTTCCACAACGGGATGTTCTCCGGCTACGACTCCGACCCCACGATGCTGCGCATCGGGTCGATGAACATGCAGCTCCACGGTGTGCAGAACCCCGACATCAGCCACCGCGACTCGCTCTCCGACCCGAGTTTGACGGGTGTTTTGCGTTTTGGCAGGTCAGTGGGGGCGCGCGGGTTGGTGTTTCCACTACATCGGTTCTGGGGAGGGGGTACGCGTTAGTGGATGCGGGCTTTGTCCCAGGTGCGTGTGGGGGTGTGGGTGGCGGCGAGGATCTGGTTTTGGAGGGGGCTGCGGCGGGTGGTGAGGGTGATGTGCTTGTCGTGGGCGGTGAGGCGGACTTGGCGTATGCGGTCGAGTTCTCGCAGGGCTCGGGCGGCGGTGAGGTGCTGGTCGGGCTGGTCGGGGTCGGCGATGTGGGCTGTTTGGAGGTCGCGTGAGATGAGGGTCTCGGCCAAAGCGGCGTAGACGCACACGGCGATGTGGCCGCGGACGCGTTTTTCGGTCCAGTGCCGTATGGGGCGCAGCCGCAGGAAGTCCTTGAGGGTCCGGAACCGGTCTTCGACGTCGGCGAGCTGACGGTAGGCGGCGACGACGCGTGCGGTGGGGGCCTGTTGGGCGTCAAGGCTGGTGGTGAGCACGTAGCGGCCGGCGAGGAGTCTCTCGTAGGCGTGAGCGTGTTCGTCGTAGTGGTAGACGAACCGGCCGGGCGCGATCTCGAGGTCGAACAGGGCGGCGACGCCGCTGGGCCCCAGGACGCGCTGCGCGGCGCGTCCGATCAGGGCGGGGTCTGCGAGCCGTCCGGCCCGGACTCTGTGTTCGAGGGCGACCAGGCCGGCTTCGGCGCGGGCGACGAGCTCGGCTGTGCGCCGCGTGTCGCGTCGGGCGCGGGCGTCGGACTCCACGACTATGGCTCGGGTGCCGTCGGCGAGGACGGCCTCGGCGGCGCGGCACCGACAGGCGGCCACGTCGGTCCAGGCGGTGTCGGCGCCGATGGTCTCGAGGGCTTCGCGGCAGGCCTTGTCGCGGTGCAGGCGGGTGGCGAGCACGTGGTCGCAGCCGGCGTCGGCGACCGCGGCGACGTTGCCCGCCGAGACCAGGCCCCGGTCCGCGACCACGCAGATCCTCCCGACCGCGAACCGCTCGGTGAGGTCGGCGAGCACGCCGGGCAGCGTGGACGCGTCGTTGGTGTTCCCGGCGAACACGTGGTGCGCGATCGGGACGCCGTCGCCGGTGCACAGCAGCCCGATCACGACCTGGGGCCGGTCCGGGCGCCGGTCGCGCGAATAGCCGAACGCCTTGGACCCGAACCGCTCCGAGGGACCCGTGGAGCCCTCCAGATAGGTCGAGGTCAGGTCATAGCACACGAACCGCAGGTCCAGGCTGGTCAGGTCGCACAGCCGACCGAACAGGAACTCCTCGGTCGAGTCCTTGACGTCCGCGACGGCGTCCAGCGCCCGGTAGTACTGCGCCGGCGACGGAGCGGACCACCCCTCGGGCATGACCACGTCGGCTGCGGCCCACTCGGGCAGCCGCCGCTTCGAGCACGGCGCGACCAGCCGGTTCGCCGTCATCGCGAACACCGCGTCGCCCAGCCGGTCGGCGCCGCGCGCCGATCCCGCCTCGGCGAACCAGCCGCCCAGGCCCAGCCGCTCCCACACCGCCGCCGCGCACGCCACCCCGCCCGCCGCGGGCGCCCCCTCGGCCTCCACCGCCCCAGGATCGACGCGTTCGCGTTCCAGATGGGCCTCCAAGGCTGCGACGATGCGCTCGAGCTGGCCCGAGCGTCGCAGCGCTGAGGCCTCGCCCAGCCGCAGCAGCGTGCGGTGCCCGACCTTCGCGCCGTCGCGCACCGACTCCACCAAAGACAGATACTCATACGTCTTGTCGCCCCTGCGCCGCCTCGTCGTCTTCACGAACACCCCAGCAGCATAACACCCACCACTCCCGCCAAGCTGCAAATGTCGCCCCTACAAAACCATCACGGAACAACCTCGCCGCACCCAAACCCGCAGGTCACAAACCCGACACCCGCCCAACACGCACCCCAACCCGTCAAATTCGGGTCCGAGGACCACGCTGGTGATGCTGATTCCTACAGCCTGATCCTCGCCAATCCGCCCTTCACCGGATCGCTCGACTACGAAGCCACTGCCAAGAACCTCCTGCAGGTTGCGAGGACGAAGAAGACCGAGTTGCTGTTCGTTACGTTGTTCCTACGGCTGCTGAGGGCCGGCGGAAGGGCAGCGGTCATCGTTCCCGACGGTGTGCTTTTTGGCTCGACGAAGGCGCACCAAGAGCTTCGCCGGATCCTCGTTGAGGATCAGAAGCTTGACGGCGTCGTTTCACTGCCTGCTGGTGTGTTCAAGCCCTACTCCGGAGTTTCGACCGCAATTCTGCTGTTCACCAAGACCAACTCCGGCGGCACCGACCTCGTCTGGTTCTACGACCTCCAAGCCGACGGCTACAGCCTCGACGACAAGCGCACGCCGCTGCTCGACGAAGCCAAGCTCGGTGCACTCGCGGCTGAGCCGTTGGCCGAGGACGAGCACTTGAACAACAACCTCCCTGACGCGCTCGCCCGTTGGCAGGAGAGAAACGGCGCGGAGTTGGAGCGGGCACCGATCGAGCAGTCATTCTGTGTTCCCAAGGCCGACATCGCGGCAAACGACTACGACCTCAGCATCAACCGGTACAAAGAGATCGTGCAAGACGAGATCGACTATGCGTCACCCGCTGTGATCATTGGCGAACTCGAGGCGCTGGAGGAAGAGATTCTGTCGGGCCTGGACGAACTCCGAGCAGTGCTTGGATGAAGACCGTTCCAGTTGGCGATTTTGCGATGCAGGTTGATTATGGAGTCACCGCGTCTGCATCCAAGGATCCGATCGGTCCCAAGATGCTTCGGATCACCGATATCCAAGAATTCGGGGTCAATTGGGCCACAGTGCCTCACTGCGCAGGCAACACGAAGGGCGTGCAAGCTCGCCAGCTCGAGAAAGGAGACATCGTCTTTGCCCGAACTGGGTCAACGGGCAACAGCCTGCTCATTCGTGACTGTCCAGAAGGGGCCGTCTTTGCGTCCTACTTGATTCGACTGCGAGTGCAACCAGAGGCCGCGGACCCGGGCTACGTGAGTCATTTCTTTCGTTCTCCGGGCTACTGGCGACAGATCGCCAGCGCCTCAGACGGCGGGGTTCAGAAGGGAGTCAATGCATCGAAACTGAAGAAGCTTCTCGTTCCGCTGCCGCCGATTGAAGAGCAGCGGCGGATTGCGAGGGTGTTGGATGCGGCAGATGCGCTCCGGGCGAAGCGGCGGGAGGCGCTGGCCAAGCTCGGCACGCTGACGCAAGCCATCTTTATCGACATGTTCGGCGACCCAATCCGGAACGAACGCGGCTGGCCAGTCCGCTCCCTGAGAGAAGCGTGTTCGAGAATCCAGATCGGCCCGTTCGGCTCCCTGCTGCACAGGAGCGACTATGTCGAGGGAGGTATCCCGCTCGTCAACCCGATGCACATCGTCGACGGTGTCATCACGCCGCATCGTGAGCAGACGATCAACTCTCAGAAGTACACCCAGCTGATGCCGTACCGCATGGAAACGGGTGATGTCGTCATGGGGCGGCGGGGTGAGATGGGCAGGGTTGCCATAGTTGGTGAACATGAAGCTGGCTACGTCTGCGGTTCGGGCTCCCTCTACATGCGCCCTGATCTCGACTACGCCATCCCGCAGTACATCGCTGCTGCGCTGTCCAGTGCTCGAGGTCGGCGTCGTCTGGAGAACTCGGCGCAAGGGGTGACCATGCTCAACCTGAACAGTGACATCGTTGGGAGCTTCATGCTCGGATTGCCTCCCATCGAGCTTCAACTGGAATTCTCTGCGATGTTGACGGCGCACAGCGAGTTGAAGGCTGAGCTACGCAACCACGCGTCGGCGCTTGATGAGCTATTTGCATCCCTGCAGCAGCGGGCGTTTCGGGGTGAGCTGTGAGCGAGTCGCAGTTCTCGTTCCTCGAAGCTGAGTTTCGGCCCGAGTTCGAGTCTGCGTCGCGGGCCGAGGGGTACTCGCTTTCGGACCCAGGTGCAGCCGTCATCTATGCGCGGAAGTGCCTGGAGTCCGGTGCCAGGTGGATCTACCAGCATGACCGGTCGCTGCCTCAGCCGTATGACGACTCGCTCAACGCGCTGCTGAATGAGCCGGCGTTCAAGGCGTTGGAGGGTGGCCGGGTCTTCGAGGTAGCGCGCAAGATTCAGCGAGCCGGGAACCGTGCGGTGCATGAGTCGAAGGCGCCGTCGAAGTTGGAGGCGGTCGAGATCGTCTCGGCACTGTTTCGATTCTGCTTCTGGCTGGCCTTCACTTACGGACGTACCTCGAAGCCGAAATCGTCGCTGCGCTTCAATCCGCACCGGCTGCTCGACGCCGGCACGACTGGGCAGGCGTCGCTGCGTGAGCGCCAGCAGCTTGAGGAACGGCTCGCGCACGAGTCAGCGGAGCTCGCCGTTGCACAGATCCGGTTGGCCGAATCGACCCAAACTGCCGACGAGCTGAACGCCGAACTGGCGAAGCTGCGGACGGAGGTCGCCGCGGCGAAGAAGAAGGCTGTCGAGACGGTTCCGCCCGAGGCGTTCGACTGGTCCGAAGCTGAGACGCGCAAGTTCAAGATCGACGCCTTGCTGGCTGAGGCGGGCTGGACCGGTCTCACCAAGGGCCACGACATCGAGTACGAGGTCCGCGGCATGCCGACGGACTCGGGCGTGGGCTACGTCGACTATGTGCTGTGGGGCGCCGATGGGCTGCCGTTGGCGGTGGTGGAGGCCAAGCGGGCACTGGTCGATCCTCAGGTGGGCCAGCAGCAGGCGAAGCTGTACGCCGACTGCTTGGAGAACCAGACCGGGCAGCGGCCGGTCATCTACTGCAGCAACGGTTACGAGCACTGGCTGTGGGACGACACCCAGTACCCGGCCCGGCGGGTGCAAGGGTTCGCCACCCGCGACGAACTGGCGTTGCTCATCGGGCGGCGTACCGCCCGCACCTCGCTGGCGTCGCTGGCCATCAGCAAGCTGATCGTGAACCGCCCCTACCAGCAGCGGGCCATCCGCGCCATCGCAGAGCACTTCGAGCGGGACAATCAACGCAAGTCGCTGCTGGTGATGGCCACCGGCGCAGGCAAGACCCGAACGCTGATCGCGTTGACGGATTTGTTGATGCGCGCCGGATGGGTGAAGCGGGTACTGTTCCTGGCCGACCGCACGGCGCTGGTGAACCAGACGGTGAACGCGTTCAAGGCGCACCTCCCCGATGCGGCGCCGGTGAACCTGGTGACCGAGGGCAACGTGGACGGCCGGGTGTACGTGTCCACCTATCAGACGATGGTCGGCAAGATCGACGAGTACCGGGCCGACGGGACTCGCCGGTTCGGGGTGGGGTACTTCGACCTGGTGGTGATCGACGAGGCGCACCGGTCGGTGTACCGCAAGTACCGGGGCATCTTCGACTACTTCGACTCGCTGCTGATGGGCCTGACAGCCACCCCAAAGGATGAGGTCGACAAGAACACCTACGATCTGTTCGACCTCGAGACCGGGGTGCCCACCGACGCCTACTCGCTGGACGAAGCCATCGCCGACGGCTTCCTGGTGCCGCCCCGAGGGGTGTCCGTGCCTCTCAAGTTTGTGCGCGAGGGCATCAACTACGACGAGCTCAGCGAGGACGAGAAGGACCAGTGGGACGAGCTCGACTGGGGTGAGGACGACGACGGCAACCCGCTGGAACCGCCCAGCGAGGTGGATGCGGCGGAGCTCAACAAGTGGCTGTTCAACAAGGACACCGTCGACCGGGTACTTGAGTACCTGATGACCGATGGCATCAAGGTGGCCGGCGGCGACCGGCTGGGCAAGACGATCATCTTCGCCAAGAACCAGCGCCATGCCACGTTCATCAAGGAACGCTTCGACGCCAACTACCCGGCGCTGGACGCCGGGAACTTCGCTCGGGTTATCACCCACCAGACCAAGTACAGCCAGAGCCTCATCGACGACTTCTCCAACCGGTCCAAGGCGCCGCACATCGCGATCAGTGTGGACATGCTGGACACAGGCATCGACGTTCCCGAGGTGGCCAACCTCGTGTACTTCAAGCCGGTGCGCTCGAAGACCAAGTTCTGGCAGATGCTCGGCCGTGGCACCCGGTTGTGCCCGGACCTGTTCGGCCCCGGCAGGCACAAGACGCACTTCAAGGTGTTCGACTTCTGCGGGAACCTTGAGTACTTCAGCCACCCGCTGGAGAATGCGGAGGCTTCGAGCGGGAAGTCGCTGAGCGAGATTCTGTTCTGCGCTCGGCTGGAGCTGTTGCAGGCGCTCGACGGCATAGCGGCACTCGGCGATGAGCGGGCTGAGGTCGCGGCCACGCTGCATCGGACCGTGGAGTCGATGAACCCCGACAACTTCTTGGTGCGGCCCCACCTGGAGCTGGTGGAGCGGTTCAGCCGCCTCGATGCGTGGGAGACGGTCTCGCTTGGGGACCTTGCGGCGCTGGCGGATCGGGTGGCCAAGCTGCCTGACCAGCTCGACGGCGACAGCGAGGAAGCCAAGCGCTTCGACGTGGTGATGCTGAACGCCCAGCTGGGCCTGCTCACCTATGTGCCATTCGAACGGCAGCGCACCCGCATCCTCGGCATCGCGTCTGCGCTGGAGGACCTCGGCACCGCCATCCCAGCGGTGGCTGCGCGGCTGGAGCTGATCTTGGACATCCAGACCGACGAATGGTGGGCCGATGTCACCTATCCGATGCTGGAGGATGCCCGCAAGCGGCTGCGTGACCTCGTTCACCTGATCCAGCACACCGCCAAGAACGTGCTCTACAGCGACTTCACCGACGAGCTCGGCCAAGCCACCGAGGTGGAGCTTCCCGGCACCGGTGGTGGCGGTGGCGCTGGTGGTATGGACGGCGGCGATGCTGGCGACGGGACCGGCGGTGCGGGCAGCGACGAGTTCGCCCAGTTCCGCAAGAAGGCGCAGCACTTTCTCACAGAGCATCTGGCCGAGGGCGTGGTGGCCAAGGTCCGCAGCGGCGAGCCGCTTACCCCGGCCGATATGGACGACCTGCAGCGAGTGCTCGTGGCCGCGGGCATCGGCGACACCGACACGTTCGCCGAGGCGTCAAGGCGTGCGGGCAGCTTCGGGCTGTTCATCCGCTCGCTGGTCGGCTTGGACCGGGCCGCTGCCAAGCGGGCCTTCGCCAAGTTCCTCGACGACAAGCGCTACAGCGCCAACCAGATCCGCTTCGTCGAGATGGTCATCAACTTCCTCACCGAGCACGGTGCCATCGAAGAGCGCCGCATCTACGAGTCGCCCTTCATCAGCGTGGCGCCCGAGGGACCCGAAGCGCTCTACGTGCCCGACGACAGCGACGAGTTCTTCGAGATCGTCAAGCACTTCCACGACACTGCTGCGGTCTGAGCCTGCATCGACGTGTTGCCCGTTCCACTCAGCGTCCGCATTGGCTACTCCGGCAGATTATCGTTCCGCCTGACCACGTACTTGGGGCCTTGCAGGCCAATCGGTCCCACGTCCCGTGGCCCACGGTCCCTGCTCCTCGCTAGCGTGGCGGCTGAGGCGTCCGCGAACATCGGACGAGACACAGCGTTTGCCCCAGTTGCGGCAACAATCGACCGGAATCACCTCGACAAATGAACACCCATCACCCACAGCAGGACAAGGATCTTCGGGAAGTTCACTCCCAGCATCCCATAATAGGACTTCGGTACCCTGCTGAGGCGAAAGCACTGGGACAGGATTTCGCATCATGAATGGTACGCCGATTGTCCCCGCCCCTCCTACGACGCAAGACAGTGCTCGAGAATGGGCCACCAATCGCCTCGTGGCGATGGAGGAGATGCTGGATGCAGACGGCTTAACGATTATTTCTCCAATGCAACAAGGCGTAGAGCACCGCGCAAAGATCGCAATTGAGGCCCGTCAGGATCGTAGAGATAACCTATTCGTCATTATTGACACACCAGGTGGGGTAGTAGAAGTTGTAGAGCGTATCGTGCGAGTATTTCGGCAACACTATGCAGAAGTGCAGTTCATTGTTCCAGACAAAGCCATGTCGGCTGGTACTGTGCTGGTTATGTCAGGCGACCACATCCTGATGGACTATCACTCTTGCCTAGGACCGATCGATCCTCAACTAGTACTTGACAACCGCCTGGTACCTGCACTCTCATACCTCACGCAATATGAGAAACTGATAGCCAAGAGTGAGAACGAGTCACTTTCTACAGCTGAACTCGTCTTGCTGCAGAAACTAGACTTAGCAGAACTCCATCAATTTGAACTAGCTCGCGACCTCTCGATTGAATTGTTGAAGCAATGGCTTGCTAGCTATAAGTTCAAGGACTGGACGACGACTGAGACGAGACGCAAAGCTGTTACCAAACAGATGAAGGAAGATCGCGCCAGCGAGATTGCGCGAAAACTGAGCGATCAGACCCGCTGGTTGACGCACGGTCGAGGAATTGATATGAAGACGCTACGAGATGAGCTAGACCTCAAGATAGATGATCTAAACGACCGGCCGGATTTGAAACATGCCGTGTGGGACTACTTCTGGTTTATGCGCGACCACATGGCTGGAAATGGCAACGAGTCTTTCGTACATGCAATCAACTTCTTTTAGTCTCAGAATGGGATCAGGGCAAATGAAGCGCAAACTTATCGAAGAAATCACGGGTTCTAATCCCGACGTAGATGGAACCGCCATTGAACGCTGCGATCAAGCGGCCAGACAGCTTGCTGATGCAGGAATTGTGTTAGGTGGATATAAACTCGGACCTGCCCTAGGCGGCACAATCCTTGATGGCCCGATCTTGACCTCGGTATATGAGGAGCAGAACTCGCAGCAGGCGTAGCAGGAAGAGGACGCAAACGTATAGAGAATGTCCCCATTCGTGGTTGGGAATATTGAAGCCGCAAGACCTTAGGCGCAATGACCCGAGGACCTCTGAATCTGCAACTGAGCATTGGCCTCGAGTCTTGCGGAAATATGGAGGTATCGCTCCAATGCGGCAAAGCTCTTATGTCTACACACCAGCGGAAGTCCATGGTCAAATGAGTCCGAAGGCCGGTGGCGGCATCGTGATTACTTTCGACACCAGCGATCTGACCCGAGTTTGACGGGTGTTTTGCGTTTTGGCAGGTCAGTGGGGGCGCGCGGGTTGGTGTTTCCACTACATCGGTTCTGGGGAGGGGGTACGCGTTAGTGGATGCGGGCTTTGTCCCAGGTGCGTGTGGGGGTGTGGGTGGCGGCGAGGATCTGGTTTTGGAGGGGGCTGCGGCGGGTGGTGAGGGTGATGTGCTTGTCGTGGGCGGTGAGGCGGACTTGGCGTATGCGGTCGAGTTCTCGCAGGGCTCGGGCGGCGGTGAGGTGCTGGTCGGGCTGGTCGGGGTCGGCGATGTGGGCTGTTTGGAGGTCGCGTGAGATGAGGGTCTCGGCCAAAGCGGCGTAGACGCACACGGCGATGTGGCCGCGGACGCGTTTTTCGGTCCAGTGCCGTATGGGGCGCAGCCGCAGGAAGTCCTTGAGGGTCCGGAACCGGTCTTCGACGTCGGCGAGCTGACGGTAGGCGGCGACGACGCGTGCGGTGGGGGCCTGTTGGGCGTCAAGGCTGGTGGTGAGCACGTAGCGGCCGGCGAGGAGTCTCTCGTAGGCGTGAGCGTGTTCGTCGTAGTGGTAGACGAACCGGCCGGGCGCGATCTCGAGGTCGAACAGGGCGGCGACGCCGCTGGGCCCCAGGACGCGCTGCGCGGCGCGTCCGATCAGGGCGGGGTCTGCGAGCCGTCCGGCCCGGACTCTGTGTTCGAGGGCGACCAGGCCGGCTTCGGCGCGGGCGACGAGCTCGGCTGTGCGCCGCGTGTCGCGTCGGGCGCGGGCGTCGGACTCCACGACTATGGCTCGGGTGCCGTCGGCGAGGACGGCCTCGGCGGCGCGGCACCGACAGGCGGCCACGTCGGTCCAGGCGGTGTCGGCGCCGATGGTCTCGAGGGCTTCGCGGCAGGCCTTGTCGCGGTGCAGGCGGGTGGCGAGCACGTGGTCGCAGCCGGCGTCGGCGACCGCGGCGACGTTGCCCGCCGAGACCAGGCCCCGGTCCGCGACCACGCAGATCCTCCCGACCGCGAACCGCTCGGTGAGGTCGGCGAGCACGCCGGGCAGCGTGGACGCGTCGTTGGTGTTCCCGGCGAACACGTGGTGCGCGATCGGGACGCCGTCGCCGGTGCACAGCAGCCCGATCACGACCTGGGGCCGGTCCGGGCGCCGGTCGCGCGAATAGCCGAACGCCTTGGACCCGAACCGCTCCGAGGGACCCGTGGAGCCCTCCAGATAGGTCGAGGTCAGGTCATAGCACACGAACCGCAGGTCCAGGCTGGTCAGGTCGCACAGCCGACCGAACAGGAACTCCTCGGTCGAGTCCTTGACGTCCGCGACGGCGTCCAGCGCCCGGTAGTACTGCGCCGGCGACGGAGCGGACCACCCCTCGGGCATGACCACGTCGGCTGCGGCCCACTCGGGCAGCCGCCGCTTCGAGCACGGCGCGACCAGCCGGTTCGCCGTCATCGCGAACACCGCGTCGCCCAGCCGGTCGGCGCCGCGCGCCGATCCCGCCTCGGCGAACCAGCCGCCCAGGCCCAGCCGCTCCCACACCGCCGCCGCGCACGCCACCCCGCCCGCCGCGGGCGCCCCCTCGGCCTCCACCGCCCCAGGATCGACGCGTTCGCGTTCCAGATGGGCCTCCAAGGCTGCGACGATGCGCTCGAGCTGGCCCGAGCGTCGCAGCGCTGAGGCCTCGCCCAGCCGCAGCAGCGTGCGGTGCCCGACCTTCGCGCCGTCGCGCACCGACTCCACCAAAGACAGATACTCATACGTCTTGTCGCCCCTGCGCCGCCTCGTCGTCTTCACGAACACCCCAGCAGCATAACACCCACCACTCCCGCCAAGCTGCAAATGTCGCCCCTACAAAACCATCACGGAACAACCTCGCCGCACCCAAACCCGCAGGTCACAAACCCGACACCCGCCCAACACGCACCCCAACCCGTCAAATTCGGGTCTGAGCACCAGAAAACCTCTTTGCCGGACTTCGCGGTACGGCCTGTGCTGTCACATCCACCAATGACGGTTACTAGCGGGTATCTCGAAGCTAACGAATCTCCGCCCGAATGCCCGCGGTGCGGTGTCGAGATGGTTTAGCGAACCGCTCGAAGGGGAGCGAATCAGGGCAGCCACTTCTATCGATACTCGATCTTTCCGAAGCGCCGGGACGTGGTCCCACCTGAGCGCTCCGAGGCGGCCACCAGCGGTGCCGGGGACCAGTCCGGTCCTGCTTCTGCGGGACCTAGCGATGTCCGCGAGGTTGCCGAGCCGGCTGTCGACGCTGAACCAGGCGTGCTGGACACGCCCGACAGTGGCAGCGAACGACGCCGCTTGCGCGACAAGCTCGCCACGGCTGCCATCGGCACGGTCAAGACGGTCGACAAGATCCGGCGATCCGTGCTGGAGTCCGAGGAACCGGACGCATCGGGTCGTTGGAGTCCCGAGCATCGCCGCAAGTTGCTTCGCTACGTCTACGAGCGAGACGGTCGTCGCTGCGGAGTGTGCGGTGCCGAGACACGCATCGACGCTGCCCACGTGGAGCACATCGTCCCGAAGATCTTCGCCTTCTTCGACATCAGCAAGGCCGGCAAGGCGGTGCAGGGCACTCGGTACAAGAGCCTGCTGCACAAGCTGGACAACCTCCAGGCGTCCCACACCTACTGCAACAAGAACAAGGGCAACACGTCGGACGTGACCCGCTGGCGGCATCCGACGATGCCCCCGCTCGCAGTGGCACTCGCCGAGGACCTTGCCGAGTTCCGGGTGCCGCAGGAGCCAGTCACGGGCCACTAGCCGGAGTTGCGCTTTGTGGGACCTCGTCGACGCCACTGAATCCGGTCTCTTGGTTGTCATACCTTGGCCCTACGGTGGGCGCGTGGCTGACAAGTCGGCGATCGAGTGGACCGAGGCGACGTGGAACCCGACCACGGGATGCGATCAGACGTCCCCGGGATGCGACCACTGCTACGCGCTCACGTTGTCGAAGCGGCTCAAGGCGATGGGCTCGCCGAAGTACCAGAACGATGGCGACCCACCGACGAGCGGGCCCGGTTTCAAGTTGACTCTGCATCCCTCGTCGCTCGACGTGCCTCGTCGGTGGAGCGCACCGCGGCTGGTCTTCGTGAACTCGATGAGCGATCTCTTTCATGAAGACGTAGCGTTGGAGTACATCGCGCAGGTCTTCGAGGTGATTCGGGAGACGCCCCAGCACACCTACCAGGTGCTCACGAAGCGAGCGCAGCGGCTGAGCCGGATCGCAGACAGCCTCGACTGGCCTTCGAATTTGTGGATGGGCGTGAGCGTGGAGTCACGCCGGTATGCGTTCCGGATCAAGCATCTCCGCAGGGTTCCAGCCGCCGTGAGGTTCGTGAGTGCCGAGCCGTTGCTGGGCCCACTCGGTGAGCTGGATCTTGCGGGCATTCACTGGGTGATCGCCGGCGGCGAGTCTGGAACGAATGCACGGCCCATGGAATTGGAGTGGGTCACAGAGCTCCGTGATACCTGCACCTCCGCCGGCGTGGCTTTCTTCTTCGAGCAATGGGGAGGGCGAACCCCCAAGGCCGGTGGCCGGGAACTCGAAGGCGAACTGTGGGACCAGCTCCCCCTCAAGGCCGCCATGTCCAACGGCCACCGTAAAGAGACGATGGCCGTCGTCTAGGGCAAGCATTCGCTGGCCTTCCGGAGATGGCCCCGAACGGCGCATCACCCCGCAACAGCCTCGGAAGTTCGAGAGCGAGTATCAGGTGAGCTAATATAAGTTCGGCTGATGCAAGCTTGGGACGTCGAGTACACCGACCAGTTTCATCAGTGGTTCCAAACGCTCGCCGCAGAGACGAAGGACTCCTCTGATGCCGAGCACAAAGAACTTCAGAGAACTGCGAGATGAAGCCCGGCTTGATCCTGAGCGTGCTCGACGGATCGATGAGGCCAAGTTGCGCGCGGTCTCCGAGATCACGACGTACGCGCTGAGCGATCTCCGAAATGCGCTCGGCGTGACGCAGGCCGAACTGGCGGCGATGATCGGCAAGTCGCAATCGGCGGTTTCGCAGATCGAGAGCGGTGAGATCGGCCTGTCGCTTGGGCTGCTCAAGTCGATCGTCAGGCAGCTGGGTGGCGAGTTGGAGATAGCTGCCGTGTTCAGGGATGGTCGCGTTCTGATCGATGCCTGATTCGGGTCTTGCGGAGCCTCAGGCTTCGTGCGTCTGGGCGTCGTGGCTGAAGTGGGCTCGAGTGGGGTTCAGGGAGCGCAGCCGGGCCACGGATTCCAGACCGACGGAGTGCCAGTCGGGATCGTGCATGTCGCTGGCGGTTGTCGTGGCCGCCGCGAACTCAGCGCACGAGTAGCAGGCCTGGCCGACGACGATCTCGAGGCCCCGTTCAGTCTGCACGGCGACGGAGAGGTGCCCGGGGGAGTGGCCTGGGGTATGCAGCAGCTGGATTCCGCCTGCGATCAGCTCGCCGTCTGTGGCGAGTCGGAGGCGGCTCGTCTCGATGTGAGCCCACTCGGGCACCGTGTAGAGCTCGGTGGTCGACACCTGCAGCTCAGCTTCGGTGACCCAGACCGGGGCGTGGCCGAGGAGACGGTTCTGACCGCAGTGGTCGAAGTGCAGGTGCGTGTTGACCACCGCAGCAACCTCGCGCTCGTCGAACCCGGCGGCGGCGAGTGCGCTCGTGACCGGCACCACGTCGGGCGCATACAGCTTGTCGATGAACGGATGGCCCGCCCTTGGGCCGGTGTCGACCACGATGATCCCGTCGGGGTGATCGATGACGTAGCAGCAGATCTCGCAGATTCGCTCCGCGGCTCGCGGGTGGCTTTCCGGCAGGCTCATGTGGCCGAGATGGAGCTGGTGGATGTCGGTCATTGCTCAGCGGGGATCAACACGGCGCGCCTAGCCGGCCACGAGCTGCTGGACCCGTTGGTGGGACACACCCAGCAATCGAGCCGCATCACGGCGTGAGACACCGGCCTCGGTGAGCCGCAGCGCGGCGGCCCGCGGCGGGGGCGACATCGCTTTGACAGCATTATCGCAATAATACGATGATGCTGTTTGCCGACAACCGTGATGGAGCCGAGCTGTGGCTAACCGATCCCGTTGGGAGGATGTCAAGGCAGGCCGCGGCGAGCCCTCCCCGCCGACACGTGCCGCCGTCGAGCAGGATCTTGCATTGGGCCAGCTCATCCACGATCTCCGGGTGCAGGCGGGCCTGAGCCAGCGCGAGCTGGCAGAGCGCATGGGCACGACCCAATCGGTGATCTCGCGCCTTGAGGAGGGCGGCGGAGCACGAAACCGAATCGACACCCTCGCCCGCGTCGCCTCCGGGCTGAACCGACACCTCGTGCTGTCGTTTCCCGCGGAGCCTCCCAGCCAACTCCGCGACGCAGTCCAAGTTGCCTGAAGCGGGTGCGAGATCCGCGGCGGTGGCCATCTACGACGCCTGCGCCGTGTCGTGACAGCGGACCGGAGGACTCTCTGATGCCGAGCACTAGGAACTTCAGCGAACTGCGAGACGAAGCACGGCGCGATTCCGAACGCGCTCGGCGGATCGACGAGGCCAAGCTACGAGCGATCTCC
This sequence comes from Candidatus Poriferisodalis sp., assembly GCF_965221945.1. Lineage (GTDB taxonomy): Bacteria > Actinomycetota > Acidimicrobiia > Acidimicrobiales > Poriferisodalaceae > Poriferisodalis. The sequence goes on along the minus strand of NZ_OZ244925.1, from coordinate 2,876,995 downwards.
GAGTTACGCCCTGACAGCCCGTCGATTTCCGCGCGGCGCAGGGCGTAGCTCGGGCTAGACCGCAAGGCGGCATGCCGCACTACGTTGACGACGGACGCTCGGAATTGCTCACTCTCCGAGGAAGCTCTCTTTCGGCTGTTCGGCTCGGAACTTCCACAGGGTGACAGCGGTGAACAGGGCATCGAAGCCGAACAGCATTGCGATGGCGCGGCCGACAGACCAGGCACTCTTGAGGGTTGCAGGAGGTCGGCCGCGAGAGCGGTATTCCAGAACGATTCCTCGTACCGGCCCGAGACGATGTAACGCCAGAAGGCGAAGGTGAAGAGGGCTCCGGTGGTGGCTCCAGTCCACTCGTCCAGTTCGGCGGCAAGTGAGTGGTCTCCGTGGGAGAGCGTCACGTAGGTCTCGAACCGTTGAACAGAGACCAGCTGCTCGAGTTCGGCTGGCGAGACCACCTCGCGTTCATAGTGAATGGGTCTTTCTGTCCCGCGGAGGTCTTGGTTAGGGTGTGATCGACAACCCCGAGGGGTCGCTTTCCAAGCGGCTTCCGGGGTTCAGTCGTTTGAAGAGATCGTCAAGCACTTCCACGAGATCGCCGCCGCGTGACCGGCCACGCCTTGAGCCTCATTTCTGTTTGGAACCGCACCTCGCCTGAGCTAGACCGTCAATGAACGCCGCAACAAACCACGAAGAGATCCTCGACCGAGCGCTTTGGCGGCGCTTCGACGAAGTCGTCGAGTTCCCCCTTCCGACCGTGAGGGAAATCCGGATGCTCCTGGGACGCGGGCTGAAGTACGTGAAGTCGGGACCGCCGCCCATCGACGAGATGGGGACGCGGCTCCGTGGCCTGCCCCATGCGGCCGTCGAAGCGACCGCGTGGACTGCGATTCGAATCGCCATGAGAGGCAACCGAACTGCGGTGTCAGTCGAAGATCTCACGGCCGCGGTCGCGGCTACGAAACGACGCCGCTGGTAGTGCGTTGGGGGTCAGTTGGCGGGGATGAGGTGCTTGAAGGGAGCCATCATCGACTTGATCGAGTCAGAGCTGTGATAGCCGTCATAGAAGTAGCGAGGGTGGGTGACGCGGATGGCGTCCTCGGAGGCTGCGCCCAACAGCACTACCTCGACCCTGGGCTGGTCGAGGTAGGTGTCCTCGATCTCGTCGTAGCGGCGGATGGCCTCGTTGGGGTCGTCGATGGCGTTGAGCGAGATGCGTCGGCCGGTGTCGTTGTCGAATACGACGAGGAAGTATGTGGTGTGGGGCTTGGGTGACATTTCGGTCCTGGTTTCGCTGGCACGGTCAGAGCCACTTGTCGCGGTGAATGCGCGCAGCGTACAGCGGCGACAGGAGCGCCGCCGACACGGGGTCAGCGCTGTGACTGATCTCGTTGTCGACTTCGGCGATCGTCTCCGCCATGCGCCGGTATAGGGCAAGTTCTTCTTCGGGCCCGTGTCCGCTCTTGAGGTCGACGCCGGTCTCAGTTGACCTGTCCTCGACTCGGACGGCCCAAGCGTGCTGGATGAGGGTGCGCAGTTGCACCTCGACGCGCATTCCCTGGTAGGTGGTGTGGATGTGGATCGCCCGATATCCAGTGTCGCGAGGTTCGGCGACGTAGTCATAGACCCGGTCCGTGAATGTCTGACCGGAGCGGCGGCTTCGCCTGAGGGCGTTGCTCATGAATCGGGCCCGGACCCGGTTGACGTCTTCTTGAGTGAGGAATACGGCCCTGCAGCCGGCGATGTCGGCCATCGTGGTGAGGGCCATCGTCGGCTGGCGGCTGAGCTTGTCAATGATGGTCGGGATCCGCTTGAGGCGCTGGGACAGGATGATGTCGAGTACTTCCTCGGTGCGAATGCACGACTGCAGGCCCATGCGAGCGCTGAGGAGAGCGGCGCTGTGCGCGCTCCGGTAGTTGCGCAGGACCCCCAAAGCGGAGCGTGCCTCTGCGCCGGTTGGTATCGGCTGGGTCTTGGAGAAGTACCGGCGCAGAGTGCGACCGGCCTTGTTGATCTGGTTCTTGCTGAGCTGCAGCGAATCAGCCGGCACGGCACGCAGACTATGAGGCCACCGACGCCGTGCGCCCCCCGAGCCAGCACGGCGGCATCGGACGCGAACGGCGACTGCAGCGGCAACGAACGACGTCGTTGGCGCGACAAGCTCGCCACGGCTGCCATCGGCACGGGCAAGACGGTCGACAAGACCCAGCGATTCATGCTGGAGGCCGCAGGGGCCGGACGCTTCGGGCCGCTAGCCGGGGTTGCGCTTTGTGGGACCTCGTCGCTGCCACCGAATCCGATCTCTTGGTTGTCACAACTTGGCCTTACGGTGGGCGCGTGGCTGACAAGTCGGCGATCGAGTGGACCGAGGCGACGTGGAACCCGACCTCGGGCTGCGATCGGACGTCCCCGGGTTGCGACCGTTGCTACGCGCTCACGTTGTCGAAGCGGCTCAAGGCGATGGGGTCGCCGAAGTACCAGAACGATGGAGACCCACCGACGAGCGGGCCCGGTTTCAAGCTGACTCTGCATCCCTCGTCGCTCGACGTGCCTCGTCGCTGGAGCGCACCGCGGCTGGTCTTCGTGGATTCGATGAGCGATCTCTTCCATGACGATGTGCCGCCCGAGTTCATCGCGCAGGTCTTCGAGGTGATCCGCGAGACGCCCCAGCACACCTACCAGGTGCTCACCAAGCGAGCGCAGCGGCTGAGCAGGATCGCAGGCGAGCTCGACTGGCCGTCGAACCTGTGGATGGGCGTGAGCGTCGAGACTCGCCGGTACGCCTTCCGCATCGATCACCTGCGCAAGGTGCCCGCAGCGGTGAGGTTCGTGAGTGCCGAGCCGTTGCTCGGCCCGCTCGGCGAGCTCGATCTTGCGGGCATCGGCTGGGTGATTGCCGGCGGCGAGTCCGGTGCCGGCGCCCGGCCCATGGAGCTGGACTGGGTCACCGAGCTTCGCGACACCTGCACCTCGGCCGGCGTGGCGTTCTTCTTCAAGCAGTGGGGAGGCAGAACGCCCAAGGCCGGTGGCCGGGAACTCGAGGGCGAGCTGTGGGACCAGCTACCGGTCAGGGTGGCTCGATCCTGAGCGTGCTCGACGGATCGACGAGGCCATGCTGCGTGCAGTCTCCGAGATCACGACGTACGCGCTGAGCGATCTCCGCCATGCGCTCGGAGTGATGCAGGCCGAGCTAGCGGCGATGATCGGCAAATCGCAATCGGCGATTTCCCAGATTGAGAGCGGTGAGATCGGCCTGTCGCATGGGCTGCTCAAGTCGATCGTCGGAGAGCTGGGCGGTGAACTGGAGATTGCGGCCGTATTTGAGGACGGTCGCGTTCTGATCGGCGCCTGATCCGACCCGACGACTTGAGTCCTCGGCTCGTCCAGACCGCATTGGCAGCATCATCGCAATAATGCGATAATCGCGCGGGTCGCGAACCGTGATGGAGCCGAGCTGTGGCTAACCGATCTCGTTGGGAGGATGTCAAAGCCGGCCGCGGCGAGCCTTCCCCGCCGACGCGTGCCGCTGTCGAGCAGGATCTTGCATTGGGCCAGCTCATCCACGATCTGCGGGTCCAGGCGGGCCTGAGCCAGCGCGAGCTCGCAGAGCGCATGGGCACGACCCAGTCGGTGATCTCGCGCCTCGAGGAAGGCGGCGGAGCACGCAACCGAATCGACACCCTCGTTCGCGTTGCGTCCGGGCTGAACCGACACCTCGTGCTGTCGTTTCCCGCCGAGCCTCCCAGCCAACTCCGCGACGCAGTGCAAGTTGCCTGAGTCTTCCTGATTGTCGCTCAGGGTCAAACGTCAGCGGTTGTCGTGGGGCGAGAGCGACCAGCCGGGGGTCGACTTCGTTCATGTCAGGACGTGACGCCCTCCGCGAGCGCGAGCAGCAGATCGATCACGCGTTGGTACTCGCCGGAGGCGATGACGTCCAGCGGCTTTCGGTAGCCGAGGTCCGGGTCGGGTGACCGCAGCCAGAGCCTGATGGCATCTTCACGGATGATTCTGCGGGCGAGGTCGACGACCGCTCGCAGCTCGAGCAATCGTTCTTCCGCCTCTCGGCGGGGAGCTGTTTGCTGCGTGCGCCAGCGAGCGACGCTGCGGGGGTTGGTGTCGCTCACCCGGGCAAGATCGGCCGTGTCCACGACGCCGCCTTCGTACAGGTGCTCGACGAGTTTCCCGATTGCAGTCACCAGTTGGTGTCATCCTCTCATACTGCAAATTGTCGCCACAACGACATATCATATGTCGCTAGAACGTCGATCGAGGAACGTCGTCTATGATGTCCTCGACAACCCCGAGGGGTCGCTTCTTGAGCGGCTTCCGGGGTTCAGTCGTCTTGGGCGGCGGTCCGCCACAGCTAGCAACGAGATTGCGATTTGTCTCCGGCCGACCGTCGCGTTCACTCGGACAGTCCGCCCGGAATCACTCGCCGAGGTAGCTGTCTTTCGGCTTCTCAGCTCGGAACGCCCACAGGGTCACGGCGGTGAACAGGGCACCGAACCCGAGCAGCATCGGGATGACCTTGCCTCCCACGATGTCGATCGTGCGGATCGGGGCGATGCGCAGCCGGTCCCAGGAGAACCACCGGGTCACCGGGCTTCTTGACCCCTGTCAGCACCGCCTGTCAGGGATCCACCGTGCATTCCTGGTTCGTCGTCGGTTTCGTCAACCGGCTCCTCGTCCTTGGCCTGCGCTGGCGGCACCGGAGCCAGATAACCAACGATCAGCAGCAGGAATCCGACGCCGATGAACGAAGCGGCTTTCGGCAGCGTTGCCAGGTTTGCCAGATCGATCAAGAACAGCTTGACCACCACGACGCCCATCCACGACGCGCCGACGATCCAGATGCGCCGGTCGGCGGCTCTCACACCGACGACCATCGCAGCCAACGCGGTCGCAGCCCACAGGATCGACACCGCAACCTGCAGCTCAGTGGAGTACACGAGCGATCTCAGCTCGAACGGCACATCCGCCCAATGATGGACAGATCGAGCGGCGGTCATCGTGAGAGCAGCCACGCCCCCTGCGCTCAGCGCCGGAAGCCATGGTGCCGCAGCCACGCGCAGCAAACTCGCCACTGCCGGCGTCAGGCCGTCCGAATCGGCGGACAGCTCCGCGACCATCTCTCTCCTCCACCGCAGCATCACGAGCACCGCAGCCGTCGCAAAGATGTCGATCGGATTCAGAATTGGCACGAACGGCAGCGGGTCGACGCTTCCGTGGTGGCGCACCACAGCAATGGCAGCGCCCGCCGCAGCAGTCCACGCAGCCGGCGTGATGCCATACAGCAGGCAGCTACGCCAGCCGTCGCCCACGAACCATGACGCGTGCCGGCGAGCGAGCAAGGAGGCCTCCAGCCACAGCAGGACCGCGGCCCCAGCCCCGTACAGCGGCCATTCCCCATCGGCGACCTGTGCCAATTGGCCGTAGACCTCAGCGGCCAAGAACACGCTCACAACGCAGTACAAGCCGCCGTAGAGACCGGCGGCCTTGAGTTTGTCCCCACCGGTGCGCAGGAACACTGCGTACGCCAAGATCATGAACGGCCATGCTGTCCAGCCCCAATCAGCAGACGGAGAGTCCTTGCTGATCACCGCGATCGCCAAGGCCACCGCGAGCGTCGGCAGCATCAGCACACCGGCCCACTCGAGCTCATCCCACTTCAGCGCCCGACCAGCGACCACCACCGCTGAGGCGGTGCCGATCACCAGCAGCGACAGCGCCCACAGCCGGTAGTCGTCGGTCAACACCCACAGCTGCGCCGCAGCGGCGAACAGCCACCAGCCGACGCCCCAGAGCAACGACAGCCACATCATCGGGACTCGGGCATTGTCGAGCGCTGACGCTGACCTGTGGATGATCACGGCACTCGCGATGCCGCAGGCGGCCAGCAGAACAGCTACGCCGAAGTACTGGTTCGCAAACGGGGTCGAGTCCGCCCAGAACTCGAACGAGCCAGGCGACAGGTTGGCAGCATCGTCGGCCATCTTGAGTGCTGCCGCGACGGCAGCTATGACCTGCATGGTGATGCCGACTACAGCAACCGGCATCGAACGGCGCTTCGACGCCACCCACATCAGCGCAGCACCCTGCACTGCCCACAACCCGACAGCGGGCATCAGCCCAAGTCGCAGCCAGACAGCGGCAGTCTCGGCGAACAGGAACCAGCCGGCGCCCCACACCAACGCCACGTTCTGCGGCCATGGGTGCCAATCTTCGAGATGCGACGAGCGGCGCAGGAACTCCGCGCTGGCGAGTCCGCAGGCCGCAAGCACGACCGCGCCGAGCGAGAACACATTGAAGACAGGCGTGGCCTCGGCCCAGAACCCGAAGACCGCGGGAGAGTCCCAGGCGGTCGAGGCGGCCGCAATTCGCACCACATACGCGACAGCAGCGGCCGCCTGCAGGACAGCGCCGCCCACCAGCGCCAGCCGTGAGCCCCATCGTGCGCTGGCCCACACGAGCACCGCGCCCTGCACAGCCCAGATGGCTGACGTGGCGGACGCGCCCAAGAACAGCGGAACAGCGGTAGCGCTGAACGCCACGGCGAGTGCCGTATAGGCGACCACGATCTGCTTGTCTGCGGGTCTCAGATTGCGGGCCAGTTCGCGCAATGCAACGTGCGCCAAGGCGAGCACGGCGCTGCTGATTGCCACGCCGTAGCGCATATGGCCGACCAGCAGCGCTTGCATTGCCAGCCCTGCGAACGGCGTGCAGAACACCAGCGGCGCGTTCCATGCGTCTTTGAAGCCGATGGGTTCGGGGCGTGAGGACGCCACCGGCGGCCAGACCAACGGGACGAGTGCGTACAACAGCACGAAGAACGCGACGAATGGCTGCAGTTGCACCCAGTCGCTGTCGTCCTGTCTCGCAAGCAGCCACAGCCCGGCCACGACGAACGTGAAGGCGTAACCCGACAGCACCAGTGTCGGCCACGCCTTCAGCCTGCTCACGGCGACCACGGCCACGCCGAGAACCGCGTAGAAGCCGAACACCTCGAAGTGGTCTTGGGGCCACGCAAAGGCCAGCAGAGGAGCGGAGAAGCCGCCGACGAGCCCCAGCATCGCCAGTGTCAGTGAGTTCTGGACCATGGCGAGCGCGCCGGCAGCAACGGTGATCAGCACAACAGCAGCGAGAGCCACCGGCGCGCCCACAAGCTCGTACAAGGCGTACGAGGCGAGCGTCACCAAGTACAGGACAGCGATCCCGCCGCCCTGCAGGCTGAGGCCGTAGATGGGACGTTTCGTTCGTTGGTGCCAGCCGAATGCCAGCATGGCGAGCCCGAACACGGTTGCCGCTGCGAGGCGCATCTCGATGGTGAGGTCCACCCAGCCGCGGACTGCTGCTTCCCGCAGCAGGAATCCCAGCCCGATCAGCGAGAGAATGATCCCGATCTTCACGGGGGAGTTGCCGGTCAGCAGCCAAGTGCGTGCACGGGCAACAGCAACGGTGACCCAGCTGGGCTCTGGCGGTCTTGCGGGCAGACGAGGCGCTTGCGGCGGCCTTGCTGCGGGCACCGTCGGCCCCCGCACGGTGGCGGGCATTGAAGCTGGGCGCGGTGCGGGGCGTGGAGCAGGTCCTGGCTTCGGCGGTTCTGGTTCGGGCTCGGACAACTCGGGCGGCGGTTCCGGCTCGAGTTCTGGCTCCGGGTCGTGTTCTGGTTCTGGCGAAGGGCTTGGTGCGGGTCTTGGTCTCGGCGAACGGCTCGACGTTTGATGCCGTGCGGGAGGGGTCGCTTGGGTCTCGGGAGACGGTTGCGCAGCCCCACGAGCCGTTTCTGGCTCATCGGCGGTCTTTGGAGGAGCAGGAGGGTGACGCAAGACCTCGACAGTCCGCTCGAGCGAGTCCACGCGAGAGCGCATCTCACGAGCCTGAACATCTCGTCCGATCAGGTAGCCGATGGCGGCTCCTATCGGGATGCCTGCTGGACCAGCGGCAAGGCCGATCAGCGCGCCGAAGAGTGCAAGTACAGCAGGAACCATTGGGTGAGCCTTCGCAGATTCGAGAGATTGAGGGTCCCAGTCGCGGGGCTGGAGAGACCATGCCCAGCCTTGGTGTCAATGCCGCTGCGGGAGTCGAAGGCGTTGTCGACCACAACCCGACGGACAGCCATCGCAGATCGAGCCTAGACGCCGTGTGTAATTGCCCTTATGTCGGTGCGAATCACCCGTCGCCGTCACCAAGACGGTTCGCATGCGTGGCTGCGGCGCGGCGTACGAGGCAGGATGTTCCGATGACCGATGCTGCCGCCAATCGCTTCGCCCCATCGGAACTCTCCGAGCCCGATGTCAGCGACGCGATTGCTCGCATCGCGGCTCGTGACCCCGAGCTGGCTCGTGGCGCAGCCGACGCTTATGAGTCGATGACCTGGGGCGAAGGGCCCGGCGTGCTGCGCCAAGCTGCCGTGCAGGAATGGCTCTGGTACATCGTTCCGACGAAGTACATCACCGACGAGATTGGCTACATGGGCCGGCTGGCGGGTGCTGCGGCAGCGCTGTTCGACGAGATGGGGCTGTACGGATACGGGGCGATCTGCCGATCGTCGGAGACGGCGAGGGTGCATGCTGCGTTCGACCGCAGCGGCAGCGAAGGGATCGCTGCGTTGCGCCAGGCGATGCAGCGATCGGGGATCGTCCCGCCTGATGTGGCCGGCTTCGCGTGGAGCGACGTGATGGGGGCACAGGAAGCAGCAGCTCGCTCGGTGGTCGAAGACACCCTCGAACGTGCGATATCGGCCGGGGAGCTCGTCGTGGGGGGCCGCGGTTGGCGGGTCAGCCAAGCACAGGTCGCGGCGGCTGGCTTGGACGCCGATCATCCAGTACTGCCGGGCCAGTCGTGGCGGACAGTCGTCATCACCGAACGACTCGAACAGTGGGTCGCCGCTGCGCAGCGGCGGAGCGAGCAGTTGGGAGCGGCCCGGGCAGCGGTGGCGAACCGGCTGCTGCACCCCGTCGAGCCGCCGAGCGGCGCCGCAGATGCGCTGCGCCCGGCAATGTGGCTGCTCGCGCAATTCGGCGATGAGCAGGCCTTGACCGCAGCCGGCTACCTCACGCAGTCGTTCGTTCGGGCGGTGCAGCACGAGCGGCCCTGGAGCTACTCCATCGAGCCGGACCGGCCGCCGCGGAGCGAGACCGACGACGTGGTGCTGCTCGAGCTCCGGGAATGGCTTCAACAAGCAGGCGCGTTGCGCAAGCGCAAGGGCACGTTGCTCCGCACCGCCGCCGGAGCGGAGATGGCGGTGGATCACTCGAAGGCGTGGGACAGGCTCACGCGGCATCTCGTGCCGTCGGGCTGGGACGGCTTCGTGTGCGAGACGGCGCTGTTGCACCTGGTCAACAGCGCAGATGAGATGCTGCACGACGCGCTGTGCGCCCGTGTGGAATCGGCAGCCGCGGACATGGGCTGGTCAGCGACGAGCGGCGGGGAACCCCTCGCGCCGTCGATCCACGATGTGTCGTGGGCGCTTGGGGGCATGTCGGGCGTGTGGCGAGTGTGCGGCCTGGTGACCGAACGCGATCAGTGGCCCAACCGGCGTCTCGTGCTGACCCCGACAGGTGTCACAGCGGCGCTCACGTACTTGCGCCACGTCGGGGCGGGTCCACGCGACTCGCTGTGGTGAGTGGACCAGCGGGCGGGAGCCCCGGAACTCTGGAGGCTCCCAGGAGGCTGTCCACGTGTATCGGAGGTGGTCGGCGGCACGGCCGACTGCCGGAAATCCGTTGATTCCATAATTCGGGATATATTTTCCTAAATATGGGAAGAAAACCTACGCCGAAGCTGCTCCCGCTGCTGCGGTCGCGCCAGCAGGGCGAGATTCTGGCTCGGCTGCTCGGCGACCCCGAACTTGAGGCCAGCGTCACGGACATTGCTGCGATGGTGGGCGTTCCGATCAGTTCGGCGCACCGCGAGATCGAACGGGCACAATCCGCCGGCATCGTCACGAGCCGCAAGATCGGCAACGTCCGACTTGTGCGAGCGAACACCGACAGCCCCTACTACCGGGGGCTCGCCGACGTGCTGGTGAAGGCATTCGGGCCCCCGCAGGTACTCGCAGAAGCGCTCGACGGCATCGACGGCATCGAGGTCGCGTACATCTACGGGTCGTGGGCGGCCCGTTGGTCGGGCGCCCAGGGCGACAGCCCCGTCGGCGACATCGACACCCTGGTTCTCGGCGCGCCGGACCGAGACTCGCTCTATGCGGCACTCTCCGGCGCCGAGGAGCAACCGTTACCGGCCGGCCTCTGGTCCAAATCGACAGCGCTCAGAGGTGAACGACCTCAGGTCATCTTCTTCGCCGACCCGTCGCGCGCCAACTATCCGAGATAGGCACCACGCAGCTATCGCCGGCCCGGTGCTTGTTGCATCCCGTGGAACGTGTCAGAGTAGTTCGCCGTGATCGCGGACTCGTTGGCAGCACTGTTCGAGCGTCGAGATGTGTGCAGTCGGCCAAACCAGTCGTCGAGTGACGTCGTCGTATGCCTGGACGAGCCAGTCCGGGCACTCCCCCCAAGCTGAACTCTCTGCGAAACCGCCAATCGGTCGGTTGGAGCTGGACAGTTGGACAGCCTGTGAGTGCTGGGAAACCTCTCGGGCAAGCACGTCGACTTGTACCTGTTCCAGTTCGGCCAAGATCCGCGGCTCTCGCAGCAGTGCATCGACGTCGTAGTAGTGGCGCGCTGTCTTGCGTCGCCGCTCGGCGTCTCCGACTTCGGCGGCGTTGTGAAGGATCATGAGCTTCTCGACGAGGGTCCGAACGGGATCAAGCACCAGCATCGGCACCGGCTGATTCTCGGCATAGTCAGGATTGAGTCCTGTGCTGGCTGTGTACTCCGAGATGATTGACGAGACCTCGATGAGCGTGCTTGGTATCGCTCCGCCGCGGGAACCGATTTCCACTATCACATCGCTCTTCAGCGAAGCAGGCGAGAATCTCGCCGGGTAGCGCAAGTTGACAGTGCGCTTGACTCCCGTTGTCGTCGTGGAGCACCACGAGCAAGTCGACGTCCTCGGAGAACCTCTTGATGAGCCGGTGAGCTTTCGACAAGCTCGTGCCGCCCTTGAAGATCACCGAGCAGCCAGTGGCTTGCGACGCATCGGCGATGCCTCTCAGCGCCTCCGTGACCCAGAAGTCCTTCTCGACGTGGGACACGGGAATGCCTGAGGCGAGCGCAACGGCGCTCACGTATCCCTCGAGTTCGTCCAACTCGTCGCGCAGGCTGAGCGTCATGATCCGATTCGTTCGGCGAGGAGTCGCCAGCGTCCGCGCGCGGCCACATGATGCTCGCTGTGGATCTGCTCGCCGATCTGTTGGGGGCGGATGGCGCCGGACTCGGCGAGCCGTGCAACGACAGCGGCCGCCCGCTCCCAGTCGACCTCGATGAAGCGAGTGCCGTCCCGCACCAACTCGAGCACCGCTACCTCCAGCGGTTGCAGACTTCGGAACCTGCGATCAGCAGCACGAGACACGAACGCCACTCCCTTAGGAGGTCGTGGCGCCCGTCCTGCCACGGCAACAACGTCGACCGAAGGAACCTGGGTAGTGAGGCCGAGGCTCGCGGCAGCCGAGAATTCCGCGGGACCAGAGCCGCTGCCCGCGACCTGCAGACCGACGTCCATGGGCGCCGGTGCGGGCATGCCAGCGCGGGTTTGGGGTCCTTTCCAATAGAGCCCCTTGTAGACGCGCACAAGCTCATTCCTGCTCGCCATCCGCGCAAGTTCGCAGTCGATCGCGTGGCCGACCCCAGGCAGGTCAGCTCGGGACAAGAACGAACGCGTGGGGATGCGCTCGACATGGTCACGAACGACTCGGGCGGTACTCATGGGAAAATATCGTAGCAACATCTTCTCATTCCTGCGGTCAGGCACCCAAGGTGACCGCCCTGTCGGCGACATCGACACCCTGTACTTCGGCACGCCGGGACGTGTCCGAAATCACTCGCCGGCGTAGCTCTCCTTTGGCTTCTCGGCTCGGAACGCCCACAGGGTCACGACGGTGAACAGGATCGCGAACCCGAGCAGCATCCCGATGGCTCGGCCGAAGCCCTGTTCGCCGGTGAGCACGCTGCGGTAGGCGTCGATTACCCAGTACACGGGGCTGGCTGGGGCGATGGCCTGCACCCAGCCCGGCAGCGCCGTCACCCTGTGCGATGGCCCCGCCGGCGTCCGCTATCGCCATGGTGCCGAGCATCGAGGCGGCGTTGAGCTGAGACATGGTCCGGCACAGCGACGTCAACGCGATCGCCAGGGCGACGTACATCGCCGAGCACCCCAGCGCGGCTGTGACGAGCTGGGCTGGGCCGCCTGGCACCTCGAGGTTGAACACGGCGATGCCGATGGCGACCAGGATGAGTTGCTGGCACACGGTCACCGCCAGCATCGGGATGGCTTTGCCTGCGACGATGTGGATCGTGCGGATCGGGGCGATGCGCAGCCGGTCCCAGGTGCCCCATCCGTGCTCGCGGAAGAACGAGAACCCCATCGATCCGGTTCCCATGAGCGCGAACAGCGACGCCAGAGCGGGGACCGAGTGAGCCGGCCCGCCGATGATCGCGTCGGTCACGAAGAACAGCAGCACGCCCGGCATGCCGACCAGCACGAACAGCGGGAACGGATCGCGCCGCAGCAGCCGCAACTCGTTGCGGGCGACAAGGAGGGTGCTAGTCATCGCTACTCCCGCCGCCGGGTCGGGGTCGGCGGCAAGCAATTCCCCGAGCGGCCCGGCTGCGACCCGCCGGCCGTGGTCGAGGATCACGAGCGAGTCGCACGCTTCGTCGGCTTCCTCGAGGTAGTGGGTGCTGAAGATGACTGCGGTGCCCTGGGCCGCGAGCCGACGGATGCCGTCGATCACCCGCCGCCGCGCCGACACGTCCAGGCCCGCCGTTGGCTCATCGACCAGCAGCAGCCTGGGCTCGTGGATCACGGCCGTCGCCAGATGGACCAGCTTCGCCTGCCCCTCGCTGAGGTCCTTCACCCTGCGCCCGGTCAGCGCGTCGAGGTCGAACAGGTCGACGATCTTCGCCGCCGCCTCTGCCAGCGACCTGCCCCGCAGGCCGTACAGGCCGCCGAAATAGGCCAGGTTCTCCGACACTCGCAGTGACAGGTACAGCGCCGTGCGCTGAGCCGCATAGCCGACCATGGCGCTGACCGGTTTCGACTTCGGCGCCAGCCCGTCGACGGCGACCCGCCCGCCGTCGGGCTCCAGCAGGCCGACGATGCAGCCCATCGTGGTGGTTTTGCCTGCACCGTTGGGGCCCAGCAGCCCGAGCGTCTCCCCGGGCGCCACCGAGAACGACAGGTCATCGACAGCGACGATCGAGCCGTACCGCTTGGTCAGCGACTCGACGTCCAGCAGGGTCACGGCGTAGCCCACGGTCGTCCGAGCTGGCCATCACGACTCAAGGGGGGAACGCTACGGCCAACGACTTCGCCGGGTGCCACGAATTCGAAGTAATTCCATATTTGGGGATATAGTTTCCAGAATATGGGTAAGTCAGCGACGCCGAAGCTGCTGCCGCTGCTGCGGTCCCGCCAGCAGGGCGAGATCCTGACTCGGCTGCTCGGCGACCCCGAAATCGAAGCCAGCGTCACGGACATCGCTGCGATGTTGGACGTGCCGATCAGTTCCGTGCACCGCGAGATCGAGCGAGCCCAAGCCGCCGGCATCGTCACGAGTCGCAAGATCGGCAACGTCCGGCTCGTTCGGGCCAACACCGAAAGCCCCTACTACCGAGGACTCGCTGACGTGCTGACCAGGGCATTCGGCCCACCGCAAGTACTGGCAGAAGTTCTTGAGGCCGTCGACGGCATCGAGGCCGCGTACATCTACGGATCGTGGGCAGCTCGCTGGACTGAAGATGAGGGCAACCGTCCCGTCGCCGACATCGATGTCCTCGTGCTCGGCTCGCCAGAGCGCGACCTTCTCTACGCAGCACTCTCCGCCGCTGAAGAACGACTCGGACGCCCGGTCCAAGAAGCCGTTCGACCGGCCGCCTGGATCGCGAACGGGACCGGCAGCTTTCACGCAACCGTCGTCAGCCAACCCCTGGTGCAGATCGACCTCGGTCAGGACTGAACGGCGCAAGGACATCTTCTGCGCTGATTCGCTTCGAGCCGGCTAGGGCAGCGCTGGCTACGGATATCGCCCACTTTGCATCCTCGCTCGTCAGCGGAGGCGCCGTGTCGTCGTAGTACTGGGCAGCGTGCCGATTCCGACGGAATCTCTCGAATGTCGGTTTCGCAAACTCGGGGATCGGCTCTGCGAATTGGGCCGAGACGGCATCTTCAACGGTGACATGAGAGCCCTTACCGGACATCGGTCTCAGACACTGACGCAGCAGCAGTGATTCCGCCGCCATCCGATACGCGTCGTACGCAACGGCGAATGCGCCTGTGATGTCGCCGATTTCGAGTCCGGCAGTCGCCGTGCCGAGCCTTCGTTCAGCCTGACCGAGGACCCGATCGCCCGCTTCCTGATGGCCTTCATCGGCAACTCGCTCGAGGCGTCTGGCCTCGATGAGGTACGTGATGGTGTCTCGGCCTTGCACCTCGTCGACCGTAGTGATTCCCATGAGATCCAATGCCGGGAATTTTAGAGACAACGGCTTGGGGCATTCGGGCACCTGCGTACGCTGTCGGCACAGCGTCGGGAGTGTGCGGATGAAGCCCGACAGGCGAGCCGCAGCAGGCTTCATGTACTCCGACACGGGCGGCGAGGGTCCCGTGGTGGTGCTGCTGCACGGTGTACTGATGAGCGGCAGCCTGTGGGACGACTTGGTCGAGGGGCTGGGGGACCGCTACCGCTGCATCGTCCCCGAGCTGCCGTTCGGTGCGCACCGCACCCCGATGCCCGACGATGCGAGTCTCGACCTGGAATCGATCGTCAAGATGATCGCTGCGTTTCTGGCCGAGCTCGATGTGCGCGACGTCACGCTGGTCTGCAACGACTGGGGCGGCGCCCAGCTCGTCATCAGCCCCGGCGGCACTGACCGGGTGGCGAACCTCGTGCTCGTCTCCTGCGAGGCGTTCGACAACTACCCGCCCGGTCTGCCCGGCCGGCTGCTGTGCCTGAATGCGTCGCTGCCCGGGGGCACGTTCCTGACCGCTCAGCTGCTGCGGCCTCGCTGGATCCGGCATTTGCCGATGACCTTCGGCGCCATGTCGGCGAAGCGGGTCCCTGACGATGTGTTCATGAGCTGGATCCATCCGCTCCGTCACGACCGGCGGGTGCGGCGTGACCTTGACAAGTACCTGCGATACGTGCCGAAGAAGCGGGTGTTGCTCGAATGGGCCAAGCAGCAGCGGTCGTTCGGCGGGCCCGTGCTGGTGGTGTGGGCGCGCGACGACAAGCTGATGCCCGCGGCGCATGCCGAGCGGCTCGCCGGGCACTTCGACAACGCGCAGCTGGTGTGGATCGATGACAGCCGGACCCTCGTCCCGATCGACCAGCCCAAGGTTCTGACGGAGCATCTCCAGGCGTTTCTCGCCGCGAACGCCGCTTGAGGCAGTGCTGCGGCGTTGCGCCACGGACAGCCAGACAGCCAAGTCGTCCCGTCAACTCAACTGGCCGGCCCGGACGGAGCGCCGACATAGCGGGTGTCGCGGGCGGCTGGCATCGCCGAGAATGCTTCAGACATGGGGGAGGGGATGCGGTGACCGATGACGATGCCGTCTATGACGAGTTCTACGAGGACGACTTCTGCCTGACGAACGGTCTGGTCGGCGAGGCGTTGGCGATCCCGTCCGCGAGTCCCAAGAACTTCTTTCAGGCGATCTCCGACACTGATGCAATGCCCCGCCAGAACTTGTGGGGGAAACTGTTCCTGCCCGACGGGGCGGGTAGGTCCGGTGGGGCCGGTGGGGCCGGTCAGCCCGGTGGGGCCGGTCAGCCCGGTCGGTCGGGTAGGGCCGGTCAGTCGGGTCGGTCGGGTCAGCCCGGTCGGCTCGACGAGCCCGGTCCATACCCGGTCGTGATCATTGCCCCGGGCAGCCTCGGGCTCCAGGAGCACCACCTGTCGTACGCAGCCGAACTCACCGACGCCGGCATCGCAGCGTGTGCCATCGACCCCTTCGGCAACCGGGGCGTCGTCAGCACCGTCGAGAATCAAGCCCAGTATTCGTTTGCGGCCAGCGCCTGGGACGTGCTTGCGACGGCTGAGCTGCTGGTGGCCCGGCCTGAAATCGACGCAGCCCGGGTGGGTGCGCAAGGCCACAGCCGGGGCGGTTCGGCGGTGCTGAACGCCGCTTCGGTGCACCTTGCGGCGGCATCGGGTGCGCCGAAGCTCGTCGGGGTGTACGCCGCCTATCCCTGGTCGGGACACCAGTTTGTTGATCCAGCAGTCGGCGGTACTCAGGTGCGGGCGATCATCGGGGATCTCGACGACTGGTGCTCGCCGACACAGGTCCAAGCCCATATCCACGCCATGCGGGTCGGGGGCGGCGATGCGACCGTGCGGATCGTGCCGGACGCCCGCCACAGCTTCGACCGCACAACCCCCCTCGAGCACATGCCCGACGCGGCCGTGGCACCCGGGGCGCCCACCCTCTACATGGCTGATGACGGCGCCTTCATCCTCCCGACGTCCGACGAGCCGGATCCCGAACTGGTCGATCTCGACGGCTTCCTCTACGCCTTCAATGCGGGGTACGCCGTCCGGGGCGCCCATATCGGCGGAAGCCCCGAGCTGGCGCCGTTGTTCGTTGAGGACATGATGACGTTCTGGACCGCCGTGATGGGGCCGGAACGGCGCTGACTTGGTGTGACGCGAGCCTGACGGCGAACGGTTGTCACAGCCCTTCTCTACGGTGACGGCCATGGATCCAGGCGCCGAGGACCGACCCGATGTCGGGCGACGCGCGGCGGACGGTGAGGTTCGGGGCGAACGGTTGTCACACCCCCCGCCTACGGTGATGTCCATGGCCTCGAGCACCCGAGAGATCATTGGTGGCAGCCGGCGACCGTCGCGCCGGCCGGTCGTGAGCGTGTGCTTGTCGGAACTGCGTGCGGGGTTGGCGCAGCGTTGCGAGACCGGCGAGGTGTGTGACGCGGTGGATGCGGCTGTGGGGCCGTTGCTCGCGGGTCCGCTCGTTGGGGGCGACGCAGTGCGCGCAGCCGATGATGGCGATCTGGTGTGGTCTGCGCAGCAAGTCCAACGTGCGCTCAATGCGCTCGAAGGCGCCCGCGTCGCCCTCGCGGCCGAGGCAGCGCGGCGCGAGTTGCATGTGCGCCGAGGGGAAGCATCAGTGGCCGAGACGCTGGCCAGCGCGACGGCGTTGAGCGGCGCAGCGGCGCGCCGTGTCGAACGCGACGCAGTGTCGCTGCAGGACCGCCCGCAGGTGGCTGATGCTTTGGCGTGCGGGGAGATCAACGCTGATCAGGCCGCCGTGGTCGCCACAGCGGAGGTACCCGAAGAAGTGCGCGGCGAGCTGTGCGCCGGCGCCAAGTTCCAGACGGCAGACCAAACACGGCGTGCAGTGCGTGCTGCGGAGGCCGCATGGCGCAGCGAGTCCGAGACTCAGCGTCGGGCTCGGTTGCGGGCCGCCCGGTACGCGTCGATGTGGATCGATCCCAGTGACGGCATGTGGCACCTGCGCGCCAAGTTCGACCCGTTCACCGGGGATCGGATCAATCGTCGCTTGATGCAAATGATCCAGCGGAACTGGCGCAGCGACAAAGACCTGCCCGAGTCTCAGCGACGCAGCGTCGCTCATCGAGCTGCCGATGCGCTCGCGCAGATGCTCACCGCAGACAGCCAACGAGACGCGAGCTCCCAATTGGGCGAAGACCCGACAGACGCAGATCCAATAGGCGCAGCCGCCTCGGGCGAAGACTCGACAGACGAATCGGTGACCGGCAGCGTCGGCGACACCGCCTCCAGCGAAGGCTCGACGGCCGAATTGGCGACGGGCGACGCGACTGCCGGCACAGGTACCGCCGGCGGTCCCAGTACGAACACGAACGCCGGCAGCGAGCACTGGGTTGTGCCCAGCTCGACGCAGATGATCGTGCTCACCAGCCTCGACAACCTCCGCAATGGCACGTCTGGCGCAGTACCGCCGCTGCTGGCAGCACCTGGTGTCTGCGGCGTCACCGAGACCGGCACCGAGCTGAGTGCCGCCGAGCTGCGCAAGCTGGCGTGCGACGCCCAGGTCGTGCCCGTGGTCATGGGCGGCGCAAGCGAAGTGCTCGACGTCGGACGCGCCAGCCGCACCATCCCGCCGTCGATCCGCCGGGCGCTGATCGCACGCGACCAAGGCTGCGTGTGGCCCGGCTGTGAGCGAGCTCCGATCCACTGCGACGGCCACCACATCCAGCACTGGATCGACGACGGGCCCACCTGCCTGGCCAACTTGGCCCTGCTGTGCCACAGCCACCACCACCGACTCCACGAGCACAACTTGGTGCTGCATCCCCCCACCGGACCGGCGCCGCCCGGCACTGGGTGGACAGTCACACCAGCGCCACCCCCCACACCCGCCCGACCCAGCACCAAACAGAACTGCTGAACCGGGGACGACCAGCGCGAGTCGCGAGATGCACACCGTCCGATCCGGTGCACCTCCCCGGCCCAGCACGCCCCCTTGGCTCCGCAGACGCGCTCGACCCGGCGGACCTCCCCGGCCCGGCGCACCGCTCGCCTCAGCACGCGTCAGATCTGCTGAACCGGGGTTTGCTGAACCGGGGCCGACCGAGACGAAGAGCGAGACACACACCGCCCGACCCGGTGCAAAGCCGTGTCTGTGCCGACGATCTTGTCGAGGCGTCAGGACACACGACCCGCGTCGGGTGACAAGGACGCTGCGGCAACTCCCGGTCAGACGGTGCGCAGCGTTTCGGTGTTGCCGTCCACGCTGAGGACTTGGCCTGAGACGTAGCGGGCTGCGTCCGAGAGCAGCCATGCGCAGGCTTCGCCGATGTCTGTGCCGGTGACGAGCGTGCCCATCGACACCTGGGCGGTGTAGCCGGCTCTGATCGCTTCGGCGGTGGCGCCGGTGGCCGCTGCTTCCCGCTCGATGACGCCATCCATGCGCGGGCCGTCGACGGTGCCGGGGCAGACAGCGTTGACTCGGATGTGACGCCCGCCGAGCTCCATCGCCCAGGTCTTGGTCAGCCCGACCACCGCCCACTTCGAGGCGGCATAGGGGCTGCGCAGGGGGTACCCGAAGATCCCCGCCGTGGAGACGATGTTGACGATCGAGCCCCCGTCGCCCAACAGCGGCACCGCCGCGGCGGTGCATCGGAAGGTGCTGCCGACGTTCACCTGTACGCAGTGATCGAACTCAGCCGGGTCGAGGTCTTCCACCTGGCCCGTCGGGCCTGCGATGCCGACGTTGTTGACCAACCCGTCGATGCCGCCCATCTTGGCGGCGGCAGCCTCGAACAGCCGGGCCACGTCGGCCTCGTCGGCAACGTCGTAGTGACCGTCGACGGCAGTATCGGGATCGATGTCGGCGCCAAACACGTCGGCGCCATAGCTACGGGCCGTGGCCGCAATGGCAGCGCCGATACCCCTGCCGGCCCCGGTCACCACGATTCGCTTGCCTTCCAACATGAGCGGCACGCTACGAGCCTGCGGGGATCCGCCTCGACGGCCGGAGTTTGTGGTGAGCAGGGGCGAGGCAACTACAGCCTCACCGCGTCATAGGGTGGCCGCGTGCGGTTCCGCTTATTCGCCCCGCTGGTCGGAGCCGCACTGCTGGCCGCAGCATGTGCCGGCAGCGACACGACCACACCGACATCGGCCGTGACCCCGACATCGGTGGCTGAGGCGGCCGAGGATCCCGTCCAGCAGACCGCCCCGGCCACCACTTCGGCTGGCATATCGACGTCGGAGGCTGGATCGAGCCAGGATGCCGTGCTGTTGGACCCGCGGGAATCCGGATCGCTGCGCAACCACCTCGGGTACGCGTTCCCGCTCCCACCGGAGGTGCCGACGGGCCCGCTCGCACAAACCGCATTCGACGACCTCGAGTTCATCTGGTCCGGCTTTCAGACCGAAGTCAATTTCAGCGGCCTCACCGTCGCCAGACTCGCCCAGTCGGGCGATCCGAGACTGGCCTGGATTCTCTCGGACCTGCTCAGGTTCTTCCCCCGTGGCGACATTGCGGACGGCGCCGTCTCGGCCTTCCAGTCGCTGACCGGCGCGAGGCTGGCCGACGACCCCGTGGCCGCCCGGAGCCCGTGGCAGTCCGTGACCGATCACCTGCTCGCCTGGGATCTGCCCGCCTTCGACGGCTACGACGACTACAAGGAGCGGCTGTTCACGCTGGTCGAGCCGGGCTGGCAGCCGTTCTTCGATGACGCCGACGCCGACATCGACTGGCGCATCGTGAGCTGGGGCGGGGTGCTGATCGACAACCGTCAACTCGGCGACGCCCGCCCGTGCCCGCGGGGCTGCATCCCGGCCCTCGATGACCCTGCGGTCACCGACGCCTCCGCAGGCTCGTGGTACCCCGACGACGGCATCGTGTTCGCAGTCGTCATCGGCGATGAGGCCCGGGCGTACCCCCGCCACATCATGGAAATCCACGAGATGGTCAACGACACGCTCGGCGGGCGCCGCATCGGCATGCCGTACTGCACGCTGTGCGGCTCAGCGCAGGCGTACCTGACCGATGCGGTTCCCGATGGCGTAGCAGTGCCCGTTCTGCGGACATCAGGATTGCTCTCACGGTCGAACAAGGTCATGTACGACCTCGTCACCAAGTCGGTGTTCAACACGTTCACCGGCCGGGCGGTCTCGGGGCCGCTTCGTGAGCAGGGCATCGAGTTGCCTCAGGCCACCGTCGTCACCACCACCTGGGGCGAGTGGAAGGCCGCCCATCCCGACACGACGATCGTGGCCCGAGACGGGGGGACCGGCCGCCAGTACCCATTGGACCCGCTGGGCGGCCGCGACGACCGCGGGCCCATCTTCCCGGTCGGCGACGTCGACGGTCGGCTCAGCGTCCACGACCAGGTCTTCGGCGTGGTGCTTGACGACGGCACACCCGTTGCGTTTCCCGTCGGCGCTGCGGTGGTTGCGCTCGAAGACGGCGGGACGGTGGAATTCGGCGGTGTGACGCTGCACCTCGACGGAGGCGGGCTGCGGGCCGTCGACGCGGCCGGCAATGAGATCGAAGGTCACCAGTCGTTCTGGTTCGCCTGGAGCCAATTCATGGCCGACACGCTCCTGTGGGAGCCGTAGCCCGCGCTCTGGCCACGGGTCGTCAAGATCATCGCCGAGCTGTAGTACACGCAGCATCGGGTGGGCGCAGGCCTCGGTGCCGGCGAGACCACGACGGGCCGAGTGCCCCGGCCGAGGTGCCGGTAGCCCGGCCCGGTTGGCCGTATCGTGCGCATGGCTGATGACGGCCCCTGAGACGTCGCAGCATGAGTGCGACTGCGCACGACTGCGCACGACTGCGTACGGCTGAGCGACGGTGAGGCACATGGTCGAGGTCCATCTGGAGTGGGGGCCTCGTGCTGTCGAGGTGTTCGGGGGATGGGCCGATGTAGTTGTCGTGGTCGACGTGCTGAGCTTCAGCACAGCGGTGGACGCACGATGACAGCTTGCGGCCAGCGTTCGAGGATTTCGTCGGTGCTGGTGCCGTCATCGCCTCCATTGCCGGAACTCGCCGAACGCCCGAGGCCGAGACGGCAGCGGCCGCATACCTCGATGCCAGAGATGATCTGGAACAACGCCTGTCGGAGTGCGTCTCCGGACGCGAACTCGCTGAGCGCGGCTACGACATCGATGTCACCTGGGCTGCGGCGGTCGACGTCAGCCACACGGTGCCGGTGCTCGTCGACGGCAAGTACGTCTCGGCGCCGCCCCCATCCCCAGCGGCTACCTCAGCTCCGTCGAGACGGCCCTAGGCGACTGAACGCGACAGCCTGCAGCGGGAGGTGTTCTCGGCCAAGAATGACGACGCCGTCGATACGCCCGACTCCGCCTGCGCTGCCCGGCTCGTCAACGTGGGCCCAAGCCGCACAGCCGCTGCCGCTGTCATCCGGCCGCTGAGTCTCCGGTGACCTTGGACGTGACCTTGGACAGCGTGGCGAGGGCGTCCCGCAACTGAGCATCGAGGTCGGCATCGGCAAGGGTCCCCGCCGTCGTGTCGAAGTTCTGGTCGAACTTGGGAATCGACAGGCTGGCCAGCACCTCGTTGCCGAAGTACTGGGCGAGGTGGGCTGCGGACCGAAGCACGAAGCCGCCCCCGCCACCACCGGGAGAAGTGGACAGCATCACGATCGGCTTGTCGTGGTACACGCGCATGTTGATCCGTGACGCCCAGTCGAAGACGTTCTTATAGGCGACCGTGTAGGAGCCGTTGTGCTCCGCGAACGAGATCAGCAGCGCATCGGCGGCGCCGATCGTGTCGTAGAAATCGTGGGCCGGCTGCGGGATCCCATCAGCGTTCTGGCGGTCGATGCTGTAGATCGGCATCTCGAAGTCGTTCAGGTCGAGCGAGCTGATCTCAACAGCATCGGCCGCCACGCCCTCGATCAGCCCGTCCTGCAGCAGCTGGACTGCGTAGTCGACGAGCTGCCGGTTGATCGACTGGCTGCTGTTGGAGGCGGCAAACGCCAGAAGCTTCATGTCAGGTGCCTCGATTCGTCATATCCCGGTCGTGTCCCGGTTCGGGACCCCGTCGAATTCACCGACGAGGGCCGGCGTGAGCAGTGTGGCTGATGATCGCGTCAATGAGAATCGGCCACAGCGGCGTCGGCAGGTCGTGGCCCATGTCGCCGACCAGCAGCAGGTTGGCGCCCGGCACAAGCTCGGCAGTGCGCTCGCCGCCGTTCGGCATGATCAGCGGGTCGTCTCGACCGTGGATCACCAGCGTCGCCACGTCAAGCTGCCGCAGGCTCTCGACCCGGGACCTCGAACACCGCACGGCCGCCATCTGCCGGGGCAGGCCCTCGGGGTAGAACATGCGGTCGTAGGCGGCGGCCACCATCTCCGCCACCCGGTCGGGGTCGAAGTAGCGCCGGCTGGAGCTGATCTTGCGGGAAGCGACGCTGGCCGCGATGTATCCCTCACGGTCGGGCGGCGGCGGCGTCATCAGCGCCGCCATGGCCTCGGGCGTGGCCTCGAAGTAGCCAGGCTCATTCGTCGTCGACATGATCGATGTCATCGACAGGACCCGGTCGGGATGGTCGATGGCCATCTGCTGCACGATCATCCCGCCCATCGACATGCCGGCGATATGCGCGGCCCCGATGCCGAGGTGGTCGAGCAGTCCCGCGGCATCATCGGCGAAGTCGGACAGCGTGTACGGCACCGGCGGCATGGGCTCGCCGCTCACAGCTGCCGCGGCGGCGGCCTTGCTCACCGCGGCGAGATCCACCTCGACCTCATCCAGGTGTGTCGACAGGCCGACGTCCCGATTGTCGAAGCTCACGACGAACCGCCCCCGCTCGGCGAGCTGCTCCCGGAATCCCTCGAACCACCCGATGATCTGCGACGAGTACCCGTTCACCAGCAGCAGCGCCGGATTGCCCGGATCGCCGTGGGTCTCGTAGTAGAGCCGGATCTCGGTGTCGTCCTGATCTGTCCGTGCGAACTGGTTGACGGACGCAAAGGGCATGGTGGTCTCCTGCTCGCTGCCGGGGCGACGGCGAATCTCAGCATCCGACTCGACTGCTCAGCTCGGGTAGCCGGTTCCAACGGCGAGCAGTCTGCCGCGGCAGCGCCAACGTGCCACTGACGCAGCCGTTGGCACCGCTGTGCTGTTCCGCACGTCACGGCACGGAGACGACCGATGCAACGCCGCGAATCAGCCGGCCGGCGTCACCAGTTGCTGTAGGCAGTTGGTGCTGCTGGTTGGTGCGACCGGTCAGATCGCGCGTCGCTGGGTGCCGTAACGTGCGGGCTATGCGGCGCATGCACATCGGGTTGCAGGTCGACGACCTCGACGAGTCGATCGAGTTCTACAAGCGGCTGCTCGGCTGCGAGCCCACCCTGCGACGCTCCGACTACGCCAAGTGGATGCTGGACGACCCCCGGGTCAACTTCTCGCTCGACGTCCACGGCGACGGACCGCCCGGCTCGGCCCACTACGGCATCCAGGTCGAATCCCGAGACGAACTCGAGGACATGCGCACCCACATCGACTCGGCCGACCTGCCCCGTGCCGACCAGGACGACCTGGTGTGCGGCTACCAGCTCCAGCACAAGTCGTGGATCACCGACCCCAACGGCCTGTGGTGGGAGGCGTTCTTCACCGAAGGAGTGGTCGACGAGGGCTACGGCACTCCCGAGATGCCCGGCCCCGCCTAGCCAAACTGCCCCGGCCGAGCCTTGGCCCAGCCCTGCCCAGCCATGGCTGGGAGCGCGCCAAGCACCAGTGAACCGGCGGACGGCCCAGCGAGCCCTCCGCTAGCTGGCTGCTAAGAAAGCCGGTTTCAGCTGCTTGACCAACTCTCTGACCAGCGGCTTTGCATCTGCCGGTCTGCGGTATCGGCACTTTTTCAGCATCCTGCTACAGGTACACAGGCTGCGCCCGCCGCCGTCTCGGGTTGAGCGGATTCGGAATGAACATCGGAACCGCGGCCTGGTAGCGGCTGTAGCCGGGGTATCTCGCGCTGGAGATCTTCTCGATGAGCTGCGTCGAGCCCAGAAACAGCACCACCAAGATCACGCAACCCAGGCCGGTCCAGTGCCACAGCCGACCGGAAGCCGAAATCGCGAACAGGTAGAACACCACCCACATGCCCATCTCGCACGCGCAATTGGGATGGCGGCAGTAGCGGAACAAACCCTCGGCCATAAACGGCCGCTCCACCTCGGCCCCCGCCGCCACCAGCCGCTTCTTGTTCTGCTGGAAGCGCCACATCTGCCCATCGGCGACCCCCTCCAGCACCAGCAAGGTCAAGAACGCCACGATCGCGACGTAGCCCAGCCAGCCCAACGGCACCTCGGCGTGCAGCCAGGCCTGGTGAATGGGCGACGTGAACCACCACACGATCGCCATCTGGATGAATGAGACCAGCGTCACGTTGAACAACTGGAATTGCAGCTTAGTGAGCTGATCCTGGATGTAGGTCCACCGGTAGTCCTGACTGCCCGCGTGGTACCCGCCCCTGCGAGCCAGGTTGAACATCAGCCGAGCCCCCCACAGGCACGCCAGCACGGTCATCACGGTGATCCGGGCGGAACCGAACCCCACCTCGGCAACGAC
Organism: Candidatus Poriferisodalis sp.; assembly: GCF_965221945.1. Lineage (GTDB taxonomy): Bacteria > Actinomycetota > Acidimicrobiia > Acidimicrobiales > Poriferisodalaceae > Poriferisodalis. The sequence continues at coordinate 2,851,831 of NZ_OZ244925.1, read as the reverse complement.
GATCCCGCAATAGAGCGCCGGCACCAGTGACCACAGCCGGTCGACCCAGGAATGGTCTCGCGTCACGATCGAGGCCATCCAGCACAGCACCACCAGAGCGAGGCAGACGTTCAGCGCAGCCCCGTACGGCGTGCCGACCAACCGATGGTCGATGTCGGGATAGACGCTGACGCCCAACACGAACGACACCACGCCAATGGCGACTGCGGCGAGCACGCGCAGATGGCGTCCGCGCATCACCGCCGCCCCCATCCGTCAGCAGCAGGCCCCCTTAGTTGCAGAGACCCTCTGCGCTGACGCCCCGCTCGGTGTAACACATCACGGTGCTCTCGACGTTGCGAAGCGTGAACGATCCGCCGCCATCGCTCGGTGTCGCAAACAGGTGCAGCCGGAAGCCGCGGATCGAATCGTCAGGCTGACCGACGACATCCATCGTGATCTCGCTGACATCTCCGACGGTGGGGGCACCCGAGATCCTCACACGCGACTCGGGCTCCTCCGATGCCACAGCCCCCGCAACGATCCGACCCAACGCCGTCATGTTGTCCGCGCTGGGCGTCTCGCCCAGGAGCGCAACGATCTGCGTCGTTGCGTCGATCGTCACACCCAGCGGTGTCACGTACTCGCCGCTGACCCAGCCGACGACTCCAGCTGCGTGCACCTCGTACCAGATCGCCCCGGTCACCGCTCGAGTGGTGCCGGTGGGAACGATTCCCGCGGCGTCCGAGTCGAGCTTGCCGACGATCTGGCCTCCCGGCGTCTCGCGCACGTTCAGAGTGCTGTCGTAGCCGATGCCCACGACGGCCAGCACGTTGTCCGAGAACTCGGAGTCGGCCATCTCGTCCGACTCAGCAGCCGTCGTGGCCGTCACGATCAGCTGGGTCGCGGCCGTCGTGGGCGCCGGAGCCAGCGTCTGAACGGTGTGCACCGTGGTGGTGGTCTGGAATGCTTGAGTCGTCGCTGGCGCAGACGCTGTGACGCTTGTCTCGGGCTCTTCGACGGCGTCGTCGCTGTCGGAGTCGCTGACGGCGACTACCAATGCTGCGATCGCTACCGCGAGCGCCAGAAGCGAGACGCCGATCGGGAGCCGGTCCTTGGGTTCCATAGACGAGTTCTAGTCGTTGGGCGGCCCCGCGCTCGGGACACCCCCCGGCCCGAAGCGCTCAGGCGAAGCAGTCAGGCGAGACGGTCGTCGTCGTCGGAGAAACTCTCAGCGTCCAGCGGGGGACCGGAGCGCCCAGCATCGCTTTGTCCGCCCTGTCCGCCCTGTCCGCTCGACCCGCTCGACCCGCTCGGCCCGCGGGGTCCACCGGGCTCACTCGGCCCGCCAGACCAGCCGGCAACCGAGATGCGCTTGGAGTAGCGACGCACGAGCACCGAGCGAACAGCGATTCGGGTGGGTGGGAACAGCAGCAGCAGCCCTACCCCGTCAGTCAGGAAGCCGGGCGTCAGCATGAACGCCCCGGCCAGCAAGATCAGCAGCCCATCCACCAGTTCGTTGCCGGGAAGCTCGCCCTGGGCCAATCGGTTGCGGATCTGGTTCAGCACGCCGAGCCCGGAGCGGCGCACCATCCAGGCGCCCACCACCGACACGACGAGCAACAGCACGATCGTCTGGCCAGCGCCCAGCCCGCCGGCTACCTGCACGATCACGTACAGCTCCAGCAGCGGAACCGACACGAGCAAGAGAATCAGCACCGCCAGCACGCCGCCCACCCTACGGCTGCACCGCCGTTACGGCGGGCTCAGAGATCGAGGCCGATGGCAGCGATCGGCGTGGTCATCTGCATCTGGGGCGGTGACGCCATGAGCGGCATGAACGCAGCCATCGCCTGCTGCATGGCTTCAGTCTGGCCATGGCCTTGCATCGACTCGGCATCGGTCATCAGGGCGAAGAACCAGAAGGTGTTCCCCTCGCCGCGGTGGTACGAGTAGATCTCCACGCCGGGCTCTTCGGTGGCAGCTTCAACCATCGAAGTCAGCACGGCCTCCATCTCGTCGCCCTTGCCGTCCTGGCAGTCGAAGCTGCCGATCACCGTCGCCTTGCCCATGAATGCGCCTCCTTGGCTTGCCGAGCGTGCGGCGGGAGCACGATCGCGCGGGCATCTCTAGCACGAAGCGGGCCGCGTCCCCCAGCGGCAGCGCCAGGAGCGCGTCTCAGTCGCCGGCCCACAGCGGCGGGGTCGGCATCGGCCCCCGTGTCGCCTCGTACGCCGCCGCCAACGCAAGCGACAGCGTCTCGTCGCCGCCGCGGCAGACGAACTGCATCGACGTGGGCAAGCCACCCGCCGACACGCCCGTCGGCACGGTCGTGGCACACAGTGCAAGAAAGTTGGCCGCTCGGGTGAACAGCGCCGGGGTGTTCGTCTCGTCGGCCTCGTCCACTGGCAGCGGCAGCATCGGCGTGGTCGGCGTCACCATCGCGTCGAAGCCCTCGAACGCTGCCGCAAACTCGGCAAGGTCGATGCACCGCTGCAGCGTGGCCGCGATGTAGTCGGAGGCCGAGATGTTGGTCCCCGCCAGGACTCTCGCTCGCACCCGCTCATCCACCTTCGAGTTCGGGTCCTCCATGAGCGCGCCGTAGTAGTGGTACGACTCCGCCGTCACGATCAAGAACCTGGTGTTCTTCAACTCCTCGAACGATGTCGGCAGGTCGAAGGGCACCACGTCGGCGCCAAGGCCCGCCAGCACCTGAAGCGCGGTGTCATACGCGGCGAGCTGGGCGGCATCCACGCCCACACGTTCGTCGTCACTGAGGCAGCCGATGCGGCGGCCCTGCATTCCCGCTTGCAGCGCCCCGTAGCGACCGTTGCCCGCCAGCCAGTCCCGCTCGACCGCGGCAGGCGCAGCGCCTGCCATGGCGTCGAACATGAGCGCGGCGTCGAGCACCGACCGGGTCAAGGGCCCCGGCGTGTCCAGCGTGTGCGACAGCGGAACGATCCCGTCGATCGGCAGCAGGCCCTCGGCGGTCTTGAGCCCGACGATCCCGCACATCGCAGCCGGCAGTCGCACCGACCCGCCCGTGTCGGTGCCCACCGCGCATGGCGCCATGCCTGACGACACCGCCGCGCCCGAACCCGACGACGAGCCGCCCGGCGTGCGGGCCACGGCCGGATCCCAGGGATTCCACGGCGTGCCCATGTGCTGGTTGGTGCCCCAGCCGCCCATCGCGAATTCGACGGTCTTGGTTTTGCCCAGCAGGATCCCGCCGGCTTCCAGCAAGCGCTGCGCGATCGTCGCCGTCGTCGGCGAGATCCGGTCGATGCACTCCACCGACCCAGCGGTCGTCACCCGACCCTCGACGTCCACGATGTCCTTCAGCGCGAACGGCACCCCCCAGAACGGCCCCAGCGGCTCACCCGCCGACAGCGCCAGCGCCGTATCGGCAGCCTCCGCCGCCGCCCGCGCCTCGTCCGCGTACACCGCCTGCCAGGCGCCGACCCGCCCGTCCAGAGCCGCAATGGCAGCCAGGCACTCCCCAGTCGCCTCGACCGGACTGCGTGACCCGTCCCGGTAGCCCGCCGCCAGCTCAGCAATCGTCGCCGTCACAAGTCCCCCCGCTGCCCGTCTCATTCGCAGCGCGCAGTCTCGCGCCTCGAGCCGTCGCTGTCCGGCGGAACAGAGCTGATTTCAGTCGGCTTCGGGGTCCTGGTCCTTGGCGTTGGTGAGCTGCTGCCAGGTCTCGGGCAGGTTGCCGATGGCGGGGAGGCCGTCGTTGTCGCGCAGCATCTTCGCTGTGTGCATCAGGTTCCACGACATGAACGTGGTGTTGCGGTTGGTGAAGTCGTTGTCGTAGCCCTCGTGACCGCCGTCGGAGCGGGGGTCGCCGTAGCTGGGGCCGGGGCCGGCCTCGCCCAGCCAGGCGCAGTCGGCCTGCGGGGGGACGGTGTAGCCGATGTGCGACATGGCATACAGCAGGTCCATGGCACACGCCTTGGCGCCGTCCTCGTTGCCGGTGATGATGCAGCCCGCCGTCTTGCCGTAGTACAGGTACTGGCCCTTGGCATTGCGGTCGCCGCTGTAGGCGTACAGGCGCTCCACCACCAGCGTCGCCACGCTCGACTTGACACCCAGCCAGATCGGCGTGCCGATCACGAAGATGTCGGCCTCCATGATCTTGGCGTGGATCCCGGGCCAGTCGTCGGCCATGCCGTTGACTGTCTGGTCCTTTTCCATGCCGAAGGCGATGGTGTGGGAGAGCGCATGGATGATCTCGACGTCGACGCCTCGGTCACGCATCACCCCGGCTGCCCGGTTGATCAGGCGCCGGGTGTGGGACTGGGCGGGGTCGTGCTTGATCGAGCAGTTGATGAACAGCGCTCGCAAGCCGTTGAAGTCTGGAAGGTCGTCTGGCAGATCGCCGGTGTCATTCATGCTTGTTGCTCGTCCTCGTCGCTCGGTCCCGTTGCCCGTCATTCCTTGAACGTCAATGCTTGATCGTCAATGTAGGGCTGGGCCGCCGAACGGTGAACGCGCCCCGAGCTAGCCGCCGCAACATGCCCACCCCGAAGAGCGCCGAGCGCTCGGCGAGTAGGTTCGCAGCGGTCGGCGGTTCAACGAAAGGGAGGCCGCGATGACACTTCCGGCAGACGCGCAAGACCGGTTCTCGCCGATAGGCGTCACCATGCTGTGGGCGCTTGCGGTCTTTGGAGGCCTCGTCCTGATGTTGCTGCTGACGCAGTGGGGCGTTCTCGACAATGTCCCGGACTCGGAGACCACCCTCGGCATCGCCATCGGAACGAACAATGCCATCGGGATCGTGGCACTCGGCGGCTGGAATGCGATCGGCATCGTGACGATCGGCGGCGCCAACTCCATCGGCGTGATCAGCATCGGCGGGCTCAACAGCATCGGCATCATCTCGTTCGGCGGCTTCAATTCGATCGGCCTGTCCGCACTCGGCGGCTTCACTGCCTTCGGGGGGAGGGGAGCGTCGATCTTCGGGTGGGCTCCCAGCAGGATCCGCAACGGTTCTTGCTTCAGCTAGCCGAGGGCCAGTCAGCCGAGGGCCTGAGAGCCGAGGACTAGTCAGCCGAGGACGGATATGACCACCGGAACAGGGCCGTTAGCGGGCATCCGCGTCGTCGAGATCGCCACCTTCATCGCCGCGCCCGGCGGCTCGCACCTGCTGGCGTCCCAGGGTGCTGAGGTCATCAAAGTCGAAGACATGGTTGTCGGCGACCCGTTGCGCATGTTCGGGTCGAGCCGCAACGGCATGTCGGGCTGGTTCGCCAACATCAACGCCGGCAAGCGCTCACTGTGCATGGACATCGCCTCCGAGCAAGGCCGCGAGGTCATGGCCGACTTGCTGGCCACCGCCGACGTCTTCGTGCAGGCGTACCGCCCCGGCGTGGCCGAACGGCTCGGCATCGGCGAGGCCGATGTGCGCAAGCGCAACCCGAACATCGTCTACGTATCGATCAGCGGCTTCGGCCGCGACGGGCCGTATTCGAAACGGCCTGCTTACGATGCCGTCATCCAAGGCTGGTCCGGCATCGCCGCTGTGCAGGGGGGCGACGGCGAGCCACAGTTCGTGAAGAGCTTCATCCCCGACAAGGTCACCTCGCTCACGTGGACCCAAGCGGTGTGCGCGGCGCTGTTCGCACGTGAGCGGACCGGCCGGGGCGAGCACGTGGAGCTGTCCCTGCTGGATTCGGCAGTGAGCTTCATGTGGCCCGACGCGATGATGGAACACGTCGTACTGGCCGACGACGCCGACCATCGCCCCAACTTGCTGGCCGACTACCGGCTGCTGGGCTGCCAGGACGGCTACGTGGCGGTCATGCCCCTCACCGATGGGCATTGGAAGGGCTTGGCGGACGCGTTCGACCGGCCCGACCTGCTGACCGACCCGCGTTTCGCCGAAGCCGGGCCGAGGGCCGCCCACTTCGGCGAGATGATCGACACGCTCGGCGAGATCGTGGCTGACGTCGCCCGTGACGACGTGGTCGAGCGGCTCATCGCGGCGGACGTGCCGGTTGCTCCGGCGCTGCGCCCGGACGAGATCGCGACCGACGCCCAGGTGCAGCACTCGGGAGTGATCCGGGAGGTCGACCATCCGATCGTCGGCCCCATCCGCCAGCACCGCCCCGCCGCGCTGTTCGCAGGCGGCATGCCCGAACTGCGCCACGCAGTCGAGCGCGGCACCGACACCGATCAAATTCTGAGCGAGCTGGGCAGGACACCCGACGCAATCGCCGAGCTGCGCGCCACAGGAATCGTGAAGTAGTTGGTCGCGCAGGTAGTTGCGCGCCCGCTGCGGCGGCGGCAGTGCCCTCTGCTCCGGGAATCCGGCTGGTTCCAACCTCGCAGAGTTCCCAGCCGCCGCCGCAGCTATGGCATCTGTGTCCGTCCGCCTTCGGTGACGGGCTGCTGAAGTGCAGTAGGAATAGTGAGATGAGCGCGACCGAAGTGTCCGATTCGACCGGTCCGAATGGCTCGAACGGCTCGGGCCGGGACCTGCGTATCGACGAACGCACCGGCGCGGTGCTGACCGAACATGCCGCCTGGAACGAGGAGCACCGCCATCTCGCCGAAGGGGCGTTGTCGGCGCTGCGTGAGTCGGGCGCGTTGCGACTGCTGGTGCCCGAGCGCGCCGGAGGCGACGAGCGGGAATTCGCCGACATGGTCGCCAACGTCCGAGAGGCCGCCCTGTACGACGGCGCCGCGGCGTGGGTGCTGATGGTTCTGGTCGGGCACAGCTGGATGCTCGGGTCGATGACCGAGGACCTTCAGGACGAGGTGTACGGCGTCGATCCCGACACGATTGTGCCCGGCTCGCTGGCACCGGTCGGTTCCGCCACCGAGTGCGACGGCGGGTGGCTCGTGGAGGGCCGCTGGCCGTTCACCAGCGGTGCCCTCTGGGGTGACTGGTTCCTGCTGGGTTCCCAGATGCTGATGCCGGGTGAATGGCCGCGCCTCCTTCACGTGGTGATCCCGCGGGAGGACATCGAGATCGACGACAACTGGTATGCCATCGGGCTGCGCGGCACCGGCTCCTGCGACGTGGTCGCAACCCAAGCATTCGTGCCGACGCATCGCGTGATCGACTCCGGCGACCTGCTGGGCGGACGCTCGCCATGGTCGGGCCGCCACCGCACGAGCGTGTACCGCACTCCGATCCTGCCCGGGCTGGCAGTGCACGTGGCCGCTACCGCGCTCGGGCTCGCTCGCGCTGGGCTCGACGATGCCGCCGACCGCTTCAGCGTCCAGGACGACCGCTACATCGGTTCGCCAAAATCCAGACGGCCGGGCCTGCACATGCGCCTGGCCGAGGCCAACACCGAAGTGCGCTCGGCGGAGCTGCTCATCGAAGACACGATCAGGCTGTTGCGCCAAGCTGCCGACGGGGCCGATTCCAAGCAGCTGCGAGCCCACGCCAAGTACCAGGGCAGCTACGCCATCGAGCTGTGCCGCCGGGCGCTCGATCGCGTCACCACCGCAGCCGGAGGCCGGGCCGTGTTCGACGGCAGCCGCCTGCAGCAGGCGTTCCGCGACGTGACGATGGCCAGCCAGCACCAGGTCGCCGACCTCGACACGGTCGGTGAGGCCTACGGCCGCACCCGCCTCGGCATGGACCCCGGCCCCCACCCGCTGTAGCGGGGCTGTTCACGCCCGTACTTCATAGCCAACAACGCGAAATATGTGACCGTCTGCGGACATGAACTGCTGAGATACTGGCCGAAGGCCGGTTCGTGTCCGCGGCGCCGATCACCCGCGTGCCGCCGTTCCGGCAAGGAGATGATGATCGTGAAGGCTCGCTGGGCCAGACTTGCCGCCGGACTCGCGGCGCTGGCGCTCGTCGCCACTGCCTGTGGTGGTGGCACTGACGACGATGGCGGAGGCGAAGTCGCAACTCAGGCGGCGACTCAGGAGACCTCTGCGCCGGCAACGACCGCTGCGCCCACGACCGCACCGCCGACGACTGCAGCCACTCTTCCTGCTGATCCACTGGAGCTGCTCACGCATGCGTTCGAGTCGAGCGCGGGGCGCTCGGTGCGCGGCGAGATGCAATCTGACTTCGGAGGAATGGCAGCAATAACGCTGTCGTTCGAGGTCGACCCCGACGCCAACATGGCGATGACGATGAGCGTCGACGACCCGGCAGCGGGTGGTCTCGCCTTCGAGATCCTGATGGTCGACGGCGCCACCTACATCCGCTTCGTCATTCCCGAAGAGATGCAGGGTCTGGCCGGTGCGGCGCTGCCGGAGGGCTGGTTCACGCTCGACGCCACCGCAGCAGCGGGCATGGGCATCCTGTGCCCCTCGCCGCTGCCCGGTGAGGCCCCCCGCGCCGGCGCCTGCCCTGCGCCGAACGACAACTCTCACCTGATCGAATTCGTGAACGATGTCGAAACCATTGGTTCTGAGGACATCGACGGCGAGCCGATGACCGTACTCCGCTACACCCTCGATGCTGTGGCCTTGGCCGAATCGCAGGGGACTGCATCACAGGGGACTGGGCCCGACGGCGGTGGGGGGTCAGCCTCGTTCCCCGCGGAAATGTTCGGCGATGGCCTGGCCACCGACATCTGGATCGACGGCGAGGGCCTCACGCGGCGAGTCAGTCTGGATCTGGGGTCGATGTTCGGGGACCTCGCGGAGGGATTCGGAGCCGACGCCGAGGACATCCCGGAATTCGCCATCGTGATCGACTTCTTCGACTACGACGCCGACATCACGATCACCGCGCCGCCCGCCGATGAGATCGTGGGAGATTTCGGCGACCTGATGGGCCTCGGCTTTGACGAGGGCTCGGACACCGCGCCCGGCTACGGCGATTCATAGGGCTGCTGCGGCGACCGACTCGAGCCGGTCACGCTTGTCGCCTGGGCATGGATCGTGGCGCCCACCCTCTGCAATCCGGGCGACTCCCAGAACAAGAACTGAGATCCCTGACTCTTCGCGGACATGAACTGCTGAGATACTGGCCGAAGGCCGGTTCGTGTCAGCGGTGCCGAACACATGGTGCCGCCGTTCCGGCAAGGAGATGATGATCGTGAAGGCTCGCTGGGCGAGACTTGCCGCCGGCCTTGCGGCGCTGGCGCTCGTCGCCGCTGCTTGCGGTGGTGGCGCTGACGACGATGGTGGAGGCGAAGTCGCAACTCAGGCGGCGACTCAGGAGACCTCTGCGCCGGCAACGACCGCTGCGCCCACAACCGCACCGGCAACGACAGCCGCCGCGCTTCCCACTGACGCGAAGGAGCTTGTGACCGTCGCCTTGCAAAACAGTGCGACTCGTTCGGTCAGGGGCGACATGCGCATGGACATGGGCGATCTGGCGACCGTTGCCGTGCATTTCGAGAGCGACGGCAACCAGAACTTCTCGATGCTGATGAGCTTCGAGGAGATGATGGGTGCTGGCGAGGCGGGCTTCGGATTCGAGATCCGGTTCGTTGACGGCCTTCAGTACATGCAGTTCGCGGTGCCCGAAGAGATGAGCGGCCTGGTCGGCGATGCGATGCCCCAGGGCTGGTTCACCCTCGACGCAGAGACAGCTGCCGCAATGGGAATCGTGTGCCCGTCCGCGCTGCCCGGCGCGACGCCGGACGATGGCCTGTGCCGACTGCCCAACGACAGTACGGACATGATCGAGAACGTGACCAGCGCCGAGATCGTCGGTCCCGAGGAGCTCGATGGCGTGCCGACGACACGGGTGCGCTTCATGTTGGACTACGCCGCCGCATTGGATGCCTACCTTGCTGAGCCCGAGGGCAGCGACAGCGCGCTTCCCTTCGTCGGTGACATGTTTCCCGACGAAGTTGCCTACGACATCTGGATCGATGCCGACGGCCTGACGCGACGCATGAGCGTCGACTTGGGCTCCCTCATGGAGAACCTCATTGGCGACCTCGATGATGCCGAGACGGAGGGCCACGAGGACGAGATCGCAAGTCTGTTCAACATCACCAACGTCGTCGACTTCTACGACTACGACGCGGACATCACTATCGAGGCACCTCCCGCCGATGAGATCGTGGGCGATTTCGGCGACATGATGGGGGAGGGGTTCGGAGCCGCCGGATAGGAGTTCAGCGATGTCATTGGAATTGGAGACGGTGCGGGTGGACGGCGACGGTCCGGTGCGCCACCTGGTGCTGAACCGGCCCGAAGTGCACAACGCCGTCAACGCCCAGCTGGTCGCTGATGTGCATGCGGCGTGCCTCGCGCTTGACGCCGACCCCGGCGTGCGGGTTGTGATCGTGCGCGGCGAGGGCAAGAGCCTCTCGTCGGGCGCCGACCTCAAGCAACAGCGCGGCAGCAGCCTCGACGCCATGCTGGGCTCGAAGCACGGCGCCCGCATGTACGACACGCTGATGCACCTCAACCCGATCACCATCGCCCTGTGCCACGGCTACATGATCGGCGGGGGAGGAGTGCTGCCCGCGGCCTGCGACTTCCGCATCGGCAGCCCGTCGATCAGCCTCACGCTCAACGAGGTCAGCATCGGCTTCAACCTGACGTGGCACTCGGTTCCGGCGCTCGTGAACCTGGTCGGCCCGCACCGCGCCAAGGAAATGCTGATCCTCGGGCGCACTTACGGGATGGAAGAGCTGGACAAGTTCGGCTTCTTCACCGAGACAGTGTCGAGCGACGACGAGTTGGTGCCCGCTGGCGAACGGCTGGCTGCCGCGATCGTCAACCAGCCGCCGGTGCCGGTCACGGCGTCGAAGGCGTCGATCAATGCGCAGGCGATGCCGTTGGGCCGAGCGATCAACCACCTCGACCACGTTGCCGTCGGCTACATGGGCAAGAGCGACAGCTCGCGTACCGCCCGGCACACCTACTTCGACCAGAACGAACGCAACTGGTCCGACGATTGACATGCGCCGTCGAGATGTCGGCTGGCCCAACCAGCGGACACTGCTGCTGTACCTGCTGGGCGGATTGCTGATTGCGGCGATCCCCGTCGTCGTCTCGCGCTTCGTCGATCAGCCCGACGCCGAGACTCACACGATCGACATCCCGCCGGGCACAGCCGAGCGCCTGGCTGCCGGCGAGGACGTCGAAGTCATTCCCGACGAGCTGGACTTCAAGCTGCGCGACGTGCTGATCATCGTGAACCGTGACTCGGTGGTACACACCATCGGCCCCTTCGAGGTTGGGCCGGGCGAAAGTTCCGAGCACAGCTTCGGTGAGGCGGCGGCTTTCAGCAGCTACTGCTCGCTGCACCCCTCCGGCAGCATCCGCATCTCCATCGGAGACGGCTGAGGCACCGCCGGGCGAGCGCCAAGCGTCGTCATGCCTCGGCGCAGGCCGGCAGGGCCTCGGTGGCGAACTGAGCGATGGCGTCCTCGGGTTGACCCATGCGCAGCGCTGCGGTGTTCACCAGCAGCCGCTGCACGCCATGATCGCTGTACACCTCAAGGCCTTCGAGGCCCTCGCGGTGGTAGTTCCAATAGGCAGTCAGGGACAGCTCGGCGGGGTCGCGGCCTTGGCGGTCGCATTCGGCGTGCATCTCGCTGATGAGCCGCTTGAAATCGTCGAGATCTTTGTGGATGACGTACCAGCCGTCCCCGCGGGCCACTAGGCGACGGATCGCCGGCGGCGTCGTACCGCCGATGAGCAACGGCATGCGCGGTCGCTGAGCCGGCGTCGGCAGCATCGAGAACCCGGTCCAATTCAGGAACTCGCCGCGGAAATCCACGTCCTCACCGCTCCAGGCGGCCGTCATCGCGTCGATGTACTCGTCGGCACGCGCACCTCGACGATCGAACGGCACGCCGATGGCGTCGAACTCCTCTTCCAGCCAGCCCACGCCGATGCCCAACTCCAGCCGTCCGCCCGACAGATGGTCGAGCGATGACGCCTGCTTGGCGAAGTACAGCGCGTTGGCCTGGGTGACGATGTTCACGCCGGTGCCCAGTCGCAGGTGCTGAGTGGCCCCGGCGACGTACGTGAGTGCGATGAACGGGTCGGTGAATCCGGCGTTCGTCGGGAGGCCCAGCTTGCCGCTGGGGTGGTACGGGTACCGGCTCTCATAGTCGTGGGGCACGATGACGTGCTCGAACGTCCACACCGATTCGTAGCCGAGCTCTTCGAGCTGCTGTGCGAACGACCGCAGGAATCCGGGGTCGAGGTAGGCGGCGGAGTTGATGGGAGTGATGCCGACGTACATCTGCGGGACCTTACGCGGACCCGCGCCGGTGCCGCCGTGGCCGTGGGGCCTTCCACCGTGGGCCGTTGACCGTGCGAGACACCCGTGCATGGGCCATGCTGTTGCGATGTCGGGGGACTCGGTGTTCGCGGTGCATCGCGCGTCCGCGTACTCGAGTTCGGACCAGGCGCGCATTCAAAAGCGCACCATTGTTGTGCTGATCGCCAGCCAGGCTGCGGGCGGTTTCGGCCTCGTGGCGACCTACATCGTCAGCGCTTTGCTCGCAAAGGACATCACCGGCAGCGCGACACTTGCCACGATCGCCGCCAGCTGCTTGTCGATCGGAGCGGCGGTGGTCGCTGTGCCGATGTCGAAGTTGATGAACCGCAACGGGCGGCGCGTCGGGCTGCGTTTCGGGTACCTCGTAGGGGCCGCGGGTTCGACGCTCGCGGTGCTCGGCGCAATCCTGCTGAGCTATCCGCTGCTGTGTCTGGGCGTGTTCGGCGCGGGAGCCGGCAGCGCCGCCAACTTGGCGACTCGCTACGCAGCGTCCGATCTCGCACCCGAGCACCGGCGCGCCAGCACGATCAGCATGATCGTGTGGGCCACGACGTTCGGCTCGACCGCCGGCTCGCTGGTGTCGGGCTTCGCGAGCGACGTCGGCCGCTCAATCGGACTGCCCGACAAGACCGGCTCGTACGTGTTCGCTGCCTTCATGTTCCTGCTGGCCGCTGCGATTGTGGAGCTGTTCCTGCGGCCCGACCCGCTGGAGGTCGCGAACGACGTCAGCGAATCACGCAATGGCGCCCGCGGCCGATCGGAAGCGTTGCCGACGCCAACGACGCGTGACGCGCTGGCACTGATCTGGCAGAAGCCAGAGGCTCGTTTGGCCGTGCTGGCGATGGTCGTCAGCCAGGTGACCATGGTGGGTGTCATGGCGCTGACGCCATTGCACATGGATGCGGGCGGCCAGTCCCAGAACGCCATCGGATTCATGATGGGGTTCCACATTCTGGGCATGTACCTGTTCTCGCCGGTGATCGGGCAACTCACCGACCGCATCGGCAACTATCCGATGCTGTACATCGCGGGCGGCCTGTGCACCTGGGGAGCCTGGTGGGCGGCAGTCACCCCGCCTGCGGGAGCGGTGGGTGTGTTCATGGGGAACTTCCTCATCGGCTTGGGCTGGTGTTTCGGGGTGATCGCAGCGTCGAGCCTGCTAGTGGCGCTGTACCCCATTCACCAGCGAGTCGCAGTGCAAGGCGTCGGTGACTTCGCCATGATCGGCTCGGGCGCATTGGCCGGGCTGACCTCGGGTGCGCTGTACGCGACGTTCGAATATCGGGGCGTGAACTACGCCAATGCGCTCTTCGGCCTGGCGCTGGTTGTGGTCACCTTCATCACCTTCACCGGGGTACGCCGGGCGATGCGGCGCCCGCAACACGCCGCAGCCGTCGGCGGCTGAGCTGCGGCGGACTGTCTGACTGCAGGCGCGGCACTGGGCCCTAGAGCGCGGTGAACGTGAATCAGTGCTGGTCGAATCAGTGCTGTTCGTTGACGGTGACGGTGACGGTCTCGCCGGCGACGAGATTGTCGAACTGAGCTGGCTCGATGAGCACGACGGGGCAGTCGACTTCGTACAGCTCGGCCGCGACCATCGCCCCGACGACGATGTTGGTGTCGGGCTCGGTGACCAGGATGGCTGCGGGGCCCGTGTCCCGCCGGAGCATCTCGCAGAGCGCGGCCGGCGTGCCGCTCGATCCGCGCGAACCCGGGAGCGCAACGATCTTCCCGGCGATCGAGGTGCCCATTTGGGGGTGGGCTTGATCGATGATCGTTCCGGACATGTCGATGCCGCCCCAGAAGCTGATCGTGTCGCTCAGCTTGGCCACCTCACCGCTCGCCGAGCCTCCGTGCAGCGAGCGGCCGTCGATCCTCACAGCACGACCTCGCCGCACACTGCCGACTCGACGCAGGCCCGGAGGCTGCCGAACGCAACCTCGACACCCAGCGTTCCGGGCGCGTAGTAAGCCCACTTCGCCGAGTTCGTCATGACGCGCCCGCTCACGCCAGTGGGTGTCGGCGGGTAATACGTGCAGGTGTCGCAGATCACTCGCACGCCTGCATCGTCGAGCTGCTGCGCCCAGCCGAGGACATCGATCTCAGCGACAGCGGCTCGGCTCGTCGTGACGAGCATCTGCACTCGGGTGCTGCGGCCGTCGAGCAATCGCAGCAGCTCGCCGAATTCTCCTACCGAGAAATGCGGCGTCCCCAAGCACACTGCGCTGAGCCGACCCGACGAGCGAGTCTGCAACGCGGCGCGGGCATCGGCGAGCATGCCGGCGTCGATGACGGTCTGCCGCGCGGGTATGCGACCCCCGGTGGCCGCTTCGAGCGTCGGCGCTTCGGGCGTCACGCCGACGACGTGGAACATCGCCACCGAGCCCGAGGATGCTGCCGCGGCAGCGACAGCCTTGAGCTGATCTTCGTCAAGCGAACCCATGCCGTCGATCACCGGGACATGGGTGCCCGTCAGCCGACCGACGATGATCCCGACGAGATGCGCCAGCGATGCATCTTCGTGCTCAGCATCGGACGCCGAGTCGGGCAGCTGGACACGGAACAGGTGTGTCGCCCCTCGGCCGTCATCGGTGTGCAAACCAGCGAGCGGTACCGCCCCGACGATCGCAGCGCTCACGTCGAGGAAGTCGCCGTACTTGTTGGTGCGGGCGCCGAGGACCGAGTTGAAGAACGAGACAGCGTTCGACTCCGACGCAGCCACGTGCTGGCCGAAATCGGGCCGCCCGTCCGGCTGCTGGTATGGCGCACACGTCCACATCGGCGTCGCACCGAGCTGCTCGTAGATCTCCATGAGCCGTCGGGCGCCAGCCACCGACTCGGGATCGGTCGACTCGGGCCGCAGGGTCGGCGTGGCGCAGGCGATGAGGCTCGCATTGGTGTGCGTCGGCACGGCGAAGCGGGCGCTGTTGCGAAGCAGGAACTCGGCGAAATCGAGTGAGGCGCGGCCCGAGTAGTGGCAGGCGCTGATGTGCGCCATCTCGATGGGCACCAGCTCAGTTGCGCCGCTGATTTCCGCAGCGCTGACGATCAGGCGTGTTGCTAGCTGTTGTGCCCGGTCCCCCTGTCCGAGTCGCTCGCGCAGTTCGCTCAGCTGCATGGGGGTTCGGGATCCTGCAGCGGCGCGAGCAGCGAGCCTTGCTGGCCTAGCGGAGTGACGCCGAGGGTGCGGAAGATCCGCCAGTACAGGCTGATGTCTGAGGAAATGACCGGGACGCCGATCCGTTCTTCGATGTCGGCGGCCAGGCCCACGAAGCGCCTCGGCACACCGTCGGTGCCGCGGTAGTTGGACATCCCGTTCACCAGCACAGCGTCCACGTCAGGGGCCTGGTCGAGCGCGTGCTGCGTCGACTTCAATGCGAGGTCGCCGGGGAAAATCCAGATGTGGTCGTTCACTTCTTTCTGGGTGACGTACCAGCCTTGGTCGACGAAGTTCCCCGCCCACACCACGTCGATGCCTGCGCTGCGCAGGAACCGCACGACGCCGTCGCGCCAGTCGGGCCAGAAATACACGGCGTTGAGTGCGACCCGCTCGTAGCCGTGCGCCTCGCAGGCCTCCACCAGCGTCAGGCCGGCCATGTGAAACGGCGTCTCGTACTTGTCGGACATCTCGGCGACGAACCGCCGGATGTCGGCAGCATCAGTGCCGCTGGCATGCACCCAGTTCGTGCCGACTTGGCCGATCACATCGGCGCCGCTGTTGGACAGGCAATGCACGGTCTCTTCGAGCAGGTGGAAGAGGCCGGCCCGGTCGCTCAGGCGATGGGCGTAGTCGGGAGCGTGCAGCAGGCGCCCATGCACGCCGACTGTGTCCGGGCACATTCGCAGGAAGTCGCTGGGCGCGGCGTCGAAATCCATGGGCGGCGCGGTGAAGCCCACCTGGTGGGGGAACAGCTTCTTGGCCGGGTCGGACCACTTGGCGGGTTTGCTCACTGGGCTGCGTTTCTGTTGATGGTTTCCGGGCTTTGCTGCCGGTGCTTGTTGCCGATGCTCGATGCTGTCGGCCGGTGCGATTGCCGCCGGACGTGGATCCGTGTAGCTAGGCGCTCCAGCCGCCGTCGACGTGGATGGTTTGACCGGTGATGTAGCTGGCGCCGGCGCACAGGAACAGGCAGGCGTCTGCGTATTCGGGGGCGGTGCCGGGACGCCCCAGCGGCAGCGACTTGGAGTCTTCGAAGACGGTCTCCCAGCGGATCGGGAAGTTGGTGGAATCGGGGTGCACGTAGCTGGGGGAGATGGCGTTCACCCGCACCTCGGGGGCGAGGCCGCGGGCGAGCTCCTTAGTGAGCGTGATGAGCCCGCCCTTGGCGACGCTGTAGGGCGAGCTGGAGCCGCCGCCTCGCCAGCCTGACATGGATGCCGTGTTCACGATGGCGCCGCGGGATGCCTTCAAGTAGGGCGCTGCGGCCTTGGCCGTGCGGAACGCGGAGAGCAGGTTGATGGACAGCGCCTCTGCCCACAATTCTTCAGTCTGCGATTCAAGGTCGCTGGCGGGAATCGTCTCGAGCGTGACCGGGTGCCCGGCGATGTTGAGCAGGTAGTCGATGCCGCCCATCCGCTCGGCTGCGGCTTCCACCATGGACGCCACCGAGTCGTTGTCGCGCAGGTCGCAGGGGGCTTCAAACACGTCGAGACCCTCGGCCTGCAGTGTTCGCACCGTGCCGGCGAGGCGCTCGCCGGGCAGGTCCGCGATGGCGACGGTGCTGCCGTTGGAGGCAAACGTGCGGGTCACGCCGAGGCCGATGCCGCTGGCCCCGCCGCTGACGATGCTGCGCTTGCCGGTGAGATCGGCGCTGATCATGACGCAGCCTCCCTGTTGTTCTTGGAGTGCGGGGTTGGTGGATGCGGGGGTCGCAGGCGAGAGATGTGCCGATGAGCGTTGTGTTGATGGTTGGTGCGCGCTGGCCGGGACACGGTCACGAGCCCTGTGGCAGGTACTGGTCGTGGGACCACGGGTCGAGCCGCAGGCTGAGTTCACGCAGGCGGCCGTGGAATTCGTCGCGGGGAACGTGGCACAGGCGAATGTGGCGGCCGCTGGCCGGATCGAACGCCGTGCGGCCGTGCATGACGCGGTGGTTGTCGATGAGCACGCCTTGACCGGGCTCGACCCGGATCGCGGCCGTGAACTCGGGGCTTGCCATTCGATCGCTGAAGGCCCGGATGGCGTCGTAGAGCCGGTCGACCTCGTCGGCTGGTACGTCGGGCGGGCCCAGCGCCCGGTCGAAGTAGCGAACACCGCTCGGACGGCCGAATTCGTCGAGCCGGATGAGGGGGCTGCGGCTGCGCATGTTGATCTCGCCGGGATGCCGCCGCACGTGGGTGACCGGCAGGGTGGTGAGCGCTTCGAATGCGGCGGGTTCCTGGGCTCGAAGCGACTCGGCTATGGCGAAGCCGTCCACGTAAGTGCTCATGCCGCCGACGTCGGTGTTCGACAGACAGTGGAAGATGTCGATGCCGGGCGGGGAATAGTAGAAGGCGTCGTCGATGTGGGGTGCCTGGGCCATGCCGGTCTTGGCGCCCAGCTTCGCCACCGGTTCGGCCCGCACGTCGTAGATGCGGCCATAGACGGTGGTCTCGTGGATCGGGCCGACCAGGTTGGCGAGCTGCTCGGTGTGTTGGGGGTCGGTGCCCAGGTGGTCAATGCGCACGACGCCGTAGTCGCGCAGCAGCCGGTACGCGCCGAGTTGGCCGGGGCCGCCGTCGCTGGCGTCGGCCCAGTCGACGGTGGGGAAGCGGTCCGACAGCTCTGCTCGCCACGTGATCGGCTGCCACTCGGCTCGCCGTTGGCGGGCTTCGTCGTCGTAGGCGTTGGCGGCCAGCCAGTCGCTGCCGTAAGTGGACCGGTGGCCGTCGGGCCAGACCAGCACAAGATCGCCATCGACTGTCTGTGCTGTGGCAGGCGTGATGTCGGCCGGGAAGCTCGCCACCGTCGTGAAGCGGATGCCGTCAGCCGGGTTGCCGCATTCGGGACACCAGCAGCAGTGCCGCAGCCACTGGCTGGCGAAGGTTCGGAGTCTTTCGTCAGAGAACTCGACCTGCACCCGCTGCCCGTCAATGGTTGCACCGGTCACCGTGGGGGCGTCTGCGATGCCGAGCCGGTTGCCGAGGTGCGGGTTGTAGGTGGTGATGCCGCCGACGTCCCCGTGTCCCGCCGCTGCACCGGTCGACCCAACCGCCGACCCTTCAGCCGACCCGCCAGTCGACCTCTCAGCCGATCCGTCGGCCGGCTCCCAAGGCCCCGCCGACAACCGAGTCGACCCGTCCGTCGACGCTGGGATCGGCCTCGCCGACGCTCCAGCCGACGCATCTGTCGACGCTGGGATCGGCCTCGCCGACGCTCCAGCCGACGGCTCGCTCACCGCTCAGTCGCTCCCGCCGCTGGTGGCGTCCAGCGTGTGCGCCGCCACCAGCTCGTCGTTCAGCTCCACACCGAGCCCGGCACCGGTGGGCAGCGCCGCGTAGCCGTCGATGATCTTGGGCTCGGGCGGGTGCACCAGCTCGGTGCGCAGCCGGGAAGGACCGAGCCGAGACGACCGAAACTCGACCATCGGGATCGTCAGGGCTGCCGCCTGCAAGTGGAAGTTGGCGACGTCGGTGATGCCGGTAGCGAAGCTGTGGGGGATGAGCTGCGCGCCGTGCAGCTCGCACAGCTCGGCGATGCGCATCAGCTCGGTGAAGCCGCCTGCACGGCTGACGCCGGGCTGTACCAGCGACACACCGCCAGTGGTCAGCCACTCGCGCACCTCCCAGCGGCCTGCGGCGAACTCGGCCCCGCCGACCCGAACGGGCGATACCGCTGCCAGCCGGGCGTGACCGGCAAGGTCGTCGTGGCGCAGCGGGGCTTCGGCGAAGGCGATGTCGAAGTCCTCGATGCGTCGCAGCGTCCAGACGGCGTCGTGCCAATCCCACCAGCGGTACCCGAAGTCGAGGGCGAGCGTCAGGTCATCGCCAAGCGAGGTGCGGCAGGTGCGGACGAACTCGACGATGCCCCGGTCAGGCACTTCAGCGCCGAACAGCACCGGCACCTTGACAGCAGTGAGGCCCTGGTCGGCGGCGATGGCGGCTTGGCGGGTGATCTCGTCGAGCACGGCGTTCATCGGGCCGTCGTAGATATCGCCGGGGTAGCAGGTGGCATACGGCCGGATGCGCTCGGTCCGGGCGCCGCCGAGCAGCTTGTACACCGGCAGTCCGAGCTGGCGGCCAGCGAGGTCGTAGAGCGCAATGTCCACTGCCGAATACGCCTGGATGTAGGTGCCGCGACGCCCGTGGTAGAAGCTGCCGTGGTACGCCCGGTCATAGAGCGCGGCTGCCTCGATCGGGTCGGCACCAACCACCACGTCCTTGATGCCCTGGCTCCAGAAGTGGATGGTGCGCTGGTCGATCATCGCTTTGACGACCGCCGGCGTGCAGACCGATTCGCCGATGCCGACCCGCCCGTCGGCGTCGATGACCTTGACGAGCAGCGTTTCCTCGGAGCCTTCGGCGAAGGCGTTGCCCACTGCGGGCACCGACACGATCAGGGCCTCGATCGCGGCAACGGGGCACGGCTGGCGGGCGCTCATCACCACAGCGCTGCCCGACATGTCACCCATTGGTCCGGCGGCAGTGTCGCCGCCGGTCACGTCATCGACGATCACCGCAGCGCTGCCCGACATGTCACCCATTGGTCCTGCCTGAGGTCCCGGCCCGACAGTGCGTTCGGCGCAACGTGACCACGCGTCTCAGCCGCTCGGACGTCAGCCGATGGGGCTCTGTGCTGTAAGGCCACCGTCCACAGTAAACACGCTGCCTGAGATGAAGCTGGCCGCTGGGCCCGCCAGCCAGGCGACGACTTCGGCGACGTCGTCAGGGGTGCCGAGCCGACCGACGGGATGACGTTCGACTGCCGCTGCGCGCGCAGCGTCAGGGTCCGCTTCGAGATCGAACACGGCGTCGGCGAGCGCCGTGGCGATCCAGCCGGGGCTCACTGCAACGCAGCGGATGCCCTGGTGGCCGTGGTCGACCGCAATGGCGCGGGTCAGGGCCTCGACGGCCCCTTTCGACGCGTTGTAGACAGCCATGCCGGGGTCGGCGTGGGTTGCCGCGATCGAGGCGATGTTGATGATCACGCCGCCCTTGGGCCGACCGGCTTCGCTGCCGGTTTGCTGGCCTGTGATGTGGCCCGTCATTTGGCCCGTCATCTGACGCACGGCCGCACGGCACAGGTTGAACACGCCCCGCACGTTGACGTCGATGACGTAGTCGAACTCCTCGTCGGTGGTGTCGGCCACGGTCTTCTCGACCTGCACGCCGGCGTTGTTGACCACCACGTCCAGCGACCCGAACTGCTCGACGGCTGCAGCAACCAGCGCATCAGCCTGGACAGGGTCGGCAACGTCGGTGCGCAGCCATCCGACGCCGTCAAGATCGGGTTCGTTGCGGCTCCCAGTCAGGACGTCCCAGCCGTCGGCCACGAATCGTCGCGCGATCGCCTCGCCGATCCCCGAGCTCGCCCCGGTCACCACCACACTGCTCACGGCTGATCCTTGGCCTCGGTTGCCGCCGTCATCCTGCTCACGTCCGCCCCTTCCCGCCGATCTGTCGCCACAGTTGGCAGGCTTGCAGCATGACCGATGCGCAGCGCGCCACTCGCACACCTGCCGCCAGCGATGGAGCGGTCACATGAGGATCGTCGCCATCGATCACGTGCAGCTCACGATGCCTGCTGGCGAGGAGGCAGCCGCTCAGGCGTTCTATGAGGGCTTGCTCGGTTTGCCACGCGTGCCCAAGCCGCCTCACCTAGAAGCCCGAGGCGGCTGCTGGTTCGAGAGCGACACCGTCAAGATCCACCTCGGCGTCGAGCAGCCCGACGACGGCCTGTACCGGCCTGCCCGTAAAGCCCACCCGGCCCTGCTGGTGGAGGGTCTGCCTGCACTGGTTGAACAGCTCCGAGCCGCCGGCGTCACCGTCCGTGACGACGACCCGCTCGAAGGCTACGACCGGGTTTACGTCGACGACCCCTTCGGCAACCGCATCGAGCTGATGGAGCCTCACACCTGAGCCCCGCTTGCGCCAAGGATCCGCAAATCGGCGGTTCTAGTGTCGCTTGAGGTCCTGAGATCAAACCTGGATGACGCTCAAACCGTCGATCGCGGGGAAGTCTTGGTCCTGGGTCACGACGGGGACTTCGTGTGCGAGCGCCGTGGCGGCAATCCATGAATCATTGATCGGCATTGCCATGCCTCGTTCCCGGAGAGTGACGCGCAGAAGTGCCCAGGCGGTGGCCACATCGGTGTCGATCGGCAGCGGTTGAAGCGCCAGTGCGTTGGCCAGCGTCGACAGGCGGCGGTCACGCACGACGGTGTCTGCGGCCCTGAGCACGCCGACTCGAAGTTCACCGATAGTGACGATCGACACGCTCAGTTGATCCGGGATCGCCTCCGTCCGAACCGGGCGACCTGTCTCGCGTGCGATGAAGATCGATGTGTCCGCCAGACCGCGGCTCAGGGCCATGGCAAGTCGTCGGTCGTCTCAGCGGAGAGATCCGCCAGGTCATCGGACAGGCCAGGATCGGCTTGGTGGGCCAGCACGTCCCGGATGAAGCGTTCCCGGCTCATCCATTGCGGCCGCATCTCGACAGGCCGCAACTCGGCCACGGGACGACCATGCACGGTGATGCAGATCGACTCGCCGGCGGCGACTCGATCCAGCAGCGCACGAGTCTGGTTGCGGAGTTCACGCGAAGCCACTTCCTCCATGGACGCAGTGTCGCATATATGCGACGTTTGTAGCAACACTGCAGACCTTGCCATTGCGGAGCGATCGATCGGAATACGAGTTGGATCGGTCGAGTTCGCTCGCGTCTCACTCACGTCGGTGACCGTAGGGACCGCGCTAGGTCAACGCGGCATCGTTTTCTGACGGTGCGCATCGAGCTGATGGAGCCTCACACCTGAGTTGAGCGTTCGAGCCCAGGAGCTCGCGTCAATCGTCAAACTGCGTGTGACGGTCTGAATGACTCGAACTTGAGCACTGGGTCGTTCCAGCCTTCATCGCTGAACAGCGTTCCCGCGAGTCGCCCGATCTCATCGGCTGACTTCGCGGCCGAACCGCAACCGCCGATCGCGACTGCGACGCGATCATCGACCCAGTCGATCCATGGGAGACCGTGCGGGGTGTCCGTGACCACACACGGCTTCAGATCTCGGGAACGGATCGTGCGGTCGGGGAGGAGTTCCCGCAGTCTTTCCTCGAGTGCGTCGGCCTCAGTTTCGCTCCCGCCGCTGCGGAACCAGTCCACTACGTCTGCGGGGTTTGTGGCGCACCCGACGGAGCGGTCGTAGCCGCCGATCTTCAACATCACCCGTCCGTCCGGGAATCGAACCGGCGGAACCCAGTAGACGTCGCGGCGAGAGTCCGCATCTGTCCTACGGATCAGGCTCGGAAGCGGCGGACCGTCGTCGAGCTCGGCGAGCAGGATCGTTCGAAGCGTGCGTTCGAGCGGCAGGTCGACCGCGACGAGCTCAGCCGCCCACGCTCCAGTGCACAACAGCACGTTGCCGGCGAGCATCGTGTCGTTCCCGAAGGTCAGCTGCACGCCGTTGCGTGTCGGTGCTGCCGCCGAAACGGGCGCGTCCACGATCAGCCCGCCCGCTGCGCTCGCGAGCCGGTTCTGGGCGACGATCATGCGCCGCGGGTTGATGTGCCCGGCCGGTGCGGATTCGAGAATGATCGTCTCCGCACTCGACATGGCGATCCCGAAGCGTTCAGCGACCTCGGTCGCGGTGACCTCGCGCGCGTCGATGTCGAGTTCCAGCGCGAGAGCGAGATCGGCCCTCGGATCAGCCGAGGCGTAGACGAGTCCGGCACCGGTGTGAAACGGCACACCGGAGCGTTTTTCGATGTCTGCGTACCTGGCGATCGAGCAGATCGCAAGCTGGGACCAGGTGGGATCAGGATCAATCATCCGCGTAATGCGGCCCTCGTCGTAGTGGCTCGCGAAGGGACCCGACGACGTTGCGTAATCCGCCGGTTCACCAGGTCCGATCAGCGCCACCGAGTGTCCCGCCTCTGCGAGGTGCCTCGCGGCAGCACTGCCGATCAGACCTCGTCCGACAACCGCTACCTCAACGTTCGACATGGGTGCAACGTAGATGCTCTCTTGCCGGACGACCGGTACACGTTCCGCATTACCACGAGACCGCCAGCTCACGTAGTCCGGACAGGTCGAGCTTGCGATCGCGGCACCACCACCAGGCGTAGCTGCGGCACGCGGCATCGGTCATGTCGTAGATGTCGCCGACTTGGCGAAGGTCGTAAACCGACAGGTACGCCTCGGCATACGCGTACGCGGTGACGCCCGGGTCCCATCGTTGCGGGTCAGAGCTGGCCCATTCCCAGGCTTGGGCGTAGGTGGCGGTAGCCAGACGCCGTGCGATCGGCAGGACCTTCTCGTCCCACTCCCGCAACGAAGCGTTCACCTGGTCGATCTCGGCTTGAATCGGATCTGGCGAGTCCGGATCGTCGCGTGCGCTCAAGCAGGAGAAGAGCATCGCAGTGTGCTCCTGCTGGCTGGTCGCGGTCTCGGTGAGAGCCTTGCGGAGCTGTTGTCGGGTCGTCCTCACTGCCTGAGAAACCTCCGGCGGAGGCCACACCACCGGGCCAGGTGCGGTGTGCGCGAAGGCGAGTCCATTCGAGCTGGCGGCGCCGACGAGATGCGCGAAATTGCTCACTTCGAGGCAAGCGATATCGAGGCCGGCAGGCCACGGCCCCTCCGACGCCTTGATTGAGGCGAGAGGCACCTCGTGGTCATACAGGACCGGATCAGGTGTCCCGGGCTCGCCGGTGTCGGCGGTGTAGTCGTCAAGCGCGGCGTCCCACCAGCCCGGAAACGCGGCTCGGCAGAGTTCGTCGACCTCCGAGCACGAGGCGACCCGGCTCACGAGCGTCCCTAGGAGCTCCGCCGCCATGCAGATGCGACGGTCGCTGTCCGGTGATCGGGCCGTGCGCTTCACCGGGCGCGACTGCCGGCCGCCTGGCCGAGCAGCACCGCGGGATCCCGTGCAGCGCGCCAGCATCTCGTCACACGCCCGAGCTACCAGATCCGGCCACTCGAGTGGCTCGCCTTGGGCGAGGCAGGCATGCACCGCATCGTCTGCGCCGTTGACCAACCGAGCCGGACGCTTGTCGGAGCCATAGTGCGGAATGATCGGAATGAGTTGAGGTGTTGTTGTAGTCATGCGACGCAACGTATGAAGGGGGTGTCACAGCCATGATGACGGGGCTAGTGGTTCGGGCCCGGATCTGACCCGGGGCGGCTGACTCGTCCCTGGCGAATGTCAGCCGCTGGGGACGTGGACGATGGTGCTGCCCGCGACCCGGTCCGCCACGGTGCGCGGCTGGTCGCTCAGCACCAGCAAGATGATGTCGACGATGACACCAAGCCCGAAAGTGACAGACCAGTAGATCTCCTTGAACACCTCGCGTACGAACATCCGGCCCCATCCGAAGCGCGTCCCGTCGGACTTGACGGCCACCAGACCGAGGACCTGCTTGCCCGGTGTCTGCCCTCGTGCCAAGACGATGAGCCACCAAACGGCGTACGCGAACACGATGTACCAGTAGAAGTAGGCCAGCGCAAATAGCGCGACGTCCACGAGGCGGGCGGCCATGCGGCGCATTGGTGTAGCAGCGTCTTCGTCGAGACATGGCTCACGCCGTGGCGGCTCAAGTCCCTCAGACACTGCGCTGAGTCTGTCAGCCAGCAGCGCCACCCGTCAGGACGGACAGCGCTTCCGTTACAGCTACCACGGCTCGGCCTCGGTCATGGCAATCGCATTGGCCAGCGCCGCGGCGTCTTGCGCAGAGGCGTGATAGCGGGCGGTTCGGCGTGCCCCCGTCATCTGCAGCGCTTGCGCCGCAACCATCCTGCGCAACAGGCGTGATGCTTGATCGGGCCCAAGCCGACAGAGTTCGGCTGCCTCTGCTCGTCCGATGGAACCGTGTTCGGCAACGTAGGTCAGCACCATTTGTTCTTGCTGAATCAAGTCGAAGCCGCGGGTACGGACGTACGCGGCTGGCTCGCCCAACTGCCGGTAGAGCTCGGCGGCGAGGTGATACGTGCGTCCCTTGCCCTCACCGCGGGCTTCGAGCAGTCCGCGTTCTACGAGTGCATTCAAGATCGAACGCGCACCCTCGGCGGGGATGTGCAACAGCTCGCCCGCGCGCACGGAGGTGATCCGGCTCTCGGCGCGCACCTCGTGCAGCACCTGCAGCGTTTGGAGGTTGAGCGCATTGTTGTCCCGCGCCGCGGCGGCGGCGAACGCCGCAAGCTCTCGATCCGCCGCACCGGCCGGCACCTGCGCTTCGACCCATGCTCGAGTCGATCGTGAGTAATCCGGCTGAGGCCTCCCCAGCGCAAGCTGGTGCCGGTAGACGCGCTTCACGCCGCGGCCTGTTCGCTCGACGAGCCCGGCCCGCTTGAACGCATCGGCGATCAGGGGGTTGCGTGCCTGCGGCGGCGCAGTGAGCAGGTTGTCGATGGTGATGCCATCGGGAAAGCCGCCAGGACTGCTGACCGACAAAGTGGTTCCTTCGACGGCCACTCTGACTTGGCCGTTGAGCGAGTAGTCGCGGTGAACGAAGGCGTTGGCGATCAGCTCTCGGACCGCGACTTGGGAGTAGCGCGGGAGGCCGAGCCTGAAGAGCCCATCGTCGATCTCTTCCTCAGGGTTGTAGCGGTTCACTGCTTCAGCAAGCTCGAGCATTGCTCGCAGCAGTGGCACGGGCAAGCTCTCACTGGCTTGGACGGCATCATGCTCGTCGAGTGCTTGAAACACAACAGCGTGTGTGGGCGCGAACGTCGACAAGACGTCGGCGGTTCCAAACAGCAGCGCCGCCCCGAGCGTCGGAACTCCGTCAACGGATCTGAGCCCGAGTGCGGACAGAAGATCGCTATCGGAGAGTTCGGCCAGAATCGCGTCACCGCCTCCCGTTGCGAGTCGACGGAACCGGTCAAGTTCGGCGATGTCCAAGTCGTCGACCGTCAAATCGGACAATGGCAGGGTCGACAGGTCGCGCACTCCTAGTGAGGAGGTTCGGGCCTGGGTTTCATGGGGGAGCATGGGGAGGCACTGGGGCTTGCCGTCCACATCGATCGCGCGTCTCACATAGCGACCCGATGTCGTCGCCACGACAGATCGCGGCTTTGGTACGCGGACGACCACGATGTCGACACCGTCGAGTTGTTCGACGCTGACCTGGACGTTGAGAGGGGGTGAAGTCCTGTAGGCCACGAGGGCTTCCACACGCGGGCCTTGTGTCGTGCTGCCATGCCGAGGAGATGCCCCGATGATGGTTCCGTCGTCTTCGACGCCGATCAGCAGCCAGCCGCCGTCGCCGTTTGCGAGGCACACCACGGCCTCGGTGAGCTCGCCGTCGTTTGCGTCACGCTTGAATTCGACGGTGTATGTCTCACCGCCGGCGACCAGCTCTTCGAGGTCGTGAGGCACCATGGAGAGATTATACGCGACTGTTTACGTTTTACGAATTCCAGTGCTCAAGTGCGTATAAGTTTGTAAACCGTGGTTTACCGCCCGCGGCGTGCTGTTTCCCGAGTGGTTTGAGACCAAGCACATCAACGTGAAGGACGAGTTCGGCGAGTGGCGTGGTGTCAAGCGTTGCGGCATGGCAAAGGCGCTCGACCACCTCGGTATGCCGCTGGTGGGCACGCACCACCGCGGTATCGACGACGCCCGCAACATCGCCCGCATCGTCCAGCAGATGCTTCCCGACCTCGCCGACAGCGCAGCCGAACAGCGAGGGGCACATCGCGGCGGGCGGTCGAGTCTGTTCCGGGCCTACGGGTGTGCAGCATCCGGCTCGAGCCTGCGTTGACGTAGCCAGGTGCTGCGGCCACGTTCAGCAGCCGCCACCGTCGGCGTCTACGTCGCGGCCGGGTGGGGTACCGGTTCGCCTTCGCGCTGGATCGGATCATTCAGATCTTCGGCTGTCCTGAAGCAACATCTGGAGGTCATTGCGCTGCAGTTCAAGAACGCGTTCCCGGTCAACTTCAAGGCCTACGAGCAGGCTTGCAAGCGAAAGGAAGTCGTCCTCGGGAAGATGTTCGTGTTCGACAGCCCAAGTACGGGGTTTCGCAATAATCTATTCTTTGTCGTGTATTTTCGTTATCTATTGTGTCTGGATGCTCACGACTTGCGGCGAGGGTCAACGGTGCGAACTGTTCGCGACAGGCCAGAGATCGCCGGACTCGGACAGCGACGACGCGAAACGGTCAGGTCGTTACCATCGAATGTGTCGGCCGAAGTGCGTTTTGCACGATGCGCTTCACCAGTGTGGGGAGGAAGAACATGTCAAGCGATCGAGACACCTACAAGTATCAATTCGTCGGCCCGGACCGCCGGATCAAGCACAGTGGCATCACGAACGACCTGAACCGCCGCGAGAACGAGTTGCGCAGCGAATACGGCGAGGGCACCATCCGCCAAGTCGGGCACAGGACCACCCGCGAGGCTGCCCGCGAATGGGAGGCGAGTCGGCCGACCGCGGGCCGGTCGGGTCCCTGACGAGCAAGTCCCCGGTCGGTTTCCAATCGTCGTCGGCCAGCCGAGCGACGCTCCCCGAGCCTGAAGACAGCGAAGACTGGTACGTCTGGGAAGTTCGGCTCGCGGCTCCTGATGGTGAGGATCATGCTTGGCTGGTTGTCTCAGGCATGATCGAGCGGGATCAGATCAACCGGCATCTGCTGGCAACCGACCCGGACTTCAGGGAGATCGGCAGGACACGCGTCGGCGGAGGCGTAGAGCCGTTCCACAGCGGCGAGTCACCAATGCTCAATAGGGGTTCAGTTGTTCACGGCAACTCTGAGACTCAATTAATGTTCAGCAAAATATAATACTTCAACGTGACAGTGAAATATAATGATGTTGTGAAGTATTCGGATGACGACATCGAACAGACGGCCGGGGCTGCGTCCGGAGGCGGCGAACGCGCAGTCCGGGCGCTCATCGACGTACTGCCTCGAAGCGCCGAACTGAAGATCATCCCCCGACGCACACGCTTGATCGTCAAGCTCGGAGGACGACAGCTCGAAGTGGCATGGGTCGGAGAAGGACGGTTGCGCAACATCCACGAACTGCTGTCTCGCAAGCCGCTGCCCGACATCGTTGTGGGCCGCCGTCTGTCACCAGGCGCCAAGAGTGTGTTGTCCGACGTGGGCATCGGCTGGGCGGACGAGACCGGTGCCGCTGAGATCGCCGTCGGCTCGGTCATCGTGTCCCGCCCCGGCCGACCCTCGCAGCCCAAGCGGGTGAATCGATGGTCGCCGACGGCATTCTGCGTCGCCGAAGTACTGCTGTGCGGAACTGACGCCACTGTCGCCGCGACCCACGCCGCGACTGGTCTGTCGTTCGGCGGCTGCGCTCATGCCCTGCGATTCTTGGCCGAAATGGGCCTGCTCGAAGCCGACGCTGTCCGAGGCCGCAGTTCTGGGCGCCGCGTCACCGACCGGGATCGACTGCTTGATGCCTACGCACAAGCAGCGGACGAGGCAGTACAGCGTCAGATCAGCGTCACGGTCGGCACCGCTTGGCAGGACGTCATCGAGGGGATCGTCGAAGCCGGCCATGCTTGGCAGGAGGCCGGCATCTCGTGGGCCGCTACAGGCACGGCGGCCGCTGCGGTGATGGCTCCTTTGCTCACAGACGTGGGCAGGGCCGAGGTCTATGTCGACGCCAAGACAACTGTGGGCTTGGAAGCAGTGGCCGCCGTTTCGGAGTTGAGGGCCATGCCCGCCGGCCGTCTCACGCTCCGCCCGTTTCCGTCCAAGTGCACCAACACGCTCGCTCGCATGCACGAAGGATTGCGGACTGCTCCATGGCCGCGCGTCTACGCCGATTTGCGACGCGTCGGGGTGCGCGGCGAGGAAGCGGCCGAGCATCTGAGGAGCAGCCTGGATGAATCCTGAGTCGGATCGAAGGGGGCCTTCGAGCGTCTTGTGCGGCGCTTGTCATGAGGATCGCCCTCCGAAGGTGCGATGCCTTCGGTCAGTCCGCTTACCGACTCAGCGGCAGGCTTCACCAGCCACGACTGTGCCCATCAGCGGGGCCACGGGTGAATTGTTGGAGCCGTAGCCCCGAGCGTGCTGCTGATCGCCACGAGGTCATCGGGATCGCCGGTCAAGACATCCTCTTTGAGACGCACGGCAAGTGCGACGAGATGTGCGTCTACGACATCGGATGTTCCAGATCGAGCCAACAATCGACCAACTGCTCGGCCGTCATCGAGAGCGTGAATCGTCACATGCTTGAGGAACGACGCCAATCGTGCTTGGGTGGAACCCTCTCGCCAGACCTGCGCCACAACTGGGTGGCTTGTGTGTAACGGACGCAGGGCCTTCTCGCCGTGAAGAACAGCGCGAGCAGCACGATCCCCCCGGTCCACAGAGATCAGGAAGCCGGCGTCGACGATCACAGGCCGCAGCGCTTGGCCACCGCGGCGATTTCGTCCTCGCTGAGAGGTCCGTCCTCTTCATCCCACGCCTTCAAGAAAGCGTCGAAGGCCTCCTTGCGATCCTGATCAGCGGCAAGTCGACGCAGCGCCTCGCGCAACGCCTGCTCCCTGCCGCCGAATTTGGGTGCGAGCCGCTCGAGGAGCTGCCGATCCTCCGTCTCGAGTCGCACGGTCGCCTTCGCCATGCTGCCGACTGTATTGGATGTTCGTCCGTCCGACGAAGCGAGTTCTTGGAGGAGCTGGATTGCATGAGACGTCGACACGCGAGCAGCGTCATCGGATGTAGACGGCTACCACGCCAGGCTCGGCATGTACCCAGCGTCGAGCGAATCGAAGCCTCACTTGCGATATCGGGACGCAGGCAGAGGTAGTTACGATTTGTGGCTATCTGTGGTGGGTTTCGTAACACATTCGGCTGGAGGGGGACGATGAGGTGAGCTCGCTCCACGAGGTTCTCACGCGCTCTCGCAGGCGAGCGCGGTACTCCCAAGACGATGTGGGGGCCGCTTTGGGTGTCAGCCGTGCGATGGTGTCGTACTGGGAAACTGGCACGCGCATCCCCAACGACCGCCAGCTGAGCGCGCTGGCGCGGCTCTACGGCATCGAGCCCGTTGATCTCCTGGAGGGTCGCGACGTCGAATTAGCACCTGACGGCTTGGTCGGCATGCTGCTGCGCGCCGACGATGCGGTCGATCCTGTCGCTGCTCTGGGTGTCGGTGAGTTCGTCCAATTCCTGGACCGATTTGCTGAGTTGGCCGGAATCCTGAACGAACCCATCCGGAGCCTCACCCAGAGCCCGTTCGCGCATCGGCAGAAATACACCCAGAAGGACGACATCCGCCGCAAGGCGGAGGAGGTTCGCGCCCACCTCGGCCTGGGCTCTGCTCCGATC
Organism: Candidatus Poriferisodalis sp.; assembly: GCF_965221945.1. Taxonomy (GTDB): domain Bacteria; phylum Actinomycetota; class Acidimicrobiia; order Acidimicrobiales; family Poriferisodalaceae; genus Poriferisodalis. Next base: position 2,821,256 of record NZ_OZ244925.1, on the reverse strand, counting down.
TTGGATCTTGACCCGATATACGGGTCGCTAAGCATCGCGACCTACCGCGCGCCACTCGGTGCTGATCTGCGTCGAGCACCCTCAGGGGCGTTCCTCAAGCACCCCGAGATGGGCTTCGGAATCTTGGTGAATCTCGACATGACGCCGGGTCGGCAGCGATTCGCGGTTGCCCATGAGCTAGCGCACGCGCTGTTCCACAGCGACGAAACCAATCGGGTCCTGTGCCATGGCGCCGGTTCACGCGAGGGCTTTGCTGATGGGTTCGCCGGCGAGTTCCTGATGCCCAGCGCGGGTGTTCGACGGTTCGCGGAGGAGCTCGGGTTGCCACCACGCATCGTCGACCCCGTCGACATCATCGAAATCCAGCGGTACTTCAAGGTGTCATGGCCCACGGCGCTGGTGCGGCTTCGCCAGATGAATGCGATCACGCAGGACACCTACGTCGAGCTCAGGGCCTCGATTCGTCCGGCGTCGCTCGCGCGAGCGCTCGGGTACGCGATCCATCCCGAGGAGGATGCCCAGAACGCCGAGCTGGGGAGGATTCAACGCTTCCCCAGGTCGTTCCTGCGGTTGCTGCGTCGAGCGGTCGTGACCGGAGCCATGTCACCGCCGACCGCGGCTGCGTTCGCCGGTCTGTCGCTGCCCGACATCGTGAAGATCCTCGGCCAGCCTTCGGGAGACGCCCGAAACGAGTCGCCACAGCTCGAGACGGGGTTCCGTGAATTCGAGGTAACCGGCGTCGTCTGACTCGTCGAGGTCCCCGGCTGCTTGGCCGTTCCCGTCGCGACCGTGGAACTTGTGACACGGGTGATATACCCTGCGGCCATATCCCCCCAGCCGCTTCGGTGGTTGGGTGCAGGGCCCGCTTCGGCGGGTCCTTGCGTTTTGGCAGCGCCTCGTATCGTTCGCAGAGAGCCTCGGGCCGGTCACCGAGTGCGTGGAGAGGTAGACGATGCCACTGTTCGAGATTGGCGATGATGAGCTCATTCCGTTTCAGCGCGTGAAGGCGGGACCCGAGCTTTACGAGCAAGAGATCGAAGCGCTCCTGTGGTCCAACCTTGACGCCTTCGTCGGCGTCCAGCTCTTTCCCGTCGCCCGTCAGCCGGTTCTCGGCGACGGCCTGCGCCCCGACATCGTTGCCATCGACGGCGCGGGTCATGTGCAGGTGATCGAGGTGAAGCGAGATGTAGATCGTGGACAGCTCGCGCAGTGCCTTGAGTACGCGGGTTGGGCTCGCAACACCAGTCTCGACGAGCTGGCGGGCATGTTCCACGACGGTTCTGAGGCGTTCTTCGCTGCTTGGTCGGAGTTCACTGAGACCGCAGCGCCGCCTTTGGTGCAACTGCCACCGCAGCTTGTGCTGGTCGCAGGCAATTTCGACGATCGGACCGATGCTGCGCTGAGCTACTTGACGGAGAACGGCCTGCCGATCACCGTGCTGCGCGTCACGATCTACGCGGACCAGGAAGGGCGGCGGTTCGTCGATGTTGACGCCGACCACGAGATTGAGCTATCCGAGAGCGCAACTGGCGAAGGCGGCGGGACAGCGCCTACTCGGTGGGAGATCGATGGACGGCGGCTCACAGTCAGCGACTTGCTTGACGCGGGTCTGCTTGAAGCGGGCGCTGCGTTGACCTGGGCACGTCCGAAGATCGGTGTGACCTATGGAGCGCGGGTGCTCGAGACCGGTCAGATCCAACTTGACGACGGTGAGCGAGTCTACGCCTCACCGTCGCGCGCAGCCATGGAAGCCGCGGGCATCGTCGCCTACGACGGCTGGCACGCTTGGCGTACTGCCGAGGGTCACCTTCTCGCCGATCTCCGGGGGCAACTGCTCGCTTCGAATTCACCCGCGGAAGAGAGCGACGGGTGACCGCGACCCAGCGCTGACTACCGTCGGGCCATAGCGGTGGTGGCTGTCTGGCGCGGGTGGTACTTCAGATGACGCACTTCATCGAAGCAAGCGGCAATCTGCTTGATGCCGATGTAGATGCGCTCGTCAACACCGTCAACACCGTCGGCGTGATGGGCAAGGGCATTGCGCTGCAGTTCAAGAAGGCCTTTCCGGCCAACTTCAAGGACTACGAGCGGGCTTGCAAGCGCAAGGCAGTCGTCCTCGGGAAGATGTTCGTGTTCGACAACGGCCAGCTCACCAAACCCTGCTGGATCGTCAACTTTCCGACGAAGGGCCACTGGCGCTCTCGTTCGCGCATCAGCGATCTGGAAGCGGGCCTTGACGATCTGCGGGCCGTCATCGCCGAACTCAAGATCACCTCGATCGCCGTGCCGCCGCTCGGTTGCGGCAACGGTGGGCTGAACTGGGCCGACGTGCGACCGCTGATCGAGGACAGGCTCCAGGGCCTGGAGACAGAGGTGCACATCTACGCCCCCGCACGTGCGCCAACTGCTTCCGACATGAGAGTTGTCACTCCGCGGCGAGCCTGACGCCGGGCAAAAAGTGGCGTGATCACATCGTTCACCTCTCGAAGCGCCGATTGCGCAACAAGGACCTCGAACTCCCCGACGTGTGCGGTAAGGCTTACGAGTACCTGATACGGGGCTTCACCGATTCCATGGGCAAGAAAGGCGTCGATTACTTGTTATCGAATCACTAGAACGCGGAATCGTGATAACACACTCGGTGCTTTTCGAAACTCAAGATCAAGCGGCGATCTGCAACAGTTGATTGCCGGAAACAGTGTCAAGATAAGCAAAGCTCCGCGGGGGGCGGAATCCTCCAGGGCTAGATCGCAGCTCCGCGAGGGGGATCTGAACATCAAAGCGTTTCGCAGCACGTAAGGTCAAGGCTGTACCGACCTTGGCGCCACTAAAGTAGTGCAGAAACTCGGCGTGTTGGAGTCCAGTACGAGAACCGAAAGTCTCCCATAGGGTAGCTAGTTGGTCAGACACCACGGCCGTCACGATACAAGTCCCCAACATGGCTCGTAAGGGTGTTGTGGCATAGACAAGCGCGCGCGTGGGAACAATGATCTTCGGTTCAACACGTCGAAGTTCAACCGTCTTATCTCCCGAAAGGATGGCTTCGGCGAACCAGGGCTTCAAGGACAGAACCAGCATTCGCTCCTGGTCGATCTCTTCCTGAACTCTTGCGTCGTCAATCATCGTAGGTCATACCTTCCTTATAGAATGAGAAAACGGATAACTCATCTATCTGCTTTATTGTTTGAAAGTAACCAGGAATCTGCATATCGCGATAAAGCTCTTGAGCGCGTGCGAGAGGAATTGCATGGGGAAACACATCCGTCCGGCTAAATAGTAGCGCTGTCGCCGTTTGGATTCCAGTCTTGCGAGAGGCTTGGGCCCGAAGCACGATTTCGTGCTCATCTAGGACGCCTCGGTTGCGATACTTGCTGTGGAGCTGTTGGGGATCTCCAACGTCGACCGCATCAAGCCAGGATAGGGCTCTCATTCCGCCATATGAACCTCCGCCGCTGACCCACCATAAGAGGCGGGCAGGCGCCTCCAGGTATCGCGGAGAACGATAATAGACATTTTCCCGTGCAGCGGCAGCCAGCTGGTGTTCTTCGAATAGACGGCCTTGAGGTTCTTCGTAGCCCAGAAGCACACGTGCGTATTCCGGTTGGATCGGAACGATATATGACGGCACTATGCCTGAGAAGACCTTAGATGGCCACATGTGCTTCTCGTACAAGCTGACAAATTCGGGCGTCAGGGTCTCAAGTCGATCACTGTGGAATTCTTCAGGCAATGGGTCCTGAGGGCCAGAAATGGCCGTGCGGACGGTTGCTACCCATGACGGGTTCATGTATCGGAATCCTTCGTCCTGTAGGGCACGAACGACAGGAGCATTCACTTCGTCATCCACTACGATCCTGGTTGAACCTTCTCTTACTGCCACCTCCCTGAGGTGGTGAAGAAGTTGTCGAGTACATGTGTAGACGTCCTGATGAGCGGCGCAGCGGATTGCGCTCACCGTAATGAGTTCGTTTTCGCGACGTGATGCGGCTAAGGCCACACACAAGCCGTTCTCATCTGCAAGTTGATCCAACCGCCCGACGGGGTGTCCTGAAGACAAGACCAGGCGATTCATGAGATCGATCGAAGCTGCCGTTGAATACGTGTAGCAGAATGCCATCAAGTCTTCGCGTATTAGAACTCTCGATAGCGGCGAGATGGACAATCCGGATGCGGCAATGGTCCGCGTCTTGTAATCGTGCTCACCACCTTGCGACTGGAGTTGTAGCAGTAGATCTGCCGGTTGCAAGACGGTCAACCCAACCATGCGTTCAATTCGCTCAGATTGCTCGAGAAGCCCCTCATCGCGTGTCAGCAGATGCGATGCTCCGCCTACAGCAGCTTGAGCTACCATCGCTAGGATCATCGACGGACTACTCTGCTCTTGGCCGTCGTTGGCGAGGTTAGATCGAAGCGATGCTTCCAACTCTTGGGATTGCACCGGATCTGAATTCAGGATTCGGAATCCATGAGGCTCGCGAGTACTGGGCTTATGATGTTCTGCTTCATTTAAGGCTGCGGCCACGCCCTCAGACACGGCGAACTCTGCGAGTTCAGCGACCCAGTCCGCTGCGAGGGCGCGAGTGTCGAGGTATTCGTTTTCTTGATAGATCTCGCGAGCGAGGCGACCGTCAAGAGCAATGGTTAACCGCTGCTCCATGTCGTCAGGCAGGGGATCAAATAGCGATGGCGCGGCAATCGTCCGCCACCAAACCGCAAGGGGAAGCCCGGCGCGGCTGCGGCCCGGGCGTTCACCTAGCTTGGTGAAACCGAGTTCCGGCCACATCCCATCGGCGTCGTAATCCGTTCGGCACGACAAGCGAATTCCGGCCCGCTGCGGATGGCGTTCGACAATGGCCTCGACTAAGGAGCGAGCGATGCCTCCGCCGCGATGCTGCTGTCCGACGCAGAGGTGAGTCAGCGAGATGTCGCCTGTGCGTACTCGTCTGCTGAACAGTGCGTAGCCTTGAACAACTCCGGCGGAGACATAAGCGAATACTCGTCTGTCGGCAGCGGCCTCACGGATGACCGCGTAGGGGAGCATTCCGAGCGTCTTGGTGTTGGCGTCGCTCAGTTCGACCACCTGGTTGTACCGGGGCGAATCGGGCCCGACCACTTCGATGGCCGCAGTGCCCTCCAAGGGCCGTTGGGGCGAGCCGGAGCCGGTCGGGAGTTGCGTGAGAGCAGCATGGCCGCTCGTGGGTGGCACGGGAGCAGGCATCAGCGCGGCGCGTCGAGCTGGATGCGAATCCAGGAGAGCGCGTCCTTTGCGCGGATCCGCTGGATCGTCTGTGGCGCGTCCTTAAGCGCGCGAACCCCGATCAGTTGCTGCAAGGTCCACGGCTCTCGCAAGATGCGGTCGTGACGGAAGAGGACGGCGAGGACGCTTGTCCCTCCGGTGCATTGGTCCGTGATCTGGGCGTCGGTGTACACGGTGCGCCTGCCGACGAAGCGGCGAATGGCCGCCGGATCGCTTGAACGGAGCAGGCCATCGACGACTCCGACCGCAGTAACGGCGTGTGCATCCTCTGAACGGTAGAAGGCGACGAGCGCTCCCGGCTGAACTTGCTGGATGCCTGACTTCGTGAGATACGCCTTCAAGATGGCATTTCCCGATGGAGGTGAGCCAAACAGCTCGTCTTGACGGCGGGCCTCCGGGAAGAGCGCGTCATGCCAGCGGGGCTGGATCGGCGATATGAACACATCGCGAACGAGCACAGCGGGCGGTCCGAAGCGTCTGTGATATTCGAGAGGGTCGAGGTTGTTGTCGGACGCGAAGGGTCGGAGGTTCTTCACGAAGACGCGTTCGCCGCGGTCGGTGGTCGTCCCGCAGTCGGAGAAGCCGAATCTCTCGAACAGATGGACGAGGCGGCTGTGGTGCGTGAAGGCCTCAAGGTACACCTGATCGTGGCTTTGGACCTGTGCGTGGTCGAACACGGACTTCAACAGCAATTCGCCCCGATTGGCTCCCTCGGCGTGGGCGACAACTTTGAACGCACAGATCTTGAGTACCTTGCCGCGGAGGCCGTGCGGCTGATCTGTCTCTGTCTTCAAGACTGCGACCGCGTCGAGGCCTGCCTCGCCTTCGACTATCAGGCAAGGACGGTGTTCACGCCTCACCTTGTCGAACCAGTCGTCGAAGCGGGTGTAACCCGCTCGAAGGGACTCGAAGATTGGATCGCTGGAAGGCAGCTCATACGCGCGGCACGGTCTGACCGTCGGGAACCGAACTGGCTCGTCGAATAGCCGCTCCAATAGTTCTATCCCGCCCTGGATTGTCATTGCACGGTCGCCGAAGTCGGTGTTCGCGGCGCGTTGTCGCAGCGCCCTGTCCTGCGTGATCAAGAAGTCAACGGCGGCGGTATCGAGTGCGGCGAGCATGTGGGCGTCGACGGTGTCATTTGGCGACATCGGCGTCTGGTAGCCGGCTTCGTCGATCAGATCTTGTCGGACAGTTAGGGGCTCAAGCGTCTTCCACTGGCGCATCCGCAAATGCGAGGCGCGGCGTAGCTCCGGGCTGCGCGCCCGGTCGATATCGCGGCGAGTGGCTGCGGTCAGCCATGCCTCGCAGCCGTGGTCGTTGACGAGCTCCATGAGCCGCGTCGCCTGGGCAGCGTCCCTGTGCTGGCGTCCGGGGGAGATGTCGACGCACGCGTAGAAGACGTTCGTGTCGAACAGCAACTTCAGCGGTGTCATGGCTTCATCATCCTCCGGCCGAACCGCCACCAGATCTGAGCGGTCGAGGGGCCGCCTGGACGTCTTTGGCGAGGCGGGTGGTCGTCGTGATCGCGTGCTCAACGTATCGCCGGGGTGAGACAACTTCGGCTTGCGCCCTCCTTGCCGCTCGGCCCCCACGCGACGATCTGCAGCGTCCCCACAGATGCTCAAGGCGCCTAGCCTCCTGACGTGTTGACGCTGCCACAGCTCGAACGTCATCTGTTTGCTGCCGCGGACATCTTGCGGGGGAAGATGGATGCGTCAGAGTTCAAGGAGTACATCTTCGGGGCCCTGTTTCTGAAGCGGGCGAGCGATGTGTTCGACGAGGAGCGCCGGCTGGTCATCGAGGACCAGCTTGCCCAGCGCCGCTCGCAGGAGGAGGCCGAGCAGCGGGCCGACGACCCCGACTACTACAACGATGCGTTCTTCGTGCCACCTCAGGCTCGCTGGTCGACGCTGCGCGACGAACTCCACCACCAGGTCGGCGACGGGCTGAACAAGGCGCTCGCCGCCCTCGAAGAGCACAACCACGCACTCGAAGGCGTGCTGCAGCACATCGACTTCAACCGGCGGGTGGGCACCACCACGGTCTCAGACAAGAAGTGGCGCGACCTCATCGACCACTTCACGAAGTACCGGCTGCGCAACGAGGACTTCGAGTTCCCCGACTTGCTCGGCGCGGCCTACGAGTACCTGATCCGCGACTTCGCCGACTCAGCCGGCAAAAAGGGCGGCGAGTTCTACACACCCCGCCCGGTGGTGCAGTTGATGGTGCGCCTGGTCGACCCGCAGGAGGCCATGAGCGTCTACGACCCGTGCTCGGGATCGGGCGGCATGCTGATCTACGCCCGCAACCATGTGGTCGACAACGGCGGCGATCCCGCCAACCTCGCGCTCGCCGGCCAGGAGAACAACGGCACCACCTGGTCGATCTCGAAGATGAACATGCTGCTGCACGGCATCCGAGACGCCGACCTCGAAAACGACGACACGCTCACCAATCCAAAGCACACCAGCGACGGTGAGCTGAAGCGGTTCGACCGTGTCATCACCAACCCGCCGTTCAGCCAGAACTACGACACGGACTCGCTCACCCACACCGAGCGGTTCCGCTACGGCTCTACCCCCGAGGGAGGCAAGAAGGCCGACCTCATGTTCCTGCAGCACATGCTGGCCGTCCTCAAGGACGACGGCATCGTCGCCACGGTCATGCCGCACGGGGTGCTGTTCCGGGGCGGCGCCGAGGGGTCTATCCGTCAGAAGATCATCGAGGACGACCTGCTTGACACGGTCATCGGCCTCGGACCGAACCTGTTCTACGGAACCGGCATTCCCGCCGCGATCCTGATTCTGCGGGCCAAGCGCTCGAAGCCGCCCGAGCGACGCAGCAAGGTGCTGTTCATCAACGCCGATCGGGAATTCGGTGAGGGTCGTGCCCAGAATTACCTCCGCCCCCGCGACGAAGAGAAGATCACCGCGGCTTACCGGGACTTTGCCGACGTGGACGGGTTCGCCAAGGTCGTCACCATCGACGAGTTGGCCGAGAACGACTTCAACTGCAATATCCGCCGCTACGCCGATAACTCCCCGCCGCCCGAGCCCCACGACGTGCGGGCCCACCTCCACGGTGGTGTTCCGATGGCGGAGATTGAGGACGCCGCCGACCTGATGGAGCGGGCTGGACTGAATGCCCTGGGGGTACTGTTTGCCGACCGTGGCGACGGCTACGCCGATTGGTGCCACAGCGTCGGCTCTCGCGAAGGGCGAAAGGCCGCGCACGCCGCAATCGGCTACGCCGTGACCCAGCGGTCCACCGCCAGCCCGTGGCCCCAATGGTGGACGGACATCGTCGAACCGATGCTGCGCGCCGTGCCCGACCGGGCCAGCCTCGCCGGCTTGCGCCGACAGCTCGTTGAGGACTTCACCGCGCATATGGCGCCTGCTGGGATGGACCGCTTCGCGGCAGCTGGCATGGCCGCCACATGGTGGGAGGACAACGTCCACGAACTCCAAACTGCGATCAGCCGAGGCTGGAAGGCAGTGATTGAGGCCTGGCTTACCACCGCCGAAGCCAGCCAAGACGACAAGAACGCTCCCTACCTGGCCGATCAGATCGCTGTCAAGCTCCTTGCTGGGGCGCAGTTGGCCTCCCGGACCGAGCTTGCAGCCGTGCTCGTCAGCCTGGATGTCGAGATCAAGACTGTCGAGGCCTCCGGCGACGAGGAGGACAAGATCGACGACGACGCCCCCGCATTGGCCGAGATGAAGAAGATGAAATCGGAGCGAACCAAGGCCAAGAAGTCGCTCAAGGACATCGACGCCTCACTGCTCACCACAGCCCATCAGACCCTCGATGCCATGCCGCCGGCCAACGCTTCCTCTGAGGTCATCGGCGAGTTCCGCAACCGAATCGAAGAACTCGTTTCCGACCATTTCGTTGACGTCGAGCGCGGCACTCTGGCTTGGTACGACGATCTCGTTACCAAGTACGGCACTACCCTTCAGCTGCTCGAAGCCGAACGCGACGAGACCGCCGCTCGCCTCGAAAAGCACCTCAAGAGGCTGGGGTATGGCTGAGTGGCGGGACGAGTCCCTCGGAAGCCTTGTCTCCCTTGAGTACGGGTCAGCCTTGCGGGCGGAGTCCAGGATCGGAAATAGCTTTCGCGTCTACGGCTCCAACGGAGTGGTCGGTCACCACAACAGGGCGCTAGTAGCTGGGCCTGGAATCATCATCGGGCGTAAGGGTTCTGTCGGTGCTCTGCGGTGGAGTGATGGCGATTTCTGGCCCATCGACACGACCTACTGGGTAAACCCCAAGATTGATCTGGACCTTCGCTGGATGCTCGAAGCTCTAAAACTGTCAGGGCTTGAGTCGCTGGACTCGTCAACTGGTGTACCCGGTCTGAACAGAGGCGACGCCTACGAGCGTACGGTGTCCGTGCCTCCGCTGGAGGAGCAGCGGCGTATCGCAGAAATCCTTGACACAATCGGCGAAACCATCCAAGCCACCGAACGCGTAATCGCCAAACTCCGACGCGCTCACGCGGCTCTGCAACAACAGGTCGTGCCCAGGTGGACTAACGACGGCGTCGATGAAGCTCTGCTCGGTGCATTGATAGATCCGAAGAGGCCGATTGTGTACGGCATCCTGATGCCCGGGGAACATGTAAGAGGGGGCGTCCCAGTTATCAAGGTAAGGGATATTAGGGACGGCGAAATCGCAAGCAAGCAATCCCTTCTGCACACAGACCCACTCATTGACCAGCAGTACGCGCGTTCGCGGGTTCGGCAGGGGGACATTCTCTTCACGATCCGTGGAACCGTGGGCCGAACGGCGATCGTGCCGGAATCCCATGATGGCGCCAACATCACACAAGACACCGCTCGCGTCTCCGCAATCGGCGTGAATTGTTCCTACCTGGTTGCTGCAATGGCCACTGAGAGATTTGCCAGGTTCGTGGGCGTGCATACCATCGGACAAGCTGTGAAGGGGATCAACTTGCGCGAGCTTCGTCTGGCGCCGGTCCCGCTCGTTGGGCGTGATGAACAGGAGATCGCTGGAGCGGCGCTCGACGGTTCGATTGCGTCGATAAGCGCCGAGTGCGAACGACTCGAAAAGCTCCGACTACTGCGCATAGGACTCGCAGACGATCTGCTGTCGGGTCGGGTGAGAACGGTGGCGACGTGAGTTCTGGCCCGGAGTGGGAACAGGTTGAGAAACCGCTGCTGGACCATCTGTCCTCCTTGGGGTGGGAAACGCTGATCTGGTCCGAGCGACAGGCGGACGGCGTTGACGCACGGGCTTCGGATCGTGATGTGCTCCTGGAGCGGCGGCTCGGTTCGGCGCTGAAGAAGGTCAACCACGGCCCGGACGGTATGCCATGGCTGGATGACGCCCGTATCAGAGCGGCGGTGGCGGAGATGCGGTCGATGCCGGCTGGGGCCAAGTCGCTAGAGGCGAACCGGCTGTCGACCGAGCTGCTGTTGGGCGGGGTCACGGTCAACGGACTCAACGGTTGGGACGGCGGCCGGGACCAGACCGTCAACTACATCGACTGGGACGACTGGTCGGCCAACGAATTCCTTGCCGTGTCGCAGTTCTCGGTGGCTACACCGGGGCAGGCTCCGAACATTCGGCCCGACGTGACGCTGTTCGTCAACGGCATCCCGTTGGTGGTGATCGAAGCCAAGTCACCCGGCCACGACAGTGGTATCACCGACGCGATCGACCAGATCCGCCGATACGCCAACCAGCGCGACAGCGAAGCCAACGAGGGCGCCGAGCAATTGTTCTGGACGAACCAGCTCACCGTCGCCACCACGGGCGAGCGAGCCCAGGCGGCGACATTCTCCGCCGAGCCCGAGCATTACCTGGCGTGGAAGGACCCGAGTCCGGCGACCGTCGACGAGGTCGCCGCAACACTCGGCAAACCCGCCGACGCCGTCACTCAGCAAGAGCTGCTGACAGCCGGGATGCTGGCCCCGGCTCGGCTGCTGGACATCGTTCGGCACTTCACGCTGTTCATGGACCACGGCGCCGGTCGAACAATCAAGCTCGTCGGTCGCTATCAGCAATACCGCGGCGTCCAGAAGGCGCTGCGACGGTTGCTCACCGGCGACACCCGCGCCGTCGACGGCCATGTCGATCGCCGGGGCGGGATCATCTGGCACACCCAGGGGTCGGGCAAGAGCCTGACCATGGTGTTCCTGATCCGGGCGATGCGCAGCCACCCGCAGCTCCGACGCTTCAAGATTGTCCTGGTCACCGATCGCACCGATCTTCAAGCGCAGCTCAGTGACACCGCAGCGCTGGTCGGCGAGACCATCAAGGTCGCCCGAAGCGCAGCCGAGGTCCGAGCCCTGCTGCGCCAGCCCGGTCCGGGTGTGGTGATGGCAATGATCCAGAAGTACCGCGACACCGCAGCCGACGGCGCCGACGGGCTGGGCGAAGGGGAGACGTTCGAGACGCTGAACGAGTCGGAATCGATCCTGGTGATGGTCGATGAGGCGCACCGCTCTCAGGCGTCAATGCTGCACGCCAACTTGATGAACGCGGTGCCCAACGCCGCCCGGATCGGCTTCACCGGCACGCCGATCATCCTGGGCAAGCGGAAGAAGACGCTGGAGATCTTCGGCGGCTACCTCGACCAGTACACGCTGTCCGAATCCGAGGCCGACGGCTCGACGGTGCCGATCCTGTACGAGGGCCGTACTACCGATGCTGCGGTCAAGGGCGCCTCGAAGATGGACGACGTCTTCTTCCAGTGGTTCGCCGAACTCACCGAAGAGCAGCGTGAGACGCTCCAGCGCAAGTACGCCACGACCGCACAGGTGCTCGAAGCGCCCGAACTGATCGCTGCCAAAGCAAAAGACATCCTCCGGCACTACATCGGCACGGTGATGCCCGACGGGTTCAAGGGGATCATCGTCGCCACCAGCCGAGAGGCATGCGTGCGGTACCACGAGGCGTTGCGGGGTGCGCGTGACGACCTGGTTGCCGAGCTGGAACAACGGCTGCCGGGCCTGCTCGATGGTCCCGGCGACTCGCTCGACCCCGACGAGTTGTTCATGCGCACTGCCGCCGGGCAGATCGACCTGATCCGCGAACTCGATTTCGCGCCGGTCATCTCGGGGGACCACAACGACCCGCCGCACTACACAACATGGACCGACAAGGCCCGCCAGCAGGCGCGCATCCAAAGCTTCAAGCTGCCGCTGGGGCCGGGCAGCGAGAAGGACGACCCGCTCGCGCTGCTGATCGTGAAGTCGATGCTGCTGACCGGGTTCGACGTGCCGCAGGCCCAGGTGCTCTACCTCGACCGGATGATCCAAGAGGCCGAGTTGCTGCAGGCGGTTGCGCGTGTCAACCGGACGGCGGCGACGAAGAGCTACGGGCTGGTCGTCGACTACTACGGCGTGTCCGCTCAACTCACGACGGCGCTCGCTGCGTACACCAACACCGACGGCGAACTGGACCCCGACGTGGACGGGGCGTTGCGCCCGCTGACCACCGAGATCGAGAAGCTGGAGCCGCAACGCCAACGGGTACGACAGATCTTCGTACAGCGCGGTGTCGAGCCGGAAGCGACCGTCGATGCAATCGAAGCCTGCGTGCAGGTGTTGAGCGATGAGCGGGTGCGGGCCGGGTTCGACGTTGCGCTGCGTACTTTCTTGACCACGTTCGACACGGTGCTGCCCAGGCCCGAAGTGTTGCCGTTCGTCGAGGATGCGAGCTTGTTCGTCGAGATTCAAGCGCAGACCCGGCAGCGTTATCGCGACACACCCGACGGCGACTTCGATCCGCACAAGTACAAGGAGAAGGTCCGCCGGCTGATCGACCGGCACATCACCGTGCTGGACCTCAGCCAGAAGATCCGCCCGGTGAGGATCACCGACCCGGCGTTCAGCGCCCACATCAACGGGATCGGCTCGGATCGGGCGAAGGCGTCCGAGATGGAACACGCCGTGCGCCACCACATCCGCGAGCACATCGACGAGGACCCCGTCTACTATGGGAAGATCTCGCAGCGGATCGACGAGATCCTCGAGCGGCTTGAAGAACGGTGGGACCAGATTGCGCTTGAGTTCGAGGAGCTGGTCGCCGAGATCAAGGCCGGCCGAACCGACGAGGAAGACACCGGGCTCGACCCCGCCACCGAGCTGCCATTCCACAACCAGATGGCAGAGAAGGTCGCCAGCTCGGAGCCCGATGCGAGTGAGCGGCTGGTTTCGTTGACAGCAGGGCTGGTGGCAGAGGTTCGCCGAATCATTGGAGTGGTCGGCTTCTGGGACAACGCCACCAAGCAGGACGAACTGCGCAAGGCGATCAAGCAGTCGCTCGACCGCAGCAACCTGTTCGCCTACGCCAGCCTCGACGAGTTGGCCGTCGAGTTGGTCGCCCTCGCCAAGGCCAACCAGCGCCGACTATCATGACGACTGATGTGCTGCACGACCTCCCGTCGTTGGTCGTCGGTGACCTCGTGCTCCAAGTGGAACCACCCAGCGATCGCAAGACCTTCGAGATTGTCGTCGAGCGCGATGCCTCGTTGTTGCTGAAGGCACCGCCGACGGCGACGGTCGAACGTGCCACGCAATTCGTGGCCGCCAAACGCTCGTGGGTGTACCGCAAGCTGGCCGAGAAGGACGCGCTCACCGGCCCCGCAGTCGTGAAACAGTTCGTCGAAGGCGAGGGCTTCGCCTACCTCGGCCGCAGCTACCGCCTGACCCTGACAACCGAGAGCGAAGGCCCCGCCGCCGTTCGCCTCGACCGTGGCCGATTCCACCTGAGCGTCATCGAAGCCGACGATGGCGCTGCGGCAATGCGCCGCTGGTACACCGACGTAGGTGGCCAGTGGCTCCGCCGAAGGATCCGCCCATGGGTTGCTCGCATGGGCGAAGTCAAGGTGAGCGTCGAGGTCCGCGACCTCGGCTACCGGTGGGGCTCAGCCCGCCCCTCCGACGGCCCCCAACGCATCAACATCCATTGGGCCACGCTGCAACTGCCGCCCAGCCTCATCGACTACATCCTCGTCCACGAATTGGCCCACCTTCGCGAGACCAACCACACCCCCGAATTCTGGTCCACAGTCGCCTGCCTCATGCCCGGCTACGAAACTCACAAGACCACGCTCGCCGCCATTGGCAAGAATGTCTGGCTCGGCACGACAGTCATAAGGCCTAATCCATAGACACAGTTCACGTCCATTGATCGAGTGTCCGCGTCAAGCCTCTAGGGCCGGCGCTATGACATGACCGATATTGTTTACGGCGGGATACGCTCACACGATGGACCAGATGGACCTATCAGCCGCTCTCGATCAGTTCGACCGAACATTGTCCAATGTCACACGATTACAAGAACTGTGGCAGGAATACGAGAAGCACATTCCGACAGGAATAAGTTTCGGGCTCGATACTCCTGAGACTGACGATATTCGTAGGCGGTTTGCTGACACCATTAGATCGCTTCCCGCTATCAATGGTGAACGCCTTGATGTCGAATTGATGGCTCTTGACGACATATCTCAGAATCGATTTGACGCCGCGGAACTCGACTTTCTGGACGCTAAGCGCTCAGCGGAAGATAGCATATATCTACCCGAGAGGGAACTCGGAAAATACCGATATCAGGCAATCAGAGCACGTCGAAAACTAATCGGAAACCATATCGACAACATCGTGGCGAGAGTCGACAATTTGCTGAGGTTGACTTGTGAGATTGAAGGCGGTCGGCAGTTCATTGAGGGAACAGACGGTTGGTCTCAGCTACGAGGGATTGTTGCCGAACTTGATAGGCTTCTCGGCCCCGATACGCTGAGTGGAACTCGGTTAGGTGACCTCAATCGACATCTCTATTTTGCTGAAGTGCATGATCTCCGGGATGTTGTAGAGATGGATTGGCCGAATGTTCGAGCGGCTCTTATCGAACTGGCATTCGACCACGAACCCCTGCCCGTGACGGTTGATGACTTGGGTGCGATCCTTGATTCTCGGCCAATTGGTTCAGTGACGAGTAAACTGGAGTGGGATCGGCTCGATTCCGAGTCATTCGAACGACTAGTCTTCGATCTCCTCCGTTCGGCAGACGGTTATGAGAACGTCGAATGGTTGATGAAGACGAATGCCCCAGATCGCGGCCGAGACCTGTCTGCCACACGTGTAATTGTTGATCAACTTAGCGGTACTAAACGAGCCTCGGTTCTTGTGCAGTGCAAACACTGGCTAACGCGCTCAATTGGTGTCGCCGAGATTACTACACTTCTCGGTGAGGTAGAGCTTTGGTTACGACCCTTTGTGGTTGTTATAGTCGTTACGTCCGGAAGGTTCACGCAAGACGCGGTCCAATGGAGGGAGACGCGAGAAGCCAGTGGTGTCACCCCGTCCGTCGAGTTCTGGCCTGAATCACACCTTGAGCATCTTTTGGCGTCCCGGCCGACGATCCGCGAGATCTATTTCGGCTAGTCGGCGCTATCTCGAGATGCAGCACCAGACTTTGTGGCATCGTTTGTCGCCGAGCGTGACGACGGTGTGGATGGACTGGCAGCACGCAGGGAGTCACCGTGCTTGGTGCTCGCCAGCGAGGTGAAGACATGGATGTGAATTCGCACGAACGAGCACGTTAGTTCTGCAACGACAGCGCACGCATCGCGTGACCGAGGAAGGTTGGCACCGGAGACGATTGCGCGCAATCGGGGGCCGCTGCTACAACTCGTCGAAGAGGGTGGCCGGTTCTTCGACCGCGGTCTCCAGATTCGTTGCCGGGTTGGCCGGATCCGCTCGTTCGAGACGGTCGGTGACCGCGTCTTGAACCTCGGCGTTCGGAAGGTCTACTTCTCGGCAGTCGCCGGAGACTCGACGCACTTCGACCACCGGCTTGAGTGCTCTGTCCACAATCTTTCCAACGGCTTCGCTGAACTCTTGCCTATCGGTGTCTCGCCACTGATCGAACACACCAAACGTCGCGGCGCTCAGGAGTCGGGTGCCATCGAGCATCAGCGTCGTCGGAGGCCGTGCCTGGCCGACCGCGGCGAGCATGTGGGTGAGTACGCGCGCCGTCAATTCCTGAAGCCCGGAAGAGCGAAGTTCTGGTTCTTGGGTGTCGTCAATACCCGGCATCCAGGGAACGAAGTAGAGGGGCTGTACATCGTTTTCCCCATCGGCTTGAAGAACGATCGGTCGGTTGGCGAGTGCGGCGCCGAGCGGGGTCGGCAGATCGGCCGGATTCGGACTCGACAAGGCGACCCCTTCGGCTTCGAGTGAGAGACCGATGGCCCCGGTTGGCGCAGCGGGAGCGTTCTCCGCGACAAGGGATTGGGCCAAGTCCTTGAGCGTCGAAGCGAGTCCGTCGGCGTCGGCGGCAGTGGTTGCGTAAAGGACGTGACCCGGCCGTTTGCCTGGCTCGGCGAGCGACGGCGCGAGGTTGAAGGCTGCGGCGATGAGCTTCAGGGCCTGTCGACGATTTGACGAGTCCGGTGAGAAGCCACGCGCCTTCAGTTCGACGATGGGCTGGACAGGGTCGCTTGAGTGCCTCAGCCAAAGGTCCGGACGACATGGCGATCGATCTGCGGAACCGGTCAGATTCGTGAGCGCCGCGATCGCCCGCTCACCGCTCGGCATGAAAACGCTTCTGCCAATGGAGCCGAGGTAGTAGCCAGCTTGCCGTAGGACCGGTTGGATCTGGCTCTCGTCAGGGAGATCTTCGAGAGCCCACAAGAACGTGTTGAGCTGGAAGACCTGATCCGAGAGAAGTGAGGATGCGTCGGTCATGCGGCGGCCAGCATGGAATTCTCGACAGCAGTTTCGTAGCGCTCGTTTCCGAGCCATACGTCCACGCTTGGGTCGAGGAGGCGCTGGACGTTGGTCACTAGCCGGTGGATCGTGTTGCCGCAGGTCCCGCGAGGCAGGACGGCGACAAGTTGCTTGCTCGTAACTTCGAGAAGGAACGGTTGCCAGAGGTGACGATCGATAGCAGCGACATGGACCTTGGTCGGTCCACGTCGCGTGACATAGCCGCCGATTCGAAACCGACTGGTCCGGCGTTCAAGTCCGAGATCGACGAATCGATTGAATGTCGCCTCGCTCAAGGGTTGACGGAACTGGATGGTGACCGGCGCGCCCTTAACCGTGAAGCCGTCCTCACCAACCTCGGTTGTGTCGACCCAGAGCTGATCTTCAGAGTGCTCGGTGATGCGCCGATACAGACCGAGGACCTGTGCAACTGCCGCCCGATGCTCAACGAACGAGTCACTTCGATTGGTCGCGTGGCCGTCGTGGTAGAGCAGGTGGCCGCCCCTGCTCCCGCTGGGGATCTGCAACTGAACGAGCGAATGCATCGGGTCGTACAGGGTCAGAAAGTGCGGCAGTTTCTCTTGAAGGACACCTAGCCGCTCGGTGAGCGCCACCTTCGACCGTCGGCGCTCGACAAACCCTTGAGCCGCTTCGTCGTCGGCCGGCTCTTCGCCGTCGACCTCGGCCGCATCTGTGTCACCGAGGTCGGAGGCGGTCTCATACCACGCTTCGTGCTCGAAACCGAGGCGGACGTAGCGGTGGGCTGGCGTGGTGCGTTGCACGTATTTCCAGAGTTCGAACAGAATCGGCGACGAGAGCCAGAGCCGGTCCAGCCACGGGTTGCGGTCGACGACCTGCCGAACCCACTTGTTGCTGTCGTCAGCGGCCAGCGTCGTATAGAACACCGGATGCCGCTCTTCGAGCGATTCCAGCAGTCCGACGACGCGACCCTCGTGAGTTGCGTCCTCGACGCGGTAGAGCGTGTCGTCGAGGCGATGCAACTGAACGTGAGGCGGGAAGAGCGCCGTCAGCGCCGGGGTCGCGTGGTCGTGCCGGGCTGTCTCAAGCATGTAGGTCTTGAGCAGTTTTCGAGTCAACCTGCCATCACGAAGCTCGGCCACCGTGGGCTCGGTGTAACCCTCGAGGTGGTCGACGAACGCTTCTCGGGACTGGAGCCGGGGCAAGTATCCAGAATCCGTCGCCATGGCTCGTCAAGCGTACGCAGTTGCGGAGTTGGCCACGAGACGGGCAGGCTGGGGGGATGGCGAGCACGGGACGGGTGATTGATCTGTCGGTCGAGGTGATCGGCGACGTGGATGCGGTGTGGCGGGCAGTGGCGACGGGGCCGGGGATCTCGTCGTGGTACGTGCCGCACACCATCGAGGAGCGGACCGGGGGAGCGGCGACGGCGTCGTTCGGGCCAGAGCCCGAGATGCAGATCGCTGGCCGGGTCGCGGCCTGGGAGCCGCCTCACCGGGTGCTGTTTGACGGGGGCGAAGGCGTCGGCGGGCTGACATTCGCGTGGACCATCGACCCCCACGACGACGGCACCTGCACCGTGAGCCTGCACAACGCCGGCTTCAGTGACGACGACCCGCAGTACGAAGCCATGATCGACGGCTGGAAGCTGTTCATGGCCAACCTCCAGCTGCACCTCGAGCACTTCGCTGGCCAGACCGCAACGTCTGCATTGCCGATGGCCATGTGGCCGGTGACCCCCGACGAGGGGTGGGCGATCCTCGCGGGCGGGTTGGGCATCGACGAGATGCCCGAAGTCGGCGATCGTCTCGAAGTGGCAGCCGACGACGTGGCGAAGCTGGCAGGCACGGTGATCGACACGGCCGCCCGCCGGATCACCCTGCTGGTCGACGAACCAGCACCCGGCACGGCCTTCCTTACATCGGAGGACGGTGGCGGATTCACGATGGTCTCGGCCTGGCTGTACCTCTACGGACCCGATGGCGCCGCCGCGGCTGAGCGCGACGACCCCCGCTGGCGACAGTGGCTCGCCGACCGCGCCCCGGCAACCGAATGATCCGTGGCACAATTGTGCCCATGACCACTGAATCGCTGAGAACAGTGAGGGACCGCTTCTCAGACTTCGTCGAGCGAGTCCACAGCCACCACGAACGGATCGTCATCACTCGCAACGGAACGCCTGCGGCCGTCCTCATGAGTCCCGAGGATCTTGAGTCGATGGAGGAGACGCTGGCGA
This sequence comes from Candidatus Poriferisodalis sp., assembly GCF_965221945.1. Classification (GTDB taxonomy): domain Bacteria; phylum Actinomycetota; class Acidimicrobiia; order Acidimicrobiales; family Poriferisodalaceae; genus Poriferisodalis. Next base: position 2,802,040 of record NZ_OZ244925.1, on the reverse strand, counting down.
TCCTGTCCGATCCCGAAGCGATGGCCGAGATCGCAGAAGGTCTGCGAGCCTTGGAGGAAGGCGATGTCGTGCGCGGAGTGGAAGCCGTCAGGGCGCTTCGGCCAAGGTGAATGCGGCGCCATACGACCTCGTAGTCACGCGGCCAGCAGCTGCAGATCTTGCGGAACGGCTTCCGGAGGCAGTTGCTGTCGCTGCCATTGAGTTGATCACGGGGCCGTTGCTCGATTCGCCTCGGCGTATCGGCGTGCCTCTGCGAGACGAATTCGACGGGCTTTGGGGCGCCCGCTTGGGGACCTACCGCGTGACCTACCGCATCGATGAATCGAATCGGCGGGTCGAGGTTGTCAGCATCGCTCATCGCCGAGACGCGTACCGGACCCGCGGCGAATGAAGACTCGCAACAGCGTTTGGTGAATCCGTCATGCCGACGATGTTGAGATAGACATCAGGAACGTGTTGGTTTGTACATCAGCCAACTGCCGGGACGTCTGCCTGTGTCGCTGACGAGCTGATCGGCCGGCAACACGCAATGTGTGAGACTTGGCGGGCCTGGGCCGATGGGCGGCTCGCAGCAGGAAGAGTGCACCATGAACCAACCGTCTCACTCGCATCGAACCGGCGAGGGGCGTGTCTACGACCGCCGAAATCCGAAACGAGACAGCATCGGGCTCCGCCGCTGGCCGCTCGGCCTCGTGGTTGCGATATTGCTTGGATTGGGCTTGGCCGGGTGCGGGTCCGACTCAGACCGCGGCGAGCTGACCATCGCCGTCGAGAATGCCTACCTGCCGTTCAACTACCTCGATCCCGAGACGGGCGAGCCGACCGGCTGGGATTACGAGGTGCTTGACGAGATCTGCGAGCGCATCGGCTGCACGCCGGTGTTCGAGAACTTCCCGTGGGAGCCGATGATCCAGGCCGTTGCCGATGGGCAGTTCGACATGGCGGCCGACGGGATCACCATCACCGCCGCACGCGCAGAGATCGTGGACTTCTCCGATGGCTATATCAATGTGGACCAGCGGCTGATGGTGCGCAAAGGCGAAGATCGCTTTGTTGACGCCGCCAGCTTCGCCGCCGGGAATTTCGTGCTGGGAACTCAGATCGGCACAACCAACTACGACACCGGCGTCGAGCTGGTCGGCGAAGACCGGGTGGCGCCCTTCGAGGAGTTCGGCTTCGTGGTGCAGTCGCTGATTGCCGGCGACATCGATGCCGTCATCATCGACGAGACAGCCGGTCAGGGATACATCGGCCAAAACGCCGCCCAGGTCGAGCTGGTCGGCGGGTCGCTGTCATCGGACCAGCTCGGATTCATCTTCCCCAAGGGCAGCGAGTGGGTGGAACCGATCAACGAGGCACTCGCCGACATGAAGGCGGATGGAACGCTCGCCCAGATCAGTTCCCGGTACTTCGGTGGGGCATTCACTATCACGTACGACGATCTCGAATTCCCCGAATACGACGGGGAATAGCCCGAGCCATCGACGTCGGTCTGCAGCGGTTCCGGTGGACTCACTGCGGATACGGCGTCGATTCGGCGCAGTGCGGTGCACCTGACAGTGCGATCGCTGCGCCGAACGCGTCGAGTGCACACGCGAAGCCAACCCGGGGGTGGGCGCGCCAGATTCAGCGCCGAATCATTTCCCTACTGGGCGGTGCTGCTCGTCCTCATCGTCGGCTGGCTGGGCTGGCTGTCGCTGTTCACCGAGCGCTACCGCGACGCGTGGGACCGCATCGCCGTCGGCATCGGGTTCACGATCCGCACGACCGCGCTCGCATTCGTGATCTCATTGGCTCTCGGGCTGCTGCTGGCATTGGGCCGGATCTCACGCAACGTCGTATTGCGCAACGTTGCCCGCACGTACATCGAGTTCATCCGGGGCGTTCCGATACTGCCGCTGATCTTCTTCTTGGCGCTGGTTGTCGTTCCCGACGTCGCCGGCTGGCTCGGCTTCGACAATCGCAGCATCAGCACCGAATGGCGGGGCGTGATCGCGCTGGCCATCATCTATGGCGCCTACATCGCGGAGGTCTTCCGCGGCGGAGTGCAGTCGGTGCCGCGTGGGCAGACCGAAGCCGGTCTTTCCCTCGGGCTGAGTCGTCGGGCGACCCTGCGCCGGGTGATCTTCCCGCAGGCGATGCGGGCCGTGATCCCGCCGCTCGGGAATGATTTCATCGCGATTCTGAAGGACTCGTCGCTGCTGTCGGTGCTGGCAGTCGGCGAGGTGACGCTGAGGGCTCGGCAGTACGCAGCCGGGAGTTTTCGCTTTCGCGAGAGCTACGTCGTGCTGGTGTTCATATACGTCAGCCTCGTCTTGGTGCTGTCGTTCGCTCTCGGGCGAATCGAGCGCCGCCTCCGCGGGGGCGAACAGCCTCAAGAGGCGCATCACTAGGCAGCGGCGGGCAATCGCAGCGAAGTTGACAACTCAGTCGGGATACACCTGGGTGCGGCGGCGCTTCAGCATCCGGTCTTGGACGCGCCAGCCGTTCGGCGTGCGCACCACGAGGTCGTGATACGAGGCGGTGCCCACCTTGCCACCGCCGATCAGCGCCAGGATGCGGAACTTCAGCTCCACGCCCTCGTCGGTCTCGTTCACGTAGATGTTGGTCATCGTGTGGGTGCGGGGATGCTCGGCCTCATCGGCCATGAAATCCCGGATCGCAGCCAAGCCCTCCAGCCGCGGTGCACCCAGATCGGTCAGGTCGAACACCGCATCGTCGGTGAAGATCGTCCCCAGCCGGTCCCAATCGCGGTCGTCGATGATGTCGCCGTAGCGGCCCGGCAGCTCGTGCAATTCGAGACGGTCAGCAATATCCATGGCCGGACCCTAAGGCACTACCGGTCACCTCAGCCGAGCCCCGAGCCGCTGCTCGATCGCCGCCGAGCCGACGATTGGGCACCGCAGCACAGTCGTCCGACGGCGAGTGCGTCGACTTCACTGCAAGGAAAGGTTGGCGCGGACGCGGGGGATCACGTCGTCGGCCATGCGCTCCAGCGAGTCGTTCATGACCGATGGCGGCAGGCCTGGCGGACCGCCCCAGGTGACGAGGTCGGTGACGCCGTGGTCGCGGATCATCGTGGTCAGCTCGGCAACGCAGTGGTCGGCGTCACCGACGGTCCACACCAGCGGATTGAGCGGGTCTGGCTCGCGGGGCCCGGTCCGGGCAGCCCGCTCTTGGGCGGCCTGCTTGTGATCGGTGCTGGCCTTGATGATGCCGATATAGACATCTCGCCGGTACTTCTCGGCCGCTGCAATCGCCTCCCAGGTCGGGTCGTCGGCGGGGTCCGATCCGTCGGTCACGTAGACGCCACGGATGATCCCGACCCGCTTGTCCCCGATGTCTCGACCGTCGGCTGCCAGCGCTGCCTTCCATGGTTCGAGCACCTTGGCTTTGGGTCCTTGCGGCAGCAGGTTCGTGTCGAATCGGGCCGCCCGCAGCGCACCCGCCTCGCTGGTGGCTGCCACCCACAGCGGGGGACCGCCGTCTTGCACCGGGTCGGGCGTGACCCGCAGATCGCTGTAGCGGTACCGCTTGCCCTCGAACGTGAACGGCTCGCCCGACCACGCCAAGCGCAGGATCTCGATGGCCTCCTCGGTCAGCGACACTCGCCGGCTGATCGGCAGGCCGAAACCGGCGAACTCGTGCGCGGCGTAGCCCATGCCGATTCCCAGCTCCATGCGGCCGCCGGAAACGTTGTCGAGCACGGCAAGGTCCTCGGCCAGCCGCACGGGATCCCGGAACGGCATGAGGCAGATGTCGGTGGAGCACCGCATGGTGGTGGTCAGCGCCGCCGCCGCACCTGCCACCGGCACGAAGTTGGGCAGGTAGCCGTCGGACATGAAGTGGTGCTCGGTGAACCAGCACAGCTCCATGCCGATCTGCTCTGCATGGACAACCTGGTCGAACGTCTCGGCGTACACCTGCGGCATCGTCACGTCGCTGCCCGGCGGGCAGCGGAAGTCGTGCACGATCCCAAATCTGAGCGACTGAGCCATACCTTGCTCCTCGTTCGGATACGGGACGCTAGTTGGACGCCCCCTAACCGATCAGGCCTTCAACTCGTGGAGCAAGTCGCCGACGAGAACTACAAGTGACGACGCGACGAAGTCCGGGTCTTCGAGCGTTCCGACAGCGCGTACGGCCATGCGAACGCCGAGGCCGTCGGCGGTGCCGAAGAGTGAGCCCAGTAGTGCAATTGCTTCATCGGTCACCCCCTTGCTCAGATCGTCCTGCTGCAAGCTGTCGAGCCGAGCGCGAAATCGGCGTCGGTCGTGTACTCGTCGACGACTGGGCCCCTGCTTTCTCGCCTGACGGCACCAAGATCGCCTACGTCACCAACGACGGCGACCGAGAGATCGCGGTCATGGCAGCCGACGGCACCGACGTGGTCCAACTCACCGACAACAGCACGCGGGATTCGCTGCCGAAATGGTCGCCTGACGGCACCAAGATCGCCTACGAGATCGATGACGGCGACAAAGAAATCGGGGTCATGGCAGCCGACGGCACCGACGTGGTGCATCTCACCGACAACAGCACGCGGGATTCGCTGCCGAAATGGTCGCCTGACGGCACCAAGATCCTCTACACCAGCAACGACGGCGACAACGAGATCTCCGTCATCGGAGCCGACGGCACCGGAGGGGTGCAGCTCACCGTCAACGATGTGCCCGACGAAGACCCGGACTGGTCGCCCGACGGCACCAGAATCCTGTTCACCAACAGGCTCCTGTGGCTCCAGAGGCCCGGAATCCTGATTGCGGACGGCACCGACGACCGGACTACCCAGCAGCAGCTGCTCGGGATGTTCCTTGCAGCCCCGAATCCAATGTGGTCGCCCGACGGCACCCGCCTCGCTTACGTCCAAACGGGCATCGGCGTCATGAACGCAACCGGCAACGGCATTCGATGGCTGACCTACAGCCGCGACGATCGCGACCCCGTGTGGTCCCCCGTGCCAAATTCAGACTGACGAGATGCCGCCGAGCTTGGTCGATTCGATGGCGGGGTTGCTCGGTGCCGCACGGCAGCGGTGTCGTGTATGGCCTGGGTGAGGTGCCTCTTGTCTAAACGGGTCCCACTGTGTGAGCACGTCGGCGTGACACCTGCCTAGGCGTCGCCGCCGAGATCGCCGCGAGGTGAAATGGTCCAACCGCTGACCCGCAACACCAGCCAGAAATCGACTCGCCGCTCACTCATCGCACATGCTCTGATGCGGATATGGCGCAGACACAAGATGTAACACATAAGTGGTACAGTGGTGGCATGAGCGAAACGGCCACGGTGCGCTTCAACGCGGCGGAACTCGCTCTGCTCAACGAGCTCGCTGCAGAGTTCGGCGGACGATCGACTGCGATCAAACAAGGACTGCGGCTGCTCGCTCAGGAACGCCGTCGTCAACTGGCTCTTCGGAGCTTTATGGCTGAATGGGCGGAACATTCCGGGCCACCCGACCCCGACGGCGTGGCAGCGATGCGCGAACGCTATTTCGCCGACTCGTGATCCTCGATGCCGGAGTGCTCGTCGCCATAGAACGCGACGAATCCGACGCCAAAGACTTCGTGGAAGCTGCACTGCAGACAAGAGAACCGCTGCGCACGACAGCTCCGGTTGTCTCCCAGGTGTGGCGCGACGGTTCCCGGCAGGTACTCCTGACCCGGTTCTTGCCCTCGGTTGATGTGCTCGCGTTCACCGCGAATCACGTTCCGTTGGTCGGCACGCTGCTACGCCATTCCGGCACAGCCGATGTCGTCGATGCTCACATGCTCGCCTGCGCGATTCACCTTGAGGACAGCATCATCACTTCTGACCTGGGCGATTTCGCGCACTTGGCTGGACATCTCGGAGCAGAGTCGCCGAGCATCCATCACTGGCGCTAGCCGGCGGGCTGGGCTACCCGATCGGACTTGAACTCGAATAGGTAGGGCTCGAGCGATTCCTGGGCCGCAATACGGAACTTGTGCCAGTAGCCGCCGCCGTAGTACGCCAAGCTGCCCGGCTGCGCTTCGCCGTGGCCGTTGTAATACGACAGGCAGTCACGTAGCGGGGCGGTGGTGATGTCGGCCACGCGGCAGTGCTCGGCGTACTTCACTTCTGAGTCGGCAGTGATGTCGACCACGTTGAGGGCCTTGTCGCGCATCTCGGTCAGCATCCAGATGATGTAGTCGCCGTGCTGGTCGATGGCGTCGGTGAAGTTGAAGCTGCCGCCGCCGCCTTGGGGCCCCGACACGATGAACAGGTTCGGGAACCCGTGGCTGTGCAGGCCCAGGAACGTCCTGGTGCCCTCGGTCTGCCACTTCTCGCTGAGCGTGGTGCCCTCGCGGCCCCTGATCATGTTGAACGTCGCGGTTGCCATCCACTGGAAACCCGTCGCGTAGATCAGCACGTCCAGCGGGTACTCAACGCCGTCGTGCACCACACCGCGCTCGTTGATCTGTTGCACGCCCATGGGAGCGGTGTCCACCAAGTGCACGTGCGGCAGGTTGAACGTGGGCAGGTACTCGTCGTGGAAGGTGGGACGCTTGCAGCCGTAGGGGTAATACGGCTTGAGCGCCTCGGCCGTCTTGGAGTCTTCGATGATGACGTCCACCCGGGCTCGGATCTGTTCCATGATCCGGAAGTTCGTGTTGAGCTGTTTCTGCACCAGTTCTTCGGGCGTCAGCTTGCGAGCGTGCTGCTTGCGTTCCTTGAAGTCCGCGACGCGGCCAGCGAGGTAGTCGTCGTTGGCCTTAATGGCGGTACGGCCCGACGAGATGCGCGCGAATCGCTTGCGGCGGGCCCGCGCCCACCCCGGCTCCTTGCTCCACTCGGCGATCTCGTCAGGGTCGGTCGTTCGCTGGTCGCGCACGTCGATCGACGACGGCGTCCGCTGGAACACGTACAGCTCATCGACGACCTTGGCGATCTCGGGGATCACCTGCACGGCCGTCGCGCCGGTGCCGATGATGCCGACGCGCTTGCCTTCGAGGTCGACGTTGTAATCCCAGCGAGATGTGTGGAACGACTCGCCTCGGTACGTCGCCATGCCGTCGATGCGCGCCAGCTTGGGGCTGGTCAGGATGCCGTTGGCCAAGATCACGTAGCGCGCCTTCATGGCGTCGCCGCGGTCGGTGATCACCGTCCAGCGGCCGGTTTCCTCATCCCACTCGGTGGCGTCGACAGTGGTGTGGAACAGGCAGTGGTCGTAGAAGCCGAACTTGGTGGCCATCGCCTGGCAGTACTCGAGAATCTCGAAGCCAGAAGCGAACTTCATCGACGGGATGTACCCCATCTCCTCGAGCAGCGGCAGGTAGCTGTACGACTCGACATCGCAGGCAATGCCCGGGTACCGGTTCCAGTACCAGGTGCCCCCGACGTCGCCGCCCTTCTCGCAGAAGCGGACATCGGTGATGCCGGCATCACGCAGCTTGTGCCACAGCAGCAGCCCGGCAAACCCGGCCCCGATCACCAACACCTCGCACTCGTCGGTGAGCGCCTGGCGCTCGATCGGCGGCTCGGAGTACACGTCTTCGAGGTAGCGCTTGAACTCGCCTTCCATCGCCATGTAGTCGGCGGCGCCCCGGCGGATTTCCTTGAACTCCCGGTACTTGGCCTGCTCTTCGGCATTGAAGACGGCGCCCGGCGGGGGAGGCGGCAGTTCCTTCAGGTGCTCGTCCGCATTGACCGAGTAGCCCTTGCCCTGGATCTTCTCGGAGGCCTTCGCCGCACGTGTGTTGAAGATCTTCAAGCCGGTCTCGGGATCGATGCTGATCGCGGGTCGCGTGAACGTGTCCGTTGCCGTCTGGCTCTGCGCCATGAGTCCCCCGACTTCATTCGATTCAGTGCCCATTCGATATTACGTGAGGCGCCCTCTGGCGTGCCGGGGTGTGACAGCCTTCCCAGCGTCATGCAGCGCGTCTTCGTCTGGTTCACAGTGGCGATGGCGGCCCTGATTGCCGTGCTTGCCGGCCATCTCGTTACTGCGATGTCCGCGGGCGGGCCAGTCGCCGTGCCTGACGTTCCGGCGTATCTCAGCATCGCCCAATGGGTCGGTGGTGACGGGCTAGCACCCACCGACGTGCCGTTCCAACCCGGGTACGGGCTGCTGGTGGCGCCGCTCGTAGCGGTGTCGCAGGTTTCGCTTCTCGGCACCCAGGGCGAGGTGGTGCACCTCCTGGGGTTGGTGGTGAACACGCTGGCAGCGGTCGCCGCCGTCGTGGTTGCGGGCCGGCTGGGGTTCGTCTGGGCGCAGCGATGGTGGGTGGCGGGGGCCGCCGGGCTCATCGCAGCCGTGCATCCGTCGTTGTCGAGCGCTTCGCGCATCGCGTGGTCCGAGACGCTGCTCGGGCTGGCCGTGCTTCTCGCGGCGCTCGCGGTGGCCGGCGCGGCGCTGCACGCCGGTACAGCCACGAGCTGGCGCTGGTGGGGTCGCGCAGGGCTGCTGGCGACCTTGGCTGTTGCGCTGCACGCCCGCATGGTCGTGCTGGTTGTCGCCGTCGTCATGACGGCGCTGGCGTGCCGGATCAGCCGCCGAGACTGGTCGGGGCTCGTCGGCGGACTGCTCGTCGGCGGAACTGCGGCTGCGGTGGCCCTCACGCTCACCCACACCTGGCCGACGGCCCGCCTGAACGAAGCCGCGCAGCTCGATCGCGGAGTGGAACCGATCGTCACCGTGTCGGGGCAACTATTGGCGCTGGGCGGTGGCACCGTCGGACTCGGGCTGCTGGGCCTGATCGCCGGTCTGAGCATCGCTGTCCGGCTCGTTCGAAGGTGGCCCGGCAACAAGACCGGCAGCCCGAACGGCATCGGTCCGCTGGCCGCGTCAGCGCTGTTCGTCTCGCTGGGTGCCTTGGGCGCGGTCGTGCTCGGCGGTTGGACGCTGACCGGCAGCGATCGTGCCGACGCATTGCTGTATGGCCGCTATGTCGATCCGTGGGCCGTGCCGCTCACTGCCGTTGCCATCGCTTGGCTCGCGACACGATGTGCACGGCGTCGTCGCGACTCGCATGTGCTGGCTATCAGCGCAGCCGTGGCGCTGGCTGCCTGCGCTGTGGTCATCGGGGCAGCCGATGCCTACGACGCACCATCGCGCCGCATCATGACCTTGTCGTTCAGCCCGGCATGGACTTGGCTCGATGGGCGCCTGCCCGCTGTCGCCGTGGCTGGGTTCATCGCAGTCCTGCTTGGTGTGCTGCTCGCGGCGGTCGCGCAACGCCGACACAGCGAGACTGATCCTCAAGCAACAATCCCGCCGCCCGACGCGGAGCCGGACAACAACGAGACGCCGGACGACGACGAGACGCCGGACGACGAGGCGGTGCAGGGGCGAATGGCGACGGGTCCAGTTGCAGCCCTCGGCGCACTCGTCGCAGCAGCGCTCGCGCTCGGAGCTACCGCGACCGTGCTGAACCACCGCCATCTCGCCGATGTCGGCGCCGTCGCCCGCGATCAGGTCACCGCAGCGCACACGGTTGCCGATGCCGTCGACAACGACGGTTTGGCCTGCCTCGCGCACGACCGGACATCGGTACCGGACTACGCACTGTGGCTCTACCGCCTCGAGCTGCCCGAGATCGCCCACGAACGGGTACGCCTTTCCGCTGGCGACCGGCCCTGCTCGGAGCTGGTCATTGCTGACGATGACCTGGGCGAGCGGTGCACGAACGCCCGGCACCTCATCGACGAACCCGCCGCGTCGTGGGCGTTGTGGCACCTGCCAGCACGCAAGTGCACCGGCGTGTGAACCCCCGGAGCAGGGTGCCGAAGTAGCGTCGCCTGATGGCTCCACGACAGCGGCATGCGTTCCGGCTGAAGTCCACGCCGGCACGACGGCTCGCTGCCGGTGGGGTTCTGACTGTGCTGGCAGCGGCTCTGTTGGCCGGCGCATCGGGGTGCGCCGACACCTCGTCCGGCGACGACCAATCCGCGCCTGACCCGACGGCCACCTCCGCTCCGGCCACCACCGCTGTCGCCGCAGCACCGGCGACCACGACAGCGGCGCCGATCATCGACCTCAAGGTCACCCAGATCCCCGGCGGTCCGCGCGAGTCCACCGTCTCAGCGTTGCGCGACGGCATGACCGCACCGCTGCTGCCCGAGCCGCTGGTGTCCCCCATCGACGTTCTTTCCGGCGGTCCGCCGCCCGACGGCATCCCCTCCATCGACGCTCCGGACTTCGAGCGAGCCTCTGATGTCGAGTTCCTGCAATCCCAAGAGGCAGTCGTCACGCTCACGCTCAATGGCGACGCCCGCGCCTACCCGGTGCAGGTGATGATCTGGCACGAGATCGTCAACGACACCGTCGGCGGCGAACCGGTCACCATCACCTACTGCCCGCTGTGCAACACGGCCATCGGGTACTACCGGCAGCTCGGCGACCGGATCTTCGACTTCGGCACCTCGGGCCGGCTCTACAAGTCAGCGCTGGTCATGTACGACCGCCAGACCGAGAGCCTGTGGGCGCACTACACCGGGCAAGCCATCGCCGGCGCCCTCACGGGATCCCAGTTGGAGCTGATCCCCATCGCCACCGTGGCCTTCGAGACGTTTGTGGTCGAACACCCCAATGGCTTGGTGATGACTCGCCCCGGCGGTTTCGGGCGGTCGTACGGCAGCAATCCCTATGTCGGCTACGACGAGCCGGATGGCAGACCGACCTTCTTCGGCGACGTTCCCGATCCTCGCCTGCCTCCGCAGACCCGTGTGCTGGTCATTCGGCACGGCGGCGCTGCTGTAGCGGTGGAACTCGACACGCTGCAGGTCGGCGGGGTGATGCCGGTCGATCTGGGAGGCGTACCGGTGGTTGCCTTCCATTTGCCTGGCACTGCGACGCCGATCCAGAACCAGCAGGTGGCTTTTGGCCGTGACGTGGGTGCAACCGGGGTGTTCGACCCCACCGTGGAAGGGCAGCTCCTGACGTTTGTGCGCATGCCCGACGCTGCGAGTTCAGCAGGGCCGGGAGCGTTCACCGACGATCAGACCGGCTCGACGTGGACAGTGCTCGGCCGGGCAATCGACGGCCCGCTGGCGGGAACCCAGCTCGAACCCATCGAGCACGTCGACACGTTCTGGTTCGCAGCGGCTGCCTACGATCCCGACATCGAACTCATCGGCACCCCGTAGGGCGCCCGAGCCCGCGGACGAGTTCGCTCCTGGAAAAGGAACACTCAATGCGAACGAGAGTGATTCGCGTGGTGGGCACTAATGAGCCGAACCGTTCGTGGCATCACTCAGGCACCAACGTGACGGCGACGATGAAGCACGTCGGCGCAGTCCTCTGTGTTCTGGCGATCATCAGTGGCAGCTGTGCCACTGATCCGGAGTCCCGCCCACCCGGCTCGCTTCCAGCAGCGACTGCCGCGACGGAGCCTTCGACGCCCACAGGCGCCCAATTCGACAGCGAAGACCAAGCTATTCCAAGGGAAACTCTGCCTGAAGCTTCTATCGATACGGCGGTTCCGACCATCACGACTGCAGCAGCCATGGCCGACCCCCCCAAGAGCGTCACTGGCGACGATTCTGCGGAAGGCACCGCGCCGGAATCGGAGGTGCCGCAGTCGGATCCGGCGGACACTTCGGGAACAGATCTCGACGCGGGCGAGCCTGAGGCGGAAGCGGAAGTGCCGCCCCCGACCGCAGAGGAATTGGTTCGCCAGCGATGGTTCGACATGGAGATTCCAAAGCCCTCTGAATCGGTGCTCGAGGCGTTGGGCGACACTGGCGAGCTTGAGGTGGTCCGGCATGCGGGTTCGGACCTGTATGCGACATCGACGGGTATCGCTTCCTATGCCGTGGGCCTGGCTGGCGGGCACTCGCCTCAGGTCGTGCTCGCACCGGGCGAGCGCTGGCAGGAGGCGGTCATCGGCGCGGCGGCGGCTGGCCGGTTGGGGGCGCCGCTGGTGCTCGTGCCGCCCGAGGGCTTGCGCGACGAGGCGATCTTTCTGCTGCAATCCGCCGACGTACGGAAGGCGCTGCTCGTCGGCAACTTCGAAGAGGTGAACGAGCACCTGCTCGCGACGCTGGCTGAATTCGGCATCGCCGTCGAGCACCAGACGGGGCCCGATGCCTCTGCAACAGCAGCGGCGGTGGCTGATCATGTCCGAGTTGACGCAGGCTCTGCACGATCCGGAGACGCCGTCGTCGTGGTGAGCGATGCAGAGCCGGCCACCGCAATCGCCGCGGCGCCGCTCGCGGCATTCGGTTCGCTCCCGTTGCTCATCACCCCGGCCGGGGAACTGCATCCCAGCACAGCCGGGTTCATTGCCGACAACGAGATCAGCCGGGTCCTGCTGGTTGGATCGGCGACGGGTTTCTCGCCCGAGGTCGCATTGGCGATCGAGGCTGCGGGAGCCGATGTTGTCCGAGTCGTTGGCGAGACGCCGCAAGACCTCGCACGCGCCGCCGCCGGCTATTTCGAGGAGGCTCACGCACAGGATTCCCGGTGTATCGCAGGTCCGAAACAATTCGCTTTCGCCCGAGCCGATGACCCCCTGATGTCGCTCGCTGCGGTGCCTCTGCTCGCACAGGCGTGCACGCCGCTGCTGTTCGCGGATGCCGGTTCGCTGTCTCCGCAGACCCGCAACGACATCTATCTCGCACGGCACCGTCCCGGCGGCGTGCAAGTACACGTCTTCGCTGACACTGAGCGCATCCCCGACAGCACCGTCGACATCACGCTTCCGCCGATTCGACTCGCGTTTCCTGTCACCGACCCGACGCTGGCGGGTGCACACAACACGATGGCCGTCATCGACGAACAGCGACAGGTAACGCTCTACCTGCAGGACGAGGGTTTCAGAGGGATCAACTGGCTCGCCTGGTCACCGAACGCACCGCGGCTCGCCTTCGCAGCGACACAAGACGAGACAGCCGGCCTGTTCCTGCTCGAACCTGACGCCGGAACCACCCGGCGGCTCACACCGCCGGACGAGCACTTTGCGTTCTCGACCTGGGCTTCACCGGGTTGGTCGCCCGACGGAACTCGCATAGCGCTCTCCGCATATGTCGGCGGCGAATCACATAGGGAACCGGGCGCTGACTTGTATGTCGTCGACGTTGCCAGCGGCCAGCTCGAGGAGGTCAGCGTGACGGATCTCCAAGACCATTTTCTCAAGTGGACGCCCGACAGCCGACATGTCCTCTACTTGCGCCACGATCAGTTCGGCACCCCGCTCGGGATTCATACATTGCGCGAGAACGCCTTTCTCGCGGACGTCTTCGAGGGCACGAGCACTCAACTGCGCCTCGATGGTCGGGCGTTGCTGAGTGCGAGCTGGTCGCCCGACGGTGGCTATTTTGCGTTTGAACTGACTGAGGCCGACATCGACGACAACCACCTCTGGGGCACCGGCACGCCGAGAGTATTCGTCGCGCCGAAGATTCAGTTGCCGTATGCGGTCGCTGTCGAAGGAATCTCAGATGGCGGTTTGTTCTGGTGGTCACCCGACGGAGGCTGGTCAACAGATGGCACTCGGCTTGCCTTCTCCAGGATCGTTTCAGTTGATGGTGAGACTGAGTCACGAATCGCCATGTACGACATCGGCTCGCGGGGTCTGACTGACTTGACGGGACAAGACACCGACCCCGGAAGCCGCTTTCGCTACGTAGGTTGGTCGCCGATCGGGAGCACGCTTGCATTGCGATTCCACGGAAATGACACCCAAGACGCCAGCGGCCTGTACTTGTTGGATCCGACGAGCCATGTCTCGGTATTGGTCAACGATTCCCTTCCCCAAGGCGCGTACCGACCCTTCGGGTTCTCGCCAGAGGGATCTCAGATCGGAAATGTGGTCTTCACGGGTGGCACGGGGCTCATCGTCGCGACCGACACCTCCGAAGATGGCGCGGAACGTCTCCTGTTGGACGCAACCGAGTACACGGGATACCCCAGAGATAGGTCCGCCGACCTACGTATGCGGTGGGACGAGTTCGGGCTCTCGGGCACCATCGAATGGTACGCCGACTACTAGCCCGGATTCTTCATGAGTGCGGCGGGTTTGGGTGTGTGAGTCCGCGGAAAGGATCCTCTGACCGATAGCCGGAGCGCCCTCTGAACCGGACATCTTGCATCTTGCGCAGAGGCCATTTCGTATGGCGGCAACAAGGCAAATTGCATGGTTTGGGCTGGTAATTTTGTATGGTACGCCTGAAGCCAGGCTCGGCTGGCTGACTACGTCTCCGAGATCGCCGCGAGCGGCCTGCCGGGGCTTCGGGGCCTGTCACCCGACGCTGCCTCCGAATCGCTTGCAGGCTATGTCGACCGGATCATCGACCGCGACTTCCCTGACGCGGGCATGTCCCTGCGCAACCCCGAAGGACTGCGCCGCTGGATGACTGCGTACGCAGCGGCCACTGCCACCACCGCCTCCTACGAGCGCATACGCGACGCAGCAACCGGCGGACACGGCGACAAGCCCAGTCGGTCGGCCACCGCGCCCTACATCGATGCGCTCGAACGGATGCACGTTCTGGAACCGCTGACCGCCTGGGCGCCGACGCCGAACCGGCTCGCCAAGCTCGCCACGGGACCCAAACACCATCTCGTCGATCCCGCGTTGGCCGTCGCGCTGTTGGGTCTCGACGCGGACGGCCTGCAGCAGGGCAAAGAGCCGGCCTCGACGGCGAGCGGCCAGCGACCTCTGCTCGGCCGCTTGTTCGAGTCGCTCGTCGCTCTCAGCCTTCGGGTCTTGGCTCAACGTTCCCGCGCCACTGTGCATCACCTTCGTCGTCGATCCGGCGACCGCGAGATCGACTTCATCGTGCGCGCACGCGACGGCCGTGTCGTAGCCATCGAAGCCAAGCTGTCCGCCACCGTGTCCGACGACGACGTGCGCCACCTGCACTGGTTTCGTCGCACCCTCGGTCCCGGCGTGGCTGAAGCGGCCGTCGTCACGACCGGTCCTATTGCCTACCGGCGCCGGGACGGCATCGCCGTCATCCCTGCCGCGCTGCTCGGTCCCTGACGGGCACAGACGCGTCGAGCTGGAGCGTCAGTCGTCGCTGATCTGGCTGAGCAAGTACCGCTCGACCAGAGCTGAACGTCGGCGTCGAGCTTTAGTCGTCGTCGCCGATCTGGGCAAGCAGGTACCGCTCGACGCCGATGTCTTCGATGAGGCTCTGCTGGGTCTCGATCCAGTCGAGGTGCTCTTCCTCGCCTACGAGCACGTGCTCGAGCAACTCCCTGGTACCTGCGTCGCCCTCTTCCAGGCACAGTCGCACGCCCGCCCGGTAGCGCTCGATGGCGTGTTCCTCGAGCTGTCGATCCAGCGAGAGCTGTTCGGGCACGGTCTCACCGATCATCACCATTCCCAGGCGCTGCATATTGGGGAGCGCATCGAGCAGCAGGATGCGCTCGATCAGCTTCTCGGCGTCGCGCATCTCGGAGATCGATTCTTCGTGGTACTTCGAGGCCAGCCGGCCGTAACCCCAGTTGTCGGCGATCTTCGAGGCTGCGAAGTACTGGTTGATGGCCGTCAATTCGGCCGTCAGTGCTTCGTTCAAGAACTCAATGACCTCGGGTGATCCCTGCATGGCACCACCCTATGCGCCTGCTGTGACGCGACTGGCATGAGATTGCGCTGCGGTGTCGTGCTGGGTGGGCAGATCGCGGGTGAGGGAACCAGGCCTGTGACGACGTGGGTTGGGCCCGGGTCCCGCTGCTGGCCCTGCCGTCGTGGCTGTCGTGACGCTGCTTTTGATGTCACACCGTGTGCTTATGGTTCTTGTCATGAAGCGCACAGACGTTCGCAGCGGTTTGGCGGGGGGAATGCCGGCAGGCTCGGTGCCGCCGGGCGACGCTGTCGGGGCGGTGTCGGCTGGGCTGGCACCGACTGTCGGGTCGGTGTCGTCGCTTGGGGCGGCGTCGTCGGTCGAATCAGCACCGCCTTCGGTTGGGCCAGGGTCGCCTGTCGGGTCGGTGTTGTCGGTGTTGTGCGGGGCGCGTGACGTGGTCGCTGGGGCGTCGCGGGTGCCGTTGGGTGACGCAGACAGCGAGGCGCTCATCCAGGTCATCGCCGCCGCCGGGCTTTTGCGCTCAGCGACACAAGCGCTGCTGCTGGGAGCGACCGCTGCTTTGGAAGCCGCCCGTCCCGGCTCGGGCCGCACGGCGCTGCGCGACCAGGCACGTGCGAGCGGGCGCGCTGCCAAGCGCACCGTGCAGGTCAGCGAACAGGTCGCCCAGATGCCCAACGTGGCACGCGGCCTCGCCGCGGGCGAGTTCACCGCGGAGCACGCCGAAGTGCTCGCCGACACCGCCCGGCGCACCAGCCCCCAAGCCGTCAACGACGCCGCAGAGCTGCTGCGCGCCGCTGGGGAGGTCTCGCCTGAGACGCTGCGCCACGACGCCCGCAGCTTCGCAGCCCGCCACGACCCCGACGCCGCCCGGACCGTGCTGGACCGCCAACGCCGCGACCGATCCGCGGCGCTGTTCGTCGACGAGGCCACCGGCATGGGCGTGCTCAACGCCCGGTTCGACCCGGTCAGCTACGCACTGGTGCTCCAAGCAGTCGAGAACTACAACGACGCCCTGTGGCGCCAAGACGGCGGACGCGACGGCACCCCAGCCCAGATACGCGACAACCGCCAGCGCCTCGCCGACAGCGTGTTCGAGATGCTCACCGACCGAAACGCCCTAGCCACCATCGGACACCCCGCCGCCCGCGCCCAGCGCACGCACAGCGACACCACCCACAACGCCGACAGCGACGCCGAATCGACCCACGACGGCGCTGCCAGCCACGATGCCCACGGCGACGCTGCCAGCCACGATGCCCACGGCGACGCCGAATACCGTCCGCGCAGCGATACCGAGCGTGACCAGGGCGGCGGCGGCGGTCCTGGCGGGGACGGCGACGTCGTGCCTGTGGGCACTGCGGGTCGCTCGGTTGAGCGGTGGCGGCCCTCACAAGCACCCAACCAGCTCGTGATCATCGCCGACATCGGCGTCATCGACGGCACCAAACCCGACGGGCTCTGTGAAGTGCTCGGCACCGGACCCGTCCCGCCAGAGATCTTGAACAACCTGTCGCCGGACACGCGCATCAGCGGCGCGATCTTTGGTGGACCTGGACAGGTGCTGTGGCTGGGGCGCGGCCGCCGACACGCCAGCATCGCCCAGCAGCTCGCCATAGCGATACGAGACCGCGGCTGCGTGCTGTGCCGAGCCCCCATGCACCGCTGCAAGTTCCACCACATCGACGAATGGCACGCCGACAACGGCAACACCGACCACGACAACCTCGCCGCCCTCTGCGGGGACTGCCACAACGATCTCCACAAGAACAACCAACGCCTCCTCCGGCACCCCACCACCAGCCGATGGACCACCGAACCTCGCACCGACCCCGACGCCACGTGCGTCCCGAGAGCGCCGCCTTGATGCAGCGCAGCGACACATCGTCGCCGGCAGATGCGTCGCTTGACGCAGTGCTAGACGCCGACGGCGATGGTGTCGAAAGCGATCGAGTGAACCGCCGTGTGCTCGGGATCCATCAACTCAAGCCTGCACTGTTCGAGCACGGCGCGGATCATGCCAACGCAGCTGCCGCAATCGGTGCCGGCACCGCACGCTGCACCTATTTCGAGCGCTGTCGTTGCGCCCTGTGCAACGAGGTGCCGGATAGCGGCCTCGTTCGTGGCGAGACACTGGCAGATGATCATCGAAGCAACGATCTCCAGTTCTGCGCAAGCGGGCGCCTGCGAGCGGTACACGCAACCTTGATGCTCAATGTTAGGCACCGCTAACGCGGCGCGCACAAGCACCGACACCCAAGTACCGGCATCGGAGCATCACTCGACCGGCGCTCGATCTGTCTGCTGCGCAGGCGTTCGCGCTGCCGCTGGTCGGACGTTCGCGCTGGTGGTCGAGCGTTCCGCTGCTGCTCAGGCGTTCCGCTGCTGCTCAGGCGTTCCGCTGCTGTTCAGGCGTTCCGCTGCTGTTCAGGCGTTCCGCTGCTGTTCAGGCGTTCGCGGTGACGAGAATGCGGGCTGCGGTGTAGGCGCTGACGCCCACGGTGCCCTCAACCATCTCCACCGTGGCCGTGCCGTCGGGCGACACTGACATGAGCGTGCCTGTGCGGCCCGGCATCAGCCCCGACTGCTCCAGGAATTCCAGCTGTCCGGGTTCGAATTCGAGTTCCTCGGGAATGCGTTGCACGATGAAACCACCGGTCGGCCCGACGTCGGCGAGCGGCTTCGCATTGACCGGCGCGACGTAGTCGGAGCCGGGGATGGGATTGCCGTGCGGGCAGGTGTTCGGGTCGTTGAGCACGTGCATCATCGCCCGCTCCACGACAGGAGAGATCACGTGCTCCCAGCGGCCCGCTTCGTGATGGGCATCGGCCCAGCTCAGCTTCAAGATGTCGGTCAGGAACCGCTCGGCCAGCCGGTGCCGGCGCACGACCGTCGTGGCGATCTGCTGGCCCTCGTCGGTGAGGGTGATGTGGGCATCGTCGTCGACCTTGACGAGGCCTTCACGCTGCATGCGCCGGATCATCTCGGACACCGCGGGCCGCGAGACTTCAAGCCGCTCGGCAATGCGGGCCTGGATGACCTCGACGCCGTCCTCTTCCAGCTCGTACACCGTCTCGGAGTACTCCTCGAAAGCAGGGTGGTATTCCACCGGCTTGTATGCCATGGTGCCACCATAGCTGTGACCCCGAGAACCGCTGCACCGGGTTTGCGGGCAGCCGGTGCTTTCGCCGGGGCAGAGCTTCTTGCCGTCGCACCCGTACGGCCTCAGGGTTCGCGGGCGCTCACGTTCCGGCCGGGGCAGAGCTTGTTGCCGTCGCACCCGTACGGCCTCAGGGTTCGCGGGCGCTCACGTTCCGGCCGGGGCAGAGTTCTTTGCCGTCGCACCAGTACGGCCTCAAGGTTCGCGGGCGCTCACGTTCCTGCCGGGGCAGACTGGCGCAGCGGTTCGGCCCCGACGGCCGGAGAAAAACGGAGCACGTGATGGATTTGCAGTTGGCAGGCAAGAATGTCCTGGTGACAGGCGCAGGCCAGGGACTCGGCCTGGCCATCGCTGCTGCGTTCGCCGACGAGGGCGCCAACGTCGCCTTCGCCTACCACGCGTCGAGCGAAGGGGCCGAGAAGGGCGCCGCCGCAGCACAGGAAGCCGGCCGGGCGGCGCTCGCCGTGCGGTGCGATGTCACCAGCCAGGAAGACGTCGAGCGCACGGTTGACGAGGTCGTGAGCGAATTCGGCGGCATTGACGTGCTGGTCAACAACGCCGCGTACACCGACACGGGACCGTTCATCGACATTGACCCTGACGAGCTCCAGCGCATGGTCGACGTCACCGTCATGGGCATGATGCGGATGACCCAGGCAGTCGTGCGGCACATGGTCGCTGCCGACATTGCAGGATCGATCGTGTCGCTCATGGGCGACTCGGGTCGGGTGGGCGAAAGCCGCCTGGCGGCCGTGGCCACGACACGGGCATCCACCATGGGCCTGATGAAGTCGGTGGCCAAGGAATTCGGTCGGAACGGGATCCGAGCGAACACGGTGTCGCTCGGCTTGGTGCGCTCGGAGCGATTCGCCCATCACACCGGCAATGCCGACGACGAGCGCATGGCCCGCATCGCCAAGATGTACCCGCTGCGCCGGGTCGGCGTACCCGGCGACGTGCCGCCGATGGTGCTGCTGCTGGCCTCGCCGCTGTCGGGTTGGACGACCGGCCAGACCATCTCGGTCAACGGCGGCTACTCAATGGTCTAGACGACCCATTTCGTCTACCCGGCTCGCGCCCGCGCAGCCGGTCGGACGTCGGTCGAGGAGAAAAAAGCGTGGCAGACGAGCCGTTTCGACTGGACGAGACAGCGCCGACTGAGGGTGACCCATTCGGCCAGTCGATCCCGCGGCGAGAGGATCCGCGACTGCTGCGGGGCCGGGGCCGCTATATCGCGAACGTCCGCTACGACGGACAGCTCGCGGTCGCGTTCGTGCGCAGCCCGGTCGCACACGCCCGCATCGTGAGCATCGACACCTCCGCGGCACTCGACGCCCCCGGCGTGGTCGACATCGCGACCGGTTCCGACCCGGACTTTGCCCCCATGGCGCTGGTGGCCGAGTCAGCGCTGCGGACCCACGTCGCCACGCCCCAGCCGGTGCTGGCGGCGCAGAAGGTCCGCTACCAGGGAGAGGCGGTAGCCGCTGTCGTCGCCGCGAGCGCGGCGTTGGCGGCCGACGCCGCAGAACTGGTGGACGTCACCTACGCCGAGCTGACCTGCCACGTCGACGCGGTCGCTGCGGCCGCCGATCCGGCCCATCCGGTGCACGACCTCGCTCCCGACAATCTCATTGTCACGAGGCTGTTCGACGCCGGCGAAGTCGACCGAGCACTCGCCGAGGCGCACCTGGTGATCGAGCGGGAGTACCGCACGAACCGCCACGGCGGGACACCGATCGAAGGCCGCGGCGCGGTGGCGCGCTGGAGCAGCGATCGGACCAAGCTGACGCTGCACGCGACCTCGCAGGTCCCGCACCTTCACCGCAACGGCATCGCGAAGGTGCTGGGTGTGCCCGACAGCGCGGTGCAGTTGCTGGTCGGCGACGTGGGCGGTGGCTTCGGCATCAAGGCGGTGCTGTATCCCGAAGATCTGGCGATTGCACAGCTGGCGCGACGGCTCGGACGCCCAATCGGCTGGATCGAGACGCGCTCGGAACATCTGCTGACTGCGCTGCACGCACGCGACCACCACTACACGGTGCGGGCCGGCTTTGATCCTGACGGGACGCTCATTGCCGTTGACGCGGTGCTGCACGCCAACGTGGGTGCATATAGCGCGCCGCCGTGGACCGCAGGAGTCGAGCCGCTCATGGCGGGCGGGCTCCTGACCGGGCCCTACAAGCTCGGCCACTACCGCTGCAACGTGCTGGGTGTCGCGACCAACACCACGCCGACGGGCCCCTATCGAGGTGTGGCGCGGCCCGCCACGGTCTTCGTCATGGAACGCCTGCTCGACGACGCTGCCGCGGCGCTGGGCCTCGACCCGCTCGACATCCGCCGCAAGAACCTGGTGGCACCCGACGACCTGCCCTATGTCGCACCCACCCGGCTGGTGCACGACTCGCGCACCTACCTCGACTGTCTCGAAGGAGTCGTCGAGCGTGTGGGTTACGACGAGTTCCGCGCTCTGCAGCGGGCGTCTACGGCACCAGGCGGCGACGGCCGGCTGCTCGGCATCGGTTTCGCTTGCTACAACGAGCTGACCGGTCTGGGCCAGAAGGCATCCGCGGGGCCGCGGCTGCCGTTCCGCACCGGCCACGAGTCGGCCAGCGTGCGCATCGACCCCACCGGTGCGGTCACCGCTGCGATGGGTGTGACCTCCCAAGGCCAGGGTCTCGAGACCACGATGGCCCAGGTGGTGGCAGCCGAATTGGGCATCGACGTCGACGACGTGTCCGTAGAGATGGGTGATACCGATCGGATCTCCTTCGGGCTGGGAGCATTCGCCAGCCGCCAGGGAGTCATCGGCTCGGGGGCCGCGACCCTGGCGGCCCGCACCGTGCGAGCCAAGATGCTCACCATCGCCGCGCACCTGCTCGAAGCCGAGCCGGAGTGGTTGACCATTGACGACGGCCTGATCCACACGGCTGATGCGCCAGCGGTCGGCGTGACGGTGGCTGAGGTGGCTCGCGTCGCCTACTTCGAGCCGCAGCGCCTGCCACCCGGCACCGAACCGGGCCTCGAAGCCTCCCGCTTTTACGACCCGATCACCGGCACCTTCGCCGCGGGCGCCCAGGCCGCCATCGTCGAGGTGGATCCCGACACCGGCGAAGTGGATGTGCAGCGGATCGTGTGCGTGGAGGACACCGGGCGGACGATCAACCCGATGATCGTGGACGGCCAGGTCCAAGGTGCCATCGTCCAGGGCGTGGGCGGGGCGCTGTACGAGCACTTTGTGTACGACGGCAACGGGCAGCTGCTGTCGGGCACGTTCATGGACTATCTGGCGATCTCAGCAGACCGTGTGCCGCCGATCGAGCTCGGCCACATCGCCGATCCCGCCCACAACCTCAACGGCATCCGCGGCGTGGGCGAGGGCGGCACGCTCGGCCCGTACGCCGCAATCGCCAACGCCGTGTGCGACGCGCTCGCCCCCTACGGCATCACCATCGACGACTTGCCGCTCAGCCCAGCCCGCGTCCACGCCGCGCTGGCTGCCGCACGCCAGTAGCCGCTACGCGTGCTCCTCGCTGCGGCTCAGGCATGGGCCCCTGAGCCGAGGTAGGCATCGACGACGGCCTCGTTGACCCGGATCTCCGCCGGTGTGCCCTGTGCGATGATCTGGCCGAATTCGAGCACGTAGATGTAGTCGCAGACTTCCAGCACGAGGCCCATGTCGTGGTCGATCAACAGGATCGACACGCCGCCCGACGCCACGTCGGTCAGCCGGCGGCCCAGCGCCCTGCTCTCGGTGTTGGTCAGGCCGGCGGCAGGCTCATCGGCCAGCACAACGCGGGGCCCCGGAGCCAGCGCCCGTGCGACACCGACAAGCTTCTGGCGACCGAGCGGCAGGTTCTGGGGCCGCGCCTCGGCGTCACCGACCAGACCCACGAGTTCCAGCGCCTCGTCCACCCGCGACTCGTCTGCGGGTCGCGTCGGCACCACCATGTCGGCTAGCACGGCACGGATCGACGACCGCTCGGCTGCGACCTGAACGTTCTCGCGCACTGACAGGTCGCCGAACAACTCGAGCGACTGCCACGTCCGCGTCAGGCCAAGTCGCGCTCGCTGGTGCGGCGCTTGGTGGGCCAGTTCCTGCCCGCCGAAGGTGACACGCCCTTGCGAAGGGACAAAACCTGTCAGTGCGTCGACCAAGGTTGTCTTGCCAGCGCCGTTCGGCCCGATCAGCCCCACGATCTGGCCCTCACGGATACGTAGCGATGCCCCATCCACAGCCTTCAGACCGCTGAATCGAACCGTGAGGTTTTCGACGGTGAGCACCGTCGGTGCCGCATCGAAGCTCAACGGCCGCGCCGGGCGCTCGTCGTCTGGCACAAGAGCGGCAGCATCGACGAGGGTCGGGGCGGCGGCGGGGAGCTCAGCCGCGCTGCTGCCGCCTTCACGGACGGCCCTGACGGCACGCCTCGCGGAACGCATGGCCCTGAACTTTGCGAGGTTCTGGCGGTATGCACCGGCGACGCCTTCGGGGAAGAAGATCGCGGTCAGCACCAGTCCGATGCCAGCCAGGAACTGGTACCACCTCCCCAGCGATGCCGCGCGGTCGGCCACGACGTAGCCGATGCCCAGGGGCGCAAAGATCCCGGCGATGATCGCCCCCGCAACACTGGTAATGCCGCACAGGTAGGCGAGCGCCAAGAAGCTCAGGCCGACCAGCACTGCGAAGCTCTCAGCAGACAGCTGGCCTCGGCTGTAGCCGATGAACGCACCACCCACGCCGGCCAGGAACGAGGAAATCCCGAACGCCAGCAGCTTGGTCTTGGCAACCGAGATCCCGACCGAGGCGCCAGCGCGCTCGTTCGATCGCACTGCCAGGAATCGCCGTCCGGTGGCGCTTCGGGCAAGGTTTCCGACCACGACACTGCACACGGTCACCACGATGAGCACGAGGATCCCGAATTCCAAACGGGCGAAGTTTCGCCCCTCGCGCACCCCCAGGTTGATCCCGAACAAGGACGGATCCGAAATGGGGTTTCCGAACAAACCGGTGATGGAGGGATTGCGGAAGACGAACTCCTCGAGCGCGACGGCACCCGACAAAGTGACGACGGCCAGCTGCGCACCCCGGATGCGAAGGGCCGGAATCCCGACCAGAACACCGAAGACCGTCGCCATGAGGGCCGCCAGCAGCGGCGAGATGGGAAACGGTATGCCCATCGAGTCGCCCAGCTTGCTGAGCGCGAAGCCTGAAGCCCCGGCGATGGCAGCTTGGGCCAGCGAGATCTGCCCGACCAGACCCGTCAGCACCACCAGCGACAGCATGACGATCGTCATGATCATGCTGGTGATGACGCCCAGCCGGTAACTGCCGTGGGTCACGACGGTCAACACGCCTGCCGCCAGCGCAACCAGCACCACCACTGACGGGCGCATCCGTGGCCGGACCACCTCCGGCAGGGGATCAGCTTCGACCGCACCTCGGGTCGGCAGCGAATGGCCCAAGCCGAACAGGGCGATCACGATGACCCCGAACGGCAGCGCATGGGACAGCCCGGTGATCGCCCAGTCGGGCCACCACGGATTGGTGGTCTGATAGACGACGATCGATTGGATGATGCCGAGACCGAACGCGGCCGTCACCGTGATGGCGATGGACAACAACCGGCCGATGACCGCAGCGGCGAGCGCCGGCACAATGGCCAGCACGTAAGTCAAGGGATTCAACGTCACGATCGGTGACGTCAAGATGACGAGGAAGCCGACGATCGTGCTCGACAGCACCCACGTCGAGCCGGCGAGGACCTGCGGCGAGTAGCGGGCGAGGCTGATGGCCCGCTCATTCTCGGTGGACGCCCTCGTGGCAAGCCCCAGGCGAGTAAAGCGATACCAGGCCCATGCCAACACGGCAGTCACCAACACGACGGCGGTGAGCCACAGGCGGTCGCGTGAGAAGTTGATGCCGGCCAAGCTCACGGGTTCGTTCGGCAGGATCGGGCTGACGATGCGAGCCGAGCTTGTGAAGTGCATCACGATCAAGGCCTGGATCACCAACAGCACGCCGACCGACGCCACGACTCGCGCCAGGATCGGGGCGCGTCGCAGCGGCCGGAACACGAGAAAATGCACCATCAGGCCGATGAGGCTGCACGACAGCACGGCGAGCACGATCGCTGCCGGAAACGGCACCGAGCCTGAGCTGCCGCCCAGGCTGACGCGGTGCCGAACGACGATGACTGGCAGCACGAGGTCGCCTGTGCGGCTCAGCTCCTCGAAGACGTACGCCCCCCACATCGCCATCGCGCCGGTGGCGAAGTTGATGATGCCCGTGCCCCGGTACGTAATGACCACGCCCATCGACAACGCCGCGTAAATGCTGCCGAAACCCAGCCCGACGATTGCGAAGAGGAGGTACTGCTGCACTTCAGTCGGGCCGACCCCTCATGTGTGGATGCACTGTCTTGCGTGTGGCGTCTCGCGTTTAGAAGCCGCTGTAGGAATAGGCGTCGAAGAATCCACCGCCGATCGGTACCCGGCCCACCGTTCCGTCATCGCGTTCCTGGATCTGCCAGACCATGATCTCCGACGTGCAGTGCGAGGACTCCGCTGGCCATGGCGCTTGGCCGCAACGCAGGTTGGGACCGAACCAGCCGGGTGTCTCGCCTGCATTGCCAAAGGCCGCAATGATCGACTCGGCCGTGATCGGTCCTTCGATGGTCTCCAGGATGAACTCCAGCTCGCGCCACGCCGAGTACGGGGCCACAGCGAAGCCGTCGATCATGTTCGCGTAACCCGCGGCTGTCATGTCCTCCCTGAAGGCCTCGAGACGCTCCGCTATCTCGGGCGGTGCGAACTGTTGGATCGACGGAATCCACTGGTCGCCCTGGGTGTAGGTGCCCAATGCGGTCGGGCCCAACAGGTTGATATAGACGGTGCATGAGCCGGCGAAGATCGGCTTGTCGAAGCCGCTTGCGGCAGCTGATCCGACCATGCCGATACAGCCGAACTCGTCCAGATGGCCCATGAGTCCTTCGACGCCCGCCGTCTGCGCCGCCGCGATCGCGGCGGTCCAATCGGGTGCTGAGGAATCGACCACGATGCGCTCCATCTCGATCCCGTTGTGTTCGAGGACGGGCCCGAAGATGTTGTCCAGGAAGTCCAAGCCGGTGGGCGAGTCCTGGGTGATCACGCCGATGTGGTCGATGCCCAGATCCTTGAACGTCTTGGCCGGGCCCACGGCGTAGGCCCCGGATGCCGCGTGCAGCAGGAACGCGCCAGGACTGTTTCTCTCGGTGGGGCCCCACGAGTTTGACGAGACATAGGGGATGCCGGCGTCGAGCCACAGGTGGATCGCAGCCTCTGAGGCCAGCTCGACCCCCATGTAGGCCAAGACAATGTCTTCCTCAATGAGCTTCACGGCGCAGTTGATGGCACCTTCGGGTGTGCCGTCGGTGAGGCAGACGACCGGCTCGATCATCGCTCCGTGGATCCCGCCTGAAGCATTGATGACCCCGATTGCGACCTCGCCACCGACGCGCAGCTCCGGCAGGGAGATGGCACCTACCTCGGTGTTGACGTAGCCGACCCGGATGACCTCTCCAGTGCGGTCAATGACAGTCGGGCTGTCAGGCATGTCATCGTCGCCGTCACCTGGCGCGTCGCCAGTTGCCGTGCCGTCACCTGCGCCGTCGCCGGCGCCGTCGGGGGTCGTGGCGACGGCGTCCGTCGTGTCGGCGCCAACGTCAGGTTCCGTGGTGGCCGCAGGTTCGTCAGCGGCACCACCGTCGTCGGAGCCGCCACATGCTGCAGCCGTGAGGCTGAACGCGAGAAGCAGCGCGAATAGTCGAGGCAGCCGAGATGTCATGAGGTCCACGACGCTACTCGTGGTCGAGTGTGCGCTCGCCGAGATAGCTGGCTTCGAGCACTTCGGGCCGTTGCGCCAATTCGGTGGCAGTTCCTGACAGCGCCAGCTCGCCATGATTCAGCACGTACGCCCGGTCGGTGATGGCCAGCGCAGCGTGCACGTGCTGCTCCACCAGCAGCACCGCCGTGCCCGTCTCGTCGGCAATGCGTCGCACCACCGGAAGCAGCCGCTCCACAATGATCGGGGCGAGGCCCAGGCTCATCTCGTCCACCATCAGCAGCTTCGGATCGGCGATGAGCTTGCAGCCCAGTGCCAGCATCTGCTGCTCGCCACCGGAGAGCAGTCCCGTCCGGCGGTCCAGAAGTGAGTCCAGTGCCGGGAACCAGCCGATGATGTCGGCCTCGGTCACTTCGCTGCGACGGTGGCGGTGCAGGCGCAGGTTCTCCGCCACGGTGAGCTGGAAGAAGATGCCGCGATCCTCGGGTAGCAATGCGGCGCCCCTGCGAGCCACCTGATGTGCGCTGGCACCGTCGAGAGGCATGCCGAGCACATCGATTTCGCCGTCGATGGGCTTCAGGACCCCTGCGATGGTCAACAGCGTCGTCGTCTTGCCGGCGCCGTTGGGCCCCAGCAGCGCCACCACTTCGCCGGGATGGACGTGCAGGGACAGGTCGCGCACGGCCGGCACGCCACCCCAACCGGCAACCAGGTTCCGTACGTCCAGCGCCGGCGCCGTAGCGGCGCTGCCATTCGGGGTCGAGGCTTCCCCTGGGTTCATGTGACTGGGCTCATGTGAGCGGGCTCATGTGTGGACCTCGGAACCAAGGTAGGCGTCGATGACGGCCTCGTTCGCACGAATGTCCGCCGGGGTGCCCTCGGTGATCTCGGATGGCGCAAACTCGGGCGATCCTATGTCACGCTGCGCCTGGCTGCCTTTGATGCCTGCCGCCTTGCGCTGCCATTGTGAAAGAGTCAGGCGAGCGCGGACATGACAGCCATGATGGCTGTCTGCATGCTGGGTGCCCACGACAAGGACTGGTTCCGGGATGTCTATTTCGAGACGTACCGGCCGTTGCTCGCGTACGCGCGTCGCCGGGTGGACCACGCAACCGCCGATGAGGTCGTCGCCGACACGTTCTTGACAGCGTGGCGCCGGCGCGACGACGTTCCCGACGGCTCCGAACGGCTGTGGCTGTTCGGTGTGGCCCGCAACATGATCCGCAACGCCGCACGCTCGAACAGGCGGCGCCAAGCGGCGCACGATCGGCTGCGCATTGCGAACCCTCCGGAGGCGATCGACAGTGTCGCCGATGCCGCTGACGACCGTTCGACACTGCTGCGAACGGCGCTCGGCTCCCTGTCCGAGGCCGATCGCGATGTGCTCATGCTCGTGGCGTGGGAGGAACTCAGCCATGCCGAGATTGGACAGGTTCTGGGCATCTCGGCCAACGCCTCGGCGATCCGTGTCCACCGGGCTCGCAAGCGGCTCGCGGCGCGCCTCGAGCACCTTGAGCACACGGCGGCCGGCGCATCGAACGTGAAAGAGCTGCGCCGACGCGGACAGGCAGCAAGAGAACGACCCGATGAGCATCAGCCAGAGCGGCCCGACGACGATTCGGCAAGGAAGGCGCAATGACCGGCACCGATATCCACGACGATCTGCTCGATGAGCTGCGCCGAGCCAACCCGGTCAACGTCGACTCGCTCGCATCGGTGACCGATCCGGATCCGAAGCGGACGTTGGAGAGAATCCTGGCGGACACCGCAGAGGCACCACCGCCCGTTCGAGCGCTTCGTAGCGTGTCCCCGTTCGGATCGCCCGCTCGTCAGCGGTGGATCAATGCCGCTGCTGCAGCCGTCGTAATCGCACTCGTAGCAGCGACGACGATCGTCATCTACGACACAGGCACCGGCCGCGACGCGACTGCTGCGGTGCACCAAGCCGTCGAGACCACGATCCAGGTGAGCGACTCGGCAACCTCGCGAACGACGGTCACGTTCGACTTCGACGACTTTGCTGAACCGTGGGAGTTGACCATCGAGACGACATTCTCGGACGGGAATGTCGAGTACCAAGTGACTCCTGGCCCCGCCTTGGAGGACATGGGCATCCCACAGATGGATACCTATGCCGAGGTCTTCGTCGACGGCCAGGCGTACCGCTCGGTGGCGGATGGGCCATGGGACGGCCCCATTGCGGTCGATTCCGGAACAGGGAGCCCGGGTGCATCCATCCAGTCGAACTTGACGTTCGGCGTCGCAATCGACGACCTCGGTGGTCTCTACGACTTCATTGAAGTTGGCGACGAGGAATTCGGTGGGGTCGATGTGGCTCACTACCGCACCCACACCACGCCCGCCGGTGCCGGGGCGGGATTCGGAATGTCGCTTGGCATGTTCATGATGATGACGAACCAGCAGCCGACCGAACAACTCGACAGCATCCAGCTCGATGTCTGGGTGGACGGCGACAACCTGATCCGGAGGGCCAGCTACAGCGCCTTCATCGACGGCACCGGTTCGTTCAGTGTCAGCACAAGTTGGGCCGACTTCGGTGTTGCCCCGCCGATCACTGCGCCCACCAACTGAAACCCGTCATCGTCACGTGCTCGACGGCGCCCTTTCGGCTGAGACCCGGCGTGGGCAACCACATTGCGCGACTGCAATGATGTGCCACCGATGTGCCGGCCCGGTGGCTCGGCACTGCAAAGGGGGCAGGCCGTGGAGATCCACGGGACGTGCAAAGCAGGCTTCGAGGCGGTCCGAGACGCCTTCGAGCAGAACTTTGCCGAAGGTCTTGAAGTTGGTGCAGCTGCAGCCGTGACGGTTGACGGCGAGTCCGTCGTGGATATCTGGGCCGGTGACGCTGGACCGAATGGCGAACCGTGGGAGCGGGACACGATCGTCAACGTGTACTCGACGACCAAGACCATGGCGGCAACAGCGATGCTGGCGCTCGCCGACCGGGGCGAACTGGATTTCGACGCACCCGTGTGCCAGTACTGGCCGGAGTTCGCACAGAATGGCAAAGAGGGCGTGCTGGTCCGCCACGTCATGTCGCACACAGCGGGGCTGCCCGGGTACGTGCCGCCGGTGACGGCCGCCAATCTGTACGACCTCGACGCCATCGCCGCCCAGCTCGCAGCCCAGGAGCTGTGGTGGAAGCCGGGCACCAAGTCGGGCTATCACGCCGTCACCCAGGGCAACCTCGAGGGCGAGATCATGTACCGCATCACCGGCAAGCGCATGGCTGACTGGTTCCGCGACGAGATCGCCGAGCCGTTGGGTGCCGACTTCCATATGAGCCTGCCGGCCTCAGAAGACCACCGGATGGGCGAGCTGATTCCGCCTGTCATATTGCCGGGGGATCTCGAGATGAACGGGATCAAGGTCGAGCCCGACTCGGTCTGCGCCCAGACGCTGATGAGCTGCCTGCTCGATGCCACCGAGCCGCAGACCAGGGAATGGCGGGACGCCGAGATCCCCGCCGCGGGCGGCATCGGCAATGCCCGCTCGATCGCCCGGATCCATTCGATGCTGGCGTGCGGCGGCGAGGTCGACGGCATCCGGATCATGTCCGAAGCCGGGGCTCGCAAGGCGCTCGAAGAGCAGATCGACAACGTCGACGACGTGCTGTACATGCGGTTGCGCCACGGCATCGGATTCGCCCGGGACCTCGAAGGCTGGGTGACCTCTCCTAACCCGAACCACATGTTCTGGGGCGGCTGGGGCGGATCGATCGCCCTGGTCGACTTCGATGTGCGGGCGTCGGTTGCCTACGTGATGAACAGCATGGTGGGCACCATCACGGGCGATCCGCGAGGCAACCGCATCGTGGATTCTGCGCTCGCCAGCGTCGCCGCTGCTGGCTGATCAGCCCAACGGCCCACAACCTCCAAGAAGACACAGGGAATCGCCATGCGTTTCAGCATTTTCTACGAGCATCAATTGCCGCGCCCGTGGGATGACGAGGCAGAGGCGCGGGTGGTCCATGAGGCCCTCGAACAGATGCAACTCGCCGACAAGCTCGGCTTCAACACGGTGTGGGAGGTGGAGCACCACTTCTTGGAGGAGTACTCGCACTCTTCCGCGCCCGAAGTGTTCTTGGCCGCGTGCGCCGCGACCACGCAGAACATCCACATCGGCCACGGCATCGTGCCGGTGCTGCCTGGCTACAACCATCCGGCAAGGGTCGCCGAGCGCATCTCGACGCTCGACATCATCTCGAATGGTCGCGTGGAGTTCGGCACCGGCGAGACGTCGAGCGACATGGAGCTGCTGGGCTTCGAGATCGAGCGGGCCGACAAGCGCTCGATGTGGGAAGAGGCGGTCCCCGAGATCGCCAAGATGATGTCGCAGACGCCGTACGAAGGGCACACCGGCAAGTTCTTCTCGATGCCGGCCCGCAATGTGGTGCCCAAGCCCACCCAGCGCCCGCACCCGCCGATCTGGGTGGCGTGCAGCCAGCGCGACACGATCCTGATGGCGGGCAGCCGCGGCATCGGGGCGCTGAGCTTCGCGTTCATCAACCCCGACGAAGCGAAGCAGTGGGTGGCCGACTACTACGCGGCGTTCGAGGCCTGCACCGACCCGGTGGGCTTGGCGCCGAACCCGAACATCGCCGTGACGACGGGCTTCATGTGCCACCCGGACGAGCAGACGGCGCTGGACCGGGGTCTCGATGGTTTCCACTTCTTTGCCTACTCGCTGCTGCACTACTACCAATTCGGCACCCACACGCCGGGGCGCACCGACATCTGGACCGAGTTCGAGCAGAACCGTGCCGAGATGGGCTTCGAGAAGCTGAACGCCCAGGTCGACGAGGCCAGGGCTGACGACGGCACGGGCATCGAGGAAGGCGGGCTGGACTCGCTGCGGGGCTGCATCGGCACGCCCGATCAGATCCGCGACTTCGTGCGCGC
This sequence comes from Candidatus Poriferisodalis sp., assembly GCF_965221945.1. Lineage (GTDB taxonomy): Bacteria > Actinomycetota > Acidimicrobiia > Acidimicrobiales > Poriferisodalaceae > Poriferisodalis. The sequence continues at coordinate 2,770,650 of NZ_OZ244925.1, read as the reverse complement.
CTACGAAGACGCCGGGGTGGATGAGCTGATCTTCGTGAGCCAGGCGGGCCGGAACCGCCACGAGGACATTTGCGAGTCAATGGAGCTGTTCGCCCGGGAAGTCATGCCCGAGTTCGCTGAGCGTGCTCCAGAGCGCGAGGCCAGAAAGCGAGAGCGCTACGCGGAGACGATCGAGCAGCTCCAAAACTTGGCCCTTCGCGTTTTGGTGGGATGACGGCGGGTTGAGGGTCCGTTTGTAGGGGTCGAGGCCCTGCTGGGATCGGTGTTTGCGACGCCGAACCCTGGAGGGCCTCGATGGCGAGTGATGCTGTGTCGGTGCGGCTGTGGCTGCGGTGCATCAAAGTGCTGGAGGTGGTGGTGGACGCGCCTGAGCGGCTGGCGGTGCGGGTGGTGTCGACGGTGTCTCGTCCGAGGTGCCCGGATTGCGGGACGCCCAGCGGGCGCTGTCACGACCGTCGCGAGCGCGAGATCCGGGACTTGGAGGTGTCGGGGCGGCCGGTGCTGTTGTTGTGGGGGCGGCGCCGGATGGTGTGCGATGTCTGCGACCGGCGCTTCGTGGAGGACCATCGGGCGTTCGAGGGCCGTGTCACGGCGCGTCTGGCTCGCCGGCTGGTGGCCGATGCCCGTTCGATGCCGGTCAATACGGCGGCGCGTCGTCATGGGGTGAGCTGGGGGCTGGTGAACGCGTTGGTGGTCGCTTGGGCGGGTCTGGTCGCCGATCATCGCCGGCGGCGGCGGTGCCGGGTGCTGCTGGTCGATGAGACCTCGATCCGCAAGCGGCACCGCTATGTGACGGTGCTGGTGAACGGCGACACCGGCGAGGTGCTCGCGATGGTGCCCCACCGCAGCAGCCAAGCGCTCAGCACGTTCTTGGCCGCTCAGGGGCATCGCTGGTGCAAGGGCGTGAAGGTCGTCGTCTCGGACGGCTCGGCGGCATACAAGGCAGCCATCGAGGCCCGGCTCGGGCACGCCCGCCATGTGCTGGACCGCTTCCATGTGATCCGCTGGTTCGCTGCGGGCCTGACCGCGGTGCGCCGCGATGTCCAGCGCCGGCCCGAGGGCTCAAAGCCTGCGTTCGACCCCGAGGTGTTCCGGGCCAGGTTCTTGCTCATGCGCCGGCCCGACCCGAGTTTGACGGGTGTTTTGCGTTTTGGCAGGTCAGTGGGGGCGCGCGGGTTGGTGTTTCCACTACATCGGTTCTGGGGAGGGGGTACGCGTTAGTGGATGCGGGCTTTGTCCCAGGTGCGTGTGGGGGTGTGGGTGGCGGCGAGGATCTGGTTTTGGAGGGGGCTGCGGCGGGTGGTGAGGGTGATGTGCTTGTCGTGGGCGGTGAGGCGGACTTGGCGTATGCGGTCGAGTTCTCGCAGGGCTCGGGCGGCGGTGAGGTGCTGGTCGGGCTGGTCGGGGTCGGCGATGTGGGCTGTTTGGAGGTCGCGTGAGATGAGGGTCTCGGCCAAAGCGGCGTAGACGCACACGGCGATGTGGCCGCGGACGCGTTTTCGGTCCAGTGCCGTATGGGGCGCAGCCGCAGGAAGTCCTTGAGGGTCCGGAACCGGTCTTCGACGTCGGCGAGCTGACGGTAGGCGGCGACGACGCGTGCGGTGGGGGCCTGTTGGGCGTCAAGGCTGGTGGTGAGCACGTAGCGGCCGGCGAGGAGTCTCTCGTAGGCGTGAGCGTGTTCGTCGTAGTGGTAGACGAACCGGCCGGGCGCGATCTCGAGGTCGAACAGGGCGGCGACGCCGCTGGGCCCCAGGACGCGCTGCGCGGCGCGTCCGATCAGGGCGGGGTCTGCGAGCCGTCCGGCCCGGACTCTGTGTTCGAGGGCGACCAGGCCGGCTTCGGCGCGGGCGACGAGCTCGGCTGTGCGCCGCGTGTCGCGTCGGGCGCGGGCGTCGGACTCCACGACTATGGCTCGGGTGCCGTCGGCGAGGACGGCCTCGGCGGCGCGGCACCGACAGGCGGCCACGTCGGTCCAGGCGGTGTCGGCGCCGATGGTCTCGAGGGCTTCGCGGCAGGCCTTGTCGCGGTGCAGGCGGGTGGCGAGCACGTGGTCGCAGCCGGCGTCGGCGACCGCGGCGACGTTGCCCGCCGAGACCAGGCCCCGGTCCGCGACCACGCAGATCCTCCCGACCGCGAACCGCTCGGTGAGGTCGGCGAGCACGCCGGGCAGCGTGGACGCGTCGTTGGTGTTCCCGGCGAACACGTGGTGCGCGATCGGGACGCCGTCGCCGGTGCACAGCAGCCCGATCACGACCTGGGGCCGGTCCGGGCGCCGGTCGCGCGAATAGCCGAACGCCTTGGACCCGAACCGCTCCGAGGGACCCGTGGAGCCCTCCAGATAGGTCGAGGTCAGGTCATAGCACACGAACCGCAGGTCCAGGCTGGTCAGGTCGCACAGCCGACCGAACAGGAACTCCTCGGTCGAGTCCTTGACGTCCGCGACGGCGTCCAGCGCCCGGTAGTACTGCGCCGGCGACGGAGCGGACCACCCCTCGGGCATGACCACGTCGGCTGCGGCCCACTCGGGCAGCCGCCGCTTCGAGCACGGCGCGACCAGCCGGTTCGCCGTCATCGCGAACACCGCGTCGCCCAGCCGGTCGGCGCCGCGCGCCGATCCCGCCTCGGCGAACCAGCCGCCCAGGCCCAGCCGCTCCCACACCGCCGCCGCGCACGCCACCCCGCCCGCCGCGGGCGCCCCCTCGGCCTCCACCGCCCCAGGATCGACGCGTTCGCGTTCCAGATGGGCCTCCAAGGCTGCGACGATGCGCTCGAGCTGGCCCGAGCGTCGCAGCGCTGAGGCCTCGCCCAGCCGCAGCAGCGTGCGGTGCCCGACCTTCGCGCCGTCGCGCACCGACTCCACCAAAGACAGATACTCATACGTCTTGTCGCCCCTGCGCCGCCTCGTCGTCTTCACGAACACCCCAGCAGCATAACACCCACCACTCCCGCCAAGCTGCAAATGTCGCCCCTACAAAACCATCACGGAACAACCTCGCCGCACCCAAACCCGCAGGTCACAAACCCGACACCCGCCCAACACGCACCCCAACCCGTCAAATTCGGGCCCGAGTTCAGCGACACCGTCGACACCTTCCTCGCATGGCATGCCCAGATCCTCGACTGGCACCAAGCGGGGCGGCCCAGCAACGGACGCATCGAGGGAACCAACAACCTGCTCCAAGTCCTGCGAAGAACCGCGCACGGGTTCACCAACTACGCCAACTTCGAAGCCCGCGGCATCCTCCTAACATGAACCCCGCCGAGCCCAGCAGCCCAAATCCCACAAAATCGCGAAGGCTCCAAAACTTCCACAACATCGACTTGACCCCGCGCCTGGAGATGGCCATCCCCGCTAACCCCAGCATCTAGCGCTATAGCTGCGCTCTCGGTTATCGCAGGGCTTCTACGACCCTTTCGATCTCAATCGGAACTAGAGGAGCGGGTTGATTCGGCCGCGCGGGTTCGACTTGCCAGACGGCGGAATCTCGGGGATAGATCTCGGCCAAACCACAGGATTGCAGCCAATGCTCGAGAGTGACGTGTGGCCACGATCCACGGCCAGCTGCAAATAGGCCGTCAACAATGCGACCGTCGCTCGGGCATCCGCAAGAGCGTGGTGCTCGTCGGCGATCTCGATGCCTTGACGGTCACAACAATTGGCGAGCTTGCGGGGTGTCGCGTAGGGCTCCACGAGTTCACTTAATCGGAGAGTGCAGAGAGCTGGCCATGCTCGGATGTTGACGGCCGCGCGGTCAAACTCGGCGGTGAGGAACCTGAGATCAAACGAAAGGTTGTGCGCAACCAGCACGGCTCCGTGAAGCTCCTGTAACGCGTCGCCGACTACTTCTTCGAACACCGGGGCGTCGGCGAGGTCAGCCGGCGTAATGCCGTGGACATGGGTTGCACCGATGTCCCGTAACGGGTTGACGAGCGTTGACCATTCGGACAACACAGTCCCGTCGCCGCGCATCCGCACCGCCGCGATTTCGACGATTCGATCTCCCAGACGCGGACTGAACCCGGTTGTCTCGAGATCGACCACGCAGTACTCCTGATCGAGTGGGCTGACATAGTGCTGTGGTCTTGTAGAACCTCGGTTCGTCTTTGGACGATCCGCGGAATCAGCGATACTGCTAGCGACTCGGCCTAGCAGGTTCCAGCCGGCCGTTACGTCGAGTTGTCGCGTACCTGCAGCCTCGGCCGCCATCGTCGCATCTAGCACCCAGTCCCACTTGTCGATCGCGTTGTTCTGGATCTGTGCTGCCAGCTCCTCAGGCTGGGGAGCGCCCTGGCTAAGGAGCTCATCGAGGGTGTCGGCGAGCTCCTTTACGCGAGTCTGATGAACCCGGATGATGGGCCCATCGATACTTGCCTCCCGTCCGTGCTGCTGCAGTGCAATCGCCGCGGTGAAGAGTGACCGGTCGCCCATCCACGGCAACAGCAGCAGATCAGAGCCTTCGACAAGCAAGGCAGAATCGGGCAAGCCGAGTCGGTGAAACACGGCCCGGCCCTCGGCCAGCAGTTCTCGGGCTGTTGAGTTGAGCCATTGCGGTACGTCACCCGACTCGTAGATGGAGAGCATTTTCGCACGCACTCGGTCCGACACCGCGATGCCGCCCCCCAGGAATCTTGGCGGGGTGCCGCCGCTGGACCGCTCGAGCTCGACGACACGTGCGTCTGGGTCAATGCCGAGAACCCTCCAGCGTCGGCCCGCAAAGATGAGCAAGAGGCCCTCATAGAGCGGATGGTCAATTGGGATAGTGCCGAGGGTCCTACCGCCCGCAACCAGTCGCCACTCAGATGCCGTCTGAAATGCCGTGTAGAAGCTGTAGTGGTTGACGAAGCGCTCCCCGGCGACACCGTGTAAGAGCAAACCATCGGAAGCCTGAGACAAGAGATCGTGTCTTGCCATCGAACGGAGCAGGCCGGCAAATCGCGCTTGGTCTACTAATTCGAAAGGGCCTGGACCGCATAGAGCCCGGTGGATCTCGACCGCCCTTGCACCTCCGTATTGGGCCACGATGGACAAGACCTGCTGGACAAGCGTCGAGTAGTTCAGCCCTGGATCAACCGGAGCCTCGAGCCACCCGTCGAGCATGAGCCGCACCATCGCGACGGTCTGTACGACGGAACAGCGCAACTCGTCGATCACACTTGAACGCTCATCTACTGGCGCTTCACTGACGTACAGGCGCAGTACCGAATCTTCATCATCTCGGCGTCCTGAGCGGCCGAGCCGCTGACGGAGGGCCGCCACCGACGGTGGTGGACCCACCTGAGCAACACTGGCAACCGATCCGATGTCGATGCCCATCTCAAGTGTCGAAGTGCAAACGGCGGTCGTGCAACGAGTGGCATCTTTCAGGAGTTCCTCGACGCTCTCGCGTAGTTCCTTTGAGAGGTTGCCGTGATGGGGCCAGAATTCGTTCGGAAGCCGCTCACGTTCGCTGCGGCGGCGAAGCAGGTCGGCGTAGATCTCAACATCGCTCCGCGCATTTGCGAATATCAAGTTGTCTTGACCACGTAGAACACGGAACAGGTGGTCCGCAATCGCTGTCTGGTCACCAGACAACGTCTCTTCGACCGGGACTTCCTGACCGGCTTCTTCAAGTGCAACAACCTCGGATGAAGGGATCGATGGCGGGGTCGAGACAAAGCCGCGAAGCTGCAACTTGATCGCGGCGCCCGCGTCGTCGCACTCGATGACCTTGACGCGTTCTGGCTCGGCGGGACTCAGGAACCGTGCTGCCAGTGTCATGTCGCCGAGAGTCGCCGAGAGGCCTATTCGGGGTGGCTGCCTCCGGATTGCGAGTGCAACACGGTGCAAGAGAGATTGCAGTTGGGCGCCACGTGGCGTAGCGATAAACGAATGCATCTCGTCGATGACGACGTAGCGCAAGCCAGCGAACAGGCCGGGAATGGCTGTGCCCCGGTTCACGAAGAGTGCTTCCAACGACTCAGGCGTTATCAGCAAGACACCTGATGGCTCCTTCAGCAAGCGCTGTTTGGATGACCCCGAGACATCTCCATGCCAGCGATGTACTGAAATCTCGGCCCGCTCACAGAGTCGATCCAGGCGGTCGTACTGATCGTTGATCAGCGCCTTCAATGGCGACACGTAGAGAACCTGGACACCAGTGGCTGAACGGACCGGCTGCGGTGTCCAAGGGTCGTGCGCCGTCCATGGATCGTGTCGTTCTCGCTCGATTTCCTCCGACGCCGTGACAAGCGACGACAGAATCGGTAGGAACGCGGCCTCGGTCTTGCCCGCAGCCGTTGCCGCGGCGATGACTACGTCGCACTCACCCGCGAGAATCGGCTCAATCGCTCGTTCTTGGGCCTCATGCAGTGAGGTCCAGCTTCGGTCGTAGACCCACCGCTGCAATTTGGGGTGAAGGCGTTCAAACGCAGAGGACGCTCGTCCTTCAGAGCTTGAGGTTGGTGAGTTCGTCATCGTCGGTGCTCACGTTCGGTTGCACCGGTGGTGTCCGCGGGTGAAGCTCGTTTGACGAGCCTGAGGACAAGTCAGAGGCCGACTCGTGGCTGTCGTCGATTGGCTCAAGGTCGGGATTGAACTCGTCCGCAACCTCAACTCGGTCGATGAGATCAGACCACTTGACCCCGGGATTCTGCTCCAGCACGGCGAGCAGGTTGACAAATTCCTTGATCGTGTTTCTGGGAGTGCGGAAGTATGCGTCGCCCACTTTCGAAGCGCAGTGGTTCATGAAAGCTACTAGGGCATCGTCCGGCACTAGGTACTGAGACGGTTCACCACTGGCGAACACGTGTCGCAGCTTGCCAAGCAACACGTACATGTCTTCAGGGGAGAGGTTTGCGAGGCGTAGCACAGGCCCGGAATAGTCAACGAGGCCGCCGGCCGCGAACGTGTTCTCGGCAAGCCGGGATTGCAGCGCAGGGTATGAGTACATGCCACGACGCGTGTCCAGCAGCATGTCCGGGGTTCCGCCCATCACGAAGCCGAGACCATCAGCAGATCCCTGCAAGCAATCGTTCAAGATCCGCAGCACCTGCTCATAGTTGGAGTTGCGCGCCTTCGTGTTCGACAGCTTGTAGAGGTTCACCATCTCGTCTAGGCAGACGAGCACACCTGAGAAACCTGCCATCCGGACAAAGCGCGCGAACAGCTTCAGTTGATCGTAGAAGTTTCCGTCATCGACGATCGTGCGAACACCGAGAGCAGCGCGAGCGTCCGTGCGGGTTGAGAACTCGCCGCGCAACCATCGGACAACATCAGCGCTCAGCTGTTCGCTGCCGTTCTCGTGGGCCCGCCAATAGGCGGCGATGATCTCGGCGAAGTCGTAACCGCCGGTCAGTTCTTGCAAATTGGACAGTCGTTCACGGATCACGGCCTCGGGACTCACATCTCGTGAGCGCGCGAGCACGAGGCTCTCGCTGATGAAGCGTTCAACGACTGAGGGCATCGCCCCTCCGTCAGGCTTCGCGCGCGTCGAGAGGTTGCGCATGAGTTCCGAGTACAGACTTCGGGCTTGGCCGCCAGTTGCGTGTAGGCGGCGATCGGGCGACAGATCGGCATGGACGGTGACGAGCTTGCGTTCGAGAGCGATTGAGCGCACCAAGTTCAAGAAGAACGACTTGCCAGCGCCGTACTCCCCGATGACGAACCGAATTGCAGAACCGCCATCGCTGATGCGGTCGATATCGGTGACAAGAGCTGAGATTTCGTTGGCGCGACCAACCTGAATGTGCTGCTGGCCGACGCGCGGCACAACACCAGCTCGCAGCGACTGGATGACAGCATCACGTTCGCGGGGGCGAACTCGATCACCTGAAGGTTTCGCAGAGGTCACAGCACCTCCTCGAGGGCGTAGGGGTTGATTCCGAGTGGATCGTCGCCGTCGATGAGCGGTTCGCCGCAAAGGTCCATTGCGGCCTCGTTGATGACGTCGATAGCGCCATCAAGGAGCGGTAGACCCAACGAGGTGGCCAAGTCCTCGACAGCGAAGCGTTGCCATTCGGATTGCTGTGCGAGCGCTGTGGCTAGCGCAGAGTGAATTTCATCGAGTCCGTCGATACTCGACACCGCCGCCAGTTCAGAGGGCGGCAGGCCTTGCGATCTTGGCGATGCCGCGGATTGGCCGCCTGACGACGCTGGCGGGACGTCGTCGTCGGCGAAGATGTCTGTCAATAGCGCGGCGACATGCGCAGTCTCGGCTAAGCGAGCCTGCACCTTGGCATGGTCGAGTCGAACCGCACCAGGTTGCGAAGTAGCTGCAGGTTCCGGAATGGCCCAGCGAGTAGTCGGCGATGACTCCCGCACGGTCACCGGGCCTGGATCGCCCGTGGCGAGCGCGTGCACCTGGCCGTACACGTCAGCCTCGTCCAATTCCAGCAAGCGGAAGATCTTTGTGATCGTCGAGATCTCTTCGGGACTGACGACGCCGTCTGCTGCAGCGATGTCGATAAGGAAACTGCCGACGGCCGTTCGCTCACCGCGGGAGAGAGCTTCTACCTTGCGCTTCAGCCCCGCCATGCTGGGCTTGCTTGACGTAAGCAAGACAAAATGAGCTTCCAATCGAGAACGCTCAGATGCGTCGAGCCCGAGCACCTGCTCAATGTGCTCAGCTAGCCCTGATTATTCACGAGCCGGGCGGAGTGGTTTGTCCGGGTCCGCGGAAAAGCCCCTCTGACCTGCAACGATGCATATCTGCAATGAAAGCATCCGCAGTTTCAGGGGGGCATCTCCGAGGTGAAACCTAGCAGTGTCACAAACGCGTGTCTGGCAGGCGGCGGGGACCGGGTGGTGTGGGGTGCGGGGCTGTTCGCTTTGGGCGGTTTCGCGGACCGTGTCGGGCTGACCGAGGCGCTGTCGGCCGCGGTGCCCCCACGGGGCGAGCGGGCCCCGGTTCATGACCGTGGCGAGGTGCTGGTCCATGGATTGTTGATGCTGGCCGCCGGCGGTGAGGCGTGCACCGATATCGAGTATCTGCGCGCTCAGCGGGAGCTGTTCGGCGACGTGGCGTCGGACTCGACGCTGTACCGCACGATCACGGGCCTGGGCGCGAGCGGCCCGGCGGCGCTGTTGGGCGCGGCCGCAGTGGTGCGCGAGCGGTTGTGGGCCGACCGTGACCGCAGCGGCCCGCTGGTGGTCGATGTCGACTCGACATTGTTGGAGGTCCACTCGGAGAACAAGGCGGGCGCTGCGCCCCATTACAAGGGCGGGTTCGGGTTCCATCCGATGGTGTGCTCCACCGCGGACGGGGAGCCGCTGTGGATAAAGCAGCGGCCCGGCAACGCCGCAGCGAACGACATCGCCGATCACCTCGAAGTGATCGACGCCGCGGTGGCGACGCTGCCCGAGCCCGACGCCGCAGGCCACCGCGAAGGCGACGACGACAGTCTCGTGGGGCGTGCGCTGGTGGTGCGCGTCGACGCTGCGGGATGCTCGCCCGCACTCGCCGCGAAGCTGCGTGACCGCAACATCGGCTACGCGGTGTCGGCGCGGTCGAATCGCGGCATAGAAGCAGCCATCCGCGCCGGGCTGGGCGACCCGGACCGCTGGCACAACGCCCCGAAGCGGCCCGGCCAGCGCAAGCGACGCGCCGCTCAGGTCGCGGACCTCACCGACCTCGCGGACCTGTCGGGGTGGCCGCAGCGCACACGGCTGGTGGTGCGCCGCGAGCCGCGCCACCCCGGAGCGCAGCGCACCCTGTTCCCCAGCGACAACTTCCGCTACTGGGGATTCCTCACCGACCAGCCCCGCAGCGCCGTGCAACTGGACCAGCTGATGCGCTCACACGCCGACGTCGAGAACGCCGTACGCCGGCTCAAAGACAGCGGCCTGACGCGCATGCCGTTCACAGACTGGCACGCGAACAGCGCCTGGGCCGCCATGTCCATGATCGGTCTCGCGCTCGTGGGCTGGTTCCAGAACGCATGCCTCACCGGCGCGCTGCGCCGAGCAGCCCCCAAACGGCTCCGCTGGCAGCTATGGCACCTGCCCGCCCTGGTGTGCCACAGCGCACGGCGCGCCCTCTTGCGGCTGCCCCAACAGCACCCCGGCGCCAAAGCACTCCTCGCCATCGCCCACCCCCGCTGACTCCCCAGCCGACCTGCTCTGCTCGACGCCTGCCCCGGCGGGACAGCCCCGCCACGCCCCCACACCCACCCGACACCCGCCCGAGCACCAACACCAAGGCCATCGACCCCTCTGAGACGCTCCCGCCGACACCCCGACAGCCCCACACCACCAAACCGGGCGCAACCCACACCGAAAATACGATCAACAGCATTCTCGTGAATAATCAGGGCTAGGTGGTGTTGCTCTGAGGGGCTGATTGTGCCGTCGGCGGCCGCGACCAATGCAGCGAGGTGCACGAGTGACACTGCAGCTGTGTACGCCGTTGAAGGTGCTGCAGAAGAATCTTCCGACAGGGGGAACAGCACGACCGTCGAGCCAGGCTTTGGTGTCGATGCTCCGAATCGAACGTCGGGCTCAAGACCAACGCCAAGCTTTGCGAGCAGAGACGCCAGCGATGCTGCGTCCCGCTTTGCAAGCTTTTCCTCGGGGCCCGGCGACCACTGTTGTACGAGCTCATCCAACGACACAGACGCGAATGAGGCCTCTGCAAGTGCTGACGAGACCCAAACCTTCATTCTCTCGACGAGGGGACCGCCGTGGGTCGCGAGCAATACCTCGGGAAGCAACGACACCGCGGATGCAGTCGCAGACTCTTCCGGCCGCCGCCCAAGAAAACGGCTTAACGCGTCCAGTTCGTCCGTGCATTCCGCGCCAAGATCCTTCAGCTTGTTGAGCGGGCCAACCACGGATGTGACATCGGGCACATCGGACTGAGCTGAAACGGTGCCCCCGAACCCTGCCGACGCCGGGTAGTAGGAGAAGCTGATCCTGCGGGCTGGCGGACGCATCTTGATGCCGTTGGGGTATCGCTCCCGATATCGGATGCGGAATAGCTCGTCGAAGTGAGACTCACATCGTTGGGCCGCCGTCCGGAGGCCATTCTCCGGGTGGTATCGCAGATAGCTCAATGCCCAATCGACAGGTAGTGGGGTTCCGTCTGCAGCGAGTCGACCTAGTCCAAGGCGAAGGGCGCTTGGTAGTTCCCAGCCTCGAAGATCGGGATCCCACGGCACCGGCTCCACGTCGCCCTCCAGGGATCTGACCGCTGAGATCAAGTCGAGGAAGCTGGTCGCGTAACCGCGGAAGGAGCGGTTGCCGCCATAGATGCCAAGGAGCCGCTGGACCTCGGCTACGAGGCTGTCAACTTCGGAGTCATTGGCACCCTTGGCGAGATCTATAAGAAGTCGGCGCTCGAGACCGTAGAAGAACAGGAACACATACCCGATGTAGGCCGATGGTTCGCGTCTGTTCCCCATAAGCCAATTCAGGTAGGCACCGCGCGCCTCGGGCGCGCTCGTGTCAAAGGACGGCCAGTAATCCATGGTTGAACCAGACCAATCCGGCCGTCTCCAGCCGACTCGCAGGGAGCGGTCGATGAGACACGGCTCGGTGATCTCGAAACCGGCAGCCCTTGCGCGGCTCCCGATATACACCATGCCACCCGGGATCTCGCGTCCATCTACCTCGAACACGGCGTCGGCGGGCACCCAGGTAGCGATTCCCCGCTGAGGCCGAACAAGGGTTGCCTTCTTCGACGTGCGCGAATCTTCGGAGGTCGGTGTTTGTCGCTCTATGTCGGGGGCTGGCACTACCCGCGGCCGCGTTGACGGACTGCGGACCGCTTCTCGCTCGGGTGGTGCTGCGGGTCTTGGCCGGGACGGAGCGTGTGCCTGTTCGGGTGGTGCCGCGCGCCGGTTCTTTCGTCTGAACAGACCTCTCATGCCCATCAGCCATCCACTAGTCGCGCAGCCTTAGCTGTCTCAGCTATCGCGTACGCGAACTTGAATTGTCGACTTCGAACCGCACCATCATTGCACAAGCGGTGTGTAGATATTGGAGCCGCTCATACTTCGCTGCGAGCTAGAGCGAATCGAGATTTCGGAGCGAGGCCGGAGCAAACAGCGCAAGCGCCACGAGGACATCTGCGAGTCGATGGAGCTGTTCGCCCGGGAAGTCATGCCCGAGTTCGCCGAGCGTGCCCCCGAGCGCGAGGCCAGAAAGCGGGAGCGCTACGCGGAGACGATCGAGCGACTCCAGAACTTCCACAACATCGACTTGGTCCCGCGCCTGGAGATGGCCATCCCCGCCAACCCCAGCATCTAGCCCTCGGTCTGCTCGCTGACGTCATTGTCGAGCGCTGGACGACTCATCGCTGACCGGCGAACCGAGAAGGGCACCAGTTGCGCAACCCGCATGATTGATGCTCCTATGGTTCGTCAAGCGGCGGTTTGGTGGTTGTTGAGCCAGTCGCGGTAGGCGGGCAGGAGCCGGTGGTGTGGTGCGTGTCCGCGTTCGATGGCGCTGATGGTGGCGGGCCAGGTGCCGAGCTGTTCGGCGGCGTGGGCGAGGCTGTGTCCGGTGGTGTGGCGCAGGGCTCGCAGGTTCTGTGCGGCGGGGGCGGGTTGGGGTTTGGTGAGCAGGGCGAAGACTTCGCGGGCGATGTAGCGCTTGAGGCATCGGATGATCTCGCGTCGGCTTTTGCCCTCGGCCTGTCGTCGAGCGGCGTAGGCGCGGGTGCGTTCGCAGGTCGCTAGGCGGACCATGGCGATGCGCCACAGGGCGTGGTTGGCTTGGCGGTTGCCTCCTTGGTTGAGGCGGTGGCGGACGGTTCGCCCTGAGGACGCCTCGACCGGGCTGGCGCCGCACAAGGCGGCGAATGCTGCTTCGTTTGTGAGCCGGTCGGGGTTGTCGCCGGCCGCTACGAGCAGGATCGACGCGACGTCGGGGCCGATGCCTTTGGCGGCTCGCAGCGCTGGGCCCGCAGCGGCGGTGAGGCGGTCGAGGTGTTCTCGCAGCTCGTCGAGATCGGCGTCGAGGGACTTGTATTGGCGGGCCAGGGTGCGCAGAGCCAGTTTGGCGGCCTGGGCAGGGTCGGCGACGTCGCCGGGGCGGAACCTGGCGCAGCGATGCACTCTTTGGGCTGTGGTGAGCGGGTCGAGCTCGCTGCGCAGCTGCTCGGGGGCGGTGAGGACCAGGTCCCGGACCTGGTTGGAGATGCGAGTGAGATGATCCCGTGTCGAGCACAACGCGACCCGGATCTGGCGGATCGACTCCACCGTGCCGTCGCCGCCCTTGGGCGCAGATGTCCGCTCATCGCTCAACCCAGCCCGCGCAGCAGCCTCAGCGTCGACGGTGTCGGACTTGCCGCGGCGACGCCGCATCTGGCGGTCCGGCCGAACCACCTCGACCACCTCGACACCGGCACCCGACAAGCGCCGGCACAGGCCCGCCCCATAGGAGCCGGTGCCCTCCACGCCGACCCGCACCAGCGGCCCGAACGACCCCAGCCACTCTGCGAGCCGGCGATACCCCGCCGGGTCCGCCCCGAACGACGCCGTGGCAAGCACCCGGCCCGCCTGGTCGGCCGCCGCAGCGACGTGGACCTCCTTGTGAGTGTCGACGCCCCCGTAGACGCCGACCGGCTGATCAGCCATGATTCAACCCTGCCTTTCTTGCCAGTAGTGAGCTAGGCACCGCCGGCCGGGACGGCGGACACGACGGTCAAGGTGGTCTCCAAGGCTCCTGACTTGTTTGAGTGGGGCCAGCAGCCCGGGCACCAAGCCGACAGATCAGCAACAAGGCACCAGGCCCGTCACACCCCGAGTCAGACCCAGGCCCGAACCACTGACCCGAACAGCATGACCGTCACACCCCCGGCGTACGTTCGAGTCGCTGCCAGAGGAGGAGAGTCCATGACCGCGACGCGACATGGTGATCGTGCAGAAGCTCAGGACGGCTACGCCAGAGCGATTGGCGGCCTTGCTTGCTCGGACCTGACGTCCGGAACGGAACATGCTGCATACACTGGCGATGTGGTGCTGCTCGCTACCGATGAGAATCGTGCGAGCGTCTCGATACGGGCCCTGCTGGAGTCCGCAGACGGCCGACGGTTGCGCATGACGCGCACCATGGTGGTCAAGTTGCTGTATCTGGCGGACTTCAGATCGGTCGCATCGGATGGGCAGGCCCGCTCGGGCATCTTGTGGCGCTGGTGGCACTACGGGCCCTACTGCCAATCGCTGCGCAGGGTCGAGGACCGGCTCGTCGCCGACAGATCGATCAAGCGCAGCACTAGTTATCTCTCAGCAGATGTAGAGGAAGCGGTTTTGAGTTCAGGCAGTGCTTCTTCGGAGATTTCGGCTCGGGCTGGTGCATTCTTGGCGCATCTCGAAGCCGTGCTCGACGACCACGGCCGTAGGACTGCTGGCGCGTTGACGGACTTGGCATACCAGACTGCTCCGATGGTCGAAGCTCAGCGATCTGGAGAAAGAGGCGTTGTGCTGGACATGCAGGTGGGGCGAACCGATGCGGCCGACGTTGATGCCGTCATGTCCGCACTGGCTGATCGGCCCGATCTCGTTGCCATGCCCCTGGTTGATGCCAGCTCCTTGGGTGCCCCGGACGCAGCCGAGATCGTCGGAGTGTTTCGCGGCAACCGGGCCCGAGCCAATCGCAGGTTGCTGGCTGACTGAGGTGTCGCACATCCGACTGGGCGATGTCTACGACATCGACGACGACCTGATTCGCATGCTGCCTGAGGGTGATCGGAGCTTTCACGCATCACGGCCATTCGTTGTCCTCAATGACATCGGAAACGACCAGCAGCATTGGCCCGTCGTCATGGGCTGTCCGATATCCAGTTCGGCCAAGTCAACAACGGCGTTCTGCGTCCAGTTGCAGAGCGGCGAGGCCGGCATGAACAAGACGAGCTGGATTCGGGTGGCAGCGTTGCAGCCACTGGAAAAGTCCGACCTTGCGCCATCCCGCTGGAGAGGACGGCTGCCCGCTCAGCGGCTGGCCGAAGTAAGAGGGAACATCCTCTTCTATCTGGGACTCAGGATCCCCTCAACTCCGAGCGCCGACGCTGACGCCAACATCTCACGGCTGGCTGACGCTTACAACCCAGATCAAGAAAGTAGGGACCACGCCGGCGGGTGACAACTAGCCAACAGTATGTGGAGTGATTGGCCAACAATTTGTGGGCGAGGCGAGCTCAGACGGGCGTCCGCTGGAGGCGCTTGCGGGCGCGGCCGCGGGCGGTGGCGTCGATGACCGTCTTGCGGATGCGGATGGCGTTCGGAGTGACCTCGACGCATTCGTCGTCGCCGATGAATTCCAGCGCTTGCTCGAGCGACAGGACACGGGGCGGCGTTAAGCGAACGGTGTCGTCGGAGGCAGCGGCGCGGACGTTGGTCTGCTTCTTCTCGCGGCAGATGTTGACGTCCATGTCCTCGGTGCGTGGGTTCTCGCCGATGACCATGCCCTCGTAGACCTCGTCACCGGGTGCCACGAACAGCGATGCCCGTTCTTGCACAGCAGCCACGGCGTATCCGGTGACTGAGCCTTTGCGGTCTGCGACGATCGATCCCGAGTGACGGGTGCGAAGCTCGCCGAGCCACGATGTGTAGCCCTCGAACACGTTGGCCATGAGGCCGGTGCCCCGCGTCTCTGTCAGGAATTCGGTGCGGAAGCCGATGAGGCCGCGTGCCGCCACGATGTAGTCCAGCCGAACCCATCCGGTGCCGTGGTTGGACATGGCGACCATGTCGGCCTTGCGCTCGCCCAGTAGCTGGGTAACCGCCCCGACGAAGCTCTCGGGGATGTCGATGGTGACGCGCTCGGTGGGCTCGTGGAGCTTTCCGTCGATGGTGCGGGTCACCACCTTGGGCTTGCCCACGGTCATCTCGAAGCCTTCGCGGCGCATGATCTCCACCAGCACTGCCAACTGAAGCTCGCCTCGCCCCTGGACTTCCCAAGTGTCGGACCGCTCGGTGCCTAGCACCCGTACCGACACGTTGCCGACCAGCTCGGCGTCGAGGCGGTTCTTAATGAGGCGGGCGGTGACCTTGTCGCCGTCGAGACCTGCCATCGGGGAGGTGTTGATGCCGATCGTGATGGACAGACTCGGCTCGTCCACGGTGATGAGGGGCAACGGCTCGGGGTTGGTCGGATCGGCGAGCGTGTCGCCGATCGTGATGTCCTCGATGCCCGAGATGGCGATGATCTCGCCGGCGCCGGCCTCGTCGGCCTCCACTCGATCGAGGCTTTCGGTGACATACAGCTCGTTGACCTTGGCTGTGGTGGTCGTGCCGTCAGTGCGGCACCACGCCACGCTCTGGCCTCGCTTGATGGTGCCGTGCATGACCCGGCACATCGCGATGCGCCCCACGTACGGACTGGAGTCGAGGTTGGTGACCCACGCCTGAAGCGAATGCTCGGGGTCGTGCAACGGAGCGGGCACGGTCTCGAGCAGCGTCTCGAACATCGGGCGCAGATCGGTGCCTGGCTGGCCGAGGTCGAGCGTCGCTGTGCCTTGACGGGCGTTGGTGTAGACGATCGGGAAGTCGATCTGGTCGTCGGTCGCGTCGAGGTCCAAGAACAGCTCGTACACCTCGTCGACGACATCAGCGATGCGGGCGTCGGACCGGTCGATCTTGTTGATCACCAGCACGACAGGCAGCTGCAGCTCCAGTGCCTTGCGCAGGACGAAGCGCGTCTGCGGCAGCGGGCCCTCACTGGAGTCGACCAGCAGCAGGACGCCGTCCACCATCGTAAGGGCGCGTTCCACCTCGCCGCCGAAGTCGGAGTGGCCCGGCGTGTCGACGATGTTGATCTTCGTCTTCTCACCGCTGTCGCGCACGTAGCGCACAGCGGTGTTCTTGGCCAGGATCGTGATGCCCTTTTCGCGTTCGAGGTCCATCGAGTCCATGACCCGCTCGGCAACCGTCTCGTTGGCGCGAAAGGCCCCTGACTGCCACAGCATGGCGTCGACGAGGGTGGTCTTTCCGTGGTCGACGTGAGCGATGATGGCCACATTGCGCAGGTCTGCGCGCGCAACGAGATGAGGGGATGCAGCCATGGTGATCCTCGCAAGGAGACGGCGCCGACGCAGCGTTGGGTTGCAAGCTCACCAGAGGTGAGCGGAGTCGAAGGACTCCGGGCGCAGAACGGAGGCCCACCGAATCTGGAGGTCCTGATTCCTGCCGGATTCGAAGGCCTCAGCAGAGCTTGATTCTACGGACGGAAGCGAACGGCACGTCCGCACGATGCGAACACGTGAGCACTTACAAACAACGCAACAGAACAATTGCAATCCATGCATTGCGTACGTTGCAATCCATGCACTGACCTGTGGCCGGTGGCCGGCCGGCGCTTGTGTGTTGCGAGCTGTTAGATCACGCCGTCCCAGAGGCTGATCTCCGTGGCGGCGGGGCTGTTGACAATCTGGCAGTCGTCGTCGAAGAGCATCGTCGGGCGTGTGCTCGCATCCCAGCGCGGCCAATCGGGCAGGCCGCTGTGGTTGGGGTTGCCGTCGGTTGCGAACCGGACCCATGCGTCGTGCGTGGCCGCAATCAAGTCGGCGGGAGGGTTGTTGCCGACGAAGCCGCGGCCCATGTCGTTGTCGGTCTGGTCGAATGCGAACGGCACCTCGATGAAGTGGTGTGCGCCCCATTCGCCGTCGCGCTCAGGGTTGTCCCAGTCGAACCGGTACGTCCACAGGTCGGAGTTGTGTGCGGCTTGGGCGTCGGCCATGCGGATGGCCGGCACGGTGAACATGCGGTCGGTCTCGACGGCCGCTGCCAGCTCGTGCGGAGCGGCGCCGGGCCGGTTGTCGCTGTACAGCTGCAGAGCCGCATCGCCGTCCTTGCCAGCCATTCCGAAGACCGCTCCCACGGTGGCTTGCACGAGTTCTTCGTTGAACATCTCCTTGAGGTCGACCACGAAGATCAGCGCCTCTTCCTTGGTCGAGCCGACCATGACCGAGACATCCTTGGCCGAGCCGGCAGCGATCGCGTCGATCGGCCGCTGCGGCAATTCCTCGGTGAAGTAGACGGGCTGGAAGGCCATCGGCACCGCCGCTGCCTCGCGGTACCTCTCCGGGTCGCGTGTCGCGCTCAGATCGTCGGTGATCGCGATCTGCGCGGCGAGCAGGTCGTCGTTGCTGACCGCCGCCAGCGCAGCTGTGTCGCCCGGCGTGATGCCGACCGCGTCCAGCACGTAGCTGCCGATCAGCGAGGTGGTGTCGGCGCTGAGGCCGTTGTGAGCGGCGCCGCTCTGGGGGATGGCAGCCCGGAACAGGCCCTTCGCCGCGGGCATCGCCATCAGCGTCGAGCAGCTCATGCCGCCCGCAGACTCACCGGCAATGGTGACCTTGCCGGGATCGCCGCCGAACGCGCCGATGTTGTCTTGTACCCACTCCAGCGCAGCGATCTGGTCGAGCATGCCGACGTTGCCCGAAGCGGCCAGTTCACCGAAGTGGCCGGCGAGGTTCCAGTAGCCCTGAACGCCGAGGCGGTAGTTGATCGTCACGCAGACGACGCCATCGCGGGCAAACGCTGCACCGTTGTACACGTCGTCCACGCCGCTGCCGGCGTAGAAGGCGCCGCCGTGGATCCACACCAGCACCGGCATGCCGCCTGCAGTGGGGTCCGGCGTCCAGACGTTCAGCCGCAGGCAGTCGTCGCCGGCGGGATTCGGCGGCGTGCCGAGCTCACCGAAGATGCCGGGCATCGACTGCTGCAGCGCCACTGGGCCGAAGGCCGAGGCGTCGCGTACGCCGTCCCAGCCGGCTGGCGCGACCGGCGGCCGGAAGCGCAGGTCGCCCACCGGAGGCGCCGCATAGGGAATGCCCTTGTAGGCGTGGACGCCCTGGTCGTCGGCGCCTCCCAGTCGCCCCGAGGTGATCGTTACTTCTGCAGCCATGCCTGCCCCCTGTCGGTTCCCGGCCGGTTGCCGGTCGGTTTGTGCTGCCAGGGTCTCGCCGGGCTCGCCTGCAACCCTCCCACTGCAGGCAGACCGTCGCCGAGACGCCGTGACGGCGTGGCGGCGATGCTAGGCGCGAGGTGCGCGGAGCCGCAGAGCCCGCCGGATGCCGCCGGATGCCGCCGGCAATCTGCTCCGAGCGGGCTGTGGCTCTGGCGCAGAACTAGCGTGCGAGCGCTTATGAATGGACGGTTCGCGGGTGGGCAGTGGCGCCGGGTGCTCCTCTACCTCGGCGGCATGATGGGGCCGCTCGGCACCTTCGTGATGCTGCCGATGATCCCCGAGTTGCGCTCGACCTTCTCGGTCACGACGAGTCAGATCGGGTGGGCGTTGTGGTGCTATCTCCTGCCGTTCGCGGGACTCTTGCTGGTGTCGGGCACGATTGCCGACCGCTGGGGCCGTGCCCGGATCTTGCGCCCTGCCGTTGCGCTCTACGCGTTAGCGACCGCTGCGTGCGCCGTGGCGCCCTCGTACCTGTGGTTTCTTGTGGCCCGTGTGGGCCAAGGCTCGATGAACGCGTTCATCACGCCGCTGTTGCTGGCGACGCTGACCGAGACGGCACCAGCGGATCGCGTGGGCCGGATCGTCGGCCGGTACGCAGCATGTCAAGCGCTCGGTCAGCTGGCCGCCCCGGTTGTGGGCGGCTACGGCGCCGACCTCAATTGGCGCCTGGCCTTCGTGGCGACGGCAGTCATCGGTGCGGCCATTGCGTTGCTGCTGCCGAGCACCCCTCACGTCGGCGCATCAGGCTCGCATCAGGCCGCGAGCTCACCGCCTCGCTTGCGTTCCCTGATTCGCCGCCCGACGCTCTTGCTAGCGATCACAGCGCTACTGAGTGCTCTTGGGCCCGTCGGGGCAAGGGTCCTGGTCGGTTTGAGTGGCCGGGATGTCATCGGATTGACGGGTTCACAGGTCGGCTGGCTCTTGTTCGGCGGAGGATTGGCCGGCATGTTGGCGGCTCCATCGTGGGGGATCATGCTTGACCGTTTGGGCGGGAGACAAGCGGCCACCATCGCGATCGCTGTCTGCTCGGGACTCGTGGCGCTGCTCCCCGCCGCACAGTCGACATGGTCGCTGGCGATCTTGTGGTTCGTCACCGGCGCCGCGACGCAGTCCGTGGTAGTCAGCTTCCAATCGCTCGCCTCGGTTGCTGCCCCCGACAACCGTGCCGGCGCGCTGTCGTTCACCCTGTCGCTTCGATTCGGGGGTCACGCGCTGGGCGCGATCATCTGGCTTCCCGTCTTCGCGATCAGTCCGACCACGGCCTATCTCGCCTCCGCCGCGGTCGGCGGGCTGGCCATCGTCGCCGTACTCGCCAGCGGGCTCGACACACGGAGTGCTTGAGCGTCGCCCCGACCGTCGGAGCGGGCCGGCGGCGGCTCCCGCCTCGGCCGTTCGACGCCGATGCCTCAGACCAGGTCGACCCAGAGGTAGGCGAATTCTTCGCCCCGTGGTTCAACTGAGATGTGCACCTGCTGGCCGAGACTGGCCTCGCCCGGCTGCACGTCGCGCAGCGAACCGACCACCCGCGGGCCCTCGTCGAGCTCCACGACGGCGGTGATGTAGGGCAGCTCGTCGACCCAGCCGCGATCGACGGTGAAGTGGTTGACGGCCATGGAGTAGATGCGTCCGCTGCCGTTCACCGCAGCGAAGTCGTAGTTGCGGCCGTGGCACAACGGGCAGTACCAGCGCTGCGGGTGTCGGAAGTGCCCGCAGTCCGAGCATCGCTGGATGCACAGCAGCCCCGCTTGCAGACACGCCAAGTGGAACTCGAGGTTCAACCCCTCGGGCTGGGGGACGTACTTGCGGGCCGGCTTGGTCGGGCTCATCGGGTCGGGCTCATCGGGTCGGGCTCATGGTGTCGGGCCCTCAGCCCCGGGCCAGCACGGCGATGCTGCCGTCGCCCAGGTCGCCGTAACCGGTCACCAGCCCCACTTCGGCCTCGGGCACTTGGGCGTCGCCGGCCTCGTGGCGCAGCTGTCGGGCCGCTTCCACGACGTGGTTGAGGCCCCATGCGTGACCCTGGGACAGCAGGCCGCCATGGGTGTTCATCGGGTAGCGGCCGCCGAGCGAGATGTTCCCGTCGGCCACGAATTCCTTTGCACCGCCCTTCGGGCACATGCCGATGGCCTCAAGCTCCATCAGCACGACGTAGGTGAAGCAGTCGTAGATCTGCAGGAAGTCCATGTCGGACGGCTGCACGCCCGCCATCGCGAACGCCCGGGGAGCTGCGGAGTCGAGGCCCAGGCGGAGCATGTCGGGCCGATTGGTGATCTCGTCGGCGGGGTAGGGGTGCCCCTCGGCGCCGCCCAGCCACAGCACCGGCGTATGGCGCAGGTCTTTCGCCCGCTCGGGCGATGTCAGCACCACGGCGGCCGCGCAGTCGGTCTCCAAGCAGCAGTCGAACTTGCGCATCGGCTCGGTGATCAGCGGTGAGGCCAGGTAGTCCTCCATGGTCATCGGCCGGCCGCCCATGAGCGCCTTGTCGTTGAGGTGCGCATGTTCGCGGCAGGTCAATGCCACCTGAGCGGCATCGGTCGGCTCGACGTCGTAGATGTCCACATAGCGCTGGATGTACATCGAGTACCACTGCACAGCCGAACGCACGCCGTAGGGCGCATAGAAGTTACGGCTCACGTCCACGAACGGTCCCGGTTCCAAGCGCCGCTTGGTCGGACGGGTCTTGGGCCGGGGCCGCATGGCCGAGTAGCCGTTCCAGCCCATGGTGATCACGACGTTGGCGGCAACGCCCGCGGCGATGGCCATCGTGGCCGACTGCAGTGCTGCGACCGGACTGGCGCCGCCCATGTGCACCGTGACGGCGTAGCGAATGTCACGAGCGCCGAGGTTGGCGGCGATCTCCTCGGACGAGATGAACCCTGGGGGCGGCAGGATGCCGTCGATCTCGCTGGGATCGAGCCCGGCATCGGCGATGGCGGCCATCGTCGCTTCCAGCACCAGTTCGGGCACGCTCAGCGAGGTGCCACGCATGTAGTCGGTCTCGGCAACCCCGACGATGGCGGCGGCTCCAGAGATGTCCACGGCTCACCTCACCTGCTGGACGCGTTGGAAGACCGATTCCGTTCAGCGATCTCGTTGAGTGTGGCAGATCTATTGGCAGGAGTTCCTGTGGAGCGGCCTATGAGCTCTCAGTCGTCGTTGATCACATGAGGGCAACGCGGTAGTCAGCGAGAATCTGTTCGAGGTAGAGAGTTCCGACGCCCGTACCGAGATCTCGCTCGCTAGATGTCAGCGGTGAGGCATCTTCGGTCGCTTCGAGACAGTCGTCTGAGACACGGTCACCGAACAGCACCAAGGCGAAGCCTTCAGGTTCCCGTCGGGAGCGCCAAGCGAGGCCACTCGCCCATGGTGCCCATGATCGAATAGCCGCTGCCCAGCGTCGTGACCTCCCATAGGCCGATGCTGGCCCACCGGTCAACCAGGTGTCTTGTCCGACAGCCGCCAACGAACGGCCGGAGCGCAGGTCGACCAGGTCCAGATCGACGGCCACGTTCATCCAGCCGATTCGCAGGCCTGAGAGCTTGGCGCGCGGCAACAAACGGGCGCCGCGGTCATCGAATGGGAGGTCGCGAAGCAGCGTCTCGGAAACGGCGGTGCGATCGTCCAGCGCGGCGTACAAGAAGGAGTACGGATCGTCAGGCGACGAGTCGAAGCGCCCACCTTGCATAGGGTTGCGAGCAACGGTCGGATTGAATTCCGTGACGGAGAACTCGGCGCTGTGCAGCCGAGTTAGGCGAGTGCCGCTCAGAAGACGGAATCGATGCGGCGTGCCGTCGTAGTGGGGCGACGGTGCCTGCTCTGGCGGCAATCCCGCCTACCCGACGGGCTCGGTGACGGCGTTCGCGACGGCAAGCAGATCGTCGTCGCGGTCGGCTGCCACGAGTTCGCAAGGGCGGGCATTGAGGCGGTCATTGACGCTGAACCACCACGATGCGACACCCCACGGGTCGTCACCGGCGCGCAAGTGTTGGTTGACCGCACCAACCGTGGTGTCAACGCAGCGTCGTTCGGGATCGAACTGGAACGCTGGATATAGGTAGCCCCGTCCGTGACGCAATCCGAGCAACTCCGAACGCAAACGGTGCTGGCGAACTCGCTCCCGGTTCGTCGGTTCTGACCCGAGTGCCGTGGCCGCATCCCGTGCTTGCAGCATTGGCTCGTCCCAGATGGCACGGATTGCCTCGCCCTGAAGCCTCGTGCGGTTCATGAGCGACTGTTCGATGTGGTCGAGAACCCTTCGCGGCTCGCCGCCAAGTTGGTGGGCGATATCGCTTTGGGCCGCGACGAAGAGCAGCAGATTTCGAAGGTACGGCGCGCGATCGACGAATGCTCGGTGACTCGCAGCGACGAGCGCGGCTGCGTCCAAATAGTCCGCATCGGCCGCTGGCCACTCATCTTGGAGCGCGACCAAGATTGCTGCCATGCAGCGCCAGCGGTCTGCGTATCGTTCAGATGCAGCCGACACGACCGCGTCCGCGAATTCCTTGTCGCTGAGTTGGGCGCTCAGTTCCAGGAACTGCTCGTGTGCCTTCAGTTCATTCGTCACAGAACATGTCCTACGCTGACGGATCCACTACCAGCATTGTATCGTCAGGAACGTCAGACTGCCGCCGGGAATACCAAATCCCACCGGTGCTTGGCTGTCAGGCCGTCGCAAAGGCCACGGATGTCACGACGATGTCGGCAATTGTCGAAACATGAGTCGTGTGACGCATAGGTCCTGCGTCAGCCGATGGCGACCGGCGAACGTTCGGTGCTGAAGGTCACGCCCTCGTAGTCGTGGTCGGCGATCTCGTCGATGCGGCGCTTGTACTTCGGCGCGCCGCCGTTGTACACGAGGTAGCGAATGGTGCCCTTCTCGTGTCCGTCCACATTCGAGTTGTAGCCCGTGAACCAGCCTTGGGCCTTGCGCATCAGCATCATGCTGTACATCTCGACGACGTGGTTGGTCCAGTCCCGCTCGGCGTCTTCGTTGGCCTCGAAGCGGGTGTAGCCGTTTTCCCAGATGTGGTCGAGCATCCCGGTCACCCAGTCGACGCCGATCTCGATGCCCCGCGGGTAGTTGGTGGACGCTGAGCCGCTCTGCGGACCGGCGATGGTCAGCAGGTTGGGGAAGCCGTTGACCATCAGACCGATGTAGGTGACGGGCCCGTCTCCCCACTTGTCCCGCAGCTTCACGCCGCCGCTGCCTTGGAAGTCGATGCGGTCGAAGGCGCCGGTGATGGCGTCGAAGCCGGTGGCGTACACGATGAGGTCGAACTCGTAGTGCTGATCGGTGGTCTGGATGCCGGTCGGGGTGATCGCGGTGATCGGTGTCTCCTGCAGATCCACCAGGTTCACGTTCGGCCGGTTGTACGTCTCGTAGTAGTGCGTCTCGAGCGGGACCCGCTGCACGCCGAAGCCGTGGTCGGAGGGGACGAGCTTCTCGGCGATGACCGGATCGTCGACCCGCTCGCGGATCTTGTCGCCAATGAACGCCGATAGCTCCGCGTTGGCCTTTTCGTCAAAGAAGATCTCGCGGAAGTTGGCCATCCAGATGCCGAATCCCGGCTCCCCGTACAGCTTCTCCCACATCGCCCGGCGCTCTTCGGGCGGCACGTTCCAGAAGCCGCGGCGGTCTGGCTCATGTTCGAAACCGCCCGGGGTGCGGGCGCACTTGTCGAAGATCTCGTCGTAGCGGGCTCGGATGCCTGCCATCTCCTCCTCGGAGATCTCGCTGTTGTGCAGCGGTGCACACCAGTTCGGACGCCGCTGGAAGACCGTCAGGTGCTCGGCCTGCTCGCCGATGGCGGCGATGGCCTGCACACCGGTGGCGCCGGTGCCGATCACGGCGACCCGCTTGCCCTCGATCTCGACCGGTTCGGCCGGCCAGTGGTAGGTGTGGAACGACGGGCCACGGAACACATCAGTGCCGTCGGCGTCGACGCCCTCGATGCGTGGATAGGTGGGTGCCGACAGCAGGCCCAGTGCGGTGAGCAGGAAGCGGGAGGACAGGTCGCGACCGTCGGCAAGGTGCAGCCGCCACATGTTGTGGGTGTCGTCGAAGTGCGCCCATTCCACAGTGCAGTCGAACTGCATGTACTTGCGCAGGTCGAACTTGTCGGCGACGTAGTTCAGGTAGCGGAGGTTCTCGGACTGGCCCGAGAAGCGCTCTTGCCAGTGCCATTCGTCGAGCAGCTCGTCGGAGAACGAGTAGCCGTAGGTGTAGCTCTCGGAGTCGAACCGGCAGCCGGGGTAGCGGTTCCAGAACCACGTGCCGCCCAGGTCGCTGCCCATCTCGAGCACGGTCGCATGGACGCCGCGCTCGGCCAGTCGGTACATCTGGTAGATGCCGGCGACGCCGGCGCCGATGATGATGACCTCGTAGTCGGGCATGCCATCGGAGGGCGAGGACGAGACCTGCGAACCGTTGGTGGTGCCGTTCGTCGTTCCCTGCGCCATGAGCTGTTCCCCTTCGCGATCGTGATCGGGTCGCCACGCCCGGCTGCGCCCTGCCGAGCGGGCCGTGGCCAGTCGTTGCGCGTTCGGGGTGACCCCGCCTTTCCACGGTAGTCGAATCGCCTCCCAACAGCCCTGGGACGGTGCGGTGCGTTACCTCTGCCCGGGTGATCGGCTCGGTCGTAGTCTCCGGGGATGCCTCCACCCCTGCGATTCGGTGTCGTCCACGATCTGCGCAGCCCACCGGGCAGCGAGGTGCCGCTGCGTGAGATGTACGCCCAGGCACTCGACCAGATCGAGATGGCCGACGAGCTCGGCTTCGATCTGGCGTGGTTCACCGAGCATCACTTCCTCGATGACGGCCATCTCCCCAACTTCGTACCGGTAGCGGGGGCTGTTGCCGCTCGCACGTCGAACATCCGCATGTCGACCGACATCCTGCTGGCGCCGTTCGCCCATCCGATCCGGCTGGCCGAAGACCTGGCGATTCTCGACAACATCTCCAACGGGCGCATCGAGCTGGGCATCGGGATGGGATATGCGGCCCACGAGTTCCGAGGCTTCGGGATCCCGCAGTCTCGCCGGGTGTCGCTGACTGAGGAGCTGGTGCAGATCCTGCGTTTGGCGTGGAAGGGCGAGCCGTTCAGCTTCCACGGCAAGCGCTACCAGTTCGACGATCTGCTGGTGACGCCTGCGCCGGTGCAGCCCGGCGGACCGCCGCTGTGGATCGCGGGCATGAGTACCAAAGCGGCTGTGCGGGCTGCCCGGTTCGACACGCACCTGTTGCCCCAGGGTGCCCCCGATGTGGTGATGGAGCCGTGGAAGGCGGAGCTGCGGGCGACCGGACGTAACCCTGACGACTACCGCGTGGGCATCATCCGCTCGGTCTTCGTGACCGACGACGCCGAGCGTGAGTGGAACCCGATCAAGCCAGCGGAGCGTTACCGGCTCGGGGTGTACGCCAAGTTCTTCGCCGAGACGCCCGACACGTTCACTGCGTTTGATCTGACGAAGGGTGCGATTCCTCAGAATTGGATAGTCGGCGACGAGGACCATTGCGTCGCCGAACTGGTCGACTTCATCACGCGCTACGGACTTACCGACGTGTGCACCTGGGGTGCCTCGCCCGGCATGGCCCCGTCGCTGTTCAACGCCTCGCTCGAACGGCTCGCCCGAAATGTCATCCCGCGGGTGCGCGCCGCCGTCGAGGGCGGCGGCCGTTGAGCAGCCAGCCGATGGGGGTGTGGCGAACGGCGATGGCGTAGCTCGCCAGCAGGACCGCAGTTGCGCCCGCGACGATGGCGGTGAATTCGATTCCCCGGGCCAGGTCGGTGGTGCGCGCCCATGCCTGCAACACGATCACCAGCGGCAGGTGCGCGAGGTAGAGCCAGTACGACGAGTCGGACAGGTAGCGGACCCAGCGGCGCTCGCGGCCCAGGATCACGCTGAACAGCCCGATCAGGCCCAGCGACATGCCCCAGGCGTAGGCGGCCTGGAATGCAGCGGCGACCGGCCATGGTCCGTCTTCGAAGGTGAGCCCGAGCCCGATGGGCAGCACCACCAAGAACGTGACGGGCAGGACCCAGCGCCAGTGACGGCCCAGCCGGTCTGACATCAGCTCGCCGACGGGTGTTCGACGCCCGTAGATCAGGGCCCCGAAAGCGAAGAACAGCGCGTAGTAGGCCAGGACATGCGGGACGGGAGCGAGGCCTGCTGAGGTGTCAGGACCGAACACCGGCCATTGACCGCCATCGCCCATTGCCAGTTGCGGCAGCAACGTCAGCGGGACCGTCAGCCAGATCAGCGCGGAACGCAGCCTGCTGTGCGGGCGGTCCGATTGCGTCCGGCGTCGCGTGGCGATGTCGATGAGCCAGGCGACGACGGCGAATGCCGCCATGTACCAGCACAGGAACCAGAGGAACCACAGGTGATGGAAGCTGGTCACCCAGCTGGAGAGGCCGATGTCATCCTCGCCGGACTCTCCGTTGCCGACACGCTGGTGGAAGGGCGAGTCGGCGGCGCCGTCGCCCCAGAAGCCGATCTTGTCCCAGTCGCCGCCGGGCTGGCGGTAGTCGATGTGGCCTCCTTCAACGATCACCTTGGCCACCTCGGGATGCGCGAGGTAGACGGCAATATCGAGCGGCGTGGCCCAGTCGGCGTTGCGGGCGTTGAAGTTTGCGCCACGTTCCAGCAGCAGTTCAGCCATCTCGGCGTCGTTGGTGACCGCTGCCAGGTGCAGTGCCGTGTTCTTGTTTGGATCTGCGGGGTTGACGGCGTTGACGTCGAAGCCGCCGTCGAGAATCACCTCGGCTGCGAGCACATCGCCGAAGTAGGCGGCGGCAAAGAGATCGCTGTCGTCGTCGATGCCGGAGGTGTAGGCCCACTGCGTGGTGGCGTCCATCAGGGGGACGATCGTGAACACGCCAATCAGCAGCGGCAAGCCGATGCGGCGGGCCCGGTGGGAGACCAGCCTGGCCACGCCCCGCCGGCGCCACAGCATTGCGGTGAAGTAGCCGCTGAGCAGGAAGAAGACCGGCATCCGGAAGCCATGGATGACCCACAGGATTTCGTCGAACGGCCCGGCGAGGCTGGCGCGTCCGTCGGTGACCGGCCAGAACGAGGGAAAGAACGCCAGCGTGACGTGCAGGACGATGCCCAGCATCATGGCGAAGCCGCGGAGCGCGTCGAGGTCGTGGCGGCGCGGGTCGCGTGCGGGCGTGCCGGACGTTCCAGTCGGTGGGGCAGTGTCGGCGTCGAGCTGGGTCACCGGAGCCGCACGGAGGTCAGCGGCTGGCGTTGTCGACCAGCCAGCGGAAGCAGGGGTCGGCCAGCGCCTCGGTCATCAACTCGGGATGCCATTGCACGGCGATGATCGGGAACTCGGCGTGCTCCATGCCTTCGATGATCCCGTCGGGGGAGTGAGCGGTGGCGATGTAGCCGTCGCCAAGCTGATCGGCGGCTTGGTGATGCAGTGAGTTCACGGCAACCTCCGGTCCGTACAGGCGCCGCAATTCGCTGTCCTCGGTGGTGGTCACGACGTGCGGCGTGGCGTCGGGCGGCCCGTCGACAAATGCGTGGGTGGGCAGGTCCGGGTGCAGCGTGCCGCCGGCCGCGACCGTGAGCAGTTGGATGCCGCGGCAGATTCCCAACACCGGCACGTCGGCGGTCACGGCGGCGTCGAGCAACTCGAGCTCGAAGGCGTCGCGCAACGGAATCTGACCGTCTGGCACGACGGCGTCGTCCGGCGTGTCGAAGGCGCTCGAGGCGCTGGCACCGGACCCGTCCCCGGCTTCGGTGACCAGCCGCTCGGCGTACAGGCTTGCGGCCACGTCCTCGCCGCCGGTGAGCAGTAGTCCGTCGAGTCGGGGGGCAATGTCTGTGGGGTCCGCGTCGAGCGGCAGGTAGACCGCAATGCCGCCCGCCGCGTTCACGGCCTGGGCGTAGTGGGCGATGTACAGGTCAACGTCGACATCGGTGAACACCGGTGGGAAGCCACCGATTCGTGATCCTTTGCGTCGGCGTCCGACAAGCCCGATCAGCGGTTTCGGCACCCGTCCACCCTAGATCGGTCGTTTCGAGCCCCCTCTGACATCTCGCTTACCGGCGCACGCAAGTACGGTCGGGCCCATGGTGGTGCTTGGCCCGAGCTGCCGTAGCGATCAGGGCTGGGGAAGCTGCCAGGAGGCGTCCGGAAGTGCCCGCTGAGCCAGAAGACCCGGTGGTGTTGGTGCCGCTGGAGCCGGCCGACGGCGGTTCTGCGACGGTCGAAATGCAGCAGGGCACTGATGGGCCGCGAAAGCGTTGGTGGCTGGCAGCGACGATTGTCGCCGTTCTGCTCGTCGCCGCTGTTGCCGTCAATTCGCAGCTTGGAACAGACCGTGTCGCCGACGCCGACGCCGACGCCGACGCCGACGCCGACGCCGCCGAGGCGGCAGAAGATGTGAGTGACGAGAGCGCGGACGGGTCCCCGCCCGATGATCCAGCGGCGCCCGAGGCGACGACGGCCGAATCGGAGACGCCGGCGCAGCCGGAGCCGGACCCCTCAGGCGACGAGCGAGCAGGTGCCGACGACGATCCTGGGGCGGAGTCGTTGCAGGTCTTCGGCGAACCAGAGCACCCGGTCTCAGGCGTGGAGCCGTACATCCCGAGCCGGGTACGGTCCGATGAGCCTGGTCCGCCCGCGCAATTCTGTGACGGCAGCTTTTCGGCGACCCGATTCCAGCTTCCACTGCGGTTTGCCAGCACGAAACCGGGGGGCGTTGACTACCTGTCGTGGGCGACGGACTGCCGGAGAATGGTGTTCCGGGTTGGGAGCACGCTGTGGGTGGCGGATGCCGATGGCACGAGCGATCTGCCGTTTCTCACCGCTCAGCATGGTCTGAGTGCGCCGGCGTGGTCACCCGATGGCCGATGGATCGCTTTCTCGCAGGGCGCGATTGTCGACGGGGATCGAGCGAGCCACATCTACATCGTCCAGCCCGATGCCCTCGGTCTCGCGCAAGTCACGGACGGTCTGGTCTTGGACCAAGATCCAGCCTGGTCTCCCGACGGGACGCGGATCGCCTTCTCACGTCGAGCACGGGCCAGCGAGGAGTCTGTCACGGGCCAATTCGACCAGTACATCGTGGTGGTGGATGTCGACACCGGCATTGAGCAAGAGTTGACTGCCGGCGGTGAGCACGAGTCCGCGCCGTCTTGGTCTCCTGATGGCGAATCGGTCAGCTATCGCTCGGGCGGTTCGCTGATGCAGTTGCGACTGAATGACGCCGTTGAGTTCGAGCGGCTCGCAGGCGTAGTTGGGCGCGGTGCATCGTGGTCCCCAAATGGTTCGCGAGTCGCAGTATTCCGGGACTGGTTCGACGGCAGAACGACGATCGTGGTCAGTGACCTGCCGGGGCTGTATCCCGGGGATCAGCATGTGATTGCGGTGGAGAGTCTCGAGCAGGCTTCGCCCAGCGTGGTGCCGACGCTGCAGTGGAACGCTGACGGCCAGCGCCTCTTATTCCACGGCTCCGATACGCCTGCCATCCACTGGGCGTACTCGATCGTGGTTCCCGCACCGACGCGTTCGCCGGAATACTGGGCGATGCTGGATGTTGTCGAGGCGGTCCTGCGGGAGGCCCGGTACGACGTGGTCGCCGTCCTGCATTCGGTTGAGGTCGAAGCTGAGTTCTCGGTCCGGGGCCGGGCCGGTGGAACGATGATCGAGGCCTGGATCGCACTCGAGCGCAGCGAGCCGCGTCGTTTCTTCGACGCCGTCGAGAACCCGCATTCGGAATTGCCGGGAATCCGCCGCAGTCCCGAACGGATCGGCGTGTGGTTCCAGTGCGACGGTCGCTACGGCGAGGTACTCGCTGCTTCGCAGGTCGTCGCCGATGCTCTCGCTGCAGACGTGATGTCAGCCATCTGCGAGGACAACTGACCCACCGCACACCTTGGCGCAGCCACGCAAACTCACTGGGCTGAGGCAGACGGCGTCTCGAAGAACGTGAGCTGTTCGCTCTCGTCCGCTTCATTGTGGCCGCCTTCGGCCTCGGCGACGAGGCGTCCGTCCCCTCGGATGTGTGTGACCGTCGGTGGGGCACTCCGCTCGAGCAGCGCTTGGGTGATGAGCAGCCGACGGTGGCAGCGCGTCGGGTCTTCTTCACTGCACATCATCACCACTCGCTGTGTCGCTGTACCGGCGAGCAGGCGTCGCAAACCTTCGGCGAATCGTTCGGTGCGAGCGACTCGGTCGTAGAGCACATTGCCAGCGTCGTCGTACAGATCTGGCTCAGGGGGCCGGCCGCCCAGCTCGCGGCCCAAGAACACATAGCCGAGACCGGCCTCGGCCAGCAGTTGCCGCAGTGCCGTCTGCCTGAAGTGAGGCGAGAACCGGCTGTACGGCTGTGAACGGACGTCAGCGACTGCTTCGATTCGGTGCTGACGGAGAAGCCCAACGAAGCGCTCCGGCGCGTGATTGGAATGGCCGATCGACCACAATTCGACAGGATTGCTCACTCTGGCACCCTCTCTGGTCGCTGCGTTAGCGTGGCACGCCGTTCGACTTGCGTTGTTGTCGGCGCTGAGGTTGCGCTGTGACTGCCGCATGCGACAATGAGCACGTGGGAACCCGATTGGTGCTTCGCCTCGCGGGGGAGCAAGCAAGCCTCGGTCAGGCGGACGCGGTCGACCTCATCGAGATCTTGCGAGCGGACCAGCTTGAGCTCAGTTTGTCCGCCGGCGACTTCTGGGACACGAAGTCGGTCGCTGAGCTAGCTGAGGCACAGGGCGTAGACCCGATCTACAGCGTCGAGGTATTGCGGGACGACGACATTACCGCAGCAGAGGCCGAGACCTTCATGGCTGCACTTGGTTTGTGACGAGTGACATCAGAGGCGTTGCTCGACGACACATGGGAAGAGGACCGCATGGGCACCAGAGCCGATACGCACTACGCCTACGAACCCGATGTCGTCTACTCGCCTGGCGAGACCTTGAGAGAGTGGCTTGACGAACACGACATGACCCAAGCCGAGCTTGCGGCTCGCACTGAGTTGTCGACCAAGCACATCGACGAGCTCGCTGCGGGTATTGAGCCGATCACCGACGAGACGGCGCTCAGCCTTTAACGGGTGACTGGCGTGCCTGCCAGCCTCTGGAGCCGGCTTGAGGCTTCGTACCGCAGGTAGCGGCGTCCCCGGCACCGGCGCACGCCCCACCTCGCGTCAACCCGTGCTGGTGAGCATTGCCTCAAAGGCTGCGGGCGTGACCACGGGTGGTGATTGTTCTTCCCACTCGAGCAGATCGCGATCGCCTGACACGATGACATCTGCGTCGTGGAGACGTGCCAGTGCCACGAGGTAGTCGTCGTTGGGGTCACGGGTGAAGCGCTCGAAATCCGCAGGGTCGGGCATGGTCTCCGCGTCGGCGATCAGAGCGTCAAGATGTGACCGCGCAGCTGCCGGCGAGATCAAACGGCGCATTCTTGGCCGTTCGAGGAGGACGGCCGTAACTTCCTCAAGGAGTCGCGGGCACGCAATCAACTCGAACGAGCGAGATGTTCGCCACAGATGAAGCACGCGCCGAGGGGGCCCGAATCCGATGGCCGCCGAAATGAGCACATTGGCGTCCAGCACCGCTCGCATTGTCCGGCGATCGACTTAGCGATTGGCACGCTGGCGTCGGACCGCCTTCGACTCGGACACCGCGAGCGCCATCACCTCTTCGTCGCCGAGACTGCCTGCCGCACTTGCAGGCGAGACGGATGCAGCGGGAGATGACCGGACGAAACGATTGCGAGCTTGCGCTCCCGTCAGGCCGACGGCGTCGCCGATCAGATCCCAGGACGCGCCGGACAATCGGGCAGCGCGCATCAGTTCCCGGCATGACTCCGGCAACGGAGCGTCACATCGATCCGCCTTGCGGAGCGCATCAAGCACGGCCGCCGGGTGCCCGAATTCGACGCTCGCGTCCATGCCGGTCAGCGTAAGCGCCACTTGGGTCGCGAGCCAACGGTTTTGTGTCGGGCCTTGGCACAGGGCAGCGTCGTTTCGACAGACGTCGTCGTTCAGCATCGGTCCCGCGAAGCCTCAGACGCAGAACACGCCGATGCGGCACAGCAAGGTTGAGTTGTGACTAGCGCATGCGACAATGAGCGCGTGGGAACTCGGTTGGTCCTTCGTCTTCGAGCTGACGTGGCCGCATCACCGCAGTCTCCGCTGTCGTTGTCGCGGCCTATCAGGTCATTTAATCCTGACTAAACTAGTCATATGAGTTCCGGTACCGTGTCTGTTTCCGAACTGAAGGCGAACCTGTCCCGCTACCTGCGTGAGGTGCGGCGAGGCGGTGAGCTACAGGTGACCGATCGCGGCACGCCGGTTGCGAGGCTTGTGCCGCCCGCGGAGCCCGAGGATGAGCATCTCAGCCGATTGATCAAGTTGGGTGTGCTTCGAGCGGGGCAGGGAGATGCTGCGGCCGTGCTCGACGAACCTCCCTTGCAGATCCCGACCAGTCTCGCGGAGGCGTTGGCCGAAGAGAGAGAGGATCGTGCGTGAGGTACTGGGATACCTCGGCGCTCGTACCGCTCTTCGTTGCCGAACCGACAACTGACGCAGCGCGGTCGTGGCTGGAAGACGACGGCGTCATCGCTACCTGGGCATGGACGCGAGTAGAGATCACCAGCGCCGTAGAGCGGCGTACGCGCGATGGCGATCTGTCACGGGAGCAGCGCCGCAGCCTCATGAGTCGCCTGGACGGATTCAGCGCGACATGGCACGAAGTGGTCGAGATGCTGGCCGTGCGCTCGCGTTCGATGTCGGTGCTGGCACGGCATCCGCTTCGGGCGGCCGACGCCGCCCAGCTCGGCGCGGCATTGCATGTCCAAGAACAGCTCGGTGCCCCTTTGCAATTCGTAACTCTGGACCGACGTCTCGCCGAAGCAGCCGAGCGCGAAGGACTTGCCGTCGTCACCCACTGAGCAACGGCTGGCCTATCCGAGTGACTTGCTTGCTGAGCAGGACCGGGGAGATCTCCATGAGCGTCATCTAGGGAACAGGCGTGCCATGAGACAATCGCAGCCTTACCGACTTAGCGGCGGGATCTTGGAGGGATTGCCATGAGCGAATCGGCCCAGCCTCGGTCGGAGCCCGCTGCTTCGGGCCACTGCCTGTGCGGTGGCGTGAGCTACGAGGTGCATGGCCCTATCCGTCAAGTGTGGAACTGTCACTGCTGGCGCTGCCGTCGGTGGACGGGTCACCACATGGCCGCGACGGGATGCAGGCGCTCTGATCTTCGGCTCTTGTCTGACACCACCTTGGCTTGGCACCACCCGGCCGATGACCCCAACGTGGCCTATGGCTTCTGCCGGG
Source organism: Candidatus Poriferisodalis sp. (assembly GCF_965221945.1). GTDB lineage: Bacteria > Actinomycetota > Acidimicrobiia > Acidimicrobiales > Poriferisodalaceae > Poriferisodalis. The sequence goes on along the minus strand of NZ_OZ244925.1, from coordinate 2,736,459 downwards.
AGTGCGGCGGGTCGCTCTTCTGGAAGGTGATGGAAGGCTCGCCCGATCAGATTGACGACATCGCGATCTGCGCGGGCACGCTCGACCTTCCGTCAGGCCTGCACACCGAGCGGGCCATATTCGTCGACGATGCCGCCGACTATCACACCCTCGACCCAGTGGTCCCCACCGGGGACCGCAAATAAACCGATCATTCCGGGACTCTGATCATGGGAGTACGTGGACGAAGCCGGCCGCGGCGAAGTCACCGTCGAATGCAAGGGCTTCGCGCAGTCGCCGCTGGCGCATCACTTCGAAGCTCGTGGCGTCCACGAACGAATAGCTTCGTTCGTCGCGCGTCCGCAGCCAGCGCATTGCGCGTTGTTCCAGGTCCTCGGTGACGTGCGTCACGACGAGTCCGTGCCCCGACCGGAGGGTTTCGATGCGATCCAAGTAGGCGGTGCCGTAGGCATGTCCGGCGCGGCGTCGCAGGAACGTCCATGTCTCGCCGACGACGTGATTCGTTGTGAGCATCTGCTCCGTCCGGCCGAGACGAGCGAGCATCGCCAGTGCATCAGCGTGCCGAGAGTCCGATGGCAACGCCCAGGCCACCCACCAACCCGTGTCGGCAAACTTCACGAGCCGTAGAGCACGTCGTCGATCTCGCCCGGCTCGACGCTCAATCCCTTCGGCCCGAAGCCTGCCAATGCTGTCCAAGGATCGTCGGGGTGTGCGGGCTCGTTGTTTTGCAGCATATGAAACAGACCTCGGCGAATCAGCTCAGACTTGGAGATGCCACGCCGCTTTGCTTCAAGTCGCGCGGCATCGTCGAGATGCTCGTCGATGGTGATCGAAATCGTCTTCACACATCAAATTATATATATCAAACGTGACATGCATCCCATATGTCCACGATGGCTTCGCGCAACGTCACCAAGGCCGGCGGATATCGACGATGTCGCTGGTGACCTCGTCAGAGGCTGTGAACAGCGGTACTCGCAGGTGCTCGGCCAAGACGAGCGCTGACCATGAATCCAGCGTGTCGACTGCCTGAAGACCTGCACGCGACACCGTCGAAGCGACGAGCGACCGCACTGGAAACCACTCATCGACGACCGAGGTTGCTAGGCCGATTTCCGCTTCGACTGCAGCCGCGCGCCCGAAGCTACGGGCAGCGAGAAAGCGGCCGACAGTCACCGAGCTCCAATCGAGTGCCAGCAATTCAGCGTTCTCAGGCGCGTCGCCTTCGAGCATTCCTGCTGCGACGAGCATGCCGCCGGCGTCGCAAACGACGCTACGCAGCATCGATGTCGCGGAGCTTGCGGCGTATGGCCTCGAATTCCGAACGGCTCATGGTGTGGGCTCCGGGCGCCAACTCTTCGGGGGATGGCCGCGATGCGACGCGCGTCAACTGGTTGCGAAGGTATTGCTGCATGGACAGTCCCGCCGCGGCCGCCTGCTGCCGGAGCCGCTCGCCGACGTCGTCATCGAGATCCTTGATGTTGAGGTCCATAGACATGATTCTACCAAAATGGTATAAGTCGATTGAGCGCCATCCTGGATCCGTTGCTGTTCATGCTTTAGCTGACGCGGCGGGCGTCGGGAGTTCGGTTGGCGAGGCTGGCGACGGCGGTAGGGGTCGGGATTCCTTCGGTGAGGTCGGCTGCGGGGGTGGGCAACTCGAAGTGGGTCGTGAGTGGAACCACGCCGGCCCACCAGTTGCCGGCCATGTCCTCGGCGTCGTCAACCGGGTCACCCGAGCGGACCTTGGCCGACGCCTCAGCCAGCGGTAGCTCGAGCACAAGCGTCGCCCGCAGGTCCGCCTCGCTTGGCGGTCGGGAAGTGTCCCAGATGGCGACAATGTGATCGGTCACGAGCTTCAGGGCACGTTCTTTGGCTGCCGCGTCGTCGATGCGCCGGGCGAGGCCTCGCACCACCACGCAGCGGTAGTTCATCGAGTTGTGGAACGGCGTACGAGCCATCACCAAGCCGTCGAGGTGCGTCACTGTCACGCAGATCTCGGCATCCCCGCCGGAGTTCAGCAAGTGGTTCGCGAGCGCCCCGTGCAGGTACAGGTTCTCGTCATCGCGCCCGTAGGCCATCGGCAGCACCAACGGCCCGTCAGGCGTGTTGACGCCGACGTGTGCAATCAGCCCGGCGTCGAGAATCTCCACCACTTCGTCATGGCTGTAGCGGCCGCGCTCTGCCATCCGCCGCAACTTGGTGCGTGCCGAGGGAGCCTGCGCGCTGTTACTGGAATCGCTCACGCCCGCACGGTACGCGGCGCGCCAATGCCCGGCACGCCGGTTTTGTGATGACTCGTCCCGCCGAACCAGCCGGTACGTCTGGATCATGCATCCGGATTGAGAGATGCAAGAGATGCAGAGGCTTCTAGGGACGCAGGTGGCGCAACCTGATGGGGACCGATGACTGTGCCGGCCCGGGTCAGTCGAGCAGGTCGTCGTCGCGGACCCGGCGTCGCTCAGCCTCTTCATGCTCGGGCAGCACGCGGCCGAACAGCTGGCGGGTTCGTTCGACTCGCCCGATGACGCCGGATTGGTGGGTGTAGGCGAAGATCGCCGCGTGGCGAGGCTGCGAGCTTGCGGTCACCCGGGTCACCCGGTGCAGTGAGTAGCGGCCGCGGAAGATCTGCAAGTCACCGGGTCGCAGCTCCAGCGTGCGAACGCCGTCGCGCCCGCCGGCCAGCAGCGATCCGATGACCTCGAAACCCTCGTCGTCGGCAGACCGCACCCCAGGTGCGTACTCGAACAGCCCGCCCTCGTCTGCTGGCTGCACCAGCACGGTCACGGCGAAGTCGTTGGTGTCGAAGTGCCAGGGGAACTGCTGGCCGGCATCCAAGATGTTGGCCGTCAGACCCGCCAACGGGTCGTCGTAGCAATGCAGATAGTCGATCTCGAGGCAGTCGGCCAGCAGGCGACACACCTGGGGTGCTCGGAACAACATGTCCATGGCGCACACCGGCGGCCAGGCGTCGCCCGGTATGAATCCGCTCGATCGCTCGGTGAACGTGTTCACCGGGTGATCGTCGCCGAAGTCGGGATCAACGTCGGTATGGAAATACGGGTTGATGACCTGCGTGGAGAAGTGGGTCTGCGGCTTCGCGGCGACGATCTCGTCGTTGAGCAGGCGTACGGCGCTGGGGGTGACGAAGTTCTTCAGCAGGGCGCAACCGTCGGCTCGCAGGTCGGCGCGAGCCTGTTCCACCGCAACCCAATACGCGGTGTGGCTCGGCTCCGAAGCCGGCAGGTCTCGGCCGTCGAGCGGGTAGCGAGAGGTCTCGATCAACTCGCTCAGCTCAGTCAATTCGACTGGCATGGTTGAGTCCGATGTCGCGACGCCCATCGGTCATGCCTCCCAGTGCGGCACCCAGTCGCCGTCGAGTCGCAGGGACAGGTCCGCGTCGTCTTCGATACGGCGCGCCACGCTCAGCTCTGCGGCATCGAGGCCGTAGCGCTCGGCAGCCCGCTCGAACGCTGCACGCGCCGCAGCCGTCATCGGCAGGTCGGCACCGACGGCCGCCTCCAGCTCGGCCACCAACCCGAGATCCTTCACGCACAGGCCCAGCGAGAATGACGGGTCGTAGTGGCCGGCGAAGATGCTGGGTGCGTCGTGGCGGGCCACGAAGCTGTCGGCGGCGCTGTCCTTGATGGCTTCCCACAGGTCGCCGAGCTCGACACCGTTGCGAACTCCCACGGCCAGCCCTTCGGCCAGCGCGGCTGCAGCCACGAACCAGAGCTGGTTCGTCACCAGCTTTACAACGCAGCCGGTGCCCAGCGCGCCGCACTCGATCACACGCCCCAGACGTTCGAGCAGCGGGCGCACACGCTGCACGGTTGCCGCCTCACCGCCAGCGAACAGCGTGAGCGTGCCGTTGCGGGCGCCGTCCACGGCTCCGGTCACCGGCGAGTCCACCACCGCAACGCCCGCCGGCGCCTCGGTCGCCAGACGCTGAATCGACTCGGGGCGGCTCGTCGTCAAGTCCACCCAGATCGAGTTCGGCGACAGCGCCGCAAGTGCCCCAGCGTCACACATCACTGCCTCAACATGCGCGGGCGCCGGCAGCGAGGTCATCAGCACGTCGACGCCGTCCGCGGCTTCCGCAGCCGAGCCGGCGGCAGAGACTCCTGCCGCCGCTGCGGCCTCCAGCGCATCTGGGTTGAGGTCGAACGCTTGCACACGGTGGCCGGCGCGAGCCAGGCGAGCGCACATCGGCCCGCCCATCGTGCCCAACCCGACGAATCCGACTGTCTCCATCGTCGCTATGTCCTCGTCGTCACCCTTCTCACCAAACACTAATGTTCGTTCCCCTCCTGGACGAGTCCAGAAACACGTTCCCCCGGATCGCCGAAGACCCTCCCACCTAGGATGGCCGGCGCCCCGCAACCCTGGGAGGCGTGCCATGAAGTTCGGGATCTTCTACGAGCTCCAGCTGCCGAGACCGTGGAACGACGACTCCGAGTACGTCCTGTTCCAGCAAGCGCTCGACCAGATCGAGCTGGCCGACAAGCTCGGCTACGACTACGCGTGGGAAGTGGAGCACCACTTCCTGGAGGAATACAGCCACAGCTCCGCGCCCGAGGTCTTCCTGGCCGCTGCCAGCCAGCGCACCCGCAACATCCGCTTGGGGCACGGCATCGTGCAGCTGCCCACGAACCACCCCGCCCGGGTCGCCGAGCGGATCTCCACGCTCGACCTCGTCAGCGGGGGCCGGGTCGAGCTGGGCATCGGCGAGGGCTCCTCGGTCACCGAGCTACACCCCTTCGACCGCCGCTTCCGGGACAAGCGCGTGGTGTGGGAGGACGCCGTGCGCTGCCTCATGCCCATGTTCCAAGAGGTGAACCACTCTTACGACGGCGAGATCTTCAAGTTCCCCGCCCGCAACGTGGTGCCGAAGCCCTATCAGAAGCCCCACCCGCCGCTGTGGGTGGCGTGCAGCCAGCTCGACACCATCGTTATGGCAGCCCAGCGAGGCATGGGTGCGCTGGGCTTCTCGTTCGTGTCTGCCGACGCGGCGAAGGCCTGGGTGAACGCCTACTACAACAACTACGTCAACCACCTCGACCTGCTCTGCGACTACCAGACCAATCCGGGTGTGGCCGTCGTCAGCCCGTTCATGTGCGCGCCCACCGATGAGGAAGCGCAGGCCAAGGCCGAAGGCTGGACTTTCTTCCAGTTCTCGCTGGTCTTCTACAACTCCCACGGCCCGGTGGAGCCGGGCTCGGTCAACCTGTGGGACGAGTACCAGGAGTGGAAGAAGTCGCCCAAGGGGCGCAAGGCCAGCAACAACGTCGGCCTCGTGGGCTCACCCGACACGATTCGCCAGAAGCTGAAGATGTACGAAGAGGCCCACGTCGACCAGCTCATCCTGCTGAATCAGGCCGGCAAGAACACTCACGAGGACATCTGCTCGAGTCTGGAGCTGTTCGCTGCCGATGTGATGCCCGAATTCCACGAGCGCGACGCAGAGCACCAGGACTGGAAGTCAGCCGTGCTGGCCGGCGATGTGCTCCTCGAAGACATCGACACCGACATCTACCAGCTGATCACCAACCAGACGCCGGTCGAAAAGCGCACCGAGATCGAGCGCAAGCAGCGCGAGGCCCGAGCCCGCCAGGCTGTCGGATTGGCAACCTGAGCCAGCACGGGCAGTGCGGCAGATCTTCGATCTCGAAACGAGGCTCGGCCGGAGAGTCAACGCCGTCGTCACGACCCTGATCGTGGCGTCCATGGTCACACTGGTGGCCGGCACTCACTACACCGCTCAGCACCGGCGGCAAAGTGCTCAACATCGTCATCGTGCTGATCGGACTGGGCGTGGTGGCGGTGCCCTCAGGCCTGCTGGCCTTGGCGCTCTACAAGTCCGATGTCGAGCAGCAGGGAAGCACCACCGACAAAGTTGACAGCCAAGCCGACGACTGAAGCCGGCAGCCAGCAGCACGGCGGCGTACAGCACGAACACCTTCCTGAGCATGATGCCTCATTGTGCTCGGACATTGAGCTGCTGGCTTGCATCAGTCCGCAGGCAGGCTGCCGCAGGGTCGCGCGAGACTCCGCGCCCATGGCGTTCGCTCTTGTCACCACCAAGTCGTACTTCGATTCTGTTGCCGCACTGGCCGGCGATGACATCTACGCCAGCGCCTTGGACAGAACACACAGCTGGCTTGAAGAACGCCCCTTCCGGCACCCCAGCCTGCACACCCACGATGTCGGCCGGGCAACGAATGGCCGCAAATTGTTCGCTTCCGATGTCGGCGGGCGCGCCAATGATCGACGCCTCGTGTGGCAGCTCTTCAACCAGACCGTTGTGCTGCTGTTGTACGGCACCCATGCGATCTTCCGACGCGCTCGCCGCATGCGCATCGACTACGACGAGGTGGGTGATCTCCGGGTCTTCGAACGCGAGGCTGAGAACTCGGCCGACGAGAACTACGACACCGTGCGCGGCCGGCGCCTCCGCAACGAAGGGCTGACCTTCAGTCCTTGGAGCCATTCCGAGCTGCGGCAGTACGGCTTTAACGATGAAGACATCGCACGGCTTCGACTTGTCAACTCGGACGATGATGTGATGGCGCTTGAGTCCACACTGTCGCCGGAACGCTTCGACGCGGCATTCAGGCTCGCGGTGTACGGGGTTCCCGACGACACCGGTGTGCGCGAGATCGACCGCGAACGCACCGAAGCGATACAGCCGGTTCCGACCGAAGAGGACCGACTCATCGAGATCGACCTGACAGGCGATGCGGGTGCTGGCAACTTCGCCGAACTGGATCCCGCGCAGCTTCGAGAGCTGCTTGGGAAACCGATCGAGGACTGGATGGTGTTCTTGCACCCGCGCCAGCGAAACCTCGTCGAGCGCGACTTCGCTGGACCTGCACGAGTCAGCGGTCCGGCTGGCTCGGGCAAGACCGTCGTCGCGCTGCATCGAGCGGCGTGGCTGGCCAGTCAGTGCGCCGAACGTCGACGACGAGCCGAAGAGCAACTTCCGCTGCGAGCGTCAAGCGGCGACGGCGGTGCAGACGAGCTGCCGATCCTGTTCAGCACGTACATCAGGTCGCTGCCTGAAGTATTCGCAGCGTTGTATGGACGCATCGCCGACGCCCAACGGGATCAGATCGAGTTCGTGAATGTCGACCGTTTGGCTCGACGGACTTGTGAACGTCACGGCATCAGTGTGACGACGGATCCCCAAGCCATCGAGAGCGCCTACCAGGCCGCCGCTTCCGCCGTGCTCAGAAGGGAATCGCCGTCTGGTTTGGCAACCGCGTTCACCGACCGTTACCTGAAGGATGAGATCGAACGCGTCATCAAGGGCCGCGCGATCAGCACACTCGACGACTACCTGGCGGCGGAGCGAACGGGCCGCCGTGTGCGGATGACGGAGGCGCAACGTCGCCGAGTGTGGGAGCTGCGCGAAGCATGGGACGCCGAGCTCGCGGCCCGCGGCACCATGAGCTTTGCTGATGTGCTGCTACGCGCACTCGGTGTGGCGGACGCTGCGCCGCAGCGCCGGTACTTGGCGGCGGTAGTGGACGAGGTGCAGGATCTCACCATGACCGGCCTGATGCTGATCCGAGCGCTGGTCAACGGCGGAAGCAGCGATCCGCGCAACGGCTTGTTCATGGTCGGCGACGCGGCGCAGCGGATCTACCCGGGCGGATGGACGGTTAGTCAGGCTGGGCTGGACATTCGCGGACGTTCGGCAGTCTTGGGCGTCAACTGGCGCACAACCGCGGAGATCGCGACCGCTGCACGGGCTGTTGCCTCTGGTCTGCAAGTCGAAGATCTCGACGAACGCTACGACCGGTCCGAGCAGACTACGGCCGAACTGCGTCACGGACCGCTGCCGTGTCTGGTGAGCTGCCGCAGCCGAGACGCCGAACTCGGGGAAGTGGCGGCGCGGGTCCGATCAATACTTGAGTCTCCTGATGCTGCGCCCGGTGATGTGGCCGTACTCACGAGCACCCGCAGCGAAGCGCGTCAGGTCGCGACTCGCCTGCGTGCGGAAGGAGTGCTGGTCACCGAACTTGAGTCTTACGACGGACAGAGCGGGCGAGGCGTCAACGTCGGCACTCACTTTCGGTCGAAGGGTCTCGAATTCAAGCGTGTGCTGCTGCCCGGTCTCGGCGCTGACTTTCCGTCCATCCCCTCGAACTGCCGCGATGAAGAAGAGATCGCTGAGCATGTCGCGATGCGCATGTCGGAGCTGTATGTCGCCATGACTCGCGCTCGGGACGAACTCGTGGTCCTCCACACCGGTCGGGTGCCGACGCGGGCGATTGCGGTCAACTTGGAAGGGTTTGAACGGGAGACCCGCTCGTGACAGCAATCCAACGGCCACGTTGCGCGATACAGCCAAGTCCACGAGGCATGAGGCCCAGCACGCCGAGCACAGGATGAGAGAACCAATGACGGTGAACATCGGCAGCCGAGAACAGGACGGCGAAAGCAGGATGAGGAGGTTGCGGTGAACCAGCACCGAATCGTCGCGATCGACTGTGAGACGACGGGCTTCTCCAAGCACGACCGCATTGTGGAGATTGCTGCGGTGGAGATCGACGTGGCTCGGGGCGAAATCACCGATGAGTTCGACTCGCTCGTCAACCCGATGCGCGACATCGGCGCCGTGGGTGTTCATGGCATCACGCCGTCGATGGTTCAAGCCGCCCCCAACGTTCGAGGAGCTTGCCTTTGAGTTGGGTATCAGCGAGGCCCAGGCGTGACGCGCGCATCGCGCATACTTCGAGTCCATCGCGACGGCGGTCGTGCGGGACCATGTCGTGACGCCGGAAGAGCACGAGTTGCTGATCCGCATCGCAGCTGCGCTCAACGTGGGCGACGTTGAGATTCCCGACGTCACCGCGCTGCCTAGCGCCAGAGATCTCGGCGCTGGCCTGCGCGTCTGCTTCACCGGCACGGCCACCATTGACGGATCATCAGTGACGCGTGAGTTGCTGGAGGAAGCTGCCGCTCTCGCAGGCCTGGTGCCCGTCCTTACCGTCACCAAGAAGAACTGCGATCTGCTGGTAGCGGCAGACCCTGCCAGCAGTTCCGGCAAGGCCACGAAGGCTCGCAACTATGGCATTCCGATCATGTCGGTTGCGGAGTTCCTGGAGCAGCTTCGCTGAAGCCGGCGTTCGGTGCCGCTCCCCGCACACATCTTCACTGTTCTGTATCGACGCGCAGGCGGTGCACGCCGCAGCCTGAGGCACCTTCGGCACAGTCATGCGTTCTGTGTTCTCGCATACAAGAACACGGAACGCATGTAGGCTCGTATTGTGCCGAGACGGATAGTCGCAGCGTTGGAGGATGATGCACTGGCGGCGCTGATCGAGACGCTGGCGCGTCTTGGTGTCGTTGCCAAGGTGTTGTCGAGAGTGTCTTGGGGCGATGATCGTTCAGTTGACGCTGTCGTCGAAATTGCTGGTCAGCGATTCGATGTCGAGGTCAAGTCGATGATCACCGCGGAGCACGGACAGCGATTGGCTGGAGGCGTCAGGCGGAGAGCGCCCGTGCTCGTCATTGCCGATCGCATTGCTGCCGAAGCCAAGCGGACTCTGCGTGAAGCGGGAGTGAACTACCTCGACCGGCGCGGAGAAATGCGGATCATGGCCCCACCTCTGATCGTCGACACGGTCGTAGAGTCCACGCTCCCCGAGAAGGGCGGGTTCGGTAAGTCACTCGACAGCCAGGTCGCCAAGGAAGTAGCAATCTACTGTTTGTTGACTCCCGACGAACCCCACGGAGTCCGCCAGACAGCGCGGCTCATTGACCGTGCGCCGAGCGCTGTTTCCGGCGCCATGACCGGACTGAGAGACGACGGCCTGCTCACCGCGGCAGGTGAGCCGCTCATCCCAGACCTTTTCCATGAGTTGACGACGGTCTGGAAGCGGCGAGCAATTGCATTGGCGGCACTCCCCCCTACACGTGCCCAGGCCTCGCAGCGGCTGGAACTCGGACTCGACGAGCCTGAGCACACGCTTGGCTGGGCGCTCACCGACTCTCGAGCTGCTGCGTCGTGGGGCATGCCAATTCTTGCGCGGGGGGATTACCCACCAGATTTCTATGTGCAGTCCGACTCAGTTCTGCGCGCCGCCCGATTGCTCCTCGGTGATGCCGACGATCCCGCTGTCAGGGCGTGCACCGTCGCGGTGGCACCGGTGCGGCTGGTTTGCCTGCGCCGTCTCGACCACTCCCAGACATCCAAAGAGCGGTGGCCCGTGGCTAACCACATCGTCGTCGCCCTGGACATCGCCCAGGACAAAGCTCGCGGCCTCGAAGCCATTCAGCAGTGGAAACCTGAACGGATCGTGCGTGCCTGGTGATCCCGTTGTCCTCGTCGGTGATCGGGGTGGCCGAATTCGGTCATTCGTATCCGCGCTCTCTCGTTTCCCTGCTGAGCCTGCCTGGGCAGTGATCGGCGGTTTCGCCGTCAACGTGCGTATCACTCGCCTCCACCGCCTCACCAACGACATCGACGCCGTGAGCCGCGATCAGACCAAGCTCGTGGAGGTACTCGTCGCCGCGCCGAACGCTGGCCGGCTCGCTGCCGCGAAGCTCCAACTCGAACATGACGGCACCTCTGTCATCGTCGATGTCATGGCCGACACGTCCGATACACCGCTGCCAGCGGAGGCCAGTGAGCGCGCTTTCGCTCTCGCTCGGCGAATGGCTATGGCCACCAGTGAGCCGACCGATCTGGTTGTCGTCGAAGACAGCGACATCATCGCCACGGCAACTGCTCCGATGGCGACCACGTCGTCGCTCATCGCCCTCAAGGCCGTCGCTATTGCTCGGCGCCCGCAGGGTGGCAGCCCTGCGAAGATTGGCTCGGACATACATGATCTCGTCCGTCTCGTCCACAGTTGCAACTTCGACGTCGTCGCCGAGTCGATCGTCGGAGGTGGACAAGAGCTATGTAGCTGGGTCAGAGCGACGTTGGTGAAGCACTTCTCGCCTGAGCAGGACCTCCGGTACACCTTCGCTCGACTCCGCCGTTTGGCCCGATCTGTCGACGCGGAGGCACTCACCGAAGGAGATCTTGCTGTCGTTGCCGATCTAGGTCACGCGCTGCCGTCGTAGCGCTCAGCACATCGGTCTGCGTGCGACATTGCTGACTTGCGGGCCAGCGGGGTCAGCGACTGTGCGGAACTAACCGCTGGATCAGCGGTTTCCCAGCCAGTCAGCGATGGCTTGGCCGATCTCGTCGGGGCTGTCCTCCTGGCAGAAGTGGTTGCCCACCACGGTCACCTCGGTCTGGTTCGGCCACGTGCGGCAGTACTCGAGCTGCGGGCCGTTGAGGATCGCACCCGGATCTGCGTTGACCAGCAGCTTCGGCACATCCGAGCCCGACAGCCACTCGCCGTAGTCGGTGACGATCTGGGTCACGTCGGCCGGCTCGCCTTCGATCGGGATCTGGCGGGGCCACGTCAGCGTCGGACGCCGATGCTCAGGCTCGACGAACGGGCGGCGGTACTCGTTCATCTCCTCGTCGCTCAGCTTGCGCTGGATCGAGCCGGGCAGCACCGCCTCGACGAACAGGTTCTTGGTGATGACCATCTCCTCGCCGGCGGGCGAGCGGAAGCCCTGGAAGATGCGGGCGGCAGCCTCGGGCCACTCGGCCCAGGTCATCGGCCGCACGATGGCCTCCATGTAGACGAGACCGGCCACCCGGTCGCGGTTCCGGTTGGCCCAATCGAAACCGAGCGCTGAGCCCCAGTCGTGGATCACAAACGTGATGTTGTCGCCCAGGTCGAGCTGACCGAGCAGCCCGTCGAGGTACTCGCGGTGCTCCACGAACCGGTACGAATCGGGGCCGGTGTCGTCGAGCTTGTCCGAATCGCCCTGACCGATCAGGTCCGGCACGATGACGCGGGCATGCGGTCGCACGTGAGGCACGATGTTGCGCCACAGGTACGACGACGTCGGGTTGCCGTGGAGGAACACGACCGCATCGCCGGATCCGGACTCGTGGAATGCCATCCGCTTGCCATTGACGGTCGCGTAGGTCTTGGAAAGCGGTTCCGCAGAGAGGGTTGCCATGGGTGCTCCTTCGTTCGGCCGGATCGGCGCCACATCATGCCCGCGCTGGCTGCACACTGCACGTTTGCTCAAGAGCGCCGCTGTGTCTGATGGTTCCGGCGCCTAACGGCGCCGGAACAGCAACTGGAACTCCATGATGCCGTGGTCTTCGGCGGAGAGGACGACCGGCACCTGCGGCACGGTCACGTCGAAATCGGCGAACGTGACCTCGACAGAACCCACTACGGCGATCACGCTGCCCACCAGCTGCGCTTGGATGTCGACGACAACGGGTCGCGTGATGCCGTTCACGGTCAGGTCGCCTGGCGCCGGCAGCATGATTGCTGTCCCTGAGACCGCAGCGCCTTCGATGTGCAGGTCCTCGGTGAGCGAAAAAGCGGCGGTTGGATGCCGGGAGGCGCCCAGAGCCCGTTGAACTGCTCCGTCCCGACGCCTGTCGTCGGTCTGCAGCGTGGTGAGGTCGACCTCGATCTCCACTGACGTCACGTGCTCTGAGACGATCTCCATCGTGCCGCTGACGGCACCGGTGCGCCCCACCGCGGTGAATGCGCCGATGCTCGCCAGCTCCTCGTCGACGCGGAAACCGGCGAACGAGCCGGTGGCGTCTTCTAAGGTGAACGAGCCAGTCTCGGCGTCGACGGCCCAGCTGCCGTTGATGTCATCGATCGTGACAACGTCGTCTGAAGGAGAGGCTGCATCGGCGTCGCTGCCTTCCGGGATGACCACGACGTATTCCTGGTCTCTGTCATGGTCGCTGGCGCCGCCCTCGGGTGCTGCATCACTGCTCTCATCATCTGCGGCAGCCACCGTGGTCGTCGCACCCGGTGTGGCATCTTCTTGCACGAGCTCGGCGTCAGCGACCGCTTCGGCCAGGCTGACCTCTTCCGGCGAGGAGCCGAGCACCCGCCAGACGCCGACCGCCGCCGCCGCGGCGACGATCACCAGCAGCACAACGACCGTCACGACAGTTCTGCGCCGGGGCCTCATGGCGGGTCACGGTAGCTTGGGGCCGCTCATGAAACTGCGCGACCTGAGAACCGGACTGACCTTCGACGACGTGCTGATCGTGCCGCAGCGCTCGTCGATCCGCAGCCGCAGTCACGTATCGGTGCGCACCCGCCTGTCACGCAACATCGAGATTGAACTGCCGGTGATCGCAGCCAACATGGACACGGTCTGCGAGCACGAGATGGCCATCGCCATGGCCCGTCTCGGCGGTGCAGGCATCGTCCACCGGTTTATGCCGATCGACACGCAGGCGAGCCAGATTGCTGTGGTGAAGCGGGTCGACGGCGGGGCACTGGTGGTCGGCGGCGCGGTGGGCACCGACCACGACATGGGCGACCGGGCCAAGGCCCTGGTTGCGGCAGGTGCAGACGTGCTCGTCCTCGACATCGCGCACGGTCACGCCGATCACGCCCTCGACGGCGTGCGCCGCCTGAAAGAGCACTTCGGCGAGGTCGACGTCATCGCCGGCAATGTCGCCACGATCGACGGTGCAATCGACATGGCAGAAGCTGGCGCCGATGCCATCAAGGTTGGCGTCGGACCTGGCGGCGTCTGCACGACACGACTCGTCGCGGGAGTCGGCGTGCCGCAGCTGACTGCGACCGACAACGTGATCAACGGCTTGGCCGATGCCGGGCTCGACGTCCCCGTCATCGCCGACGGCGGTATACGAAACTCGGGCGACATCGCCAAGGCACTTGCCGTCGGCGCGGAAACCGTGATGATCGGCAGCATGCTGGCCGGCACCAAGGAGAGCCCCGGCGAGGTCGAGCAGGGGCCGTACGGGCTGCGCAAGCGCATCCGGGGAATGGCCAGCTTCGAGGCCATCGAGGCGCGAGCCGAGCGACACGGCGAGGAAATCGACGACGAGTACTTCGAGCAGCGGGCACCTGAAGGCGTCGAGGGCACGGTTCCGTACCGGGGCGAGGCCGGCAAGCTGATCGGCGAACTCATGGCCGGCCTCCGCAGCGCCATGAGCTACACCAACGCCCGCAACTTGGCCGAATTCACCGAGCGCGCAGAATTCGTTGCCGTGACACCGCTCGGGTTGGCGGAGAACACACCGCACGCCACCCTGTCCTACTGACCGGTAGCGGCACCTGCCAGTCGAGGAGATCCGCAATGGCAAGCGAACCGTCCAAGGACCTCATCGCGCTCGACGATCCCTACCCGGACCGCGACTACGAGGTACGCTGCACGACGCCCGAGCTCACGTGCGTCTGCCCCGTGACCGGGCAGCCCGACTACGCCACCGTCGAGATCGCCTACATCCCGGATCGCCGCATCGTGGAGCTGAAGTCGCTGAAGCTCTACCTGTGGAGCTACCGAGACGAGCCCGTCCATCACGAGGCCATCACCAACCGCATCCTCGACGACTTGGTTGCTGCCGTCGCACCGAAACAAGCAACGGTCGAGACGCGTTGGCTGGTCCGGGGTGGCATCACAACCACCGTCACTGCCCGCCACCCCGCGCAGGCGTCACTGGGCTGAATCGTCGGCGCCTGACTAAAGGGTGCTCAGCAGCCTCAATACACTCGATCCGATGCCGTTGTTGGCGCCTGCCGACAGGCGCATACTGCGTGAGCTGCTCGTCCGTGGGGGTACGGCCGAGATCGGCGAGATCAGCGCGGCTGCAGCTCTGGACAACCAGGTCGTGCAGGCGTCGCTGGGCACATTGCAGCGATCGGGCATCGTGGCGCCGGTGGGCTCGGTACCGGGGCTGCGAGGCGCTCGCTGGTCGCTGACCCAGCACGGCTTCGAAGTCGGGCCGTCGCTGGTCGGCAATGACCTCGGCGGCCGCGTCGATAGCCAGACTGCTCCCCAGGCGGTCGACCCGGCGGAAGGCTGGGGGTTTCCGTGGAGGCCGTCGAAGTCCGAGGCACCGCTGTATGCAACGGGGTTGAGTCGTCGTGCCCGCCGGGTGGCTGATCGTGCTGTCATCAGCACTGCGGGACGGCCCCACCAGCGCCGCCGTGGCGGCCGCTTGATTGCAGTGATCCTGCTCGCCGCGGCGACGATCGGGGTCGGAGTCGTGGCGGTCGGGGCGCTGCGCGTCACCGAGATCACCATCGGCGGCATCCATGAGGGTGCCATGTTGCAGCCCGGCCACCTCGAGGGAGCCGTCCTGGAATTCAGCGTGAGGGGTGGTGACGTCGAATCGGCCCAAATGCTGCTCGACGGATTGCCCGTGAGCGGCGTTCAGCGTTACGACAACCGGATCGTGTGGCCGGTACCCGGGTTGACTGAGGGCCTGCACATCGTCACCCTGGACGTGAACCGGCGCTTCTTCGGCACGTCTCAGGCAGCGGTGACGTTCACGGTCGACGGGACACCTCCGGCAATCGACCTGCCGAGAGTTCACGACCCGGTGCCGCTGGGCGAGCCGGTGGTCTTGGCCGGGTCTATCGAGGCGGGCGTGTCCCTGCAGATCGGCGATCAACAACTCGACACGTCGTCTGGTTCATTCAGCCTCACCCTGTCGAGCCCGCCCGGCGGCCCGCTTCCGGTGATCGCGACCGATGCCGCAGGCAACAGCACTTCGTTCGACCTCATCGTGCCCATCGGCTATCCCCACACCACCGGTGTGCATGTCAGCGCCGCCGCATGGGATCACGACGGGCTCCGTTCGGGCATCGTGGAGCTCATCGAACAGGGCCGGATCAATACGGTCCAGCTCGACCTCAAGGACGAGGATGGCTACATCGGCCATTCGACATCGATTCCGTTGGCGCGCCAGGTTGGCTCCTCGAAGGACCTATTCGACCTACGAAGTGCTATTGACGAGTTGCACGACATGGGCGTGCGCGTGATCGGCCGCATCGTGGCGTTCAACGACCCGGTGCTCACTCGCTACGCAGCTTCGACCGGCAACCTCGACTGGGTATTGCAGACCCCGGACGGCCGGCCGCTGCTGTCCACCTATGGCGGCTTTACCAATTTCAACCATGCGGTTGTGCGGAAGTACAACTTGGACATCGCGGCAGAAGCGGCCGCTGCAGGCATCGACGACATCCTCTGGGATTACATGCGCCGACCCGAGGGAAACCTCAGCGGCATGCGCATTCCCGGTTGGGACGGCGGCGATCCCTCGCCGGTCATCGTGAGCTTCCTCGCGGAAGCGGGAACGATGCTGCGGGAGGCCGAGGTGTTCCACGGCGTGTCGGTGTTCGGCATCGCCGCAGACCGTGGCGAGTGGATTGCGCAGGATGTCGGCGCGATGTCAAGTCATGTTGACTATGTGGCGCCGATGGTGTATCCGTCGCACTGGGGCCGGGGCGAATATGGCGTCTCGCACCCCGAAGCACAGCCTTACGACATCACGCGGGCTTCGCTTGCCGAATTCCAGAATGTGCTGGCCGGCACCAACACGGCGATCGTGCCCTGGCTGCAGGACTTCTCGTTGAGTGTCGACTACGGACCCGCTGAGGTGCGTGCTCAGATAGATGCCGCTCACGACCTTGGCATCAGCGACTGGCTGCTGTGGGACCCGAGGGTGACCTACACGACCGCGGGCATCCCCGTTTCGTACCCCTAGCGGGCGCCGGGCTTAGTCGAGACCGGCTCAGTCGAGACTGTCGCGCAGACGGTATTTCTGGATCTTGCCGCTGGGCGTCATCGGGAACTCGTCCACGATGACTAGGTCTTCGGGCCAGAACTGGCGAGTCACGTTCCGAGCGTCCAGAAATTCCGTGAGATCGGCGAGTGTGGGCGGATCGCCGACGGGCTGCACGAACGCGCAGCCGATCTCGCCGAGGCGCTCGTGGGGCTTGGCAACGATCGCCACCACGCCCACGGCGGGATGCCGCAGCAGCGCGTCCTCGATTTCCCTGACCGGGACGTTCTCACCGCCACGAATCACGAGGTCTTTGCTGCGACCCGCGATGCTGATGTAACCGTCGGCATCCATGATCGCCCGGTCGCCGGTGTCGAACCATCCGTCGGGCCAGTGCTGGGCGGTGAACTCGCGCCCGGCCATGTAGCCGGCAAACAACGCCGTTCCCCGGCACTGCAAGTCGCCTTCGATGTCCAGCACAGGCTCGCCGGCCTCGTCGACGACGCGCACTTCGTTGTCGCGCACTGCTCGCCCATCGGTGAGGCGGCGCTCCAGCGGATCATCGGGCATGCCCACCGTCAGCAGGCCGCACTCGGTCATGCCCCAGCCCGGCATGACCGTGCAGTCCGGCAGCAGCTCAATGGCACGCTCGAGCACGGGACGGGGGATCGCGGCGCCTGCGCACAGGAAGCGTTGCCACGAGGACAGGTCGTGATCGGCCAAGCTCTCAACGCCGAGTACATCGGCCAGAAACGGTGTGGCGCCCATCGAGAGCTGGATCCGGTGCTTCTCGATGAGACCCACGAACTCGACCGGATCCCACACGTCCTGCATGACGACGTGACCGCCGACATGCAACGGCAGACGCATCCCGTAGAGGTAGCCGGTCTGGTGGCCGAGGGTGGAGGCCATATGGCTGACATACGCCTGCGGCGCCCCTGCACCGGGATGCGGCACAAGCCCTTCGCACACGGTGTCCAAGAACGCGTCGACGGCCACCTCCAGGATGTTGTGGGTGTGCATGACGCCCTTGGGCAACCCGGTGGTACCTGAGGTGAACATCATTTCGCAGACGTCGTTCGGCCCCGGACGGCACAGGTCAACGGCGGCGCGGTCGTAGGACGAGAACCGGCCCTCCTCGATCAGGTCCTCCCAGGTCATCGCGTCAGCGGGCAGCCACGATTCGTCCTCAATCGAGGTTGACGGGCTCGGCACCACCACAAGTTCGGCCACCCATTCACAGCGTTCCCGGAGTTCGGCGTGCATCTGCGCCAATCCGAAGCCTCGGTAGCTGTCGGCGGTGATGACGACCATCGGCCGGCCGAGCTCGCTCATGACGGTGACTTCGTTGTGCCGGAAGATCGGGGCAACCGGATTGGCCACGGCACCAATGCGATCGCAGGCCACCGCAGCCACGACGAAGTGGCGCCAATTCGGCAGTTGGAGCTGGACGATCACGCCTGGACGGACGCCGATCTCCAGCAAACCCTTGCTGGCGGCGTCCACCTCGGCACCGAACTCGCCCCAGGTCATCGTGCCGAAACGGTCGGTGATGACCGGTGCGCTGGACCGCTCAGCGGTCCACTTGGTGATCTGATCGTCAAGCAGCCGGTTCGGCCACCCCCCTGACGCGCTCAGATCGTCGATGCGACCCGCTTCGAGCGTGGTCTCGAAGAACCGTTTTGCTGTCATGCGATCTTCACCCCTGCGCCTTGGTGAGGCTGGTTACTGGCCGCGGATCCTCCGAAGCACTTCAGCGGCCATGAAGCGCTCGCTCTCCTCTATGTAGTGCATCGGGGAGGCTGCGCTGAGCACGACGGTGCGGGCCCCAGCGTCGATGTACTCGCGCAGGCGTGCAACGCAGCGGTCCGGGTCGCCGGCGATGGCGAACTTGTGCACCAGTAGGGAGAAATCCTGGGCGTACTGCTTGGACAGCCGTTCGGCGGCGTACTCGACGGCGGTGTCGTTGTCCTCATGGCAGCAGAAGAACACGAACATGCCGGACTCGACCGGTGTCGCATTGCCCTCGTCCTCGCGGTACCCCGCAATTGCTTCGATCGATTGCGCCAGGCGTTCGGGCGTGTACATGTACGGCAGCCAGCCGTCGCCGTAGCGAGCCGCTCGCTTCCACGCAGCGTCTTGGCGGCCCGACACCCAGATCGGCGGCGGTGAGGCGGGCTTGGGCGCGAGCGTCACGCCCGACAGCGTGTTGAAGCGCCCCTCGAAGGTCACATTGTCCTCTGTCCACAGCCGCTGGATGATCTCGAGCGCCTCGTTGGTGCGGGCGCCGCGCTCACGCACCGGTACGCCGCAGGCTTCGAACTCGGACGGCATCTCGCCGCCGACCCCCACGCCGAGGTGAAATCGCCCTCCCGACGCCACATCCAGCGATGCCGCCAACTTGGCGCACAGCGCAGCCGGGTACAGCGGGATGAGCGTGATGGACGACATCAGCTTGAGCGTCGTGGTGGCACCTGCCGCGACTGCGAGCGAGATGAAGGCATTGGACGTCGGCACATGGAAGAACACGTGCTCACCGGTGGTGGCGTAGTCGTACCCAAGCGCCTCGATCTCGCGTGCCTGGCCGGCGATGTCGTCGCTGCGGCGAATTGCCAGCCCGAACTCGATCGTCTCGTTGGTTGCTGGGCCGTCTGTCATTGGGTCGTCTCTCATTGGGTCGTTGCTCATTGCGTCCCGCTTGTGCGCCGCGACTCAGGAATCGTGCGAGACGGTAGCCGCGGGTGCTAGGCCAAGGCCGTGAGCACTGCAACCCACACGTCAACCACCATCCAGCAATCCCGCATCGAGACCCTTTTCTATCGCTGCGGTCGCGAGATCGAATCGGGACTCCTGCCGAGCTGCCAGGTCGCTGTCGGCTTCGAGGGCGAGATTGTGGCGCAGGCCACCTACGGCGACGCCACCGACGACACTCGCTACTGCATCTTCTCGGCAACCAAGCCATATGTGGCTTCGACGATGTGGCAGCTCATCAGCGAGGGAACGGTGGAGCTCGGCAACACTGCGGCCAGCTATGTGCCGCCCTTCGGCGAGAACGGCAAGGACCAGATCACCGTCGAACAGGTGATGCTGCACATGTCGGGCTTCCCACATGCGCCACTCAAGCCGTCGCAGTGGGATACGTCCGAATCGCGGCTCGAGGTCATGGCGAACTGGCGACTCAATTGGGAGCCCGGCACCAGGTATGAGTACCACCCCACCTCCGCACACTGGGTCCTCGCTGAGATCATCAACGCGGTCACCGGCAACGACTTCCGTGACGAGGTGCACTACCGGGTCACCGGGCCGCTGGGCTTGCCTCGCATGCTGGGTCTGGCGCCCGAGGACCAGGACGGCATCGCCGAGTTGATCCTCGTGGGCGAGCCGGCCACGCCCGACGAGCTCGAGGCGACCTTCGGTGTTCGCGAGCTGCCGATGACCGAGGTCACCAACGAGGCGATCTTGCGTTTCAACGAGCCGTCCGTGCGCGAAGTCGGCGTGCCTGGCGGCGGGGCTTTCGGCACCGCGGTCGACGTGGCACTCTTCTACCAGGGCCTGCTGGGTAACCCGGATGGACTGTGGGACCCCGAGATGCTGGCCATTGGCACCGGCGAGGTGCGCAACACCCTGCCCGACCCGATGGGCATGCCCGCCAATCGCTCGATCGGGCTCTTTCTGGCAGGCGATGACGGGATGTCGAACATGCGCGGGCTGGGCCGCACGGTGTCACCGATGGCCTTCGGGCACAACGGCGCGGGCGGGCAGCTGGCCTGGGCCGATCCGGCGACCGGCCTGTCGTTCGGCTACACCACCAACGGCTACGACGAGCACGAGGTGCGCCAGCCGCGTCGTGATACGGCGATTGGCAGTCTCGCCGGTCTTTGCACTACACCGGAATGATCTGAGGCTCATCAAGGGCGTAGCCAGCCACCCCCGGCGTGGTAGCAACGGGGCGGTGCAACTCCTCGTTCTCCAGCACATCGACTGCGAGCATCCCGGCAGGCTGCGCGACTTCCTGCGGGCCGACGGCGTCGAGTGGACTGCGGTGGAACTCGACGAGGGCGAGCCCATCCCGTCGTTGGACGACTTCGACGCCATGTGGGTGATGGGCGGCCCGATGGACGTGTGGGACGTGGAGGAATGCCCGTGGCTGGTGCCTGAGAAACGGGCTATACGTCGCTGGGTGCGAGAGCTGCAGCGTCCCTTCCTCGGGCTGTGCTTGGGGCACCAGTTGCTGGCCGACGCTCTCGGGGGAACCTGCGGACCGCAACGCCCGCCCGAGATCGGAGTGCTGGCCGTGGATCTCACCTCAGAAGGCCGGGCTGACCCGATCTTCGACCAGATGGGCGATCGCCAGCACGCCCTGCAGTGGCATTCGGTGCAGGTGGCCCAGCCTCCCGACGATGCCGTTGTGCTGGCTGGCTCGCCGGAGTGCCGGGTGCAGGCCATGCGGGTCGGGCAATGGGCGTGGTCGATGCAGTACCACGTGGAGGTGGAGGACGACACGGTGCGCAACTGGGGCGAGATCGAGATCTACCGCAATGCGCTGGAGTCGACGCTTGGCCCCGGCTCGCTCGATGCCCTCGCTGCCGACGCGGACCGCTCCATGGACGGATTCGCCGCCGACGCCGAGCAGCTGTACCGCAATTTCATGGCCGCAACGAGCTGTCAATCGAGTTAACGGCGGGCGCCTGCGCTCTCACCGGCACTCCGTCCCGAGCTCCCACTTCCGCAGTTCGTCCGTGGCGTCAGGTCTGCGCAGGTATCAGATCGGCGATAGTGCGAAACGTGATGGAGACGCGCCGCTTGCGCTCCAATATCTGACCGTGCCACTTGTCGTTGCGTCGCTTGGCGATCCCATGGCGCCAAGCGACGCGCGCATCGCCATGCAGTAGAAGCAGGCTGCGTGGTTCTAGCCGCAAGACGTGATTCTCAACCTTCGCGCCACGCACGAAATCCATGTTGATCCCCGATCTCAAGCTCACCGTCGCAACGACGGGACCGAAGCAGTCCCTGTCGATGTGCGGTGCAATGCCCTGTCCCGGCAGATACTCGTTGACGATCGCCTGTTCGAAGGGCCGCTGTGGGTCGAGAAGCAGCTTCACATCTGCGGACACTGCTTGATGAATCTTGTGCGTGAGGCACGCTAGCCACTCAGGGAGCGGCCCGATGTGGGCCGTCTCGTCAAGCATGCGGTCTGAGTAGTCGTACTTGAATCCGAAGTGCAGAACGCGTCTGGAGAGGTCGGTAAGCCACTCGGAGGCGTAGATCTGTGCGAGCAGGTCTCGTTCTTCCCCCGCTGTCAAGAACTGCTCGTGGTACTCGAGCCCGGCGGGCACCGCAGCAGCTTCCTCAGGCAGCAACGACAATTGCATGTTCATGCTCTCAGGGTCCAGCGTTCTGCCTGTACCTGCCACTGCGGGTTCCTCCATCGCCAGCGTACGCGACCGTCGCGGCCACCCGTCTCTGGGTATCGCTGCTTCAGGTGAACGCTGAGGGGTTCGACAGTTCGCCTCAGCCCGGCCTGATCAAGTTTCTCACCGAGCATCGGAAGCTTGGGCTCGATGCTGTGGATGTTGCTGGCCGTCGTGTACATCAGTTCGACAGCGCGGCCAACCTCTTGAATTCCGCGCTTGATGAGGGAGGCCCACCGGTCGACGTCGGCCAGCGTGACGGCTTGCTGATGAGACACATAGCTAAACGAAAAGAGCAGCCGGTCGCCCTTATGGAAGTCGGTTTCTTCGAGTGATTCGATGTACATGCCTGATCCGAAGCCGGCATCTAGGTGCTCGAGTACTTGCTCGCCAAGGCTTCGCATACTGGGATTCGGGTCGAAGGCCACGTAGTCGATCCGCCTGCGTTTATCGCGGCCGAGAGCCTCCCCGAGGGCAACGGCGACGGTGGCCGCTCCAGCTCCGACGTCAACTACGCGCAGACGCTCGCCCTTCTTGGGCGGATGGTGACGGGACACCCGATACGCATCGCGGAACACATCCGCGTGGCCGCGCTGGTAGTGGAACGTGTCGTGCAGAGCCCACTCGTTAGGCGCATCGGGGGACAGCTGTCCTTGGCGCTTCGGCTGATCTGCGTCGATCTGCCGCATCTTGGAAACAGCCAACCATGGCCGCTGTATGCACTCTTCGAATGAATCGTCGTATTCGACCGCCACGCGAGGTCCTCTCACACAATCCACACAAACCCGCTGCGCATCAGCCGGATGCGTCGCAAACTTGGCTGAGATTGTCTCATGCACAGCGTCGATGCGGATGGGGCGTTTCTGTCTCCTTAGGCAAGCTTGAATTCCGTCGAGTCGCTGTGGTCGGGTGGGCACCAATGGCAAGGCCGCAGAACGTCTGCGGTCCAAGGTCCATTGAGGCTTGGGGGACTAGCTTCGGGCCGTCATGAACCAGCCCGTCAGCCCTCAGAGCCGGGACCCGTCGGCGGCTCAGGGAGCACTGTCGGGACTGCGCGTCGTCGACCTGACCGGCGATCCGGGCCGCTTCGCGACGAAGCTGCTGACCGAACTGGGCGCCGACGTAGTGCGGGTCGGCACCGGTTCGCCGGGCTTGCCGTTGGCTGATCGGGCTGCGGCCGCGCACGGTGGCGTGGCCGATTGGTGGTACGACGGCGGCAAGCGCCGCTGCCGGTTGGACGTGAGCACTGCCGAGGATCGCGACGCATACCGGCGGCTGACGGCGGCAGCCGATCTGGTGATCGAAACGGAACGCCCCGGGCGATTGGCTGAACTGGGCATCGATTACGCGGATGCGGCCGTTGAGAACCCTGCGCTGGTGCAGGTGTCGATCACGCCGTTCGGGCGCACGGGCCCGCGGGCACAGTGGCTGGGCTCCGATCTGGTGTCGGCCGCCATGGGCGGGATGATGGCGCTCACGGGACTGGCTGACCGCCCGCTCAACGTGTGGGGCCGCCAGGCCTACAACTACGCGGGGTTCGTGGCGGCGACCTCGGGTGTCGCGGCAGCGTTGTCGGCACGCTTGACGGGGCGCGGGGCGCATGTGGACATCTCGATCCACGAGACGGTCACCGGTTCGATCGAGAACCTGTTCATGCAGTACTTCTTCGACGACGTGCTGCCCCTGCCCAAGGTGGCTCCCCGGCAGGGCGCCCTGCACTGGCTCGGTGCCTACGACCTCGCTGAGTGCCGGGGCGGCGAGGGCGGCTACGTCATGATCACGCTGACACCGACACCCGATCGGCTATTCGAATGGATGGTCGAGACCGGCTTTGACGAGGTTGCGCGGTGGGTCGGCGTGGACCCAGCGGACGTGCTGCTGGACGTGACCGAGGTCATGGACGCCGTCCGGCGCTGGATTGCTCCCCGCGATGCCCGCGAGGTGTGGTGGGAAGCGCAGGAACGCCATGTCGCTTTCGGTGGCGTGCTGGACATCGCTGAGGTGTCCGCAAACCCGCAGTTCGCACACCGGGGGTTCTTCGCCGAGGTAGCGGCGCCGGGGAGGACTGCTGCTAACGGCTCGCATGTGCCCGCAGGGGCAGCGACAGGCGGAGCAGGTCCGGTGCGCGTGCCGGGCCGTCTAGTGCGCTGGAGCGACGCCGGCAGGTCCGGTTCGATCCCGCCTTGTCCTCCGGCCGCCCTCGACACGCCCCTCGATGAGATCTTGGCGTCATGGGCGGCGCCGGCGAGTGAAGCCCGAAATGGGGCCAGCCGCAGCCCGGTCGGTGCGTTGTTGAGCGAGGGCGCCGATGACCGGCGACCACTTGACGGGATACGGATCGCCGATTTCACCTGGGTGCTCGCCGGACCGTCTGCCACGAAACTGCTCGGCGATCTGGGTGCCGACGTGATTCGCATTCAGAGCGAGGAGCGGTCCACGCTCGTCAACTCCCCCGACTTCCCCTACTACTTCGTGTGGAACCGCTCCAAGCGCAGCGCGACGCTCGACATGAAGCATCCTGAGGCGCTGGCTGCGGCCCGACGGCTGATCGAGACCTGCGACGTGCTCATCGAGAACTTCAGCGCCGGAGTGCTGGATGCGTGGGGTCTCGACTGGGAAACCGTCCACGAATGGAACCCGCGCCTCGTCTACGTGACGATGTCGGGCTGCGGCCACGACGGACCGTGGCGGCACGTCATCTCGTACGCACCGACCGTGCATGCGGTGTGCGGCATCACGCACCTGACGAACTTCGCCGACCGCGGCGATGTCGGTCCGGGCTTCTCGCTCAGTGACCACCTGGCGGGATTCGCCGCAGCGGTTTCGACGGTCGGTGCGCTGTATGCCCGCGAGCGCACCGGTGAGGGGCAGCGCATCGACATGGCGCAGCTCGAAGTAGGCACCTACGCGATCGGAGCGGCGATCATCCGCCAGTCGGCCGGCGTGTCGCCGCCCCGGCCCGAAGGCAACCGCGACAGCATTGCCGACCACGTTCCCAACGAGGTCTACGCGTGCAGTGACGGCTTCGTGGCGGTGACCGTGACCGAGCCGGCGCAGTGGTTCGGGCTCTCGGGGCTGTTGGCCGACGCCCGACTCGACGATCCGACGCTCGCCACCGAGCATGGCCGTCGCGATCGCCGCACGGTCATCGACCATGTGCTCGGCGAATGGTCAGCGGAGCGCACTGCTGTCGAGGCGGCGGAGGCCTTGCAGGCAGCAGGTGTTCCTGCGGGACCGGTGCAGGACTCTCATCAGTTGTTCGCCGACGATCCCCAGCACGCGGCTCGTGGCTTCTGGCAACCGGTGGATCACTCAGTCTTCGGCGAGCGCACCGTCGACGCCTTTGCCGGACTGTGGAACGGTCAGCGTTGGTTCCCGCGCCATCTCAGCCCCGCTTACCTGGGCGAGCACAACTTCGACGTATGGACGGATGCCGGCTACGCGCCCGACGAGGTCGCCGAAGGCATCGGCGACGGCCTGTTCCGGTAAGCCGCCAGCAGGGTCGGGCGCTGGTCGTTCAGCCGGTCGCGATCTCAGCGATGAGCTCGAGTAGGGCGTCTGAGGTCTCGCGGTCCTGTGCGACGCGATCGTCGGTCCCGTAGGTGATCTTGCGGGCGATGCGTGTGCCCGAATCGGAAACAGTGGCGATGTGCGCCCGGTCTTCGCCGCGCCGCGGCGGATCGGTCACCAGCGCCGCGGTGCACGAGATACCGGCGAGCGGCCAGGGCTCGGTGCCCGGCTTGGGCGTCGAGATGAGGTACTGCGCCCGGGCCAGACAGCCGTCCGCCATTGCCAGCGCCGCCTCATCAGATACGTGCGGCTCCAGCTCCGAGCCCATCAGCTCGTACAACGACTTCACCGAGTAGGGCACGGTGGCCTCGAGAATCGTGCGGGAGCCGCCCGGCACCGTGAGCAGGTCGCTCACGGCCAGCATCCCGCCGCCCGTCACCGACAGCACGATCCGCAACGGCGAGTCATGGATCGCCCGGATCGTCGCCAACCGCTCGTCAGGTGTCATGAGGTCACCGTGATGGCTTGGCGGCTGTAGGCACTGTCGCCGAGTTGATCGACGAGGAAACCGGCTAGGGCAGCACGGTGGATGCGACTCGTCTTGTCCGTGTTGGAAGCGCTCACGGCACGGGGCTCGTGCTTGTCAGACAGCACAGCGGATCGGACAACGGTCCAGTTCGCTGCGCTCTCGCGTACGACTTCCTCTTGAGCTTGGTGGTCGGCGAAGAGGTTCCGCAGCATGGTCTTGAACATCAGCTTCGAGCTCCACGGAATCTGAGCCCAGCTCTCACCGACGCCGGCTGCGGATACCACCACAAGCCGACCGACGCCATGACGGTCGACGGCATTGACGATGTGCTCAGTGCCCCGCGTCAGCGTCGTGCGGTCCTTGAGACTCGTGCTGCCGAGGCACACGATGGCGGCATCGTGACCTGCGACGGCATCGCTGACAACCTCAGCGTCGAAGACGTCGCCACGTGTCAGCGTCAGCGCGGACTCAGCGCTGAGCCTGTCCACGGAACGCCCGAATGCCGTCGTCGTATGGCTTCCGTCGAGCGCGCAGCGGACCGCGTGCTGCCCGGTCTTGCCGGTCGCCCCGAAGATGATGACGCGCATGTTGGTTCCCCAGTCGGCACTGCGGCGCGAACCGCCAGAACTGCGATCGCAGTCGATCACGCTACTGGCGAGCCCGGCGGCATATCGGGCGCGACTCGCGCGAGGCCGTCCGCGGCGTTCGGTTTCGTGAGGGCGGGACATTGGGCGAATGCGTGCTGTCACACCTCGCGTCGAAGATGGACGAACGGACCGGATCGTGTCGTCCGCGGGCTTGGAGGTGCCGTATGCGAACATGCCAGCAGATGGCCTTGACCTTGAACAGCGTGCCGGGTGCGGGCTTCGCGCATGGCGCAATTCTCGACGAGCGATCGCTGTGCGCGATGGCTTGGGCACTCGTGCGGGATGGACGCCTCGCCGAAGTGAGTGGTGCCGAAGCGCGACTCGTGGATGTGTCGGCTCAGCCGCCCTCGCCCGAAGTGCTTGGTGCCGTCGCAGCAGCCATCAGGGCAGGTGAGGATCCGTTGGGCGCCGCATTCGCCTCCCTCCGTTCTGCGCCGCAGCGGCGCAAGATGGGCGCGACCTACACGCCGCCGTCGCTGGTCGGACCCATGTCCGAATGGCTTGCCAACTACAAGGTCGCCTCTCGTGTCGTAGACCCTGGCGCTGGCTCGGCGAGGTTTCTCTGCGCTGCTGGTCGCTATCTGCCCGAAGCGCAACTCGTCGCCGTCGAGATCGATCCGCTCGCTGCGTTGACTGCGCGCGCCAGCTTGACGGTCCTAGGTTTCGACGAGCGGTCGCAAGTGGAAACGACCGATTACCGCTCGCTCGACCTGCCGTCAGTGCCCGGCCCCACGGCGTTCATCGGGAACCCCCCGTACGTGCGTCACCACGACATCGCTCCAGAGTGGAAAACGTGGCTGCGAGAACGCTCTGGGGAACTGGGTTTGAAAGCGTCAGCGCTCGCGGGCTTGCATGTTCACTTCCTGCTCGCAACGGCACATCTCGCGCGAGCGGGTGACTACGGCGTTTTCGTCACGTCATCCGAATGGCTCGACGTGGGGTACGGCCAACTTGCTCGCGAGCTGATCGCCGGTGCGCTTGGCGGTCTCTCGATTCACATCCTCGATGCACGAACTCAGGCATTCGCAGACGCGACGACCACGGCGACCGTGACGGCGTTCGAAGTGGGCACGACTGAGCGTCCTGTCCGCGTGAGCAAGATCAAGGGGACGGAGGACCTGCGAGGCTTGCGGGGGGGCACGCCGTTTGGGCGCGACGAGTTACGCGAAGTTCGGCGTTGGTCTTCGCTCTTGGAACCCAGAGTTTCTGTGCCGAACGAATTCGTCCCGCTGGGTGAGTTCTGCCGTGTGCACCGGGGAGCTGTCACCGGAGCGAACGCGACGTGGGTAACCAAGCAGGGCGATCCATGTTTGCCGACGACGGTGCTCTTTCCCGCCGTGACGAAGGCGTCCGAATTATTCGGTCTGGAATCCGCCGTCTTGGAGGACGGTCGCGACCTCAGGGCCGTGATCGATCTGCCAGAGGACTTGGACGTCCTTGACGAAAGCGATCGAGCTCTCGTGGAACGGTTCTTGAAGGCAGCCCGGCGCGCGGGTGCTGCGAACGGCTACATCGCTCGCCACAGGAAACCTTGGTGGTCTGTCAGGTTGCGGGAATCGGCGCCGATCCTGGCCACCTACATGGCCCGGCGCCCGCCGACGTTCGTGCGCAATCTTGCTGCAGCGGGGAACCTCAACACGGTGCACGGCATCTATCCGGTCGAACCGATGTCAGAAGCAGCGTTGTCTGCTTTGACCATGGTGTTGCGCGAGCGAGCCACCCTCACTGGTGGTCGTACGTACGCAGGCGGTCTGACCAAATTCGAGCCGTCCGAGATGGAGCAGATCAAGGTTCCGCCTCCGAGCTGGCTCGAGATGGGAGAACCATGGCGCTCGTAAACCCGCCACGCTGGACCGACGGGGAACTTGAGCAGGAACGACGTAGGGCGATTGAGCTCTTTCGCGAGGAGCGCCTGACCGAGCCGGTCGGGCGATATCTCCAAGCGTTCGACGACTACGCGGCCAGCGTCGATCGACTCATGCGCGAGAGCCAGGATCTCCGGTCGTTGCGAGATGTTGCCCAATCCGTGCTCACTGACGCGGATTTGCTTGAAGCATTCCGTTACCTGGCAGGGCCGCCGGTTTCAACCGATGATCTGATGGAACTGGCGGAAACGAATCTGACGGCGAGCCGACTGCGGGACGACGCGGATGCCACCCAACGGGTGATCGAAACGATCTTGGCCATGCTCGACAGTCGTCGATTCACCTGGGTAGCCGAGGGACGACAACCCTCAGACGAAGAACGTTCGGCGGCGGCCATGGCCTCCGCATCGCTCATGGCGAGTCAGAGGGTGCGAACGAACCGTGCAAACGAGGCCAAGACCGGTCAGGAGGAGGCAGTCCGCAACCACCTGGCCGTCTCAGGACTGACCGAAGTCGAGACACGCGAAGTATCGACACCGGCGGATGCACCTGGACGAGGCGAGTTCTGCGCCGAGTGTTCCGTAGCTGGCCGCAAGGCTGATGTGGTCGTCGGATTGCATGACGGTCGGGTAATGCCGATCGAGTGCAAGGTCTCCAACTCTTCAACCAACTCGGTCAAGCGGTTGAACAACGACGCTGCGGCGAAGGCGGCTGAGTGGGTCCGGGCGTTCGGCCACCAGGGCATCGTGCCGACGGCCGTGTTGTCGGGCGTCTTCAAGACCCACAACCTTGTCCAGGCGCAAGAAAGCGGCCTCACGATCTTCTGGGCTCACGGGTTGCAGCCGCTGACGGACTTTGTAGCTGCTACGTCAGATCCCTGATCGATGCGGCGATCACCCGGCGCGGTTGGTCGAGCGTTTCGATTGCCCAAGCCCGATACTCGATCCAGCGACTGCGATTCGCTGGATCAACGGACTTGAGGTCGGCAGCGATCCGTGATGCCCGTACGTTCTGGGGACCATCGGGCTGTTTCCCCACAATTTGGTGATGCTCCTATGGTTTGTCAAGCGGCGGGTTGGAGTGTGTTGAGCCAGTCGCGGTAGGCGGGCACGAGGTGGTGGTGGGGTAGTTTGCCTCGTTCGATCATGGAGACGGTTGCGGGCCAGGTGTTGAGCTGGTGGGCGGCGTGGGCGAGGCTGAGGCCGGCGGCTTGTCGTCGGTGTCGGAGCTGGCCGGGGTCGCTGGTGTGGGTGGCCTGGTGGGGGTCGGCGAGCAGTGCGAAGACTTCTCGGGCGATGTAGCGCTTGAGGCATCGGATGATCTCTCGGCGTGATTTGCCTTCTGTTTGGCGTCTTTGGGCGTAGGCGCGTGTTCGGGGGCAGGTGGCGAGGCGGACCATGGCGATGCGCCACAGGGCGTGGTTGGCCTGGCGGTTCCCGCCGGGGTTGAGGCGGTGGCGGATGGTCTTGCCTGATGACGCCTCGACGGGTGACGCGCCGCACAGAGCTGCGAACGACGCTTCGGTGGTGAGCCGGGCGGGGTTGTCGCCGGCTGCGATCAGCAGGATCGACGCCGTGTCGGCGCCGATGCCTTTGGCGGCTCGCAGCGCCGGGTTGGCGGTGCTGGTGAGCTCATCGAGATGGCGGCGCAGCTCGACGAGGTCGGCGTCGAGGGTCTCGTATTGGCGGGCCAGGGTGCGCAACGCGATCTTTGCCGCCTCGGCGGGCTGGGCGGGGTCGCCGGGACGGAACCGGGCGCAGCGAGCCGCCCGCTGGGCGGTGGTGAGCGGCTCGAGGGCGCTGCGCAGCCGGTCGGGAGCGGTGACGATGAGATCGCGGATCTGATTGGAGATGCGGGTGCGATGGGCACGCGTCGAGCACAGCACGACCCGGATCGCCCGGATCGCCTCGATGATCCCGTCGTTGCCCTTGGGAGCGGTGGCCGCGTCGCCGCTGAGCGCGGCGCGTGCCGCGGCCTCGGCATCGACGACATCGGACTTGCCGCGGCGGCGGCGCATCTGACGGTTCGGCCGGTTCACCTCCACCACCTCGACGCCCGAGCCCACCAGATGACGCGTCAGCCCCACCCCATAGGAGCCCGTCCCCTCCACGCCGACGCGCACCAGCGGCCCGAACGACCCCAGCCACTCTGCGAGCCGGCTCTACCCCGCCGGGTCCGCGCCGAACGACTCCGCGCCGAGCACCCGGCCCGCCTGGTCGACCGCCGCAGCGACATGGACCTCCTTGTGAGTGTCCACGCCCCCATAGACACCGACTGGCTGATCAGCCATGATGAACCCCTGCCTTTCTCCTAACTGGGTAAGCGAGGCACCACCGGCCGGGACGGCGGACAGTACAGCCACGGTGCATAGCCAAGGCTCCTATCAAGTCACGTCCGCCCGACCGGCCGGTGCCCGCCAGCAGCCAGGACACCGAGCCGACAGATCACGAAAAAGGCACAAAGCCCGTAACACCCTGGGTCAGACCCGGGCCCGACTGCTGACCCCAACATCATGGCTGTAACACCCCTCAGATAGAAGGGGTGAGGACAAAGGATGACAGCATGATTGGTCACGACTTTTGGTGCGATGTGCCGCCGTTGGACGCCGACGCGTATCTGACGCATATCACGCTGGACAGCGTTGTATCCGAGAGTACGAGCGCAAGGGATTGTGAAGTTGAGCTTCTCTGCCTGTGGCTCAAAATGGCTACCGGCTACAACCCGTTCCCCAGCCGCCTGAATGCCCGGCGCAACGTGCTTGGGGATTGGTCGGATGACAACGGCCCTTTCACCGATGCCGAAGTGAATCGGTTTCGCGAGACGGCGCTCGGTATGTTCCGATCCGATCCGATGCGGGCATCGGCGGAAGCGGATCTCCGGGGCGTCAAGGCGCTCGGCAGATGGCTGGTGGGCCGTTAGTTGCTGTGACACCCGCTGGGTTCCGGGCATGGAAGCGTCGCGGAGTGTGAGCCTTGGGCAGGGGATGCAAGAAGAACGCAAGAAGCGATGAGCTACCTCGGTGAATGACGTCAAACGGCCTCGCTGGGGCAACGGTGGCAATTCACGGTCGTCGTCAGTGATCTGTTCGCCGTCGATGTGTACCCCCGGACATGGTGCCGGATGATCTGACAGGGCACGGATTGGTCACAGGCGACGCTGTGAGCTCCGGCTGGTTGCTGCGCTTGCGCCGTTTCCTGCGAGATTTCGTCTTGGGCTCGTTCCTCGCCTTCACCCGCGCTTGGTCCTCGCGGCGTGTCTTGCGCGTGTGGCAGTCGCGGCAGAGTAGCTGCAAGTTGTCCTCGGCATCGGTACCGCCGTCGCCCAGAGGTTTGATGTGGTCAAGCTCCAAGTCCTCCAAGCGCCACTTCTTCTTCGGTTTCAAGCAGTAACGGTTGTTGCAATTGCCGTTCTGGATGTAGTGCAGGTCTTCCCTGAGATGCTGTTTGGAAGCACCGTGCAGTCTGCGCCGTGTTGCCATGCCCCGAACCTACGCAGGGGGCGTCACACCGAACCCTGCGGGGAAACAGCCCGATAGTCCCCTTGTTCTCGACAGTCTCAGCAATTCCGTTGCCTGTTCAGCATCCCGCAATAGGAACACTTGCTCCGTCCACGTTCGGTTTGCTCAGCCAATCGCACCGGCGACGGCGAGTTCGACGATGCGGTCGTCGTCGTAGCCGAGGATGTCCCGCAAGACCAGGTCGTTGTGCTCTCCAAGGCTGGGGCCCGACCGGGAAATGCTGTGGGGTGTAGCGCTCAGCTGCAAGCGGGGTGCCTCGACGATCATGCGGTCGTGCACTGGATGGGCCACGTCCATCCAGTGGCCTCGGTGGATGAGCTGCGGATCGGCGAAGCAGCCCAGACCGTTCTGGTTGGCATGCGCCGGGACACCGACGGCCTGCAACGCAGCTTCGGCGTCAGCAGGTGTACGTTGCGCAGCCCAGGCGGCGATGGCGCCGTCGACTTCTGCGCTGCGTGCGAGGCGACCTGCTGCGTCGAGGCCGGCGAGCTCGGGCGGCACCGGCTGGCCGTCGCTCTCAAGCAAGCGGCACAGCGATTCCCACTGGTGCTCTGTCTCGCACACGACTGCAATCCAAGGGTCCAGCGCTTCGAGCGGGTTGCCCGGGTCTGCGTCACCGGGGTCGCACGGGTACATCGCATGGGGGCACATGAACGCATCCGCGTTGCCGATCCGAGTCGCGGCGGCGCCGTTGACCGTGTGCTCGAGCACTTCCGTCGCCAGGAAGTGGATTGCAGCTTCGGCTTGTGCGAAGTCGAGATGCTGGCCGCGGCCTTCGGGATCGGCATCACGAGCATCGAGCGCTGCCATCAACAACGGAACCATGTATTGCGGGGTGACGTAGTCGGTGTAGGCGAGGAACGGCCCCGCTGGTGCCCGATCGGGCCATCCGGTCATCTCGTAGAAGCCGGTGATGGCGCCGGCCAGGTTGCCGAAACCGGCGAACGTGGCAAGCGGTCCGGTCTGGCCCATCAGGCTGGTGCTCAGCAGAATCAGACTCGGGTTGCGCTCCGACAGCGTCTCCCACCCGATGCCCCAGTCGTCCAGCGTGCCGGGCGTGTACGACTCCACGAAGATGTCCGCCCACTCGGTGAGATCGCAGAAGGCGTCGCGGCCTTCCGGGACATTCAGGTCGAGGGTCACGCCAAGCTTGCCGGCGTTCAGCGTTCCGTACTGGATCGACGCGTCAGGCCCCATGTCGCCCCGCAGTCCGCCGCCGCTGCCCCGGGCGGCATCGAAGCGAGCCGGCCCTTCCACCTTGAT
Source organism: Candidatus Poriferisodalis sp. (assembly GCF_965221945.1). Taxonomy (GTDB): domain Bacteria; phylum Actinomycetota; class Acidimicrobiia; order Acidimicrobiales; family Poriferisodalaceae; genus Poriferisodalis. Next base: position 2,703,117 of record NZ_OZ244925.1, on the reverse strand, counting down.
GACCGTCGCGCCGAAATCGGCGAGCACCCGCGTGGTGAACGGCCCGGCATACACCCAGCTGGTGTCGAGCACCTTGATGCCGTCGAGCGGCCGCGGCGCCGCGGGATCGCTGTTCGCATTACGCAGTGCCTGCGCGGCGTCCAGCAGCGCCGAACGCGGCGTCGTTCTCACCGCTTCGGTGTGGGCGCCGAGTTCGGGCGGTCCACCGAGCGAGCGCAGGGGCATCCGGCTGGGCTTGCACCACGCACCGGGGGTGACGACGCTGCCCCAGGCCGGGTCGTCGACCGTGTCCCAGTAGCCGCGTTCGTTGAAATGCTGGATTCCGGTCAGCTCCGCCGGGCTGTACACGGGCGCGAGCAGTAGTTCACGCTTCTGTGCCTCCGCGAACAGCTCGGCTCGGGTTCGTGAGCTGGTCAGGCGGGTGATCGCGGCCTTGGTCTGCTCGAGCTGCGCCGGCGCGCTGTCGGGCTCGGTGAACAGGCGCATGCCGAAATCGACCCAGTCAAGGTTGGCCAACTCGTCGTCGCAGCAGCCAAGCTCGGCTACCCAGTCCATCAGCCGAGCTGTGAAGCGGCCGATCGTGTCACCGAAGAGCAGCGTGATCGAGACGTAGCCGTCCTGCGCCGGGTACACGAACTGCAGATGAAAATTGAGCATCAGGATGCCGCCCGAGGTCCGCCTCGCCGACGGGTACTCGTTCGGCGCGTGGACATGTCCAGGAAACGCGATCTGCGTCAGCGCCTGCTGCGCCGAGATGTCGACGTGCTGGCCATAGCCGCTGCGGTCCCGCTGGCGCAGCGCGAGCGTGGTGCCAACCGCGGCATGCGATCCGGCGTGCAGCCAGCTCTGCGGTGCCGTGATGCGCAGTGGCGCCCGGTCGGTGTCGCCGGTGATGGCAGCGCTGCACGCCGAGGCGGCAATGGTGAGATCTGACGCTGCCCATCCGGCCTTCGGGCCGGTGCTGCCGAAGGCGGTCACGGTGGTGTGCACGAGGCCCGGGTTGACGGCGCGCAGCTCGTCGTAGTCGAGACCGAGGCCGGGGTCGGGTGATTCGATCAGCGCGTCGGCGCCCGCCGCCAGCTCCAGCAACTCGTCGCGGTCGTCGATGACGCAACTCTGCGCACCGCGCCGCAGGTTCCACCAGCTCAGCGAGGTGCCGTCGGGCCCCTGCTGGCGATGGTCTCGGCCACGGCCGTCGGTGCCTTCGACGAGGATCACCTCGGCGCCCAGCGAGCCGAGGATCGAGGTGCACATCGCGCCCCGGTGATCGGTGAGGTCCAGCACTCGATATGGCTTCAGCATCGCCGTGAAGCTAACGCCCTCTCTGGTCTCAGGCCGAGGTTCTCGTGCGGGTCGCGATCGGGCATCGCTTCGCAGGGGGCGGCTAGCGTGCCGCCGGTGACAATTCGAGGGAAGGCATTCATCGCCGGGGTGTACGAGCATCCCGGGCGCGAGTTGCCCGATCGCACGCTGCCGCAGATCCACGCCGAGGTGGCTGCTGGGGCGCTGGCCGACGCGGGACTCACGCCGGGCAATGTCGACGCCTACTACTCCGCAGGCGATGCCCCTGGCTTCGGTGCGCTGTCGATGGTGGAGTACTTGGGGCTCGACTGCACATACGTCGACGACACCGAGACCGGCGGCTCCGCCTACCTCGTGCACGTTCAGCATGCTGCGGCCGCCATTGCCGCAGGTCACGTCAACGTGGCCCTCATCACGCTGGCCGGTAAGCCCCGCACCGGCGGTGCAGGACCGGGCGGCAGTGCCCGTTTCAGCTCTGCGCCAGAGGCGTCGTTTGAGAATCAGTTCGGCATGTCGGTGCCCGGCGGGTACGCGCTGGCCGCGGCACGTCACATGCACGAGTTCGGCACGACCTCCGAACAGCTTGCCGAAGTGAAGGTTGCGGCGTCCACGCACGCCCAGCACAACCCGAATGCGTTCCTTCAGGACGTTGTCACGGTGGACGAAGTGGTCTCATCGCCGATGATCTCCGATCCGCTGCGCCGGCTGGACTGCTGCGTCATCACCGACGGCGGGGGAGCGCTGGTGCTGGTTTCCGAAGCTGTCGCGGCATCGCTTGATCGCCACTGCGTCCCGGTGCTGGGCACGGACACGTCGGTCAAGCACACCTCGGGTGGGCGTATCGACCTCACCCACACCGGCGCGTCGCGCTCGGGTCCGCTGGCGTTCGCCGAGGCCGGCATCACACCTGCGGACATCGACTACGTGTCGATCTACGACAGCTTCACGATCACCGTGCTGGTCACGCTCGAAGACCTGGGCTTCGCCAAGAAGGGGGACGGCGGGAGCTTCGTGTCCGACGGCGCTCTGCAGTCACCGGGCGGCGTGCTGCCGTTCAACACTGACGGCGGCGGGCTGTGCAACAACCATCCGGCCAATCGCGGCGGCATGACCAAGGTGGTCGAAGCCGTGCGGCAGCTACGTGGCGAGGCACATGGGGCAGTTCAGGTGCCTGACTGCGAGCTGGCCTTGGCACACGGCACCGGCGGCAGCCTGGCGACACGCATGGGCAGCGCCACGCTCGTCATGGGCCGATCGACATGAGCCAGGTCGAAGTGAGCCAGATCGAAATGAGGTGGCTGCGGTGAGCGAATTGGGGCCGTCGGGCCTGCCGGTGCCGCCGCCGAGCGCGAACCTCGAAACGCAGCGATTCTGGGACGCGACGGCCGAGGGCCGCTTGGAGCTGCCCCGCTGCGATGACTGCGACCACGTCGTGTGGTACCCGCGCGAGCGTTGCGACCAGTGCGGCTCGACGTCAGTGACCTGGTTCGAGGCCTCGGGGCACGGCACCGTCTACAGCTGCACGGTCACCCGGCGGATCCCCGGCTCGTGGCGCAAGGCGGCCCCGTTCGTGTTGGCCTACGTCGAGCTCGAAGAAGGCCCCCGCGTGGTCACCAACATCGTCGGCTGCAACCCCGACACGGTCCGCATCGGCCAGGCCGTGCAGGCAGTCTTCGACCCCACTCCAGACGGCCCCGCACTGCTCCGTTTCACCCCCACCTGAGCCGCGCAACAGTTCGAGTCAAACAGTTGCTGGCGAGACCTCGAGGTTGAGCAGCAGGTCGAGTTCTGGATCGACGAGGCGCAAGGCGCCATCTACATGGTGTTGAAGGTTTGAAACGAGCCGAGCGATGCTGTTGCCGCAGCTGCCGTCGAAGAGTTGCACTCGCATGAATTCTGGTTGAGCTTCGATTCTCATGCAGCCGCCGACATGCAAGTCGACGGCATCGCACTCTCCGAAGCTGTCGTGAACCTCGTACATGCCCCAGAGCCGGAACGGTTCTCCCGAGGAGAGCAACTCGTCGAATAGGACCTGCAGGTTGCTGAGCGGGCGAGAGAACTGAATTTCGATTGGTGTTCCGACGATGGTGCCACCGCCCGGCTCGCCCAACGAGGCGAACCGAATCGTGCGTTCCTCCACAGCTTCGACAAACAACCGATAACGGCCCACAACGTCAGCGACTACCTGCTGATGCAGTGGAAATGAGTCGCCGCGGGCTACGAAGTGCGCCCGCCGGTTGACGGCCTGCTCGATGCGTCCGAGATCAGGATCGAAGATCGGGACGGTGAGACGTTCGATCGAGAACACATGGCCGTGGCCATTCTGGTGTTCGAAGACCTCGAGGAGTTGCGCGGCGTCATGACCTCGTACGGAAAGCGAGAGATCGTGAATTGCCTCCTCCGGGAGCGCTGCCACACCGGTGAAATCGGCCTTGACGAACGAAGCTCGCGATCCAGGGCGGATTCCGCGTAAGTGTTGCGTAGGCAGCCAGAGGTAATCGAGGTCACGACGCTTGGACACCACTGTCCGGATGGCTCGCAGTACAGATTGAGTCGCGCTGGCTGAGTGAAATGACCAAAAGCGGCCATCAAGATCGTCGACAGTGAGTTTCACGCCATCGTCGAGCGTGAGTTCGTGGAGGTGGGCATCATCGGTCGACCGCACGCGCGCCTCACCAAATACGTCGGCGAGGTATTCGTGCGGTGTCACGGCGCCTGGATGCGCTTCGAGTACGAGCGTCTTCCAAGGGGTCTCGCCGGGCGTCGAGAATTGCGTCTCGAGGGCGCGCCTAGTCATCCCTCACCCTCCTCGGGTCCGTACTGGTCGTCCTCAGGCCCGTCGGCTGCCGGCTCTTCCAGTTCGGCACCCAGATCGAGACTATCGAAGAGCCTCTGCTGGATGGCGCCAGCGGGTTGCCTCGAGGCGACTCCGCCCAAGCGCCGTCTGATGGCTTGGTAGCTCTGTGTACGCCCGCGCGGATCTGCCTGTTCGGGGCTCTCGACAATCTCAACGATCGAGTAGTCGCGGCTCGCAGTGCGACCCCGGAAGCGGAAGTTGGCTGGCGACTGCGCACTCAGGCGCTCCAGCGACTGCTCCACTCGTGTTATGGGGCGATTTCGGTATCCGGCGCCATAGATGTGCAGGTGTAGAATCGCGCGGCCGGCCAGATCGCGACTGCCTTACCTTCTCGGTTCCTCGACTTGCCTCGGCCACCAACTGCTGACTGGTAATTCGATCGAAATCGGTGTGGTCGGATTCAATATCCACACTGATGATGCTTGGTGGCGGCCATGGCACCTGGAGCGGGTTTGGCAATGCTGACGCGATTTCGGGCTCGTCGGACCGAAGTGCTGTCGTGTCTAGCGAAATCGTATTGACGCCGACAGCAAGTATCGGGTACGAGCACGACGCGATATCCAGGCCGCGCTGAATGCGCTGCACATTCTCGTCGAGGCACACGTACAGCGGTTGAACGGCTGGTTCATCGGATCGAGCGAGGTCGACGCCGGTCATTCGAACGGCATCGCGCGCGTCAATACGGCCATATCGCTGTGCCTGCTCGATGTCGACGTTGGAACCGGATTTCGACTCGACGACGAGGAACTGATTCGCTGCAGTACTGAATGCAACCGCATCTGCGACTACTCGCTGATCGGTTGGGCCTAGCGGAACTTCCAGCCCGACCAATTCGTACCCAATGTCGTGCAAGGAGGCAGGCCACGAGGTTGACCTCGGCCGTAGAAGCGTGATGACTGCGTTCAGTGGGACGAGCCGCTGGTCCACATTTCCCGCCTCTCCAGACGCTGGCACGATATCGGCCCCAGGTTTTCTGGCCCCAATTGGCCGCAGGTTGTGTCGTGCGGTTACCAACAGCTTCGGCTGCGACCCCGACACGGTCCGCATCGGCCAGGCCGTGCAGGCAGTCTTCGACCCCACTCCAGACGGCCCCGCACTGCTCCGTTTCACCCCCACCTGAACCTGCCCAGCGCCTCAGCGCTTCGGCTCAGACTTCGAGCATCAGCGTCACGGGACCGTCGTTCGTCAACTCGACTGCCATGTGTGTCCCGAACGAACCGGTTGCAACCGTGGCGCCCAGGCGGCGCAGCTCGGCGACCAGCTCGTCGATCAGCTCAGCGGCGAGGTCGGGAGCGGCCGCTGCGACGAACGACGGCCGTCGGCCTTTGCGGGTGTCGCCATAGAGCGTGAACTGGCTGACCACCAGCACTTCGCCGCTGGTGTCGGCCACTGACCGGTTCATCTGGCCGTTCTCGTCGGCGAAGATGCGCAGGTTCCAGATCTTGCCGGCAAGCTTGCGCGCCGACTCCCGGCTGTCGTCGTGCGTTGCTCCCACCAGGCAGCACAGCCCGCCGCCGATCTCGCCGATGACCTCACCGTCGACGTGCACGCAGGCTTCAGAAGCCCGTTGAACCAGAGCACGCACCCGCTCAGCGTAGGTCTCGACTGATCGCAGTCAGAGGCGCTCGATAGGCAACGCCGTCGAGGGCATCGGCTCCCGTCGTCACAGCCAATTTGCGCAATGCAGTGCCTATACTCACCACGGCCAAAGGCTCAGCATCGCAAACGCCCCCAATGGCGGCGGCGAGCACTCCCGAATCTGACGCCGGCCAAGCGCTCTGAGCGGCGGAGCCGCCAGCAACGAAAGGAGAGTGCAATGCTGACACTCGGACTGGACCACGTGGCGGTCATCACTGGAGATTCGGACGCCTTGCAGCGGTTCTACATCGACATGTTCGGGGCCACGATCGAGTTTGACGGCGAGGAATACCCCGGCGGGCCCCGCATGACCGTGATCAACATCGGACCCAGTACCGAGCTCAACGTGTTCGAGATCGAAGGCAACGACCAAGCCGAGCATCAGACGCCGATGTTCGGTCGCGGCCGACTTGATCACATCGGTCTTCGTGCCGCCGATCTTGACCAATTCGGCCACGTCAGGCGGCGGCTGATGGACGCTGGCGCCACCGACGGCACCGTCACGGACTTCGGACGCAAACTCAGCCTGTTCTTCCGGGACCCTGATGCCATGGAGTGCGAAGTGCTCGTCCCCAACCCCCAGCCCGGTCGTCACCCTGTCGGCTCGCGTTCTGACCTGTTTGAGTAGTCGGACTCATCCCTCGCGCCGCAACGGGGCGTCGGCGAACGTCTGCCGCAAGCGTCAGGAAATGATCGCGTCGACTTCGATCTCGATGACCAGGTCGGGATGAATCAGCGCCGACACCTCGACGAGGGTCGAAGCGGGTCGGATGTCGCTGAAGACCTCGCCGTGCGCACGGACGAAATCCTCAGTCATGGCGATGTCGGTCACGAACGACCGTGTCCGCACGACGTCGCTCATCTGGGCACCGGCTTCGTTGAGCACACCCTCGATGAGCTCGAAGATCGCCTTCGCCTGCCGGTAGCAGTCGCCTGGGTGTGCCACGCCATCGGGTCCGAGCGTTGTGCTTCCCGACACGGCGACATGGTTGCCCAGGCGTACCCCTCGTGAATAGCCGGCGACGGCTTCAAGCGGCCCGCCGCTCGAGATGTTCTGCCTGTCGGCGCCTGAAGTGCTGCTGTCGTTGTTCATGACGACATTGTGGGGCGCGGCAGGCACGCTGTGCTGCGCTGTCAGGTAATGGCACCGGCGATGACGAGTTCGGCGACCTTGTCGGCGTTGTAGCCGAGGATGCCTTCGAGCACCTCCATGTTGTGCTCGCCGAACATTGGACCGCCCCACAGCGGCCGTCCGGGCGTGCGCGACAGATCGAAATTGCTGTCTTCCACCCAGGTGTGGCCGTGCTTGGCGTGCGGTACCGACAGGAAGTGTTCGCGGGCGACGATCTGCGGGTCGGCCATGAGATCGACAGCGTCGTTCACCCGGTGAGTTGGCACACCGCACTGCTGCAGCGTCGCCTCGATAGCGGCTGCTTCTTCGGGCTCGGTCCACGCGGTGATCGCAGCGTCGATGGCGTCGCTGCGGGCTCGGCGCCCTGCAACGTCCAGGTCCGCAAGGTCAGCGTCTGCGCCAATGGCCGACAGAGCGTGCCCCAGATCACTGTTATCGCTGGCGGCCTCCACGAGCAGTCCCGCCAACGCGCCCCACTGTGCATCGGTCTCGCAGGCGATCGCGACCCAGCGGTCGTCGCCAGCCGTGGGATAGACGCTGTGAGGGCACATGTGGCGGTCAGCGTTGCCGTTGCGACCGGCAGTGCGCCCATTGATCTCCTCGTCGGCGAACTCGGTGGCCAGGAAGTGCAGCGCACCTTCCATCTGGGCGAAGTCGATGTGCTGGCCGTGCCCGGTGCGGTCGCGCTCGGCCAGCGCCGACAGGATCAGCATCACGCCCAGCTTCGGCGAGATGTAGTCGGTGTAGGCAGTGAACGGGCCGGCCGGAATGCGATCGGGCCAGCCCGTCACCGGGTAGAAGCCGGCGATGGCGGCCGCCATCGTGCCGAAGCCCGCGTACATGCGCAGCGGCCCGGTCTGGCCCATCAGGCAGCTCGAGAACATCACGAGCTCCGGGTTCACCTCGCGCAGCACGTCGTAGGTGAGGCCCCAGTTCGCCATCGCCTTCGGCGAGAACGATTCGGTGAGGACATCGCACCATGCGACGAGGTCCAGGATCACGTCGCGGGCTACAGGCAGCGACAGGTCGAGCGTCAGATCCAGCTTCCCGGCGTTGATGGAGTGGAATTGCAGCGCGTTCTCCTGCCCGCCTTCTTCGCCGATGAACGGGTGGACGCCGCGCAGCACGTCGGGCTTCAGCTCGCTCTCGACCTTGACGACCGTGGCGCCGTAGTCAGCCAGCGTCCGGGTGGCTCCGGGACCCGCCAGCGCCCACATGAAGTCCAGGATCTTGACGTCTTCGAGCGGGCGTTCCATCGAGCGTCCGGTGGGGGCGAGCTCCGGCCGGGGGCGAGACGTGATCGCCGGCCCAGCCCTGCCGTCGGTTGTCAGGTACTGCCCGGTGTGCGCGCCCAGGCGAGGTGTGGCCGGCAAATCCGCCAGCGGATTGCCGGTCGTCTTGGCCATCGCGCCGCACAGTCGCACCGGTTCAGGTCCGCCGGACCGGGGCATCTCGACGGGCTGCCAGTAGTCGCGCACGCCCAGGTGATCGAGAGCAAGCACGTCGGCCGTCGTCGTGACGGGCGCGATGAGCAGGTTGTCCGACAGCGCACGCTCCAGCAGCTCTGACTTCGTCTTGGTTGCCACGAACGCTGTCAGGCACTTGATGGCGTGATCGAAGGTGTCCATCGATTCGCGGCCTTCCACGATGGCCATGCCGAAGTCGACCCAGTTGTTGTCTCTCAGCTCGGCATCGCAGCAGCCCTCCTCGCAGACCCACGTCCGGAGCCGGCTCGTGAAGGGTGCGATCATCGGGCCGAACAGGAACGTGACGGTCACGTAGCCGTCAGCGCACTCGTACACCCAAGGGATGAGGAAGCCGCCCAGGTTGACAGCGCCCGGGAGCCGCACCGGCACCTCGCCGCCGGTGAGCACGGCCATCATCTGGAATTGCGTGCAGTCGACGAAGGACTGCTGGGCCGAAGTGTCCACGTGCTGGCCCAGACCCGATGTCTGGCGCTCGTGCAGCGCCATGAGGATCGCACCGGCGGTGTCGACCGCCGCGTTGTGCCAGGTCTGGGGCGAGCCGATGCGGACGGGCGCCCTGTCGCGGTCGCCGGTCAGCGACATCGTGCCGCTCGAAGCGGCGATCGTGAGGTCGGTGGCCGCCCAGTCAGTCTTGGGTCCTGTCTCTCCGAACGGCGTGATGGACCCGGTTACGAGCTGCGGGTTGTCAGTACGCAAGGCATCGAGGTCTACGTTGAACGCGCCGCACGCGATCACGGCGTCGCAGTGCACCGCGAGCTCGGCGATCTGCGTCGGATCCTCGATCATCACCGAGTGCTTGCCCCGGTTGTACACGAGGTACTCGATCGACCGCTCGGGATCTGCAACGTCATCGACGTAGGGCCCATGGTGACGGGTGCGGTGCCCAACCGGCGGCTCGCAGAGCACCACCTCGGCGCCGAGCTGCGCCAGCAGCAATCCGGCGAGGTGCCCCCGGTCGTCGGTCAGATCCAGAATCCGGTAACCGTCCAGCACCTCGATGCGCTCCCGTGTCGCCATTTGGCCGACATGCCCGGCCGAATCCCGCAAACTCTGCCAGACGCGTCCTGCAGGTGCTCAGAGGTCGAGCGGCACCGCAGCGGTGCCTGTCAGCCCGGTTCGCCTCGACTCTGTGCAAAATGCCGCCACAGACGGCAAAATTGCGCAGAGAAGGCGGGAAGGGCGCTGCGCCAGCCTTGACCGATGCCCAGCGGCCGCCCACGGCCGTCAGTACAGCGCATTTTTCTGCCATGACAGCAACGTTTGCTGATGATCGGCCAACACGCGACGTGAGGCGTGCCAAGGCTGCGATGCCGCGACAAGCAATGCGACGGCGCTGGGCTGCCGCAGCCTTCGCGACCACGCTGATGCTCACCGCATGCAACGGCACATCGGTCGACGAGTCTGGGCCCCCAGCCACCGACGGCGGGACGGCCGCAGGCAGCGCCGCGGACAGCGCCGATGACAGCCCAGGCGGCGGCACGCTCGTGCTGGCGGTAGAGCAGTGGCCCGAGTGCCTGAACCCGGTGACGTCGTGCAGGAACGCCACGTGGACGCTGTGGTCGACGCTGATCCACGTGCTGCCTCGGCTGATGGAGCTGGACACGAAGAACACGTATGTGGCCTCGTCACGGCCGACGACGGCACCTTCACGCTCACATTCCAGCTGAACTCCGCGGCGACGTGGAGTGACGGCACGCCGATCACCAGCAGCGACGTGCGGTTCACCTGGCGCGCTGCGCTCGACACCACCGGCACGCTCAGCACCCCAGGCTACGACCTCATCACCGACACCGACCATTCCGATCCGCACACCGCAGTGATCACGTTCAGCGAGCCCCATGCGCCATGGCAGACGCTGTTCGACCTGGTCCTGCCAGCACACGAACTTGAACCCGACACCGACATCGCCGACCAGTGGAATCTTGATCCCGGTGACGACACAGGCTGCCCTCGACATCGGTTTGTTGATCGGCGGTCTCATCGTGACCGAGCAGGTGTTCCAGTACCCGGGAATGGGCCTGCTGTTCCTTGACACCCTGCACGCGGGGGACTACGCAGTACTGCTGCCTGCGGTAATGGCCGTGGCAGTCGCCGTGTTCTCTATGGCGGCCGCATCTCGCTGCTGGTCGGTGTGTCGGTGGCGATCCTGGCATCGGTCTTCGGCACCCGCGTCGGCCTCGTTGCCGGGTACCGCGTTGGGTTCGTCGACGCCGCACTGATGCGGATCACCGACACGCTGCTTGCACTGCCCAGCCTGATGGTGTTGATCTTGCTGGCCCGGATCCTTGGCGGCAGCGTGCTCGACGTGGTGCCGGTGCTGTCGCTGCTCGGATGGATGCCCCAGGTGGCGCCATGCTCGGCGGCAATGAGGGGCTGATGACGACTGCGCCTTGGCTCGTGTGGGCCCCCGGTTTGGCCATTGTGATCACCGTCCTGTCGGTCAACTACGTCGGCGACGGCCTGCGAGACGCCTTCGATGTCAAGGTGGAAGTGCGTCATCAAACGCCCGCCGATCCCCAGGCGTGAGGTGCGTCGGAGCCCTCATACCGGTAGACAGCGGGCCGCAATTCCACCACTTCGGCCTGTTTGTGTGCTGAGGTGATACCCCGAATCCCTTTGTGAGAGGAACTGGACCGTGGCCAACAAGGCAGAGACCATTAAGGCGGTAGCCGCTCAAGCCGGTGTAACTGCGGGCGACGCAGAGCGGACGCTGTCAGCGTTCTTCGATCTCGTCGCGGCGGAGGTGAAGGCCGGTGGCAAGATCACCTGGCCAGGATTCGGCACCTTTTCCATGTCCGAACGTGGCGCCCGGATGGGACGCAACCCCCAGACCGGCGAGTCCATCGAGATTGGCCCGAGCCGCTCGTTGAAGCTGGCAACCGCGGCTGCCATGAAGAAGCAGCTGATGGAGGGCTGAGCCAGCGCTCAGCCAGTCGGCGCCTGCTGCGGCGCCGTACTTCGAGAACGGCGCATCGTCGCCATGCAGAGGCATGACGTGAGGGCCATCACCGCGATGACTCCGTAGGTCGCGTCGAAATTGCCTGTCCTGTCAGCGAGCCAACCGCTCGCCGCTGGACCGATGACGGACACCGGGCCATAGAACATTGTCATCGTGCCGAGCACAGCCGCAAACGTGCGGTCGGCAACGTGATCGCTCACAAACGTGGCGGTAAGCGATGGGTAGGCGAACGATGCGCCGCCGAACACGACCACGGCGGCGACGATGATTGCTGCATTGGGAACGCGCGCCGCCAGCACGACACCGGTGCATGCGCTGATGGCCATCACGGTCGCCATCGTGGCGGGACGGCCCATGCGATCGCTGAGACGGCCGAAGGCCAAAGCGCCGACCATCGAACCCGCCCCCATGCCGGAGAACACCAGCGTGGCGGCCAAGCGGTCGAAGCCGTGGTCGCGCTCGAGTGCCAGACCCAGGAAGTTTGCGAACGATGACGTCATATAGGCGAACGCCATGTACGCCACGACGGCCCGTTTCCAGCCCTGGATCTGCCGCAACGCTGCGAGTCCGCCGACGTTGGCGACCCGTTCAGTACGGCCCACCCTGACGAACAGCGTCAGCGCAACGAGCAGCAGTATCGAGATCGCTGCCTCGCCCAGCCAGAGCGGCCGCCAGATCGCGTCGCTGCCAGCCACGTTGCGCATCGCCGCAGTTGCCAGGGGAACGCCGATGAATGCTGCGCCCATGGTGCCGGTGAGCACGCCGAGCGCGGCGCCTCGCCGAGCCGCAGGCACTCCCTCGCTGGCGATGACTGGAGCGGTGAGCCAGATACCCCCGCCGCCGAGGCCCGCCAGTGCAGTTCCGATCACCACAGCGAACGGAGACGACGCCGTTCCCACCACGACGAGGCCGATCGTCGACGTGACGATGCCGGCTCGCAGAAGCGTGAACGGTTCGACACGGCCCGCGCTGAACGTGACGATCACCACACCCGTGAAGTAGGCGCCCATGTTCGTCGAGCCGAGCGCGCCGACCAGCGTGTCGCTCAGCCCGAGTTCGGGGGCCATAGCGGGGAGCAGTACCCCGATGGTGGCCCGACCGAAGATGTGCGACACCACCCCGGAGAAGGCCACGAGCACGACGCGGCCCCAGCGCACGCGGTCGAAGTCGACCCCGTCGCTGGCCGCATCAGCAACCGCCGCCGGGTCCAGCGTCGCCACGGCATCGCCCAGTCCTGCCGCGGCGGGCGTGACCCCGAAGGCGTCGGGCAAGCGGCCCATCTGCAGAGTGGCTGGGGTCAGTGCCCCGGCGTGAACCTGATGGGCAGAACCGTCGGACCCCAGATCCCGTTCGAGAGCGGCTTCCACTCGACGTTGCCGGCGAGCTGAAGGTTTGGCATGCGGCGTGCGATGGCCTTGAATGCCTCCTGCAGCTCTGCCCGGGCCAAGAAGGCCCCCAAGCAGTGATGGATGCCGCTGCCGAAGGTCATGTGCGGGATGCCTGAACGGCGCGTGATATCGAAGTCTGTGGGCTCGACGAACTTCTCGCCGTCGTAATTGGCGCCCACAAGGCTCGGGAAGATGAAGGTGTTGGCCGGGAACTCGATGTCGCGGTAGGTGATCGGCTCGCTGGCGTAACGGGCCGTGCCGCGTATCGCGCCGAGATACCGCATGACTTCTTCGACGGCTCCCGGCGCCAACGATGGATCGTCCGCCAGGACTCGGAACTGTTCAGGGTGCTGTGTGAACAGCGCTACCGCGCACGCGAGCTGGTTGCGAGTCGTGTCAGTGCCCGCGAGCAGAAGTGAGTTGGCGAGCGACAACAACTCCTCCGTCGACAGCCGATCGCCTGCTTCGGACACGGCGATGAGGTCGGACAGCAGGTCGTCACGCGGCGCCGCCCGGCGCTCGGCGATGAGCGCCGTCATGTAGGCCTCCATCTCGTCCTGCGCAGCGACGATGGCCGGACCGTCCCGGTGGAGGTTGCCGTTGAAGATGCGGAAGATGTCCGTCGCCAAGCGTCCGAACAGCTTCCAGTCCTCGCGAGGAGCACCCAGCATCTCGCAGATGATCGGAATCGGATACGGCTCGCACACCTCGCTGACGAACTCGGCCTCTCCCCGTGCGCAGATCGGATCGAGCAACTCGTCGATGACCTCGGCCATGAACGGTCGCAGTCGCTCGGCTGATTTCGGTGTGAAGGCGGGTCCGACGAGGCGACGGATCCTGTGGTGTTCGTCACCCTCCATCGCCAAGATGTTTCGACCGGAACGCCGCTTGAAGTCCGGGTTGTCGTAGCCCTGCATCTCCGCGATCAGCCCAATAGCCGAGTACCAACGGTCGTCGCGCAGCATGGCGGTTGCGTCGTCGTAGCGAGTGATGACGTAGCCGAGTGGCGTCCGTGCAATCCAGTTGTGGTCTTCGAGCAGATCCACCAGCAGCCGCCGCTGTTCCTCCCATGTCACCGGATCGAGGTCCAGTTCGGGCATCTCCACATCGGCAACTGGTACGGCCATGGGCGCACCCTAACCAGCCCTGCACTGGCCTCGGCTCGGGCACGCTGGGGGGCGCAGCCGTAACATTCGCACGATGAATGACGCAGGCACACCGGGCAATGGCACATCGGGTAATGGGGAATCAGGCAATGGCACGGTCTCAGCTGAACGACACGGCAGCGTGCTGCTGGTCCAGGCGGACGATGGCAAGGCGAACGCGTTCTCGGTGTCGATGCTGGCGGCGCTGGACGCGCAAATCGATGCAGCCGAGGCCGATGACGGCATCGGTGCGGTGGTCATCGCCGGCAACCAACGGGCTTTCTTTGCGGGGTTCGACCTCAACGTGATCCGCGGCGGCGACCGTGGCGCGATGACCGAGCTGGTGTCAGCAGGTGGCGCAATGGTGCGGCGGGCCTACGGCTCATCGGTACCCGTGGTGGCCGCATGCACCGGCCACGCCGTTGCAGCGGGAGCGTTGCTGCTGCTGGGTTGCGACTATCGCGTCGGCCCCGATGCGCCCGTGCGGATCGGGCTGAACGAAGTGGCAATAGCGCTGACGCTGCCGGACTGGGCCATGGCGATTTCCAAGGAGCGCCTGTCCAAGCGTCACCTGCAGCGCTGTGTGGCGAACGCCCGGCTCTTGGACGGCGTGGGTGCGGCAGAAGCCGGCTTCCTCGACGAGGCGGTGGCACCGGATGCGGTCATCGAGCGGGCGCTCGATGTAGCTGCGGAGCTGGCCGACACGCTCGACCCCCGTGCCTACGCCGGCACGGTGCGGGCACTGCGAGGCGACGTGCTTGCTGAGATGGACGCATCTGTCGAACGAGACCGCGCCTCGGCGGCATGAGAGACCGATGAAGGTCGGCGAATAGGGGCACTGCGATGAAAGCAATCGTCTTCTCGGAGCACGGCGACATCGATGTGCTGTCGTATCGCGACATCGACACGCCCGAGTTGCAACCCGGCGAAGTGCGGATCGCGGTGCGGGCCTGCTCGCTGAACTACCACGACGTATTCACACGCCGGGGAATGCCAGGGATCAGGGTGCCGTTGCCGGGCATCCCGGGCTGTGACGCCGCAGGGCAGGTTGCCGAGCTCGGTCCAGGTGTCGAGGGATGGTCGGTGGGCGACCGGGTGCTCGCAGACCCGGTCCATTGGGATCGCGGGAGCGGCAAGTTCTCCATGATCGGCGACACCCTGTGGGGCGCCTATGCCGAGTACGTCACCGTGAGCGAAAGCCAGCTGATCTCGCTGCCCGACGACGTTTCTTACGAGGATGCTTCGTGCCTGCCGGTCGCGTACGGCACCGCCCACCGGATGATGATCACCCGCGGCGAGGTCGGCCCCGACGACACTGTGCTGATCCTGGGCGCCAGTGGGGGAGTGGGCACCAGCGCGTTGCTGATCTCCAAGTTGCTCGGTGCGAAAGTGATCGCTGCGGCGGGCACCGACGAGAAGTGCCAGCGCCTCGCCGACCTGGGGGCCGACGAGACGATCAATTACTCCGAGGTCGACATTGCCCGCTACTGCCGAGAACAGACCGGCGGCCTGTTCGGCGGGGGCGGCTACGACGTGGTGGTCAATTTCACTGGCGGCGACACCTGGGCCCGTTCGTTGCGATGCGTGCGGCAGGGCGGGCGTGTCCTGACCTGCGGCGCTACCGCTGGCTACAACCCGCCGACTGACCTGCGGTTCATCTGGACCGCCGAGATGGACATCCGAGGTTCCAACGGGTGGAAGCGCGACGACCTCGATGAGCTGCTACGGATGGTGCAGTCGCGCGAGCTTGTACCAGTGATCGATTCCCTGGTGCCACTGCCCGACGGCGTTGCGGCTCACCAGGCCATGGAGGAGCGACGCTTCTTCGGCAAGATCGTCATCACTGCTGACGCGCCGGTCTGAACGTCGCTGCAATGAGCCCCCACGGGACGGCGACGGCTGCCGACGGGGATGGTCGCAAGTACCTGCGTGACAACGCCGCCCGAGTCCTCGGCCTATGAGCGCACCGCCTCCGTCCGACGCCACGTCGAACGCAGCTGCGTACCGAACACTGTTCGTCACGTCGCTCGTTGGCTTCATGGTGGCGCTCGAGATCACCGTCATCGCGCTGGCTCGTGATGAGATCGCTCAAGCATTCCCAGACGCGTCAGCGGCCTCGCTGTCGTGGGTCATCACCGCCTACAACATCGGCGTCGCGTCGGTGCTGCTGCCAGCAGGCTGGATGGCTGATCGATTCGGCCGAAGAAGGATGTTCCTGTGGGGGCTGGCAATCTTCGCCGTCGGATCGCTGCTGTCAGGACTCGCGATTTCCGCTGAGCTGCTGATAGCGGCTCGCGTGCTGCAGTCCCTGGGAGGGGCGCTGCAGTTCCCGTCTGGCCTGGCACTGCTGCTGACGGCGTTTCCGATCGAGCGACGGCAGATGGCCATCGGCGTCTGGGGCGCCATGGGCGGGCTGGCAGCGGCGCTTGGCCCTTCAGTGGGCGCGCTGCTCGTCGACGCCCTGGGCTGGCGGTCGGTGTTCCTCATCAACGTGCCGGTGGCGCTGATGGCAATGCTGCTCGGACCGACCTGGCTGGCCGAGAGCAGAGGCGAAGGGGTGGCGCGGCGTGTCGACCTCGTGGGTGTGCCCCTGGCCTCGATCGGCGTCGGCGCGTTCGTGCTGGCCATCGTTCAGGTATCTGACTGGGGTTGGACCGCTTTCGGGACGCTCGCCTCGTTGACGGTGGGCGCCGTATTGCTGGGCTTGTTCATTGCGCGCTCGCATCGCCACCCAGCGCCGCTGTTCGACCTGGGCTTGTTCCGGCTCCGCAGCTATCTCGTCGGCAATCTCGGCACCGTCGCCTTCGCGACGGCCTTCTTCGCGTGGCTGATCGTGCTTCCCGAGTTCCTTCAGCGCAGCTGGGGCTGGTCGGTGCTGAAGTCGGGATTCGCCATGGCGCCCGGGCCGATGGTGTCCTCAATGCTTGCCCCGATCGCTGGCCGGTTCGCCGATCGGTTCGGGTCGCGCCCGCTCTTGGTCGCAGGCGGGTTGTTGGGCGTGACCGCAGCCGCGATGCACTTGGCGTGGACCGGTACAGAACCCAGCTACGTCACGGGCATGCTGATTCCCGGAGTGGTCGTGGGCTTGTGCGCCGCCTGCGGTTTTGCGCCGCTGGTCGGAGCGGCGATGCGCGACGTGCTCCCCCCTCGATATGCGATGGCTGGCGCAGGCCGCACGACGATCTTCCAACTCTCGGTGGCTCTTGGCGTCGCCGCTGCGATCGGCATTGTCGGCCGACCTGCATCGCCTGACGAGTTCCTCGGCGGGATGCGCTGGGTGTGGCTGTTGGCGCTGGTTCTGTTTGCCACCCAAGCGCTGCTGTTCGCGACGGCGTACCCCCGGCGCGATGGCGCCCCCATCGCCCGGGCACGCGCAAACTGACTGAGCGGGACAGCTACACCGAGTAGGCGAAGTCGCGCAGGGCGGCGGCGGTAGATGCGTACACGTTGGGCATTGCGCCGCGGAAGATGACGTCGCCCGCGTGGCAGGTGCCGTTGATGGTGCGAGCCGTTGCGGTGTTCCCCGCAGCGGTCAGCTTGCGGTAGTACGTCAGTCCCTCATCGCGCAGCGGATCGAGCTCGTTCACGGAAATGACGTGCGGGGGCATGCCCTCCAGCTCCTCGACGCTGACGTGCACTGGCCACGCGAGCGGATTTGTCGCATTCTCGCCGGTGGGGTCGTACACCTTCGCGAGGGCGCCCATGTTCTCGCAGCCCAGGAAGTACTGGTCGTTCTCGTGCAGCGATGGCAGGTCGGCGGGCGGGTTCGCGTACATGCCCGAGATGTACGGGCACTGAGCGAACACGCCGTCGATGATCTCGAGATAGCCGTCGCGCTTGGCCTTGAGTGTCGTGGCCAGCGTCAGGTTCCCGCCGCCAGACTCGCCCGAAACGGTGATCGTGGAAATGCCCAAGTCGCCCTTGTTGGCCGCGACCCACTGCAACGCAGTGCTGCAGTCGTTGAGGCCGGCCGGGAACGGGTGGTTGCCAAGCGCACCGCCGCCGTTGCGGTATTCGACGCCCACGGCCACGAGGCCAATGGAGGCGAGCTCATCCCTCCAGCGACCGAAGTTGGCGTCGGCTGCTGTGAGGATCACCATGCCGCCGCCGTGAATGTGGAAGATGGCCGGCAGCGGCCCTTCGACTCCGGCGGGACGGTGGATGTACAGGCTGATCTCGTTGCCGTCAGGCCCGGTAATGGTGACGTCGTTGCGCTCGATGCCCTCGATCGGCGGCAGGCCTTGGTAGAGCACGTCGAACATCATCTGGAAGCCCGGCTCGGCCTCGTCGCAGTAGGCGTAGAGGTCCTCGATGGGCGTGTCGGCGTTGACCGGCGTCGGTTCGCCGTGGCCGTCGAGGCCGAGCTCCGTCATCACGGCAACCATTCGGCGATCTGCTCGCGGGTCGGTCCCCAGCGTCATGTCTGGGTCGCCGAGCCGTCCCGGTCGATGTACTTGCGTCGCGCCCATGAGCGGTCCCCTCTCTGCCAGGTGGCCCGGTGCACCCCGGGTTGGCGCAGACAGTAGCCCTAGGGCCTGTCGCCACGCGTCGCGTCTAGGCGAGCAATTGCCTGGCTGCTTCTCGGGCCTCATCGAGGCTTGCGACAACGTGCTCGTCAGGGATTTGGCGCAGCACGTTCAGCGATTCGAGCGTGGCGGCAGGCTTGCCGTCGAGGGCCATGACGATGCAGGTCGCATCCGCGGCCTCTGCCGTGTCGATGAGCTGCTCGATCACCAGGGCGGCGCTGTCGTCGATGTAGTCGGTCTCGGAGAAGTCCAAGATCACGACTTCGTGGCCGACGATGTCGTCGCCGATGGTGCGGATGAGCTTGCTCGAGGATGCGACGGTGAAGCTGCCACGCAGCTTCACGATGCCAACACGTGCGGAGTAGGGGCCGATGCCGTGGATGTCAGGCATCTGGTCGTGGAGAAAGATCTGGTCGAGCAGCGGCACCGACACGACGCTGTCGAGCTGCAGCCGTTCCAGTTGGCGGGCGCCGATCATGCCGGCCACGATCAGCCCGACCGCCACCGCTGTGACCAAGTCGACCAAGACAGTGATGCTCAGCGTCGTGAGCATGATCAAGAGGTGCTCTCGCTGGACGCGCCCGACGCGCGCCAGAAACCGCCAGTCGATGATCTGCCAGCCGAGCACGGCGAGCATGCCCGCCAAGGCGGCATGGGGAACGAATTCGAGGTAGCGCGCAAGCCCCAGCACGATTGCCAGCAGCGCCAGAACGCGCACAACCACCGAGACACGCGTCGTTGCCCCGACGCGGATATTCAGCACTGTCGTGACGAACGTCATGTGCCCCGGGAGCCCACCGATGAGCCCGGCCGCGACATTGCCGACTCCGAGGCTCATCAAGCCACGGTTGGCGTCCTGCTGGGTGCGGGTCTGAGCGTCGACGGCGAGCGAGGACAGCAGGCCGCGCACGGTGCTGAGCAAGGCAATAGTCAGTGCCGGTACCAACGAACTTGCCAGGAATTCGAGCGACAAGACCGGCTGCTGGAGCTCGGGCAGGCCTGTGGGGACATCAACGATGGTGGGCACGTCGCCCAGCCAGATGACGCTGAGCAACGTGCCGCAGATGAGGCCTGCAACCGTCGAGGGAACAGCGCGCCGCAGTCTGCGCGGCCACGCAATCGCGATGACGAGCGTGACGACAGCGATCGCCAACGCACTGGCGTTCAGGTCGCCCAGCGCGTCGGGCCACTCCCGGATCGCCGTGAGGGGCTTGGTGATCTTCACCGTTGCGCCCGCGAACGTCTGCACCATCGAGACGACGATCATCACGCCGACGCCGGAAGTGAACCCCGCAATCACCGAGTAGGGCGTGTAGGAGACATAGCTGCCGATGCGAAGAGCACCCATCAGCACCTGGATCAAGCCAGCCAGTATCACGACCGTGAACGCCTCGGCTGCGCTGTCGGCGTGTGTGGCGATGACTGCTGCCATCGCCACCGCCATCACGCTGCTGACGCTCGCGATCTGCGGTCGGGCGCGTTCGAAGATGCCTACGAACAGTCCGACGGCGATCGCTCCATAGATGCCGCTGGCTGGCCCAAGTCCTGACACGACACCGAACGTCGCCGCGGGTGTGATCGAGACAGCCGCGGTTGCCAGACCGCCGCTGACATCACCTCGAAGCGACTGCAGGTCGTAGCGCATTTCGGAGTTGCCCGACCCCTCCCGATCGCCGACCGGAACGACGCTATTCGACGGGGTGGACCCGTTATTCGTCTGCCGCGATGACCACGAGCAGTTCGCCGTTGTCGACCTGATCGCCGACAGCAGCGCGCACCTCGCTCACTTCGCCGTCGGCCGGTGCAGTGATCTGGTGCTCCATCTTCATGGCTTCCATCACCACCAGCACCTGGCCAGCGCTCACCCGATCTCCTTCGGAGACGTTGACCATCAGCACCTTGCCGGGCATCGGCGCGACCAGCCCGCCCTCGACAGCCTCGGCGTGCGGGTCGGGGAATCGAGAGCGCTCCCGCAATGTCGCCGAACCGGTGAGCGGCCCAGTGACGTACCAGTCGTGACCGCGACGGCTGATCTGCCAGGTGCCTCGCATCCCGCCGCCAGACTCATTGAGCGCAGTGACGTCGAGTTCGGCATCGAATTGCTCGGCGGGGGGTGCGTCGGTCACCTCGCCAGCCAAGTCGTCCACGATCGGGTGGATCTGGATCGAGTGGGGCCGTACGACGAACTCGCTGGAGTCCGGCAGGCCCCCCTCGCCGTCCCCGCCGCCGCTGTCCCCGTCGGCCTCGCCGTCGTTCGATTGGGGTTCGCCATCTTCTGGTGGCGCATACGGAGCGTCGACTCGCAGCGGCGCGACGCGCAGCCGATAGCTGCCGTCGCGCTGGCGCCGGTAGGCCACGCTCACATCCACCTCGCCCGCGGCCGGATCGAGAGCCGTGAGCGGCAGCACCTCGTCGGGCATGACGCTGTTGCGATATCCCGACGTCATGAAGCCCAGCGCAGTCGCCAGCTCACGATTTCGGGCCTGCGACACCAGTGCCACGGCCGACGCCGCTGCATGCAAGAACAGGCCGCGGTAGGGCGGCGAGTCGGTGGCAAGTCCCGTTCGGTCGATGAAATCGGTAGTGGTGTCGCCGGCGAGAAACTCGTCGCTGCGCAGCACCGCCGAGAGGAAATCGCGATTGGTGACAACACCGCCCAACCGGGTGCGGTCGAGCGCCGATGCCAGTCCCAGCGCAGCCTCGGTACGCGTCGGCGCCGCCATGACCACCTTGGCGAGCATCGGATCGAACTCTGTCCCGACCACCGAACCCATCTCGATGCCTGAATCGAAGCGCGCCTGCGGCTCGCTTGCCGGCGCCCAGAGCTCGACAGTGCCGGTTGCGGGCAGGAATCCGTTGGCGGGATCCTCCGCGTACAGGCGGGCCTCGACGGCATGGCCTGCGATCGCCAAGTCAGCCTGCGCGTAGCCCAGAGGCTCCCCGGCAGCGATTCGGATCTGCTCACGCACCAGGTCGAGACCGGTGATCTCCTCGGTGACAGGATGCTCGACTTGCAGGCGGGTGTTGACCTCGAGGAACCAGAACTCGGCGTCGTCGCCGCTGCCTTCCAGCAGGAACTCCACGGTCCCAGCCGAGTGGTAGCCAATCGTGTTGACGGCAGCGACCGCAGCAGCACCCATGCGCTCACGCAGCGCCGGTGTCACCGCCGGCGACGGTGCCTCTTCGATGACTTTCTGATGCCGCCGCTGGATCGAGCACTCCCGCTCGAAGCAGTGCACGACGTTCCCGTGTGTGTCACCCAGCACCTGGATCTCGACGTGGCGCGGCGCTGGCAGGTACCGCTCCAGGAAGACCGTGTCGTCGCCGAACGCACCGGCCGCTTCCCGGCGTGCCGCCGCCACAGCATCCGCGAGCGAGCTCGCCGAGTCCACGATGCGCATGCCCTTGCCGCCGCCCCCAGCCGAAGCCTTGACCAGCAGGGGATAGCCGACCTCAGCCGCCGCAGCAGCCAGGTCGTCTGGGGACATGGCTTCGCTCACCGGGACAGACGGCAGCGTCGGGACGTTCGCGGCGACCATTGTCTCCTTGGCGGCCAGCTTGTCGCCCATCGCCGCTATGGCCGCGGGGGGCGGCCCCACCCAGATCAGCCCAGCGTCGATGACAGCCGTGGCGAATTCGGCATTCTCCGACAGGAAGCCGTAGCCCGGATGCACGGCATCGGCGCCGCTGCGCTGGGCGGCAGCGATCACCTTGTCGATGGACAGGTACGACTCTGCTGCGGTCCGCCCGCCAAGCGGCACTGACAGGTCAGCGTCGGTGACAAACGGCGCTTCGGCGTCGCCGTCGGAATACACGGCGACGGTCGAGATGCCCATGGCGCTCGCGGTGCGGAAGACGCGGCGAACGATCTCGCCCCGGTTGGCAACGAGCAGCCGCCGCAGCGGGCGTTGCTGTGTTCGAGTGTTCTCGCTCATCGCACGCCTCCGTTGCACCCGGAAGACCCGTGTTGATGCGGCGTCTTCGGTTGGTGTCGTTGCCTGCTCATCCCAGCCGCCTCTACATCCGGAAGACGCCGAAGCCGTCGGCGCCCTTCACTTCGTTGTTGTGGCACGCCGACAGCGACATCGCCACGACATCGCGGGTGTCGCGCGGGTCGATGACGCCGTCGTCGGTGACTCGCCCGCTGGCGTAGGCGGAGAGGGATTTCAACTCGTGGAAGTGCTCGACCTGCTCGGTGATCTTGCGGTCGGCTTCGGAATCGAACTCGATTCCGCGCCGCATGGCTTGGCCGCGCCGCACGATCGACATGACGCCGGCGATCTGCTTCGGTCCCATGATGGCGATCTTGGCGGTCGGCCACAGGTACGTGAAGCGGGTATTGAACGCCCGACCCGACATGCCGTAGTTCCCTGCCCCGTAGCTGTTGCCGAGGATCACGGTGATGTGCGGCACCATCGAGTTGGACACGGCGTTGATCATCTTCGAGCCGTTCTTGACGATGCCGCCCTGCTCGAAGTCCTTGCCCACCATGTAGCCGGTGATGTTCTGCAGGAACAGCAGCGGGATGTCCTGCTGGTTGCAGAGCTGGATGAACTGGGTGGCCTTCTCGGAGCTGTCGCTGAACAGCGGCCCGTTGTTGCCGATGATGCCGACGGGGAAGCCGTGTACGGAGGCCCAACCGCAGATGAGCGTGGCGCCGTACCGCGACTTGAACTCCTCGAAGCGGGAGCCGTCCGTGATGCGGGCGATGACCTCGCGGCAATCGATCATGGCTTGGAGGTCCCGCGGCATCAGCCCGAGCAGCTCTTCGGGATCGTGGACCGGCGGGTCGGCTGGCATGGTCGGGCCGGGACCCAGCTTGCGCCAGTTGAGGTGCGAGACCACTTCCCGGCAGATACGCAAGGCGTCCGCTTCGTCCTCGGCGAGGTAGTCGGCCAAGCCCGAGATCTCGGCGTGCATCTGCGCTCCGCCCAGCGTCTCGTCGTCGGAGTCCTCGCCGGTCGCCATCTTCACCAGCGGCGGCCCGCCCAAGAAGACCTTGGACTGGTTGCGGATGAAGATGTTGTAGTCACTCATCCCGGGTTGGTAGGCGCCGCCGGCAGTGGAGCTGCCGAATACCACAGAGATCGACGGAATCTTCAGCTTCGACAGCTCGGTCACGTCGTAGAACAGCCGGCCGGATTCCGCGAAGTGACTCTCTTGCTCGCGCATCTGGCGTTCGGGATCGTCGTTGCCTCGCAGATCGCCGCCGGCCGATTCGACGAACTGGATGTACGGCATCCGGTTGTCGCGGGAGATCTCGATCGCTCGCATGATCTTGCGGCCGGCGAACACCGTAATGGCGCCGCCAAGCACCGTCGGATCGTTGCCTTCGATCATGCACTCGACGCCGTTCACGACACCGATGCCCATCACCAGCCCGCCGCCGACTGCGTAGTTAGAGCAGTAACCGGCCAGCGAGCTGATCTCGTAGAACGGCGAGTCACGGTCGACCAGCATCGAGACGCGCTCGCGGACCGGCATCTTGTCCCGGCTGCGCATGCGGGCCATCGCCCGCGGCCCACCACCCGCCGCGGCCTGCTGCTGCAATTCGTCAAGCTCGACGAGCTGTTCGCGCATGTCGTCGCAGTTCTTGGCGAACCACTCAGCAGACGTGTCGATGTGGGATCGCAGTACCGGCATATGACTCCCGCTAGGTGGTTTTGCGTTCGCCGCGCGTCCGGCCCCCGACGCAATCGCAGATGCGAACGTGCGAAGTTTGCTTGACGCAGCCCGCGATTGCCTACCTGTCGCTGTACGGCTGGACCGTCCAGGCGAAGGGTTGCCGCGATTGGCGGTCCCACCACTCGCGCACTTCGGGCCTCCAATCTGGATTCACTCGCCGAGCGACTACAACCACCAATGGCACGACGGCACCGGCATTTCTGAGAGCGTAAGCCGCCGACTGTGATCGGGCACCGGTGGTGAACACGTCGTCGAGAAGCAGAATTCGACGACCTGTCACGGCAGAAGCTGGCTCGAACGCTTGGGCATTGGGTTTCCTGTGCCCGATTTCGCCCGACCCGCGCTTGAGGTGGTGCGCCAGAGGACCGCATGCGTGAGCGCTGAATTCCGCGAGTGCTGTCTCGAGCGGGTGAGGCGGTTCCCGGTCAGATGACGGCACGACGCACACTGAATCCCATCCACCGAAGTGGTCCTCGAGTTGTATTCGGCTATTGCCGAAAAACGTCTCTACGAGCGCCGCGATTTCCTGACTGAGTTGACGACGCAATTCGGCGTCATCGCTGTCCTTGTAGTAGCGGAGCCGGTCTCGCATCGGAGACGGCTTGCAGTACAGGGAAACCGGCACGACTTCGCTTGCCGAGCCGAGTCTGTCGCGGCACACATAGCAGCTTCCGCACACCTGCTCGGCCTCGTAGCGGTGGCCCCGGCACACTGGGCACACGTCGGAGCCGCTAGCCGGAACTGCCACACAATCGTCTTCAAGCGCCTCGGCAAGCGCCGCGAGGACCGGATTCATCTCGTGCTCAAGCGTCAGCCGTGTTTCGCCAGAGCAAGAATTTCTGAGGCTGAGCCGACGAGATGCACTCCGTCGTGCTTCGCCGAGAGGGTCCTTGCCCAGTCGCTCTTGCACAGCAGCGGCCCCCACAAGAGCACGGGCCGGCTGAACGCCAGGGCGAACTCCATTTCGATGCGCGTGCCGCTCGATTCCTCGGCATCAATGATCACGCTGGCGTCGCTGAGCCCTGCGATCACTGCATTACGAGTCGGAAAGCTCGTCTTCGAGGGTTCGAGACCAGGCGGGAATTGCGAGACCACGGCGCCTTGTTGGCTGAGTTGTCCAGCTAGCCCAGCATTCTCGGGCGGGAACACAACATCGATGCCGGTGCCGACGACGGCGACGGACCGTCCGCCTGCTGCAAGTGCTCCAGAGTGCGCGGCAGTGTCAACGCCACGAGCGAGTCCCGAGACAACCGTCGCTCCCGCGCTGGCGAGCGCGGCACCCACCTCACGGGCTGTCGTCGTCGCCTGTTCGCTCGCCGCGCGACTTCCCACAACGGCGAGAGAACGTGCGCCGTCGAGCGCTCCGCGGACGAAGAGCATCGCTGGCGCTTGCCCCGTCTTCAACAGCTGGGCTGGATAGTCGGGAGTATCGCTCAGCAGGATCCTGAGGTCCGGCCAACGATGGACGAGTGATTTGATCTCCGCGCGCCAAGCACGCTGGCGCGTCGGAGAGGGGATCAATTCGAGCGAACTGCGCGATTGATCGGCAGTGATCCAGCCGTCGTCGCATTTCGTCAACTCCGCGTGGGCCAGCAGCAGCGCAGCCTCGTCAAGGAGTAGCTGACTTGTCGGCGAACCGCGTCGCTCAACCGACGCCGCAGCCGCCGCGGCTTCAATCACACTTGACATGTTCTCACGTTGACCCTTCCAAATAGAGCGCCTGCGCGGATAGCCGAGCGGCGGAGTGAGCGCATTCGACGTCTGCGCCGTCACGGAGCTGCAAGAAGAGGTTGCGCGGCACCGGCAACCCACCCAAGCGGTAGCTATTGAAGTCGGCATCGATCCGGGACCACTCGTCGAGCGACGCGCCGCCGAACTTGGCGACGGGTATGACCCCAAGGCCGTGTTCGTTGGCTAGTGCAATTTCTTGACTCACCCCAGGGCCGCCGCCTACGGCGAGAATGGCGCGTACGTTCGCAAACGCAACGGTACGCAGCTCGCCGCCGGTCGAACCTTCGAACACAATGCTGCCGCGTCTCTGACTCGGCTCACTGAGCGGTTCGAGTTTGCTCCGGCGTAGCAGTGTGAACCGCTCCGCCTCATAGTCGCCCTGCGCCTGCAAGTGACTGAGGACTTCATAACCGGCTTGAGCGCCGAACTTGCCTGCGGCGCTCAGACTGATCTCGTGCTCGGCGAGGGACCTGCCAAGCAGGCTTGCAAACGCGGCGAGTGTCTCGTCGAGTTCGATCGAAGGGTAAGTGTCACCGGATTCTTCAGGCTTGGGACCGGCGGGCGAGCCGGAAATGAAGAGGCGAGTCGGTCGGCATCGCACAACGAGTTGCCGCATGAGCGGCTCGATCGCAGCGTGATCGTCGACCACAGCCACCCGAATACCGACTTCTTGGAGGTCACGCAGTCGGTGGCCAAAGAGCGCCGTGCGCTGGTCGGGTCTTCTCATCAGCGCGAAGTGCGGCCTGAGGGCGCGACCTCGCATGCGCCGCACGAGGCGAAAGATCTGTTCGAAATTGGGATCTTCGAAGCTGAATCCCAGAAACAAGAAACTCTTGGTCAAGAAGGTCGCTTGTAGCAGCGACCAGAAGCGCTGGTGCGTGTCGGGGTACCGGACGAATTGGTCACGCGCCAGCACGAGCGGTTGTGCTGGCGTCGATGCGCAGCCGTGCATCTTGTAAATGCGCTTCAACGATGCCGTGGTGTCGTCGATGAAGTCGTCGTCGCTGACCAAACAGCGGACCCCGTCGCCGCATGCCCGCTCGATCAGGCTGTCGAAGTTGGTTGTCCAGATTTCTGGCAATGGCAGAGCAGCAAGGAGTTCGTGGGTTCGACGCGGCGCCGGCTCGCCAATTCTGACGAGTTCACCTCGGCAACGATCTTGTAGCGCATCCTCACCGTGGATGTTGACGTAATACTGGGCGAGAAGCGTGAGATCGACCGCATCGTCGAGTTCGAGACGCTCGCGTACTGGTTCGAGCAAACCCGACCAGTCTGGGAAGCCAGCATCACGTGAGAGGCCCGCTCCTATGAGCAGGGTCGCGGCGTGTCTCTCTACGCACCGTCCAAATTCTGCGATCAACTCGCTGGGCTCCATATCGGTCGGGACGTTACATCGGCAGCTGCCGATGTCTCCCTGGGATTCTGGGGCCGTGCTCGCGACAGGGCGTGCAGGGGACGGCGTGTGCGCACAAGTGAGCGGAGCAGACGGGAATCTTGGCGACCTACCCTCGTCGCCGTGTCTCGCCAGAGCGCCTTCATCGAAGATCGAATTGCGTCATACGCGGCAGCGCACTCGCTGCAGCCGACGGCGGTCCAGCGGGAGCTGATTGCCGAGACGGCAACGCTTGGGCGGGTTGCGGGCATGCAGATCAGCCCGCTGCAGGGGGCGTTCATGAGCGTGCTGACGACGGCGTTGCGCCCCCGGCTCGCTGTCGAGGTGGGCACGTTCACGGGCTACTCAGCACTCTGCGTTGCGAGTGCGCTCGAACCGGGTGCCGAACTCATCTGCTGCGATGTGTCCGAGGAATGGACCTCGGTTGCCCGCCGTTACTGGGAGCGAGCAGGTGTGGCTGATCGCATCGACCTGCGCATCGGGCCGGCGCTGGACACGCTGCGGGGCCTGCCGGCCGAACCCCAGATCGACTTGGCGTTCATTGACGCCGACAAGTCCAGCTACATCGACTACTACAAGGAGATCTTCGGGCGGCTCTCGCCGGGCGGGGTGATTCTCGTGGACAACGTGCTATGGGGCGGAACGGTTGCCAATCCCGCCCGAGACGACGATGGCACCGAAGCCATGCGGGCATTCAACGACCGCGTCGCAGCGGACGACCGGGCGCGCAGCGTGATGCTCCCCATCGGCGACGGCCTGACGATGATCACGCGCCGCCAATAACATCCCCGCCGTGCGTGACTCGGCCGCTTGGCCCATCGAGACCCACATCCTCCACCGTCGCGACGCCGACCGGACCTACCAGTTGTGGGTGGCGCTGCCGATGGGTTACCGGGCAGACGCTTCCCGGCCGTACCCGCTCGTTGTCTGTTGCGACGCGCCATGGACCTTCGGCACCGCAGTGGACACGACCCGGATCCTGTCGATGTCCCGGGAGACGCCCCGCTGCGTGGTCGCGGGCATCGCGCACGACACCACCGACATGCGCGAGATGCTCGACTTGCGGGCAATCGACTACACGGTGACGCCGGCCGAGGCCCCGCCGATGACCGGCATCCGGGCGCCTGCCGCTGAGACGGGTGGGGCCGAACCGTTTCGACAGTGGCTCACCAGCGACGTGATGCCGCTGCTGCGAGACCGGTACCACGTCGGCGAGACCACCTACGTCGGCCACTCGTTCACGGCGCTGTTCGGGCTTCACGTGCTCTTCAACTCTCCGGACATGTTTGCTCGCTACCTGCTTGCGAGCCCGTCGGTGTGGTGGGACTACGAGGTCATGTTCCGCCTCGAAGCCGAGCACGCTGCTGCTGGCGGCGATCCGGATGTCAAGGTGTTCATGTCGATGGGGGAGAACGAGACCGACGAGTACTCGCCCCAAGCCAAGTTCTGGGACCAGTTCTCGGCCCGCGGGTACCGCAACATCGACCTCACCTGGCACGTCTTCCCCGGAGAGAACCACAACACCGTGGTCGGCCCGGCTGTCAGCCGCGGCCTTCGAGCGCTGTACGCCGACTGATCGCTGCTTCGAAGTTCCAGCTCCCGAGCGGCATCCCGAACTGCGGTAACCCGGCGTCGTTCCGCGCCGATTACGGGGGTGGGGCAGAATGGACGCACTGGGGCAACGGGGAGGCCGTGACATGGCCATGACGCAGACACGCAAGGGACTTGGACCGCTGGCATCAAACGGGACAGTGCCGGTGTACGACGCTGATGCGCACATCGCAGAGCCGCCGTCGGTGTGGCAGGAATACGCCGATCCGAAGTTCCGCGACCGGATCATGCAGTGCCGGATCCTGGACGACGGCACCGACGCCGCGTTCGCCGAAGGAAAGAAGCTGCGCAACGGCATCGCGCCGGCGTGCATCCCGCATGCGTACGGCACCAAGGTCACCTGGAACGACATCGTGCCGGGCAGCTACGACCCAGCAGCACGCCTGTCGGTCATGGACGACGAAGGTCTCGACGCGGCGCTCATGTTCCCGTCGCTCATGCTGATCTCAGGCGACATCAACGACGCCGAGGTCGCCGTCGAGAACGCCCGTGCCTACAACCGCTGGATGACCGACTTCGTGTCGGAAGATCCGAACCGTCTCTTTGGCGTGGGCGTGTGCCCGCTGCAGTCCGTAGACGGCGCCGTGGCGGTCATTGAAGAGGTCGCGAACGCCGGTCTGACGGGGATTACGTTCCGCCCGGAGCGCTACGGCGGGCTGGAGCTGTTCTCCCCCGACATGGACCGAGTGTGGTCCGCAGCCGAGCATCACGACCTGACGGTCGCTATTCACGGCAGCTTCGGCTCGGGGATGCCGAGCTTCGCCAAGACCCGCTACGAAAACCAGTTCTACGTCCACATGGTGTGCCATCCGTTCGAGCAGATGGCCTCGGTGATGGAGATGGTGGCCTCGGGCGTCCTCGACGACCATCCCCTGCTGCGGGTCGGCTTCTTCGAGTCGGGCCTGGGCTGGCTGCCGTACTGGCTGGACCGTCTCGATGAGCACAAAGAAGCCATGGGCCACCTGGTGCCACGGTTGAAGCGTGACCCCACCGAGATTTTCTCCGAGCAGTGCTTCGTGACCATGGAGGCCGGCGAGGGCGAGGCCTTCGAGCAGGTCGCGGCGATGGGCCTCGCGCACACCGTCGTATGGGGCTCGGACTACCCGCACTACGACTGCACGTTCCCCGGCGCTCTGGCCGAGCTGAACGAAACATTCGAAGGCTTCGACGACGAAGTGAGCAGCCTGCGCAACGAAGTCGTCTACACCAACGCACGCCGCTTCATGGGCCTCTCGTAGCCCCTTGTCGGACGACCTCACCGCGGAGCTGCCCCCGGTCAAGCCGTGGGAGCAGCGCGCAAATGGCGTGCTGCCACTTGCCGGTGGGTACAGGCGGTACTTCGACACCTTGGCTTGGATTCTGCAGCAGTGCCGCGATGACCGGCTGGATCAAAATGAACTACAGCAGCGCTACATGGCGGCTTACTCGCTGGATGCCTATGTGGCGTTAGTTCAGATCCAGGGGCTGCAGAAGTACGGCCTCTTAGAGAAGACTCCAGACCGCATCGCCCTCACCTCGCCCAGCGCTCGCTGGCTAGAAACGCGGCGCGCGGACTTCGTCGTCGGAACCATGCACGCGAACCTGAGGCTCGTCGGTGAGTTGATTCACGAGGTGCGACTACCGCGAACACGAAAGTCACTACTCAAGACTGCCAACGACAGATACGGCTTCGGATGGCAGAAGGACTCGCAGATCGCGTACCGACTCGGATGGTTGAGGTCCGCTGGCTTCGCACAGCAACAGCCCGGCAATACGTACCAGGCAACATCAGCGGGGCTGGAGTTCTTGGAACGCATCGAGTTGTATCGACCGACGACAGAGTCTGCTCCAGCACTCGGTGATCCGCCGCCCGGGTCCGTAGCCGGGACAACGCACGACGACGCACAAGAAGACGGCGAGTTCGGCGCGAATGGAGCACGAGGCGAGAAACCCACTGCGCTCAACACGAAGTTGCATCGTTCCACCCATGATCTAGGTGCCGAGATTGGTGATCGGCTGGTGTCTCTGTCGTGCGATGGCTCCAAGCACCAGGAATTTGAGTTCGCTGTGCGCGATGCCTTCGCGCACTTGGGATTCAGTGCTGAGCACATGAGCGGCCCTGGGCAAACCGACGTGCTGCTCACGGGGATCCAACCCCCCGAAGCTCGAAGAGCGGATTCCCCGACATCGTGGAGCTACATGGTGGCGGTTGATGCGAAAGCTGCGACGAATGGCAAGCTCGCCGACCTTCAAGTCACATGGCCAGCACTGGCACTGCACCGGGAGAAGCATGCGGCTGCGTTCTCGATGCTTGTCGGACCGAGCCCACGTCCTCGACTCTTGCAGTTCGCGGCTGGAGCCTCGGTGGCCGTTCTGAGTGCCGATCAGCTTGCGGGCTTGTGCCGCGATCACGCTCGAGTGCCATTGCCTGCAGCCGACTACTTCTGGCTGTTTGCAGATGCCGAAGGTGAGCCACGAGGGGGCGCCGTCGATCTCAGCCCCATCGCCGCTGCGCGCGCTCAGGCTGTCGTACGTCGGGACCTGCTCGCGCAAGTTGTCGAGGCCGTCAGTGACATAGCGGCGGACTTTGGCCCAGCGAATCAACAGCTGGTGCGATTCTCGCTTACAACGAAGGCTTCGCTGGGCGGTGATGCGCTCAGCGCCGAGGTTGCGGCGGCATTGGATTTCCTCGGCAGTTCGTGGCTACGAGCGCTAGTGCGTGCCGATCCTGGGACTGCCGATCCTCACTACGTGCCGACGGCGCCTAGACGGGTCGTGGCGGCACGCTTGCGGTGGCTGGCGGACGCCTTTGATGAGCATGAGGGAGACACAAGTCTCCATCCCGGGTCTGGCTCAACTCACTAGGCGGTTTGATCGCAAGCCGTTCGACGGGCTGGTCGGTGATCTCCGCGATGAGTTCGAACACCTTGTCGACGTGCAGGATGGTGAGCCCCGCAAGTTCTGCCAACGCTGCGAGCAAGAGATGCGGGATCGACGGCGCACGATGATGACCAGATCGCGGTCCCGCCGCGGCCGGGGGCGGTTCGCCGGTGCCAGCGTGAAGCACTGTCATACTATGAAAAAGTATGTAATATAATTGTAATGGTCTGATTGGATCGAGAACGTGTGTTTGTGACACCCTCCCAATAGAGTGAACACATGTTCTCTCATGTGGAGCAGGCGCTCGGCCACCTCACCACTGCTCTTGACGGCATCGAGGCCGCGCCCAGCGACCAACTGCGCCGCACCCTGTCGCTGTCCAAGCAGCTGCGCAGCCGCGTCGAGCTGCTCGAAACCAAAGCCGCCGCGCTGGTCGCCCGCCGCGAGAACCACGGCGACGGCGGCGCAGGGCTGCTGAGCGAGCACAGCGGCCTGTCGCGCTCCGACGCTGCGCGCAACGTGCGTACCGGCGCCGAGCTTACCTCGATCCCCGACGCGGACGCGGGTGTCGCGGCGGGCCAGATCAGCCTGGAGAACGCGGCCAGGCTCGCTCGCGCAGCGCGCAAGACCAGCCCTGGCGCAGTGCAACACGACCCTGGGCTGATCGGGCTCGCCAAGACCCTGCCAGCCGACGAGTTCGCCCACGCTGCTCGCCGCTGGGAAGCCCAGCACCAAGACGCCGCCGATCTCGCGGCGCAGCATCGCCGCAACCGACGCAACCGACACGTGCGCTTTTGGAACGGCGACGACGGGTCGGTGCAGATGCGCGGCACCTTCGACGCCGAAACAGGCGCCCGCATCCAGCAGCGGCTGCGCCGACAAGCCGAACAACACCGCCAAGCCGACCGCCGCCGAGCCCAGCACCCCAACCGAATCGCTGGCCGCGACAACAACGACAACGGCAACAGCAGCAAAGGCAGCGGCGGCGGTGCTGCTGGGCCCGCGATAGAGCAGCGCACCACAGACCAGCGCATGGCCGACGCGCTCGACACGCTCCTGGCCGCCGGCGCAGCCGCACAATCCGCCAGCACAACAGCACAATCCGCTGGCACAACAGCACAACAGGGCGTTCGCACACCGCCAGCACAAACCGCTCGGCTCGCTGCTGTGCAGGCGCCGCCGCCTGGAACACCACAAGGCGTTCGCACACCCCCAGCACAGGCCGGACCAGCCGACCAGCGACCCGACACGAACCTCCCGCCGCAGCCAGACCTGCTGAGACCGCCCGACACTGACAGCCCACGACCGGGCCGAAACGGCGATGCCGAAGGGATCGGTCAGTCCGAGCCGACGCTCTCAGCAGTGGTGCCGCCGGCCGTTGGGCGCAAGGCCGCCGCGGAGATCATCGTGCGCGCCGACTTGGCCGCTTTGACTGATCAGCCCGGTGGGTTCGCGGAGATCTGCGGTGTCGGCCCGATCCCGCCTGGCACCCTCGCACGGCTCGCGTGCAACTCCGACGTGTGGGTGGAGATCTTCGGCGACACGCTCACCCCGCTATTCGAGACCGTCGCACGGCGCGCGCCCACCGCAGCGCAACGCCGCGCCTTGGTCGCCCGAGACGGGACCTGCATCGGCTGCGGCGCGCTGCCGCTCGAATGCGAAGCGCACCATGTCATCCCGTGGAAAAGCGGCGGCAAGACACATGTCGACAATCTCGTGCTGGTGTGCTGGTCCTGCCACGACCGCATACACGACCACAACTGGCACGTATTTCTGCGCGACGGCCGCTATCGGCTCATGCCCCCCGACCCTGCACAGCCACCGAACCCCGCCCGCTCATGCAAACCCAAACACCGCGCCCCACACCAGTCAGCACCCGCCAACACCTCACAACTGCTGTCACTGCCCCCAGTCGCACCGCCCGCTGTGACCGCCGCCACACCACACAAACCACCGACCGCCACGACGCCGCACGAGACGCAGCCAGCAGCCTGAACACCGTCCGCAGGGTCCGCCGCCTCGCCGCAGCAGCCGCCCCATACCCACGCCAAAGCGCGAAACGCCCGACAACTCCCGCACCGAACACGCGCTGCCCTGTATTGCATCAGCATCGAGCGCGTCCCCAACACGCGAACTACCTGGCCAATCGATCGACAGACTCTTCGGCGGTGATTCGCTGTGACAGCATGACTGCTACCATGCAGTCATGCAGCAGATCACTTGGCGAGCAGACGATGAGCTCGTCGCTCGGATAAAGATCAGTGCCCAGGATCAGCGCATCTCGATGAACGAGTACCTCACCCGGATAGCGCAGGCGGCAACTGACCCCTCACTCTCATCGAATGCAATCGAGGAGATCAGATCGCGCCTCAGACTCGCTGGCCTTCTCTCTGACTTTGAAGCTCGCGACATTGTGCGACCCGATGACGACGCGGTTGCCGCCGCCCGCCAACGAGCCGGTCAGGGAACACCGCTGTCTGAACTGGTTCGCGCCAATCGGTGACGGCATTCCTCGATTCATCCGCTCTCGTCAAGCGCTACGCCAACGAGCCGGAAAGCGACCTGGTGCAAGCCGTCTCGGAGCCGGTGATCGCCAGCGACCTGGCTGCTGTCGAGGTCCCTGCCGCGTTATGGCGCAAGCATCGCGTCGGTGAAATCTCCGCAACCGACGCTCAGATCTTGTGCCTGCGATTCCTGACTGACATCTCCGCATCCACCCGAGAAAGCGACACCGTTCTCATCGAGGTAGGCGAAGACATCCTTCGCTCAGCAATCGACCTCGTAGCCCGTCACCCGCTTCGTGCCTACGACGCTGTGCAGCTTGCCTCGGCGCTGGCCGCATCTCGCCTCATCGGCAGATGTCCATTCGGTTGCTTTGATGAGCAGCTCACCGATGCCGCCGTGGCCGAAGGTCTCATGCTCCTGTGGTGAGTGCGCACGAAATCGCAATCTCCCACAGGCGCAGCACCGATGATCGCGGGCGGGTGCGGTAGACAATGGCGCCATGGGACAGACGATCGAATTGACAGCTTCTGATGGTGTGACGTTCAGTGCTTACCGGGCTGAGCCTGAGGGCGCGCCGAAGGGCGGCGTCGTGGTGGTGCAGGAGATCTTCGGTGTCAACGGCCACATTCGCGGCGTGGCCGACGGGTATGCAGCGGACGGCTATCTGGCGGTGGCGCCGGCGCTGTTCGACCGGGTGCGCTCGGGAGTCGAGTTGGGCTACAACGCCGAAGGCATCGACGTGGGCCGCAAGATCGCCTTCGACGACCTGACGATGGAACAGGTCATGGCCGATGTTTCGGCCGCAGCGGCTTGCGCCTCCGAAGGCGGCAAGGTCGGCGTCGTCGGGTACTGCTGGGGCGGGACGGTCTGCTACGTGGCAGCGGCCCGTCTGTCCGACCAGATCGCGGCGGCCTCCGGTTACTACGGCGGCCAGATCATTCCGCACCTCGAAGAGCGGCCCGCCGCGCCGCTGCTGCTGCACTTCGGCTCGGAAGATCACGGCATCCCGCTGGAGAACGTGAACGCCATCGCTGAGCGCTGGCCCCACGTCGCCGTTCACATCTATGACGGCGCAGACCACGGCTTCAACTGCGACGCCCGCGCCAGCTTCCACCCTGATGCCGCCGGCACCGCCAAACAGCGCACGCTTGCTCACTTTGCTGAGCACCTGAGCTAACCGAACTGCGCATCGGCGCTTCCGATGATCCAGCGGGCGTGACCGTGCGCCGCGACCAACGCCTGAGAGGATGACGCCGATGCGCGGCGTGGCGCCAGGACTGGCGATTGCAGCAGCGGTGGCGTTGGCCATCTCGGCGTGCAGTGCCGCCGATGTCGAGCGCGCTGAGACCACCCTGCCCCCGCCGGCAATGACGACCACCGCTGTCGTCGTCCCGTCCACGACGGCGGCGCCCCCGCTGACCACGGCACTGCCGGTGCCAACCACGACGGTCGCCGAGCCGGAAGAGTCCACCACGTCGACCACAACGCTGCCAGCGGTCCCCGAAGACGAGTCAACCGCAGTGCCGCCACCCGGCGCCGGCGCAGGCGACAGCTTCTACCCGTGGCTCGGCAACAGCGGCTATGACGTCACCCACTACGACCTCTCGCTCGATGTGGATCCCGTCGCCAACACGATCGACGGCCTGACAACTGTTCACGCCGTAGCGACTGAGGATCTCACGACGATCTACTTCGATCTCTCCGGCCTCGAGGTGAGCACGGTGAAGGTCGACGGCGTCCCAGTCGGCTTCGCCCGCGAGCGGGTCGAGCTGATTGTCCAGCCGACGGAGTCAATCCCCGCCGGCGCAAGCTTCACGGTCGAAGTGGCCTATGCGGGCACACCCGAACGAATCAGAGATCCTGGTGTGCCGTTCGTTCGCATCGGCTGGTTCGGCGTCAACGGCGTGGTCTTCACCTCCAACGAGCCGTCGGGCTCGATGACGTGGTTCCCGTCAAACAATCACCCCACTGACAAAGCGACCTTTACCATCCGCATTACCGTGCCGGAACACCTGACGGCAGCTTCGAACGGGCTTCTCGTTGACGAGATCGTGCTCAACGACCGTCGTACCGCGACCTGGCAGATGGACGATCTGATGGCGCCGTACTTGGCAGCGGTGTATGTCGGCGAATTTGAGCGCCACGCCCAAGCGTCCCGCGATGACCTGCTCATCCGGGATTACATCCCGGGATCGCTGTCCGAGCTTGAGAGGCAAGCGACGCTCGAGGCGCTGTCGATCACACCTGGAGCCATCGAGTACTTCGAGGGGTTGCTCGGCCCCTACCCGTTCGATGCCTACGGCACGATCGTGATGCCGTTCACCCTGGGCTTCGCCATGGAGAACCAGACGCTCTCGCTGCATGGCACCCAGACGCTCGGCTCGCAGATCATCGCCCACGAGTTGGCGCACCAGTGGTTCGGCAATTCGGTGACCGTGGCTGATTGGAGCGACATCTGGCTGCATGAGGGCTTCGCTCACTACCTGAGCTTCCTGTACCTAGCTGAGGTGCAAGGCGAGGATCTGGAGGCTCTCATGGCTCGAGAGCTGGAGACGGCGACGTTTGCGGGAGCAGCACCGCCCGGCGGCATCACGGTGGCGCAGCTGTTCGACTTCAACGCGGTGTATCGGAGGGCGATGCTGACGCTGCATGCCCTGCACCGCCGCGTCGGCGACGACGTGTTCTTCGACATCTTGCGACGCCACTACGAATCGTCAGCTGGGGGCACGACCAACACCGCCGAGTTCTTGGCCGTCGTGGAAGAACTGGCCGGTGCAGGAGCCGTGGAACTGGTCGAGATGTGGCTCTACGACACCGAAGTGCCGTCGACCCTGGGCGACTCCCCGCCCGTCAGCGAGATAACAGAATGACGCCGCGGTCTACCTCTGGGCCGCCCGCGATTGCGCTTCTCTGGGGCATGATGGGCCCTTTATGACATAGTTAGCAAGTTCTTGTCAGCAACTGACAACTATGTCATAACCACTAACCGGGCGGGCCCGGCAGCGTGTAGTAGGTACCTCGCCGCTGACCATGTCGCACCAGCTGGCCGGTAGATACAAGCCGACTCAGAAAGCGCAGAGCTTGTAGGCGGTCCACGGTCAACCGCTCACGCACCGCTGTGTTCGTGAGCGGGCCTTCTTGAGCAAGAGCGAGAACCAACGTGTCGATCTCGTCGTCGGACAGTCGCAATCCTGCCGGCGCGCCGAGTTCGTCGCTGGCGACATACGTCGCGCCGCCGCGCTGGCCGAGCTGAGTCAGCAACCTCGCGTCCCGCAAGCGCTGAAGTGCCTGACGCGCTTGCACGCTGTCGACGCCGAGGATGTCACGCACGACTGAATTGGTGAGCTCAACGCCCCGTGCTGCGTGAACCAGGACCAATCGGTCGGCCCCAGCGAGCGATCCCCGCTGTTCGAGTTCGGCTACCCATGCCCGCTCGAGCGGTGTCACCGCACCGACCGTGCGAAGGGTGACCGATACCGAGTCGCCGTTGTCGAGGAACTCCGGCGGTTCCAGGAGATGTTCGGCCATCTCGTCTTGCATGACGTCCACACCGCGACCGGCGTCCTCGGCCAGTCCATAGCGTCGGAGCGTGTCAATGACGGCCAAATTCCGGGCGGCGTACTGTTCCCGGATATTCGCGACCGTGACTGGCTCCGGCAAACCGCCTGGAGAGGTCACGACCACCCGATCATCGTGAAGCTCGATGCGGACCGCGGTGCCATTCGCTTCATAGGAGCGATGCGCGACTGCGTTCGCGATTGCCTCTCGCAGGACGACTTCGGGCAGGCGTGGCAGATCGTGGCGCAGCGTGCCAATCACGACGTAGTCGATGCCGACTTCATCCAAGACGGCCGAGGTAGCTGCTTCGAGCTGGTCGGCGATCGGTCCCATGATTTCGATGCGTCGATCCGGCTCGGTCGCCTCGCCTCGATAGCGGAAGATCTCGATGTAGGCCTTTCCCAGCACGGCGTGGGGTTCAGGCAGCAGGTGTAACGCCCCGGCGACCGTGAGTCTGGGCTCGGGACCTTCGAGTGCGACCAGACCGTGCTCGATCATCCGCTCCGTTCTGCCGTCGGTGTGCCAACCCCACGCCGAAGCCAACTGGTCAACGAGTTCGGGGGCGGCGCTGCTCAGCGGAATTCCCGTCGGTGTGGTGTCGAAGCGCCCCAGAGAGCGCCGACTGACGAGCCGGATCAGATCTTCGCCGAGCAACGCACGGTTCGAAGCCCCGAAGCGATCGAGGACGCTGCCGTCGGAGAGCTGAGCGAAGCCTTCGGTACGGTTTGCGATCGAAACCACTACGACCGGCTTGTCATCGACTGCGATTTGGCGGACTTCGTAGCGACCCGGGTTGACCACCCCTCCGAACACGTTGTTGTTGAGCTGCGCGCTGCCTTTCGAGGTGAGCACGAAGCCTTTCACCGTGCCGTCGTCGCTAGCGCCGAGCAGAATCACGCCGCCGTCGGTGTTCGAGAACGCCACGATCGCGCGGCGCAACTCCTTGACCGACAGCCCCTCTTTGAATTCGACGTGCTCGCTTTCTGCCGGAAATGCGGCACGAAGATCCTCGGCAGTCATCACCATCGGAACAGGCGCGTCATGACGAGGATGAAAAAGCGGATATGACATACTTATCTCTTGCAGTCAGCTATACGACAAATATGTCATAAGTGTACAATGGTTTGCATGGTTCGTACGGGTGAAGACCAGTCGTGTGCTCGTCCGCTGACGGCTCAGCCGCTCAGCAGAATCACGCCGCGGTCTACTGCTGGGCCGCCTTCGGCGTTCAGCACTTCGAAACGGGCTGCTTCGGCGGCATCTCCGAGGCCGGTCACTGGTGTCAGGTCGTGAATCCGGACCGTGATCGTCGACGGCATGAGCACCATGGCGCGGAAGCGGCAGACGATGCGGCGAACCCGGTTCGGATCCCCGTCGGCAACCGCGTCGACGACGGCCGAGACGCCGAGAGCCAGGGTGGCGGTGCCATGCAGGATGATGCCGGGCAGCCCGGCCTTGCGCGCGACGGCGGCGTCGGTGTGGATCGGATTCCAGATGCGAGCGCACTCCGTGTAGGCATGTGCCGCTCCGTGAGCCACGGGCGTCGGAAGCTCAATGAGAGGCTCGGCTGGCAGATCGCTGAAATCCGGCTCTGCGGGCGCGTCAGGGTCGGGGCGATCGGGGCCGACGGTTTCGACGCCGAGGTAGATGCCGCCCTGATACGTCGTTGCGATCGGGTCGCCGTTGGCGTCGACGGTGTCGAGCCGCATCGTCTGAAACGTGCCCGGCTTGCGTTGCTCCATGCCGGAGTAGGTGAGGCTGGTCGTCAGCCGGTCGCCCGGTCGCACCAGGCGGTGCACGGTCAAGTCGTGCGTGGCATGCACCGAGCGCCGGATCTCGTCGAGGCTGATGCCCCAGCGGGCCGAAACGTCACGGCCTGCCACGATGGCCGGCCACTCGGGACACACCGCGAACATCGGGTGCGCCACGACGCCGTCGTCAGAAAGCGTGTCGAAATAGCAATCGTGGGTGTCGTCCAGCGACGCTGAGTAGGCCATCGTCCAGCGGGCGTCCACATCATGGGTGACCGGCCCGATCACCTCGCCCACCATGTCTGTCGGTACTGGCATGCTGTCAAACCCCCGCTGTTCGCGGGCACGAGCGTAGTGATGCCGCGAGGCCCCGCCGACTGGCGGTCGGCGGGTTCGTCGGTCTCAGTAACCGCAGGGCGGGCGCCGGACGGCGGTGAGCACCTTCAGCATGCGCCGGCACAGCTCGCTTGGCTGCGACGGGCGGGTGCAGACGGTGTGTCCGTCGATCCGACGCCGACGTGCGATCCGTTGCCGACGGATCTCGGCGTGATCGGGGATCGTCAGTCGGGTCATGACTTCACTGTAAGTCTGACCGCAGAAAAAGTGTTCGCGGTATTCGCCATTTCTTGCATACCTTTCTTGCGCGGTCCCCATGTCGTCGCGCGGTGCCTTCGAAACGCCAGAATCACTGTGTGGCGAGACGGGCGAACAGATGGAGATTGCGCGGCCCAGGAGGTTTGCTGGCCGCCGACGGCACGGCCGGCTATCGGGCGTGGCGGGCGGCGCGCGGGCTCATTCGCATCGTGCTGTACCGAATGTTCCGGGTGCGCGCCACAGGGCAGGAGCGCCTGCGAGCGAACGGCCCATTGATTTACGCGCCCGTCCACCGCAGCCACCTCGACGGCCCACTCGTCGGGAGCCTCACCCATCATCAAGTTCGCTACCTGGGCAAAGAGGAGCTCTTCCATCCCAAGCCGCTCGGCTGGTTCATGCGCTCGATCGGGACGTTCCCAGTGCGGCGCGGCGAGGCCGACCTCGACGCAATGCGTGCAGCGCTGCAATTGCTGCGAGACGGCGCGGCGATGCTGGTCTTTCCTGAAGGGACGCGACAGCCCTCCGATGACATCGGCCCCATCTTCGATGGCACTGCGTGGCTGGCGGCCAAGTCGGGGGCTCCAGTGCTGCCTGTGGGAGTCGCCGGCACACGCGAGGCCATGCCCAGCGGCGCGAAGTTCCCCAAGAGGACACAGGTGGCGATCGTGGTGGGCGAACCCCTGGCACCGCCGAGCGGGCCAGACGGGGGGCGCGCCCGGCGACCTGACATGACTGCGTGGACAGCGACGTTGCGGGACGCGCTGGAGGACTGCCAGCGGAGTGCACGAGCGCTGGCGAACGAGCCCGGCCGTGGGCGCACGCCGATGCGCGATCTTGTGCCGTGATCGCACCCGATCACCGTTCGCCGGTGTGGCCGAAGCCCGAACCCGGAGCGCTGGCTGGCATCCGCATCTGCGACTTCACCGGGCAGCTTGCGGGCGCTGGCGCCACCAAGATCCTGGCGGCCCTCGGTGCGGAGGTGATCCGCATTGAAGACCCCGTGCGGCAGGGCCGTTGGGACATCCTGCGGGGCACCCAGCCGTTCGTGGGCGAGCACCGCGGCATCGAAGCCGGGGGCTCGTTCAACAATCACAGCGCCGGAAAGCTGGGTATTACGCTCAACTTGCGAGACGACCGGGCGAAGGAGCTGCTCGCTGAACTCGTCGCGGTCAGCGACGCGGTCACCGAGAATTTCGCAGCCGGTGTGATGGACCGCCTCGGCTTCGGCTACGAGGCGCTGTGTGCCATCAAGCCCGACATCGTCTACGTCTCGAACAGCGGCTTCGGTGCGAATGGTCCCTATGCCAGCTTCCGGTCGTGGGGCCCGATTGCCCAGGCGGTATCCGGCCTGACATTCCAGTCCGGCCTGCCCGATCTGCCGCCTGCCGGCTGGGGCTATTCGTTCATGGATCACACCGGCGCCTACTACATGGCGATTGCGATCGGCATGGCGCTGTTTCATCGTCGGCGCACCGGCGAGGGCCAGTGGGTGGACCTGGCCTGCATCGAGGCGGCGGGAACCCTTCACGGCGCAGCATCGCTGGACTTCTCCGTGAATGGCCGGCCAGCGCGTCGGCCCGAGATGCCCAACAGCAACCGTTCGCAGTCGCCGGCGATGGCGCCCCACGGCATCTTTGCGTGCAACGGCGACGACGAGTGGGCGGCGATCGCCGTCCGCAACGACGAGGACTGGCAGCGACTTGCCGATGCCGTCGACGAGCCGTGGACCGCCGACGAGCGATGGACTCGCCTCGCCGGCCGATTGGCGCAGGAGAACGAGCTGGAGCGCCTGGTTGGGGAGTGGACGGCGACGCGGGTCAGGCACGATGTCTCGCAGCACCTCATTGCCGCGGGCGTACCCGCGGCACCGGTGCTGCGCCCCAGCGAACGCATCGACGGCGATCCGCGTACCACGGACTGGGGGCTGTGGGTCACGGTGCCGCACCGGGAGGTGGGCGACACCCGTGTCGAGGGCCTGCCGGTTCGCCTGTCCGAGACTGATTGGGCGATCGGCCGCGCCGCGCCCTGTCTGGGCGAGGACAACCGTTACGTGTTCGGCGAGGTGCTGGGCCGCAGAGATGCTGAGCTAGCTGCGCTGGCCGCAGAGGGCGTCATCTAATGGCCTGGGCTGTCGGTACACGCCCGCTTGACGGCCTCCGGGTCATCGAGCTGACGTCGGAGCGATGTGCGCTCGCGGGCAAGCTGCTTGCCGACATGGGCGCCGATGTGATCGTCGTGGAGCCGCCCGGCGGGTCGCCGATGCGCGCCTACGAGCCATTTGCAGGCGACAGTCCGGATCCCGAGAGTGCCCTGTGGTGGTGGCACTACAACACTTCCAAGCGGTCGGTGGTTCTCGACCTCGACTCCGCCGACGGTGCAACCGACTTCAGAGGCCTCGCCGCAACAGCGGACGTGGTGCTCGAAGCGGAGCCGCTGGAGCGCCTCGATGCCCTCGGTCTGGATTGGGACCAGCTCGGCGCCGCCGCCTCGCAAGCGCCGAATGAGCGGTTGATCTGGGTCTCGATCACTCACAACGGGCGCGAGCGACCTGACCCGCCGGCCACTGATCTCACTGTGCTGGCCGAAGGGGGTCCCGCGTGGTCGTGCGGCTATGACGACCACACGATCCCTCCTGTTCGAGGCGGTGGGAATCAGGGCCTGCAGATGGCGTGCCACTACGCCGTCGCGACGCTGGTGGCCGCGCTGTTATGGCGGGAAGACTCGGGCCGCGGCCAGCTCATCGATGTGTCCATGCTCGCCGCCGCGAACGTGACCTGTGAGTTCGCGACCTACTTCTGGCTGAACCAGCAGGTCGATGTGCAGCGCCAGACCGGCCGTCACGCGCTCCCGCAGATCTCCGAGCCCACGCAGGTTCGTTGCGCGGACGGGCGCTGGCTGAACACCGGGGTGCCGCCTCGGCGCGGACCGGAATTTGCTGCGCTGGCTGAGTGGGTTGCCGAGCTGGACTTGACTGACCAGTGCCCCTACACCGAACTGCTGAAGCTGGGCGAGGCCTACGAGCTGATCGACATCTTGCACCTCGACGCAGATCCGCTCGGCGCCGAGGTGTTCGGCGCCGGGCGCGACACCATCAACTTCCTGGCCGAGCGGCTCGGGGCGCACGAGCTCTTCGTCGGCTTGCAGGCGAAAGGCCTCGCCTGCGGCATCGTCTACTCACCCGAGGAGATGCTCGCCGACGAACACTTCGTGGCCCGCGGCTTCCCTGTCGAGATTGATCACGACGGCACCCCTGTCACGTACCCGGGCGCGCCCTACCAGTTCTCGGCGACGCCGTGGCGCGCGACGCGGGCGCCTCGCCTCGGCGAGCACCAAGATCTTCTCACCGACTGAGCGCTGCAATGCAGCGCCCAGCCTCAGCTACTCGTCGGGGTTGTGGAAGCGGGCCGCCTTGGCGAGCTCTCGCACTTCGGCGCGCTCGTCGGGAGTCAGGCACTCGAAGTCGGGGGCGTGCAGCTTGTCGGTCAGCGACTCGATCTCGTCGCGCGCATCGGCGAGGTGGCTGACGTCGGGATACGGCCGCTCCCAACCGAAGAACTCGGCGTTCCACTCGCCCGCGGGGCCTGACAGGATCGCCTCAAGCGGCCCCATGCCCAGCGCCTGAACCGCGACGGCGTGTCGACCGAAGCGCAGCTCCCGCATGATCTGGGCCATGAAGAACGCAC
Organism: Candidatus Poriferisodalis sp.; assembly: GCF_965221945.1. GTDB lineage: Bacteria > Actinomycetota > Acidimicrobiia > Acidimicrobiales > Poriferisodalaceae > Poriferisodalis. Next base: position 2,659,313 of record NZ_OZ244925.1, on the reverse strand, counting down.
GGGCTGGCCCGGGTTCGCCGGGCCGTGGCAGGTCTCGCCAGCCGACGAATGTCGGAGCGCCCTGGGGAACGGCGGACTCCACGACCGGTTCGAGCAACTCGCCGAGACGTTCAGCGCCCTCCATGCCTGCCAGCCGCTTCTCGCCATATTCGGCGCAGATGTCGGCCCAGATCAGCGCTCCGTCGGACGGCTTCATGACCGCCCGTCCTTGCGCCACCATCGAACGCATCTTCTCCGGCGCCCAGAAGAACGCTGCACCGATGACATTGTCGACAGGGCATTCGCCCAACACGCCCAGCCGGCCGGTCGCATACGCCCCCATGCCCTCTGCCATGCCGCGTTGGGCAGCCTTTTCCAGCGTGGACGGGTCCATCAACCAGTCCATCGCCAGCATTCCCACTGAGCCGCGCATGCTGCGCGCAACCGCTGCCGTCTCCATGACGAAGTTCTCCTGGTTCGATTCGGTCTGACGCTAATCGCGCGGCCCTCGATCGTGCATCGATCACTCCCTCCTGTTCCTGCACGGCTGCGGTTGCTTGAGAATCTGCGTAACATTCGATTTTGGCCGCAACGCACGCGGCTATGAGCAGGGGGCACGTCATGCACGTCGGTTACTCGGCCGTCTTCCAGAACCCAGAGAACGCACTCCCGGACCGAGAGGTTTGGGACCAGGAGATCCGCATGGTCTCCGAAGCCGAGGATCTCGGCTTCGACTCGATCTGGACGGTGGAGCATCACTTCACCGACTACACGATGTGCCCCGATCCAGTGCAGTTCCTGACCTGGGTTGCGGGCAAGACGAACCTGCAACTCGGCACCGCCGTCATCGTGCTGCCCTGGCACGACCCGATGCGCGTCGCCGAGCAGGTGACCATGCTCGACAACCTCTCCGACGGCCGTCTCATCCTCGGCATCGGGCGCGGCCTGGCCCGCGTCGAGTACGAGGGCTTCCGTGTCGACATGAACACCAGCCGGGAGCGCTTCCTGGAGTACGCCAAGATGCTCATCGAAGGCCTCGAGCAGGGCTACGTGGAGCACGACGGCGAATTCGTGACCCAGCCTCGCCGCGAGATTCGCCCCAAGCCCGAGCATTCCTTCAAGGGCCGCACCTACGCCGCTGCTGTGTCGCCCGAAGGCATGCCGCTCATGGCGCAGCTGGGCATCGGGCTGCTGGTGATCCCCCAGAAGCCTTGGGAGATTGTCGAGTCTGACTTCGCCGCCTATCACGGCGAGTGGGCCAGGCACCACACCGCGCCGCCCCCGCCCCCGCTGTCGGGCGGGTTCTGCTGGGTCGACACCAACGCGGAACGTGCCGAGGAGAAGGCGATGGAGCACATCGGCAACTACTACGGCACGGTGATGAAGCACTACGAGTTCGGTCCCAAGCGGCCGCACGAAGGCGTCAAGGGCTACGAGTTCTACGAGGGCATCTCGAGGTACATCGACCGCCACGGCGCCCGCGGCGCAGCCGAGGACTTCACCCGGTTGATGCCATACGGCACGCCCGACCAGGTGCTCGAGAAGCTCCAAGTCATCAGGGAAAAGATCGACATGGCGGCGTTCTTCCCGAACCTCTGCTTCGCCGGTATGAACTGGACGGAGGCGCGCCGTAACCGCGACCTGTTCGCCGCCGAGGTGCTTCCCGTGCTCAAGGAGTGGGACGCTCCGCCGGTGGGCCTCGCCGCCACCGAGTTGGTAGCTGCGGCCGCATAGCAGTCCGAGATGTGCGCAGCCGTCGGCGCCGGTTCCTGCGCACAAGCGCTCGATGCGGGATTGGTCGGGCGAGCGGGTTCGAGGTGATTACGTTGGAATGCGCAGTGCCATTGGCGTTACAGGAGCCTGCGATTCCGTAGACGAAGACTGGGGCATGTACTGCGCCCGTTGCAATACGGCGGCAGCTTGGCTATGACGTGCAGCGGCTATGAGCCAAGTCCCTGAGACTCCAGAAAGTCGATGGTGAGCGTCGCAGTGATCTCTGGGTCTTCGACCTGCAAGAAGTGCGTGAGATCAGGAACGAAGTCATAACCGACGGTTATGAGCTCGGACATGTCCACGGTCGGCAGAAACGAGAATGGCACAGTCGGATCGCCGCCGATCACTTTCACTGGTATCGGCAGGCGGCCGATGATGCCCGGAAGTTGCATCGTGAACCCGAAGGTCCACTGGGAAAGCGCAGTCTCGTGTTCGGGTGGGCAGCGCAGTCGCCAGCCCTCGGCGTCTTCCACCAGGGTCGAGCGGGCGAAGAGTTCGAGTGTGGTTGGCGGCACGAGTTGAAACGCAGGGTTTCGGGCGAGGCTCTCTGCGAGCTGGTGGGGATGATCGAATCGCTCGCGACGCTGACTGGCGGCGCGCGCCATGAATTGGCCGATGGCTTCGATGTCGTCTGGAGCACCGTCCGTCGGTCTAACGGGGGGATCGAAGAGCACGAGCGCGGCGAAATCCGGCTCTTGGGCTGCGTGATGCAGCGCCACGACGCTGGCGAGCGAGTGATGTACACCGACAGTCGGCTTCTCTCCGAAGGCCGATTGCGCGGTCCTGAACACGGACTGGCTGTCTCGGACCAGCGTGGGTACATTCAGCGTCTCGAGCGGGCCGAGGCTGCTGTATCCGTGGCTGCGCATGTCGTATGCGATGATCTCGTACCGGATTGCGAGCTGAGACCAGAACGGCAGGTATGCGTCGGCCGCGAGGCCGCAGCCGTGACCCAGCAGCACCCGGCATCGACTCGCCAGGTTGCCGTGCCTGCGCACGCTCAACATCACGTCGTCGTCGACTGTCACATCGATGACAGCGTGTGGTTCAGGCACAACCCAGTCAGACACGGCCGACGGATCCCCTGAGACGCATTTCGGTAGCTGCACAGCCGCTGGCGAGGGCGTCGCGGGGCTAAGACACGCCGCGGCGACGCTTCACGGTGAGGTGCCGTAAGCGCCAGCCGTCAGTCGTGGATACGACGAGGCCGCGGAACGACGTGGTGCCGACCCGACCGCCGCCGATCAGCGCCAGCAATCGGAAGTGGAGCACCGCGCCTTCGGGCGTTTCGTCGACGTACACGTTGGTCATTGTGTGCGTTCGCACGTGCTCGACATCGTTGGCGACGAACTCCCGTATCGCCTCGAGACCTTCGAGGCGGGGTCCTTCGAGATCGGTCAGGTCGAATGCAGCATCATCGACGAACACAGTCCCGAGGCGGTCCCAATCCCGGTCGTCGAAGATGTCGCCGTAGCGGCCAGGAAGTTCGTGCAGTGCGAGTCGGTCACCGAGATTCATACAAGTCACGATAGATAGTCCTGACTGACGCGCTGACCGCTGGCGTCACCGCCGTCGGCCAGTGGCCGCCGAGGACAACTCCGATACAGGCCTAGTCGAATGCCTCGGCGGCGGCGAGTTCGGCAATGTGATCGGGCGATGAAGTGAATGGACGATTCCGCTTGGGAGAAGTCGGGGTAGCGGCCTTACCCGTGCGCCGCTGATGATCGATCGCTGCCAGCAGGCGCGCCGCAACAGCGACCTGTTTGCCACCGAGGTGCTTCCCGTGCTCAAGGAATGGGACGCCCCGCCGGTTGGCCTGGCTGCCACCGAGCTGACTTCCGCTGCCGCCGCCTGAGCGGCTTCGCTGCGGGCCACAACGCTGCTGCGTGTTGCAACTCGTTGATTCGGTGGATGATTCAAAGCTTGTCGGCTCAAGAGCAACGCAGCTCTACGAGTTGGAAATCACCTTGGAGGGTGCCCATGTCGATATCGATCGACGCGTCTTAGTGCCCGGCGAGGCCACGCTGGGTGACCTTCACGCTGTCATCCAGCTAGCCATGGGCTGGGCGGACTGCCACCTGCACGCATTCCGCGAAGGCGACGGCACCAGCTACGGAGACTCGAGCATCGGCGGCCATGGAGTGTGCCCGCCCGAGGACTGCGGCGGCGTCTGGGGCTACGCCGGGCTGGTTCAGAGGGCTGGGGCGGGCTCCGGGCTCGGTGTCCACTGTTCGAGTGGGGCGACTTCGCTGATCATGTGCAGGCCCACAGCGGCGAGCGCTCGTTCGATCTCGCTGGGCGAGGCGGGGCGGAAGATGTCGGTGAGACGACGAGCACGTGAGGGGCGCATGCCGATGCGGCGCGCCAGTTCGATTGCCGTGACGCCCTCAGCTCGCATGGCCTCATAGAGGGCGAACTGTGCTGCGACTGGCGCTGACACTGCGACGAGCACCTGACCGGGCTCGGACTCGCCCGGCTCCGGCAGGGATTCGTTGTTGTCGATGCAGAAGCTCAGCGCCGTCTCGAGACAGTCCCGAAGGTGGCCGTTCACTTCCTGCACCGACCAGCCGCCGGTGATAGCGGGTGGCACGTCAGGAAAAGTTGCGACGTAGGCCTCGCGACCCGTGGTCTCGGCCTCCTCGTCATCCAGCACTACCTCGCATGGGTAGGAGTGCCTCATTGATCAGAACTCCACCTTGTCGATGCCAAGCTGCCGGAGCATGGCCCGCAGCTTGCCGGGCTGCAGTTCAACCTTGGACAACGTTGTTGCCCTGTCGCCGAGCCAGACCCTGGCGTGGCTGCCCTTGCCGCGGTCTGGCTGGACCACGACAAATATGCCACGCTTGCGAGCGTAGCGGCGGAGTCGGCGCAGGAACTCCCGGTCGGTCACGGCTCGTCATGCCAGTCCGGTGGTCGTCGCGCGGCAAGTGAATTTCAGTTGGCGGGAACTATCGGCGCTGATCGGCCATGATGTTCGCCGCTGCGCCGTCCGAGCGCGGCGGACGGGGGCTCCCAGATGAGATTCGGCCTGATTTCCGCGAACTTGATGGGCAACGTTGACGGCGCTGCTGCACACGAGACCGCCCAGACCGCGGAAGAAGTCGGTTTCGATTCGTTGTGGGCGATCGAGCATGTGGTGGTGCCGAAGTCGTACAGCTCCACCTATCCCTACGACGAGGGCGGCCGGCTGTTCAAGGGCGCAAGCCAGATCGACCATTCGGACCCGCTCATCTGGCTGGCGTACGCCGCCGCCGTGACGTCACGTATCCGGCTGGCGACGGGCATTCTCATCCTGCCCCAGCGCAATCCGCTGATCCTGGCCAAGGAGATCGCCTCGCTGGACCGTTTGTGCGGCGGTCGTTTCGACTTCGGCATCGGCGTCGGATGGCTGAGAGAGGAATTCGAGGCGCTCGGCGTGCCCTTTGACCGCCGCGGTGCCCGAACCGACGAGTACATCGCCGCGCTGCGGGTGCTGTGGACGGAGGAGGAGGCTGAGTTCCACGGCGAGTTCGTGGACTTCGACCCTGTCTACTCCCAGCCCAAGCCGATCCAGCAGCCGGTGCCGATCCTGGTCGGTGGTCACAGTGACCGCGCAGCCCGGCGCGCCGGCGAGCTCGGCGATGTCTTCTTTCCGGCCGAACGGCCAGCCGAGGTGCTCGCGGAATTGTTCGACTCAGCCCGCAGGTACGCCGAGGCTGCGGGACGCGATCCGGCTGAGATCGAGATGTGGACGACGGGCGGAACCGACCGGGCCCATCTGGACCAGCTCGTCGCGCTCGGGGTCGACCAGATGATGGTGCCAGGACGCCGCCCTGCCCAGCTCGGCGAGACGTACGGGCAGATCCTCGCTGATTACGCGGATGCGTAAGTTGTCCGAGGCATCCATGACTTGTTCAACACCTGAGGAGGAGAGCGATGCCTGAGTACGGCGACGGCGACGCGATCAGCCACGAGCAACGGGTTGCCGAGATGCAGGCTCGAGCCGAGGTGATCCGTCGTGACATGGGCGGTGCGTCGAAGGTCCGCGCCATGGCAGCGGAAGGCGACCGGACGGTCCGCGAGCACATCGACGCTTTCGTCGACGAAGGCAGCTTCCGCGAGATCGGCACCTTCAGCCGCTCCCTCCGCCCCGAGATGCGCGACATCACCCCGGGTGATGGCAAGGTCGGTGGACACGGCAACGTCGACGGGCACCCAGTGGCCGTCTTCGGCGACGACATCACGGTGCTGCGTGGCTCGAGTTCGATCGTCGGCACCCGCAAAGAGAGCCGCCTGTTCGACCGTGCGCTCGCCATGGGCATTCCGATCGTTCATTTCGGCGAGACCGGCGGCGGCCGGATTCCCGACCTGATGGGCTCGGAGGGCATCTCCGAACCAGGCGCCATGTTCGAGATGGCCCGCCGGCGGCATCGGGTGCCGATGGCCACCATGATCTGTGGTCAGTCCTTCGGCGGTTCGTCGTTTGTGTCGGCCCTGAGCGACTACGTCGTCATGGTGCGTGGCTCGTGCCTTGCGGTCACTTCGCCGAAGGTCTTCGAGATCGCGACTGGCGAGGTCATCTCGTTCGAAGACGTCGGCGGAGTTGACGTGCACGCCCGAAAGACGGGCCAGATCGACCTCGGCGTCGACACCGACGAGGAGGGTTACGCAGCGATCCGCCGGTGGTTGTCGTTCATGCCGTCGAACGCCTGGGAGCCGGCACCCCGAGCCGAACCCCGCGGTGGCGACGAGTCCGATCCTGAACTCGCCCGGATGGTGCCCGCCCGGCGCACGCGCGGCTACGACATGCGACGCGTCGTCGCCCGCATCTGCGATCCCGAGTCGGTCCTGGAACTCCAGCCCAACTACGCACGCAACGTCGTGTGCGCGCTGGCGCGGCTCGACGGGTACCCCGTCGGCGTCATAGCGAACAATCCGATGTTCCAGGCCGGAACGCTGGACCCGCAGGCCTGCCACAAGATCATCCGCATGGCCACCGTGTGCGACTCGTTCAACATCCCGATGATCTTCCTCGTGGATGTCCCCGGATTCATGGTCGGCAAGCGCGTCGAGCACGACCTGATGCTCCATTGGGGCATGCGCATGATGCACGCTCTGCAGAACGCGTCCACGCCGACGCTGACGGTCTGCCTTCGCAAGGCGTTCGGCTTGGCATGGCAGGCAATGAATGGTTCACGGATGCCGAGCCATGGCATCTACTGCTGGCCGGGTGCCGAGATCGGCTTCATGGATCCCGAAGTCGGCGTGAACGTAGCATTCGGCTCGAAATTGGATCGGATGACCGATCTCGACGAACGCGAAGCCGAACGCCTGAAGCTGGTTGCCGAGGTAGCCGAAGCCACCAATCCCTTCGACGCGGCCGGCACCATGCGCATCGACGAGATGATCGACCCGGCCGACACCCGCCGCGTGCTCATCTCGGACCTTCGGATGCTGGCCAACCGGCCGGTGCCGCCACCCGAACAGCGACCGCTCAGCTACTGGCCAAGTTGCTGAGATTGGGCAGTTCGTGCACGCAATGTGGGCACAGCTTGATGCATTGAGATGCAGATGCCAAAGATCGGGCTGTGATAGACAACGGCTCAATTGACTTGGGATTATGTCCGTTGTTACTTGATGCCTTGCGACTCGGCTGCGCGTTGGGCCGGTACCGCTGGCCCTGTCCGCGCCGGTTCCTTTTGCTAACGGGGAGTTCTGTGCCGTGATCGATCTCGAAGGCGTCACCAAGCACTACGAAGTCGGCCCCGTATTGGTCACCGCGCTCGATGGCATCGACCTGCATGTCGACGCCGGCGAGTTCGTCGTGGTGCTCGGACCCTCCGGGAGCGGCAAGACCACCACGCTCAACATCATCGGCGCACTGGACACGGCGTCATCGGGAACGGTGAATGTCGGCGGCCGTGATCTCACGGCGTCCAGCCGGAGCGAGCTCTTCGCGCTGCGGCGCGAGACGGTGAGCTTCATCTTCCAGAGCTTCAATCTCTTCCCCGGCTTGACCGCGACCGAGAACGTCGAGTTCGGGATGGACGTATCCGGCAAGAGCGGATCGGCCGACCCCACCGAGATTCTTGGGTCCGTCGGGCTCGGCCACCGCCTCGGGCACTTCCCGCATGAGTTATCGGGCGGCGAGCAGCAGCGCGTAGCGATTGCGCGCGCGTTGGCCACCGGCAACCCAGTGCTGCTCGCCGACGAGCCCACGGGCGAGCTGGACTTCAAGACCGGTGCCCAGATTCTCGAATTGCTCGCCGAGCAAGCCAACAACGACAGGGCAGTGCTTGTGGTGACGCACAATCGCGAGATCTCACGGATGGCCGACCGCGTCGTCGAGATGAGCAGCGGGCTCATCATCAGCGATGGTCCGCCTGAGGGCGGGAAGACTCCGCTGTCCGAGCTGCACTGGTAGGTCTCGAACGTGTGGTTTCTCCGGCTGCGGTGGTCCCTGCGGGACGCGCGAAAGCGTTGGATCCAGATCGTTGGAATTGCCTTCACGATCGCCATTGGCATCGGCAGCTACGCCGGTCTCAGCAGCGTCACCGAGTGGCGGTACGCGTCCACCGACAAGAGCATCGAGCTCACCAATATGTTCGACCTGCGGGCGACGGTCGGCGGGGGCGGAGATGTACCCGTTGGCTCGCTCGCACAGATTGCCAGCGAAATCGACGGCATCGACGAGTACAACGAACGCCTCTTCCTTGGCACCCAGGTTGAGACCACCGCCGATGGCGAAGAGCTACTGGTGCACGGGCGCATCGTCGGCGTCGACACTTCAGGCGGAGGGCCAAGCGTCAACGGCGTCGAGGTCATCGAAGGCGACGGTTTGCCTCCATCGGGCGCCGACACGCCCCGAGTTCTGCTCGGACGTAACTTTGCATCGTTCTGGGATCTGCCGACACACGGCAGCCTCACTGTCGGAGGCGATGTACGCGTCGACTACGTCGGCCACGCCGCATCACCGGAGTACTTCGACATCCTCGAGGGCAACGGTTCGCTCGGCCAGTCCAACTTGGCTGTGCTGTTCGCCCAGCTAGCCGACGCGCAGGACATCTCCGGAAGGCCCGGCGCAGTCAACGACCTCGTGATGACGCTGGAGCCAGGTGCCGACTCTGACGCAGTGTCGCAGCAGCTCATCGACGCGGCCGCTATTCATTTGGACGGGATTCTGCTGGAAACGATCACCCGCGAGGAGTGGCCGTCGTACATCGCACTGCTCGGATCGCCGGAGGTCGATCAGAGCATCTACGACGTCATGTCGCTCTTGCTCTTCGTCGGCGCTGCCTTCGCAACGCTGAACTTCTCGGCGCGGATGGTGCAAGCGCAGCGGCGAGAGATGGGCGCGGCGATGGCGCTGGGTGAATCTCCCCGATCAATCGCCATCCGACCCCTGCTTATCGGCTTGCAGATTGGTGTTCTAGGCGTCATTCTCGGGATCGGCGTCGCCTTCGCGCTGGCCTTCCAAACAGCGGGGATCATTCAACAGAGGGTCATATTGCCGCTGTTTGAGATGCCCTTCCAGTGGGTTTTCTTTGCGAGAGCCGCGGCGATTGGCTTCGTGGTGCCAATGCTGGCCGTGCTCGTGCCCGTTCTACGCGCCGTACGGGTCCAACCGGTCGAGGCGATACGCCCGGGCCATCTGGCATCACGCGGAGGGGGTCTGTCACCCATCCTCAGCCGCCTGCCGTTGCCCGGTCGCAGTCTGGAGCGGATGCCCATAAGGAACCTGATGAGGGCACCCCGCCGCACCTTCATCACCTTGCTGACGTTCACAACGAGCTTGGCGATCATGTTCAGCATGGTGGGTCTGAACACTTCGTTTTCCACCACCTTCGACGAAGGCAATCGAGAGTTGCAGGGAGATGAACCCGAGCGCTTCATGGTGCAACTCGACTCGTTCTACCCAGTCGATTCTGCGCGAGTGCAAGACGTGCTCAGCGATTCAACGGTGCAACTCGGCGAGACCGGGCTGAGGCTTGGGGCGAGTGTCATCGCCGAGGCACCTGCCGAGAACATTGACGAGCAAACCCGGCTCGATCTTTCCGTCCGGTTCGTCGACTTCGGCAGCAACGTGTGGACACCGTCCGTGTCGGAGGGAGAGCTGCAACCGGGGGTGCCGGGCATCGTGCTCGCCGACAAGGCTGCGCGGGACTTCGGCGTCGGAGTCGGCGACGACGTCATCGTCACCCATCCTGAGATCGTCGACGGGACGTTCGCCTATGGCACGCATACGCTGCCCGTCCTCGCCACACACCCGCATCCGCTGCGAGTCAACTCCTACATGGACCTCTCGACCGCAGCCGATTGGGGCTTCGGAGGACTCGCGAATATCGTGACCGGCGTGCCAGCGGATGGCAGCAATCTGAACGACGCGAAGCGCTCGCTCTTCGGCACCGGTACAGGTGTGGCACTGGTGCAGGGGATGAGCGAGTCGTTCAAGTCGCTGCAGGACGCACTAGATCAATCGAGGAGCGTGCTCATCCTCACACGGATCTTCGTGATCCTCTTGGTCATGCTGATTGCCTTCAACACGGCGAATATCAACGTAGACGAACGGGCTCGGGACCATGCGACGATGTTCGCTTACGGCATTCCCGTGCGAAGGGTGATCGCGAACCTCTCGATAGAGGGCTTGCTGCTAGGTGTGGTGGCGGTCGTACTCGGCGCCCTGTTCGGCTACGCGCTGCTGCTGTGGATGGCGTTGTTCTTGATGCCGACCTCCATTCCTGAAGTGGGCATGCTGGTGTCAGTCCGCTGGTGGGAGATGGCGGCCTATTTCCTTGCGGCGCTGGTTGCGATAGCAGTGGCGCCGATGTTCTCGGGCCGCAAGCTCAAGAAGATGTTCATCCCGGGCCAGCTGCGGGTGATGGAGTAGGGCCGAGCTGCTGCGGATCGAGCTTCGTGCTAACCGTTCGGCAGGCTACTTACCCACTCTTGAGCACCGTCCCATAGACGCCGCGCTGTGTCGCTGTCCTGGGTCTCTTCCGAAGCTCGCGAGACGGCACAGGTCTCGTAGTACTCGCCCCCTCGCAACGGGATCATCGTTGCGCACGCGATCGTCGTTTGAGCCCCCTGGAGCGGACTGAGGAAGAACGGGGCCTGTAGCGGACTGGTCAACCGATTCATCATCCTCAATACCGGTTGCTGGCCTAGGCCCGCATTCGTGAGATTGCTGCGAACGTCGCCAGGGTGAACTGCGGCGGTTTGGAGCCCGTATTGGTCCGCAAAGCGACGCTGCAGCTCAAGAGCGAGATGCACGAGAGCGAGCTTTGACTGTGCATACGCATCCCACGAGTTATATGGCAGGGGCGGCTCGGAGAAGAAGCGCGCGTTGCTGCCCTTCTCGTGCACGACTGACGAAGTGATGATGATGCGGGCATCGCCCGTTCGCTCACCTGCACTCTGCAACCGGGGCAACAGCAGGCTGGTCAGGTGAAATGTGCCGAGGAAATTTACTCGCCAGTGAACTTCGGTGCCGTCGCCCGCAAGGATCGGCGTCTTGGCGCGCTTGGCGATGTCGCTGAATATGCCGGCGTTGTTGACGAGGATGTCTAATTCGTCCCCGTGATGCTCCCGGTGCCACTGCGCGAAGGCGGCGACGCTCAGGGGATCAGCCAGGTCAACGGGCTGTGCGACCAGCCGGCCCTGATCGACGCCGTCGGCGCGGAGCTCGTCACACAACTTGCTCTGCAAGGTGTCGGTTTCGCCCAGTGAAGTGACGACGACGTCGGCGCCCCATGCGGCGAGGGCCTTCGCTACGTAGTAGCCGATCGAGTTCGCGGCGCCGCCAGTGACGACGGCGCTTCGACCTGACAGATCAACCTGGTCCGCCATCGGCTTTGGTGCCGTCAGTCGACGGTACGCCTCCGCGAATACGTTCGCATTCTTGCCGGACATGGTGTGTCTCCCGCTGCGGTCGATCAGGCGGCCGTGACTGGAATCAGGTGGTGGGTCCCCGCAGTCCGTGCTTGATCTTAGGGACCTCTGCGTGCTGCTCAATTGGCCTCACGGCGAGCAGCATCCCGATCATTGTCGCGGTGTCCGCGACGGTCACGCTTGTCGCCCGCGGGTGGAGGTGTGCAGACCCACGGCTGGTTCGGTAGCGCCGCGGGATCGAAGACTGCGGCAATTGCAGCCAGGTCCTGGGTGGACGTGGCGGGTTTCAGCCCGAGGCTTGCCAAGAGAAGATTCGTGACATCGAGCGGGGTCTCGCCGAGCGCCCGCCAGTCCGCCAGAGTCACGGCGCCATCCCGCTTCGCGAGGCGCCAACCTTGCGGACCCAGCACCAATGGAACGTGCGCGTACGACGGGGATTCGACGCCGAGCAGTGCTGCGAGGTGCACCTGGCGTGGCGTGGAAGTCAGCAGATCGTCGCCCCGGACAACCTGGTTGATGCCTTGGGCTGCGTCGTCCACCACGACCGCCAGGTTGTACGCCGGGGTGCCGTCCCCCCGCTGGAGCACGAAGTCGTCGACGATGCCGGTGTACGAGCCGAGCTGCAGATCGGTGACCGTGAGCTCGGCGTGGCCCGAGTCGCTGGCGTCGACGCGTAATCGCAGGGCCGGGGGACGGCCGTCGCTGCGACGCCGTTCGCGTTCGCCGCGGGTGAATTGCCTGCAGGTGCCAGGGTATGCGCCCTCGGGCGACAGTCCGTGCGGTGCTGCTACAGCCTCGGTGATCTCGCGTCGCGTGCAGAAGCACTCGTAGGTGAGTCCTCGTCGGATCAAGTCCGAGATGGCATCGCGATACAGCTCCATCCGGTCGCTCTGGCGCACAGGCTCGCCGTCCCAGTCCAGTCCCAGCGCGGCAACGTCGCGCAGCTGCGAGTCGTAGAACTGCGGCCGCACGGCACCGTCGAGATCTTCGAACCGCCACAGCAGCCGCCCCCCGTCCGAGCGAGCGAACAGCCACGCCAGCAGTGCGGTGCGCAGGTTTCCGAGGTGCAGATCGCCGGTCGGGCTCGGCGCCCAACGGCCCGTTGTCGGGTCTTCGCTCAAGTGTTGCCTTCGGCGAGTGCCTTGATGCCCTCGACGCACCGCTTCATGTTCGCCAAGTGCTCGCTCTGGCGCCGCGAGACGATGCGCGGCTCTTTGTCAGGCATCGCTTCGATCGCGGCGCTGAGGCCAGATGGGCCGGGTCCGAGGCGGACCGTGTGGCGCAGCCGCGAGCGCTGACCATGCAGATGGTCGATCTCGTAGCGCCAGCGGGCGCCGGCGACATCCTCGGTCTCGCCAGTGGCCCAGCCGAAGAGGACGTTCGGCTCGTACTCGGTGATGGTGAGATCGATGTTCCACTCGCCGATGGCGGGATGCTGGTTGTGCCCGATGAACTTGGCGCCGAGGGCGGGACCGTCGTAGCCGGGGGCCCACTCGGCTCGCACGAACTCTTCGGAGAAATTCGCGCCCACATTGATGTCGCTGACGATTTCCCAGAGACGTTCGGGCGATGCGTCGATATCCAGTTCGAACGTGGCACCGGGCCCCTCACCGATGGCGCGAGCCGTCGCTTCGTTCCCCCGCTGCTCCCAGGTGCGGCCCCAGCCGTCGACGTAGGCGATCTCGTTGGCGCGACGGCGCGGGATGGCCCCGAAGTCCGTGCCCTTCGCGAACGCCAGCGGCAGCAGCGCGACCGGGGTGACCCCGTCAGGAATGCCCAGCAGCTCGCGCAGCTCGTCTTCCTTGTTGAGGATCGCAGTGGTCCACGCGGTCGCCATGCCACGTGCACGGGCCGCGAGGCAGAAGCTCCACGCCGACTGCAGCACGGAGTCGAAGAGTCCGGGCTTGCCGCTGTCGTCGTGCACACCCCACACGCAGGGAATGACGATGACCGGAACCTCCGCGAGGTGCTCCGCGAGATGGGAGGCAGATTTCATCACCTGTTCCATCGGATGGCCGGTGCCCGCTGTGGCATCGCGGCCTTGGCGCATGAATGCGCCGACAACCGAGTCGTACATCTCGCCGATTGCCTGCCGCTGGGCGGGGTCGCGGATCAGCAGCCAGCGCCGGCTTGCCTGGTTGCCGCCGCCAGGACCCTGCTCGGCGATGTCGATGCAGTCGAGCACGAGGTCCTGGGGGATCTCTCGCTCCAAGTCGAGACGGAGCCGCACGGAGCGGGTAGTCGACAGCACGCCGTCTACCGACACGAGGTCAACCCCGGCGGTGTCGTAGCGGGCGGGCACATGGGGGTTCAGCTCTGGTGTCGGCATGGCCGTCATTATTACCTGCCTATCGTTGCGATACCGAGTCAAATTCCCGGGGTACCGACTATTGGGCCATCTTGATTGACCGTCGTCGTACGATCAGAGACGTGGCACGGCTGCCGTACCTGAACTCGCGTCTGCAGGGCTACCAGTCGACGATCTTCGCCGAGATGTCTGCATTGGCGGTGCGGACCGGGGCCATCAATCTCGGCCAGGGCTTCCCCGACACCGACGGACCGATCGAAGTACTCGAAGCCGCGGTGAAGGCGATTCGCAGCGGCACCGCGAATCAGTACCCGCCGGGCATCGGCATCGGGGAGCTGCGACATGCGGTTGCGCGGCATCAGAAGCGGTTCTGGGGGATGGAGGTCGACCCCGACAGCGAGGTGCTCATCACGGCGGGCGCGAGCGAGGCGCTGGCCGCGAGCATCCTGGCGCTGACTGAGGTGGGCGACGATGTGCTCACCTTCGAGCCCTGGTACGACCTGTACGGCGCAGTCATCTCCATGGCGGGAGCGGTGCGCAAGGTGGTGACCCTGCGGCCGCCCGACTACGGATTCGATCCTGACGAGCTGGCGGCGGCGGTGACGGCGCGCACCCGGCTGCTGGTGCTCAACAGCCCGCACAACCCGACCGGCAAGGTGTTCAGCCGGGCGGAGCTGGAAGCCATCGCATCGGTGGCCGTCGAGCGAGATCTCATCGTTGTCACCGACGAGGTGTACGAGCACCTCACCTTCGACGGCGAGCACATCCCGATCGCGACGCTGCCGGGTATGGCTGACCGCACGGTCACCATCTCGAGCGGTGGCAAGACCTTCGCCGTGACGGGCTGGAAGATCGGCTGGGTCTGCGCACGCCCGGAGCTGGTTGCGGCGGTGCGCACGGCCAAGCAGTGGCTCACCTACGTGAGCGGCGGTCCGTTCCAGCACGCGATCGCTGTAGGGCTGGACCTCGGCGATGACTACTTCAAGGCCCAGGCCGATGAGTTGCGTGCCAAGCGGGACCGGCTGTCCGCTGGCCTGTGCTCGACCGGTCTCGAAGTCTTCGAGCCGTCCGGCACCTACTTCATCACGGCGGACATCCGCTCGATCGGGCACGACGACGGCGTCGAATTCTGCTGGAATTTGCCGGAGCGGATCGGCGTGGCGGCAGTGCCGAACGTGGTCATGTACGACAATGTCGACGAGGGCCGCCACCTCGTGCGCTTCGCGTTCTGCAAGCAGCACGACGTCCTCGACGCGGCAATCGAACGCCTCCGCTCGCTCTGACCGACCTGCACGATGGGTGTCTCGGTGTGGCACTGCAAGCTGGCCGCGACCGTGTCGAATGGCGGCACCGCTCCGAGCTGCTTTGGCTGCGGGCGATCGTCGGCAACCGCGCCGGTACAGTCGAAAATGTGAACCGTCGCGACGCCGTGCTCGAGACTCATCGGGTAGCGATCCGCATCGCCGCGGAACGCGCCAAGGCGCGGTCGATATCGCTTATTGGCTCGGTGGCCCGAGACGAGGACACGGACCGGAGCGACTACGACTTCCTCGTCGAATTCGCCGTCGACGCTGACCTATTCGACATTGCAGGCCTGCAAGTGGACTTGACGGAATTGCTCGGCCAGCATGTCGACGTTGTTGATTCTTCGGCAGTGCGTGAGAGCCACCGGGGAATGTTCGAGGACGCAATACTTCTGTGACTCGCAGCGACGCCGAGCGTGTCCACGACATTCTCGATGCGTGCAACAAGCTGGTCGAGATTGCGGCGCTTGGCCGCGCGGAATTCGACCGAAGCTGGATTCTCCAGAGCACCGCTGAGAGACAGCTTGAGATCATCGGCGAAGCGATGGTGTGGCACTCCAGTCGTCATGACTGTGTCTTGCGACCGCTGGGATCCGCCGATGACGAGCAGCAACCACGGGAGCCGGCGTCTCGCGCCGTTCGTATAGCGCATGCAGGACGCAGTCCTTGACGACAACTTCGATTGCCTCCGCTCGCTCTGACCTGATGCGCGGCCCTACTATGCGCGGCGGCTTGGCAACTGCTGATTCGCTCGCGAATCTCACCCGCGCCGGTCAAGGAGGTCTTGGGCAATCGTGGTTGCAGAGAACGATTGGAATGATCCCCGCAACGAGTTTCCCGCCGTCTTGTTCCGGCTCAGCCATCGGACGAAGAAGAAATACCGGAGCGGATATCGCGAAGGCGACGAGCAAGGCGACTGGCCGCAGAAGGCCGTCAACTCAATGCGCGGCTGGTGGGAGATGCCGGGGAACGACGTACAAGCCCTGAACGATCGAGTTGCCCTGGATGTGGAGTACGCGGTTGCGTTCCACGAAGGGATTGTCCAAGCAGTGGTGCAAGTCGACGGCTGGCATTGGGTTGCCGGCCTCAAAGGAGACGCTCACCACCGGTTGCCCGTAAATGAGTTCCTGCGCAGCGGTCACGACGACGGGTACAGGTCCGGTCCACTTGAGGATGAGCGATGGCGCGAGCTCGAAGAGGCGGGTCAACGCGTTCGCTGGGCTTTCGGTGCTGCTCGGGCACCTGACGAAGTGCAGGATGCGTGGCTTGGCACCGGGATCACCGGCATGCGACGAGACACCTTGGTGTCAGTTTGGCCCTATTCGCTCGTCGACGACGAACGCGACCTCGTTGAGCGATCGCTTCGGATCCTGGGGGCAGAACTGCAATCCTGCTTTCTTGCGGAATCTGGAGAACGCAGTGCGCAGTGGCTCCGAGACGCGGCGATGAGGGCAGCGGATCACCCTCTCCTGATGCCGGAACTCTCACATGACCCCAAACTTTGGCTGCGCTTCGTCATCATGAACTGGTCCAAGGTCAAGCACTGCTTTCCGAGTCTTCGCGAATCCGCCTTTCGAGAGAAGCCGTTTGACAAGTTGCGCGACTTCCGAAATGACTGGGCGCACTTCGCATATCGTCAGCAGATTTCCGAACGCGAGGTCGAGTGTCTCCAACTCATGACCTCGCTCTTCCGAGACCTCAACGCGAGCGGTGCCGAGAAGGTCGTGGACTTCATTCGTCGAGTGCTGGAGACGCACGTAGGGCGTCGGGAGGCTGGTGGAGCAGCTTGAGCCGCTTGGCCGCGAGCCTTGTCGTGTTGTGCTGCTGTGAGGGTGGTTGTTATCAGGAGGGCTTGCTGGGCGAGTCGTAGCGCTGCTGGGCTTCTGCCTCGGGCACGCCCAGAAGTTCGCCGATGCGCTGCCATGAGACGCCGTCGGCGCGGGCGGCAGCCACCTTGGTTCGAAGCAGATCGTCAGGACTCTTGGGGTCGCCGGCGGCACAGCGGAGCCACCAGTCTGAGATTGGGCGGCGAACGGCCCGCTCGACATCGAAGCCTTCGAAGCGTCGCGCGACTTCGTCCCAATCGCCATTGTCGATGAGCTCGTCGATGGTGGGCCTCATCATCGAGCACCATTCCAGGGATGCCGCAGGAATCTCGGCCGTGCTGGCATTGCGTGGACAATTTCTGGGATCGGCTCCAGACGCCGAACGCCGAGTTCAATGGGTCGACCCGAGCGATCCCCTCCGATGATCATGGTCATGTCCTCAATCTCATGTGCATCAAAGGCGTTTCGATAAGCGTGAAGGATGTCGGCGTCGCTGATGCCGTGCTTGCGGGCGGCGGGTCGAATATGGGGTTCCACCTCACGCTACCTGTCGGCGCGAATCTGACAGCGACATCGACGATGAGCTGGCGGAGTCGGAGACACCCGCAGTCTCTACAACAGCCAATAGCTCCTTTCAAGTTATTTTATGAATTTTCAATACTTGAGTTGGCGCGTGGGGGTGGGAACAGGGCAACCGCGATTGCTGATCCAATCATGCCGCCGCCGGTGGACAGCACGAGATCGGCGACGGTGTCGTCGTAGGTGAGGTCCAGTCCGCCGCCCGCGCCGGTTTCAGCCACGATCCACTCGGCGGCTTCCCAGCCCACAATGGCGAGCGCTCCCAGGCTGGCGCCGAGCAGCCAAGCATCGGCGCGGGACAGGCTGGCCCCTCCGCG
The DNA here is from genome assembly GCF_965221945.1 of Candidatus Poriferisodalis sp. Lineage (GTDB taxonomy): Bacteria > Actinomycetota > Acidimicrobiia > Acidimicrobiales > Poriferisodalaceae > Poriferisodalis. The sequence continues at coordinate 2,641,360 of NZ_OZ244925.1, read as the reverse complement.
GCGGTAGCGCCATGCATGGAACGCACCGACGAGCAGGATCCAGTTGAGCGTGTGCAGCACGTCATCGGTGGCTTCGAACGTGTCATACACGTAGGCCAGGTTGCCGAGCGTGTCGATGAGGAACGGGGCCACAATCAGCACATCCGCGGTTGCGGGGTAGGGCCGGAATCGTCCGCGCCACGCCAACGGCACCACCACCGCTGACAGCATGAACAGCGGGAAGCGGAACAGCATTCCTTTGCCCTCGAGATGGTCGAGCGGCACGACGATCGCCACCACGAAACACATCGCCAGTGCGACCTTGAACGCCATCGCCACGACGACCGCGCGACGGCGACTGTCCAGCGCCGAAACGCCGGAGCTTGGGCCTGTCGCTTCGGTCACAGTGCTGCGGCCCGGCTCACGAGCGAGCCCGCAGGGGAGCGATGACGCCCTCGGCGAACTCGTTGAGCATGGCCAGCTCCTCGTCCTGTTCGAAGTAGCCGACGTGGTGCCACAGGAAGAACTCGGTGACGCCGAACTCCTCGTGCAACGAGGCGACGTGGTCGAGTTCCTCCTCCCGGCTACCACGCCACACGCGTCCCATCGGCACGACATAGGGGGGTGCGTTGTAGGCCCAGTTGAACAGCTCTTCAAAGCCGGCATACAGGTCGGCGGCCTCAGCGGGCGTGCGGCCCATCGTGAGGTGACCGCCGATCGCCAGCGCATCTGCCGCCGTGGTCTCACGCCCCGAGTTGTGGGCTTCTTCGAGATAGATGCCGAGCGCTGTGCCAATGAAGCTCTGCCGCTCGGGTGCGACGAAGCTGACCATCTTCCCGCCCTCGCGCGCCCAGAACTTTGACGTCTCCATGCTGTAGCTGAACGGTGCGTACACCGGCGGGTGCGGCTGCTGCAGCGGCCGGGGAACAATGCCGATCTCCCTCAGTGTCTTGTTCTCGTCGACCGCAGTCGGATCGAAGTCGTCGGTGGGCGGGAAGTGCCACTCCATCTCGGGCGGGGCCTGCCAGAACTCGCCTTGGATGGATACCTTCTCCTGGGTCCACAGCGACTTGATGAGGTGCCAGTTCTCATACAGCGCCCGGCGGTTGCGCTGGTCCGACTCGGACTTGTCGGATTCGGTGGAGGTGATGCCCAAGTGCTGGCCGAACGTTCCCGTCCAGCGAGGAGTGTTGCCGCGTGAGAACCCCACAAACGTTCGCCCGCCGGTGAAGTGATCGAGCATGGCGATGTTCTCGGCGAGCTGGATCGGATTGACGGCGGTCAGATTCATGCCGAGCTGCCCGACTCGCATGCGCTCGGTGTGCTGGGCGACGAAGTAGTCCCAGAACAGCGGGTTCGTGGTGGTCTCGATGCCTTCCACCTGCATGTGCTGCTCGGTCATGGCGAAGCCGTCATAGCCCACCGACTCCGCGAACTGCATCTGGGTCCGGATGTGGTCCATGAGGGTCTGCCAGCGCTCTGGAATGGATCCGGCGAGGCCGATCTGCTCGCCGCGACGGCGCATGTAGGGCACCACCAGGATGGTGAAGCGGAAGTCGGTCATCGGATTCGGGGATCCTTTCAGCGGGCCGCCTCTTGCAGAAGCGGCCGCACAGACTGCAACACTAGGAAGCCGAGCTCCCAACTCGCCCACCCGGCATCATCCGAGCGCGGAAGGAACCGCCACATGCCCAAGTTCGAACCCATTGCAGGGCGGGGCCTGCACACCATCGAGAATGCCCCGATCCCCGAGATTCGCGCCCTGCAGCTCGAGCGGATGCAGTGGAGCCTGGCGCACGCCTACGCCCACGTACCGGTATATCGGCAGCTGTTCGACCAAGCGAGCGTTCACCCTGCAGACCTGGGCAGCCTCGATGACCTGCAGCGGTTCCCGTTCACGTCAAAGGCGGAGCTGCGTGACAACTACCCCTTCGGGATGTTCGCCGTGCCCCGGGAACAGGTGGTGCGGGTCCACGCCTCGTCTGGCACGACCGGCAAGCCGACGGTCGTCGGCTACACCCAGTCCGACCTGGATATGTGGTCCCACGTGTTCCAGCGCTCGCTGGTGGCCGCCGGTGTGTGGCCCGGCGATGTCGTGCATGTCGCGTACGGCTATGGCCTGTTTACCGGTGGGCTGGGCGCGCACTACGGCGCTGAGCAGTACGGCTGCACGGTGGTGCCGGCGTCGGTCGGCCAGACCGCTCGACAGGTGCAGCTGCTCGTGGATTTCGACGCCGACGTGCTGTGTGCGACGCCGTCGTATGCGCTCGTGGTGGCCGACGAGTTCCGCAAGCAGGGCATCGACCCCGCGTCGACCTCGCTGAGGGTCGGCATCTTCGGCGCGGAGCCGTGGTCGGAGGCGATGCGGGCCGAGCTCGAGGACGCGTTCGGCATCGACGCCGTGGACATCTACGGCCTCTCGGAGGTCATCGGCGGCGGCGTGGCGAACGAGTGCGTCGAGACGAAGGACGGTCCGACGATCTGGGAGGACCATTTCTATCCCGAGATTGTCGATCCCGATTCGGGCGAGGTCTTGGGTGAGGGCGAGACCGGCGAACTGGTGTTCACGTCGCTGACCAAGGTCGCGATGCCGGTGATTCGGTACCGCACTCGCGACATCTGCTCGCTGCAACCTGGCACCGCCCGCTCGATGCGTCGCATGGGACGGGTTGCCGCCCGCAGTGACGACATGCTCATCATTCGCGGCGTCAACGTGTTCCCCAGCCAGTTCGAGGAGCTGGTGTCGGCACACCCCCGGCTCACCGGGCACTTCTTCTTGGAGGTGCACGAGCGCGGGCGCATGGAGGGCATCACGGCCGTGCTTGAGCCGAAGCCTGATGCCACCGATCACGAGACGATCGCCCAGGAGTTCGCCAGTACCGTTCGCCAACGCATCGGCGTCGCCGTCGAGGTCAGGACGGTCGAGCCCGACGGCATTCCCCGCTCAGAAGGCAAGGCCCAGCGAGTCCGGGACCTCCGAGGCTGAGCACCGTCGGCAGGGAGACCCGGCCAATCCCTCGTCGCTCGCTCACTCCTTTGGGCGGTCCGATTCCGTCCTACAGCGGCTCGGTGCCCTCGCTGAGAATGTCCAGGTACTCGGTGTACGCAAAGAGCCGGTTTCGCCGCTGACCGGTGAGTTCTTGAGCGATGCCCATGGCACACAAACGTTCGAGAGCGTGCGTTGCGGTCGTTACGGCGAAGCCGGCAAGTTCAGCCGCGGTGGCGATGTCGAGCACAGGCCGCGCCGTGAGAGCATCGTGGATGTGAGCCGTTGAACCGCTGAGCCGGCCGAGGTCGTGGAAGCGGGCGCGATCGGCATCAAAGGTCGTCCGCAGTCGCCTTGCTGCGTCTGTGGCGTCATCCGCTGCCACGGTGACCGCATCCATGAAGAACAGCAGCCACTGCTCCCAGTCGCCGTGCTGCCGAACTCCATCAAGAAGCTCGTAGTACTGATGACGATGCCGCTTGAAGTGCAAGCTGACGTAGAGCAGCGGCGTACGCAGAACCCCTGCGTTGTGCAGCGCCAACACGATGAGCATGCGTCCGATGCGTCCATTGCCATCGAGGAAGGGATGGATGGTTTCGAACTGCACGTGAGCGAGTCCCGAGCGAACCAGCGCAGGGAACCCATCAGTGCTGTCGTGCAGGAAGGATTCAAGGCGTGACATCGATTCGCCGAGAAGGTGCGGCGGCGGTGGCACGAACCGCGCGGTGCCCGGACGTGAGCCGCCGATCCAATTCTGCGATGTACGAAAATCTCCTGGCAGCTTCTCGGCACCGCGTCCACTCCGCAGCACGATGGCATGGGCGTCGCGCAGCAGACGGTTGCACAGCGGCAAGCCCGTAGGACTGGCCATCTGCTCGAACGCCATGTTCACGGCAACGACGTAGTTGGATGTCTCGGCAATGTCGTCGAGGGGCACGTCTGGCGTCGCGCCGAGTTCGTGAACTAACAGATCTGACAGCGTCGACTGGGTGCCCTCAATCTGGGAGGACAGCACCGCCTCCTTGCGGACGCACGAATACAAGAGCAGGTCGGTGTTGGGCAATACGTGCGCTGCCCCATCGAGCCGTCCCAGCGCTAGGGCTGCGCGCTCAGTCGCTGCGGTCAGTTCTGTGCTGGTGATGAGTGCGGCAGGTGGCGGCAGCGGGTCCGGCACGAACGCCCGATATTCCTCCTCGCCGGTGCGGATGGTCTCATAGCGGCCAGTCGGTGCCTTCACAGGAACTCCAGGGTCTTGGACAGACATGCGACATCATGATCATATAGAAATATATAGAAATTATAGACAATTATTGAAATAGTACAGACATGTAATACAGTTAGCAAGCTGAGGGCAAAGGACCGAGATCCGCGGGGCGGAGATTCGATGCTTGATAGTTCTTATTCTAATTTATGGCTGAAACGAGAATAACGTTAGAGCTTATTCCAGTGAAGTGGAATAGGAATTCCGCTTGTTCCAGATTTGACTTGAAATGAAATCAACGGCGCTGTCGACGGTCGGAGCGCGGCCGTGCAGCGCTCTGCAATCTGCGTGAGCGTTGCGCGGCCGCTACGGTGCGGGCCGCGAGCGGTTTCGGCACGGTGCGACACGTCGAAGGAGACAGCCATGAGTTTTGTGGAGATGCGGCGCTACCGGCTGAAGGTGGGCGCACCCGACCGCTGGGTCAAGGAGTACTTCGAGAAGGGCTACGAGGCACAGCGCAAGTACCTCGGCGAGCCGGTCGCTACTACACGACCGAGTTCGGCGGCATCAACGAGATCATCCACATGTGGCGCTACGACTCGCTCGAGGAGCGGGCCCAGAAGCGCAAAGCGCTCTTCGAAGACGCCCAGTGGCTGGAGTTCGTGAAGGAGATCGCGCCGCTGGTCGAGACGCAGGAAAACGCCATCCTGCGCGACATCTTCGAGACCTGAGCCGCTGGGAGCCGGCTGCCAGTTGTTGAAGCGGGGTCTGCGCGCAGCGCATCGGCTCAAGCCGACCTGCGGAGCTGGTTGTACGAACGGGCTGAATAGACACGGGAGCACACATTCATGCCGAACACGATGATGGACACCTGGGCGGCCGGGGGTGAGACATTGGGCACCTGGCTCTCGATGGCCTCCAGCCATTCAGCCGAGATCGCCGGACGAGCCGGCTTCGACTATGTCTGCGTGGACATGCAGCACGGTGTCGCCGACTACCAGGTCGCGGTCGAGATGATGCAGGCCATCGAGATGAGCGGCGGCACGCCCATCGTGCGCGTGCCGTGGAATGAGCCTGGCATCATCGGCCGAGTGCTCGATGCCGGCGCACGGGGTGTCGTCGTCCCGATGGTGAACTCGGTTGCCGAAGCGCACGCTGCAGTGACGGCGTGCAAGTACCCGCCGCTCGGTGCTCGCAGCTTCGGCCCGGTGCTCGTGGCCGCACGGGCCGCAGCGGGGGAGAACTACTTCGACGTCGCGAACGCCACCACGGCCTGCATTCCCATGATCGAGACCCGCCAGGCGGTCGAGGCGCTCGATGAGATCCTGGCGATCGACGGCGTCGATGCCATCTACGTCGGCCCCGCCGACCTGTCGATCAGCTACGGCTACGGCCCCGGCTACACCGACGACCATGCCGACTACAAGGCCGCGCTCGAGCACATAGCGGAGCGCTGCGCCGCGCACGGGGTGGTGGCCGGCATCCATTCGACGGCGGCGCTGTCGGCTGATCGCCGCGGCAAGGGCTTCCGCATGCAGACCGTCGCGGGAGATGCGATGGCGCTTGGGCGCGGCATGGCCCGCGACCTGCGCACGGCCCGCGAGTCCGGCGTCGCGGAAGCAGCCAGCGGAGCCGACGCCAAGATCTACTGAACCTTGCAGCGCCCCGAGGCGGCGACCGTCGTCAGGCCGTAGGCGGGGCCGATTCGTCGTCTTCGAGATCCACTGATTCGTCGCGATGAACGAGTTCCTTGGCTCGCTGAGCCGCCGAGCCGATTGAGGCGCTTGTCGCGGCAACGCCACGCGTTGCCAAGCGACCAGTCCCAGTCGCGCCGCTCGCCGCCGCGAGGCTGGCTGCTGCTGCTTGGTCGGCGGTCAGTCGGCCGACAGCCGATGCTGAGCCCGCAACGAACTTGCCCGCGCTCGCCGTGCTGCCCGCGACGGCGCGGCCGCTGTCGGCAGCGGGACCCCCGATGGCATCGCCAATGGCAATGGCTTGCTGGGAGACTTGGCGGGCCACTGTGGCCGCATCTTCCTTGACGAATTTGCTGATCGCATCCAGCAGCGTGACGTCCTTGGTGGCAGTGTGGGCGAGCACCCCCACAGTGATTCCCACCAGCATCGCGACGCCGGCGGGGCCGCCTGCGACGCCGACGAGCGCTACGGCGCCCAAACTGGATCCCGTCGTAAGTGCGCCCTTGAGCCCACCCTCGGCAAGTTCGGCGTACTCGTTCGAGGAATTCGCCTTGTGAAATGCGCGCGCCAAGGCAACGACCGACACCGGCATCAGTAGCGGGTTCACACTGACGGCGGCCGACATGCCAATGCCTGCCGCGAGCCTCGCGAATGTCTCGGTGTCGGCTCGATTCCAGCCGAAGATCACCGAAACCACGCCGACGGTTCCTCCCAGAAGGTCGCCGGCGTCGTAGGTATTCAGGTCGTAGAACCACTTCTTGGGTATGCCGAAACTTGAGTCCAGCGAAGCTGCAACGGCGTCAAAGGTCTCCTTGTCCCAAGTGGCGAGGGGCAGTCCCCGCGGCGTCGACACGTCTCGCAGTAGGCCCTGGATCGCGCCAAGAGCTTCCTGGATGAGGGAATCGTCTGGGGATGCGTTGTGGGACGCCTTGAATGCCCCGAAGATCGTGTGTCCGCCATCGAAGAGCCGGTGGTAGCTGCCGCCGACGCCGCTCTCGATGAACGCAGTATCCATCGCCTTGTCGAAGATGGTCGGAGCGCCCTTGACGGCGGCAGCGACGATTTCGTTGACGGTCGTCGACAGGTCACTGGCCACGAGCGCTTGTGCAGATGAGAACGCCTGCGCGGTGGCTGCACTGGTCGAATCGAACACCCATCGAGCGCTCTTGCCGACGGCTTGTCCACCGGCAACACTCGCTTTGGCGGTTGCACTGCCGACCGCTTGCGCTGCTGATGCACCAGTTGTCACTGCAGTCTTGGCGCTATTGCCGATGGCCCGAGCTGTCGACACTCCGGCCGAGCCGACAACCTCGGCCGCCTCTTGGCTTCCGGAGACTGTCGCATCGGCCGCCTGCTTGCCGGTGGCAAGTGCGGTGTCAGCAAGACGCTTGAGACGTCCGGCTTCGTCATTCTCGAACTCTGGTTCGGCCGGAGAAGCGGGGTCCGGCGCGATCGGGTCGGGACTTTCCGAGGGTGGTCCTTCCCTTTCCGGACGGTGAGCAGCAACCTCGTTCGTGTCTGGCAGTTCCTCGTCCACCTCGTGGAGGTTAGGGCCGACGAGGTTTCTCAGATCGATTCGCAGGTGACGGGCACCTATAGCTGTAACACCCCCTCTCTACCTTGGAAATGAGAGAGGCGGCGGCCGAAGTACGGCACCGCAACCAGCGAATCCGGCCGCTATGGCGAGGGCGCTGGGCTCTGGACGAAGGGAAGAGACATGGGATCAACAACAGCCGACGGTTCAACGAACGGGCAGCTCGAGCGGAGCGGCACGGCACCTTGGGAGCGCGGCGACGACCGCGGAACTTCGGCGGATGACGCACGGCAGGCGAAGAGCACCAAGAGCGGCAAGAGGAGCGGCGATGGGCCGTCGTCGGACCGGTCGAAGGTGTGGATGCTGTTGGATCGATCGGGCTCAATGTCGGGTCGGGAGGCTGCCGTCGTCAAGGGCGTGGGTCGCTTCATCGCCGAGCAGGCGGTTGAGCCGGGCACATGCCGGCTCACGGTGGCCCAGTTCGATTCGGAAGCGCCGTTTGAGGTACTCGTCGACGACGTCTCGGTGCACAAGGCCGATCCGCACTTCCTCGAGCGGTACAAGCCGCGGGGACTGACGCCGCTGTTTGACGCTGTCGCGAGACTGATCAGTGGTGCCGACCAGCGGGTCTCCCAGCGCGCCAAGGCGGGCAAGAAGCCCGAGGATCAGACCTTGGTCATCGTCACCGATGGTCTCGAGAATGCCAGCACCGATTACTCAGCAGCCGACATCCACAACCTCATCACCAAGCGGCGGGAGCAGGGCTGGGCGTTTGTGTACATGGGCGCCAACCAGGACTCGTACTCCGAATCGGCGCGCCTGGGGTTCGACGCCCGGAGCGTGCAGAACTACGAGGCGTCCGACGAAGGCATCGACGAGGCCTTCGCGTCGGTGAGCCGTGCACAGCGAGATCGGCGCACAATGTCGTCTGTCGGGCTTGCGGCAAGTCAGGACGACTTCTTCGGCGGCGTACGCGAGGCCGAGGAAGGGATGCGTCGTCGCGGTAGCGGGGACTAGCTCCGGTCGTTGCGCTTGGCTAGCCCGGTCGCGGCGTACGGCGGCAAAGTACGATCCGCGACGGGCCTGGACAGAAGGAGGGAATATGGACGTCGACTATCCGATTATCTCCGCCGACTCGCACATCGCAGAGGCGCGCAACTGCTACACGGACTACATCGACCCGAAGTGGCGTGACGTCGCGCCGCACGTCCAGTGGACCGAAGAGCGTGGCGACGTCTACGTCATCGACGGCATGAAGCGCACCATTGACATGGGACTCATCGCCGCGGCGGGCCAGAAGCCGGAGGAGCTGAAGCGCAGCGCGGCCTACGAAGAGCTGCCGCGCAGCAGCTACGACTCGACGACGCGCACTGCCGACCAGGATCGCGACGGTGTCTCCGCCGAGGTGATCTACCCGTCAGTCGGCATGGTGCTGTGCAATCACAGCGACCCCGACTACAAGAAGGCGGCCATGGACGCCTACAACCGGTGGATCGCCGACTATTGCTCGGTCGACACCGATCGGTTGCTGGCGGTCGGGCAGACGGCGCTGCGCTCGGTGTCCGAGGCCATCGAAGACATCGAGGCCATGGCCGAAGCGGGCATGCGCGGCGTGATGATGTCCGGCAACCCGCACACCGAGTTCGACTTTGACGATCCCCGTTGGGACCCCTTCTGGCAGGCGGCGGTAGACCTGAACCTGCCGGTCTCTTGGCACATCCTGACGAGCCGCGGCCAAGGCCGGACCCGGGGCCCGAAGGCGAACGCCTTCATGACCATCATCCGGGCCAACCAGGACATCATGGGCACGCTGGTATTCGGCGGCGTGTTCGAGCGCAACCCCGGGCTGCGGGTCGTCTGCGTGGAGGCCGACGCCGGCTGGGTGCCGCACTACATGTACCGGATGGATCACGCCTACAAGCGCCACCGGTACTGGCTGCCGCCGGGACAGGAGCTCTCGAAGCTCCCGAGCGAATACTTCAGCGAGCACATCTACACCACGTTCCAGGACGACTGGGTGGCGTTCAAGATGGTGAACGACGTCAACCACCGGCGCCTGCTGTGGGCGAACGACTTTCCGCACTCGGACAGCACGTGGCCGTGGAGCCAGGAACTGCTCGACGAGCACTCCGCACACCTCACGCCTGAGCAGGCCCACGACATCCTCTGCAACAACTCGGCCGAGCTGTACGACATCGACCTGTCAAAGCTGCCGGTCGGCGGCGACCGGCTTGCAGCAGCCTCAGCCTGACCGGTAGCAAACGGGCGCCTGATCCGACGCGATCAGAGCTTGAGCGAGACCAACTCCCGTGCCCCCGCGCGCCCCAGGCGCCATCAGGCCGAGGGGTACCGTGGGCAGCGTGCGCCCCGCGCGTACGCATCCTGCGAACGAGGAGCCCTCAATAGCCATGAAGAGCCACGAAGTCGACTACGAAGTCTTCGGCGATGACATGCAATTCGTCGAGGTCGAACTCGATCCCGGCGAGACCGTTGTCGGCGAGGCCGGCACGATGATGTTCATTGAGGAAGGCATCACGTTCGAGTCGGTCATGGGTGATGGCTCCGCGCCGGACTCCGGGATGTGGGGCAAGCTCAAGGGTGCCGGCAAGCGCGTCATCTCTGGCGAATCGCTGTACCTCACGCACTTCACGAACACGGGCGCCGCTGGCAAGGCCAAGGTCGGATTCGCAGCGGGCTATCCAGGCAAGATCATCCCAGTGGATCTCGCGGAGATGGGCGGCGAGATCATCGCCCAGCGTGACGCATTCCTGTGCGCGGCGATGGGCACCAAGCTCGACATCGCGTGGCAGCGCGGCGTCGGCACCGGGCTGTTCGGCGGCGAGGGCTTCATCCTCCAGCGCTTGACGGGTGACGGGATGACCTTCCTGCACGCTGGCGGCTCCATCAAGGCCGTCCAGTTGAACAACCAGACCGTCAGGCTCGACACTGGCTGCCTCGTCGCACTGCAACCGTCGCTCAAGTACACGATCGAGCGGGCGGGCAACCTCAAGTCGATGTTCTTCGGTGGGGAGGGCTTGTTCCTGGCGACCGTGTCGGGCACCGGCTGGGTGTGGCTGCAGTCACTGCCGTTCGAACGACTGGCGTCTCGGGTGCTCGCCAACGCAGCGGGACCGATGTCGGACGACTCACGCGGCTTGCTCTCGGGTCTGTTGGAGCGCAACTAACGCCGCACAGCGCTCTCACCGGCTGCCCGGTTCGTGTAGTCGCCATAGGGTCACGGCCATGCAGTTGACGTCGGGCCACATCAACGTCGACGACCTTGCCGACGCGCAGGAGGCGTATCACTCACGCGGCTGGACAGACGGCCTGCCGGTGGTGCCCCCCACCGCCGACGCAGTGGCGGCTTGCTTGGAGTGGGCGATGCTGGCGCCGGACCACCTCATCGGCATCGAGCCCGTGAGAGCCCGAGCAATCACCGCAGAGAAGGCCGCCATCAACGCCGTGATGGCGGGCTGCCTGCCCCCGCACTTTCCGGTCGTGGTCACGGCGCTCACCGCCATGCTGGAGCCGGAATTCGGCCTCCACGGGCCAACGGCCTCCACCGGCGGTTGCGCCGTGCTGCTGATCGTGAACGGCCCCATCAGGCACGAGCTGGCGATGGATGCCACCTTCAGCGTGCTCGGGGGAGCCGACCGGTCACGGGCGGTCATCGGCCGGGCGGTGCGCCTCGTGCTGGCAAATGTGCTCGACGTGCGGCCGGGCGGAATCGACCGCTCGACGCTGGGCCACCCCGGCAAGCTCGGCTACTGCATCGCGGAAGACGAGGAAGCAACCGGATGGGTGTCGCTGGGCGACCAGCGGCTCGGCACCACGACCGTAGAACGCGGCCAAGTGTCGTCAGTGACGGCGGTGGCCTCGATGGCGCCCCGCCAGATCATGAACGAGTGGACGACCGACCCGGCCGAGCTGTGCCAGACCATCGCCGCTGAGATCCGGGCCAACCAGCTCAACTACTCCATCTGGCCCGGCAACTACGCAGTGGTGCTGCCGCCGCAGCTGCGCGAGCACTTTGACACGGCTGGCTGGTCGAAGGACGACATCGCGAGCTGCGTTCACGAGCGAGCGCGCGTGCGCCGGGGGGACTGGGCCGCCGTCGGCAAGGGTGCGGTCGTCAAGGACCGGGCCGAGCGCGAGTACCCGGCGCTTGAGGCACCCGAAGACCTCTTGATCGTCGCTGCGGGAGGACCTGCGGGTGGCTTCGCCGCTGTCATCCCGCCTTGGTTGGGCACCCGCAGCCACGCCGCCACAGTCGCAGTCGGTGCTTGCGTGGACTGCGAAATGCGCTGAACCTGTAACCCGCTACCCAACCGACCGTCCATCGCGCAAGACTCGCAATATGAAGGACAATTCCGGCCCGCAGCAGCCGAAGCACGCCTACGGCGGTTTGCTCACCGAACTGCCGGAGGACTACCTGGCATCAGTCGAGGACTACCACCGGCTGGCGTATGCGGTGGTCGGCGAGGCGCGACGTGTCGCAACAGGACGGTTCGGTCTGCGGAGCCTGGCTGAAGGTTTCGGCACCCCAATCTTCGATGTCCCCATGGGCCGAGCCGGTGAGATGGAGTGCCGCGTGTGGATCGCTGGCGACGAGCTGCACGCGGAAGAGGGCGGCGTGCCGCGCAGCATCCACATCACGACGCTGGCGGCGGCAGCAGCTTTCGTGGGTGTCGCACCGGGGACGGAAGCTCGAGAGCACGACAGTCCTGAGCTTGGTGATGCCGAGCGCTGGCTGCGCGTCAGTCCCGAGGTGGGTGCACATCTGGTGTCGTGGTTCAGACTTGGCAACGACGTCTTGGAACAGCTGCGGGCATTGCCTGGCGCCGTTGACGCCGACGAGGTTCAGCTGTGGCCCGGGCACCTCGACATCGCAACAGCAATCGGCGATGCCGAAGGCGGAACCCGAGCCACATTCGGCCTGTCTCCGGGCGACGCAGCCCATCGGTACCCCTATGCATACGTCGGACCATGGGGCGAGGTGGATGGCGCCGACCCCTATTGGAATGACGCGGCGTTCGGCGGCGCCTCGCTTCCGTACAGCGAGATGCTCGGAACTGCGAATCCCGCCGACGCGGCGTTCGAGTTCTTGTTTGCGGGCTACGACAGCATCAACGGCTGACCTGCCAACCAGAGTGGCCAGTCCGGCGCAGAGCATGCCGGTCGGGGCGATCCTCGTGGCAGCATGTACTCAGCCGGGTGCCAGCGGGAGCGCGGTGCCGCCCAAGGAGGCGTGACGTGGAAATACTGAACCCGACCCACGAGCAAGACCCTGCGGGGTTCGCGGCGCCGGCAAGGCTCGCCACCCTGAAGGGCGCCACTATCGGCATCATCTCCAACGGCAAGGAGAACACCAAGCCGTTCTTTGAACATGTCGAGCGTCTGCTGCGCGACCGCCATGGCGTGGCCAAGGTGGTCCGGAGGATCAAACTCAACTACAGCGCGCCCGCGCAGCACGAACTGCTCACCGAGGCAATGGGCTGGGATGCCGTACTGGCCGGCGTCGGCGACTGAGGCAGCTGTTCGTCGTGCAGTCTGCACGACGCCGTCGCAGTCGAGCGGGTCGGAGTTCCCGCCGTCAGCGTCATGACCAGCGCCTTTGTGGATGCGGCCGAGTTGATGGCCCGGATCCAGGGCGTGCCTGAGCACCCGTTCACGATCATCGAGCACCCAATTGCGAGTGCTGACGGTTCAGGACTCGAGGCTCGCGCCGAAGCAGCCGTCTCGCAGGCTGTTGAGGTCCTGCTTGCCCACTAGCGTCAGGCCACTCCCGCCCTCCGGCGGACCGAACTGCGATTCGCTCCAGGTGGAGCCAACGAACTTCTGGAGCAGCTGATCATGGTGCAACCCATTCCTGACGACTACCCACGTGTCTCCCCGACACTCAGCGTCGACGGCGCCGCCGAGGCGATCGACTTTTACATCAACGTCTTGGGCATGACCGAACGGATGCGCATCGACATGGGCGGCAAGATCGGTCATTCCGAGCTGGCGCTGGGCGATTCGCTCATCATGGTGGCCGACGAGTTCCCCGAAATGGGATTCGTTGGGCCCAAGAGTCTCGGTGGGACGCCGGTCCACATGACTGTCTATGTGGAAGACGTGGACGCCATTTTCGCTGCAGCACTGGAGGCAGGCGCCTCCGAACTGCGTTCCGTCGAGGACCAGTTCTATGGCGACCGATCCGGGCAATTCGAGGATCCGTGGGGCCACGCCTGGAACGTCATGACGCACGTCGAGGACGTTGATCCTGAAGAAATGGCGCGCCGGTCCGAAGCAGCCATGGCCGAGATGTCGGAAGGCTGACGGTTCCCACCCAGCACTTGGCCGACAGCCTCAGCCTGGGAACAGACCGACGGGGCGAGTTGCCGATCATCCCCCTGAGGCCGCGGCCACCGGACGCGGCAGCCGCAGAGTTGCCGATCTCGTTCGCAGGCCAGATGCGGCCCAGAAATCCCGAATTCGGGTCTCGTGCGGACATAGAGTCACTGGCCGTACGTTGCATGCATCAGTCGCATGCACTTTCATCAAGGACTTCAACATGCAGATGCAGAGCGATGCTGCAACAGCAGCGTCACCGCCGCTCTTCGGCCAATTTCTTGAACGATGGTCAGAGGAGTTCTATTTCCTCTTCCGACTCTTCTTCGCGTTCTTCGCATTCCTGCACGGGATCCAGAAGACGTTCCTGCTCTGGGGCTTTCCCGCCGACCATCCGCTGGGCGTCAAGGTCGACATCGCCGGGTGGGTCGAATTCATTGCCGCGATCCTGATAGCGACAGGTGTCTTGACCCGACTCGCAGCCGGCGCGCTCGTCGTGCAGATGATCTGGGCGTACTTCGACGTTCACGCGCCTAACGGCATCTGGCCGCACATCTTCCCGGCTGGCGCCGGCTTCGGCGGCCACGGAGGCGAGGTGCCGCTGCTGTGGTTCGCCATTGCCGGAATCATCGGTGTCCTGGGCGCTCGCAAGTACAGCCTCGAGCGCAAGCTCCTCGGACGCGAACTCTTGTAGACCCGAAGCGCTCGCGGTTGCACGACGGCCTCCCGGCAACGGGGGGCCGTCTTTGTTGCGTCGTCTACGTTGCAGCGAGGTAATCGGCTAGCGAGCGGTGGACGATGCGCGAGTACGTGGTGTTCGATCTGGAGGCGAACGCGGACCGCTCCGACCCGCCGGCGCATGAAATCATCGAGATCGGAGCCGTGCTGGTCGTCGACGGCGCGGAGATTGGTCAGTTCGAGACGCTGGTGCGGCCGACCCGGCCGCTTCGTCTGCACACACGAGAGCTCACCGGGCTGACCGATGACGAATTGGCACATGCTCCGACACCCGACGAGGCGTTACGGCAATTCGCTGCCTTTGCCCGGGACCGACCGCTCATGGCGCACAACGGCTTTGGATACGACTTCCCGTTGCTGGACGCTGCAACGCAGCAGGCGGGCCTGTCCACGTTCGATGGCCAGCGCCTCGACACCTTGGAACTGGCACATTTGGCCTTTCCCCGTGCTGGTCGCGAAGCTGTCCGCAACGTAGACGGCAGTTCTCCACCACCGGGCCGCAACCTCGATGACCTGGCGCAGTGCTTGGTTGGTCAGGCACCCCGCGATATCCATCGGGCGCTCGGCGATGCACGCCTGCTGGCGGCGGTTGTGCCGCATCTGCTGGCGATGCTCGACGAGGATGCGGCCGCCCGTCGCCTCCAGCGCTGGGTCTTGAGAACGGCGGGGCATCCGTGGTCTGAATTCTCGACGTCGCTTGGCCAGTTGGCCAACCTGTCTGATGTTGTGCCAGAAGCTGACGTGACCGAACCCGACCCGGAATCTGGCAACTCCGAATCTGAGTCCGAGTCCGAGCGCGCTGCAGCAATGCTGGACGAGGGCGGGGTGCTCATGTCCCACGGCCGGAAGCCTCGGCCTCAGCAGGTGCAAATGGCTCGGCAGGTCGCCGAAGCACTGCACTTCGGGACGCGCCAGCTCATCGAGGCCCCCACCGGCACGGGCAAGACCCTCGCCTACTTGGTGCCTGCGATCGAACACGCTCGCGCGACAGGTCGCACCGTGGCAGTCGCGCCCCACTCGAAGGTCCTACAGGACCAGATCTTGGTGACCTTGGAGAACCTGCAGGAAGAACTTGCGCCCTTCTCAGCGGTGCTGGTTAAGGGACGCAGTAACTACGTGAGCCTGGATGCTCTGGCGGGCGAACTCGACGCGCTTGCGGAGCAGGATGTAACGAGCGCCGATCTGGATCGGGGCTTGGCATTGGCCGTCATCTGCGGCTGGGTGTCGCAGACGCCGACGGGAGACTGGGACGACTTGCGGACCTGGACGCTCACGGGGCCGCATGAGGCCATGTTGGGTCTGCGATTGGTGCTGTGCGCCGAGGACGGTCCCGGTCCAGCACGCATCCCGACCGACCGGCTTGAATTCCATCGCCGAGCTCGCGAAGGGCTGCGTCGCTGTCATGTAGCGGTGTTGAACCACGCACTCGTGGTGAGCGACGAGGAATGGCTCGATCACGCGAAGCTGCTGGTGCTCGACGAGGCGCACAACTTGGAGGACGCTGCCACCGACGCGCTGTCCGAGGAAGTCAGCGAGTCGGACTTGGCTCGTCTGTGCGACGCACTTGATGACCCGCTCCGGCGACGTGGGACTGTGTACCGGCTTGCTCGGGCAACCGGCTGGCCGCTCTCGCACGAGCATTTGGACGCGCTGCGACGCGCGGTCAATGCGGTGCGTGACCAAGTTGCAGAATTCGGCGAGCCGGCAGTGCACTACTTGCGTGTTCGGACGGCTGCGCGTCCCGACGACACCCACCCGGTCGCCCGTCGACTGCAGGCGGGAATTGACACCGCGCACCCTGACTACTACTCGGTGCTGCGCGAGGGCCGGGGTCTGGCGGAGGCGCTGCGTGGCGTCGCAGGTGCGCTGAATAACATCAACCTGCCTAATGAGTTGCGCGGTCGCTACCGCCAAGAGCGACTCGAGCGAGAGATGCGGCGGTTAGGACGACTCGCCCGTTCCTCGGCCAGGACCATCCGCCAGGTGGTGCACGCCGACGAGCGCGGCCAAACGGCGACCGATGACAAGGCGGCGGCGCGCTCCCCTCGCGGCACTGCCATTGGCAGCCCCGAGTCCGAGACCTGGATCGCCATCGCAGAGATCGCCTACCCCGAGCAAGCCTGGACGTGGAAGCTGCGGCGTTCGCCGGTCTCGGTTGCTGGGCGACTGCGGGCACTATGGGGCGGACTCGATGCGGCGGTGTTGACGTCCGCGACGCTGGCCGTGCGAGGCAGCTTCGATCACATCATCGGTTCCCTGGGACTCGGTGCCGTTCACACCCAGGTGCTGCCGAGCCCGTTCGAGCAGCTGTCGGAGAACCATCTCATGGTGCTCACCGATTACCTGCCGGCGCCACGAGCCCGGCTGATTGACGAATTCACCCATGCTGCCGCCCGTGAAATCGGTCGCCTGCTGCTGCTGGCGGGCGGACGAGGCCTCGTTCTGTCAACCGCTCGCGACCGGATGCTGCGCACACGCGACCATCTTCGGCCGATTCTCGAATCGCACGGCATCCCGCTGCTGGCCCAAGGCGATGCGCCAGCACCTGTCCTCGTCGAGCGAATGCGATCGGAGATGGCGACGAGCCTGCTGGCGCTGCGATCGTTCTGGGAAGGCGTGGACATCCCCGGCGAGGCCCTCTCCCTGCTCATCTTGGAGAAGGTGCCGTTCGATTCCCCGGCGGATCCGATCGTCGATGCACGCATGAAGGCTCTGGAGTGCCGCGGCAAGGACCCATTCGCCGACTACGCCGTTCCGCGCGCTGCGCTGAGATTCGCGCAAGGTGCCGGCCGTCTGATCCGGACTGCGGAGGATCGCGGTGTCACCGTGGTGCTCGACAATCGTGCGTGCCGGGCGACTGCGTGGCGGGACCAGTTGTTGGGCACGCTGCCCGGACCGCCCACACAAGTGCGGGCCCGCCGGCCCGAAGAGGCCTACCGCATGATCGCCAGCCACCTCGGTGATGTGGATCTTGACGACGACAAGCACGCAGAGCTGATGGCGGTGCCGAGCGCTGACCCGTGGGAACGTCTCGATGCGTTCCGCCTGACGCCCGAAGAGGCACAGGATTCCCACATCGTCGCCGACCGTCTGGAACAGGTGAAGGAGCTGTTCGGCTTTGAACGCTGGCGGCCGGGCCAGCACGAGACCATGTCCCGTTTCATCGCTGGTGAGGATGTGCTTGCCGTGCTCCCGACTGGATCGGGCAAGAGCATCACGTTTCAGATACCGGCATTGCTGCTCGAGGGGGTCACGCTGGTGATCTCGCCGCTGGTGGCACTCATGAACGACCAGGTCGGCAACTTGCGTGGTCGCGGCATCACGCGAGCTGCAGCCATACACAGCGGCATTGGCCAGAGCGAATGGCGCGACGTGCTGCGAGGCGCGCAGCGGGGCGACTACAAGCTGCTCTACGTCAGCCCGGAGCGACTGTGGTTGCAGGAGTTTGTCGAAGCGTTGTCGGCCATAGGTGTGGCACGCATCGCGGTCGACGAGGCCCATTGCATCTCCCAATGGGGTCATTCGTTCCGCCCACCGTATGCGCGCATCCCCACAGCGCTGAAGCGGATCACCGAGGCAGCGCAAGGTCGCAGCGGCGAACGGCGTCCGCCGATCTTGGCGGTCACCGCCACAGCAAATGGGCGAGTGCGAGACGACATCATGAGCTTGCTCGAGTCGGTCAGCGACCAGCCGATCGTGCTGTCGCCGGACCGTCCCGAGCTGCGCTACTACACCGAGCACTGCAAGGATCGACGGGATCGGGACGTGCGAGCGGCGCAGATTGTTGACGCCTACCGGTCGCAGTCGGCCATCGTTTACGTGCCGACCCAGCGCGATGCCGTGCGCGTGGCAGGACTGCTGCAAGCCGCCGGTCACCTCGCGCGCCCTTACCACGGTGGCATGGAATCGTCCGCTCGCCAGCACGTCGAGGACGCGTTCCGCTACGGCGAAATCGATGTCGTCGTCGCGACCAAGGCGTTTGGCATGGGCATCGACAAGCCCGATATCGCACTCATTGTCCATCTGGAGATGCCGGCAACCATTGAGGAATATGTGCAGGAAACTGGCCGCGCCGCACGTGGTGCGGGCGATCCCGGTATGCCGAAGACTGGCACTGCCGTGCTGCTCACGATGCCGCGTGATTGCTCGATCCATCGCCGATTCATCAGCAGCGCCGCGCCGACGATCGCTCAGATCCGTCTCGTGTGGGGTCGACTCCGGCCGGGTCTTGCGGCGTATGACCCAATAGACATCGCCGCGGAAGACGACGACAGCGACGATGTCGAGGCCGGGTTAGTGGTGCACTACCTCGAGGACGCCGGCGCATTGCGTCGTCACCCAGACACCTCGTGGCGAGGTCGGGTCACGGTGCTGGAGGACACGCGGCTGCGCTTGGAGCAGTTGGCTGCCGGGTTGGACAGCCGCGACCGGGCGGTGCTTCTGGCCCCCCCTGAGCGCCTGATCGAACAGGCCGAAGCGAGCGACGGCCATTACGAGGCCGAGTCGTGGGAGCGCGCGCTCAAGCGGTCGGCAACCGACATTGCGGCTGACCTGCTGGAGCTGAATCGGAACGATATCGTCGGCTTCAGCGTTTGGCGCTACGCCTGGGTGCTCGAACTCCTCGACGTGGAGCCCGACTGGACAGCGATTGAGCAACTCGCCGACCAACGTCGCGAAGATGTCGAGCGCAAGTCCGAGCAGGCGAAGGTGTTCGCAGCAGACAAGCAGGGTTGCCGAGTGCAGGCCATGCTCAACTATCTCGACGCTCCTGACGCCGGCTCAAGTTCCGAGATGCGGCGAGCATCTCGAACGGGTTGCGGTCGTTGCGACCGCTGCACCGAGCTTCCGAGGCCATGGGCGCACAGCCATCTCACGGCAAACGGACTGCAGCAGGCTCTGCCAGTGCGTCGCATCGTGCTCGGCCTGCTTGACGACGTCCGCGATTCCGGTTACTCGCGCCGCAATATTGAACGGACGCTGGTGGGAGACGTGTTCGGCCGCGAACAGCGACCGCAGGGCGGTACCGCTCACCAGCGTGTGTCCGATCATCCGTCGTCGGCCGAATTCAGCCGCAACGACGTGCCGGAGCGCCTTGCGCAGCAACCGGCCGTTGGCGCACTGGAGTTCATCGGTCCCAAGGGCGTGAGAGAGCTCATCGACCGGCTCGCAGACGAAGGTCTTCTCCAAGTGGTGCCAGCAGAACTTGACAGCACCCCGTACGACCGGCTGGAGATCACCGA
The DNA here is from genome assembly GCF_965221945.1 of Candidatus Poriferisodalis sp. Lineage (GTDB taxonomy): Bacteria > Actinomycetota > Acidimicrobiia > Acidimicrobiales > Poriferisodalaceae > Poriferisodalis. The sequence goes on along the minus strand of NZ_OZ244925.1, from coordinate 2,621,655 downwards.
CGAGGGTCGAGCGTTCCTGTAGTTCTGCTGTTCGGGTCACTAGCGTGACCATTTGAAATGGCATTCATGCAGCCAGAGAACATTGCGAGCCGCAACGATGTCCCTCAGCGGCTGCAATCTGTCGCCGCCTGCCTGCGTGACTTCTTGCCCGGCGATGTCACGGTATGGCTAGAGCGAACCGGCAACGGCGAAACGGCCGCGCTCAGGCGAGAGTTCGAACGAGCACCGCGCTCTGACGACGACGGTGCCTGCTATCTCGTCGTGCTGGATCGATCCGCTGGCATCGCGGTCGTTGAGTCACCGACGCGTCGCCAGGTGATTTCGTGGGGCCGTCGCCGTACCAAGCTGAATCAAGACCTCTTGCGTCGCGAGATTGCTCAGCGAGTCGCATCGCTGCAAGTCGAGATCCTGCGGCACTCGTTGGAGACGTTGCCGGTTCGTCATGTCCTCGGACTGCCCGACGTTTCACGGGCCGACGCTTCGAAATTCGAGACGCGATTGCCGTGCTTGGCTGAAGAGGACTTCGCGCCAAGCCGACTGCGCGACGCGCTGTGCCAGGCTGTCGGCGGCACCGTTCTCCAATTCGAGCAGCCGGCACGCGTGTCCCCGCACGGGAACGGTGATGGCACCTCAGCTGGCGCCGAAACCGGATCCGACTCCGACATTTCCGAAGACGAGTTGAAGGCTGCGCGCGTGGCGGTGCAGCCCGATGTCGTGATCGGTACCGAGGTCGGGCGAATGTTCAGGCCGGTCGATGCCGACAGCGAGAACGTCATCCGGGCGCTGGACCGTGAACAGGAGCGACTGGCGCGCCACCTCGGCGAGGGCTACCGGGTCATACGCGGTGTAGCAGGCAGCGGCAAGACGTTGATCCTGATCCATCGTGCCCGACACATCGCCCGCCACCTGCCTGAATGGCGCATCTTGCTGTTGTGCTACAACATCCCGCTCGCGTCCGCGCTCGGCAACGAGCTGAGCGATGCGCCCAATGTGTCCGTCTCGACCGTCGACCGGATGGCCTACCAGCTGCTCAGGGGCACGGACTGGATCCAGAACGAGTCTGGGCGGCCCGATTTCGAGGCTCGTCGCAGCGCCGCGGCGGAAATTGCGGCGTCCGCGCCAGCCGCCGAACGTTATGACATGGTTCTTGTCGACGAAGCGCAGGACCTCGGTGCTCAAGGCTTGGATCTGGCGTGGGCCTTGCTGAAGCCAGATCGAGAAAATCTCGTGATCGCACACGATGGCGCCCAACGGATATATCGAGGCAAGCGACGGTGGAATCCGCCGGGCCGAACCGCTCAGGGCCGAACCAAGGTCTTGAAAGTGAACTACCGAAACACGCGCGAGATACTCGACGCAGCGATCACCCAACTGGGTGACGCCGTGCAGCGCGTGCCAGGCGAAGAGCAGCCAGACGACTTCGACGTACTAGTGCTGCCTGATCGTGCGTTGCGCCGCGGACCGGTTCCGCTCGTGACAGTGTGCGACGGGTTGCGTTCTGAGGTGGAAGCCGTTCTCAACCATGTGAAACGGTTGCGGTCGGCCAGAGTGCCGCGGGACCACATTGTGATCCTGTCTGGTTGGAAGGAGTTCCGACAAGAGGTGCTGCGGGGCATCGGCCCGACGGCTTCGCTCGACGCGCAGGAGCACCGCGACGAGGTGGCATTGGCCACCAATGTCATCCGGGTAGCGACACTGCAGCTGCTGAAGGGTCTCGAATACCGACATGTCATCGTGGGCGGGGTCAACCACATCTGGGTCGAAGACGACGAGCCAGCAGAGCAGGACCGTCAGCGGCGGCGCTTGCTGTACGTGGCGATGACGCGCGCCAGCGAGACGTTGACGGTCACATACTCCGGCGACGGCATCATGAATGTGCTCAGCCAGCTTCCCGAATTTCGCTGATCCGTGCACACGTTGACCCTTGGATGCTCTGATCCCTGTATGCACTGGCGACGATGCCATTGCACGGGCGAGCACGCCGCTCCCGAGCGGGTGCATCATGCGCGATGCAACCCACAGGAGGTCTGACCGATGAACATCACGTCCACGACACAGCATCGAATCGACGGTGCCACCACCTCGAGCACTCCGTGCGGGTGCGCGGACAAGGCCGCGCAGTTCGAGGAGATGGGGCCTGTCGGCGGCCTGGTCTGTCGAGGCCTCCCATGACCCGTTTCTGCCGTTGGCGCTGGCATCGGAGCGAACCGAGACCATCGAGCTCGGCACGGCCATCGCTGTCGCGTTCGCTCGCAACCCGATGACCTGCGCGGTGACGGCGTGGGATCTGCACTGGATGAGCGGCGGGAGGTTCATCCTCGGCCTCGGCACGCAGATCAAGCCCCACATCACCAAGCGGTACAGCGAGCCGTGGTCACGCCCCGCCGAACGTATGCGGGAGTACATCGAGGCGGTACGCGCCATCTGGCACACCTTCGAGACCGGCGAGCGGCTCAACCACCGCGGCGAGTTCTACACTCACACCCTCATGACGCCGTTCTTCAATCCCGGCCCGATCGGGATGGAGGCACCGCCGATCTACGTGGCCGGCGTCGGACCCCGCATGGTCGAGGTGATCGGTGCCGCCGCTGACGGCTTCTTCGTCCACCCCTTCCACACGGCCCAGTTCATGACCGACGTCACGCTGCCGGCGCTGGCTGCGGGTGCGACCTCCGCAGGGCGTGACATCGGCGATGTGACTGTCGCGTGCCTGTCCATCGTCGCGATGGGAGAGAACGACGAGCAGATCGAGCGGGCGCGTCGATCGGCAGCCGGCCAGCTGGCGTTCTACGGCTCGACGCCGGCCTATGCGGGTGCGCTCGACCACCACGGCTACGACGGGCTGCAGCCCCAGCTCAACACGCTGTCCAAGCAGGGCAATTGGCGAGAGATGACCGATCTCATCGACGATGATCTGCTGGACCTCGTCGTCGTGTCCGGCACCCCGTCCGAGGTGGGCAGCCAGATCGCGCAACGCAACACCTTCGCCGACCGCACGACGATGATGTTCTACGGACCGACGCCTACCAACGACGCCGTCGCCGCAGCCAGCAGCGCATGACCCAGCCGGCCGAAGTGCCTTCGGGTCTCCGGCGACGAACCGACGGGACGCTGGCGTGCTGGTGGGGCGAAGGCCACGACGACTACGAGGCGTACCACGACACTGAGTGGGGGGTGCCGGTGACGGACGACGTCCGTCTCTACGAGAAGATGTGCCTCGAGGGCTTCCAGTCCGGGCTGTCGTGGCTGACGATCCTGCGCAAGCGGGAGAACTTCCGGGCGGTATTCAGCGGATTCGACTTCGAGGCGGTGGCTGGCTTCGGCCACGCCGACGTCGAACGGCTGATGGGCGACGCAGGCATCGTGCGGCACCGCGGCAAGATCGAAGCGACGATCAACAACGCCCGCGCTGCACTCGAAACGATCGAGGCGCACGGCAGCCTGTCCGCTTTCTTCTGGTCGTTCGAACCGGTCCCCGATGATCGGCCAGCCGTCATCGACCACAGAGCGCTGGCCTCGATGGCAACGACGCCCGAATCCACCGCGCTGAGCAAGGCACTGCGCAAGCTGGGCTGGCGCTTTGTCGGCCCCACCACCTGTTACGCCCTGATGCAGGCCTCGGGCATCGTCAACGACCACATCGAAGGCTGCCACCGCCGACCGGTGATTGAGACGGCTAGAGACGCGCTGATGCGGCTGGGAAGCTTGAAAGTCAGCTGAGCCGGTTGGTTACCAAGCCTCTGTCGAGGATGCTGCAGTTGACGGTCACGCCATCGCGGTAGGCAACGGAGTCACCCGGCGGTGCCAGATCGCTCGGTGTAGGAGTCGCGTTTCGTCTTTCATAGTGATGGCAGTCGACATGGCCATCAGTTCGTGACCGCGGTGTGGTCGAGCAGCGCTGTGGCGAAGGCCGAATTGAAGGATGTTGTTGTTGCAGTACAGGTCGTCGGCGACTCTGGGGTCGCAGTCGTAGCTGACGATCCAGCGCTGATAGCCCGAATTGAGCTTCTCGGCGAGCAACTGGTGCTTGGAGTAGCTCATCGCGTCCAAGTAGAGGTCAGTGGACTTGGTGAGGTACGGCGGGTCGGCGTAGACGAACGCCTCGTGGCTGTCACTTGCGCAACGCTGTTCGAGTAGGTCTATGGCGTCACCAGCGTGCAGGGTGATTCGCTTGGAAAGTTGCGCCACGAGTTCAAGCCGCCGAATCAAGTCGGCTCGGTTGAAGCGGCAGTCGAGCGGATACGGACCATCCTGGTTGAGTCCGCCAATCGGCCGCGCACGCAGGATGCCCGAACGGTTGGTGCGGTTCAGGAAGAAGGCCGCGAATCCAAGCGCGACGACATCAGCCGGGTCTGCGGTTTCGAGCAGGTGGAATTGCTCGTGCCATGTGTCAAGGGTGACATCGCAACTGCACACGGCGTCCGCGAGTTCTTCAGGGTGCTCGAGCGCTGCCCGCCAGAACGCAGCAACAGCGGGATCGGCATCGCCGATGACGGCCTCTGGAACTGCATCCGAGTGCAGGAGTCCTAGAGCGATTGCAGCGCCGCCCGCGAATGGCTCGATGTATCTCGCAGGGGCAGGGTCCATGGCCTCAACGAGCTGTCGGACAAACTTCAGTAGGAGTCCCTTGCCGCCGGGATATCGAAGTGGACTGAGGAAGCGCACTTGGGGACGACTCAGCCAGACCGCAGTGCTGTGCAGATTTCTTCGAGCAAGGGCCTGTAACCGATGGCGATGCTATTCAGGTCCGATTCACCTGGGGCCGTATCCGCATTGTGCACGTACTCGTGTAGGTGTCTCACCGACATAACACTTGACGCGTTTTGCAGATGGGTCTGTACGGCGTGGAAGCGCTGATCGTCGTCCGCGATACCCAGTTCCTTGAGGGCTGCGCGGACAAGTTGGGCCAGCCTTGCCGATTTGGACACCGACTGGCCTCGGCTCTTGAGGAACTGCACAACGCTGAGTTCTACGACGCACCTCTGAAGCACTGCAATCGCATTCGGGTGTATGTTCGGGTTCAACGTGGCGAGTTCGTTCACGACTTGTCGGGTGCGAGGAAGCAGCCCCGTCGTGTCGACTTCGCTAAACGGGTGTGCAATCGGTTGCGTTCGCCGCAGTCGTGAACTGGTTGTGGAGGCACTGCTGTCATCGGCGCTCGTTTCGCCGTCGGTGGTCGTCGAGGGACTCTCGCTTCCAGCTTCACTGACAGGCTCGCGACCCACATCGAGCGTGAGCTGGGGGTCTGGCGGCTCTTCCCCCTCCTCGCCATAGAGCAGTTGGTCGATGTAGCGGGCACGATCATGCTTCCGCTTGAGCGTTGTGACGGTGGTTCCCGTCGCCAAGTCTTTGACGACGTGCGCGAGCCGATCCACGACGGTGTCGACTTCTGCACGAAGAGAAATGGTGTCGCCCGCAAATTCGAAGCCCACGCGGCTTCGTACATAAGGATCGCCTGCGAGACGCCCCAGGTTCGTGACTCTGCCGCGTTCAACTGCGTCCAAGTGTGTGTGAGCCGGATGGTCGGAGGGCAGTTTCCGGCGCAGCCAATCCAAGATGACAAGCGCCTTGCTCGTCTGGGTGTTGGGGGTCCCCGCCACCGCAGCTCGAAATCGCTGCTTGGCCGTCGATCCCCAAGACACGGTTCCGACGCCCTCCAGTTCGCCGGAATGAGTTCGCTCGAGCCACAGCCTCGCTTCGCTGCGAGTCGCAACGACTGCACAGGTAACGGTCTCGGGTTGATTCCCCGAGTTCGCGACTGCCGCGTTGAAATCAGGTGTCCGCACCTCGTCGGGGAGGAGTGAAGGAGTCCGGAGGAGACGCAGCGCAGCTAGGCGTCGATTTCCGTCCAGCACCGTGTAGCGACCATCGTCCGCCTTGAGCACGATGAACAGGTCTGCGATGTGAAGTCCGCTCGCGTGGATATCGACCGCGATGTTGACCAGCTTGACGCCTTGATCTTCGATGAGTCGCGCTAGGGCTAGATCTTGGCTCTCGACTTCGCCATGACGGGGATTCTCGCGATCGAGGTCGAGTAGCTCGACTGCAATCGGCTGGGGGTCGGTGTGACCTGCTGACATGACAAGCAAGCAGGCTACTCATCCAGTTTCGGGCGGGGCAGAAACCGGTATCAGCCAGGTGATTCCACTTGTGCCCCGCCCTGCCGTTCAGGGCATCGGCGAAGCGATGAGGTCGTGGCCAAGCAGCCCGGCTCCCCTCAGGGGCTGATGCCAGCGTCCATGGGTCGAAGCTGTATGAGCCACACGCGAGCAGCCCGAGACATCGAACTCGGCGTGCGATTCTGCCTTTCGCGGCCCACTTCTTGTCGAAATAGATTTGGTAGTGACACTCAAGGTCTTTAGTCTCGGAGTCGGCACTTCCCGCTGTCGCATGCGCATGCATGCGCGTTCGCGAGGAGGGTCATGGACGGTCAGGTACTCGCTGTCAGACGGCACGTACCCTTGCGTCCCGTGAACGCCGATGAGCTGCTGAGCCGGCTGGTGGCGCGCAGAGTGGCACAGGAGGTGCCGCCTGGCCCTGGCGCATCACGGACGGTCCGCTTCGGTCACCTCGAAGTCGCGACGGCATCCAAGGCCGGCGAGACGTTCATGCGTGCCCGGTGGCGCGAACGGGTCGGCAGTTCGGAGTTGGGATACCTGCTCGTCTTCGACGACTCGAAGACCGATGGGAGCGTCCTGGTACTCGGCCCACGCGCAGCGACTGAGCCACTTCGTTCAATGGATTGCGAAGGACTTGCGTCCGCAATCGAACGGGCAGCGGCCATGCCGTCGCTGGAGGCGTCGCGTCACATCGCCACCGAAGTCGTGCGTCTCGCAGGCCGGGGTCTGCTGGTGTCGGGATTGCTTACCCGGCATATGCTCGAGCACCGCATTCTGGATGATCCAACGTTCGGCCTCTTCGCTGCCGAAGCGCTTCAAGACGTGCACTGGGACGGCGATTGGCGCTCGTTGCCCGCCGGGCTCGGCTACGACATCGAAACCCTCGAGCCGCGTGGGTACTTGCTTCGATTCGACAGCAGTCCCGTGGCCGTAGTGCATCCCAAGGCGGATCCGAGCGACTTCATGCGACTCGACGATGCCGGTCGCCCGCCTGAAGGCGTGTTGGCTGCAGACTGCCGGTCACGAGGTGCTCGATACGGGCTGCTCGCCTGCAGGAACCGTTACCGCCTCTTTGACTGCGACCCTGCAGCCTCGACGGCGGAATGGCTGGACCTCGACGCTCAGTTGCTCGGCGATGAACGCCGCGCATGCCTCGCACTGCTCGCCCCTCGCTATCTGGCTGAGGGTGGCTTCACCGAATTGCAAGATGAGGCTCAGACGTTTGGCTCGGCACTGCGGCGCCGACTCGACCGCACCATTCGTCACGATGCGCTGCCCGCGCTAGCGGCCGGGCTTGAGCGCTGGGTGGCTCAGACTGGGGCGGATATTGATGATGATGAATTCAGGCAGGAGCTTCAGCGCGCCGCGCTCACCCTGCTGTTCAGGCTGCTCTTCGTGCTCTACGCCGAGAGTTCGCGCTACCTGCCGACCGATGACGCGACATACCGCCGGCATTCTCTGGCCGAACTCGTGGCCGAAGCGCAGCAGACACAAGACGATGTCAGCGACGCTTCGACGGGTTTGTGGTCCAGCTTCGGCACGCTGGTGCGAGCACTCCGGACCGGCAACCCGGCGTGGGGAGTGCCCGCCTACAACGGCGCCCTCTTCTCAAACAGGGATTTTGAGGGTGCAGCACTCTTGGAAGAGATCGAACTCGACGACCGTTGCTTTGCCGAGGTATTGACAGCAGTCGGCATCGATGCAGAGACCGGCCGCGGCGTCGACTACTCCTCCTTGGAGATCGCTCACATCGGTCACATCTACGAGACGCTGCTGAGTCTGCAGCTAACCGTGGCAGATCGTCCGCTGCGGTACGACCTCGGGCGGGACCGATACATAGCCGCCGCCGACGAGCCTGAAATCGTCTCGGGATCGTTGCTGTGGCAAGCCCACGAGGGTGGTCGCAAGGCCGGTGGCGTTTACTACACACCGGTGCCGCTGGTGAAGCACCTTGTGCGCCAAGCGGTCCTGCCTGCATTCGAAGGTCACCTCGACGAGGTACGGCACATCGCGAAGGAGGACCCGGTCGCCGCAGCCAATCAACTGCTCGACTTCGCTGTGCTCGACCCCGCCTGTGGCAGCGCGCATTTCTTGGTCGAAGTCACCGACCTGCTCGCCGAGAGCACGGTTACGTTCCTCGCCGAAACGCCGCTGCCGAAAATCCGAGAGTCGATCAATGGCCTGCGGTCCCAAGCGCGAGCGGGGATCGATGTCACCGACGCGGCCCTTTTGCGCAGGTTGCTGCTCAAGCACTGTGTGTACGGGACTGATGTGAGTCCGATGGGCGCTGAGATCGCCACGTTGTCGCTGTGGCTCGCCTCATTCGTCCCCGGCCTGTCGCTGGCGTACTTGGGCCGAAACGTCGTCGTCGGGAATGCGCTCATTGGTGTCGCCTCGGCCTCCAGTGTTGTGCCGGAGGGCACGTTCCAAGAGCAGTCGCTACGAACGGCCCTAGCGGACGCCTCCGAGGCAGCGGAGCGAGTAGCTGAGATCGACGACCGCACACCGAGCGAAGTTGAGGCAAGCAAGGCTGCCGATGCCGAGACCGCGGTTGCAACCGCCGGCATGCGACGCCTCTTCGACCTGTGGACGGCCGAGGGCTTCGAGGTTGTCGGCGCGCGGGAGGCGGCCGAAGTATCGGGTTCCGACATCATCGCTGACACGGTGAGCGAAGACATTCGCAAAAAATTAGAAGCGGCCATCCGATTCGCGGCACAGCACCATTTCCTGCACTGGCCACTGGAGTTTCCTCGGGTCTTCGCAGACGGGCGCCGTGGCTTTGATGCCGTCGTAGGCAATCCGCCGTGGGAAGAAGTGACGATCGAGGAGCTTGCGTTCTACGGGCTTCACCTACCCGGACTTCGGGGTCTCCCCAGCCATCAACGACAGGCTGAAATCGTTGAGCTCCGCGCCGAGCGACCCGAACTCGCCGGCCTGCTGGAACAGGAACAGGAACGCGTCACCGTCGAGAGGGCCGCACTGGCATCGGGTGAGTATGTCTCGACTGGCGGCGACCCCGACCTCTACAAGTACTTCTGCCAGCGGTACAGAAGTCTCGTCCGGGAGGGCGGGATGATCGGCGTGGTGTTGCCGAGATCGACGTTCGTGACCCAAGGTTCGGAGGGTTTTCGCGACTGGCTCTATACCGAAATGACGGCTCGCCGCATTGACACGCTGATCAATCGGCGGCTGTGGGCATTTGAGACTCACCCGCAATTCGGCGTCGCACTCGTCACCGCCCAACGCCAAGAGCCGCCCGATGGGCACATTGTTGCGATGCTCGGGATCGCGGACTCGAGCGAGGCCTGGGAATCTCAGGCTGCGTCAACGGGGGTGCCGGTGGCGGTCGCATCGCTTGGCGACGGTTGGCTGACGCCGCGCCTGAGGTCGCAGGCCGAAGCTGACCTATTGGCCAAGTTGCGCACGGGTTCGAGATTTCCCCTTGGTTCGGGCGGAAGATGGATGTGCTTTGGCGTGGCCGAGCTGCACGAGACCAATGACAAGTCTCTTTGGCAGAGTGGCCGAGGAGGTCGGCAGTTGTGGAAGGGCGAGAGCTTCGATCAGTATGAACCGCACGGCGCGGCGGCACGCAAGTGCTCGGCCAGTGCTGCGGTGCTCCAGAAGATCCGCAAGCCACGACCGGGCAGCGGCTCGCTCATCGCTGACCATGTCAAGTTGGCAGTGCGCCGAAGGACGGTCAGTTCGGAACTTGAACGCGCACGGGTGGCATTCCGCGATGTCTCGCGCTCAGACGACAGCAGGACTGCCCGCGCTTGTTTGGTTCCTCCCGAGGTTCTTCTAACCAACAAGGCGCCGTACATCGCATTCGTCGACGGCGACGAGATGACTCAAGCTGCCTGTCTTGGCATCATCAACAGCCTGCCCTTTGACTGGCAGGTGCGTCGCTACGTCGAGATCAACATGAATTTCTTTCTATTGGAGTCGTTGGTCGTGCCCAATCTTGATGACGCCGACTACCCGGCGGTTGTCTCCGCTGCGGCCCGCCTCTCGGCGGTAGATGACCGCTTCGCACAATTCGCTGAGGCCGTTGGTGTCGAGTACGGCCCGCTGGCGGCCGACGAGCGCGAGCACCTGCGCATCGACATTGACGCGCGTGTCGCACGTGCTTGGCAACTCACCCATGACGACCTGGAGACGACGTTTGTCGACTTCACCACTGATGCCGTGACGCCGGCCTACCGCGAGGCTCTTGTTGCGCGGCTGCGCGAACTGAGCTGAGGCCGTGCTTTCTCGCCCGGACTTGCTGGACAACCTCGGCGACTCAACTTGTCATGCTGAGGCGCTCACGTTTCTTCTCGACGACATCAGCAACGATGACGGTCTCTCGGTGGCCACAGGATTCGTCAACCTCGGAGGACTCGCGCATCTCGCAACGGCAGTCGACGATGGCCGACAGGTGCGTCTAATGATCGGTGCCTCTCCAGCGCCGGCGCTCGGAGCGCAGTTCCCCAACACGCTGTTCGAGACGACACTCGCCGGCCTGCGCCACGACCGGGATTTGGCGCGGTTCCCGCCCAGCAGGGCGGCGGCGCAACTGGCCGCTCTCGACACATGGCTGGATGATGAACACGTCCAGGTCCGCCGTTACACGAAACGCTTCCTGCACGGCAAGGCGTATCTCTTCGGTGATGCCGAGAATGCCCGTGCTGCGCTTGTCACCTCGGCGAATCTCACACGTGCCGGCCTGTTTTCGAACCTTGAGCTCGGGCTTGTCGACTACAGCCCGAACGTCGCAGGCCGGGCCGTGTCGTGGTTCGATGCATTGTGGGAAGAAGCCGTCGACTTCAAGGCCGAGTTGCGGGAGCTGTTGTATCCCGACATCGGCCTGGTCAATCCTCGGACGGTGTACCTGCGAGCACTGGTGGAACTGCTCGGAGAGGAGACGGATCAACCTGAAGGCCCTGCGCCCGGCGCCATTGAGCTAGCCGCGTTCCAGCGGGATGGGTTCAACCGAGCGCTGCGCATACTCGAACGGCACCACGGCGTGATCTACGCCGACGGAGTCGGAACCGGAACGACCGAGATCGGCCTTGCACTAGTCGAGGAATACGCCTTGCGCCGGGGCCTCCACGCGCTCGTCGTCACTCCTGCACAGCTCGTCGAGCACTGGCGCGGTCGGCTCGCGCGGGCTCGTCTGCCAGCCGAGGTCGTCAGCTTCCACCAGCTGGCATCAGACGAACAACTCGCGGCCTCAGGAACTGCGAACCCACAACTGCACCTCCACAGCGACAAGGACGCCTACCGGTTGGTGGTTATCGACGAGGGGCATGCGCTTCGGACTCCGGGGACCACTTGGTACCGCGCTATGTCGCGCTTGCTCGGCGGGGTTCAGAAGGATCTCGCGCTGTTGAGTGCCACCCCCATCAACAACGGTCTGTGGGACCTTTACCACTTGGTCATGACGTTCGCCCGTCATGACCGCGCGTTTGCAGCATGGGGGATTCCGTCGCTTCGGAATCTGTTCGTCCGAGCTGGTGCCAACGAGCGGGACGCCGAGAATCTCGATCCTGACGTGCTGTTCGAGCTGGCCGATCTCGTCAGCGTGCGTCGAGACCGGCGCTTCATCGAGCGGCACTACCCGGGTGCCACGTTTCCCGACGGGACACCTGTCGCATTCCCTGAGCCAGAGCTGTCCACAGAGCGTTACGACCTCGATGCCGCATTCCCCGATCTTGTGCAGACCATCACCGACAATCTCGGACAGCTGACGATGGCCCGCTATCGGCCCAGCGCATACCGACGCGATGGCTCTGAGACCGGCCGAGAGGCGGTGCTCAGCGCACTGCTGCAATCGGCGGTACTCAAGCGATTCGAGTCGTGCTGGCATGCGTGTCTCTTGACCGTGCGTCGAATGCTCGCGGCTCATGACGTGTTCCTCGAAGCATGGGACAACGGATATGTCCTCAGCGGCGAGTCGCTCCGGCAGGCGACCCTGGCCGACCTCGACGAATCGGGCCTCGCCGGATGGCTCGACGAAGAAATGGACGAATTCGTATCCGAGCCGACCGAGGATTTCCTGGAGCCGTACCGAGACGATGTCGCTGGCGACCGTGACGTGCTGGAAGCGTGTGCTGACGCACTCGACGCACTCGACGCAGCAGGAGACCCCAAGCTGGAACTGCTGAAGCGAGTGCTTCGCGACGTGCCATCGGACAAGGTCGTCGTTTTCTCGACCTTCGCCGACACCGTCCGTTATCTCGACGAGCACTTGCCGGACGTCGCCGATGGGCGCAAACGCGTGACCGTGATCGGCGCCGAGACTGATCCCGATCAGCGCACCGGGTTGCTGGCTCGCTTTTGCCCGGCGACCGTCATTCGCCCCGACTACGAGCCGCCCGACGGTGAAGTCGACTTGCTGCTCAGCAACGACGTGCTCTCGGAGGGGCAAAACCTGCAACAGGCGGCGGCGGTGGTCAGTTACGACATGCCGTGGAACCCCCAGCGCGTCGTACAGCGATACGGCCGGGTGGTTCGGCTGAAGAGCCCGCATGACACGGTGTCACTGGTGTCGATGCTGCCCGAACCCGGCGATCTGGAACTGATCCTTCGGCTCGAAGCGGCGATTCAGCGCAAGATTGTGGCAGCGCGACCATACGGAATGGAGATCGAGGTCACCGACGCGCAAGTGGAAGAGGAAATGCGCTCCTATGCCTTGCGTCTTGAGAGTGACGACGCAACCCTGCTAGATGAAGATGACCCGACTGCTGAAGGCCAAGTGCTGAGCGGCGAGCTGCTGCGGGCAGAGCTCCAGCGAGCAGCTGCTGAAGGCGAGATTGAGCGGCTGCTCAACCTGCCTTGGGGAATCGGTTCGCAGTTCGTGCTAGGCCCTGCGATTCCATCAGTAGGCCCGTCGGGCGTCTTCTTCGCTTGCCGCACGCCCGATGGTCATAGGCACTGGCGTTACGTCGCTGAGGATGGGCAGATGTCCTCAGCCCCGGCGACCATTCTGCGCCGCATCGACCCGGGCTCCGCCCCTGGCGTTGACGCACCGGATCTTGACCTCGAATCAGCTTGGAGTGATGCAGCTCAGTCGATCATCGACGATCACAATGAAGGAGTCCAGGCGGTGCTTGAGGGCCGGTCGCTAGGACCCATTCAGCGGTGGGCCCGGGGGTTGTTGGCGGATCCATCGGTTCCGCAGCCGCCATCGGCGAACGAGGTCTTCGAGGCGCTGGCCGTCGAGCGCAGCACCGCCGTGCGAAGGGACCTCGGCGAAGTCAGGCGGGCCCTGGACGACGGGTCGATCGACGGAGCCACAGCGGCCATTCGGATTTCCGAGGTTGTCGACTTCCACGGACTCTTGCCAGTCGAATTGCCGTCAACTTCCTCGGCCATCTCCGAAGAAGACATCGGTGTTGTGTGTTGGATGGGCGTGCTCCCAGCGCCGCGCTAACCGCATCTCGAACCAGGTGCCGGTCTTTCCGGCGAGGTTCGCTGTCAGTTTGAGCTGGGAGCGATGATCGTGACCACCATCGACACGGTCATCCCCGTGACTCGTTCAGGCTGGCCAGCGAAGACGGCCGCCCGCTCAGGCGACGCTGCGAATTCGGAGTACGCGGCTTCGTAGTCGCCGGGGTGGCTGACTGCCCAGACGAGTTGATTGTTCTCACGGTCGGCATACATGAACTCGACCTTGAAACCGAACTTCTCCCGCACGGCGATGATGTTGGGGAACCATTCGAGCAACGAGTCCATTTGGCCCTCGACAACGTCGTAACGGCGCAGTTGTGTCGCCATATCGGCTCCTTTCGCACGCGGAATGCCGCGATCTTGGCCTGGGCGGTTCGGGCCCGTTCGGCTGTGGCGCCGCCCACCGTACTGTCGCCATGACCAGCACGGCTGACTGCGAATAGGCCAACGCCGACCATTTGGCCGTGCGCGATGCGGGGCAGCCAGCTACTGACCGCCGTCGGGTTCGACGGCGACCACACCATCCTCGGTGGCGAGGTGTGTCATGGGCACATCGTGGGCCTCGGAAGGCAGCCGGTCGAAGATCAGCTCACGACGTGAGATCCCAATCCGGGGGCGGTCAGCAGGAAGCCTGGCCAGCAACTCGTCGAAGTAGCCAGCGCCGTGGCCGAGACGCGTCCCGGTTCGGTCGAAGGCCATGCCCGGTACAAGGGCCAGCGCGATGTGACGGGGCTGCAACTCGAATGCGTCAGCGATCGGCTGCGGGAAACCGAACCGATGCTGCTCCATGGCGCCGACTGCCGGGTGCAGCGTGAGCGAGCCGTCCGGGGGAGTCCGCGTCACGGCGAAGCGTTGCCAGCCCAGCGCATCGGCGAGGCCGTCAAGCGAGAGCTCCTGCGGCATCGCCCGGTAGAAGAGAATCAGCCCGTTCCCGAGGGGCGGAGCGCCGCCGACGCGGTCGTTCCAGGTGACATCGACAGACTCGATGAAGCGGTGCAAACTCGTCACCAACGTTTCGGCGGTGCCGGGATCGACCTGCATCTGCCGATCGCGCAACCAGCGCCGCCACATATCCTTGGATGCTCCCGCAGTGGGAGGCTCGCGCACCTCGCACACGCTAGATGCAGCAGATGCGACCGATCGGACTGGGACGGCCAGCGCCAGCGGGGGCGACAGTCAATTTGACAGTCGAGATCGCTGTGTCGGTGCAGAATCTTCACTTCTTCGATCTCGGGGATCACACGGCGATCTGGGACTGACGACGAGGGCGCGGTGCCTGCTGACTTGCAAATCATCACTCGGCAGGGGCATCCAGACTTTCTCGATCTTCCATGGGAGCAGCCGCTTGAGCTGTGGAGCGGCACAACGGACCGGCTCATCAGCGTCCGCCGTGGATTGAGCCGCCATGTCGTGCGCATGGTCTCCTACGACGGTCGGGTCTACGCGCTCAAAGAAACCGAACAACGGCTCGCGGAGCGCGAATATCGGGTACTTCGACACCTCGAGGATTCGCGCCTGCCCGCTGTCAAAGCAGTCGGTGTCGTCACCGGTCGTCGCAGCCGCGATGGCCGGGATCTCAAGTCGATGCTGATCACGCGCTTCTTGGACTTCGCGCTTCCGTACCAGCACCTGTTTCGCACAACCGCGACCTCGTTGCTGCGCGATCGCTTGCTCGATGCCGCGGTCGTCCTGCTGTCGAGGCTTCATCTCGAGGGGATCTACTGGGGCGACATCTCGCTGGCGAATGTCCTGTTCAGGCGCGACGCGGGCGCGCTGATGGCATATCTGGTCGATGCGGAGACAGCAGAGTGCCGCCCGAGCCTCAGCGACGAGCTGCGCGAGCACGATCTGGCGCTCGGCATCGAGAACATCGCAGGGGGCCTGTACGACGCCATCAGTGAAGGCCTGCTCGAGGTCGACGCGGATCCGATCGAGATCACCGATGATCTTCTCGACCGATATCGCTGGCTCTGGGCAGAGCTGACACGCGAAGACGACATAGCGGCGCATGAACGGTGGCGCATCCGCCAGCGCATCGAGCGACTGAACGCGATGGGCTTCGACGTCGAAGAGCTCTCCGTGGTGCAGTCGTCCGACGGCTCTCGGCTGCGGATCCGGCCTGTGGTGCTCGAAGAGGGCCACGCACACCTGCGACTACGGCGACTGACTGGTCTCGAGGTCCAAGAGAACCAGGCACGGACGCTGCTCAACGCGGTCGACGCGTACGGGCTGGCGCTCGAACGAGAAGCAGGTCATGTGCTGCCCGAGTCGGTGAAGGCCTACCGGTGGCTATCCGAGCGGTACGAGCCGGTGATTGCTGCGATTCCAGACCGGTATCGGGACCGTCTCGACGACGCCCAGCTGATCTACGAGTTCATCGAGCATCGGTTTGAGCGCTCGAAAGCGGCTGGCCGTCAGGTCGAGAACGACGAGGCGATGGTCACCTTTGTCGACGAGGTGCTCGAGCGGCTGCCCCGAGAGCGGACGCTCATCGATCATGACGGAGGCAATGACCCCGGCGATGTCTTGCTAGGGGCGCCTGAGCTGGGGGCGCCTGAGGCACCCACCCCAACCGCAGGCGAGGCGTAGGCTGCGCGCAGTGGGGATCGGGGAAGTCACGCTTCCGCCGCTGTACGAGCGTCCGCCTCGGCCGCTGGCCATGACGCGCTGGCTGGTCACCAAGTATTTCTGGTGGCAGAACGCGCTCTGGATTGTCATCGGCGTTGTGGCCTGG
Source organism: Candidatus Poriferisodalis sp. (assembly GCF_965221945.1). GTDB lineage: Bacteria > Actinomycetota > Acidimicrobiia > Acidimicrobiales > Poriferisodalaceae > Poriferisodalis. Next base: position 2,605,371 of record NZ_OZ244925.1, on the reverse strand, counting down.
ACGTGGCTGACGCCATCGCTCGACCGCTTCGCCGCGCCCGCCCCGTGGGCGGTCGCGCTGGTGTATGCGCGCAACGTCGGGCTCATGGTCGTCATCGTCGGCGGTTTGCACTGGTGGCTGTACATGCGGCGCTCCCAAGGGACGCAGCACAAGTACGACGAACGATGGTTGTCAGTCGGGCGGCGGCCGTTCCTGTTGCGGCATCAGACACGCGACAACGTGTTCTGGTCGCTGGTGAGTGCCTGCTCGATCGCAGCGCTGTACGAGTCGCTGATGCTGTGGCTGTATGCCAACGACCTGATCTGGACGATCCCGGCCCGCAGCAGCCTTCTGTATGCAGTTGCGCTGACGTTTGCCATGTTCCCGCTGGTGTCAGTGCACTTCTACGCCAACCACCGACTGCTGCACACCCAGCTCCTGTACCGCACGGCGCATTCGCTGCATCACCACAACGTGAACATCGGTCCGTGGACCGGCGTCGCCATGCACCCCGTTGAGCACGTGCTGTATTTCTCAGCGCCGCTCATGTTCCTGCTGATACCGGGCAATCCGTACCTCGTGACGCTGACTGCCACGTACCTGCTGCTGTCACCTGCACCGTCGCATTCGGGCTTCGACCGCTACATCGTGGCCGGCGGGCGCACCATCGCAGGCGGCGACCGCTACCACACGCTTCACCACCGTTACTTCGACTGCAACTACGGCACGTCGCTGGTGCCCATGGACAAGTGGTTCGGGACGTGGCACGACGGCAGCGACAAGGCCACCGATCAGGTCAAGCAGCGCCGCGCGAAGAAGGCGAGCACGCGCTCGACCGGCTGAGTCGAGCCGCTGGCTCGACCCAGCCGTGAATTCGAGACGACGGGACGCGCCCGCTAGGCGATCGTCTCGGGTTCGGTCGTGACCAGCAGCTCGGCCACTGACGCTGTGTTCGGCAGTCGCAGGATGGTCGCGACCGTGTGAGCAAGGTCGTCCGCCTGGATCATGATCGAGGGGTCGACGCCGAATTCTGCGGTCATGTCGGTCTGCACGTAGCCAGGACACACTGCGGTGCAACGGATCCCATCAGGGAACGTCGCGTGGCGGACCGAATGGTGCAGCGACATCGCGGCGTGCTTGCTCATGGCATAGCCAGGGGCGAAGGTGCCGCGCACCCGCTTGCCCGACATGGAGATCACGTTCACGATGCGCCCTTCGCCGCTGCGACGCAGGTGTGGCAGCGCGGCCCGGATCATGCGGAATGGGCCCTTCGCGTTGACCTCCCACAGCAGGTCGAGAGTCTCCTCGGTCAGCTCGTCGAGGGTGTCGGTCGAGGCGACGCCCGCATTATTGACGAGACAGTCGATGCGGCCATGGGCGTCGAGCGTCTCCGCGGTCCAGCGTTCGGCGCCGGCTCGGTCGGTCACCTCGTAGTGGTGCAGGCTCACTGCGGGACCACCGCTCCAATCGGTCCGATACGCCGTGGCCGACTCCTCGAGGGACGAGAAGTCGCGGGCCCCCAGCGACAACGCCCAGCCGTCGGCGTGCAGCGCCGCCGCGAGTGCTGCGCCGATGCCTCGGTTGGCTCCGCTGATCATCGCTACGCATCCGGTGATATCTCGCATCTCGCACCCTTTCGGGCGGGTCATCCGGGCATGCAGCAATGCCCCGCAGTAGCGTTCCCAAGCGGCCCCGGCGCCAAACCCGGCACGCCGAAGGGGAGGCTAGGGCGATGGTGCAGAGCTTGTCGGCCGGCGGCGAGGGGGCTACATACCTCCCAGGCACGCCCGAACGCGACGAACTGGCACGCCGAACCATCCGGGTACTGCAACTCGGCGTCATCCCCAGCGGACTGGCCATGACGGCGTCGTTCTCGGCGTCGACCCTGCTGGCCGACCAGATGACCGGCAGCGAGACGAAGGCCTCACTGGCGGCCGTGTGCCTGAGCATCGGCGGCACGCTGGCCGGAATCCCGCTGGCCGCGCTGATGGCACGTCATGGTCGCCGCGCCGGACTGGCCGCTGGCTACATGACTGGTGCAATCGGTGCCACGCTCGCACTGCTGTCCGCGTTCGCCGGCCGGTACTCAGTGCTGGTTCTCGGCATGGTGCTGATCGGCACCGGCCAAGCTGCCAACTTGGCGTCGCGCTACGCCGGAGCCGATCTGGCCACTGACGAGAATCGTGCCCGCTCGATCAGCCTGGTGCTCTGGGCCAGCACCGTTGGGTCGGTGCTGGGTCCCACGGTGGCGCTTGGCCTCAAGAGCCTCTTCACAGACACCGAAGGACTGAGCGGTTTCGCGCTGCCCTATGCGCTGGCCCTCGGCCTCTTCGTGCTCGCAGCCGTCAACATCTCACGCCGCCTGCGCCCCGACCCGCTCCACATCGTGGCTGCCGACACCGGGTCGAAGAGCGTCCAACTGCCGAGCCTGGCCGAGGCCGGACGCGTCCTCGCGCACCCGGTGGCGTCCATCGCTCTGATCGCGATGATGCTGTCCCAAGCCGTGATGGTCGGCGTCATGACGGTGTCCCCGATTCACATGTCCCAGGGCGACCAGAATCCCCTGATCATCGGCATCATGCTGTCGCTGCACATCTCGGGCATGTTCGCCTTCTCACCGTATGTGGGCTGGCTGGTCGACCGGATTGGCGGCCAGATGGTCATCTTGGCCGGTGCCGGGGCGCTGGCACTGGGTGCCGAAATCGCCTCCAACGCCCACGCCGCCCACGCCGGCGGGCACCTCTGGGGATTGTTCTTGGTGGGCATCGGCTGGAGCTGCTGTGTCGTTGCCGCCAGTTCGCTGCTGACGGCGTCGTTCCCCGTTGAGCGACGTGTCAGCGTGCAGGCCACGGCCGATGTGCTGATGACCGCCCTCGGCGCCGCGGCCGGCGTGGGCTCAGGCCTGGCAGTTGAACACCGTGACTACGCAGATCTCGCGCACTGGGGAGCGCTGGTGGGCTTGGCGCTCGGCGTTGTGGCCACTGTGGCCCTCGTGCGCCACTTGCGCGTCACTCGTCGGATCACGCTGTAAGAGGCTGAGCCGCTAGGCGACTCGGGTCGCCGCGCTCAGAACAGCCCGTCGAGGCAGGCAGCAAGCTTCGAGTCGGGCACCGGCGACTGGGCAGTGATGCGCGACAGGAATGACACTGAGACGTAGTCGTGCATGACTGCGCCGGTGTCGACGTCGACAGGCATGTCGACCGCATCACCCCAGTGCATCGCGACCCGGAACGCATCTGCGTTGTCGGAGTGCGGTTCGAGGCTGACCGAGGTGATCGAGCGCGGTGGCAAGGTGCCCACCTCGGTGAGTCGCCAGCCCTTCATGTCTGGGACCTCACAATTCGGAACGTTGAGGTTCACTGCCCATGCCCCCTCGTGCACGTCTGCGAGCAGGCCGCTGAGCACGACGCTGGCCACTTCGGCTGCTGAGTGCCATTTCTGGTCGGCGATGGCGTCTTCCCAGCCTTGGCCCTCGACACCGAATCCCTCGACGGTCTGGCTGACTGCCAAGCCTGGAATGTTGCCATTGCGGCCGGTCAGCACCGCTCCGACGGTGCCGGAGTGGTACACCGAACGACCTACATTCGCCCCTGGATTGATGCCCGATACGACCAGGTCGACGGGCCCAAAGGCGCCGAGCCGGGCGAACATCACGCACAACGCCGGCGCTCCCGACACTGCCCAGGCGTCTTCGATGCCTTCGAATCGCACCTTGTGAACCTCCGGATCCATCAGGTGCAAGGGACCGATCGCTGCACCAGCTCCCGAGTATTCGGAGTCGGGTGCGACCACTACGACGTCGCCGTGAGCCGTCATCGCGCTGGCGAGAACGTGCAGACCCTCGGATTCGATGCCGTCATCGTTGGTCACCAGGATCCGCACCGTGCAGAAGGTAGTGCCCAAGGGTGACATACCGACGTATGGCCTGCGAACAGGTGATGCCGCACGGCTGACACCCAGCTGACATGCGGTTTTCAACGGTGTCGTGCTCGTGGCTTGGTCCTGAAATCTCCGGCTGATGTCTCTGGCAGTGTGCCGTGGCAAGCTGTTTCGCTGTGAAGGGACTGGCCGAGACTGGGACTCCCAAGGCGTTGCCCCCCACCGGGCACACGTTGCGGGTCCTGCACACGTCCGATGTTCACATCGGTCATGTCCGGGGACCCCAGGGGACGCACCGCGATGTCTGTCAGTGCCCCATATGGGCCCTGGCCGAAACCGCCGCGGCCCACGAAGCCGATGTGCTGCTGATCGCCGGCGACCTGTTCGACCACGCCCGGCTGAAACGGTCCGACGTTGCGCACACGATGGAACTGCTGGGCGGTGTCGACGCCTCCGTCGTGATCATTCCCGGCAACCACGACGTCCACGACGAGCGGACGTTGTGGGGCACCCACGCCGACCACGAACATCGCCTCGAAGTCACCGGCGCCGGCGTGAACTTCCTCGACGATCCCGAGGGTGCAACGCTGCACTTCGGCGAGCACGACCTGACCCTGTGGGGCCGCGCAATGGACTCACATGACTCCGACTACCGCCCTCTCGCCGGTGTGCCGCCCCGTCCCGATAGCGGCTGGTTCATCGCAGCGGGTCATGGACACTTCCAGCGCACTGCTGACGATGCGCATCGGTCATCGCCGATTGCCGCCGAAGAAATCGAAGCCACCGGCGCCGATTACGTGGCACTCGGCCACTGGCACGTGCCCACCGACGTCTCAGTCGGTGATGTGATCGCGTGGTACCCGGGCGCCCCTATGGGCATACCTTCGAACGGGACTGCCTGCTTGGTCACCTTCTCTCAGCACGTCGACGGCAGCGCCGGAACGGTCTCCGTTGACCATGTGGCTGTCACGCCGCCCCCCGACGGCTGCGCGGAGCGGTACTGAGACGACCGCTCGAATCCAGACTGCGATCACAGGCGGCTACAGGCCAGCCGCAATGCGGTCGATTCGTCGTTGCAGCGATTCGCACTCGGTCATGTGGCGCATGGCCTCGGACTTGGCAGTGCCATAGTCCTCGGCGACGCGGCGTGCGAGTTCTGGGTCGTCGTAAGTAGCCGGATCGCCGAGGAGCGCTTGCAGTTCTGCGATGCGGTGTTCGGCGGTCTCCCAGTCGCGTTCGGCGGCAGCCAGCGCCCGACGCAGATCCGCAGTCGCATCGTGGGCAGCCCGGCGCTTGCTGGCTCCCACGCGGCGGCGCTCGGCCGCGACTGCCCGCGACGTCGATGCTTCGGGGGCGCCATCGGATCGGCCCCCGGTGATCCGAGTGCCGGTGCTTCCTCCAGCGGTCCGTCTCGTACTCAGCCCCGGCGGCCGCAGCAGATTCTCGTCGACGCCGGGGTGCAGGGTGGCGGTGCCGTCGCGCACAACGATCAGCGAGTCGGCCACACTGCGGATGAGATGGCGATCGTGGGTCACCAGCAGCACCGTGCCCGGATAGACCGACAGCGCATCCTCCAGCATGTCGCAGCTCGGCAAGTCGAGGTGGTTGGTGGGCTCGTCGAGCACGAGCAGGTTGACCGGGTTGGCCATAGTGATCCCCAGTGCCAGCCGCGTCTGCTCGCCACCGGACAGGTCCGCAACCTTGCGGTCCGCGGCATCGCCCGGAAACCCGAACCCGCCGAGCATCGTGCGCACGTTCCGACCTGGCTGGTCGCCAACTGATGCGGTGAATTCCTCCACCACCGAGCGGCGGGGATCCATGACTTCGGTGAGGTGCTGCGCGAACGTTGCCATGTCCACATTGCGGCCCCGGTGCAGCTCACCACCGAGAACCCCCAATTCGCCCTGCAGCACTCGCAGCAATGTCGTTTTTCCCGCACCGTTCGGCCCGACGACGCCCACCGTGGTGCTGCGTTCGATGACCAGGTCCACTCCTTCGAGCACCGGTGCGTCGCCGCCGGCATAGCCCAGAGCAGCGTCGATCAGCTCCACGACAACCCGAGACGAGCGCCGCGGCGTGCCGAAGCCGAAACGTGCGGCCAGTTCCTTGCGGCTCGGGATCTCGACCGGCTCCAGCTTCGCCAGCGCCTTGATCCGGCTCTGCACCTGGCGGGCCTTGGTGGCCTTGTAGCGAAAGCGCTCGATGAACCGCTCGGTGTGCGCCCGACGGCGCGCCTGCGTGGCAGCGACCGCTTCCGCGGCTGCAATGCGCTCCTCGCGAGCCGCGACGAACTCGGCAAAGCCGCCGACGTGCTCGTACGCGCTGACGCCGTCCATCTCGATGACCCGATTGGCGACCGCGTCGATGAAGTCGCGGTCGTGGCTGACGAACAGCAGCCCACCGTCCCACGAAGCGAGTTGTTCTTCTAGCCAGGCCACCGAGTCGACATCGAGGTGGTTGGTCGGCTCGTCAGCCAGCAGCACATCGGGCTTCGACAGCAACAGCTGCGCGAGTGCGACCCGCATCCTCCAGCCGCCAGACAGCTGTGCGACGGGGCGCTGCGCATCGTCGGGAGCGAAGCCCAGTCCAGCGAGCACCCGGTGGGCCTCCGCTTCGAAGCCGTAGCCGCCGAGCTGGCGGAAGCGGGCCTCTAGCTCGCCGTACCGTGCGAGCACACCGTCGTGGTCGGCAGCATTGACATCTGACAGGCGCTCCTCCAGCGAGCGCAGCTCGGCAGTCATTGCGGTGATGTCGCCTGCGCCCGCCAGCGTCGCCTCGAGCACGGTGCCTTCGGTGATGTCGTCGAGCTCCTGGGGCAGGTAGCCGAGAGTCAACCCGCTCTGGCGGTGGACCTCGCCCTCATCTGGCTCGCCGATGCCCGCCAAGATCTCGAGCAGCGTTGTCTTGCCGACTCCGTTGCCGCCCACGAGCGCCACCCGCCGCCCCGCAGCGAGCTGCACGCTGACATCAGCGAACAGCCGCCGCGGCGGGTACGACTTGGCAAGCGATGAGGCCCACAGCACGGCCTGAGTCTGCCGGTGGGCCGCCAGTTTGGGCGGATACGAGCCGGCGGGGGCTAGGCGAAGTGAGGGGCGACATCGGACATGAAGGCGCGCAGCGCGTCGAGGCGGCCCTCGATGCCGCCGCGCGCCACTGGGTCGAGCACTAGGTGCGTCACGCCGGTATCTGCGACGTGGCCCACGCTGTCGATCATCTGCTCTGTGCTGCCGGCAATCGACACCGCCGGCTTCATCGCCGACGCCGGGTCGAGGTAGTAACGCAACGACAGGGTGATCTCGTTGCGGTCGCGGCCGGCTGCATCGCACGCCTCACCCACCTGCGCCCAGCCGGCCGTGACGTCGTCCAGCGGTTCGAATGCCGCATGGAAGCCGTGCCCGTACCGCGCCACACGCCGATACGCAGCCGCCGAATTGCCGCCCACCCACACTGGCACCGGGTCCTGTACGGGCTTGGGCTCGAAGCCGACCGCCGGGAACGAATAGAACTCGCCGTCGAAGCTCGGGTCGTCTTCGGAGAACAACGTGCGGAACACTTCGAGCTGCTCGTCAGAACGCTTGCCGCGGCGCTCCCACGGCATGCCCAGCACCTCGGCTTCCTCGCGCATCCAGCCCACGCCCACGCCCAGGATCAGCCGGCCATTCGACAGCACGTCGATGGTCGCCAGGCGCTTCGCCGTCTCGACCGGCGGTCGGTAGGGAAGGATCAGCACGCTGAAACCCAACCGCAGGTTCTCGGTGACCGCTGCAACGAAATGCAGCGTGCCGATGGGGTCGAGCCATCCGGTCTTCGGCGGCGCCGGGAACGAACCGTCGTCAGAGTAGGGATAATGCGAGACCAGCTCGGCGGGCCAGCAGACATGATCGGACGCCCAGCCAGAAGCGAAGCCGAGCTGATCGACTTCCGAGGCGAACGTGATGAGCCCGTCGCGTGTACCGACGCGCCCCAAGTGCGGCAGAGTGACTCCCCATTCCATGGGCCGACACGCTATTCCGAGCCGCTCGAGCGTGCTGTGCAATCGAAAATCCATCGTCCAAGTCCGGGATTGTCACAGGATCGTCGCAAGTCAGCGAAAAACGCTCAGCGCAACGCGATTACTCTCGCGCGAACCGCCGTAGCGGTCTTTGGGGGACGGTTGAGGGCCACGGCCCTCGTCGTTCACCTCGCGATGCCGCGGTGGTTGCAGTTCCACCGAGGAGGAACCCATGCAACTATCCAAGAACCGCTTTCTGCGCTTGCTAGCGCTGCTCTTCGCGTTCTCGCTCGTAGCGGCCGCCTGCGGCGGCGACGACGACGGCGACGACGCTGCCGAGACGCAGACCACCGAGGCCATGGCCGAAGAAGAGGAAATGGCCGAAGAGGAGGAGATGGCCGAAGGCGAGCCTGAGGAAGAGGCCGGCGGCCTCAGCCAGGACGTCATCGAGCAGGCGTCGCAAGACGACGAGATGGCCGACGAGGAGGAGATGGCCGACGAGGAGGAGATGGCCGACGAGGAGGAGATGATGGAGGTTGACCGCTCCACCATCGAGGGCATCTTCGCAGAAGCCGAGTTCCGTCGCGCGAAGGTCGTTGAGCGGCTGACCGCTGGCATCGAGTCCGGCGACTTCGGCGTCGGCGACGACAACATCCTGCGCGGCCCCGAGGGCTTCTCGATCGACCTGAATGAGTGCCCTGACGACTGGTCGAACACCGAGGGCATCACCGATGACGAGATCCGTATCGGCCAGACGGGCCCGCAGTCGGGCACGCTGGCGCTGTACGGCAACGCTCGACTCGGCTGGCAGACGTATCTCGGCCACGTCAACTCCGAGGGCGGTATTGCCGGTCGCAATGTCGTGATGAAGTCCTATGACGATGCCTATGTCGCTGCACAGACCATTGAGTTCGTCGACGAGCTGATCGAGAACGACAACGTCTTCTCCATCCACACTCTGGGTTCGCCGAACACGCTGGCGGTGTACGGCACGCTGAACGCCGAGTGCATCCCGCAGCCGTTCGTGTGGACGGGCCACCCGGCGTGGGGCGACCCCGAGGTGCATCCATGGACCACTGGCAGCATCCTGTCCTATTCGACGGAATCTGTGCTGTGGGGCAACTGGATCAAGGAAAACCTTGCCGACGAGCTGCCGGTCAGGGTTGCCGGTCTGGTGATGGACAACGACTTCGGCTTGGCCTACGAGCTGGGGTTCGAGGACTACGCGCACAACAATCCCGACGTTGTGTCGGAGTTCATCCCGGTGCGTCACGACCCGGCATCGCCGACGATCACGAACGAGATCACGACGATCGCAGCAGGCGATCCGGATGTCTACATCTCGATGACCGCGGGCAACGCGTGCCTGCTGGCCATTCAAGAGGTGGCGGCTTCGGGCCTGAAGGAAGAGCTGTCTGCGGCCTTCACCCCATCGGTATGCAAGGCGCCCGCCAGCTGGATTTCGCCCGCTGGCGATGACGGCCATGACTGGTTGATCGTCGGCGGCGGTGTCAAGGACACCACCGACCCGGTGCTGATCGAGGGCGACGCCTTCATCCAGTTCGTCCGTGCGAGCTTGGAGGCGAACGATCTCGATCCTGACATCGCGATGTTCGGCAACGGCTACATGATTGGCTACCCGTACATCGAGGCACTGCGCATCGCTGCGGAGCTGCCGGGCGGCCTGAACCGGACGAACTTCATCCTGTCGGTGCGGGCGATTGACATCCATCACCCGATCTTCCTGGATGGCATCACGTTCGCCATGAACGGCAACGCAGATGCGTTCCCGATCGAGGGCACCGACTTCAGCCAGTACGACTCGTCCACGCACTCCTGGATCGTCTCGAACGTCATCGACGTGAACGGCGCTTCAGGCAACTGCGTCTGGGACAAGGACGATGGCGGCTGCCGCTAGGCAGGCGCCGCATCAGAGTCGGGGCTGCCGTTAGTCCTGACTGACTGAGCGAGACGCAGCGGCCGTCGCCGCCGGGATCAATCTCGGCAGCGGCGGCCGCTCGTCGCGTCTATGGGTCGATGAGGACGCCGGGGTTGAGAATGCCGTTGGGGTCGAGGCGCTTCTTTGCGGCTCGGATGGCCTCGGCGAACAGCTCTGGACGCTGGCGGTCGTACGCGTTCGGCCGGTGCATGCGGCCCACCGCATGGTGGTGGGTGGCGGTACCGCCTGCGGACACGAGCACTTCGTTGGCGGCGTCCTTGACGGTTTGCCACTGCTCGAGCTCGCCGCCCTGGGTGCCCATGCCCGACCACGTGTAGTACGGCGCCGGGCCGTCGGTGTAGACGTGGGTGAACCGACACGAGAGCGAGTAGTGCTCGCCGAACACCTCAGCGAGCACCGCGCCCACTTTCTCGCGCACGACGGCGTCGAATTCGGGCCATTGGTCCCAGGTGATCGCAGTCTCGAAGGTGTCATTGATGAGGCCCAGCGAGGTCTCGACACCATTGCCGACGCCGATGAACGCACTGCGCCATGCCTCCACGGCACCGCCGCGGCCCGTCGGCGTCCCCGTGCCGTCGTCGATTTGGATCTCGTCGTCAGGAAGATGGCCGCCGCAGCTGCGTGCGATCTTGGCGGCTTGTGCGATGTTGTGGCACTGGGTCAGCTCTGCTGACTCGAACGACACGATGACCAGTGCGTGTTCGCCGTCCATCCCGGCGGCACGGCCAGCCTCCGCGGGGTCGAGGATGCGCAGATTGGCCGGCCACAGCTTCGCCTGGACAAGGTGTCGCACAGCGTCGTACCCGGCTTCCCACGATGGGAAAGTGATGCCGGCTGTTGCTCGGAACGTGGGCCGCTTCTGGATGCGCATCCACGCCTCGGTGATGATCCCGTAGATGCCTTCCGAACCGATCACCATGCGGTCGGGGCTGGGGCCCGCTCCCGATCCCGGCAGGCGGCGTGACTCCCACCAGCCCGATGGTGTGATCATCCGCGCCGATTCCACGAATTCGTCGATGTGGGTGTGATTGGTGGCGTAGTGGCCGCCAGAGCGGGTGGCGATCCAGCCGCCGAGGGTCGAGAAGCGGAACGACTGCGGGAAGTGCCGCAACGTGTGCCCGCTGGGGCGCAGCTGGTCTTCGAGGTGCGGGCCGAATACGCCGGCCTGGATACGAGCCGCCCGCGACACGTCGTCGATCTCGAGCACTTGGTCGAGTTGGTCCAGCGAGATGATGACGGTGGGACCGCGGTCTTCGGGGGGTGCGAGACCCCACACCACCGACGAGCCGCCCCCATAGGGCACGGCGATGTAGCCGTTGGCGTCGCACCAGTCGAGCGTGGCCTCCACCTCGGTCTCGTTGCGAGGGTGCGCCACGACGTCGGGCGGGTTCGGGAAGTCCAGGTTGAACGCTCGCACCCGCTCGGTGAAGTGGGCACCGTAGGCGTACCGGGCACGGTCGTAGGTGCTTACGGAGCACCAGTCCGCGACCGAGTCCGGAATCGGGATGCGGGGTGCGCGCAGGTCGGCGTCGTCGACCGAGGGCACCGGCTTGGCCGTGATCTCAGTGCCGTACTGGGCCGACAGCTTTGCTGCCAGCGCCGCTCGATCGGCGTCCGTCGGTTCCTCTGATTCCAGGCACCACGCCCAGAATGACTTGCGATCTGCCATCTCTCATGCCTCCACGTGCGTGAGCGTCAAACTAGGCGCGCAGCATCTCAGTCGTCGGCGAGCAGTGCCCTGCTGATGACCAGCTTCTGGATCTCGCTGGTGCCCTCGCCGATGATCATCAGCGGCGCATCGCGGTAGTAGCGCTCCACTGGATATTCGGTGCTGTAGCCGTTGCCGCCGTGAATGCGCATGGCATCCAGCGCCAACTCCGCGGCGGTCTCGGAGGCGAACAGCTTTGCCATCCCCGCGGCCAGATCGACCCGCTCGCCCGCGTCGGCCTTGCGGGCGGCGTCGTAGGTCATGAGCCGTGCAGCGTGCAGCTTGGTGGCCATCTCGGCGATCTTGAACGCGATGGCCTGGTGCTTCGCTATGGGCTTGCCGAAGGCCTCGCGCTGCTTCGCGTACGCCACCGCCGCGTCGTAGGCGGCCTGAGCCACGCCGACGCCACGGGCGGCCACGTTGATGCGGCCCAGCTCCAGCGCAGCGAGTGCCCAGCGCAGACCGTTGCCGATGCCCCCTGCTCCATTGAGACCATCGCCGCCCAGCACCCGGTCGGCGGGCACGCGGTGATCCACGTAGGACATCTCGACGGTCTCGAGGCCGCGGTACCCGATCTTGTCGATCTTGGGGCTGACGGTGATGCCCCCAGAGCTCTTGCCCGGTGTCTTGTCCACCAGGAAGCAGGTGATGCCCGAGCTGCCGGACGCGTCGCCTTCGGGCACGCGTGCCAAGAGCGCCACGATGCCCGCGCGCTCGCCGTTGGTGACCCACATCTTCGTGCCGTTGATGACGAACTCGTCACCGTCGCGGACAGCCCGGCAGCGAAGCGCGGCGGCGTCGGAGCCGCTGTCGGGTTCGGAAAGGGAGAAGCAACCGCGCAGCTTGCCGGTGGCCATCCGCGTTAGCGAGCGGTCCTGTTGCTCTGCGGTGCCGAACTGCGAGATGAGCTTGGCGCAGATGAGGTGGCTGTTGATAATGCCCGCCAGCGACATCCAGCCCCGTGAGAGTTCCTCGATCACCCGTGCGTAAGTGAGGTGGTCGAGGTCGAGTCCGCCGTGCGATTCACCGATGGTCGCGCCGAACAGACCGAACGCCTCCATCTGTTCGGCCATCTCGGTGGGGTACTCGTCGGCAAGCTCCAGCGCCGACGATCCCGGCACGACAACGTCGTCCACCCAGCGACGCAGCGTGTCGATGATCTCGTCGGCAGTGTCGTCGACTGACCCGTCATTCGGGACCTCGCTGGCACCTGTGTGCGTTGCATCGCTCATGCGTCGGCCTGACGTCGGTGTGGTGTTGCTTCTAACATGCGCGCCGACCCCCCAGCGGACGGAGTACATCGATGAAGATATCCATGGCAATTGGAGCCGGTGCGAGCTTGGATCCCAAGCGGCTGAGCCGCCATGTGGCGGATCTCGAAGCTGCCGGCGTCGACATGCTGTGGGGCGGCGAGATCTACGGCTTCGATCTGGTCTCCACCCTCGCGTACGTCGCGGCCAAGACCGAGCGCGTGCAGCTCATGACCGGCATCCTGCCGATCTACTCGCGCAGCCCGACCATCCTCGCCCAGACGGCAATGACGATCGACACCCTCTCCGAAGGTCGCTTCATCCTCGGCCTCGGGACCTCAGGACCGCAGGTGATCGAAGGCTGGCACGGCGTGCCCTTCTCGAAGCCGCTCGGGCGCACCCGTGACGTGATCGAGATCTGCCGAAAGGTGTGGTCAGGCGACAGGGTCGTCCACGACGGTCGGGCCGTCAGCCTGCCCCTGCCCGAGGGCGAGGGCAGCGGGCTGGGCAAGCCGCTCAAGCGCATGGGCAAGCCGTATCGCCAGGACATCCCGATTGCGGTGGCTTCGATCGGGCCGCGCAACGTGGAGCTGACCGCAGAGCTGGCCAACGTCTGGCAGCCGATCCATTTCCTGCCCGAGAAGTTCAACGAGGTGTGGGGTGACCCGCTGGAGACCGGCGGTTCCCGCCGGGCCGACGACCTTGGCGACCTGCAGATCGTGGCCGGCGGCACCGTGGCGCTCGGCGACGGCTCGATGGTCGATTCGGTGCGCAAGGGCGTGCGGGACGGCGTCGGCTTCTACGTGGGCGGCATGGGCGCGCGCGACAAGAATTTCTACAACGACCTGTTCAAGCGGTACGGCTACGTGGACGAGGCGGAGAAGATCCAGGATCTGTTCCTGACCGGCAAGCGCGACGAGGCGTTCGCCGCGGTGCCTGACGACTATGTCGACCGGGCCAGCCTCACCGGCGATCCCGAGCGGGTAAAAGAGCGTGTCGAGGTGTACCGCTCGGTCGGCGTGAGCTACCTGGATATCACCATCCCGCCCGAGACCGAGAACCCCCTCGAGGTCATCTCCCAGATCAAGGCGTGGGCTGAATAGCCAGACGGCGTCTGGGGCAGTGGCCGACAGCCATCACATGAGCTCGGGGCGTGCGAGCGCTCGCGAGCGGTTCCTGGCCGGAGCACAAGAGGTGGGGATGGCGCCGGGGATCCTGAGCTTTCCCGACGGCACGCGCACGGCCGCGCAAGCGGCTGCAGCAGTGGGCTGCGAACTGGGCCAGATCGTGAAGTCGCTGGTGTTCCTGTGCGACGGCGAGGCCGTGCTGGCGCTGACGTCGGGTTCCAACCGTGTGGACACGGTTCAGCTCGGGACGGTGCTCGGCGGCACGATCACCCGAGCCGACGCTGACGGGGTGCGCGACGCCACGGGCTATGCGATCGGAGGTACGCCCCCATTTGGCCATGCCCGTCCGCTGCGGGCAGTGGTGGACCGAGCGCTGCTGGCGTACGACACCGTGTGGGCGGCGGCCGGAACGCCCGACACGGTCTTCGAGCTGACGCCCGACGAGCTGGTGCGCGCCAGCGGGGCAGAAGTTGCTGATTTCGTCGATGATTGATCGTCTCTGGCGGGGTGCCGACCGCTGAGACTCGCTGGCGTTGCGGTCTCGCCCTCAGGCAGGCCGCTCGGACTGCTCACGCAGCTCGCCCTCGATACGAAGATTCGGGATGACCCGGTCGAGCCAGCGTGGCAGCCACCAGTTGCGGGCCCCGAGCAGTTCCATGGTGGAGGGCACGATGAGCATCCGTACGAGCGTCGCGTCGATGGCAATGGCGGTGGCCAGCCCCATGCCGAACAGCTTGACGACCCGGTTGTCCTCCAGCACGAAGCTGCCGAAGACCACCACCATGATCGCTGCCGCGGCGGTGATGACCCGAGCGGTGGCGGCAAGGCCGTCGGCGACGGAGTTGACCGGGTCGCCGGTGCGCTCGTACTCCTCTTTCATGCGCGACAGCAGGAAGACTTCGTAGTCCATCGACAGCCCGAACAGGACCGCGAAGAGCATCATCGGGATGAACGGCTCGATCGGCGCCGCCTCGATCCCGAGCACGCTGCCGAACCAGCCCCACTGAAACACGGCCACCAGCACGCCGTAGGACGCACCGATCGACAGCATGTTCATGACGACGGCCTTAAGCGGCACAATTAGCGAGCGGAACACCGCCATCAGCAGCAGGAACGACGCTCCGAGCACCGCGGCGAAGAAGATCAGCATGCGCCCGGACAAGAAGTCGCTGAAGTCGATCTGGAACGCCACTGCGCCGCCGACCAGGGCGTCGACGCCAGTGCCGTCGAGGGTGGCGGGAATCACGTTGTCACGCAGTGCGTGAACCAGCGACTCGGTGTCGGCATCCTGGGGGCCGGTGGTCGGCTGAACCCGGATCAGCGCTGCCCCGCCGTCGGGGCTCGGCACCGCCGGCGACGCAAATGCAACGCCGTCGGTTTGGTTCAGCACCCCCGACAGCCCGTTGAGCGTTGCGAGATCGGCAGGGGTGGATGTCTCGGCCACGATGAACAGCGAGCCGTTCGCACCTGGACCGAATCCCGCGGCCAGCAGGTCGTACGCCTTGCGTGTGGTGGTGTCAGCCGGGAAGTTGCCCTCGTCGGAGAAGCCGAGTCGCAGGCTCAGCACCGGAGCTGCCAGCAGGAGGAGCAGTGCCGTGCCGCCCAGCGCGAACAGCCACGGGCGCGCCTGGACAACCCGGCTGAGGCGGTACCACGCGGTGTCGCGCAGCGCCTTGGGCGCGCGGTGACGCAGGACGCGTCGCAGCGGGTTGCGATCGCCGCCGAACGCTCCGGCAATCAACACCGCAGCGGCTGCGGGGAGCGCGGCGAGCAGGGGGCGGATGCCGGCGCCGAAGCCCAGGAGGGCGACTGCCACCAGCGCTGCGGCCGTGATGCCGCGGACCCTGGTGGTGGTCATGCGATCGCCGGTCAGACCCAGCACTGCGGGCAGCACGGTCATGGAGCCGACCATCACGATCGCCACCGTGACGGCCGCCGAGAGCCCGATGCCGGCCACGAAGGGCAGGCCGATGAGCAGCAGCCCCAGCAGCGAGACAACCACCGTTGCGCCGGCGAACACCACTGAGCGGCCAGCGGAGTCCAGCGCGGCGCCCACGGCCTCGGAGGGCTCGAGCCCTCTGCTGAGCCACTCCCGGAAGCGGTTCAGGATGATGAGCGCGTAGTCGATGCCCACGCCGAGGCCGATCATGACGCCCAGCGTTGGCGCGAATTCGGGCACGGTCACGGTGTTGCTGAGCGCCGTGATGGCCAGCACGCCGATACCGACCCCGACCAGGGCCGTCCCGACCGTCACGCCCATGGCGACCACCGAGCCGACGGCCGCGATCAGCACGAAGACGGCGAATGCGAGCCCGATGGCCTCGGTTTCGGGTGGCTCCTGGCGGGCCAGCCAGGAACCGCCCATCTCGACTTCGACGCCGTCCATGGAGCGCAGCCCGCTGGCGTCGATGAGGTCGATGATCTCGAGGCCCAGAGGTCCGGCTTCGTCCACGTTGAAGTTGCGGCTGAGCTCGACGTCGGCGAAGGCGTACTTGCCGGCGCCCGATCCCTGGGTGGCGATGCGGCGACCGCCGTCCCGGTCGTAGGGCGAGCTGACCGTCACCTCGTCGATGGCGTCGACCGTGACGAGCAGTTCGGTCATGGCCGCGCGCACCGCCGGGTCGTTCACGCCGGACTCGGCCTTGAGCACGATGGTGCCGTTGATGGTGGAGCCGACGCTGCCGAAGTGGTCTTCGAGCACCTCGGCGCTGCGGTTGGCCTCCGAGTCGGGGGTTGACAGTGCTGCGCCGTAGGAGGCGCCAAGGGTGCCTGCGAGCACGGCGGCGGCAACGGCGAAGACCAGCCACGATGCGAGAATGCGCCACGGGTTGCGGAAGCACCATTGGCCCAGAGCTGCGTACACAGTCGTCTTCCTTCCGCGAGGGTGAGCGCCGTTGCCGCCCAGCGTGACGACCAGGGGCCGGGGTGCGGCGCCCGGAGGGGGGACCAAGCGGCGAAGCTACTGGCCTGAGTGGGCTGTGCTGTGCTTGGATCGGGCGGCTTGTGCGCTGGCTTCAGTGCTGGCTGGCGGGTTCGGCAGGCGCCGCTGCTTTGCTGGCGGCCAGACCATTTGTCGGGTGCACTGCCTTGCCTGTCTCCGCGACCTCGAGCTGGATCACCACCGTGCGTCCCGTGATGACTTCGAGCAGTGCGCTGCGGGCTCGGGCGGTGAACAGTTCCACCGAGGTATCGGCGCCTGGTGAGACCCGTGCTATCAGCCTGAGTTCATGGGGGGGCGCGTCCGCCACCCGCACGCGCGTCACGACCTGACGGTTGGAGCGGTCCAGGCCGATCGCCACCCGAAGCATTGCCGCCATCCACCGCACCTTGTTCTTGTCGGTCGAGCTCAGCGAGGCGAAGTCTGCGTGCTTGGACCTGGGCGCGCTCTTGCGGTGGTAGCGGGCCACCTGGGCGATGATCTCGATCTCGCGCTCGGTGAAGCCAGTCAGGTGCTCGCTGTTGCGGATGATGTAGTAGCTGTGGCGGTGGTGGGCGCTGTGGGAGATGAAGATGCCCACGTTGTGCAGCAATGAGGCTGCCTCGAACAGCTCCCGATCCTCATCGTCGAGCCCGTGCTGCGAGCCCAGGCCGTCGAACAACTCGAGTGCCAGATCGGTGATGTGCTCGGCGTGCCCGAGGTCTTCGTGGTAGCTGTTCGCCACGTACATCACGCCTGAGCGCCGCAGATCCTCGAGGCGATGGAACGGGTCCAGCTCCGGCGCAGCGGCCCGCCGCATCTGCTCGAACAGGACGCCTTCGCGCAGTGCGTAGTCGGAGACCTCCATGCGCTTGATGCCGAGCAGCTTGAACGTCTGCTCCAGCAACAGCGCGCCGCCCACGATGATGTCCGCCCGGCGTTCTTCCAGCCCCTCGATAGCGAGGCGGTGCGCGGGTTCCGTGGCGTTTACGAGATCCGCGGTGAGCGAGCGAAGTTCGGCCGCCGTGAATGACAACCGCCCGGTACGACTGTCGCGATCGCCACGCCGGATCGCGCAAATGCGCGCAAGTGCCGCGATAGTTCCCGACGAGCCGACCGCGGTCTCGAAGCCAAGCTCCGCGATCTCGGACGGCAGGTGCCCGAGGAACGACTCGATGTAGATACGGCACTCCAGCACGGACTGCTCGCAGGTCCGACCTTCGGGAAAGAAGCGATCAGTCAGCCGGATCGAGCCCAGCTTCAGGCTGCGCAACAGCAGCGGTTCGACGCCGTCGCCGATGATGAACTCGCTAGAACCGCCGCCGATGTCGATGAGCAGGTGGCGCTTGTCGAGCAACGGGACCGCCGCCAGCACGCCGAGGTGGATCAGCCGGGCCTCCTCGACACCGGACACCACTTCGATGTCCACTCCGGCCTCACTGCGGGCTCGCTTGGTGAACTCGTTGCGGTTGTCGGCCTCGCGCACAGCGCTGGTGGCCACCGCGGTGACGCTCGTCGCTCCGGCATGGGTAGCGATCCGTCGCATCCGGCCGAGCGTTTCGATGCCGCGATCCATGGCGTCGGGTTCGAGGCGCTTCATGTCTTCGCCGCCCGAGCCGAGCCGGACCGGCTCGCGCTCGCGGGTCAGGACCTCGAAATGGCCCTCGGCGTCGACGGAGGCGACGACGAGGTGGAACGAGTTCGTTCCCACGTCGATCGCTGCGATGACGCTCACGTACCGCAACGCTAGCCCTGATTATTCACGAGCCGGGCGGAGTGGTTTGTCCGGGTCCGCGGAAAAGCCCCTCTGACCTGCAACGATGCATATCTGCAATGAAAGCATCCGCAGTTTCAGGGGGGCATCTCCGAGGTGAAACCTAGCAGTGTCACAAACGCGTGTCTGGCAGGCGGCGGGGACCGGGTGGTGTGGGGTGCGGGGCTGTTCGCTTTGGGCGGTTTCGCGGACCGTGTCGGGCTGACCGAGGCGCTGTCGGCCGCGGTGCCCCCACGGGGCGAGCGGGCCCCGGTTCATGACCGTGGCGAGGTGCTGGTCCATGGATTGTTGATGCTGGCCGCCGGCGGTGAGGCGTGCACCGATATCGAGTATCTGCGCGCTCAGCGGGAGCTGTTCGGCGACGTGGCGTCGGACTCGACGCTGTACCGCACGATCACGGGCCTGGGCGCGAGCGGCCCGGCGGCGCTGTTGGGCGCGGCCGCAGTGGTGCGCGAGCGGTTGTGGGCCGACCGTGACCGCAGCGGCCCGCTGGTGGTCGATGTCGACTCGACATTGTTGGAGGTCCACTCGGAGAACAAGGCGGGCGCTGCGCCCCATTACAAGGGCGGGTTCGGGTTCCATCCGATGGTGTGCTCCACCGCGGACGGGGAGCCGCTGTGGATAAAGCAGCGGCCCGGCAACGCCGCAGCGAACGACATCGCCGATCACCTCGAAGTGATCGACGCCGCGGTGGCGACGCTGCCCGAGCCCGACGCCGCAGGCCACCGCGAAGGCGACGACGACAGTCTCGTGGGGCGTGCGCTGGTGGTGCGCGTCGACGCTGCGGGATGCTCGCCCGCACTCGCCGCGAAGCTGCGTGACCGCAACATCGGCTACGCGGTGTCGGCGCGGTCGAATCGCGGCATAGAAGCAGCCATCCGCGCCGGGCTGGGCGACCCGGACCGCTGGCACAACGCCCCGAAGCGGCCCGGCCAGCGCAAGCGACGCGCCGCTCAGGTCGCGGACCTCACCGACCTCGCGGACCTGTCGGGGTGGCCGCAGCGCACACGGCTGGTGGTGCGCCGCGAGCCGCGCCACCCCGGAGCGCAGCGCACCCTGTTCCCCAGCGACAACTTCCGCTACTGGGGATTCCTCACCGACCAGCCCCGCAGCGCCGTGCAACTGGACCAGCTGATGCGCTCACACGCCGACGTCGAGAACGCCGTACGCCGGCTCAAAGACAGCGGCCTGACGCGCATGCCGTTCACAGACTGGCACGCGAACAGCGCCTGGGCCGCCATGTCCATGATCGGTCTCGCGCTCGTGGGCTGGTTCCAGAACGCATGCCTCACCGGCGCGCTGCGCCGAGCAGCCCCCAAACGGCTCCGCTGGCAGCTATGGCACCTGCCCGCCCTGGTGTGCCACAGCGCACGGCGCGCCCTCTTGCGGCTGCCCCAACAGCACCCCGGCGCCAAAGCACTCCTCGCCATCGCCCACCCCCGCTGACTCCCCAGCCGACCTGCTCTGCTCGACGCCTGCCCCGGCGGGACAGCCCCGCCACGCCCCCACACCCACCCGACACCCGCCCGAGCACCAACACCAAGGCCATCGACCCCTCTGAGACGCTCCCGCCGACACCCCGACAGCCCCACACCACCAAACCGGGCGCAACCCACACCGAAAATACGATCAACAGCATTCTCGTGAATAATCAGGGCTAGAGGGATCGGTGGGCGACCCGGAAGATGGCGGCGGTCGTTGCCCCCTAGCGTTGCGCCGATGGCGACCCACGCGACCACGATCGTGCCGCGCTTCGGCGAATTGGACCCGTATAACCATGTCAACCACGCGGTCTACGTGTCGTACTTCGAAGCGGCTCGATGCGTGGCGCTCGAGTCAGCCGACCTCGCGTTGCCGGACCTATCAAATCAGAACGTGCAGATCGTGGTGACCAACCTCGAGGTGCGTTTCCGAGAACCTGCGACGGCGCGAGACACGCTGCGTGTCGAAACCGAGTTGGCGGAGCGTCGGCGCGCGAGCACGCGCTGGCAGCAGCGGATCATCCGCGAGGCCGATGAAGCGGTGCTCGTGGAAGCCGACCTCGTCGCGGCGATCTGCGACAACGACGGCAAGCCCCGCCGTCCGCCCCCCGACCTGATGGGCAAGCTCGAAGCGCTGCTGGCCGGCTAGACGACGGGGGACAAGCCCCCGCAGTGCCGGTTGCGACGGTGGGTTGCTGTTTCGTCGCGCTCAGACGACGGGGGACAGCCCGCCGTCGATGTTGATGGCGGTGCCGGTGACATAGCTGGCGGCATCGCTCGCGAGGAACAGGGCGAGGTTCGCGAACTCTTGGGCATCACCCATGCGACCGGCGGGAATGCGGTCCCCGACCGCTGCGGTGAATTCGGTGAACGTGGTGCCGGCTCCCTCCCGCTCCCAGCGCGTACGCCACTGGTGAGTGACGAGCAGGCCGGTGATGAGCGCATTCACGAGGACACCGTCGGCAGCGAACTCTGAGGCGAGCGCCTTGGTCATCGCCATGCCTGCCGCCCGGGTTGCAGCAGTCGGGCACGTCTGCGCGCTTGCGGCCTTCGCTCCGATGTTCAGCGAGTTGATGATGCGACCCCAGCCCTGGTGGCGCATGTGCGGCAGGCACAGCCGGCACAGCCGGATCGCAGAGAAGAGCTTCAGGTCGAAGTCGTCCTGCCAGTCGTCATCGTCAATCTCGAGAAACGGCTTGGCGTTCGATGTCCCGCTGTTGTTGACGAGGATGTCGATCGGCCCGCATGCGGCCACGGCCTCGGCATGCGCCCGAGCGACCTCTGAGGCCTGACGGATGTCAGCGGAGATCGCCGCATGGGCTGCATGGGGGTTCGCAGCCTGCAGTGCCGACAGCGTCTCGTCGAGCACGTCGCGGTCGCGTGCCACCACCGCAACTGATGCACCCGCTGCGGCGAATGTCTCGGCCATGGCGCGGCCAAGACCCCGGCTGCCGCCGGTGATGAAGGCTGTGCGGCCGTCGAGTCTCAATTCCATGCGCGCACGATATGACGGGGCGTTGCTTCGCGCTATGACGGGGCGCTGCCTCGCGCTTCGTCTCGGCCAGCGCGATCTCGCAAGCGGTGCGCGATTATGTGGGCATGCGTACGGGACTGGTGACCGGCAAGGGACGATTCGAGTTGCGAGAGGTTGACGAGCCGACGCCTGGGCCGGGCGACGCGCTTGTCGAGATCTCGCTCTGCGGGGTCTGCGGAAGTGACGTGCATGCGTATGTCGAGGGCTGGCCCTACGCGCCGGGTATCTGCGGCCACGAGTGGGTCGGCACCGTTGTCGCCGTGGGCTCCGATGTTCGTGTCGTGGGCACGGGCGACCGCGTGACGGGCGGGCTGGCCCCCGGCTGCGGTCGCTGCGCAGAGTGCCGAGCCGATCTCGGCGCGTACTGCTCGACGGCGCGCTCGTACTACATCGGTGCCAACGCGCCGGCCTCGGGCGGCTTCGCGCCGTTCATGGCAGCAAGCGCCGATCGACTGGTGCGGGTGCCCGACGAGCTCACCGACGACGACGCTGCAGTGATCGAGCCCGTCTCGGTGGCGCTGCATGCTGTACGCCGCAGCCGCATGCGCGCTGGCGATGTGGTGTGCGTTGTCGGCTGCGGCCCGATCGGCCTGCTGGTCGCCCAGTGCGCGCGCCTGGCAGGTGCCGGCAAGGTGATCGCCGTGGAGCCCGACTCCGACCGACGCAGGTTGGCGCTTGACACCGGTGCCGATGTCGCGGTCGAGCCCGGCGCACAGATGCGGGAGGCGGTGAACGAGGCGACGGGTGGCTTGCGGGCCGACATCGCCTTCGACTGCGCCGGCATCCCACAGACCATCCAGCAGTCGGTTGGCATGGTGCGTTACGGCGGCTCGGTCTGCATCGTCGGCGTGACCGGCAGCGATGCCACGATCCGTCCGAACCGCTGGCTGTTCAAGGAGATCTCGGTGGACACCTCGCTGGCGTTCAGCCTTGATGAGATGCGGGCCGCGGCCAGCTTCATCGCTGACGGCCGCATCAGCGTCACTCCGCTCGTGAACGGCACGACCACCCTCGCCGAGCTGCCGCAGACGATCGACGATCTCGCCACGAAGCGCAACCCCGCCGTCAAGCTGCTGGTTGACCCCACCGCCGGCTGATCTGGCTGCGCAACACGCGGTGCTCGGTCCAGGCGGGGTCCGCCCGAGATTGCTAGCCCGACGGCGCGATCGGCGCGCAGGCCACGAGCATGTCGTGCGTCGCTGACAGTCGACGTGCTTCGGCCTCAGGGATGTCAGCGCCTGATCCGTACTTCCTGAGCACTTCGGCATAATTCGGGGCACCGCCAGCAGCAAGCACGCGGTCAATCTCGGCGGCGGGAACTGCGACGTTGCGATCCGGATCGGGGCCGCCCACGATCTCGCCCCATTCGATCATGCAGTAGATGTCGAACAGATCAACACCAAGCCGCTCCGCGGCAAGTCGCGCACGCACTGGCTGGTCCACTTGGACACGAGAGCAGCAGCCCGACAGCAGCCAAATTCCGGGCAAGACACCTGCCAGAAGCAGCGCGCCCGCAAAGCACCTCGGCACTGCGCGTACCCTCAGGACACTTGGACCCTGCGGTCGCGTGTGAACGGCTGCGGTCCCATGACCCGAGGGGCGAAGGCAAGAAGAGGGGGCCGGATGGGCTGGGAGCCTGAGATTGCTGAGCTTCGGCGCCGGGAGGCGTTTGCCGAGGCGCTGGGCGGGCCCGACAAGGTCGAGCGACAGCACTTCTTCGGCAAGATGACCGTGCGCGAGCGCATCAACGCCGTGGCCGACAAGGGTTCGTTCCACGAGATCGGCAAGACCGCCGGCGTCGCGGAATACGACGATCACGGCAACCTAGTCCACCTGACGCCGTCGAACTTCATATTCGGCCTCGCCCGTATCGACGACCGTCCGGTCATCCTGTCCGGCGACGACTTCACAGTGCGGGGCGGCTCGTCGGACGCCACCATTCCAGAGAAGCGCAACGCAGCCGAGTCCATGGCCTACGAAATGCGGCTGCCGCACATCCGGTTGGTGGACGGCATGGGCGGTGGTGGATCGGTGAAGTCCATTGAGATGGCGGGCCGCACGTACATCCCCGAGCTGCGCGGCTGGGACACCATCGTGAACCACCTCTCAGTGGCGCCGTCGGTGTCGCTGGCATTGGGCTCGGTTGCGGGCATCGGCGCCGCCCGCGTGGCCACGGCGCACTACTCTGTGATCGTGCGCGACACCGCGCAGATGATGATCGCCGGACCGGCCTTGGTGGAGCAGGCGTCACTGGGCGACCACGGCAAGGAAGAACTGGGTCACGCCGACATTCACACTGCGAACGGCGCCATCGACGACGTGGTCGACAGTGAAGCCGAGGCGTTCGAGCGCGCACGGCAATTCCTGTCGTACCTGCCCTCGAACATCGACGAGCTGGGAGAGCGCGTGCTCAGCGGCGACAGCCCGCAGCGCCGTGACGAGGAGCTGATCTCGATCGTGCCCCGCGAGCCGCGGCGGGTCTACAAGATGCGATCCATCGTCGAATCGGTGTTCGATCAGGGCAGCTTCTTCGAGATCGGGAGCCGCTGGGGACGCTCGATCATCACCGGCCTTGCTCGCCTCGACGGCTGGCCGGTGGCGGTGTTCGCTGAGGATCCCTACGTGTACGGCGGCGGCTGGACTGCCGATGGATGCCGCAAGCTGATCCGCCTGCTCGACACGGCCTCCACGTTCCATCTGCCGGTCGTGCACCTTGAGGATTGCCCAGGCTTTCTCATCGGCAAGGAGTCCGAGGAGAGCGGCACCATCCGGTTCGGATCGGCTGCGCTAGCAGCCCTCGGGCAGTTGACCGCTCCGTTCGCGTGCGTGGTGATCCGCAAGGCCTTCGGTGTCGCGGGCGCCGCCAACAACAAACCCGGCGCGCGCAGCTTCCGCTTCGCCTGGCCGTCGGGCGACTGGGGCTCGCTGCCGATCGAGGGCGGCATCGAAGTCGCCTACAAGCAGGACCTCGCCGACAGTGAAACGCCCGACGAGCTCCTGGAAGACATACGCGAGCGGTTGAACCTGGTGCGCTCGCCGCATCGTTCGGCGGAGTTCTTCGAGGTCGAGGAGATCATCGACCCTCGCGACACCCGCCCGCTGCTGTGCGAATGGGCAGATCTGGCCCGCCGCTCGCTGCGGCCCGGGCCAAGTACGTTCGGCTACCGGCCGTAGCCGAACCATTGGGCACGGCGGCTACCGGCCGTAGCCGAACCATTGGGCACGGCGGTTATAGGCCCGGAGCCATCGCAACCAGCCGCGTGGCAGACTCAGCGGCGAGCAATAGGGGAGCGCGACCATGGATCCCACATACACCGAAGAAGCGGAGGACTACCGGGAGAAGATCCAGGCGTTCCTGGCCGAGCACCTGCCGCCCAACTGGGGTGGAATGGGCGATCTCTCCGAGGAGGCCCGGGAGCAGTTCGTCGAGGAGTGGCGTGCGCTCTTGTCCGAGAACCAGTTGTTGGCTGTGTCGTGGTCGATCGAATATGGCGGCGCCGGGCTCAGCGAGGTGGAGCGTGTCGTGCTCGCCGAGGAGTTCTTGAAGGCAGGCGTGCCGACGGGCGGTGACAACGACGGCTTCAGCATCACGATGGTGGGCAACGCCATCATCGAGTGCGGCACAGAGGAGCAAAAGCGCCACTTCCTGCCCAAGATCATCTCCGGCGAGCATCGTTGGTGTCAGGGCTACAGCGAGCCCGACAGCGGCTCGGATCTCGCCAACCTGGGCACTCGCGCCGTGCTCGATGGAGATGAGTGGGTCATCAACGGCCAGAAGATCTGGACCTCCAGCGGCCACACGGCCAACTGGATCTTCGTGCTGTGCCGGACGAACCCCACCGAGGCCAAGCACCGTGGCATCTCGTTCCTGCTGGTCCCGGTGGATCAGCCCGGCGTCGAGATGCGCCCGATTATCAACATCAACAACCGGCACGACTTCAACGAGGTGTTCTTCACGGACGCCAAGACGGCGAAGGAGAACGTGGTCGGCGACGTGAATGACGGCTGGCGGGTGGCGAACGTGCTGCTCGGCTTCGAGCGAGGCCACGGGGCCACCACCGACGCGCTCCGGTTCCGCAACGAGCTGGACCGAGTCACCGCGGTCGCCGTTGAGCGGGGGGCAACCGACGATCCGCTGGTGCGTCAGAAGCTCGCGCAGGCCCACTGCAAGGTCGAGATCATGAAGTGGATGGGCCAGCGCAACGTCACCAATGTGCTTGCCGGCAATGCGCCTGGGCCGGAATCGTCGCTGCACAAGCTGCTGTGGAGCGAGTACCACCACTGGCTCACTGAGTTCTCGCTGGAGATTCTGGGCATGGAAGCCACTGCCCCGAGCGGCCATCCGGCGGTGAACGGCATCAACACCGACGCGGTCGGCGCAGAGTTCTCCTCGCTCTCATGGGTGCAGACCTTCATGGGCGCGAGGCCGGGGACGATCTACGCCGGCACGTCCGAGGTGCAGCGCAACATCGTGGGCGACCGGGTGCTCGGGCTGCCGCGTGAGCCGCGCGCCGACGGCGGTCCCTGGAACCAGATCGGCAAGAATTAGGGGATTGAGCATGGAATTGCGACTGGATGGCAAAACCGCACTGGTGACCGGCGGCTCGGCTGGCATCGGCAAGGGCATCGCGAAGTCGTTCGCTGATGCTGGCGCGAACGTGATGATCACGAGCCGCAAGGCCGACAAGTGCGAGGCCGCTGTTGCCGACATTGGCGGCGAGTGCGATTACATCGCCTCGCACATCGGCCATCTCGATCAGGCCGAGCGTGTGATGGGTGAGACCATCGAGCACTTCGGATCGCTGGACATCCTTGTCAACAACGCCGCGACCAACCCGTGGGCCGGTCCGATGGTCGATTGCGACGTTCCGCGGCTCGACAAGACCTACGAAGTGAACCTGCGGGCGCCGTTGCAGTGGACCCAGACGGCGTGGCAGATGTGGATGTCCACCCACGGCGGTTCGGTCATCAACATTGCCTCGGTCGGCGGGCACCACACCTCCGAAGCGTTGGGCGTCTATTGCATGTTCAAGGACGCGCTCATGCACATGACCCGCCAACTCGCAGCCGAGTTGGGTCCCAATGTGCGGGTCAACTGCATCGCCCCGGGGCTGATTCGCACCGATTTTGCGCGAGTGCTCTGGGATGGGCCGCGCGGGAAGATAATCGCGAACCAGCTGCCGATGAAGCGGCTCGGCGAGCCGTCTGACATCGGCGAGGCGGCACTGTTTCTCTCGGCGGCCGCGACCTGGCTGACCGGGCACGTCATGGACATCGATGGCGGCGAGTGCGTGAAGATCTCGGGCGACCTGCCGCTCGAAGAGGGCTAGCAACGGTCCGGAAGCACGCACGAGCGGCGGCATCATCAAGGTGATGCAGTCCACGAACAAGGCGCCGCTGCGCCCGAATGGCGCTCGATTTCCGCTGCTGATTCTGGCGGCGTGGACCGTGGCGATCTGGTTGACTCGCATCGTCAACGTCGCCCAAGCGGGCGACCTCGGCTTCGGGGGAACGCTGTGGCGCGTGCTCGTTGCCCTCATGTTTGTGAATCTCGGGCTCGCGACGCTCGTCTGGGCTGTCTCAGGCAAGTTCGGCCCGAGGTGGTTCGTGATGCTGGCAACGCTGTCGGTGCTCTACTGGCCCATACGCAGCGCGCAGCTCTGGGCCGACAGCACGCAGACCACCGGATTCAAGCTTGTGCACACCGCGCTGATGCTCGTCACCATTGCGGCCGTGGCGCTCGCGGTCTGGGCGGTTCGCCGCGCTCGCCGGCTCCCGCCCGACGCTTCGCCTACCTCAGACTGAACTTCAAGAAGTCCCAGTGAATGCGAGAAGGGTTGCCAACCACGCTGCGACAGCGCGGGGATCCTCGACCATGGCGTTGTGGCCGAGGCCGTAGAACACGTGCGGTGTTGTGACCCCGGCGGCGAACGGGTTTGTGGCGGCAGTCGCGGCCAGGTCGTCGTGATGATCGGGGGCGGCGAGCGGATCGTGCTCTCCCAGCGCCATCACCACCGGGCACTTAGCTGCGGGCAGCAAGCCCGTCATGTCCGGCGGACCGACGCCGACCGTGGCGGGATCCTGGGTGGTTCTCCAGAGCGCATCGGCGCCTACTGCGCCTGAGGCCTGATCGGCGATCACACCGGAGTCGATCGTTGCCGCGAGACCCGGGTCATCAGGTGCGAACACGCCAAACAGCCCCGACAGCTTCATGAACCACTCGACGGCGCCGTCCCGGTCGTCGAACATGCGCGGCGGCCGCGCAGCGAGGCCGTCGATACGAAACAGCTCCTCGTCGGACCAGCGCAGCTTCACGCCGATCGTCGCCACATGTGTCGGCGGCGGTCCGAACCAGCCCGAGGCGAGTGCAAGCCCGACCGCCCCGCCCATCGAGTGTCCGACGACCGCGTACGGCCCCCGGCCGTGGTCACGCTGCAGCGCCTCGGCCACGTCGGCCGCCATCGTCCCGAACGAGTAGTGCCCACGCCACGGCGCCTCACCGTGCCCGCGAAAGTCTGGTGCGTAGACATCGCCGTCCCACAGCTCGGCCACGACGTCCCACACGTGCCGGTTGGCACCCAAGCCGTGCAGCAGGACCAGCGTCAGGCCGTTGCCCGCCTGCCCGCTCATCGCGGCCGCTCGCCGTAGTCGCCGTGGGGAGCATCCCGCTCAGCGATGACCTGGCGGAAGCCCTTCGTCTCGAAATCCTCCACCCAGCGGTAGGCCTCCTCGGTATGCCGAGTGACGCCGTCGAAGAACGTGCCGAGCAGCTGACTCGTGCGTAGTCCCATGTTCTCGAACGCCTGGTTGATGAGCAGCTTGTTGAGCGCCAGCTGATTCGCCGGGATATGCGCAAGCCGGCGGGCGAACGCCTCAATCTGCTCGCCGAGCTCGTCGGGCGGGTACACGTAGGCGACCAGCCCGATGCGATGGGCCGTCTCGGCGTCAATGGCGTCGCCCGACAGCAAGAACTGCTTGGCGTGCTCGAGGCCCAAGCGGTAGACCCACATCATCGTGGTGGGCGTGCCGTAGATGCGTGAGGGGGCATAGCCGATGTACGCATCTGAGGCCATGAACAGCAGGTCGCAGCACAGGATCATGTCGGTGGCTCCGCCGATTGCCCAGCCGTGGATCTGCCCCAGCACCGGCTTGGGGCATTCCCAGATCTTCATGAATCGCTTCACGTTGTGGCCCATGAACTGCCAGTCCCGGACAGGGTCCCAGGCACCCTCGCGAGGCTTCGGACCAGGAGCGCTGTAAGGGCTGCCCCACGAGTCGTACAGCTCCCCTGAGCTCGATTCTCCAGTGCTCGCTGCCACATTGCCGTGGCTGCCGCCACGGGTGCTGCCCCCGCCGGGGTTGAGGTCATATCCCGCTGTCAGCGTTGGGCCGCTGCCTCGGAGCACGATCGAGCGAACGCTTCTCGATGCCGTCGCCCGATCGATCCCGTCCGCCACCCCCGCAATGACGCCCTCGGTCAGCGTGTTCATGCGCTCGGGCCGGTTCAGGGTGATGAAAGCGACAGTGTCGGCCTCGGTGTACAGCACCACCGGCTCAGCCTCTGCTCTACCTCCCGGACGGCCTTCTGCGGATGGTTCTGCGCTCATGACGCGGACGCTAGTTGGGCGTGCAGCCAAAGCTCGGAGTGAAGTTGCTGTGAGGGCAGCTCAGTCTTCGACATGGAGACCCAACGCCACGGCAAGTTCGGTCACGAAGGCCAAGCCGTTGCCGACGCTGAGGTCTGCGTGAACGATGTCTGTGTTGAACCAGTCGTGGCCTCGTCCGTTGCTGTCGTAGATGATTGCCGTATGTCCAGCTTGTTCGACGATGGCCAGCAGTATTCGCATCGGCTCACGTGCGTGGTCAGCGGCGACTTCAACTTGTCGCGAGTGCCAGATGAATCCGGCGGTCGGTTGCCCGCCGATCGATGCCTGAGCTCGTTGCTGCGCCCATCTGCGTGTGCACGCATAGTGCTCTGGGGGACTGGCAATGAGCTGCTCACGCCCGATCCCGTAGTGGTCGAGTTGGTCGTCGCGTAGGTCTATGACGCGAAGGTCTGTCAGGCATGTGACGCGGCGCAGGCATCGTCCACGCAGATCTGTGCGCTGAATGGTTGCAGTTGCACCCCAGACGTCGTGCAAGGCGCTCTCCAGCAGCGCACCTACGTGGTTCTGTGCCAGATAGACGTGGGGGATCGGCTGGCCGTCGGTGGCGGGAAGTGGGCTGAATCGGCTGTCGCCGACTCCTGTGCTGTTGAAGACCTCGGCGTGGCGCGACACGTTGAACCACGATGTCCCAGCTTTGATGACGTGAGAGCGGAGATGCTTGGGTACGTCAGGGCGCGCTACCGGACAGTTGCCCGGATCGGGGCAGTTCACGCGGCGATTTGGATGACCCGTCGCCGGGCCGCTGCGTAGACCCGCTCAGGACTCGACTCGATCAGCTCGGCGGCGATCTCGCCGGACAATCCTGCGTTGGGTTCCGCGATCCATCGCCAGATGCCCCAGCCGGTCATCCCAGCGTCTTGCAGGACAGAGATCACCCGCTGCCAATGTGCACGGAACTCAAGTGCCTCATCGAGTAGGACGGCCGGAATGTGAGTCTCGCCGTTCACTGTGACGGCCAGCACTTCGCCTCGCTTGCCGGCCCGCTGGATCTGTTTGTGCACGGTGTTCACAGGCCGCCCATGCGCTGCTGCGAGTTGCTTGACAGTGAATGCCCCGCTGTCGAGCAAGGTCTGTCGAGCGGCATGCACACGGTGGGCGTTGAGGATGCTGACTTCCATGTCGGGTCGCAGATAGTGATCCTCTACGACCCCAAGGACATCTTCGGCGCTCGGCTCGCCTTTTTCGGGACCAACGGCGATGCTCCGCGGCGGGTTCGCGAGCACGAGATCAGATGTCGTTAGGCCCCACTCGGTGAGCCATGCGCTGGCCGCGGCCATCCGCCCAGCCATCCGTCGACCTGCCTGCGTCGCCTCATCTTGACCGAGCGTCTGTGCCATGCCGCCTCTCTTGTCCAGATTATACACGACAGCACTATTGGTGACAGTTATGACACACGATGCGGCGCTCGGGCATCGATGTGCTTGTCACCGAGTGACTATGGCTCGCGAAGCGGATCGTCGTATGTCAGCAGTTCGACGGCGCTGACGGCCGTGATGTGCTCGTCGAGGGCGAACCGGTGAGTGCCTGCGTGGACGACGTAGAGGTGGTCGAGTTCCAAGTCGGCCAGGGCGCTGCGCATGGAGCGTGTCACTGAGGGACGTTCGGTTCGCTTGATCTCGATTCCCAGTGTCCGCCCTTCGATTTTGAGGCGCAGATCGAGTTCGGCGCCGCTGTGGGTGGACCAGAATGCCGCCGTTGCGCGGGCTGCGCTGTCGAGTTGGGCGAGGAGTTGCTCGATGACCATGCCCTCCCAGCTCGCGCCGAGCTGCGGATGCCGTTCCAGGTCAACACGATCGGCAATGCCGAGCAGACGGTGCAGCAGGCCGGTGTCGCGCAGGTAGACGCGGGGCGCCTTCACCTGCCGTTTGGAGATGTTGGCGAACCAGGGTGGAAGTTGGCGCACGACGAGCGCATCGGTGAGCGCGTCGAGGTAGCGGCGCACAGTGCTAGCTGAGGCGTCGATCGACCGGGCGACGGTGGCGCCGTTCCATGTCTGGCCGTGATAGTGGGCGACCATCGTCCAGAAGCGCCGCATGGCAGCGGCGGGGATGCGGAAGCCGAGGTTTGCAAGGTCGCGTTCGAGGAAGGTGGCGATGTAGTCGTCCCGCCAGCGGTTCGAAGCAGAGAGGTCTGGTGCCAAGTAGGAAGGAGGCAAGCCGCCTCGCAGCCAAAGTTCGTCGAGGTGATCCCCACCGAGGTCGCCGACTCGGAAGCCCGAGAGCTCGACAAGGCTGACACGCCCGGCGAGCGTTTCGGCGCTCAGCCCGGTGAGGTCGGGGGAGGCGCTGCCGAGGACGACGAAGCGACCCGGTCGGCGGTTCTCGTCCACGAGCACACGCAGCGATTCGAAGAGCTGGGGCATGCGTTGTGCTTCGTCGATCACGATCGTCTCGCCGGTGTCGCGCAAGGCGAGCAGGGGCTCGGCGAGACGCGCTTGGTCGCGATAGTCCTCGAGATCGAAGAACGCCGCCGGCGAGGGATCGATGACTTGGCGTACCAGCGTCGACTTGCCTGCCTGGCGCGGCCCCGTGAGCAAGGTCACGGGTGCATGCGCCACTGCAGTACGTAGCGAATCTTCGTCATGCGGCCGAGGCACAAACTCCACAGCAGCAATCCTATCCTTGAAAATCAGAGTGTTGACTACTGATTTTCAAGGATAGGAAGCGGAGCTGTGCATCAGCAGGGCGGTCATGCCCGCCGGGACACGCCAAGAGGTCGTCGGGACAGCCACAGATGCGTTCCTGTGAGAGAAGTGTGCGGGCCGAATCCTTCAACGTGCCAGCCGCTCCCCGGTAACGACGCGCACGACTACTGTCGCGCAGCGCGCAGCTGCCCGCTCCGATGACCAGGCTGGTCGCCAGGAGTGTCCGAGCGACGCCAACTCCGGTTGTGGAGAGTCCACGGTGAACATTTCAACCATCCTTGATCTCATCGACAGCGGCGACATCGCTTTGCCGAAGTTCCAACGTGGCTATGTGTGGAACCGCGACCAGGTACGGGGGCTGATGGATTCGCTGTACCGTCGTCACCCGGTCGGGAGCCTGCTCGTGTGGGCGACGGCAGCGGAGGGAGCGCCGCACCGCGGTGAGCAGGATCTCTCACCGGGTGTCGTGCGGCTGCTTCTGGATGGGCAGCAGCGAGTCACGTCGCTCTACGGCATCATCCGCGGGACTCCGCCAGCGTTCTTCGACGGCCACGCGAGCGCTTTCGCTGGTCTCTATTTTCACCTTGAGAGTGAAGAATTTAGGTTCTATCAGCGCTTGAGGATGAAGGATGATCCACTCTGGATCGATGTCTCCGCGCTCATGAAGGAGGGGAACGCAGGACTTGGGCAGCACATCACTCGGCTGGGACAGCTTCCCGATCTCGGCGCGATGCAAGGTGAGTTCATCGGACGGCTCAACCGGATTGTCGGCATTCGCGACATCAACTTGCACATCGAAGAGGTGACCGGCACTGACAAGACGGTCGACGTTGTGGTCGACATCTTCAACCGGGTCAACAGCGGCGGAACCAAGCTCTCGCAGGGCGACCTCGCGCTCGCGAAG
Source organism: Candidatus Poriferisodalis sp. (assembly GCF_965221945.1). Classification (GTDB taxonomy): domain Bacteria; phylum Actinomycetota; class Acidimicrobiia; order Acidimicrobiales; family Poriferisodalaceae; genus Poriferisodalis. The sequence continues at coordinate 2,572,556 of NZ_OZ244925.1, read as the reverse complement.
ATCTGTGGCTCGTGGCCGGAGGGACGCGAGCGCATGCAGTCGATCCTCGGGCGCTGGCGGGGGAATGGCTACGACTTCAACCTCGATTGGTTGCTGCGCAACGTGAACGCGATCGTGACGGGCGAGGCGCGCTTCGTGCATCTTCACGACGTGTCGACGGCCGCTGTCAAGGATGGACTTGCTCGCGCCGAACGGAGCATCGACTACGCCCTCAATCTGATCGCTGGGCGCCTCGGTCTCGACCACGATCGAGTCCTCTTCGGCCGCTACGCCCTGCCCGTGCTGTCGCGCTACATCGACAAGCACGGCGGCCACTTGGCCGATACCGCAGAACAAGACCGGCTGCTTCACTGGTACTTCCAGAGTGCCATGTGGGGCCGCTTTTCCGGCTCGACGGAGACCACGCTCGATCGAGACTATGAAGCGATCGAGGACCTGGACGGCAGTCTTGACCGGTTGCTTGATCAGCTGCGCCTCTGGCACGGCAGCCTGCGCATCGAGCCAGAGCACTTCCGCGGCTGGAGTCTCGGGGCACGGTTCTACCCCGTGCTCTACGCCCTGACACGCGTGGGCGAGGCGAAAGACTGGGGTACGGGACTCGTTCTCAAGAACGCACTGCTGGGCCGCATGAACGCGCTTGAGGTGCATCACATCTTCCCGAAGGCACTGCTGTACCGGCACGGGTACCACCGCTCGCAGGTCAATGCTGTGGCGAACTTCTGCTTCTTGACCAAGAACACGAACCTGAAGATCAGTGACCGAGCGCCTGCTGAGTACTTCGTGGAGATTGAGAAGCGGCATCCGGGAGCGCTCGGGTCTCAGTGGATTCCCATGGACGAAGCGCTCTGGGAAACGGCCAACTATCCCCAGTTCCTCGAGGAACGTCAACGACTGCTCGCTGCGGCCGCGAATGCGTTGCTAGGGGAACTGCTCCACGACGAGACGCGGGTCGAGTCGGTGGTCGAGGCACCGCCGGTCGGAGTTGTTCCGGCGAAACCTTCGGCGTTGGCATCGATTCCGGGCGGTATCGAGGACGAGGAAGAGGAAGCTGTTCTGCGCGCTCTGAACGAGTGGGTACGCAAGCAGGGCCTCCCGGCGGGGCAGATCGAGCACGAGATCTCCCATCCGGGCACGGGGGACCCGGTTGCCATTCTCGACTTGGCGTGGCCGAATGGTTTGCAGGCGGGTTACAGCGAGCCCGTGGCGTTGCTGCTCGGCGAAGAGCAGGAGACGCTGCAAATCGCAAACGACCACGGGTTCCGCCACTTCACGACTCCTAAGGCGTTCAAGCGGTATGTGGAAGCCGATGTACTGGCGCTGGCCGGTGACGGGGCTGAACTCACGCCGAGTAAATCTGCGGCACTGCCCTCGCGATGACTTCAGTCGAGGCGGTTCGCGACAGTGGCTGGATCCTGTCGGGTGCCGGATGTCGTTCGGCGCAGTCCGGGCAGGTAGTCCTCCGGGGACGTGCCTGTGAGCCGCAGGTAGAGCGCATCGGCGCACAGGTCGATGCTGTCGCCCCAGCAAATCGCCCGCGCCGGACCGATCCGCACCGAAGCCAAGACGGCGGGCTCAGGTCAGTGCACTGATGGTCAGCGGCACCCAGATGGTCAGCATGAAGCCGGCCACAGTGACCATGAGCATCCGCGTCTGGCGCGCCAGTGCGGTACTGATCGCGGTACTGACGGCGCTGTCGACGTAGTTGCGCATTCGTTCTTCGAGTGCTCGGAGGTCGTCCTTGGTGGCCAGGTAGTCGGTGCCGTTGGGATAGACGCACTTCATGAGGGTGGCGGCCGGTTTCTCGCCGAGCGTGTCGATGAGCTGTTGCCCCATCTCGGACCGTTCGATCTCGTCGATTGCCATCGGGCGTTGCTCCTCAGTGTAGGTGTGGCCTGGGGGTCGCCTCCGATGGCTGACAAACGAGGGCAGCGATGTGCGGTGCGGTGGTGAACGTAGGGCAGGGAAGCGGTGCGGACCAAGCGATTTGCCGTTGAGCGCGGCATGCCGGTTGCGACGCGCAACGTGGCCGATTTCGCCGACATGGGCCTCGATACCATGGATCCTTGGACTGTGCGAGGAGGCGGTGCCACAGGTCGATGACGTCACAGAAGCGACCGGCGATGCCGGCTCTCATCGTGGAGCGGTTCGATGGCGGGAGCCGCCGCGCTCAACGGATATTCGGTGGATCGCTGCTGGTCATGGGTGTCGGGTTGGGCGCGCTGGCCGTATTCGTGCCCGACGATGACCTCTCCGGTGCCGGCCGGCTGTGGGTTTCGATTCTGCTGGTGGCTGGGTTCGTTGCTGCGTCGTGGATGTTCGGCCGCATGCGTTTGGATCTGCAGATCGACGATCGCGGCTTCACCGCCCGTGTGCGGCCGTTTCGCCGGGTGCGTGTCGATGCCCGAGCAGTTGTGCATGCAGAGCTCGTCGAGGTGCAGCCCTTCAGCGAATTCGGCGGCTGGTGGGACAAAGGCCTGCGAGGCAACCGCCTGCTCGGCGGCACCGGCCAAACGGCCCTGCGGGTGACCTACTTGGAACAGACCGCAGCACGCGAGCCGAAGACCTGCCGCCTCACCCTGCTGAGCACCCACGCCGAGCGCCTGTTCGCCGTGGTCGGCCCCGGTGCGGGGCCGAGCGAGAGCGCTCAACCGGTACAGCGGCGACCGACGCTGGGTTAACCTGCGTCAAATCTTCCCCGTCTTTCAGGACGCCTCGCGCTTGACCTGGAATGGCGGGGCTCTTAATTCCAGGCGCATTGCGATCCCAGAACTTGCGCTTTGACGCGGGACCGGCAATCGGTTAGCACCAAGTCGCCCCTTGGGCCTCGTACATCTTGGGACGTGGGGACTCGACGCCCGGCAGAGTGCGTCGCGGCCATCGCTGGGCGGTAACGCATCAACTCGCTCAAGAGTCGCATCTGCGGCGTCCACAGCGGTGTCGCGCTAGCGAGGTCCTCATTGCTGTTGCACCCCGTCACTACCGTTAGCGACGTGCAAGAAAGCATCATCAATTCAACGGGAATAGAGGCACGCCCATGACGGACTTACTCGACTTGGATCGACTCCTTCGGGGCTGCGCGGACGATTCGTTCGACGATGGGCTGCTGATCGAGGCAGAGCTCCAGCCGACGGCCGGTACGGGAGCACCGGTGAAGCCGGCTATCTACGAGGGGGGCCGCTACCAGCAAGACCGTCGATGGGCTTCGCCGGATGATGCGGTCCCACAGAACGTCATCGTGATCGACAACGTCCCATCGCAGGCCAACCGGCACGAGGAGCAACTGCGGCGCGCGCGTGCACGTTGTGGGTTGCCCGAAATCGTGCTTGATCTCGCAGACATGGACTGGATGCCGCCGCATCTGCCTCGACAACTTTCGAGCTACCAGTTTCCGCACCGGAACGCCGATGCCTATCTACGCGATGCCGAGCTCGACGGGCAGCAGTTCATCAAGACCGAGATGGGGAGTCAGATCGTCGGGGCGACGCCGTGGTTAGCGGGGCCTCTCGTCGCTTGGTTCCCCCAGGCATTGCTGTACGGCTTTTGGCAGTCGCACTTGGGCAAGAAGGGCGCGCGGACCAAGCACGCTCGCGGATGGGTGTCCGAGATTGTTGGCTGGCAGCCGGCGGCGCAAGGAACTAAGGCTCTGGGACTGAAGGGTGATCCCTTGAACCTGAGTGTGGACGAGAGCGCAGTCTTTGATCCCAACAACCAAGCCGGGTGGCGACTCGGTGAGAAGGCAGAGAAGGGTGAAGAGAAGAAGAAGCTGTCTGAACTCGGGCATGGCCAAGTGCCCTTCATGAGAGACGATGAGACTGCCCCTGCCGGCATTTCCTTCCGACGGGTTGCCCAGCGCGCATCGCTGTCGTTCGCGCAGCTCCGACGGGTCGGACTCGGGACTGGTTGTCCCGACGCTGACGCGGCTGCCCGCGCGCTGGTTGTGGCGCTCGGACTGCACGCTCACACGATGGCCTTCGGGCGCGGCTTTGCCCTGAGATCCGGGGCTGAATTGCGGCCGGAACGGACGTCGATCACTTGGCTGGGTGCGAATGGCGACTCGCCAATCGATCTCGGTGGCGCGGAACACACTGAGGCGCTCCTGTCAGAGGCCAAAGAATCGGCGCGGGCCGTATCGGTGCCGCTTGACGGTTGGGATCGCGAACCGTTGGTGCTCCACGCCAACGAATCGCTGCGCATTTCCATCGCCAAGACGTGGCCAAATCTGGACGCGTGATGCTGAGCGCAACTGTCGAACTCTTGCTCGGCACCTATCGGGCTGACCCGGACGGAACCGCACATACCGGACGTCTTGAGCAGGGCGAATGGCCCCCGTCGCCGTCGAGGCTGTTTGCGGCGCTCGTTGCGGCGGACGGCACGCGAGATCGCTGTCGGTACACAGACGGTTCGGAACTCGAGTTCCTGGAGGCGGCTCCTGCGCCGTTCATTGAGGCCGCGATCGAGGTGTATCACGAGCAGCTTGAGTCCCGGTTCGTGGTCAAGCAGACGGGCCGCTCGCAGCCGAACAAGCAGCAACAGGAGTACGTCGCGAGAGATGCCTCTCTTGTGCGTCCGGGTGTCCGGGTAACCCCGCGGCAACCTGTGATTCGGTACCTCTGGCCAGTGGAAGTCGAAGATCGGCAGTTGCGCGCTCTGCAAACGCGGGCGGCTCGCATCGGCTACCTGGGCTGTGCCGATTCTCCGGTGCGTGTTCGCGTCGAGCGCATACCGGATGAATCTGAGGTCGCGAACGATCTGATGTATGCGCCGGATCCCGACGGTGCTGTGTCGGTTGATGTACCTGTGCCCGGTCGACTTCGGCTGCTGGACGCGGCATTCGATGAATGGACTGAACACGGCACATCTGTGGGACGCAATCAGTATCCGGCGCTCTCCGCCAAGGTGAGTTATCGGTCACCACGTGCCGAAGCTCACGCCGCATCGAGTGGGCGAATTGTGGCGTCGTTGGTGCTACGGCCGAGCCTTTCTGGGCGTCGGATCTCGTCAGTCACCGCGACCTTCAAAGCAGCCGTTCTGGACCGTTTTCAGGAATTGATCGGTGATCCTCCCGCAGAACTACACGGTCACGGGTTCGCGGAACGTGGCTACGACCTTGCGCATTTCTTGGCGCTGCCCGATGTCGGCCACTCCCACGCCCGGGGACGCATTCACGGAGTTGCTCTGTGGCTACCGGCGGCCTGTGATGACGATGTCGCTCGTGCGGCCCGCGATGTCGTTCATTCAATTCGGCGACTCGTCGGGCCAGGCGTCGATGCCAGCTCCGAAGTGTGGGCTGGCCAGAGGAAGCCGAGAGCCGCAGCACCTGGTCGCTGGGTGGGGCCGTCGCGCCGTTGGGTCACCGCATTTCCGGCCATTCACGAACGGCACGTGCCACTGACTCTCGAGGAGATCTGTCGTTGGTGTAACCACACAGGAGTTCCGCATCCGTCGTCGTTTCGATCGTTGCGTTCTGCGCTGATGCCCGGAGCTGTGTCCCTGATGCCCTCAGAAGTCCATCGTCAGGGCATGCCAAGCCGACCCTATTCGCATCTGGAGTTGCTGTTCGAAGAGCCGGTGCGTGGTCCGATTGTGATTGGCTCAGGGCGCCAGCGCGGGTTTGGGATTTGTGCACCCGTCGGTGACCGATCGACTCTGCCGAAGCCTGAGCGTCATCGTGACTGAAGCTCTGACGCCTGCTGCCGACGCTCGGTCACTACCCGACATGCCGAGCTTCAATGCGTTCTATGCCGCCGTCAACGACGGCCGGCGTCCTTTCCCGTGGCAGTCGCGACTTGCAGAGCAGGTGCGTACCGGCGGCGGATGGCCGCAGGAGATTGGGATCCCGACGGGGCTGGGCAAGACTGCATGTCTTGATATTGCGGTGTGGTGGCTCGCTGCCGATGCGAGTTCTGAACTGTGTCGGCGCGTGGCGCCGACTCGAATCTGGTGGATCGTAAATCGCAGGCTGCTCGTCGACGCGACCCATGAGCACGCCGAGCACATAGCGAGCCTGTTGCGAGAGCCAAGCAGGGCGAGTGGTGAGGATCAGCGCGAGACGCTCGCCGCTGTGACGTTACGCCTGAAGAGCCTGTCGGGCGCAGACGGCGAGGTACCTCTGCAGATCGTGAGGCTCCGCGGTGGCATCGCTGCCAACCGGCCCCGTGAGCCTTCGCAGCCGGCAGTGATCTTGTCAACAGTGCCAATGTTCGGCTCCCGGCTGCTGTTTCGCGGCTATGGCTCGTCCCGTTCAATGCGGCCCATCGATGCTGCTCTCGCAGGCACAGACAGCTTGGTGCTCGTCGACGAGGCACATCTAGCTGCACACCTCATGCGGCTTGTGCCCGCGTTGGCGGAGTGCGTCCCGACCGCAGCACCTGTCCTGCGCAAGGAGCGTTCCAGCGCGCAGATCGTGTCGCTCACCGCCACCGGGGACGCAACCGACGACCGATTCGAGCTCGACGATGCGGATCTCGCCCATGTGATCGTGCAAGAGCGCCTCGACGCGCCCAAACGGCTCGAAGTGCGCAACGAAGCGAAAGGCAGCGCGCCGAAGCTCCTCGTGGACGCTGCCATTGACTTGATCGGACGGGTGGACCAACCGACATCGTGCGTCGTGTTCACCAACACCCCCTCTTGCGCGAGGGACGTGTTCTCCGCACTTGGTCCGCGACTTGGGAGCCAAGCCGACGTGCTGCTGTTGACGGGACGCAACCGGGAACGAGAAGCGGAGTGCATTCGGCAACGCATCTTGGATCCCGAGAATGGTGTCTCAGCAAGTCGAGCGGCAACGCCGCGGGTATGCACGCTCGTCGTTGTTGCCACTCAAACGCTCGAAGTCGGCGCGGATGTCGATTTCGAGTTCCTAGTGACTGAACAGTGCGGTGTTCGATCCCTCATCCAACGTCTCGGCCGGCTCAATCGGCTCGGTGAGTTCTCGCACTCCCGTGCGATCTACGTGCACTTGCCGCCGCCGAAGCGGGATGGTGGAAGCAATCAGGGCTGGCCCGTGTATGGGGAAGAGCCCGCGTCTGTGCTCGAGCAGCTCGAACGCGCGCAAGGATTCGCTGTCGATGTTGACGTCTCGCCGCGACGAGTTGCAAACGTGCTCGGTGCGCCCATGGAAGACCTTGGCAGGGCGCCCGAGGTCTTGCCGGCCTTGCTGTGGGAATGGACGAAGACCTCGACCCCACCGCCGGGCGAGGCCCCGGTCGAGCCGTACTTCTCAGGCATCGCAGATCAAGATCGATCGGTCTCGCTCATATGGCGCTGCCACGTTCCGCCCGCCGGGAACCGATTGTGGCCGCGTCCCCGGGCCACAGAGACTGTCGACGTACCTCTTCGCGAATTCCGCGACATTTTGCGTGACGACGAGGCGATGTGCCGGCTCGGATCTGACGGCACCACCATCGAAGGAGTCAGTAATTTCCAGCTGCGGCCCGGCGACACCGTGGTGTTGGAAGCGAATAGGGGACTGCTCGATGAATTTGGCTGGGCACCCGAGTCATCGGCGATCGTCACTGACGACTCTCTCGCTGATGCAGGTTTGCCGCTTGATGCGGTTGCGCTACGGCATTCTTGTGGCGCCGACGTAGCCACCGAAGTCGCGGGCGTACTGCAACTTGAAGTTGAAGAATCCGATGACGACGAACGAAACAGAGCCGCATCGGCATTGATCGAAGTGCTGCGCGAGCATCAGGCCGCGGGTCTGACTGAGGCAGCATGGACTGAGTTCCTCAACCAACTCGTGCCGCAGCCTGCGGACGTCGCTGGCGAGGTCAGTCGGCTTCAATTGAGAAGCGGTGACGAGGGCGGCTCGTCGTACGACGAGTTCGACGAGGTATCGCTTTCTCCCGAGGCGGTCGAACTGGATCGACACGGTGCTGCGGTGGGCTCTCGCGCCAAGAGGATCGCTGAGGCTCTCGGCGTCGAACGCGAGTCAGTCGAGGTGATCGCGCGTGCTGGCGAATCTCACGATCTTGGCAAGGCCGACCGGCGGTTTCAAGGTTGGCTCAGGGACGGCGAACCGGGAGAACCAGCGCTGGCCAAGTCGAAGGTGGCCCGTCGGCGGTGGGCGGCGGCAAGAGTCGCCGCAGGCTGGCCCCGTGGCGGCCGGCACGAGGAACTCTCGGCCCGTCTTGTGCGCAGCTGGCTGTGCAGCAACGCTGACCCGGCGGACGGTCTTGACACGGACCTACTTCTGCACTTGGTAGTGAGCCACCACGGCTGGGGCAGACCGCTCGTCTTGCCCGCCGTCGACGGAACCGATGCGATCGTCGAGTACGAGATCGAAGGTGTGCCGGTGTCAGCCAGCGCGGATCTGGCCCGAGTCGATTGGGAGCAGCCCGAGCGTTTCGCGCGCCTGAATGACCGATTCGGCCCTTGGGGCGTCGCTCTGCTCGAAGCCATTGTGAGGCAGGCGGATCACATCGTGTCGGCAGCGACAGAGGTGCGCTGATGACAGAACTCGAGTGCCCGGGGCTCCCGGCGTCGTGGCTCAACGCATGGTTAGCCGCCGTTGGCACCACCGTCTTGGTGCCCAATCTTCGTCTGTCGTGGACTGAGAGCCCAAGCCCGCACGCCGTCCTTGTATGTGACGGTGATATCAATCCCGTCGACGCGGTTGTCGAATCGTGGCCGGATAGCGATCGCATCGGTGATATGCCAATCGCAGAAGACTGGCGATCATGCGAGCCGACAGTACCGAACATCCCACTGCCAATCTTTCGCGAGCGGGCAAGCAAAGGCAGGGGCCACAAGGACGCTTGGTCGTTGTCGTCGACGTACACGGACATGCATGTCGACGCAAGCAAACCAGAATCAATGATCGTCGCACGTTCCAAACTGGCGCCCGCTGCTCCAGGGTCCAACAGAACAATCCACTTCCGCTTGGCGCGTGTTCATGGTCTTGTTGGTGATCTACGAGATCGTGTCGCTGCGACTCTCGCCGGCGAGGCTCGGCGCGTCAATGCCAATGGGCTGGGGTTCGACGTAACCCGCATTACCGCGCTCGGAGACGCCTCCGACAAGCGAGTTGACCCGGTGATTGAGGTACTCGCCTTCTTTGGACTCGCACTATTTCCGATACGAGGTTCCGGCAGCCAACGCTCCGGCGCGCGCGAAGGCGTCCTGAGTTTCGCCCGACAGCGTGGCTGGAACGCGGCTGATGATGACGTACCGCGGATGACATGGCCCGCATGGAGCAGTCCCGTAGCCAAGAGCGGCATCGACGCTCTGCTGGACGCGTGGAATCCGTACCGCCTCGACACATGGCGCCGAATGGGTGTCCATGCAGCATGGAAGAGTGTCGAGTTCATCTGGCAGGGCAAAGATCAAACTCGCGGTATCGGGTCAGAGGCTCTCTAATGCTTGAGCCCATCGTCCTGATCTCGGCCCTCGAGCACTATGAATATTGCGAACGCCAATGCGCGTTGATTCACGGCGACGGCGTCTGGGCGGACAATGCGCACACCGTGCGAGGTACCCGGGCGCATCGCCGCGTCGACAGCGGCAAGCACCGCCGTGAGCGAGGTGTGTTGACGTTGCGCTCCATTCCGCTGTGGAGCGAACACTTGGGCTTGTCTGGTCGGGCGGATGCTGTCGAGATTCGTGACGGCGACATATTCCCCGTGGAGCACAAATCCGGGACGCGCCACGGTCGAGCAGCGGATTTACAGGTATGCGCGCAGGCGATGTGCTTGGAGGAGATGCTGCAAGTCGAGATTCCGTCGGGATTTGTTTGGTACGGCGGCCCACGGCGGCGAGAGATTGTCGTCCTCGACGCGCATCTGCGTTCGGCGGTCGTCGACGTGGTCACGGCGATTCGAGATCAGATGATTTCTGGAAAGCTGCCGGCTGCGCCAAATGACAGTCGCTGCGATGAATGCCAGCTCGAGCCGCACTGCCTGCCCCACGTCACGGCGACTGCTGACCGCATCGGTCGCCGGACCGCAGAGGAGTTGATGGTGTGAAGGTTTTGAGCACCGTGTACGTCACTGAGCATCGCGCCAAGGTCGGGTTCCGCCGCGGATCGCTGACGGTGACTCGGGAATCTGGCGCTACCAGAATTCCGATGGAGGGCATCGACAGTCTCATACTCCTCGGCCGCGCCCAGGTCACATCAGACGCCTTGGCCGGTTGTGCCGAGCGTGGGATCCGTGTCGCATCCCTGAGGCGTAACGGATCGCTCCGCTTCGTCTGTGGTGGCCCTATGGGTGGCAATGTCCATCTCCGGACGGCCCAGCACGCCGTCGCTGCCAACGAAGACCAGTCCCTCGACCTCGCACGTAGGTTCGTAGCGGCCAAGCTCCGGAATTCCTCCACGGTTGTCGATCGGTGGGCGCGCGACGCGAGCGGCACACTCGCCAGCACGCTTCGGAGGAGAGCTAAGCTCATCCGTGAGCGGCTGAGCCGTATCGCAAGCGCCCGTGACGGGGATCATCTGCGCGGCATTGAAGGTGACGCTGCGCGGCTGCACTTCGCTTGTGTCGGCCAGGCGCTGGCAGAAAGCCCCTTGCGCTTCGTGTCCCGCACGCGCCGGCCGCCTCGCGATCCAGTCAATGCTGCCTTGAGCTACTGCTATGGCCTCCTGTCCACTGAACTCATCGGTGGCCTAGATGCGGTTGGCCTCGACTACCAAGTTGGCTTCTTGCATCGTGCAAGATCCGGCAGGCCGTCGCTCGCGCTCGACTTGGCTGAGGAGTTTCGCCCAGTCTGTGATCGATTCGTCGTTACGCTGGTTCGGCGCCGGCAACTTGGACCGGGTGATTTTGAACGGGTGCCCGGCGGCGCCGTCTACCTCAATGACGTTGGTCGGCCCCGCCTGCTCGAACGCTGGGAAGAGCATCGTGAGCACTCGTTCCGGCACGCCGTGCTTGAGCGCTCGATCGACCGCTGGGCGCTCCCGACAGTCCAAGCAACCCTCCTTGCGCGGCACTTGCGAGGCGATCTGCCCGTATACGCGCCATTTATCCTGTCGTAGCGATGGATGTACTCGTGACCTACGACATCGCCACCGACAAGAAGTCAGACGCCAAGCGCCTCAAGCGCGTCTCGGATCTGTGCGCAGAATATGGTCAACGCGTGCAGTACTCAGTCTTTGAGTGTCGGGTGACTCCAGCTGCATTGGCCAAGCTTCGAGCCGACTTGGAAGACACAATCGACTGGAGCCGCGACTCGATCTCCCTCTACCGGTTCCGAAGTTCCATTCAGGAAGCCAAGACCACTCTCGGAGTCGACCTCGATCACCACACAGGCAATCCATGGATCCTGTGAGAATCCTGCGAACCCGCAGTGCTCCTTGAAAATTTCATACTCAGCTTCTCGCGGAGATACCCAATTCGCGCGCATTGTGGCTAAATCGGCCCGTTTCGTCCCTGTATTGTCACGTAACGTGGCAGCAAGGCTTGAAGGGGGAATATTTCCCCTTCCTTTGTTGAGCGACGAGGGTCGCGCATCTGCTCGGCTCGCAGGGTGTCCGCTTGAAGGGGGAATATTTCCCCTTCCTTTGTTGAGCGCCGAGTGCGTCCTATGTCGATCTGCATCAGGAGGTGTCTTGAAGGGGGAATATTTCCCCTTCCTTTGTTGAGCGAATAGTGCCGGCGGCTGGAACAAGGAGGACCCAAGATCTTGAAGGGGGAATATTTCCCCTTCCTTTGTTGAGCGCGGCTCGCCACCAGCCCGCACGTCCCGGCGGTCGCTCCTTGAAGGGGGAATATTTCCCCTTCCTTTGTTGAGCGATGTTGACTGGTTCGGTGGGTGCTGCTGTGGAAGAGCTTGAAGGGGGAATATTTCCCCTTCCTTTGTTGAGCGCACCAGGTAGCGCCATACCGGTGCCGCTTCCCCTTCCTTTGTTGAGCGACGTACACCCCGCCGGGAGGAGTGCCGACGGTGCTCCTTGAAGGGGGAACATTTCCCCTTCCTTTGTTGAGCGAGCTGGCTGAGGCGCCCGAACACAGGCCTCGGGATCCGGTTGCAGGGGGAATGCTCCGCCTCCCTTTGTTGAGCAGTGGACGCTCGGATCGAGGCCCAGACAGCGGAGCACCTGTTGGAGAGGGAGTATTCCCCTTCCCTTTGTTGAGCGGAGCGTCGGCTCGACCAAGAGATCACTCAGCCCACAGACTTGGCGGGTCAATTGACCCGCCCTTCATTGAAGCACCTGTGTGAACACCGGTTGGCTGGCTCCTCGAGAGCGTTTGACGGGTCGATTGGCTCGTTCTTCATTGAGCATTGGTGAGCTGCGTGCGGCTTCGTGCTCTTGGACGTTGCTCGAGGCGGGGGATCCCTCTTGGGTCGAGAACAGGCGTGACGACGGGTTGGCCTCCGTCGCGAGCTATGGACCAACGGCTACGCTCTCGCCGGTGAGGTTCGCCTCACTCACACAACCCAAAACTGACAGACCAGGCAGCGCCCTCAAACGTGAAACCGTTCGGGGGCGCTGTCGCGTACTGAGCGGTGGTCGGAACTTGGTTCGGCCTTGCCGAGTTCTTCAGCCTCGACTGAGACTCAGCCCGGCGGTTCAAGAAGCGAGTGCACGCGCAACGGCGTTGACGATGCGTTCGGCTACATCGGCTGCTGCGCGGACATGAGTCGCGTTGAGCTTCCTGGAAGCAAAGTCCCCGTATTCTGCGAGCGCCCGATCCTGACGGATCTCGTTCGCATCGACGAGATCGCTCGCGGAAATGGCTCCTGCCAATTCGCGCCTGGCGTAGTCAATCGCCAAGCGGTGGGCACCTTCGCCAGCGCGCACTCGGAGTCCGTGTGCCGACATGTGCCCAACCAGGGCCTTGCGGATGGCGTCGTGGCATGCGGACATGGCGAGGGTTGTGTCGCTCTCAGCGAGCTTGCGAGCCGACGCGACGTGTCGTCTGGCGTCGTTGACGCGTTCGCCAGCCGCTCCCATGTTGGCCTTGACTCGTTCAATCCGGCGGGTCGCGATCGCTTCAGCAAGCCAGTCAGACGCCACGTTCGACTTCTAGCACGATCGGCACCAGGGGCTGCTCTCGAATATGAGCGACGAACGGTTCCGGCGAAGGGGAGTCCCAGCTCTCACGGTCGATCACGATGGGGTTGACCTCTACCCGCAGATCCTCTTCGACGTCACGGCATGCCGCGCGAACCACCCGCAGCGGCGCTATGCCAATCACAGCGACATCGATGTCGTTGGGAAAGAGGCCGGGCTCGCCTACAAAGCGGCTTGCCCACGAGCCGTAGACAAACGCATCGTCCACATCCTCAACGCCAGCCAGCGCGTCACCGAGACGTCCCAGCACGCCGACAGTCTGGAGCAGTATGGAGCGGAGTTCCGGGGCCCACGGAAGTTCCCAATTGGGGCGGACGAGCCTGTTGCGGCCCAGCAGGCGGGTGACCAGGAGCCCGTGCTCTTCAAGTCGTGCCACTTCCCTGCTCACCGTGGCTTGCGCGACGCGCGCTCGTTCGGCGATTGCCCCGATTGTGAGTTCGCTTCCAGTGCCGGCGAAGAGGACCCCGAGGATGCGCAGTTGTTGATCTGACCTGAAGAGCGGCGCCAGAGCCGGCGCTGACCTACTCACAATCTCGATTATATCATTGAGAGTGCAGATATAAGAGAATCGGCTGAATTCGACACGCCCGGCAGGGCTAGGTGTAATGCCCATGGACCTTGTTGACAGTTCTGCTGCTGTGACAGGTTGAGCCTCCGTGGCAGTGTGGGGTTTGTTGGAATCCCAGGCTGCGAACGGAGGCTCAGTGTCGGACAGTACTTCAATCAGGGTTCGTGGGGCTCCGCGGCCTCGGCTGTCGGTTCATTCTCGGATGGTGATGGTCGAGCGGATGGCAGCGGGCCAGTCGGCGACGGCGGTCGCGGCGCAGATGGGCTGCTCGCGCCAGACCGTGCACAAGTGGGTCAAGCGCTTCGACGCTGAGGGCGTGGTGGGTCTGGAGGATCGTTCCAGCCGGCCTGCGAGGTCCCCGGCGAAGGTCTCGGCGCGGGCCGAGAAGAGGATCTGCGGTCTGCGTCGGCGCCGCCGGTGGGGTCCTGTGCGGCTGGCGGCTGCGACCGGGGTGCCGGCTTCGACGGTGCATCGGGTGCTGTGCCGGCACGGGCTGAACCGGCTGGCGTGGATCGATCGGCCTACCGGGGAGCGGGTGCGCCGCTATGAGAAGGCTCATGCGGGCGAGCTGGTGCACATCGACGTCAAAAAGGTCGCCAAAGTGCCGCCCGGCGGGGGGTGGCGCGTCCACGGCCGCGGCTCGGCGGCCGCCAAGCGCAACAACAAGCGCCGCAAGCGCCTCGGGTACACCTATCTCCATGTCGCCGTGGACGACCACTCCCGCCTCGCCTACGTCGAGGCGCACGACAACCAGAACGCCCAGACCGCCGCAGCGTTCTATCGACGCTGTCGGGACTGGTTCGACCGCCTCAACGTCGCCGTCGACGCCGTCATGACCGACAACGCCAAGAACTTCACCGCCACTGCGTTCGCCGACGCGCTCGCCGAGCGGCACGTCACCCACCGCCGCACGCGCCCCTATCGGCCCCAGACCAACGGCAAAGCAGAGCGGTTCAACCGCACCCTGGCCGACGAGTTCCTCTACAACTACAAATTCCGCTCAGAACCCGACCGCCGCCGCAGACTCCAGACCTGGGTGCACACCTACAATCTCCACCGGCACCACACCGCCATCGGAGACACACCCGCCAGCCGCGTCAACAACCTCTGTGGGCATTACAGCTAGGCGAGGCGGCGACAAACGGCGACCAGCTATTCCAGCGGGAATGGGAGTTGGAGCCACCAAGGGCGGTCGACGGGGTCGATGCGGCTCACCCACTTGACCCACCAGAAACCCCGCCTTCCAGGCACCACCAGCCGTACTGGGGAGCCGTGTCCGCGGCGCAGCGGCTCACCGCCGTAGCCGACGGCCAGGTACAGGTTGGCAGCGTCGCGAGCGGGGAAGAGGCGGCTGTAGCCGGTCAGCGACGTGACCTCCAACGTGGGCGCGTCCACCGACGGCAACAGCTCGGCCAGCGGCACCGCGTCCCACGACTGGTGGCTCCACCACCCACCCGTGCAGTCGAGGACGGCTGGCACCGGCGTGGCCCGGGCCCCCAAGCTCTCGAGCGTCACCGGCTCGCCTGCGACAGTGAGGTCCCAGTCCGAAGCGGCCACTCGTGGCGACTGGTCGTTGAGCCACATGGTCGTTGGCATCTGCGACGGGTTGAACGAAGCGATCTCGTGTGAGCCGGTGAATCGCCGGTTGTCGCCCACCGCCAGCTGCTGAATCCAATACACCGCTCCAGCGGCTGCCAGTGCGATGCCCCCGCCGATCAGTGCCCTGCGGTCGAGGTCGACCGCTTTCGGGCGACCCGGTCGGCTGACGATATGCCACACCAACAGAGGGGCCAGCAGAGCGGCCAGCAGAACATGGGTCCACAGCGCCGACCAGTAGCCCACCCCGTGCCACAGCCCGGTGGCGTGGAGGACGCCGAGCACGACGGTGGCAGTGACCAACGCTCCCAGCAGCATCGACAGCCACCGGGTAGCGCGGCGGCGCTTCAGCCCGGAGCGCACCGAGCCTCGGAGCTTGGCCGGGGCCAGCGCCAGCAGGCTCAGGCCGGCCAGGGCGTGCATGATCGTTAACCAGCGAGCCCATCCGGTGCCCACCGCCCAGGACGCCAGCCCGGACCCGGCCGCCGCCGTCGCCGCGACAGCCAGGAGCAGATCCACCCGCCGCGCAGTGAGCCAATTGCCAAGTCTCATGTCGTGTCGATCTTTGTCGCTGTTCCCTGATGGTCCGGACGGATGAACAGTTCAGGTCGGCCACCGAATGGGCGATGGCCTTTCCGAACTGTTGCTTGCATCAGTTGAAGCAATTGATGCAAATGATTCCGCCTACTGATAACGTCAGCGCATGAGGCGCGTCACGGTGACCATTCCTGACGAGCTGGAGGCTGGCTTGGACCGGTTCGTCGCTGAGCAGCCGGTGCCACCCTCGGTGACTGCCGTGCTGCAAGCGAGCTTGGAGCAGTTTCTCGCCCAAGGCGGTGGACCTGGCCGCTCGACCCAGCTTGACCGAGTGTTGCGAAGCCGTCGGCACATCTCCGCGACCGCCCGAAAGTACGGAATCAGCGATATACGCATCTTCGGCTCGGTCGCTCGTGGCGAAGCGCGCCCCGACAGCGACATCGACATCCTCGTCTCAACGGGTCGCGGGACTGGGCTGTTCGATCTGGCTCGGCTGAGGATGGAGCTGGAGCAACTCCTTGAGGCTCCGGTGCATCTTGCGACCGACGGCGGCATGACAGATGCTCAGCGTGAAGCGGTCCTCGCTGAGGCCATCACACTGTGACCGACGCAGACCGGCATCGGTGGCAGCACATTCTGGAAGCGGCCGAGGCAGTTGCGCTCTATGCAGCAGTCGGCCACGATGAATTCAGACGCGATGCGATTCGCCGCGAAGATCCGGCGCATTGTTGACGAGGCCTGACCAGAGCCTGGCCCGAGCGTCACAAATGCTCCCCGCAAAGCGGTCTCTGGCCGACAGGGGCGACGGCGATTGACTCGCCGCCGCCCCCAAATCGGTCTGGTGAGTGCGCGAGTGGTTACTCGCCGCCGGGGAGCAGCTCGACAGTGACTCGCTGCCAACCGTCACCCACGACATCGATGCCGGCCTCCCGCAGATTCGCCACCGCCTCGGTCGCGATGTCGGTGCGGTAGGCGCCCTCGGTGGGTGCCGAGGCCAGAATGCCCTCGCTGGTCGCCACCTCGACGGTCTGCGCCCACAGGTCAGGATCCATGATGCCAGCGCCCAGTGGCGATGGCCAGATCAATGCGCTGATCTCGTTCATCTGCCATGTCTGGTGCGATTCGCCCAGCGTCGGGACATTGTCGAGCACGATCTGCACGCACTCGGCGGGATTGTCGCGGCAGTGGATCCAGCCTCTCAGCGACGCCTCAACGAACCGGACAGCCGCATCGCGGTAGGCCGGATCGTCGTCGAGGCGGTCGGCGTCTGCCCACAGAGCGTCCTGCAGCATCGCCGTGCCCACGTCATTCCAGTTGATGACGTTGAGATCCCCAGGCTGGAAGAGTTCGCCGGTGGCGGGGTTCTCCGTCTCGAGCACTTGGGCGTACTCGTTGTAGATCATGGCCTGCGCCGCGTCGATCTGTCCATCGATCAGAGCCAGCATGTCGAAGTTCTGCTGCACCAGCTGAACGTCGGAGTCCGGGTCGAGCCCGTTCGTGCGAAGTCCCGCCAGCAGCTCGAACTCGTTGCCGAATCCCCAGTTGCCGACCGTGCGGCCCTCGAGGTCGCCGACCTCGCTGATGCCGGAGTCGGCGAAGGACACCTGCAAGGTGGCGCTTCGCTGGAACACCTGGGCAATGTTGGTGATGTTGGCACCCTCTTCCCGGGGCACCAAACCTCTCGGCACCCATGAGACCGCGAATTCGGCGGCGCCTGAGTCCAGAACCGAGGCCGGCACGATGTCAACACCGCCCTCGAGGATCTCCACGTCGAGCCCGACATCTTCATAGAAGCCGAGCGCTTGGGCCGCGTAGTAGCCGGCGAACTGTGCCTGCGTGAACCACTGCAGCTGCAGCGACACTTCGGAAATGGGCTCGAATTCGGGCTCATCGGTTGCGTCATCGCTGCCGGTGCAGGCCGCGGTTAGTAGGCCGAGTGCCAGCAGCGGTGCCAGCGCCCGTATCAACGTTTTCTTAACCTTCATAATTCCCCCCTGTTAGGTTCCCCAATGGGATCTCACGCTGAACGATCACCTCATGCCGCCTTCCGCGCCGCGAAGTACCACGGCATGATCAGCCGTTCGAGCACCGCAGCAATCGCGTACAGGCCGATGCCCACCAGCGATCCGGCCAGCACCGCCGCCCAGGCGTCGTCGTAGCGGGTCAGTCCGGCCGAGTTGGTGATGACGTTGCCAAGCGCGTCCTGGCGGCCGCCGAAATACTCGGCCACGATGGCCGCGATCACCGCCAGCGACGTGGCGAGCTTGAGCGCAGTGAAGAAGTACGGCATCGCGTTCGGGATGCGCACTTCGCGCATGATCCTCCACTTGCCGGCGCCGTAGGACTCCATGAGCTCGACCTGGCTGGGCTCGGGCTGCCCGAGCCCCCGGGTCGTGTTGATGAACACCGGGAAGAAGACCAGTACGACCACGACGGCCTGATTGGAGCGGGGCGACAGAATCCCGAACCAGGCGTTGAAGATGGGTGCCAGCGCGATGATCGGCACCGCGTTGACGGCAACAGCCAGCGGTGTGATCGTCTCGTGGGCCGAACGAAAGGCTGTGACGAGCACGGCGGCCGTCGCTCCCGCCAGGACCCCAGCGAGGAGTCCGGTGACGATGATGAAACCGGTGATGCCGGTCGCTGTCGCAATCGTGCCGAAGTTCTCGGCCACCGCACTGCCGATGCGCGAGGGCGGCGGGAGCACGAAGCCGTCAGGGCTGATCACTGCCAGGAGTGCCTCCCAGCCGCCGAACATGATCAGCGCGGCCACCATCGGAGGCAGCCATGAGCGAAGCAGCGCCTTTGCCGCGGTCACGAGGTGTGACCTGCGCGCAGTGCGTTTCGCACTGCCGTCACGTTGGCGAAATACGCCGGGTTGTCGCGGGTTGCCTCGCTGCGCTCCCCAAGGTCGGTGTCGATGACAGCGGAGATCTTCCCCGGACGGGGCGACATGACCACCACCCTCGTGGACAGGAAAACCGCCTCGCTGATGGAGTGGGTCACGAAGATCACAGTGGTCTGTGTCTCGGTCCAGATCCGCAGCAGCTCGTTCTGCATGTGCTCGCGGGTCATCTCGTCGAGGGCGCCGAACGGTTCGTCCATCAACAGCAGCTTCGGATCGAACGACATCGCCCGAGCGATGGCGACGCGCTGCTGCATGCCGCCAGACAGCTCCGCCGGGTGGTACCTCGCGAACTCGCCCAGCTTCACCAATTCGAGCATTTCGGCTGAGCGCTGCCGACGGTCGGCCGCTTTCCAGCCCATCAGCTCGAGCGGCAGCTCAATGTTGCGCGACACGTTGCGCCAGTCGAACAGACCTGCCCTCTGGAACACCATCGAGTAGTCGCGGTCGAGACGGGCACGGTCGGCTGGCTTGCCGTTGACCTTGACCGACCCGTCGCTCACGTCGATCAGTGCAGCGATCAGCCTCAGCAGGGTGCTCTTGCCGCAGCCGGACGGGCCGATCAGCGTGACGAACTCGCCGGAGCCGATCCGGAGATCGATGTCGGTGAGTGCGACGACTTCGTTGGGGCGTCCCGGGTTGAACACCTTGGAGACGCCCTCCACCTCGACGGCTGCCGCACCGTCGAGGTTGTCCATGTCGCCCGCACCGCTCATGTGCCCACAACTCATGTGACAGACTCCCGGCCCTTGCGTCCCACGAGCGCGTACTCGACGGACGAGATCACCGAGAAAACGACGACCCCGAGAACCGCCGCCCCCAGCACGGCCACATAGAGGCGCTCGGGCCCTGTCGTGTAGCGCTGGGCCTCCAGCAGCACCCGGCGGCCCAGACCGCCCTTCACCCCGGCAGAGATCTCGCCCACGATGGCGCCCACAACGCTGGCTGTGGCCGCAATCTTGAACGCAGCGAACAGGTAGGGCAGCGACGCCGGCAAGCGCAGCCGCCACAGCGTCTGGCCCCATCGCGCCGCGTAGGAGTCCATCAGCTCGAGGTTCTCGGGCCGGGGGGACAGCAGGCCTCGCAGGCCGTTGATCGTCACCGGGAAGAAGGTCAGGTAGGTGGCGATGACCGAAACCGACATCCAGTCCTGCCACTCGAAGGGCAGGAAGTCCAAGCTCTTGCGGCCCCAGATCACGATGATGGGCGCGATGGCGATCAGCGGGATGGTCTGGCTGGCGATGACGTGGGGCACCAGCGCGCGCTCCAAGCGCCCCGACGTGGTGAGCACGATGGCGATGCCCAAGCCGACCAATACCCCGATGGCGAACCCCACCGCTGCCTCTCGCAGAGTAAAGGCGGCTTCGGTGGCGATGATCGTCCAGAAGGCCTGGCCCGTGCCCCTGGGCTCAGCGAAGATCCCCGAGACGATGTCGGTCACCGGCGGCATCTTGAGGTCGTTGGTCTCGGGCAGGAACGACCCGATCACAGGCCAGCTGGACTGACCGTCGTCAATGGCTGTTCCCACCTTCTTGTAGGCGGTATAGGCAAGGCCCAGCAGGCACACGAAGAGGGCCAGCACGACCACCTGCCGCAAGGTTTGGCGGACGCGAGCGCGGCGGCGCTCGCGGGCCGCCTGCTGTCGAAGAAACTGGTCTCGGACGATCGGGTCGATCGTCGCCGGGGCAGTGGTGTCTGCTTGCACGACGCGCCGGTCAGGTTCCCAGCGCCGGAATGATCTGCTGGCCGTAGGCGCTCAGTGTCTCATCTTTGGCGTCGTGCATCAGGTAGATGGCGAACTGGTCAACGCCCAGTTCGCGCAGCTCGGCGAGCCGGGCGATGTGGCTGCTGGCGTCGCCGAGAATGCAGAAACGGTCGATCACGTCGTCGGGGACGAAGTCAGTGTGGACGTTGCCGGCCTTGCCGTGCTCGGCGTAGTCGTAGCCCTCGCGCCCGGAGATGTAGTCGGTGAGTGCTTGAGGCACCCCGCCACCGGTGTCGCCGTAACGCTCCACGAGGTCGGCCACATGATTGCCGACCATGCCCCCGAACCACCGGCACTGATCGCGCTGATGGGCGAGGTCGTCGCCGACGTAGGCAGGCGCGGCGACGCAAATGTAGAGGTCGTCGGGATTGCGACCAGCCTGCGCCGCGGCCCGCCGGACGGCGGCAACGGTCCACTCGGTGATCTGAGGGTCAGCCAGCTGCAGGATGAAGCCATCGGCCTGCTCGCCGCAGAGCTGCAGCGCCCGCGGCCCGTAGGCGGCCATCCAGATGTCGAGCCGACTGCCCGCCGACCACGGGAATTGCTGCCGCGTGCCGTTGTATTCGACCTCGCGGCCCTCGGCCAAGCCCTTGATGACCTTCATCGACTCGGCCAGCGTGGCGAGGCTGGTGGGGGCGTGCCCGAGCACTCGCATGGCCGAGTCGCCCCGGCCGATGCCGCATACCGTGCGGTTGCCGAACATGTCGTTGAGCGTGGCGAACATCGAAGCGGACACCGTCGGGTTCCGGGTGCCCGGGTTGGTGACCATCGGGCCGACGACCATGCGATTCGTGGCCGACAGCATCTGGCTGTAGATCACGTACGGCTCCTGCCACAGCACGTGGCTGTCGAACGTCCACCCGTAGGAAAAGCCCAAGGTCTCAGCCCGCCGGGCCAGGTCGATCACTCGCCACGCGGGAGGATCCGTTTGCAGAACAACGCCAAAATCCATGTTCTCAGTCCTCCGATCTGATCAGCGGGAATTGCGTGTGGTCGAGCTGGGTCCTGGCGTCGCCTCCTATTGCAGGTATTGGCAGAGGCCCCGGGGCAGGTAGTGCCCATCGCCGGCGCGGCCTAGGTACTGGCCGTCGTCGATGATCCTGCGGCCCCGCGAGAACACGGTGTCGACGTGGCCGGTCACCTCGACACCCTCATACGCCGAGTGGTCGATGTTCATGTGATGGTTGTCGACGCTGACGGTCCACCGCTTGTCGGGGTCGTAGATCACGACGTCGGCGTCGGAACCCGCCGCGATGATCCCCTTGCGGGGGTACAAGCCCATCATGCGGGCCGGAGTGGTGGCGCACAGCTCGACCCAGCGAGCCAGGCCGATCTCGCCGGTGACCACGCCCTGGTAGATCATGTCCATGCGGTGCTCGACGCCGCCGATGCCGTTGGGAATCGCCCGGAAGTCGCCGAGCCCCAGCTCCTTCTGCTCCTTCATGCAGAACGGGCAGTGGTCGGTGGACACGACGGCCAGGTCGTTGGTTCGCAGGCCCTTCCACAGTGCGTCCTGGTGGCCTTCGGCCCGTGAGCGAATGGGTGTCGAGCACACGTAGGCCGCGCCCTCGAAGCCCGGTCGGTTGAGGTGCTCCTCCAGGCTGAAGTGCAGGTACTGCGGGCAGGTCTCGGCGAAGACATTCATGCCGGCGTCGCGTGCGAGCGCCACCTGCTCCAACGCCTCGGCCGCCGACAGGTGCACGATATACAGCGGCGATGCCCCCACCTTGGCCAGCTGGATTGCCCGGTGGGTCGCCTCGGACTCCAGCTCGGGGCGCCGCACGTAGCCGTGGGTGACCGGAGCGGTCTCGCCCCGCTCGAATGCCTGCGCGGCCAGCACGTCGATGGCCAAGCCGTTCTCGGCGTGCATCATGATCAGCCCGCCATTGCCGGCTGCCTGCTGCATGGCCCGCAGGATCTGTCCGTCGTCAGCGAGGAACACTCCCGGGTAGGCCATGAACAGCTTGAAGCTGGTGATGCCCTCGTTGACCAGCAGGTCCATTTCCTTGAGCGAGTCGTTGTCGACGCCGCCGATGATCATGTGGAAGCCGAAGTCCACAGCGCAGTTGCCTTCGGCCTTGGCCATCCAGGCGTCGAGGCACTCACGCACGTTCTCGCCGGTCTTCTGCACCGCGAAGTCGACGATGGTGGTGGTGCCGCCCCAGGCCGCGGCCCGCGATCCGGTCTCGAATGTGTCGGAGGCATAGGTGCCGCCGAACGGCAGCTCCATGTGGGTGTGCACGTCCACCCCGCCGGGCACCACCAGCCGTCCGGTGGCGTCGATGACTTCGGCACCGTGGGTGGCCGCAACTGCGATGTCGCTGCCTGGTTGCAGAACGGCCACGATCTTCTCGCCGTCTATGAGCACCTCGGCCGGATCTGCACCGGTCGAGCTGACAACGGTGCCTCCCTTGATCAGCGTCGCCATCGTCGTGTCCCCCTGTGCGGCTAGCTCAGCGTTGTGGCGGTGTAGTCGGTGATCCGCGTCAGGATCGCCCGGTTCAGGGCGCCGTCAGCGACCCGTAGGAGTCGGGGCGGCGGTCCCGGTAGAAGGCCCACTGGTTGCGGACCTCGTCGATCATCTCGAGGTCGAGCTCGCGCACCAAGAGCTCTTCGTCCCGGTCCGATGCGGCCGTCTCCACGATCTGGCCCCGCGGGTTGGCGAAGTACGACGTCCCGTAGAAATCGTTGTCGCCCAGCGGCTCGACGCCGACCCGGTTGATGGCCCCGACGTAGTACATGTTGGCCGCCGCGGCGGAGGTCTGTTCGAGCTGCCACAGGTAGGCGGACAGTCCCCGGCTGGTGGCGGAGGGGTTGAAGACGATCTCCGCTCCGGCGAGCCCGAGTGCCCGCCAGCCTTCGGGGAAGTGGCGGTCATAGCAGATGTAAACCCCGACCGTGCCGACTGCTGTCTCGAATACCGGGTAGCCGAGGTTGCCAGGCCGGAAATAGAACTTCTCCCAGAACCCCTTGACCTGCGGGATGTGGTTCTTGCGGTACTTGCCGAGATAGGTCCCGTCGGCGTCGATCACGGCTGCGGTGTTGTACAGGAACCCGGCCTTCTCACGCTCGTACATGGGCACGACCAGCACCATCTCGTGCTGCGCGGCGAGCTCACAGAAGCGCTTGGTGGTCGGGCCATCGGGGATGGCTTCCGCGTAGGAGTAGTACTCGGTGTCCTGCACCTGGCAGAAGTAGGGACCGTAGAACAGCTCCTGGAAGCACATCACCCTGGCACCGGCAGCGGCGGCCTCGGCGACGTGCTTGGTGTGCAGCTCGATCATGGAGTCCTTGTCGCCGGTCCAGGCCACCTGGACGATCGCGGCGGTCACCTTTCGGGCCATGTGGTGCCTCCCTCGCTCGATCGCTGGACGAGTTTCCGTGGTGAATAGAAAGAAAGGGGTCTAGATCAGGGTGCAGAGGGGCTTTTGCCCCCGACGCGCACCGGACTGGATCGGGCAGGATGTACCGATGTCGGGACGCACCACCACCTTCCGCGGATGGAAGGTGGTGCGTGCAGGGGCAGTGATCCAAGGGCTGCAGAGTGCGTTCGTCATGCACTCGCTGGGTGCCTACTTGGTGGAGATCGAGAGGGAATACGGCTGGAGCAAGACGGCCCTGTCGGGCGCGTTTGCCGTGAACCGAGCCGAGACGGCACTGCTCGGGCCAGCGCAGGGCTGGCTGATCGATCGCTTCGGACCCCGTGTCATCACCCGGGCGGGTGCGGTGGGCATGGCGGTCGGTTTCGTGTGGTTCAGCCAGCTGCACTCGCTGTGGCAGTTCTACGGCGCGTTCTTGGTCATGGCGGTCGGCAGCGCGTTCTGCGGGTTCCTGACGGTCACCGTCTCGATCGTGCGCTGGTTCGAGCGGCTGCGGGCCCGGGCGCTCGCGTTCGGGGGCATGGGCCTTGCGGCGGGCGGCATGTGCGTTCCCCTCGTGGTCCTGTCGTTCTCGTGGTTCGGCTGGCGCACGACCGCCGCCGTGACCGGCGTCGCGGGAGCTGCCGTTGCATGGTGGCTTGCCAAGTATCTCGACGG
Source organism: Candidatus Poriferisodalis sp. (assembly GCF_965221945.1). Classification (GTDB taxonomy): domain Bacteria; phylum Actinomycetota; class Acidimicrobiia; order Acidimicrobiales; family Poriferisodalaceae; genus Poriferisodalis. The sequence continues at coordinate 2,548,136 of NZ_OZ244925.1, read as the reverse complement.
CCGCCCCGCTGATTTCGGCGAGGAGGTCGACGGCGGGAAAGAGGTCGTCGCGAACGGCAGGACGGTGCGCGCGGAAGGCGTGAGCGACGTCCATTTCACGGCCAAGGAGGCGATGCGCACGAAAGCGTTCTGGACGATCTCGTTCGGGCACCTGAGCGCACTGTTCGTCGTCGGCGCAGTGATGGCGCACCTACAGCTCTACCTGACTTCTGAGCGGGGCTACACCTTGCAGCAGGCCAGCTTCGTGGCCGCCGCGCTGCCCCTGATGCAGCTCGGCGGCATGGCCGTGGGCGGCTGGCTGGGAGATCGCGTCAACAAGCGGCTGATTGCATCGATCGCCATGTTCGGGCACGCCGGCGGCGTGCTGCTGCTGGCCTGGGCCGTCAATGTGTTCATCGTGGTGTTGTTTGTGATCCTGCATGGCCTCGCGTGGGGAGTGCGCGGTCCGCTCATGCAGGCGCTGCGCGCTGACTACTTCGGGTCGTCGGCCTTCGCGGCGATCATGGGGGTCAGCTCGCTCATCGTGATGATCGGACCGATTGTGGGTCCGCTCGCCGCGGGCTGGCTGGCTGACACAACCGGCAGCTACGCGACTGGTTTCGTTGCGCTCGCCGTGCTGACGGCTCTGGGAATGCTCTTCTTCGTCATCACCAAGCCACCGGCACCGCCACTGCGAAGCACTGTCGACAACACGGCCGCGACCACCCCGCAGATGCAGCCCAAGATGGCACGCTGAGCGCTATGCCCGGCTCCGGTACTGAGTTCCGATCCGACCTCGACCCGACGCCGCTGTTCGATCCGCGCACCTACCTCGACGGTGTGCCTCACGACCTGATTGCCGAGCTGCGGGCACGCGCCCCGGTCCATTGGGTGCCCGAGCCCGAGCTCATGGGGTGGGAGGCCGGACCCGGCTTCTGGGCGGTGCTCACCCACGAGCTGATGAACCGGGTGCTCCGTGATCCGGGAACATTCTCGTCACACCTGGGCGCTACGCAGATCCGCGACCCGCAGACCGCTGAAATGCTCGAGTTCGTCCAGCGGATGATGCTCAACCAGGACCCGCCGCAGCACACACGGCTGCGCCGCCTGCTGATGCGCTCATTCACGCCGAGCGCAGTGTTGGAGTTGGAGGCCACCATCTCGGCTCGTGCTGAACGGCTCGTCAGCGCCGTGGAGGACCGGGGACGCGCCGACTTCGCCAAGGACGTCTCGGCCGAGCTGCCACTGCTGACGCTCGCCGACATCATGGGCGTGCCGACGCAGGACCGGATGCTGCTGTTCGACTGGTCGAACCGGGTCATCGGCTATCAGGACGCAGAGTACGCGGCCTCGGACGTTTTCGATCCGGCGACCGGCACCGAGATGGCACGGCGTTCCCGGGAGGTGCGCGCCGATATCCGCCCGGGACCCGACGGTCGCATGCCCGACCCTCGCTCCCGCGAAGGCCTCGCAGACATGTACGCCTACGCGCAGGACCTCGCCACCTACAAGCGGGCGAACCCGGGCTCCGACGTGGTGTCGATCCTGCTGGCTGCGCCCGACGACGAGGGCGGCATCACCAACGAAGAGTTCGAGACCATGTTCTTCCTGTTCGCGGTGGCGGGCAACGAGACGCTGCGCAACGGCATGCCGGGCGGCATGTGGGCGCTGCTGCGCCATCCCGACCAACTTGGGAAGCTGCTCGCGGACCCCGCTCTGCTGCCGGGCGCCATCGAGGAGATGCTGCGTTTCATTCCGCCGGTCGTGCACTTCCGGCGCACCGCTACCCGCGACGTCGAACTCAGCGGCTGCCGGATCGGGACTGGCGACAAGGTGGTGGTCTTTCACGTGGCGGCGAACCGGGATCCAGCCGTGTTCGCCGAGCCCGACCGTTTCGACATCGAGCGCAGTCCGAACGACCACCTCACCTTCGGCGCTGGACCGCACTTCTGCCTGGGTGCGCACCTGGCGCGCCGCCAGATGACCGCCATGTTCACTGAGTCGCTATCGCGGCTCCACAATCTGCGGCTCGATCCCGCCCGCCCGCCGCTGCGCCTGCTGTCGAACTTCCAGCACGGCTTCAAGCACCTGCCGGTGATCTGGGATGTGACGCGCGCCGAGCGGATCGCAGCATGAGAGCGGCTGAGCGCGCCGCCGTGCCGTCTATCCGGGTCGGTGTCACGCCCGACGTGAAGCTCTGGTCGCGACCGTGGGCTGAGCGCCGCCGCATGGTGGAGCTCGTCGCCGATGCCGGCATCGACTGCATGTTCTTCGCCGACCACGTCAGCTTCCGGATCGGGCACGGCAATGACGGCATGGTGACCGCAGCAGCGCTGGCCAATCTCCACCCCGAACTCGGTGTGTACCTGGGCGTGTACCTGCTGCCGCTGCGTCACCCGGTTCCCGTCGCCCGCCAGCTGGCGAACCTGGCCGAGATGGCCCCCGGGCGCATCAGTTTCGGCGTCGGCATCGGCGGCGACGACCGGCACGAGGTCGAAGTGTGCGGTGTCGATCCCCGCACCCGCGGGCGACGGTCCGACGAGTCGCTCGACATCGTGTTGCGGCTGCTGGGCGGTGAGACCGTCAATCACCAGGGCGAGTTCTTCTCGCTGTCACAAGCCCGCATCATCCCGGTGCCCGACCCGCCTATCCCGACTTACGTCGGCGGGCGATCCGACGCGGCGATCCGCCGCGCCGGTCGCTTCGCCGATGGGTGGCTGGGCATCTGGTGCACCATCGAGCATTACCAGACGGCGCTGCGCCTCTACGCCGAGACTGCTGAGACCGAGCGGGCGGTTCCGGGTGCGGCCCCGGACGTTCCCGACCATGGCATCCAATTGTGGGTCGGCATTGGCGACAGCCGGGAACAGGCGGCGGGCTGTGTCGGCCCCGAGCTCGAACGCTTCTACCGCGTGCCCTTCAAGGCCTTCGAGAAGTACACGCCCTATGGCACCGTCGATGACATCGTGGACTTCTTCTTGCCGTACCTCGAGGCGGGCTGCCGGCACGTGAACATGACCCCGTGCGGTCCCGACCCCAATGAGGCGATACTTGCGGCGGGGGAAGTGGCACGGCGCCTGCGTCAGGCAGATCCGCTGGCGAAGGCCACGGCGGAGACCGTGCCCCGCGGGACGCAGCACGGGAGCGAGGACCGATGAGCACGACAGCGGCACCGGGGTCGACGGCCGTTTCAGAACAGCCCATATCAGGACAGCCCAAATCAGAACAGCCCGGCGCAGGACTGCTCGACGTCCGGCCGCTCGCGGGCGCGCTCGGCGCCGAGCTGTGGGCGGCTGGGGGCGGCGCACTCAATGTGAACGCACTCGATGACGAACACATTGCATCGATCCGCGAAGCGCTGTGTGCCTGCCACGTGGTGGTCATCCGCGACCAGCACATGGAAGTCAGTGACGTGGCCCGCTTTGGACGTCGCTTCGGCGAGTTGGAGCGTCACCCATACCTCGGCGGCACATCGGACGAGCCCGAGGTGGTCCCCGTCATCAAAGAGCCCCATGAGACGGTCAACTTCGGCGGTGGCTGGCATTCGGAGATGTCGTTCTTGGAGTGCCCCCCCATGGCGACAGCCTTGTATGCGGTCGAGGTGCCGAGCTTCGGCGGGGACACGCTGTTCGCCAATCAGCAAGCGGCCTACATCGGCATGTCCGACACGATGAAGGGCTTCGCCGAGAGTCTCAGCGCGGTGCACTCAGCGGCCCGCCAGTACGGGCGGGGCGGCGAGGGGGACCGGTACTCCGGGCGGCGCAGTGCGATGACGGTCAACGTGTCCGACGACGCCCATGAGCAGCTGACCCATCCGGTCGTGCGGACCCATCCCGAGACCGGTGCGAAGGCGCTGTACGTGAATCGGGCGTTCACCGAGGCCGTCTCGGGCATGCGCCGGCACGAATCGAAAGCGCTGCTCGAGATGCTGTGGCGCCATGCAGTGGACGAGCAGTTCACGTGCCGGGTCCGCTGGGAGCCGGGAACGCTGACCATGTGGGACAACCGCAGCGTCCAGCACTACGCATTGAACGATTACCACGGGCAGCGCCGGCACATGCTCCGGGTGACGATCGCCGGCGATCGGCCCCGCTGAGGGCCATCGAGTTGAGGACCGGCCCGACACTGCAGGCCGACGGGGGATACGAACGCTGATGAAACCGCTGGCTGGCGTCCGAGTGGTCGACATGAGCCGCGTGCTGGCGGGTCCGTTCGCCGGACGGATCCTCAGCGACCTCGGCGCGGACGTCGTCAAGGTCGAGCCGCCCGAAGGCGACATCTCCCGACTGTGGGGAGTGACCCGCGCTGGGCTCGCGGGCTTCTACACGCAGCAGAACGTGGGCAAGCGCAACGTCTGCATCGACCTGCGCGCCGAGGGCGGGTCCGAGATGGTGAAGCGCCTTGCCTCGAAGGCGCATGTGCTCATCGAGAACTTCCGCCCCGGCGTCATGGCACGTCATGGCCTGTCGTTCGCCGAGTTGTCCGAGGCGAACCCGGCACTGGTGATGCTCTCGATCAGCGGTTTCGGCCAGGAGGGTCCCGAATCGCATCGGGCGGCTTACGCGCCGGTGCTGCACGGTGAATCGGGCTGGTTGACTCGGGCGGCCGAGATACACCAGCAGCCGGTACAGGAGCCGTACCTGGCGGTGGCTGACACCTACGCATCGCTGCATGGGTCGGTCGGCGTCCTGGCGGCGCTGCGTGTCGCGGAGCTGACTGGTCACGGCCAGCACATCGACATCGCGATGCTCGAGTCGTTTCTGGCCACCGACGAGGGCAGCCAGGCAGGACTCGACGGTGTGTCCTACCAGTCTCAAGGCGGGTTGGTGTGGGACGGCGTCGACGGACCGATCTTGACCGCAGGCGATTTCCGGTGGATCTGGAAGCAGCTGAGCGAGACCCATCAGATAGCCGATCCCTCGCCTGCTGATGCCGACATCGGGACCAAGCGGTCGCACCGCTCCGACGCGATCAACGCTTTCCTGAGCTCGTTCGAGACTCGAGCGGAGATGCTGGCAGCCCTTGATGAGGCGAACCTGGCGTGGGGCGACATTCGCACGACCGCGGAGGCGCATGAGTCGCCCACGGCGATTCATCGTGGCTCGTCGGTGGAGATCGACGCTCGGGACGGGGGTACCCGGCGGGTGACCCAGACGCCCTACCGATTCACCGGCACCTCCGCGGAAACCTCGGTGACCTCCGGCATCACATCGGGAGCGCTGGCGTCTCACTTGGGCGAGCACAACGACGAAGTGCTGGCCGAATGGCTTGGCTCCGGTCGCGCAGAGATCGAGGCGCTGCGACAATCGGGTGTGCTCACCGAGGACATGTTCGCGGCGGAGGCGCGCTCCGACGAGCATTCATGAACGACACGGAACCGAATCGGTCTGGCGGGAGTCTGAGGGGGCAGGCAGTCTTCGTGGGGACGTGGAATGACTGGCGCGCTCGTTGCATTCGTAGATCTGCATTCGCCGATCGGTCACGGTCTGGTGGGCGCAGGCACGATCCGTACTGGATTGACAGTGAGCGCTGCTGAGGGTGCGGCCTCAACCGGATCCGCCCGGGTGGATGCCGTGGCGCTCCGGTTCGAGGACTTCTATGCGGCCCACCGCGACGAGATGGCGCGAGCGCTCGGGTTGGCGATGCGCGATGCCGCGCTGGGCGCCGAGGCTGCCGACGAGGCATTCGCCCGCGCCTGCCAGCGCTGGGGACAGGTCAGCGCCTATGCGAATCCGCAGGGCTGGGTGTACCGGGTCGGGCTGAATTGGGCTCGATCGTGGCTGCGACGGGTCCGGCGGGAGCGTGAACGCCAGCCCTTGCTGGCACAACCGCACTCCACCGAGGACCGGGCGCGCGATCTGGATCTTGAACGTGCGCTCGCGACGCTCAACGAGGCACACCGCGCCGTGATCGTGGCGCGCTTCTACCTGGACTGGTCGGTCGCCGAGACTGCGGAGGCCTTGGGCATCGCGACCGGCACGGTGAAGAGCCGGCTCAGCCGGGGTCTCGAACAGCTGCGGGAAGTGCTGGAGTCGGGTTCCGACGAAGGAGAGGCGTCATGACGGCTGAGGATCGCCTCCGCAGCCAGCTGCGTGACGCTGGGGCGTCAATGCCGGTCGGCTCGGGCTCGCTCGCGGGCGTCCAAGCACGAGCGGCTCAGTTGCAGCGCCGGCGCAACGCGGTGCGCGGCGGGGCGGGCGCGTTCGCGCTCGTAGCCGTGGCGGCCGTCGGTCTCGTGTCGCTGCGAGACGGCGGCATCGAGGATTTTGCAGCATCCGTCGAGACAGAGTCGCTGAGCGAACTCGAAGGCATGCCCGCAGCTACACAAGCGAGCAGCGCCGAGAGCGTGGACCTCGACGAGATGACGGAAGACGAAGTCTTCGAAACTGCCCCTTCGGAATCGATGAGCGCCGACGAGTCTTTCGAGGAACAGATTGAGGTCGCGGCAGCCTCGGAAGACAGCGTCGAGGATCCCCCAGCAGTGTCCGACGGCGCCGAGATGTCCGAAGGCGCCGTGTTCGCCACAGCGGTGTCGGCGGTGTCGCCTCCGGCCCAAGCCGAAGGCGTCGCGATGCGCTATTCGTTCAGCGGCGCGCACGCGGTCGCTCAAGCTGCCGACGACTGGTACGCCTACGACGGCTCGCAGTGGCAGTCAGTGGGCTTGCCCGAGAACATCGAGGTAGTGGCGGTCGACCTGTCGGGGTCCGAGCGGATCGCGATTCTGGGAGTCGTGCGGCCGCTCGAATGCGCCATCGAGTACGTCATCGGCGTACAAACGGCAGATGGCTGGAGCTTCGCACGCATTGATGACGACACCCCCCCGATGGTGAACTCCGAGATGCTCGGGGCGCGCATACGTGTTACCGACTCTGCCGTCGAAGTGGAGCGGACCGAGCTGCTGACGCTGTTCGATGAGTGTGCCGATCCCGAGGAGTACGCCGACCCGTTCGGCGACGCTGCGAAGCTGGTGGCCGACTTGGAGCAGCTCGGCGAGATTCAGCGGCAAAGTTGGCTGGTCGCGGAGCTCGAACCGGACTTCGCTCAGCACTGGCCGCGGGTGGCAAGCGATGACGCGCCGGCGGCGGCGCTGCAGGGTTCTGAGTTGCGGTGGACGGCGACGGAAGCACCCCTGTACACCGTCGAGGCGCGAGAACTCACTGCTGCGCGCACCATCACGGACGATGCGATCGCAGTTGCACTGCACGAGACCACGATGCTGGAGGTCGCGACGAGCGTCGAGGTGTCCGACGGCATGGCAGTGCTGCGACACGGCGACCAGTCCTGGGACGTCTGCCCGATCCCGGACCCCGACGAGGCGCACGGGGAGATCGGCTGGGCTGGCGAGCATCTCGCCGTCGTGGTCGGCAAGCCCGAGCAGACGTTGTTCGTCGTCAAGCGCGCTGGGTAGCGCTTCGGGCCACGGCGCTAGTCCACGGCGCCACTTCAGAGCGTCAAGCAGGAGTCTCAGGCGAGGACATCAGCGGTCCTAGTGTGACCCGGGTGTCTGGCAGTACGACGAGAACACAAGAGTTTCCCGAGCTGGGCTTCTACATGCTGGCTGGTGAAGCTGATCAATCCGCAGATGCGTTGACCCAGGTCCAGGCGGCGGAAGAGCTCGGGCTTGGGCGAGCCTTCCTGGGAGAGCGGCCGAACCGCAAGGAGGCGGGTGCCATCTGCGGTGCCGCTGCCGCGGTCACCAACTCCATTGGTGTCACCCTGGGAGTGACAAACATCAATACTCGCCACCCACTGCTGACTGCTGGCCTTGCGCTGATCGTGCAGAATCTCGCTGGCGGGCGATTTGTGATGGGTATCGGTCGTGCTTTGCGGTTGTGAGCGACGAGGTGCCCTACGACTTGCAGCTGCGCAAGACGGTCGGACGCCTGGCCACCTACTTGCAGTACTACGGCGACTTGCTCGTGCGGATCAACCGGTGGGACCCCGATGCACTGGCACCGGTCCTTGACGCCTACCGGCGCAGCGCTGCGTGACCGGTGGGACTCCGTCCGGCGCGGTGCCGGTTCTCGGTGAGATCGGTGCTGAGGGGTTGACCGCCGCTTGCGGGAGGCTGTTCGCGACGATGGCCGGCCACCACGCGACCTACGTCCACGACATGGATGCAGCCGAACTGCTGGAATGAGCTCATGGCAGATGATCTGGCACTGTGGAGCGCGACCGATCAGGCAGCGGCGATTGCATCGGGGCAGCTGTCGAGCCGTGAGCTGACGAGTCATGTCGTTGATCGCATCGAGCGGCTCGACGGCGACATCAATGCGGTGGTGACCCGCGACTTCGAGGCTGCGCTGCAGCGTGCCGAGACTGCAGATGCCGCACAGGCCCGCGGCGACACGCTCGGGCCGTTGCACGGTGTCCCGTTCACCGCCAAGGACGCTCTGATGACTGCGGGAATCCGCTCCACTGGCGGGGCGCGGGAGCTGACCGACAACGTTCCCCAGATGGACGCCGCCGTCGTCGCCGCGACCCGTGCTGCCGGTGCGATCGTGATCGGCAAGACCAACCTGCCGCGCTGGTCGGCCGACAACCAGTCCTTCAACGACCTGTTCGGCACCACCAGCAATCCTTGGGATCTGTCGAAGGTTCCCGGCGGCTCCTCGGGCGGTGCTGCAGCCGCCACGGCGATGGGTTTCACCGGATTCGAGATCGGCACCGACATCGGCGGCTCGATCCGCTTCCCGGCCTCGTACAACGGCATCTGGGGACACAAGCCGAGCTTTGGGCTGATCCCGACCACCGGTTATCTGGACCACGTCAGCGGCGGCACGACCGAGTCCGACATCAACGTGTTCGGCCCGCTGACCCGGAGCTGCGACGACTTGGAGCTGCTGTTCGACGTGCTGTTGCGCCGCGAGACGCCGTGGGTGCCGCAGCTGCCGCCCGCACCCGACGACGCGGGGTCGCTCCGGGTGGCTGCGTGGCTCGACGACGAGTACTGCCCGGTCGACGGAGATGTCCTGGGCGTGATGCATGCGGCAGTCGAGGCGCTCGAGAGCAGTGGCGTGAGCGTCGACCACGAAGCGCGGCCCGACATCGATCCGCTGCCGGCGTGGGAATCCGGCCTGTGGCTGGTGCGAGCGGCGATGACGTTGGCCGGCCGGGGCGAGGGGCCGAAGCATCGTGAGTGGCTGGAGCGCCACATCGCCCGTGAGGAATGCCGCCGCAAGTGGGCGGAGTTCTTCACCCGCTACGACGCGATCCTGATGCCGGTGAGCTTCCATCCGCCCTTCGACCACATGCCCGAGGGCACCTTCGCCGAGCGTCGGCTGCCGGCCAACGGCATCGAGCGGCCGTACATCGAGATGACCCGCTGGACCATCCTGACCGGCATGTCCTACCTGCCCGGCACCGTGCCACCGCTGGGGCTCACCCCCCACGGCCTGCCGATCGGCTTCCAGGTCGTCGGCCCGTACGGCGGCGATCGCACCACGATGGCGCTGGCACGCCGCATCGGCGAGCTGACCGGCGGCTACCAGCCCCCTCCCCGCGCGCTGGGCTGAGCGCCCACGAGCTGCGTCTGTTGACGCGACGCTCTCGTCACTCGACGTGTGCCGACAAGTCCGTCAGCCTGAGTGCTCAGGCGGCGACGTTCGACGCTACGTCCTCGACTTCGACGATGGCTCTTGCCAGGTCGTCTCCTGCTAGAACGCCTGACCGAGCAGGCCCGTCGCTCGAGAGGAAGAGGAACACCACCTCGGAGACGCGGCGCCCCGTCGATCGCTCAAGGCACCAGGCGTACGTGGCGCCCTGCAGGCGGTAGTCGTCAACCTTGCGCCGAAGTGAGGCCTCGTCGTCGACCCGGTCGGTCTTGTAGTCCACAACGACGAGACCTCCGTTCTCTCGCTCATAGAGCAGGTCGATGTAGCCCTCGATGACTGGGGCAGAACGGCTGCCCATGTGCGTGCCTCCGCGGTTGCTCGCTGAGTCGGAAGGTGCCGCCGTATAGATCTCACGCCAATGGCGTCCTCGTATGGCTTCCGCCACAGTCGGGCTATCGAGGGCAGAGCGCACATACCGCTCGATGGCACGTCGCTGATCGGAAAGACCCTCAGCTGCTGCGGCGGCCTGGGCCAGCGGCGCCAAGTGATCGCCGTTCCGCAGATCGACGTCTTGGAGCACGGCGTGCACAGCCCGGCCCAAAGACGTTCCGTAGCGCCCCCGGGAGCCGATCGCGTGTTCGACCCCAAGGTGGTCGTCGGGACCATCCTTGGCGAGTCCCGCCGCAAGATCGGTCGTGTCGGCATCGTCAAGAGGTTCCCCCTGCTGGGCACTGGCTCGGGCGATGGCGGTGGCGCTGAGCGAGGCCGCTGCCTCCGTGGACGCCAACGCCGCGTCGAGGCGGCTTCGCCATTCGGGGCGTTCGATCATCGGAACCGGTTGCGCCGGCCCACGGGCGGGAGACACGGCGTCGAAGTCACCGGACCAATCGCCTGCCCACACTGCGTGATCGATCGCGTCACCCGCACCAATCGCTTCGCAGATGACCTGCGCGCTGGTGAGTCGATGCTCTTCAGGCCTGGATGCCGCGAGCGGCTTGCGGTGGAGCGACACGACCAGATGGTCGCGGGCACGGGTCGCTCCCACGTACAGCAGGCGGACTCGCTCGTGGTGGTCGGCCACCTGCTCGTCGGTGACCCAATCGTCGTAGTCGGCGGTCTGCACGCCGCTGCGAAGCCGAATGGCCGGTGGTGACCCTGCTGCCCCAAAACCGACTTCAGTGGAGTCGCGATTTCCTCCAGCGGTGTTCTGCAGGCCCGCCACGATGACGATCGGGAACTCGAGGCCCTTCGAGGCGTGAATCGTCATAACCCGAACCGCGTCGTCGTCGGACTCCGGCAGTACCGCTTCGGTCACCTTCGCGCCCTCGGATGCTTGACGGCGCGCCCAACGCAGAAAGCTCCGCAAGCCGCTGTGCTGGCTCTCGGACCACGCGCGCGCCTGGTCCACGACGAACCGGAGTTGTCGCCATGCCTCGCGCGTCCGCGGCCCGGCGACTGCCTGTTCGAACACCCGGCGATCGCGTAGCAATCGGTCGGCGATGACGGCGGGCGATACCAACGAGTGGGCCTCGTGCAACTCGCGCAAGTGGGCGAGGCCATTGGCAACCGGATGATCGGGGCCGTCTGGAACACCCTGGGGACAGGGTGAGAAGTAGTTCCACCCGGACGCGTGCTGCGCGTACACGTACAGGTCGTCGTCGCCGCATCCGTAGAGAGGGGTGCGCAGCGCGCTCACGATCGCCAGATCGTCGGTCGGGTCGGCTATCGCCTGCAAGCACATCATCAAGTCGCGGATAATTGCACTGCGCCAAACAAACGAGGATGCTTCGAGTCGATACGGGATGCCCGCATTCGACAGGCCCACTTCCAATTCGTCGAGGCTCGTGCGCGTCGGGATCAGCACTGCGACGTCCTCGAACCGAGCTTGGCGAGACTCGCCGGTGTGGGGGTCGGCAACGCTCCAGTGGCCCTCGACGACAGCCACGATCGCTCTGGCCACGTCAGCGGCTTCGGCGACGCGCACTTCGGCGGCCGAAGTGTCCCTGCTGTGCTCGTTGCGACCCAGCAAGGTGACCGGTGCACCCTCCTCGGCAGCAGGGCGCCACGGACGCAGGGGCGCGTAGTCGGGCTGGCTGGACGGGTGCGGCACGATCATGACGCTGAACACGCGGTTGATCCACTCGATGATGGGCGCTGTGGTACGGAAATTGACGCTGAGCGATGTCTGCGTGCCGGTGAGAGTTCCGAATCGTTCACGAGCAGCCAGGTACAGGCCGATGTCGGCTCGCCGGAAGCGGTAGATCGATTGCTTGGGATCGCCGACGAAGAAGAGCCGACCTGGCTCAGTTTCGACCTGCTGCCAGTCACGTGGTGATTCGTCGACGTCAACCGAACACATCAGCGTTGCAAGCTCGACTTGGATCGGATCGGTGTCCTGGAACTCGTCCAGCAGCAGGCGCCGGTATCGCTGGCTGAGCGCGGTGCGCACCTCCGAGCTTTGCGGCGAGTCGCGCAGCAGCCACCGGGCCCACACCAGCAAGTCGTGAAACTCGAGCGTGCCACTCGACCGCCGATCCTCCGCGGCGTCGAGTGTGAATGTGCGGATCTCTGTGGCGAGCTGCCCGATGGCGGCGTCCAGCACCTCGCATGCCGCTTCACTGCGCGCCTCGTCGAGCTCTGCGAAGCCATCCCGGATCGACACCACATCAGGCCAGTTGGCCTTGCTGCCGACCCTCCCGACCTTCGGGATGCCTTCGGCTCCACTGGCGAGCAGCACGGCCAGACGCTCTCGGTCGTTGCGCGCCGCATCGAGACGTGCGGTCCATGCTTCGAGCTGGCCGAATCGTGCCAGCAGCTTGTCGGTCGACTCGGTGCACTCGTTGCTGCGCAGGAGCAATCGTCGTGCGGCATCGACCAGGGATTCGACGGGGATCGATGGTGTCGCGGCAGTGCCTGGCGTCCAGTTCAGGCGATCCCAGTTGTCGTTGAAGTGCAGGGCCATCTGCCGCAGCGAGTCAATCCCCACGCCAGCGGCATCGACCATCTCGATGGCCCAGCGGCATCTGGAGTCTGACGACAGGAGTGAGTCGACGAATGCGCTCCAACGCTCGTCAAATTGGACCTCGCTCGCGATCGGGTCGAGGGTCTCGAACATGGGCGGCAGCCCGGCCTCGACGGGATGCTCGCCCAGCAGGCGCCGAGCGAAGCTGTGCAGCGTCGAGATGGCAGCCCCGTCAAGTTCATCGAGCGCAGATTGGAGCCGTTCGACGCTGATGGCGTCATCGTCCGAGGGATTGTCGACGGCACGGGTGAGTTCGACATGCAGCTCGGCTCGGATGCGATTGCGCAACTCTGCAGCTGCTTTATCGGTGAAGGTGATCGCTGCGATGTTCGAGAGCGGGATCGATTCGGGACCTGTCACAAGCGACAAGACCCGCCGGATCAGCGAGTTCGTCTTCCCCGTTCCGGCCCCAGCCTCAACGAACAAGGTATTGCCCAATTCGTCCCGGACGCGATCTCGCTCGGCCTGGTCGGCCGGCAATACCCCAGGCTTGGCGGAGGCATTCATGATGAACCGACGCCCTCGGTATGAGTGAGATCTGCGGCCGCCTCGTCCGGCTCGGCCAGCTGAAAGAACGGGGCGAGGGCCGGGTCGCTTCGCTTGGCAATCCACTGCCGGCGAAGCTGTGTCGAGCCGAGCCCGTCTGGATCGCACGCAGGACAATGCATGCCGCTGTGACGGCCATCCGCAGCCGTGACATATCCCGGAAAGACGCCCGCGTCGATTCCCTCCAGAATCGTCCTGACAACTTCGGCAAAGCGCTGCATCGCCCAGTCCGTCACATCGAAGCCCATCCACTGCCAGTCGCCTCGTACCGACGTGATGAACCAGTAAGCGACGTGGGCGACGGAATCGCGGGGATCCGTGCTGCCGCCGAAGTGGTGAGCCGCGGCGAGTGCGTAGACGCCAAGCTGCAGTTTGGTGCCGCGCACGGTCGGATCGTGCGGACTGGCACCGGAACGACTCGGCGGCGCGACTCCCCGGTAGCTGCGGTGGCTGCCGGTCTTGTAGTCGATGACGACGAGCCGCCCGTCGGATTGCCGTTCGATCCGATCAATGGCGCCTCGGAAGTACACCTCGCGGCCGTCGCCAAGATCCCAGCGCACCGGAGGGGCAGAGTCATCGCCGAATCCGAAGCGATGCTCTGACGCGATGATCTGCCCAGAGGGACCTGATCGCTCGAGGTCTCGCTGCACGAATTCGCCGAGATCCGCCAGCATCGTGGCGCGATCGAGTTCCCACAACAACTCGAGCCCGGTCAATCCTCGCCGCTCGAGATCGGACGCAAGCTCTGCACCGATGCCCACGAGCTCGCTTTGACCGGGTTGCATCGCCGATCGTCGGATGCCGTCACTGCGTGATGTCCCGGCGAGCAGATCGGAGAGGAATCGGTCGATCGCATCGTGCATCATCCGGCCGCGCTCGAACGGGCTCAGCCGCACAATGGACTCGGGCTCCTCGATCTCGGTCACTCTCAGCAAGCGGTCCAACATGTACTGCCGAGGACACCGCGCCCACTGTTCGATCCGCGTCGCAGAAAGGACACTTGCGGGCCCACCGGTTGGGACTGTGACGCCGCTCAGGTTGCCGTCGAAACGGGTGAAGAGGGAACTGCGACGTGCCGCTGCAAGCTCGACCCCTCGCCGGAACGCGACATCGACGCCGAACAGCGGGTGTCGATCGAACGTGGTGCCGTCGCCCCGGGCTGCGAGCAGGCTCGCAGAGTCGTATTCCTGGGCTGTTGCGGGGAACGGCGCGTTGCGCACGCTCCCGATCAATGACGCAACCTCGATGATGTCAGCGGCCTTGCGGTCTCGCGCTGCCGCAGCGAGATCATCCCCATCGACGTAGTCGCGGACCTTCCGTTGAGCTCCCGATGTGAGCTTGCGCGCGGTCGGCAACAGCCATCGTGACGGCACATTCTCGGCATTTCGTCGAAGATCGCCCCTCGGGAACAGCAGCGTGACGCGGCCGGAGGCATTCGAGAGTGCGGCGAGGAAGTCGCGATGCTGTTCAGCGGTGTAGCTCCCGCTGTGCACCAGGGCGTTACCGAGCAGCTTGCGCTCTTCGTCAGCAACGAGCCCGTCGGTTCGCTGCCGCGTCGGAAACGTGCCTTCTGCCATCCCCAGCACGTACACGCGCTCGGTGACGAGATCGACCGCTCCGGCAATCTTGCCCACGAACACGCCGCGGCCCGTTGTTCCGCTCCGGCCATGGGGCTGGTCGAGTGCTCCCGCCAGGATGCGGGCCATGACGGCCACGCTCGCCGCGTCCTCGACGGCGGCGAGATCTCTGAGCTCGCCGATCACTCTGTCGATGCGTCCCGAAGCAGTCACTTCCCACTCGGGCCACTCGGCGGGGTGGGACTCCGCGGTGACGGTGCCGAGGTAGCGATCGATCAGGCCACCAAGCCAATTGCACAACTGCGGCCACTGCTTGAGAGCACGCCCCTTATTGAGGTTGGCTGCGAGTTCTCGCATGAATGTTGCAAGGTCTTCGCAACGCCGCGCATCTTGTTCGAGCCGGTTGATTCTGGTTTCGGACGGATCGTCACTGGCACGCTCGCGTTCGGCCTCGGCGTTCAGCTCTTCGCGATGCCGAGCCAGTCGGTGCTCCCAGTCGTCACCTTCGACGACGTGTGCCGCGCGCGCCAGGCGTTCCCATGAACCCACGGGCACTAGAGCCGAGCTCCTGGAACTGTTCCAAGATCGACCCAAACGTTGGATCGGCACATCGGCCAGCAGCTCGAAGACGTCCGACCGATGCAGGCGCCGCCCGAAGGCTGTGGTGGCCGCCATGCCTGCCAGGCCCAGGACGAGACGACCGACCGCAGACTCGGCCAGCGTGCGACCCGAGTTGCCGTGCGTCGTGACTCCGACGGCCTCGAACTGTTCGGCCAGAATGCGTGCGTACGGCTCCGTTGGGCCGTGGAGCACGGCGATGCGACTCGGCGCGACGCCCTCGTCGAGGTCCGAGATCACCGAACGCACGACCGTCCGAACTTCGGTGTCTGCGTCGCTGACGCTGACGATGCGGTTTGCGGTCGTGGGGCTGATTTCGTGGTGGGGGAGGGCCACGCTCAGCCGTCCACACACGGCTTCGGCAATCTCATCGGCTCCTGGCTCGCCCGTGACGCCGAGCACGATGTGGACATCGCGCACCGGCGCAATCGCCCCCAGCAGTGCCGCTTCGTGCCGCAACAGCCTTCGGGGGAGGTGAATGATGAGCGTTCCGAGACCATCGATGAGTTCTGCATCGTCAGTCGAAGCCGCTCCCGATGCGGCCGGATGTCGCCGAGCCAGACGGGCTGCCTCGCGCAGCAGGTCGAATTCGTCGTACCAGTCGTCGGCGAGAATCTGGGAGGCGCGTTGGTGCAGGCGGACGACTTCACGAGCCCGCGAAGACATTTGCTGCAGGTGTTCGAGCTGGTCGGCTCGCAGATCGCGCAGTTCTCGGTGCACACGCGCGAGCGCTGTTTGAGTAGCGGGGTGATCGGCGACGGCTGCGAACATGCCGGCGTCTTCGGCAAGCGCATGCCGGATGGCTCCATCGACGATGTGGTTGGTGACAGGGCGGCGACCGCGTACGTGCATCCTCGGCGCCGCCAACCGCTGCGCCAGTCCGAACATCGTGACTGCGGTGACCGCAGCCAGACCGTCTCCGAAGCTCGACACGGGACCGCACGTCCCGGAGGCCAGCGCGCGCCGAAGCGCGACACCCGCATAGTTGGTCGGCACGACAACCGTCACTTCCGCGAAGGGATCGTGCGCCTTGGAGCTCGCGATGAGTTCGGCGAGTAGCGCGAGCGCGGGACCTCCGAACTCGACCGGGTGCACCTTGATGCCCGCCAACACGGACGGGTCGGCTCCTGAGTCGGAGGTGGTCACGACGGACAACCTAGGACTGCGGTGTCACAGGAATTGCAGATCTACGACGGCGTTCACTTAAGGCGCAGGCGCTTCGGCAGCAGCGCTCAGGTGCCCGCCAGCCGAGCTACCACGGGTGCCATGGCATCGACCTCGGGATCGTGGATGGCGATGTAGCTGGCGCCGTAGGCCTCACGGTGATGGTGCAGCTGCTCGCAGATGTCATCCACCGTGCCCGCCAGCACCAGGGGCACCTCACGCGCCTCGGCCACCGTCAGACCAAAGCCGGGCGCGAACTGCTCGAGAATGCTGTCGGCGTCTTCGGTCACGAGAGCCATGAACGTGTTGAGCTGGATCTCGATGTCTCCGAAGCGCTCGCCCGCGGCGTCGGCAATCCATTGACGCCGCTCAGCGAACTTGTTGGCCACCGAACTGCGTGCCGCATCGGCTCCCACGGTGCCTTCCCGCAGGTTCGGGTTCAAGCTGATGATGTCGGCCAGCCGGGCTGCCTCTGTCAGCACTCGCTTGCCACCGCCGCCGATGATGATCGGCGGCCCGCCCGGCGTGTGCGGCAGTGGCCGACCGACCATCCCCGAGACCTGGTAGTGCTCGCCGTCGTATTCGAACGGCTCGCCGAGCCACAGCCCCTTGATGACCTCGAGAGCCTCGATCATCCGGTCGATACGTACGCCGGGCCGGTCCAGCCGGATGCCCGACTGCTCGTAGTCCTCAGTCAGCCAGCCGGCACCGATCCCGAACTCAGTTCGGCCCTCGGCAAGCAGGTCAAGCGTGGCGAAGTCTTTCGCCAGTACTGCGGGGTGGCGGTAGTCCGCAGCGAACACCAGGGTCCCGACCCGCAGCGTCGTGGTGATCTCCGCCGCGATCGCAGGATGCACGATCGGCGACCAGCTGTCCCAGAAGTGGTCGTGGCAGTAGAGCGTCGAGTAGCCCAGGTCCTCGACCTTGCGCGCCATCTCCCGAAACGCCGCCGGACTCTCCGGTTTGCCGTACTGGACTGCGAATCTGAATGGATGCACAGCGGCACCCTACGCGCCGCCGAGCGGTGCTCGATCGTGGCCGCCGCAAGCCAGCCAATGGGGTGCAAACGCGCCCACACAGCGGCACGCATGGACATCGTCGCCGTAGCGGTGTCTGTCACGGTGCCCCCTCCCCAACCAGGTGAGCCAGCATCGCAGACCAGCGACTTGTCATCCTGCCACCTAGATGATTAGTTCCAAGGGTTTAGTGGTCGTAGGCGGTGAGTGAGCGGCTGGGGCGTGTTCGGTGGTAGGTCTCGTTGTGCCAGATGGCGGCGGTGAGGGCGAGGAGCCGGGCGCCGATGCGCGCGGCGACGCCGGCTTTGGTGCGGCCTTTGTGGCGTTCGAGGCTGAGCTGGCCTTTGAGGGTCTGGTTGATCGATTCGATGATCTGGCGCAGGGGCCGCAGGAATCTGGCGCCGGGCCGTGGGGCCTCGGATCGGGTGGCGGGGCGCAGCACGGTGATGCCGACGTCGTTGAGGTCGGCTTCGAACGCAGCAGAGCGGTAGCGGTTGTCGGCGATGAGGGTCTGGCCCGGCCGGGCGATCCCGGCGGCGTCGATCATGTCGGCGCAGACGTCGCGTTCGTCGGCTTTCGCGCCGGCGAGAGCGAACGCGATCGGCAGCCCCGCCGGGGTGGCCACAAGATGCAGCCGCAAGCCCCAGAACCAGCGGGAATGCGACGCGCAGTAGCCGTATTGGGCCCATCCCGCGAGGTCAGAGCGCTTTTGGGTCTCGCGGCTGGTGCCGCACTCGACCGGGGTGGAGTCCACCAGCCACACGTCGTCGTGCCACGACTCGCACTCGCGTGCGAGGCATCCCATGACACGAGCGATCATCTCGGCGCTGCGCCGCAGCCGCTTGTTGTAGCCGTCGCGGTTGGGCAGATACGGGAACCACGGCCCCAGATGCGCTCTCGCGTAGCGCACGAACTGCGACTCGTTGTCATAGCCCAGCAGCGCCGAGATCACCGCCAAGGTGACCAGCTCCGCGTCCGACAGCTTCGGGGCGAACCCCACCACAGGCCGCCGCGGAGCCCACCCAGGGTTCTGCGCCAACAGGTCATCGATCCTCACATACAGTGCGGTCGCGAGGGTGTCCAAGTCCGGGCCCATGCTGAGAACCTCCAAGATCGAAGCGTGAATACACACCCCGAGCTTGGACACCCTCACCCCACAACCGGTGGACCCGACCCCTTGGAACTAATCATCTAGCTTGTCGCCGTGGCGAGCATGCCCTCAGAACGCCCTGGGGCGACCGCGGATTCCCGGGCCGCAGCACCGCAGGGGGTCATGCCGCCTGGGCTGTACGTGCAGGAGCCGGGCGGGGTGCGCGCCACGGAGTTGACGCGCGGTCCTTGGGCCCTTCAGGTGATGCACGGCGGTGCCATCTGCGGGCTGCTGGGCTGGGCAGTCGAGCGCGAGCAACGGAGCCTGGGCATTGCTCAGGTGTGCAGTCGGTTGACCGTCGAGATCCTCTCGGGCATGCCGATGGCTTCCTACGAGGTCACGGCAACCACCGTCAAAGCCGGTAAACGGACCGCGCTGATCGATGCCGAAGTGCGGGCCGCGCCGCCTGAGACAGGTGCGCCTGGAGATGGTCGCCTTGTGGCGCGCGCCACCTCGCAGTGGCTGACGCCCACAATTCCAAGCGGTGAGCTCGTGAGCGACGGGCAGGCGCTGCCGCCGATCCCGGCGGAGCGTGCCGACCCTGGCGCCAACCCCGACATCGACTACCCGCGGCCCGGCTTCAATGCCGACGCCGTGGATCTCCGCTTCGTCGGCGGATCAACCGAGGAGCCGGGCCCTGGCCGCACGTGGGCACGGCTGAATCATCCGCTCGTGGCGGGCGAGGAGACATCGCCGCTGGCCCGGATTGCGACGCTCGCCGATCTCGGGGCAGCTGTCGGCTGGGACTATTCGCCGACGGGCGGCGCCTACATCAACACTGACGTGACGCTGCAGCTGCTGCGGCCGCCAGCAGGGGAGTGGATCTTCTTCGACGCAGAGACTCTCGGCACGTCACAGGGTCTGGCCGGTACCCACTCCGTGATCTTCGACCAGCACGGGCTGCTCGGCTGGGTGCTGCAGAGTCAGGTCACCGCACCCGCCGAGATCGGCTTCCCCGGCGGCATGGCTGCCGCCCGCAAGGCCGCATCCGGCTGACTAGCCGGCCCGTGCTTGCTTGTCGCCGATTACCCGGCGACCTCGGCGAGGAGGTCGTCGATGACGTGGGCCATCTGGCTGTAGTCAGGCCGCTTCATCACGAAGGCGTCGGCGCCGAGGTCGTAAGCCCGGGCACGGTCGTCGGCAGCCTCCTCGGTGGTCAGCGCAACCATCATCACCTTGTCGAACTCGTCAGCGGCACGTATCTCCGCGAGCAGGTCGAACCCGCTCACGACCGGCAGTTTCAGGTCGAACAGCACCAGATCGACCTCCGACGGTCCCACGGCGCGCACGAACGACAGCGCGTTGGCGCCGTCGTGGGCGACACGCAGCTGGTTGCGAGTTCCCGCCTCGGCGAGCGCCAGGGTGATGACGTCGACGTCGTGCTGGTTCTCTTCTGCCAGCAGCACGTGGACGGTGTCGTCGGGAGTGTGCAGCACGGGCGGCTCGAAGATCCCTGCACGGTCGACGGTCTGGGTTGCGGCCGAGATGTGCTCCACCGGCACACCGAAGCGTCGCTGGAGGCGATGCGGCAGGTCCAGGTGCAGCCACCGGCTGGCACCGGCGGGCAGCGTGCTCAGGATGATGAGGTCGGGGTTCAGCCGGTCGATCGCCAAGTTGACCGCTACGACAGGGTGTGCGGGACCCACTTCGCCGGTGACGCGGGCGCCGATGTCGTCGAGGGAGTCGAAGGCCTGGCTGAGCCGACGGCGAGCGCCCGCCAGCGCCCGCGCGGGGTCGGGGCCATTGGCGCCCGTCGCGGGCACGACGATGTGGAACCGGGTTTCGGGGTCGACGGCCAAGATGTGCTCGACCCGCTCATGCAGGTGGCTGCCGACGAGGGTCTGGTTGGCCACGATCAAGACATGTCGCATGCCCGTGCCTCCTTGCGGAGAGAACTGTGCGGGCGAACTTAGCCTGAGGTGTTGGTCTGTACCGGGTCTAGTGGAGGCGGGTTGTTGGATTCTGTTGCCTTGGTCATCGAGGAGGGCTAGTGGCACGGAGGGGTTATCCGCGGTTCCACGGACCCCTTCAGCGGCGCAGAACCTTGGGGACGGTCGTGCCGAAGTCCGACGGCAGCTTCACTATCGTCACGCCACACTCCCGCATGAGCTGCACCTTCTCGGCGGCCGACTCCCCGACGGTGGACACGATGGCGCCGGCGTGGCCCATCGTTCGGCCCTTGGGCGCGGTGAGTCCGGCGATGTAGCCCACCACGGGCTTGTACATGTGGTCGCGGGCGTAGTGGGCGGCCTGGGCCTCCTGAAGCCCGCCGATCTCGCCGATCATCACGATCGCCTCCGTCTCGCCGTCGGCCTCGAACCGTTTGAGGTGGTCGAGGAACGAGCTCCCGTTGATGGGGTCGCCGCCGATCCCGACGCTGGTGCTGACCCCGATCCCCACCGCCTTGAGCTGCGACGCCGCCTCGTATCCCAGCGTCCCCGACCGGCTGATGACACCCACCGGGCCGCGCTCGTAGATGTGCGGGGGCATGATGCCCATCATGGCCCGGCCCGGGCTGATCACCCCCGCGCAGTTGGGGCCGATCAGGCACATTCGCTTGGCGTGCTGGTAGCGGCGCAGGTAGCGCTTCACCCGCATCATGTCCTGCACCGGGATGCCGTCGGTGACGCACACGCAGTGCTCGATGCCGGCGTCGGCCGCCTCCATGATGGCGTCCGCCGCGAACGGCGGCGGCACGAACACGATGCTGGCGGTGGCGCCGGTGGCGGCCACGGCCTGCTTCATGGTGTCGAACACGTCGACGCCGCAGTGGGTCATCCCGCCCCGGCCCGGCGTGACGCCTCCGACGACGTTGGTGCCGTACTCGCGCATTTCGGAGGTGTGGAAGGTGGCGATGCGCCCGGTGATGCCCTGCACAACCACGGGTGTGGACTCGTCGAGGATGATACTCATCGCCCGACCCTCCCCAGGGTGCCCGCACGCCATCTGCGGCTGTCTTCTGTTACGTCGAGCATGATGCTCATCAGGCCGCCCTCCCGGCGATGGACTCGACCGCTCTCGCGCCCGCCTCAGCCAGCGAGTCGGCCGTGATCACGGCCACGTCGGCCTCGGCGAGGATGCGCCGCCCCTCCTCCACGTTGGTGCCCGACAGGCGCACCACCACCGGCACCGGCACCTCGAGCCGCTGCAGGGCCTGCACCACGCCTTCGGCCACCCAGTCGCAGCGGTTGATGCCGGCGAAGATGTTCACCAGCACGGCCTTGACCTTCTCGTCGGAGAGCACCAGCCGGAACGCCTTCAGCACCCGCTCAGGGGATGCTCCCCCTCCGATGTCGAGGAAGTTGGCGGGCTCGCCCCCGGCCTGCTTGATCATGTCCATCGTGGCCATGGCCAGGCCCGCCCCGTTGATGATGCAGCCGATGTCGCCCTCGAGCCCTACGTAGCTGAGGCCCCGGTCGTTGGCCGTTCGCTCCCGGGGATCCTCCTGCGACTTGTCCCGCAGCTCCGACACGTCTTGGTGGCGGAACAGGGCGTTGTCGTCGAAGGTCATCTTTGCGTCCAGCGCCAGCAGGCGGCCGTCAGCGGTGACGGCCAGCGGGTTGATCTCCAGCATGGTGGCGTCGAGGTCGAGGAATGCCCGGTAGCAGGCCGTCATCAGATGCACGGCCTGGGGGACGAGGCTGGCGTCGAGACCGACGGCGAAGGCGATCTCCCGGGCCTCGAAGGACTGGATCCCCACTGCCGGCTCCACATTGACCCGCACGATCGAGTCAGGGTCGTTGGCCGCGATCTCCTCGATGTCGGTTCCCCCGGCGGCCGACGCCACCACCATCACCCGCTCAGCGGCACGGTCGAGCACGAATCCGAGATAGACCTCGTGCTCGCTCGCGACGGCCGCCTCCACATAGAGCCGGTATACGCCCTTGCCCCGCGCGTCCGTCTGGTGGGTGACGAGCCGCTTGCCCAGCAGCTCGTCGGCGGCCTCCCAGATCTCGCCCTCATGGCTGCAGATCCGTATGCCGCCCGCCTGCCCGCGGGACCCGGCGTGGACCTGGGCCTTCACCACCCACTGCTCGCCCCCGATCTCGGAGGCCCGGTAGGTGGCCTGCTCCGGGCTGTAGGCCAGCCCGCCCTCTGGAATGGCCACCCCGTAATCGGCCAGTATCGCCTTGGCCTGGTACTCGTGTATTTCCATGAACGCCCCTCCGTTCATCGTTGGATGCGGGGTCCGCGGCTG
The DNA here is from genome assembly GCF_965221945.1 of Candidatus Poriferisodalis sp. GTDB lineage: Bacteria > Actinomycetota > Acidimicrobiia > Acidimicrobiales > Poriferisodalaceae > Poriferisodalis. The sequence goes on along the minus strand of NZ_OZ244925.1, from coordinate 2,525,312 downwards.
CGGCCCGCTCTGCGACGTCTCCCGACGCCCCCTCGGCTGCCCCTGTGTCCGACCCTTCCGACGCCCCGGTGCGTGCCGTCAGCCGGTGACGGCGGCGATGGCGTCGGCCGTCTCCACCACGTTGCGGGCCATCCGGGCCGACGCCGCGTCGATCATCCGCCCGTCGAGCTGGGCCGCGCCCCGCCCCGCGGCAGCCGCCTCATCCAGCGCCCCGAGCACCCGCCGGGCCTGCTCCACCTCGGCTGCCGGCGGCGTGAAGACCTCGTTGGCCAGATCGACTTGGGTCGGGTGGATGGCCCACTTGCCGTCGTATCCGAGGGCGGCGGCCCGTCGGGCTCCGGCCATGAACCCCTCAGGATCAGAGAAGTCGCCGAACGGTCCGTCGATGGCGCGTAGACCGTTGGCACGGCAGGCCACGAGCAGGCGGGACAGGGCCGAGTGCCACTGGTCGCCGGGGTAGTCGGGATTGAGCCCGCCGATGGTCATGGTCCGAGCCCGGCACGAGGCCGCGTAGTCGGCCACTCCGAAGTGCAGCGCCTCCAGGCGGGGGCTGGCCGCAGCAACCGCCTCCACGTTGGCCATGCCCAGCGCCGTCTCGATCAGAGCCTCCACGCCTATGCGGTGGCGGAGGCCAAGGGCCTGCTCCATCTGGGAGAGGAGGGCGTCCACCGTGTACACGTCTCCCGGAACCCCGACCTTGGGGATCATGACGGTGTCGAGGTGCACCCCTGCCTGCTCCACCACATCGACCAGGTCACGGTACATGTAGTGGGTGTCGAGCCCGTTGATCCGCACTGAGACCGTCTTGCCGGCCGCTCGCCAGTCGATGCCAGCCAGAGCCTCGATCACGTTGTGTCGAGCCGATTCCTTGTCGTCGGGCGCCACCGCATCCTCAAGGTCCAAGAAGACGTAGTCGGCGGAGCTCGCGGCCGCCTTCTCGAACAGCGAGGGAAGCGATCCGGGCACGGCCAGCTCGCTGCGATGCAGCCTGCGCCTCCGCTCGGTGATTTGGTGATGGCTCATGGGGTGCATCCGATCTGCCGGCCGGCCCAAGGGGGGGTCAGCCCTGAAAATGTGATGGATTCTGCTCCACACAGTGGTTTCTCTGTCGGCGGATCGCGCGACCTTACCACTAATGTGGTGGGTGATATCACTAATCTGATGGAGGATGTCTCAATGACGCAGCACAGCGAACGGATTCTCATGGACCCCGGCCCCTCCAATCCGTACCCGGCGGCGATCGCGGCTGCCTTTGTCCCGTGCGTCCTACAGGTCCTTGCTGTCGCTACGTGCGCACCTCATCACAGGGGCGATCCAGCCATGGCACGGGTAGCCATCATCGGCGCCGGGCCACCCTGACCCTGTTCGGCGGTTTCCTCACGGACAACCGCATCACCCTGGCGCCCACCACCCTCACGGTGACCATCGTGGACTAGCCGAGCGGCGACCGGGCTCACTCCGCTGAGGATTCGTGCACCGCGCCTTCGGCGATCAGCCTGTCGATTGCTTCGTCTGACATGCCAGCGGCGGTGAGCAGCTCGCGTGTGTGATCGCCCAGCTTCGGAGACGGTCCACGCGGTCCGACGTCGGCCGTCGCGAACCGCATCGGGATGCCCACGCTGCGGTACTCGCCGATGTCGGGGCTGTCGAGCGTGGGGAACAGGCCCAGCGCTTCGGCCTGGGGGTCGTCGGCCACTTCGTGCAGCCCCAGCACCGGGCCCCAGATGATTCCCTCGGCGTCGAAGATCTCGCCCCACTCGTCACGGGTTCGGTGCGCGAGTGCCTCGTCTATGCCGGCCACGATCTGTCCCATGTGGGCGAACCGGCCACGGATGTCGGCGAAGCGCTCGTCTTCCAGCCAGTCGAGCCGCTCGATGACCCGGCACAGCAGCGGCCATGCGCTGTCCTGGGGCATGTTGAACACCACCCACTTGCCGTCCCCGCACGGATAGCGATTGGCGGTGGGGATGATCATGTTCTCGCGGGAACGCTGGCGCAGCGGCGCCTTGTCCATGGCGGTGATGGCGTAGTCGGACGCCTGGGTCCACACGGCTGTCTCGTACAGCGATGTTTCCACCACTTGGGCCTCACCGGTTCGCTCGGCCATCCGCAGCGCGGCGAGCACCGCCCCCACGAGCGCGAGGCCGGTGGTGTGATCGCCCTGGGCGGGGCGCGCCATGGGGACCGTCCCGTTGGGCCCTTCACGCATTGCGTCGTAGATGCCCGAGCGGCCGAAGAAGGCGGTCACGTCGTAGCCCGGACGCCACGCCTCCGGACCCGTGGTGCCGTAGCCGGTCAGCGTGGCGTGCACGATGCGCGGGTTGACCGCCGTCACCGTGGCCGGATCGAGCCCGAAGCGTTCCTGGCGGTGGACGAGCAGGTTGCACATGAACACGTCCGCGCCTGCGATGAGCCGGTGGACCACCTCGCGGCCGGGTGCCGAGTCCAAGTCGACTGCGATGGAGCGCTTGCCGCGGTTGTCCACGTCGAACTGGAAGTCGTAGTCCTTGATCTCGGGCGGAAGCTTCGCCGGCCGGCTGAAGCCCCGGGCCGGATCGCCCTCGAGCGGCTCCACCTTGATGACGTCCGCACCGAGGTCGGCCAGGATCGCTCCCGCCGACGGCGTGGCCATCCAGCTGTCCACCTCGATCACTCTCACATCGTCCAACGGTGCTGCCACTGGCCCTCCAACGCTGCACTGACCTTCAGTGTCGACCCCGCACCAGCCTGACACTGCGCTACTCGCCGTGCTCCCGGCCAGCGGGACCCGACGGAGGGTATGGCAGCACGAAGCCAACGGGGCGGGCGCCACTACGCTGCCGGGCCATGGAGCTTGCAGGCAAAGTCGCTGTCGTCACCGGTGGGGCGAGTGGAATCGGGGAGGCGCTCGTGGAGCGCTTCGGGGCAGAAGGGGCGCGGGCGCTGGTCGTGGTTGACCGCGATGAGGCTGGCGCGCAGGTCGTGGCGGATCGGGTTGGCGGCACGGCCGTCAGGCTCGATGTCACCGATGAAGAGGCCATCAAGACGGTTGTGGCCGACACAGTGGCAGCCCACGGCGCACTCGATGTGTTCGTGTCCAACGCCGGCTACGTGACCCAGGGCGGCCTCGAGGTCTCCAACGACGAGATCCAGCGCATGTGGGAAGTCCACGTGATGTCTCACGTGTACGCGGCCCGGGCAGCCGTTCCCGTCATGGTGCACAACGGCGGCGGCTACCTGCTGAACACCGCCTCGGCGGCGGGGCTGCTCACGCAGCTCGGCTCGCTGCAGTACGCCGTCACCAAGGCGGCTGCGGTGTCGCTGGGCGAGTTCCTTTCGATCACCTACGGCGACAAGGGCATCGTGGTGTCGATGCTGTGCCCGCAGGCCGTGGAGACGAACATCTTGGCCAACAGCCCCGACCGCACCGGCAATGGCGACCAGGGGCGAGGCACGCCAGGGGCTGCTGCGGGCGACGGCGTCCTGCAGCCGTCCCAGCTCGCAGACACGGTCATCGAGGCGATGGCGGAGGAGCGCTTCTTGGTGCTGCCCCATCCCGAGGTGCAGACCTATCGCGAGCGCAAGGCATCCGATATCGACCGCTGGCTGTCGGGCATGCGCCGCTTCCAGGCGCGCCTGTTCGCTGATTCCGACATCACCCCAGCGGACTGGCTGCTCAGCTGATCGTTCGCTCCGCTGGCGGGTCGTTCAGCCGGGTCGGCGGGCCACCAGGCGCGCTTCGTGGCGCGTCGCGAACCAGCCCTCTTCGAAGCTGACTGTCTCGAGCCCACTGCAGAGGTCTGGCAATTCGCCCTGCTCGACGAGGTAGCTGCGGCTGGGGCGCGCATTGACCAGCAGGTTGTTGACGGTGGCGATTTGCACGAAGGCGAGACCGCCCCGAACGAGCAGTTGGTCCAGCGAATTGAGCAACGGACGATGCAGAAAGTTGCTGCACACAGCGGCGTGCCAGCCTTGTTCGCTGCCGAGTTCGCGAACGGTCGGCAGCGGTTCGGCTTCCAGATCAGCCCGCACTGTACGTAGCCGAAACCCCCGCTCGTCGGCAGCGCCGCGGGCGATCTCCAAGGCCCGTGGGGAGACGTCGACGAGCGTTGTGTCGATACCGAGGCTCGCGAGCCACAACGCAGTACCGCCCGTTCCTCCGGCGAGATCCACAGCAGTCGAGCACTCGGCCAGCAGCTCAGCGTGGCCCGTCACGAACTCCGAGGGCGACCCGGGCTCATGCCACTCGGCGTATTTCGCATCCCAGCGGTCAGCGGCGGTCACGCGTCGTAGGTCCGGACTGCTTGCGCCCGGCGGCTGCGAGCGTAGGCAGCCACCAGCAGCAGCACCGCATAGAGGAAGAACTCCGACTTCACGAGACCAATCCAGCCGCCTTGGGTTACCCATCCGGGCCGGTCGATGAGCCAGACCGGCAGCAGCACCAGCACGGTGGCGGCGGGTACGGTCGTGATGAGCCGGCTGCCGCCGATGGCAGTGCTCCCGAAGGCGATTGTGAGCGCGAACAGCTTGATCGACAACTCCTCGGGATACAGCGATTGATCGTTGAAGTTCACCGGTACGAGCATGAGACCGCCTGCCAGGCCCGCAAGTCCGCTGCTGAGGCTCACCCCCACCAGCCGCAGCCGGTACACCGGTACGCCGAACGTGGCTGCCGCCGTCGGCTCGTCCCGGGTGGCGACGAGCGCTCGCCCGATGGGCCCCGACAGCAGTCCGTGCAGCAGCCAGAAGGCGATCACTACCCACGCGACGACGATCCAGAACTCCCAGATGTGCTCGTCGTTGGGGGCGATGCCTGTCCAGCTGGGCGGGACAAACTCGCCGTCGAGGGTGACCGGCAGCGGACCGTCGAGTTGCCGCAACACGATCGGGAACGCCACCGCGGCCGAGAGTGTCAACAACGCCAGGTAGGCCTTGGGCAAGCGCAGCGCTGGAATGCCCAGCAGCGCGCCCACCGCGCAGCCCGCGACGAAGCCGACCAGCGGCATCAGCAACAGCGGCAGCCCGAAGTCGTTCGCGGCGTGCAGCGCCGCGTATGAGCCGCAGCCGGTGAGTGCCCCATGACCGATGGAGAGCAGACCCATCCGGTGCGTGAGCAGCCAGAGCCCGGCGAAGACCAAGCAGAACGCTGCCAGCTGGGTGACGTCGGTGACGAAGGTCGACGAAGCACGCAGCGGCACGATGACGACGAGTGCCGCTATCACGGCGAGCGCACCGACAGTGAGCGCGAGGGGCAGCTGCTCCCGCTGGGTCCTCTCCCGCCGCGGTGCGCGGGCTGGTGGAGGCTCCGCTGGCGCCTCCGTGGCCAGTGGGGCACTGCGCTCGTGCGGCTCCAGGCGGAACACCGACGGTTCGGGGCCCTGAGCCAGCGGTTCGTCGCCGTTCGTCACGCCTGCAAGCTTCCGCGGGCTGCCTTGCGAGACAGCAATCCCGATGGGCGCACCGACAGCACCACGATGAGCACGCCTAAGGCCCACACCAGCGTGACCTGACTGTCAATGAACCCGACATAGCCAGACATCAGCGTCTCGGCGAGGGCGAACAGGTAGCCGCCGGCGAGCGCCAACGCCGGGCTGCGCAGTCCGCCGAGCGTGGCTGCTGCGAGGCCGAAAATCAAGAGACGTTCCATCATGCTGGGACGGACATTGAATTCCCCGGCAATGAGCCCGCCTGCCAGACCGCCCAGCGCCGCCGCCACGGCCCACCCGCCCATCACGACCCGCTCGACCCTGATGCCCAGCAACGCGGCGCTGTCCCGATTGGAAGTGATCGCTCGGAACGCCAGCCCGATCTTGGTTGTGCGCTGCACCAGTGCCAGCAGGCCGATCGCAGCAAGCATCGTGAGCGTGAGGCCGATGCTGTCGAACCACAGCCGCGCACCCCCGATGACAAAACGGTCAGAGTGCTCTTGCGGGAACGGCGAGCCGAGGAACCTCTGGCGACCGCCGAAGTGCTTCACCACGAAGACGCCGACGAGCAGGTAGAGCCCGAGTGTCGCCCCGATGGTCGGTACTGGATCGCCGTGCATTGGCCGGATCACCGTGTATTCGAGAAGCGCACCCAGAACTGCAGACACGACGACCGCAGCAGCGACCGCGGCCCAGATCGGCCACGGCGTTGCGAACGGCGTCAGCCAGTTCGCGAATGCGACATGGTCGGCGGGGAGTGCAGCGAACACCACGGCGATGTATGCGGACAGCATCGCAAGCTGTCCTTGGGCGAGGTTCAGTACCCCGGTCGACCGGAACACCATCGAGATCGCCACTGCCAGGGCCGCATACGCGGAGCCGTTGGCGAACGAGTCGAAGACCCGCTGCAGGAACAGGGTCATGAAGCCGCGATTGTGGCATGAGCCGGAGCGTTGACGGGAAGCTGCGCACCGGTGCGAAGATAAGGGCGTGCCGAATGATTCAGATGGCCGGACAGATGGCGCTCGATTCCTCGCCGATGTTGTGCTGACGTGTGATGAAGGCTTCTCGACGATCGAGCGCGGTGCGTTGGACGTGGGAGCCGACGGGCGCATTGCGTGGGTGGGCCCGGCGGCGGACGCGCCCGCGACGGACACGCCCGTGATCAACGTGGGCGGCCTGTTAATGCCGGGGCTTGTCAACACCCACGCGCACACGCCGATGACGCTGGTGCGAGGCGCTGGCGACGGGCTGCCGCTCATGGCATGGCTGACCGACGTGATGTGGCCCCGCGAGGGCAGGCTGCGGCCCGACGATGTGTGGTGGGGGATGACGCTGGGCGTAGTCGAGATGCTGCGCTCGGGCGTCACCACGACGTGCGAGATGTACGCCTACGAGCAGGCCGTCACCGATGCGGCCCGCGAGGCCGGCATCCGGCTGGTCATGTGCCCGGGCGTGATGTCGGTGGTGCACGCCGACCAATCGGGCAGCGTGGCCGGCCGCATCGACGACATCGCTCGATTTCACGCTGCCGAACACGATCCCGACGGCCGCGTCACGGTCGGGTTCGCCCCGCACTCGGCCTACGACCTAGGTGTGGAGGCGTGCGCCGAGATCGCAGCCGCCGCCCGCGAACGCGACACGCTGTTGCACATCCACCTGGCCGAGACGCGCACCGAGGGAGATGCTCTGTCCGCTGCTCACGGCGGTGCCAGCGTGCCGCAGCTCCTGGCTGACGCCGGAGTGCTGGAGGGCAGGGTGCTGGCAGCGCACAGCGTCTGGCTCGACGACGGCGACCTCGACATCTACGAATCGACCGGCGTAGCCGTGGCGCACTGCCCCGTCAGCAACATGAAGCTGGGCTCGGGCGTGGCGCGGGTACCCGAGATGCTCGAACGAGGCATCACGGTCTCGCTCGCCACCGACGGGCCGGGCTCCAACGACGACCTGGACCTGTGGGAAGAGATCAAGATCGCCTCGCTGTTGGCCCGGGTGACCGCACTCGACCCCACATTGATGAGTGCACAACAGGTGATCTCGATGGCGACCCGCAGCGGCGCCGAGGCGCTGGGTCTGCACACCGGGGTGCTGGAGCCGGGCCGCTGGGCCGACATGATCCGGCTCGACATCGACGACGTGGCGTTCGTGCCGGTCACCTCGCCGCAGGAGTTGATTGCCCATGTGGCGTGGTCCGGCGGCAGCCGTCACGTCACCGATGTCTGGGTGGGCGGCGAGCGTGTGGTTGCCGGGCAGGTCTGCTTGACCGTTGACGAAGCACGGGCCCGCTTCGAGGTACAGCATCGAGCGCAGCGGCTCGCTGAGGAGTCGGGGACGTGAGCGCGATGAGCGAGGCTGGCGAGACGAGTGAGACCAGCCCGGAGCGCCCCCCGGTCGGGATCATTGCCGGGACGGGCTTCTACGAGCTGCCTGGCCTGACGGAAGTCGAGCACCGTATGGTGCAGACCGACTGGGGCGAGGCATGGGCGATGACCGGCCGGTGGCATGGGCGGCGCATCGTGTTCGTGCCACGTCACGGCGGCGACCACTCGATCCCGCCGTCCGCGATCAACTACCGGGCCAACATCGCCGCAATGCGCGACCTCGGGGCCACGGCCATCCTGGCCGTGAGCGTCGTGGGCTCGATGGTGCCTGAGCGTGGCACCGGTTCGTTCCTGCTGCTCGATGACTACCTGGAATTCACCACCGGCCGTGCCGCAACCTTCTTCGATCAGCCAGGCCAGGTCGTCCACACCGACATGAGCACCCCGTACGACCCAGCGCTGCGTGCGGCGATGGCTGCCGCGGCCCTAGCCGAGGGCATCGACGTCGCACCGAGCGCCACCTATGTCTGCACGAATGGACCGCGCTTCGAGACACCGGCAGAGATCCGCATGTATGCCCAGATGGGCGGGAGCGTCGTCGGGATGACCGGCTATCCCGAAGTGGCGCTTGCTCGCGAGGTCGGGATTCCCTACGCCGGCGTGGCGGTCGTGGTGAACATGGCCGCAGGCATGTTCGACGGCGAGATCTCCCACGAAGAGGTGTCGGCGGCGCTTGAAGCCACCAAGGACCCGCTGTTCGCCCTGCTGAGCCGCACCGTTTCAACGACCTAGCCACCCGATGGCGCCGCGGGGCCGTGTTCGGGCGGTGTGGCAGCATATGTGCACAAGTATTGACAAACCGATACGGGCGCGCACATGACCGATCCCATCAGTGATGCCACGTTCTCTGCCTTGGCGGACCAGACGCGCCGGGCCATTCTCGGCCTGATCGGTGAACATGGCGAACTCTCTGTGGGAGAGATCGCATCACGTTTCGATGGCGTAGGCCGGACTGCCGTCTCCTCGCATCTGCGGATCCTGCGCCTTGCAGGCCTGATCACTGAACGCCGGGACGGCCGCTTCCGGCACTACTCGCTGACATCGACCCCCGCCGACACGGTCGTGGCCTTCCTTGCCTCGGTGTACCAGAACTCGCTGGAACAACTTGAAGCAGCCATCACAGAGGCGGTGGCAGCCGCCGGCAACACGGTCCAGCGAGAAGACGGGCTGAGCGCCTAGGTGCGCAGCCATGGCTGAACTCGTTCTGAGCAGCGAGGCGCGGCTGGAGGCGTGCCCCAGCGATTTGTTCGCCCTGTTCGGTACGGGCGACCCGTCGCTGGGGTGGCTGTTCGGGTCGGAGGCCGATGCGCTGCGACCCGGCGCACTCGTGCGTCTCAGCCTCCCCATCGGAGATCTGGCACGTGCACCCGGAACGGCGCGGATTCTGCGCTGCAAGCCCGGGCGCCGGATCGATCTGGTGCACGAGTCACCTTGGGCTGGGCGTGTGGTGTGCCATCTCGATCCGCTCAGCGGCGGCGGCACCCGCCTGCGCATCCGCGTCACGATCGACGATCGCGAATTCCTGCGCCTCGGTGCCGACTTCGGACTCCTTTCCGGCGCCGACGTCGACGCCTGGGAGATTCCTCTCGGACTGCTCACGTCGTTGTCTGGGAGCGCCGGGATCCTCGGGCGCTCAACCGTGAACTGTGCACAGCTCGCAGTCGACGAGATCAATGCCGATGGCGGAGTGATGGGCCGTGACGTTCGCCTGGTTATTGCGGATGACGCCACCGATCCCGGCGTCGGCGCGATAGCGATGCGTCGCCTCTGCCGGGTGTCCGACATGCCCGCCGTCATCGGCATGCACTCTTCGGCGACCTATGCGGTCACCTCGCCGATGGCCATCGCAAACGCCATTCCCTACCTCTACACCCCGACCAGCGAGGCGACGGCCACGCATCCGCTCCTGATCCGTTTCGGTGAGCGACCCCAAGACCAGCTGCACCGTGCCCTGCCGCTGATGGCAAAGACGACGGGTGGAACTCGCTGGTTCCTCACCGGAAACGATTACTCGTGGCCACGGGCGATCGGCACTGCGGCACGGGACGTCATCGAGCGCATGGGCGGCACAGTCACCGGCGAGGGCTACGTGCCACTGGGCACCCAGGACTTCGCACCGGTGATTTCTGCCATCGATGAATGCGGAACCGACCATGTCGTCTCGAGCTTCGTCGGGCAGGACCACGTTCGTTTCGAGTGCGATTTCTCTGAATCCGGGTTGCGTGGGGCGACTCGTACCTTTGCCCCGCTGATGGATGATGCCGTCGTCGAGCACCTGGGCCCCTCAGGGGTGGGCATCTGGAATGCCCTCGGCTACTTCGTTGCCATGGACACCACAGAGAATCATGAGTTCCTGCGGCGATACGAGGACCGCTTCGGTCAGTGTGCCCCACCGGTCTCCGCTGCCGCAGAAGGGGTGTACGAAGCCATCCACACATGGGCCAGCGCGTGCCGGTCCGGTGGCGGCACCGAACCAAGCGCCCTGCTTGGAGGACTTCGCACGGCCGGTTTTCGTGGCCCGAGGCGCTGCGGCCGTGGCGGATCACTGGAGTCGCTGTTGCTGGGGGAGGCGACGCCGTCGGGCATCAAGGTGCTGGACGAACTTCCCGCCGCTACTCACTCCCGCTGACAGCGCTCGCCTCTCGGTTGCAGAACTCCGTGCTCGGATAGCCACGCCACAGGCGGCACTTGACCGCGCCCTCCTGACAAGACAATATGTCAACATATACTCACATATAGGGGGAGGGCCAAGTCATGGGAACGCCAGGGAGCCCATGGAAGCGGTCACTCGGACGAACAGCGATCATCTTGGTTGCTCTGTTCTCGATGATCGCCGCCGCATGCGGAACGAGCGACGACGAACCGACGGCGACGGAGCCGGCGACGACCGATGCCATTGCCGCGCCGACTGCCGACGACACAACCGACGAACCGGCGCCGGAGACGACCGAAGAACCTGCGCCTCCGGAACCCGATGAGTCCCAGGCACCATCAGGGGAGCCGGTGCGTATCGGGATCCTGTTCTCCAATAGCGGCCCGGCAGGCATCTTCGGTCCCCCGACGGCCAACATCGCAGAGCTCATCGAAGAGGACATCAATGCCGCTGGCGGCATCAACGGACGCCCTGTCGAGACGTTCCTCGCCGACGACGCCACCGATCCCGCAATCGGTCGCCAGGCGATGGAGCAGCTCATCGAATCGGACGGGGTCGACGTCGTGCTCGGCACGCATTCCAGCGCGACCCGTGAGGCGGCCAAGCCGCTCGCAGAGGACGCCGGTGTGCTGTACATCTACGCGGCGCTGTACGAAGGCGGCGAGTGCTCTCCGGTGATGTTCAACACCGGTGAGGTCCCGAGCCAGCAGCTCGCGCCGGTCATCCCCTGGATGATGTCCGAGACGGGCGGCCGGACGTGGTTCCTGCTCGGCAACGACTACGTGTGGCCTCGGCGGAGCTTCGAGCTGGCACGCGAGTACATCGAAGCCTGGGGCGGTGAGGTCGTGGGCGAGGAATACGTCCCGCTGGGAACGCAGGACTTCTCGTCTGTCGCTCAGCAGATTGCAGGCTCCGGTGCCGACTTGATCTTCCCGGCGCTCGTGGGCGGCGATGCGATCGCGTTCGAGACCCAGGCCGTGGACTTCGGCATCGGACAGGACGCCATTCCGCGTCTGGCAAACATCTATGAGGAAAATGTCCTCGGTGCGATGGGGCCGTCGGTCACGGCTGGCATGCGCGTCACGATGGGCTACTTCGCCGAAGTCGACAACGCTGCGAACGCCGAATTCGTGCGCCGCTACTACGAGCGCTTCGGTGCCGACGCGCCGCCGCACGCCACCTTCAGCTCGCACATCTACGACGCAGCCTTGCTCTATGCAGCAGCGGCGAATGCGGCAGGCACGACCGACACGGCGGCCGTTGCCGCTGCACTGGAGGGGCTGACGCTCTCGACACCCACGGGGGACATCACCGTTACCGACAGCCGTCACTTGGCGCAGCCGATCTACGTGGCCCAAATTCAGCCCGATGGTTCCCAGCTGATCGTCGAGTCGTTCCCGTCGGTTGAGCCGGACGAGATCTGCGACCCCTCCTAGCTGAGGGCCGAGACCTCCCTGGTGAAGATCCTGGGCAGTCGGTGCGACCAGCGAGCCCCAGCAGCCGCACCCTCTGCCCGGATCTCAGCAGGACGTAGACACCGGGGCACAGTCCGTTGGATGCGCTGACACTGGAACTGCTCAACGGTCTCAGCCTGTTCGCGATCCTCGCGATCGTCGCGCTCGGACTCGGCATCGTCTTCGGGCTGATGGGCATCATCAACCTCGCGCACGGTGAGTTCGTGATGATCGGCGCGTACGTCTCGTACGTCGTACACGCCAATGACCTCAACCACTGGGTGTCGGTACCGGTGGCAGCCGCCGTGCTCTTCGTGTTGGGCGCAGTCATCGAACTCGTGCTGATCCGTCGAATTCACCGTCAGCCAGAGATCACGATCCTGGCCACCTTCGGCCTGTCGGTGTGCCTCCGACAGGCCGCTGAACTGGTCTTCACCAAGGACTTCCGGAGCGTCCCCAATCCCGTGCCAGGCGCGACACGGGCCTTCGGCGTCCTGTTTCCCACGTATCGCTACCTTCTGGTCGGCATTTCCGTCGTGGTCGTGGTGGCGACGCTGCTTGCGTTCACCAAGTCACGCTTCGGTTTGACCGTCCGAGCCATCGTCGCCGATCGAGATCTTGCCGAAGCATCCGGTATTCGGACCGGCATCGCCAACTTCTGCGCGTTCGGCATCGGCGCAGCGACCGCTGGCATCGCAGGAGCGCTGGTTGCCCCCCTCGGTGCGATCGAACCTCAGGCGGGGCTGCCCTATCTGCCCGGGGCCTTTCTCGTCGTGATCGTCGGCGGGTTCAACAAACTTTGGGGCGTCGTTGCCGGAGCATTGACGGTCGCCGCTGTGCAGATCGGCGTCATTCACTTCTACGACGCCGTGTGGGCTCAGATCGCGTCGCTGGGCCTCGCCGTCCTCGTTCTCCAGTTCCGGCGGCTCTCCGTGGAGAGCGCTTCCACATGAGCCGCGCACTTACCGTCGGCGCAGTCTCCGCCGTTGCGGCAATAGCCATGAGCGCGGCTCTTGGCGGTTTTCGAGCTGGGCAGCTCTCGCTGTTTCTGATCTTCGCCGTGCTCGCCGTGAGCCTCGACTTCGTGTGGGGATACACGGGCATTCTCTCGCTAGGCCAGCTGCTGCCCTTCGGCATCGCCGCCTATACGGCCGCGAAGATCGCCACCGCCGCGCCGTCGCTGAGCGTGCCTGCGCTCATCGTCGCAGCCATCGTCGGCGCCGCGATTGCCGCAGGAGTCGGCGTGGCCATGCTCCGGCGACGCCCGACGGCGATCGTTGTGGGGCTCTTGACATTGGTGCTGTCGCTGACACTTGAGCAGATCGCCGAACAGTGGCGGGATGTCACCGGCGGATTCAACGGCCTGACGGGCGTCCCCCGCATCGGCGCGTTCGGAACCCAGTTGCCGGATGCCGCGCAGGACATCGGGATCTCAGTGCTCGCACTGGCGGTCATCACCGTTGTCGGTGTCGTGGTCAGCCGCCCGATCGGTGCGGTGCTCATCGGCATACGTTCCAACGAACGCCGCATGGAGGCACTCGGCTACGACACGGTCCGGATCAAGATCTGGGCGTTCACCGTCGGCGGCGCCGTCGCCGGATTTGCAGGTGCGCTGTATGTGTATCGCACGAGCTTCGTGTCGCCTCAGATCTTCGGCTTCGCTCTCGCAACCAATGTGGTGCTGTGGACCCTCGTCGGGGGACGAGGCACGATCGTGGGACCGGTCATCGGTGCATTGGCGATCAACTTCGCCTCAGCGACGCTGGCCGATGTCTGGCTGCAGTACTGGACGCTCGCCACCGGCGTGATCTTTGTGCTTGTCGTCGTGGTGATGCCCCACGGACTGGTCCCGAGCTTGCAGCGGCTGTTCCGCTTGCCGACAGCTCGCCGCCGCCAACCCAGACTGATCCGATCCGACAGTCATGCGGTCACGACGAGTCCGTCTGTGCGACGGGCAGCAATCTTCGAGGCGGTCGATGTCGAGAAGAACTTCGGGTTCTTCCGATTGCTCGACGGTGTCACGCTCACTATGGACGAGCCCGAGCTTCGATGCCTGATCGGCCCCAACGGCGCCGGCAAGTCCACGCTCCTGGACATCCTGGGCGGCCAGCAGGGCTGCCAAGCCGGCACCGTTGAGGTGCTCGGTCAAGAGTGCACCGGCCGTCGTCCATGGGAGTTCGCGAGACATGGCGTGGGCCGCAAGTTCCAGTCGCCGCAGCTCATTGACGACCTGTCCGTGGCCGCCAACGTCGCTATCGCTGCGTGGGGGACTCGTTCGTCGCCTTGGAGCCTCGTCCGCAGCAGCTGGAACGCTCACATCCCGCAGCCTGCGCTGGAGATTCTGGAACGAACCGGGCTCGACGAACGGCTCGAGACGCCCGCTGGGGAGCTCTCCCATGGAGACAAGCAGTGGCTCGAGATCGCGATGGCGGCGGCGGGAGAGTGCCGGCTCTTGCTCCTGGACGAACCCACAGCGGGCATGACCGTTGCCGAGAGCCTCGACGCAGCCGCACTGCTGCGGGAACTGCACGCCGAGCATCGACTGCCGATCGTGATCGTCGAACACGACATGGCGTTCATCCGCGCCGTCGCAGATCGCGTCACCGTGCTTGCGCTCGGTGCGGTGCTGGCGGACGGCACCGTCGCCGAAGTCGAGAGCAACCCCGACGTGCACGCGATCTATTCCGGGGTCGACAGCTGATGCGCCTTGAAGCAGAGGGGCTGCGTTCAGGACACGGAAATGTGCCAGTCCTGCACGGCGTCAGCTTCGGTGTCTCGGGAGGAGAGATCGTGGCGCTCGTCGGTCGGAACGGAGCTGGCAAGACCACCCTGGTCAAGACGATTGTGGGTCTGCTGCGGGCAACCGGCGGACGGCTGACGCTTGACGGCGCGGAGATCACTCGGTTGCCGCCGTCGGGTCGCGTCCGGGCGGGCTTGAGAGCGGCGTTTCAGGAACGACCGCTGTTCAGCCAGCTCTCTGTGGGCGACAACTTGCGACTGAACGGATACCCGCCCACCAGTCACGACGAGGTACTCGCCATGTTCGGGGCGTCACTGGCTGGGCGTGCAGCTCAGCGAGCCGGGACCCTGTCCGGCGGCGAACAGAAGATGCTCGCATCGGCCTCAGTGCTCGCATCGACCGCGTCCCTTCTGGTGATGGACGAGCCAACTGAAGGCCTGCAGCCCTCCAACGTGGCGTTGCTCGGCGATCGTCTCGACGCGGCTCGGAACTCGGGCCGAGGAATACTGCTCGTCGAGCAGCATCTGGCGCTTGCAACCCGCATAGCTGACCGCTTCATCGTGCTTGAGAAGGGCGAACTCGTCGACAGCGGCTCAGCCCGGGATCCCACGTTGGCTGGCCGACTGGCCCAGCATCTCGCAATCTGACAGCAAAGGACGACAGCCATGACAGAACTGACTCAGATGAGCCTCGCCGAGGCGGCGGGAGCCGTGAGGGCTCGCGACGTGACTGCCGTCGAGTTGCTTGACGCATGCCTCGCGAGAATCGAACAGACCGAGCCCGCCGTCAGTGCGTTCGCTTCGATCCAGGTCGAAGCCGCACGCACCACGGCTGAGCAACTCGACCGAGGCGAGATTCGGGGACCGCTGCACGGCGTGCCCGTCGCACTCAAGGACCTCTTCTTCACGGAAGGGGTACCGACCGAGGCGAACTGCGAGGCCTTGCGGGGATTTGCGCCCGATCACGACGCAACTGTCGTCGGTCGACTGCGAGACGCCGGCGCGGTGATCGTCGGCAAGACGAACACCCATGAGCTTGCGTTCGGCGTCTCCTGCCCGGCCTCGCATAACCCGTGGGATACGCAACGTTCGACGGGCGGTTCCTCCGGCGGCAACGCAGCGAGCTTGGCGGCACGCCAGGTGTTCGGCACGCTGGGTACCGACACGGGCGGATCGGTCCGCATCCCGTCGAACTGCTGCGGAACGACCGGCCTCAAGACGACGCGCGGAACCGTGCCCCGCGACGGCGTCCACTTGATCTCGTGGACCTACGACACCGTCGGCCCGATGGCGCGGACCGCCGAAGACTGCCGGATCTTGCTCGAGGTCATCGCTGGCCATTCACCGGCGGACCCGTTCACCTCCAAGACGCTGCTGAGAGATGCACGAGAACCGGGCGAACTGACGCTCGGCGTTCCCAGCGACAGCTTCTTCAACGGGTTCGACACTGATCCGAACGTGCGCGCAGTGATGGATGAAGCGGTCGAGGTGCTCCGCTCGCTGGTGGCGCGGGTGGAATCGGCGCACGTGCCGAACAATGCAGAGCACGCCGAGGCGGGCATAGCGATCGTCTTTGCCGAATCGGCAGCACTGCTCGCGAGCGTGCGAACCGAACACAACGACCTGATCGGCGAAGAGGTTCGGGGAATCCTCGACGCCGGCACGGCGATCGAGGGCACGGCCGTCGCGAGCGCCCTCGCCCATCGGGTGGCGTTCGAGCGGACCTACCTTGACGTGTTCGACGACCAGGGAGTCGACTTGATCGTTGCCCCGGTCAATCCCAACCAGGTGCTTGAGCACGGCGCGGTCGAGCTCAACGGGGTGCCGCTCATTCCCGCGACCACGCAATTCACGTTCCCAGTCAACGGGGCCGGACTCCCCGCGATCGCCCTGCCGGGGGGCTTCGGCCCCGATGGGATGCCCATCGGCTTTCAGCTAGTGGGCCGGCCGTTCACCGAGAGGACCCTTTGCGTCGTGGGCGAGGTATTCCAGCGCGTGACCGATCATCACTCGCGCGCTCCTGAGTTGTGATATCACGCGATCAGCATCACGCGATCGGCATCACGCGGCTCAGGCGTAGCATTCGAGTAATCCGAGTTAGCTGGGGGGCACAGATGCGCAGCTGGAACTCGATGGAGGAGTTCGAAGCGTTCCTGGACGACGGCGGTTTAGTTGAGCCTGACGACGACATGCCCGACGCGTACCGCCAGGCTGTCTTTCGCTTCATCGAGCTGCACGCCAACAGCGAGTACATGGGTGGGCTGACCGAGCGGGACTGGATCGCCAAGGCGCCGGGGCTGTCCAACAAGCTGACGGCGCTGGCCAAGACCCAGGACGAGATCGGCCACGCGCACCTGCTGTACATGGTGGCGGCGGACATGGGCGTGAAGACCCGCGACGAGATGACCGCCGACCTGCTGGCAGGGCGCACCACGTTTCATAACGTGTTCCACTACCGGGCTTACACGTGGGGCGACCAGATTGCGATCGCGTATCTGGTAGACGCTGCCGCGCTCGCCAGCCAGCAGGCCGTCTTCAAGAACTGCAGCTACGGCCCCTACAAGCGCATCCTGCGGCGAATCATCGTCGAGGAGGGCTTCCACATGCGCAACGGCGAGGAGCTGCTGCTGAAGATGGCCAAGGGAACGCCCCAGCAGCACCAGTTGATGCAGCAGGGGATCGAGCGGTGGTGGTGGCCGTCGGTGCAGCTGTTCGGGCCTGACACCCGGCCGAACGATGTGTTGCTGCGCTGGCACATCAAGTCCGAGCGCAACGAGGTGATGCGCGACCGTTTCGTGCAGAAGATGGTGCCCCAGCTGCAAGCTGCCGGCTTTACCATTCCCGACCCGGACCTGCGCCAGGATCCCGAGACCGGTCGCTGGATCAGCGGCGAGATCGATTGGGATGCGCTCTCCGATGCGATCGCAGGCCGCGGGCCTGACAGTGAGCGACGCCTGCGCGACGCGCGCAATGCCTGGGACGGCGCGGCGTGGGTGCGCGCCGCACTCGACGAGGCCGCGGCGGTGGCTGCGTGAGCAACACCCGCGGCTTGGACGCAGGCGTCGTAGATGCCGTGCGCGAGGCTGTGTCGTTCGTGTGCGATCCCGAGTACCCGGAGGTAACGATCGCTGAGCTGGGCATTCTCGAGAGTGTCTCGTTGAGCGAGGACGGCTCAGCCGCGCGAGTAGAGCTGGTGCCGACCATGCTCGGCTGTCCGGCTCTCGACGTGATTCGCCGCGATGTGCTCGCAGCAGCTCAATCAGCGTCTGCCGGCACCGACGTTTCGATCGATGTGGTGTTCGTCGCCGATCCGGTCTGGACGCCGGATCGCATAGCGCCTTCGGCGGTGAGCTTCATGGCCCACGAGTACTTCGTGGCAGTCCGAAATGCACGGGCCGAAGCGACGTGCCCGATCTGCGGGAACCAAGCGCTGGAGCACCGGTCGAACTTCGGGCCGACGCCGTGCCGCAGCGTCGAATGGTGTCCGCAATGCCGTAACCCGGTGGAAGTGGTCGGCCGCGTCGACATTTCACTGCCCACGGCCGCCATGGGGGCGGCGCCAACAAGCACGGCCGCCATGGGGGCGGCGCCAACACCCAAGGTGCCGGCGTGAAGACCTACGAGGTGTTCCTGAAACGTCCTGGCAAGGATCCCTTCATCCACGTCGGTGCACTCGAAGCACCCGACAACGATCTGGCACTGAGCTTCGCCCGCGATTGCTACGCGCGCCGCTCCGAGGGGGAGCAGATGTGGGTCGTGGCCCGCGAGGACTTGCTGGTTGCCGACCCCACTGAGCTGGCGATGGCCGATCGTGAACACCGTCACAACGACGGCGCGCTGTTGCGGGATCTGAGACGGGCCCCAGACTCGCCGGCTTCATGAGCGACGTGGACCCTGAGAGCGTCGGCGGCGCGCACGAATTGGTGCTGGCGCTTGCCGACGACGAGTTGTGCATCGGCCAGAACTTGGCGTGGTGGATCGCTGTCGGGCCGTTTCTTGAAGAGGACTTGGCGCTGACCTCGATCAGCCAAGACGAGCTGGGCCACGCTCGGGCGCTGTACGGGTTGCTCGGCAACGACATCGATGCGCTGGCCTACGGGCGCCAGCCGCACGAGTACCGCTGCGCGCATCTCACCGAGCTTCCTTGCCGCGACTGGGGAGAGACCCTGATACGGCACTTCCTCTACGACACCGCCGAGACCGTCCGCTGGGAGGCGCTGGCCAACTCGACGTGGGAGGCCCTCGGTGCAGTCGCACGCCGAGCCTTTGCCGAGGAACGGTCGCACCTGCGCCACGCGTCCGGTCTGCTGTCGCGGCTGCTGCGTACCGATACGGGTTGTTCGCAACTGCTCCCGCTGTTCGACCAATTCGCGCCGATGGCGTGCGAGCTCTTCGATGTCCCGCCGGGCTGCTCGGACGAGGCTCTTGTTGCTTCGGGCGTTATGGCCCGCGGGTTGAGCGATCAGCGTGCCGAGTGGCAGGCAACGGTCGACGACGCGGTCGCTGCGGCTGGGTACCAACCGCAGTGGCCTGCCCACGACGGCACGCCAGCACAGGCAAGCGGTCGAGCCGGCCAGCGATCACCCCATTTTGCGGCCTTGCACGCCGAGATGGTCGAGGTGCTCTCGATCGATCCCTCGGCGGTCTGGTAGCGCGAACCCCCTTGGTCTAGGGCGGTCGGCGGTGCTTCTGGCACCGTGCGACACATGTGAGCGGGGCGCGGACCTGCCACAATCGCCGGGGCTCAGCCCCCGGACGCGCAACGGAGCGACTTCATGGCATTACGAGGAACATCCGTCGTGCGACGCGAGGACGCTCCGTTGCTGCGGGGTCAGGGACAGTTCGTCGCCAACCTCAACTGGGACGACATGGCGCACGCCTGCTACGTGACGTCGACCGTGTCGCATGCCGTGATCGCCGGTCTCGATGTCGGCGGGGCCCGCAGCGCGCCCGGTGTCATCGATGTCGTCACGGCAGCAGATGTCGATCTCGAGCCGTATCCGTCGCCGAGCCCTGCATTCGACGCCGCCATCGTGCGCCCGATGCTGGCCACCGACCGGGTGCGGTTCGTGGGCGAGCCCATCGCCGTCGTACTGGCTGACACCCCGGCTGCGGCGGTCGATGCGGCTGAGCTGGTCGTGGTCGACTACGAGCCGCTGGGGGCGCTCGTCGATCCCGAGGCAGCGCTCGACGGGCCGGCGCTGTTCGAGGGCATGGCGGAGCCGAACGTAGTGGTTCGCATGGTGCTCGAGGGCGAGCAGGCCGATTTCGACTCATGCGAAGCGGTGGCCGAGGTCCGCACGGTCAATAACCGCATAGCGCCGTGCCCGCTGGAAACTCGTGTGGCCGCGAGCCGATGGGCGGATGACGGGCGCCTGCATCACGTCAACGCCGGCCAGGGCCCCCACCCGGTTCGCGCCGGTCTCGCCAAGATCCTGGGCCTGGATCGGGAGCAGATGCGTGTGCTGTCACGAGATGTCGGCGGCAGCTTCGGCGCCAAGGCTCGGCCGCATCCCGAGGAGGCCTTGCTGGGCTGGCTGGCAGCGCGCATCGGCCGGCCGGTCATGTGGGTGCCGTCGCGCAGCGACGACATGGTGGGGCTCGTCCACGGTCGCGGGCAGATCCAGTACTGCCGCATCGGCGGCACCCGCGTCGGGCGCATCACCGCATTCAAGGTGCACGTGGTGCAGCAGGCCGGCGCCTACGGGAACATGGGCGCGGCGCTGCCGAACAATGGCCGGGCGATGCTGACGGGCTGCTACGACATCGCCACGCTCGGTTTCACCTCGGTCTCGGTGCTGACCAACACCACGCCGACCGGTCCCTACCGGGGCGCCGGACGTCCAGAGGCCGCAGCCGCCATCGAGCGCGCTGTCGACGTATTCGCAGCCGAGATCGACATGGACCCTGCCGAGGTTCGGCGCAAGAACTTCCTGCAGCCCGACGTGTTCCCGTTCGAGACTCGCACTGGCATGCCCTACGACTCAGGCGCTTATGAAGCCAGCCTCGACGCTGCGCTCGAAGCAGCCGACTACGCAGCGCTGCGTGCCGAGCAGGCCCGCCGCCGCGCCGACGGGGACGTCAAGCTGCTCGGCATCGGTCTTGCGACCTACGTCGAGCGCACTGCGGGCATCGGACGATCGGAGTACGGCGCAGTGGAGTTGGTGCCGGGAGGTCGCATCGTGGCCCGTACCGGCTCATCTCCCTACGGGCAAGGCCACCACACCTCCTGGGCGATGCTGATCTCGGACCGCACGGGTGTGCCGATGGACCAGATCGACGTCGTCCACGGCGACACCGACGAAGTGCCCCGTGGCGAGGTGACCGGCGGATCGCGATCGGTGCAGTTGGCCGGCTCGGCCATCTGGGAGGCGTCGGGCACGCTGGTGGATCAGGCCCGCGCTGTGGCGGCCACGCTGCTTGAAGCTGATCCGGCCGACATCACGCTCGACACCGCCTCTGGGGCGTTCCACGTCGTGGGCACCCCGGCGGTCTCGGTGGACTGGAGCGCGGTAGCTGAACACCTCGCTTCGACAACTGGCGAGGCGGGGCCGCGACTGCTCCACGCCGAGGAGGTGTTCGACTCCGAAGCGCCCACGTTTCCCTTCGGCACCCATGTGGCCGTCGTGGAGGTGGACCGCCACACCGGCGACGTGGAGCTTCGACAGCTCGTCGCCTGTGACGATGCCGGCACCATCTTGAACCCGCTGCTGGCAGCGGGACAGGTTCACGGCGGCCTGGCGCAAGGAGCGGCGCAGGCGCTGTTCGAGGAGTTCGTCTACGACGACGACGGCAATCCCCTCACCGGGAACTTCGCCGACTACCCGATCATCTCCGCCGCGGAGCTGCCGTTCTTCGACCGCGTCGTGCTCGAAACCCCGACGCACATCAACCCGCTGGGTGCCAAGGGCATCGGCGAGTCCGGCACGGTTGGCGCAACCCCGGCAGTCCAGAACGCCGTGATCGACGCCGTTGCCCATCTGGGCATCCGTCACATCGACATGCCGCTCACCCCGCAACGCGTCTGGCAAGCCATCACCGAGGCCACCGCGGACGCACCCTGAGCCGCAGTTCCGGTTAGTCCTCGCCAGGACCCAACTCGGGGGCGTTGACCGTGCGCACGTCCGGCTCGACCAGGTTGGGCTCGTTGAGCTCGTCGTTGCTGCTCACTGAGCCCAGCTCACGGAAACGTCGAGCCTGCGGCAGCACCATGCGCTCGAACGAGCCCACACTGCCGTTGTAGGCATCGACCGCGCTGCGCAAGCCGCGACCCATCTTGTCGACATGCTCGACGTACTTTGAAAGCCGGGAGTACAGCTCGTTTCCGAGGTCGGCGACTTTCTCTGCGTTGCGGGCGATGTCTTGTCGCTGCCAGGCCAATGCCACCGTCCTCAAGAAGGCGATCAACAGGCCGGGGGTTGCGATCAGCACTCGGTGTCGGTGCCAAGCGTTCTGCCAAACATCGCCGTCAGCGTCCATGGCCACGTCGAGCATCGGGTCGGTCGGCACGTACATCAGCACGAAATCGGGCGATCCTGATACCCACCGGCCGTAGTCGCGGTCGCCAAGCTCCTTGGCGCGCTCACTGAGAGCCGCGGCATGCTCAGCCAGCGCCTGCTGCTGCTCAGCTTGATCCGAGGTCCGCACAGCCCGGTCGTATGTGGCAAACGGCGTCTTGGCATCGATCACGACGCTCGCGCCCCCCGGCACCTTCACCACCACATCAGGTCGCAGCCGTCCTTCGGCGCCAAGTTCGCCGACGGTGGCTTGCTCGATGTAGTCGATGTGGGGGCTCATACCTGCGGCCTCGATGACGTTGCGGAGGTGCTGCTCACCCCATGCGCCGCGCATCTTGGAGTCGCGCAGGATCTGGCGCAGACCACTCGTCTCGGAGACCAGTTGATCGACGCTCTGTGAGACCTTGGCCGTGTCCTCCACTCGGGCCTTGTCGGCCTTGTTGACGTGGTCCCGCAGTTCCCGCAGACGTTCTCGCATGGGCTCGACGAGTTCCTTGACGGTCTTGCCTGCGTTGACCGTTTGCTCGGTGGTGAGGTCGCGAAACTCCTTCATGAAGTTGGCGCGCGTGGTCTCGCTGACCTGGGCGGCAATCTCCTTGAAGCGACCCTCGATCTCAACCTGCTTCTTGGCCATCTCCTCGACGCGCGCGTCGCGGTCGGCTGTCGCTGACGCCAACTCGGCTTGCAGACCGGCGTTGACGTCGCGGTGCTGCGATGCCTCAGTGCGGGCCGCATCGCGCTCGCTGGTCAGCTCGGCGACTCGCCGCTCCATCGAGTCGTGTGCTGCACCCGCCTGCGCCAGCCGGCGTGACAGCACCGACCATGCGATGCCCCCGCCCACGGCGAGGCCCGCCAGCACTCCTAAGACGACTGCGAGGCCGGTGGACATATGGATCACTCCTTGGTGGAAGCTGGCGACAGACGGTCAGGGGATGAGCCCTGCCCGCAGGCGCCTCTCATTGTCTAACGAGGGGGTGTGACGCGGTTGCGCCGATGAACACCCGCGCAGCCGGGCCCCACCGTCGCGCCACTAGCGTCGGCGTCGGTGTATTGCATGATCGCTGGCGAGCGCGAATGGTTCACGAGCGGCGAAGGCTGCGGTTCCTGAGACCCTGGCGCGCCCCCACGACGGCCCTCGTAACGGTCCTGCTGCTGGTTGCGGCCTGCAGTCCGGGCGCCGAGGAGGCGGCCGAGTCGACCGTCGCTCCATCGGCGACCCAACTCCCCGACGACACCTCCGCCGTTGCGCCCGCACCCACCACCGAGGTGCGGCAGGCCGTTGCGCCAACCACACAGGCGCCCCCGGACACAGCGCCGCGCCGCGGCGGCACGCTGCACGTGCTGATGGCCGCCGACCCGACGCCCATCACCGGCTGGACGCCGTGGGACCACGTGTGCGCATGGTCGTGTCGCAACGTGCTGGACCACGTTCTCGAAACGCTCACGGTGGTCCTCCCGGATGGTTCTGTCGCGCCGTGGCTGGCGGAGTCGGTCTCGGCCGATGCGTCGCTGCAGCGCTGGACCGTCACGCTGCGGCCCGACATCACCTTCACCGACGGCGAGCCGATGGACGCGCTCACCATCAAGACCGGCGTCGACGACTACCTGCGTTCGGGCCGGGCCAGCGGCGGCCATTTGCGGGATGCCCGCATCGCATCGGTCATCGTTGCCGATGAGCTCAGGTTGATCTTCGAATTGAGCGAGCCCAACGCCGGGCTGCCGGTGGCGCTCGCGGGGCCCGTCGGACGCGTGTTTTCCATCGCAGCCGCCGAAGCGGACCCGGACATCTTTGCCAGAGGACCGGTCGGCACTGGACCGTTCTTCTTTCGGCGCTGGTCGGCGGGTGAGCCAGCGGTCCTGGAGGCCAATCCCGACTACTGGCGTACCGCAGCCGACGGCTCGCCTCTGCCGTGGGCTGCTGAGATCCAATTCACCGAGATCTCCGACGAGCGTGAACGGCTCGCCGTACTGCTGGGCGGTGGCGGCGACATTCTGATGTCGAGATCGGCGGAGCTCTCTACAGCCGCAGCCGTCGCAACCGATGGCGGAGGTCGCCCGCTCAACGTGATCGGACGCTTTGACGACAACGCTGGCGTCGTGCTGTTCAATCTGCTGCGAGCGCCTCTCGATGACATCCGGGTGCGGCGGGCGCTGATCGCGGCGGCCGACCAGACCAAACTGCTCGAGGCGCTAGGACCCGATGTCGAGCGGCTCGCGGCAACGCAGTGGTGGGCGCCCGGCAGCATCTGGCATTCCGCTGAGGTTGCGGAAGCCTGGCCGGGTCATGACCTGCAGCGGGCTCAATCCCTGCTGCGCGAGTACACGGAGGATCCCGAGCGTTCCGACGATCGAGATCCTGGCGAGCCAGTGCGGATCCGAGTCTTGTGCACCGACGATCTCGCGCTCGCGCAGATGACGGCAACGCTGGAACGCCAGTGGGAGGACACCGGCCTTGTCGATGTCGACGTCGAGACAGTCGCCCGCACGGGGCTCATCAGCCGTGTCATGGGCTCGGTGGTCCAGAGCCCGTCCTTCGCTGGCGACTTCGGTGCCACGTGCTGGCGGGTTGGCGGCGAGTCCGATCCAGCGGTGCTGGCGTCCGCAGCTGTCGGACCGGTCCGCACCACGCCGCTGAACGTGTCCAACTTCACCGGCGAGCATCTCGCGGCGTTGGCGAGCCTGATCAAGGCGACCGACGCGGGGGACGACCGACGACAAGCCGTAGCGAAGCTCATGCTGGAGCTCACCAACGAGGCTCCCTACGTGTACCTGGGCTACGCCTCGAGCGTCGTGGCAGCGACGGCGGATGTTGCCGGGCTTGGCACCACGACGCTGCCCGACGGCAGCGTGGTCCAAGGCCAGCGACTCGGTGTCGGCCGTTATGACGAGGTGTGGCTGCGCCGTGAGTGACGGCACTGAATCGTTACCGCCGCCGATGCCGAACCCCGAGCAGCTGGGCTGGTCTC
The DNA here is from genome assembly GCF_965221945.1 of Candidatus Poriferisodalis sp. Lineage (GTDB taxonomy): Bacteria > Actinomycetota > Acidimicrobiia > Acidimicrobiales > Poriferisodalaceae > Poriferisodalis. The sequence continues at coordinate 2,500,197 of NZ_OZ244925.1, read as the reverse complement.
GACGAACCGGACCGGCCCCCCAGATCCCGAAAGGTCACACCGTGAGCCGCGTTGGCGTCGAGCACCGCGGCGCGTATGAACTCCTTGACGACGAGGGCCCCAGGATTGGGGCGCTGGATGCCGCTGTCCGCGATGCAGCCCGAACACCGTTGGATTATCCGACCGTTGGCGACTGGGTTGTTCGCTCGCTGGAAGTCCGACACAACCGCCGCGTCGTGATCACCGACGTGCTGGAGCGCACCTGCTTGCTGTGCCGTCGCGCCTCTGGGCCACGAGCACGGCCCCAGCTGGTGGCGGCGAACGCCGACATCCTCGCAGTCGTCACGACGCCTGCTCCAACCAGCGACTCCCCTTCGACCGAAGCGGCCAGCGTCGGCCATCGGATCGAGTGGTATCTGACTGCGGCGTTCGCCGGAGGCGCTCGACCGGTGATTGTCGTGAACAAGATCGACACGGTGTCGGGCGCCGAGTGCGAGGCGAGCGTCGATGCCCTGCGTCACCGCCTGGGCGCCGCAGCAGCCGAGGTGCCGATCCTGGTGACGAGCGCCCTCGATGGTCGCGGCCTTGACGGCTTGGGAGCGTTGGCGAGCGGCGGCACGACCGTGGCGCTCAGCGGGCCGTCGGGTGTGGGCAAGTCGTCGCTGGCGAACCGGCTCGCAGGGGCCGAAGTAGTACCGGTCGCCCCGCTGAGTCCCGATGGTCGAGGCCGGCACACCACCGTGCGGCGCCAGCTCGTTCCCGTCGGCGGGCCGGCCGGAGGGACGCTCGTGGACACCCCGGGCTTGCAGGATCTGATCCCCTGGGGCGGCGATCTGGGGTTGCCCCGCTCGTCAGGCCCGCTTGACGGGCTTGCGATGGCATTCGGCGAGATCGCCGCACTCGCGCAGAGCTGCCGCTTTGGAGACTGCGCGCACACCGTCGAGCCGGACTGCGCTGTGACGGCTGCAGTGACAGCCGGCGAGCTGCCAACCGAGCGCCTGAGCACCTACCTCGAACTCGTGGCGGACATGGATACCGGGGATCCATTCGGCAGCTAGCGCGCGTCTGGCTGAAGTACTGCCTCAGCGCCGCGCTTAGCGGCCCTTGAATTCGGGCGGGCGCTTGTTCATGAAGGCGTCGACGCCCTCTTGGTAGTCGTCGCTGTCGAAGCAGGCCCGGATCATCGCTTCTACCTCGGCGAAATCGCGCTGAGACTCCGGCTTCTGCCACTGCGTCAACGCCGCCTTCGCCGCCGCAATGGTGAGCGGTGCGTTCTGGCCGATCAGCTCGGTCCATTCGTCGACGGAAGCCTCTAGGTGCGCCTTGGGCACGACCCGGTTCACGAGGCCCATCTGCAGTGCCTCCTGCGCTCCGAAGCGATCAGCCAGGAAGAAGATGCGCTTGGCCGCTGATGGCCCGACCAGACGCATCAGTGTGCCGATACCTGCGGCGCCATAACCGAGTCCCAGGCGAGCGGCGGGGATCGTGAACTGGGCGTCCTCGGCCGCGACGCGCAGGTCGGCCGTCAGCGCCACCGCGAGCCCGCCGCCGATGCAGTAGCCACCGATGGCGGCGATGAGCGGCTTGGACAAGCCCAGCAGCGCTGCGTGCGCCCGGGACGTCGTGTCGTCGTAGCTGCGGTTGCCGCTCGCGTCGGAACGCTGCGCGCCGAATTGGCTGATGTCGGCACCTGCTGCGAAGGCGCGCTCGCCGGCCCCTCGGATCACCACCACCCGGATCTCGTGGTCGTTCTCGAGCTCGGAGGCGGCAGCGGTGATGCCGTCCCACATCTGCGCGCTGATGGCGTTGTGCCGCTCCGGATGATCCAAGATGATGCGGCCCACGTGGCCGTCACGTTCGAGATGCACCTGTCCGCTCACGGCGGCCGACGCTACCGGTCGTGCCGTGGCCATGACGGGAGCGATAGGCATGGCTGCCCTACCGGCGCCCGAGTCTCTGCCGCGTTGCAGGCAATTGAAGAGAACGAACTCACTCCTCGGGTGGGACCCAGCTGGCGTCGCGGCGTTCCCGGAAGGCGGCGATGCCCTCGGCGGCCTCGTCGCTTTGAAAGAGCCGCTGGCTGAGTTCCGTCGTCCACTCCCAGGCCTCGGCGCGGGGCATCTGCGGCACCCTCGCAACCAGCTGCTTCGTGTGTGCCAGCGCGTTGGGACCGCCCCGCACCAACCGCCGCAGCGTCGATGCGACTTCGTCGTCGAGCAGCTCTCGGGGTACGGCACGGTTGATCAGCCCGGCCGCTGCGGCACGCGGTGCGGGCACCCGTTCGCCCTCGAGGAACAGCTCGCTGGCATCGGCACGGCCCAGCTTCGGCAAGCAGACCACCGAGATCACCGCAGGCGCCACACCGATGCGGACTTCGGTGAACCCGATGATTGCGTCGTCGGCCGCGATGGAGATGTCCATCGCCGCTGCTAGTCCCACGCCGCCGGCGGTGACGTGACCGGCCAGCCGGCCCACCACGGGCTTGTCGCAGGTCATGATCTTCTCGAGGATCTCCACGAAGTTGTAGCGAAGCGTCGGCTGAGGCACCCCGGGCTGGGCGGCCCGCAAGTCGGCGCCGGCGCAGAACGTGTTGCCGACATGGGTGAACAGCACGGCGCGCACCTCGGGATCGGCAAGCGCAGCCTCGAAGTGGTCGCCGATGGCGTTCACGATCTCGACGCTGAGCGCGTTGCGGTAGTCGGGCCGGTTCAGGGTGATCGTCGCCACCCCGCCTGCCACCGAATAGAGCGCAGCAGCGTCAGGGTCGTCGGTGGGTGTGCGGGCGTGAGCGTCTTTGCCAGCGTTGTCCTGAGTCATCGCAGCGATGCTAGGCACCGAGCCTCTGGCTCACGGGCTTTGGGGCGACTCCTAGGCTGCCCGAGATGACCTCACTCCTCGCTCAGGCCCCCTCCGCCACCGATGCGGTGGATGCACTCCTAGAAGCCAGCCGCAGCACGGAGGTGTGCGGTACCGAGCCCAGCTGGATCTGCGAGCGCCTGCTGGATTGGACCGGCAGCGAGGGGCTGGCGTCGGCGTCGGTATGGATCGTGGACAAGCCCCTCACGGTGCTGGTGATCCTGCTGCTCACCGTTGTCGCTCGCCGAGTCATGCGGCGCGCCATCGACCACATGGTGGAGCGGATCGCCAGCGACAAGAAGAACGCAGAGCAACGTGAGGCCGCCCGCACTGCCAAAGAGGGCCGAACGTGGGATCCCGACCGGCTCGCGGCCAAGATGAGTCAGCTGCGGGAGCGAACGGAGCGCGCCAGCCAACGGGCGAAGACCCTCGGGACGCTGTTCAAGAGCGTCGCCACCACGATCATCTGGGCCGTCGCGCTGATGATGCTGCTCGGCGAGTTCGACGTGAACCTCGGCCCTCTCATCGCAGGCGCCGGCATCATTGGCGTGGCGGTCGGCTTTGGCGCCCAATCCCTCGTCCGAGACCTGCTGACGGGCGTCTTCATGCTGATCGAGGACCAGTACGGCGTCGGCGACGTGGTCGATCTCGGCGATGCGGTGGGCACCGTCGAGTCCGTGGGGCTGCGGACCACACGCCTTAGGGACCTGTCAGGCACGGTCTGGCATGTGCCCAACGGCGCGATCGCCCGGGTCGGAAACATGTCGCAGCTGTGGGCTCGCGTGCCGCTCGACCTTGACGTGGCCTATGACACTGACCTTGACGAGGCAATGGCGATCATCAAGCGGGTTGCGGACGAGGTGTGGCACGAGCAAGGCGAGAGCACCACCGTGCTCGAAGAGCCCACAGTGTCCGGCGTGCAAGCCTTCGGTGCCGACGCGGTCACCCTCCGGGTCATGGTGAAGACTGAGCCCGCTGAGCAGTGGGCCACGGCACGCCTGCTGCGCAAGCGCATCAAGGACGCGTTCGACGAAGCCGGCATCGAGATCCCGTTCCCCCAGCGAACAGTGTGGGTGCGCAGCGGTGAGCCAGACCAGACCGCGCCCGCAGCAGCGGCCGCATTCGATCGTCCGGTGGTGCCAGCCTCAAGCGAGGCCGGGCACGCCGAATCCGACAGCGACGGCGGCGACTCAGACCTGTAGACCCCAAGAGCGGCGCTCGTCCGAGCAGCGCTCACCGCAGCGGTGCTGGGGCCGAGCTGCTCGGGACCGTCTTGCGTCAGTCTGCGTCGCCGAGCACGACGGCGACCTCGGGACGGGTCGCCGATCCGTTGGCGCGAAGCGAGAGCTCGCCGATGTGACCGGCGTCGGTGAGATCGCTGCGAGTGAGATCCAGCAGCGCGATGTCGGCGGCCGAAGCGGTGACCGTGACGTGGTCCGCAGGCACTCGAAGACTCCGCTTCGCCTCAGTCTTGGCGCGGCGCACCTCGCTCAGCACTGCAGCAGTGACGGACAAAGCGCCAGAGTGATTGCCTGAAGCGAGTGCTGTGAGGTCTTCGGCGTTCGGCCAACTTGCAGCGTGGACCGAGCCGTCGCGCCACCACGACCAGATCTCTTCGGTGACGAAGGGCAGGAACGGCGCGAACAGGCGCACCAGGGTGTCCAGCGTCACGGTGAGCGTGCGATGCGCGTCTGCTGCCGCCTCGGCACCTTGACCGCCGTACGCACGTCCCTTGACCAGTTCGACGTAGTCGTCGGTGAACTGCCAGAAGAACTGCTCGGTCCGTTCCAGAGCCCGCGCGTAGTCGAATACCTCGAATGCGTCGGTAGTGGCGCGCACCAGATCTGCGAGCGCAGCGAGCAACGCAGCGTCGAGCGCATTGCCGACTGGTTCGTCGGGGCGGCTGCCGTCGCCGTGGGCGGCATCGCCCGCCAGCGTCAGCACGAACTTCGCGGCGTTCAACAGCTTGATCGCCAGGCGGCGCCCGATCTTCATCTGGCCTTCGTCGAAGGCGGTGTCGGTGCCGGGCCGTCCGTTGGCTGCCCAGTAGCGGACAGCGTCGGCGCCGTAGGTGTCGAGCAGGTCCACCGGCGTCACCACATTGCCCTTGGACTTGGACATCTTCTTGCGGTCCGGGTCGAGGATCCAGCCCGACAGGGCGCAGTGCTTCCACGGGGCACAGTCGTGGCCGAGGTGACTGCGCACTGCAGTCGAGAACAGCCAGGTGCGGATGATGTCGTGACCCTGGGGGCGCATGTCCATGGGGTAGGTGCGCGCCCACAGGTCAGGATCCTCACTCCACCCGCATGCGATCTGGGGCGTCAGTGACGATGTCGCCCAGGTGTCCATCACATCGAGATCCCCGACGAAGCCGCCGGGCTGGCCGCGCTGCGATTCGTCGTAGCCGGCCGGCACGTCGCTGTTCGGATAGGCCGGCAGAGCACGGTCGTCGGGGACGAGCGGACGCTTCCAGATCGGCTCGCCGGCGTCGTCAAGCGGGTACCACAGCGGGATCGGCACGCCGAAATATCGCTGACGGCTAATCAGCCAATCGCCGCTCAGACCCTCGATCCAATTCGTATACCGGCCCTGCATGTACGGCGGGTGCCAGGTCATCTCCGAGCCACGGGCGATCAGCGCGTCACGCAACTCGGCATCCCGCCCGCCGTTGCGGATGTACCACTGGCGACTCGACACGATCTCGAGCGGCCGGTCGCCCTTCTCGTAGAACTTCACCGCGTGTGTGATGGGTCGCGGCTCGCCGATGAGCTCGCCCGAGTCGCGCAGCAGCCCGACGGTCGCAATCCGAGCGCCTCCAACGGTGCGGCCTGCCAGGCGCGCATACGCCTCGCGCCCCGCAGGCGAGTCGATGCCCGGAGGCGGATCCGCAGCAATGCGACCCCGGCGGTCCACGATCGCCCGCACGGGCAGGTCCAGCTCGCGCCACCACGTCACGTCGGTGGTGTCGCCGAAGGTGCAGATCATGGCGATGCCGGTGCCCTTATCGGGCTCGGCCAGCTTGTGGGCAACCACTGGGACTTCCACTCCGAACAGCGGCGTCACCACGGTTGAGCCGAACAGCGGCTGGTAGCGCTCGTCATCAGGGTGGGCCACGAGCGCCACGCACGCGGCCAGCAGTTCCGGCCGGGTCGTCTCGATCTCGACTGTGCCATTTGACGCTGGGCCACTCGATGCTGGGACGTTGCGGCCGCCTTGTGAGTCCATGCGATGGAAAGCGATGCGGTGGTAGGCGCCGGGCCGCTCGCGGTCTTCGAGTTCGGCCTGGGCGACTGCGGTGCCGAAGGTGACGTCCCACAGCGACGGCGCTTCGATCTGGTACGCCTCGCCACGCGTGAGGTTCTCCAGGAATGCACGCTGCGCGACTCGCTGGCAGCGTTCGTCGATCGTGGCGTAGGTCATCGACCAATCCACGCTCAGTCCGAGTTGGCGCCACAGCTCCTCAAAGGCCCGTTCGTCGGTGGCGGTGAGCACATGACACAGTTCGATGAAGTTGCGCCTCGAGATCGCCAGTTCGCCACGTGCCTCGACCGCCGCCGGATCGCCGCCGTCGGACGGAGGCGCGAAGCCCTCGTTATAGGGGAGCGAGGGATCGCAGCGCACGCCGAAGTAGTTCTGCACACGCCGCTCGGTCGGCAGGCCGTTGTCGTCCCAGCCCATCGGGTAGAAGACCTCGTCGCCGGCCATGCGTCGGTAGCGGGCGATGTTGTCGGTGTGGGTGTAGCTGAAGACGTGGCCCATGTGCAGCGAGCCGCTGACGGTCGGCGGTGGCGTGTCGATGCTGAACACCTGCTCGCGGGTGGCGGTGCGATCGAAGCGGTACACGCCGTCGGCTTCCCAGCGCTGCGACCACTTCGCCTCGAGCCCGTCGACCGTGGGCTTGTCGGGCACCTGCGTCATGCGTGGCAAAGCTACCGGCGCGCTCGGGCGGTGGCCGAGACTGAGCGACCGCCCCGCACGCGAGGTGAATCCCAAGAAAACAGAACTGTTACAGAATTGTCACAGAAGCGCAACGACATTGACTAGAGTGTGCGGTGGTTGCCGACTGCGGGGGCGGAAGGCAGCTGCAGTCAAGTACTGCCGACCAAAAGGGGGGTCGATAAGCATGATGGCGACAATTCTGACGCTGATCATCCTGGGCATGGTGTTCCAGGGAGCGATGGTCGTCGTGGACAGTGTCCTAGACACGGTCAAAGTGAACGACACACTGAAGTCGATACCGATTATCGGCAGCAACCTGAATCTGATCTGGGCCTACTTGCTAGTACTGGTTTCGCAAGCCAATGACGGCGGAGCCTTGTTTGGGTACGGGGCCAGTTTCGAAGTGCTGTCACTCGGACGCTTCGGTATGGATGTGGCCACGGCCATCGCCATTGTTGCGTTCGTCCCGGTTCGAGACGCTGCAATCAGCGCCTTGAAGCAGGGCATTGGAGGACGCGGCAACTAGCCAGCGTCATGAGCGGCATCCGTGAGGGCGCCGCGCTATCGGCAACGAGCCGACGTAGGGGCACCCCTGCAGGGGTGCCTTTTGCGTTGCCCTCGATGAGTTCGGAATGGCTGGGGGCTCGACGTGACCGCTAGCCCGGCACGACGATGATGCACTCGTCTCGCATGCCGTCAATTTCGGCCGCGTCGTAGCCGAGCTCACTGAGAATCTCGACCGCGTGCTCGCCCAGCAGCGGTGCATGACGGCGCAGGCGCGTCGGCGTCTCGGAGTAGACAACCGGGTCGGCCACATAGCGGTATGCCCCTTCAGTGGGATGCTCAGCGATGCTCACCAGGCCGACAGCAGCCAGCTGAGGATCGCCGTCGAGATCAGCCAGGTCCATGACCCTCGCGGCCGGGATCGAGCGCTCGTCGCAATAGGTGATCCACTCGTCCGTCGTGCGGCGCAGCGAGAGCTCGCCGAACAGCGCATACAGCTCGTCGACATGCGCAATCCGGGAGTTGTGACTGGCGAAGCGCGGATCGTCGGCCAGCTCGGGCCGGTCGACGAATGTGAAGAAGGCCCGGTATTGCGCATCGTTGTAGGGCAGCAGGCACACCCAACCGTCGGCAGTGGGGTAGGGGCGCCGGTGCGGAGTCAGCAACCGGTCGTAGCCGAAGGGTCCCTCTGGTGGCTCGAACACTGCGCCGCGGTAGTGCTCCACCAGATTGAACGCCACCATGGTCTCGAACATGGACACCTCGATGGTCTGGGCCATACCGGTGCGCTCACGGTGGAAGAGGGCGGCGAACACGGCTTCGACGACATGCAGTCCGGTGACCTTGTCGGCAATCACGGCAGGAACGAAGCCGGGTTCGCCAGTGACGCGGCCGATCAGATCCGACAGGCCCGAAGCGGCCTGGATAGCGTCGTCGTAAGCGGGTTTGTCGCGATATGGACCGCCACTGCCGTAGCCGCTCCCTCGGCAGCAGATGAGCTGCGGGTGTTGAGCCCGCAGGGTGTCGGCATCGAGACCGAGGCGTTCTAGGGCCGCCGCTCGCATGTTGGTGATGAGCACGTCAGCGCTGGCCAGCAGCCTTTCCATTGCCTCACGCCCGGCCGGAGACTTGAGATCCAGCGCCAGCGAGCGCTTGTTGCGCTGAATGTTGAGGCTGAACCCAGACATGCCAGCGGATCGGGCCGGCACGCCGTTGCGCGTGGAGTCGCCGACGAGCGTTTCCACTCTGATGACGTCGGCGCCGTGATCTCCCAGCATCCGGCACGCCAGCGGTCCCATGAGCACCGTCGTCAGATCGACAACGCGTATGCCTTCGAGAGCGCCTGAGTGCTGGTTGTCGCCCGCAGTTTGCGCCATTCGATCCTCGTTCACTGTGTCGATCTGGTCGCCGCGGCTCGACGCTCTTCACGCTCGGCGGCTTTGATGCCGTGGCTTATGACGATGGTGGGCGCAAGCAGCATCGATCCGACCACGAGCGCCACGGCGATCAGCGTGGCGAGCAGCGGGGTGTATCCCCAGCGGATGCCGATGGCCCCGCAGACAAGCGATGCCACATACAGGCCGTACCCCGTCCGTTGTCCGAGGCTGGAGATCCGCTTCAGCCGTGCTCGCCGGACGAGAACATCGTCGAAGGGATCGACTGCCGTATGCGCTGGGCCGCGATCGATGTCGGGTATCTCGCGATTGGACTTCGGGGCGGTGGCCACGGCCCCCATTATCTCGTCACGGATCACGGCACAGGCATCGTCGGGCCGTCGTAGGCGCAGTAATGCGTCGGCGCCGTAGCCGGAGACTGCGGATGGGCGGCGATGCCTGCCTGCCCCGATCGCCCTGACTTTGTGCAGAAATGCCGCCACAGGCGGCAAATTTGCACAAAGAAAGCGTGAAAGGCGTTCAGGCTCCGAAGAGCTGCGGATCGTGAGCTTCGGTGGGCTCGCCGCTCGAGGTGCGGTCGGGGGTTTCGATCTCATTGGGCCACGGGGCCGGGGCCGGCCACGGTGCTGGTTCGACTCGCGATGCCCACGCCGGCTCGTTGTGTGCCGGCACTGGGCTCGGCGGTTCCGTCGGGGCTGCGGGTGCCGTTGGTGCTGGCGACGCTGCTGCCGCGCCGACCAGCGGCGGATGCTCCAGGGTTGTGGGCGGCGCCACCGGCCTGAGCACGACTGTCCCATCGTCGTAGTCCTCAAACTGGCTTCCCGACACCGCTTCGAGCCGTCGTAGATCCCACGCTGCTGGCCACATGAGCCGGAATCCGATGTTGGCCAAACCGGCGGCGGTCACCAGATCGCCCAGCGTGATGACATCTCTCAGCAGTGCGAGCGGGATTGCACCGCCCAGCCACGCGGCAATCGTCGCGTCGTCGGACCACCGGCGGGCAGCGCCGAGCAGTACCCGGTCAAGTCCATCGAAGTCGATGATGCCTGCAGCCACCACAGCGCCCTCGTTCACTGGCAGGTAGCCGTTCACGAGGAGCACTGCGAGGTTTGCGGCAATGCCGATCGCAGCGATAAGTGCACCGGTGATGTGTCGGTTGAGCAGGCAACCTGCGAGCAGCAGCGCAAGCGAGACGCCCAGCGCGAAGCGGCCCGCGAGCATGTTGGTGTCCAACCCGACAGCGAGCGACAGGACAACTCCGAGCGCGAGCACTGGCCAATGGTTGATCCGAAGTGCTCGCAGCCTGCCGAAGATCTCGCGCGGCGTGCCGCCTGAGACAAGGGCGACAGCGAAGCCGATGCCAATTCCGATGGTCGCCACGAGCACGATGAAGAACACCGCATGTCGACAGTACAGACCGGTTCGCGCGCACTTGTGGATGGTGAAGCGCCAATAAATGACGCTGCAGTCAGAGGTTCCAGCCACGAGACCCGGGCGTTCGGTCGCCGCCTCGATTAGCTTTGCGCAGGCTTTTCGCCCCGGGTTCGTGGAGGAGAAACGACTTGTTGGACGTTCGAGCAGAGTTGACAGCGACCGTGTGGAAGGTGGTCGCCGAGGTGGGAACCGCCGTCGTTGCCGGCGACGAATTGCTCATCCTCGAGTCCATGAAGATGGAGATTCCTGTCACTGCTCCCGAGGGCGGCACGTTGGCGGAGATGCACGTGGCCGAGGGCGACACCGTCGCCGAGGGCGATGTGCTTGCGGTGGTCGCCACGCCCTGAGCGGCCGAACCCACCCGTAGCCTTGACGCTCCGTGGCAGCTGCCGTTGCCTTCGAGGGCGTCGTGGCCCTGTTGGACCGCTTTCCTGCGTTGGCGGGTGTGGACCTCACGGTGCAAGCCGGCGAGATGGTCTGCCTGAGGGGTCCCAACGGCGCAGGCAAGAGCACGTTGTTGCGGGCGTGTGCGGGTCTCGTGCCCTTACGAGGCGCGCGAGCCGAGGTGCTGGGCTTCGACCTCATCGCAGACCGTCGCTCAGTGCGGCGACACGTCGGATTGCTGGGACATCGGGCCCCGCTCTACGGCGATCTGAGAGTTGACGACCAGCTGCGCCACTGCGCGGCCCTGCATAGCGCGGCCTCCGCCGAGGTGTCAGCCGCGGTCGAACGCTTTGCACTCGGTGGTCGCCTGACCGCAGTTGCCATTCGACGACTCTCCGAGGGGCAGCAGCGGCGAGTGGCGCTGGCCTGCCTGACCATCGCCCGCCCGCGGCTGTGGCTGCTGGACGAGCCGCACGCTGGACTCGACGAGTCGAACAGGGACGCGCTCGACGAGTTGCTGGCCTACGCCGTCGAGGCGGGAGCCACGGTGATGTTCGCGACGCACGAGACGGGCCGTGCACGGGTTGCGGCCGCTCGCCAGGTAGTGCTTGCCGGCGGCCGGGTCGAGGCGATAGCTCCCGGGCCACGCACGGACGGTCCAACCGATGTGGCGTGAGATCTGGCTCGTCTGCCGCAAGGACCTGACCGTCGAGCGACGGGCTCGTATCACGCTCATCCAGATCGTCCCGACAGTGCTGCTCATACTTGTGGTCTTCGCATTCGCATTCGACGCAAACCAGTCCTTGCTGGGCGCCGGGGCGGGCGGTCTGTTCTGGGTGGCCGTCTTGTTCGGAGGCGTGCTCGGGGCGAAGCGCAGCTTCGATATCGAGGCCGAAGGTGGGAACCTGGACGCGCTGCGCCTCGGCGGGCTGGTGCCGGCGGCCATCCTCTGGGGCAAGGCGGCAGCGCTGGCCATCCAACTCATCGTGGTAGCCGTGTTCACCGCCGCGGGGCTGCTGGTGCTCTATTCGGTCACCGTCGACGACTGGCTCCTGGTCGTCGTTGCAGGGCTCTGTGGCACAGCTGCGTTTGCCATCTGCGGGACGCTGTACGGGGCGATGACGGTAGGTCTGCGGTCGGCGGATACCCTGCTCCCGCTGCTGCTGATCCCGGTGGCAGCACCGGTGCTCTTGGCCGGAACCCGGGCGTTCGACGTGGCGCTCGGGACCAGCGCCGACCAAGGCTGGAGCTGGACAGCACTGCTGGCAGTGGTGCTGGTTACATACATCACAGTGGGTTGGGCGGCGGCTGGTCCGCTGCTGGAGGACGCCTGAGTCATGAACGCGGGCTCACGATGATCGGGGCCGCTGAGCCCGACCTGCGCCAGCAGGCGCAACGCCCTGTGCCCTTGCTGAGTACTGGTCGCTGTCGATGACCGGCAGCGTCGCGACCCGGGTGCTGGGTGTCGTGGCGATCGCGGCAGTCGCCGTGATGGCACTGCTGGCGCTGTGGATCTCGCCCGCCGACAGGGTGCAAGGCGACGCCGTCCGGCTGATGTACGTGCACGTGCCCTCGATCTGGGTCGCCTATGGCGGCTTTGTGCTGACCGCATTCGCCAGCGCCAAAGTGCTGTGGCGGACCCGTAGCGGCGCCGGAGGGTTGGAGGGCGTCATCGCGGATCGACAGGCGCGGCAGTGGGACCGCGTGGCTGGAGCTGCCGCCGAGCTCGGCGTGCTGTTCACCGCACTCACGCTGGTGACCGGGTCGCTGTGGGGGAAGGTGACCTGGGGCACCTACTGGCAGTGGGACGCCCGGCTGACCACCACCGTCCTGCTATTCGTGACCTATCTCGGCTACCTGGCGCTGCGGCGCCTGCCCGCCGAACCTCGCTCGAGGGCGCGGCGGTCGGCGGTGATGGCCCTCATCGCGGTCGTCAACCTGCCGATCGTCCACTACTCGGTGGATTGGTGGCGCACGCTGCATCAAGAGGCCAGCTTGAACCTCGGGCTCGGGGGCGACCGCAATTTCGCCGGCGAGATCTATTGGACCCTCCTGTATTCATGGGCCGTCTTCACTGTGGTGGCGCTTTGGATCGGCATCCACCGCTACCGGGTGCTGCGCCTCGAAGAACTCGCCGAGGAAGCAACCCTGGAAGAGCTCCTCGAAGAGCGCCGCAGCGAACAGGCGGCGGGACGATGACCTACGCAGCAAACGTGCTCACTGGTTACGTGCTGGTGGCGGCCGCAGTTGTGACCTACGCCCTCTGGCTAGTCCGCCGCGGCCGCGCACTCGGTCGGGACCTGGGGATTGGCAAGACAGAGTCTGCGGGGGATCCGAGCAACGAGACCTCACAGGCATGACGGACCTCAGCCCCCGGCACCCGCTCGAGGAGGCTCCCGATCGTGCAGCGGCACGCAGGGAGATGGGGCGCCGACGCAAGGCCATGGTCGGCGGGTTCGTGCTGCTGCTGCTCATCGTGGGTGGCGCGGCAGCGATTGCCGGCCTGCGCAACGCCACCCTGTTCTTCCGCAACGCCGATGAGGCCATCGCCGAGCGCGTCGAACTCGGCGACCGCCGGTTCCGTCTGCAGGGACGGGTGGTGCCTAGGTCGGTGGAACTCGACGGCGGCGTGACCACCTTCGAGGTGATCCACAACTGCGCATCGGTGTCGGTGCGGCACTCAGTCGACCCTCCAGACCTGTTCGAATCGCCGTGGATCCCGGTGGTGCTCGAAGGCCGCTGGGTGCCGGGTGACGTCGTCACGGTCGCCGGTCGCGACACGCACTTCTTCTCGAGCGACAACATGCTCATCAAGCACACCAACGAATACGAGGCGGCGAACGAGGAGCGCATCCCGGATCCCGACGAACCGCCCGAGGGCTTCCTGGACAAGTGCCCGTTCGAGGTGCCCCGACTGTGATCGCCGTGCTGGGCACGCTCGGCGTGGCCGTCGGCCTCGTCAGCGCGCTCGGCGGTGCCGGAACGCTGGTCGCTGCGAGAGCACTCAAGCAACCCGAGCGGTGCCGCCAGGCACTGGCGTGGATCGCGGCAATGGCTGCGGGCTGCGCGCTGGCCGTTGGCGCCATGGAGTTCGCACTGCTCAGCGACAACTTCTCGGTTGCCTACGTGGCGCGCAACTCCACCATCGCCACCCCGTTCATCTACAAGATGGCGACACTGTGGGGCGCGCTCGAAGGGTCCATCTTGCTGTGGGCACTGGTGCTGTGCGGCTACGTCGGCACGGCCGCGTGGCGATTCCGCGGCCGGACTGCCGAACCAACGGTGGCATGGGCGCTGGCGGTGATGTTGGGCGTTTGCATCTTCTTCTTTGCACTGCTCGCAGGCCCGGCGAATCCGTTCGCCACGCTGGCCAACCCTCCCGCAGATGGCGGCGGCTTGAATCCGCTGCTGCGCAACCACCCGTTGATGGCGATTCATCCGGTGATGCTGTACCTCGGGTACGTCGGCTTCACCGTGCCGTTCGGGTTCGCTGTGGCTGCGCTCGTCACGGGGCGGTTCGACAGCCGCTGGCTGGCCGATACACGCCGCTGGACGCTCGTGGCATGGGGCAGCTTGGGCGTGGGAATCCTGCTGGGCGCCTGGTGGTCGTACGAGGTCCTGGGCTGGGGCGGGTACTGGGCGTGGGATCCCGTCGAGAATGCCTCGCTGCTGCCGTGGCTGACTGCCACAGCGTTCGTGCATTCGCTCATCACCCAGCAGCGGCGCCAGATGCTGCGTGTGTGGAACCTGTCGTTGCTCATTGTGACGTTCGCGTTGACGATCTTCGGCACGTTCCTGACTCGCTCAGGCGTGCTCGAATCGGTGCACGAGTTCAGCGAGTCCTCGCTGGGGCCCCTACTGCTCGCGTTCTTCGCCGTGATTGTGGCGACCGGTGTGGTGCTGGTGGCGTGGCGCGGCGAAGCGCTGAGAAAGCCCGCCAGCTTGGGATCGATCTGGTCCCGGGAGGGATCGTTCCTGGGGAACAACCTGCTCTTCGCGGTGGCGGCGTTCGTGGTGCTGCTTGGCACGGTGTTCCCGCTTCTGGCCGAAGCTGTGTCGCAGGAACGGCTGGCTGTCGGGCGGCCGTACTTCGATCGGATGCTGGCACCGGTGGGCATTGCACTGCTCGGGTTGATGGCCCTGTCCCCGGCGCTGAATTGGCGTGACACGTCTGCTGAGCTGCGTTCGCGGCGGATGCTGTTGCCGGCTGCGATCGGCGCGCTGACCATGGTGTTGTCGTTGTGGGCCGGTGCGCGCGGTCTGTGGCCGGTGCTGGCGCTGGGCTTGGGCGGATTCGTGATCGGCAGCGCCACGCGGCTGCTATCGCTGGGTGTGCGGCGCAACGGCTGGCGTGGCCTGCTCGGTCGCACCGGCGGCGGCATGATCGCCCATATCGGCGTGGGCGTGATCGCATTCGGTTTCATCGCGTCGAATGCATACGGGTCCGAAGGCGAGTTCACGCTGTCGCCGGGCGAGTCCGGCGTGGTTGCGGGCCACGAAGTCACCTACCTGGGCCTGACCGACACGATCGAGAACGGCAACCGGGTGGTCCGGGTGCGTGTGGACGTAGAAGACCGGGGCACCTTCGAGCCTGCGGTGACGCGCTTCGCCGAATTCGGCCAGCCGATCTCGACGCCGTCGGTGGCGACGAGCCTGGTCGACGACGTGTACCTGTCGCTTGCGACCATTCCCGAAGAAGGCAGCAGCGAGGTGGCGCTGCGTGTGCTCATCAAGCCGTTGGTGGCGTGGATGTGGCTGGGCGGCGCCGTGCTTGCGCTGGGCATTGCCGCGGCATTGGTGCCGAACCGCATCGGAGCGCGGGACCGGGTCCCGCGCGGGGGCGGTGCTCGCCCAACCCTCGACTCTGCACAGGAGCGAGCCGGTGCGGCTACAGGGGAGCGCCGCTCGTGACGCCGGAGTCCGAAGGGATGTCGAGCGCCGAGCCGCAAGCTCCCCTCGACAGCGACAGCCGCGAGGCGGCGCCGCGCCGCCGAGCCTGGGTTCGGATCACGGCGGTGCTCGTCGGACTGGCGGCGGCGGGCCTGATCGCGCTCCTGGCGACGCGAGACTCCGACGGCGGCAGCATCCGGGCTGCCAGCCCGCTCATCGGCGAATTGGTGCCACCGCTTCGAGGCGAGCTGATCTGGCCGCAGGAGCAGTTCGTGCAGGCCGGCGGTGCGCAGGCGATGCCGGGTGTGCACATCGGTCCCGACGGCGTGGCGCGCTTCGACATCGACGCAGCGTCGCCCCGGTGGGTGCTCGTCAACTTCTTTGCGTCGTGGTGCGTTCCGTGCGAGCGCGAACACCCTGCATTGGCCGAATGGGTCTTCCGCCATCCCTATGACGGCGCCTTGATTGCCGTCCCGTTCGGCGATCGGACCGACGCCGCCGTCGCGTTCTATGAGCGTCTCGGAGGCAATTGGCCGGTCATCGATGATCCCGATTCCCGATGGGCCGTCGAGTTCGGAGTGTTGCGGCCGCCCGAGTCGTTCCTGATTACGCCCGAGGGCATCGTGGCGGCCCGCTGGCAGGGTCAGATCAGCGCTGGCGATCCCGACGCTGTCATCGCGCTGCTGCTGGGTTCCGCTAGCGAGGGCGCAGCGACGTCGCAACCCGGTTCATGAGCGCAGCATGAGCTTGCCCGAGGGCACCCCGCCCGCCGCGACGACCCGGCCGCAGCACCGTGGTCCCAGGATGCGCCGTATCGGCTGGCTCGTCGTCGTTGCCGTGGCGATCATCGCTGCCGTCGTTGCCGCCACGGCGTCACGCCCGCCCGCGACGGAGGCCGAGCGCGCCTACGAGCTGAAGCAAGCCACGCTCTGCCCGGTCTGCGACGGCCAGAGCGTGCTCGAGTCGAACGCGCCAGCGGCCGCTGCCATGCGGCGCCAGATCGATCTCTGGGTGGACGCCGGTCGCAGCGACACCGAGATCCGGGCCGACCTCGCTGCCGCCTACGGCGACGATGTGAACGCGCTGCCGCCAGGGGAGGGAGTGGGCACGTTGGTGTGGGCGCTCCCGGTGGCCGCGTTCGCCGCGGCTGTGGCAGGCCTGTGGGCCGCAACTCGTCGCTGGCGGGCTCGGGCGCGTGCTGACGAACCACACCGAGACGGCGCCGGGGAAGCTTCTGCGCCTCAGTATCCGCCTGAAGAGCCACGGCCGCGGCGATTTCGCTTTGTCTCGGTCGTGACCGTCGGCGCCCTCGTGCTCGTCGGCGCGCTGGCTGGCGTGGTCGTGGCGCGTTCGGTCGGGCTGCGCCTGTCGGGCGAGACCATCTCGGGAGATATCGACCGCTCGGCCCGTTCGCTGCTGGTCGATGCTCAGCGCCAGTTCGCTGCGAACCAGCTCGACGCGTCCCGCGCCACGCTGGAGGAGATCTTCCGCCTCGACCGCGACCTGCGCGGCGCACTGGTGTTGTCTGCTCGCTTGCACCTGCGTCACTGCGAATCGCTGTCTGCTCAGGACTCGTCCAGTTCCGGCGAAACCGCCGATGCACTCGTCGCCGGCTGCGACCTGCAGTCGGCGCTGGTCGATCTCGACCGGGTGCTGGCCGAAGATTCCAGCGACACCGAGGCACTGGCCCTTCGTGGCTGGCTGCTGGTGCGCATCCCCGATCCCGAGCTGATCACCGCGGGCATCGCATCGCTCGATGCGGCGGTGGCGCTCAACCCTGGTGAGTTCGATCCGTGGGTGTTCCGCGGCTACACGGCCCGCTTTGTCGAACGCGACCTGCCTGCTGCCATCCGTTACTACCAGTCGGCGCTCCAACGCAACCCGCCCCCCGCCATGGCTGCGGCCCTCGAGAGCGCGATCACCGAAATGCAGGCCGAACTCGAATAGCTGACCACAGGGCGAGAGCAAAATCCCGCAGTCGAACACCTCCGAACGCGGATCCACGGCGGCCGGCGTAACGACCGCAGGCCGAGCGGATCCAGCGTCATGCCTACGCAAGCCGCAGCGCCGACAGCTTCGAATACAAGACGCGTTCAGGATCGGCGGGCGTTGTCCTCGACGGCGCGCCTCCACCGCTCGCTGTATTTGCGTTCACGCCCAGCTCGTCGTCGGTACTTGGCGGCGGATTTCTGGTCTCCGCTGGCTCTCGCCGCTTCGGCTCGAGCCAGGAACTCCTCCGCCTTCTGGTCGCAACTCCGAATCGCGTAGTCGTCGAAGCGGCTGAGCTGCTGGTTGACCCAGTCCTCAACACTCGCCTTGACCTGTGCCCGCCCTCTGCCGCCTTGGGTCTCGACCCGACGCACGGTGCGTCGCAAGCGGATCCTTGCGACAAGTTCCAATGCAAGGCTGCTCGCAATACTCAGCGGTATCAGCACCCACCACGCCGCCCATCTCGAAGAGACCATCCACACGATGGTCACTGCGATCGCCGACGCCATGGACAACAGGTGGAGGCCAAACGCCACATGGTCCTCCCGGTAACTGGCGAGACGTCCGTCAGACCAACGGACCCTGCCGAGCACTTCCGTTACCCATGTCATCAACCGATTTCAGAATCCGAGGTTCCGCGGCGCATGATCATGGAATACAACGACGTATCGCAGCGATGATTAGCACCCGCTCGGGTTTCTCGCGTTGCACGTCGGAGTATTCCCTGGGCGGCCGCCGCCAGATCCGCCACGGGGGTCTGGTGACGGCGTTGTGGCACCGTCACCAAGAAACTGCCTGCCAGAGTCAGGGTGGCCGCCACTGCGCAAAAAGGTACTTGTCGTTTCACCTTGACCCCGTCGGTTGTGCATTCTTGTTTACGTAGACGTTAGATATCGATATTTCTTCATGTCGCATTGCGATGACTTCGTACTGAGCGATTCGGCAAGAGTTGCTTTCGGACGCGGGCAGTCGGCGGGCCCAAAATCGCTGCCACGACCACAACGGAACGACCCTCAATGGGCCGGGAGTGTGCTGACTGGACCGACTATCGGGTCCCTGTGACGCGCGTGCAATTTGCCGGTGGCATGCTCACTTGTAGCGAACAGCCAATTGCCGTGAGCGTTGGCCAGGGCTCAACTGCAAGGTCGCGCCAGTAGCGTGCGAGGCGGGCCGCAGGTGCGGCTGCAACGCCGGTGCAGCCTCCACGCGGCAATCCATCGCAACCGGTCGGGGGCACCCAGTGAGGGCCAAGCGCCGAAATTCAGCCGCCGACAGCGGGGCAGCGACCGTCACCGATCAGCAGCTGGCCGCAGCCGTGGCTGGCGTGATCGACCCGGAGCTGCGTCGGCCCATTGGCCAGATGGGCATGCTGCGCGCTGCGGCCGTCGCGGGGCGTGCCGCACAGGTGCTGGTCGCCGTGCCGTCGCGCGATTGGCCCGCTGCCGGACACGTCTCGCACGCTGTCAGCGAGGCCGGGCGTGCGCTCGACGGCATCGACGACGTGGTCGTGGAATTCACCGTGATGGACGAGGCCGAGCAATCGGCGCTGCGGGCTCAGCTCATCGGCGATCCTGCTGCCACAGCGGGCACCCACGAAGGTCACGGTCACGCCGAGGGGCGGTCCGTGCCGTTCGCCCAAGCTGGCAACAAGACCCGTGTGCTGCTGGTGGCCAGCGGCAAGGGCGGCGTCGGCAAGTCCAGCGTGACGGTCAATCTTGCTATTGCGCTGGCCCAACGCGGCACCCGGACAGCGATCATCGACGCCGATGTGTGGGGCTTCTCTATTCCCCGGATGCTCGGCGTGAACCGTCCCCCCACCGTGATCGACCAGATGGTGGTGCCCACCGAGGCGCACGGTGTGCGGTGCATGTCCATGGGCTTCTTCGCCCGCGAGGACCAACCGGTCATCTGGCGCGGCCCGATGCTGCACAAGGCGCTTGAACAGTTCCTCACCGATGTCTTCTGGGACGATCCCGACCACCTGCTTATCGACCTGCCGCCAGGCACCGGTGACATCTCGCTGTCGCTGGCGCAATTCCTGCCCCGCTCGGAGCTGCTGGTGGTGACCACACCGCAGCCCGCGGCCCAGAAAGTCGCCCAGCGTGCCGCCCACATGGCCTCGCGTGTCAACCTGCAGGTGCGGGCGGTAATCGAGAACATGAGCTGGTTCACCGGTGACGACGGCAAGCGCTACGAGCTGTTCGGTTCGGGTGGCGGCCAGGCCCTGGCCGATGAGATGGATGTGCCGCTGCTGGGTCAGGTGCCGCTGGTGCCGCAATTGCGTGCGGGCGGAGACGACGGCATGCCGATCACGGCTGTCGACCCTGACAGCGAAACCGCCGGCATATTCCGGGACATGGCGCGCCTGCTCTGCGAGGAACACCTGCCGACCCGTCGCTACAACGAAGGTCTGAAGCTGCTGTGAGCACTGTCGGTGCAGCGCCGCCGATTTCCTCGTTGGACGACGTGCGCTTCGACAACCGGTTCACGTCCGCGCTCCCGGCCGATCCCGACACCGTCAACCACCGCCGGCAGGTGATAGGCGCCTGCTACTCGCGGGTCGCGCCAACACCGGCGCCTACGCCGCAACTGCTTGCGCACAGCGCCGAGATGGTTGACCTGCTGGGGTTCGACCGCGACGTGGTGAACGATCCCCAGTTCGCCGCCGTGTTCGCCGGCAGCACGCTGCTCGACGGCATGGACCCCCACGCTCATTGCTATGGCGGGCACCAATTCGGCTCGTGGGCCGGTCAGCTCGGTGACGGCAGGGCGATTGCGCTCGGCGAGATGGTCGACCGCAACGGTCAGCACCAAACCCTGCAACTGAAGGGCGCCGGGCCGACGCCGTACTCCCGCACGGCTGACGGGCTGGCGGTCCTGCGAAGTTCGGTACGCGAGTTCCTGTGCAGCGAGGCCATGGCGCACCTCGGCGTGCCCACCACGCGGGCGCTCAGCCTCGTGGGGACCGGTGACTTCGTCATCCGCGACATGCTCTATGACGGCAACCCGGCGCCTGAGCCGGGAGCAGTGGTCTGCCGGGTGGCGCCCTCGTTCGTGCGATTCGGCAACTTCGAGATCTTCGCCTCCCGGGGCGACGTCGAGACGTTGCACACGCTGGCAGATTTTGTCATCGGTGCCGATTTCTCCCATCTGGCGGGCGAACCCGCACCCGGTCGATACGTGCAGTTCTTCGATGAAGTCGTGCGGAGCACCGCGGAGATGGTCTGCGAGTGGCTGCGCGTCGGCTTCGTCCATGGGGTGATGAACACCGACAACATGTCGATCCTAGGCCTCACTATCGACTACGGCCCCTACGGCTGGATTGACAACTACGACCCCGACTGGACCCCCAACACCACCGACGCGGCCCACCGCCGTTACCGGTTCGGCACACAGCCGGCGGTTGCGCAGTGGAACCTCATGCAGCTTGCCAACGCGCTGTACCCGCTGATCGGCGAGGCGGAAGGACTGCAGGCGGCGCTCGACGGCTACGGGCCGTACTTCGAGCAGAAGTGGTCGGCGATGATGGCCGCCAAGCTCGGCCTGCCGGGGCTCGACACCGATGCCGACCGTGAGCTGGCCACGGGGGTGCTCGAGGTGCTGCGGCTGGTCGAGACCGACATGACGGTGTTCTGGCGACGCCTCGCCACGGTGGCTACCGCCGAGGGCATCGACCCGGCTGAGCGCATAGCCCCGTTGGCCGACGCCTGCTACCGGCCCGCCGAGGTGACCGACGAACACCGCTCAGCCACGAGCGAGTTCATCGAGGGCTACGCAGCCCGGCTGCGGACGCTGGGCATCGCCGACCAGGCAAGGGCCGAGGCAATGAACCGGGTCAATCCGAAGTACGTGCTGCGAAACTACCTGGCCCAGGTGGCCATCGACAGCGCCACCGAGGGCCGTCCCGAGGCCATCGGCGAGCTGCTCGACGTCATGCGCCGCCCCTACGACGACCAGCCCGAGCGGGAGTCCTACGCGGCGCTGCGTCCGGACTGGGCGCGCACCCGCGTCGGCTGCAGCCAGCTCTCGTGCAGTTCTTAGCACCCCGATCCCAAGGTCCAGGGACGGCCTAAAACTGCTAGTCAGAGACGGGTTTTCGCCGTAAACGAAACGTTCATATCGAGGCGGGACGGCAACGATCATGCGGGCACTGTGGTTGAAGATCGGCTGCGGTACTGCCGGTCGGCCTCGCCGGTGCGCTATTGCGGCGGGAGCTGCACGGTGCGCTGTGATACCCAGGCCCTTGCAGTGGGGTACCCGAACGCGACGGTGTTCCTCGCGGTGGTCACGATCATGCCGGCGCGCTCCAGCCGGCGCCGGTAGACGTGGGCGTAGTTGGTGGAGACGCCCATTCGTTGTGCAATGGCGTCGAGCGTGGAATCGCCGGTGTCCTCGGTCATGGCCGCAAGGAAACGCCGATCCGTGTTGGAGAGTTCGTTCCACGTCGGCGCAATGACCAGGCGGCCGATCCTGCTCTCGGAGCGGTTGATGCCGACTGTGAAGTCGGCGTCATTGATCCCTGCCGCTGGATCGTGTACGGCTTTCCACGTGTAGAAGCCGATGAGTTGCACCATGAACGGGTATCCGTTGGCGGCCTCGACGGCGCGCCCGAGGGCATGGTCCTCGATCGTCGCCGCCGACCGGCTCATCGGAATCTCAAGGGCGTTCCGCGTAGCGGCGGCATCGAGCGGGCCGATGTCGTAGCGGGAGCACCGCTGCAGGAATGTGGCCAGCTGGCCCTGTAAGAGCTCGTCCTCGATGTACGGCAGTGCTGCACCGGCGAAAGCGATGGGTCGGCCCTCGCGGCGAGTGACATGCTGGAGGATGCCGCCGAGTTCGCGCACTTCGCCGACATCGGCCGCATGCAACTCGTCAACGGTGATGAGCAAACCGCTGCCAGTCTGCGCGAGCCGGTCGCCGAGGCTGCCGAGAATGCTGCGAAGGTCCTGCGGTCCTTGCGACGAGGAGCGGTGCTCGAAGGCGATGCCCACACCGGCCGCCTGCAGCTCGCTGACACGGCGCGACGGCTCGCTGTCGAACTCGGCGAGCAAACGTGCGGCGCCATCTCGCAGGCGTTCAATGAGGCCGCTGGGGTTGCCTTGTTCAGCGACCACGAGCCAGCCTCGCTTGCGGACCATGTCCTCGGCTGCATTGAGCATCACCGTCTTGCCGGTGCCGCGAATGCCGATGAACAACACGGTGTAGTCCGGGTGTGACGGTCCAGTCTCGAACGCCTCGTCGAGGTCTTCCAAGATTGCGTCTCGCCCTGCCAGTGCAGGAGGCGAGGTGCCGAAAGTCGGCGAGAACGGGTTGTTCTTGGCCACGGACTCAGCGTACTCGGGATCCACTCGCAGCAGTTTTGTGAGATTTGTCAGTTTTGCAGCATTTGTTTTGTTTGCAATATTTGCAAATCTCGAATCGCCGGAATTCTGCGCGGCAGCCACCTAAAGCGGATCTCTCGTTCGGCAGGGGTCGCGGGTACCACCGGTAGCCTGCGGCCATGGACATCCGGATCGGCATCACGCACGGTGGTCGGGAGCTCAATGTCGAGATCGACGATGATGTCGCGGCAGATGCGGCTGCAGCGCTCGAAGCCGCATTGAGCGGCGACGAATCGGTGCTTTGGCTGAACGATCGCAGCGGACGCCGCGTCGGAGTGCCCATCGACAAGCTCGCATTTCTCGAGTTGGGCCCGACCGGCGACCGGCGCATCGGCTTCGCCGCGGACTGAGGCTCCTATGCGGGCGCCCGCCGACCGGCCGCGCCCCGCAGCGAACGTGCGCGACAGCCCGCGTGAGCACCTGCGGCGTCTCATGGCGTGGTGGTCCCTGCTGGCCGACCTGTCGTTCTCGGACTTGCTGCTGTTTGCGCCCGGGCAGGTGACGTCGCTCGAAGAGCTGCCCGACGACGTATCGGACCCTGAACCGCACGACGACACCAGCACGCCCCGACCCTGGCGGCGTCTCGGCCCAGATGCTCCTTTGACCGTGATCGGTCAGATCCGGCCCACCACCGGCCGCACGCTGTACCGCGACGACCACATCGGGCTCTGCGTTGCCGCCAGCGAACGGCCGCTGGTATCGGAGGCCTTCGCCCGTGGGGTGATCGTGACTGGCGAGGGCCTGCGGGTGCCTGGGGACCGGCGGGCACGCATCACTGCGGTGCCGGTGACGTTCGATGGCGTGACGATTGCTGTGATGAGCAGCGAAGTGACGCCGCGCTTCACCGACATCCGCGACCCCGGCGAGCTGGAGCGGACCTACATCGCCACGTTCGGCCGGCTGGCCCGAATGCTTGCCGCAGGCCTGTTCCCCTACCGCGACGCCGATGTCGCCGACGAAGAGGCGCCGCGAGTCGGCGATGGCCTGTTCCTCACCGACGACACGACTCGCATCGGATTCGTGTCGCCGAATGCCGTGAGCGCCTTGCACCGCATCGGCGTCGGGGGCAACGTGCAAGGACGGCGCGTGCGAGATCTCGATCTCGGCCCGGACGTGGTGGGGCGCGCCATGAGCGGCGGCATCCCGGTCGTGGGCGAGGTCGAGCACCGATCCGTGACCGTGCAATTGCAGGCGCTGCCGCTGACCGATACCCCCGTGCGCAATGCCCTAGTGCTGCTGCGCGACGTCACCGAGCTGCGCCGCCGCGACCGGCTGCTCATCTCCAAGGACGCCACCATTCGCGAGATTCACCACCGGGTGACGAACAACCTGCAGACGGTCTCGTCGCTGCTGCGCATCCAGGCCCGCCGCCTGGAGTCCCGCGAGGCAAACCGGGCGCTCGACGAGGCGGTACGGCGCATCCGTGCCATCGCCTTTGTCCACCAGACGCTGTCGAGCGAGACCACCGACGATGTCGATTTCTGCGATGTCGCCGAGACGCTGACCGAGACGATGCGCCAGAGCATCACCTTCCCCGAACGACCAATCGACTTCAGCGTCACCTGCGAGGCGGGAATGCTGCGGTCGCAGACTGCGACATCGCTGGCGGTGGTGCTCAACGAGTTGTTGCAGAACGCTGTCGACCATGCGTTCCCCCGGTTGTGGGAGATCGAGGATCACACGCTAGAAGCCGCGCCGGGACTCGACGAGAGCCCCATCGGGAGCGTGGAGGTCGAGATCACCCGGCCGTCGACGGACGTGCTGTCGATGGTCGTGCGCGACGACGGCATCGGCATCCCAGACGAGTACGACACTCAGCGTTCCGGCGGCTTGGGCACCTCGATCGTGCGCGCACTGTGCGGGACCGATCTCGGCGGCACCTTCGAGGTCAGGCGTCGGACGCCCCCGCCGGGTTCCGAGGCGGTCGTGCAGATCCCGCTGCGAACGATCGCCTGACCGCACCGCGCCTGATCAGGCGGCGCTGGAAGGCATGACAAGCCTGAGCACGTCGGGCACCCACTCGATGCGCAGCTGGTCGACCGCGCCGAGATGGTCGCCGTCGAGCTGGTGACCGAACGGGCGGATCCCCGTCACGGTGAGTTCGCGGACATCGTCGATGCGCTGCACCACGCTCGGATCCATATCGCCGAGGCTGCCATTTGCGCGGAATACCGCTGAGAGCACGTCGAGCGAGTCGGCCAGACGCAGCGATCGTAAGCCCACCACCGACAACCCGTTGTGCAAGGTTGCCGCTGGGGCGATGTGCACTGGTCGGCTGCCGAGAAACGTGTAGGGATCGGTGTTCGCCACCACGATGACGAAACAGCCGTCCACCTGTGTCGACTCTGGCCCCGCAGTGCGGGCGGTCAAGGTCCCGGTGCGCCGGTCGTAGTGCCGCAGCAGCGTGTCGACGCCCGCGAGCAGGAACAGCGGATGGCCCAGGTAGCGCTTGAGGGTGGGGTGGCGCTCGACCCGCTCCACGATCGCGGCGTCGAGTCCCATGCCGCAGTGGAACAAGAAGAAGCGGCCCGATGTGCGACCGAGCCCGGCCGAGGTGATGCTGCCTGCTTCGAGTGCGTCGAGGACTGCCTCGGTCGCAACGAGCGGATCGTCGGGCGTCCCAATGGTTCGTGCGAACACGTTGGTCGAGCCGCCCGGCAGCGCGGCAAGCCTGCAGTCGGTTCCGGCCACGCCGTTGGCCGCTTCGTTCAGCGTGCCGTCGCCGCCGAGCACCACCACTGCATCGGTGCCGGTCGTCGCGGCACCGCGTGCGAGACGAGCGGCGTGCCCGCGGCGGTTGGTGAACGCCACCTCGGTGTCGTGGCGCTCCGAGAGCACAGTGTGAATCAACACTCGCGTGCGAGCAGTCGTTGACGACGCCGAGTCGTTGACCAGCAGCAGGACGCGCACGGCGCAAGTCTCACCGATGCGGAGTGGAAGACCTGCCACAAATCGGCAGACTCTCGGTTCATGAAGGTCGTTGTGTGCGTCAAGCAGATCCCAGACCCGGCTATCCCGGGACAGCTCCAGTCCGATACCCGGACGCTGAACCGGGACGACAAGCTGATTCTGGACGAATCCGACTCCTACGGCGTCGAGATGGCGCTGCAGCTCGTAGAGGCTGCCGGTGGCGGCCAGGTGACGCTGGTGTCGATGGCGCCCCGCTCTGAGACCAGCGGGTTGCGGACTGCGCTGGCGATGGGCGCCGACGACGCGGTGCTGATCAGCGACGACGCGCTAGCCGGCAGCGACGCACTCGCCACCGCCAAAGTGCTGGGTGCAGCTATCGGCGAGCTCGATGCCGACCTCGTACTGGCCGGCACCGAGTCCAGCGACGGCTACACCGGCACCGTTCCCGAGATGGTGGCCGGCGTCATGGGAATGCCGTCGGTCACGTTCGCGAAGCACATCGAGATCACCGACGGCATCGCGAGCGTCCAGCGCCAGACCGAAGCCGGCTACGACCAGGTGGAATGCGCGCTTCCAGCGGTCGTCTCGGTGACCGCAGGCGTAGTGGAGCCGCGCTACCCGTCGTTCAAGGGGATCATGGCGGCCAAGAAGAAGCCGGTCGATGCGAAGGATCTCGCCGCGCTGGGCATCGATGCGAGCGCAGTCGGTGTGGCAGGCGCCCGGCAGGAAACGGTCGAGGTGACCGATGCGGCCGAGCGTGAGGCCGGCGAGATCATCACCGATGAAGGCGATGCGCACACCAACATCGTCGAGTTCCTCACCGAGCTGAAGATCATCTGACCTGACCGTCGTTCCCGACCGGCTCGCCCGCTACCCGAACTACTGACCTACGAACCCCACAGGAATCACTCGCAATGACGCTTGCACAGATTCTGCTCTTCGCTGAAGGCGACGCCGACGGTCCCTCGGGCCTCACGCTCGAGTTGGCCACCAAGGCCCGAACGCTGGCCGATTCCGTGACCGCGTTCGCCCCGGCGCACGGCGAGGCCATGGCCGCCGAGCTGGGCGCGCACGGCGTGTCCACCGTGTACGCGCTCGAAGGACTCGGCGACGGGCTGGTCGGCGTGCACGCCGCTGCTGCGCTTGCCAGCCACATCGAAGCAACCTCGCCTGATGCCGTGTTCTTCGGCCAGACCGCCGACGGGCGCGACACCGCCGCCCGGCTCGCGGTGCTGGCAGATCGTCCGGTGTCCACCAACAACGTCGGCGTCGAAGTTGTCGATGGTGCGATTGTCACCGAGGAGCCGATCTTCGGCGGGACGCAGAACATCTTCACCGCCTACCGTGCGCCGGCGCCGGCATTGGCGATGTTCCGCCCGAAGAGCTTCGAGGCCGAGCCGAATGACGGCGCCGCCGCGGCTGGCGTCGAGACCGTAGGGGCAGTCGACCCGGGCGAAGCAGGCCGGGCCGTCGTGACAGGCCGCCACGCTGAGGAGCGCTCGGGCCCACAGCTCGACGACGCTGCTGTAGTGGTGTCGGGCGGGCGCGGGCTGGGTCAGCCCGAGGCGTACTCGATGGTCGACGAGTTGGCAGGGCTGCTCGGGGCAGCGTCGGGCGCCTCACGCGCCATCGTGGACGCCGGCTGGGTTCCCTACGCCAAGCAGGTTGGGCAGACCGGCAAGGTCGTGAAGCCGAACGTCTACATCGCCTGCGGCATCTCGGGTGCCACGCAGCACTTGGTTGGCATGAAGGGCTCCAAGAACATCGTCGCGATCAACAAGGACCCTGAGGCACCGATCTTCGGCGTGGCCGATTTGGGCATCGTCGGCGACGTGCACAAGGTGATGCCGGCGCTGATCGAGGCGCTCAAGTCCCGCTAACTAGACCAGCGGCTGTCGTATTCCCGCTGGCTACACCAGCGGCCAGGGCCAGCGACGGCCGCCGTCGTCGTCGGGGAACTTGCCGAAGTTGGCGAGCCACTCGGCTCGCTCCGCCAGCGCGCTGAACTCATCTGGCCGCAGCCATTGCGACAGCGCGGGCGTCGGCTGCGCTGCCGATCCGATGGCGCCAGCCAGATCGTCGTCGAACGGTTCGCCGCCGAAGTCCCAGATGACCGTGCGCAGCTTGAAATTGCTTGCGAAGCACAGACCCTGATCGATGCCGTAGATCGGTCCCCAGCGCGACGCCAGGCAGTGCCCCGACTTGCGGTCGGTGTTGTTGGCGATGAGGTCGAAGGCGCAGATCCGCCGAAGGTCGGCATGGTGCCGATCTTCGTTGACCAGGGTGAAGTAATGCTCTTCGAAGTTGGCGTCGATGAACAGCTGGATCGAGCCCACGCCAAAGGGCCCGTCCCGCTCGACGGTGGGCGGAATGACGTGCCAGCCAAGCGCCTCCGACAGCTCGAACGCGGCAATCTCCCGCCGATACAACCCGGAGGGGAAATCCCAGAGCGGACGCTCTCCCCGCTCGGGCTTGTAGATCGCAGCGGTCGGCATTGTGGGGTGGTCGATTCGTACCAGGAACGTGGCGTTGCTGCTGTAGGGCATCCGCCCCAGCACGGAGATGTCGCCCGTGCGCAGCACACCCAGGGCATCGGCCACGGACGCGTCCCAGATGACCGGCAATTCGAGTTGTGTGCCGTCTTCGTTCTTCGGCAGCAGGTGATGTGGGGCCGGTTCGCTCACGCCGGCCAATCAATCTCGGGGCGGGCGGTGCCCATTGCGCTGGCCGAAGTCGCGGCCTTCGGAGACCAGCAGCAGCGCTTGCTGCGCGAATCCGAGCGCCATCGCGTAGTCGAGGTGGAAGCGGGCGCGACCGCCAGTGCGCTCGTCGTCATCAGCCAGCTCCTCGCCGCCCGAATCTGCGTCGTCGTCGGGATCGTCGCTGTCGCCGTCGCTGTCATCGAGCTCGTCGGCAATGACCACGATGACCTTGCCCTCGGTGTCCATGCCCGTCGCCATACGGCCGACTGTCCATGCGGCGGTCACCGGCTCGACCAACTTGGCAAAGGTTGACGCAGGACCCTCGTAGCTCTCGCCTTCGAGAAGTTCGCTGAGCAGGTTTGCCAGCGCCCAGACCTGCCCCTTCTCCAGCTTCAGCGAGACGACGTGACCGGCTTCTGTGGCCTGCAGGAAAAAGATCCGCTGGCCAGCCGGCCCGACCGTTCCCGCCACGAAGGCGTCCGGATTGCGCAGGTCGAAATCGTCAGTCATGCCGGAGAGAGTGCTGCGAGGTCTGAAGTGCTGTTGGTGGCCAGCACCACGGGGCCGTCATTGCTGTACAGGATCGCAGTCACCGAGCACGGCGACACGACGATCCGCTGGAAGAGGTCGAGATGGGTTCCCATGGCGTCAGCTACCAGCGCCCGAATGGGGTCGGCGTGGCTGACGGCGACAACCGTGGCGCCGCGATGGCGGGCTGCCAGCTCGCCTGCCGCCGCAGCGATGCGCGCCTGCATCTGGCGGAACGTCTCGCCGTCGGGGAAGCGGAAGCCGCTGGGATAGCGCTGCACCTGCGACCACGCCGCCAACTTGCGCAACTGGCTGAGCTTGCGACCCGTCCAGCGGCCCATGTCGAGTTCGTTGAGGCCGTCGTGTATGCGCACGCTGCGGCCGAGGGCCGCACCAATCGGGGCGGCGGTTTCCTGGGCCCGTTCCAGCGGGCTGGCATACACCGCCGCGACGCGGCGTCCCCCCGCAGCAATGCGCTCGGCGGCATGCTGCGCCTGCTGGACGCCAGCGTCGGACAGGTGCACTCCCGGACGACGGCCGTACAGCTCGACGCCGGTCGTCGGGGTGAGACCGTGGCGGACGAACAGCAGCAGCGTGGGTCGAGGTCGGGCTGGCACCGTGCCGAAGCTACTTGTCTGGATCGTCGCGCAGCGGCGCCAGACGGCACGCGCGCAGCGCCGGCGACTGGCACACTCGCAGCGATGAGCGCCGCATCCCCGTCGTCCGGTAACGCCTCTGGCGGCGCGGCGCTGCGCTTGCTGAACAACGAGGTCGCGGCGTGCATGCGCTGCGACCGGCTCGTGGCGTGGCGCGAGCAGACCGCAGCCCACAAGCGAGCAGCATTCGCCGACGAGGACTACTGGGGGCGGGGCGTGCCCGGCTTCGGAGATCCGGCCGCAGCGATTGTGTTCGTCGGGCTGGCGCCGGCTGCACATGGCGCGAACCGCACCGGTCGGATGTTCACCGGCGACCGTTCTGGCGACTTCCTGTACGCGGCCCTGCACCGCTGCGGCTTCGCAAATCAGCCGACCTCTGAGCGCGCAGGCGACGGACTGGAGCTGCGTGATGCGTACATCACCGCTGCGGTTCGCTGCGCGCCGCCAGCGAACAAGCCCACCCCTGCTGAACGAGATGCCTGCCGGCCGTTCCTCGAACGCGAGCTGGCACTGCTCGTCAATGCCCGCGTTGCGGTCGCCCTCGGCGCCTTCGCCTACGGTGTGCTGTGCACGCTTGGTGGTGTGCGGCCTCGGCCCCGATTCGGCCATGGCGTGACCGCCGAGGTGCCCGCTGTTGGAGGATCGAGCGGCTCGGAAGCGTTGGGCGGGATCGCCCGCATCGTGTGCTCGTTCCACCCCAGTCAGCAGAACACGTTCACCGGCCGCCTCACCGCCGGCATGGCCGATACGGTGCTTCGCGATGCGCGCCGACTGGCGAATCTTCCATCCGCCTGAGGCATGGCGGCCTCTGCTGCTGCGGGGCGCGCGTTGGGTTGCAGCGGTGTTGGCGTTGGCGGGCGTTGTCGCATGCTCAACGACCGTGATCGAGGTGGCGCCGGCGACCACCCGAAATGGCGCAACGGATTCCGACGCGCCCATCGGCAACCCCGGCACGCTTGCCCCGCCGACCGTTCCCGGCGACGGCGCTCCCGGGGTGCTCGCAATCGAGCCGCTGATCGCCTTCATGGATGCGTGCGTCGCCGACGCTGGGCTCGTGGGACCGTGCCACTGCGCCGCCGACCGCATGGAGGGCAACCTCACTGCCATCGATCTCGAGGTCTTTGAGGATCGCATGTCGGGCGCTCTGGAATTCTCTCCCGATCTTGCCGCAGCGCTCGTCAACTGCCGTGAGGCTGGACCGCCGGCGCAGTGGACCGAGGCCCAGCAGCAGGCCTACCTCAACGAGTGTTCTGCTGGCTCGGACCGCTTGCGCAGCTTGTGTGCATGCTCGCTGGCCCGAGCGCAGGATGTGGTGCCGGCCCACCGGCTGAACCACTTCATGGCCAGCACCGAGGTCCGACCCGACATCGTCGACTTCATCAACCTCTGCCTGTGAGCCGACGCCGGCTGCGGCGTGGGCTACCTCTTCGTGGGTTCAGGCAGCAGCGCGGGCTTGTCCCAGGCGAACTTCGGCCAGCGGACCCGCGACTTCTCGCTGAGCTTGTGCATGAGTGCGATAGCACCCGGGTCTTCGTCGCCAGGACGCCCGATGAGCGAGCCGTCGGCCAGCATCTTCATGATGATCTCGCGGCCGATTTCGGTCCGGACGATGGTGAGGGTCCAGTCGCTGTACTTGCCGATACCGCCGGTCGAGATGTCAGCGTGCTCGGCGGCGAAATCGGGGCAGTGGTTGCATCCCTCGCGGGTCCAAGCGTGGCATTCCTTGAGGTTGATCTCGTAGTAACCGCCGTCGTGCGTCCAGATCTGGAAGACGCCCTTGATGTTCGTCTTGCGGATGAGATGGCGGTCGAGCCCGTACTTCTGCTCGAACAGCTCTTCGAAGATGGCCTCGTCGAACGACTTCGAGCACAGCAGCCCGATGTTCAGCACGAACCGGTTGCCGACCTTGCCCACCTTGCGGGACTTGGCGACGGGCACGATCGAGCTCTGGCAGCTCATGCCGACCAGAGCGAGCTTCTGAGCGCCGGCCTCGATCGCCTCGTTGTAGGCGAGCGTGTTGGCCGAATAGGTGTAACGGCTGCCAGCACCGCGCAGCACGTCGTCGCGGTTGAAGGCAACGCCGGGCGACGCCGTCCACTGGTTGCCCTCGCCCTCGCCGACGTAGGACGTCAGGGCGGCGTCGATGTAGCCGTGGTCGAGCGCCCAGATGAGGATCGCCGACACCAGCCCGCCGTCCTGGCCGATCTCGTGGACGAAGTCGTCAGAGGCCCTTGTCAGGATGATGTCCTTGAACACGCCCGAAGGCTCTTCGCCCGTGCGGTGCCGGCCGAACATGAAGTCGTCGGCTTCGTCTTCCCAGGTGCGGAAGCGGGGGCAGGCGCGGGTGCAGCTTGTGCAGCCTTTCTGGCCGTGGCCGCAGTCTTCGAGCCCCAGCTCCTCTTCGAGGTGGAACGGCATGAAGCCGCCCTGGACGTGCTCGTAGCCGATGACGTCGTGCGGGCAGGAGATCACGCAGCCGGCACAGCCCGTGCACAGCCCTGTGGTGATGACCTCGTCGTACAGCTCCTTCCACTGGAAGGTCCAGCGTGGCGGCGCGCCGCCCGATGCCGGGGGAGCCCCAGTCGTTGCCCCAGTCATTGCCCCGGTCATTGCCATGGCCCAAGACTATGGCAGGTGCCTCGCGAACGGTCCGGGACGACCTGGCTCGGAGACCGTGGGAACATTGGCGCTCAAGTGCTGGATCGACGCCGCGGTGCTCTAGGGTGGCCCGCCGTGACCGAGGCCGAACTGCTGGCGCTGCTGTGTGAGGGTCGGGTGGCGACGCTAGCGACGATCCGTGCCGACGGGCGCGTCGATCTCGTGCCGTGCACGTACGCATTCGAGGACGACGTCGTGGTGACAGCCGTCGACCACAAGCCCAAGACGACCATGGACCTCAAGCGGCTCGACAATGTTCGACGCTTTCCCGAGGTCACGATGTTGATCGAGCACTACGACGACATGAACTGGGAGCGCCTGTGGTGGGTGCGCCTGCGCGGCCGCGCTGTGGTGCACACCGAGGGTGCACAGCACCGACATGCGATCAAGCTGCTGTGCGAGCGCTATCCCCAGTACGCCACGCAGCCGCCGGTCGGCGCTGCCATCGTCATCCAGCGCACCGAGTTGACCGGGTGGTCAGCGGACAGCTGAGCCGGCGAAGCGCCCTCGGCCGGCATGGAGCCGACGAAGCGCCCTCGGCAGGATTCGAACCTGCGCACATGGCTCCGGAGGCCAATGCTCTATCCCCTGAGCTACGAGGGCTGAAGGTCCGGGCTGAGCTCGAATGTCCGGACTCAATGTCCGGCAAAGCTACCGACCGCTGTCGCGCCCCGCTCTTGCGAAGACGTCCAGCCGCCAACGCCGCACAAGACCGGCGCGCCGGCTGGGCGGGTTCGCTGGCGAGCCGTCGGGCACGGCTTGGGTGTACAGCGGCCGTGCCACGCGACCGTCGGGCGTCATCACCCTGCGTGCGGTCCCGAGCACCACGACAGCGACCGTGAACGCGACGCCCCCCAAGATCAGGAACATCACGATCATCTGTGCTGCTACAGCGTCGAGCGGGTCGGCTCCCGCCAGGATCATGCCGGTCATCGCGCCGGGCAGCGCCACGAGGCCCACCACGCTGGTGCGTTCCACCTGAGGGACGAGCGCTGATCGGATCGCCTTGCGAACCTGCGGGCGGATTGCCGAGCTGCCGTCAAAGCCCAGGGCGAGCATGGCGTCGATCTGGCCGCGTTCGTCGGACAGCAGTTCCTCTATGCGCGCCGCTGCGGCAATCGTTGTCGGCAGCGAATTGCCGAGCAGGATGCCGGCGACGGGAACCAGCGCTGTCGGCGTCAGGGCAAAGACGCCGAGCCCGAACGTCACCGCGAGGCAGACGCCCAGCGGCACGATCACCGCGGCCACGATCAAGCCGATCGACGGTTGGAACGGTTTGAGCCGCCGCGTGCGCCGCCGCACCACACCGGTCGCCAGCACCACCATGGCAGCCACCCACAACCACGACCACACGAGGGCGGCCTCGGGTCGCAGCACCACGATGAGCACGCCGCCCACGACCGAGAGCTGGACCGCTGCCCGTGCTGCCGCCACGACGACACCTCGCGTGATGCCGAGGCGCAGCCATGCCGATAGCACTACGACAGCGGCCACCAGAGTCAGGCTGGCGGCAACGTTGACCCACGTCAGGTCGAGATCCATAGCGCGAGGTTGTCACGCCGCCGAGTCGCGCGGCATTCACGCCGCCGAATGTTCGGGGACACCCCGTGCGGCGAATTACGCCGCGCCGAGAGCCGGGTGCGATGGAGGCTCGTACATCGTCGGTGCCGACGAGGAGGCAACGACAAACCACGGCTGTTCGGCCGCAATTGAACCCGGGATCAGCGTCCAGCAGGGGTAGCTTCGCAACGGTGATAGAGCAGGCGCTCACCGGCGCGATCGCAGGTGCCCTTGCGGGTCTTGGCATCGACGCCGACGGGTCGCGTCTCCGTTTGGAACGTCCATCGCGAGCCGATCACGGCGATTGGTCGTCGAACGCTGCCATGGTGTACGCAAAGGCGGCAAAGATGGCTCCGCGCGAGCTGGCGGAACGCGTCGTGGCCCAGCTCGAGCTCGCAGGCCTGCCGCACCTCGAACGCGCAGAGGTCGCCGGCCCAGGATTCGTCAACCTGCACTTGGCGCCGTCGTGGCTGCACGAGGTGCTGATCTCGGTCCTGCGCGAGGGGACCGAGGGCTACGCCTGCCCCGACATCGGCCAATCCCAGACCGTGAACCTGGAGTTCGTCTCCGCCAACCCGACCGGTCCGCTGCATGCCGGCGGAGGGCGGTGGGGTGCGTACGGCGACAGCCTTGCCCGCCTGTTCCGTCGCTGCGGCTACGAGACCGTCACCGAGTACTACATGAACGACCTCGGCGTGCAAGTGCAGCTCTTTGGACAATCGCTGGTGGCACGCATGACCGGCGAACCCGTGCCCGACGACGGCTACCACGGCGATTACGTCGGTGAGTGGGCAAGCGAACTAACAGCCGAACTGCGTTCAGGTTTGGAGGCAGAAGCCGATGTCGCGCAGTTGTTGCGGAAAGCGGCGCTCGAGGCGGGGCATGCGCCGATTCCCGTCGGAACCCCCATCGAAGTTCAATTCGCTGCGAAATGGGGCATGAGGCGCGCCCTGCGCGACGTCGGCGAGTCGCTGTCGGCCATGAACGTCAGCTTCGACCGCTGGCAGAGCGAGGCCGCGCTCGTGGACTCCGGAGCCATGGACGAGGCCATGGGGCGGCTTCGCGATGCCGGGTGGGTGTATGAGGAAGAGGGGGCTGTCTGGCTGCGCACTAGCGAGCACGGTGACGACAAGGACCGGGTGCTGTACCGCAGCGACGGCGAACCCACCTACTTCGTGCCCGACATCGCCTACCACGACGCCAAGTTCAGCCGCGGCAGTCACGTCATCGACGTCCTGGGAGCCGACCACCACGGCTACGTACCTCGCATCGCCGCTGCGATGCAGATGCTCGGACACCCGCCCGATTCCTACGAGGCGATCGTCGGCCAGAACGTGACGCTCATGCGTGACGGCCAGGTCATCGAGCTGTCCAAGCGCACCGGCACGATGGTGGAAGTGCGCGAGCTCATCGACGCGGTGGGGCCCGACGTGGCGCGCTTCGCCTTTCTGCTGCAGTCGATCGACTCGCGTCAGACCATCGATATCGATTTGCTGTCGGCGCAGGCCTCGGAGAACCCGGTCTTCTACGTGCAGTACGCCCACGCTCGGATCGCGTCGGTGGCTCGACGGGCTGAATCGGATGGGGTCGCGCCCGTACCGCCTGCCGGCACTGATCTGTCGACGCTTGACGGCGAGCGCGAGCTGGCGCTGCTGCGAGCGCTCGAGGTGCTGCCCTCAGTGGTGGAGATCGCGCAGCGAGAGCGCGCGCCCCACAAGGTGACGACATGGGTGCGCGACCTGGCTGGCGCCTTCCACGGCTTCTACAACGACTGCCCGATCCTGCTCCGCGACGTGCCGCCGGAGGTTCGCGACGCTCGGCTTTGCCTGACTGAGGGCACGCGCATCGGCTTGGCGATCGGGTTGGACCTCCTCGGCGTGGACGCGCCGTCGGCGA
Source organism: Candidatus Poriferisodalis sp. (assembly GCF_965221945.1). Taxonomy (GTDB): domain Bacteria; phylum Actinomycetota; class Acidimicrobiia; order Acidimicrobiales; family Poriferisodalaceae; genus Poriferisodalis. Next base: position 2,464,537 of record NZ_OZ244925.1, on the reverse strand, counting down.
TGTGAGCAGGAAGTGACGGTCCGGCCATGAGCCCTGATTCACTCAGCACCGCAGCCGGTGGCACCGATGCGCCCACCGACGATCCCAGCGACCCGATCCCGTTCCGGCTGCTGCCGCAGACCTCTGAGGTCTCCGAGGAGGGGCGCCTGCGTGTTGGTGGCTGCGACCTGGTTGACCTGGCAGCTCAGTTCGGCACACCACTGTTCGTCTATGACGAAGCGCACCTGCGTGCGCGCTGCCGCGAGGCCGTATCGGCCTTCGATGGGGGAGCGGCGTATGCCGCCAAAGCGTTCTTGTGCGCGGCCATGGCGCGGTTGGCGATCTCCGAAGGCATGGACATCGACGTGTCGAGCGGTGGTGAGTTGGCGACCGTGCTGCGGGCGTTCGATGGCGACACCGCCGAGAGCCTGGCGCAGCGGATCGTGCTGCACGGCAACAACAAGTCAGTCGCGGAGCTGGGGATGGCTCGCGCAGCAGGTGTGGGCCGCATCGTCGTCGATTCGGCGGACGAGCTGGACCGTCTCGACGAGCTGCACCGTGCCGACGGGATGGTGCCGCGGGTGTTGCTGCGGGTCACGCCCGGCGTGCGGGCTGAGACACACGAGTACATCTCGACCGGGCAGGCCGACTCCAAGTTCGGCTTCGGCATCGGCCAGGGCGTTGCGATTGCCGCAGTCGAGCGGGCCGCTTCTGCGGCCTCGGTCGAGCTCGTGGGCATCCACTGCCACATCGGCAGTCAGGTGTTCCGAGTGGAGAGCCTCGCCAAGGCGCTGGAGGTGGTTGCCGAGTTCGCGGCCCCGCTGTTCGGCGGCTCGGGGCTGGCTGCCGGCCGTCTGGAAGAGCTGTCGATCGGCGGCGGGCTCGGCGTCGCCTACGTGGAATCGGAGCGGGCGCCGACGATCACCGAGTGGGGTGCCGTCCTGTCGCAGAGGTGGGATGCGCTGAGCAACCAACACGGCTTCGAGGCGCGCTTGGTGGCTGAGCCGGGGCGTGCCATCGCCGCAGCTGCCGCGGTGACTCTCTACACGGTGGGTGCCATCAAGGAGGTGCCGGGAGTACGGACCTACGCCGCCGTCGACGGCGGCTACGGCGACAACCCGCGCCCGATGCTCTACGGCAGCGACTACACGGCGTTCATGCCTGCCCGGGCAGCAGAGCCACGCCCGGCTCGGGTGCGGCTGGTGGGCAAGCACTGTGAGTCGGGCGATGTGATCGTGCGCTCAGCTCCCATGCCGGCAGGACTGGCTGCGGGCGACTTGGTGGCAACACCGGTGACGGGCGCCTACGGCTACTCGATGGGCGCCCCCTACAACCGCATCGGCCGCCCCGCCGTCGTCTTCGTGGCAGGCGGAGATGCCCGCTTGGTGATCCGCCGCGAGACAGTCGACGACATGGTGGCGCTCGACGTCGTTTGACTCGACGCAAGGTGCGCTGAGGGTCAGCTCTTGCCTTCATGGGTGCATAAGTAGTCTCAACACTTGTCAGGGTCTTGAGGCGTTTGGGATGGGCGCACACATCTCGCGTTCGGTGAATCACACCGGGTCTTGTAGAGACTGGGGGTCCCTGAGACGCGGTGGTTGCCGCGCCGCTGGCAGGAATGCTCAAGGCGCCGGTGCTCACCACGCCTTCGGGCGAATTGCGCTCCGACGCTGCAGCGTTCCTGCGGCGCACCGGTGTGTCCAACGCCTTGATCGTAGGTGCGAACTGCGACACCGACGGAGTCGGGCCCTCCGTGGTGACCGAACTCGAAGCGCGGGGCATATCCGTCGAACGTGTCACTCGACCGGACCAGTACGCGACATCGGTTGCGGCTGCGCGGCGGCTCGGCACGCCCGGCGACATGAAGGGACACGGCCGGACCGCGATCGTGGCCAGCGGCAGAGTGTTCGCTGATGCTCTCGTCGCTGGCCCGTTCGCGGCGCAGGGCCACCATCCGATCCTGCTGACCAAACCCAGCATCTTTCGCCGCGACGTCGCCCGCTATCTGACTGAAACGGACGTTGAGCACGTCATCCTGATGGGCGGCACCAGCGCACTGCCCGAGATCATCGAGGATTCGATCACTGATCTCGGCATCGAGGTCACGCGCCTAGCTGGCGCGACGCGCTATGACACCGCCGTCGCCGCTGCAGAGTTCGTCGTGCGCCGCTACAGCCTTACGTGCTTCACCGAGCGCCGTGCCGGCTTGGCGCGTGGCCAGGTGCCGTTCGACTCATTCAGCGCCGCACCCCTGATGGCCCGCTTGTGCACTCCCTTGCTGCTCGCAGATCCCGACCGGATCCCCGCAGAAACCGCCGAGCACCTCCACCGGGCACGCACGGCCATCGGATCCGCTACCGGCGACAAGCTCGCTGTGCACGTTCTTGGCGGACAAGCAGCAGTCTCGGACGCCGCAATCGACAACTACCTCGCGATAGGTACTGCGCCCGGCGTCGAATGCGATCTGGGGCTCGGCACCGAACCCAGAGTGATCATCGACGACGTCGACGCAATCTTCCCCACATGGTCGCCGGATTGCCGCCGTATCGCCTTCCAGAGCAACCGCGAGATCTGGACAGCAGATGTCAACGGCAGCAACCGAGCCAAGCTGACCAATGGCTCGTACCCGGCTTGGTCACCTGACGGCACGCGCATTGCGTTCGTCCGATTCACCGACCAAGTTCTGCATGGGGAGGTAGTAGCTCATGTCTACGTCATCAACATCGACGGAACCGGGGAAATCCAACTCACCGCTTCGAGCGTGCAGGACATCGCCCCGAGATGGTCGCCTGACAGCCGGCGAATCCTGTTCCGCCGCACGGATCTCTCAGACGACCCCGATCCCGAGGACCACTTCCGCAACTCACGCCTAGCGATCATCGATGCCGACGGAAGCAATGAGACCAATGTCGATGCGAGCGCCGTCTTTTATCAAGGCCACGACTGGACCGATGATGGCGAACGCATCTCGGTACAGAACGGCGGGGGCGTCGCAACGGTGCGCGATGACGGATCCGATTGGAAGCCGGTATGGCCAGTCAGCCTCAGCAGAATCAAGTTCTCGAAGTACGCGTGGTCACCCGATGGTTGCCGGATCGCACTGCTCGGCAGTGCCTCATTAGGAGACGGTCAATGGGAGAGCTACATCAAAGTGCTGGACCTCGACGACGATGAAGTCGGGACGGTGGTCCGCTATACCGGCAGCGTCTTCCAAGCATTCAAGATCCTCACGCCCGAGTGGTCGCCCGACGGCCGCAGCATCGCCTTTTCCCTCCACGACGGAAAGATCAGACCTCAGCGGCCGATTCACGTTGCCAAGGTGCCCCCACCGTGATATTGGCAAGTGCGGCATGGCTAGCTCGACGTCAAGGAGGTCGGCAAGGTTCCGTGTCATCTGCATTCGCCCTCTACCAAGTCCCAGGCACAATTCGGCGTCTGGCCGTTGACGTCGATGATGCTGCCGACTTGATTCCAGGCCTGAGCGGTGGCGTCGAACCGGAGAATTTCTGAACCCTCGATGAAGAACGCGTCGTCGTTGCCGTTGAACTCGGCGACGATGCCGTCGATGATCATCGGATGGTGAATGCTCAGCGAACGCATCGCCAGGATGAAATTTGTGCGGTCGAGGCCGCCAGGCAGCTCCGCTGCGATGCGCAGCGCCTCGACGTATGGGTAGCCGAAGGTGTAGCCGATGGCGGGCAGCGAATCGGTGGGGTCCAAGCCTCCCGCGGCGAGGTTCTGATTGACGAACTGAATGAACGGGTCGTCCGCGTACTTGGGGTCGGTGGAGTCCTTCGACGCGCCGCCAACAATCCACCAGCCGTCCGCGAAGTCGCCGGCCGGCTTCATGTAGTTCTCGATGCTCTTGCACAGCGACGGCGTGAACAGTGCTCCGCCCCTGGCCCGGATGTCATCGATCAGACCGCTCACGCCGACTTCCTGGACGGCCATCAAGCACGCCAAGCCCACCGTCATCGAGATGAACACCTCAGGCTCTGAGGCTGCGATCTCGGCCATCTCGTTGGTCAGCGTCGGCGCAGCCGGGTCGTCACGCACCGGCAGGAACTCCGAGACGACGTCGGGATTGGCGTCCGCCCACACCTCGAAGGCCTCCTCGTAGACCCGACTGACGCTGTTGTCCATCACCAGACCGGCCACCTTGACGGGCAGCAGATCAGACAGGTTGTCCCTGATCCAGGCGCCCCACAGGATCGACTCGGTCGATCGCGACGTCTGCAGACCGGTGGTCCACGGGTGGTTCACCGGGTCGCCCCAAACCGGATAGCCGCCGAGCACGATCGGCTGCGGGATGCACTCCTCGTTGATCTTGCCGTACACCGGCAAGGCGTTCACCGCATCCAAAGTGCTGATCGCGAACACGTTCTCTGCTCGGATCAGCTCGTCCACAAGAACGATCGTGTGAGCACCGATGTAGCCGTCGTCCTTGACGATCAGCGTCAGGTCACGCGGGGAGCCGTCGACCATGATCGGGTCGTTCTCGTTGACCCAGTCGAAGTAGTTCCCCAAGCCGTGGGCGATGTTGCCGTAGGCAGCGAGGTTGCCCGACTGAGGGGCGGTTTGGCCGATGCGGATCTGCGAGTCGGTGATGCCGGTCGCGGCGGACCACTCAGCGGGGCATTCGCCCATGTCGATTTCGAAGCCGGCAGGGCCTCGAAGGACGTTGTCGCCGTCGATGCCGTACTCGCCCGAGTCGATCATCGCTGTGAGCGCAGCCACGATCTCAGCGCGCCGCCCCGCCGCAGCGGCGAACAACTCCTCGAGCGCCTCTGCCCCTTCGAGTTCGCGAGGATAGAAACGCGGGCTCACCTGCACGACGGAACTGAACGAGCCGCCAGCGAGGAGCGCATTGTCGGAAACAGCCGCTGTACCGCCGAACACGACCGCGTCAGCCCCGAACGCCGAAGCGCCAACCTCGATCGCGTTCGCAGTTGCCGAGTCCAGCGAGCCGGCATTGGTCAGCAGCAATGGTGCGCACAGCTTGGCCAGCACCGGACCCGCACTGAACGCGTCGAACGGGACATGAGCGTTCGCCAACCCGATACGAGAATTGTCGAAACAACGGTCCGGCGACCCGGAGTACTTGCCGTCAATGAACGCTGCGGTTCTTGCTGCGGTCTCGAAACGCGTCGCACCAGCCAATCGTGTGACGGCCACGCCGAGACTGCGAAGCTCTTGCTCGACCTCAGCGGAGACGGCCGCCGCGCCGCCCATGACCACGACGTGCTCGACACTCCCACGCGAGAAATAGCTCGCGGCCCCTGGATGCAGCGAGTCGCGGGGCGTCAGCAGCACCGGGTGGACGCCCCGAGCGGAAAACGTGCCGGCAACCATGGCGTCAGCGAACACCTCGCCATTGGCCAATATCGCGGTGCCGCCCAACGATCCCATCGCCCCTGGATCACCAATGCGCTGCGCGACGGCACTCGCCGTTGCGTACTGATCGTCGCGGGTGATTCGCTCAATTTCGCTATCGAACTCCGCCAAGGCGTCGACCGCGGTCGGCGTTACCAGCCGCTCATTGCCGATGACCACAATCTCCGATACACCCGCAGCCCTCAAGAAACCCATCGCCTCTTCGCCGAGCCCGTCAGCGGGCGTCAGCAACACCGGAGCATCCAACTGACCCGCGACTGAGGCGGCAACAACTGCGTCATGCCATGACTGGCCAGACACCAGCACCACAGAATCCAACGCACCAGCGGGTCGGCGACTCAGGAATTCCGAGAGCGACGAACCGACCACGGGGGAAAGTGCCGCCGCGAACACCCGCGCCGCCTGCAACGACGTCGCGTAACGGTCAGGGCCAGAAATCCGCTCCGCAATCGACGGATCACCATTCGCAGCACCCCCATTCGCGCCTGCCGGCAGCGCCACCACCGGCAGCGCCACCAAAGCCACAACCAAGGCCAACACGACCGCAACGGTCCTGTTCCTCTGACCTCGTGGCGCCTTTCGCGTCTGTTCAGTCCCGTCTCGGCCCATACCCGAATCCCTTCGCACCCCACCGGCGGAAGGAATCAAACGCAAGAGCGGCACCCCCTCCCCGACAACCTCACCCAACGCTAAAGCGCGAAGAGACGGCACACCGCGCTTGGCACGCTCACACCCATCGAGTTCGAGACTCGACATCAACACCAACCCGCAGCATGAATCCAGCAATCCACCTCCGCGAAACGCAGGGACCCCCACAGTCTCTACAAGACCCGGTGTGATTCCCCCTCGTTGTGTCGCACATGTGGCTACGGTTCACGCGTCACCCAGACAGTCGGGGCGGACCGGATCGGGCGGCCGGGACGGTCGTGGTGCAGGGATGATCTACTGCCCTGCCTGCGTCTCAACGGACTCGGGCTTCACCAACGCGGGGTGAGGCATCCGTGGCACATCACGGGTGGTTGAGCAGCGTGCTGACGATCTCGCTGACGTGCCACCTGGTGTCAACGTCAATCGCGCCAAGGGGACGAACCAGGCGATTGGCGTTGACCGATCGCAGCAGTTCGCATTGCACGTAGCTCGTCTCGTCCAGGCCTGTGTGTGTGTTCGCGGGGACTTCGACATGGAGGTCCAGTCCTCGGTGGGTTGTCGTGAGCGGTGCCACGATTGCGATCGGAAAATCGGAGCCGAATATGTCCGGCGGCCCGAGCACGAGGGCAGGCCGGCGAGAGGCAGGTTCGTTCGGATACGGCTCTCCGAATTCGGTGAGCCAGATCTCGTCAATCGACGCCATCGCTCACGTGGGTCGATTCGAGCTCTGTCAGGTAGCTGGCCCATGCCTCCGGATCCCTGCGCAAATCGGCGTATTGCTGTTGCACTCGCAGCCCGAATCTCAGCCGGCGCAGGGCGTCAGCGGCCTGACGGACCGTCTCGGTGAGGCTGTCGCCGCTTGAACGGCTCATCTCGACCAGGCCCGCATGAGTGCCTCGGTCGACACGGATCGTGGTGGTTTCCATGGCGTGACGCTACCGCGTCTGGCTACAAGATATCTACAAAACATCTACACGGACCCCTCAGGCGCTGTTCCGCCTCACATCGAGATCGGCCGGTGAAGGGACACCGGGGTCAAAGACCACATGCCTCAGACTCGAATGATCTTCGGGGGCAGTCAGCAAAATCCCTGCTGGGGCGGGGGTGCGATGCCGGTACCGTTTCGGCCGTGCCCGAAGCCGATGTCGCATCTCAGCAGGCTCCTGCCGGCGAGGCCCGGCCGTTGCGCGTCGGCATTCTGGGCTGCGGCAACGTGGGGGCGGCGCTGGTGTCGCTGCTGCAGCGCGACAACGAGCATCTCGCGGGACGCACTGCGCTGGACTTCGAGGTCATCCGTGTCGCGGTCCGCAATCTCAGCGCTGAGCGAACGGTGGAACTGCCCGATGGCGTATTGACCCGCGACAGCGAATCGCTGGTGGTGGCCGATGACGTGGATGTGGTGGTCGAGGCGATGGGCGGCATCGAGCCGGCTCGCCATCTCGTCGCTGCCGCCCTTGGAGCAGGCAAGCCCGTCGTCACTGCCAACAAGGAGCTCATCGCCAATGTCGGTGAGGAGCTGTTCGCCGCGGCTGCGGCCAACGGCGTGGACTTGGCGTTCGAGGCGGCCGTAGCGGGCGGGATCCCGCTGATCGGCGTTCTGCGCAACTCGCTCGTCGGCGAGCGCATCACCCGGGTGATGGGCATCGTGAACGGGACGACCAACTACATCCTCACTCGGATGACCGAGGACGGGGCCGACTACGCGGACGTCCTTGGCGAGGCGCAGCGTCTGGGCTATGCCGAAGCCGATCCGACTGCCGACGTCGAGGGATTCGATGCCGGAGCCAAGGCGGCGATCCTGGCGATGACGGCGTTCGGGGCCAAGGTTGTGGCCGGCGACGTCTACGCCGAAGGCATCAGCGGGATCGGCAAGGACGACATCGCCGCGGCGGCCCGGATGGGCCATGTCATCAAGCTGCTTGCAGTCGCTGAGCGTCAGAACGGCGAGATCGCTGTGCGGGTGCATCCGGCGATGGTGCCGATCGACCATCCGCTGGCCTCGGTGCGTGACGCCTTCAACGCCGTCTTCCTTGAGGGCGAAGCCGTCGAAGATCTCATGCTCTACGGGCGGGGAGCGGGCGGCTTCCCGACCGCCAGCGCCATGCTGGGCGACCTCATCACAGTGTCGCAGAACCTGCGCCGGGGTGTCTGCGATGGCTTCGGCCCGCTGGCCGCGGCGCGGCTGCGGCCTATCGACGAGACCTACACCGCGTATCACCTGCAGTTCGACGTGACCGACAAGCCCGGCGTGCTTGCCGCGGTGGCTGGCGTCTTCGGCCAGCACGGCGTGTCGATCCGCTCGGTCGAGCAGACCACACGGGGCGGTGCCGCCGACGGCATCGCACACTTGGAGTTCATCACCCACCGCGCTCGCGAAGCCGACGTGGCGTCAACGCTGCGCGACGTGCGCAACCTCGACGCCGTACGGAGCATCGGCAACGCGATCCGTGTGATCGGCGAGTAGCCGGCGGGATTGACTGGCCGGAACATGCGTTACATCAGCACCCGGGGCGACGCCCCGATCCTGGAATTCGGCGATGTGCTGCTCGAGGGCCTGGCCTCCGACGGCGGGCTGTATGTGCCCGTTGAACTGCCGGCGATCAACGCGAGCGACTTGGCCGACTTTGCAGGTCTGGAGTACCACGAGGTGGCAGCACGGGTGCTGGCTCCGTTCGTAGCGCCGTCGCTGGATGCCGATGATCTGGCCGCACTGACACTCGACGCGTACTCCACCTTCACCCATCCCGACGTGGTGCCGACCAGCCGGTTGGCCGCGGGTGAACACCTCGTGGAGCTGTATTGGGGGCCGACGCTGTCGTTCAAGGATGTGGCGCTGGCGCTGCTGGGCCGTCTGTTCGAACACGAGCTCGCCCGGCGCAGCACGACCATGACAATCGTGGGCGCCACCTCAGGAGACACCGGCTCGGCGGCCATCGATGCGTGCCGCGACCGTGAGGGCATCGAGTTGGTGATGCTGCATCCGGCTGGCCGGGTCACCGAGATCCAGCGGCGCCAGATGACCACGGTGGACAGCCCGAACATTCACAACGTGGCCATCGACGGCACTTTCGACGATTGCCAGGACTTGGTGAAGGCGCTGTTTGGCGACCGACCGTTGCGCGAGCGGATGCGGCTGGGAGCGGTGAACAGCATCAACTGGGCCCGCGTGGCTGCGCAAACCGTCTACTACGTGACCACTGCGGTGAAACTGGGCGCACCCGAGCGGGCCGTGTCGTTCTGCGTGCCGACCGGCAACTTCGGCAACGTTCTTGCGGGCGACGTGGCCCGCCGCATGGGCGTCCCGATCGACCGGCTCGTGGTTGCCACCAACCACAACGACATCCTGGCTCGCACCCACCGCACCGGCGACATGGCCATCAGCGAGGTGCGGCCCTCCACCAGCCCGGCCATGGACATCGGAGTGTCCAGCAACTTCGAACGCCTGCTGTTCGAGTTGGGTGGTCGTCGCGGAGCCGCGCTGGCAGCCGACATGGCCCAATTCCGGACTGAGAATTCCTTGACGCTGGCTCCGGATGTGCAAGTCGGCCTGCGCGCCGACTTCGATGCCGGCGCAGCGAGCGAAGCCGAGGTGGCTGCCACCATCGCCGCAGTGAACGAATCCGACGAGCGGCTCATCGACCCTCACACCGCGGTCGCTCTCACGGTGGCTCGCCGCGACGTCCCTGCCGGCGGCTGGCGCACCCCCATGGCCGTGATGTCAACTGCCCATCCCGCGAAGTTCGGCGAGGCCGTACTCGAAGCCACCGGCCGCCAACCCGAGCTACCGCCAGCGCTCACAGCCCTGGCAGACCGCGAGGAGCACCTCACTGCGCTGTCCAAAGATCTTGCCGCCCTACGCGACTTCGTCACCGCCCGCTGCAGCCGTTGAATGTGAGTTGCACATCTGTTGGCGCAGCCTCGACCTCAGTTGCAGGCACCAGGTGGGTAAGTGATATCAAGATAGTGATGCTATGATGTCATCTTATGCGAACGGTCATTACGCTGCCGGCTCAGATGCATACCCAAGCGAAACGGCGCGCCGCAGAACTCGGCATCAGCTTCGCTGAATTCACCAGAAGGATCTTCGAGAAAGAACTCGATGCCTCGGCACCTCAAGGAGACCTTGAGACGATCTGTGGCATGGTGCAGGGGTCGCCATTCGACATGGCGCGTGACGGTCACAGCATTGTCGGCGCGGCGGTCACGGCAGAGCTGGCCGAACGCTCGGATTGAGTGATGGAGCTCAGCTTCGTCGACACCTCAGCGTGGGTTTCGATGGCCGATCGTTCAGAGGCGTCGCACGCTCGAGTTGCTGATGCGCTGCGGGAGCGACGGGGCCGTTTGCTCACGTCCGATCATGTGCTGCAGGAAACGTGGACAGTCATGCGATTCCGGCACGATCCCGCTGCAGCGGAGGCACTTGTCAATTCCATCCGCGGTGGCATCGCCCGCATTGAAGTCTCGCTGCTCGCCGATCTCGAAGTGGCAGCTGCAATCGGCACCGCCTTCGGCGACCAGGACTTCTCGCTCTCGGACCGCACGAGCTGGGCGGTCATGGAACGGCTCGGCATTGAAGAAGTCATCTCACTCGACCGCGACTTCCGTATCTACCGCTACGGCCCAGGACGTCGTCGAGCCCTCCACGTCGTGCCCTGATCGAAAGCGTCAGTACGTCGCACAACTGCTCTGGGCGATGATGTGAACGGGTGGTGATGCAAGTGCGGCGTTCCGAGCACGCCTCGAAGCCCAAACGGTCGGCTGCCGTTGTGGAGCTTGCGGTGCCAATGCGAACGGCCTCTGCCTCGCCGCACGGTGCTCGGACACGTCAGGCAATGACCAACCGGTCGGGCAACGAGCCTCGGCCCGCGCCTTGCTGGAGCGTCTGACAGGTCCCGCCAAGGGAACGCCAGCAACGAAGCAGCAACCGACTCGGAACTACGTTGGCGGCGTGATTGACATCTACGCAAAGAGAGCCGCCGCCGCAGTGCTAGCGCTGAGCTTGGCAGTATTCGGTTTGTCTGCCGCGCCCGTGGCTGCACACCCGACGCCTGAGCCGGAGTGCTCCGGGGAGACATACGCCGTAGTGGCCGCCGAAGGCGACGCTGCGATGGCGGAACTGATCGCGTCATGGCAGGTGCTTGATACGAAGTGCGTAGTCGAACCGGACGAAACGGACCGGATCGGATCGCACGAAGTCGTAGTGCTCGGCGGCACGAAGGCTGTTCAGGACTCTGCCGTAACCGGCTTGAACATCATCGTGAGGCTTGCCGGCGCGGATCGTGTCGCCACGGCGCGTGCTGTGCTTGAGTGGATCGACGCCCGCGCCGCCGTCGGCAGCGCGCAGCGGATCACCGCCGGCACCGGCGGCTCGTGCGCAATCCGCTCCGACAACACCCTCGCCTGCTGGGGTGTCACCGGCTCGGGCCTGCTCGACGCGCCGCCGGGGACCTACACCGCGGTCGCCGCCGGCGTGACCCATGCCTGCGCGATTCGCTCCGACAACATCCTCGCCTGCTGGGGCGACAACGACCTAGGCCAACTCGACGCGCCTGCTGGTACCCACACTGCGGTCTCCGTAGCCGGCGACGGGCGTGCTGGCTACGGCTATTCGTGCGCGATCCGCTCCGACAACGCCATCGCGTGCTGGGGCAACAACGAATACGGCAAGGCGGACCCGCCCGCTGGCTCCTACATCGACATCTCCGTCGGCCCCCGCCATTCGTGCGCGATCCGCTCCGACAACGCCATCGCGTGCTGGGGCAACAACGAATACGGCAACGCGGACCCGCCCGCTGGCTCCTACATCGACATCTCCGTCGGCCCCCGCCATTCGTGCGCGATCCGCTCCGATAACACGATCGCGTGCTGGGGCCGAAACAGATGGGGCCTGCTCGATGCGCCGGCCGGCACTTACACCGACATCGACGCCCACGCCCATTCGTGCGCGATCCGCACCGACAACGCCATCGCGTGCTGGGGCGGCGTCAATGTCACCGGAGCGGCGGACGCGCCCGTCGGTGCCTACACCGCGGTCGCCGCCGGCTCGTTCCATTCGTGCGCGATCCACTCCGACAACACGATCGCGTGCTGGGGCTTCGATGAACTCGGCCTGCTCGACGTGCCCGAGGGGCTGCGAGCAACCCCATAGCACCGCCCGCCTTCTGATCTGGGGCGCTGCGACTTAGCGCCGTTGCTGAGCTTGGCCCCGGTTTCCGTGCTGCCCCTGAGAGCGTTGAATTTGCTCGTTTGTCGGGGTTACCGCTTCTAAGCAGTTGTAGCTGTTTGCCGAACTATCGGCGGCTTTCGGTAGTGGCGTCGGTTGGACGGCGGTAGCGTCAGCGTCGATCGACGGTTCCCCAGTGCAGGGCTCGCTCGGGCGTCACGGGACCGGATCACTGGGTCGGGCGCCGAGGCTCGCCAAAGGAAATGCAGACTCACTTCGCGGCTCGAAGGCCGGAGCGAGTGCAGGCTGGAGCTTCTGAGGTAGCCATGTCGGACATGCCGGATCGTGCCTTGCTGGAGGCCAAGGAGCGGGACGAGTTGATGCAGATCGCCGCAGCGCTCGGCGTCGACATCGCCCCTGTGCCCGCAAGAACACCATCAACAGCGCGATCCTTGCGCCCGACGGTGGCGACAGCGAGGGCGATGGGGGAGTCGGATCCGAAGGACCTGTCGAGTCAGCGGAGTCCTCGCAAGCTCCGCCAGTCTCCAAGCGCACCCGAACTCCGGCGCCGCCGCCCGACGCTGACGCAGGTGTTGAGCCGTCGCCGGAGGACTCACGGGAGACACCCACTCAGAACGCGAGCGAGACCCCGCCGGACGACGGATGCTCCCGTCGGTGGTTGGGCCACGCCTATCGCTGTCATGTCCACCGCCCATCCGGCCAAGTTCGGCGAGGCGGTCCTCGAAGCCACCGGCTCCCAACCGGAGCTCCCGCCAGCGCTAGCGGCCCTCGCCGGCCGCGACGAATACGTCACGGTGCTCCCGAACGACCTCGCCAGCCTGCGAGAATTCGTCACAACCCGCTGCTCGCACTGACCGACGGACTCCGTGCCGACCGGTTTCGGGATAACCGGTGCGATCGGCGCCCACGCGCAGCGCATACGCGCTAGAGAGGGAGTGGATGCGACGGTATTGGATCAGTTGCGGAGCGCTGATGGTCGTCCTCGGCGTACTGATGCCGGTGGCATCGAGCGCACAGACCGACAGTGGTCCTGCTCCGGAGACCCCCAGCTCGCCGACGACGCCGGCGCCTACATCGCCCTGTCCTGACGATCAGCACGAGCACACCTACACGGGCAGCCCGTGGTGCCACAACGATCACACAGCCGAGAACGGCGACTGCCGTATTCATCGTCCCGACGGCACCCATGCGGACGGCCGCCATACGCACATTTACACGGGCAGTGCGTGGTGCCATAACGATCACACGGTTGAGAACGATGATTGCCGTACTCATCGATCTGACGGCACACACGCGCCCAACCCGTGCAGACCCGACCCCGCGACCGCGAAGTACATCATGCTGGCGCCTGGCGGCTCGCATGCCTGCGGCCTGCAGGTCGAGGGGACGATCGGCTGCTGGGGTTCGAGCGGTGTCGGCCAGACCGATGCTCCGTTAGGCACGTTCCGATCGCTCGCTTCAGGCGGCAGTCACACGTGCGCCGTTCGCACTAACGGCACCCTCGAGTGCTGGGGTTGGAACAAGCAGGGCCAATCGGAACCTCCCGACGGTGCGTTTGCCACAGTGTCCTCAGGCCCTGCGCACTCTTGCGGCTTGCGAGTCGATGGCACGGTCGCGTGCTGGGGTGACAACGACAGAGGCGAGGCGGACGCGCCAGCCGGACGTTTCACCGCTGTTGAGGCTGTCTGGGGCGCAACGTGCGGCCTGACCATCCGCGGCGAGATTGAGTGCTGGGGAGGCAACTTCATCGGGCGGAGGGGAGCACCCGCCGGGCCGTTCTCAGTGATGTCGGTCAGTGATGACGGCGGCGTGGTTTGCGGAGTGCGCGACGACGGCACGGCAGAGTGCTGGGGTCGCGACTATGCGCCTGTCTCCGAGCCGCCGTCTGGGGAGTTCACCACCATTGAGGCGAGCGGCTTTCACGCGTGCGGGCTGCGAGTTGACGGCACGGTCAACTGCTGGGGCAAGGATGATCTGGGCCAATCATCAGCACCGGCAGGACGGTTCAAGGCGATCACGGTGGGCAACGATCACTCGTGTGCTGTGCGCGTGGACGGAGCCGTCTTCTGCTGGGGGAATGTGAAGGAGTCCCAGGCCCAGCCTCCGGCCGGGCAGTTCACCGACGTCACTTCCCGGTGGGACCAGAACTGCGGCCTGCGCATCGATGGTGCAGCTGTGTGTTGGGGCGCGGGCTACGACCGCCGCGACATCGCGCCTGCGGGCAGGTTCAAGTCGATCGGCACAGGCGACTGGCACGCTTGCGGAGTACGTGACGGCGGCGCAGTCGAGTGCTGGGGGTGGAACTTTGCACGACAACTTGATGCGCCCGAAGGCCACTTCACCTCGGTCAGCGGCGGCAGCTACCACACGTGCGCGCTGACTGTTCAGGGAAGCGCCACCTGCTGGGGCGAGTTCGGCACTCCAGAAGCCCCCGGCTATTACAGCCCGGAGGAATCGTTTGACTCTCTCGACTCTGGAGGTAGCCGCGCGTGCGGCCTTCGCGCCAGTGGGACGGTCCTGTGTTGGGACGATAGGGGCCCGGTGGACGCGCCCTCGAAGCAATTCTCGTCCGTTTCCGTCGGCGTGGGGCATTCGTGCGGAGTCTTGACCGCTGGCGAGATTGAGTGCTGGGACTTCAATGACCGCGGCCAAGCCGAGCCGCCATCGGGGCAGTTCTCGTCGGTGTCTGCGGGCGAAGGGCTGTCGTGCGGGTTGCGCACCGACCACACCGTGACCTGCTGGGGCTGGAACCAATGGGGACAGACAAACGCGCCCGCGGGTCACTTCACCCAGGTAGTTGCGGGAGCTTGGCACGCATGCGCCCTCCGCCCCGACGGCGGAATCGTGTGCTGGGGCGACAACAACGACGGAGAACTCGAGGCGCCAGAAGGGAACTTCGCTCATCTGGCGATTGGCCGTAATTTCGCATGTGCGATGCGCCCGCAGGGCACCGCGGAGTGCTGGGGCAATGGCGGTCGCGGCAGATTCGCGCCCGCCCAAGAGGCTGCAGCGTCGGCAACGACACTGACCGGCGCACGCGCGCTGATAGATGTCAGTCTCACCCATGCCTGCGGGCTGGACGGTGACGGAACGATGACGTGCTGGGGAAACGTCGATGCTCAGCCGCCGTCATCGCAGTTCTCGACGCTGGCGGTAGGCGACAGGTTCTCCTGTGGCCTGCGCGCCAATGGCGCCATGACGTGCACGGGAGCGCTCGGCGAGATCGCCTTCGACGGCGGAGGTCGTCGTTACAAGTCGATCTCGGCCGGGACGTCCAT
Source organism: Candidatus Poriferisodalis sp. (assembly GCF_965221945.1). Lineage (GTDB taxonomy): Bacteria > Actinomycetota > Acidimicrobiia > Acidimicrobiales > Poriferisodalaceae > Poriferisodalis. The sequence continues at coordinate 2,449,054 of NZ_OZ244925.1, read as the reverse complement.
GCTGTGTGCGCTTGGCGTCGACCGCGAGGTCGCCTGCTGGACCCGTGAGGATCGGGGATCTCACATCGCCGCGCCCGGCGGCACCTTCGTCTTCGTCACGGTCGGGCACCAATCTGGCTGCGGGATTCGTGACGATGGTTCGGTGGATTGCTGGGATTACCTGTCGACGGAGAATGGCCTCAATCAGGTCAACCCACCGGCGGGACCGTTTACGACAGTCTCGGTCGGACCGGACGGAGTTCTGGCGTGCGGCATCCGCGAGAATCAGACCGTCGCCTGTTGGGGTGATGACCATTTCAGCCGGACCAGGGTTCCTTACGGTCGCTATACGCAGCTCGCCATCGGCCGGAATCACGTTTGCGCGCTGCGAGCAACAGGCGACGCCGAGTGCTGGGGCAACGGGTCGTTCCCAAGAGGGCGCCCGCCGGACGACCGTTTGATCGCGATTGCTGCTGGGCAGGATCACACCTGCGGTCTGAGGCCGAATCGAACGCTGGTGTGCTGGGGCGACAACGACCAAGGACAGACCAAGGCGCCCAGCGGCAATTTCATTGCACTGGCGTCCATGGGTGACCGCACGTGCGCACTGCAAGCCGACAGATCTGCTGTGTGCTGGGGCAAAGGGTTCTCATAGCCCCCGCACCGCTTCTGCCCGAGGTGGCAATCCAAACGACTGCATTGCCTCCAACAGCCACTGGTAGCCGTCGGGAATCGTCGCCGGTAGCGTCAGCACTGATCGACGGTTCCTCAGTGCAGGGCTCGCTCGGGCGTCACGGGACCGGATCGCTGTGTCGGGCGCCAAGGCCCGGCACAGGAAACGCAGACTCATTTCGCGGCCCGAGCGGCGTCGCGAAAGCAGGCCGGAGCTTCTGAGGTAGCCATGTCGGACATGCCGGATCGTGCCTTGCTGGAGGCCAAAGAACGGGACGAACTGCTTCAGATCGCCGCGGCGCTCGGCATCGAGGTAACACCCCGTGCCCACAAGAGCACGATCATCAGCGCCATCCTTGCGCCCGAAGGTGCCAGCGATGCTGGCGGGGACGAGACAGAGGATCCCGCCGACGCCGACGCCGACGCCGACGCCGACGCCGAAACCGAAGCTCCCGTGGTCACGACACGCACCCGTACCCCAACACCGCCGCCCGAACCTGTCGCTTCGAGCGATGCCGGCGCCGATGCCGATGCCGATTCGTCCCCGGCCGTCGACGATCAGGACGCGCCAGCAGCGGATGCCAGCGATACGCAGTCCGACGATGAGGGATCCGGGCCCGATGTGCCAGTGGCCGAGGAAGGCAACCGCCGCAGCCGCCGCCGCGGTCGAGGCCGCGACGACGCACCGATTGTCGGCGAGACCGTCCATTGCGATGGCCTGCTGGACCTGCGAGACGAGGGCTACGGCTTCCTGCGCACCAACGGTCCGCTGCCTTCGGCCGACGATGTCTATGTCGCGGCCCGGCAAGTGCGTCAACACGACCTGCGACGCGGCGACCGGATCACCGGCGTCAGCCGTCCAGCGGCCCGCAGCGAGCGCAACCCTGCGCTGCTGCGTCTCGACACGCTCAATGGCGAGTCGCCGCCCGAACAACCTGACCGACCGCTGTTTGATGACCTCACGCCGGTGCTGCCCACGGACGCATTGCCGCTCGCGGGCGGACAGAGCGCAGGAACGCTTGCGGCCATCGACGACCTCGCCCTGATCGGAATGGGCTCTCGCGGCCTGATCACGGCGAGCGGGACGCGCTCTGCATCACCACTGGTGGCAGCAATGGCCGCTGCCATTGGCGACCAACATCCAGACATCCACCTGATCGTGCTGCTCATCGAGGAGCGGCCCGAGGACGTCACCGAGTTGACCCGCCGGCTGGAGACCTCGGGCGAGGTTCTGGCATCTACGTTCGACCGGCCGCCCGAAGAGCACCTCGCCGTGGCGGAGCTCACGCTGGAGCGCACGAAGCGCATGGCGGAGTCTGGAGACGACGTCGTGATCCTCTTCAAGGGATTGACGCGGCTTGCACGTGCCTACGCGGCAGGTGGGAATGGGCGACACCAGCCCGCCGACACTGTGGGTGCAGCCATCACGTCGACGCTGCGGTTCTTCGGAGGTGCCCGGAACCTGGAAGACGCCGGCTCCATCACCATGGTGGCAACGGTGCGAACGTCAACGGGCAACCAGGTCGACGACCTGGTGGCGGCGCGGCTGCGCGAGGCGGCGAACCTCGAGATAGCGCTCACTGGGGGTCTGCCCGGAGTCGCTGATCTGGAGGCCGGCGAGGTCTCCTTGGACCGCGACCGCAGCTTCAGCCTCGGTGAGCACCGTTGATCTGCACTCGATGCGGTTGCACCCCCGGCGCCTTAGGCTGATCGCCGCGGAACCTTCGAATCAGGGAACACGATGAAGAGCGACATCCATCCGAATTACCGGCCGGTGGTGTTTCGCGACGCCAGCGCCGACTTCTCGTTCCTCACCCAGTCCACGATCGAGACTAACGACACGATCGAGTGGGCCGACGGCAACACCTACCCGCTGGCCAACGTTGAGCTGTCCAGCGCCAGCCACCCCTTCTTCACCGGGCAAATGAAGATCGTCGACACGGCGGGCCGCGTGGAGCGCTTCGAGCGCCGCTACGGCCAGCGGAAGCGGCGGAGCTGAACGGGCCACCGGTTCGGCGCGGCCGGCGGGTGCTACGAGCGTCACCAATGGGCCGGCACCGCAGTCTCGAAACGCCCCACGCCTGAGGGCAGCCACCATGGCGCTCGACGCTGATCGCATCCGGGCCCTTCACGCGGCGAAGCTGCGAGCCCTGGCCCGTGCCGTGCTTGACGTAGATCTGGCCGAAGTCTCGGGCACCGATGACGGAGCCCTGGCCGTTGCCTCCGATGCCGAGCCGGCAGTGGTGTGCCTTGCCCAGGAGCGAACGCAGCGAGCGTTGGGTGGCGCGTTGGCGCTGGCGGTGCGCTCTGGTTGCGACGGCGTGCATGTCTTTGCTGAGAACCACAGCGACGTGCTCGCTCGGCGGGCAGCGTGCTTTGTCCCAGCACCGATCGTGTGGCAGATCGAAGGGTCCGGTGCCACCATCGCCGAGGCGGCGCCGCGGTCGACCGAGCCCCCACCTCCGCGTGCGCCCGAGCTGGTAGCGCTGCTCGGCGCTGCCGGTGTCGAGGTCACGGTCGAGCACGGCGTGATCACGGGCGAGGTGGAGGGTCTCGAAGTGGCCCGCATCGTCGCTGTGCCCTCCAGCGGCGACACGGGAGCCAGCGACGACGACGGCGATTCGGGCGATGTACGCGAAACCTCGGCGGAGTGGCAGATCGAGGTCGGAGTTGGTGCTCACGATCGCGAGGCCTTCTCGTTGCTGCACGCAGATGAGCCGACAACCGAGGCCATCCGTCGCGTCGCCGACATAGTGCGGAGCCATCGCACGCCGGGAGCGTCTCCCCATCCGCTCAACCGCATGGGTGCGGCTCGCTGGCTTCGCTCGCTGCTGATACGGCGACCCGATCTCGTGGGTGCAGGCAGGCTGCGAGCGGCGTCGTCGCCGCTGCCTCGAGGGGGTCCAAAGGACCCGGCGCCCGCTGTGGCCTACGGCCTGACGCCCGACGGCCGCCGCTTGGTGGTGGTGGTGTGCGTCGGCATCGACCTGGACGTGGTGCCGTTCGCAGCCGACGCTCGGTTGTTCCTCGATCCTGACGCCGAACTGGTGGTTGCGCTGCCTCGTCGCGACGCCCACGAGGTCATCGCAAACATGGCGGCTCGGCTTCGCAGGCCTGCACAGATCGTCGAGGTCGACGACGGGTGGCGCACTATCACCGCCATCGATCACTGATCCGCTCACTACCCCCGCAGTTAGCCTGAACGCGTGTTGGGCGCCCTCGAAGCCTTCGAATCTGAACGGCTTGTCGCGCTCGAAGCCGAGCGGGCCGAGCTGGAACGGAAACTCGGCGAAGGCGCTGCCTCGGGCGACCGAGCGCAGTTCGCCGAACTCGGCCGGCGCCTCGCGCGGATCGGCGAGATCATCGACGTCGCCCACGAGGCTCGAGATGCACAGGCCGACGCCGAAGCTGCCCAGGACCTTCTCGACGCCAGCGACGGCGACGATGCGGCCGAGGCCTCAGAGATGCTGGAGGTCGCGACCGAGCGAGCAGCAAGTCTCGACGAGCGGCTGAAGGAGCTGCTGCTGCCCCAGGATCCAAACGACGAGCGCGATGTCATCGTGGAGATCCAAGGGGCCGAGGGCGGCGAGGAAGCCAACATCTGGGCACGAGACCTGTTCGAGATGTACCGGGCGTATGTGGCCGCGCAGTCGGGATGGTCGTTCGAGCTGCTCGGCAGTCAGGACAGCGACATGGGCGGGTTTACCAACGTGACGTTCGCAGTGCGCGGACCCGGGGTGTGGCGGACGCTGAAGCACGAGGGCGGACCGCACCGAGTGCAGCGAGTACCGGTGACCGAATCCCAAGGCCGCGTCCACACATCGTCGGCGACGGTGAGCGTGCTGCCCGAAGCCGAGGAAGTGGACGTCGAGATCAATCCGAACGATCTCATCGTCGACACGTTCCGCTCATCGGGACCGGGAGGCCAGTCGGTCAACACCACCGATTCGGCGGTGCGTGTCACCCACAAGCCCACCGGGGTGGTGGTGTCGATGCAGGACGAGAAGAGCCAGCTTCAGAACCGAGCCAAGGCCATGCGGGTGCTGCGCTCGCGGCTCCTGCAGCTCCAGCAAGAGGCCCACGCTGCCGAGGTGGCAGCCCACAAGCGGGACCAGGTCCGCGGCGGAGGCCGCTCCGAGAAGATCCGCACCTACAACTTCAAGGAGAGCCGGGTCACCGATCACCGCGTCGGTGTCACGATCTACAAGCTGGACCGGGTGCTGGCCGGCGAGCTGGACGAGATCGTCGACGCTCTCGCGAGTGCTGAGCGCGAGCAGCTCTTGGCTGCTGCCGTCGCCGACGGCGGTGCTTGACACCGTCGCCGGGGGAGGGAACGGAGCTCGGTCATGGCCCATCCCGACGGGCTGACGCTGGGCGACCTGTACCGGGGACTGCGTGCGCAGTTCGAGGCTGCCGGTGTGCCCGAACCCGAGGTGAGCGCGCGCCGCATCGCGGCCGAAGCCAGCGGGCGCGACGCCGCCGAGGTTTCCCTGGCACCGCAGACGCCGATGACTGTGCGCATGGTGGCGCACGCCGACGCCATGGCCGCCCGTCGGGTGGCGGGCGAGCCGCTGCAGTACGTGCTCGGCAGCTGGGGTTTCCGCAAGCTCGACCTGGCCACCGACCGCCGTGCGCTCATCCCTCGCCCTGAGACGGAGGTGGTGGCGGGCATCGCCATCGACTGGCTCCAAAGGACAGTGCGCCGCCGGCGTCTGCCAGAAGTGAACGTGGCCGATCTGGGCACGGGGTGCGGCGCGATCGCTTTGTCGATTGCAATCGAGGTGCCCCAGGCCCGCGTGTTCGCCACCGACAGTTCAGCCGACGCGCTGGCGCTGGCGGCAGCGAACATGGCGGGCGCTGGACGCGCAGCCGCCCGCGTCTCGCTGCATCAAGGGAGCTGGTTCGAAGCACTCGAAGGACTGCACGTCGGGAACGACTGCGTGACCGAGCCCCGGTTCCAACGACTTGATCTCATCGTGTCCAACCCTCCGTATGTGGCCGACGGCGATGTGCTTTCCGCTGAGATCGACGACTGGGAGCCACACGAGGCGCTCTACGCCGGACCGGACGGACTCGACGTGGTACGCACGATTGTGCGTACCGCCCGCAGCTGGATGGCACCGGGCGGCCTGCTCGTGCTGGAGATCGCGACGGCACAGGCACCGGCGGTCGCGGCCATGGCGGTCGCGCGCGGTTACGAAGAGGTGCGAATCGAGCGCGACTTGGCGGGCCTCGATCGGGCGCTCGTTGCGTCGCGCCCGCGCTCTGAACCCGACGCATGGACCATTGACCAAGCGGCCGAACGGCTGCGCGCCGGTGAGTTCGTGGTCGCACCCACCGACACCCTCTGCGGGGTCATGGCCCGCTACGCCGACACCGACGCGGTCGCCCGTGTGTGCGACGCCAAGGAGCGTCCCCACAGCGAGCCCATGCCGATCCTGGTGTCGGGCCTCGAACAGGCCGACGAACTAGTGGAGCTGTCCCCACAAGCCCGCGCGCTCGCGCAGCGACACTGGCCTGGCGGTCTGACGCTGGTGGCGCGGCGCCGAGAGGGTCCAGACCCGTTGCACGGTCGGGAGACGCTCGGCGTCCGAGCCCCGGCGCTGGGCTGGCTGCGCTGGCTCATCGACGAGGTCGGGCCCGTCACCGGCACGAGTGCCAACCGTCACGGCTACGAGACGCCGGCCAGCGCCGTGGAAGCAGCTGCGAGCCTCGCTACGCGTCCGGGCGAGATGGCCTCGCCTGGACGGATCATCCGCGGACGGGCACTCGGGGGATTCGCCTCCACCGTGGTGGACGTCACCGGAGACAAGCCCGTTGTCCTGCGAACCGGTGCCGTGCCCGCCGAATCGCTCAAATTCCCAGAATTTCCCGAAGAATCTGGCGCCTGAGGGGCATCGGCGGCTGCGAGACTTACGCGGTGGCTCACGACAATTTCCCAATCACGCCTGCGCCAGTGATTGCGCTCGCCGCCGATCACGCCGGCTGGGAACTGAAGGACCGCTTGGCGGAACACCTCCGGGCCACCGGCTACGACATCGTCGACCTCGGCACGAACGGCCCCGAATCGGTCGACTATCCCGACTTCGGTGCAGCGCTCGGCGAAGCAGTCGCGGCTCGAACGGCAGAGCTTGGTGTGGCCGTGTGCGGCAGCGGCATTGGCATCGCCATGGCCGCCGGCAAAGTGGCGGGCATCCGGGCCGCCACGGTCCACGACGAGACCTCGGCCCGGCTGGCCCGCGAGCACAACGACGCCAACGTGCTCTGCCTCGGCGCCCACCTGCTCGATGCAGACCTGGCGACAGGTGCACTTGACGCCTTCCTTGGAGCGGCCTTCGAGGGCGGGCGCCACGAGCCGCGGGTCCGAAAGATCGACGGGAATCCACGCGGCCCCGCCCACCCGCGCTCTGCGAGCTGGGCGCCGCTCGGCGATCCCGAGATCGATGCGGTACTGGAAGCCGAGCTCGAACGCCAGATGAGCACGCTGCAGCTCATCGCGTCGGAGAACTTCGCCTCTCCTGCAGTGATGGCCGCGACCGGCAGCGTGCTCACCAACAAGTACAGCGAGGGCTACCCCCGCCGCCGCTACTACGGCGGCAACGCGAACGCCGACATCGCCGAGCAGCTCGCCATCGACCGGGTGAAGGGGCTCTTCGGCTCGGAGCACGCGAACGTGCAGCCGCACTCGGGCTCGCAGGCCAACGCTGCGGTGTACTTGGCGTTGCTCGACACCGGCGACACCGTGATGGGCATGAGCCTCGACCAGGGCGGTCATCTCACACACGGGTCGCCGGTGAACGTGAGCGGGCGGCTCTACAACTTCGTCAGCTACGGCCTGACGCGAAGCGACGAGCGGATCGACTACGACGCGATGGCCGAGCTGGCCCGCGAGCACCGGCCCAAGCTGATCGTGGCGGGCGCGACGGCCTATCCGCGCCGCATCGACCCGGTGCCGTTCCGCGAGGTCTGCGACGAGATCGGCGCGGTGTTCATGTTCGACGCCGCGCACATCGCCGGGCTGATCGTGGGCGACGTGCACATCAACCCGGTGCCGTACGCGGACATCGTCACCTTCACGACCCACAAGACGATGCGCGGACCGCGCGGCGGAACGATCCTGTGCACTCAGGAATATGCCAAGCGCATCGACTCAGCGGTGTTCCCCGGCAGCCAGGGCGGCCCACTTGATCACGCGGTTGCCGCCAAGGCCGTCGGCTTTGCCGAGGCAGCACGCCCGGAGTTCGCCCAGTACCAGGCCCGAATCGTCGAGAATGCAGCAGCGCTGGCTGACGCGCTTGGCAGCCACGGTTTCAGGCTGGTCTCGGGTGGCACGGACAACCACCTGCTGCTCATCGACCTGCGCACGTTCGATGCTGACCTGACCGGCAAGGTCGCCCAGGAAGCGCTCGACGCCGCGGGTGTCACGCTGAACCGCAACTCCATCCCCGACGACCCTCGCTCGCCGTTCGTCACGAGCGGCCTGCGGATGGGCACACCCTCGGTCACCACCCAAGGCATGGGACCGGCCGAGATGGCCCGAATCGCCGAGTTCACAGCACGGGTGCTGCGGGCCCCAGATGACGAAGCGATCATCACCCAGGTGCGCGCCGAAATAGCTGAGCTCTGCGCCGCTTTCCCGCCCTACAACCAGTAGACGACGCCCCCGCTGAATCGGTGCGATTCGCAAACAAGTTGGCGTCGAGTCGGTGAACCCGCGCCTCATGTGCGGAGGCTTGGTCTAGGCCGTAGATTGCGGGCGGCTTGGCTGGCGCTCGCCTCGTTAGTTCGTGCGGAAATGATCGCTGATCGGGGTGCGCGTCGGCACGCTTACCCAGGCATCGGAGACCCCCGGACCCATGCGACCGCACGCTGCGCGCGAAGAGAAGCGGACGAACCGCAGCCGCACCGGCAGTGAGGACGGCCTGGCCAAGGCCATCGAGATCGTGGCGACACCGGCGATCTTCGCCGCGGCAGGGTTTGGCTTGGATCGCTGGTGGGGCACTGGGCCGTGGCTCGCGCTGAGCTTCGGCGTGGTCGCGTTCATCATGAAGCTTCTCGTCGAGTGGTACCGCTACGCCGAACGCATGCAAGTTCACGAGGCAGACATCGCCGCCAGCCGTCCTTCCGGGCAGCGGGGCATCGATCGCTCTGCTGGCATCGACGAGCCGACATCGCTGCCGACTGGCGTCTCGCTCGAGGCCGACACCGCCTCGACGCCAACGCAATCATGACTCCGGCGACGTCCGACGAACGAGCCGAGACCGGCAGCGGCACGTATCCCGCCAGCGACGACGGCTCGCCAGAGCGCGACATCGCGTTCGACATGGCACGTCGCAGCCTCTGGGTCTTCCCTGCCTGGGTGATCGTCAGCGGATTCATCTGGGGCATGGGCGGGGCACTCTCATCAGCGCTGGGTTACGTGCTGGTCATCGGCAATCTTGCTGCGGCCGCGGCGCTGATGGCGTGGGGTGCACGCACCTCGCCGGTCGCACTCATGGGTGTCACGTTGGGTGGTTTCATCGTGCGTCTCGCGGCGCTCGCCGGCATCGTGCTCGCGGTCAGCCCGCTCGGCTTTTTTGAGCCCATACCCATCGCAATCACCATCCTCGCGAGCCACCTCGGTCTGCTCGCGTGGGAGATCCGATATGTTTCCCTGCGGCTCGCAGCCCCAGGCCTCGATCTTCAACGTCCCGGCAAGGAGCAGAAGTGAACTTGCTAGCGCTGACCTTCCCTGACATCGGTCACCTCTTGGAATGGCCGAACATCATTCCGGGTCTCGACGACTCGGTGTTCGCGCTGAACAAGGTCGGCATCATCTACATCTTCGCTCTCGTCGCTCCCGTGACGATCTTCGTGATGGCCAAGCGTCGTTACGAGCGGGCGGAGGTCATCTCGGCACCTCGTGGCATTCAGACGGTGGCGGAGACCTCCGTGACGTTCATCCGCGAGAACATCATCATGCAGACCATCGGGCCTGACGGCTTGCGCTACCTGCCGTTCCTGCTGACGCTGTTCTTCTTCATTCTCTTCTCGAACATCACCGAGGTGTTCCCGTTCATCCACTTCCCGGCCAATGCCCGCATGGCGATGCCGGTTGTCTTGGCGGTGCTCGTCTGGGTTGTGTTCAACGCCGTCGGCATCAAGAACCACGGCTTGTTCGGCTACCTCAAGAGCGTTGTGATTCCGCCCGGTGTGCCCAAGGCACTGCTGCCACTGGTGGCGCTCATCGAGTTCGTGTCCACATTCTTCGTGCGGCCCTTCTCACTGGCGGTGCGGCTCTTCGCGAACATGCTTGCCGGGCACCTGCTACTCGTGACGTTCGGCGTGCTCACTGCTGCGCTGTGGGACACGAGTCCATTGGCAGCCATCGTGTGGGCTCCATTCGTTGTGCTCATCGGCCTGACAGGCTTCGAGATCCTCGTCGCGTTCCTGCAGGCATTCATCTTCACGATCCTGGCCGCCGTGTACATCGGTGGCGCCTTGCACCCCGAGCACTAGGCCCGGAACCAGCCCAAACGATCCAGCCCGACCACCGGCCTCACCGTGCCTCAGCGCTGCGGCCCCTGCCTCATCAACCCTTACAACACAGGAGAAAACGAGTAATGGAATTGCTCGCACAAGCGGACAACGCACTCGACGGCCTGAAGGCGCTCGGCGCCGGCCTCGGCTATGGCCTCGCGGCCATCGGCCCGGGCGTCGGCATCGGCCTCGTCGTCGGCAACGCCATCACAGCGATGGCGCGCCAACCCGAGTCGGCGGGCATGGTCCGAACGACCATGTTCCTAGGCATCGCGTTCACCGAGGCCTTGGCCCTCATCGGTTTCGTGGTGTTCATCCTCCTCAACTTCGCGTAGGAGGCACACATGAGCGCCAATTTGAGCAATATGGCATCCGGCCTGCTCGCGGCGACCGAGGGCGAGGCCACCTCCAACCCGATCATTCCCGAGTGGAATGAGGTCATCTGGGGCTCGGCGGCTTTCCTCATCCTCCTCATCGTGATGTGGAAGCTGGCCCTGCCGCCGATCCGGCGCGCCATGGAGGCTCGTACCGAGCGCATCCAAGGCGACCTCGACGGCGCCGCAAGTGCCCGCTCTGAGGCCGAGGAACTGCGCATGCAGTACGACACCCGACTGGCTGAGGCCAATGCCGAGGCTGCTCGGATCATTGAGGAGGCCCGTGCGGCTGCCGAAACGGTCCGCCAGGAGCGTCTCGCGGCGATCGAACCTGAGATCGCCGAGCGCCGTGCCCAGGCCGAAGCCGACATCGAAGCGGCTCGAGCACGGGCCATGGCCGAGGTTCGGGCCGACATCACGTCGATCGCCGTGGGCGCCGCCGAGCAGGTGGTGCGCGCCAGCATCGACGAGGCGGCCCACGCCCAGCTGATCGATGACTACATCGCACGGGTGGGGAACTGAACGTCCCGCGTCACGCCCGTTGCCGCCCCCTGATCGGGGCCGGCGACCGGTGCGGCTCGGGACAGGAGATGAGCAGATGACCAGGATCGAACAATGAGCGAGCGAACCGAGGGGTACGCCAGCGCAGTTGTGGCGATCGCGCAGGCCGAGGACGTGCTCGACCGCGTGACCGAGGAACTGTCCGCAGTCGGTCGGGCCGCCGCGGAGAACGAGGAACTGCGCCGCGTGCTGACCGACCTCACGGTCCCGGCCTCGCGTCGCATCGGCATCATCGAGGACCTGCTGGCTGCGCAGGCGTCGCCAGTCACCCTCAACGTGGTGACGATGCTGGTCGGTGCCGGCCGCGGCGGCGAAATCGATGCGATCGCGGACGAAGCCCTCACGCTGGCGGCTGCCACGCGAGGAGAAGCGGTGGCCGAAGTCCGCTCGGCCGTCGCACTCACCGATTCCCAGATCGCCCGAGTTGCCGAAGCGCTCACCCGGGCCAGCGGCCGCAATGTGACCGTCCATGTCGTAGTGGACCACGAGATCATCGGAGGCTTGTCGGCCCAGATCGGCGACACCGTCTTCGATGGCTCAGTTCGCACTCGGCTCGACAAGATGAAGGAGCGCCTGTCGTGACCGACCTTTCCATCAACCCGTTGTCCATTGATACGGGCGATGTCACCTCGGCAATTCGCCGGAACCTCGAAGGTTTCGACCCGTCGATCGAGTCTGGCACTGTCGGGCGCATCCTCGAGGTGGGCGATGGCATCGCCCGCGTCTCAGGGCTGCCGGGCTGCTCGGTGAACGAGATCCTGGAGTTCTCCAGCGGAGACGTGGGTCTTGCACTGAACCTTGACGAGAATTCCATTGGCGCGGTCGTGCTCGGCAGCGTCGAGTCGATCGAAGAGGGCCAGGCCGTGAAGGCAACTGGCCGCATCCTGTCGGTGCCGGTCGGCGACGCAGTGCTGGGCCGCGTCGTCAACGCGCTGGGAGAGCCGATCGACGGGCGAGGCGAGATCACCGGCGCTATCGAGCGCCGCATGGAGATCCAGGCACCTGGCGTGATGGGTCGCAAGCCGGTGCACGAGCCGCTGCAGACCGGTATCAAGGCCATTGACTCGATGACTCCGGTCGGGCGAGGCCAGCGCGAGCTCATCATCGGCGACCGCAAGACCGGCAAGACGTCGATTGCCGTCGACACGATCCTCAACCAGGCGGGCCTCGGCGTGAAGTGCATCTACGTGGCGATCGGGCAGAAGGGTTCGACGGTTGCGCAGGTGGTCAACACGCTGCGGGAGCGCGGCGCCATGGAGTACACGGTCGTGGTCTCCGCGCCTGCTGGAGATGCTGCGCCGTTCAAGTACCTGGCTCCCTATGCCGGCTGCGCGATGGGCCAGCATTGGATGGAGAGCGGCGACCACGCACTGATCGTCTATGACGACCTCTCCAAGCAGGCCGAGGCGTACCGCCAGATGTCGCTGCTGTTGCGCCGTCCGCCGGGACGCGAGGCTTACCCGGGCGATGTGTTCTACCTGCACAGCCGGCTGCTCGAGCGTGCCGCCAAGCTGTCCGACGTCAACGGTGCTGGCTCACTGACAGCGCTGCCGATCATCGAGACGAAGGCCGGGGACGTCTCGGCGTACATCCCGACCAACGTGATCTCCATCACGGACGGCCAGATCTACCTCCAGGACGACCTGTTCAAGTCCGGAGTTCGCCCCGCGGTGGACGTGGGCATCTCGGTGTCGCGCGTGGGTTCTGCTGCGCAGACCAAGGCCATGAAGAGCGTGGCTGGCACCCTCAAGATCGACTTGGCTCAGTTCCGCGACCTCGAAGCATTCGCCACATTCGGCTCCGAGCTCGACGCCGTGTCTGCCGCCCAGCTGGGCCGTGGCTACCGACTCGTCGAGCTGCTCAAGCAAGGGCTCAACTCGCCCATGCCTGTCTCCGAGCAAGTGGTGGTCATCTACGCGGGCACCAACGGCTACGTGGACGGCATCCCAGTTGAGGACGTGAACCGCTACGAGACCGAGCTGCTGGCGTACATGAGCACCCGCCACAGCGCCCTGATGGAGGACATCCGTTCAACCGGCGCGCTTGACGAGGCGGCGCTTCAAGCGGCTCTGGAGGCATTCGGCGCCCAGTTCGTGACGTCGGACGCCGTAGGCAGCGAAGACACTGCCGTCGCCGTGGAGAGCTGATCCTCTATGGCAAGCGGTCAGGAGCGCATTCTTCGGCGTCGCATCAAGTCGATCGAGGCCACGAAGAAGATCACGCGCGCCATGGAGCTGATCGCGGCATCACGCATCGTGCGGGCGCAGACCCGAGTACGCGCAGCACGGCCGTACAGCGAGAAGGTAACCGCGGTCATTGCCAACCTGGCGTCCGCGGGCGGCGAGGCCGATCACCCGCTTTTGCGCGAGCCGGTCGACGTCGCCAAGGTGGCCTACGTGGTCATCGCTGCGGATCGTGGCCTGTGCGGCGGCTACAACAACAACGTCCTGCGAGCCACCGAGCGTGCAATCGCGGCTGACGCCGCTGCGGGCCGTGGCTACGAACTGGTGCTGTCGGGCCGCAAGGCCCAGGGCTACTTCCGATTCCGGGACTGCCGCATCGCTGCCGGCTTCGAAGGCTTCAGCGACCAGCCGAGCTACTCCGATGCCCGGCGGATTGCTGAGGCGGCCACGGCGCTGTTCGAGAGCGGCGAGTGCGGCCAGGTGAAGCTGGCCTACACCCAGTTCCACTCCATGGGCGTCCAGGAAGTGGCGATCGTGCCGTTCATGCCACTGGACTCCGGCGACTTCGGCAGCGGTGACGCTGATGCGGACGGGTCGGCCGGTGGTCCTTCGGGCAGCTATGAGTTCGAGCCCGAGCCCGCCGCCATCCTCGAGCGTCTGCTGCCGCGCTACGCCGAGGCCCGGCTGTACTCGGCCCTGCTTGAAGCCTCGGCTTCGGAACATGCGGCCCGCCAGCGAGCCATGAAGGCGGCCACCGACAATGCCGAGGACCTGAAGACCAACCTGACGCGCGTCATGAACCGTGCCCGCCAGGACGCCATCACCACCGAGATCATGGAGATCGTCGGCGGCGCCGAGGCACTGTCCCAGACGGCCGGCGGCGAAGTCGACTTGCTCTCAAACACCATCGAAGCTCGTACTGCAAACCTGTTCCGCGCACGCGAGTAACCAGACCGAACCCCGCCTCCGAGGAGAGACAGCGATGACGATGACCGAAGAGAGAACTGGCGCAATAACTGGCGATCACGCCGGTGGACGCGTCGTGGCCATCGCCGGGCCGGTCATCGATGCGGAGTTCCCGTCGGGGGCGCTCCCCGAGATCAACACCGCCGTCGAGATGCATGTCGAGCTGGAAGGCGCACCCGTCACCATCACCGGCGAGGTCGCCCAGCAGATTGGCGACAACCGCGTTCGCATTGTCTCGATGAAGGCCACCGACGGACTGACCCGCGGCATGACGGTGACAAACACCGGCCGGGGCATCGCCGTGCCGGTGGGCGACGGCGTGCTCGGCCACATCTTCAATGTGCTCGGTCAGCCGCTTGACGGTGCCGATTTGACCGACGGCATAGCGGATCAGTGGGAGATCCACCGTCCGGCGCCGGCCTTCGACACGCTCGAGCCGAAGGCGACGATGTTCGAGTCCGGCATCAAGGTCATCGATCTGCTCGAGCCCTACGTGGAGGGCGGCAAGATCGGCCTCTTCGGCGGTGCCGGCGTGGGCAAGACGGTGCTCATCACCGAGATGATCAACCGTGTCGCCTCCCAGCACGGCGGTGTGTCGGTCTTTGCTGGAGTCGGAGAGCGCACCCGTGAGGGCACCGACCTCTATCTGGAGATGGAAGAGTCCGGTGTGCTCGAAAAGACAGCGCTGGTCTTCGGCCAGATGGACGAGCCGCCTGGTGTGCGGCTGCGTGTTGCGCTGTCGGCGCTGACGATGGCGGAGTACTTCCGCGACGTACAGGGTCAGGAAGTGCTGCTGTTCATTGACAACATCTTCCGCTTCGTGCAGGCCGGCTCGGAGGTGTCCACGCTGCTGGGCCGTATGCCGTCAGCGGTGGGCTACCAGCCCAACC
Organism: Candidatus Poriferisodalis sp.; assembly: GCF_965221945.1. Classification (GTDB taxonomy): domain Bacteria; phylum Actinomycetota; class Acidimicrobiia; order Acidimicrobiales; family Poriferisodalaceae; genus Poriferisodalis. The sequence goes on along the minus strand of NZ_OZ244925.1, from coordinate 2,433,910 downwards.
TGGCTGACGAGATGGGCGAGTTGCAGGAGCGCATCACTTCGACGTCAGGCCACTCGATCACGTCGCTGCAGGCCGTGTACGTGCCGGCGGACGACTACACCGACCCGGCGCCGTTCACCACCTTCACCCACCTCGACGCAACGACCGAGCTGAGCCGGCAGATTGCCTCGCTGGGCATCTACCCGGCGGTGGACCCGCTGGCGTCGACCTCCACCATCCTCAGCCCCGAGGTGGTGGGCGACCGGCACTACGCCGTGGCGCGGCGCACGCAGGAGATCCTGCAGCGCTACAAGGAGCTGCAGGACATCATCGCCATCCTGGGTCTCGACGAGCTGTCCGAGGAGGACCGCATCACGGTCAACCGGGCGCGCAAGATCCAGCGGTTCTTGAGCCAGCCGTTCTTCGTGGCCGAGGTCTTCACGGGCCTGCCGGGCGTCTTCGTGCCAGTCTCGGAGACCATCGAGTCGTTCGAAATGCTGTGCAACGGCGATCTCGACGATCTGCCCGAGCAGGCGTTCCTCAATGTCGGCAACGCCGAGTCCGCGATGGCCAAGGCACGAGACCTGGCCCAGGGCGGGGCCTGAGGGCTGCCTGCGCATGCAGCGGACTCGGGTATCGACGGCAGCGCCAGAGCGGCACAGGGAGTCACACGGGATGCAGGTTGAGCCAAATGCAGGTTGAACTGGTCTCGCCCGAAGCGGTGCTGTTCAGCGGCGAGTGCAGTCAGGTAGTGACTCGCACAGTCGACGGCGACATAGCGTTCTTGGACCACCATGCTGCCTTCATCGGCGCGCTCGACATCGGGCAGACCCAGCTGTGGGCCTCCGATGGCATCGTGACGCTGGCCCTGAACCGTGGCTTCGTGGAAGTCAGCAACAACGTCGTCACCATCCTCAGCGATGCTGCCTTCGCAGCCGACGAGATCGACGTGGCAGCCGCTCAGGCAGACCTCCAAGCCGCCCAGGCTGCATTTGCGGCAGACGCAGACGACGACGAAGCCAAGGCGGCGCTCGCTTGGGCCGAGACACGCATCGCGGTCGCCGGAGCCGCTTGAGCAAGTCTCGTCGTCGCGGGGTGATCCGGGCGTCTGCGAACATCTGCGAGTCCTGCTGCTGCACTGGGAGGACTCGACACGATCGAACTGCCTGATCAGTTCGTGCTGATGCCCGAGAACTTCGAGGAGTAGCAGTGCTGATTCAGCTGTCGAGACAATTCAGCTGTTGAGGTGCCGCAGCTGGCTCGAGTCGTCCAGAGCGCGGTAGTAGCAGCCTGGACGGGCTGAACCACTGGCGTCGCGGGTGTGACACGCTCCGCCTGCGTCGCGCCGCACCCGGTACAGCAACGAGTTCTGCTCGCAGTTCACACGCACGTCGACGAGTGAGAGGGTGTCGCCCGAGGTGGCGCCCTTGTGCCAGATCTCGTTGCGCGAGGTGGAGTACAGCACGGCACTGCGTCGCTCGAGGGTGAGTCGCAACGCCTCGTCGTTGGCGTAGCCGATGAACAGCACGTCGCCGGTGTCGACGTCCTGCAGTACGACCGGCACGACCTGGTGGCTGTCGCGGCCGATCTGAGCAACCTTGCCGAAGTCGATGCGGGCGACCGTGCCTTCTTCAAGGTCGTCGAGCGCTGGCTCCGTCTGGGGCGCGATATCGGTTCGGGAGTCAGGCATGGCTCAGGTGAAGTCCACCGCCGCGTAGGCGCTGAGCTTGTCGATGTCGTGGGTGGCTTCGATGCGCCGCACTGTGCCGCTGCGCGAGCGCATCACCAGCGAGTCGGTGGTGGCACGCTGCGCGGTGAACTTGACACCCCGCAGCAACTCTCCGTCGGTGATGCCCGTGGCGGCGAAGAAGACATCGTCGGACTGCACCAGATCGTCGATGTGCAGTACGCGCTCGAGGTCGAAACCGGCCGCTACGGCCGCTCGCCGTTCGTGGTCGTTGCGCGGCCACAGGCGACCCTGCAACTCGCCGCCGAGGCACTTGAGCGCCGCCGCGGAGATAATGCCCTCGGGCGTGCCGCCGATGCCGAAGAGCACGTCAGTGGTATCGCTGGCCGCCGCGGAAATGGCCCCGGCGACATCGCCGTCGGGAATGAGACGGATACGGGCGCCGGTCTCTCGGATCTCCCGGATCAGCTCACCGTGGCGGTCGCGGTCCAGTACGACAGCGGTCAGGTCTCGCAGGCCTTGTCCGGTGACTTCAGCGATCGCCCGGAGGTTCTCCGACGGCGAGCGGTTCAAGTCCACTACCCCCTTGGCGTCGGGACCAACAGCGATCTTCTCCATGTACACGCACGGGCCGGGATCCAGCATGGTGCCTCGCGGCGAGACCGCGATGACCGAGATGGCGTTCCCCCGGCCGAGCGAGGTCAGCGTGGTGCCGTCGATCGGGTCCACCGCTACATCGGTGAGTGCGCCGGTGCCGTCGCCGATGAGCTCGCCGTTGAACAGCATCGGCGCTTCGTCTTTCTCGCCCTCGCCGATGATCACGATGCCGTCCATGGGCACAGTGCTCAGCACCACTCGCATCGCGTCGACGGCGGCGCCGTCGGCACCGTCCTTGTCGCCGCGACCCATCCAGCGAGAGGCGGACATGGCCGCTGCTTCTGTGGTGCGAACCAGTTCCAGCGCCAGGTTGCGGTCCGGAGCCTGGTGGGCGAGATCCGGACGGTCGTCGCGGCCTCGATCGCCGAACGATCTGCGATTGTCATTCATTGCAGCCGACCATAGTGCTGCCGTCGTATCGAACCCACGGCGGCGGGCCGTAGACCGCCGCGCAATCAACTCGGCGGCGGGCCGTAGACCGCCGCGCAATCAACTCGGCGGCGGGCCGTAGACCGCCGCGCAATCAACTCGGCGGCGGGCCGTAGACCTTTCGATTGGCCCGCTAGCTTCGCTTCGATGACTAGCGCCCGGTCCTCGTCAGCCCGCGTGGATCTCGCCGTGGTGGGGGCGGGGATCATCGGGCTGGCGACCGCGCACCGCTATCTGGCAGATCATCCCGGTCGCCGCGTGGTGATCCTGGAAGCTGAAGACCGGCCGGCGATGCACCAGACGGGCCGGAACTCCGGCGTACTGCACTCGGGTGTGTATTACCGGCCCGGTTCAACCAAGGCGGAGTTGGCGGTCGCCGGCCGCAGTTCGATGGTCGAGTTCGCCCGACAGCGGGGCATCGCTCACGAAGTGTGCGGCAAAGTCATCGTGGCAGTTGACAGCTCCGAGCAGGAGCGGCTCGCTGCGCTCGCCGAGCGGGCCGCGAGCAATGGCGTTCCCGCCGAGCTCATTGACGCTCGGCGCTTGGCTGAGCTGGAGCCGTATTGCGCTGGGGTGGAGTCGCTGCTGATTCGAGGCACTGGGATTGTGGACTTCGGCGCAGTGTGCGACGCGTTGATCGGCGAGATCGAAGCCGCGGGCGGCGAGCTGCGCACGGGTACGGCGGTGGTCGGGCTCAGCGAGGGCGCCGACGGCGTGCGGGTCACCACGACGACTGGCGAGTTGGTGGCGAAGAGCCTGGTGAACTGCGCGGGGCTGCGCTGCGATCAGGTGGCAGCGCTGATGGGTGCAAGGGGCGGTTACCGGATCGTCCCGTTCCGCGGCGAGTACTACGAACTGGTGCCCGAGCGCTCGCATCTCGTCAACAACCTCATCTATCCCGTGCCTGATCCGAGCTTTCCGTTCCTCGGGGTGCACCTCACCCGCATGATCGACGGCACTATCCACGCCGGCCCCAACGCCGTGCTTGCGTTGTCCCGTGAGGGCTACCGCTGGAGCGACATCAGCGGGGTCCAGCTGCGCGAGCACGTCACCAACCGCGGCCTGTGGCGTCTTGCTCGGCGCTATTGGCGCACGGGCGCGGGGGAGGTGTGGCGGTCGCTGAACAAAACAGCGTTCACCCGGGCGCTGCAGCGGCTGGTGCCCGACATCGAGTCGTCCGATTTGATCCGCTCGGCCGCTGGCGTGCGTGCCCAGGCCATGGATCCCGCCGGTGAGCTCGAGGACGACTTCGCTGTAGCGACCGCTGGGCGTAGCACCCATGTGCTGAACGCCCCGAGTCCCGCCGCCACCTCCAGCCTGGAGATTGCCAAGATGATCGTGAAGCGGATCGACGGCTGAGGCTGGCGACAGCTCAGCCCTCGAGCCCGTCCAGCCAGTTCTCGACGTGTTTGACGACGGCGCGGCGTGCAGCGATGGTGTTGGGATCGTGTCGAGCGCCGTCGATGAAGCGGAGTGTGACCGGACCTGCGAGAGCGCTCGTGTGCTCGCGCAGCTCGTCTGGCGTCGCGAACGGATCACGCGTGCCTGAGATGAACAAGCACGGCACCGTGATCTGGCCGAAGTGAGCGCTGCGCAGACGCTCGGGTCGCTCGGGTGGATGCAACGGGTAGCTGAGGAGCACGAGACCAGCTGCGGGAGCGCCGGCAGCGACTGCCATGGAGCAGACACGGCCGCCGAAGGATCTGCCGCCGAGGAACATGCCTGCTGGCGGCATGCCGAGTTCGGCCGCGATCTTCCGCAGGTCCTCCAGCAGTTCATCGACGACGTTCTCCGCGCGGGGCGGTGCTCGCCGACCGGCCCGCCGGTAGGCGAAGTCGTGTCGCCTCACCGGCATCCGGTCGGTCAAGGCTGTCTCGATGTCAACGAGCGTGCGGTGGTCCGCGCCACCGCCGGCACCCGGTGTCAGCAGCAGTCCTCGAGCGTCGCTCATCGCAGTCTCATCTTGACCCGGTCAGGACTGGTCGTGTACCGACGTGTCACATCGGTGCTGGGGGCGGCGCAGGGGGCCGCAGCCCTTCGGAGTCCGCAGCAGCGTCGGCCGGGTGCAGTTCCTCGAGTTCGTGGCCGCTGCGTTCGACCAGCCACAGCACGGCGATGGCTGCTGCGACAAGCGGCCCGACCCACAGCAGCGCGATGACCTCGCCGAAGCTGCCCCACGCCGTACGTAGACGCCCAGCGATGAGCACGCCGGCGGCCGCGCCGCCGACACCCATGGCACCGGTCAGTGTCGCAGCGCGTGCCCGCACGGCGGTCGGGAACAGCTCGCCGCGGTACACACCGAGCGAAGGCAGCAATCCTGCCGACAGCATCGCCCCGACGAGGCCCAGCAACCACAGCGCCGCCCCGGACACGTTGAACATCACCACGAGGGAGCCCAGGCCCGCCACCGAAGCAATGGCCAGGATGACGCGCCGGCCCCGGGAGTCCGCCAACCGGCCCGCCGCATACACGGCGAGACCCGCAGGCGTCGCCGTGCCTAGCACGAACAGCGACACCAACGTTGCGCTGAAGCCGTGCTCGTCACGCAGGTATTCGTTGCGGAACCAGTCGATGGGCCCCAGGAACAGGCCGAATGCCAGGTAGATGGCGCCAAGAAGCGCGATCGGACGCCAGTACCCGCTCAGCCTCACTCCACGGCCGCGTCGTTCGAAGCGACGGCTCTCGGGCAGCCTGCGCAGCAGCGGACGAGCGGCGAACAGTGCGAAGAGCGGAACGCTGAACAGCAGTCGCCACGCCCACGGGGCCAGGTCGGACAGGGGTTGCAGCCAGACGACCACGCCGGCGCCCAGCGCAGCCGCCATCGCCAGCACTGACAAGCACCACGCTCGGCAGCCCGCTGGGATCTCCTCGAGCGCCATCACGACGATCGTGGCGCCGAGTGCCGCGTTGGCGGTGCGACCGATGAGCCAGAACGCGCCGAGCCATGCCATAGAGGGCGCCAGCGCCGCCAGCGCCGCGCTCGAGATGCCGACGAGCATGGCGCCGGCCACGATGCGCCGCCGCCCGTAGCGATCCGCTAGCACCGACACACCGATGGCGAGCAGCGTTCCGATGCGCACCACTGCCCCCAGCGTTCCCTGGGCGGATTGATCGGCCCCGAATTCGTCCGCTGCGTAGGTGTGGAGTTCCGATGGAGCGTTGGCGAGGTAGCCGCTCAGCATCGCAGCGGCGGCGAGCATGGCCATGATGGTTGCCGAGCGTGCGGTGAGGCGATGCGGCGGTGCCCACACCGGCTGCGTGCCGTCGCCTGTTCGCGCGGTGCGCATTGCGCGCCGGACAGCAACGTTGATGGCCGGTCCGAACCACGGCACCGCCAGCTGCCACTCAAGCGTCTCGGTCACTTGGTGGCGCGCTGTGCCTTCCAGGGGGGTCACGCGCACCGAGCGGGCATAGCCCTCGAAGGGACCCTCTGCGAGATCGAAGGTGCGTGCGCCGTCAACGGCGGGGCCAGGGGCCTCGAGCACGATGTCGTCTCGCGGGCGCAGCAGTTCAGATACCTCGTCGGAGTCGGCAACGAAGGTGCGTACCTGCCGGGTCACGCTGGGGGCCTAGCACAGCTGCACCCTGGGCAGGTACATACTGCTCTGGCCCCGCGGCACCGCATCGGTGCCCGGCAGTGGTATCGGTAGGGCGATGAAAGAGCCGGATTCGGGCGAGCTTGACACGATCGTGGCCCAGCGCAGCAGCGCCCTCGAAGGCGAGGTCCGCATCGGCGGCGCCAAGAACAGCGTGCTCAAGCTGATGGCAGCGTGCCTGCTGGCCGAAGGCCGACACGTGCTGGCCAACGTGCCCGACATTTCCGACGTGACGCTCATGTGCGAGCTGCTCGAAGCGATGGGTGTGACGGTGACGCGTGCCGATCACCGGCTCGTCATTGACGTGCCGGAGGAGTTGGACACAGCGGCGCCGTACCACCTTGTCGAGCGCATGCGAGCCTCCATCGTGGTGCTCGGCCCGCTGCTGGCGCGATTCGGCAAGGCCCGTGTGGCGCTGCCGGGCGGGGACGACTTCGGACCGCGCCCAATCGACATGCACCTGAGGGCGTTGGAGAGCCTCGGGGCAGTGTTCAGCACCGCCCACGGCGACATCTCGGGCACCGCGGAGGTGCTCACCGGGACAGAAGTCGTGCTGGAGTATCCCTCGGTGGGCGCGACCGAGAACGTGCTGATGGCTGCGGTGCGAGCCAAGGGCCGCACGCTCATTCACAACCCGGCCCGCGAACCAGAGATCGGCGACCTCGTGAACTTCCTCAACCAGATGGGAGCGCAGGTGGGCTGGGCAGGGGATCGCCTCGCGGTCGACGGGGTGGAACGCTTGGCGCCCGCCAGATCCACCGACGGCTACCGGGTGATTCCCGACCGCATTGAGGCAGCCACATTCCTTGCGGCGGTCGGCATGTGCGGTGGGTCGGTGTTCCTGCGTGACGCGGTGGCTGACCACATGACGATGCTGATTCGCAAGCTCACCGAGATGGAGGTGCGCATCGTTTCCGACGCGGCGGGGGTGAGGGCGACCGCGACCGGACGGCTCTCGTCCGCGGACGTCTCCACGCTGCCGTATCCGGGCCTGGCGACCGACTACAAGCCGTTCCTCGTCTCGATGCTCACGACGGCGTCCGGCGTCGGGATCGTCACCGAGAACATCTTCACCGGGCGGTTCCGCTACATCGATGAGTTGCGGCGCATGGGTGCCGACATCCGCACAGAGGGCCATCATGCCGTAGTGCGCGGCACCGAACGCCTCTCGGGAGCGCCGGTACGCGCGCATGACATCCGAGCTGGCGCGGCACTGGTGGTGGCCGGCCTCGCAGCCGAAGGCGAGACCGAAGTGGCAGGCGCCACGCACATCGATCGTGGCTACGAGGATCTCGTCAGCAAGCTCGCCGGCATTGGCGCGACCATCACACGCCGCTAGAGCGTGCCACCTTCGGCGCGCATCGCTACCGTCGGCGCGCCGATGACGCCCACCGAAGGTTCCCTGACTGCCGATGTGGCGAGCCTGCTCGAGGCTGCTCGCACGGGGCACCGGCGCGCCCTGGCGCGGATCATGTCGCACGTCGAGCGTGGGGGTCCGCAGGCACGGGAGCTGGGAGCGCTGACGTTCGCCCAGTCAGGCAACGCTCACACGGTCGGAATGACGGGTGCCCCTGGGTCCGGGAAGTCCACCCTCAACTCGGCAGTGGCCGGCGTGGCCCGCGAGCGCGGGGAGCGGCTTGCCGTGCTCGCCATCGATCCGTCGTCGCCGTTCAGCGGTGGGGCGATCCTCGGCGACAGGGTGCGCATGTCCGACCACACCTTCGACGAGGGCGTCTACATCCGTTCGATGGCCACCCGGGGCCATCTCGGCGGTCTCACGCTGGCGACGCCGCTCGCGGCGCGGGTGCTGGATGCGCTGGGCTGGCCGTGGGTGGTCATCGAGACAGTCGGCGTGGGACAGGTCGAGACCGAGATCGTCGGCGCCGCCGATACCACGGTCGTGGTCGTGAATCCGGGTTGGGGCGATTCGGTGCAGGCCAACAAGGCGGGTCTGATGGAGATCGCCGACATCTTTGTTGTGAACAAGGCCGACTGGCCCGGCACGTCGGAAACGAGCAGGGACATCCGCCAGATGCTGGACCTCTCTGCGCCGGGTGACTGGGACCCGCCGATTCTCACCTCGGTTGGCACCACCGGCGAAGGCGCGGCCGAGCTGTGGGACGCCATCTGCGCGCACCGCGATCACTGCACGGCTTCGGGGGAACTGGAGGCGCGCCGAGCGGCTCGTGTGGAGACCGAGTTCGATGAGGTCTTGCGGGCCAGCATCGCTGAGCGTGTTAAGGCGCTGACCGATGGTCCTGCCGCAGAACAGCTCCGCGAGCGTCTTGCTCGGAGAGAGCTGGATCCCTACGCCGCTGCCGAAGTCCTTCTCAGCCAGGCTCGCTGAGTCGCCAGAGTTGATCTTGTGGACGCCCTGGCGCTGCGGGACTCAGTCGAGTTCGCCGCGGGCGAGCGCGAAGACCGCCTCGCGCTCGTTCGGGTGCAGGTTGCGGTCGAGCAGCCGCAGGTCGGCCGCGGCGCGCAGGCGCGAGAGAATCTCGTCGGCGCCGAACGCCTTGAGGAAGGCGCGCGCGAAGCGGGTGCGGAATGCGTTGATGACCGCACGGGCGGCGGCGTGGTTGTCGGGCGAGCCGGTGCGCAGCCGCACGTAGGTGGAGGCAGCGTCGAATCCGCAGTCGCCGGCGGCTGCGTTCGACCAGTCGATGACGACGGGGCCGCCGGGGGTGAGCTTCACGTTGTCGGGCTGCAGGTCGAGATGGACGACCGAGCTGCCGCCTGAGACCTTGACCCAATCGCCGGGCGCCGGTACCTCGCCGAGTCGCCGGTGCAGTCTCGCCAAACCCTTCGCGTGTCGCGACAGCAGCCACGGCTTTGCCGCTAAGTCGTCGAGCATGGTGGGTCCGGAGAGGCGCTCCATCACCACCGAGTGATCGTCGGGCACCGAGATCACTTTGGGCGCAGGAAAGCCGTACGACCGCACGTGGCGCATCGCTTCGGCTTCGTGGCTCAGATCTCGCCCGCGGAGGCTGACGCGAATGATGTGCGGGCCGTAGGCACGCACTTCTGAGTCACGTCCCATCCCGAGCAGCGGTCCAGGCTCATGGCCGGTCGGTCCTTGCTGCCGTTCGAGAATCCGGGCCCGCAGCGTGCGCAGATTCTTCCGCCACATGCGCTCGAGCACCAACGAGGCGGGCTGCCGCCCGAAGCGCCCGCCGAAGTACCACGGCAGCAAGAGTTCCTCGTTCCAGGTGAAGCGTGTGCCTTCATCAATCGGAGTGAGCGTGAACCGGCCAGTGCCACGCACGGCTCCGTGGTGCTCGACGCCGAGCGTTCGCGGCGGGTCCCACTCAACGACTTCGATGCGATCTGTTGTCTGCAGCGGGCCGAGCTTGGTCACGCAGTCGAACGTCGTGCCGACACCTTCGGTCTGATCGGAGGTGAAGGTGATCAATTCGGCGTCAACCATCCACTCCACATTGCGAGCAAGGTCCGCCGCGAAATCCCAGACCTCTTGTTGCGATGCGGGAATGTCGATCTTGACCTCGATGCCCATGTCGCCGGCTGCCCTGTCGTTGCCCGTCGCAAGTGCGTCGCATCCAATGGGTCTCGTAGCCCGGCAAGGGAGCGAGGCCAGCGAGTGCGAACGCTCAGAGAGTGTGGCACCGCAATCGGCTGCTGTCATTCCGCGTCTGGCGCGTCTCCAGGTTCCTGCCTCGCTGCTGCCGGCGGCGAGGTGTTGTTCAGATCCGCCAGCCGTTCCGCAATTAGGACTGCCAGCTCGCGGTACAAGGGCGCGGCGGGTGACCGACCACGCCAAGCGAGTGCCAGTTGGCGGCTCGGGATTGCGTCGCTGAACGGGCGGACAACGATTCCTGCGCCTCGTCGCGCCTCGATGGGGGCGGCGCTCCTGGGCAGCAGCGTCACGCCCATCCCGGCTGCAACCATCTGGCAGATCGTCGTCAGGCTGGTACCGCCCTTGCCGACCTCATGGGCGCCAGCGTCGCGGCAGACCTCGAGCGCTTGACCACGCAGACAGTGGCCATTTTCGAGCAGCAGCACCGTCTCATCAGCGAGTTCGTCCGACGTCACAGCGGGCCGGCGCGCCAAACGATGCCGGGGCTCCATTGCCAGCAGGAAGGGATCTTCGAGCAACACGAGATGTTCGATGTCCCCGGACGGAATCGGCAATGCCAGCAGCCCAAGATCGAGCTGGGCCGTGGTCAACACGTCGACCAGCGCAAGTGTCTTGAGCTCGTCGAGATGTATCTGCACGTCAGGGTGTCGCTCGCGGACGATGGGCAGGATTCGCGCCAGCAGGTACGGCGCTGCCGTCGGGATCGCGGCGATTCTCAAGGGGCCGATGAGTTCGTCAGTGCTGCTGCGGCCCCATTCGAGGAGCTCGTCGGCATCGCGCAGGACGGTCCGGGCACGGTCCGCCAGCTCGCGACCTATATGAGTCACGACGATGCCGCGGCCGACCCGTTCGGTGATCGCGACGCCGAGATGGCGTTCGAGCTGCCGGATCTGTGTACTCAGCGTGGGCTGGGAGACGTAGCAGGCCGCTGCCGCGCGTCCGATGTGCCCGTGCGTGTCCAGTGCCGCTAGATACTCCAACTGGCGCATGGTCGGTCGACCGACGGAGTTGGTATTCGGACGTGTCGCCGACGGGGGACTCACGTGACGCTTCCGGCTGTCGGCGATGGGGACGTCCGACTCACCAGTGAGGTGATGTCCATGAAGTTCTTTCCTCCAGGCTGAAGAGGTCGGTTGCGGTTGTCCCCACATGCATTGTCTCCCGGCTCCGCACGCAGGTGGTCGCGCAAACGGCCCCAAAACCATTCGTTTGTCCCTTCGTGTCGATTAGGCCAAAGCCATGAATGAGTGCTCGGAGTGGCACATCTGCGCCCGCCGGCGGACGGCCTTGGGCAGCACCCGTAACCTCACGATGTGAACGTCGACGGGATTCGGACCGCTGATCGGCCCGCCTATCTCGACTGTGCTGCGTCGACGCCGATGCGGCCGTGTGCCGTCGAGGCCATGACGCCGTTCTTTGAGACCCAGTTCGCCAATCCGTCGGGAGCTCACCGCATGGCGCGCAGGTCAAGGTTAGCGATCGACGACGCCCGCGAGATTGCGGCCCACGCGCTCGACTTCGACCCGCACGGCATCGTGTTCACCAGTGGCGGGACCGAGGCCGACAATCTCGCAGTGCGCGGCGTCACGGCTGCGACCCGAACGACCGCACTGTGCCCGGCGACCGAACACCACGCAGTGCTGCATCCGGTTGAAGCGGTCGGCGGACGGAAGGTGCGAGTCGATTCCGGCGGCGCGGTCGATCTCGAACATTTGGCAGCACAGCTGGCTCCCGATGCGGGTCCGCCGGTCGGATTGGTCTCGGTGATGCTCGTCAACAACGAGTCAGGCGTCGTTGCCGACCTCGATGCGGTCGCCGAGGTGGTGCGTGCACACGCCCCCGAGGCGCTGCTGCACACCGATGCCGTGCAGGGCGTCAACTGGATTGACATCGCCGCAGCGGCGCGCCCCGCAGACCTGCTGTCGTTGAGCGCTCACAAGTTCGGCGGCCCCAAGGGCGTCGGCCTCATGGGCATCCGGCCCGAGGTGCCGCTGTCGGCGCAGCTGCTCGGCGGCGGACAGGAGGCGGACCGGCGCAGCGGCACGCACAACACCGCTGGCATCGCCGCGCTCGGCGCCGCGCTTGGGGAGCTGACCGAGACGCGCGACGCCGACATCTGCCGGATAGGCGCTATGGCGGATCAGTTGGCCGACGGTCTGCTCACAGCAATCGACGGATGTGCCGAGACCGTCGCCAGGTCGTGCCGCGCCGCGGGCATCTGCCAGTTGCTCCTCGAAGGCATCGAGACCGAGGCGTTGCTGGTGCTGCTCGATCGATATGACGTGATGGCCTCCGCAGCGGCCTCATGTGCATCGGGTGCCATGGAGCCCAGCCATGTGCTTGCCGCCATGGGCGTTGACCGCCAAGCCGCAGCTGGCTCGCTGCGCCTGTCGCTGGGCTGGTGCACCGAACCGTGGGAGATCGAGCGGGCCGTCGAAGCGATTCCCGGCTGCGTGGAGCAGCTGCGATGACACAGCTGCATGGGGCAGCGACGAAGACACAGCTGCATGGGGCAGCGACGAAGACACAGCTGCATGGGGCAGCGACGAAGAGCAAGGTACTCGTCGCGATGTCGGGCGGCGTCGACAGCTCCGTCGCTGCCGCGCTGTGCCTGCGCAAGGGCCATGAAGTAGTCGGCGTCACGCTGAAGCTGTGGGGAGGGCCCCAGGATCAAGGCTGCTGCGCGGTGTCAGACGTGGACGATGCCCGCAGGGTGTGCCAGCAGTTGGGCATCGACCACTTCGTCTTCAACTACGCGGCCGAATTCGAGCGCGATGTCGTCGAGACGTACGTGGATGCACACCGCAGAGGTCTCACTCCAAACCCGTGTATCGCCTGCAACCGGCATGTCAAGTTCGATGTGCTGTTGGACCGAGCCCGTCGCTTGGGCTTCGACCGCTTGGTCACCGGACATCACGTGCGCATCAGCTCCCGAAGCGGCGGGTTGGCGCTGCAGCGCGGTACCGACAGCGCGAAAGACCAGTCCTACGTCCTGTACATGCTCTCGGCGTCAGATCTGGCGGACGTGTGGTTCCCCGTCGGCGACTACCGCAAGGACGAGCTGCGGGCAATTGCATCCGAACTCGGACTGCGCACGGCCCAAAAGGCCGAGAGCCAGGACGTCTGCTTCATCACCGAGACCGCGGGCAGGGAACGCTTCCTGGCTGAACGCATCGACCTGCACACCGCGGAGCTGGTCGACACCTCGGGCAGGCGCATCGGCACCGCTCCGGCGGTGGAGTTGGTTACGGTCGGCCAGCGCAAGGGTCTCGATCTCGGCGGCGCGCCGCAGCGTCGATACGCCATCGAAGTAGACATCGGAACCCGTCGTGTCACCGTCGGCGGGGTCGATGATCTGGCAGCACGGGGTGTCCAGCTGGTCGACCATCGCTGGGCCAACAGGTCCGTTGCCGGCGACATACTCGCCCAGACCAGCGCGCACGGGCACGCGCTGCCAGCGAGCCTCGATGCTGAGGGTCAGTTGCACTGGATCGAACCTCAGCGCCGCGTCGCTGCAGGACAAGCTGTCGTCTTCTACGAAGGTGACGAGGTGCTCGGCGGTGCGACCGCCGCCGGACATCTCGCATGAGGCGCGCGAGATCCGAGGGCAATCCCAACGGCAACGATCCGCCCGTTTCCTGGGCGTTGCGCAAAGGTGTCTCGACGGCCATCACGCTTGGCGTGCTCGTCGCCGCGGCGGGCGTCGTGCTCGCGGTGTGGCTGACTCGCGGCGGCGAGTCAGCTCCGCCATATCCGAGCGGCCTGCAGACAGTGACGCCGGTGCCCGGCGCTCAAGTGCCACACCAGAGCCCGATCGGTGCTCGTCTCGACCCCGGCTGGAGGCCGACACTCGTCATCAACGGGACGACCATTCCCGCTGGACAGCTCGACGCCGGCACGACCCAACTCGGTGAGTATTTCTTTGCTCCAGGGACTGGCAAGGTCATCGAGAAGCTGCGCAGCGGGCAGACATGCGCTCGTGTGACCGCCACTCCGACGATCGACATCGAAGCGGCCGACTTCAGCTTCGAGTGGTGCTTCTCGACGTTCTGATCTCGAAGTCGAACGTGGCCTTCAGTCTGCAGGGTTCCTCGTGCTTGAGGGACCGCGCGGCTGTGGCAAGACCTGGACGGGACTGCGTCACGCCCGCAGCGCCATCCGCCTCGACACTGATCTCGACGCGCGCGCTCTCGGCAGCATCGACCCTTCGACGCTGTTGGGCGGCGAGGCGCCCCGGTTGCTCGACGAATGGCAGGTGGTGCCTGGGCTGTGGAACCACGTGCGCCACGCCGTTGACGCCACGGCCGAATTCGGGTGCTTCATCTTGGCAGGGTCGGCCCGGCCCGCCGCCGACGCCACCCGCCACACCGGTGCAGGACGAGTTCGCCGGATCCGAATGAGGCCGATGTCGCTGTTCGAGTCAGGGGATTCCACGGGTGAGGTGTCTCTGGGAGGACTTCTCAGCGGCCAACCGGCGAGCGCAAGCCGACCCGATTCGGGACTCGCAGAAGTCACGCAAATACTGTGCCGGGGTGGATGGCCCGGTCAGGTGGAGATGCCGTTGCCGGAGATTCAGCGCAACCTGCGCGGCTATCTCTCCGAAGCTGCCCGATCCGATGTTCGACTCCTCGATGACGCTGCCATCCGAAATCCCGCCGGTGTGGAGCGACTGCTCCATTCACTGGCACGAAATGTCGCGACCGAAGCCAGCATGAGCACATTGGGCGCGGACGCGGAACTGGAGTCACTTCACCGCCACACCGTTCGTGCGTATCTGGAAGCACTGCGACGCGTCTTCGTGGTCGAAGAACAGCCCGCGTGGTCGGTTCGCCTGCGTTCTCGAGCACCGCTGCGCAAGTCGGCCAAGTGGCATCTGGCCGATCCCTCGCTGGCGGCTGCCGCACTCGGCGCCAATGCTGAGCGCCTCATTGGTGACATGTCCACGCTCGGCCTGCTGTTCGAGTCGCTCGTGGTGAGGGATCTGCGAGTGCTCGCTCAGCCCCACGACGGACGCGTCTCTCACCTGCGCGACGCGGCGGGCACCGAAGCCGACGCCATCGTCGAATTGCCCGACGGGCGATGGCTCGCGGCAGAAATCAAGCTCGGCGGCAGCGACGCGATCGAAGCAGCGGCCCAGTCGCTGCAACGCGTACGCGACAACGTTGCCGCTGACCGTGCCGGGCAGTTGGTCGGCATGGTGGTCATCACCGCCCTCGGCTTCGCCTACACCCGCCGCGACGGCGTCCGAGTCACCCCCGTCACCGCCCTCGGCCCCTAACCCCCAAGTAGGTGCCACCGGCTGGGAGGGGTGGGCGCCTAGCCGGCTGCGAGTTCCCCGGTCTCGAGCAGGGTTCGTAGGCCGTTGTCGTCAAGGATCGGCACGCCGAGGTCGGCGGCCTTGTCGAGCTTGGTCTGTCCGGCGTTCGCTCCTGCCACCAGAGCGAACGTGCTCTTGTTGACGCTGCCTGGGGTCTTGCCTCCTCGTGCTGTGATCGCGGCCTTGGCTTCGTCGCGGCTGAGATGCCAGCCATCGAGATTGCCGGTCACCACGACTGACTTGCCTGCAAGCACCTGTGGCGCATCCAGCTCGCCGTCAACTCGGTCGAAGCGCACCCCTGCTTGGTCCAGCCGTTCGACTAGCGCAGCGTTGCCCTTATCGGCAAAGAAGCTGGTGACGCTTGCGGCAATGATCGGGCCAATGCCATCGATTGCTGCGAGTTCCTCATCGTTCGCGGCCACGATCCTTCGAAGTGAGCCGAATCGCCGTGCCAGCAGTTCCGATGCCGTCGGACCGAGGTGCTCGATGCCGAGACCGATGAGCAATCGAGCCAGTGGCGCATCACGAGCAGCCTCGATCTCGACAAGAAGACTGTTGGCGGATTTTTCGGCGAATCCCTCGAGCCCGACAAGTTGATCGATGATCAGCCCGAAGAGGTCTGCTGGGCCAGCGATGAGTCCCCGTTCGTAGAACGTCACGATCGTTCGCTCGCCGAGGCCCTCGATGTCGAGCGCGCCGCGGCCAACGAAGTGACCGATGCCCTGGATCACTCGGTCTCGGCATGTGCGGTTCCGGCAGTAGGTGTTGGCATCACCCTCGTTGCGTTCCAGCTTGCTGCCACACGAAGGACACTCGTCGGGGAAGCGCCAGGGCTCGGAGTCTGAGGGGCGTTCGGCGAGCACTGGGCCGACCACTTCGGGGATGACGTCGCCGGCCTTGCGCACGATGACCGTGTCGCGCGGGCGGACGTCCTTGGCGGCGACCTGGTCCTGATTGTGCAGCGTGGCGAGCGACACCGTCGATCCGCCGACGAAGACGGGCTCCATGTCGGCGAAGGGAGTAGCGCGACCTGTGCGGCCGATCGAGACCATGATGCTGCGCAGCTTGGTCGTGCGTTCCTCGGGAGGGAATTTGTAGGCCACTGCCCAGCGCGGCGCACGGCTGGTGTAACCCAGTTCCGACCGGAGCGCCAGATCGGCCACCTTCACGACAACGCCGTCGATTTCATAGGAGGGCTTGTGGCGGTCGTGCTCCCACGTCGTGCAGAAATCCTCGACTTCGGCGAGCGTGCCGAAGGTGCGGATCTCGGGACTCACCGGCATGCCGAGCGTGCCTAGGTACTCGAAGACCTCGCCCGCACCGCCGAGGTCGGGGCCGCCAACCAGCTCGCCGACGTCGTAACTCCAGAATGACAGTCCTCGCATCGCGACAATCGAGGGATCCTTCTGGCGCAGGCTGCCCGCAGCTGTGTTTCGGGCATTTGCGTAGTCGGGATGGCGGCGCTGCACATCGACCGACGTGAGCCTGGCCAGCGACTCGAGCTTCCGCCGCTCAGTCACCGGCATGTCTTCGGTGGTGCTTGCAAGCCGTTGCCTGGCGCTCTCTGTGGCTTCGGTCAGGGCATGGCGCGCCTTGGCCTGCGACTCGTTCAATTCGCGGAACCTGTGCAGCGGCAAGAAGACCTCGCCGCGCACCTCGATGACCTCGGGCAACGGCGCCGACGTACTCAGTTCCCGAGGGATGTCCGCGATGGTCACGATGTTCGCGGTGACGTCCTCGCCGACGCGCCCGTTCCCCCGTGTCGCTGCCTGAACAAGGCGTCCCTGCTCGTACCGAAGCGAAACGGCCAGCCCGTCAAACTTCAGCTCGCAGATCAGGTCCGGTTCGGGCACGTCGACCTCAGCCCCGTCTCCATCGTCGTCGGGGTCCGCGTCGTCGAACAGTGTCGGCTGCGCCGCAGCGAGCCCGCGCATGACACGGCCATGCCACGAGCGCAGCTCATCGAAGTCCATGGCGTTGTCGAGCGACATCATCGGTCTGGCATGGACGACTTCGCTGAAGAGTGCCGACAGCTCTGCGCCGACACGCTGGCTGGGCGAATTCGGATCCGCGAAATCGGGATAGCGCGCTTCGAGTTCGATGAGTTCGCGCTTGCGGGCGTCGTACTCCCCATCGGGCACCGACGGCGCATCGTCTCGGTGGTACTCAACGTCGTAGCGGCTGATCAGACTTGACAAGTGCCGCATTAGGTTGAGAACGCTCTCGGGAGCGGAGCTGAGCGCCGCCGCACGGCGCTCGCCTGTTGAGTCGTTGCTGTCGGAGGGCATCGCACTGCCGAGAGTACTGAGGGGCTGCAACACTTTCGGCAGCAGTTGGGCGGGGTATCGCGGCATCCAGCGGCGAGACTTCACCCGTGACCGCAACGCTTCGCGCGCATCCGACGCTGTGGCTGATGCGGCTGTTGTGGTTGGTGATGCCGTGGAGCGTCGGAGCCGCTGCGGCGGACGCGCTCAGCGCTTGCTCGGAGATGTCGGCACGCATCCTCAGCGCCGAATTGTGGGCTGCCTGGGCACTTGTGCTGACAGCAGCCTTTGTGCGGCGGCCGTGGGCTCTCACCGTCGTTCGCATCTGCGTGCCTGCCTCCATCGGCGTGGCGGTCGGATCGGTCGTGGCCGCGGCGGCATGGGATGCCGACCTGGCGGCCCCACGTGCAGCAGCAGCCATCGCGGGTGCGGCCATCGCGACCGCTGTTGCTCTGCTGCCCGAGACCGGCAATTCCATCGTGGACGGTCTCAGCTATGGCAATGAACGACGGATGCTGTTGCGTACCCCGTTCCTGCTGGCAGTGGCGCCCGTCCCGCTGGTGTGGGCGGCTGTCGTCGCCGGGACAACGACGCCGCTGGTGCTGTGGGCCATCGAGCAGTGGATCTGGGCTGCCGTTGCCACGGTCACGGGGTTCACCTCGGCGGTGCTGGGCTTCCGGTCGCTGCATCAACTGGCCCGTCGCTGGGTCGTGTTCGTGCCCAACGGATTCGTCCTGCACGATCGCATGGCGACGCGCGAGCCGTTCCTGCTGCGCCGCGCCGATATCGCGTCGCTCGGTCCAGCGCCCGCTGACATCGACCTTGGTGCGGACGACCTGGCGGACGTCAGCGGCAACGCGCTCGGCCCCGTGCTGCTCGTCACCTTGGACGGTCAGGTCGAAGTGGTGCCGCGCACGACAGGCACTGCACAGGTGATGGCGGTTTCCCGGGTGCTGTTCAGCCCAACCCGTCCGGGCGAAGTGCTGTCCGAAGCCGCCCGCCGACGAATTCCCCGCTGATTGGCTCCCCCTGATCGAGGGCCGATCCGTCGCTTGTCGGCCGTTGATCGGTCGTCGAGCAGCCACCCGTTTCCGGTCGATTTCTCGATGACAACGCACCGGTACCCTGCCGCATGCGATGGCAGAATCGACGCCTGTGATCAGCACAGACCAAGTGGCGCATGTGGCGCGCCTGGCGAGGATCGAGCTCACGCCAGCCGAGATCGATCACTACACCGGCCACCTCGGGCGCGTCCTGGACCACGCCCGCGAGCTGGAAGATCTCGATCTGGCAGATGTGCCGCCGCTTGCGCACCCCTATCCGCTGCAAAATGTCTTCCGCGACGACGTCGCCGGTCCGCCGGTGGACCGGGACGAGGTGCTGGGCCAAGCACCCGCGGTATCCGATGGACAGTTCGAAGTGCCGCCAGTGCTCGGCGGCGAGTCCTGAGCCGGTGATGACCCGCTCGCGAACCCGGATGAGCCCAGTGCAATGAGCCCAGCCCGATGAACACAGCGAAGGCCATCGCGCAGGACGTGCGCAGCGGCACCCGCCGAGCAGCGGACGTGCTGGAGGAGTATCTCGGCCGCATCGACATGCACGAAGGCGACATTCACGCGTTCAACACGGTGACAGCCGAGCGGGCCCGTGCTGCGGCCGCGGCCATCGATGCCGCTGTCGACGAAGGCCGCGATCCGGGTCCGCTGGCAGGTGTGCCCGTCGCATTCAAGGACAACCTGTGCACCAGCGGCGTGCCGACCACTTGCTCATCCCGCATGCTCGAGACGTGGTCGCCTCCCTATGACGCCACGGTGGTGCAGGCGATGACGGCCGCTGGTGCGGTGATGGTCGGCAAGACCAATCTGGACGAGTTCGCGATGGGCAGTTCCACCGAGAACTCGGCATTCGGCCCCACACGCAACCCCTACGACCTCGCTCGGGTGCCCGGAGGCTCCAGTGGGGGCTCGGCTGCCGCGGTCGCCGCCGGCTTTGCGCCGCTCGCTCTGGGGTCTGAAACCGGCGGCTCGGTCCGGCAACCCGCTGCGCTGTGCGGCATCGTCGGCATCAAGCCCACCTACGGCCGCGTCAGCCGCTACGGGCTCGTGGCCTTCGCCAGCTCGTTCGACCAGGTCGGCCCGTTCGCAGCCGACGTTGCCGACGCGGCGCTCGCGCTCGAAGTCATCAGCGGCCATGATCCAGCTGACAGCACGTCCATCCCAACTGCCGTGCCCGACTACGACGCCGCGCTGAGAAGGGGTGTCGAGGGTCTGCGGGTGGGTGTGGTCAGCGAGCTGACCGGGGGCGGACGCAACGGCGCGGGAATCGGCGGCAGCAACGGCGACGTCCTCGACGGGATCGACGCCGACGTCACCGAACGGGTGCTCGAGGCGGCCGATGCCCTTGCCGAAGCCGGGGCCGTCGTCGGTCGCGTGTCCGTGCCAGCGGTCATCTATGGCCTCACGGCGTACTACCTCATTGCGCCGGCGGAGGCCTCCAGCAATTTGGCGCGCTACGACGGCACTCGCTACGGGCTGCGTGTCGAAGGTGCCGACGTCGAGGAGATGAACCGCTTGACTCGCAGGGCTGGCTTCGGGGACGAGGTCAAGGCGCGCATCATGCTGGGAACGTTCGCCCTCAGCGCTGGCTACTACGACGCCTACTACGGCAAGGCTCAACGGGTTCGCATGCTGACGCGACGGGACTTCGACGCTGCGTACGCGGACTACGACGTGTTGCTCTCGCCAACCTCGCCGTGCGTGGCATTCCGCTTCGGCGAGCGCTCCGATCCCATGACGATGTACCGATGCGACACCTGCACCATCCCGTCAAACCTCTCAGGCGACCCGGCCATGTCGGTGCCGTTCGGAACGGGGGCGGAGAGCCTGCCGGTGGGCGTGCAAGTGCTGGCTCCCGCGCTGGGCGAGGAGACGATGCTGACGGTAGCGGCAGCACTTGAGCGCGTTGCGCCGGTGCTTCCGGCACCGCAGTTGGCCGCTGGCAAGTCGACGCAGCTGGGGGGCGCGTGATGGCGACTGCGAATCAGGACTCCGCGCTCTCGACGCCGACAGACTGGGAGATCGTTGTCGGGCTCGAGGTCCATGTCGAGCTGGCGACTGACACCAAGCTGTTCTCCGCAGCGCCGAGCCGCTTCGGCGACGAGCCGAACACCAACGTCACGCCGGTCTGCTTGGGCCTGCCCGGCTCACTGCCCGTGCTGAACCGCCGCGCCGTCGAACTGGCCATGGCGGTGGGTCTCGCGCTCAACTGCGAGATACGGCCGTCGGTGTTCCACCGCAAGAACTACTTCTACCCCGACATGCCGAAGGACTACCAGATCAGCCAGTACGACCAGCCGATCTGCTCGAATGGCTGGCTGGATGTGCCCGGCGGGAACCGGGTTGGCATCGAGCGGGCGCATCTGGAAGAAGACGCTGGCAAGACGACGCACTTGGGGGGTGCAGATGGCCGCATCCACGGGGCGGTCGGCGCGCTCGTGGACTACAACCGGGCGGGCACACCGCTGCTGGAAATCGTCTCACGACCTGACATCGGATCGGCCGACGAGGCCAGCGCCTATGTCACCGAACTGCGGGCGATCCTGCTGGCGCTCGGCGCGTCCGACGCTCGGCTTGAGGAAGGCTCTCTGCGCGTCGACGCAAATATCAGCGTGCGGCCCGCCGGCTCGGGCGAACTGCGCACTCGCTGCGAGGTCAAGAACCTCAACTCGCTGCGGTCGCTGCGCAACGCCATCGACCACGAGGCCCGGCGGCACATCGGGCTCTATGAAGCGGGCGAGTTGCCGATTCAGGAGACCCGGCACTGGTCCACCGACGGTCGCACCCACTCGTTGAGGTCCAAGGAAGAGGCCGACGACTACCGCTACTTCCCCGAACCCGACTTGGTGCCGCTCGCGCCGGATCCCGACTGGATCGAGCGGGTGCGCTCTGCGATGCCAGCACTGCCTGCCGCTCAGCGCGAGCGCCTCGGTGCACTGGGTGCCGACCCCGACGACGCGGAGGTCATCGTGAGCCGCGGCATGGCCCCGCTGGTGCTGGGAGCAGTCGAGGCCGGCGCTGATGCGGCCCGCACCGTCACGCACGCCGTGCAGAACCTGGCGCTCGAGGGGGCCGAGCTGCTCGACGTCACGCAGCTGACGTCGCTTGTCGCAATGGAAACGTCGGGCCAGCTCACGGCCACGCAGGCGAAGACCGTGCTCGGGATCATGTGCGAACGGGCGCCTGGTGCCGGTGCCGAACCGGGCGCGATTGCAGCAGGGTTGGGCTTCGAAGCCATGGACTCTGGAGAACTCGAGGCCCTGGTGGACCAGGCCATCGCCGAGAACCCTGAGGCCTGGGAGAAGTTCTGCGCCGGCGAGTCCAAGGTGGCCGGGGTCTTCGTGGGTGCAGTGATGAAGGCCACCCGCGGCCAAGCTGACGGCAAGGCCGTCAACCGGCTCCTCGCGCAGCGCCGCGACGCTTGACTGGTCGGCGACCGTTCGCGGCGCTCAGGCGTCGCCAGTGCGGAGCCAGGCGTCGCCTCGGAAGTGAATCCACTGGGGCGCAACGCGCAGGCACATGAACAGGATCAGCGCGGCCCACAGCCAGCCGAGTCCCAGGTCCAGCAAGCGCACGGTCCCCCCGACAATCGTGAATCCCACCGCGGCGCCAGCCATTGCCCGTGCCAAGAAGCCCAAGTCACCGGCGCCGATGAAGATGCCGTCGAAGGCGAAGGCGGCGGCATTGACCGGCTGCATGGCAGCCACGAACAGCAGCACGAAACCGCCGAGGGAGACCACTTCGGGATCGGTGCTGAAGATCGATGCCAATGGCCCGCGCAGCACAACGAGTGCTGCCCCGAAGATGAAGCTGAGCTGGAGGCTCATGCCGATCATCCGCACGCTGGCGGCGCGTGCCACCTCGGGCCGACTGGCGCCAAGCTCCTTGGCCACCATGGCTTGACCCGCAATCGCGACCGCATCAAGGGCGAGGGCGAGCAGCGACCAGATCTCCGCACCGATCTGGTGGGAGGCGATCTCCGTGGTGCCGATGCGCGAGGCGAATACTGCCGCCAGCACGAACGAGCCCCGGAGCGCGCCCGTGCGCACGAACATCTGCAGGCCAACACGGGCATAGCGGCGTGCGGCGGCCGCGACCAGCCGCAACGAAGCGCCTGCGGCCCGTGTCCGGCGGCGGACCGCTACAACGAACACGATCGCCGCGCCCCACTGCGCAACAACCGTCGACCAGGCCGAGCCGGCGATTCCCATGTCGAGCTCGAATACCAGCACGAGCTCGATCAGCAGATTCGCGAGAGCAGACGCCACGGCAACGATGAGCGGCGTGACCGTGTCCTGTGCGCCTCGCAGGTAACCGGTGGCGGCCATGGCGGCGAGCAGCGCGGTGAAGCCGATCAGGCTGATCCGCAGGTAGGTGAGCGCCAGCTCGGCGACCTCGGGCGTTGGATCGAACAGACCCACGAGCCAGTCGGATCCCGCCCACATGGCCAGGCTGACGGCGATGCCCAGGCCGACCGACAGCCACATGCCAGCGATTCCCTGCTCGGCTGCCCGCTCCGGCGAGCCGGCGCCGACCAGCCGACCGACCAGCCCCGTCGTGCCGTAGGCCAAGAAGATCAGCGCGGCATGGGCGCTGAGCAAAATGGCCGATGCAATGGCTAGCCCTGCCAGCTCGGGTGTGCCAAGCCTGCCCACGATGGCCGTGTCGGTGACCACATAGAGCGGCTCGGCAATCAGCGCGCCGAACGCTGGCACGGCCAGCAGCAGGATCTCGCGGTCATAGACCGTGCGGCGCAGCACAGCTATGCCCCGGTTGCAATCGATGTTTCTGGCATCATCCGGCGAAAGAATCGGCGGTGAGTCGCCACACGCCGGTTTCTATGTCGATGACGTACAGCTCGCCGGCTCCGTCGACGGCGAACCCGACCGGCCGCGGCGTGCTCACGCCCAGATGCCAGACCTCGTCGGGCTGTGCACGGGGCTCTACCGATGCGGCGTAGATGTCGCCCCCGCAGAAATCCGCAAACACGTAGCGACCCGCCAGCCACTCCAGCTCGCTGCCGCGGTAGACGTGTCCCCCGATCACCGCGCACAGGCCGCGCCCGTGCCGGTACTCGAGGTCCGGTGCCCGGTGGTTGCTGAGCTCATCGCCCACAAAGCGCCGAGTGCCCTCGTAGGCGTTCCACCCCAAGTTGGCGCCGCCCTCGTCGGGTGCGAGCACGTTGACCTCTTCGATGCACTGCTGGCCCACGTCCGAGACCCACAACGTGCCGGTCGCCTCGTCGAACGACATGCGGTACGGGTTGCGCGTGCCGTAGACCCAGATGTGCGGATCGCTGCCGGGCCCAAGGTCCGGGTTGCCCGGCGCGGGCACCAGGCGCCAGTCGTCGGAATCAGTGCTGCCGCCGGTATCGAGGGCGAATCGCAGCACGGCCCCCAGCGGAGTGGCGAGGTTCTGGCCGTGATGACGAGGGTCGCCGAGGCCGCCGCCGTCACCGAACGACGCATACAGCAGCCCGTCGGGACCGAACAGCAAGTCGCCGCCATTGTGCTGTGCATTGGTTTGATTTACCTGCAGCACATCGGTGTAGTCGCCATGCAGCGCCGTGCGGTCAGCGGTCGGCGTGAGCACAGTGAGGACACTGGAACCGTGCCGGTCGGTGCGGTTGATCCACAGCCGGCCGTGCGGCCCCAGTGTCATGCCTACCAAGCCCTGATCGTGCTCGGCCGCCGTGTTCGACGAGAAGTCGGCCACGGGCTCCGCGCTCAAGACCGCACCGAATCCGGGGCCCCCCTGTACCGCCAGGCTGGGTGCAAATCGCCAGATGCGGCCCCTGCGGTCGCCGACAAAGCCACCGCCCGCGCCGCTGGTACCTGAATCACCAGTGCCCGATGTCGCCCCGTCAAACACCATGACGGTTGCCTCGACCAAGTCGATGTACGGCGCGAGCGTCACGACACGCCCGGAGGCCGCCTCGCTGAGTGGGACCGCCCCGAGCTCGGACAGACCCACCGGGCACGGCATGTTGGACGCCAGGTACTCGGGGGTCTGCGTCAGCGGCAGCGTCGTGGCAGGCACGGTTGCCTCGGCGCCCGTGCCGTCGCCCGGACTGCCGATGGCAGGGCCTGTGCCCTCATCAAGCCCGATGTTCGAGCACCCGGCCGCCATCACCCCAGCAGCAATAGCCACGGTGCAGACAGCGACGCTGAACAGCCGTCCGCCCTGCACCCGGCCAATGTACGCCCACCCAGCGGCATGCCGGCCTGATTTCGGTCGCGTGTGTGCCCAATTCAAGTTGTGGCTGCGGGGCAAGCACGACAGAATGGGTCGATGCGCGCGCGAGTGAACCAGTTCGGCTGCCCGGCCGAGCCCGCGAGGCGCAATGAGGTCGTAGGGGTACTTACCTAAGGCGAGCCCGTTTCGACGCGCTCGCCCTGCCTCCCGCTCGGGAGGCACAGTCATTTATGGACTCAGTCATTTGGGGCACAGTCATTTCAGGATTCGTTGCAGGAGAAACTTCATGGAGCTCACGGGCGCTCAGGCCTTGATGCGAAGCCTCGAGACGAGCGGTGTCGAGGTGATGTTCGGCCTGCCTGGCGGGGCGATCCTGCCCGTGTACGACCCGGTGCTGGACTCGTCGATCCGCCATGTCCTGGTGCGCCATGAGCAGGGTGCGGGCCACATGGCGCAGGGCTACGCGCACGTCACCGGCAGGCCAGGGGTGGCGATGGTCACGAGCGGGCCGGCTGCCACCAACATCGTGACGCCGTTGTGCGATGCCTTCATGGACTCGATCCCGTTGGTGGTCGTGACCGGCCAGGTGGCGATGTCGGCGATCGGCTCGGATGCCTTTCAGGAGTGCGACACCACGGGCATCACCATGGCGGTCACCAAGCACAACTATCTGGTCACCGAGGCGGCCGACATCCCGCGCATCGTCGCCGAGGCGTTTCACATCGCCACCACGGGCCGGCCTGGACCCGTGCTGATCGACCTGCCGAAGGACGTCAGCAACGAGATGATGACCTGGTACTGGCCAGACAGCGTTGACCTGCCCGGCTACCGGCCCCGAAGCGAAGTCGATCCCGCGGCCATCGCCGAAGCCGCCGCGTTGATCCGCACCGCTCAGCGCCCAGTGATCTACGCGGGCGGGGGCCTGCTGAAGGCACGTGCGGCGGAGGCGTTGCGTGAGCTCGCAGAGATGTGCGATATCCATGTCGTCACGACCTTGATGGCCCGCGGAGTGTTCCCAGACCGTCATCGTCTCTGCCTGGGCATGCCCGGCATGCACGGCAACTACTCGGCGGTGACCGCGATGCAGCAGGCCGACCTGCTCATCAACCTCGGGGCGCGCTTTGACGACCGGGTCACGGGAAACCCAGCACACTTCGCCCCCGGTGCCAAGGTCATTCACGTCGATATCGACCCAGCCGAACACGGAAAGGTGCGCGTGCCCGACGTCGCCATTGCCGGTGACGCCCGGGTGGCCGTCGAGGCGCTGATCGCTGCGCTGCGGCCTGCCGACGGCACCGACGTCACCGATGCCATGGCGGACCGGTCGGTCTGGAAGTCGACGATCTCGGGCTGGCAGGAGCAGTTTCCGCTGAGCTATGACCAGCCCTCGAGCGGTCACCCGCTCAAGTCCCAATACGTGGTGGAGCAGCTGCGCGATAACACGCCCGACGACACGATCGTCGTGGCGGGTGTCGGGCAGCACCAGATGTGGGCGAGCCAGTACTGGAAGTTCGACCACCCCTACACCTGGGTCAACTCGGGCGGCCTCGGAACCATGGGCTTCGCGGTGCCGGCTGCCATCGGTGCCAAGGTGGGCCGACCCGACCGCACCGTGTGGGCCATCGATGGCGACGGCTGCTTCCAGATGACTGCGCAGGAGCTGATTTCCGCAAGCGCCGAGAACATCCCGGTGAAGGTGGCCATCCTCAACAACGCCTACCTCGGCATGGTGCGTCAATGGCAGGAGCTCTTCTACGCCGAGCGCTACAGCCAGGTGTACCTCAGCGCAGATCACCCCGACTACGTGGGCTGGGCCGAGGCCATGGGCTGCGCAGGCATCCGGGTGGAATCAGCCTCCGAAGTGGTGCCCGCAATCATGAAGGCGAACTCGATCAACGACCGCCCCGTGGTGATCGACTTCCGCGTCGATACCGAGGAGAAGGTGTACCCGATGGTGCCAGCCGGCGGCTCCAACGACGACATCATCCTGGGGCCTGAAGGCGATGCCGGAGCTGCGCTGAAGGGTTCAGCGCCGTCGTGAGCGCCCCTCAGGAGCCGGATCTCCACATCTTCGCGGCCATCGTGGAGAACAAGTTCGGCGTGCTGGCGCGCATCGCCGGTCTCTTCAGCCGCCGCGGCTTCAACATCTTCTCCCTTGCGGTCGCTCCGACCGGCGATCCCGACTACAGCCGCATCACCATCGTGGTCGACGTCCACAACACCGACGTCACCCAGATCGCAAAGCAGCTCGACAAGCTCATCAATGTGATCCACATCAGCGAGTTGCACCCGTCGGACTCGATCGAACGCGAGCTGATGCTCGCACGCGTCGGGGCGGTCGATCTCGCAGCTGTCGTCGAGGTCATCTCCGAATACGGGGGGGACGTGCTTGATCACACAGACGGCGAGGCAATTGTGAGCGTCAGCGCCCATCCGGATCGGCTCGACCGATGCGAGCGTCAATTGCGCCCATTTGGCTTGCATGTGCTCCAGCGCACCGGCCGCATCGCGCTGCGAGCGCTCGATGCCTATGAGCCCGCCGTCGGCATGACCGGCTGAGCCTGCCCGCGAAGGGGCTGCCGCACGATCCGCACCGGAGAGTTCGGCATACTCCATCCGCACGATTCCTGAACGATTCACATAGGTCGAGGAGCGACAACGATGCCTGCAACCATCTACTACGAGGAAGACGCAGACCTGGGCCAGCTGGCGGGGCGCACCGTGGCCGTCATGGGCTACGGATCGCAAGGCCATGCCCACGCTTTGAATCTGCGCGACAGCGGTGTGGACGTCGTCGTGGGATTGCGCGAAGGCTCGTCGTCGCGGCCGAAGGCTGAGTCTGAGGGTTTGCGTGTCGCCGATGTTGCGGGCGCGGCTGCACAGGCCGACATCATCATGATGGCGCTGCCCGACACCGACCAGGCCGCCATCTACGACTCCTCGATCGCTCCGAACCTGAAGGCGCGTAACGCCATTGCCTTTTCGCACGGCTTCAACATCCACTTCGGCCAGATCAACCCGCCCGACGACGTGGATGTGTGGATGATCGCCCCCAAGGGTCCTGGGCACAACGTGCGACGCACCTACGTCGAAGGCGGCGGTGTGCCGGCGCTCGTGGCCATCCACCAGGACGCCAGCGGGCGTGCGATGGCAGATGCGCTGGCATATGCGAAGGGCATCGGGGGCACTCGGGGCGGCGTGCTGACGACCACGTTCGCCGAGGAGACCGAGACCGATCTGTTCGGCGAGCAAGTGGTGCTCTGCGGCGGCTTGACCGAATTGATCCGGGCTGGCTACGAGACCCTCGTGGAGGCCGGCTATCAGCCCGAGTCCGCCTACTTCGAGACCCTGCACGAGGTGAAGTTGATCGTCGACTTCATCTACGAGGCCGGCATCTCGGGCATGCGGTACTCGATCTCGACGACGGCCGAGTACGGCGACATGACCCGCGGCTCGCGCATCATCACCGACGAGACCCGTGCGGAGATGAAGCGCATCCTGGCGGAGATCCAGGACGGCAGCTTCGCCCAAGAGTGGATCGATGAGAACCGCAACGGGCTGCCGAACTACCGCCGCATGGTCTCCGAGGGCAAGCAGCATCCCATCGAGCAGGTCGGGGCGGAGTTGCGGGCGATGATGCCGTGGATCACCGCGGGCCGCCAGGACGTCACCGCCGCATCAGGTGGCGCCGTTTCCTGAGCGAACCGCCTCTGCTGGTGCAGTGGCAGAATCGGGGTGTGGTCGAAGTCGTCGTGACGCCGGTGCGGGTGCCCTCTGCGGGCGACCTGCTTGTGTCGACGCCGCGCTTGGTCGACCCCAACTTCGATCGCACCGTCGTCTTCGTGATCGAGCATCAGCAAGCAGGCACGCTGGGCGTCGTCATCAATCGCGTCTCGGACATCTCGTGCGCTTCAGCGGTTCCGCGCTGGGCGTCACGCTTCACCGAGGGAGCTGCGGTCGGGCTCGGCGGGCCGGTCGAACCGCAGGGACTGCTCGCTCTCGGGGCGACTGACGCTGCTCCTACGGTGCAAGCACAGCATCGCGAGGGCACTGCCACCGAGTCGTCCGAGACCGCCGGCGCATGGCGCACAGTGAATGGCGAGGTCGGCCTGGTTGATCTCACTGCCGATCCGTCTGAACTCGATGATGAGGTCGTTTCCGTACGCATCTACGGCGGGCACGCTGGCTGGGGGCCCGGCCAGTTGCGAGGCGAGCTGCAGGCCGGATGCTGGTGGGTGTTCAATTCGACACCGGGTGACTTGGCCGCCGATGCCACGACGCTCTGGTACGACGTGCTCGCACGCCAGAGCCCGCCTGCACGCCTGCTGGCGCACTATCCCGATGACCCCGCGCTGAACTAGCGCGTTGGGCTGTTTCACGGGACATACGCGGCTGCGCGAACGACAGGGGCACGCTCGCGCAGCGCGCTAGGTTCGTTTGTGAATCTGTCGGCCACCACATCGATGGCGGAGGTCTTCCATGAGCGATTACAACGAGCCGCCGACCTCGGACGAGGGGCGGCGGACTGGCTGGGCTGAACTCGCGACCGGCGAGACTGTCGAGTTGGCAAGACCAGGGACACGCTTCGGTGCACGGATTCTCGACGGGATCATCGTCGTCATCTTCTATTTCATTCTCGCCGCAGTGGCTTTCGGAGGTTTGGCTCCCTCCGGAGACGGTTCAGGGGTTTCTTCAGGCGGTATCGCCGTGATGTCCCTGGTTGGTCTGGCCATCGGTCTCGCATATGAGGTCGTGCAGATCGCTGTGTGGGGCCAGACTCTCGGCAAGCGGATGACCGGCATCAAGGTGGTCAGCGCAGCGCATGGCGGCGTGCCGGGCTGGGGCAAGGCCGTCGGCCGCTGGTTGATTCCGGGCCTGGTCTCGCTCATCCCGATCGTCGGTTGGCTCTTGGCCATCCTGTGCTACGTCAGCCTCACCTGGGACCGCGTCTATCAGGGTTGGCACGACAAGGCGGCTGGCACCCTCGTCGTCAGGGCTTGACCGGGTTCCCCGGGTGACCCTCGACTGAACATCGAGGCTGGCGCGAGACTCTTGAGCGAGTATCACGCTCGTCTATGAGGTCGTGTCGGTAGCCGTATGGGGACGGACGTTGGGCAAGCGCATCGTCGGGATCAAGGTCGTGCACGCCGTGAGCGGGGAACGGCCCAGATGGGACAAGGCGCTGTTGCGCTGGCTGGTTCCCAGCGTGCTCGCTGCCATGCCGTTTATTCCGTGGATCGGCGAGCTGTGGTGGGTGCTGTGTCAGGTGAGTCTCACATGGGACCGGGTATATCAGGGCTGGCATGACAAGGCCGCCGGCACGCTCGTGATCAAGGCCTAGGTGTCACATGAGCGACATCGATGAGAGGCGCGCCGCGCAGAGCAGGTGGCGGACCGGCTGGGTCGATGTGAATGACATCGGAACGGTGCGGCTCGCGAGTCCTGGAACTCGATTGGTTGCCCGGATCCTGGACGGAGGGGTCGTGTGCACGCTCTGGTTCATCGCTCGAGACGTTGTCGGCATGTACGTCGTTGACTCCAGGACTAGCGCCGCTGGCAGGCTCTTCGTCGGCCTTGCGATACTGCTGTTCTTCCTCGTCGGCTATGAGGTCATGCAGACAGCGCTCTGGGGCCGAACGCTCGGCAAGCGGATCGTGGACATCAGAGTGGTGAATCTGTCAACTGGGGGGCATCCCGGTTGGGGCAGGTCGCTGATCCGCTGGGCGGTACCGCTGGTGCCAGTAGCCGCCTTGGCGCGCCTCCTCCCCCCGCCCGTAGTACTCGCGGCATTCGTCGGCGCAGTGCTGTGCCCTCTCAGTCTCGTCTGGGACCGCAAGAACCAAGGCTGGCACGACAAGGCCGCGGGCACCGTCGTCGTCAGGACGGGCAACCTGTTCGTCGAGGTTTGAGGTGGGTCGTGCTCCACTCATCAGTCGCCTGGGCCGGGCGCCGGCTGGGCTCTATAACTGTTCCACCACGTAGTCGATGCAGGCCGTCAACGCTTCGGCATCGGCCGGTTCTATTGCTGGGAAGGCCGCGATGCGCAGTTGGTTGCGACCCAGCTTGCGGTAGCCCTCGGTGTCGACGATGCCATTGGCGCGCAGCGCCGCAGCGATGTCGTCTGCGTTGACGCCGTCGAAGTCGACCGTGCACACGACGGGGGAGCGAATCTCGGCATCGGTGACGAACGGCGCGGCGAAGTCCCGTTCTGCTGCCCAGCCGTATACGGCACCACTGGAGGCAGCCGAGCGAGACGCGGCCCAGGTGAGGCCGCCGCCGTTGAGCATCCATTCGGCAGTCTCGAGAGTCAGCAGGACCGTGGCCAGTGCCGGCGTGTTGTAGGTCTGGTCCTGACGGGAGTTCCGTACGGCAATCGCCAGGTCGAGCGTGGCGGGCTTGTAGCGGCCAGACACGTCGATCCGCTCGATCCGTTCGATCGCTGCCGGCGAGCACAGCGCGATCCACAGCCCGCCGTCAGCGGCAAACGCCTTCTGCGGCGCGAAGTAGTAGCAGTCGACATCGGCCGGGTCCCACGTCATCGCGCCCGCCGCCGAGGTGGCGTCGACCATGACGAGCGCCGGTGCGTCGCCCTGTCGGGTTGGGCCCAGCTGCGGTTGCGACAGCGGCATCGCCACGCCGGTCGAGGTCTCGTTGTGCGTCAGCGCGTACATGTCGATCTCGGTGTGGTCGGCGGGCTCGGGTACCGGATGGCTGCCATACGGCGCCGTGAGCACCACTGGATCTTCCAGGTGGGGCGCTGCCGCCGTAACTGCCGAGAATTTCTCGGAGAATTCGCCGAAGGTCAGGTGTTGGGCCCGGCGCTCGATGAGCGAGAAGGCGGCGGCGTCCCAGAAGCCCGTGCTGCCGCCGTTGCCCAGCACCACCTCCCATCCGTCGCTGAGACCGAACAGCTCGGCCATCGCGGCCCGCAACCGACCCACCACCGAACGCACGCCGCTGCGGCGGTGCGATGTACCCATGTAGTCGAGGGCGCGAGCCGCGAGTGCCTTGACGGCTTCGGGACGGACCTTGGAGGGTCCCGAGCCGAAGCGCCCGTCGGCAGGCCGCAGTTCTGCGGGAATGGAAATTGATGAGGGAGACACAGCCATCGGCTGCCACTATTGCGCCCGGCACCACTGCCGACAACCACATTTTCCCGACAATTTGCCGACACGCCAGTCTGTGGGGCTTGCGGCGCGGCCCACGCGCGCCGGAATGCGCGACTTGGCGGCGAGACTGTCGGGCGCTCGCGGCCGCGCTATGCACCCGAACCAACAAGTCAGAACCAGCAAGTCAGGAGTCGCCTCATGCCCACCTCACCAGGGTCCAGCCGAGCATCGGGCGGCAAACGGGTTTCCGAAGCGTTGGCGGGCATCGCCCCGTCGGCGACCCTGGCCGTTGATGCCAAGGCAAAGGCACTTCGGGCTGCAGGCGAGAACGTGATCGGATTCGGCGCCGGCGAGCCTGACTTCCCGACACCCGAACACATCGTGGACGCGGCGGTGGCCGCGTGCCGCGACTCGGCGAACCACCGTTATTCCCCGGCCGGCGGCCAGCCTGCGCTGAAAGCCGCCCTTGCCGCCAAGACCAAGCGCGACAGCGGTCTCGACTGGGACGCGAGCCAATTCCTGGTCACCAATGGCGGCAAGCAGGCCGTCTACAACACCATGGCCGCGCTGGTGGATCCGGGTGACGAGGTACTGCTGCTGGCGCCGTACTGGACGACGTATCCCGAAGCGATCCGAGTATTCGGTGGCGTCCCAGTTGAGGTCTTCGCGGGCATCGAGTCAGGATTCCAGGTCAGTGTCGACCAGCTTGAGGCGGCGCGGACCGACCGCACCAAGGCGCTGCTGTTCGTGTCGCCGTCGAACCCGACCGGTGCCGTGTACCCCCGTGACGAAATCGTTGCGATCGGTGAGTGGGCAATCGAGCACGGCTTGTGGGTGATCACCGATGAGATCTATGAGCACCTCACCTACGGCGATGCCGAGCATCACTCGCTGCCTGTTCTGGTGCCCGAGGTCGCCGACCGCTGCGTCGTGCTGAACGGTGTAGCCAAGACCTACGCCATGACGGGCTGGCGAGTCGGGTGGATGGCCGGGCCGCCTGACGTGATCGCTGCGGCCACCAATCTGCAGAGCCATTCCACTTCCAATGTGTGCAACGTGGCACAGGCAGCAGCGCTCGCAGCGGTCTCGGGAGACCTTGAGGCGGTCGCGATGATGCGAGCCGCGTTTGAGGTGCGGCGCCAGCGCATCACCGAGATGCTCAACGCCATCGAGGGCGTGGAGTGTCCCGAACCCGAAGGCGCGTTCTACGCGTTCCCGAACATGGAAGGGCTGCTGGTACGCCGTTTCGGCGGCGTTGAAGTCACGACGACGATGGAGTTGGCCGCAGCCATCCTCGAGCACGCCAAGGTGGCGTTCGTCCCGGGTGAGGCGTTCGGCGCCCCTGGCTATGCGCGGTTCTCGTTCGCCCTGGGTCTCGACGATCTGGCCGAAGGCATCAGCCGCATCGCAGATCTGGTTGCGTGACATGGCACGAGTCCTGGTCGCCGAGGAACTGGCTGATGCTGGCCTCGACATGCTGCGTGCAGCCGGCCACGACGTCGATGTTCGCACCGGGCTCAGTACCGACGAACTGCGCGACGCCATCGCCGCGGCACAGGCGCTGATCGTCCGCTCGGCAACGCAAGTAGATGCTGATCTCCTCGCGGCAGGTGATGCACTCGTTGTCGTAGGGCGTGCCGGAGTGGGACTCGACAACATCGACGTCGCTGCTGCTACTGAGCGCGGTGTGCTCGTCTGCAATGCGCCGTTGAGCAATGTCGTGTCGGCTGCGGAGATGACCATCGCATTGATGCTGGCGCTGGCTCGCCACATACCGCAGGCTCACCAAGCGCTCTCGAATGGCCGATGGGAGCGCAGCCGCTGGGGCGGCATGGAGATCTACCGCAAGACGGTCGGGATTCTCGGCCTCGGACGTGTCGGCCGCCTGGTGGCGCAGCGGATCGCCCCATTCGACGTCGAGCTCATTGCCTACGACCCCTATGTGAGCCCGGAGTCTGCTCGAGCGGCCGGGGTCGACATGGTGCGGTTCGAAGAGCTGCTTGAGCGTTCCGACATCATCACGTTGCACATGCCGCGGACGCCCGAGACGGTCGGCCTGCTGGGCGCCGAGAACCTCGCCAAGTGCCGCCCGCACGCATTGATCGTGAACGCCGCCCGGGGCGGCATTCTCGATGAGGCGGCAGCAGCGGCCGCGCTGGAGGAGGGACGGCTGGGCGGCGTGGCAATGGATGTCTACGCAACTGAGCCCGCCACCGCCTCGCCGCTGTTCGGACGTCCCGAGGTTGTGACAACCCCGCACCTCGGTGCGAGCACCAGCGAAGCTCAAGACCGTGCTGGCACCCAGATCGCCGAGCAGGTGAACCTGGCCTTGGCCGGCGATCCCGTGCCCTACGCCGTCAACGCCTAGCGCTTCTTCAATCCAGCCGGCTGCCCAGCGCACGACCCCTCAGCTGCGGTCAGCTGAGTTCTATCGCTGTTGCTTGTGGCCGTCCGAGAGGACATTGCCGTAGATCTTCTCGTTGGCGCCGGAGGTGCTGAATCCCGTGTTGCCCCGCGTGGCGTGCATAGCGTCACGCACGCGCCGGGCGGCCGCCTTGCGGGGGTCCGGAGCCGGCGGGTTCTTCTTCGAGTGTGAGAGCGCAGCAAGAAAGCCACGGACGTTCTTGACGAACTTGGCGAGTCCCTTGCGGACCATCTCGACTCCTCAACGGGTCAGATCGGGTTGAGTTCACCCTACATCGCGCCGGAAGTCGGCCATCTGCAAGGAAAGGGGCCTGGCTGGTTTCAGCGTTGGGCGGCGACAGCAGCTGCGTCGGGGTGATGCAGGTAGCGCTCAGGAATCTCGAACCCGAAGATGCGGGCAGCGTTGAGACCAAGGATCTTGGCCCGCTCGCCATCATCGAGATGGCTCATCGTGCGCTCGATCGCTTGGGCGGAATACGGCCAGGAGCCCTCGTGATGCGGGAAGTCGTTCGCCCACAGGAAGTTGTCGACCAGACCGTGCTCGCGGGCAAGATCAAGGCCGGCGGCGTCCTCCTGGAAGCTCGCGAAGCCCTGGCGCTTGAAGTACTCGCTGGGCAGCAGCTCCAGCTTTGGCCGGACCCACATGTGGTGCTTGAGATACGCCTCGTCCATGGCACCCAGCATCCATGGCGCCCAGCCGATGCCAGCCTCGATGGCACCGAAGCGCAGGTTCGGGTGTCGCTCCGCGACGCCTGAAGCACAGACGTTGACCAGCGGTTCCATAGTCGGCGCCAGCGAATGCACGGCGTAGTTGATGACGGCTCCGCCCTGGCTACGAGCGGTGCGCGGGTCGCGACCCGTCGAGACGTGGAACGTGACCGGCAGATCGACGTCGTCGATGCAGTCCCACAACGGCTCGAACTCGCGCAGGTTGTAGTTCGGGTCGTCGACGTCAGGTGGCCCGAAGACGGGCTTGCACGGCAGGCTCAGTCCCTTGAACCCGAGCGGAGCGCAACGCTGGATCTCGGCGATCGCCTTGTCCAGCGCTGCGGGGGCGATGCAGGCCATCGGAGCGAGCCGGTCGTTGTAGTCGGCGAACTCCTCCCAGGCCCACTCGTTGTAGGCCCGGCACATTGCGTGACTGAAATCGGCGTCAGGCGTGGCCCAGATAGTGAGGCCCTTGTTCGGAAACAGAACCTCGGCGTCACAGCCGTCCAGTGCCAGGTCACGCACGCGTGACTCGGGGTCGCGACCCGACTGATTGCGCAGCTTCTCGTGACCCTCGAACGGTTTGGTCCAGTTCAGCTTGGCCGGACGGAAGCCCTCGGCCTTCTGGAAGAACTGCTCCTCAGCAGTGTCGTTTCCGGCTGCGTCCTTATCGCCCTTGCCATGGGGATCCATGTCCTTGCTGACGGCAATGGTCGGCAGCCGATGGTGGTAGTCGGGGTCGATACGGTCGAACAGGAACGTGTTCGGCTCTTGGACGTGACCATCGGCAGAGCACATGAAGAACTTGTCGGCCGCATCCGGCCGAGCTGAACGCAGCCAGCCGGTGTTGCCGGGTGTCTCGAGACGCCACACATTGTTGACATCCGGTTGCGGAATGAGCGTCGTCATGTCAGGGCTCCAGAGTCAGCGAGGTGGGGACCGTGAGAGCCGAGTCGGTCCGGCTCCAGACGATTCTGGCACGCCAAGGCTTCGCTTGAGCCAGCCGGCCCGCAACGTGCCGCGCCGGGTAGATCACGAATGGCTCGGAGGCGCCAGGTGTGTCTGCGTTCATCGGTATTACTCCTCTCGTGCCACGAGGTGGCCGGGTTCGATCTCGGTGAGCACGACTGGCTCGGGAGCTGTGCCGGGCTCGAATACGGGGCTCGGGATCTCGTCGGTGCGCACCGACCGATCAGTACGGCGCTGCCGCGGATCGGCGATCGGCACGGCGTCCAGCGCTGACACGGCCTCATCGGCGATCACGAGTTCAGGGCGCAGCGCGAGCGCCCGGGCGATGCAAATGCGTTGACGCTGCCCACCCGAGAGTTGGTGCGGGTATTGCGACATGTCGTCGGCAGACATGCCCACGCGCTGCAGCAGCGTCGCCACCACATCG
Organism: Candidatus Poriferisodalis sp.; assembly: GCF_965221945.1. Taxonomy (GTDB): domain Bacteria; phylum Actinomycetota; class Acidimicrobiia; order Acidimicrobiales; family Poriferisodalaceae; genus Poriferisodalis. The sequence goes on along the minus strand of NZ_OZ244925.1, from coordinate 2,397,499 downwards.
TTGATCCCCCGGCGTGGCACGGCCCGGTGAATCTCCAGCGGTTCGCCGATGGCCTTGCCGATCGGTCGGCGTGGATCCAGGCTGGCGAACGGATCTTGGAAGACGATCTGGACCTTGCGACGATGGGGGCGCAGGGCGCTCGGCCCGAGGTTGGTGATGTCCGTGCCATCGAGGCGGATCGTGCCGCTTGTCGGGTCGAGCAGACGGATGATCAGATACGCCAGTGTTGATTTTCCGCAGCCGCTCTCGCCGACGATCGCGAGTGTCTCGCCCCGTCCGACCTGCAGGCTGACCTGCTCGACGGCGTGCACACGCGCCTTGCCCGGAGCTGGGAAGTGTTTGGTGAGAGCGTCGACTTCGACGATTGGTGTCCCAGCGGCCGACGTCGTCATGCGTCGGTGCTTCCCTTGGCCGTCCTCGCGGCAAGCGATTCTGTGTCGCCTGCCTCATTGGGATCAAGCAGCTCGAATCGCCGGGGATCGGAGTGACCGGCAATCTCGGCGACGACGCCCATGTCGTGGGTGATGATCAGCACCGCGGCGCCCGTTTCGCGCTGCATCTCGGCCATCAGCGCCAGGATCTGCGCCTGGATCGTCACGTCGAGGGCGGTTGTGGGCTCGTCGGCGATGAGAATTGCCGGGTCACAGGCAAGTGCCATCGCGATCATCACTCGCTGTCGCATCCCGCCCGACATCTCATGGGGTATTAGTCGATCCGGCGTGCGGCGTCGGGAATCCGCACTCGGTCGAGCATCTCTAGGGTCCGCTGCCGCGCCTGCGCGCGATTCATGCCGCGGTGCAGTCGCAGCGCCTCGCCGATCTGGCTGCCGACGGTGTACACGGGATTCAGGCTGGTCAGCGGCTCTTGGAAGATCATCGAGATCCGGTTGCCCCGAATGGAGCGCATCTGCGGTTCGGCGAGCTTGAGCAGATCGACAACCTGTCCATCGTCGTGCCTGAACAGCACCTCCCCGCTGTCGATAGTGGCTCTCGTTCCGATCTCGATGAGCCGCATGATCGATAGAGCAGTCACCGACTTTCCCGAACCCGATTCACCGACCACCGCAAGAGTTCCGCCGTCATGGAGATCCAGAGAGACATCCGACACTGCAGTGAAGTCATCGAATCGGACGGTCAACCCCCGCACTGACAGCCGTGACACGCCGAAACTGGGAGACACTGCTCAGCGCTCGCGCAGCATGGGTTTGCAGACGTCCTGCAGGCCGTCGCCGATGATGACGGTGGTTGGATCTCCTGGCGTGATGCGGATGCGAAGGTAGTCGGGTGCGACCACAGCCAGCAAGATCTTGACCGGGCTCCCGTGGAGCCGGCGCTACCGTAACCGACGTCGCCATCCCCCACCGCAGTCGGCGCCCGTTGTCTGCGGAGCCCGGCGCGACGTTGCAGGCGAGGTGCTCGGCCGATGAAGGTCCACTGGTTCTTGCCAACCGGAGGCGACTCGCGCGACGTACTGCCCGACGAGCCGGGCGCGCATTGGCGGGCGCCGTCGATGGACTATCTCGCCCAGATCGCGACTGCCTGCGATCAGCTTGGCTACGAGGGGATGCTCACGCCGTGCGGGACGATGTGCGAGGACGCCTGGCTCTCCACCATCGCCCTGGCGCCGCTGACGCGCCGCATCAAGTTCCTGGTGGCGTTCAGGCCCGGATTCCTCTCGCCGACGCTCGCCGCACAGATGGCTTCCACCTACCAGCGGCTCACCGGCGGCCGATTGCTGCTCAACATCGTGACCGGAGCAGAGCCACGCGAGCTAAATCGCTTCGGCGACTGGCTCGACAAGGACACTCGCTATGCCCGTACGGGCGAGTTTCTGCAGATTGTGCGTGAGGCGTGGAGCGGGGACCCGTTCGACTTCGACGGCGACTTCTACAAGGTCGCCGGGGCAACGACCCGCGATGTTCCCGATCCGGTGCCGCCCGTGTACTTCGGCGGAGCGTCGCCCGCGGCCGAACGCATCGCGGCGACTCACGTCGACGTGTATCTCGCCTGGGGCGAACCGCCAGACATGGTGACTGAACGCCTGGGTCGCATGCGGACGCTGGCGGCCGAACAGGGACGCACTCTGCGGTTCGGCATCCGGTTTCACGTCATCACCCGGCCCGATGCTGCTGATGCTTGGGCCGTGGCGGACGACATGCTCGCCCACATGAGCCCCGAGGCGATCGCTTCGGCCCAAGCCGACTTCGCCACCACCATGTCCGAAGGCCAGCGCCGGATGGCGCAACTGCACTCAGAACAGGGCGGCCGACTTGAGATCCATCCCAACGTCTGGTCGGGCATCGGGCTCGTTCGGGGAGGCGCTGGCACCGCACTCGTGGGCAGCTACGCCGAGGTAGCCGACCGAATTGCCGAATATCACGAACTGGGCTTTGACGAGTTCATCCTGTCGGGCTATCCGCACCTTGAAGAGGCCTATTGGTTCGGCGAGGGCGTGATGCCGATCCTGCGTGAGCAGGGCTTGCTGGAGTCGCTGGAGACCGGCTCTGGCGAGGCGCTCGTCTCGTCGTTCCGCTGAGCGTCACATGTCAGGGCCCGCTTCGGACACTCTGCGCTTGGGCCTGTTGCGCTGCGACGATCCCGTGGGTGAGCTGAGATCTATCTGCGGCACCTATTCGGACATGTTCGCCGACGTGATTGCGCGGGTGGACCCGAGCGTCGAGATGGACACCTTCAGCCTTCCCGATGGCGAATGGCCCGATGACCTCGACGCCTACGACGGCTGGATGACCACCGGCACTCGAGCCTCGGTGTATGACGACGTGCCCTGGATCACCCAGTTCGCCGACTTCGTGCGGCAGCTGCACGCTGAGCGTCGCAAGATGTTCGGCGTCTGTTTCGGTCACCAGATGATCGCCCACGCGCTCGGTGGCACGGTGCAGCGGGCGCCCCATGGCTGGACGGTCGGCGCGAACGTCTGGAAGATTCATGAGCACCGCGAGTGGATGGATCCGCAATCGGACGAGATCCGCCTCATCCACAGCCATCAAGACCAGGTGGTGTCACTGCCCCCCGGTGGCCTCGTGTTGGCAGGCGCTGACCGATGCCCGATCGCGATGCTGGCGGTGGGGGACCACCTCATCGGACTGCAAGGTCACCCAGAATTCCAACCCGAATTCGTCGGGCCGCTGTACGAGAGCCGCACCGAGTTGCTGGGCACAGACGTTGTGGCCGAGGCCAAGACCAGTCTGTCCACGCCCTGCAACCAGGAACTCGCCGCAACCTGGATGCTGCGTTTCTTCGCCGGCACGCAGGCAGCCGCCGACGGCCACGATGCAGCTGTTACTCCGCAATGAACCCGGCCGCGATCGCCATTTCCACGCCCCGCGCACGGGCTTCTTCGGTGAGCGGTCGAGGGTCGATGATGGAAGTCTCATACGGGATGACCTGCTCGAAGTCGACAGCACGCCAGCCGACGCTCGCCCAGTGGCTGAACTCACTGCACTCACCCCCGGTCATGCCGCGAAACTTGTCAAGCGCCATATCGAGGTAGTGGAGGTCGTCAGCATCGAATAGCTGCTGAGGCTCCCGCAAGGGGCGCAGAACGTTCTCGGGGTGAGGCGCTCCAATATCGCGTTGACGCAGCTCGACGGCACCCTCCTCGATCAGAGCCTCGCGTGCGGGAACCTGGCGCACCGGTGCCGGCCCCTCCGGGAGCTTCTGATACATGGCACCGGTCACCGACCGGAGCCGTTCCCGAAAGCTCTCGAAATCGGCCCACCACAGGATCTTGTTCAACTTGACCGCGCCGCGACCCGCGGGGTCGTCTTCGAGCCGGCGCGCGACGTACAAGATCGCTTCTTGGAGCCGCTCGTCACCTGGCGGCGCATCCATGCCGTAGCGGGACACGTCGGTGAGCTCTACTGCTGCCACAGCGGCCCTCCCATCTCTCTTCATCCTGCCAGACACCCTGCCAACGGGGTGTGACTCGCTGCCGGAGACGGTCGCCCCCATTGAGTCATGGAACGGTGGCCCGCAAGCCCATCGAGCATCTGATTGCTGCCTCCCGGCGGCGTTGCGTCCCGCCTGGGCTGCTGCGCAGTCAGGTCGTGGGCATCCAGTCGGGACGGGTCGTCTCGTAGCCATCGATGGCAGCGACGCTGCGCATCGTGATGCCGATGTCGTCGAGGCCCTCCAAGAAGCGTTCCCGGGTGGCGTCGTCCATCGGGAACGATTCCTCGATGCCCGCGGCAGGGGCGCTGAGCAAGAGCCGCTCCACGTCGACGGTCACGATCAGGTTCGGGTCTTCGTCCACGGCGGCACGCAGGCGTGCTGCGGCCTCCTCGGACACCTGCACCGGCACGAGACCGTTCTTGGTGGAGTTGTTGCGGAAGATGTCCCCGAAGCGGGGCGAGACCACCGCAACGAATCCGTAGTCCATGAGCGCCCACACGGCGTGCTCCCGTGACGAGCCAGTGCCGAAGTTGGAACCAGCCACCAGCACCGTGGCGCCGGCGAAGCGCTCGTCGTTCAGCACAAAGTCGCGCTCGTCGCGCCACTCGCTGAACAATCCCTTACCGAAGCCGGTGCGTTCGACCCGCTTCAACCAGTCGCTGGGGATGATCTGGTCGGTGTCCACGTCGGAGCGATCGAGCGGCACTGCGCGCCCCTCGTGCACTCGTACTGGCTCCATGCCGTTCCCTCTCTGTCGAGCGTGTTGAGTCTGTCGAACCTGACCGTGCGGGTCTCAGCAGCCGTTCAGGCGAGATCGTCGGGGGTCACAAAGCGCCCGGCGATCGCCGTGGCGGCGGCCACCTCCGGCGAGCACAGGTGCGTCCGGCCGCCCCGCCCCTGCCGACCCTCGAAGTTGCGATTCGACGTCGACGCCGAGCGCTCGCCGGGCGCGAGCTTGTCGGGGTTCATCGCCAGGCACATAGAGCAGCCGGGTTCGCGCCAGTCGAATCCAGCCTCAGTGAAGATCGCGTCGAGCCCTTCGGCCTCGGCCTGCCTCTTGACGGCGAACGAGCCGGGCACCACCAGCGTCCGGACGCCGTCGGCCACCTTGCGTCCCCGTGCGACTGCTGCAGCAGCTCGCAGGTCTTCGATGCGCGAATTGGTGCAGCTGCCGATGAAAACCGTGTCGACATGTACGTCGGACAGCCGGGTGCCCGCGGCAAGTCCCATGTAGTCGAGTGCCCGCTGGGCAGTCGTGGCTTCGACGGGATCCTCGAAGTCGCTGGGTGCAGGCACGGCGCCGTCGATCGGGATGACATGCGCAGGATTGGTGCCCCAGGTCACATGCGGGCGCAGCGATGCGGCCTCGACGGTGACCGTACGGTCGAAGGTCGCGCTTTCGTCAGTGACGAGCGACCGCCAGTCGGACACGGCTGCGTCCCAGTCGGCACCGGTCGGCACATGCCGACGACCTGCCATGTACTCGAAGGTGGTTTCGTCGGGCGACACCATGCCGGCCTTGGCGCCCGCCTCGATGGACATGTTGCAGACGGTCATCCGGCCTTCCATCGACAGCGCACGGATCGCAGATCCGCGGTACTCGATGATGTGCCCGATGCCGCCGCCGGTGCCGATCCGGCCGATGATCGCGAGCACGATGTCCTTGGCGGTCACACCCGCAGGCGCGGCACCCTCGACCCGTACTTCCATGGTGGCGGGACGCGTCTGTGGCAGTGTCTGGCTGGCCAGCACATGCTCGACTTCGGAGGTTCCGATACCGAAGGCCAGAGCGCCAAAGGCCCCGTGCGTCGAAGTGTGGCTGTCGCCGCACACCACCGTCATGCCCGGCAGCGTGAGGCCGCGTTCGGGGCCGATGACGTGGACGATGCCCTGGCCCGGGTCGCCCATCGGGTACAGCGTGATGCCGAATTCGTCGCAGTTGGTCCGCAGTACCTCGACCTGTCTGGCAGAGATCGGATCGGCGATCGGCAGGTGGAGATCTGCAGTCGGGACGTTGTGGTCCTCAGTCGCCACGGTGAGGTCCGGGCGTCGCACAGTGCGGCCTGAAATCCGCAGGCCTTCGAATGCCTGCGGCGAGGTCACCTCATGCACGAGGTGAAGATCGATATAGAGGAGATCGGGCTGGCCGCCGCCGGTGCGAACGACGTGGCGGTCCCAAACCTTCTCGCTGAGCGTGCGCGGCCCCGCCGCTGGTGCGCCCGCGCTCGATGCGTTTGCCGCTGTGGTGTCTGTCACACCTTCACTATGGACCCTGTGCACCTGTCAAACCAACGTGGCGGAACCCGAAGGGGGCGAATCGTCAGGCCTCGATGGCCACGACTTCGATGCGCAGCTGGTTGCCATTCGCTTCGTAGGTGACCGTCTGGCCGGCCCGAGCGCCCTCGAGAGCTTGACCCATCGGCGAGCCAGGCGAGACGACCTCTATGTCGGGCCGACGTTCCTCGATCGAGCCGAACAGGTACTGCTCGACCTCGTTGTCGCCTTCGAAGCGGATCGAGACCACCAGCCCCGGTGCCACCTTGCTGTCGTCAAATCCCTCGACGATCTCGCAGTTCTCCAGAATCGACTTCAGCCGCATGATGCGGCCTTCCATCTTCCCCTGTTCCTCTTTGGCAGCGTGGTAGTCGCCGTTCTCGGACAGGTCTCCGAGCAGGCGGGCCGTTTCGATCTGCGCAGCGATGTCGATACGACCGCGACCGGTCAGATCGGTGAACTCGGTCTGCAGCCGATCGTGGGTCTCCGCTGAGATGTGATGGATCTCGCGCACCTGCGCGAGGTTACCGAGGGCTTCTCAAGGCACACTCACCATCGCATTTGCGCCGCAGGGCGTACCTAAGGCGTCGGCACCTGCGCCTCAGGGCGTCCCCGAGGCGTTGACGGCAGACTTGCCAACACGAATCGGCAAAGGACACCACAGTGACTCATCGCATCGCAGTCATCGGAGGAGACGGAATCGGACCCGAGGTCATCTCGGTCGCGCTCGATGTGATTGCCGCCGCCGGCGCGAGCATCTCGACGACTGAATTCGAGCTGGGCGGCCATCGCTACCTGCGAGATGGCACGGTGCTCGACGACGAGACCCTGGAAGAGTTGCGTACCTTCGACGCCATCCTGCTCGGCGCCGTGGGCACGCCGGAAGTCCCGCCGGGCGTCATTGAGCGCGGCCTGTTGTTGAAGGCCCGCTTCGAGCTGGATCTGTACGTGAACCTGCGCCCGTTCACCCTGTCCGACGGCCACAGCTTCACTGTGATCCGCGAGAACACTGAGGGCACCTATGCAGGCGAGGGTGGGTTCCTGCGCAAGGGCACACCTCATGAGATCGCCACGCAGGGCTCTGTCAACACCCGCATGGGGGCCGAGCGCGCCATTCGATACGGCTTCGAGCTGGCGCGCACCCACCAACGCCGTCACCTGACGTTGGTCCACAAGACCAACGTGCTGACGTTCTCCGGCGACCTGTGGGAACGCACCTTCAACGAGGTCGCCGCCGAGTACCCCGACGTGGAGACTGCGTACAGCCACGTCGACGCCGCCTGCATTCACTTCGTGGAAGATCCGCACCGCTACGAGGTGATCGTCACTGACAACCTGTTCGGCGACATCCTCACTGATCTCGGCGGCGCCGTGGCGGGTGGCATCGGGCTTGCGGCCTCGGCCAACCTCAACCCGGACCGAACGGGCCCGTCGCTCTTCGAGCCGGTGCACGGATCGGCACCTGACATCGCCGGCAAAGGTCTTGCGAATCCGACTGCGGCAGTTCTCTCAGCTGTGCTCATGCTCGAGTTCCTGGGAGAGGCAGACTGCGCAGATCGGGTTCGGGCGGCGTGCGACGCCGTAGTTGCCGATGAATCCGTGCCCGACATCGGCACCGACGAGATTGCCAAGGCGATCCTGGCCGGTGTCGAGGAGGGATGACGCCTGACATGAGTTCGAACCGAACAGGCGGCGCGGCCGGTGAGCCAGGCTCGGCGGCACCGCTGGACCGGGCCGGAGTGCGCGACCCATCGTGGCCCTCCAAGGTCGAGATCTTCGACACCACGCTGCGCGACGGCGTGCAGTTCGAAGGCATCTCGGTATCGCCCGACGACAAGCTCAAGGTGGCCCGTCAGCTCGATGCATTGGGCATTCACTGGATCGAGGGTGGTTGGCCCGGCTCAAATCCCAAAGATGAGGAATTCTTCGCCCGGGCAGCCAACGAGCTCGAACTGGAGCATGCGACATTGGTGGCATTCGGCTCGACCCGAAGGCCCCGCGGCCGCGTCGACGACGACCAGACCCTGGCTGCGCTCGTTGGGGCCGGAACCTCCACCGTGTGCATCGTGGGCAAGTCATGGGACTACCACGTCACCGAAGCTCTCCGGCAGCCGCTCAGCGAAGGCATCGCCATGGTCGGCGACTCGGTGGAGTTTCTGAAGGGGGAGGGGCTGCGCGTCTTCTTCGACTCGGAACACTTCTTCGACGGCTACAAGCGGAATCCCGAGTTCGCTCTGTCGGTGCTGGAGGCAGCGGCGGTCAACGGCGCCGACTGCCTGGTGCTGTGTGACACCAACGGGGGTTCGCTGCCGCATGAGGTCTCCACGATCGTGCGCAATGTGGTCCAGCACTTCGAAGGCGTCCAGATCGGCATGCACACCCAGAACGACACCGGCTGCGCCGTAGCTAACGCCGTTGCGGGTGTCGTCGCTGGTGCAACCCACGTGCAGGGCACCGTCAACGGCTACGGCGAGCGCACGGGCAACTGCGACAACACGGTGCTCGTGCCGAATCTCACACTCAAGATGGGCATCGAGACCGTGCCGCAGGAGTGCTTGACCCGCTTCACATCGGTGGCGCACCACGTGGCCGAGTTGGTGAACATGCCTCCACAGAACCAGCAGCCCTATGTCGGGGCTTCCGCATTTGCTCATAAGGCGGGCCTGCACACGAGTGCCATTGCTCGCCGACCCGACAGCTACGAACACGTCGACCCCGCCGCTGTCGGCAACAGCACCCGGTTCCTTCTCGGAGACCTGTCGGGGAGGGCGTCGGTGGAATTGAAGGCAGCCGAGCTCGGCATCGAGATCGACAAGGCGGCGATGTCGGGTGTCGTGGACGAGCTGAAGCGGCTCGAGCACGCCGGCTACCACTTCGAGGTCGCCGACGCCTCGTTGGAGATGCTGCTGCGCCGGGCCGCTGGGCAGACGTTCGACTACTTCAACGTTGAATCGTTCAAGGTGCTCGTTGAGCGGGGCCGCGAGGCCGAATTCGATACGGAGGCGACGCTGCGCATCATCGTGGGCGGCGAGCGTCGGGTCACCGTCGGCGAGGGCGACGGCCCGGTGAATGCCCTCGACAACGCCTTCCGACAGGCGGTGCGCAACGACTACCCGGAGCTCGATTCCGTACGCCTGACCGACTACAAGGTCCGTGTGCTGGACGCCGACCGCGGCACTGAAGCGGTCACACGGGTGCTCATCGACTCCACCGACGGCGAGACGACGTGGACAACCATCGGCGTTTCGGAGAACATCATCGAGGCGTCGTGGCTGGCTTTGCGCGACTCGCTCATCTATGCCCTGATGCGCCACCGCCAGGGTGAGGACGCAAGCGGGTAGCGGTCGAGGCGGCAGGTGCTGACCACGGTCGGCCCCGCCGTCACTTCCTAGACTGCGCGGAAATGGCTGCGCCACGCCACGTCCGGGTCGGACCGCTTTGCGAGGTCCGCGCGTACTCCTCGCCAGAGGTGACGCCCCGACGCTGGAAGGCCGCACGTCCCGGCGACCTTGCCGCTGGTCAGCCCACGGGGGCGTTGCGGGGACATCAGGGGCCCGACCAGGGCTACGCGTACGGGCTGGTTCATCTGTTCGACGACCGGGTGTACCTCGCCGACGGCGAGGATCGTCGCGATGTGGACACCGGCTGTGTGGCGGTGGCGCTCAAGCGCGCCTCGATCTTCAGGCGAGCGCCGGTCGTGTGGGACCTCGAGGCGGGGTACTTGGCCTTTGGCTACCTCGACCAGCACCCCCTGGCGGCGTTGGTTGCGCGCCGTGAGGCACTCTTCGAGGGTGCAGCCGATGCACACCACTACAACCACGTGCGCAAGTTGGTCGCCTGCGTCCCGACAGACGTGCTCGCCCTGACACCGGCAGAGATCAAGCGTCGCTACGAATCGGATGCCCTCGGCTTGACGCGAGATCCAGATGCGTGAGCGCAGGACCCGGGCGGGCACTCAACGAACCGACAACGCCGGCCACCACGACACTGACTGAGATACTCATGGCCCAGATGACGAACGCCCAGACCACCACTCCACCCACCAGCTCGACCATGCCGATGCCAACCGACCGCGAGCTGTTGCGGTTGCACCGCCGGGCGTGCACCGATTTCGCCGCGCGGATGCGGCTGCCTGCGTGGGAGCACATTCCCATGCCGCTGGCACCGCCGCTGGGCGCTTACGCGGTGGCTGACCTATTGGCCCGCGCGGCCGATGGGAACCTGGTAGCCGCGGCGCAGATGAGCGGCCAGCCAGTACCGCCGCCGGTGCAGTTCCCCACGCCTGCTACGGGTACCGGGCTCGGTTTCGGCACTCGCAGCGCCGATCGTCCCGATCCGACGCAGCCGATCATCGAGAGCGTCCGCACGGTGCTCGCTGTAGCAGCCGGCCTCGATGCCGGTGCTGGCTTCAGCCCCCGGCTGCGCGAGCTGCTGTGGACGCGAGTTGTGGAGCTGACGATCTTGGGCTACGACCTGCAGCAAGCAATCAGCGCCGGCGCCGGGCTCGATGAGCTGGTGGTGGACCGGGTGCTCGCAGCAGCACCCAGCGTGCGGGTCTGGCCGGGCCTCGAGGTGCTCCCGATCGACCTGTCCACGCCGCCGCTGCAGCGCCTGCTCGCGATGGCCGGCAGGCCGGTGGGCCGCTGGGTCGATTCGAGCGACCCGAACTGCAGCACCGGCCAGTGCTGAGCGGCGCCTCGAGCGCTCACGACCCACGTCTTCGGGTGGCCCCGTGTCTACGGTGAGCACACCATCAGCCGGCATGTCGGTGCCCGTGCGGCCCCGGCTGCGGTTCGCGCCCGCACCCACAGGGCTGCCGCATCTGGGAACTGCACGTACGGCGTTGTTCAACTGGCTCCACGCCCGTCACTGCGGCGGCGAAATGGTGCTGCGCATCGAAGACACGAACGCCGAACTCGCGACAACCGCTCACATCAACCAGATCTTTGAGATGCTCGACTGGCTGGGACTGGATTTTGATGGCGAGCCGGTCTTCCAGAGCGAGCGCGGTGCCCTCTATGACGCTGCCCTGGAGCGCTGGCTCGACGCAGGGCAGGCCTACCTCGATGAGGGTGCGGTCCGATTCTCGGTTCCCGATGACGGGGTGACGGCCTTTGACGACATCGTGCGAGGTCGCGTCGAGTTCCCGAACGCTTCGATCGAGGATTTCGTCGTCAGACGCAGCGACGGCAGCGCGACGTTCTTCGTCGCCAACGCCGTGGACGACCTCGATCTGGACATCACGCATGTGGTGCGAGGCGAGGACCTGCTGAACACGACCCCGAAGGTGCTGCTGCTACGAGCTGCGCTGGGCGCGACCGATGTGCCGACATTCGCCCACCTGCCGCTTATCGTCAACAAGCAGCGAAAGAAGCTCTCGAAGCGACGCGACGACGTGTCGCTCACCAGCTATCGCGACCGGGGCGTGTTGCCGGCGGCCATGGTGAACTACCTCGCGCTGCTGGGCTGGGGCCCGCCCGATGGAACCGAGGTGCGACCGCTCGCTGAGATCGTCGAGTTGTTCGATCTTGTCGACGTGAATGCGGCACCTGCCATGTTCGACATGGACAAGCTCACTGCGATCAACGGCCAGTACCTGCGTTCGCTCGACGACGCAGGGTTCGCTGCAGCGATCCAGCCTTGGGTGCGCGCCGAGCCCTGGGGAACTCATCTCGACGCAGCGACGTTGAGCGACGTTGCCTCGTTGATCCGCGAGCGCACGCGCCTGCTGTCCGACGCTCCCGACCGCATTGCGTTCCTTTTCGCCGAACCCGAGATCGATCCCGACGACTGGGCTGCTGCGATGGCTCCGCCAGCAGGCGACATCCTCGACCGCGCGCGTGCCGCATTTTCTGAGGCGGATTGGAACGCTGCGACATTGCATGCCACGCTGCGAGGGATTGGCGAGGAGTATGGCCTGAAGCTGGGCAAGGCGCAGGCACCAGTGCGCGTTGCGATCACCGGCCGTGCCGTGGGTCCTCCGTTGTTCGAATCGCTCGCCCTGCTCGGTCGAAATGTCACGCTCGCTCGACTCGCCGCAGCGCAGGCGAGGCTCGTACGCTGATCCGATGCGTGAAGAAATCCCCGGGCTGGGCAAATGTCCGCAGCGCTAGCCTGTGTGCGTTTTCGGGGATGGTGTAATTGGCAACACATCTGGTTCTGGTCCAGTCATTGGGGGTTCGAGTCCTCCTCCCCGAACCAGGCGACTGCGGGCACCCCTCGGCCGTTGAGCACTCGTCAAGACGGACGCACTGCGGCGTCGGCGGCGTTCCCGACCCGATTTGCACTTGTTGCACGTCGGCGGCCTAGCATCACCCGCTGGCTTGGCCCGTATGGGGCTCGATACGGAAACTCACGAAGCCGAGCCGACCTGATAACTTGCCTGCGGCCGGTCTCCTGATCGGCTCGGACCGGAGGGGGTTCAGCGCGTGGCGTTGCTCGAAGTCTCAGACATCTCCGTGCAGTTCGGCGGCATCCGCGCGCTTGACGATTTGTCCTTCACTCTGGACGAAGGACAGATCCTCGGGCTCATCGGACCGAATGGCGCCGGCAAGACCACCCTGTTCAACGTGGTCAGCCGGATCTACGACCCGACGACCGGCTCTGTGACGTTCGACGGGCATGACCTGCTGGCCATGCCGGCGCACCGGATCAGCCAGGTCGGCGTCTACCGGACGTTCCAGAACCTGGCGCTCTGGCGCGGCATGACGGTGATTGAGAACGTCATGGTGGGCGATCACACCAGCACCAAGGCGAACTTCTTCACGGCTGCATTCCGCCTCGGCACCCGCAGCGAAGAGACCAATCTGCGCCGACGAGCCTGGGATGTGCTCGAGGAACTCGGCCTTGAGCAGTACGCCTATAACCCCGCCGCGGGCCTGCCCTTCGGCACGCTCAAGCGCATCGAACTGGCCCGGGCGCTGATCTCGAATCCGCGTCTCATCATGCTGGACGAGCCCGCATCAGGACTCACCCACCAAGAAGTCGACTCGCTCGCCCAGGACATCAAGGACATTCGTGACCGGCATAACCTGTCGGTCCTGCTTGTCGAGCACCACATGCGCATGGTGCTCAACATCAGCGAGCACCTCGTCGTGCTCAACTTCGGCCGCAAGATCGCTGAAGGTCACCCCGATGTCGTGCGCAACGACCCGGAGGTCATCGAGGCGTACCTGGGGAGCTCTTCATGACAGAGATGATGCTGAAGGTCGAGGACCTCCACGCGCGTTACGGCGCGGTCGAGGTGCTGCGTGGCCTCGACTTCGAAGTGCCCGAAGGGAACGTCGTGGTGATCCTCGGCGCCAACGGTGCGGGCAAGACGACAACGCTGCGCGCAGTGTGCAACATGTGCACGACGTCCGGCACGATCTTGATGGAAGGCGACGACATCTCGCGGTCCAAGACGGCCGACATCGTACGGCGAGGCGTAGCGCACGTGCCGCAGGGTCGAGGCACGTTCCCCGAGCTGTCCGTCTTGGACAACCTGAAGATCGGCGCCTACACCCGCAGGGACAACGAGGTCAACGTCGACATTGATCGTTGGTTCGAGATATTCCCCCGGCTGGAAGAGCGACGCGAGCAGCTCGCCGGCTCGCTCTCCGGCGGCGAGCAGCAGATGCTGGCGGTGGCCCGGGCACTGATGTGCCGGCCGAGGCTGCTGCTGCTCGATGAGCCATCGCTGGGCTTGGCTCCGCTCATCATTGAGGACCTGTTCGAGCGTTTCGCCCAGTTGAACAAGGAGACCGGGTTGACGATGCTCCTCGTCGAGCAGAACGCCAACCTGGCCTTGGACATGGCCGACTACGGCTACGTGATCGAGAGCGGCGAGATCGCTCTGCATGGACTCGCCGATCAGCTCAAGAACGATCCTGCAGTGCAGGAAGCGTATTTGGGCGCTTGACGCGAAGGGACTGGATCAGACCGTGAACTGGAACTTCGACATTCTCCCGGATTTCATCTTCAACGGCCTTCGCGATGGTGCCGTCTACGGCGCGGTAGCGCTGGCGCTGGTGCTGATCTTCAAGGCGACGACGCTGATCAACTTCGCCACCGGCGAGCTGGCGATGCTCGGCGCGTTCTTTGTGTATGTGCTCAACATCGAGCGGGGCTGGTGGCTGTGGCTGTCGATCCTGGTGGCGATGCTCGTGAGCGCAGCAATCGGCGCCGCAGTTGAGCGAGCGCTCGTCAGACCCTTCGACCCCGACGACCACCTTCCGGTGGTGCTCATCACGCTGGGCTTGTTCTTGATCATCAACGCCGTAGCGGGCGATATCTGGAACTACCAAGTGCGCCGTGTGAACGATCCGTTTGGCGCATTCCCGAGCTGGGTGCCCAACGGCAGCGAACTCAAGACAACAAGCGACGGGATGATTAACTGCGCCCCCGACGCCGAGGGTGTCTTGCGGGAAGTCGCACCGGGCACTATCGATGCAGAGACCTGCGACATGGTCGGCCGGACATTCTGGGAAGTGCTCGGCGCTCGCCTGCACTACCGCACGATCGGCACGTGGGTCGCTCTGGCGCTGGCGCTGGTCGCTCTCGCCATCATCCTGGGCAAGACCAAGGCTGGGCTTGCGTTCCGGGCGGTGTCGTCCAACGCCGAGTCTGCCCGGCTCGTGGGTGTCAACACCGGCCGCACGCTGGGCTTCGGCTGGGCGCTGGCATCGGTGTTCGGCACGCTTGGTGCGGCACTCGTCGCACCCGCGCTGGGCGGTGTCAACCCCAACATGATGCTGACCATCCTGATCTACGCATTGGCTGCCGCAGCACTCGGCGGGCTTGACAGCCTCGGCGGCGCAGTGATCGGCGGCCTATTGGTCGGGCTCATCAAGGCGGTGCTGGTCTCGTGGTTCGGCGTCGTTGTGATGGGCCAGGCCTATTTCTCGATCTTGCAGCTGGCAATGGCATTCCTGCTGATCCTGATCGTTCTGCTGTTCCGTCCCGCGGGGCTCTTCGGAACCCGCCGCATCGAGCGCGTCTAGCTCAACGACCCAAGGGGAGTTGCTGAGGTATGAGTTCACCACTGCTCATCGTTTCCAAGGGGAGCACGCAGCACCGTCAGTGGCAGTTCCTGAGCTGGGGCTACGCCATTGCGCTGGCGGTCCTCGTGCCGCTCGTGCTGCAGCCGTTCGAGATCGGCAAGATGAACCGCGCACTCGTGCTGATGGTTGCAGTTCTTGCCGTCAACTTGGTCGTCGGGTTCAACGGCATGCTCGCCTTGGGCCACTCGGCGTTCATGGGCATCGGCGCGTTCGTCGCGGCCTCGATGGTCCAAGACGAGCTCTGGGACTACTGGATGATCATCCCGGTCGTCCTGGTTGTTGGATTTGCCATCGGGGTGGTCGTCGGTCTGCCGGCACTCCGCGTGAAAGGTCTATATCTCGCGTTAGTCACCATCGCGCAGGCAGCCGTGTTCCCAACTCTCGTCAACATCGACGAATTGGGCATCGCACGTCGCACCGGTGGACCAAACGGGCGAGATGTCGCCGAGGAAGTCGACCGGCAAGAGTCTGGCTTCTCCAGCTTCTTCGAGTGGCTGCCGGGTGTCGACGGCGCTCGCGGCGCCAATGCGTATCGCTACTGGATCCTGCTGGCCATCGTCGTGATGGCGCTGATGCTGGTCCGCAACATCATGCGAAGCCGGCCCGGCAGAGCAGTCCTTGCCATTCGTGACAACGAATCCGGTGCTGCTGTGTACGGCGTGAACTTGCCGCTGTACAAGACCGTGAACTTCGCGCTGAGCGCCTCGCTCGGTTCGCTGGCGGGCCTCATGTGGTGCTTGGACAAGGGTTTCGTGGCTGGCCAGGACTTCACCTTCCTGCTGGCAATCGACCTGATCATCGGCTTGGTGATCGGCGGTGTCGGCACCCTGCAAGGATCGGTGTTCGGCGGCCTGTTCGTTGTGTGGGTGCGAGACCTCACCAAGCGCATTTCGATCCCGCTGGGCTTCTACACACTTGATGGCGATGGCCCGCTGTCGGCTGCCATCTTCGGCCTGATCCTCATCTTGTTCACCTTCTTCGCTCCCGGCGGCATTGCCTCCATGGTGACTGCGGTCCAGAAGAAGATCATCCACGTTGTTCCGCTGACACCGGATGGTGACCCCATCGCATCGCTTGATGATCTGGATCCAGGGCCGTCGTCAACTCGAGCGACGTGGGCGCTTCGGTTCGCCGTGCTCGGCCCCGTGTTGCTGGTCATCGGCTGGGTGCTGATGAACGTCGACAACCTGATTCTCGGCACGCTGGCCTTTGCGCTTCGATTCGGCATCGTCGTGCTCGCACCGATCGTCGTGTTTGTGTCGATGAACGAGCTTCGAGCGGCCAAGTCCGGCCGACGTGGCGAAAACGCAGCTGCAGTGATCTCGCAAGCCACGACGGCCGGTGTGATCGGCGTGCTGAGCTTTGCGTACATCAAGACCTTGGCCTTGAACATCGCGCTGCGAGCCCACCACGTCGGGCACCTTGCTCGAGAGGCTGTGACGGTCAATCCTGACGGTAGGACGGTCCCCGCAATTCCTCTTGTCAACGAGGCCCGGAAGTCGAAGGACTTCGTGGGCACGGCTGGCGACTTCTGCGCCACCTTGCCGGAAGGCGAGATCAGCTCCATGTCGGTCGCCGAGCTGTGCGAGATCGCACGACCTGCCATCGACGCTTCAGAGACGCCGGTTGGCTTCTGGCTGGTCGGGTGGCCAACGCAGAGCATGCTCGCGCTGGTGTTGAGCGTCATTTCCATCGCAGTGGTGGTTGTCGTCGGGCTGCGGTACTTCGTCTTCGCCGAGCCCAAGGCTGAGTCTGCCCCCGCCCCCGAACCTGAAGACGTCGGCACCTCGGCGTAGCAAGAGTTCAGCGGCGAACCTCACGCCGCCGCTGGGTTGCTGGGCATCGTGGGGATCGCTGTCGGGCGACGCGCTGGGCTGCTTCTCCGAGCGGCGGCTTGTCGGGCCATGGGCCAGGCGACGGCAAGGGTGTCGAGTCAGGTGACAGTCAAGAACCGAGGAAGGCTGAGCAGCTGAGATGGATCTAGCTCTGCTGCTGCAGCGAATCTTCGACGCCCTGTTCAACAGCGCCATCTACTCATCACTGGCGTTGGCGCTGGTCATCATCTTCCGGTCCACCGGACTGTTGAACTTCGCCCAGGGCGAGATGGCCACCTTCTCGGCCTATGTCGCCTTCGTCCTGCTCGCCGGGGCGGCACCCGGCGTCACGGGGGGCGGGCTGGCGTCGTGGATCGGGGCGCCGCTGGTTACACCGTTGGCGATCGCCCTTGCTGTCATCATCGGCATCGCGGCCGGAGCTGCGACCGAGCGTGTGCTCATTCGGCCACTGCGAAACGCACCGGAGCTAGCGCTCGTAAACGTCACCATTGGCATCCTGCTGGCGCTGAATTCGCTGATGGGTCAATGGTGGGGAACCGGGCCGCGCGTTTTCCCGACGTTCTTCCCGTCCTCTCCCGACGACCACTTCGGCATCGCTGGGGCCCGGCTTCGATTCTCGACGGTCGGAGCGTGGCTCGTGCTGCTGACGCTGTTGGCACTGCTGGCTTTGCTCTTGCGCTACACGCGGGCTGGCCTCGCGTTCCGGGCAGTTTCGATCGATGCAGAGTCGGCGGCGCTGAACGGGATCCGCATCGGACCCACGCTGATGTATGGATGGGCACTGGCGGCAGGGCTCGGAGCCATCGCGGCGAATATGAGCGCCAACTCAGTGTTGCTCGAGCCCACGATGATGGTGCGGGTGCTGGTGTACGCCTTTGCGGCCGCCACCCTCGGAGGGTTGGACTCGCCGAAGGGGGCGCTGATCGGCGGCGTGGTGATCGGTCTGAGTCAGACGCTCATCCCCGCCTATGTCCCGTTCATCGGCTTCGAGCTGAGCGTGCTGCCTGCGATGGTCGCGATGGTGGTCGTGCTCATTGTGCGGCCGGCCGGCTTGTTCGGCACTCGGCAGATTGAGCGGGTGTGAGCGGCGACGGGTGGCCGACTCCGTTGCCTCGCCCAGGCGACGACGATGAGGTCTCGGGTTCCGATGCCAGCGTCTTTGCGGTGTTTGCCCCACCGGGGGAGGCGGAGCAAGCGGCGACCGGCGCGTCCCAAGCCGTACATGAGCGGCCAGTACCCCCCAGCGCTGGAGTTGTAACGGACGGTTTCCCAAAGGAGCCATCGCAAGCGCCCCCGGGGCGTCGGCGGATAAGCCCGCTCAGCTGGATCGGCGCCCTGCTGGCAGGAGCGTGGCTGATCGTGATGCCGCTGACCAGCACGGTGACCGAATTGCGGCAGAACACTCAGATCGTGGTCATGGTCCTTGCGGTGCTGGGCGTGAATATCGCCACGGGCTATGGCGGCATGATCAGCCTGGGTCATGGGGTCTTCGTGGCGGTCGGTTCGTTCGCTGCGGCATACGCCGTTGACGACATGGGGTTGCCATGGCTCCTCTCAATCCTCGCGGGGGCCGCTGTTGCGGGCGCGGTCGGTGCGCTGGTCGGCCTCCCGGCCCTGCGCATCAAGGGCATCCACCTCGCGCTCGTGACCCTCGGGCTTGCCATCGTGTTCCAGCCGCTCGCCAAGCGCGTCCCTGCATTCTCGGGGGGCGTCAGTGGCCGGGCGGTGGGCGCCGAAATGGTGCCACCAGAGTGGTTCGGCACGAGTCGCTGGGCTGAGGGGCTGTATCGCTACCTGATCTGCTTGGCGATCGTGGCATTGGCGATGTGGGTGACGCACAACGTCATCAACAGTCGGCCGGGTCGGGCGATGCGTGCAATTCGGGACAACGACACGGCCGCGGCTGTGTACGGCGTCAACCTGGTGGCCACCAGAGTCAATACGTTTGTGGTGAGTGCGTCCCTGGCTGGCCTCGCAGGAGCCCTTGGCATCGTGCTCGTGCCGTTCACCTCGCAGGAGTCATATCCGTTTCAGGAATCCTTGGTGCTGTATGCCACTGCCGTGCTCGGCGGATTGGGCTCGCTGTGGGGTTCAGTGTTGGGCGTTGTCATCCGGGAAGTCTTCTCGTGGATCGGAGAGCTCGTCGGCGGTGTGAGCGGGCTCGGTCCGGTCAGCGAGCTCCTGAGCCTGCTCGATGAAGAACAGTTCGTGTTCGGTGTGCTGCTGGTGGCGCTGACGTTGGTCTTCCCTCGGGGCCTTGTCGGGATGTTCGCACGACGCCGCGGAGCGCAGGCTCCCCGTTCTCCCGGAAATCGAACGCGCGCTTGAAATCGTCGCGAGATTGACGCACCTCAGCTCGCCGCGCCAAGGCTGTTGCAACGCTGACTGCGAAGATCGAGGCGGGGGAGTACGGCGTCGGTGACGACGGCATCCTGCGCGGCCCTGAGGGCTTCGAGGAGTGGGCAGGTGCCAATTCCGACGTGGTGAGCGAGTACCTGCCGGTGCGTCACGACCCGGCTGCGCCGACGCTGACCAACGAGATGACGACCATCTTGGCGTTCGAGCCTGATGTGTTCATTTCGATGACGGCGGGCAACCCGTGCTTGCTGGCCATCCAGGAAGCCGGTCAGAGCGGCCTGTACGACGACATCAACGCCAAGGGCGGCGCGCTGTTCACGCCGTCGGTGTGCAAGGGCATCGAGGCCTACATGAAGCCGGCAGGCCCATACGCGTCCTGTCACAGGATCGCGAATTCGAAATCGTTGCAGAATTGACATGGGCCGGCTGGTGACCAGCCCAACGCCGAGAACTAACGTCGCTCTCTACCGGTTGGGGTTTCTGTGCGATTCCGCCTCCGGTTTGTCTTTTGTAACCGAAGGGGGAGACAACATGACCAAGCGTCGAATGTGGCGCTTGCTGGCCCTGCTATTCGCGTTCTCGCTTGTTGCCGCTGCGTGCGGCGGCGGCGATGACGACGCGGATGATGGCGGAGCCGGCGAGACAGAGACCGAAACCACCGCCGCGCCAAGCGATGACGAGGCGATGGAAGAGGAGATGGAAGAGGACGAAGACGAGGGTGCCACTGGTGCTCTCGGCGGTGCCGCTGCCGAGGAGGACATCGAGGCGGCTGTTGCCGGCGAGACCGAAGAAGAGGAGATGACCGAAGAGGAGATGGCCGAAGAGGAGATGGCCGAAGAGGCGGAGATGATGTTTGATCGCTCCACCCTCGAAGGCATCTTCGAAGAGGCCGCTGCTCGCCGCGCCAAGGCTGTTGCAACGCTGACCGAGAAGATCGAGGCCGGTGAGTACGGCGTCGGCGACGACGGCATCCTGCGCGGCCCTGAGGGCTTCGAGATCGACATGAACGCGTGTCCCGACGACTGGTCGGACACGACGGGCATCACCGACTCGCAGATCCGCATCGGCCACACCACGGCTCAGTCGGGCAACCTTGCTGCGTACGGCAACATCGCCTACGGCTGGGAGAACTACTTCAACTGGATCAACGAGAACGACCCGATCACGGTCGGCGGCTCGGCGCGTGACCTGACGCTGATCGTCAAGGACGACGCCTACGTGGCCGCTCAGACGATCGAGTTCGTGGACGAGCTGATCGAGGCGGAGAACGTGTTCTCGATCCTGACGCTGGGCTCGCCGAACACCTTGGCGGTGTACGACAAGATCAACGAGGAGTGCATCCCGCACCCGTTCGTGATGACCGGCCACCCCGCTTGGGGCGACCCCGTCAACCACCCGTGGACCACCATCATGCAGATGTCGTACTCGACCGAGTCGATCCTGTGGGGTGCTTGGATCAAGGAGAACCTGGCTGACTTGCTGCCGGTGAAGGTTGCCGGTCTGGTGATGGACAACGACTTCGGTCTGGCCTACGAGCTCGGCTTCGAGGAGTGGGCAGGTGCCAACTCCGACGTGGTGAGCGAGTACCTGCCGGTGCGTCACGACCCGGCTGCGCCGACGCTGACCAACGAGATGACGACCATCTTGGCGTTCGAGCCTGATGTGTTCATTTCGATGACGGCGGGCAACCCGTGCTTGCTGGCCATCCAGGAAGCCGGTCAGAGCGGCCTGTACGACGACATCAACGCCAAGGGCGGCGCGCTGTTCACGCCGTCGGTGTGCAAGGGCATCGAGGCCTACATGAAGCCGGCTGGTGATTCCGCCGATAATTGGTGGATCATCGGCGGCGGGTCGAAGGACTCCACCGATCCGAAGTTCGTCGATGAGCCGTTCATGTCGTTCGTGAACGCCAACCTCGAGGCGGGTGGCTTGGACTCGAAGGTGTCGCTATACGCCATCGGCTATACCTACGGCTATCCGTACGGCGAGGCGCTGCGCATCGCGGCTGATCTTCCGGGCGGTCTGAACCGAACGAACTTCATCCTGGCGGTGCGTTCGATCGACGTCTACCACCCGATGCTTCTCGACGGCATCATCACCCAGCTCAACGGCAACGCTGATGCGTACTTCGTCGAGGGTTCGGACTTCAGCCAGTTCGACGCCACCGTGCAGACTTGGAACCAGGTCGGTGACGTCGTGGACGTCAATGGCAAGTCCACGAACTGCGCCTGGGACAAGGACAACGGCGGCTGCCGCTAGGCAACTGTCGATGGGGGACTAGGTGCGGCTGCATCTGAACCCCTAGCTGACCGAACGGTCAACGAAGAGGGCCGGCGGGCATCAGCCCGCCGGCCCTCTCGCGTTCGTGCTGTTGTGGCGTGGCTGGCGCTTGGCGAGGGTCTGGCGTCTCAGTCGCCGTCGACCAGTGCTTTGACGCCTTCGACGACGCGCTGCATGTTGGCTCGCAGGGTTTCCCGGCGTCGGTTCAGCACACGCTGCTCTTTCGCCGGATCACGGAGTGCGATCGGCACGGTGCCGTTGTTTTCCTGGCCGATCAGCATCGAGAATCGCAGCCGGCTGCCACCGCCCTGCTCGGCGAGGTCGAAACGCCACACCGCGCCAGGGTTCTCGGTGTCGGTCACCCACCACTCGAATGCTGTGCGCTCCTCCCAGGCAGTGACGATGCAGTCGGTCTGCCAGTCGAACACGTCCGGAATGGAGTTGCGGCCCTTGAAGGTGGATCCGACGCCTGGAGGACCGTCGGATGTCCACTCGGCACCCAGGAACTCCTCGGAGAACTCGGCTGGCATGTTGATGTCGGAGATGACCTCCCAGACCGCTCGAGGACGTGCATCGGTGTCGACCTCCACGACGACGCCCTGACCGTCGGTGACCCTGGCTGTGCCGTCGGCGCTCGGCCGCTGGCGAGTGAAGCCCCACTGGTCGAAGTAGGTGATCTCGCTCGCCGGCCGTCGGGGCGCTGGCGAGAATTCGGTCCCCTTGGTGTAGGCCACCGGGAAGCACACGAGCGTGGTCAGGCCCGGCGGCATGCCCAACAGCTCGGCCACTTCGTCGGGCTTGTTGTTGAGCATCGTGGCGTAGGCGGTGCCGAGACCGCGGGAGCGCAGGGCCAGGTTGAAGCTCCATGCCGACCCGATGGCGCTGTCGAACAGTCCCGGCCGGCCGCTGTTGTCGTGGATGCCCCAGATCGCGAGCATGACCAGCGCTGGCGCCTTCGCATAGTTCTCGACGAGGTAGGCGCTGGAGCTGACGATCTGCTCCTTGGGGTGACCCGTTCCGTCGAGACGCCCGCGGGCGTTGATGAAGATGGTGCCGACTTCGGCGTACAACTCCCCGAGCTGGCTCTTGAGCTCCTGGTCCCGGATCACGATCCAGCGACGGCTTGCGTCGTTGCCGCCCGTGGGCGCTTGTTCCGCGAGATCGATGCACTCGAAGATGAGTTCGTCGCTGACCCAGCGGTCGAAGTCGAGTCGTTTGCGCACGGCCCTCGTGGTCGTGAGCAGACGGTCCACCTGATCGAGATTGAATCCAGCTTCTGAGATGCGTTCACCCATGGCGGTACGTTAGGTCGCCGCGGGCCAGCGGTGCCTTGGCCGCGATGCACCCGCTACGGGGAGCCCGCTTCGGGGAGGGCGCAGTGCAGTTGACTGAGGAGCAGCAACAGATTCGCGACGTCGCGCGGAGCTTCGCTCAGCGCGAGATCGCTCCCTTTGCGGCAGCGTGGGATCGCGATGGGGGAGCGCCTCGGGAGCTGTACCGGCGGATGGCCGGCGTCGGGCTCATGGGCGTGATGATCGATCCTTGCTGGGGCGGTGCGGGCGCCGATTTCGTGTCGTACGCGTTGGCCATCGAGGAGATCTCAGCTGCCGACGGCGGGATCAGCAACATGATGGCGGCGAACAACTCGCCCGTGGCTGCGGCGATCGAGCAGTCCGGAACCGATCAGCAGCGCCGCGACTACCTCACCAAGCTCGCGAGCGGTGAGTGGCTGGGCTGCTTTCACCTCACTGAGCCGCACACCGGTTCAGACGCAGCGGCGATCCGGACGCGGGCCACCCCAGACGGTGACGAGTACGTGTTGAACGGCCACAAGGCCTTTGTCACTGCAGGCTCCAGCGCCGATCTAGCGATGATCGTGGCGGTGACCGACCCCGCAGCCGGCAAACGGGGCATCACGACGTTCGTCACCCCGACCGACAATCCCGGCTACCAGGTGATCGCCACCGAGACCAAGCTCGGTCACCGCACCAATGACACTTGCCAAGTGGTCTTCGAGAACATGCGGGTGCCGGCCGCGGACGTTCTCGGCGAGCCCGGCCGCGGCCTCGGCATCGCACTGGGAAACCTCTCGCTGGGTCGTATCGGCGTGGCTGCCCAGGCCACCGGCGGGGCGCGAGCTGCGCTGCGGGCCGCATACGAGTACGCCTTGGAACGGGAGACCTTCGGTCGTCCCATCATTGAGCACCAGGCCATCTCATTCACCCTGGCCGAGATGGCGACCCAGATCGAGGCTGCCCGGCAGCTCTACCTGCACGCCGCCCAGATGCGCGACCAAGGTCTCGAGTGCGCCCGGGAGGCCTCGATGGCCAAGCTGTTCGCGTCGGAGATGGCCGAGCGAGTGGCCTCGAAGGCCATCCAGATCCATGGCGGCTACGGGTACCTGGCCGACTACCCGGTCGAGAAGATCTACCGGGACGTGAGGGTGTACCAGATCTACGAAGGCACTTCTGAGGTTCAGAAGATGCTGATCAGCCGCATGCTCGATGGCACCGACTGGTAGGCCGCTGCGACAGTTCCGGCTACTCGATGCCGAGTTGGCGACCTGCCCGCCAGACCTCGGCGACATCGCACATGCGGGCGTAGCTCACGCCGAGATCGGTCATCTGTTCGATCCAGCGCTCCATCTCGTACATGCGCCCGCCTCGCCCGATCGCCTGGGGGTGGAACGTGACCGTGCATACGCCGTGTTCGACTTCGTTCACCATCCACTTCACGTCCGACAGGAACGTGTCGAACATCGTGCCGGGGTTCTCGAGTCCGGTCAGGATCGTGTTCTTGAAGGTGACGAACTCGAGGTGGACGTAGTCGTCGAGGTGCCAGCTGAACGGCAGCTCGACGAGGTCCACCTGCTCGCCGAACTCCATGGGCCCATCGGTCGGGAACCGGTCGCCAGTGCGCAGCCAGTAGGGCGCGTAGTCATGGCCCATGAGCGACGAGTCGTAGCTGAGGCCGTACTCGGTGAGCAGGTCGATCGTCCACGGATTGATGTCGCCTGAAGGGGCTCGATAGCCCTTCGGCGGAGCACCGGTGAGCGTCTCGATCTGTGCGAATGTCCGCTGGAGAATGGCGCGTTCCTCCTCTTCGCCGAGCCGGGGGTTGTACTCGTGGGCGTAGCCGTGCAGTCCCACTTCACAGCCGGCGTCGACGACCATCCGGGCGGCGTCGGGGTAGGTGTCGATGGAATGGCCGGGAATGAAGAACGTGCACGGAATCTCGTGGCGGGACAGCAGCTTCAGGATCCGGGGTACAGCGACCGCTCCGAATTCTCCTCGCGAGATGGGGGTCGGCGTGGTCTGGCGACGGGCTATCCACAGCGACGGTCCGTCGAAATCAAACGTCAGGCACACATAGCCCGCCGGGTTGTCAGGTATCGCGTCGGCGCTCAGCCCGTTGTCCATGTCGCTTCCCCCTTCGGTGTGCCGCAGCCGCGGCAGCGCATCCCGAGCGTCGTTCTAGTCCAACAAGCCCGACAGTGGCGCAGCGAAGCCCTGCCATAGGCTCGCCAGCCATATGCGAAAGCTGGTCTGCGTGGCCGTGGCCGTGGCCGTGAGCGTGCTCGTCGCCGCGTGCTCGACTTCGCAGGAGGACCCCGACGGCGCATCGGTCGCCGAGTCCACGACCACGCTGGCCCCGTCCGGCGGCGACGTGGTCGAAGACTCAGAGATGGTCGAGGATGCGCCAACAGAGACTGCACCCTCGAACACAGTGTCCTCTGACACTGTGCCCACTGAGACAATGCCCCCCGACACAGTGCCGCCGACGACGACCGAGCCGTTCTTCCCCGGCACCGAGGACGGGCGGCCATTTCTCGAGCTGAACCTGCTGGAAAAAATCGACGAGTTCCTGGAGCTGCCGAACACGGCGTTTGCAGCGAATATCGCAGGAGAGATGGGCCTGAGCGGCGAACAGCGCTGGGTGCCGTGGATCCTGGACGTCATGCGCTTCGGTGGCACGCAGGACGTCACGCTCGCGTCGATGCGGGCGCTTCAGACGCTCACTGGCATCGAGAGCACACAGGACTTCAGCTCCGACTACGTCAGGTACGGCTCGTGGTATCGCACGAATGGCATCGATCCAGGTGAGGGCTACGAGATCTGGAAACGGGTGCTGTATGCGTACGTCGGGTACCAGTACGAAGACTTGTTGGCGCAGGTCACCGACCGCGTGAAGCTGGGCGCCATCCAGTGGGGCGGTGTAGGTCGTGGCGGCATACCGGAGCTGAACAACCCCGAGCGGCTGACACCTGCCGAGGCCGACTTCATGACGCCCGAAGAACTGGTGCTCGGCGTGGTGATCGGCGGCGAGGCCGGCGCCTACCCGGTGCGCTTCCTGGCACGCCATGAGCTGCTGAACGACGTCGTTGGCGGCGTGCCGGTGGCGCTCGGCTACTGCACGCTGTGCTTGACAGCGCTCATGTTCGATCGACGGCTCCCGAACGGTGACGAGCTCACGTTCCAGACATCGGGCCTGCTGATGGACTCGAACAAGATCATGATCGACAACGAGACCGAGAGCCTGTGGAACCACCTCTCAGGCACCGCGTTCGCCGGCCCGCTGGCCGGCACGAAACTGGACCAGTACCCGGTCGCCACCGTGCGCTGGGAGGACTGGCTCGTCGACCACCCTGATACGTTCACGCTCGACACACCCCCGCCGACGTACTACCCCGAGATGCCCGAGCGTCCGCCGATCGCCTACGACTACACGCCGGGTGCGGCCTACCGCACGTACTACTCCAGCGAAGATCTCTGGTTCCCGACGTTCGAGACGCCGGACGTGTTCGCCCTCAAAGACGAAGTGGTCACGATCGACCGCAACGGCCATGCTCTGGCACTCAGCCTGACTGCGCTTGAGGCCGACGACCCGTTCGTGTACGTGCTGGGCGGCGAGCCGCTGGTGATCGTGCCAAACCAGGGCGGGGCCCGGGTCTACAGCGCAGCCGATGCCGAGGATGTGCAGGGCACAGTGTGGCGTCACGAGGCACCGGTTGAGCTCGCTCCCGATGGTGTCCTGCACGACCGCTTGCTGATAGCGGGACTTGACAGACACTCCGGTCTGGACATCACATTGCCGCGCATCGTGTCGTCGCAGTCGTTCTGGTTCGCCTGGTACGGCCTGCATCCCGACACCGAGATCTGGCCGCCGGTCGACGAGAAATAGGGACGAATCGGGCGGTGGATATGCTGGCGCGTCGCATCGCAACCAGCCCCCATCGTCTAGCGGCCAAGGACACCACCCTCTCAAGGTGGCGGCACGGGTTCGAATCCCGTTGGGGGTGCTCCATGTCAGCTCAAGTCGGGCGGCGCATTCGTCAAGAACCCAGCGGGCACGCGTCTCAGTGGTCCAGGCATCTGCCGCCCGGACGCAGTGCTGCAGACGTAGATCTCACTGCGGGTGGAACCCTGCCTGCGGTGTGGCTGAACCGCTGGACGGCCGATTCGCAACGCACGGTGGTGTGGGATTCGCACGATGGCTGGGTAACCGCCGCCGAGCTGTTTGAACGCGCTCAGGGAGTCGCTCAGCGTTTGGCTGGTGCAGGCGTCGTGCCCGGCGATCGGGTGCTGATGAGTGGCCCGAGTTCCTCCCGGCTCGTCGCGGCACACGCTGCGCTGCTGGGCATGGGCGCGGTGGTGGTCCCACTGAACGGTGCCTTCCGGGCCGACGAGGTGCGCGGCGTGGTGGCCGACTGCGGTCCCGCAGCCGCTCTGGTGGAGGGCGTCGGCAATCCCGGCGAGTGGGAGCAATGGATTGCTTCGGCCGATCCGGCTGTATTGGTCGGCGACTTCGACGTGGCCGATCTCGAGAGCGGTGCAGCGGAGGCTGACTTCGACCTGCCCGCAGAGGCCCGCCTGCGCCTGCCCTCCGACCCCGCGCTCATCGGATACACGTCCGGCACGACGGGGCGTCCCAAGGGAGCGGTGCTGAGCCACGCAAACCTGCTGGCATCGGTGCGAGCGCTGGAGCTGGCGTGGCGCTGGACGCCCGATGACGTGCTGGTGCTGCCGCTGCCGCTGTTTCACATGCACGGTCTCGGTGTCGGGCTGCACGGCACGCTGAACGTGGGGGCTCGGGCGGTGCTGCAGCCGAGTTTCGAGCCAAACGCTGTCTTCGATGCGATTGCCGAGCACCAAGCCACGCTGTTCTTCGGCGTCCCAACGATGTACTCCCGGTTGTTGGACTCGTTGAGGGCAGCCGAACTGTCGGCACTGCGACTGTGCGTTTCGGGCTCGGCGCCCATGCCCGCCGAGCTGCATGGCGCCGTACGACAGGCCAGTGGTCAACATGTCATCGAGCGTTACGGCATGACCGAGACGGTGATGCTGGTGTCCAACCCCTACGACGAGTCACGTCGCTCCGGCACCGTCGGCTTTCCGCTGCCGGGAGTGGAAGTACGTCTCGATGCTGTCCAGGCCGCCGACCAGACGTCTGTTGATGAAGCCGCCGAAATCCTGGTGCGAGGTCCCAACGTGTTCTCGGGCTACTGGGAGCGCCCCAACGCCAACGCCGAATCCTTCACCGACGGCTGGTTCCGAACCGGCGACCTTGGTCAATGGGATGACGGGTACCTGCGGATAGTCGGCCGTGCCAAAGAGCTCATCATCTGTGGCGGGTTCAACGTGTACCCCCGGGAGGTCGAAGAGGTCATCGGCGCCCATCCCGATGTGATCGAGTGCGCTGTGGGCGGCGAGCCGGACCCGGAGTGGGGCGAGGTGGTGGTGGCGTATGTGGTCGCCGAGCGGGACTTCGGCGACGACGAGCTGAAGGACTTCGTGGGCGAGCGCCTCGCCTACTACAAGCGGCCCCGCCGCACGCATCGGATCGCGGCGCTGCCCCGAAACGCGCTCGGCAAGGTGCAACGGCACGAACTCGCCACCGCAATCGGCTGCTAGGACGGGGGGTCGCCTGCGAGCGGCGCATCTGACACCCTTGTATGGGCCATGTTCCAGCTTCATCCCGTCCAGCAGGCATCCCCGCTGCCGCCCCGATTTGTCGCACCCGGCTCGCTTTCCGAGGCGGCCGACCTGCTGTCATCACACGGCGCTGCGGCGCGGCTGATCGCCGGCGGCACCGACCTGATGCTGGAACTGAGTCGCGGGGCCCGTTCGGGCGTGGAGCTGCTCATTGACATCTCCGGTTTGGCGGGTCTCGATCTGATCTCCTACGACGGCGGCAGAGTCTCGTTGGGACCTCTCGTCACCCATGCCGACGTCATTGCCTCGGCGCCGATGCTCATAGCGGGGCTGCCGCTGGCCCAAGCGTGCTTGGAGGTGGGTTCGCCGCCGCTGCGCAACCGGGCGACGGTGGTGGGGAACATCGTCACAGCCAGCCCAGCCAACGACACCATCTCGGCGCTGGTGGCGCTCGGCGCCGACGTCACTGTGTCCTCAGTAAGAGGTGAGCGCACGGTCCCCATCACCGAGTTCTTCACCGGCTTCCGCCAGACCGTCCTCGAACCCGACGAGATTGTCACCGCAGTCAGTTTCGAAGCCTTGGACGGTGTGAACCGGCTAGGCGTCTTCGTGAAGCTGGGTCTGCGCCGGGCGCAGGCCATCTCGGTGGTGCACGCCGCAGTGGTGGCGGAGACCGACGGCGGGGCCGTTGCCGATCTCGAAGTTGCCCTCGGCAGCGTTGCGGCCACGATCATCACGGTGCCCGAGGCCGCCGAACTGGCGCGGGGTCGGGAATTGTCCGAAGCCGCAGCCGACATCGTCCGTGCAGCACGACGGGCGGCGACGCCCATTGATGACATTCGCGGCAGTGCCGAATACCGGTCGCATGCCGTCGGCGTCGTGGTGGATCGCGCTGTTGCCGCGCTTGCCAGCGGCACTGCGGCAGATCGATGGCCGCACGAGCCGCCGCGGCTGGTTTCGGCGGCGGGCCGGGACCGTGCTGGGTCCGCGTCGACGGTGCTGGACGGATCCGGCGACGTCGTCACGACGACGGTGAACGGTGAGCAACGCAGCGCGACAAACGCTTCGGGCAAGACGCTGATGGACTGGCTGCGCGACGATCTCGGGCTTACCGGCACCAAGGAGGGCTGCGCAGAAGGGGAGTGCGGCGCGTGCACGGTTCACCTCGACGGCGTCACCGTGTTCTCGTGCTTGGTGCCAGCGGGCCGAGCCGACGGGGCGACGATCACCACGGTCGAAGGGGTGGCCTCGCCCGAAGGCGAGCTGCATCCGTTCCAGCAGGCCATGGTGGAGACTGGCGGAGCTCAGTGCGGGTTCTGCACCCCCGGCTTCGTGATGAGCGCCGTGGCACTGCTCGACGAGATCGCAGAGCCCACCTCCGAGCAGATCACCATCGGATTGTCAGGCAACCTCTGCCGCTGCACCGGCTACTGCTCGATCATCGAGGCGGTGCAAGCCGCCTCGGTTGACATAGGGGCGGTGCAAGCCGCCTCGTTCGACACGGAGGCTGTCGAAGAAGCAGCCGACACAGGGACTGCGTCATGAGGGACGGCGCCGCCCCCGGTGCGCCCGGCGCGGCCATCGAACTCGAGATGGCGACGCACACCGCGGGCGGCCTGGGCCATTCGCCGCCACGCGCCGACGGCCCTGCCAAGGTTTCTGGCCTCGCCGGCTATCCCGCCGACCGCATCCCCGCAGATGCGCTGTGGGCCTTTGTCGTCTTCACCGATCAGCCTCACGCCCGCCTCCGCCACCTCGACCTCGGACCTGCCGAACGCTCAGGGGGCGTCGTTGCGGTGTTCGGCTCCGCTGACGTGCCCCGCAACGAGTACGGACTGACCAAGTTCGATCAGCCGGTCTTCGTCGGGCTCGATCACAACGGGAGCAGCCCGGTGCCCTGCGATGTGTCCCGCTGGGAAGCCGATCACCTGGCGCTCATCATCGCCGAGAGCCTCGCCCAGGCTCGTGCCGCCGCAGCTGCAATCGACATCGAGTGGGAACCGCTGCCGGTCGTGGCCGATCTGGACGCAGCGCTGGGGGCTGGTGCACCGCTCGTGCACGCCTATGACGGCGTCGGCTCCAACCTGTATGAGTCGATGCGCACCCGAAAGGGCGATCTCGACGCCGGTTTCGAAGATGCCGAGGTGGTCGTGGAGGCCACCTACGAGGTGCCCTACCAGGAGCACGCGTTCCTGCAGCCAGAAGCGGGAACTTCGTGGGTCGACGCCGATGGGACTGTGTGCGTCGAGATTGCGGGCCAGTGGGCACACGAGGACCGTGGGCAGATTGCGCACGCGCTCGACCTGCCCGAAGACCGGATCCGGGTGCGTTATCCCGCCATCGGCGGTGCGTTCGGCGGGCGCGAGGACATGTCGCTGCAGATCATCCTGGCGTTGGCCGCCTACCGGCTGGCAGAGCGCGGTATCGATCGGCCCGTGGCCATGCAGTGGTCGCGTGAGGAGTCCATCGTCGGTCATCACAAGCGTCACCGGGGGCGCATCTGGGCTCGCTGGGGTGCCGACCGCAACGGCAAGATCACCGCCGCGCAGGCTGAAGCGTGGCTGGACGCGGGCGCATACAACTACACCTCGAACAAGGTGATGGGGAACCTGCATCTAGGCCTCGGCGGGGCCTATGAGCTGCCGAACGCCGCCATCGACACCCATGTCGTGTACACGAATGCCACGCCGGGCGGAGCGTTCCGGGGCTTCGGGGCACCGCAGGCGGCTTTCGCCGTGGAGTGCCAGGTGAACAAGCTGGCCGAGGCGCTGGGCATGGACCCCATCGACATCCGCCGCGTCAACACGCTGCGGGAGGGGTCGCCGAGCATCGCTCACACCCCGATGCCGGCCGGCGTGACCATGCCCGAAGTGATCGAGGCGTGCGCTCACGCCGCTGCCCTGCCTGCCAGCCCTTCCGGCTCTGACATCGACGGCTCAGGGCTCTTCAGCCCGTTCGGGTCGCTGCCCGCTCGCCCGTCGGCGTTGCGTCGGGGCAGAGGCTTCGCCTGCGCGTTCAAGAACGTCGGGTTCTCGCTCGGTTTCCCCGAGCGCTGCGAGGCCACCATCGTGCTGTACGGCGAGCCCAGCGACGAGACGCCGTCGGGGGCAGAGCTGTCCCATGCCGGCGCTGATGTCGGCCAGGGTGCGCACACAGCGTTCCTGCAGATGGCAGCCGAGGCCACCGGTGTGGATCCAGCAAGAGTGGCAGGTCGCTTCAGCGATACCGGCACATCGGGCGACTCAGGCTCGGCATCGGCGTCGCGCATGACCTGGATGGCCGGCAATTCAATCCTCGGAGCTGCCGAGGAAGCCGAGAAGGCGTGGCGTGAGGGCGATCGGCCGGCCATCGGACACTTCCGCTTCACCCCGCCACCGACCACCGAGCTGGATCCCGAGACCGGCGAGGGCATTCCCAACTTCACCTATGGCTACGTCGCGCAGCATGTGGAGCTGACGGTCGACATTGACACCGGTCACATCCGCATCGACCGGGTGATCAGCGCGAACGACGTCGGACGGGCCATCAATCCTCGCTTCGTGGTGGGCCAGATCGAGGGTGCGGTGGCA
This sequence comes from Candidatus Poriferisodalis sp., assembly GCF_965221945.1. Classification (GTDB taxonomy): domain Bacteria; phylum Actinomycetota; class Acidimicrobiia; order Acidimicrobiales; family Poriferisodalaceae; genus Poriferisodalis. The sequence goes on along the minus strand of NZ_OZ244925.1, from coordinate 2,365,299 downwards.
CAGGCGCACGGCCATGTGCTCAGCGAACATCTGCGCAGCCGGGACGGCCGGCTGCTGAATCCCCGGTTCAGCACCTACCTGATTCCCGGCATCGGCGACATTCCCGTCACCACCGAGAGCGTGGTGCTGGAATTGGCTGATCCGCTGGGTCCCTTCGGCGCCCGCGGCATGGCCGAGATGGGCGTGATCCCCTACGCACCGGCGGTTGTCGCGGCACTGGCGGATGCAACGGGCGTGTGGATGGACGACTTCCCGCTCACTCCGGAGCGAGTCTGGGCGGCGCTGCGAGACGCCGGCGCCAACGGCTGACGCCTGGGTTCGGGCCGCCCGGCCATCGGCTCCAGAACTCACCGGGCCACCCTGCGGAGCAGTCCTACACTCCCGAAGGTGGCAACGCGATCACGGCCGGACGCAACCGAGCGCGTGATGGAACTCATGATGTACCTGCTGGCTCGCGACGTGCCCAAGACCCGCGAGCAGATCTGGCGGGACACTGGGCTCTATGCACCCGAGGGAAACACCGACCGGCTCCTGCACCAAAGTGCCCGCGCCTCATTCGAGCGAGACAAGGCGCTGATCCGCAACCTCGGTGTACGCATCACCGAGACGATCGAACACGACGGCGCCATGTCGTACACAATCCGGCGCCAGGACTACTTCCTGCCTGACCTGCAATTGACTCCCGACGAGCAGCTCGCGCTGCGCTTTGCGGCAGACCGGGTGGACATCGGCGAAACGTGGGACCTCGAGGCCGTCGCCAAGCTCACAAGTGCCGAGGCGGCGTCGGTCCGCGACTTGGAGCCACCCGCCGCAGAGGTGGCGCTGGAGACTGCCGCCGCGAGCCAGCAGTCAGCCGGCGCGCTGCTGCCCGCGTTGGCGGCTGCTGCCGCGGAACGCGCTGCGGTCCGGTTCACCTACGGCGGCCGTGAGCGACGCGTGCAACCGCTCGGTCTGCTGTGCCGGGCCGGTTACTGGTACTTCGCCGCCATCGAAGACGGCACGGCCAAGACGTTCCGCGTGGACCGCATGGAGGGCGACGCGGAAGTAGGCGAGCGGGGCGCATTCTCCAGAGCCGATGTCGACATGGCGGGACTGCTGCCGTCCGAGCCGATGGAGATCGATTTCGGCGACGACTTCGTGGCCCGGGTCCGGATCGACGCCACCATGGCGCACCAGCCCACTGCTGAGCGAGGCAAGGTCGTAGTGCGGCACGACGACGGCTCGGTGACGGTCGAGGCGCGGGTCCGCAACCGGACGGCGTTCCGTACGTGGCTGCTGGACATGGGCCGACATGCCGTCGTGGAATCACCCCCCGAGCTGGTCAACGAGATCACGTCGTGGCTGCGCGCGCTGGCTTGGGGAGCAGGGGCAGACCAGCCGTGAGGGGCCCGAGCACCTCGGCGAAGATTGAGCGGCTGCTGGCCATCGTTCCATGGGTGGTGGAGCGCGGTGGCGCCACCGTGGGCGACATTGCTCAGCGCTTCGATATGGGGCCGAGCGCGGTGTACGACCTGCTGCTGGCGGCCATGTGTTACGAGGTCGCGGGCGCTGGCGTCTATCAGAACCTCGGCGTGGTCGTCTTCGGCGACGACGCCGACAATGGCGACGCAGGCGAGGCCTGGGTGCATGTCGAGCCTGGAGCCATGCTGGACCGGCCGCTCAACCTGTCGGTGCCGCAGGCGTTCGGCATCTTGGTGGCCGGCCAGTCGGCGCTGGCGCTGCGCGGTGCTGACCGCTTGGGAGCCCTCGCGACCGCGCTCGACAAGCTGCGCGCTTCCTACGGCGAGCGAGTGCGGGTGTCGGTGGAACTGCCCGTGCCGCGCCACCTGGCGATCCTGCGGGAAGCGCTGCGCACGGGGACCACGGTCAGCATCGAGTACTACACGCCCAACACCGACGCCCTCACCGAGCGCCGGGTCGACCCGCTGACGGTCTCGCTGCACGACGGCCACTGGTACCTGCGGGGCTGGTGCCATTTGCGCACCGACCTGCGCTCCTTCCGCATCGACCGGATCGACGAGTGTGCCGACACGGGCGTGCGGCACGGCCGCTCCCCCGAAACGGGGGAGGTCGCGGACATCGCACCCGCCGAGTCCGACGAGACCACCGACGTCGTGATGTCGATTCCCCGCATCGACCTGTGGCGTGTGGAGGCCTACCCGTCTCGTGAGGTGACCGACGACGGGGATCGGTGCGTTGTCACCTACGCGATCCGCAGCCCGTGGGTGCTCAGCCAGATGCTCGTGCGCCTCGGGTCCGAGACGCACGTCGTCAACGCAGCAGAGCTGCCGCCCGAGCTGGCCGAAGCGGGACGCACAGGTGCTGCCGCGATCTTGGAGCTCTACGAGACCTAGCGGCCCGGCGGGGTTCAGTCGATGAGATCGACCGCCAGCCCGTAGTGGTCCGACGGCACCACGCCGTCGACCGGCTCGGTGCCGATGAGCTGGATGGCCGAAATGTTGCCTTGGGGGATCGGTCGGGGCGTCGCCACGAACACGTAGTCGATGCGCCGGTTCGGCCACATGGCCTGCGACAGGTACGGATTCTGGCCACTCCAGGTGTGGCCTGGACCGTCGCCCGCCTGTGACCACGCGTCGCTGAAGACTAGCTCAGGCACTGGCGGGGGACGCTCGCCGGTGAGCAGGCGGATCTCGTCGGACGTGGGCACCGCGTTGAAGTCGCCGGCCATGACCACAGGGAAGCCTGCGGGATCGTGATGAGGCGCCGCCAGCTCGCACAGCGTGGCCACCTGTCCCTGCCGGATCTCGCTGAGGTGGAAGCGGTGCTCGAGGTGCGTGCAGATGACAGTCATCTCGCCGTCACCACGGGCGATGCGTGCCACTACCGCACTGCGGTGGCCCGATTGGTTGTCGACGGCGAGCGAATGCACCTCGGAGCTGACGATCGGTGAGCGGCTCAAGATGGCGTTGCCGAACGATTCGCCACTGCGACCGAACCGTGGATGGTGCGCAACGTACATGCCAAGCCGATCCGCCAAGATCGCCGACTGGTCGGTGCCGTCTCGTTCCGCCCAGATCTCCTGGCAGCAGACGATGTCGGGATCGACCTCTGCGAGGGTGGCAGCGATCGCGTCGTGTCGAGCCTTCCAGTCGTCCCCGAAGCGCCACCACAGGTTCCACGTCGCCACTCGCACGGGCGCAACGGTAATTCGACGAGTCCCCTATCGTCGGCGGCCATGTCGACCGATGAGAACGCTGACTCCCAGACCGACCAGATCTATCTGCGCGACGCCTTCCAGACGAGCGCCCAAGCAACCATCGTCGCAGTGCGGGACGACGCGGTCGCGCTCGACCGGACTGTCTTCTATGCGACCGGAGGCGGCCAGCCCCATGACACGGGCACGCTCGCCGACGGGAGCGGCAACGAGTGGCAAGTGCTGAACGTGCGCAAGGAAGGCGACCTCATTTGGCACTGGGTAGATCGGGAGCCGCCATCGGTGGGAACGGCGGTCGCAGGCTCGATCGATTGGGGCCGGCGGCTGCAGCTGATGCGTACCCACACAGCGCTGCACATTCTGTGCGGCGTCATCTGGAACGAGTGGGGCGTGCTGGTGACCGGCGGGAACATGGAGCCGCTCTCGGCGCGCATGGATTTCGAATTCGGCCCGCTGCCGGAGGGCTTCGCTGTGCGCGTCACCGAGTTGGTCAATTCGGAGATCGCTGCGGATCGTCCGATCGAGGTGAGCTTCCTGGACCGTGGTGCGGCGCTCGCCGATCCCGAACTGATCCGCACGAAGGTGAACCTGATCCCTCCCTCGGTCACCAATATCCGGGTGGTGGACATCGTCGGGCTGGATCGGCAGGCCGACGGCGGCACGCACGTGGCGTCCACCGGGGCGGTCGGCCGTTTCGAGATCACCAAGACCGAGTCGAAGGGCAAGGGCAACAAGCGCGTGCGGATGGTGCTGCACGACGCTTGAACCGGCGCGGTCACCCCGATGCGCGCGTTTGTTCCAATTTGGTACTCTGTGACAAATGGCTCCCCGGGAGACATTGGGCGGAACGCGCCTTGTCACGCCGTCCGCTCGCCGGACGGCCACGTCGCGATTTGGTGCCTCCCGGCGCGAGGGGCACGACGCCTCAGCGTTCTACGCCCGCTTCACCCCACCGAATCTCTGCGATGACGACTCGGTTGCGCGGGGACCCGAGTTCGACACTGACCTGACCGAGCGTCTGGGTGACGGCTGCATCTGCCGCGACGCCCGACAGATGACTGCGCTGCCGAACGCCAGCGTGGCATTGGTAGTCACCTCACCGCCGTATTTCGTTGGCAAGGCGTACGAGGACGCGCTGGCTGCTGGGTCTGACGACCGGATTCCGACGAGCTATTTCGACTACTTGGGCATGCTGCGAGACGTGTTCGCCGAATGTGTCCGGGTGCTCGAGCCGGGCGGGCGAATCGCGGTGAACGTGGCGAATCTCGGCCGCAAGCCGTATCGCAGCCTGTCGGGGGATGTGGCGCGCATCTTCGAAGAGCTGGGCCTGCTGCTGCGCGGCGAGATCGTGTGGCAGAAGAGCAAGGGGTCGAGCGGGTCGTGTGCGTGGGGGTCGTTTCGCAGCCCGTCCAATCCGACGCTGCGTGACACCACCGAGCGCATCATCGTGGCGAGCAAGGGGCGCTTCGATCGAGCGCGGTCGGCGTCCCGGCGTGAAGCCGAAGGACTGCCTTACCGCAGCAGCCTGTCCACGGACGAATTCATGGAGGCCACGCTCGACGTGTGGGACATGGGGCCCGAGAGCGCCCAGCGGGTGCAACACCCCGCCCCGTTCCCGCTGGAACTGCCACGTCGCCTGATCGACCTGTACACCTACGAGGACGACCTCGTACTGGACCCGTTCATGGGCTCGGGCACCACGTTGGTGGCCAGCTTGCTGTGCGGTCGGAGGGCCGTCGGCTACGACCTCGATCCCGACTACGTGAAATTGGCGCGCTCCCGGGTCGCCAGTGCTCACGTCGCGTGGAGGCAGCGCCAACGGCCCACACAGCAGCCGGCGTTGTTCAGCGCGCTTGAATCCGCCGATGAGTCGGAAGCGGTGGCAGGCGCGATTGCGGATTCGATGAGCGCGGACAGTTTCGTGCGGCACGCCGTCGAAGCTGGTCGCAAGGCGCACGACATCGCCGCGGAGCTCTTGGAGGGCTTCGGTTTCGAGATACTGCGCAGCCCGGCCAAGGTACGTGGCGGCGGAGTGCAGTTCAGCTTCCTGCTCGCTGACCAAGCGGGAGGCGAGTGGTGGATCGATATAGCAGGCGCATTCACGACCGTGCGGCCAGGTCTGTTGCGGGCCGACACGTTGTGGAAGGCGCTCGGTCGGGCGTCAGTGCTCGCTGCAGCTGATCCCGACGCGAAGCTGCTCCTGCTGACCCCGCACCTGCCCCGTCCGGGGAGCGAGGGAGACCGGGCGTTGCACAGGCTGGGGCCCTCCGCCGTGTTCGATGTCATCGAGCTGTTCAGCGACGAGGCTGCTGCACGGTTGGCGGGCTATGCCCTTGGCGCTGTGGCGCCGCAAACCGGCTATTGGGACAAGGCCGAGATCGACGCCGCGCTCTAGCGACATCGCGACGCCGAGCGCTACAAGTCCTTGATTCGCTTGAAGAGCTCGGCGTAGGCGAGTCCGGCAGGCTGGCCGCTGGCCACCGCCACAGCGTCCACCCAGTCGGCGAAGCGCTGCACCTGGGCGGCGTCGTCTGGATCGGTGATGTCGTGGGTGGTCACGAATTGGCTGCGATGGCACAGCAGAGCGGCGGTCTTGGCGGCCGTCCAGCCCTCGGCGTTCTCGGCGTGGTCGGACGCGTCGGCTTCGAATAGCAGCAGCTCGTCGGGGCGATGCGGCGGCAGGCCCTGCTCGGGGAAGAAGAACGGGTCGCGTGCGGCAACCACGCCTTCGACCGCCAGCAGCCCGGCATGCCGATGATCGGGATGCAGCCGGTAGCGCTTCCACGGGTCATGCCCCAGCACAACAGCGGGCCGCAGCTCGCGGATGACTTGGGCGACCTGGGCCCGGGAGGAGAGACCGCTGTCCAGCTCGCCGTCGATGTGGCCGCCGAAGCGCACCTCGCCCCTCGCGCCCAGAGCCGCAGCGGCGGCGCGCTGTTCGCCTTGGCGGGTCTGGACTAGCTCGGCTTGGTCGCAATCGGTGTCCCAGGTGCCCTTGGAGCCATCAGTGCAGATGAAGTGATGCACGATGGTGCCGGCGGCAGCCCACTTGGCCAGCGTTGCGCCGCAGTCGAACTCGGCGTCGTCGGGGTGCGCAGCGATGACGAGCGCCGAGTTGGGCACCGGCAGGTCCACAGAGAACCCGGACTCGGCGAACTCAGCTTGAGGGGGCATCGGCAGTTGTTGGCACCGAGAGGCCGGCGGCGTCGAAGTCGTCGGGCGTGTCGATGTCGAATTCGAGCGCGGCAACGCGGCGCACGCGCAGGTCGAGGCCGCGGTCCAGAGCCTCGTCGCAGTGGGCGTTGAACGAGCCAGGCCCGTAGTGGAATTCGAAACCAGTCCCCAGCGGGAGCGCCATCACGTTGGTGCCGTCGAGATGCCGGTCCGGGACGATCGTGACCGTGCCGGCTTCTGCCAGCCCGGCGAGTGTCTCGGCATGGGGCAGGTCGGCGTGCGCGATGAGCACATGACCTGGGCTGTCGTGGTTGCGGCCTTCGGAAGTTTCAAGTTCTGCGACGGCAGCGATGAGGGCAGGGTTCAGGCCCTTGGCCTCGACCCACATCACATCTGCACCGACGCTGCGGGCCCAATCGGCCACCTCGTCGTTGTCGCAGACGACCTGCACGGGCAGTGATCCGGCCGCCTTGACGACCTGTGCGGCCATGTTGCGTGCCAGCTCGTCGCGCTCGGTCTCATTGAGACGCTCAGCGAGGCGGCCCTTCGCAAGCCGGAAGCCCTTGACGGGGATGAGTACGGTCGGCGTGACGCTCGTTGCAGTCACCCGCGGCGAGTGTATGGCTGCTCAGAGGTTCGAGCGCAGCCGCAGCCCGCGGACTCGACCGAAGTCCGATTGGTTGCGTGACACCAATCCCAGACCATGCTCGAGGGCTGTCGCCGCGATAAGCGCATCGGGCAGCCGCACATCGGACTCTCGTTGGATGCGACCCGCGCGCTCGGCAATGGTCCTGTCCACAGGCAGCTCACGTAGCGGCCCCAGAAGATCCGACACGATTGCCGTTGCGGCCGTGCCTGCGAACAGCTCTGCGCGTGTGATGACCGAGTAGTGGAGCCGGTGACTACCGAGTGCCAGCGACCGGTGACCCCGCAGATGGTCGATGAAAATGTCGGTGTCGATGAGCAGGTCAGCCACGCTGCCATTCATCTCGCGTAGGGGCGTCGATATCGTTCACTGCACCGAAGGTACGCGCCAGGCTCTCAGCAGCATCGGGGAAATATGACGACAGGTACGCGTCGAGTGCTCGCCGAACAACCTCGGCCAGGGTGACACCTTCGACGCTTGCGAGTTCGTCAATGCGTTCACGCTGTTGCTCGGTGAGGTATACCTGCGTGCGAGTTGCTGACATACAGCACAACATACAGCATCAATGTCGGGAGAAATACGAGCCAGCGTTTGCTAGGACAGGGCGGTGCGGATCGGCAGGCGTATGAGCGGCGATGGTTTGCGCCCGTTTGCGCATCTGTTCCGGCGCCGCCGGCCGTCTCTTCCGCCGCACGCCCGGCCCGCGAATCCGACCGAGCCGCCGGAGGGATGGGTTCGGCCGTGGTGGGCTGAACGTCAGCTCGATCCGAACTCGCCGGCCCATGCACCCGAACCGAGTCGTTGCCGCTACTGGAACCGCGACGACCATGTCGAGGCCAGCGTGCTCGCCAACACGCACGGTCGCTCATGGACGACTATCGGGCTTCCCGAGACGCTCGATCGCGCTGCGATCGACCCCCGCGGGTTGGTGGTGTGGACGAATTGGTCACTTGACTGGTGGGTGCGCGCTGGTGAGGAATGGGTATTGCCGTCGCGGGCCCCGGCGGTGCGACAGCGCTTGGTGGACGGGATGCCGGTGGTCGAGACGGTGCTACGCGTCGGCGACGGCGATGTCGTTCACCGGGTTGCAGCCGCCAGGGGCGCGGCCATCGTGCCCAGTGATGGAGCGAGCCGCAGTGCTGCTGGCCACAGCGGGCGCGACACAGTGGGCCAGAGTCCCGCAGTGCCCGAAGTGTTTGTCGTCGAGATCACCAACAGCACCTCCGCACCGGTGGCTGTCGCTCTGGCTGCCCGGCCGTACAACTTGGGCGCATTCGAACATATCGATGCCGAGATCTGGGAGTGGTCAAACGCCTGGGCGATCGATGAGATCGCCGTCGACGGGCGCGTCCTGAGCCTCAATGACACCGGTCGACCAGGGTTCGGACTCACGTCGGTGATCTTTGATCGCGAACCGGGTGATGTCGTGGTCGGCAGCCACGGGACGGACTGTGCAGCCGCGCTGAACGAGTCTCGTGACCGTTCCGCCGCGACAGAACAAGCAAGTTCGATGCTCGTCAGCATCCGCGGCGGCGCGACCCCCGCCGATCCGCCATCGACGTCAGGGCACGAGCGGGAGCCGATCTCGGTGGAGTGTCCGCAGCGATTGGCCAACGCGGCAGCAATCTTCCCGTTGGTCGCCGGGGCGACGCTGCGAGCGGCAGTTCCCGGCAAAGGCCTGGCTCTCAAGTGGGACGGTGCTGACAGCCCGCAGCTCGGAGCTGACGTGCTCGACGCGGTTCCGTCGCTGGACCGGGTGGCCAACGGTTGGCGGCGGCGCGTTGATGCAGGCTGCCGGCTGGAGCTGCCCAGCGGTCGGCTGGCCGATGCGGTGCTGGCCGCCCGGGCTGCTCAGCTGCTCTCGACTGCCCCATGTGATGACGGCCGCGGCGTTGTCGGGCCGATGCTGTGGCCTTCGATATACACCGACGCGCAGTTCGCCGGCGATGACCTGATGCAGCTGCTGGCACTCGTCGAGTCGGGTACGCCCGAATCGGTGCGGGATCTGCTGATCCGCCAAGCCCAGGCGCAGTTCGCATCGGGGCAAGCGGCGAGCATGGGATCGTCGGTGACAGGATCGACCCTGGTACTCGCCGAATACTTGCTGTCGCTGCATCCGGACTCAGCATTCGCCGAAGGCATCTCCGAGTTCGTCACGTCGGCGGCGAGGTGGCTGCTGTCAACCGATGCCGAACGTCGAGAGCAGCCTTGGACAATTCGTGAGGGTTTGCGAGCCGGCTTTCGCCTGTTGATGCGTCTGGGTGCCGAGCGAGCGGCCGACGCGCTGGCGCGTTCGGCGAGCGCATTGCGTGACACGCTGCGTGTCGATGCGGGCGGTCGGCCGGAGGCGTCGGCCTTCTATCTGGACCGCCAGGGGCGCGTGCCGTGGACGGCGCCGCATAGCGGGGCTTCAGATGCCTCTGTGAGCCAGTGCTGGGATTGGGTATCACACGACACCGGATTGTGGATCTACGCGGCCGTGCCCTGGGCGCCGCCGTTGCCGTTCGTTGTGGTCGAGCCTTCAGGGGCCACGCCGGAGGATCTTGTCTTGGACACCGCGGCATCGTGCGGCTACGACATCGTCGCCACGGCGTTGCTGGCCTTTGCGGAAGCGCGACCAGTGCCGGTCCGCGCCTTCCGAAGGCTGGAAGCGCTGGTGTCGGTGGCGTCGCCCACACTGAATTGGCCGACGTTCATGCATCCGCGACTGCGGACCGGCACCAATGGGACTGGACACGACTTGCAGGCCGGCGGACTGTTCGTGCGCACCCTGTTGCGGCTGCTCGTCGATGTCCCCGACGACGGCAGGCCGAATTCCCGGGGGCGGCCGAAGTTGCGAATTGCTGCGCACTGGCCTGCGGCTTGGCTCGGACAGCCGGTGGAAGTGCACGACGTGCCGACCCGGATCGGCACGGTGTCGTGGGCGGTGCGCTGGCATGGCGAGCGGCCTGCGCTGTTGTGGGACGTGGTGCCCCACGACTCGGGCGGCGAGGCGCCGAGCGTCACTGCGCCAGGCTTGGACCCGGCGTTCACCGCGACGCAGTGGCGTGGCGAGACCCTGCTCGCTCCGATGCCGGCGCACTAGACGGCGCTCTCGGGTTCTGATCGGGACAGGGTCGGCAGCTAGCTTCGATTCCATGACGGCACGGCCGAGCCTCACCTTCGAGCGGCGGTGCTGGGAGGCGGGCGAGGCCACGATCGTCGGCGTGGACGAGGTAGGCCGCGGGGCTTGGGCCGGGCCGCTGACGGTCGGTGCGGTGGTGGTGTCGCCGCACGGTCGTGTGAACGGCATCCGCGACTCCAAAGAGCTTCGGCCCGCCGTGCGCGAGGAGCTCTTCGAGCGCATCGACGGCTGGGCTCGTGCGTGGTCGGTCGGACACGCCACCGCAGCCGAGTGCGACGACCTGGGCATGACCGATGCGCTGAGGCTGGCGACCCGCCGGGCTCTGGACGTGCTCGGGGCCGAGCCGGATCGGGTCTTGCTTGACGGCAGCTTCAACTTCGTGGACTGGCGTCCGAGCAATGCTCTGGTGGAGGGCGACCGGCGCTGCCTCTCGATTGCGGCGGCGTCGGTGATGGCCAAGGTGGTGAGGGACCGGATCATGTCGGGGCTTGCATCTGAGTTCCCGCCCTATGGGTTCGACTCCAACAAGGGCTACCCGGCCCCCGTCCATCGTGCGGCGCTCGCCACCCATGGCCCCTGCGCCATCCACCGTTTGAGCTGGTCGTTCGCCGATGCGCTGCCCAACGCCGAGCCGGTGCCGAGCGCCGCACACGGCGATACGCCCAGCGCGCTGGCCGCCTACGGGCGAGCATTCGCCGGTCCGGACACCACCTTGTTCTGACCGCCGTCGCGCGGGCATCGGTCTGTTGGGACGCTTGTTGTGCGGCCTGCTAGAAGAAGGCAGCCCCGGCGGGGCGGTGCGGGAGGGATGACCCATGAGCGTGAGCGACGACCCCAACGCTGACCAGCGTGAGTTCTGGCGTAACGCAGCGGTGTGGGCCGATCAGCAGGAGCGGCTCGACATTCAGCTGAGCCACATCGGCTTGGCCGCGATGGGTGTGGCTGACGGCTTGCGGGCTGGAGCGCATGTGCTTGATGTGGGCTGCGGGTGCGGCCAGACATCGCTGCAGTGGAGCGAGCGCGTGACTGGATCGGTGCTGGGCGTCGACATCAGCGAGCTGCTCATCGAGGTTGCCCGGCGCAGAGGTGCGGAGCATGCCACTGCGCAACCAGAGGCCGCGCCAATCAGCTTCGCCGTGTCGGACGCGCAGACGGCTGACATTGCCAAGCTGGCGGACCGCACCGCCCCTGACAACGGCAGCTTCGACGGCTTCGACCTGGTGTATTCCCGATTCGGCGTCATGTTCTTCGCCGATCCGGTGGCCGCGTTCGCCAACATGCGGGCAGCGACGCGCCCCGGCGGTCAGCTCTCTTTCGTCTGCTGGCAGCGGGCGCGGAACAACCCGTGGCTGATCTCGATCAACAAGGCAGTGCTCGAGATCGTGGAGTTGCCGCCGAGTGACGGCCCGGCCGTCGATCCGTTCGCCTTCGCCGACCCCGACCATGTGCGGGGCATCCTCGACGCTGCGGGCTGGTCGGAAATTGCCCTCGAGCCGCACGACACCGAGCTCGTCTTCAGCGGGGGATGCACGCTCTCCGAGACGGTCGACTTCGCCATGGATCTCGGCATTGCTCGCCAGGCCCTCAAAGGCCACCCGCCAGAAGTCCAGCTGCAGGTCCGCGAAGCCGTGACCGCTGTATTGGCACCTCGACATACCCCTGCTGGCGTCGTCTTCCCCGCCGCCGCCTGGATCGCCACCGCCCGCAACTGATTCTCGAGCGAATCGTCCTGCAGGGGGCTGTGGCAGCGCACAAGGCCGAGGTGGCGTCTCGACACCTAGATTTTGTAAGGTAAGGTTACTAACAATATGGACGACCGAGCGCGTGCGGGGGGTCTGCGGCTGCTGAGCGGGCAGAGGATCGCTGACGCGATGTTCGCAGCACACCCGCGGCAGATGTCTCGCGCTGGCATTGCCCGGGCCACCGGACTGTCGAAACCGACGGTATCGGCCCTAATGGCTGACATGACGTCAGCGGGACTGGTGCGAGTCGCCTCGGAGGGTCACAGAACCGGATCCATCGGGAGGCCGGCGGCGCTCTACGAACTCGTCCCGACGGCACGGCAGGTGCTTGCGGTCGACATTGGCGCCACCAAGATGCTGGTCGGCGTCGGAGACCTCTTCGGGAATCTCATCGTTGAGCGTGAGATGGAGACAGGACCGGATGCTCCGACGGCGTTCGAGCGACTCGGGCGAGCCATCTCGTCGATGCTGGACGTCATCGATGAGCCGTGCAGCGCCGCGTGCATCGGTGTGCCAGGCATCTACCGAACCGGCAGCGACCGTGTTGAGCAGGCGCTGAACCTGCCCGGATTCGATGGGTTGGCGCCGCGTGCATGGCTCGCCGAGCAACTCGGCGTCCCCGTCGAACGCGTCCATGTCGACAACGACGTGAACCTCGCTGCGCTCGGTGAGCTGGCCCACCTGGACGACGATCAGCCGGGCGGCGACTTCGCTGCGATCTCGATCGGCACCGGCATCGGCGGTGCGATCGTGGTCGACGGGGAGCTGTATCGAGGCGGTACAGGGTCCGCGGGCGAGCTGGGCTCCCTGCTGCTGGCGCACCCAGGACCCGGTGAACCTCCAGTCACGCTCGAAGATGTGGCCTCGGCGCCGTCCATACGCAAGCTCTTCGGCCGAGCAATCGAGGATGGCTACGACAGTGGACTGGCTCCCAGCTCTGACGTTCCTGACATCCTTGCCGCGGCTGAAGCGAATGACGCCGCTGCGGGCCACGTCCTGCACAAGGTTGCGGAGTCGATGGCTCTCGCCGTGTCGCACCTCTGCCTGATCGCGGATCCGGCCCGGGTCGTGTTCGGCGGCGGAGTCGGCGTCAATTCTGTCTTCGTCGATGCGGTCCGGGAACGGCTCGAAGGCCTCGTCTCGGCTCCGCCCGAGCTGGCTGCGTCGAGTTTGGGACGTCGGGCCGCTCTCGCAGGAGCGGTGTCGATGGGTCTGCGGATTGTGCACGAGACCCTCGTGCCAGAAGTCTTGGGAGACCAGCGCAGATGAGCAGCGCCGCCGCGCTCGTCGCCGACGCGGTGGACGCTGACGCGGTCGTAGAGCTACTGCGGCAAGCCGTTCGCATTCCGAGTGTCACGCCCAATGAGTCCGACGTCGCCCGCTGGACGCTGAGCTGTCTCAACGAATCAGGAGCATTCCACGCAGCAGAGTTGATCGAATGCGAGCCGGGCCGGCCGAACGTGTACGGCAGCGCCGGGGGAGACAGCGGTCGGTCGCTGCTGCTCGCTGGTCATCTTGACACGGTCGCCGTTGACGACTGGGAGCGGCACTGGGCTGGGACCGAGCGTGCAGACCCGTTCGAGCCGTGCGTCATCGACGGCGAAATATGGGGACGAGGCGCCGCCGACCAGAAGGCGGGCATCTGCATCATCCTCGAGGCGCTCCGGGCATTCGCCAGGGTCGGGTTGCGTCCGGCCGGTGCAGTCTCCACCTGGTTCGTCTGTGACGAGGAATCTGGACAGCCGGGATCTGGCGTGTCGCTCGGAATGCGCACGGCGGCGAGCGACAGTCCTCGAGACGTCGCCGACTTCGCCATCTATACCGAGCCGACGACATCGGCCATCTACACCGCGCAGATGGGATTCCTCATCGCCGACATCGTCTGCATTGGCAAGTCTGCGTACTTCGGACGACCCGAACTCGGTGTGGATGCACTCAAGGCCGGCCACAGCTTGCTCAGCCGCTTGTGGGAGCTTTCCGACGAGCTGCGAGCAACGGTGCCGGCCCATGAGTTGCTCGGCGAAGCCTTCCTGCTGGTCACGTCGGTTTCTTCGGGTGGCAACATCGCCGTGCCGGGGCGCTTCGAGGCGTCGCTGATTCGAAAGATCAATCCGGGCGAGAGTCTCAACGCGGCCGCTGAGCAGATTCGCAGCGTTGTGACGGACGTCGCGGCAGAGCATTCCGTGGAATGCAGCGTGGACTTCAGCGCTCCCCGAGATCACGCCGTCGGCGGTACACCCGACGAAGTCTCCGCCGATCATCCGGGAGTGGTCGCTCTCGCCGCATCGATCACCGCGGCAACCGGCGAGCAGGCCCGTATCGAGGGCGCTCCCTACTGGTCGGAAAAGCCATTCCTGCGGGATCTGGGCATCCCTGGCGTCTATTTCGCTCCCGGAGACATCTCGCACTGCCACACACCGTTCGAGCGGGTCGCCATCGACGAGCTGGTGACCGCCACCCGCACGCTCGCGCACTTCATTGCCGAGTGGTGCGGTGTCGAGGACTCATAAGCCGGACCCGGAGGAGGGACCCATGAGAACCAAATCAGAAAGACACACGACCAAGTCCCGAGTGCGAGCGCCGAGGCGACTCTTGCTCTTGAGCTTGCTGGCCGTATTCGCCTTGCTCGCTGCGTCGTGCACCGGCGACACCGACAGCGATGCAGACGGCGATGCCGCGCCGGCGACCACCGCTCCTGCCGCCGCCGACGACATGGCTGATGACGACATGGCCGACGACATGGCCGACGACATGGCTGATGACGACATGGCCGACGACGCACCCGCCGCACCGGTTACCCAAGGCCCTGGTGGCGAGGAGGCGGTCGCGTCGAGCGAGATCACGCTCACCGATGACGAGATTGCGCAGGTGCAGGCAGGTGGCTACACGGCCGCTCTGCTCTGGCACACCGCGGGCGCGTTCACCGATGCAGTAAGCCAAGGCGCACGCGATGCCTTCGCAGAACTCGGAATCGAGGTGATCGCCGAGACCAATGCCTCGTTCGATGCGGCTCAGCAGGCGAACGATGTCGAGACGGTCATGGCGCAGAATCCCGACATCATCATCAGCTTGGCCATCGGACCTGACGCCGGCGCGGAAGCATTCCGTCCTGCGGTGGAAGCCGGTGTGCAGTTGGTCTTCCTCTCGAACGTCCCGCAGGGTTACGTCCATGGCGAGGACTACGTCGGCATCGTGACCGATGACCTCGCGGCGATGGGCATCACCGCAGCCAACCTGCTCGGCGAGGCCCTCGGCGGCGAAGGCGAGGTGGGATTCATCTTCCACGACGCCGCTTACTACGTCACGAACCAGCGTGATCAGGCATTCAAGTCATGGATCGAGATCAACTATCCAGGCATCGAGATCGTTGCCGAGCAGGGACTCGCTGATCCGGCCGCTGCGGAGGAGATCGCAGCGGCGCTGCTCACGCGCCACCCCGATCTCGACGGCATCTATGCACCCTGGTCCGCCGGCCCTGCCGACGGCGTGCTGGCGGCACTGCGCGCTGCGGGAGCATCTGATGTTGCCGTAGTGACGATGGATCTGGACACCAACGTGTCGCTCGATCTGGTCGAGGGCGGCAACATCGTCGGCATCGCTGCCGATGAGGCCTACAACCTCGGCCGCACCATGGCATTCGAGGGCGCCTACGGCCTTCTGGGCAAGGCAGCTCCGGCATTCGTCGTGGTGCCCGCCATCGGGGTGACGGCCGACAACATCGTCGACGCCTATCGTCAGTCCTTGGCCGCGGAACCCCCGAAGGAGGTTCTGGACGCCCTCGGCAACTGACGCAGACTCGTCCTTTCGGGGGCGAGCTGAGGAACCCATCGTGACGCAGGACTTCGGCGCCCCGGGCCAGTCAAACCCTCCCAGGGGTCTTGGGCGGCTCTTGTCCAATCGCCAGGACTCAGGATCTCGCGGATACGTCGTTTACGTGGCGTCGGCGCTCATCTTCGGAGTCTTCGCGGTGACCTTGCACGACGATGGGTTCCTCAGCGCGTCCAACTTGCTCAATATCGGCCGGCAGGCAACACCGATAGCCGTCATGGCAGTAGGGATGGCGTTTGCCCTCGCTGCCGCCGAGATCGATCTGTCCGTCGGCTCGATTGCGGCGCTCTCGTCGTTAGTGGCCGCAGAAGCGGTGGGCGGGTACGGATTCTTCGCCGGAGCCTTGGCCGCGGTCGCTGTTGGCGCGGGAATCGGGTTGGTCAACGGTCTGATCACCGTGAAGGTGCGCATTCCGTCGTTTCTCGTCACCTTGGGAATGCTCGGGATTGTCAGCGGCATAGCGCGCAACATGAACAACCTGCAGTCGCTGCCGATACGAAACGACACGTTCTCTGCGATCTTTGGCGCGGGCTCGCTGGGCCCTGTGTCCTCACTGCTCATCTGGACCGTGGTCGTTGGCCTCATCGGGCACCTGGCGCTTCATCAGCTTCGCTGGGGCCGCCATGTCCTGTCGGTCGGAGCCGACCGTTCTGCCTCAGATGCGGCGGGCATCAACGTGGACCGCATCCGCATAGCGGCGCTGGTGACCAGCGCTGGCGCGGCGGCATTTGCCGGCGTGCTGCTGGCTGGCCGCCTGGCCATCGGACGTCACGATCTGGGCGAGAACCTGCTGCTCACGGTGATAGCCGCCGTCGTCATCGGCGGGACCAACCTGTTCGGCGGGCGTGCATCGGTCGTCGGGGCGATTATGGGCTCGGTCATCATGGCCATGCTCAACAACGGCTTGATCCTGATGGGGCTGCGAGTTGCCGATCAGCTGATCGCAAGAGGCGCCATCATCATCCTGGCCGTCGCGCTGAGCATGCGCGAACAGCGGGAGCGCTGAGGAGATGTTCCTTCGATCCCTGCTCGACCGCAATCCCGGGTTCGTTCAAGCCGCTGTCGAATTGCACCAGGCGGGGAAGATCCCGGCGAACAGCTACGTGCTGGACCTAGACGCCATCGAGGCAAATGCAAGTGTGCTGTGCACGCGGGCCCGGACACTCGACCTCACCGTGTACGCGATGACCAAGCAGATCGGCCGGGCCGCCGGCGCGATGGCGGCCATGGCGGCCGGCGGCGTGGACGGCTTCGTTGCGGTCGACATGGCGTGTGCCCGTCCCATCACTCGCAATGGCCACCGACTCGGTCACCTTGGACACCTCGTTCAGGTTCCTCGCGCCGAAGCTGGCGAGGCAGCTTCGATGGCGCCTGACTACTGGACGGTTTTCTCTGCGAACAAGGCGACGGAGGCCGCGGCAGCAGCACGAGCCAACGGTCGAACTCAGCGCCTCCTGCTGCGGGTCTTCGATCCGGGTGACACGTTCTATGCCGGTCACGAAGGAGGTGTGCCGCTCGGCGACCTCGGTTCGGCGGTCGACGTCATCGCAGCGCTCGATGGGGCCGAGTTCGCCGGACTCACGACCTTTCCGGCCATGCTCTTCGATGAGCGACGGGGCAGCGTCGCTGCCACCCGCAACGTCGAGACGCTGGCACGGGCAGCAGACCTCGTACGACGGCACCCGGCCTGTCCCGATCGCCTCGAGATGAACCTGCCGGGGACCACCTCCACCGAAGTCCTTGGGCTGCTCGCCGAGTCCGGGGCCACCCAAATCGAGCCCGGCCACGGACTCACCGGCACCACGCCGCTGCACGCCGTTCGGGATCTGCCCGAGCAGCCAGGGGTCTTGTACCTCAGCGAGGTGGCCCACATTCATCAAGGCGTGCCGCTGTGCTTCGGGGGCGGTCTGTACGTCGATCCGGTGTTCGGCGAGTACCAAGTCCGTGCAGTCGTGGCCCATGACGCTGCGGAGATTTCGACATCCCCCGTGCTGGTGGACATGCCCGATCCGGCAGCGATCGACTACTACACCTGCTTGCATCCCGACTCTGGCCGCACCGTGACGGAAGGCGCGACGGTGGTCTTCGGCTTCAGGATCCAGGCGTTCGTGACCAGGGCGTTCGTCACTGGGCTGTCGGGAGTGTCGCAGGGCCAACCTCGGGTGGTCGGAGTGTGGAACGGCTTCGGCGATCCAGTCGAGGTGAGCTCGACATGACTGCCGCTACGGCCCTTGAAGCCACGGGCATCTGCAAGTCGTTTCGTGCCGTGCAGGCCCTCGACGACGTCACGCTGAGCCTGCGCTACGGCGAGGTGACGGCGTTGCTCGGCGACAACGGGGCCGGCAAGTCGACATTGGTGAAGTGCATCGCTGGGGTGTACCGGCCTGACGCCGGAAGTGTCTTTGTCAATGGACACAGGCGCGAGATCGGATCGCCGGAAGGGGCCAGAGCGCTGGGCATCGAGACGGTGCATCAGACGCTGGCGGTGATCGACCCGCTCGATGTCGTGGAGAACCTGTTCCTCAACCGCGAGCACACGCGTGGGGGACGGTTGGGGTCATGGCTCGGGGTGCTCGACAAGAAGCGCATGCGCGCCGAGGCCGGGGAGATTCTGGGTCGCCTCGACATCCGGCTCCCATCGCTGCGGCGGCCGATGAGCGCGCTGTCGGGTGGCCAGCGCCAAGCGGTGGCGATCGGCAGGGCTGCCGCGTGGGGCCAGCAGATCGTGCTGCTTGACGAGCCCGCCGCCGCATTGGGTGTCGAGCAGGCTGCACGCGTCCTGGACCTCATTCGCGGTTTGCGCAGCGCCGGCGTGGCCGTCCTGCTCATCACCCACAACATGGACAGGGTCATGGCAGTGTGCGATCGGGCGGTGGTGCTGCGTCAGGGGCGCACAGCTGCGGAGGTCGATGTCAGCGCGGTGACCAAGGACGACCTCGTCGCCTACATCACCGGTTCCCGCCACGACGGTCCGGGGCCATGACCGACGACCTAAGCGTCCGACCCGAATCGGGGGTTGGAGATGCGAGCGACTTCGGGTCTTCGCGAACCTTCGCCGGCAACAGCTCGCTGCAGATCGGCATCGATGTTGGCGGAACGAGCATCAAGGGAGCTGTCGTGGATGTCGCCGTGGGCGAGCTGTCGGGGCCCGTCCTGACCGAAGCCACACCTCCCACGGCGACACCGCATGACGTGATGGCGGCAATCGGTCGAATCACGTCGGCGGTCGGATGGTCGGGGCCAGTCGGTGTTGCGCTGCCAGGTGTGATCGACGGTCTGTCGTTGCGACATGCGCCGAACCTTGGTGATTCCTGGGAGGACGCAGATGCACTGTCTTGCTTGCGTGCGGCGTCTGGGGCCAACGCGGTGCTGA
The DNA here is from genome assembly GCF_965221945.1 of Candidatus Poriferisodalis sp. Taxonomy (GTDB): domain Bacteria; phylum Actinomycetota; class Acidimicrobiia; order Acidimicrobiales; family Poriferisodalaceae; genus Poriferisodalis. The sequence continues at coordinate 2,346,237 of NZ_OZ244925.1, read as the reverse complement.
TCAATGACGCTGATGCAGCCGGCCTCGCAGAACTGAGATACGGCGAGGCCACACTGAGGGCGACCGGGCTCGCCATCGTGCTGACGTTCGGGACCGGTGTCGGCAGCGCGCTGCTGCACAACGGCAGTCTCATCCCGAACTCCGAGTTAGGCGGCCTGATCGTCGGCGGGGCTTGTTTCGAAGAGGTGGCCTCTGGGCGTGCGATTTCCACTGACGGGCTCACACCGAGTCAGTGGGCGGAACGGGCACAGCCGTTCTTCGAGATGATCGAAGCGATGCTGCACCCGTCGTGTTGGGTCGTCGGCGGAGGGCTCAGCAATGACTTCGACCGGTTCGCCTCGGAGCTTGACCTCTCCAAGCCGATCACGGTCGCACACCGAGGTATGCATGCCGGCATCGTCGGTGCCGCAGTCGCAGCCATGGTCGGCATGGAAGCCGAGCGTGCACCCGGGATCGTCGTGGGGCTCCGCAGCGATGGCGATGGCGCCGGCGCCAACATGCCGATCACGCAATGAAAATCATCGTCGCTGAGGATCGAGCGGCTGCCTCCAAGTGCGCGGCGGACATTGTCGATCACTTCGTGCGCGGCCAGCGACGAGCACTCCTTGGGGTTGCAACCGGGCGCACGACCGAGGTGCTGTATGCCGAGCTAGTCCGACGCCACCAACAAGACGGTCTCAGTTTCGCGGGCGTCGACGTGTACCTGCTTGATGAGTACGCGGGCATCGATCCTGACGATCCGTGCCGTTTCCGCAACGTCGTACAGCGGGAGCTAGCGCAGCGGGTCGACCTGCGCCGCGATGCAGTTCACTGCCCCGATCCTGACGCGCCCGATCTCGCAGGCGAGTGCTGTCGCTACGAGTACTTGGTCCGAAGTGCCCATATCGGCCTGCAGATCCTGGGCATCGGGTCCAACGGGCACATTGCCTTCAACGAACCAGGTTCTGCGTTTGACAGCGTCACTCGCATCGTCACCCTCAGTGAGCAGACCCGCTCCGACAATGCGCGCTTCTTCGGTGACGACCGTCCCGTTCCTGAGCGGGCCATCACGCAGGGGATCTCCACCATCCTTGCGGCGGCTGAGCTGTTGCTGCTGGCGTGCGGTGAACGCAAAGCCGCGGCTGTGGCCAGAGCAGTGCACGGCCCGCTGTGCGAGATGGTTCCCGCCTCGGCTCTGCAGCTCCATGCGAGCGCGACGGTGGTCCTTGATCCGGACGCCGCTTCACTCCTCTAGCGATCGCTCGCCGATCCGATCCTCAACAGCGGGGAACCGATTGGGTCCGAAGTGAGTCTGATTTCACAAAGAACGCCTGCTCGGGTTGAAGTTCATTGGCTGATTCATCGAATTGTTCGAACCAACTGCCGAAGACATTCCGGCAGAGCCAACAGGACCAGCGCGACGCAGGCGCAAATCGCAGCAATCACGGTGGACAACCAGACGGTGGGCCACAAGGAGGGCAGACCATGGCGACGGCCGTGCTCATCGAGCGTGAACTCACCGTGCCCAACAACGAGGCGGTTTCTCAGGCAGCCGACGCCGTCCGGGCACTCGAGGACTTCTTGAAGCGACATCCCGACTTAGCGACCGGCCCGGTGACATTCGCGCCGGGCGACGAAGCTGTCCTGGAGATACCCGGCGCTGCGCTCGAGATGCTCATCGACGTCCTGGCGCACATGGCAGTCGGCAATGCGGTCGGGATCGTGTCGGTTCACCCCGAGCTGACCGTCCCGCAGGCGGCGGACCTGGTGGACGCTCCTACAGGGCGCCCGTCTTCGTGACCCTGCGTGGCGCCCGTGAGGTGTCTATGGGTCGGTCGTTGCGGTGTGCCGCCCCGGGTGGGGCACCTCGACGAGCTGGAGCTCGGTGATGGCCGTGAAGTCGTCCGGGTTGGCGGTGTACAGCGGCAGCCCGTGAGCGATCGCTGTTGCAGCAATGAGAGCGTCATACGCGCGTGAGGTGGCCCTACTGCCGGCGGCACGCAAGTCGGCGGCGACACGGCCAAATGCTCGCGCAGCGGCCTCGTCGAAGGGAAGCGGTTCGAAATCTGATTCGGCCTGTTGGACGTGCGCCTGGCGACGGCTTCGTTCGGATTCGTCGGAAATTGCCAACGGGCCGGCGGAGAACTCGGCAAGAGTGATCGCCGTGATCGCCGGCTCAGCAGGCAGCACGCCAGGATCTGTGATTTGAGGCAGCAGGATCACAGTGCTTGTGTCAAGCACGCCGCGGTCATCGCTCACAGCGACGGGTCCGCGAGTTGATCGATGTCGTCGCGGAGCGCGTCAGGATCGACGTGCGGCAGCGTGGGTTGGGTGAGGACCGTCGCGAGGTGACCAACCTAGATCTGTCCTCGATCAATGTGAATTGATTTTGGCTGCTCGAAGGTGACCGCAGTGAACGGCGGCCCCACGCGTTCGCGCTTGGCAGACTGCGCCCCGGTGCCTGCGGACAGTGGGAAGTGCACCGTCACCGCTTCAATGAGCCTTGGTTCGAGCTACCTCTCCGGACCGCTGCGTGTTGCGAGACGTGCCGCCGTTCGCAGTGCGTGCTGCCACGAGTGACGGTCAGCGACGAGGGCCGTAGGTCTCGTCGTAGAGCTGCTTGAGCAGGCGACCGTCTTCCACAAGCCAGCGACGAGTCGGGTTGGAGACGTTGCCATGAATCGGCCCCAAGAACTTGAGGATGTTCGTGAGCGATCTCGGCTGGCCATCGCAGATGAGGCCGCTGTACCGACTGTCGGGGACACTGACGAGCTTGACGCGGCGGTCGTCCACAATCTCCACTCGCACCTCGGTGTCGCGGTAGAAGGTCAGTGGAGTTCCGTGGTCGAGGCCCATTTCTGCGAAGTTGAAGTGTGATGGATTCGGCGCTGCGGGAGGGCTCACGAGGGAGAAGGCATCGTACAGGCCGACCTACTCCTGATCTTCTTCTGACCATCGGTTGTCAACAACCATCCGCTCGTGGACGGCAACAAGCGGTTGGGCTGGCTTGCCACGGCCATCTTCCTGGAACTCAATGACACGAGCGTGCGGGCCGCAGCCAATGACGACGTCTACGACCTCGTCATGAGCGTCGCATCGAGCGACATCGGCGTGGAGGAGATCGCAGCAGCGCAGTGGCTGCGGCTCAGGGTGTCGCTGTTCGCGAGGTGCCGACGACGGCCGGGGGACCAAACCATGCTCCACGGGCAGCCCACACCGCGGCCCAAAGAAAAGGACCCCGTGAGGTCCGGGGTCCAGAAGCCTGGGGCACACGATTGCATTCGGCCGAGGCCTACTAATCGGATCCGTCAGACGCCTGCGACGCTACAGCGCCAGAGCGGTCACAGCAAGCTGTGACGTCAGAAGACGACTATGTGATTGGTCCACCTGCGGCCCCTGTGAGTGCGTCTGCGCCCGAGCGCTTGCAAGCGCGTGGCGCCAACACCGGTGTCCAAGAGTTGCATCGCGTCGTCGCCCTCGACGGCGCGCCGCCGGATGCCGGTGATGAGGTCGGCCACTTGAATTGCTGCTGAAGTCGTCGAGTCGGCGTAGTACACGGTGGGATGTAGCGGCAGACGATGCGAAGACGCATAGCTGGCGACACAGCGGCTGGCGTGTGCGTCCAAGCCGTGGTCGGAGCGGTCCATGACCAGGACACCGATTTCTCCGCGATGAGCGCACTCCACGGCAAAGTGCTCAACGAGAGCCTGAAGTTGCAGGGGCATCGTGGTCCTTTGTGTCATGGGGTGGCGCGTGGGGGTTTCATCGGTTGCTTCCCCCAATGGCAGAGCAGGCGGATCGAGTGGCATCGTTGCCGTCATTTCGACGGTAGTGCCGTTCAAAATCGGCAGGCATATGGATTCCTAGCCCGCCGGTTCGGCCTTGGTACGGCTTTGCGTTCGAACCGCGAGGCTGCAACACCAGCCGACGCGATTCGGACCACCGCACATCGTGGAAGCAGTGACTGACAGCGATACAGAGAAGAATGAGCAGTGGTTGACGCCCGATTGCTTGGCTCCACGCTCAAGATCGTCGAACGTCTCTTGGTATCGACTTGATACCATTCGTCTCATGGCGATGACACTGAGGCTCACCGAGGAAGAGCAAGACGCCTTGCGACGGCGAGCGGTTCTTGATGGCACCTCCATGCAAGAAGCAGCCCGGCGAGCGGTGCGGGAGTACGTCACCAAGGCCGAACACCGGGACCGCGTCACCTCGGCAGCCGATCTCATCATGGAGCGTCATGGCGACGCGCTCAGGCGCCTGGGCGGGTGAACCAGGGCTTTGAGTACCTCGACACCGAGGATTTCGTCGAGCTGGCGCGTCAGTTGCTCGGCGATCCGCCGCCGATTCGCGATATCGGCCTCCTTGGGGCGGCAGCGGCGCGACCGCAGGCCTCCGCGTTCGGTGAAGACGCCTACCCCGACATCTGGTCCAAGGCGGCGGCATTGCTGCACTCGGTGGTCAACAACCATCCGCTGGTCGATGGCAACAAGCGTGTCGGCTGGCTTGCCACGGCCATCTTCTTGGAACTCAACGACGCCAGCGTGAGCGCCGCCGCCAACGACGACGTCTACGACCTCGTCATGACCGTCGCATCGACCGACATCGGCGTGGAGGATGTCGCGGCAGCCCTCCGGGACATGGACGAATAGGCCGCGGTTTCGCGGGGCACTCAGTGGCGACTGCGCTCAGTGGCGCGGCCCGTACGTCTCGTCGTAGACCTCGCGCAGGAGCCGACCGTCCGGCAACCGCCAGCGCCGTGTGGGGTTCGACACGTTTCCGTACGCCGAGCGAAGATGTTCAAGGATGTCTGTTAACGACCTTGATCGACTGTCGCAGATGAGTCCCTGTGAATTGCCGTCGGGGACGCTGACGAGCCTTACGTAGTGGTCATCGATGACTTCGATCTGGAATTCGGCGTTTCGGTAGAAAGACAGACGAGTTCCTGGGCTTAGCCCCATTTCCGCAAAGTTCAGTCGAGAGCGTCTCGCGCCATGACGATTCACTGGTCTAAGTATCCCGCCATAGTGGACGCTTCGGAGAATTCCGTTTCAGTTCGAGTAAGGCACATATGGCCTCTTGCATTATGGAGTTCGGGTTCGCTGGTTCGCCGAAGGCCTCCGCGGCCCATCGCAGGATCGTACGATGGCCGCTGGTGTGGGTTGGTGATCTTGATACGGGGACTTCGTGACTGACTATCTGGCCCCCGAGCAGAAGGCCCGTCGCGACATCGACGAGCAGCTGGAGGCCTGCGGCTGGATTGTGCAGGACTACAAGGGCGCGGCAGTGGCGGCGGCTCAAGGAGTCGCCGTTCGCGAGGTGCCAACCACGGCGGGGCCTGCCGACTACGTGCTCTATGTGGACAGTCAGGCGGTCGGCGTCATAGAGGCCAAGAAAGCCGGCATGACGCTCACGGGTGTTGAGCCACAGACTCGCAAGTATCAGGCCGCGTACCCAGAGGCACTACCTGCCATCGAGGTCGACGGGGCACTGCCTTTCGGCTACGAATCCACTGGCACCGAGACGCGGTTCACGTGCGGGTTGGACCCTGTGCCAACGAGTCGGCGGGTGTTCGCATTCCACCGTCCCGAGACCTTGGCTCGCTGGCACGAGGACTACACGGAGGGCGAGGGTCGCGCGCCTGGACTACGTACTGGCGCGCAGCTTCTGCCCGAGCTCGGCACCGATGCGGCACACCTCTGGCCTGCCCAGGCCGAGGCCATCCGCAATCTTGAGCAGTCGTTCCGCTCCAACCGCCCCCGGGCGCTCATCCAGATGGCCACGGGCTCAGGCAAGACCTTCGCTGCCGCCAACGTCTGTTACCGCCTGCTGCAACACGCGGGCGCTCAGCGGATCCTCTTCCTCGTCGATCGGGCGAATCTCGGCCGTCAAGCGCTCCGGGAGTTTCAAGGCTTCTCCACACCGGACGATGGCCGCAAGTTCACTGAGCTCTACAACGTCCGGCATCTCACGTCGTCACGGCTTGCGATGGCTGATGAGGCCGCCACCAAGGTCCACATCTGCACGATTCAGAGGCTGCATTCGATCCTGCGTGGCGACGACGACTTCGACGAAGCCCTTGATGAGAAGAGTGGCTTCGAGACCGCACCGGCGGCGCCGGTCGATGTCGTCTACAGCGCGGCGGTGCCGATCGAGTCGTACGACTTGATCATCATCGACGAATGCCACCGCTCCATCTACGGCGTGTGGCGCCAGGTGCTCGAGTACTTCGATGCATTCCTCGTGGGTCTGACCGCAACACCTGGCAAGCAGACATTCGGGTTCTTCGATCAGAACCTCGTCATGGAGTACGGGCATGCCCAAGCGGTAGCCGACCGGGTGAACGTGGACTTCGACGTGTTCCGCATCCGCACCGAGATCACGGAGTCCGGCGGCACCGTCCCCGCCGAGTTCGTCACCAAGTTCCGCGACCGCGACACACGCGAGTACCGCTTGGAGAAGATCGACGAGGACATCACCTACGACGCCGCCCAGCTCGACAAGCGCGTGGTGGCGCCCGATCAGATCCGCACGGTCGTACGCACGCTGCGCAATTCGCTGCCAGAGATATTCCCCGACCGAGAGCGCAGGGATGACGGCTTGCTGCAGCACATCCCCAAGACGCTGATCTTTGCCAAGGACGACAGCCACGCCGAAGACATCGTCAAGATCGTCCGGCAGGAGTTCGGGCTCGGCAACGAGGGCGCGGTGAAGATCACTTACCGCTCGGGAGACGCTGGCAACAAGCCCGAGGATCTGCTGCAGCAGTTCCGCACCAGCTACCAGACCCGTATCGCCGTCACCGTGGACATGATCGCCACCGGCACCGACGTGAAGCCAATCGAGTGCGTCGTGTTCATGCGCATGGTGCGCAGCCGCAACTTCTTTGAGCAGATGAAGGGGCGGGGCGTGCGGGTGATCGACAGCGACCAGCTGCGCGCGGTCACGCCCGATGCTGCCGCCAAGGATCGCTTCGTGATCGTGGACGCCGTCGGCGTAACTGAAGCTGAGCTGCACGACACCGTACCGATGGAGCGCCAGCGGTCAGTGAGCTTTGACAAGCTGCTCAACAACATCGGACTTGGCTCGACCGATCCCGACGTGGTGTCGTCGGTGGCATCCCGACTCACCCGGCTGAACCGACGGATGACAGCAGCGGATCGGGCCGAGGTGGAAAAGGCGGCAGGAGTCGGGCTGACGGACTTGGTGCGCGGCATGGTGGACGCGCTCGATGTCGACCGCCAGTACGAGGCAGCAGCGGCTGAAGCCTGCGGTGATCCCACACCCGATCAGGTCGAGGCCGCTGGCACGGCGATGATCCGTGAGGCGGTGAAGCCGCTGGCAGGCAACTCCGCGCTGCGAGAGAAGCTGGTCAATGTCAGGCGCAGCTACGAGCAGGCGATCGACACGGCCTCGAAGGACCAGGTGATCTCCGGTCAGTTCTCCCGGGAGGCGGCCGACCGTGCCCGAGCCCAGGTCGAGTCGTGGCGGCAGTTCATCGACGACAACAGGGACGAGATCACCGCGCTGCAGGTGCTGTACAGCCAGCCGTACGGCGGGGGCCTCGGCTACGACGACATCAAGGAGCTGGCGAGCGCAATCAAGCGACCGCCGCATCGCTGGACCCCGGACGCGTTGTGGGAGGCCTACGAGACACTCGACGCCTCCAAGGTGCGCGGTTCGGGTCACCGAGTCAGCACCGACTTGGTGAGCCTCGTCCGCTACACGCTCGGCGAGGCCGAGGTGTTGGTGTCGTACCCAGATCTGGTCAACGAGCGTTTCGAAGCGTGGCTGCTGCAGCAGTCGAACACCGGCCGCTCGTTCTCGCAAGAGCAGGCGGCGTACTTGGAGCTAGTCAAGGACCGTATCGCCACCAATCTCGGCATCGAGCCCACCGAATTGATGGCACCACCTTTCAGCACCCAAGGTGGCCTCGGCAAAGCCCGCCAGCTCTTCGGCGATGAGCTTGACGCCCTGCTCAACGAACTCACGCTGGCTCTCGCCGCGTGATCGCCCGGCCAGGGCGTTTGGGGCGCGTCGCCGCTCGCGGGCCGAAAACCGCTTGGAGTCGCTCGACTGGCCAGAGTTAGGCTGAAGTGGTCGGAGCGAGTGACGTGAGGTGATGACCGTGGCAGTTCGCAGCGCACCAGATACCGAACCTGTCGAGACGGCCCGCCGCGGCAACGAGATCTACGAGCGTGACGTCAAGCCCACTCTCGGTGAGGATCAGCACGGTCGCTACGTTTCCATCGACGTAGACAGCGGTTGTTGGGTTATCGCCGACACTTTCCTCGGGGCCACCGACGATCTGTACGAGCGGCACCCTGATTCCTGTGATGTCTGGACGCTACGCGTCGGCTATCGAGCCGCGTTCAGCCTCGGAGGCCGCCCGCTGCGGGGTTCTGAGTGATCGAAGGCCGCGTCAACGCCCGCCTCGAAGCCACCGTTGCCTTCGACGTCAAGGGTCCGGGAGGACGGTCTGGCCTCATTGAGGCCGTCATCGACACCGGCTACAGCGAATTTCTGACGCTGCCGCCGGCCCAGGTGAGCGAGTTGGGCCTGCCGCACAAGACTCGCAGCAAAGTCGTCTTGGCGAATGGCACCGAGGAATTCTTCGACTTCTACGATGCCGAGCTGGTCTGGGACGGTCAACTCATCGCTGTTGCGGCAGGCGCCGCTGAGGTCGCGCCGCTTGTGGGCATGTCCTTGCTGGAAGGCCACGAGTTGCGGATCGAAGCACGCAACGGCGGCCGGGTCCTGATCGAGACGCTTCCCGCATGACGCTTCGTCGGCTATCAGCCGATGAGACGGCTCGCCTCGGCGACGAGACCTACGAGCGAGACATCAAGCCGACCCTCGGCAAGGACCAGCATGGCCGTTGCGTGGCAATCGATGTTGACAGCGGGTGTTGGGCGATCGCCGACAAGGTGCTCGAAGCAGCCGACGAGCTGAGGGCGCAGCGACCCGATGCGACGGATGTCTGGCTGCTGCGGGCGGGATACCGCGGGCTGCACAGCTTCGGCGGAGGAGAGCGCTGGCGGCGCTGCTCAGAATGATCGAGAACGCGGTCAATGCCGCATGACAACCGACTTGCCTTCTGGCTGGGAGATGGCAACGATCGGCGATGTCGCCGACGTCCAGCTCGGTCGGCAGCGATCTCCGCAACATCACACCGGTGACCAGATGCGACCGTATCTTCGGGCTGCCAATGTGACGTGGGGAGGCATCAGGCTCGAAGACGTCAAGGAGATGAACTTCGACGACAGTGACTTCGAGACCTACCGATTGGAGCCGGGCGACATCCTGCTGAATGAAGCATCGGGCAGCCCGAACGAGGTCGGCAAACCGGCCATTTGGCGTGGTGAGATCGAAGGCTGCTGCTTCCAGAACACCTTGCTCAAGCTGCAAGCGCGCGTCATAGACGGGACTTACCTGTACTGGTACTGCTTCTTCTCCGCTCTGACCGGACGGTTCGGTGAAGCGGGCCGCGGCGTCAACATTCGCCATCTCGGCAAGCAGGGATTGATGCGCTTCCCAATCGCAGTGGCTCCACGCGGCCAGCAGGAGCGGATCGTCGCTGCGATCGAAGAACATTTTTCCCGCCTCGACGCCGTCGACGCCGGACTGGCATCGGCCGTACTCCGAACAACACGGCTTCTACAACGTGTCGTCGATGATCAGCTCCGACTCGCGGATGCCCGGGGTCGACCGTTGAGTGAATTCTTGACGGAAGGCTTGGCGAACGGTCGCTCCGTGCCGACGGCAGCGAGCCATGGCAATCCGGTGCTGCGGTTGACTGCGATAAAGGATGGGTTCATAGATCCGGCCGAGACAAAGCAAGGCGACTTTGGAGACACGCACCCCAACCGTTTTGCAATCGCCCCAGACGACTTCCTCATCTCGAGAGGTAACGGTTCTCTAAGACTCGTTGGACGCGGAGGCCTTGTGCCTAAGGGTGCGCCTCCCGTGGCGTTTCCTGACACGATGATTCGCGCGCGCGTTGACGCGTCGCGGTTGAGCCCGAGATACCTGAGCTTGGTCTGGCACAGTCGCAAGGTGCGTCGTCAGCTTGAATCGCAGGCTCGCACGACCGCTGGCATCTACAAGGTCAATCAATCGATGATCGGCGCTGTCGAGTTTCCGGTCCCGCCTCTCAACATCCAGCATCGACTCGTGCGAGCAGCAGACGAGGCGCGACAAGCAGTCGCGTCAACTGCTGCTTCTCTGAACCGATGCCAAGCGAGGTCGTCCGCCCTTCGGCGCTCAATCGTGTTGCAGGCCTTCTCAGGTCAGCTCGTTCCGCAGCATCCGGATCGTGAGCCGGCCTCAGAATTGCTCCAGCGCGTGTCGTAGCGTCGTCTGATTCTCGAACAGCGCACCCGCAGCCGTCTTGAACGGAGGGCATCGATGGAAGCGAAGTCGCGAGCGAAACGCATTGTGTGCTGGCTGGTTCTTGCAGTCGGAGCGGCACTCGCGGCCTTGCTCGTGTGGTGGGTCGGACCCGAGTGGAGCGAGGCGACCGTCCAAGGACTAGCTGCGCTGGGGGCGCTGTGGTACTGGGCCTACCGAAGCCGTCCGCGGGTGAGTCTGCGGCTACTGCACAGTGGCGGCCTCTATTTGGAACTGATGAGCAGAGGGAACCGTGTCGCGAAACAGGTATGGATCAAGTGTGACCCGCCGATCCCGCGGAGTGAGATCGGCGTCACGGCCATCAACGGCAACACTCGGCAAGATCTGTTCGGTCCGATTGGGGACTTTGGCGACATGGCCCCAGACCAGCGTTACGTGATCACGTTCGGTAGCACGTCACCACGAACTGTGGAAGTACTGGACAAGACCAGATTTGAAGTCTCCCACGAGAGCACTTGGGGCCTTCGGAGACGAAAGGAACCCATGCAGTTCGGCGGGTCTGGAGCGCAAGTCTCGCTTCAAGACATAACTGCGACGCCCTTCGGCGAGATAGCGAAGACCCTCGAGGCTCAGCAGAAGGAACTCGACAAGATCCGCAGATCGATAGACGCGTTGCCTGGCCGGTTGTCAGCGTCGTCGGACAGCGACGAGTCCTGAACCCGCCGGAGGCACAGGGGGCCGCGGAGAGCGTGCCCAAGTCCCAATGAGGAACGATCCGCCCACGGAAGATGTTGCTGGAGTAGAAGCTATGAGTCGCTGTGATCCACGGCGCGCCGGCTCGTGACGGCGAGCCAGCCCTCGTGTAGCCGCTCGGTCTCCTTGAGGACGCGATTCCACGTGCTAAACACAAGTCGAACGTCGTGCACGGTTTGCAGGCTCTTGCGTCGGAGATCAGCCCTGTCGGTGTATCGCTGAGCGATCATGAGGCCAGTCACACGCAACGGCTCGCTGCTGAGATTCTGGCTCTCGTGCGCCGCAAGCACGTAGTCATGGAATCGAGATACTTCTTCCGGGCTCACCGATCTCGGTCGGCCATCGGGATAGGTGCCGCGCTTGATCTCCACGACCAGCAACTCGTCATGCGTGTAGGGAGCTGAGGGACCGAGCGCGAACAGGTAGTCCATGCGCCCATCACTGTCGCCCTCGTCTGGCGTGATGCCCAAATCGGACAGCCGAACTTCGTCGTCGAGCAGGTACCAACGCGGGTCAAGCAACCACGGATGCCGCTTGATGTGCTCGTGAATGGTCGGTACCTCCAGCGCTCCGCTGTCCACGAACTGCCGGAGTTCGGCGATGGCCTTGAGCCGCGCCTCGATGACCGTTTGGTTCCGGCGCGCGTCGATGAGGCCGAACTGCTGCACTACGTCCCAGATGCGAGTTTGGAAGTCGGGCTCGCTGGCGTCGATGTCCTCAAGCAATCCCCTGACAATCGTGTCCTCATGTGCATCGACGACAGACCTGACGAGCGAGCGGGCCTCGTCGAGATCAATGGCCGGGATACCAGCGACGGCTCGAGCGACCCGCGTCAGCCGATTCCGTTCTTCGGGAGTAAGTCGCTCCAGCAAGTCGTCGAATTCGCAGACGTTGAGGTGATCGCTGACGCGCTGCTGGCGGATGCTGCTCCATGCTCGCAGGGCCTCCCGCAGGAGCTTCTGGCCCCAGGTGACGAAGCTGTTCAGCCGCTCGTCTTCCAACTGCAGTTGATCGCGGTTCGCTTGGATGAGATCCGACTCGATGTCGAGACCTACATCGAGCCAGTCCGCTTGCACTTCACCGACCAAGTACTCCTGTCCCAGTTGGCCCTCGGCACCCGCGGTCCGCTGGAAGAAGAATGGACGTTGCACCAGCTTGCCTCGGGCGAGTACTGAGATGCCTTGGAGTTCCTTCTCCTGAAGCGGCTTCGCCGTGAACCCGATCCACCAGCGCACGGGCTGGCCATCGAGTTCGCATCTCCCCCAACCGTCCGGAAGGACACGCACGCCGTCCAGCAACTGAGCATCGACCGGAAAGCGCACATCCAAGTCGAGATCGAAGCGTCCGATGTCTTCGCCGTTGAGGACGATACGCATCTGGTCCGCGTCGAGCGCGAACCGTCTTGCCAGGGACCGCCGGAATTGGTGCTCGTTGAGTGCTCGACGGGGGCGCAGCGCCGACAACGTGATACGCGTGCCGTGAGCCAGCTCGTTGCCGTCAGGGTCGCGGAGCGTGGTATCGCCCTGTGCTGGTTCCACTCGGTAGTCCGCTGAGGGCTCAAGACTTCGGATTGCGTCGTAGTCGAGGCGGAAGCTCGTGGCCTCACCACTTCGATCGACGGTGAGGCATTCCAGAATCCTCGCCGTGCCGAACGCGGCCAGCTTGCCGATGCCCTTCCGGCCATGCAGCGGTCTGCCGCCGTCGGAGGTGTCCCGGTTCAAGTCGGCCCGCCGTTTGCGGCCAACGAGCAGGTAACGGTTCTCGGCATCCTCGTAGGACATGCCGATGCCGTCGTCGGTGACGGTGATCAGATCGCTCTCGGTCCATGCCGTGCCGAGTGGCAGATCGATCCACACTGTGCGGGCGTCAGCGTCCCAAGCATTCGAGATCAGTTCGGCGATGGTCGCCGTTGCACCCGGATACAGCTGTGCGCCGAGTTGCTCAACCAGCGATCCCAAGAATCGAAGACGGAGAGGCTTCCGTTCAGCGTCGTTCACGGTTCTCGGCCTCCTGTGCCGTTGCCAGCAATTGATGGACCGCGAGGCCGAGGGCGTGGGCGAGGCGGACGGGGACGGCGTTGCCAATCTGGCGTTCCATGGACTCGTGGGTGCCGCAGAACTGATAGCTGGCGGGGAAGGTCTGGAGCAGGGCGGCTTCGCGGAGGCTGATCGCACGGTGCTCGGTCGGGTGCAGGAAGCGGCCGCATGACGGTGTCGTGCAGCGCGTCGTCATGGTGGGAGCGGGGCCGGTCATCGGGATGCGGCTGTAGGGGCCGGTGGCCGCTGACCTGCCGGAGTCGCGCAGCCGCTTGTGGCAGTCGAGTTGCAGATCGTCGGGCAGGTCGAAGTGGTCGCCGCCAGCGGGGATCTGGCGGATGCGTTCGAGGACCTGGGGCGTCGGCGTGCGTGCTCGATGCAACGGGTCTGTGGTAGTCGCGATGTCGCCGGCTTGCGCGATCACGTCGCTCGCGTGCGGCGGTGCGAGCGCGAACGACATCGGCAGCAGGTCCTGCAAGGCAACAGGGAAATCGAGGCTGGGACGCCGCACCGCGATGCCGATGAGCCGCCGACGTCGCTGCGGAACCCCGAAGTCTGTGGCATTGACGGTCCATGAGCCGAAGCTGTAGCCGTGCCCAGTGGCGATGTCGCGCAGTTCGTTCCAGCGAGGGTCGCGGGCCAGGCCGGGCACGTTCTCGATCAAGATGGCTGACGGCAGCATCTCTGCCGCGAAGCGCCACACCTCGCGAATCAACCCGTTTCGCTCGTCATCGCTGTCTCGCGAACCCAGCGATGAGAAGCCTTGACAAGGCGGGCAGGCCGTGAGCAGCGTCAGCTCGGAACGGTCGAGTCCGAGCCGTTCCCGAAACTCCTTGGGACACACTTCGGCAATGTCGTCGGTCGTGACCAACACGTTCGGATGGTTGTCCGACAGCGTGCTTGCCGCGATCTCGTCGTTCTCGATCGCGCCCACGACGCGGAACCTGGCGTCGGTCAATCCCTGTGTCGAGCCGCCCGCCCCGGCGAAGAGGTCGACTGCCGTGAGTTCAGCGGCCTTGACCACAGGTTCCCTCGCCTCGCCACGCACATCGTCAAGCTAGCGCTAGCGCACTTCGGAGCTGATTCGATTGTCGAGTCTCTGGGACCGAGTCGTGGAGCATCACACATCGCACATGTCGAACAGTGTGATGTGTGCGACATGTCACCACAATCGCTCAGCCGGCGGCCCCTGACGGCATCGGCGCGTGATCAAGAGCTCTTCGTCCCAGGCCCGGGACTGGGCCAACTATCGGGTCCCCGTCACCAGGGGCGAATGTCGACGAGCCTCGTTCGGGACTACTGCAAGGCCATGACGAGGCGCTTGCGTTGCTCGTGGCGGACGTAGGCGAGGCTTTGGGGGGGCCGGAAGTTGTCGGCTCGACGAAGCGCTTGCAACGGGATGGGCGCGGGCAGTCTGTCGGGCTGCTCAAGGAACAGCGCCACGCCTTCGTCCCGGCCAGAGAGATAGGCATCGAACTCGGGTCTGGAGAGCGCGGTCTTGGCGCCGTGTCGTCGCCAGAGTTCGTCGGCAGGGAGCCGGGCGACGCTATGCACGATGCAGGTGCCGACCAGCGAGCGTTCTGGGCCTGATGCGTACAGCAGGGCGAGTGTCGGGATCGTGATGCGTGGCATGATTCTGCGCAACTCGACCGTCTTATTCCCGGCGAGGATGGCTTCGGCAAATCTTGGCTTCAGCGAGAGCACCAGCGCACGCGTTGGGTCGAGGCGGGGTTCAGCCATCGTGCGTCTGACGGTGCAGGCCCATGCCCTCGCGGTACAGCGCCTCGGCAGTGCGCTCGCTCACTGCTCTCGCCGTCACGCCGAATCCCTGTTCCCAGATGTCGTCAGGGCACAGCTCGCGAGCACGCTCGGCGCTGACGGCTTCGCTGAAGACGTCTGTCCGGCTGAACAGCAGCACGGTGGCAGCACGTGATCCGTCAGGGCCGCGCGTCGCACGCTCGAGCACCTGCCCGCGGTCGAACACGCCGCGGCGGGCGTGCCTGCTGTGCAGGCGCTCAGGAGTTCCCGTGTCCACCTCGTCGAGCCACGACATCGCCCGCACACCGGCGCTCGGTCCGTCTCCGGTCACCAACCACAGGATGCGCGCCGGTGCCTGAAGCCCCGGTCGCCGCGCCATGTAGTAGGCGTTCTCTCTCGCTGTGGCGGCCTCCGGCGCCGTCTCGATGAGCTTCATCTGGGCGTCCTGATACCCGAGCAAGGTTTCGCCGTAACTGGGCTGAATGGGCACGATGTGGCACGGTACCGTGCCGGTGAACAGCTTGAATGGCCAGCGCTCCAGCTCGATACGACTGATCAGCGGTGCCGGCAACGAGACCCTCGATACGTCGGCTGAGCCGAATTCGGCTGGAAGCGGGTCATCGCATCCGATCACCTGCAGCGATACGTCGGCCCTCCAAATGCCTTCGCTGATGGCGAATCCTTCGTCGAGCAGCGCACGGCCGACCCCTTGGGTGACATCGTCGGTGATCTCGATGTGTGCCACGCCAGCCGCTATGGCGCGTTGCCGCAGCGTATGGATGAGCTGACGCAGCAAGCTGTAGGCCCTGCGCTCCCCGAGCGAGCGCAGGGAGCTGACGTGCAGCGAGTCCTCGGCGGGAAGGTAGGCAGCCAGCACCCAAGGGATGCCGGAGGCCGTGACTTCTTCGATGCGGCCCTCCGGATGGCCGATGGTGCGAGCGAGCTGCTCACGCAGGCCCCAGGCGCGTTCGCTCTGTGTCTGGTTGGTGAAGCGAGCGAGCACGTCAACGGTCGGCAAGCTGGCGGACCGCCGCATGGCGAACTCTGAAGTCTTGATGAACTCCGGTTCGAACGCGGTTGAGGAGTCGGCTTGGAGCGCCAGCAAGAAATCCGCTGGTCGCAGCACCACTATCCCCGTGAGGCGCTGGATGGTCTCTGCCGACCTCAGCAGGGCCTCGTCTCGGCTGATGAGATGCGTCGCCCCGCCGGCTGCGGTCTCAGCGACGATTCGCAGATCGTCGTCTTGGTTAGTCGACAACTCGTCAGCGGTTCGCAGGCTCGCATACGACTCGTTGACTGCATCGTCGTTTGCCCGAAGTTCGCTGAACTCGGGGCGTCCCGTGCTTGGCCGTGCTGTCGCGGCGTTGCCCTTGCCAGAACGAAGCTCACTGCTCACTTGCGCTGTGACGACGAGCTGGGCGTGGTCGTGCATCCAATCCGCAGCCAGTCCGAGCGAGGCGTCCCGATTTCGTCCCTCCAGCAAGTCGAGAATGATGTTGGTGTCGAGTGCCGCCACCAAGCGATCGTCAACAGTCTCCGCTTCGGGGAGTTGCACGACTGAGTCGAAGAGCGACAAGTCGGCGAGAGGTCGCCACCAGGTGGCGAGTTCGTGTCCGGCGTGGCTGCGTCCCGGTCGTCGACTCCAATGTTCGAAACCGAGCCGGGGCCACATGTGATGCGCGGGATAGTCCACCCTGCAGCGAAGCCGAATCCCTCGGCGATCTGCGTGTCTTCGGGCGATGTCGTCAACCAAGCGGCGCGACGTGCCTTGGCCCCTCTCGCTGTTGCGGACGCAGAGGTGCGTGAGCGACACTTCGAAGCGGCGGGACCGCAGCGCGAACAACGCGTAGCCGACGACCTCGCCGTTTCTCGTTGCGGCCAGAAGGCAGCCTGACGTAGCCGCTTCCTCGAACACCGCGTACGGCAGGTGTCCGAGCGTCGCACTGTTGGCGTCGCCAAGCGCAACGACTTGGTCATAAAGCGGGCCGTTCGCCTGCACCGGCTCGATCCGCGATGCCTGGGTCACGCCACTCCTAAAGTGCGCTACTCACGTCGAATGCGCCACGGGGCATTGTTGCATGCATGATCGTGAGCGCTGCGGGGATTGTCTGGCTCGCTTCCGATTCCCGACTTGAGGCCGCACCGGGGAGGCTCGGAAGTGTCGCTCGTTGCCCGCCTCTCGGTCGCCTTGCCTGTGAGTTGGACGCTCACGCTGTTGACGCAGACATCGTCCGGCGAGCAACCTCCCGACGCTATTTCGAGGACCATCCACGCCTTGCATGCGCTCGCGCGCGACCATCGCGCAGCTGCATCTCGTACCGCCACGTCAAATCGAGTCGCAGCCGCTGGCGCCCCGGGCTTCCCCCCAAATTGTGGAAGGTCGGTTAGCTGGTGTCGGCTAGTTCGTAGTCGGTCGGGCTGATCATTTGCGCCCTTACGTGGCCACGCTGGGCCGTTCAGGACAGTGCCAAGTAGTCGGTGTCGTCGCGTAGGTGGGCGAACCGGCGCTCGTCAAGCTTGTGGTTCCACACGTTGTGGCCAGGCACTCGCAGCCGCCGTCGCGGCTCAGCGGGACTCCACCACATCGCTGTCTCAACTCGCTTACCGGCATCCAGCGCTGCCTCGACTGCGGGCACGAGGTCGCTGTCCTCGGACGCCACCACCGCCACGTCGTACAGGTCGTCGCGTGCGCCTATAGCGATGTCGAGTGCCATGAGAACATCGATGCCCTTCTCCTGGGGCCGCCATGCCACTGCCCGTCCGGCGTCGTCGCGCCCTGCGACGTGGTACCGCAGCGGGCGGGTCTTGACGCTCACCAACGGCTGAGCCTCCCAGGCCGCGACCCGCCGTGCGAACTCCGACTGTCGCTTGGGGCCGCTCTTGGGCCCAGGCCGGCCTCGGTACACCGTCACGCCCGTGAGTTCCCGGTCGGGATCCACTGCCTCTCCGAGCTGTGTGACCAACACCCCCAAGCGTTGCGGCAACACATGCCCAAACAACGATGGAGCCCTGCGGGGATCACCGAACACTTCCCGAGCGCCGTGACGAACGTTCTCGTAGTCCACGAACAGCTCCACCCGCGTCGCCATCATCCACCCCGAAACGAATATGCCCCGCCATTCCCGGAGAACCGGGAAGGCGGGGAGCAGTGACCAGACTGTAGCGCAGACCGCCGCAGAGTTGTCCTCGACCTGCTCAATCCGACTCTCGGGATGTGTTCGCTCCAGTCGGTGCCGTCGATGGACACCGCAGCGTAGACCTGTGCGCTCCGCGTACCGAAGCCGATTTCGCCGACCGTTGCGCATTGGTGTCGCGTGACCTGAGCTTGCTGGCTCCTGGGGGCACAAGGCGCTTCGCCGGTGAATGCTTCGCTGACTGGCCTCGCGGCATAGCGTGAGCTAATGCCCGCACACGACCCGAAGGCGTTGGTGCAGAAGCTGTGGGACTTCTGCGATGTGCTGCGTGACGACGGCCTGTCCTACGGCGACTACCTGGAGCAGCTCACGTACCTGCTGTTCCTCAAGATGGCCGATGAGCAGTACGTGATGCTCGGAGGCGACCGCATCGTTCCCGTCGAGTACGACTGGCAGTCGTTGCTGAACCGGTCGGGAGCGGAGCTCGAAGCCCACTACAGCGAGTGCTTGGCGGAGCTGGGCACCAGCGAGGACATGCTGGGCGTGGTGTTCCACAAGGCCCGCAACCGCATCCAGACGCCGGCCAAGCTGGAACAGCTCATCAAGGAGTTCATCGACCGGCACGAGTGGATGAGCTACGACGCTGATCTCAAGGGCGACGCGTACGAGGGTCTGATCGAGAAGACCGCGCAGGAGGGCGCCAGGGGAGCGGGTCAGTACTTCACGCCGCGGGCGCTCATCAACGCCATCGTCGATGTGATGGCGCCCGAGCCCGACCACCGCATCTGCGACCCTGCATGTGGCACCGGCGGGTTCTTCCTGGGCGCGTATCGGTCGATTGTCGAGCGGTTCCCGCATCTGGAACCCGACCAGGTCGCTCACCTGCGCTCGGGTGCGTTCACGGGTTGGGAGATCGCCGATCTGCCTGCGCGTCTGTGCGCTATGAACATGTTGCTGCACGGCATCGAGAGCCCCGAGTCGGACTCGCCGATCGTTGTGGACGACGCCCTGCGGGACCCGCCCGGCAAGCCCTTCGACATGGTGCTGACCAACCCGCCGTTCGGCCGGTCGTCGTCGGACAGCTATGAGCGGGAGGACTTCTGGGCGACGACCCGCAACAAGCAGCTCAACTTCGTCCAGCATGTCGTGAGCCTGCTCAAGATCGGCGGGGATGCGGCAGTGGTGGTGCCCGACAACGTGCTGTTCGAGGCGGGCGCTGGCGAAACGATTCGCCGGCGGCTGCTGCACGACTGCGAGGTCCACACCTTGCTGCGGCTGCCGACCGGGATCTTCTATGCCCAGGGTGTGAAGGCCAACGTGCTGTTCTTCCGCCGCCGCGAGGGCGCCGAGGACCCGTGGACCCGCGAGCTATGGGTGTACGACTTGCGCACCAATAGGCACTTCACCCTCAAGCAGAACCCGCTCACCAGGGTCGACCTGGACGACTTCGTTGCCTGCTACCGGGCCGACGCTCGCCACAAGCGCAAGGAGTCCGAGCGGTTCAAGCGCTACACCTACGACGAGCTAATGGCTCGCGATAAGGTCAGCCTGGATCTGTTTTGGCTCCGAGACGAGAGTCTCGAGGACGCAGACGACCTGCCACCCCCGGACGTCCTCGCCGCCGAGATCGCCGAAGACCTCGAAGCCGCCCTCGCCGAGATCCAAGCGCTTGCCGACAGCCTCGCCACGACGGCCGAAGCGAAGTGATCATGAGCGAGCGCACGAACATCGAGTGGACCGAGGCGACGTGGAATCCCACCACCAGGTCCTCGTCGGCTCCACCGAGTCCCGGGTGCCCGCCGCGCTAGCGACTTCGGCAAGAGCGACGAGTTCTATATCGATGCCGGTCTCGCACCGTCGAAGAGCGTTCCCTGCTCTGGACAGGCGACGGGTGGGGGCGCGTCGATGTTGGAGTCAACGTCACCACCGTTGAGCAAGGTGTCGAGCTGTTCGATTTCGGAGATAGGCACGGCACCGCGTCGTTCGAGGCCCTCGTTGCCCGGGCCTTCGCCGGGTCCTCGCCAGACCGCGACCCGGCCGAATCGGCGGTCGAGTGCCTCGGTTGCGCCCGTCCAGGTGCCGCCTGAGCCCTGGTCGCTCGCGACCACAAGCGTGACGTCGGCCTGGGCATAGATGAGCTTGTTGCGTCCCATTGCGTTGCCGGCGCTGAAGCCGGCGTCGGGGCTGTACGGCGCACACATGACGGCTCGTCCATCATGAATCGCTGCGCGGATGTCGGCGTCGCGGAGCCTGCGTGACAGCGAGTCCGCCAGCACACCCACAACTGCGCCTCCCGAATCCAGTGCCGCATTCATTGCGAGCTGATCGACGCCTCGAGCCCCGCCCGAAACGAGCGGAATGTTGCGGACGACTGCGCACTTCGCAGCCTCGATGGCGACCTCGGCGCCGGTGGGACTTACGTCGCGGCTGCCCACGACTCCGAGACCGGCGGTGTCGAGCAGTTCGGTCGCTCCCGCCGCATAGAGCAAGGGCGGCGCCTTGGGCCCGAGGCGCTCGGGCCAGCGTGTCGGGTAGTGCTGGTCGAACGGGGTGAGCGTTCGGATACCCGACTGCTCGAGTCGCTCCAACTCGAACGCGAGTGCCGTGGCTCGGCCCATCAGAGCACCGATGCGCTGCGCGAAGTCGCCGATGAAGTCGTGCGCCGCTGCGAGGTCGTCGACATTCATTCCCCGCAGGCAACTCGGTCCGCTGCCCAAGCGAGCTGACAGCTTCCAGAACTCCGATGCCTTCAGCGGCTGCACTCCGTCGGCACACAGGCGGCTGACGAGAGAGATCGTCGCCAGAGCATCGTCTCCTCGCCTCACCCGCCCGCCCTCTCGGACGTCTCGGACAAAGCCAAGGGGAACACGGGTCCCGCTCCGGCGGTACGTAGCTGCGCTCCCACGACCGTCAGCGTCCAACGGGAATCGACGGCATCGTCGACTAGGAGCACCGCGCCTTCGGGCACCGGGCCGCTGATACTGAACGCCCCGTCAACGTTGCGGAACTGCTGATGGCTGTTCCGCATCGACTTCTGTGGCTGCGTGTCGCGAACCTGCACGACCGCATCGTGACACGGCAGCCCAAGCGCGTCCGCGAGCCGGATGGCGAAGTCGGAAACGAGTGTGGGGTAACGGCGCGATGGCACGAACGTGACCCAGGTCGGTGCAGGTTCGGGCCGCCACCTGTCGCTGATGAGTTCCGCGACAGCGTCCACCAAGCGTTCGTCGAATCGGCCATCCGACTGCTTGCCCTTGCGTACCAGGTTGCCCCAGCCGCCGTCACCCCATCGCGAAAGCGCTCGACCCTCTGCAAGTCGAAGCTCTGCCGGGATCGACTTACCGCCCGCCCACTGCTTGCGGGGCTGGATCACCATGGCCTCGCTGCGCAAGAACTCCACTGCCCGTTGCACCTCGGACGGATCGAACGTCAGCGCCATGGTGTCGCCGGTGCAGTTGTCGCACGAGCCGCACGGCTCGCTGACCGGATCGTCGAGATGCTGCCTCAGGAGCTGCATTCGGCACTGGTCGGTGTCGATGTACTGGCGCACCTGTTCGAGTTCGGCGCGGCGCAACGCAGTGACCGCTTCGACTTTGTCGTGCTCGAAGCTCCAAGGTCGCAGCGACCGTTGCCACCGGCTGCCGACGCGTTCGATTGCGCCATCCACTTCCAGATTCTTCAGGAGATTCTCGAGACGCTTGTTGCCGACGTTCACCTCCGGAAGCAACTCGTTGAGCCGCATCGGCTCGTGGCGCTCTTCCAGCAGTCCGACGACGTGCTCAGCGAGCCGGGGGTTGGGAAACGACGTCTCGATGAAATAGTTCTGAATGTCGGCGTCTTCGGTGCCCCGCAACACGATGCCCCACGACTCCGGCACTCCCCGGCCCGCCCTTCCGACCTGCTGGTAGTAAGCGACTGGCGATCCCGGCGACTGGTAGTGGATCACGAACGACAGGTCTGGCTTGTCGAAGCCCATGCCCAACGCGGAGGTCGCGACGACCGCCTTGACCGAATTGCCAAGCAGTGCCTGTTCGATCTCGGGTCGCCGGGACGATTCGGTCCCACCGCTGTAGGCCACAGCATCGATGCCCTCGCAGACCAGCCAGCCCGCGACGCGTTCGGTGTCTCGAATGGTGGAGCAGTACACGATGCCGGTGCCCGGCAGCTTCGCCAGCGTCGCCGCCAGCCATGTCAGACGCTCCGGTGGCGACAGGATCGTCAGGGCGTGCAATCGCAGACTGTCCCTGCCGAGTGGCCCGCGCACTGTCTCGAACTCGGACCCGAGTTGCGTGATGACATCGGTAACGACCCGGTCGTTGGCCGTTGCGGTGCAGCACAGCACCGGTATCTGTGGCGGTAGCAGATCGAGCACGCGAACGAGCCGTCGGTAGTCCGGCCGGAAGTCGTGACCCCAGTCGGAGATGCAATGGGCCTCGTCGACGACGAGCAGACCGCATCGCGCAGCTATGACCGGAAGCACCTCGCTGCGAAATTCGTGGTTCGCCAGCCGTTCGGGTGAGATCAGCACGACATCCGCTTCGTCGGCTTCGATCTGTGCGATGACCATTTCCCATTCGTCGCGGTTGGAGCTGTTGATGGTGACGGCGCGTACGCCGAGGCGTTCTGCCGCCTCGATCTGATTGCGCATCAATGCGAGCAGCGGTGAAACGAGCAGAGTCGGACCTAGGCCCCCATCACGCAACATCTTGGTAGCGATGAAGTAGACGGCGCTCTTGCCCCAGCCAGTTCGTTGCACCAACAGGACTCGGCCCCTGTCGTCGACCAATCGGCGGATCACGTCAAGCTGGTCATCTCGAAAGTCGGCAGCCGGATCGCCCGTCAGCTTGCGCAGCAAGCCGAGCGCATCTATGGCAAGGGAGGAATCACTCATCTTTCCCGGTCCAATGTCGTCAGTGCATCTGGAGCTTCGGGAATCGGCACAACGCGGCTCACACGGTTCTCAGTTGTTCGCCGGCCGTTGCAAGGTGGCAGGGACGACGGCTAGATGTTCGGCTACTGCGCCGTCGTGGAGGCGGCGATCCCACACCGCGACTACTAGGTCGGCGGTATCGAGCACCAGCGCACTCGCCAGGTGGACAGCGTCGGCTCCGCGCAGCCTGTGGCGTCGCGCAAGCTGGCCAGCGGACTGTTCGACGCGCTCGCTGAGCTCGACTGGCTGGACGCTGGCCCATATCTGTTGCCAGCGCTGCTCGCAGTCCACGACTTCTGTCTCGTCGAGGTCGCCTCGCCGGCCAGCGGCGGCGAGCGCAGCGCAGACTTCGGCGAAGGCCAGCCTGCTGGACACGGCTGCGTCGCATCCGTCCCAGATCGCCTCTGCAATCTCGCTGCCCGGTTCGTCGACGATCAGCTTCACCAACGCGCTGGCGTCGAAGTAGGCGATGGCCATTGCTCAGCGGCGCTGATCGCTCACCAGATCCGACAAGGGCGAGCGAGGGCGAGGACGCCGTTGTCCAGTCGCCTTAGGTCGGTCACCTCGCACGGGTCGCGAGATCACGCCGTGCGCAGTCAGTCGCTCGATGGTCGGAGCCGAGTCGATACCCGAGAGCCTTGCGACAGGAACGCCACGTTCGGTGATGACCACCTCTTCGCCAGAGCGGGCGCAGTCCAGCCAGTGACGCAACCTGGCTCGGAATTCCGTGGCTGCAACGTTCATATTCAGACCGTACCAGTGGAACCGAAATGTACAAATAAGATTTTCGAAATTGTACATAAGAGGCCGCGCGGATGGACGACCAGGTGGACGGCGAGGTGTCCGACACGACGCTGCGCAGCCGCCGCGACGAGTGGATCGCCGCCTACCTGCGGCGGTACGCCTCTCGTCGGTGGGCGACACGCACGGCGAGCACAACGAGTTCTGTGTCGAGCAACTCATACACCACCCGGTGATCGCCGATTCGGATCCGGCGCAGACCCCGCAGACCACCCTTGAGAAGGCTGCCAGCAAGCGGCTGCGTGGCGAGCTGGTCGATTGCAGCGACGATGCGCTGGCGTTGCGGGCGAGGAATGCGGGCGAGTTCTCGCTCGGCGCTGCGCTTAATCCGAATCGAGTAGTGCACGCTTGGCTTGGTCCCAATCGATCACCGGATCGGACGGGTCGCGCAGGCGCTGCAGTGCGATGTCGAGGTCGTCGAAGTCCTCCAGGTAGCGCTCCAGCGCGTGTCGAACGACTTCGGCACGGCTGCGCTTGAGCTGGGCCGCGGCGGAATCCAACGCTGCTACCAGTTCGTCAGGTACTCGGGCGGTGATCTGGCTCATGTCCTTCTCCCACGCAGTAAGGCTGCTTCACAGACTATACAGTCATCGACTTCATCTGACATTCAACCAATGTCGAGGGCGTAGCGGAGTGCTTGATCGAGTTGTGCCCGTTTGAGGGCACCGAGTCGGCCGACTGGTTCGGGGTCAAGGCGGGCAATCGGCACGGCCACGACGTCACGGCGTGCTGGTACGTTGCCGCCCGTATGACTCATGACGCTGTGGCGCTCGCCCCTATGGCCGAACGGTTCACCCGACCTGACTGGGTGCGGCGCATCAACCTTATGGCTGACTCGGTCGGCGGCCGGCCCGGGGACCTCGTGCCCATCGACGCCGGCGAGCTGCTGAAACAGGCCACTGCTTCGGTCGGCGGCATGCCGGCGGGCGATCTCGGCGATCCCGGCTGGCAGGAACGCTTCGAATCTCTGGTCGCCGACCTGGACGCCTCGCCCATGCACCTGGTCGGCCGGCTGATGACCAAGCAGGAGCTGCTGCGCTCGCTGCGCACCCGCATGCTGCTCACCGCTGCCATCGATGCCAAGCCTGAGATCACCGCCGAGCCCGTGGCCGCGCCGGTGATCATCGCCGGTCCCGCCCGATCAGGCACATCGATCCTGTTCGAGTTGCTCGACCTGCACCCGGACCTGCGCGCCCCGATCGGTGCCGAGGCGCTTCATCCGGTGCCACTGCCAGAATCAGGCCTCGCGGACCCCACCGAACTGGGGGAGTGTGAGCAGGAGTTCTGGGCTGACATCCAGCCCGAGTTCATAGCCATGCACGAATTCCGGGCTGACCTGCCCGTCGAGTGCATCACGCTCACCCAAGGCAGCTTCGCCGGTTTCCACTGGAGCATGATCGCCCCGCTGCAAGGTTGGTTTCCCGACCTGGCGGTGAACTACAGCTACGAGCGCCAGATCCTCCAAGTGCTCCAGCACGGCACCGTCGGCACGCAATGGGTGCTCAAGACGCCCGGACACCTCTTCGTGCTGCCGCAGCTGTTCGAGGCCTTCGGCGACGCGTGGGTGGTGCAGACCCATCGCGACCCGGCTCGCACCATGGCCTCCACAGCCAGCATCACCGCGATGGTCCACTGGATGCGCTTCTCCGAGGTGGACGTCGGCGGGAACGCCCAATTCGTGCACGATGCCTTCGCCTTCGCCCTCAACGACTCGGTGAATCTGCGAACAACCGGCGCCGTGCCCGACGAGCGCTTCGTCGACATCAACTACACACAGCTCGTGAGCGACCCGGTGGCCGCGCTGGGTCCGGCGTTCGAACAAATGGGCGTGCCGTTGACCGACGCTTACGCTGCCGCCGTGCGGGACTACCTGGCCCACAAGCCCAAGGGCAAGTACGGCGCGCATCGCTACCAACCCGAGGACTGGGGCTTGACCACTGACGGCATACGTGCCGCCACCGCTCAATACATCGAGCACTTCGGCCTGGATCCAGAAGGCTGAGCCGGCCCCGATCATGGACACTGATTCCCGCCGGGCCCTGAGTGAGCTCATCGACATGCTGCGCGAAGCCGACGAGCGCTGGATCTCGCCCGAGTGGAACCTGCACACCGACGACGACGCGGTCGACGCCCACCGGGCACTGATGCACTACCTGCAGTGGGGGCTGGTCGGGCTGTTCGAGCGCGACCCCTCCGCCCCTCGCTTCCAGCGCTTCGTAACGCCGAGTCAAAAACTGCTGGGCGACAACCCCGACACCGTCTACTTCGAGGCCCCGGTGTCGGCCGGCCATGCGTACCGCGTGCGGGGCGAGACCAAGGGCGCCACTTACGTGTCGATCACCGTCGAGTCGAGTGCTGGGTGGGGGTCCATGGACAACCAGGTGCTGTGCGTGATCAATGACACGACCCTCGACGTCGACGCCGACGGCCGTTTCGAGCTCCTCCTCGGCGGCGAGCCCCGGCAGCGCAACTGGCTGGCGCTGCCTCCGCAAGAAGGGGCGATCATCTGCCGCCACTACTTCGAGGACGTCACGCACGCGGCCACAGATCCAAACCGCGTGCCTGCAATGCATATCGAGGTCATCGACGGCACGCCCCCGCCCCGATCGTCCGATGCCTCGGTCAGCGCCGGCATCCGTCGGGTCGCCGCGCTGGTGCGCGAGCTCACCGTGGACCGCCCGCCGATGATCGACGGCGAACCCCGCTCGTGGGTCTCCCTGGTGCCGAACGAGTTCCCGCCACCCGGCATGCCCGGCGACCTCGGCCTCGCCGCCACCGACGCCGCATACGCCCTGGCGCCGTTCGTGGTCGGTCCCGACGAGGCGCTGGTGATCAGGGGCCGCTGGCCCCGCTGCCGCTACGCCAACGTGAGCCTGTGGAACCGCCACCTGCAGTCGCTCGACTACGCGAACCGTTCGATCTCGCTCAACCGGGCCCAGATGGTTGCCGACGCCGACGGCGGCTTCACGGCCGTCATCTCCCACACCGACCCCGGCACCCCCAACTGGCTCGACACCGAAGGCCGCCCGTTCGGCATCGCCTTCTGGCGCTTCATGTTGCCCGAAGGCGACATCGACACCCCCCAAGCCGAGCTGGTACCGCTAGCCGATCTCCCCACCCGCCTCTGACCCTGCACCGGCGGCTGAAGCAGTACATCGAGATCGGGACGGCGTCCGGATCTCGCCCGTAGGACTCCACGGCAGCCCGGAAGCGATCGACCGACTTGCGGGCATCACCCAGGAAGTCATCGAGCGGGCACCAACCGTCGGCGTACTGCGCAGCGCTGGCCACAGCGAATCTCTCCGACTTTCCCATGCCCGAGCTCGACGTTCAGCACGGGCCAACAGCCGACTGACTTCACTGCGTCCCACGGCAATGCAGTGACACCGCCTTGCCCTCGCGTGTCCACACGGTGGCATCGCCGGTCAGCGGTCCGGCCATGGCCGCTTCGAAATCGGTCGCGAGCAAGGGCAGGCCGAAGATCGTGTTCTCGAAATTGTGCACCGCTCGCTGAGTGTCGCAGATCACCAGCACCGGCAGCGAGTGTCCATGCCAAGCGCTTCTGCGGTACGGACCCAGCTTGCGGTGCACTTCGGCCGGTGTCGTAGCGGTGCGTTCGTACTCGATGCTGTAGGGACCTGCCCCGAACGGGCCGTCGGCAACGAGGGCGACGAGATCCGGTTTGACCTGGGTGATGCCCGGCAGGTTGATCTCGCCTCTCCAGCCGGCGAACACCCCCACGCCTTCGCGGGCGAACTGCAGGACAATCTGGTTGACGCCGTCGTTGTGGCGCAGCTCTTGGCGCCGGTAGCCGGATTCGAGATAGGCGGCATGCCGGCTGCGAATCCTGCCAGGCAGCACTCGGCTCAGGCTGGCGGCGCGTCGCATTCCGCGTTCAGCCAGGTAGAAGCGCTCGTCGAAGACGACCACGAGTCCAACATCGACCAGGCGAGTGAACGTCTCGTCGGACGCTTGCGACGAACCGCCCACGAGTTCGTGCAGCCACGAGGCGTGCATCGCTGGGAATTGAGCAATCGTGGTGAAGGCCCGGTATCCGGCCGGGCCATTGATCGCAATCAGATCACGGTTGCGCACCCGCCAGCGTCGCATGATTTCCGGGTGTCCGAGCTGGGGATGCTCAGGTGGATCTGAGATGCTGTCACGGGACGGACAGAGCTCGGTGGCATCGCCCCAGTGGCCGTCGGCAGTACAGATGAGTGTGGGCGCCGTCTCGTCGAGCGTTCGGCGGGCGAGATCCGCGGCCCACGCGTCGGCGGCGATGATGACCTGTGCCGACGGTTCGACCGTCTGCTCCGGATCTTCGTAGAAGACCCGGTTCGCTATCCGGAAGTAGTGATCCTGTTCGTGGGTGTAGCTGTCGAGGCCCCAGAACCGATGTTCCTGCTTGCGCCGGAGCACCCGCTCGGTCGCATGCAGCCCCACGTAGGTGAAGGTGACCCAGATCGGCGAGCCGTAACGGGCTACCGCGTGGTAGAAACCGCCGCGCCGCAGCATGCGGAAGTCCGTCATGTGCCAGCTGGCATCGACTGGGACGCCGTCGGCCGGCCAGATCACCTGGTCGTTGCGCATGAGATCCGGCGCAATCCGGTACAGCGCCTCCATCATGGCGAGGCGCCGCACGCATAACCGGATACCCCGTGCAGTGGCCGTCCACGGCGGGTGCTCGTGGAACTCTGGCGGGACACTGCTGGAGGGAGCCGGTTGGGCGAAGGGTGAGAAGTGCACATCCTCGATGTGCGGCAGGTGATCGTGGTCCGTCGCAAATCCCGCATCAAGCCCGCTCAGGTCCTCGGCCGCCGGGCGGAGACGCTTGAGGCTGGCGGCGCGGGCCACCTCGCGCGGGCTGTGATGCATGTGG
Organism: Candidatus Poriferisodalis sp.; assembly: GCF_965221945.1. GTDB lineage: Bacteria > Actinomycetota > Acidimicrobiia > Acidimicrobiales > Poriferisodalaceae > Poriferisodalis. Next base: position 2,317,614 of record NZ_OZ244925.1, on the reverse strand, counting down.
TCGGTCGTATACAACGAATCCACTGACCGGCGCGTGAGGAACCAACGATCCTGCGCCTGCTCGGACATTCCCCTGCGGATCGATGCCAGCCAGCCCGCATCCTGCAGCACGGTCAGCTGCCGGTGGAGCTGCTGCGCTCCGATGGTCAGGATCGGTGCGAGGTTTGCGGCGCTCGCAAGCGGCATTCGCCCGATGATTCTCAGCAGGCGCTGTTCGTCGTCCGTGCCGGTCACTTCTCGCCGGAACGTCCGTTGGTCTCGACAGCGCCCAATAGCGCAGGGCGTCGTCGCGATCAGCACATGGCCGCTTGCGTCCGACGGCGCGGGATTGTCTGGATCGCCGCTGTAGGACGCTATGTGTCAGTTGGAATTAAGGACCCTGCTGTTGCAGTCCAGTATTTGACGATATTTCACGAACAACGAAGATAATTCTCAGTACGCTTCATGTGAGCCCAGCTGAGATGTTCAGAGGTACTAGCTCACTCAGAGCGCTGGGTCCCCACCCTCAGATCGCGGAACGGGCTGGTGGTGTCGATACCCGGCTCCTTGGGCAGCCCCAGCACGCGCTCGCCGACGATGTTGCGCATCACTTCGTCTGAGCCGCCGGCGATGCGCATGGCCGGGAAGCCCAGCACGTAGCCGGCCCACGAGAAAGTGCCCCATTCGCCGGTGTCGACCGCCAGCTTTTCCCCCAGCGTGTTGCTCACGAAGTTGCTGGTGGCGTCCATCTGGCGCACCAGTCCCATCTTTGACAGCGACATCTCCGGCCCGGGTGTGCGACCAGCCCGCAGCCCATCCATCGTGCGCTGGTTCGACCAGCCCAGCACCTTGCCTTGGGTGTAGATCTCGGCGAGCCTTTGGCGGGTCAAGGCGTCGCCGTTCACGCCGTAGTGGGTGGCCATGGCTGCCAGCTTGGTGAAGCTGCCGCCGCCGCCGGACCCTCCGCCGATCGCTGCGCGCTCATTCATGAGCGTCGTGAGCGCCACGCCCCAGCCCTGGTTCACGTCGCCGAGACGGTGGCTGTCGGGCACCCGAACGTCGGTGAAATAGACCTCGTTGAAGTTCTCCCCGCCGGTCATCTGCCGCAGCGGCCGCACGTCGACCCCGGGCGCGTTCATGTCCACGATGAACCCGGTCAGGCCCTGGTGCTTGGGCAGATCGAAGTCGGAACGGGCGATCACCTCGCCGATCTCGGAATAGTGCGCGCCCGAGGTCCAGACCTTCTGGCCGTTGAGGATCCATTCCTCGCCGTCGCGGTCGGCCCGCATCTGCAAGCTGGCCAGGTCGGATCCCGCACCCGGCTCGGAGAACAGCTGGCAGCCCACGATGTCGGCTCGGAACATCTTGGGCAGCACGTCAGCAGACACCTCAGGATTGGCGTGCGTCAGGATCGTGGGGGCCACCATGCCCAGGCCGATGCCGAAGAATCCGCCGTCGGGCGTATCGAACTGGCCCTCGAGCTGGTTCCAGATCCGCTCGTACTTGCGGGGCAGGCCGCTGCCGCCCAGCTCGACCGGCCCGCCGATCCAGCCGTAGCCGGCGTCGTATTTGGTGGCTCGCCACGCCTTCGCCTCGTCAAGTTCCTGCCGCTCGCGCTCGCGGTCGATCTCTTCGAAGAGTGCTGCATTGTCGGGTCCCTCGCCCCAGACGAACTCGCGCCGTTCGGCCTTGCGCTTGGCATTGGCCTCGAGGAACGCCGTTGCCTCGGCCGTGAACTGTTCCTCGGTGATCTCGACGGTGTCGGCAGCGGCCATTTCAGGCTCCTGTTTCATAGGAAGGATTGTGGGGGAAGTCCGGCTTGCGAGCAGCCCCAAGCTACTGGCTTACCTCGCTACGCTCATCGGCCATGGGCCAGCCCGTTCGAGTAGCAGAGCGACCGTCCGCCGCACGTCCGGGCACGGTGCGCTTCGAGACCAACCGTCCGCTGACGGGGGCAGGCCACCGCTACTACAACAGTGCTGACGATGCGGCCAGTGCCGAGGACCCGGCCGACCTGCTGGCATGGCGCCTCTTCCAACGCGGTGGCGTCGACCACGTACACGTCTACGGCAACGTGGCCACGATCGACATCTCACGGGGCCACACCTCCGAGGGCATCACCGAACTCATCGAAGAGCTGTTTGCCCACTACCGCTAGCGGCATCGACAGGCTCGGCCGCTAGCGACGCCCGAGGGCTACCGTTGCGCCTATGACTGAAGATGAGTTTCGTGCCGAGCTCGCGGCGCGTGGCTACGGCGAGCCGCGCAGTTTTGTGTTCCCGCCTGACGCCGACGGCGAGTTTCACAGCCACGAGTTCTCGGCGATGGTGATGGTTACCGAGGGCGAGTTTCGTCTTGGGCTCGATGACGAGACCCGAGTCTTCGAACCAGGGGAGTGGTGCGAGCTCGCGGCCGGCACGGTGCACCTCGAGCAGGCTGGCCCGAGCGGCGCCACGATCTTGGCCGGCACGAAGTAGTCCGGCCGGACCGTACGGCAGGCAGCGAGCGGGCCTTCGAAGAGGCTCGCAGATAAAGCAGTCTCGGAAACGGTTGTTCGTCTAGTCTGTCGCGATGGCAGTGCAGCTGCATGACACAGCCGGCCCTCGTGGGGTCGGCGCGTTGGACATAGCGCGTGTTGCGGACATCGGGCATGACGAGCGGCTGCTGCCCGTCGCCGACGAGCTGGCACCGTTGCTGACACAGCCGGGGCTCGTTCCCGGATCGGTGCTGGCCACTCAGGGGCCGGGGGCACTGACCCTGGCGACGGCCTTCGCAGCAGAGGTCTCACGCACAGGAGGATGGGTGGCTGCTGTCGGGCTGGGACGCATGGGCGTCTCCGCAGTGGCCGAGCGAGGGGCGTCGCTGGATCGGTGGGCATTCGTGGACGAACCCGGTGACGCCGCAGCCGAGGTGCTGAACGCCCTGATCGGCAATGTCGACGTGGTCCTGCTGGCCGCCGGCGTGCGGCTGGCGGCTGCTCATAGCCGGCGCCTGCGCGCCCGCTTGCGGGAGCGGGGGACCGTGGTAATCGAGGTGGCCGAGGCAAAGACAGCCGGCTCTCGTGGGGCCGGCGCATTCAGCCCAGCCGGCTCTCGTGGGGCCGGCGCATTCAGCTCAGCCGGCTCTCGTGGGGCCGGCGCATCTGGCGCATTCAGCCCAGACGTGACCCTGACGGTGGAACGTGCCGCGTGGACAGGTCTTGGGCAAGGTCATGGACGGCTGCGGGAGCGCCGGGCCGAGGTGGTCGCGACGGGCCGCGGCGCGGCGTCGCTGCCGCGGCGAGCCGTCCTGTGGCTGCCCGATACCGACGGCCGCATCAGCGGGGTCCGCGGTGCCATTGACACTGTTTCTTGGCCTGCCTCGGCCGATTCCTCCCAGGCCGGCATCTCGGCGGCCGGCATCTCGGGAATCGACACCGATGTGGTCGTCCCCCCACAACGCCATGCGGGATAACCCCGATAGCCCTGCCGACATCCCGCCGCGGATGCTGGTGGTGGAGGTCGAGCACTGGTCGGCGATCGCCGCGGGACTCGACCCCGCCACGCCTGCAGCGGTGGTGTTCGTCGGACGGATCACCGCGCTCACGCCCGCGGCCGCCGCGGCCGGGGTGCGCACGGGAATGCGCCGCCGTCAGGCCCAGTCCGAATGCCCCGCCTTAGAGCTGATCGAACGCGATCCTGATCTCGACGCCCGACGCTTCGCCCCTGTGGTCGCGGCGCTGGAAGACCTGACGCCAAGGGTCGAGGTGCTGACACCTGGATGTTGCGTCGTCGCCACCCGAGGCCCGTCGCGCTACTACGGCGGCGACGAGGCGCTGGCCGAGCTGGTGCGCCAGACCGCCGCCGGGGTGCTGGCCGATGCACAGACTGGTGCAACCATCAGCGTCGGCATCGCCGACGGCTTGTTCGTTGCCGGTCTTGCCGCCCGGTTGGCATCGACCCGAGCCCCATCGACGCAGGTGCTGGTGGTGCCTGCGGGCGCCAGTGCAGCCTTCCTCAGCCGGCTGTCGCAGCGAACACTGGCCGGAGCGTTCTCGCCGCTGGGAGACGACCCTGACGCAGCCAGCGACTTCACCGATGTGCTCGGGCGGCTGGGCTTGCGCACCTTGGGCGACGTGGCGGCCCTGCCTGTCACCGACCTGATCGGCAGGTTCGGCACACAGGGCGAATGGGCGCACCGCCTGGCCAGCGGGCGTGATTTCCGGCTGAGCCAACCTGCCGCTGCGGGACCCGAGCTCAGCGTCGAAACCGAGATCGATCCGCCAGCGGACCGGCTCGACACGGTGGCGTTCGCAGCGAAATCCCTGGCAGATCAGCTCGACGCCCAGCTGACCCGGCTCGGTCAGGCGCTGGTGTGCGTGGAGATCAGCGCCGAGACCGAGCACGGCGAGACTGCCAGCAGGCGGTGGCGTCACGGGTTCCGTTTCAGCCCGCCCGATGTGGTCGACCGTGTGCGCTGGCAGCTCGATGGCTGGCGCAGCGACAATCGCAGCCGACCCAGCGGCCGTATCTCGCTCATCGGGCTGGCAGTGGCCGAAACAGCTCCCGATGAAGGGCGCCAGCTCGGCTTCTGGGGCGGTCAGTCAGAGGCTGACGAGCGGGCCGAGCGAGCCATGGGCCGGGTACAGGCGCTGGTGGGCTTCGACGGGGTCACCGTGGGCCGCCTGGGTTCTGGCCGCCGCTTTGCCGATCTCGAACAGCGCCTCCCGTTCGGCACCACTGGCCAAGCCGACTCAAGCACAGCCGGCGCATCGAACACAGCCGGCCCTCGTGGGACCGGCGCATCAAACACAGCGCCCCCGTGGCCGGGACGGCTGGGTGCGCCGGCCCCTGCTGAGGTGCTGGCTGAGCCCGAGCCGCTCGTGGTGCTCGATGCGAACGGCGAGCCTGTGGGCGTGAGCGGCAGGGCACAGGTCAGCGCACCTCCCGCCGTGCTGCGCCGGGCAGATGGGCGCGCCAGCGCCATCACGGCATGGGCAGGACCCTGGCCGCTGGACGAACGCTGGTGGAGTTCCCGATCACGGCGCCAGGCGCGGTTCCAACTCGTGCTCGACGACGGCACCGCCCATCTCTGCGCTGTCGAGGGCGGCCGCTGGCAGCGCGAAGCCACCTACGACTGAGCGGGCTGGGCGACCTGCGGTTTGCGTGCTGTACGCGCGTAAATGCGTCCACCATTACAAACAGAATCGAGCGGCAATGATAACTTGGGGTGGAACCTAAACATGCAGGTCAGACGTGGTGCAACATATTATCCCCCCGAATAATCGGTCAGATATACGTCGTGTCATGTCACCCCCTGTGAATATCCTGTGGCGCGTGGCTCCCGCAGAGCCGGGCGATGCGGCGTGACAATCGCCGCCACTCTCGACACAGGAACCGTGCAATGTCCACACTGACGATCGCTGGCCGCACCTTGGATGAACTGCCCACCTACGCGGCAGACCCCAACGAGATCGAGGTCGTTCATCTCACCGACGACGATGTGGGCAAGCTCGTGAGCGATGCTCTTGACGCCGCTGGCTGCACACGGGAGGAACTTGATCAGCAGGCCGCGTGTGGCGAGTTCATGAGTGAGCTTGCCCGACGCATGTGGTTCCTCGTCTCATCCTTTGACCCGCCCGCAGGGTGACCTTGAGCGGCAGGCCCGCGAATTCGCTGCGGAGATCACGGGGCTGCTGAACAAGACGGTCACACATGGAATCCGCTTGTCGTCCAAGATGGATCGGCATGGAAGCGCAATCGTCCGCTACTGGGGCAATAGTCCGAACGGTCTGGACGATCTCATCCCGCTTACGATTTCCCAGAAACCGGCCCGCCTCGGTCTGCGCATCCTCCACACTCTCACACTCGATGATGAGTCCAAGTACTTGCGGAACACTCAGAGCGCCTATGCGCTCGCCACCGCAGACGGAGAGGCAATTCTCACGTACGACTTCGTGCGGCCAGCCCCGAACGTGTACCCAGAGGCCCACCTGCACATCGACGGCGAATCGGCATCTCTCCAACGTCTGCTCGACCTGTCCGGCCAGACAGAAAGGACTGCCCGGCGACTCCACCTTCCAGTCGGCGGACGGCGTTTTCGGCCGTGCCTTGAAGACATCATCGAATTCTGCGTGTCCGAAGAGCTCGTTGATTACCACGCGGGATGGGAAGACGTGCTCAGCGAGGCACGGAGCCGTTTCCACCTTCGCCAACTGAAAGCTGCGGTACGACGTTGCCCCGAAGCAGCCGCTGAAGCACTCCAAGAGGCGGGCTGGGGCTAGCTGTCCGTACGCTGCGATGAGGACGCTGCGGGTCCTACTCTCTGTCGTGACGCCGTCGGGGGAGCCTGACGTACTTTGGTGACCCGGGTTTGGGTCAGTTGCCGTTGGTGGACCAGTGCCAGGGCTCGCTGGGCAGGTTGTGGAGGCCATACGTCTCTGCGTTGGCCTTCAGCCACCGGAATGCTGTCGATTTGCGGCTGCCGATCGAGCGGCCGTTGTGCCGGAAGTCGATGGCGAGGCCGCGCTCGTGCATGGATCGACCGGGCCGGGCGGTGGGCGGGCGGCACTGGTAGGCCGGTTTCTGGTAGATCGCCCACTGGCTTGTGCCGCAGTGCGCCCGGCGCAGCCGGATCTGATCCGAGGCGCTGCGATAGCCGCCGCCAGTCAGCCGGATCCCGTCGCGGGCAGCGTGCTCGACCAGGTCCTGCACCTTGTTTGCGATCGACTTGTGGACCTGAATGCCGCCGACCCATGTCAGGTCGCTGGCTGGAATGTTGTTGCTGGTGGGCTGCCCGACGGTGCCTTCGAGCTCCCGGCGCCTCCGCTCCTCCGCTTCGCGCCGACGTCGTTCGACTTCTGCTTTGCGACGTTTCAGCTCCGACTCGATGCGCCTTTGCCCGGAGATGGCACTGGCGACACGGTCCGCCGTCTCGGCGACGTCTGCAGCAGCGGCATCGTTCCACTCCTGCAGCGCCTGCTGCTCGTACAGCAAGTTCTCGAACTCGTGCTCGAGTTGCGCGAGCACGATCGCCTCTAGTTCCACGACGTCGAGCAGATCCTCCAGCGCCCGTTCGGACTCCACACGGCGGATGTCTCGAAGTTCCTCGGCGCGCTGGAATTCGCGCACTGCCAGCTCTGCATCGATCGTGAGCGCCCGCAACTGGTCAGCGGTCTCGTTCAGGTCGCCAAGCGCCGCGCCGATCAGCACGCGGATGCGGGCGGCGTCGTAAATGTCACCGGTGCGCACCAAGCCGTAGGAACCCTCGACCGAAGCGTCGTGCCCGATATAGGTCTGCACGATGAGATCGATGACCCGCTGGCCCAGCTCGTCGTGCTGGGCATCGAGCGAGATGACCCGCCCGACCGCAGCCTCCACCGACGCCTCGGCAGCAGCGAGGGCCAACTCGGCCCGGTCGAGATCGGCCCGCTGCTCGTTCACCAGCAACTTCAGCTGGTCGAAGGCCTCCAGGATCTCGTTGACATCAGCCTGCGCCAGGTCGACCTCGCCGATCTTCGCAAGCAGCTCCGCCTGGGCCTCGTCACGGATGCGTCGCTCTTCCGCCAGTTGGGCCTCCAGCTCCTTCTGCTGCTGTTCCAGCTGCTCCTGGCGCTTCTTCAGCTCAGCGTCAGAGGGCTGGGACTGCGCTCCCGTACCGGCGATCGGCACGACGCTGGCCACGAGGGCGAATGCGATTGCCACGACGAAGCGGCGTGACGCACCTCGGTGTGCAACCTTTCGGCGTGCCGATTGCGGGGGCGATTGCCGCCGTGAACCTCGCACCGGGGCGCGTCCTCGCTGAAGCCAGCCTGGGGCTGGCGACGTCGTCTGCCTGCGGTCGCCCGTGGTCATCGCACGCGACGACCGCGACCTTCGGCCCAAGGTACCGATGACCTGTCGGCTGTGGGTGTCGCCCTTCGAGATTCTCAGCCGCTTCTCACCACCGTCTTGGCAATGCTGTGGCTCATGGGCTGAGCAAACGAGTCCAGACCGGGCTGAGCGGGACTACTCGTCGATCACTCGATTGCGCAGAACGCCGATTCCGGGGACCTCGAAGGTGATCTCATCTCCCGCAACCAGCCAGCGCGGCGGCTCGTGCGACCCGCCGGTGCCTTCGGGTGAGCCTGTGGCAATGACGTCGCCAGGTTCGAGCGGCATCACCCTTGATATGTAAGCGATGATCTCGGCGACCGAGAAGATCATTTCGCTGACGCCGGCCCGCTGTCGTTCCTTGCCGTTCACACGGCAGATGACTTCCAGCGCCGCAGGGTCGGCGATCTCGTCAGCGGTGGTGATCCACGGACCCATGGAACCGGAGCGGAAGAAGTTCTTGCCTGCCGCCACGCTGTGGCGCTGCCAGTCGCGCACCGAGCCGTCATTCAGCACCGAGTAGCCACCGACGTGGTCGAGCGCGTCAGCGATGTCGATGTGACGGCCCGCCCGACCGATGATCACCGCCAGCTCCACCTCGTAGTCGAACTGGATCGACACCGACGGCCTGACGAGATTGTCGCCGTGGGCGACGAGGGTGCCGGGAGGCTTGTTGAAGTAGACCGGCTGCGCCGGGGCCTGCACGTTGCCGCCCAGCGGGTACTTCTTGTGATAGTTCGCCCCGGCACACAACATGCGGGCGCCGGGATCGATCGGGACGGCGAACGTGATGTCGTCCCAGGCGTGACCGACTGGTGCCTGTGCGAGAGCTGCCGGATCAGTCAGGGCGGCGGCGACCGCCTCTCCGATGGTGGTGATCGGCTCACCGCCCGCTTCGAGGCCGTCGAGTCGCGCTACGCCATCGGCGGTCGCCAGGCCAATGCGGGTGGAGCTTTCCTCGCCAATCCTGTAGCGCAGCAATCTCACGGCGCGTCACCGTAGTTGTTGGCTGCGCCGAAATCGGGGTCGTCGAACGTGGCGACGGCCCCCAGCAAGACTCAGTCGGTCGCCGTCCGGCGCAGCGGTTCGCCGCCGGCCGCCCGGATCGTGGTTTCGAAGCCGTCGAGGTCGGATCCGCTCACCTGTCCGATCCAAGGCTCGCCGACGCCCGTGTTGTCCACCGGCGGCTCGACGGTGACTTCCACCTGCGGGCTGTCCGTGCGCAGCACCAAGGTGGCGTCGGTACCGGTCTGCCAGCGGGCGACGATGACGGCCCGGCGGAAGCTGATGTCGGCCAGAACGAGCCCCTCGTCGGTGGCCGCCAGCAGGCGTAGCACGTTGAACAGCAGTTGGTGAGCGACCACCGCGGCCACAATCAGCAGCCAGCCGATGCCCCATGAAATCGCCAGGGCAGCGCCCACAGCGAAACCGGCAACTCGGACGGTCATGACGCGCCGGTGTGCCCGGGCGGTCTCGGCATCGGTGACCACCACCGCGCTGCGCACCCTCACGCCGGCCTCGCCGAGCAGCTCCACTGCTCGGGCGAGCGCCCGCTCTGGGGGACTCACGGCAGTTCCAGCGGCAGGTCGCCGAGGGGGATCAGGCCGCCGGCATCAGCGATCTGCTGGGCGACCGCCAGCAAGAGTTGCTCATTGCCGTGCCCGGCATGCAGCTGCACTCCCAGCGGCAGGCCGTCGGGGTCATGTGCAGTCGGCAGCGAGATGGCCGGCTGCCCGTTCACGTTCGCCTGGTTCACGAATGGCGCCAGGTCAGCGATGCGCCGGGCGCCGTCGAGCGGATCGGACAGGTAGCCGAGCGGCGGTGTGACATCAGCCAGCACGGGCGTGAGCAGCAGGTCCCAGCGATCGTCGCCCGGCGTCCCCGGTCGGCCGAACGGGCTGGGGTCCCAGAACGACATGACGCGCCTGCGCCAGCGGGCGAGCTCTTCGAGTGCCTGCACATAGGCGGAGGCGGGCAGCGACCTGCCCAGTTCGGCCGACCACCAATTGGCTGGCTCGATGTCGTCGGCGGTCATCGGGCGGCCGAGCCGTTCTGCCCACCCAGCAACCTCAGCGGCCATGCCGACGGTGCGCACCACGATCATCTGGTCCGCGATGTCAGGGCTGAACCAGCCGTCCGGCGCCGTGTCGGTCTCGATGCGATGGCCCAATCCGTCCAGCAGGCTTGCGACCTGCTCGGTGGCCCGCCGCACCGGTTCGCTCGCACGGTTCGGGATTCCTGTCGACACTGCGATGTGCAGCCGCGGCAACGGGGTCACCAGTGCGTTGGCGAAGGACGCACCCGGCTCCAGCGGGGGAGCGACATATGGATCCCCGGGTGCCGGGCGGCTGATGATATCGAGGCACCGCGCAGCGTCGCGCACCGTACGGGTGAGCATCCCGTCGACGGCGAAGCCGCCGCGGTGCTCGCCGAGACGTGGTGCGGTCGACACCCGTCCTCTGGTGGGCTTCAATCCCACGAGGCCGCATGCCGCGGCGGGAACACGGATCGAGCCGCCGCCGTCGTTGCCGTGCGCGACCGGCACGATGCCCGCTGCCACGGCGGCCGCCGAGCCGCCGCTGGAACCGCCCGGCGAGCGGGTCAGATCCCACGGGTTCGCCGTCGGGCCATAGGCGGCCGGCTCGGTGGTGATCGTGGTGCCGAACTCCGGCGTGTTCGTGCGCCCCACTGAGATCATGCCTGCGTCGCGCAGCAGTCGGTACAGGTGGCTGTCGAGCGTGCCGCGCCACTCCAGGTCGACGAGGAATCGTGCCCCGGCGTGATGGAATTCGCCCGCTTGCTCGCAGCCGAGGTCCTTGACTGCCATGGGCACGCCGTCGAGCGGCATGTCACCGTGATCGCTGGAAGCATCGCGCCGTTTCGCCCAGCGATGCGACGCCTCGGCAGCTTCGGCCAGCGACCGCTCGGGCCTCGGATGGATCACTGCGTTCAAGGCGGGATTCAGCCGCTCCAGCCGGTCGAGCGCAGCCTGCGTCGCCTCGACCGGATCTGTGTTGCCAGCTGCGAATGCCGCTGCCAGCGCCGTGGCGTCGTGGTCGCGGCGATCAGCAGGCATGTTGGCTGCGTCAGCCAGTCCCCGCCCACACGGGCGGGGTGCGGCCCGCCCATGGGGCCGCCAGCTCGAGCTGGCCGGCCAGCGACAGCAGCATCTCCTCGCTGGCATGTGGGCCCACGAATTGCACGCCCACCGGCAGGCCGCCCGCAGTCCAGTGCAGCGGCACCGACATCGCCGGCTGCCCGGCCACGTTCCACTGCGCCGTGAACTGCAGCAGGTCGTTCAGCCGGCCGCGGCCGGTCTCGGGGTTGCGCAGCTCGCCTAGCCGTGGGGGCGGCTCGGCCATGATCGGCGAGACCAGGACGTCATGGTCGCCCCACCATTCGGCCAGCCGCCGAGTCCACGCATGGCACCACTCGACGGCCGATACGTACTGCGCACCGGTCACCTTCCGGCCGATCTCCATCAGCGCCCAGGTGTCGCCTTCGGTGTCGACACGCGCCATGGGTCGGCCCACGGCGGCTTCGAAGCCGGCCAGCATTGCCACGTTGCATGCCGACACGATCGTGCGGAAGTGCTCGAAGAAGTCTTCATGGAACAGCTCGTCGGGTGCCGAGTAGTCGACCTGATGGCCGAGGCTCTCGAGCAACCACCCGGCGTCTTCGACTGCCTGACTGCACTCGGGATCCACCGGGCCCCACTCTGAGTGTGCGCACAGGCCTACCCGCAGCGTCCGCGGTTCGCGCCCCGCTGCGGACTCAAACGTGCCTGACGGCGGCGGTGCCCAGTAGGGATCGCCCGGCCACGGGCTGCTGATGCCGTCGAGCACGCGGGCGCTGTCGCGCACACTGCGGCTGACCACGCCGTCGACGGTGAACCCGGACCAGCCGTCGCCCGAATCGGGTCCCAGCGAGACCCGCCCCCGATTCGGCTTCAGCCCGAACAGCCCGCAGTTTGCAGCAGGCACGCGAATGGAGCCGCCCCCGTCGTTGGCGTGGGCGATGGGCACGATGCCCCCAGCAACCGCCCCGGCGGACCCGCCGCTGGACCCGCCCGTCGAATGACCGGTGTTCCAGGGGTTGGCGGTGGGGCCGTACGCGAGCGGTTCGGTGGTGATGGTCAGGCCGAACTCGGGCGTGTTCGTCCGTCCGAAGTTCACCAGGCCCAGTTCGGCGAACATGACGGCGAGGTGAGCGGTGCTCGATGCGGTGTGGCCGGCCTCTTTGAGTGCTGCGTTGCCGGCGTGGTAGGGCTGTCCCTCGGTTGTGCACGTCAGGTCTTTGGTGAGGAACGGGACACCTGCCAGAGAACTGCCCGCCTCGCCTGCGTCGCGTGCGGCATCGAGCCGTTCAGCCGCTCGGCGTGCGCTGTCGTCGAGTCTCCCGATGATGGCGTTGATCTCGGGGTTCACCCGGTCGGCCCGGGCGATGGCCTCGTCGAGCAATTCGACGGCTGAGGCCTTTCCCGAGGCGAACAGCTCGGCGGTGGCCACGCCGTCGGGCAGGTCTTCGGCTGGTGCGCCAGTAGATGTGCCAGTTGATGCGCCAGTGGGTGATGTCTCAGCCATGGGCGCAACGTAGTTCGGTTCGGTCTCGGGGTCACGAGACGCGGTGGCCGCGCCGAGGTGGCCGCGCCGAGGCAAGCGAGGCGATAGAACTTCTGTTCTCAGAACTCTTGTTCTGGGAACTTTTGTTCGTTAGTGTGGCGCCGTGGGTTTCACGAATCCGGGAATTTCCTGGCGGGAACTGGAGCGGCGGCTGTCCGACCGGCCACCACCCCACGGCCGGCCCAGTAAGGGCCGGCGCATTGAGCACAGTTATGGCAAGAGCGTCGCTGTCGACGGCGAGCGGTTCGAACTTGCCGCTCGGCCGCAAGCCCCGCCTTCGGTGGTGCCGTATGCGGAACTGCACGCTCACTCGAACTTCAGCTTCCTGGACGGGTCGTCGAGCCCGGCTGAGCTGGTGGACGAAGCAGTGCGGCTGGGGCTCGACGCGCTGGCGCTGACCGATCACAACGGGTTCTACGGCGTGGTGCGCTTCGCGGAAGCTGCCGCCGAGGCCGGACTGCCGACGGTGTTCGGTGCTGAGCTGACGCTCGACGCATACGGCGTCACTGAGTTGATGCCCGGCGCTCATGGCGCCGGCGAGCTGATGCCCGGCACTCAGCGCCGAGTACAGCCGCAGCGCACCGGGTGCGCCGACCCTGCGGGATCCCACGTGGTGGTGCTGGCGCGTTCGCCGTCCGGCTACGCCTCGCTGGGCGAGTTGATCTCGACAGCGCAGATGGCGGGCCGCAAGCACGCCCCGCGCCTCGACACGAGCGAGTTCCTGGCGGTCGCCGCGGCGCACCGCGACGAATGGGCGATCCTCACCGGGCACCGCAAGGGCACCGTCCCCGCAGCACTCATCGCTGAAGGGCCGCGCGCAGCAGCAGCCCAGCTTGACCGGCTCACGCAAGCAGCCGGCCGCCACAACGTCTTCGTCGAGCTGTGGGATCACGGCGACCCGCTCGACAGCGAGCGCAACGACGTATTGGCTTCGGTGGCCATCAGGGCCGGGGTCGAGCCGATCTGCACCAACGGTGTCCACTACGCCACTCCCACAGGGCGGCGGCTGGCCACCGCCGTGGCCGCCGTGCGTGCCCGGCGCAGCCTCGACGAGCTGGATGGATGGCTGCCGCCGTCGGCCACGGCGCACCTGCGATCCGGCGCCGAGCAGGCCCGCCGGTTCGCCCGCTGGCCGGGCGTGGTGGCCGCGGCCTCGCAGCTCGGCCGCGACTGCGCGTTCAGCCTGTCGCTGATAGCGCCGAACCTGCCGCCGTATCGGTGTCCCGACGGTCACGACGAGATGTCGTACCTGCGGCATCTCACCTCCCAAGGCGCACTGGAGCGCTACGGCCCCCCAGAGGCCGAACGGGTACCGGGCGCTTGGGCACAGATACGCCACGAGCTCGACCTCATCGACCATCTCGGCTTCGCCGGCTACTTCCTGGTCGTGTCCGACATCGTGTCGTTCTGCGGAAGCCGCGACATCTACTGCCAGGGCCGCGGCTCAGCCTCGAACTCAGCGGTCTGCTACGCGCTCGGCATCACCAATGTCGACTCGGTTGCGCTGGGGCTGCTGTTCGAGCGCTTCCTGTCGCCCGAGCGCGACGGGCCGCCCGACATCGACGTCGACATCGAGAGCGACCGCCGCGAGGAGGCCATCCAGTACGTGTACGAGCGATACGGCCGCGCTCACACAGCGCAGGTGGCGAACGTCATCACCTACCGGGCGCGCTCGTCGGTGCGTGACATGGCCCGAGCGCTGGGGTGGGAATCCGGCCAGGCCGATGCCTGGTCGAAATCGCTGGACCGGTACAGCCCGTTGCCTTCGGTGACCGGGCCCGACTCCCCTCAGCGCTCGGGCAATCGTCCGCGTGAGCGCGACTGGCGTGACGCGGGGCCCGAGCCAACAGTCGAACAGCCCAGTCGCAACGAGCCCAGTCGCAACGAGCCCAGTCGCAACGAGCCCAGTCGCAACGAGCCCAGCATTCCCGCCGACGTAGCAGAGCTGGCTGCCGCGCTCGAAGGAGCGCCGCGCCACTTGGGCATCCACTCAGGCGGCATGGTCATCTGCGACCGGCCGGTGACGCAGGTCTGTCCCACCGAATGGGCGACCATGGTCAACCGCTCGGTGCTGCAGTGGGACAAGGACGACTGCGCAGCGATCGGGCTGGTGAAGTTCGACCTGCTGGGGCTGGGGATGCTGTCGGCCCTGCACTACGCCGTCGACCTGATCGCCGACGCGCACGGCGTCGAGGTGGACCTCGGCAGGCTCCCGCAGGAAGACGAGGTGTACGACATGCTCTGCCGGGCCGACAGCATCGGCGTTTTCCAGGTGGAGTCACGTGCCCAGATGGCCACCTTGCCGCGGCTGCGCCCTCGCTGCTTCTACGACTTGGTGGTGGAGGTTGCGCTCATCCGCCCCGGCCCCATCCAGGGCGGCTCGGTGCACCCCTACATCCGGCGGCGCAACGGCACCGAGCCGGTCACTTACCTGCATCCCCTGCTCGAGAACTCGCTGGCCAAGACATTGGGCATCCCGCTGTTCCAGGAGCAGCTCATGCAGATGGCCATCGACGCTGCCGGGTTCACCGCGGCCGAAGCCGACAAGCTGCGCCAGGCCATGGGTGCCAAGCGGTCCCGCGAGCGGATGGGCCGCCTGCGTGAGCGCCTGTTCGAGGGCATGGCCGAACGGGGGCTGGTCGGCGACGTGGCCGAGCGGGTCTGGGAGAAGATGGTCGCCTTCGCCGACTACGGCTTCCCCGAGAGCCACTCGGTGTCGTTCGCCCATTTGGTGTACGCCTCGGCGTGGATCAAGCTGCACTATCCCGCAGCATTCTGCGCAGCGCTGCTGAATGCGCAGCCGATGGGGTTCTACTCACCACACTCGCTGTGCCAGGATGCTCGCCGCCACGGCGTGGTGGTGCACACGCCTTGCATCAACCTGTCTTCCGAGATGGCCACGCTGGAGCTGTGTGGTGTCTCTGCTGGGGGAGTGGCAGTCCGGCTAGGGCTGTCGTCGGTGCGGGGGGTGGGCGACGAGCTTGCCGAGCGGATTGCTGTCGGCGGTCCTTACCGCGATATGGAGGACCTGTGCCGCAGGACCGATGTGGGACTGCGGGCGCTGGAGGCGCTGGCCACCGCTGGAGCGTTCGACTGCTTTGGGCTGTCGCGGCGCGAAGCACTGTGGACGGCAGGGGCCGTGCATCAAGCACGTGCGGATCGGCTGCCTGGAGTTGTGACCGGGGCATCGCCGCCGCCGCTTGTGTCGATGTCGGGGATCGAGACCGCTGCTGCAGATCTGTGGGCGACAGGTGTTTCTCCCAACGGTCACCCCACGCGATTCCTGCGGGACGGGCTGTCAGCGGCAGGGATCCGCACGGCAGCGGAACTGCTCACGTGCCCACCGGGCAAGATCCGCGTCGCCGGTTTGGTCACGCACCGCCAGCGCCCCATGACGGCTGGGGGCACAACGTTTCTGAATCTTGAGGACGAGACAGGTCTGGTGAATGTAGTGGTATCGAAAGGATGCTGGATGCGGTACCGCTCGGTGGTGAGGGACCTACCCGCGCTGGTGGCGTCAGGCCGTCTCGAGCGTCATGAGGGTGTGGCGAACGTGATCGCCGAGAGGTTCGAAGCGCTCGATGTGGCTGCTTCGGTAGCAAGCCGCGACTTCCGCTAGTTCGCAGACCGAGCAATCACAGTACGCGGAAATTGGACGCTTGCTCTGTCTCACCCCTTCCTACAGTGGCGAGCTTGTGTGGGAAGTGCTCGACACCCAGGAATACCGGGAATGGCGCGCTTCCCTCTCTGATCGGGACAAGGCGCGTCTCGTGCGCTTGCAGCAGCGCCTCGCCACGGACGGACCGCGGCTCGGCCGACCCCATGTTGACTCAGTATCTGGTTCGAAGCATTCCAACATGAAGGAGTTGCGTCCTTCCCCGACTCTCCGAGGGTTCTTCGCCTTCGATTCCGAGCGGAGGGCGATTCTGCTCTGCGGGGGCGACAAGGCAGGTATCGGCGGGCGCTCTTGGTACAACAAGATGGTCCGCCAGGCCGACGCTTTGTTCGACAGGCACTTGACCACAAGCTCATGAAGCGGATACGCGCAACGCCCTACGACGGCCCTCGGCGCTAGCGTGAACGTGATGGCATTGTTCCGCCGACGTCAACCGCTCGATCTCCGTCCCACGACGGAATGGAACGAGAAGTTCATTCGAGAGCATCCCAATGCCGACCAGCTGTTGGTGGAGGCCGACGACTATTTGGCCCAAGGCGAAGCGGAATATGAGCGAGAATCGGAGAGCCGAGCCGAAGCCGAGGCGGCACCGATAGCTGCAGCTCGCAACGACTGACAGCCGTCGGGCAGGTCAGCCGAGCGGTCGGCCGAAGGGCAGCTCTTCCTGCCAGGTCGTCAGGAACGCCTCAGCCCTGTAACACGCGGCCATGAACGGGCCGTCGTCATGGCTGGCGGTCTCCGACATGATCGCATTGACGGTGTCAGCCGTAGCGGCACGCAGGTCCTCATGTGTGAGCGCGGGGTCAGCCCACCACCCCAGCGCCGGCCCGACGGCGGCAACGAAGTCAGCAGCGACCGGGGTGCCAGCGGCGCGCAGCACTGCCAGCGCCTTCGACGACACCGCTGCGGCCGAGAACGCGACCACCGGTGTGGCGCCCGCCGTCGATGCGCCGTCGCCAGACATGGCCGCAGGCTTCGAGCCGCAGAACAGCACGTCGACGTCGTCCTTCCAGACTGTCCACGGCTTTGCCGGCTCGCCATTGCCCGACAGCGTGGCCACGCACATCTCGCCGTCGGCCAGCCAGGCCTCGGCGAGCGTTACCGGGTCGAGTTGGCCGTTCGCACACCCCTTCGCCGTGGCGACACGGACGATGATGGCACCGGCGGCCGCGGCTTCGCGTGCGATGCCGACTCCTGTGGGGCCGAATCCCTCGATGGCGATGCGCTTGCCGTCGAGGCCGTCTACGAGGCTGGCTGCCGCCGAAGTGGTGCCGACTCCGATGAGCTCGCTGTTGAACGAGATGCCGTCGCGGTCGTCGTTGCCGATGAGATTGCGCTGGTCGTGCGCGAGCACCGGTGCCAGCAGCTCGGCATCAAGCCGCAGACCCGGCCCGGTCGAGAGTTTGCCGCTGGTGAAATCGTCGGCCAGCTCGGTCGCCAGAGCCTCGACGGCGCTGGCGGCGTCGGACGGGTCGGATTTCAAGCCGACGCTGGCGCCGCTGCGCTGTTGCTCGAGGGTGGCGAATACGTAGGTGATGTGCCGCACCAGCATCGTCGCGTTGCCGGGGATGAGGCGGCTGCCGAGGCGGGTCTCCCCGACGTAGTGCTGAGCGCCGGGCAGGTCATAGAGGACGAAGCCGGGTGTCGATTCGAGCTGGCGGGTCTCCACGGGCCAAGTCTGCCATCGGTCGTCCATCAACCCCCGGGCTCCCGTCTCTCGTCCGAGTCGGGCGCCGTCGATGTGGTGCCTAGCCTTGTCGGCTATGCGGCGAGCCTTGATCGGTCTGTGTGCGGTGGCGTTGGCAGCGGCCTGCGGTGGTGGAGAGCCGGCGTTACCCGCTGACACGGCTGCTGGAGCCACGAGCGCACCAGCCACGTCCGCGGCCACGACGTCTGTGGAAGACACGGCATCTGTGGAAGAAACGACACCAGGTCCGACGCAAGTGTCCGGCACCGCGCTGCCGAAGTTCGACCAACTGGAGGACGACCCCGCCGTCGGCCGCACACCGCCGGTCGTGGTTGGCACCGACCTGCTCACCGGCGAAGCAGTGCGTATCGAGAGCCAGGGGCGTCCGATCGTCATCGCCTTCTACGCCCACTGGTGCCCGCACTGCCAGGCCGAGGTGGCCGATCTCACGGAGTGGCTGGAGACAAACGAGTTGCCCGCCGGTGTGGATTTCTTCGCAGTCTCTGTGCTCGAAGACTCCACACGCGGCAATCATCCGCCGGAGAAATGGCTGCGCGACAAAGGCTGGCAGCACCCTGTCATGGCCGACACGTCGGCGCTGTCGGTCGTTGATGCATTCGGCCTGGCGTCGGTGCCGTACCTCGTGGCCGTCAATGCGGATAACGCTGTGGTGTTGCGGTTCGCCGGCAATGTCGGGCCGACCGAACTCGCCGCCTTCTTTGCGACCCTGCTCGAACCTTCCGGCTGATTCTCGCTCGACCGCTCATCCCGAACCGACCGCGAGTTCCCGGGGCCGGGATCACATCTCGCGCGTCGGGTCCTGCGGCTGCCACCCTTTGGCGTATGGCCGAGGGCGATTCCGCGTCGCGCCGCGCCCCGAGGCGCACGAGCAGGCAGACCCGGCGCGCCGCTGCGGGGGCCGGCCGTGGTCTGCTGCGCCCGAGCCGTAAGAGGGCGCGTCGAGCGCCGCGGATTGCACAGACTCATCGGCTGCGCCGGGAGAGTGCCCGGTTCGGCCGCGAGAGCGCTCGGTTCATCGGTCGTGCCGGAGCGCTCGGACAATCCAGGGTGCTCCAGCCGGTGGGCAAGCTGCACCCGTTGGGCTTCCTGCGCGGTCTGCTCGGCCCTGACGTCACCGGCGCCCGCCAGAGCCTCACCGCGTTGGCCGTCAGCAGCCTGACTGCCACCGCAGCCGGCGTGTTGTTGGCGGCGGTCACCGGCACGCTCGAGCGCCTGCCGGGTTTGCTCGTGCTGGTACCTGCTGCCATCGGCATGCGCGGTGACATTTTCGGCGCGCTCGGCAGCCGGCTCGCCACGACAATTCACGCCGGCACCTTCCGCTCCACGGCTCGCAGCGACACCATCGTCGGCCAGAACGTCATTGCCGCGGCCGTGCTGACGCTGGTGACGGCCGTGACGCTCGGCGTGATGACCAAGGTGCTGGCGCCGGTCTTCGGGCTGTCGAACATCATCGGCATCACCGATCTCATCGTGGTGTCGGTCGTCGGGGCCGAGCTGGCATCGGTTGTCGTGCTCGTTGTCACGCTGGGGCTCGCAGCGAGCTCCACGCGGCGCGGGTGGGATCTCGACAACGTCAGCGCCCCGCTCATCTCCGCCGTGGGCGACGTCGTCACGCTGCCGGCACTGTTCTTGGCCAGCTACCTGGTGGGAACCACCGCCCTGACACCACTCATTGCGGTAGCCAGCGTCATCGGGGCCGTCGCCGCAATGGTGTGGGCGTGGCGGTCAGGACTGGAACAGCTCTGGGCGATCCTGCGCGAGTCGGTACCCGTTCTGAGCGTCGGCGGCCTAGTGCTCATCGTGGCGGGCGTCGTGATTGAGCACCGCCTCGAGGATTTCGTGGAAAAGCGGGCGGTGCTCATCCTGGTGCCCGCTTGCCTCGCAGCTGCGGGCGCCATCGGCGGCATCCTGTCGAGCCGCCTGTCGAGCAAGCTGCATCTCGGCGTCATCGAGCCCCGAGCGCTGCCGCAGCGAGGTGCCCGCCTCGACATCCTGTTCGCCTTCACCCTCACCGTTCCGGTATTTGTGCTGAACGGCGTACTCGCCAACGTCTTTGCCTTTGTGTTCTCGATGTCGTCGCCAGGCCTGTTTCGGCTCGTGGCCATCTCGCTGATCGGCGGAATGATCGCCACGGCGCTGGCGGGTGCAATCGCCTACTACGGCACAGTCCTCGCCACGCGCATCGGCGTGGACCCAGACACCTACGGCATCCCGCTCGTGAACAGCACGGTCGACCTGGCCGGTGCCGCAGCACTTGTGCTGGCCGTCAGTTGGGTCGGCCTGTCATGACAGGCGAGATGCGAGCGGCTGTCATGACAGGCCAAGTGCGACTGCCTGTCGTGAATAAACGCCTTCCCCGCCCCCGTGCCGCTGTGCCTACGCTGTGGGCAGCGGCGCAATCGTGTCCCCAAGTTGAACGGAGCTCGTCGCGCTGCCTGCTGACGATCTGAAATGCGATCAGACCCTGAAGACAAACCTCGAAATCTGAAGTCCATGCTCTCGGAGGCCAAGGACGCCTCCGAGCTCATGGTCGATCTGGCCTACGCCGCGCTCTACTTCGACGACGAGGGCATGGCCGATGCCGTGCTGGGCCTCGAAGAAAACATGTCCAACCTCGTGCACGAGATGCGATCGCTGGCGATGCTGGCCGTGCGGCATCCGCGCGAGGTTGACGGCATGAGCTCGGTGCTGCAGGTGGTGTCGTCCATCGAGCAGATCGCGAACGCTGCCGTCGACATCGCCAAGATCGTGTTGCACCACCTGGGCATTCCCCGGGGGCTCATCGTGGATCTGGCACAGGCCGTCGAAGTCTCGCACCGGCTCGTGGTGGCCGAGGGCAGCCATCTAGCGAACCGGCCGCTGCGCGACATGGAGCTGCCCGTGGCAGTCGGCATGCGCGTGGTTGCCATCCAGCGCGGGCGCCACTGGCTGACCGATGTGGGCGGCGACAGCATCATCGAACCGGGGGATGTGCTGTTCATGCGCGGCGATCCGGCGGGCATCGTGCGTTTACGCGAGCTGGCGGCCATGGAGCGCTGGAACCCGCCTGAGCCCGACGCGGCGCCGGTGCTTAGCGATCTCGACCGGGCCGTGGACACGCTCGTCGAGATGAAGAACCTGTCCGAAGCGGCCATCGGGCTGGCCTATTCAGCGCTGGTGCTGGATGACCTGTCTCTCGCCCGCGAGGTGCGATCTATGCAAGAGCGACTCGATGGCATGAAGGTCTCCATGCAGACCTGGGTGCTGCGCGCAGCTGCGGACATAGCCCACCCGGCAGAGGCCGACCCTGCGGGACTGCGCGGCCTGCTGCACGTCGCTGAGGCTGCCGAGGACATCGGCGATCAGGCCCGCAACATCGTGTCCCTCGTGCTCGAAGACGAGGACATACACCCGGTGCTGGCGCTTGCGCTCGGCGACACCGACGATGTCGTTGTCCAGGTGCCGGTGGCACCCGCGTCCGAGGCCGACGATTCGACGCTTGGGTCGCTCGGGCTGGCGGTGGACCCCGGTTATCACGTGCTGGCCATCCGCCGCGCCGCCAGCTACATCTACAACCCGCCCCGCACGGTGCGGCTGTGGGTGGGCGACGAGCTGATCGCGTCGGGTCCCGAGGAGGGGCGCGATCGTCTTGCTGCAATCTGCGGCTACTCCATGGACATCGATGAGGAAACCGGCCACGTGGAGCTGACCCCGGTAGGTCTTCCGCTGAGATCTTGACCGGCGGCATCCGACGGAGGGTCGGAACTGAGCTGACCCCGGTAGGTCTTCCGCTGAGATCTTGACCGGCGGCATCCGACGGGGGGTCGGAACTGAGCTGACACCGATAAATTGACCGCCGATGTCTGCGGACTCTGGACTGTCAATTCTCGCGGTGCATGCCCACCCTGACGACGAAGCGTCAAAGGGGGCGGGCACCGTCCGCCGGTACGCCGATGAGGGCATCCGCACGACGCTCGTGTGCTGCACCGGCGGCGAAGAGGGCGAAATCCTGAACCCGGCCATGGACCGGCCCGAAGTCACCGAGAACCTGGCCGAGATCCGGCGAGGGGAGCTCGACGCCTCAGCGACCGAGATCGGTTACGACCAGGCGGTCATGCTCGGCTACCGCGATTCGGGTATGCCCGACACCGAAGCCAACGCTCACCCTGACGCCTTTGCCAACGCCGACCTCGACGAGGCAGTCGCCAGGCTGGTGACGGTGATCCGGCGAGTTCGCCCGCAGGTCATCTTGACCTACCCGCTGGTGCAGTCCCGCTACCCGCACCCCGACCACCTGCAGGTCACGGCCATTTGTATTCCGGCGTTCGCCCACGCCGGCGAGCCCGCCTGGCGCCCCGAGTGCGGACCGCCCTTCACGCCAATGAAGATGTATGCGCCGGTGTGGTCCCACAAGCGCATGCGCCTCATCCATCAAGCCTTCTTGGACTTGAACCTTGAATCGCCCTTCGACGAGAAGTGGCTGGGGCGGCCCAGCCGCGACGACCGCATCACCGCAGTCGTCGAGGTCAACAACGCCGTGCGGCGCAAGGCGCTGCTGGCCCATGCCACCCAGGTCGATCCCAACTCACCGTTCTGGTTCGGCTTGCCCGACGACGTGGCCGACTCCGTCCATCCCTATGAGGAGTACATGCTGCTCGAGTCGCGCATCTCGACCGAGCCCATGGAGAACGACCTGTTCGCCGGGCTGCGCCGGTGAGCTTCCTCGACGAGGAGTTCTTGACGAGCTGGGCCGCAGCCGGCCACGAGCCGCTCGGCGGCGTGTCGGGCACCGTGGTGATGAAGACCGCCGGCGGTCCCGACGGCAAGGTGAGCGCCAGCTTGACCTTCGAATCCGGTGTCCTGACCGCTGCTGCTCCTGGCACCACCCGGGGCGCCGATCTGACCCTCGAAGCCCCCTGGCAGCTCGCCGCCGACATGGTCTGCGGCGACGCCGACCCCGCCCAGCACTACATGGCGGGCGATCTCAAGGTTTCCGGCGACATGGCCCTCTGGCTGGAGCTGCTGCCGGCCTGGCGTAACGCTGGCTCGCTTGCAGCGCCCCACTGATTCAGGCAGGGCTGACTCAGGCAGGGCCGGATCGCTGTAGCCGTCGCAGCGCCCGGTAGCCCACCAACCGGATCCCGCTGCGCTGGATGTGGGTGCGCAGTTCGGCGTTGTCTCGCAGGTGCAGCAGGTCTTCCACCCGTGATCCCCATTCGGCTGTCAGCGACCGCAGTTCCGGCAGGTCCGCGGCGGGCTGGAGCTGCAGTTCGGTCAATCCCGGTTCAAGCGAGTCCAGCAGGGCCTCGATGCGCCGGTACCGCCCCATTGTCCCGGGCGCGATGCGCATGACCCGATCCGGGGTCACTACTCCCTCAGACGCGATCAGCTCCTCCACGGGAAAGCCCAGTTGCCGCCGAGCCTCCGAAGAGATCAGCCGCACAGGCAGCCCGAACTCGACCGCCAGCTCCAGGTACACGTCGAAGAACTCGGGGCGCACGCTCAGCACATCGAGGTGGCTGTCGAGGTGCGTGACGTCGAAGCCCCACAGGATTGCCCGTTCGATCTGCGCTCGGCATTCCCGCCGGACCTCGTCCAGGTCGGCGTGATCCCACACGTCGCCCACCGTGCTCGGCATCCCGCCGTTGCCGTCGAGCAGCGACGGGGCGTAGGTGATCGGTCCCCACCGGTACAACTCGAACTCGGCGTTCAGCGTGAGCGCGACGCCGATGTCCTCGCCCCGGAACCTCGCCGCCGCCTCGCGTGACCACGGGCACGGCACCAGCAGTGTCCCGGTGGTTGCCAGGCCGTCCCGCAGGGCCGCGTACACGCCTTCGTTCATCGCATGGCAGCCGCCGAGGCCGGCCGCGCTGATGATCAGCAGTCTGTCGTCGGGGCCGTATCCGAGCCGCTGGGACAGCGGTGCCACGCCGACACGCTAACTGGCGCCCTCGAGTTGTCGGTTCGGACCGCCGCAGTCGGCCCAGATTCCTCGACCGGCTGCACGAGCTTCGGCCTCGGCGGTGTCGAGCACGGCCCGGTGCTGCGTGTTGGGCTCGAAGTGCATGGTGCCGGCGTATCCGTCGAGCAGGAGGTAACGATTCATGAACAGCCCGTCAGCGGCCCGGTAGACGTAGGCCAGCAGCCGGTCGTACCGGTCGTAGAGCTCCTGGTCGCGCTGCAGGTGCACTTCGGTGCCGGGAGGAAGCAGCTCGGCCGTTCGCAAGGTGGCGGCATCGCCGCCGCACTCGGCCGGCAGGTAGCCGCCGGTTTTCTCGGGCGTGTCGATGCCGATGAACCGCACCGCCGTGCGGCGCCCGCCGAGATCGACGTCCATCGTGTCGCCGTCGATCACTGCCAACACCACCGCGTTCGGTTCCAGCGCAGGGCTCCCAGCGTCCGGCGCAGCGTCGAAGGCAGCCGACCCTGCGGCAGTGGACGCCGCAGCATCCGGCGCAGCGTCCGCGGCGGCCGACAGTGCAGCAGTGGGCGCCGCAGCATCCGGCGCAGGTTCAGCTTGATCGAAGTACTGCCAGCCGCCCCACGCAGCGGCGCCGGCGGCCGCTAGCGCCGCGACGCGAACCGAGGTCCGGTCGCGAAATCTGTGACCGGGGCCTCCGAGGCGGACCCGGCGGCCGACCCGGCGATCGACCCGCTGGCCGACCCGGTGATCGACTCGGCGATCGGCGTCGCCGGGCGGAGGGCTTGCTGGCGCATCGCTCAGAGTCGCTCGATGATGGTGCCGGTGCCCAGCCCGCCGCCACAGCACATCGTCACGAGTGCCGTGCTGCGGTCGGCCCGGTGCAGCTCGTGCACCGCCTTGGTCAGCAGGATCGCACCAGTACCGCCAAGCGGATGTCCCAGCGCGATCGCGCCGCCGTTGGGATTGACGCCGTCCATGTCGGGATTCACTTCGCGCTGCCAGGCCAGAACCACCGATGCGAATGCCTCGTTGATCTCGACGATGTCGATGTCGGACATCGCCATGCCGTTGCGCTCGAGCAGGTAGTTCGTGGCCTCGATCGGCCCGGTCAGCATCAGCACCGGGTCGCTGCCGACCAGGCAGGTGTCGACGATCCGGGCCAGCGGACGCAGACCCAGATCGGCGGCCCGACCGGCACGCATCAGCATCACCGCCCCGGAGCCATCGCTGATCTGTGAGGAGCTGCCGGCAGTATGCACGCCGCCGTCCATCACCGGCTTGATGCCGGCGAGCCCTTCGGCAGTCGTGGGCCGGATGCCGCCGTCGCGCCCGACGTGTCGGATCTCGTCGGTGGGCTTGCCCTCGTCGTCGAGCACGGGTGCATCGATCTCGACGATCTGGGTCCCGAACCGGTCTTCCTCCCAGGCGCGGGCGGCGTTGTTCTGGCTGCGCAGGCCGAAGGCGTCGCACTCTTCGCGGCTGATGCCCCACTGCTTGGCCATCAGCTCGGCGCCTTGGAACTGTGTCGTGTACTCGTAGTGCTCCTTGTAGCGGGAGGTCGCGGTGCGCTGGCCCTTCTTGTAGCTGGAGCCCATCGGGTTGCGCGTCATCGACTCGACCCCGCACCCGATGGCCGAATCGACCACGCCGCTGCGCACCAGGCCGTAGGCCAGCGTGTTGGCCTGCTGGCTCGAACCGCACTGCGCGTCGACGGTGGTGGCGGCCACTGAAAGCGGATAACCGGCACCGAGCCACGCGGTGCGCGCAATGTTGGCCGTCTGCTCGCCGGCCTGGCTGACGCAGCCGCCCACGATCTGGCCGATGCTGGCAGGGTCGACCTGCGTGCGCTCCATCAGCGCCCTCAGCACGTCGCTGAGCAAGTCGGACGGGTGGATGCCGCTCAGGTCGCCGCCTCGTCGGCCGACGGGAGAACGAACGGCGTCGACAATGACGATGTCGTCGGGATGCTGTGTCGCAGATGCGGTGCTCATGGTCGGCACTGTAGTTGTGCCTACGCCAGCCCCGCCCAGCGAATTGCCCATCGGTTGCTGGCCGGAACCCGCATCAGGCGGCGTCAAGATCGATTTCGGGCGGGCGCGGCGTGGCGGCCAGAGCGGCACGTGCCCGAGCCACGCCCTGCAGGCCGACTTGGCGGGTAGCCCGGCTCAACCGGTGCGGCATCCGGCTGGTTGACACCAACCGGAGCTGAGGCCCGAGATCAAGCTGTTCTGCCATGTACCCAGTGTGGACAGGGGGTGTTACAGCAAAGCCATCCGGGCCGTCGAACACCGCGCCGCACGGCCCGCGAACCGTCTCGCAGACTCGCCCCACCGATTCACTCGCAGACTCGCCTCAGCCCACCTCACTAGCCTGCGCGCCGTGACCGATCATCAACACGACTGGCGCTACGGCATCACCGTCCCCTTCGGCGAACCGCTTCACACTCAAGCCGACCTCTATCGCGAGTTTGCCGACCTCGGCTACACCGAGTTCTGGAGCTCTGAAGCCGACGGCACCGACGGCTTCACGCCACTGCTGCTGGCCTCGCAATGGGTGCCCGATGTGCGCCTCGGCATCGCCATCATTCCCGCCTTCACCCGTGGTCCGGCACTGCTGGCCCAGCAGACAGCAGCCATGTGCGAGGCCGCACCAGGCCGCTTCGCCATGGGCATCGGCGCCTCCTCCAACGTCATTGTCGAGCGCTGGAACGGCATCCCCTTCGACGAGCCCTTCAAGCGCACCCGGGACACCGCCCGGTTCCTGCGCCAGGCCCTCACCGGCGAGAGGATCAGCGAGTCCTACGACACCTTCGAGATCCAGGGCTTCCGCCTCGGCCGTCCACCCGAGATCCAGCCCCCGATCCTGCTGGCAGCCCTGCGGCCCGGCATGCTCCGGCTGGCAGGCGCCGAGGGCGACGGCGCCATCCTCAACTGGCTCTCAGCCGACGATGTCACAACCGTCCGTCCATACGTCGACGAGGGCGGCGAAGGCAAGGAAGTCATCGCACGCATCTTCGTGTGCCCGAATCCTGATGCTGACGTCGTACGAGGGGGCTTCCGGCGAGCGATCGCTGCATATCTGAACGTTCCGGTCTATGCCGAGTTCCACCGCTGGCTCGGCCGCGGAGAGCTTCTCGCTGCCATGTGGGAACGCTGGTCCGAGGGCGACCGTAAGGGCGCCCTCGAAGTCATCGACGACGACCTCGTCGACGAACTGCTGGTTCACGGCCCCCCAGAAGCGTGCCGGGAGCACATCGACCGCTATCACGCCAACGGCGTTGATGTCTCGGCTATCTCGATCATGCCTTTTGGCGGCATCGACCCCGTCCAGGCCGCCCGCGAGCTCGCGCCAGCAGCCCGGCGCTAGGCCGGTCGACCCACCGCCAAGCCGCGTAGTCTCCCGAGCACCCGCGCAAAAGCAAGAGGAGCAACTATGGACCTGTCAACGATTACCTACGAGGTGCGTGACGGCGTCGCACACGTGCGGTTCAACCGTCCCGAGGGCGCCAACGCCGTCAACCCGCAGTTCTCGCGCGAGCTGCGGTCCGTGATGCTCGACATCGAGTGGGACGACGCCGTGAAGGCCGTGTCAGTCACCGCCGAAGGCCGGGTGTTCTGCGCCGGCGGCGACCTCAAGGAGTTTTATGCTGCTGGCGACGGTTTGCCCAAGCTTGCCTCCGACATGCTCGTCGACTTTCACGGCGCCATCTACAAGATGAACCGAGTGCCTAAGCCATTCGTCGCCGGCGTGGGCGGTGCG
Organism: Candidatus Poriferisodalis sp.; assembly: GCF_965221945.1. Taxonomy (GTDB): domain Bacteria; phylum Actinomycetota; class Acidimicrobiia; order Acidimicrobiales; family Poriferisodalaceae; genus Poriferisodalis. The sequence continues at coordinate 2,290,119 of NZ_OZ244925.1, read as the reverse complement.
GCAGGCGGCGCCGGCATGTCCATCGTGAGTGCATTCGACCTCGTGGTGGCGGGCGAGTCGTCCCGTTTCACCATGGCCTACACACGGGCCGGGGTCACTCCCGACGGCACATCCACCTATTTCCTCGCCCGCCACATCGGCGTTCGCCGCATGCTCGATCTGACGCTCACGAACCGCACGCTCAGCGCGATCGAGGCCGAGCAGTGGGGCATCGTGAACCGTGTGGTGCCCGACGACGAAGTCGATTCGGCCACCGCCGAGCTGGCCCAGTCGCTCGCAGACGGCCCGGCATGGGCGCTCGGGCACGCCAAGCGCATCGTGTACGAAGGCTTCGACACTCCGCTGGAGCAGGCCGGCGAGGTCGAGGGCACCACGATCACCGCCGCAATGCGCACCCACGACGGGCGCGAGGGCATCGCAGCGTTCGTGGAGCGGCGCGCACCCAACTTCACCGGCAACTGATTCGCACGGCGGCGAGCGGGGCTGCCAGCCAGTCCCGGCACGGCCGAGCCCAATATCGTGCGACAACCGCACCAACCGTCCTAGCGCGGAACGCTTGCGCGCACTAGACAGAGTGTGAACGGCAGCGGCAGCGCCGTCGCATGTGCACGAGGAGTTCACACACTATGTCCCGGAAGGAGATCGCCCCGGAGCCCTTCCCGTGGTTGGACACCAGCCGCTATTCGTTCTCACAGGGCATCGAGGCCGCAGGTGCTGCGTGGCTGGCGGGCCATACCGCCGGTGCGTACGACGCCGAGACGGGCCGGGTCTCAGTGCGAGGCGACGGGGCCGAACAGGCCAGCGTGTGCTGGGCCAAGGTAGAAGCCGTGCTTGACGCGGCCGGTCGAGACATCAGTGCGTGCACCGAGGTCACCGAGTACATCACTGTGGCCGGCGCACCTGAGCGTGATGTGATCGCAGGCGAACGACCCCACAGCCTGGGTTCGACGGTCGGCGGCGTGCGTCCCTCCACGTTCATCGTGGAAGCGCTGGTGCGGCCAGAGGCACTCGTCGAGGTAGAGGTGGTGGCCGGCCAAGTTGATGGCCTGGTCCACATTCCGCAGGTCTTGCCGGTCGACGACGATGGCAGCGTGGTGCTGCCCGGCGACTTCGTCGGCCAGTGCGAATGGGCGCTCGAAGAGGCCGGACGACGGCTCGAGCGTCACGGCATGGATCTGTCGCACGTGGTGCGTGTGGTCCAGCAGACCACACCGGCCACCCGCCGCCAGTACAACGACACGGGCGAGGCGCGTCGGCGGCTTCTCGGACCGCAATTCCCGTCTTCGACCGGGTTGCTGATGCCCGAACTGCCCCATTCCGATGCGCTTGTCGCGCTCGACGTGTGGGCATCTGCCCACCCAAAGACGGTCGTGCCCTACCAGGCCGAGGTGTACTCGTCACTGACGTTCAGCCCCGCCGTAGAGGCCGGCGGACTGCTGTTCATCTCCGGTACGACAGCCTTCAACATGTCGGCGGGCGAGACCGTGGCCGAGGGCGACATCGGCGGCCAGGCCGAGTTCGTGTACGGCGAGATCGCCACGATCTGCGAGATGGCCGGCACTTCTATCGACAACCTCGTCAAGACCGTCGAGTACGTGACGCCGGACGGCGTCGACGGGTATCGCGCTGTCGGGGAGGTGCGCCAGAGTGTGCTCGGGCGGCCGTTCCCCGCTTCGACCGGCGTGGTGGTGTCGGGGCTGCTGAGTCGCAGATGGCTGATCGAGGTAGAAGCCATCGCGTCGATGCCCTGAGCCGGGGCATGACCGGCCGCATGACTCAACTGCTGACCGAGGAGGTGCGAGCGATGCTCGGCACCTCCGTGACCTATGTCGCACCGGAGCCGCTCAGCCGGGCTTCGATCCGCTACTTCGCCCTGGCCATCGGAGCTGACCCCGAGCGGTGGCGCGACGAGGCGCCGCCGACGCTCATCTGCGAGACGGCGCAGCTGACGGGCCGCTCGGCGCCAGATGGGAACTCGTACCTCGGCCACACCTGGGAGCTGCCGCTGCCGCTGCCGTGCGCGATGTTCCGGGGCGGCAACGACTACCAGTTCCTCCGGCCTGCCCGCTTCGACGACGTGATCAGCACCACGTGGACGCTCGTCGATGCGACTGAGCGGCGCGATCGGGAAGGCGATCCGCTGTTGTTCGTGACCGCCGAGGCCGCGTACACGGCCAATGACGATCTCCTGGCGACAAACGCCGAGACGATGATCTTCCGTCCGCTCGGGTCCGCACAACCTGAGGCGGCAGCCCCAGATGCGCAGGCCACCGCAGCCCCGGGCGAACCCGAGGCCAGCGTTCCCCACGCCGAGCAGCTGACGCCGGGGGAGTGGCCGAACGTCGGCACCGAGATTCCGCCGCTGAACCGCCACATCGAACTGCCCGACATGGTCGCTTACGGCGCAGCGACCTGGGATTGGCACCGGCTTCACTACGACCCCGCACACGCCCACCGATTGGGCGCACCGGCTCCGCTGATGGACGGCCAGATGCTCGGGGCCCTGCTGGCCGAGTGCGTCCTGCGCTACTGCGGACCGGGCGCCCGCCTCACCCGCCTGGCCTACCGAAATCGAGCCCCCGTCCTAGCCGGCAACACGGTGATTTGCGCTGGCACGATCGGCACCGTCGACGATGCCGGCTTCAGCGTTGATTTGTCGGTGACCGTGGGAGACCGACTCGTCGTCGCACCCGCATTCGCTCAGTTGGCCTGGTCGCCGGCCTGAGCACATAGGCGGCTCGGCACAGATGCCATAGCTGCGGAGGCGGCAGGGGACTCTGCGAGGTTGGAACCAATGCCAGTCCGCGTTGAATCGAAGCGCAGACAGACTGCTAAGAGGAATGTGGCCTCGTGCGGACCTGAGTTCTGCTGGATTCCCGGAGCAGAGGGCCCTGCCGCCTCCGCAGCGGAATGCGATCGGCGCCAACAGGTCCCGTGGCGGCCAGAGACCTAGCATCGAGCGCCGACACGAAACGATCGAGACGCGGGGGCGGGGCGTGGATTTCTCCATGAGTGACGAACAGGCGATGATCGTCGAGACCGTTCGGCGCTTTGTAGAGAGCGAAATCATTCCCCTTGAAGCCGACCTCGACCCCGACGCCGGCGAACTGGCGCCCGACGACGACGCCCGGCTGACGCAGATGACCCGCGACATGGGCTTCTACGGGCTCGATATTCCGGCCGAATACGGCGGCCCGGGCCTTGACACCACCACCCGGGCGCTCATGGCCATCGAGATGTCCAAGCACCGGGCAGGGCTCTACAACCCGTGCTACGGCGTGTTCGGCGGCGCAGGACTGGCGCAGCTCTACGAGGCCACTGACGAGCAGAAGGAACGGTGGCTGTACCCGACCCTGCGCGGCGAGAAGACGGCCTGTTTCGCCCTCACCGAGCCGTCGGGCGGCTCCGATCCGGGTCGAGCCATCCGCACCCGGGGCTTCAAGGACGGCGACGAATGGGTGCTGAACGGCTCGAAGCTGTTCATTTCCGGCGCCGACAAGGCTGACTACGCGCTGCTATTCGCCCGGACGTCCGACGATCCGGGACGCAACGGCGTGACAGCGTTCATCGTCGACACCGACACCCCAGGATTCAACGTTCGCCGGGTGGTTCACACGCTGCGGGCCACCCGCTATGCCACTGAGCTCGAGTTCGTCGACATGCGGGTGCCCGAAGACCGGGTGCTCGGCGAGGTGAACGGCGGTTTCGGCATCGCCAACGACCGGCTGAGCCGCCAGCGCATCCCGTACGCGGCCGGCTGCTTGGGCCCGGCGATCATGGCGCAGGAAATGGCGATCGAATGGGCCCGCAGCCGCGAGGCGTTCGGTTCGGTGCTGGCCGAAAAGCAGGCGATCCAGTGGATGATCGTGGACAACGAGATCGACATTCGCCACGGGCGCTGGTGCGTGCTCGAAGCCGCGCAGAAGGCCGATCGGGGCGAGCGGTTCCGCACTGAAGCGGCTATGGCCAAGCTCGTTGCCTCCGAGGCTGCCGGGCGAGTGGTGGACCGTTGCATCCAGATTCACGGCGGCATCGGGGTGACCAAGGACCTGCCGCTTGAGCGCTGGTACCGGGAGCTGCGCATACGCCGGATTGGCGAAGGCCCCAGCGAGGTGCAACGGCTGATCATGGCCCGCGACATCCTCGGCGGCAGCTTCAAGTGACCGAAGCAGACGGGCCATCCCGCCCGCTGCCCCTCGAGGGCATCACGGTGCTGGACCTCGGGCAGATTTACCAGGGGCCCTACGCCGGTTTCCTGCTGGCGATGTCCGGAGCTCGGGTCATCAAGGTGGAGCCCGTGCGCGGGGAGGCGCTGCGGTCGCGCCTCCATTCGCTGCCATACGCCATGCTCAATTCCGCCAAGGAGGCCGTTTCGCTCAATCTCAAGCCGCCTCGTGGCCGCGAGTTGTTTCTGCGGCTCGCAACGGCCGCCGACGCGGTCCTGTGCAACTTCGCTCCGGGCGTGCCGGAACGGCTGGGCATCGACGCATCCACCCTGTGGGAGACCAACCCGCGGCTCGTGTTCGCGCAGGCCAGCGGCTACGGCCTCGACGGACCGGATTCGCAGCGAACAGCCATGGACCTGACAGTGCAGGCACACATGGGCTCGATGAGCATCACCGGCTTTCCCGATCAGCCTCCGACCAAGGCCGGCGCTGCGTTCGTGGACTTCCTGGGCGGATCGCATCTGTACGGGGCGGTGGTGACGGCGCTGTTCGAGGCGCAACGCACCGGAGAGGGCCGCATGGTGTCGACCTCGATGGCCGAGGCCGCCTACTTCACGCTTACGACCTCGCTGCAGTCCTGGCACTTGCGCGGCACGTCTGAGCGAACCGGCAATCGCAATGCCGCGATGAGCGTGGCGCCCTCGAACGTGTACTCATGCAGCGATGGGCACATCGCTCTCATCGCCGCAGCCGACCGCCACTGGCGCTCGGTGCTCGAAGTGATCGGACGAGCGGATCTGGTTGACGATGAGCGCTACCGCCGCAATGGGGACCGAGCAGCTCGGATGGACGAAGTGGACGAGCTGGTGTCGAGTTGGACGTCGAAGCGGCCCCGGGCCGAAGTGGCTGCGGCATTGTCCAGCGCCGGGGTGCCCATCGCCGAGGTCCGAGATCTGCCCGAGATCGTGTATGACGACCACCTGAACGAGCGCGGCTTCCTGCAGTGGACCGAGCACGACGGGCTCGGTGAGATCCCGCTGCCGCACAGCCCGATGCGTTGGCACGATTCCGAGATGCGGTCCCTCACCGAGAGCCGATCAGTCGGCGCCGACAACGAGGCGGTGTACAGCGAGTTCTGCGGCCTTGACGCTGACGATCTGGCGGCGCTGGCCGCTGACGGCGTTATCTGACCAGCACCTGCCTGGCCAGCACCTGCCTGGCCACCGCCTAGAGCCTTAGCGGATGGGCGGCGACGCCCAGCAGCCCCGACGGTCTGGACTTTGCGCAGAAATGCCGCCACAGACGGCAAATTTGCACACAGAAGGCGTGACAGCAACTTTCCGAGACGTCACCTATCCGTGCGGCCCCATGTCTGACCAGCACCTATCTGACCAGCCCAGCGGCGCAATTCAGGCAGGGCTGAGGCGACCGACGCGCTGCGCCTGATCCCGCTGGGGCTCGGGCAATTCGCCGTGGTCGGCGAGGTGCAGCATCAGCAGCTCGTCCCAGCGGCTGCGGTAGTTCGACGTGAACTCGCACCGGAATTGGGTGGCAGCGGGGCCGAACTGCTCCATTTCATGCCGGAGCGCGGACTGCATGCCGAACAGCTCACGGGCACCGGCGTAGCCGACCGACAGCACCGTTCCGCCCGCATCGGCCACGTGGTACACGCCGAGTTGCGAAGGCAGCGCTTCGATCGCCTCGTCGTCGAGCCGTTGCCACGGTTTGTCGAGTCGGATTCCCATAGTTGCTCCCTGCCTGGCCGGCTCGATGCCTGCCAGTTGCCCGTCCGCTGCCCGATCGCTGCGTGGCTTGCCAGATGTCCGACCGCTAGGCGGCGGCCGCCGGTACGTGGGCAGCCGTGCCCATGAGGACCTCGAAGTTGAGCCGAAAGAAGCGTTCCTGAACGTCGGCGGGCAGGTGTGCCACTTCGCGGTCGAAGCGTCGGAGCGGGTTGCGGCCGCCCTCCACGTGGGGGAAATCGGAGCTGAACATGCAGATCTCGGGATCTGAGTTCTCGATGATCCAGCCGGTGGGTTCGGTGGGGTACGGCGTGACCCGCACTTGGCGCCGGACGTACTCCGACGGGCGCAGGCTGAGCTTGCCCAAGCGCTGCTCGTGCCGTTCGAAGGCGTCGAACGCGGCCTCGAGCTGACGCAAGAAGCCGGGCAGCCACACCGCTCCCAGCTCGATCACGCCGATCTTCAACGCAGGAAAACGCTCGAGCACCCCGTCGAAGATCAGCATTGACAGCGCTTGGAGCGGGGCGGCGCAGATCGCCATGTACGACACGGAGCGGAAGTTCTCGCCGCCTCCGTGGAAGTCGGGCTCAGGCGCCAGTCCGTTGTTGCGGTGCTGCGGCGGCATCACCAGATCGGGGATGCCGACATGCATGACGACCGGGATGCCGGCTTCTTGGGCCGCAGCCCACACCGGGTCGAAGCCGATGTGGCTGTGGGCGTGATGCTTGGGCATCCGGTTGGGGATGAGCAGCGCCGCAGCACCGTCTTCGATGGCCTGGCGGGCGTGCGGGCCCGCATGCTCGATCGATTGCAGCGGCACGAAGCACACCGGCAGCAGGCGCGGATCGCCCGAGCAGAACGCGATCTGGGCACGGTTTGCCGCCGTTGCCGTGGCGTAGGTGAGATCGGGCGCGGCTTGGTGCTCCATCTCTTCGATGAGCGTGTTCGGCATGGAGGGGAAGACGAGTTGGCTGGAGAACCCCAGATCGTCGAGCGCTTGGGAACGATCGGCCGGATCCCAGGCGCCGGGTGCGATGTAGTTCTTGCGCAGCATCACTTCGGCCGCGGCGCCGGCGCGGAACTCAGGGTCGGCCTGGCGAGCCCGGGCCTTCTCGATATCGGCGAGGGCCTTCTCGTTGTCGCCGATGGAGAAGTGGTCGAGGGCGTAGCGGACAACCTCGGCGGATGCGAATGGCTCCAGCCACTCGGGCGGCTCCATGGTGTGAGCGTCCGCGTCGTGGATGATCCTGTCCTCGACGTAGGCCATGGCAGTTCTCCCTGATTCCCCTGCGACGCACTCGACATTATCTGGCCGCCCGCCGTCGCTTCCGGGTTCGGACCGGCTGCGATCGGACGGTCGTTGGCGGCGTGCGAGGTCAGTCCGCGCCTGGCTGGCGCGCGCTCAGTTCTTGTGGAGTTCGGGGTTGATGCCTTCCCAGCGGCCGGGGTCGGCGACCCGCATCTCAATGGCACCGGTGGTGCTGTTGCGGATGAGCAGCATGCCCGAGCGGCCCGAGATGTCCCGGCCCTTCACCACCGAACCGTCGGGCAGCGTGACGCGGCTGCCCGCGGTGACGTACAGGCCGGCCTCGACGGTGCAGTAGTCGCCGAGCGCGATGCCGATGCCCGAGTTGGCGCCCAGCAGGCAGTGCTCGCCGATGGACACGATCTCTTTGCCGCCGCCTGACAGCGTTCCCATGGTGGAAGCGCTGCCACCGAGGTCAGAGTGCGCCCCCACGACCACTCCTGCGGAGATGCGCCCCTCGACCATCGCAGGACCGAGCGTGCCGGCGTTGAAGTTGACGAAGCCCTCGTGCATGACCGTGGTGCCGTCGGCGAGGTGGGCGCCGAGCCGCACCCGATCGGCGTCGGCTATGCGGACGCCCGACGGGATCACGTAGTCGACCATGCGCGGGATCTTGTCGACCGCCGTGACGGTGACAGGCTGGCCGACACCTGCAGCGGCCGTGCGAAGGGCGTCCACCCGATCCGGCAGCACGGGCCCAGCGCTGGTCCACGCGCAGTTGGCGAGCAAGCCGAATACGCCGTCCAGGTTGGCGTCGTGCGGCCGGATCTCCCGGCGGCTCAGCAGGTGCAGTCGCAGGTAAGCGTCAGCGAGGTCTGCAGGCGGAGCGTCAAGGTCATCGATCGTGACTGTCACGGTCTCGCCGACATTGACGCCGAGTTCAACCGCCAGGCATGACCGGGCCGGAGGCGCATCGGCGCTGGCTCCTGCAGGGAACCAGGCGTCAAGCCGCGTACCCGATGCGACGTCCAAATAGCTGTGCCCAACGGCGCTGATGCTGCCCGAGATGCTCATGGGCGCATCCTGCCACCACGAGCCGTCAACCCGTCGCCGGATTCCGCGTCGACACCGCCGATACAGCGACACTCGCGCTCGCAGAGCACAACTGGTTAGTCGCCGCTATGCCGTGAGACAAGGACCGCGGCAGTAATCCAGTGTTACATGTAACGACATGTGTCTAGGATGGAGACGTGGCGAAGCAGCAGGACACTTCAGGCGTGGCAGCCCGGGTCGGCAGGTATCGCGAGCGAATGCGCGAGCAAGGTCTGCGGCCGATCCAGATGTGGGTCCCCGACACGAGGCACCCCGACTTCGCCGAGGAAGCTCGGCGGCAATCCGCTGCAGTAGCCGCAAGCAAGCATGCTGCTGAGGATCAAGCATTCATCGACTCGCTGTCGGCCGAAAATGCATGAGACGCGGTGATATCTGGACCGTCGCAGGCGGTGGCGGATATGCCGGCAAGCCCAGACCAGTAGTGATCATGCAAGACGACAGATTCGAGGCCACCGACTCGGTGACGGTGTGCTCCTTCACGACCGACCCGACCGTCGCGCCATTCATTCGTCTGAGCGTTGAACCCGATGATCGCAATGGTCTTGAACGCGCATCGCACTTGATGGTCGACAAGATCGTCACGTTTCCCAGATCTCGCCTCCGTGATCGCATCGGCAGGCTCGCTGGCTCAGACATGATCAGGCTTGAACGCGCTCTCGTTGTCTTCCTAGGACTGGCCTGAGCCGCACCGCCCTCGTTTGTCGCACCGGCTCAAGAGCCTCGGGAGCTCGCTGGTTCATTGCCTCGTTGCCGACTCCTCGTTGATGAACGCGGCCATCGGCGCGACATTTCGGGTGAGATGCCCACACATAGGCTCGGCTTGGTGAATTGTGGTCGCCGATTGGGCGCAGCGGCGCTTCTGCTGACGCTGGTTTGTGCTGTCGTAATGTGGGCGACGACGGGCTGTGGCCGTAGCGACGTCGATCGTGTCGCGGCGGGCGGCGACGCCGCGCAATCCGACGACATCGATCCGGCTCCAGGCACCCTTGAGCAAGAGGTCGTGACAGTCGGAACGGAAGCGTCGACCTCCGAATCGAGCCAGCAGCTCGACGCAACGGAATCCTCGGCGACATCTGCGGACTCAGAGAGTGCTGCGGCCGATGGCGCCTCTCCTGATGATTCGTCCACCGGGCCGATCCTGCAATGGACTGAATTCGACCCAGGCATCAGCGGAGCTGGCGCATTGTTCTCCACAGGGGACGGCCGGGTGGTCATCGGAGGCCAGACACCCTCGGGGGAGCCGTACTTCATTGCCACCTCGAACGGCTCCGATTGGTCGGAGCTGCACCTCCCGACTGAAATCTGGCCGCACAGCCTCGATCTGACAGGCGAGCGCTGGGCGGCATCTGGGTGGTCATATGACGATGCGGGCGATGCCGACGACTCGGCCCGCGTCTACATCTCCGACGACGAGGGTTTGTCCTGGCTCGAAGCTGCACTTCAGGTTGAGCCACGCGACTTACCCGAGTACGGATTCGCCACGTCGAACGTGACGGCAGTCGCCACTGCCGGGACGCAGGTCGTCGCGCTCGTCAGGACGCATCAAGATCTCGACATCGGGGGGCTCATGTCGGACCGGGGTCTGATTCCAGCCGATGTCCCCGCAGACGGATGGTCGCTCCTCGGCGACGAGATCCACGTCTGGCTGCGTCCCGAATCTGCCGGGGACGGCTCGCAATCGGGTTTCGTCAGGCAGACGCCTGACGACGCGGTGAGGTTTGCTGTGGATGAACTCGAACTGTCGGCGGAGCAGCTGGCGATCCTGGAACGCGCCGGCCACAGCGAGATCATCCGCGTGTTCTCGGGCGCTGGAGCCGGGCTCGCCGAAGTGCTGGCGCTGGATGGCGGGCGCGTGAGCGGCGTTGGCAACGACGACGGCTTCGTTGTGATCGTCGAGACCGGCAGTGACGAAGTCACCATGCTCACGTCTCCAGACGGCCAGCACTGGCGCACCCAAACGCTCGATCCGTCGTTGGCTCAAGGTTGGTTAACCGGCGCAGCATTCGAGCCCGACGGCACCGCGTGGATAGCGAGATCGGACGGGACAGACAGCCACCTCATCCGTTGGAGTGACGGCGGTGCAGACGTCCAGAGCGCATGGCTGGGGAACTTCAGCCACTTGGACGAGTTCAGTGTTGGACCTGCTGGCCTCGCGGTATCGGCGGTGCCGTCGCGACGCGAGCTCCCGACAGGCGGCGGGAACGATTGGGGCCTGCCGATCGGTCGTGTTGCCAAGGATGGCTACGAGTTGCGCTACGGAGAGCCCGAGGGGGGCGTCTCACTGTGGGACCTCGCTGCGGACGAAGCCGTGTACGAGTTCGGTCCGGAGACCCTCGAGAGCACTGAGCCTCCCGCGGGTGTCCGAGAGGTGGACGACGGCGACACCTTCAGGCTCACATTCTCCGATCCCGGTACTGGCGAGGATCTAGTGACCTTCACGCTCCAGGATCTCGAAGCCGTCTTTGGTGACCAGCTCGACTCATCGGGATCGCCCTTCGACGACATGTGGGTGGGGTGGTCGGCCGACGGCATGGACTGGGGATGGCAGGCCGTCCCGGATGCGTTCGAACTCGGCGACGCAGACGCACAGGCCATCGTTGCCGTCGGCGAGGACTTCGTGATTGCCTCCGTGTCGGTCTTTGCCCCGATGGAGTCGAGAGCATCGGAAGCCGGCAGTGCAGATGGAGTGGACACGTTGGTCGAGCGTGAGGTGTCCGGGGAACAGCGCTGGTTCATCGCACGAATCCCCTAAGCGGGCGGGCGACTGCGTCCGCGCCCGGCAGCAGCGCTGCGGCGGGCGTGCCTGCGCCGGTAGTTTCGGGGCATGAAGACACCTTTGTGCGAGATGCTCGGCTGCGACGTTCCGATCGTCGCATTCACCCATTGCCGGGACGTGGTGGCGGCAGTGACCAAGGCGGGCGGCTTCGGCGTGCTCGGTGCCGCGGGTCACACGCCTGAAGAACTCGACATCGACATGGGATGGATCGTTGACGAGGTGGGCGGTCGGCCCTTCGGCGTGGACATCATCGTGCCGGCCAAGTACGAGGGCAAGACCGAGGGCGAGCTGTCGGTGAAAGACCTCAAGGCGATGATCCCGCCCCAGCATCGCCAGTTCCTCGACGACATGATGGATCGCTACGACGTGCCGCCGCTGCCCGCGGATGACGGCGAGAAGGCGTCGGCGTACGACTCCGAACCGCCGATGACCTATGCGCAGGCCGTTCCGCTCATGGATGTGGCCTTCTCGTACCCGATCCGGCTGGCCGTGAATGCGCTCGGTCCGCCGCCTCCCGACATGATCCAGCGGGCGCACGACAACGACGTGCTGGTGGGAGCGCTGGCCGGCAAGAAGGTTCACGCTGAGCGGCACGTGGCTGTGGGCGTCGACATCGTCATCGCGCAAGGCCATGAGGCCGGCGGCCACACGGGCGACATCGCCACGATGGTGCTGGTGCCCGAGGTGGTCGACGCCATTGCCCCGGTGCCCGTTCTCGCCGCTGGCGGCATCGGCAACGGCCGCCAGGTCGCTGCGGCGCTCGCACTTGGCGCGCAGGGCGTGTGGTGCGGCTCGGTGTGGCTCACCACCCAAGAGGCTGAGACGCACCCGGTCGTGAAGGAGAAGTTCCTGGCTGCAGGATCGTCTGACACGCTGCGGTCGCGCTCTCGCACCGGCAAGCCGGCCCGCCAGCTTCGCTCGGCGTGGACCGACGAATGGGAAGGCGACACTTCGCCGGGGACGCTGCCAATGCCGCTGCAGCCGATGCTTATCGGCGCCGCAAGCCGCCGCATCGACCGGGCGGCCATGAATCCCTCCAACAAGGGCGCCGTCGAGCTCGCCAACTACTTCGTTGGCCAGGTGGTCGGTCAGCTGAACGAGTCCATTTCCGCCACGAGGGTCGTGGAAGAGATGATCAGCGAGTACCTCGACGTGATGGACCGCTTCGACCAGTTCAACTCTTAGCTCGTACTTCGTCTCGGCGCTGCGGACATCGCAGCCCGTACTGTTCGGGCTGGCCATACACGGCTCGCGGGGGGCACAGCCATGGAGACCATGCAGGGACGCGTCGCGGTGGTGACGGGCGCGGCGTCGGGAATCGGCAAGGCGCTGGCGCTGGGCTTTGCGGCCGAGGGTGCCAACGTGGTGCTGGCCGACATCGAGGAGGCCCCGCTGCGGGCTGCCGAGGCGGAGGTCGCCGACCGGGGGGTCGAAGCCCTGGGCGTCATCACCGACGTGACCGATGCCGACTCGGTCGGAGCGTTGGCGCGTGCGACCATCGACCGCTTCGGCGCCGTGCACATGGTGTGCAACAACGCTGGTGTTGGCGGGGGAGGGCTGATCCGCAATCAGCAACTCGTCGACTGGAAGTGGGTGGTCGACGTGTGCCTGTGGGGCGTGATCCACGGCGTCCATCACTTCCTGCCCCATCTCATCGAGGCCCCCGAGTCGCACATCGTGAGCACCGCTTCAGTAGCGGGACTCATGTCGGTGCCAGGGCTCGGCCCCTACAACGCCGCCAAGTACGGCGTGGTGGCGATCATGGAGACGCTGCACCTGGAAATGCAACGTGATCGCAACGCCGATGTCGGTGTCTCGGTGCTGTGCCCGGGCGTGGTGCGCACCAACATCGCCACTTCTCAGCGGAACCGGCCAGAAGAACTGCGCCGGCAACGGCGAGAGCGGCCGGCCGGTGAAGCTCGCACCGAGACGGCCGACGCCCGCCGGCGCAACGCGAACATCGCGGCGGCGCTCGAGCGCGGTATGGACCCGTCCCAGGTGGCTGCCAAAGTGATCGAGGCAATGTACGAGCGGCGCTTCTGGGTGCTGTCCCATCCCGAGCTGCTCGCCGACGTCAACCACCGCAACCAGCAGCTCGCCAACCTCGAGAACCCGACCCTGCGCGCCAGCTTCACCGACGGCGAGCAATAGCGCCGATCCAGCGCTGATCCAGCGCTGCTTAGGGGCCGCGCGGATAGGTGACGTCTCGGAAAGTTGCTCAGGCCTTCTTTGTGCAAATTTGCCGTCTGTGGCGGCATTTCTGCGCAAAGTCCAGGCCGTCGGGGCTGCCGGGCATCGCCGCCTATCCGCTAGCGCTGCTTAAGCAGCGTGGTCGTGTGCAGGCTCGTCCTGCGCGGCCTCGGTTGCCTGGTCGCTCGGACGCCGCAGCGCCCTTATGACGCCCGTCACCAGCAGAGTCATCAGCAGCATCACAACAGTGGCGAGCGCCATCGTGGCGCCAGCGGCCGTGTCGTGGTGGTAGCTGACCAGCAGGCCGACCAAGGCCGCTACCGCGCCGAGTCCGACGGCGGTCATCATGATGCGTGGCACGCGCCGCACCAGCAGGCTTGCCGTCGCCGCAGGGGCCACGAGGAAAGCGAAGACGAGCAGGCTGCCGACGGCCTCGAATGACGACACGATTGCGATTGCCAGCAGCGTCAGCAGTGCAGCATGTGCCAGCTTCGGGCGCATCCCTGCGAGTTGCGCCTGCGCTTCGTCAAAGGTCGCCACAAACAACGCCCGATGCAGGAGCACAGTGGTGCCGACGGAGATTGCCGCAGCAATGGCCTGACGGCGAAGGTCGTCGTTGTCGATTCCGGTGATCGCGCCGAAGAGAAATCGTGTGAGATCGCCTGAGTAGGCGCCGGCGCCGGAGGACATGATCACCACCGCGAGTGCCAGGAAGCCCACGAACAGCACCCCGATCGAGGTTTCCTCCGACAGTGGCGAGAAACTGCGGATCAGGTGAATGCCGCCCACGATCAGCAGCGCGGCACCCAGCGCCCCGATAGTGGTGCTGAAACCGATGATGTACGCGAGCGCGATGCCGGGCAGCACCCCATGTGCGAAGGCATCGCCCAGGAATGTCATGCCGCGCAGCACGACCCAGGTGCCGACGACCGAGGTCGTGAGCACTGCGAGCAACGCCGCCCACAGAGCATTGCGCATGAAGGTGTTGTCGACGAAGGGGTCGACCCACCAGGCGATCGGCTCGGTCAGGAATTCCACATCGCTGCTCTCAGCGGCCCGACTGCAGTGCGGAGACGATGACTTCGGCGTTGGTCGTCAGCAATCCGATGTAGGTGCTGTGCGCGCTGCCGTCGGGTCCGAGGCTGTCGGTGTTCAAGCTCACCACCGCGACGCCGGCCTGTGAAGCCAGTTCCTCGAGCGTGGCCGACGCATGAGTCGTATCGCCGAAGATGACCACGACGCCTTCGTGATCGATGACGTGCGCCAGCTCTTCAAGACGAGCGATGCTGGCTTCCGCTGCTGTGGTCGCGGCCGGAATCACGGTGCCCACTACCCGGAAGCCGTACCTGTCGGCGAAGTAGCGGAGCGAGTCGTGGTTGGTGACCAGCACGCGCTGTTCGGGCGCCAGACTCTCGACGAGATCGACGATGTCGGTGTGGGCGTCGTGCAATGCGTCCTTGTAATCCTGCGTGCAGGCCGCAAGTTCGGCTTCAGGCAGCCCAGTTGCCTCAGCGATGGTGTCGGCGAGCTCATCGAGGGTGCCCGAGATCCGCACGGGATCGAACCAGATGTGCGGGTCGGCACCGCCTTCGTGGTCGTGCTCATGATCGTCCGCCTCGGCGTGATCGTCTGCTTCGTCGTCGTGATCGGAGTCGTCGGACTGGTCGTCTTCGCTGTCGTCGGTGCCGAGGGGCTCGATGTGGTCGCCGATGACGAACACGGGCGTTCCGCCGGCGGCGACGGCATCGAGCGTGTCGTCGAGCGTGTCTTCGAGCCCGAGACCGTTGATCACGATCATGCTCGCGTCGTCCATCTTGGCGCGATCTCGCAGGGACGGTTCGTAGGTGTGCGTATCGACGCCGGGCGGCGCGAGCGACTCGACCTGAACGAGGCCGTTGCAAGTGACGTTCTCGACGACATCGGCCCAGATGCTCATGGACGTCACCACCGTGGGGACGCCGGAATCAGCGCCGGAATCAGCGCCGGAGCCAGTGCCCGAATCAGTGCCAGCATCAGCGCTGGAACCAGTCGCATCGTCGCCCGCGCACGCAGCGACAAGCAGGACTCCAGAACAGATCATCGCCGCGAGACGGGTGGCCTGGCGCCGTCGGCGGCGTCCAGGTTCTCTGGAGTGAAGCGGAGGCGACACCCGCTCGCGGGGACGCATGGAAGCACTCATGGCCGGCTGCACGGCCGTGACTATAGTGAGACTCATTCTCATCTTCAATCCTGTGACCGGATGAGCGAACAGATGAAGGGCGAGGTACGACGCTGCGATGTTCACGCTCAATGACATCAAGGTGTCCTTCGGCAACCGACAGGTCCTCGACATCGACTCCATGAGGTTGGACTCGGGCGCTGCGGTGGCCTTGATGGGTTCGAACGGCTCGGGCAAGACGACGCTGCTGCGGCTGCTCGGCGGCCTGCTTGCACCGACCTCAGGCAACGTTCGCAAGGACTACGAGATCACGGTCGGCTACGTCAGCCAGCACCACAGCCCACACGCATTCATGCCGATGACGGTGAATGAGGTGCTGATGATCGGGCGATTCCGCGAACGGGGTCTGCTCGGCCGTATGCGCAAGGTCGATCGTGATGCGATGGACGTGGCAGCCGAGCGATTGAAGGTGGCAGATCTGCGGAGACGGTCGTTCGGTCAGCTCTCGGGCGGGCAGCGCCAGCGCGTGCTGATCGCGTCTGCACTGGCCTCTCAATCGGATTGCTTGCTGCTTGACGAACCCATCACGGGCCTCGACATCCCGAGCCAGGACATTGTCCTTGAGGTCGTCGATGCCGAGCGGATGCGCAACAAGCTGGTGGTGCTCTCGACGCATCACCTCAGCGAGGCCCGCCTGTGCGAACGGATCGTGCTGCTCAACGGTGCTGTGCTCGCAGACGGCACGCCCGAACAGGTGCTCAACGAGGAGAACATGGCCGCTGCGTTCGGCGCCAATGCAGTGACCCGGCTGGAGTTTGGCGAGGGCGACGACATGTCGTCGCTGCTCGTTCTGGAGGAGCCCGGGCCTGCCCGCGACGCCGACTTCGGCCGCGCGAGCCAGATCGCTGGAGAAGCGGTGTGGTCCCTCGGGCCGCGCAAGCGGCCGTGACAGGACAGGCCGCGGAAGCGGCCGTGGCCAAGCAGCCCAATGAAGCCGACACGTGGTCGAGGGATCTCGGCGAGTTGCACGACAGTGTTGCGGCGCGACTGCGAGACGCCGATCAGCGCTACACCGACGGCCGACGTCGATTGGTGGAAGCGCTGGCGCGTGCGGCCAGGCCGGTTCGGCTCCCCGACATCGAGTCGATGGTGCCCGATCTGGCCCGCAGCACGGCGTATCGAAACCTGGAGGCGCTCGAGCGATGCGGGATCGTGCAGCGCCTTGAAACCGGAGGCGAGCGCGCCTACTTCGAGCTGGCCGAATCGCTGCTGGGTCATCACCATCACCTGATCTGCGTGAGCTGCGGAGCGATCTCTGACATCGAGCTGGACAGCGAGACCGAGGTCCGCATCGACCATGCGCTCGCTGCTGCCGCGCGCGAATCAGGCTTTATGCCATTGCGCCACAACCTGGACCTCTACGGACGGTGTGGCGACTGCGAGGCTGTGCGCTGAGGCTGGCCGCTGAAGCTGTGCGCTGCGGCTGAATGCCAAGAAAACTGCGTCACAACCAGGCCCGTGCCCGGCAATTCAGCACGCCCGTCATAGGCTGAATTGCATCTCACACCAGCATCATCACGACTTGCGCGAGGTGTCTCGTCGGCGATTGGCCGTGGCGTTTGGGCTGACACTCGCCATCGCCGGGTTCGAGGTCTTCGGTGCTGCGCTGTCGGGCAGCCTGGCGCTGCTCGCCGACGCCGGTCACGCCTTCACCGACAGTGCCGCCATCGGATTGGCTCTGCTGGCCTCCTGGGCCGCACGCAAGCCGGCCTCGGTCAAGCGCACGTTCGGCTTCGAGCGGGCCGAAGTGCTGGCGGCAGCGGTCAACGCAGTTGCGCTGTGGGCGGTGGCGGTGTGGATCGGCTGGTCGGCGGCACTGCGGTTCCTGGACGGCTTTCGGGGCAACCCGGTCGAGGTCGAAGCGGGCTGGGTGCTGGTGATTGGCGGCATTGCGCTCGCCAGCAATGCCGCAGCGGCCCTGCTGTTGCGCTCAGGATCGACCCGCAATCTCAACGTGGAGGCAGCGTTCCGCCACGTGCTCGCCGACCTCTTGGTTTCGGTCGCTGTGATCGTCTCGGCGGCGATCATCTTGCTGACCGGCTGGTGGTGGGTCGACCCCGCACTGAGCATCGTGATCGTGGTGCTCGTGGTGATCAGCTCGTGGAAGCTCGCCACGTCGGTGTTCGGGGTGCTGATCGACGGCGTGCCCTCGGATCTCGACATGGATGCGCTCTGCTCGGACATGGAGGGAGTGGCGGGCGTCACGGTGATGCACGACATCCACGTGCGCATGGTGACGTCGGGCTACGTGCAGATGAGCGCCCATGTGGTCACCGATCCCGAACTCGGCGCCGATGCCGACCGGTTGCTCAGCGATCTGCGGGCGATTGCGAAGGATCGGCACGGCATCTCGCATCTCACATTGCAGCTCGAGCGCTCCGAGGCCGACTGCACCGAAGACCACCACCTGGATCGGGACAGCTCCCGCCCACGCACTTAAGAGCCTTAGCGGATAGGCGGCGATGCCCGGCAGCCCCGGCGGCCTGGACTTTGCGCAGAAATGCCGCCACAGACGGCAAATTTGCACAAAGAAGGCGTGACAGCAACTTTCCGAGACGTCACCTATCCGCGCTGCCCCGCAGTGTCGGCGGGCTCCAGCAGGCTGCAACCGAGGTCAGAAGCGGGCACGCCCAGATGCGCGCCGTGCCCACAGCTGGCAGGCGAGGGCCAGGACGCCATAGACGAAGTAGCTCACGCCAATCGGCATCACGTCGCCGGCGATCGCTCGATCGGTGATCGCAGCGAGCAATGCGCCCAGCCCGGTCGAGCAGAAACCCACGACTGCAGCAGCCGTGCCCGCCAGTGCGCCCATCGGTTCGAGCGCGAGGCTGATGGCGACGGGAAAGAACCCGATCATCGCAGCGTTCGCCAGGCTGAACAGCAAGATCCACACTCCGATCCTGGGCAGACCGCCAGATGCGGCAGTGACAGCCAGCAGCGCACCCGAGGTCGCCGTGAAAGCGACGCCGGCAACGAGTGCAAGCGGGCGCGCTTCAACCCGGCGCAGCATCTGGTTGTTGGCGATCGACACGCCTGCGGCGATTGCGCTCATCGTGGAGAAGTACGGAACGAACCAGCTCGGCCGCCCATAGACGTCGACGAAGATGAGTTCTGAGCTGGCAAGGAACGAGAAGAGCGCGCCGAATCCGAACGTGACTGCCAGCGTGTACCCGAGGGTCGTGCGGTTTGCGATCACGCTGCGGAAGCCGGCGAGCGTGGTGGCGAAGCTCAGCGGCCTGCGGTTCTCATCCGCGAGCGTCTCGGGCAGCCGCAGCGACCACAGCGCCAGCACGCCTGCGCTCGCTGCGCCGAAGAGCAAGGTGTAGCGCCACGACCCCAGCGCCACGAGGCCCTTGCCGAGGATCGGGGCCAGGATGGGCCCCAGGAAGAACACGGTCTGGATGAGCGTCATCGCCCGGGCCATGGCGGTGCCGCTGAAGCGGTCTCGCACGATGGCCTGGGTGAGTGTGCGCGGGCCTGCTGCGGCAACGCCCCATACGAATCGGCTGGCCAGCAGCACCTCCAGCGATGGGGCCAAGGCGCCCACCACGGCTGCCACGGCATAGAGCCCCAAGCTGAAGAACAGCAGCGGCTTGCGACCGATGGCGTCGGCGAGCGGGCCATAGAAGAGGGTGCCCACCGCCATGCCGGCGAAGAACAGCGTGAGCGTCAGCGACAGTTGCGTGGAGTCGGCGCTGAGACCGAACGCAGGACGCATCTGCTCGAATGCCGGGAGCAGCGTGTCGATGGCGATGGCCGCCATGGCGCTTGCCAGCGCCATGAGCAGGATGAATTCGCGTTCGCCGATACGTCTTGGCGGGCGGCTGGCGCCAGTGGAGGCGCCCGGTGACGGTCGCGTCGAGCTCAGGCCCGAGCCTGCTCGTCAGTGACAATCGGCGACTCGGTCGACCAGGGGAAGTTGATCCACTGGTCGGTGTGGCGCCACACCCAGTCGCAGCTGACCGTGGACCAGGGCTTTTCGTACAGCACTGCGGTGCGGACGCTGCGCACTCGCGGCAGGCAGAAGTCGTACACCATCTTGAGCGTGTGGCCGGTGTCGGCGACATCGTCGGCGATGAGGATGTCCGAGTCGCGATGGTCGACGAGATCGGGCGTGGGCGGCAGCATGATCGGCACTTCGAGGCGTTCGTCCACGCCGGTGTAGTACTCGCAGTTCATGACGTAGATGTTCTTGACCGACAGGGCATAGCCCAGCGAGCCAGCGCAGAACAGCCCGCCCCGCGCAATGGCCAGGATCATCTCGGGCCGGTAGCCGTCGTCAGCGATCATCTGCGCCAGCTCCCGCACGGCGGTGCCGTAGCGCCGCCAGTCCATCACTTCGCGTTCTTCAGCGTCCGTCGCCTCGCTCACGCGCCCTCCCAGGCCGTCGCCACTGTCGTGTCAGCACGCTAGGCGCGTGCACCCGGTTCGCACACGACCGAGTGCACGCTCGCCTGCCCACAACCCGGCATACGCTGACAAGCGTGTCTGGAAGCGGACGGAAGCGTGAAGTCTTCCGGAATCCGCCCCGTTAGATGCCTGACTCAGATGGACTAGAGGCCATCAACAGCCGCCAACTGGAACTCCGGCTTGGGGACGAGATTGGAGCGCTGCGCGAGGCAGGCCTGGCGGAGGATGAGACGTTCCTGATCGCGGTGAGGCGTCTGGCGGCGAACGATCCGGCGGTGCAGGCGTTCGCACGGGAGCATTTTGCGGGGCTTTGGGACATGCCCAGCGACGATCTCGCTGAACCGGTGCCTGAAGCGCCGGGCGCTGCGGTCGCGCTGGTCGAGGGTCGTCGCGGCTTCGTCGTGATGGCGGTGTTCGCGTGCGTTGCAGCCATTGCGATCCGGCTGCCGGAGGCATTCGGTTTCGGACTGACCGACCCTTCCGACACAGGCAGCTTCTACGGCCGAAACATCGGCTTCCTGGTGCTGCCGGCGTTAGCGGGTTGGTTCGTATGGCTGCGCCGACCGCCGATTCGGGCGGTTGTCGCACTCGCCGCGGTCTTTGGGGCGCTGGCGGCAGTCGTCAATGCATACCCGTTCGACGAGGGTGGCTCCACCGACATCCTCGCGATGATGCACCTGCTTGCGCTGTTGTGGCTTGTTGTCGGTGTTGCGTACACCGGCGGCGAATGGCGGTCGTCACAGCGGCGGATGGGCTACGTGCGATTCACCGGCGAGTGGTTTGTCTGGTACGTGCTGATCGCCCTCGGCGGAGGCGTGTTTGTCACTGCCACGGTCTGGGCGTTTTGGGCCATCGGAGTCGACGTCACGGACTTCGCGAGCTTGTGGCTCTTGCCGTGCGGTGCGGCTGGCGCAGTCGTCGTCGCGGCCTGGCTCGCCGAGGAACGCGGTGGCGTGGTGTCGGGCGTGGCACCGGTGCTGTCCCGTCTCTTCACGCCATTGTTCGCAGCCATGCTGCTGGTGTTCCTCGTGGTCACCCAGTTTCGTCGACAGATCATCCATGGAGATCGCGAGGTGCTCTTCTTCTTCAACGTGCTGGTGGCTCTGGTCCTGGCGCTCATCCTGTATTCGGCCTCGGCTCGGCGCCCCGATGCCCCGCTCGAGGGATTCGACATCTTGCAGACGGTGCTGGCCGGCTCTGCACTCATCACCGACCTGCTGGTCCTGGTAGTGATCATCGGTCGAATCGCCCAATACGGCTGGAGCCCCAACCGGGCTGCGGTACTGGGCATGAACCTCATTCTCCTGGTCAACCTGGCTGGCACGACGTGGCTCTATGCCCGGTTGTTGCGCCGACGCCGACCGTTCGCCGACATCGTGCGCTGGCAGACCGTCCACTTCGGCGTCTACGCCGCGTGGGCTGCGGTGATAGTCGTGGCCTTCCCGCCGATCTTCGGCTTCGCGTAGGGCGCGTCTGCCAGCTCATGCACACGGCCCACTCGGCCTTCCCCGTCTCCGCCGTCTGCAGCTCGCTTCTTCTATTGTTTGGGATCTAGTGCGGCTCCAGTCGAGGTGTGGCCGCACTTCGTTCTCTTCCGTTCGCGGTCGGTGGCTTCGAGGTGGATGTCGCACCCCGTGGCGACACTCAGGCGGATCCGAGGAGGTGATGACAATGCCTGATCCCGAGGCAGGCTTCGTCGATCAACAGGTGCGTCAAGTCTCGAATGGAGCTCAAGCATGGCTCACACCTTCGGCGCGGGCACGAGACGTCGCGTGATGGTTGGCTCCGACACTGAGGCAACGGCGGCGACGTCCGACACAGGCATCTCGATTCCGCCGCGAGACACGATCGGCGTCGTGGGATTCCAGCTGTGGTGGGGAGACGTCGAATTTGTCGACGAGGAATCGGGTGAGTTGGAGTACCACTTCGGGCCGGTCGCGTATGTGGAGCTCACCGACGGCAGGAGTCATCGATACCAAGCGTTGACGGTCGGCGAACTCAATGGGCAAATGGCCCATCTCGGCATCGAGATGGAGTGCCCGCCTGCTCGTCTCAGCCAGGTCGAATGCATCTGCGATCTCTGCACACGCGCTGTCGGCCGACGCGCGCCAACGGTGGAATGATCTCAGGGCGCCATTCCCTGCCCTTTCGCAGCGCCCGTACTTCCTTGGTTGGGAGAGCACTTGCGTTACGGTCGCTTGAGTGAGTTCCCCCAGCGTCGGATCGTCGGCGCGGCTGGACCCAATTCAGGGTGTGCTTGAAATACTCGATCGCGCTGCGATGACGGGCACCAACAAGCTGGGTCTGATTCTCACGTTGCTCGATCTGGCACCGAGGCTCGACACCGACGCTCCCGGGATTACTCGAACTCAACTGGCCGAGCGCTACCTCGAAATCCACTGGGAGCACGCAACCCCGTACGCAGGCCCTGACGGCGACGTCACACTGCGTCAGAGTTCGGCACGCAAGCGGCGCGGGGACGGCACGACTGCCGATGACACGAAGGTCATGCAGGAGGTCCACAGGCTCCGGAAGTTGCTGAAATTCCACCACCGCGGAGATCTCCGAGAAAAGCCGTTGGACATTGTCAAACACGGCATCAAGGACTCCGAATGGCACCTGGAGTGGGAGGAAGAGTACGAGACCGCGCTCGCGCGCGTCCGGGCATCCCTGTTGAAGAACCCGGTGCGTTATCTCCAGCAGCTGCCGGGCAATCCCGATCCGTTCCTGTACGACCCGACTTTGGACAAGTCAGGCATCACGCTTCTCCCGGGCGTTGTTGAGAGCCTCACAAAGTTCGCGGGCATTCTTCGACCCTTGGTTGAGTTCCGGTTTGCTCAGGCGGTCGTGCGGTTCAACCATGAGACGCTCAAGCTGCCGGTCGACGACGTCTATTCCCACTTGTTCGGCCGCGAGAGGCTCATGCCCCCGCCAGCGATGCGGGAGCGTCTCGTCCAGATTCAAGACGGACGCTGCATCTTCACAGGCGATCCGCTGCCCGCAACCGGTGGTTCGTTAGATCATGTAATGCCCTGGTCAAGGGTGCGCCTGTCGCAAATCGAGAACTTCCTCATGACGACGCGGAGCGTCAATAGCAAGAAAGCTGACTCGCTGCTGGCGCCTGATGCGGTAAAGCGATGGCTTCGTCACTTCAATTCCAACTCTGTGGAGATCCAAGAGTGTGCGAACGACCACAACTGGCCGGCTGGCATTGACGGCGTCCGGCGAGTGGCAGCCAACATTTATGAGGCACTCGACGCAACGACTGGCGTGTGGGACGTCGATCGCGGAATTCAGCCGATCGGAGACGAAGGCAAACGCAAGGTGCTCGCACTATTGCAATAGGCCCCGTGCTGCCGACCCGTCTCTTGCCGGTGGAGCCGACGACGAGTCGTGTCGTGGCTACTGTCGCGCCATCGACGTTCGGTTCGGGCGTCGGCAGGCTCCGATCGGACCCAGCCAAGCGAGGAAACCCATGGAACTAGGCGAAGCAGCACTCACGTCGATGACGACACGGTACTACACCGACGACCCGGTGTCCGATGAGACGTTGGAGCGTGCGTTTGACTACGCACGCCATGCACCCCAGGGCGGCAACCGCCAGCCAGTGCGATTCATCGTCGTGCGAGATGACGAGAAGAAGCGGCAACTGCAGGAGTGGTATCTGGAACCGTGGAAGGCGTACCTGGGGCTGGCTCGTTCCGGCGAGATCGAGATTGTCGGGGACAAGGCGAAGCGCCTGCTGGACAGCGCCGACTACTTCGCCGAGCACTTCGCAGAGGTGCCTGCCATTGTCGTGGCCTGTGGCTACATCGACGGGGTCCATCCGACCGACACCGAGCTCGGCCGCCTCAGCGTCGTGGGCGGCGGCTCGATCTACCCGGCCGTGCAGAACTTCCTGCTCGGCTGCCGCGAAGCTGGCCTCGGCACGGCACTCACGACGCTGCTGTGCATGTACGAGCCGCAGGTCGCCGAGATGCTGGACATCCCCGAGGGCGTGGCCACCGCAGCGCACATCGCCGTCGGCTACCGATCCACACCGTTCCCACGCAAGCTCGACCGCCTGCCGCTCTCAGAGATCGTCTTCAACGAGACCTGGGGCGACTCGGCCTACTAGCCCGCGTGCCGTCGGCTGTGATGTTGTGATGTTATGATGACGCGATGCGGACGACGCTGGAACTGGACGATGACGTGCTTGCCGTCGCGCGCTCACTGGCACAGGAACGGGGTATCTCGATCGGGGCAGCCATGTCGGAATTGGCACGTCGCGGCTGTCGGCAACGCCCGGGAGCTGCCTCTCGGGGAGTGCCCGGGTTCGAGGTCGGGACTGACAGCGGCCCGATCACGCCGGAGATGGTTCGTGCGGCGAGCGAAGATTGGTGACGCCTCTTCTTGACGTCAACGTGCTTGTCGCCCTGGCCTGGCCGACACACGTCCATCATGGGGCGGCTGTCGACTGGTTCACCTCTCGTCAGGGAGCGCCATGGGCTACGACACCGGTGGTGCAACTCGGTTTCATTCGTGTCTCGTCGAACCGGCGGATCTTGCCCGATGCGCGGTCGCCGCATGAGGCAGCCTCGGTCATGAGAGCGCTCGCTTTAGTGGAAGGCCACGTGTTTTGGATCGACGACATCGATCCTTCCCAGGCTCTATCAAGCGGCCCAGAGCGGCTGACGGGCTATCGACAGGTAACCGACGCACACCTCATTGCCCTAGCCGATCGCCACGACGGCTGCGTCGCGACCTTCGACAAGGCCATGGCCTTGCTGGCGGACGACCCGCAGCGGGTTCTCGTCCTCGACCCAGACTGATCGACACCGGCCCACATCGCCGTCGGCTACCCGTCCAATGCACTCGCCGCAAGTAGTATTTCCTTACTTCCTGAAAGCGGTAAGGAATCCGACATGCAAATGATGGCGCGAGTCACCTCCAAGGGGCAGGTGACCATTCCCAAGAGCGTGCGCGAAGCGCTGGGCATCAGCCCAGGCGATGCCGTGCTGTTCAGGATCGAGTCTGAGCAGGCGGTCATGCAGCGCATCCCCGATCTCATTGAACTCGCGGGAAGCGTGGAGGTGCCCCCGGAGAAACGCGACACACCGTGGGAAGAAGTACTCGCGCAGACCCATGAAGCTTGGGCCCGCGAGGCAATGGACATCGACGAGTCGTGACGGCGTTCGTCGACACCAACGTCCTCGTCCGTCAGCTCACAGGGAGCCCGCCTGAGTCCGCAGCCGCATCCGCACGGCTGCTGGCATCTGGAGAGACGCTGCTGCTGGCGGATTTGATTCTGGCTGAAACGATCTTTGTGCTCCAGTCGTTCTATGCCATGCCGCGGGCACGCGTGGCCGAGTTGACTCGAGGTGTGTTGGCCACAGGAGCTGTTCGTGTAGAAGATCCCGCGCTGTTGTTTCGCGCGATCGAGATCTACGAGACATATCGTCTGGCCTTCGCAGATGCCTACCTCGTGGCTTCGGCGGAGCAAACCGGCATCGGCAGAATCGCCTCTTTCGATCGCGGCATTGACAGCGTGCGCAGCGTCGAGCGGGTCGAGCCGTAGGGCTTGAACTTCATCAGGCCAAGGCGGGGGCGGCCGTCGGCGGATGGGCGGGGCAGCGGAGGCTCTAGCGTTCTCTGCTGGCTGGCGACTCGACGCGCTGAGAAACCAGAGATGGGGAGGGCGACATGGCGATGACTGACGAGCAGCGGCATGAGGCCGCCGCGGCACTGCTGCATGCCGAGAACACCCGCGAGTGGATCGACCCGATCACCGACACCTACCCGGGCGCCGACATCGAAGACGCCTACGCCATCGGGCAGATGGTGACCGACGCCAAGGTTGCCGCCGGCAGAGTCGTCAAGGGCCACAAGGTGGGGCTGACCTCCAAGGCCATGCGCTCGACCTCGGGCGCCACCGAGCCCGACTACGGAACGCTGTTTGACAACTGGTTCCTCGACGAGGGCTGCATGGTGCCCGCGTCGATCCTCAACGTGCCGCTGGTGGAGATCGAGATCGTCTTCGTGCTGAAGTCGGACCTTGGCGGACCGGACACCAACGCCATCGACGTGATGCGGGCGACCGATTTCATCTTGCCCGGCATCGAGGTGGTGGATCGGCGCTACAACCGGCGCAGCACCCAAGCCGGCGTGGCCGACAGCATCGCCGACGCAGCATCGTGCGGTTTCATCATCGTGGGCGGCCGCCCCACCAAGCTGACCGACATCGACATCCGGCACATCGGCGGAGCCCTGTACCTGAACGGCGACCTGGAAGAATCCGGCACCGCAGCGGCCGTGATGGGCAATCCGCTCAACTCGGTGGCCTGGCTGGCCCGCAAGCTCGACGAGTTCGGCGTCACGATGTCAGCCGGCCACGCGATCCTGTCCGGCTCGTTCATCCGTGCCCGCACAATCCGCCCCGGCGACGCCGTCGTCGCCGACTTCGGCCCCCTCGGCCAGATCAGCTTCGGCGTCGGACTGCCCGAGGATTGAGCCCCAGCGACTCGGGTCAGCTCTATAGAAGTGTGCTCACATCTACAGGTGTGCATATACACAGGTGTGTATGCACACCACTACGAGAGTCCGTCCGTGCGCCGCGAACGCAGATGCCGCGGCTCAGTCTTCGACGTAGGCCACGAAGTCGCAGGAGATCTTCGCGGGCCCGCCGCCTTCCACTTTCATGTTGTGGCGAGACGGCCGCGACTCCGGGTCGGGGAAGCGCTCAAGCCACGGTCCGTTCAGCGCCGGGCGGGACGCAGCCGGGTCGGTGACGTAGAACGTCATCTTCGCCATGTCGTCCCAGGTGGCACCGGCGCCCTCGAGCATCTGGCCGACATGGGTGAACAGGTTGTCGATCTGCTCTTCGAGGGAGTCGGGAACGTCACGCGAGCCCGGGTTGGTCGGCGGCGTGATGCTGCTCACCACGAGCGGTCCGATACGCGTCGCAGCGGGAATCGGATTGGCGTGCTGGAAGCTCTCGATCTCAATCGACGTGCGTGCCATGGCGAGTTCTCCTCTGCGGCTGATGCTCAGCCCCTGCTCGGGTCGTGCCCGCAAACCTACGCGAGGATGCGCGAGGCACGGGAAGATTCGGCTGTCGGCGCGCGGGTTACGCGCCCTCGACGACGACCATCTGGAATTCGGCGGCACCAGCCCGGACGTGGCGGGCGTGGCGGTACTTCTCGGAGTCGTAGAACTCCTTCGCCGAGTCCATATCGGGGAATTCCAACACGACCAGACGCCGGTTCTCCTCGGGGCCCTCGAGGGTCACCGACTCGCCGCCTCGCACGATGAATTTCCCGCCGCACTCGGCGACAGCGGCCGGCGACAGCGCCTTGTATTTCTCGTACTGGTCCGGATCGGTGACGTTGACCCGCGTGATCACGTATGCAGCCACGGTGTTCCTTTCGGTGCAGGTGCCGGATCCGCCAGCAGACGACTGCGTGTTGCGCCGGCTGCTAGCCGACCGAGTTCAGGATGGCGTCGCGCCCGTGCTTGAAGCCCGCTGACTCCGGTGTGTGGTTGAGCGCCAGCTCGGTCTCGACTTCGCCGGCGATGCGGGAATGCCACATCTTTCGCGGCTGGGACATGTCGAACGGCACGCCCTGATGCATGAGGCGGCGGTTGTCCCAGATCACGGCCTCGCCCTCGGTCCACGCGTGCTGGTAGATGCGTGGCAGCTGGCACGCCTCGCGGTTGAGCCGGTCCAGCAATGCCACAGACTCTTCTGGGTCCATGCCGACAATGTCGTGGGCGTGGCGGCCGATCAGCAGATTGGGCCGACCGGTGTCGGGGTGGTACTTCACCATCGGCCGGACCGATATGTCCATGTCGTGGTAGCCGTACATGCCGTAGGTGCCATCGTCCTTCTTGTTCGGCAGCAAGCCCGCCCGACCCTGGCTGTAGTACAGCGAATGGTGCGTTTCCAGCGTGTGCACCAGCTCGCGGTCTTCGTCGGACAGCACCTCATACGCGGCCCGCATGTCGGCCCAGCCCGTGTCGGCGCCGTCTTTGGGCACCAGCTCGGCCGTGAACACGGCGCCTTTGGCCTGCAGCGGCATGTAGGTGCTGTCGTGATGCCAACCCCAATTGCCCTTCAGCGACTTCACGAGTTCGTCGGCGGGCTCGTAGTGGACTTGGCCGTCCTTGCCGACGTTCGAGATTGGCGCCGCGTTGAATTCCAGGTTGCCGAAACGCATCGCGAATGCGTCCTGCTCGTCGTTGGTCAGGAACTGACCAGAGAAGATCAGCAGTGCGTATTCCAACCAGACTTCGTGCAGCGCCTCGAAGGTGACGTCGTTGATGGTCCGCAGCTCAATGTCGTGAATCCACGCTCCGAACGTGGCATCGACAGGTTCGATGTTCAGCGTGACAGCCGTCATGGACGGATCGTACCACCGGCCCAAAGTGGCTTCAGGGTGGCGATTCGGCCTTGCGAAGCCGGGTCACATGAGCTGCTGATGCGTCGGCAATCTGGTGAGCGCGCCGCGGGCAGGCAAGACTCACCCGGGGCCAGAAGGCCCTCAACTCCGAGCACCCCAAGGAGCAGTCCATGGTTGATGCCGCATCGAGCATTGGTTCCGCCGACAGCGGAACAGTGGTCGAACGCATCGAGACCCTGTCGTGCGATGCGGCGTGGCGGAACTACTACTTCTTGAAGGTCACCACCGCCGACGGCGTGGTCGGCTGGGCCGAGTACGACGAAGGCTTCTCCTCACCCGGCCTCACCACCGCCATCGAAGCGCTGGCACCGCTGGTCATCGGCCGGTCAGTCTTCGATCACGAGCCCACCTACCAGTACCTCTTCGCTCGTACCCGCCAAGCGGCCAGCGGCGTCATCGGCGAAGCGCTCGGCGCGATCGAGAACGCGCTGCTCGATGCCAAGGCCCGCACGCTGGGAGTGCCCTGCTACGACCTGCTTGGCGGCAAGGTGCGCGACCGCATCCGCGTGTACTGGTCGCACTGCAGGACGTGGCGCATCAACCTCGCGCACATCTACGGCAACCGCATCACCGATCTCGACGGCGTGCGTGCGCTCGGCGCCGAGGTTGCCGAGCGAGGCTTCACGGCGCTCAAGACGAACATCTTCCGCCAGACGCCGGACGGGCTGCGCGGCTGGCTGCCGGGCTTCGGCACGCCGTTCGCGCCCGAGCTGAACGTGTCGCGCCAGCTCATCAACGAGATCCGGGCGACTTTGCAGGCGTTCCGGGACGGCGCCGGCGACGACATGGACCTGCTGTTGGACCTGAACTTCAACGCTCGCACCGAGGGCTACGCCCGCATCGTGCGAGAGCTGGCCGACTTCGGGCTCTTCTGGATCGAAATCGACACCGATCATCCCGACGCCATGGCGCACATCCGCTCGAAGGCCGGATGCACGATCAGCGGGGGAGAGTCGCTGTTCGGCGTGCGCGAACTGTACCCGTACCTGGTTGCCGGGTCGCTCGACGTGCCGATCATCGACGGCATCTGGAACGGCTTCTGGCAGTCCGCCAAGATGGCCGCAATGGCCGACGGCATGGGCCACAGCGTCGCGCCGCACAACTTCTACGGGCACCTCGCAACGATGATGAACGCCCACTGGGCGGCGGCTACCCCCAACATCATCATCATGGAAACCGACATCGACCGCATTCCGTGGGACGACGAGATCGTGACCGTCGCGCCGAACTACGTCGACAGCCACCTCATGCTCGGCGATGCGCCCGGCTGGGGAACCGAGCCCATCGAAGAGGCTCTCGCAGCGCACCCTCCCCGGCTGAGTGGCCTCCGCGAACGCCGCCCCCCGGCGGGCGATGACTGAGGAAACCGCTTCAGCGTCGAACCCCGCACCGCAGGCCTTCCGACTTCGATTTGCTGACGGCGCGCCGCGCCTGACGCCGATCGTCGGAGCACGCAGCGCGGGCGACGCCTTCCCGCCACGCATCGAGCGCATTGCGCCAGTGCGCCCGACGCCGACGCCGACACCGTCACCACGCCCACACCCACAAGACAATGCTGACCAACGCGTCTCGAGTCGAGCACGTCTGGCGCTCGCCACCGGCTCGTTGGCGTTCGTGCTCGGAACTGTCAACGTCACCGTGACGAACGTCGCATTTCCCGAAATCGTTCGGGCCTTCCCCGGCGTGTCAGGGGCGGTTACGGGCTGGATCGTGAGCGGCTACGCGCTCGCGTTCTCCTCCACGATCATCGTCGGCGGTCGGCTCGCGGATCGCTACGGCCGACTGGTGGTGTTCCGACTCGGAGTGCTCGGCCTCTTCGTGTCATCGATCGCCGCCGGCCTGGCACCTGGCATCGAGTTGCTCCTCGTAGCACGGGTGGTGCAGGGGCTGTGCGGAGCCCTGACCGTGCCTTCTTCGCTTGCGCTTGTCCTGCCGCAATTTCCCGCAGCACGCCAAGCGAGCGTCATCGGCGTCTGGGCGTCCGCGGGCATGGCGGCGTCGGGTATCGCTCCCGGCATGGCTGCGGGCATCCTCGAGATCGCCGACTGGCGTTGGGTGTACCTGGCCATCGCTCCCATAGCGGCGCTCGCATTCCTGGGTTCGATCTGGTTCTTGAGCGAGACAGCCAAGCCCGATCGCAGCCGACCGCTGGACTTGCTCGGAGTCGCCATGGGGACTGCTGCGGTGTTTCTCGTCGTGCTGGCAACCCTGCAGGGCCGCTTCTGGGGATGGGGAACGGTCGGGACCCTCGCGTGCTTCATCGGTGCCGCGGTGCTGCTGCCGCTGTTCCTGTGGCGCTCCGCCGGTCATGACGAGCCGCTCTTCGACCCGCGGCTCTTCCGGGTTCGCAGCTTCGCCGTGGCCAACATGGCGGTGTCATTGGCGATGATCGGAGCCTTCACGAGCTGGTTTCTGTGGCCCCAATACCTGGTGGGCGTCTGGGACTACAGCCTGTGGGCCGTCGGTCTGGCGTTCACCCCGGCTCCGATCATCTCGGCGGTCATGGCGGTGCTCGGCGGTCGCTGGGCCGACAAGCACGGGTTTCGGGGGATGATGGCCCTGGCGTCGCTCATCGCCACATTCGGCCATCTGTGGCTGCTGTTCTTCCTGGACGAGAACGTGCGCTTTTGGTTTGCGTTCTTTCCCGCGACCGTGTTCTTCGGCCTGGGCATGGGCCTGCTAGCCAGCCACCTGAACTCAGCGGCACTCGTGGACATCAAGCCTGCCGCCCTCGCGACTGCGAACGGCGTGCATCAATCGCTGCGGTACAGCGTCGGCGGCATCGGCGTGGCTGTGTCCATCGCAGTTCTGGGCGGCACCCACGAGGTGCACCTCTACAACTGGCTGTGGCTGCTGCTCGGCGGCCTGCAAGCGCTCTGCATCCCGCTCATGGGATTCGCCTACCCCCGCAAGCGCCCCGCAGCGGCCTGATACGCAGAGGCCCCGGAGCTGCCATGCGGCAGCCGGTCCGGGGCGTACTTTCGGCGGGGGCCCTAGGGCTAGCCGCCGACCGCCAACATTATGCACACAGAGTCAGGTCAGGGGCAACCAGGGTTGACCGGCAACGCATCGACTATTGAGCGCCCTCACTCGCGGCCAACCCAATCAGGACAGACGGGTGCTAGTGGCGTGCCGCACGGTGGCTACAGCAGCTCGTACACCTCGTAGACGAGCCCGCCCTCGGGAAACGAGCCGATGCCGATCGCCTGGATCTTGTTCAACCAGGCGTAGTCGCCGTCCATCGACGTCTGGAACGTCGGCGCGGAGCGGGGTGTGCCGTCCTCGACGATCTTGCCCTGGTACTCCATCAAGATGTCGGTGCCGTCGTCGGTGCGGATCGAAATGCGCACGTCGAGATGCATGGTTCCGTCGGCCCAGCGGTACAGCCAGTCTCCCGACGGGCCGAGGATCGTGCCATTGATGCGTTCGCCGGTGACGGTGCCGCTGTCGACCGAGGCGATCATGCGGCTGCCGAAGGGACCGCCCTTGATGCGGGTTGCGCTGGACAGGTCGGCATCGATCGCCATGCTGAATAGGTGCCGTACTGGCAGGGAAGTTTCGGACATCGGGTGCTCCTTGCTTGTTGCGATTGGGCTTGTCGAGATTGGCGTTGTCGGAAGAGAAGGGGTCAGTGCCGCGGCAACCGCCGCGTATTACATGGTGAAGCGCAGATTCCGGGCGGCATGCGCCCCGATCTGCTCATCGCCAGACCAGCTCACCAGACCCGCGGCGATGGGGACCTCAGGGTCGATGCGACCGCAGGTGAGATCCATGAAGGCCATCGAGTCGCAGTGCAGCGTGACGGTCGGATCCTCGACGTGGTCGACCTCGCCTGCGCGGCCATCGACCGCGACGTAGATATCGCGCTCGACGGCGCCGGTGATGTCGAACCGCATCGAGGAGCCGTCGGGGAGGCCGACCCGCTTGCCGGCGATGTAGCCGATCGACAGGTGTACCTCGTTCAGGGCCATCTCGGCGGCGGGGCCGCCGTTGTCGGTCGGCATCCCCAGCGGGGTGCGGCAGTCGCGCTCGTGCATCCAGTGGTCGAATTCCCGGATCGACATGAAGCGGCCATAGGTTCCCGGCCCCACCGGGGTGATCGATCCCCGGTCGAAGACCTCGTCGTCGAGCGCCTCGAGTTGTGCAACGCGCCCGTCCCACACCTCGGCTGCGAGCTCAGCCAGCGCCGGTCCGCTCATGGCCGTGGCTGCTGATACGTAGGCAGCGATGTCGCCGAAGGGAGGCGGCGTCTCGACCGACTCAGGCAGCCAGCCCGACAACGCCTGTTCCACGGAGACTTGGTGGGCCAGCACACCGTGGACCGTCCAGTCCGGGCAGTTCGACTGCACCTGCCACTGGTCGCCTTCGAGCGAGCCGTAGAACTCTTTGCAGCTCGCCCAGCAGGCCTTGAGGTTGTCGATGATGAGTTGCGGCTGGCTCATGAGGTCCGTCCCGTTGTGTGCTGTCAGCGTTGTGATCGGTTGTCGTCGGAAGAGTTGCTGTCGAGGGCGTCGCAGGGCCGCTCAGCCAGCCTCGGCTCGGATGCGTCCCAGGATCTCGCCCAGCCGCTCGATCATGGCATCCACCGAGCGCGCACCGGCTTGGAAGATCGCCGTGACGTTGACCGAGGCCCAGTCGAATCCCATCGCGGCAACGATTGCGGCTCGCTCGCCGATTGCATCGAGGTCCTTGTAGAAGCCCTTGTCGGCGTCGGTACGCGGTGGCGGGGCCAGCATCAGCTGCATGCCGATGGACGCGGGATCTCGGCCGAAGTCCTCTTCGGCTCGACGGCGAATCGCTGCCATGCACTCGAGCGCTCGCTCGTCGCTGACGCCAGATGCCATCCAGCCGTCGCCTTTCTGGGCGGTCCGGCGCAGCGCAGCCGGGCTGTCGCCGCCGATCCACAGCGGGATCCCAGCGCCTTGTGGCGACACGGGCTCCATGCCCATGTCATGGCTGTTGTAGTGCTCGCCGGAGAACTCGATGCAACCGCCAGTCCAGTAGGTCCGCATGAGGTCAATCGCCTCGTCCATCCGCTTGCCACGCGTGCGGAAATCCTCCTCCAGCGCGTCGTACTCGGAGTCCTGCCAGCCCACGCCGATGCCGAGCCGCACGCGACCGCCCGACAGCGTGTCCAGCGTCGAGATCTGCTTCGCCACCAGCACGGGCTGACGTTGAGGCAGCACCAGCACTTCGGTGGACAACGACACCCGCTCGGTCACGGCTGCCACGTTGGCCAGCAGCATCAGCGCTTCGAGGATCGGCATGTTGGCGGGATAGATGGTGTAGCGGCCCTCGCCCGGATGGCCCATCACGACGTGGTCGAATGCAGCGATCTCGTCGTAGCCCAGGTCCTCGACGGACTTCGCCAAGTCGAGCACCCGCTGGGGTCCTTCCCGAAAGACGATCGACGGGAAGTCGACGGCGATCTTCATGCGTGGTTGTTCTCCGGCTCGGGCCCTGTGCTCAATCGGGCCTGTGTTCAATCGGATGCAGTGGGCAGGCGGACCCTAGCTGTCGCCGGCATGAGCAGCCTTGCGTCGGAGGTGTGCTCGGCGATCTCCAGCTCCACGACACCTGACTTCAAATCCACCGCGGTCACCGTGCCCGAATACACCAGTTCTTCGCCCGCGAGCGCGCTGGCGCGGTTCTGCCAGGTGACGTTCTCGAGGCGTGCCTGCGGTCCGGCCCAGTCGGTCACATACTGCGTGAGCCATGCGCCCTGCAGGGGACCGTGCACGAGGATGTCTTCGTACCCTTCGAAGCGGGCGTAGTCGCGGTCGTAGTGGATGCGATGCGGATTGTGGCTCGCCGCGCTGTACAGGAAGAGCTGCGCCTCGTCGGGGAACTTGTAGATCGTCGGCAGTTTGTCTCCGACGCTGAGGTCGGCAAGACGGGCCGTTGCGTTGAGATCGTTGTCGAGTGTGCTCATGGTGCAATCCGTGTTGTCTGTGTCATCGGGCGATGCCGATCAGGCGGGAACGGGCGACTTCGTCGCCGAACTGGTTGACGAAGGTTGTCTCGCGAACTTGCCGGACGAAGGGCCCCTTGCGTCCCTCCTTCTGGTCAAGCGCAGCGAGCCGGGTGACGGCGGTGATCTCATCGCCGATGCAGACCGGCTCGATGAAGTCCCATTCCTCGCCGCCGAACATCATCCGATTGACCAGCAGCCGCACGCCGGTGCCATCGCGGTACAGGCCGTCCGTGCGCAGGTCTGATGCGGTTTGCGGCTGCATCACCGCATGGGTGACGTAGGTGGGCGGTGCCACCAATGTCCGGTACCCGGCAGCTTGGGCTGCAGCTTCATCGAAGTAGATGGGATTCTCGTCGCCGACGGCGTAGGCATAGCGCTGCGCTTCCCGGCGGTCGATGACCACGGTCACCGGCCCCGACATCACCTCGCCGACGCGCGCCAGCGACTCGGCTGGAATCAGCGACTCGCTCATGTTCCTGACACTAGGTCGCTAGCGTTTGAGGCGCAGCAGGAGGAAGCAGCGTGGCGTTGTGGTCGAGGAAGCTGGAGATACCGGACGCCGAGGGGGCGCTGCCCGGGCGCAGCCAAACGATGCCGGTGGCCCCAGCGCACGTCGTGCTCGGAACGCCGATGACGCCGCCATTCCCCGAGGGGTTCGGACACCTCGTGGTCGGCATGGGCTGCTTCTGGGGTGCCGAGCGCATCTTCTGGCAGCTGCCCGGCGTGTACACCACAGCCGTGGGCTACGCCGGCGGCACAACGCCGAATCCCAGCTACGAAGAGGTGTGCTCGGGTCTGACCGGCCACACCGAAGCCGTGCTGGCTGTCTTCGATCCAGCCATCACCAGCAATGAGGCCATGCTGAAGGCGTTCTGGGAGGGTCATGACCCCACGCAGGGCATGCGGCAGGGCAACGACATCGGCACGCAGTACCGATCGGGCATCTACACAGCGGACGAAGACGAGTTGGCGCGCGCCACCTCGTCGCGGGACATGTTCCAAGCGGTGCTCGACCGTGCCGGACTGGGCCCCATTACCACCGAGATCTGCCTGGCCGGGCCCTTCTATTACGCCGAGGACTATCACCAGCAGTACCTGCACAAGATCCCGTGGGGTTACTGCGGCTTGGGCAGCACCGGTCAGACCTGCCCAGTCGGGGTCGCAACCGCCGACTGAGCGACTGAGAGGCCGGGCGGCTCCGCGGCCGAGAGGCCGGGCGCCCGGTCGACCGTCAATCGAACGCGTTGGCGAACGCTTCCATTGTCTCGTCGGCCACAGTGCGCCTGTTCTCACCCCACGGCAGCGGCATCAGGACCGGGTGCTCCACGCCGGCGTCGACATAGGTCCGGGCGAACTCGCCGATCTCCGCTGGCGAACCGATGAAGTCGATCGCCTGGATCATCTCGTTCGAGATCGCTGCCAGCGCGCCTTCGCGATCCCCCTCGGACTGGCGAGCGCGGGCTTCGTCCACTTCGTCACCGAAGCCGGCCGCACGAAAAGCGTTGGCGTAGCCGTCGGCCATCACGTAGTTGAGCAAGTCGCGCTGGGCCGAGCGCGCCGAGCGCTCCAGGTCGCCGGCGGCAGCGTGCACGTAGCAGATGATCTGCGCATCGCCGCCAGCGCGGACCTCCGCGACGGCCGCGGGTACGTGCGAGGCCGGCAGGTAGTTGAGCAGCACGCCGTCTGCCACCTCTCCCGCCAGGCGCAGCATCTGCGGGTTCAGCGCCGCCAGCACGATCTTGGGGCGGCGCTCGCCCAGCCGCATACCGAGACGGAAACGGCGTACTTGCCAGAAGTCGCCCTCGAAGGTCACTGCTTCGCCGCTCAGGCACTCGCGCAGCAACGCCACGTACTCGCGCATCATCGCGATGGGCCGCTCCGTCGGCGACTCGCCGTGCTGGCGCAGGATCCCGGGCGCCGACACACCCAAGCCGACGAGCACGTCGCGGTCGTCGCTGAGCGACTGCAGCGTGGAGGCGGTCATGGCCACGAGCGTCGGGGCGCGCAGTTGCACCGGAATGATGCCGGTGGCCAGATCGAGACCCGGAGCCGCATGCGCCACGGCCCCGAGCAGCGAGAACGCGTCGGACCCGGTGGCTTCGACCGTCCAGATCGACGTGTAGCCCTGAGCTTGCGCGGATTGGGCGATGTCGACAACCGCAGCAGGACCCAGCACTCCCAGGCTGCCGAACGTCACGCCCAGGGGCGGCCACCCAGATGGTTCAGTCGTGCTCATGGCGGCGCACCGTACCCGCCTCCCGAGTGGGTCGCCGAGTGCCTGCCAGCCCCTTGGAGGCAGTTGTGTGACGTCTTGGTGAACTGACGGTGGCCGGCGTCAGGTGCGAGATAGGGTGAGGAACACAACCAGCAGTGACGCCTCGAGGGGCGCCGAGCGCGGGGAGGAAGCCGAGATGACCGAGACCACCGAACCGACTCGGACAGCTGAGCCCCGGATCATCTCCGACGCGCTCGAAGTCATCGACAGCGCACTGGGCGACTTCTTCCAACGCGAGTTGGTGTCATCGGGCGAGATCACCGATGTGCTCCTCGACGTGCGCACGCTGCTGCGTCGTAGTGATGAGGCCGAGGCCGTGCCCGCCATCTCCAAGAGCGACCAAGGTGTCGCCCGGGCCTAAGCGCAGGGCACCAGCAGTCTTCGAATTGAAGCGCGGCTTCGCACCTGGGTCTGCGACACCGCTCTCCCGGCTCAGCGTCGCATCAACCGGGCGGCAACGCGCCCGATGACCTCGCCGACGACTGCGCCGGCAATGACATCGCTCGCATAATGCAGGCGCACGTGGATACGCGATGTGGCCACAATGGCGGCCGCCAGCCGGTAGAGCGGCCCCAGACGAGACCTGCGCGACAGCACGGCCGCAGCGCAGAACGCCGCCGAGGCGTGCCCCGAAGGGAAGCTGGACGTGATGGGCTGCCGCAACCGGTGGTTTGTCGGGTTCTCAGCGGCACTGCCAGGTCTGCGGCGGGCGAACACCCGCTTGATGCCCTGATTCACAACCAACGACTCGAGCGCCATCAGCGCGCTGAACCGCAATGCATCGGAGGCTTCCCGGCGTGGTCCCAGGGCTCGAATTGCACCCAGTACATGCCACAGCTGGCTGAACTCGCCGACGTCTGAGGCGCCGTACATGACGCGGTCGACCCACTTGCGACCTCGCAAGACTTCCCACCAGCGGTCGACGGCATCGTCGAAGCGGGCGATCTGCCGGGCTGCCGCGCTGAGAGCATCATGCGGCTCCGCGGCGTCGCCGGCATCTTGGGGCTCCGCCGCCGTCATCAGCCGGATCCCGGGGCAGTGACGGGCGGTGCCGTCGTCGTCGGCAGCAGCGGCGGCAGGATCGGGTCGGTGGCGGGAGCGATCGTGAGCGCCGGCCCGGCGTTTGGATCGGCCGGCGGCGGGATCAGCAGGATCTGACCGACGAAGATCTTGGTCGGATCGGCAATGTTGTTCACGCTCACGAGATCGTTGAGGTGAATGCCGTGCCGGTCCGCGATCTGAATCAACGTGTCGCCGCGCACGACGGTGTAGGGCGTCAGCAGTTCTGGCTCAGTGGTCGCCGTGGCGGGTGTGGCTGGTCCGGGACTCGTCGTGGCGGAGACCTGCGTACGCGGCTCTCCCGGCAGGAGCGTGCAACCGCTGGTCAGACCAGTAGCAGCGAGCGCGATTGCCATCGCCGTCACGCTTCGTCGCCCTGCTGTGAGAACACCACTCGCCCCCCTCACGGTCAGTTGCCGGCACCGACCACTGTCGGCGGGATGACGAGCTGCTCGCCGATCCGCAGCAATGTGTCTTCCTTGCCGTTCTCTTCCATCAGCGCCTGCACCGACACACCGAAGCCGTTGGCGATCTTGCTGAGCGTGTCT
The DNA here is from genome assembly GCF_965221945.1 of Candidatus Poriferisodalis sp. GTDB lineage: Bacteria > Actinomycetota > Acidimicrobiia > Acidimicrobiales > Poriferisodalaceae > Poriferisodalis. Next base: position 2,251,964 of record NZ_OZ244925.1, on the reverse strand, counting down.
CCCGGTTGGACCACGTAGATCCGGCGTTGCGGAGGCGGCGGTGCGATTGTCGTCGTCGTGAGCTGCGGACGCAGTGTCGTGAGCACGGGGAGCGTCGTCGGGATCGGCTCAGCATCGGGCTCGGAGGTGCAACCGGCAGCGAGCACCGCCGCCGCGCACGCAGCTGCCGTCACGGCACGCAACCCCCCCATCGCTCAGCCGGCCCGTACGGCCGAAGTACCCAGCTGCCGGGGCCAGTTGTCCGGTTCAAGCCGGGCGGCGAGGTCTCCGGCCACGAATGGCTGTGGCTCGTCGTCGGCCACGGTCAGCAACTCTGCGCCGCCGGCAGTCACCACCACCGTGTGCTCGAACTGGGCCGTTCGACTGCGGTCCGCGGTCATGGCGGTCCAGCCGTCTGGCCACAGCTGGGCGCGTGGCGTGCCCATCGTGATCATCGGCTCCACGGTGAAAGTCAAGCCTTCAACCAGCTCGGTGCGTGCGCCCGGGTCGTAGTAGTGGGGGATGTTGGGCAGCCGGTGGAAGATCTGCCCGATTCCGTGCCCGACGAACTCGCGCACCACGCCGTACCCCGCAGCTTCGGCATGGGTCGCAATGGCACGGCCGATGTCGCACACCTGGGCTCCGGGCCCTACGGCGGCGATGCCGTGATACATGGCTTCGCGAGTCACCTCCACAAGCCGTCGAGACTCAGTGCCGACATCGCCCACCAAGAACGTCTCGGAGTGATCTCCGTGGACGCCCCCGATGAAGATCGTGACGTCGCAGTTCACGATGTCGCCGTCGCGCAGAGGTCGATCGTCGGGGATTCCGTGGCAGATGATCTCGTTGACCGAGGTGCACAGCGACTTCGGGAAACCGTTGTAGTTGAGCGGGCTCGGGTAACCGCCCTCGGCGATGCAGGTCTCGTGGCACACCTCGTCGAGATGTTCACCGGTGACGCCTGGTGCAACCTCGGCTGCCACGGCCGCCAGCACACGTCGCGCAGCCGAGCCCGCCGATCGCATTGCCTCGATCGTGGCGCTGTCCGAGGACTCGATGGCGTTCGTGGCCGTTGGGGACCTGCCACTTCGCGCATAGGGCGGCGCTTCGATATGTGCAGGCACCGCTCTGCGCGGCGAGACACGGCCGGCGAACACCGGCTCGAATCCTGAGGGTCTCATGCGCGCCGCTGGCACCCGACGCTTGCGCCTGCCCATTGTGGTCACGCTACCCCTGAGCCGGTGGTACTTCGCGAGCGCGCCAGCGACGCTGCGCTCGCCGAACTTGTCGCCTTGCTATTCGACGATCTCGCCGAGCACCTCGTCGTTGTGTTCGCCGAGCTTTGGTGCGCGGCGGTAGATGCCAGGCGGCGTGGCACTCATGCGAATCGGCGGGGCGATCTGCACGATCGGCCGCCCGACCGGCTGGTCGACCGCCACCAGCATGTCGCGAGCGGCCACATGGGGGTCCTCGAACAGGTCGCCGGGGTGATTCACCGGCCCGCAGGGCACTTTGCCGCCGATCGCAGCGAGCACTTCAGCCTTGGTGTGCGACGCGGCCCACTCCGTCAGCGCGCTGATGATTTCCTCTCGATGGTGGAACCTCGCGCGCAGCGTGCGGGTCTCTTCTGCCCAGGCCCACTCGGGCCGCCCGATGGCGACCGCCAGTTCGCGCCAGTGGTTGTCGGTGGGCGCGCCGATGGCAACTGCGCCATCAGTCGTCTCGAAGACATCGAACGGCACGATGTACTGATTGCGGTTCCCGCTGGGCGGCGTGTCGGGCTGGCCCATCACGCTGTAGCGGGTGACGCCGACTTCGCAGAGGGCCATCACCGCATCGACCATCGACACATCCACGAACTGGCCCTCACCGGTCCGCTGTGCATGGAAGAGCGCCGCCAGCACTCCCATGGCGCCGATTGTGCCCGGGTATGTGTCGCCGATGTAGGCACCGACCACGTGGCGGTCATCGGGGCCGCTGCCAGTGGCTGAGACCATGCCCGACATGGCTTGGGCCACAACGTCGTACGCCGGCCAGTCCACGTAGGGGCTCTCACCCGATCGCGGGTCGCCGAAGCCGCGAATCGCGCCGTACACGAGTCGCGGGTTGCGCTCATGGAGCACTTCCCAACCCACGCCGAGTGCATCCATCACCCCGGCCCGCATGTTCTCCACGAGCGCGTCGGCAGTGTCGACGAGTTGCAGGAACTTCTCATGGTCGCTGTCGTCGGTGAGATCGAGCACGACGCCGCGCTTGTTGCGGTTGTAGTTGGCGAACCCGGCGCCGAAGTTCCGCTCGGTGTCCTCACGGGTGAAGGGCGCCATCTTGCGGGCAAGTTCACCCCGCGGCGGCTCCACCTTGATGACATCGGCGCCCAAGTCAGCCAGCATCATCGTCGACCAGGGCCCGGCGAGGGCGTGAGTGCAGTCGATGATGCGCACGCCTTGGAGCGGTCCGGAGTTGCGAGCAGCCATCGGGGCAGCCCGCTCGTGCGCGGTCAGGTGCTCGTTGTCGGGTGGGTCCAGCAGTGCCATGTCGTCGTCCCTGCGGTGCCGCGCTGCGATCAGGCGAAGTTCGGGCGGCGCTTCTCGACGATTGCGGCGTGTCCCTCCCGAACGTCGGACCCCGTGAAGCCCAGCATCTCCAGGGCTGCAGACGTGTCGAAGATCGGCCCCGCCATCCGCATCCAGTTGTTGAGGCTGTACTTGGTCCAACGAATGGCGCTCTGGCTGCCCTTGGCCAGCTTGCGAGCGACCGCGAAGGCCTCGTCGAGCACCGCATCGTCATCTACAACCTTGCTGACGAGGCCCATGGCATCGGCCTCTTCGCCGGTGATGGTGTCGCAGGTCAGCAGGTAGTACTTCGACTTGGCCATTCCGCACAGAATCGGCCACACGATCGCCGCGTGGTCGCCCGCGGCCACGCCGAGCCTGGTGTGCCCGTCCACGATCCGCGCGCTGCGACCGGCAATGGAGATGTCGGCCATGAGTGCCGCCGCGAGGCCGGCTCCGACCGCCACGCCCTCGATCGCCGACACGATGATCTTGGAGCAGTTGATCATGTTGTAGACGATGTCTCGCGCCTCGCGAAGTGCCCGCTGCCGCGTCTCGAAGTCGTCCATGATCTCCTGGATCATGTCCAGGTCGCCGCCGGCGGAGAATGTGCCGCCCGCTCCCCGGATCACCGCCACCCTGGTGTCGGGATCGGTGTCGATCTCCCGCCACACATCGGCTAGCGCCAAGTGCTTCGGCGCGTCGACCGAGTTCAGACGACCCGGCGTGTCGATCACGATCTCGAGCACGCCGTCGTCGTCAGGGCCCGTGATCTGGAGCGCGGAGAAGGGGGTGTAGCGGTCGTTCATGGAGGCTGACGCTAGTTGCCTTCGCCAGCAGTCGCCCGGGCCTGCGGGTCCGGGGCGCTGAGCACTCGGTAGGCCGATTCGATTTCGCCCGCCGGTGCGAAGATCCGCTCCCACGGGTGCAGCAGCCGGTCCCGCCCGTATCGGGGAATCACGTGCACGTGGAAGTGAAACTGCGTCTGGTCTGCTGCGGCACCGTTGTTGTTGAGCAGGTTCACGCCCGCGGGCGCCAGCCGCTCGCGTACCAGGTCCGCCACCCGCCGCACCGCGCGCATTACCTGCGCGGCATCGTCATCAGTGAGATCCCAGACGTCGGTGACGTGCCGGCGGGGAATGACGAGGCAGTGACCGACGGTCATCGGCAGGCGGTCCATGAACGCCACGGCGTGCTCGTCCTCGTAGAAGCGCAACGCCGGGATATCGCCAGCCGCAATCGAACAGAAGGCGCAGCCCGGCATCCGGTCCGCAGCCATTTGATCAGGGGTAGTAGAGCTCACCGAGGGACCGGATCGCAGCCGTCTAGTGGTACCGGAGTTCGACGTGGTCGACGACGTGGTCGTGGCCCTTCGCCAGCACCAGGTCGGCCCGAGCGCGCGTCGGAAGAATGTTCTCGCGCAGGTTCACGAGGTTGATCGAACGCCAGATCGTGCGAGCGACGGCGTCAGCAGCTGACGGCGGCAGCTCGGCAAACTGCGCGAAGTACGCAGACTGCTCACGGAAAACCGTCTTGCGCAGCTGCTGAAAGCGCTCGACGTACCACTCCTCAAGGTCTTCGGCCTCGGCGTCGACGTAGATGGTGAAGTCGAAGAAGTCCGAGACGAACGGCGTGTTCGACGGCGGACCGGTCTGGAGAACGTTCAGACCCTCGACGATGAGGATGTCTGGCTGGTTGATGAGCTGGACCTCATTGGTGACGTCGTACAGGCTGTGCGAGTACACGGGCGCGGCAACATCGGGTTCTCCGCTGGAGATCCGCTGGAGGAAGTCCCGTATCTCGCCACGGCGGTATGACTCCGGGAAGCCCTTGCGCCCAAGAATGCCGCGCGCGGTCAGTTCGGCATTGGGCAACAGGAACCCGTCCGTCGTGACCAGATCCACTTCGGGATGGTCCGGCCACGAGGCCAGGACGGCTTGCAGGATGCGTGCAGTGGTGCTCTTGCCCGCAGACACGCTGCCGCCGATGCCGATGAGGTAGGGCCTCGGCGGCAACACCCTTCCGAAGAAGCCCTCAGTGGTGGCGCGCAGATGGCGCTTGGCAGCGACCCGCAGATTCAGCAGGCGTGACAGCGGCAGGTAGATGTCCCGCACCATGTCGAGCGTCACCGGCTCGACCAGTCCGGCCAGTGCCTCGAGTTCAGCCTCCGTCAGCGACAACGGCGTGGCATCTCGCAGCTTCGCCCACTGCTCGCGGGTGAACCTGCAATGCCGATCATCGAAGCCCGGCTCGAGCGTTGCGCCGTCCGTCACCCGCCTAGCTTGGCGAACTTATGGCATCGGCCGCAACCGGTTGGGATCTGGGACCGTATGCGCCTTGCGGTTTGGCGATGCCCCGGTGCCAGCGCCGAGGCGTCGCGACGGCCGCGCGCGGGTAGTCCTCGAACATCCAGCGTGCAAACTGCCGGCGAGTCCAGCCCGACAGATCGACCGCACCCAATGCCAGCTCGGCCAGCCGTTCGTGGGCCAGCACGCGGCTGAGGGTGCGCGCCAACCCGTGGTCCAGCGTGAACTCGGCCTGCGCGTCGCGCACATAGCGAGCGGTCACGCTGTGTGGGGGTCCGCCGCGAGCGATCGCCGCCGCCGCCATCCGTCCCATCTGAATGGCTTGGCCAATGCCTTCACCTGTCAGCGGGTCGGCGGCCGCGCCAGCATCGCCGCACAGCAACGTGCGCCCTCGCGCCAGCTCCAGATCTCCCAGTCGCGCAGGAATCGGCCACGCTCTTGTCGGCCCGTCGGCCTCGTGGTTCCCGAGCACGCCCGCAATGTGACGACGCTCGGTGAGGCTCGCCCAGATAGCTGCGATCTCACTGCCGGCGAGTGTGCCCGTGCCGTTGGAAGAGTTCGGGCTGCCGGAGCTGCGCGGCACACCGAAGCCGACATTGACACGCCCGTCGCCGAGTGGGAACGACCAGGCGTAACCCGGCAGCAGGTCGGGCTCGAACCACACCCACATGTCGCGAGCCGCATCGCCGCTTGCGGTCAGGTAGCCCCGGAACGCATGCCAGTCGCCCCGGTAGCGGAGCGGGCCGATGCCGAGCGCTTTGCGAACACTCGAATAGACGCCATCCGCGGCTACGACGAACCGGGCCTGTGTGCGACTGCCGTCGCTGAGCCGGATCGAGGCCGTGTTCGCTCGCTCGCCGGAGTCCTCGAAGCCATCGAATGCGATGCCGAGGCGGACATCGGCTCCTGCTGCTGCAGCGAGGTCGACGAGCGCGGCATCGAGTTCGGTGCGGCGGCACACGGCGGCGAACTGTCCGCGCCCGGCAGGCAACGGCAGGCGAATGACACGCCCGCGAGGCGTACGCACGCAAGCGGCATCTACACCCATCCACGAGTCCAGCCGTTCAGGCCGCAGGCCGAGACATTCGAGTTCACGCAGTGCGAGCGCGGTGAGGCCGTCCCCGCAGCACTTGTCACGTCCTGGCGCTGCGCGGTCGACGAGCACCACCTCGAGGCCTGCGCGCCGGGCCCACACGGCAGCGGATGCGCCAGCCGGGCCGGCGCCCACGACCAAGACATCTACGACCGACATCGATTCAGGACTCCTCGAGCTCGCCGGTTTCTGTGTTCCCGCCGTTGTTGCTGGCCTGCTCGTTGACAGAGCCATCGGGGTTGTCTGGGTTGTCTGGTTCGCTCGTATCCACCGGGTCCTCGCCGGGCTCGTCCTCGCCGTCGGTGCCGTCGCCGGGCCGGGTCTGGTCGTCCTCGCCGTCGGTGCCCTCGCCGACGTCGCCCGACTCGTCGGGTGGGACCAGTGTGCTCAGATCGACGCCGAGGCAGGGATCGTCGGGATAGCGCGGCAGTTCTGAGTCGCGTTCTCCGGGCCGTTCTTCGCACTCGACCGACGGGCACTCCACGATGGATCCATCAGCACGCTCGCTGCCGTCATCGACCATTTCGAGCTCGCTATCGCCGGGCGCCGCCTCAGCGCCGTCCGGCGTCTCTGCGCCTTCGGGGGACTCGGGGGGCACCAGCAACGGGTCCACGCACTGGCGCGGAACCGAACGTGTGCCGTCGCAGTCGCGGCCTTCCTCGGGCCGGTAGCGAGCATTGAAGGTGTCCTTGTCTACGGTGCCGTCTGAGAACACTCGCGTTCGATCCGTGCGGACCCGGCGGCAGAAGTCCTGCATGTCCTCTTCGGGCTCGCCGATCTTCACCTGGACGTTGCGGGTGGAATAGAGCTCGACGGTGATGGAAGTGTCGGTGTAGGTCGGCCACACCAGCACGCCGTACGGGGTGGGATTGGTGAACTTCAGATCGGGCTTCGGGTACGAGATCGTGGGGTCCAACCCGAACGGGTAGCGGCTGAGGTACAGCGAGTGCGTCTGGTACTCGTCGATGCCCATGCCCGCCAGGATCAGGGAGTTGAAGATCGTGGTGGCGAACTGCGACACCCCGCCGCCGATGTCGTCGACGAGAACGCCCTTGTCGATGAAGCCGCCCTCCACGAAGCCCTTTTCGGTGGTTCGTCTGCCGACGTGACCGTTGAGCGACAGGCTCTGGCCGGGTTCGACCACCACGGCGCGCATCAACTCGGCGAAGCGGTGGATGTTGTCGACACGTGACTGGCAGCAGGCATGCCTCGTGGTGAACGTGGCGACCAACTCGACGATGCCGAGGGATTCTAGGTATGCCTGCTCCTCGCGGCTCACCGCAGGGCGCGTCGGCAGTGCAAGCGGACCCTCGATGCGTCCGATGATCGCCTGTTCGATCAGGGGTCCCACTTCGTCGGCACAGCAGGCGACGCTGCCATCACTCGCCACCACCCTCGGCACGCCGTCGACGACGGTCATGGCGGCAGCAGTGAAGGGTGCCGACGCTGCGGCGAACGCCTCTTCGAGGTACGCCCCGACCGCAGTGTCGTCGAAGGTGATCACCGGTGGCGCCGCGTTCGGGTCCAGATTGAGCCAGCCGGCGACCGTCTCTCTGGTGAGTTCGTGGGTCACCTCGCCGTAAGCCACGACGAGACTGCGTCCGTAGTTCTCATGGGCGGCGTTGACGGCCTGCTGCAGCTCAGGTGTAGAGGCGAGCGGTTCGCTCTGTGTCAGCTCGGCAGCGATCTCGATCCGGCTGAACGAGCGGGCTATGCCCTCGAGGACCTGGTCGACGATTGCATCCGCATCCACGACCTGACCGGGCTGGCCGAGGTCGACGGCCAGCGTGTTGTTGACGACGGTGACAGCTGGGGGAGTGGCGGTCACGCCAAGATCGGTGGCGTTGGCCAGCGTGGATCGTGACTTTGACCGGTCGACGCGGAAGCGGCGCTCGCTGAACTGCGGGTCAGTGGACATCGCGGTCCACGGCTCTTCTGCCGATCCAGCGACGTCAACCGAACCGGTTCGCAGTTCCCGGACTGCGTCGTAGGTGGCGTCGATCTCCAGCGTGATGCCGAGGTCGGCCACCGTCAGGGCCACCTCGCCGGTGTCGGTGCGCACCACGACCGGTGTGGCGGCCAACTCGGTTGCGAGCATGGCAATGCGAAGTCGCAGCGCATCGGAGCTCACGTCCGATGGCGTGCCTTCGGCCGTCGTCGGAGCCACCACCACGGCGGCGGTTGCGGTAGATGCATCAGTTGCGACGGGGGCAGTCGGATCGGGCGCATCCGCCGAGTTACTGACGGCAAGCGCGGCCGTTCCAAGGATCGACGCAACCAGGATTGCGGACGCAGTGATAATCGACCAGCGGGGGGCCCACGTCGGCCAGTGCACGACCGATGAGCGTACGTGTCAACTGCCGCTGCCAAGCGTCAAGCTCGAACACTGCCCGCGGCGAGTCGACAGTCGCCGCCTGCAGCGTTCCAACTCTGCGGAATGCACGGCGGGCGTGCGATACTCCGAGCCCTCGGCACTGCAGGGACGGCTGCGCAACGGTGCCGTTTGCGTCTGCAGCCACACTCAGGGAAGGAACTCACAACGTCATGAGCAAGCTGTGCGAAGGTCGGGTCGTCATCGTGACCGGGGGTGCCCGGGGCATCGGGCGGGAGCACTGCCTCATGCTTGCCGAGCATGGGGCAAGGGTGGTTTGCAACGACCTCGGCGGTGCCCGAGACGGCACCGGTGCCGACATGAGCCCCGCCGATGAAGTGGTCGCCGAGATCGAGGCGATGGGCGGAGAGGCCGTTGCCAACGGCGACGATGTATCGGACTGGGAAGGCTCTCAGCGGCTCGTGAACCAGGCCATCGAGACATTCGGCGACCTGCACGGCGTGGTGAACAACGCCGGCATCTTGCGTGACCGCATGCTGGTGAACATGACCGAGGCCGAGTGGGATGCGGTGATCAAGGTTCACCTCAAAGGCACATTCGCACCTGCACGCTGGGCCAGTTCCTACTGGCGAGAGAAGTCGAAGGCAGGCGAGCAGGTCAACGCGTCGATCGTGAATACGACATCGGTCTCGGGCCTCTACGGCAATCCGGGCCAGACCAACTACGGCGCCGCCAAGATGGGCATCGCGGCGTTCACGATCATCGCTGCGCGTGAATTGGCGCGTTACGGCGTTCGGGTCAACGCTGTGGCACCGGGTGCGCTCACGCGCATGACCGAAGACTTGGACATGGGCGAAGCCTCCGAGGAGGACCAGGCGATGATGCACCCGCGCTACATCGCACCGATCGTGACGTGGCTGTGTTCAGCCGAAGCGGCCGGTGTCACCGGTCGAGTCTTCGAGGCTTCCGGCCGGCTGCTGGCAGTCGCCGAGGGCTGGGAGCGGGGTCCGACCATCGATGCCATCGACGACCCAACCAAGATCGGTGACGCAGCCCGGCAGCTCGTGCGCGATGCTCGCCTCAACAGCGGGATGAGCGGGCAGCCTGCCGACGGCGGCGTGGCCGACTGAGCCACCGGCTTTCGCGGCTGCCGCTGGCCACAAGACTCATCCCAAACTCTTCGAATCAGACTCTTCAGATCGAACTTCTCGGAAAGGACATCGAACATGGGACTCAATCCGGATGCAGTCGGCGCCACCGGTACGCCGACCAAGCGGTCGTGGACCTTCCGCGACTCGCTGATCTACGCCGTCGGCATCGGTGCAGGCGCGCAGGATCCCTTCGGATCCGAGCTGGAATTCACCACCCACAACTCCAAGGACATCACTCACAAGGCGTTCCCGACTCAGGGCGTCGTCATCGGCTTCGGCGCCGGCGGCGCCATGGCCAACGCTGGTGACCTCGATTGGGGCAAGTTGCTGCACGGCAGTCAGGGGATCAGCGTGCACCAGCCAATCCCGACCGAGGGATCGGTCGAGATCACCGATCGCATCGCCGGGATGTGGGACAAGGGCGAGGGCCGCAACGCGATCATCGACACCGAGGCCAGTGCGGTCAACCCTGACACCGGCGACGTCATCTTCGAGTTGCGCTCTTCTGTCGTGATCCGCGGCTCGGGCGGCTTCGGCGGCGAGCCGGGCAGCACGGCGCCGCTGGTCAGCGCACCCGATCGCGACGCCGACTTTGCGATCGACTACCAGACGCGCTCCGATCAGGCGCTCACCTATCGACTCAGCGGCGACTACAACCCGCTGCACAGCGACCCCTGGTTCGCCACCGAGCTCGCGGGCTTTCCCAAGCCGATCCTGCACGGACTGTGTACCTACGGCTTCACCGGTCGAGCGCTGTTGCACACCTTGTGCGACGGTGACCCGGCCCGCTTCCGTTCAATGGATTCCCGGTTCTCTGCGCCGGTGTTCCCGGGTGACGAGTTGACCATTCAGGTGTGGGACGACGGCGAGGGCCGCGCGATCTATCGCACGATCTCGGGGCGCGGCACGGACTCCGAGCGGGTCGTCATCGACAACGGTCTGTGCACCTACGTCTGAGAGACGCGTCACCGCCCCTGGGGCGGCACAACTAGAACAGCTTGAGAGCGTCGCTGGTGATGCCGCGAAGCTCGTCATAGTCGAGCACGACACAGCGGATGCCCCGGTCGGCCGCGAGCACCCGGGCCTGAGGCTTGATCTCCTGTGCGGCGAAGACGCCGTTCACGGGCGCCAAGCGAGCATCCCGGTTCAGGTACTCGAGATACCGGCACAGTTGCTCCACGCCGTCAATCTCGCCCCGGCGCTTGATCTCGACAGCCACGGTGCCGCCGTCCGCACCGCGACACAGCAGGTCCACCGGACCGATGTCGGTCGGGTATTCGCGGCGCACCAGCATCGTGCCTTCGGCCAGGGTCTCGGGATGCGCGGCCACCAGCTCCTGCAGGTGGGCTTCGACGCCGTCCCGCTCGAGGCCAGGATCGATGCCCAATTCATGTGTGGTGTCGCTGAACACCTCGGCGAGGTGGATTTCGAGGCGCTCGCCCCGGTCGTTCGTGACACGCCACAGATCGGGCTCGCAGACGAGCCGGTTGGGCGCGTTCATCCAGTTGAGCGGCTTGTAGGCACCCCCGTCGGCATGAATTGCCACGCAGCCGTCGGCCTTCACCATGATCAGTCGCACGGCGGAGGGCAGGTGCGCGTCGAGCCGGCCCGTGTAGTCGACCGTGCAGCGTGCGATGACCAGCCGCAATGAACTAGGCGGCTGCGGTCAGCTCGTAGACCGACGTGAGCTTCGGCTCACCGCCGTCATCGAGCACACGGGCTCGGCCGCTCTCGGTGAGATGGAGCAAGTGCGCATACACCGAGCTTGCGGCGGGATACCACAGCCGCTTGTCGTAGGCCTCGTACATCTTCGGCACGAAGTCCGCGATGCGGCACGGGCCCTGACGCAGGTATTCGATGATCTGGCGTTCCCTGTCGCTGCGGTGAGCAATGAACGACCGCACGTACGCCGTCGGCTCAGGAATGGGCGGCCCGTGGGTAGGCCAGTACCGCTCATGGTCGAACTCGAGCAGCTTCGCCAGCGAGTCCAGGTAATCCTGCATCGATCCGTCGGGTGGCCCCACCACGCTCGTCGCCCAACCCATCACGTGGTCGCCTGAGAACAGTGAGTTTTCCTCCAGCAGCTCGTAGCACAGGTGGTTCGAGCAATGTCCAGGCGTGTGCACGGCGCGCAGCGTCCAGCCGTCGCCGGCAACGATGTCGCCATCGACCAGGGCCACATCGGGCACGAAGTCGGTGTCGGCACCTTCCCGCTTGAGTTCGTCGGGCAGCTCGTCGAACTCGGCCTGGTACTTCTCCTGTTCCTCGGCGCTGATGTAGTCGGAGAAGTCGACGCGGTCGTCGGGATCGAGCTTCCACACGCTCGCGTGCGGTCCGTAGCCATAGCTCAGCGCTCCCGTGTTGGCGACCAGATCGCGAGTGAGGGGCGAGTGATCGCTGTGGGTGTGCGTCACCAGCGAAGCGCCCACCGTCTCGCCAGACTCAAGTGCCCCCAGGATGTCGTCGAGGTGGCTTGCCAGCGGCGGACCGGCGTCGATGACCGCCACCTCGCCGCGGCCGACGATGTACGTGCCGGTGCCGCGATAGGTGAACGGCGTTGGGTTCTTGCAGATGACGCGGCGGATCAGCGGGGTTACCTGATCACAGGCGCCGTAGTCGAATTCGCCGAGATCCCGGTAGTGCTCGATGGTCACCGGCATCGGCCACTTCTCCTGTGGTGATTGGCCCACGTGCCGCGCGGGTTTCGGGCGAGCGGGGTAAGTCCCGGTCCCCAATGGCAAGGGTAGGCGCGCCAGCCGGTCGACTTGCTGGCGTCGCGCCCCTGGCTGCGAGCGTGCCGCGGCGAACATGGTTCGAAGTCGTCCCTTTCGGCCTAGCATCACATCACGGCCTGGCCGGGCAGCCGCCATGAGGGGGAAGCGGCTGCCCGGCCCGCTTCGTTTCCGGCCACGCTGCGTCGCTGAGATCGACGTGGTACGTACCGCGGTGTTGCCGCGCGAGGCTGTGCGGTGCGTTGCGCGCCCACCGGGGGCGCGCGTGGGAGGCAAAATGTCAGGGCAGACAGATGCGAGCGGCGCTTACTTCGTCGGCACCAAGCCGTCAGACCGGTTCCCGATCTGGACGCGCGCAAACGTCGGTGAGGTCTTTCCCGACCCGGTGAAGATGAGCACATTCGACTTCGCCTTCCAGAACGACGAGGGCATCCGCATGTCCGAGCTGGCGTTCCGGGATGCCTACGTGCAAATGGGTGCGTTCACCTACGACGAGTTCGATCCCGACGAGTGCGTGTTTCTCGGCGTGTTCGGCGGCTACACGTACCTGAACGCTGCAGTCGGGCGCATCTTCGGTGCCCGAGCACCCGGCATCGATGTCGAGACGGTTGACCGGAACTTCTTCGGCGAACAGCCTGGGATTCCGCCGTACGAGTCGCACCCCGACGATGCCAGCCCTGAAGCCGAACAGCGCATCGGCGAGACGTTCCTGTTCCTGTTCACAGCACCAGCGCTGCCGGAGGTTCACGAGGACGAACGAAACATTGCCGAGATCCGCGCGCAAAGGCCTGACTTCGCGCAGATGGGCAACCACCAGATCGCTGACTGGATGATGCACTTCCTCGAGTCGGGCTACGTGGACGGCGCCGGGTTCCGTGAGCTGTTCGCGCGCCACCTGAAGGTGTCGTTCCTCGCAGCTGTGCCGCTGGGCGCGCTCGAGCAGGTGTGCATTGCACTGGGTCGCCCCGAAGACACGCTCAAGCTGGTGGCCGGGTACGGCGACGTGGCCTCAGCAGCGCCGTCGGATGCGATGTGGCAGCTCGGCCGGCAGGTCGCAGCGTCGACCACGCTCGGCGAGTTGTTCGACAGCGGCCCAGCCGGATTAGCCGAGCGCCTCAGCGCGGCCGCGGCCGAAGATGCCGGCGGAGACGCAGCAGCATTCAGCGAGGCCTTCGCACAGTTCCTGTACGACTTCGGCTCGCGAGGTCCCAACGAGTGGGAGATCAGCTGCCCGTCGTGGGAGACCGATCCCGACATCGCACTCGCCGCGATCGATCGCATGCGTCTCGCTCCAGCGGACGTAGACCCGGGACGGCGTCGCGCCGAGCTTGCGGCACAGCGCGAGGCCTTGGGCGCAGAGATCTCAGCGGTACTCGCCGGTGACCCGGACACGCAGATGCAGTTCGACCTGGCTCGGGGAGCTGCAGCGGTGTACCTGCCCGGGCGTGAGCGCACCAAGACCAACTGCGTGCGCTACGTCAACGAGACCCGCATTGGTTCGCGTGTGCTGGGACGGAGGTTGGTCGAGAGCGGGCTCTTTGCGTCCGAAACCGACTTCGCCATGCTCCGCTTCAGCGAGATGCACGAGATGATGGACGACCCGGCCGATTGGTCCGACGTCATCGCCCAGCGCCAAGCGGTCTGGGATGACGCAAATGCACGACAGGAGCCCTTCGTCATCGTCGGTGACCCGCCGCCGATGTCGCAGTGGCCGCTCCGGGGTGCGAACGAATTGCCCCAGCTCACAGCGGGGGAGGTGCTGGCAGGGCTGCCCGGCTGCCCAGGCATCGCCCGGGGCCGGGCTCGCGTGGTGCTCGACAGCAGCGACCCGACGGCGCTGGGATCCGGCGATGTGCTCGTGGCGCCGCTCACCGACCCGTCGTGGACTCCGCTATTCGTGAGCGCGAGCGCTGTCGTCGTGGACGTCGGCGCGGCGCTCAGCCATTCGGTCATCGTGAGCCGCGAGCTGGGTCTGCCGTGCGTCATCTCCGCGACCGGAGCGACGGGACGCATCCCCGATGGCGCGCTCGTCGAAGTGAACGGCGACACTGGCGTGATCACTGTGCTGGAGGCGTGACGCCAAACGTCACTGTGCTCGAGGCGTGACGCAGGGCGAGAGCCTTCAGCGTGACGGCCAGTCGGGCAGGCGTCGCTCGGTGAGTGCTTGGACACCCTCGAGGTAGTCGGGGCTGGGGATCATTTCGTCGAGCAGTCGATCCGACTCCGAGACGGCGGTGCCCACGTCCCGGTGTTGGTCCAGATAGATCTGCCGCTTCGTCGTGGCGAGTGAGCTGGGCGCTACCCGAGCCGCCATGTCGTGCGCGTACGCGTAGACGTGGTCCATGAGCTGGGGGCCCTCGAGAATCTCGTTGAACAGACCCCAGCCTTCAGTCTCCGATGCCAGGAACTTGCGGCTCGACAGCAGCAGGTCGTTGGATCGCGTGATGCCGACCAGGCGGGGGAGCACCCATGACAGGCCGTACTCGGCGGGCAGTCCGAGCGGGCCGTGCGCGGTGGTCAGTTTGGCGTCCGCGGCAGCGAAGCGCAGGTCGCAATAGCAGGCCAGCACGAGCCCGGCGCCCGCCGCAGCGCCGTTCACGGCTGCGATGGTCACGGTCTCCAGCGCCATCATGAACGCAAAGTTCTGGTCGAACTGCGGCGCCACGCCATAGCCCGGCATTGCCAGGTCAGGGGCCGTGCCCGGGTCGTAGCCGCCCTTTTCGCCATGACCTTCCAACGCTTGGGTGTCGGCGCCCACGCAGAAGTCGCGACCCTCGCCGGTGATCACGATGACCCGGACCTGCGTGTCTTGTTCCGCTTGTTCCAGCACCCAGCGCAACTCGGTGTGCATCCGCCCGGTCCACGCGTTTCGGCGGTTCGGTCGTGACAGCGTCAACGTCGCGACGGGACCGTCGATGGCGTACTTCGTTGCCTTCAGTTCCACGGATCCCTCCTTGGCTGCGGGCCAGCCGGCGATCTCAGGCTTCGCCTTCGATCACCTTTCTCAACGCCTCGAGGGCGTCTGTTGCGTACTCGGGGCGGCAGATGAGCAGATCCGGCAGCCAAGGGTCGGCGAAGTTGTACGCCAGCTCCGAACCGTCGCACCGGCTGGCGTGCAGGCCGGCTGCTCGCGCCACCCCAACCGGGGCGCAGTTGTCCCACTCGAACTGTCCACCCGAATGGGCATAGATATCGGCCATGCCAAGCACGACTGCCATGGCTTTAGCGCCCGCCGAGCCGAGCGTCATCAATTCGGCGTCGAGGGCTTGGGCCACGATGATTGCTGCCGCCGGCGGGCGCGATCTGCTGACGACCATGCGCGGGCGGCCGTTGTGGGGCTCCGGCAACGCCGGCTCCGGTTCAGTGCACAGCGTCTGGCCGACCGCGGGCAGTGCCACCGCGGCTGCGGTCGGCACGCCGTTCTCGACCAAGGCAATATGAACAGCCCAGTCAGTACGCCCCGGTTCGGAGAATTCGCGGGTGCCATCCAGCGGGTCCACGATCCAGACTCGATCTGCGGTAAGTCGCGCCAGGTCGTCGCGTCCTTCTTCGGACAGGATCGCATCACCCG
Source organism: Candidatus Poriferisodalis sp. (assembly GCF_965221945.1). Taxonomy (GTDB): domain Bacteria; phylum Actinomycetota; class Acidimicrobiia; order Acidimicrobiales; family Poriferisodalaceae; genus Poriferisodalis. Next base: position 2,236,248 of record NZ_OZ244925.1, on the reverse strand, counting down.
GCCGCGCTTGGGACAAGAGCTTCACGATGAGCCGGTGGGCCTCGTTATCGCCGGTGTCGCGGACCTCCCAGGTTCCGGCTCCCGATGAGAAGAGCCGCTCACGGATCTCCACCAGCAGGGTCCCGGTCTCGGTGGCCACGCTCGCGGCAAGGGTGTGGTCGGCTGACTGGGCCATCGGCCAAGTGTGCCCCCTCGATGCCCCGCCACCACGTGAGACGCCCGCTCGGGAGCTGTCCAAGCCCTCTGCGAACCTTCCAAGACCGAATGCTCCAAGGACGAATTTCATGTTTCTGTCTCATGTTTCTTCGTAATTTGTCTAATGTTCCTTTGTAGACGGTGTCGAGCCGCAAATGGAGGTGGGTAGTCTCGCGGACGGTCGGGTGTGATCAAACGAGCAATAGCGCGTATTGCGCCCGCGTTCTGTACTACCCACGGAGGGAACGTTCCCTATGAATAGACGTATCGCGCCGATTTCCCGGCGGTCTGCACTGCGACTCGGCGGCGTGCTTGTTGCGCTCGCCTTGATGGCCGCTGCGTGCGGCTCCGGCGATGGCGACGACCAGGATGTCGATGGCGACGCGCCAGCTGCCACGACCGAGGCGGCAGAGCCTGAAACTGAAGTCACCCTGATACAGGCCACAGGCGACTTGCTGGCAACTGTCCAGGATCGCGGCTCGCTCAACTGCGGCGTCAGCGGTTCGGCAGTTGCCTTCTCCGAAACGCAGCCCGACGGCAGCACGACCGGCTTCGACGCCGACTACTGCCGTGCAGTAGCAGCAGCGATCCTGGGCGATGCCGACGCTGTGAACTTCGTGCCGCTGACCGCGGCCGAGCGGTTCACCGCGCTGGAGACCGGCGACATCGACCTGCTGGTGCGCAACACCACCTGGACCCAGAGCCGGGACACCGACCTCGTGCTCGATTTCGGACCGACCACCTACTACGACGGCCAGCAGGTCATGGCTCGCGTGAGCAGCAATTTCTCGGCCTCCTCGACGGTGGCCGATCTGGACGGTGCCACGGTCTGCACCAACGCCGGCACGACCACCGAGAAGAACATCGCTGACGCGGCTGATGCAGCCGGCATCGAGATCACGCTGTCGACGTTCGAGGACTTCGACATCGTCACCGACAACTTCATCCAAGGTGCATGCGATGCGGTTACCACTGACGGCTCTGCGCTCGTCGGCCGCAAGGTCAAGCAGGAAGGCGATCAGGAGTGGGTGATCTTCCCGGCGACGCCGATCTCGAAGGAGCCGCTGGGTCCGGTCTACCCGCAGAACCAGTCGACCTTCGGCGACGTCGTCAACTGGACCGTGTACGCCACGATCATCGCTGATGAGAAGGGCATCACGTCGGAAAACATCGACTCGATGCTCGCCGGCGGCAGCCTCGACGCCGAGGCGATCCGCATGCTCGGTGGCGAGGGTGAGTTGCAGACCAAGATGGGCCTGACGGCCGACGCGTTCTACAACGTGATCATTCAGGTCGGGAACTACGACGAGATCTACACCCGCAACCTCGGCCTGGTTGGCCTGAGTCGTGACGGCTCGGCCAACGCACGCTGGACTGCGGGCGGTCTCATCTACGCACCGCCTGCTCGCTGATCGTTGAACCTGCCGGCTGGGGAACTCCCCAGTCGTGTGGGTGAGCACATCTCAAGCGAACGGCCCCCGATCCGACCGGATCGGGGGCCGTCGCGTTTGTTGGTGGGGTAGCGCCAAGTCCCAATAGCCCGACGTGAGCGACCTCGTCGCATAGGGTGACCTGCGGTGAGCGACCCTCGAGCACCAGCCCGTGACGACTCCCTTGCCACGTTGGGAAGCCGTCCGCCGTTCTACCGGGACGCCACCGTCGTGCGCTGGATCGCCCAGGTCGGCACGCTCATTCTGGTCGTGGCAGCGATGTGGTTCCTTGCCACCGAGGCGGGAGACAGCCTGCGCGCCCGTGGCGCGAACATCGACTTCGATTTCATCTCCGACCACATCGGCATCAAAGTCGGCTGGGGGATCGACACCAATCCCGATTCGGGTGGCCGCGCTCTCTGGGTCGGCATGGTGAACACCATCCGCATGGCGGCTGCAGGCATCGCTCTCGCCTCGGTGGTCGGTGTCCTCGTTGGTTTGGCACGGCTGTCGTCCAACTGGCCGCTTCGCCGTCTGGCGGGCGTGTACGTGGAAACCCTGCGGAACATTCCGTTGCTTGTTCAGATCCTGGTGTACGCGGCGGTCCTGGCGACGCTCCCAAATGTCACCTTCGGGATGGGGCCGATTCCCGGTTGGGTGCACCTGTCGAACAAGGGCCTGTCGATCCCGCGCGTCTTCGTCGCGGATGGCTTCTACCAGTGGGCCGTCATCTTGATGATCGGCGCGGTGATCGCCCACTTCGTATTCCGGCGGCTTGCAACCAAGCGGGAGATGACCGGCGCGCAGACAAACGCTGGCGCGTGGGCCACCGGAATCGTTGCTGTCTTCGCCATCGTGGGCTGGTGGGTGCATCCCATCTTCGGCTGGTTGGGGAACATCGTGGGCGGTCTGGCCGATGCGGTCGGAGCCATCCCGCAAGGAGTTGTGCAACTCGTCGCTGCAGTCGCTGCCATTGCTGTGGCGGTGTGGTGGATACGCCGCTTTCTGGCTCGGCGCCGAACTCCGGCAGGCCTCACGCGTCTGACCGACGACGACTGGTTCCGCATGATCTTCGCCGTTGTGGCCGCGGCGATTGTCGTGTTCGTCGTCGCAGTTCTGTGGCCTGGACTGTCAAGTTGGGTCGTCAACTCATCGTCCGATGGCCTCGGCGTGCTCGCCGACAAGTTCGGAAACGGCCGAACCGGTCCGCCCATCGATGCACTCCGGCCCGACATCGTGCAGCCAGGCAATTTTGCCAACTACGGACCCGCCGGTCTGAACCTGCCCATCGGTTTCGCGGCCGTCTACTTCGGTGTGGTCTTCTACACGGCAGCGTTTATTGCAGAGATCGTGCGCGGCGGCATCCTGGCAGTGCCCAAGGGCCAGAGCGAAGCCGCACAAGCACTGGGTCTGCGACGCTCGACGGCGTTGCGGCAGGTGATCTTGCCCCAGGCGCTGCGGGTGATCCTGCCCCCGGTGGGCAATCAGTACCTGAACCTCACCAAGAACACATCGCTGGCAATCGCCGTGGGCTACAGCGACCTCGTCCAGATCGGCCAGACCGTCTACAACCAGACCGGCAAGACGCTGCAGGTCATGGCGGTGTGGATGCTGTTCTACCTGGCGTGCTCGCTGACGATCTCCGCGGTCGTCAACTTCTTCAACATCCGGCTGCGGATCGTGGAGCGCTGAGGTGACCGATCCGATGCAGCCCGCTGCCTTGACGGTCATGGCGGCCGAGCCGGTGGGCCCGGCGACGAGCCCGCCTGACCGGCCGAGCCTGCCGCCAGGTCGCTGGATCCGCGAGAACCTCTTCCCCAACACCCGCAATTCGATTCTCACCGTCTTGGCGGTCCTCATAGCGCTGTTGGCGTACCGCGGCCTGTTGAATTTCGTGTTCAGCGAGGAGCGCTCCTGGATTGCCGTGCGCACCAACCTGCGTCTCCTGTTCACCCAGGCCTACCCCGAGCACCAGTACGTGCGCATCTGGGTGGTGGTCGGAACGATCATGGTGCTCGCGGGAGTGAGTGCGGGCATCTGGGCTCGCTGGGGCGGGGTGACCGTAAAGCGATTGATGGGCTGGCTGATGTCAGGGGCCGCCCTCATCGCGACTGGCGTGGTGCTGCGCGAGCCGAGCGTGCTCACCGATGCAGCGGGCGAGGCGCTGCGCGACGGTGCCGGCGAGCGGGTGCGCGAGTCCTTCGCCTCCGCAATGGCGGATCGATGGGTGTGGTGGGTCCTTGCGCTTGTGCTGTTCGGGATCAGTCTGGCCCTGTGGCTGTCACTCGATGATCTGCGCCGTCGCACGACCGAGGTCCCGGTCTCCTGGCTCATCTTCGGCGCGCCGGGGCTGCTGGTGGCGTCCACCTGGGTGGTTCGCTACGGTCACTACGGATTCACCGAAGGCGAGTTCATCGCTGAGCCGGGCCGCATCGTGGCGATGAGCACAAGGCTGCCGTGGACAGTCATGTGGCTGCTGTTGGTGGGCTGTTTTGCCCTTGGGCGACTCGCACGCGACCGCGCCATCGCCTTGTCACAGGCGGCCGCGGACGCCGATGATGCCGACGGCGCCGATGAGGACGCCGCATCGGTGCTGCCACGCAGATCCTTGGCGAAGACACGTGCAACGGTCAACCTGTTGTGGCTGCTGAGCCCGTTCTTCCTCTATTGGGTCGTCATGCGCGACCCCGAGATCGACTACGCCCATGTGTTTTCGACCATGCTGCCGATGGGGTTGGCCTTCGGGGTAGCGGGCTCGGCGGCGCTGTGGTGGATGACGCGGACCGACGCCGGCGAGTTCGGGCGGTTGGCAGCGATGGGCCTGCTGTTGCTGGCCGCGTTCCAGTGGGTTGCGGCGTTCTTCGGCTGGTACTCGATGCTGCAGGTTGCACGCATCGGTTTCGTTCTGCTGGCGGTCGCAGGGCTGTTGGCGCCCAACTTCACAGGCGTTGCCGCCCAGCGTCGCAGGCTGGTGGGAGCGTGGTTGTTCGTTGTGCTGCTCGTCTTCTACGGCGCGACAGTCATCAACTCGCCGTCGACTGTGGAGACGCCGACGAACATGTTCATCGGGGGATTCAGCGTCACATTGCTTGTCTCGGTGCTGACGATCATGCTGTCGTTCCCGATCGGGGTGCTGCTGGCGCTGGCACGAACCTCCCGCCTGCCGATCTTCCGGGTGCTGTCGACGATCTATATCGAGGTGATCCGCGGCGTCCCGCTCATCACGCTGCTGCTGTTCTTCTCCGGTGTGGTACCGCTGTTCCTGCCCGACGGCATGGAGCTAGCGGAGCTGGCCGCAGCCATCATCGGCTACACCTTGTTCTCGGCCGCGTACCTTGCCGAGAACGTGCGCGGAGGGCTGCAGTCGATCCGCCGCGGGCAGTACGAGGCGGCCGATGCCGTCGGGCTGACCACCGTGCAGCGCACCGGCTTCATCGTGCTGCCCCAGTCGCTGCGGGTGTCGATCCCGCCGCTGGTAGGACAGGTCATTGCCACGTTCAAGGAGACGTCGCTGCTCGCCATCATCGGGCTGTTCGACTTCCTGCGAATGGCCAACTCGGTGGTCCCGAACCAGTCGCAGTTCCTGGGTGTTAGACGTGAGGGACTGCTGTTCGTCTCGGCTGTCTATTGGGTTGTGGCGTTCGCTATGTCGAAGTACAGCCAACGACTCGAGCAGCGAGTGGGGCTGGGCCAGCGATGAGAATGAGGCACCGGTTGACAGGCCGGCGATAAGGGGGAGTTGACCATGAGTTCGAGCGCACAACCGGCCCACGGCGACGCCACCATTGCTGTGTCCGACGAGCTCGCGGCGCGCGACGACATGATCGTGTGCCGCGACGTCGACAAGTGGTTCGGTGACTTTCAGGCCCTCAGCGGCATTACCGCCACGATCAAGGAGCAGGAAATCGTGGTCGTGCTCGGGCCGTCAGGCTCGGGAAAGAGCACCTGGATCAGGTGCATCAACCGGCTGGAGGCCCATCAGAGCGGCCAGATCATCGTGGACGGCATCGAGCTGACCAATGACCTGCGCAACATCGAGAAGATCCGTTCCGAAGTCGGCATGGTCTTCCAGCAGTTCAACCTGTTTCCGCACCTGACCGTGATGGACAACATCTCACTGGCGCCGATCTGGGTGCGCAAGAAGTCGCGGCCCGAGGCCGAGGAACTGGCGGAGTCGCTGCTCGAACGAGTCGGCATCCCCGAGCAGGCGCAGAAGTTCCCCGGCCAGCTCTCAGGTGGTCAGCAGCAGCGCGTGGCGATCGCCCGGGCGCTGGCGATGGAGCCCCGCGTGATGCTGTTCGACGAGCCCACCTCGGCGCTGGACCCCGAGATGATCAAAGAGGTGCTCGACGTGATGGAAGGGCTGGCACGCTCGGGCATGACCATGATGGTCGTGACTCACGAGATGGGCTTCGCCCGAGAAGTCGCCGACCGCATCATCTTTATGGAGGGCGGCGAGATCGTCGAGGTGGGTACGCCCCACCATTTCTTCACCGATCCGGCCGAAGATCGCACCAGGCTGTTCTTGAGCCAGGTCCTCTAGCCGCGAAGAGCGGGTTCTTCTCTGCTGATGGTGCAGGCTCAGCCGTTGGGCTCGCCGTAGGGGCTGTCTGCCTCCTCGTAGCACGACGGGTGGTAGTGCTCGACACGATCCCAACGGTTCTTCGCGTAAACGTTGCAGATGATCTGCTCAGCCCGGATGCGCGCCCGGAACTTAATGAGTTCATCGCACACGGCGCAATAGGCCGAATTGCCCGCATCGACGGTCCGCGACACCGCCCTGCTCTTCCACCGCTTGCGTCTTGGAGCTGGGGCCTGCGTTGGAGTCGATGACGACGTCGTTGTGTCCGTAGCCATGGCGGGACCCTAGCGAACACTCGCGCGCTCATGGTGGATATTCGCGCGTTTCGCGCGAATATTGGTACGCTACGCGCGATCTTGGTCAAGGCTCGCGCGTTAGGCGCGAAACTTCGACCGCCGGCTGGCAGAGGTGCCCGGTGGCGAACAGGCCCAGATAGCGTGCCGGGCCGTGTCCGACCGCCGATCCAGCACCGTCGACACTGCCGAATTGGCTGCGAAAGCCGCTGCAGGCGGCCAGTTCGTGCCAGCAGTTGTCGATGCGGTGCTCTTCGACTTCGGCGGTGTCATCACTGAGAGCCCCTTCGGGTCGTTCAACCGCTACGAGGACCGCATTGGCGTACCTCGCGACACCATCCGGCAGATCAACGCCACCAATCCCGACACCAACGCGTGGGCACGGCTGGAGCGCAGCGAGGTGAACGTCGACGAGTTCGCTGGCCTGTTCGAGGCGGAGGCTGCCGACCGGGGATACGAGGTGTCGGGCTCACAGGTGCTGGCGTGCCTCAGCGGCGGGCTGCGACCGCAGATGGTGCGCGCACTGGAGATCTTGGTGGAGCGTCTGCCGGTCGGCTGCATCACCAACAACGTGCGGACCGGCCATGGTGCCGGGATGGCCCGGGATGCCGCCGCGGCAGCCGCAGTAGCGGACGTGATGAAGCTCTTCGGGGTGGTGATCGAATCGTCGGTTGTCGGACTTCGCAAGCCCGATCCGCGCATCTACGAGCTGGCGTGCTCCGAGCTGGGCATCGACCCGGTCCGCACGGCCTACCTGGACGACCTCGGCATCAATTGCAAGCCGGCCGCCGCGATGGGCATGAAGGCGATCAAGGTGACCGATCCTGACGCTGCTCTGCGCGAACTCGAGGCGCTCGTGGGTTTCGACCTGCGGTGATGCCTCCGGTATCGACGCGCTGATTGGCTGCTGGCGTGGCTGCCGAGTTCATCTACACGCTGCGCGCCCTCGGGCGCTACTACCCGCCCGACCGCGAAGTGCTGCGCGACGTGACGCTGGCGTTTCTGCCCGGGGCGAAAATCGGCGTGATCGGGCACAACGGCTCGGGTAAGTCGTCGCTGCTGCGGATCATGGCCGGACTCGACGACGGCTACAGCGGTGAGGCCCGCCTGGCCTCGGGAGCCACGGTGGGACTACTGCCGCAGGAGCCGGAGCTGGATCCCACGCTGGACGTCGAGGGCAATGTGATGACCGGCGTTGCCCAAACAGCCGAGCTGTTGACCGCCTACGAGGAAGTGATGGCCGGCTGGGCCGTGCCCGACGCCGACTTCGATGCGCTCGGAACCCGTCAGGCGGAGCTGGAGGATCGGATCGCGGCTGCCAATGCCTGGGATTTGGACCGGCAGGTCGCCATCGCCATGGAAGCGCTGCGCCTGCCGCCGTCCGATGCCGACGTGTCGACGCTGTCGGGAGGGGAGCGGCGCCGCGTGGCGTTGTGCCGGCTGCTGCTGTCGCATCCGGATCTACTGCTGCTCGACGAGCCGACCAACCATCTCGATGCCGAGTCGGTGGCATGGCTGGAGCGCTTCCTCGCCGATTACTCCGGCACCGTCGTGGCCATCACCCACGATCGCTACTTCCTCGACAACGTCGCGGGCTGGATCCTCGAGATCGATCACGGTCGCACGATGCCGTTCGAGGGCAACTACAGCGCCTGGCTTGAGCAGAAGTCGGCTCGGCTGGCTGCCGAGCAACGCGAGGCCGATGCCCGGGCCCGCACGCTGGCGAGCGAGCTGGAGTGGGTGCGCATGTCGCCCCGGGCACGCCAGGCCAAGAGCAAGGCGCGCATCAGCGCGTACGAGGATCTGCTGGCTGCGCACCAGACCGCTGCCGATCGGCAGCGTCGGTCCGATCTGCAGATCACCATTCCCATGTCGAAGCGCCTCGGCTCGTTGGTCATCGAAGCAGACGGTCTGGCCAAGGCGTTCGGCGACAAGCTGCTGTTCGACGACCTCACCTTCAGCCTGCCGCCCGGCGGCATCGTGGGCGTCATCGGAGCGAACGGTGCCGGCAAGACGACGCTGTTCCGGATGCTGGTCGGCGATGAGTCGCCCGACGCCGGCGCCATCACGGTCGGCGAGACGGTGGACATCGCCTATGTGGACCAGTCGCGGGCACGGCTCGACGACAGTCGCACCGTGTACGAAGAAATCACAGACGGGCACGACACGCTGCGCATCGACGGCGTAGGGGGCGCTCGGGAGGTCAACGGCCGGGCGTTCGTGGCATCGTTCAACTTCACCGGCGCCGATCAGCAGAAGCGCGTCGGCGAGCTGGCGGGCGGCGAGCGCAACCGGGTGCACCTGGCTCGGACGCTGACGTCGGGCTGCAACGTGCTACTGCTCGACGAGCCCACCAACGACCTCGACGTGGACACGCTGCGGTCGCTGGAAGCCGCCCTCGAGTCGTTCGGAGGCTGCGCGGTGGTCATCAGCCACGACCGTTGGTTCCTCGACCGGATTGCCACCCATGTGCTGGCCTTTGAGGGCAACAGCGTCGTGCGCTGGTTCGAAGGCAACTTTTCTGAGTACGAGACGTTCCGCAAGCGTGAACTCGGCGCAGATGCGGGACCGCACCGGATCACCTACAGACCGCTCGCCCGTTGAGGCGGGCCGTTAGCGTCGGACCGGTGCGAATTGCGACCTGGAACGTCAACAGCCTGAATGCCCGGCTGGAACGGGTCGACGAATGGCTGGACTACGCCGAGCCCGACGTGCTGCTGCTGCAGGAAACCAAGATGTCCGACGAGCAGTTCCCGCACCTGCATTTCGAAGCGCAGGGCTACGCCTCGGTCCACCATGGCGAGGGGCGCTGGAACGGCGTGGCGATCCTGTCAACCGTCGGGATCGAAGACCCGATTGCCGGCTTTGCCGACGGCCGAGAGCCCGACCCCGACGCCCGGATCATCTCGGCCCGCTGCGGCGGTGTGACGGTCAGCTCAGTGTATGTACCCAACGGCCGGGCCGTCGACCACGATCACTACCACTACAAGCTCGATTGGCTCGGGCGCTTGCGGGCACACCTCGAGGCAACCTGCGATCCGGCGGCACCGGTGCTGGTGGGGGGCGATGTCAATGTGTGCCCCGACGACCGCGACGTGTGGGACCCGGACAACCCCGAGCCGCGCACCCACGTCACCGAGCGCGAGCGGGCAGCGATCCGCGACGTGTGCGACTGGGGGCTGCGTGACATCTTCCGCGAGCACTACGACGATGCGGGCCTGTTCAGCTGGTGGGACTACCGCGACGGTGCCTTCTACAAGCGCCATGGCCTGCGCATCGACCTGCTGCTCGGCACCGAGCCGGTGGTGGCGGCCGCCGAGTTCTGCTTGATCGACCGCAATGCGCGCAAGGGCACCAAGCCCTCAGATCACACCCCGGTGTTCGTCGATCTCGCCCCGTAGCGGTCGCATCGGACGGGCCTCGCCCGGCCGCATGGGGCTTGCTGTGCGCTGTCCCGTGTTGTCGTCTTCTGCCTGAGAAGCGAGCGGCCGTCCACGAGAGCTTGCAGAAGCTGCGCAGCAGAGTCGACACCACTGCGGTCGGCGAGCCGAGGAGGTGTGCGGGTGACCAGATGCCGCCGGATTCGGCTACTTGTCGGCGGAGGTAGCGAGGATTTGCTCGTCCTCGAAGGGAGGCGGGACCAGGTCTTCGTACATGGCTGGGTCGGGTTTGTAGATGCCGAACTGCCCGTCGCGGCTGTACGCAACACCCGTGCCCGTCTGGTGGGCAACCAGGTGGGCTTGCAGAATCTCCTTGCGGCTCACGACGGCTCACCGTAGCAACGGCACTGCGCTGGTCCGGTGCGAGTTCTTCTGCGGTGCCCGGTGAGGCAGTCGGCTTCTCTCACGAAATGCTGAGGCATGTCATGGATCCCGGGTTCCCACGAGCATCCCCGACCCACGGTGTCAGTTGTGGGGTTATGGGTCGGTGGTGAAGTTGACGGTGCCGAGGAGGTGTGCGGGTGACCAGATGCCGCCGGGGTAGAAGCCGCCGTCCCAGGTGGGGATGAAGTTCTCAGCCTTGACGCCGGCACCTTGGCCGCCGATGTATTCCTCTTCGGAGATGAGCCGGAAGAGTGCTTCGGCGGTGTAGGTGGTGCCAGGTTGCAGGCCCCCAACGGTGACGTATGCGTCGTCGGTGTGGGTGCAGCCTTCGTTGAGGGCGTCCTCGGGCGCGTCAGGCAGGCAGGTGTGGTGTCCCCAGCCTTTGGCGCCGATGCCCACATGCAGCAGCCGGTTCTCTCTTTGCCGCTTCGGCGGGGACAAAGCCAGGTGATGCTTGGCGTGATTCGAGGTGAGTCCGGTTCCGGTCATGTCGACCCGGATCGTCGCGCCGGTTCGCCACACATTGGTGACGGTGACGAGGCCGTCGGCGGGGAGCTGGCGTTCCGAATCGGTGGACGCGACTGCGGAGGGGTTGCTGCGGCCGTTGTTGCGCACCGCGATGACCCGGTAGGAGAACTGTGTGAGCGGCGCGATCTCCTTGTACTGGGTGCCCGATCTGACCTGGAACGTGGTCACGTCGCTGCTGGTGTCAGACCACGAGGTGGTGCCGGTGCCGGTGATGGTGGCGATGTCGGCGAAGGGCAGCGCGCGGTCGCTCTGGGTGACGAGGCGCCGCTGGATCACATAGCCGGTGACCTGGCTCGCGTCGGTTGTGGGCGGGTCCCAGTCGAGGTTGATGGCCAGGGCAGTGCCGTCTGCGACGGCTTGCTTGGTGGGGATCGAGATGGTGAGGTTCTGCGGGGACCGTGCGTCGGGTCGCGCGGCGTCGTGTTCGCGAAAGACGCGTGCGCCCTCGGACAGACGACTGCCGTAGTCGTGGTCGGGGTTGTCGTCGGTGTCGAGGCCGTACAGGGCGCGTATTTGGTAGTTGTGCTGGCGCAGGCCGACTTTCGCGTCGCCGCTGATGTCGAGGAAGGCGTAGGTTTTGTCGCCTTTGTGGTAGTTCTCGGTGTCGATCAGAAGGGGCTCGGTGTATGACAGCAGCTCGACGGTGCCGTCGCGGTAGACGTGCCCGAACGAGGTGCGGTAGATCTCATAGCCGCTGATGGAACGCCTGTCGATGCAGGCGTACTCGTCGGTTTCTACCACCTTCCACATCGTGTAGCCGCTCTTGGGGTGGATGCCCCTTTCCAAGGTGCGGGTGCCGGGCACCCGTTCGTAGTCGGCGCAGGCGCTGAGCTGCGACGGCCGCTTCCACGTGAGGTACATGCCGTTGGAGACCACCGTCGCGTTGACATCGTTGGGCACGAAGTCCGAGGCGGAATTGCCTGTGATCTTGTCGGCTTCGGCAGACGCTGGGGGAGCACCGGGGTCGTAGCCCAGCGAGTTGGGATAGCCCTCGGGCAGGCGGTCCGACGGATCGGAGAGGACATCGAACACCGGGGTGCTGTCGGCGCCGCCGACCGTGAACACCTCCGAGAGGGCGTAGTAGGGGGTGGCGCCAGCGTAGCTATTGGAGACATTCCCGTTGTCATTGAGAGGATTGCCCGACGACTGGTTGAGCCTTCCGACTTCGACGCGGCCCGCGCCCAAATACGTCCCGCCCTTAGCCGTCCCGTTGTTCTTGCTGCCGGTCCAGACACGGTTGTTTGGGAAGAATTGGTTGCCGGTGCGGCGGCGGTTGCCGGTGCGATCCCGGAAGTCATCCTCATTGTCCCAGGTGCCGTCGTAGAAGTCCTCGTAGCCGTCGGCGACCTTGGAACCGTTCATCCAGTAGATGGGGACGCCCTTGTCGGTAGCGGTGTAAGTGGTCGAGGTGTTGTCGCGGGCATCGACGTCGGCTGTGCTGCCGACCACGCGGAAACCGGTGTAGTAGGGCTTGATAGCGGAATGGGTGCTGCCCTTGTTGGCCTGGCCTTGGACGTAGGTGTTGTAGTAGCCGATGTCGGTCTCTGTCGGGGTGATGTAACCAAGGGTGAGGAACAGCAGCCGGAATTCGTCGCCGACGTTGAGGCCGCTGGGTGTGAGGGCCCAGTCCACAGGAACGGCTGTCGAGCTCGGATGCGAAGACCGCAGCACGACCCCTTCCTCGCCGTCGGGCGGGGGCATGAACTGCTTGTCTTTCAGGTCGCTGGTGTCCACCGTGACCGCTGAGCGGGCAACACCGTCGTTGCCGTCGTCGCCGTTGTCGGGATCGCCGTCGTCGCCGTCGTCGCCATCATCGTTGCCGCTGTCACCGTCGGTGGTGGTTGGGGGTGCGCCGGTGTCGGGGTCGCAGCCGGTCTGCGGGTCAGCAGCGACGTAGTCGGCGGCGAGGTCGACGCGTGAGTAGTTGCCCCAGCGGCTGAGCTGGTCGCCGCGGCGCGCTTTGACCCGGTAGGTGTACGCGGTGCCGGGCTGATCCGCGCAGCGATCCACGAACGAGACGTCGCTGGTGGCGGTGTCGTCGGCCACGACATGGAACGTGCCGACGGCGTCGACGCCGGGGCGGCGGCGCAGCACCTGATAGCCGGTGACACCCTCGGCGTCGTCGACGGGCGCGTTCCAGCTCAAGGTGACTACGCCGTCTTGGAGCTGAGCGGATAGCCCCTTGGGATGCAGCGAGCTAGACGACGCCCCCACAGCAGGAGACAGCACTGCTGCTGCGAGCGCCATCGCCGCCAGCGCTGCGGGCACAGCCCGTCTGCGTCTGCGGGGCATTATTCGAGGGGGGGGGGGGGGGTCTGAGACAGGTGGGCGTCGAACATCACGGACAAACTCCAAGACGGCCTTGGGACCCTGAACAGGCTCGAAGCGGCTCATGACCGCACAGCGCCGGGGACCCGAACTGATTGCTGACTGCGGAACCCTACAGGACCTATCCCGAATAATTCAATTACATATGAGTACAACACATATATCGGCCATTTCGCCTGCACACCTGCGCACGCAGATCCGCAGGTCCGCTGGGCGCACCGACGCGTTGACTCAGCGAGGTCGAGTTGTGTCGAGCGCGGCTCGAGCCGCGGCCACCCGCGACGCGGCGTCGTCAGGCGACAGCGCCGGGGGCTCTGCGGTAGCCGCGGAGATGAGTTCCAGCCAGGGTGAGGGGCTGCGCAGCCCGCCCGTCGCACCGCGTCCAGTGCGGTGGCGTGCCCATGTGAGGTGCAGCGTGTGCGTGGCCCGCGAAACGGCGACGTAGAACAGCCGCCGTTCCTCGGGGTCGTTGTGGCGCAAGGGCACGAGACCGTCCTCGACGCCGGCGATGACGACGTTGCGCCACTGCAGACCCTTGGCGGCGTGAAAGGTTGCGAGGGCCACGGCACCGTCGCGTGGGTGGAAGGGGGTGCCTGATCGGTCGCTGTCGAACAGGTCGGCAGTGAGTTCGCGATCGCTGCCCGACAGCAGCCCCACCCAGGTCGCAAAGCCCTCGCCGGTGGGGCCGCTGCGCCCCGATTGGCGACCGGAGGTTCGTGACATCTCGGTCAGGTAGGCATCGGCGAGTTCGAGCACTCGCATCAGCACTGGTTCGGGGGCCGTGCCCGGCTCGGCATCGAGCGCATCGGCGCGGAGGTCCTCGACGACGGTGGAGAAGTGCGCATCTGCCGTGCTGAGGTGCTTGAGCAGTTGCTGGACGGCAGGAAGCTGCAGGAACGGGCTTCGCTGCCCACTGAGACGAGCGGGGATGCCACGAGCCTCAAGGGCTGCAGCGATGTCTCCGAGCTGGGAGTTCGTGCGGGCGAGCACGCCGAATGAGTCCCAGCGCACGCGGCCGACGTGTCGATCCGCAATCCAGCGGGCAATGCCGGAGGCCTCGGCCGCAGGGTCCTCGAACGCCGTCACGGTCGGTACAGGGCCGGTCTCGTGCGGGCGCGCCGGCGTTTGTGCATGGCCGCCGACGCTTGTGACGCCCGAGTCGGACTCGGTTGCCATGACTGCCTGTGCCGCTGCGACCAGCGATGGGTGGCTGCGGTAGTTGAGTTCGAGCCGGACGACCTGCGCGCCTTCGAAGTGCCGGTCGAACTCGACGATGTAGCGGCTGTCGGCGCCGTTCCAGCCGTAGATCGCCTGGTCGATGTCGCCGACGGCGCAGATATCGGCAGTCTGGTGGTGCACTGCCTCGGCGCCGCCGATCCACTCCCACAGCAGGTTCCACTGCAGCCGGTTCAGATCCTGAAACTCATCGACGAAGAAATGTCGGTGCAGCCAACGCTGAGCCGCAGCGAAGTGTTCGTCGGAACGCATCAGGCGGGTGCACTCGGCGAGCAGGTCGTCGAAGTCCAGCAGCCGGCGACGGGACTTGGTGCGCTCAAAGTGCTTGAAGAGCTCCGCCGCTGCTTCGCCGCCCTCGCGTCCCAGCCGCGCCAGCGCGGGCCCCTCGCGATAGTCGGCAACCGACAGGTCGCTTGCCTTCGCCCAGTCGATCTCTCGCAGAGCAGTGTTGATGGTGATCGGCGGTCTGGGCCCGAACGCCCGCTGGAGGTGCTCTGACAGTTCGCCGCTGAGCGACGCCCGGTTCGGCAAGATCTTCCGCTCGGAGCGGCCGCGGTCGGTGTCGTACTGGCGTAGCTGGGCGAGTGCGATCGAGTGAAACGTGCCGACCGGCCCCATGTCGTCGACGGCGAGCCGCCGCAGCCGTGACCGAAGCTCCCGCGCAGCGCGGCGAGTGAACGTCACCGCCATGGCGCGTCGTGCTTGCACCGACTCGGTGGCGGCTCGCCAGGCGATTCGCTGTGTGAGCACACGGGTCTTGCCGCTTCCCGGACCGGCCACGATCAGCAGCGCGGCCGCGGGCGAGCGCACCGCTGCACGCTGCGCGGCGTCGAGGCCGTCGTCGGACGGCAGTGGCTCACCCGGAGGCGCCGCGAGAGCCGCGTCGTTCACGAGGGCGAACCTAGAGGAAGTGCACGGAGGAACTGCACCGAGGCGACGGCCTGCGTGACGCTGCCGGCAATACGCGCCCGCAGTGCCAATGCGCTGCCGGCGACGCGCATAGTCAGCGCCAATACGCTGCCGGCAATGCGCATAGTCAGCGCCAATACGCTGCCGAAGGTGCGCATCGGCGCCGAGTGGTCAACCGAGCCGCTGCCAGAGAACGGCAAGCCGCTGGAGCACCCGTCGGGCCGCAACGTGCGCGTCTTCGTTCCGATCTGGCGCCGGCCCTACATGACTATCGGTGCACGCACGTACGGAGCTTCATTGCTCACCTGGTGCGGGGTCGACGTGGCGTTCGCCGATCGGGGCACGTATCCAACGATCGACGCCGGCGACCTGTCCGCGGACCATTTGGACATCGTGCTCGCGCCGACGGAGCCCTACCCGTGGCACCTGCGCCATCTCGACGAACTGGCGAAGATAGCGCCGACGCATGTGATCGACGGTCAGGACCTGTTCTGGTGGGGCACTCGTACACCCGGCGCGGTCGTGCGGGTGGCCGAAACTGTGAAACGGGCGCTGCGCCAGCAAGGACCCCCGCAGACAGCGCGAAGTAGCGTGACCGTCCAATGGCGAAGGGAATGAATATGGGCACAGGACCCTTGGAAGGTGTGCGAGTCATCGAGCTGCAGGGCATCGGCCCGGGACCCTTCTGCGGGATGATGCTCTCCGACATGGGCGCGGAGGTCATCCGCATCGATCGCTCAGCCAACGTGACCGATCACGACCTCGACGCCCCGCCGATCGATGTGCTGGCCCGAGGCCGTGCCTCGATCGGGCTCGATCTCAAGAACCCTGACGGAGTCGAGGCGCTGCTGCGGCTGGTGGAGCATTCCGATGCGCTCATCGAGGGATTCCGTCCCGGTGTCATGGAGCGGCTCGGCATCGGGCCCGATGAGTGTCTGGCACGCAACCCGCGGCTGGTCTACGGCCGGATGACGGGCTGGGGACAGGAGGGTCCGTACCACATGGGTGCCGGACACGACATCAACTACATCGCATTGGCGGGAGCGCTCGACCCGATCGGCCGCAAGGGCGAGCCGCCGATCGCCCCGCTGAACCTCGTGGGCGATTTCGGTGGCGGCGGGATGCTGCTGGCGTTCGGGGTGGCCTGCGGCCTGTTCGAGGCGCAGCGCTCCGGCCAGGGCCAGGTAGTGGACGCTGCCATGGTCGACGGCGCCGCAACGCTCATGGCCATGTTCCACTCGATGCGGGCGCTGGGCGTGTGGAACGACGAACGCGGCACCAACTTGCTCGACACCGGCAGTCACTTCTACGACGTGTACGAGTGCGCCGATGGCAACTACATCTCGGTCGGGTCGATCGAGCCGCAGTTCTACGCCGAATTGCTCCGTCTCACCGGTCTTGAGGGGGACCGGGAGTTCGCCAAGCAGAACTCACGCGGCCGGTGGCCCGAGCTCAAAGAGCGGATCGCCGAAGTCTTCAGATCGAAGACCCGCGACGAGTGGTGCGAGATCATGGATGCCACCGACGTGTGCTTCGCCCCAGTGCTGACACTGGCCGAGGCCCCGCAGCATCCCCACAACGTCCATCGCAAGGTCTTCTGCGAGGTGGCCGGAGTGATCCAGCCGAGTCCGTCGCCGCGATTCAGCCGCACCGTCGGGACCGTGCAGGGGCCACCGGCGCACTCAGGCCAGCACACCGACGAGGTGCTGGCGATTGCCGGCTACGACCCTGACGACATCGCAAAGCTGCGCGACACCGGTGCCGTTGCCTGAGACAGGGGCCGATGCACCCAGCGCGGCGAGTTCCGGAGAGACGGAACGCAGAGAGCCGCATGACGCGCCTGCGGGGCTCGATCGCAAGCTGGTCCCGCTCTACGAAGAAGCTGCCGCAGTCGCCGACGTGTCTCCGGCGAGTGCCTGCGCGCTGGCGCGCCTGCTGCTGCGCAGCCTCATCCAGTCCCAAGGGCTTCGGGGCCGCCACCTCGTGCGCGACATCGGCGAGCTGGTATCTGCCGGAGCCCCCGTCGGGCTGCTGCGTGCGCTCGACGTCATGAAGCTGAGCGACACCGAGGCGCGCCGTCCCGGTGAGCTCAATCTCGCAAACGGCCACGGAGACGCCCAGAACCTGCTGATGTTCATTCACCTGTTCACGCAGCACGTCTCGCCGCCGGAGCGGCGAGACCATCGGCTGCAGTCGCCGCCGCCGCAGTGAGCGCTGGGGTCACCTCGACGGTTCACACCGCGCTCGGCTGGGCACTGGTGCTGTCGAACGGCGCTGCGGGGCTCTGGGCGCTCGGTGCGATCCGTTGGGAGACGCTGCGCCACCGCAGTCTCTGGTGGTTCTTGGGGGCCGCATGGGTCCTGGTGTTCGTCCAGCTCACTGCCGGCGTCATCCTCATGCGGGTCGCAGCGGTGGAAGCCCCGGCATTCCATGTGTTCTACGGGGCTTGCTGCGCAGTGGCGGTCGTCTTCGTCTACGCCTACCGCCAGCAGCTCGAGCACCGCCGCTACGAGCTGTTCGGCCTCGGTGCGCTGTTCATCATGGGGCTCGCCATCCGGGCCATGTTCCTCGGAAGCTGACGGACCCGAGCACAGCGACCGCTCCTGCTGTCGCGTCGAGGTGGATCCTCAGACGCCGAGACGTTCCTCGAGCCGATCGAGCTGGCGCCGCATTTCTTTGGGAAGCCGTTCGCCCAGCGACCGGTAGTGCGTCTCGATCATGTCCATCTCTGCGCGCCAGTCGTCCTCATCGACCGTGAGCAGCGACTTGATCTGCTCGTCAGTCAGGTCGAGTCCGTCGGTGTCGATGGCCTCCGGCGGCGGCACCAGACCGATGGGGGTGGCAGTTGCTTCGCCGTGGCCTGCCACCCGCTCGAGCACCCACTTGAGCACTCGGGAGTTGTCGCCGAATCCTGGCCAGATGAACTTCCCGTCGGCATCCTTGCGGAACCAGTTGACATAAAACAGCTTGGGCAGCTGCGCGCCTGGGGTGTTGCCGATGTCGAGCCAGTGCTGGAAGTAGTCGCCGAAGTTGTAGCCGCAGAACGGCAGCATCGCGAACGGATCCCGCCGCACCTCGCCGATGGTCCCCGCCGCGGCAGCCGTCTTCTCCGACGACATCTGGGAACCCAAGAACACCCCGTGCTCCCAGTCCAGCGCCTCGGCCACCAGCGGCACCGTGGTTGCTCGCCGGCCGCCGAACAGGATTGCCGAGATCGGCACGCCAGCCGGATCCTCCCACTCGGGAGCAATGGTGGGGCACTGCGTAGCGGGAGCCGTGAAGCGGGCGTTGGGGTGAGCGGCGGGCGTGCCCACCGCAGGCGACCACTGGTTTCCGCGCCAGTCGATGAGATCGTCGGGCGGTTCAGGCGTCAGGCCCTCCCACCAGACGTCGCCATCGGGGGTCTGAGCCACGTTGGTGAACACGCAGTTGCCCCACATGGTCGCCAACGCGCTCGGGTTGGTGTCATCACCGGTGCCAGGAGCTACGCCGAAGATGCCTGCCTCGGGATTGATCGCGTGCAGCCGCCCGTCGCCGCCGAACTTCATCCAGGCGATGTCGTCGCCGACGGTCTCGATCTTCCAACCCGGCAGGGTGGGAATCATCATGGCCATGTTCGTTTTGCCGCAGGCTGACGGGAAAGCGGCCGCCACGTACACCGTCTCGCCTTCGGGAGGCGTCACGCCCACGATGAGCATGTGCTCGGCCAGCCAGCCCTGATCGCGCGCCATGGTCGACGCGATCCGCAGGGCGAAGCACTTCTTGCCCAGCAGGGCATTGCCGCCGTAGCCGGAGCCGTAGGACCAGATCTCGCGTGTCTCGGGGAAATGGACGATGTACTTGCGCTCCGCGTCGCAGGGCCACGGCACGTCAGGCTGGCCCGGTTCCAGCGGGGCGCCGAGCGAGTGAATGCACGGCACGAACTCGCCGTCTGCGAGCACGTCGAGCGCACCCTGGCCCATGCGCGTCATGATCCGCATGGAGGCCGCCACATAGGGCGAGTCGGTGAGCTGGACACCGATGTGGGCGATGTGCGAGCCGAGCGGGCCCATCGAGAACGGCACCACATACATCGTCCGGCCGCGCATCGAGCCACCGAACAGCTTCAGCACCTCATCCCGCATCTCGTCGGGCGCACGCCAGTTGTTGTTGGGGCCTGCGTCCAACTCGCGCTCGGTGCAGATGAACGTGCGATCTTCCACCCGGGCGACATCGCCGGGGTCGGAGCGAGCGAGATAGCTGTTGGGACGAGCTTCGGGATCGAGCGCGATGAGTGTCCCAGACTCCACCATCTGGCTGCACAGCTGCTGGAATTCGGCTTCGGAGCCGTCGCACCAATGGACCGCGTCGGGCCGAAGCACGCGGGCCCAATGATCGACCCAATCGATCAGCTGGCGGTTGGCAGTGGCAGACAAGTTGTCCTCCGGGTCCGAGTCTCGCACTTGCTTTGCGCTGAGTCTTGATCCTCGCTTCGCGCTGAGTTGTCCTACTCGCTTCGCGCTGAGCTGTCCCAGTCGCTTCGCGCTGAGCTGTCCCAGTCGCTTCGCGCTGAGCTGTCCCACTCGCTTCGCTCATTGGCCAGTGCGGTTGCACCGGCCTCAGATCACGTTGTCTTCCCCCCGGTGGTGATCCAGTCAGGTGTTCCCAGGTCCACCTCCGAGCCCAGACGAAGCCGTGTGGCAAGCCTCCGTTCGTCAAGGTCGAAGATCACTCGCTGGCCCTGCCGCACCATCCGAAAGATGGAGCCCTCCAAGGCGTCAAGGGCCAGCTCGTGCTCTAAGCGCGTGACGTCGTCGGTAACGACGCCGACTCCCGATGCCGGGTCGTACGACTTGATGACGCCTTGCACTCGCGCCTCCAGTGGCAGGGAATCTGCATGACTGGCGTGCCAGCCCGCGCAGCACCCGAAAGCTACCAACCGACTGCTGCGAGCGCGTTGTAGCTTCGGCAGCTATGAGCGACAGTGGGGGCGGTGCGTCTGCTGCACAGTCTGCAACTCATCTCGCCGCGCGCGCCCTGGACACGAACGCGTTCGTCGAAGCGATACGCACCTATGGCGAAGCACTCGATCAGCACCGCATCACGATCGATCGTCTCAACGTGTACCCGGTGCCCGACGGCGACACGGGCACCAACATGGCGCTGACGCTTGCAGCGGTCAGCGAGGAGCTGGATCGGGCGGGCTCTGAGCGTGCCGAGGTCTGCCAGGCCATCTCCCACGGAGCTCTCATGGGGGCGCGCGGCAACAGCGGAGTCATTGTCAGTCAGCTCTTGCGAGGACTCGCCGCCACGCTGGCTCCCTCCGACGGCGACGACCAAGCCGAACCGATGATCGATGCCGACCTGCTCGCCCAAGGCCTGGTCGCCGCGAGCGTGGCAGCCGATGGGGCAGTCATGCGTCCGGTCGAGGGCACCATCTTGAGCGTGGCGCGTGCCTCGGCCCACGCCGCTCAGCAGGCCATCGCCACCGACGAAGGCGATGATGGTTTCGAGCGCCTGGTCGGGGTGTTGGAGCAGGCGCGCCGGGCTGGTCAATCCGCACTCGAGGCGACACCGCAGCAACTGCCGGTGTTGGCCGACGCTGGGGTGGTTGATGCCGGAGCCGCTGGCTATCTGCTGCTGCTCGACGCTCTCCTCAAAGTCGTCGACGGGCGCCCGCTGCCTGCCGAGGTGGACTTGCCAGCGGACGTGGCAGCCGTCATCGCGCACGGCAACGCCGGCGCGAGCGTGCAGCGCGATGCCGACGACCCGGTAGCCGAACGCCGCGCCGAGATGCACAGCCATCTCGATGCCGGTGACGCTGCCGGCCACGACGCGCACGACCCTTCTGGCACCCGCTACGAGGTGATGTACCTGCTGGCGGCCCCGGACTCCAAAATCGACGCATTCAAGGCCTCCTGGGACTCCCTTGGCGACTCGATAGTGATGGTCGGCGGCGACGGCCTGTGGAACTGTCATATCCATACCGACGACATCGGTCCCGTCGTCGAGGCAGGGATCGATGCCGGACGGCCGCATCGCATCCAGATCACCGACTTGCACGAGCAGGTCGCCGAACTCGGCGGGCACGGTGCGCACGCGGGGCACGGTGCGCACGCGGGGCACGGAGCGCACGCTGGGCACGGCGACCCGGGCGCGAGTGCCGTCGCCGGCACCAGAACCGACGACCGCCCGATGGTGGAATGTGCCGTGGTAGCGGTGTCGCCATCGGCCGGGCTCGACGAGCTCTTCGCCTCGCTGGGCTGCCACGAACTTGTCACCGGGGGACAGACGATGAATCCCTCGACCGCCGAGCTGCTCGCGGCCGTCGAGGCGGCACCGTCGCAGCACGTCGTCGTGCTGCCCAACAACTCCAACATTGTTCCGGTAGCCCGGCAGGTCGGCGAGCACACCTCCAAGACCGTGGCGGTCGTGGCCACGACATCAGTGCCCGCCGGCCTGGCTTCCCTGATCGGCTACGACCCCGGTGTCAGCGCAGACGCCAATGCCGCATTGATGGGCGACGCTGCGGCCCTGGTCGCGGCGGGCGAGGTGACCCAAGCCGTGCGCGACACCGCGGCGCCGACCGGTCCTGTCACCGCTGGACAATGGATTGGCCTGGACTCGGACGGTATTGCGGCTGCAGGGGAGACTGCAGCCGATGCTGCCCTTGGCTTGCTCGCTCACCTACTGCAACCCGAGCACGAGATCTTGACGCTGATCGAAGGCGCCGGCGCTCAGGCGGGAGAAACCGACGAAGTGGTCTCGTGGCTCGCGCAGAACTGGCCCGATGTCGAAGTCGAACGGCACGTCGGCGGCCAGGACCACTACCCGTATCTGTTCGGCATCGAATGAACGCTCGCCGTCGCGGCCAGCCCATCGGTGGCCGGGCTGAGGGCGCGGTCGAAGCCGATGAGACTGTTCCGCGGCCCGCGGCGGCAAAGGGTCCGCTGACGCTGCGCGAACTCGATGCGATCGGCGTCGAACGACTCAACGGCGTCGGCCGGCACCGCCGCAAGGCCCTGCGCGAAGTCGGCGTCGAGTCGGTGTTCGACTTGCTGACCTACTATCCCCGGCGTTACGTCGACCGCACGGCCCAAGCCCCGATCAGCGAGGCAACGGTCGGAGCCGAGATCACCGTCGTGGCCGATGTGATGTCGACGTCGAGCCGTCGCCTGCGTGGCGGCCGCCAGCTGGTGAACGTCGAAGTCGGCGACGCCAGCGGCTCCATGAGCGTGGTGTTCTTCAACCAGGCGTGGAGGGAGCGTCAGCTCGCCGAGGGTCTCACCGTCGCACTGTTCGGCAAGGTGGAGAACTACCGGGGGCGCAAGCAGATGACCAATCCTGTGGTCGACCTGCTCGGGGATCGCACCGGAAAGATCGTTCCCATCTACCCGCAGTCCGAAACGGCCGGCATCGCCACGTGGGACGTCGCGAACTGGGTCGCAGAAGCGCAGCGGCGCTGTTCTCCCCGAGGAATCGCCGATCCGCTGCCGGACCGGCTGCGAACCAGGCTGCGCCTTGCTAGACGGGCTCAGGCGCTCGCCGACATTCACGAACCATCTTCAATGGCCGATCGCACCACAGCGCGAAATCGTCTCGTGTTCGACGAGCTGCTGCGAGTCCAGCTCGTGCTGCGGAGCCAGCGCTTGGCGCGCGAGGCAGACGAGCTCGGCATTGCGCACGACCCATCCGGCAATCTCGTCGATGCGTTCCATCGACGCATGCCGTACGCCCTGACAGGTGCACAACAGCGAACCATGGCCGAGATTGACGCCGACGTGAGCACCGTGCGTCCGATGCACCGGCTGCTGCAAGGCGACGTTGGTTCCGGCAAGACGCTGGTAGCGCTGCACGCATTGCTCGTCGCCGTACAGAACAACCATCAAGGTGCGCTCATGGCGCCCACCGAAGTGCTCGCCGAACAGCACTTCATCGCTGTGCGGGCATTGCTCGACGGTTTCGAAGTGCCCGATGGTGCACGACTCAGCGGAACACGGCCGCTGAACCTGCGCCTGCTCAGCGGTTCGGGCTCGGCAACGCATCGCCGCGAGGTACTGGTGGAGATAGCGACGGGGACCGCAGACATCGTTGTCGGCACGCACGCCCTTCTTCAAGAATCAGTGAAGTTCGGCTCGCTCAGCGTCGTCGTTGTGGATGAGCAGCACCGGTTCGGCGTGTCGCAGCGTGCCCGGCTCCGCGAGAGCGGGCGCGACGACCGCCGTCTCCCTCACCTGCTGGTCATGACGGCTACACCCATCCCGCGCACCGCCGCGATGACGGTGTACGGCGACCTCGATGTCTCGGTGCTCGACGAACTCCCGCCGGGTCGGACGCCCGTGGTGACTCATTGGGTGCGTGGGCCGCTCGCCGCCCAAGCCATGTGGTCCAGCGTGCGCACCGAGATCGAAGCCGGTCGTCAGGCCTACGTGGTGTGTCCGCTGATCACCGAGAGCGAGAGCCTCGACGCGCGCTCGGCCGAGCAAATGCATGCAGAGCTGGTGGCGGGCTCTCTTGCCGGCCTGCGGGTCGGCCTGCTGCACGGGCGCATGCCGTCGGCCGACAAGGAATCGGTGATGGCCCGGTTCCGAGCAGCAGATCTCGACGCACTGGTCGCGACGACGGTCATCGAGGTTGGGATCGACGTGCCGAACGCGACCGTGATGGTCGTGCTGTCCGCAGATCGATTCGGCATCGCACAGCTGCACCAATTGAGGGGTCGGGTGGGCCGCGGCAGTCATGCCTCGGCGTGCTATCTGGTGAGCGACGACGATCCGACCCCCACCGCCGTCGAGCGGCTGACTGCGCTCTCGGAGTCATCCGACGGGTTCGAGTTGGCCGAGCGTGATCTCGAATTGCGCGGCGAAGGCACACTGTTCGACGAACGGCAATCGGGACGCAGCGACTTGAAGCTGGCGTCGCTGGCCCGCGACCTGACCTGGGTGCAGGCTGCCCGCGACGCGGCCACTGAACTCATTTCGGCCGACGGGGATCTTGATGCCCACCATGCGCTGGTTGATGAGATCGACTGGTTCTCCAGTCGCCGCGATTCCGAGTACTTGCAGCGCAGCTAGAAGCTGACCGCTCACCCCTCAGCAACGGCCTCGTCGTGACGCAGCAAGACCGTGATGACGGGCGTGCCGTAGCGGCGTACCCGAGAGGTGCGCCAGCGGTGATCGGGAGCCGGCTTGATCTCGTGGTCCGACTCGCACACGAGCACCTGGGCGCTCACCGCACCGAGAAGATCGTTCCAGCCATCGAATCGGTAGGGCGGATCGGCAAATGCCAAGTCCACCGGGTCCCGGGGCCCGGCCAAGAATCTCTGAGCGTCGGATCGAACCACCGTGGCCCGTTCGGCGAGTCCGAGCGCGGCCAGGTTCGCATCAATAGTCCGGCAAGCGGTCGCGTCCGAGTCCACGAAGGTGACATGCGTGGCGTTTCGCGACAGTGCCTCGATGCCGAGTGCGCCTGAGCCAGCGAACAGGTCCAGCACGGTGGCGCCATCCGGCGGCTGCAGGCTCACGAGCATGTTGAAGACGGCCTCGCGGGCCCGATCGGAAGTCGGCCGGATTGTATCGCTGCCGGGAGTCTCCAGGCGGCGACCGCCCAACGCCCCGCCGACGACACGCATGGCGTCACCGTAGGCGGCACGCCTACGTTCTGGCAGCGGGCGGCACACCTACGTTCTGGCAGCAGGCGGCAAAACCGGCGCGTGAGACACTGCGGCAATGGCGATCCCCCCGAATGCGCACGGCGATATCGGCGGCGTCGAGGTGCCCGCAGAGATCATCTGTGTCGACTGCGGCGGGCGCTGCGGCCTCCTGAACCTGCCCGAGCCGGACTGGGGCTTCCAGCCCGGAGACGTCGCCACCTACCGCTGTGCTGACTGCGGCGACCGCTGGGACCTCATCGTCTCCGACGCTGATACATCCGGTTGAGCACATCCGGCTGAGTACATCCAGCGGAGCACATCCGGCTGGGTACATCCAGCTGAGCACTTGCCGCCGGGGGTCCCTCGATTCCCGACCGCCGCGCGGTACGGTCGCCCCACTGGACGCGGATCGATCCGGAGGAGCCGTTTTCGGTGGTCATGGCGATGTATCCAGGCTCGTTCGATCCTGTGCACAACGGGCATCTTGACGTGATTGCGGCGGCGTCGCGGCTGTTCGACTCAGTCGTTGTGGCGGCCATGCGGAATCCGTCCAAGGCCACACCACTGTTCTCTGACGACGAGCGTGTCGAAATGATCACCGAGTCAACCGGCTACCTCGGCAACGTCGCGGTGGTGCAGTTCGGAGAACTGGTTGTGGACCTCGCTCAACGCCTCGGTGCCGATGTCATCGTGAAGGGGCTTCGCAGCCAGAGTGACTTCGAGTCTGAACTTCGCATGGCGCACATGAATCACTCAGTCACCGGCGTCGAGACCGTCTTCGTCCCGCCCCGCACTGAGCATCTCTTCATCGCTTCCAACTACATCCGGGAGATCACCAAGTTCGGCGGCGACTGCTCGCATCTGGTCCCGCCCCCGGTGGCCGATCGACTCCGGCAGCGCATAGCGCAGGAGGCAGCCACATGAGCATGTCCGAAGGTGGCGTCGAGGCGCCGCCACAACCGTATGCGCACCCGGGAGTGCCACAACCGCGAACCCCGTTCGGGGCGGAAGCTGCGCCTACCGAGGAAACTCCGACGCCGTCGCAGTCTCGCAATCCGGGAAGGCTGGCGCCCCGCCGCCCCTCGGTCACGGCTGAGCAGTTCATCCGTGAGGCCATGGAGATCATCGACGCCGCACGGCCGATGCCGCTGTCCACCTCGGTCATGATCAACCGCGACGAGGTAATGACGTTGCTCGAGTCTGCGCTGGCAGCCGTGCCCGACGAGACCCGGCAGGCCCGCTGGCTGCTTCGCGAGCGCGACGAGGTGCTTGCCCAGGCGCGTGTCGACGCCAACCTGGTCATCGATGAAGCACGCAGCCGCGTGGCTCAGATGGTCCAGCGCACCGAGGTCGTGCGCACCGCGGAGCGCCGTGCACGCCAGTTGCTGGACGACGCGCAGATCCAGACCCGTCGCCGCCGCCATGAAGTCGACGAGTACTGCGAGCGGCAGCTCGCGCAATTTGCGGGCGCAGTCGACCAGATCCAGATCGCTGTGCAGGCGGCGCGGCGCAAGCTGGGCAAGCGTGTCGCGACGCCGTTGGCGCCCGCATCGCCGATTGCTCCACCTGTACCGAACGGAGGAGCTGCCGCCGGCACCAGAGCCCCGCGGACGTCCGGCAGCGGTCCCGACACACACCCGGTGGTGTTCGACCAGGATCAGAAGTGAGCCGCAGGGACCCCGAGCGGTCCCTGTCGGTGCCCCTGCGACTGGTCGGCGACGGGCAGCTCGAGTGGTCTGCGACGGTGACAGCCTCGGATCTGGTCGAGCGTGACTCACCAGACGCCCTGCGCATCGCCGATGTGGAAGTGCCGCTCGACAGCGACGTAGCGGTGAGATTGTCGCTGGAGCTCATCAGCGGTGAACTCAGCGTCGCAGGCCAGCTCACCGCGACCTGGAAGGGTCCGTGCGCCCGTTGCTGGCTACCGCTCGACGGCGAGGTACGCACGACAGTCCGCGAAGTGTTCACCGCTGAACCCCGCGAAGGGGAGCAATACCGACTCGATCCCGAACACGCCGATCTCGTCCCAATGGTGCGGGAGGCGGTCCTGCTGGAGCTGCCCATCGAGGCGATCCCGTGCCCGCACGCCGATCCATGCCCGAATCTCCCGTCGGAATTCGCACAATTTCACGACGATTCGGTTCACGACGATACGGCGCTCGACGACTCGGCCGAACTCGCAGATCCGCGCTGGGCGGCACTGGAAGCGCTGCGGGGCCACCCAGACGAGTCCTCCTGAGGATGCTCACCGGGTCGGCTCGGAGAGCCCTGATGGCTAGGCTGCTTCGATCGCGACCCGCCGATGGCACCGCAGGGCGGTGCATCACCGTGGGCCGCAATTCCTTCGTCGGCACCAGTGCCGCCCCAGGCTGCGGCAAAGCCCCACAGCCGCCAGTGCTCGAGGAGTCCAGCTGTGGCAGTCCCCAAGAAGAAGACATCCAAGAGCAAGACGAGATCGCGTCGCGCAGCAGCGTGGCGGCTCTCGGAACCACCACGGAGCCTGTGTCCTCGGTGCAGCGCCGCGAAGCTGCCCCACCGGGTCTGCGGTCAATGCGGCTGGTACGGCGGCCGTCAAGCCCTCGACATCGCCTGAACATAGATCGGCGCCGGGGCTGATGACACTGCCGGTCGCTGTCGACGCCATGGGCGGCGATCATGCGCCCGGCGCGGTCGTCGAGGGAGCGCTGGACGCAGTACGGGAGGGCCTCGACGTCGTCCTCGTGGGGCGTCGCGACGCCATCGTTGCGGCCGGCGGCGACTCGCTCGACATCATCGAGGCCTCCGAGGTCATCGAGATGTCCGAGGAGCCGAGCCGCGCCGTGCGGACAAAGAAGGACTCTTCGATCGCCCGCGCTGTCAATGCCGTACGCGACGGCGAAGCCTCGGCGGTGGTGAGCGCCGGAAACACTGGCGCAGTCGCAGCGGCGGCTCTCTTGCGGCTGAGGCGTCTGCCTGGAGTTGCCCGGCCCGCCATCGCGACCGCGTTTCCCGTGCCCGGCGGCGGCACGGAGCGCGTCTTGCTCGATTCAGGCGCCATGGCCGACTGCAATGCCCGATGGCTGCACCAGTTCGCCCGCCTCGGCTCGGCCTATAGCCGCATCCGTTTCGGTGTGGCAGTACCGAGTGTCGGGCTGCTCTCGATCGGCGAGGAGCCCGAGAAGGGCAACCTGCTCGTGAAGGAGACCCACAAGCTGCTCGCGGCCGACAGCGAGATCGATTTCTTCGGCAACATCGAGGGGCGCGACGTACTCGATGGCCCCGTCGATGTTGTGGTCACTGATGGCTTTACCGGAAATGTGGTGCTGAAGTCCCTCGAGGGCACGGCATCGTTCTTTGTCCGGCTGATTCTTGAACGACTCTCCCAAAGCGGGCCGGCGGGTGCCGAAGCGCTCCGCCTGCTTGCGCCGCTCGCCGACGAAATGAGCCCCGACAGCGTCGGGGGCGCGATGCTGCTCGGCGTGCGGGGAGTCTGCGTGATCGCGCACGGCTCGTCGAGCCCCAGAGCGGTGACGAACGCCATCAGGGTCGCTCACCGCATGGTCGAGGCGGACTTGTTGGGCGAGCTCGCAGCCGTCAGCCTCCCATCTCCTTCGGTTGACCACCGGTAGGCTGGCCCGCGCATCCGCAGAACGGATAGCCCGGATAGCCAGGACCTGTCCGTTGTCCCAGAACGACGCCGCAGTGGCGTCGGAACGCCCCCGGGGCAGGAGTCGCCATGCCCGCTGAAACTCATGTGCGCCAGAATCCGCCCGAGCGTGAAGAGGTCTTCGATCTCATTCGCAATCAGCTCGCCGACATTCTGGAGTTGGAACCTTCTCAGGTGGCCGAGTCCGCTTCCTTCGTGGACGACCTCGGTGCAGACTCGCTGGCGCTGATCGAGCTGGTCGAAGCGTTGGAAGAAGAGCTCTCGGATCGCACGGTTGGATTCCGCATCGAAGACGAGGACCTCGAAGACCTCAAGACTGTGCGCGATGCGATCGACTATGTGATGGAGCGCGTCGACTGACGTGGAGATTGCTGTCGCCGAACGTGCCTCCCACGACAGCTTCGCGGAGCGTGTCGGGCATGACTTCACTGACGCCAGCCTTCTGACCGAGGCTCTCTCGCACCGAAGCTGGTGCCACGAGCACAACGGCGCGGCGGACCCTGACCATCAAGCTACGTCCAATGAGCGCTTGGAATTCCTGGGCGACGCCGTGCTAGGGCTCTGCGTCTGCGACGTTGCCATGACCAACTCGCCCGAACTCGGCCCGGGCGAGCTGAGCGCTGTGAGGTCGGCTGTTGTGAGCGCCGAGGCTTTGGCGGACGCAGCTCGTGACTGCGGCCTGGGGTCTGCGCTGCTGCTCGGCCGCGGTGAGGTGGCGACCGGGGGAGCCGACAAGGCGTCGATCCTGGCTGACGCACTCGAAGCGGTGCTGGGTGCGGTGTATCTCGACGGTGGACTCGACGCAGCTCGCGGCGCCGTGCAACGTCTTCTGGGCCCACGTATTGCGGAGGCAGCTGCCGAACCCGGCGCTGGCGAGGCCAAGACCCGATTCCAGGAACTCGTGGCTCGGTGCTATGGAACCGAACCCACCTACGAAGTGTCGCGTTCCGGTCCCTCGCACAGTCCGCGCTTCGTAGCCGAAGCGCGGATCGACACAGACGTTTGGGGCCGGGGAGAGGGTCTGACGAAACGAGCCGCGGAGCGTCGCGCAGCGCAAGCTGCGTGCCTGCGGTTGATCGCAGACCGCAGTGACCGACCGACAATTGCGGAGGAGCCCGCCCATGGCTGAATTGCCAGAGATCGAGATCGCTCGGCGCGATCTTGACAAGGAGATCGCGGGCCGCCGGATCAAGATGGTCGATGTCCCCGGCACCAAGAAATCGCTGCCTGCGATGCGTTCGAAGCAGCAGTTTGCCGATCTCCTCGTCGGCAAGAAGATCCTGTCTGTGTCACGAGACGGCACGCTGCTGCTGTTCGACCTCGGCCCAGACGAGGTCATGGTGGTGCACCTCGGTGCCACTGGCTCATTGCGTCGGGCCACTTCGAGAACGCCGCAGATCCCCGGTACCAAGGTGGTGCTCGGCTTCACCACCGGCGGTCAGTTGCGCGTAGTTGACTCGGGTGCCGTTGTGACGTTGCGCGTGATCGCGAAAGCCCGTTACCACAAGGTGTACCCGTCCCAGGCCGATTTGGGATTCGACCCGGTGGAGATGCCGATGCCGTGGACCGACTTCGCTCTCATGCTGCGGGGTCGTTCTGACACCATTCGGGACCTGCTGCTGGACCCGACGTTCGTCGTGGGGCTCGGGCCGATGTACTCCGATGAGGTACTGCACGCGGCTCGCCTGGGGCATGCGCGCGCTTCGAGGGAGCTGAACACCCAGGAGGTCCGGCGGCTCTACCGCGCCATCGTCGAGACGGTTCACAACTCGATCAAGTACCGGGGCTCCTCGGTCGGCGGCCATCTCGACATCTTCGGCAAGGCAGGGGGCTTCGATTCCTACTTCGAGGTGTATGGACGGGCAGGCGAGCGATGCCGCAACGGCCGGGGCGATGTCCTCACGGCTGTTATCCGGGGCATGACGCACCACTACTGCGACTATCAGGTGTAGACGTCAACTTCCGCACATCGAGTTCCTGTGTTCCTCCGCTCCCTGACACTGTCCGGTTTCAAATCGTTCGCCGAGACCTCCACGCTCACGTTCGAACCGGGCGTCACCGTGGTGGTGGGTCCGAACGGCAGCGGCAAGTCGAACGTTGTTGATGCCATCGCCTGGGTGCTCGGCGCTCAAGGGCCGCGCACGTTGCGAGGCCAGCGGATGGACGACGTCGTCTTCGCCGGCACCGATCGCCGTGTGGCGCTTGGTCGAGCGCAGGTCACTTTGGTCATCGACAACGAATCGCAGACATTGCCGACCTCCACAGCAGAGGTGGCCATCACCCGAACGCTCTTCCGCTCCGGCGACTCGGAGTACGCACTCAACGGGACGCCTTGCCGGCTTCTCGACCTGCAGGAACTGCTGAACGATGCTGGCGTCGGGCGCCAGCAGCACATCATCGTGGCCCAAGATCAGATCACCCAGGTGCTCGCAGCTCGGCCTGAAGAGCGGCGCGCGCTCATCGAGGAGGCCGCGGGTGTTCTCAAGTTCCGTCGCCGCAAGGAGCGGGCAGAGCGGCGGCTGGACGGCACCGAGGCGAACGTGACGCGCCTCGTCGACCTGCAGCGCGAACTCCGCCGCCAGCTGCGGCCGCTCGAACGGCAGGCAGAGGCCGCTCGCCAGCACCGAGAGCTCAGCGCGGCACTGTCTGACCTTCAGCTGTACAACGCTGGACGCGAGCTGGCGGCGCATCAGCAGGCGCAGAGTGCCTCTGATGCTCGACGGGCCGAATTCGCGGCGCAGCAGGAAGCCGCCGCTGCGTCGATCAGCGACATCGACGGTGCGATCGGCAACGCGCAGTCGCAGCTCGCACAACTGACTTCAGAACCAGCGGACCGGCTCTCGCGTGTGGCATCGCTGTCTGAACGGGCACGGGGCCTCATCGGTCAGACCTACGAGCGGATGCGCTCGGTCGAGCGAGAACGAAATGTGTTGCTCGATTCCGACGTGGTCGCAACGCTGACTGACGAGCACGCTCGCCTCTCCGCGGAGTTGGCAGACCTTGACGCGGCCGCCGAGGCGCCGTCGCAGGGCGGCAATGCGAGTGTCTCGACAGGCGAGCTAGCCGGCCAGACATCCGACACCCCCGAAGCGGCCGCTGAAGAAGCCGATCTGGCAGTCGCCGAGGCCGAGACAGGCGTGGCAGCAGCCGCCGAGGCGCTGGGGACCGCAGACGAACGACAGCGCGAGGTGGCGGAGGAGCTGCAGCGCTGGATCGGGCGATCCGAGGCCTTGACCTCCGCAGTGGAAACGGCGCAGGCCCAGTCCGGCATCGCAGCGCTGAATGACGTTGCGGGCCTATTGGGCGTGCTCGCCGACCTCGTGACCATCGACGAAGGCTGGGAAGCTGCCGCCGAAGCTGCAGCGGACGGCGCATTGGGCGCTGTGATTGTGAGAGATGACACCGCAGCGGCTGATGCACTCTCCGCGCTTGCCGAGGCCGGTGTGAGCGGGTCGGTGGTCTCGCTCATCGGCGTGCCTGCCCACGGCCTCTCGTCGCATCGTGACGGCGAACTGCGGTTGGGGGCGGGAATGGAGCTCGTTCGGCCGCACGTTCATGTGAGACCTGACGCTCCCGAGTGGAGCCGTCCCGGCTTGGAAACGCTGCTCGATGAGGTGATGGGTTCAGCAGTGCGTGTTCGGGGCGGCTGGGCCAGCGCATTCGAACGCGCAACGCTCGATCGTGACGCCGTGTTCGTCACGGCCGGCGGCGACCGATTCGGGCCAGGTCGTTGGCGGATCGGCAGTGCGGGACCGGCAGCGGCCGCCGCGGCGCTCGACGAGACGCGCGAGCACATCAACGAACTGAAGCGCCAGCACCAGCTGGCCGCCGAGGCGTGGACCTCAGCACACCAGGCGCACCGAGCGGCACTCGATGAGCTCCGAGGCGCCCAGCGCTCGGCCGACGTGCTGCAACGGCAGGTCGCAGCTGCTACAGCCCGGCGGGCCGCGCAGTCCCAGGCGCGTGAGGCTCGGGCCGAGTCCCAGCTGCAGCGCCGATCGGGCCTTGAGCAACGACTCCGGGCGATCACGGAGCGGCTGGCTGGCCATGAGAACTCTCACGCGGCTGCTGGGGCCCGGCTGGCGCGCGCTGAGGCCATCGTGACGGCGTTGGATCAGCTTGCGCTGCTGCTGTCGGAGCGGCGCCAGCGACTCGACGCTGAGTTCAAGCGCTTGCGAGCACGCCACGACGCGCGCACGGAGTTGGTGCGTCAGCTGTCGGACCGCCTCGACGCGCTCCGGCACGAGCGCGACGCCGCGTCTGCACGCCAGGAGCAACTTCGCACGGAGTTGGCAGCCCTTGACGTGTCCGATGCCGAGCGGCGAACCAAGCGAGACGCCCTGGTTTCGGTGCTGCGCGCGAATTTTGCTGCGGAGCCGGCAGCGGCGCTCGCAGCACCACCCCCGCCGCTGCCGCAAGGCGTCAGTGCTCGGGCCCACGAGCGGGCATTGCGCGCAGACCTCAATCGCCTCGGGCCGGTGAACCCCCTGGCGTTGTCCGAGTATGAGGCCGCCTCCGAGCGTTTCGAGTTCGTGGCCGCTCAGCTCGCTGACGTGCGCAGCAGCCGGCGCGAGCTGCACAAGGTGATTCGTGCCATCGACGCCGAGATCGTGGCGACGTTTGCGACCGCATTCGAAGATGTCGCTCGGAACTTCGCCGAGTTGTTCGGCACCCTGTTCCCCGGTGGAGTCGGCAAGCTCTCGCTGACCGAGCCCGAAGAACTCCTCACGTGCGGTGTGGAGCTTGACGTTCGGCCTGCCGGCAAGCGCATTGGTCGCTTGTCGCTGCTGTCGGGCGGCGAACGCTCGCTGGTCGCCCTGGCGTACCTCTTTGCGGTGTTCCGCAGCCGTCCGTCGCCTTTCTACGTCCTCGACGAGGTCGAAGCAGCCCTCGATGACGTCAACCTTCAGCGTTTCCTGGATCTCGTGGCGGACTTCCGGCGTGAGTCGCAGCTCATCATCGTGAGTCATCAACGTCGCACGATGGAGTCGGCGGACGTCCTGTACGGCGTGTCGATGCCGCCGGGAGGCTCCAGCGTGGTCGTGTCGGAGCGGCCCGAGCGCGCAGCGGCGCTCATCGCCGCGGACGCGACGTCTGAGCTCGCAGAGCCCGCAACGACGCCTCGGTAGCCTGCCCGCCAGTGAGCACCATGGCAGTTCTCATCGTCGTCCTTGTCGTTGCGATGGTGCTTCTCGCCTCCTTGCCGTTCGTGCTTCGTGCGATCCAGCGCCGCTCGAGTCCTGCGTCGATCCAGACCCCTGAACAGGCACCTCGGCCATCGGCCCGAGCCGCAGACTCACCGATCACCGGGGCGACATCGTCTGATGAGTCGGTTGCGACAGCAGACGCTGAGCCTGAGGGCCCCAAGGCCACCTTTGCCTCGGGACTGGCCTCCTCCCGCCGCTCACTGCGTGATCGGCTCACCTCGATCCAGGGACGTCAACCTGACGGCGCGACGTGGGAGGTCCTGGAAGAGGCGCTTCTCGGTGCCGATGTGGGAGTGGCAACGACGATGGCGACGCTGGAGCGCCTGCGCAGCACCGCTGCCGATCTGGGCATCGTCGACTCGGAGCAGCTGGTCAGCGCGCTCGGGGATCAGATGCGCGCATGCCTGGATGCGGATCGTGCGCTGGCCGTGTCGGCCCCAGGGCGCGAAGGCGCGACGCCGGTCTGGCTGTTCGTGGGAGTCAACGGCGTGGGCAAGACCACCACGATCGGCAAAGTAGGCGCCAGGTTCTCCGAGGAAGGCCGGAGCGTCGTGATGGCCGCCGGCGACACGTTCCGCGCCGCAGCGACCTCCCAGCTGCAGACATGGGCTGATCGGTGCGGGGCTGAGCTGATCTCCGGCAGCTCAGGCGCAGACCCCAGCTCCGTCGTGCACGATGCCATCACCGCCGCGGCAGCCCGCGATGCGGACGTGGTCCTCGCCGACACCGCCGGCCGGCTGCAGAACCGCAAGAACCTCATGGACGAGCTGGCCAAGGTGCGCCGAGTCGCAGATCGGGAGCCCGGCGCAGTCGCCGAGACATTGCTGGTGATCGATGCCACCACCGGACAGAACGGCTTGAGCCAAGCACGAGCCTTTGCCGAGGCCACCGACGTCACCGGCGTCGTGCTCACCAAGCTGGACGGTTCGGCGAAGGGCGGGATCGTCTTCGCCATCGAAGCCGAGCTGGGACTGCCGGTAAAGCTGGTGGGCCTCGGTGAGGGCGCGCACGATCTCATCGACTTCGACCCCGACAGCTACGTCGATGCACTGCTCCCCGCCAGCCCGCAATCAGCCTCCCCGCAATCAGCCTTCTGGGAGGAGGACTGAGCGATGTTTGACACGCTGACTGACCGACTGTCCGGCACCCTTCGGGCGCTGCACAGTCGCGGGCGGATGCGCCCCGCCGACGTCGACGAGGCGTTGGCCGAGATCCGGTTGGCGCTGCTCGAAGCCGACGTGAACGTTCGGGTGGTGCGCCGCTTCGTCGAACGGGTCCGCGAGCGCAGCGTCGGCGGCGAGGTGACGGCCAGCCTCACGCCCGGCCAGCAGGTCACCAAGATCGTCAACGACGAGCTCATCGATATCTTGGGCGGCAGCCCGCTCAACGTCCAGTTCGCTTCGAAGCCCCCGACAGTCGTGCTGCTGGCTGGGCTCCAGGGCTCTGGCAAGACGACCGCGGCTGCCAAGTTGGCTCAGTGGTGCAAGTCCCAGGGCCGAAACCCGCTGCTGGTCGGAGCCGACCTGCAGCGTCCGGCAGCTGTCGAGCAACTGCGGACGCTCGCCCGCAGCATCGATGTGGAGGTGTGGAGCGAACCGGGTGACCCTGTCGCCTGCGCGGCCGGGGGCCTGGCGCATGCCCGGCAGTCCGGCCGCGATGTGCTCATCGTGGACACGGCGGGTCGGCTGGCAATCGACGTCGAGCTGATGACCGAGGTGGCCCGCATCTCCGACGCTGTCGAACCCCACTACACGTTCCTCGTGGTCGACTCGATGGTGGGTCAGGACGCTGTTGCGACCGCCGAGGCTTTCCACGCCACGCTCGAAGTCGACGGGGTCATCCTGACCAAGCTCGACGGCGATGCTCGCGGCGGAGCGGCGCTGTCGGTCGCCGAGGTCGTCGGCCGTCCGGTGGCATTCGCCTCGGTCGGCGAGAAGATCGACGACTTCGAGCAGTTCCATCCCGATCGGATGGCGAGCCGGATTCTCGGCATGGGCGACGTGCTCACGCTCATCGAGAAGGCCGAGCAGGTCTACGAAGAAGAAGAGGCGACTGCGGCAGCGCAACGTCTCGCCGAAGGCACATTCACCCTCGACGATTTCGTGGATCAGCTCAGGCAGCTCCGCAAGATGGGCAACTTGCAGAGCATCGTGCAGATGATGCCAGGCATCTCCGACCAGGTCCGCAATGCCGAGATCGACGACGATCGGATCGACACCGCCGAGGCCATTGTGCTGTCGATGACGCCAGCCGAGCGAGTGTCGCCGGAGATCATCGACGCTTCTCGCCGGGCTCGCATCGCTGCAGGCAGCGGCACGTCGTCGGCACAGGTCTCCAACCTGCTCAAGCAGTTCACCCAGATGCGCAAGATGATGGGCGGCATGATGGGGATGGGCTCGAAGCGACGTCCAGCGAGCCGCAAGGCCGCCCGCAAGCGAGGGCGTGGTCCGACCCGATCTGGCGGCAGCTCCCGCACCGGGGGCGGAGGACGGGTGTCGCCGAAGGGTTCGCCGTCGCCCGGCAAGCGCGACACGAAGCCCGCACTCGAGGACATCGACTGGGATGCGCTGGACCTGAAGCTGCCCGGCCGCTGAGCGCCGACGGTCGCTGCGTCCTTTGCGGGTTCGACGATCAAGGGGTTGCGAGGCGATGCCCCGTTAGGCTCAGCCGTCGGCGCGGCAGCCCATCGGTGCACCAAACCCCATGTGCCAAGCCCCATGTGCCGGTTCACCCGCCCCCCAACGAGCCCCCTTTCGAAATCACCTAACCGGGAGCAACATGGCCGTACGTCTGCGCCTCAAGCGCACCGGCAAGAAGAAGCAGCCCAGCTATCGCGTCGTCGCTGTCGACAGTCGCAAGCCTCGTGACGGACGTGTGCTGGAGGTCATCGGCACGTACGACCCGCGACAGGAGCCCTCTGCGATCTCGATCGTCAATGAGCGCGCTGTCCACTGGCTCAACCACGGGGCCCAGCCGAGCGAGACGGTCTCCAAGCTGCTGACGATTTCCGGCGCGTGGGACGAATTCCGCTCTCCGGGCTCACCCCAGCCCGCCGACGTGGCCACAGAATCGGCCCCTGAAGCTCCCGCGCCGCCGCCGCCGGAGCCCGACCTGGTGCTCGACAGTCCAGAGCCCAGTGCAGAAGTCCCCCCACAAGATGGGGCGACAGAAGACTCGGGCGAACCTGCGGAGTCTGAGCCGAAGACACCCGAACCTGGGGAGGCCCAGTGACCGAGGCCCACACCACCGCAGACACCGAGACCACCACCGCCGAAGAGGTCTTGCTGTACCTCATTGCCCAGCTCGTCGAGCACCCCGACCAGGTCGAGGTCGAGATTGCCGAGTCGGGATCGAAATTGAGTCTGACGGCAACCGTGAGCTCAGAGGACATCGGTCGGGTCATCGGCAAGCGAGGACGCGTCGCGAACGCCATCCGCACGCTGGTGCGCGCCGCAGCCCACCGCGATGGCGTCCAGGTCGAAGTCGACTTCCGGGACTGATTCCCGCCGTCCGGAGGCTGAGCCGCAGGGCGAAGCCGTGGCCCGAGCGGCCCGTGAGCGCAGCGAACAAGAGCGGGAGACGACAGGTACGGAAGCAGGCAGGCTCGTCAGTCCGCGCATCCGCCCGGCAGACCTGCTGGAGATCGCAACTATCGGACGCGCACACGGATTACGCGGAGAGGTTGCCGTGCACCCGGTCACCAACCGATTCGAGCGTTTCGACGTCGGTTCGACGCTCGTGACCGCCGCTGGCGAGCGAGTGGTATCGGGCGCCCGCCGTGACGGCAACCGTTGGCTGGTGAGCTTCGACGGCATCGATGACCGTGATGGCGCGGCGGCGCTGACAGGCACGACGTTGTTCGCCGAGCCACTGGATGATCCTGACGAGCTGTGGGTGCATGAGCTGTGCGGCAGCTCAGTCATCGATCAGCACGGATACGACGCCGGCGTGGTCACGAGCGTGGTGGCGAATCCGGCAGCAGACCTGCTCGAGCTCGACACGGGCCACCTCGTGCCGCTGACGTTCATCGTGCGTTGCGAACCCGGCACGGTCCACGTGGAGGTGCCCGATGGGCTCTTCGAGCTCGACCGGCACTGAGTCCGCTTCGGCACCCAGTCCCGAGATTGGGCTGCGCATCGACATCTTCTCGATCTTCGCTGCCGAGCTCGATGCAATGTGCCAGCTGAGCGTGCTGGGTCGGGCCCGCAGCCAAGGACTGCTGGATATCCGCTGCAGGGACCTGCGAATGGCGACCACTGACGCCCACCGCACGGTTGACGATGCGCCATTCGGAGGGGGCCCGGGCATGATCCTGATGCCCGAACCGGTCTTCGCTGCCGTCGAGACGGTCTCGCCCCCGCGGCCGTTGCTGCTGCTTGATGCCGGTGGCCGGCGATTCGATCAATCCTTGGCCTCCGAATTGGCGGCATCGGGCGGATTCAGCTTGCTGTGCGGCCGCTACGAGGGAGTTGACGAGCGCATCCGCACCGACCTCGTGGACGGCTCGATCTCCGTCGGCGATGTCGTGCTGGCCGGCGGCGAATTCGCAGCCATGGTCGTCGTCGAGGCCGTTGGGAGGTTGGTGCCCGGCGTGCTCGGCAATGCGGCTTCCAGCGCGGACGAGAGTTTTGCCGCGGGTCTGCTGGAGTATCCCCATTGGACCCGTCCTGCGTCATTCCGCGGGCTCGAGGCTCCCGAAGTGCTGCGCAGCGGCGACCACGCCCGGGTTCGTCGCTGGCGCCAAGCCATGGCGCTCGTCCGAACCGCACGCGAGCGCCCCGACCTGCTGGCGGTGCGGGGCGTGAGCGACCTCGACCGGGAGCTCCTCGCTGAGTTCGACCTGGAGCTTGGAGAATCCGGCTGAGCTCATTGCGGCTGTCACGGCACATCGCTGCGGCAATTCGCCGACGGACCACTACCCTCCAGTGGTCGTCGTCACGCCTTTCACGGGAGTCGGATCGCTATGGGAAGCACCGATCTGGTCGACCAGGCTCGTCTCCGCGACGATCATCCTGACTTTGGCCCCGGTGACACGGTGCGCGTCCACGTGCGCGTCGTCGAGGGCAACCGGCAGCGAACCCAGGTGTTCGAGGGCTATGTGATCGCCCGCCATTCGTCGGGCATCAGCGAGACGTTCACGGTACGCAAGCTCAGCTTCGGCGTGGGGGTCGAGCGGACATTTCCGCTGCACGCTCCCACCATTGCCAAGATCGAGCGCGTGGCCGTGGGCGATGTGCGCAGGGCGAAGCTCTACTACTTGCGCGATCGCGTTGGCAAGGCAGCCCGGATTCCCGAGAAGCGCTTCTAGCGGGCCAGCTTCGGTCGCGCTGGCGGGGGCTGGGCGCGATGCGCGTATGACCGCCCGGCGTCAAGCGCTTGGCCGCTACGGCGAGGATCTTGTCGAGCGTTGGTACATCGAGCGTGGGTACCGCGTGCTGGACCGAAATTGGCGTTGCCCCGCAGGCGAGTTGGATCTTGTCGTCACCGACGGGACACAGCTGGTGGTCTGCGAGGTGAAGACTCGCTCAAGCGATCGCTTCGGGACGGGCTTTGAGGCGATCACCGCTCGCAAGCAGCAGCAAGTCCGGCGCCTCGCCGCGCACTACGTGCGCCAGCGCGGCGGCTGGAAAGGGCCGGTGCGTTTCGACGCAGCCGCGGTCATGGGTCGCAACGTTGAGGTGCTCAGCGGGGCGTTCTGACAGCCAGGGCGTTCAGCCCACCGGCCGTCGCCGATCCCGGGCCTGCCAGCATCCCCAATGCCAGTGGCGTCGCAGGTCAGGGTTGTCGATCGGCACTGCGACCACGTGACCCACAGCGGCCTCAATGCTGTGGGCGCAGCCGCCGCAGACATACCGCTTGGTTGCCTCAGACGGCTGCACCCGGCGCACTTCGAATCCCGGTACTGGCTCAAGCTTGCGCATCTGAGACCTCAGCCCAACAACGCCCACACCACCAGGCCGGCCGCCACGACCGCAGCGGCGGCTAGGAGCACGTAGTCGAGCCGTGTCGTGCGGTGCTCGCGGTACGGGTTGTAGCCCATGAGAGCAGTATCGCCCCCCAAGCGCGGCATCGGCGTGGCGCAGACCGGCAGAAAACCCTTCCTTGGGATGCGCGAGCGTGATCTACGGTCCCGGAGAGGTCCACGCGGCAGCGAGCAACACGACCACGCTGGCGCACCACAGACCGACTCGATCGTGGCCCCGAGCGGGCTTCCCCGTCAACGCCGGACAGCGCCCTGTGTGGTTGCGTCCGGTCCGAACTGCCCGAGGAGGCCCATGCTGGCTGCTGCAACCGCCGCGACGCTCGTCGGCGTCGACGGTCATGTTGTCACCGTCGAGGTGCACGTTTCCAACGGTCTGCCGTCCTTCACCATCGTCGGACTCCCTGACGCCGCGTGCCGAGAGGCCCGGGACCGGGTGCGGGCCGCCGTGCTCTCGTCGGGACTCGATTGGCCCGACAGGCGCGTCACGCTGAACCTGGCACCGTCGGGTGTGCGCAAGGGCGGCGCCGTCTTGGACCTGGCGATGGCCGTCGCAGTATTGGCCGTCACCGAGCAGCTGCCGGCCGAGTCGCTACGCGGCAAAGCGTTCTTGGGCGAACTGGGTCTCGACGGTGTCGTCCGGGGCGGGGTGGGCGTGCTGCCGCTTGTCGACGCGCTTCGTGACCGGGCCGTCGTCGTCGCGTCCGAGTCGTATCACCTTGCTCTCGCTGCGGGTCCCCGCGATGTCCACGTTGTTCAAACGCTGGGCCAGCTGGCGTCAGTGCTCGCGGGCCGCGCGCCGTGGCCTGATCCGCCGCCCGATCCGCCCCAACCGCCCGCAGCGCCAGTACCTGATCTCGGTGACGTGATCGGGCAGCCACTCGCCCGCCGAGCCGTCGAGGTTGCCGCTGCGGGCGGTCACCACCTGCTCATGCTGGGACCACCGGGTGCAGGCAAGACCATGCTGGCTCGACGGCTCGTGGGTCTGCTGCCTGAGCTCAGCCGCCAGTTCGCGATGGAGGCGACGCGGGTCCAATCGGCCGCTGGCTTGCCGTTGCCGACGGGCCTCGCGACCCGCCCCGTACTTCGCAGTCCGCATCACACCGCCACCGTGACTGCACTCATCGGCGGCGGCTCGACGGCCATTCGCCCGGGAGAAATCTCGCTGGCCCATCGCGGCGTGCTGTTCCTCGATGAGCTGGGAGAGTTCGCACCGAGTGTGCTCGACGCCATGCGCCAACCGCTCGAAGAGGGCGTTGTGCGGATCAGTCGTGCGTTGGGGGCCTGCACCTTTCCCGCCCGGTTCCTGCTGGTGGCTGCCATGAACCCATGCCCTTGCGGGCAGGCCGGCCGCCCCGATTCCTGTCGTTGCTCCGACCATGCCCGGCTCCGGTACCTGCGCCGGCTGTCAGGGCCGCTGCTCGATCGCTTTGACCTTCGTGTTCAAGTTCAGCGTCCCGAACCCGATCAGCTGCTCGACGGCGCTCGTGGTGAATCCACCGAGACGGTCGGCGCACGGGTGACGGCGGCACGTGCCCGGGCCGCTGGCCGCGGCGTGGCGACGAACGCCGAGCTCACCCACGAGCAGCTGGAGCGTCACGCTCCGATCACCGCGGCCGCCCGGCGCGAACTGCGAACGCGCCTGGCCAAGGGACTGCTCAGTGGCCGGGGATTGCACCGTGTCCGTTGCGTCGTCATGACGTTGTGCGACCTCGACGGCGACGATCCGGTCGTCGACGCTGAACGCCTGAACGAGGCACTCGCGCTGCGTGCGAGCGTCGGAAGCCTGCACGTTCCCGCGGCGGCCAGATGATTGTCGAAACAGCCGATGCCGGCGAGCTGTCAGAGATCGGAGCGCTGCTCGAATTGTGCTCCTTGCCTCGAATTGGACCGGCGCGCCTACGGGCCCTGCTCGGTGACCGCACTGCACTCGATGCCGTCGAGGACCTGCGCTCTGGTCGGGCTGCAACGGTTGCCGGGCTGAGCGCTTGCCGGGGCGTGGACGCAACATTGATCGCGACGTGGCAGCGGCACGCAGCCGCAGCGCTTGACCGAGCTGCACGTGGCGAGCGGCCGATCGGGACGGATCTGCTCGAAGCCCACACGAGAGCGGGCGTCTGGCTGCACGTTCCGGACAGTCAAGGCACTGCCGAGCTGTGGGAATCGGAGCCCGAGCCTCCAGCGGTGCTGTTCGGGCAGGGAGCGCCGTTAGAGCCGGGGCCCAGGCGGGTCGGCATCATCGGTACGCGTCGCTGCAGCGCATACGGCCGCACCGTGGCACAGCTGCTCGGAACGGGCCTGGCTGCCCATGGGGTAGCGGTGGTGTCAGGCCTTGCCACTGGCATCGATGGCATCGCGCAGCGTGCCGCGCTGGATGAGGGCGGTCCTGTCATCGGTGTCGTTGGCAGCGGGCTGGATTGCGTGTACCCGGCCGCCAACCGGACGCTGTGGGCGGACGTCGCACAGTACGGAACGCTGCTCAGCGAGTATCCGCTCGGCACTCCGGCCGTGCAGTGGCATTTTCCCGCTCGCAATCGCATCGTGGCTGCGCTGAGCGAGGTACTGGTGGTGGTCGAATCGGGTGCCTCGGGCGGCTCGATGTACACCGTCGACGCTGCTGTTGAGCGAGACCGGCCCGTGATGGCGGTGCCCGGGCCGATCACCAGCGCGACGTCAGTCGGCACGAACCGTCTCCTCGCGGACGGATGTGCGCCCGCGTGCGACGTGTCCGATGTCCTGCTGGCTCTGGGAGAGCATGCTGGCTCTGCGGCCGGGGCTGCAGTGCCCGAAGCACCCCAAGACAATCTCGGCCGTCAGGTTCTGGACGAGCTGATCGGCGGACCCCGCTCGGTCGATGAGCTGGCGTTGCGAGTCGAAGCGACGCTGGCGGAACTGGCATCTTCGCTCGGCCGGCTGCAGTTGTCAGGCTGGGTCACCGAAACGGGCGGATGGTGGGAGAAGTCCAGATGAGACTTCCGCATCGCCGCGATCGTGCTTGCGAAGGGGCGGGGACTCCTCGGTACTGTGGATCTGGTGGACCTAGCGCCCCCGGAGTGGCGAGTCGGAGAATTCTTGCTGTCGCTCACTGCGGCATCGGAGTCCACCAAGCGCGCGTATCGGACCGATCTTTGCCAATTCGCCGATTGGGCCTCCCGAGCCGGCCACGGCAATCCAGGCGACATCAACCGGCGTTGGCTTCGGCGTTACGTCGCGTTTCTGACAGTTCGCGGGCTGTCGCGACGGTCCGTGGCCCGCAAGGCATCGGCGTTGAGGCGCTACTACGGCTGGCTGGTGCGCGACGGCGCGATCAACCTCGATCCGACGCTCGGGCTCGCCGCGCCCGCCGGCGCAGGACGCTTGCCGCGCGTGCTCGGCGCAGCCGAAGTGTCCGAGATGCTCGGCGACGGCACGGTGCCCGCAGACCCGACGGAGCTACGCGATCGGCTCGTGCTCGAGATGCTGTACGGCAGCGGCCTGCGGGTTGCCGAGCTGTGCCAACTCGACCGCGGCGCCTTCCGGCCAGGCAACAGTCACATCGAGGTCATCGGCAAGGGTGCCAAGCATCGGCGTGTGCCGCTCAGCGAGCCGTCCGTGTCGCTGCTCGCAGCATGGCGGGACGGCGGCAGCGACGAATTCGATGCGCAGCGTCTGCGCAATCGGGCCGATCGCGACCCTGCTGCGCTGTTCGTGA
Source organism: Candidatus Poriferisodalis sp. (assembly GCF_965221945.1). Lineage (GTDB taxonomy): Bacteria > Actinomycetota > Acidimicrobiia > Acidimicrobiales > Poriferisodalaceae > Poriferisodalis. Next base: position 2,192,768 of record NZ_OZ244925.1, on the reverse strand, counting down.
ACCTGCGCGGCAACCGGCTCGGTGCACGCGACGTTCAGCGGATCCTGGATCGGCACTCCGTTGTGCCGACCCATCCGCACGCCTTGCGACACACCTACGCCACACACTTGCTCGACGGGGGAGCCGACTTGCGCGTCGTGCAGGAATTGCTCGGCCACCAGCGACTCGCGACGACGCAGATCTATACCCACCTCAGCAGGGAACGACTGCGAGAGGTGTACGAGTCGGCGCACCCGCGCGCGTAAGCGCCGCCTTCGAGTGCCTGCTGCACAGCTGGCCCTCGTGGGGTCGGCGCATCAAGCACAGCCGGTCCTCGTGGGGTCGGCGCATCAAGCACAGCCGGCCCTCGTGGGGTCGGCGCATCAAACGAGGCCTCGGCGGTCGAGGGGTGCGCCGCAGCGGCCGTGGTCTCAGCACATCAGCTGCGTGCGCTGCCGCGTGCGCTGCTGTCTTGGCCGCCGGAACCGCTCCGGCATCAGCGCAGGCTGAGCCGGCGCTGACCTACATCTGGCCCGTGCACGGGACCATCGTCGATCACTTCAGGCCCCCGGCGCACGAATACGGGCCGGGCAATCGCGGCCTCGAGTTTGCGACCCGGCCCGGCTCATCGTTCTGGGCAGCCGCACGCGGCATTGTCAGCTTCGCTGGACCCGTGGGAGGCCGGTTGCACGTCACAGTGAGCCACCCCGATGGTTTGCGGATCTCGTACTCCGGGGTTGCCGGCATCGGCGTCAAACGAGGTGAACGGGTGCATCAGGGACAGCTGCTCGGTACCACGGCCGACCGGCTCCATGTCGGCGTGCGCCGGGGCGAGGTCTACCTCGACCCAGTCCTGATCTTCGACGGTGACGCCAGCACAGGCGTGCGACCACCCTTCAGCCGTCCGAGGCTCGTGCCCGCGTCAACCTCGGTGTACCGGCTGCAACTGCGCTGGTTACACTCCGGCGCTGGCATTGCGGTGCTCTAAGGCCCAGTCTCCCGGAGGCCCAATCTTCCGGAGGCGCAGTCTCTTCGGGACCGCAGCACCACCACCTATTGACTGACCAGCCGGGGCGACCCCGCGGTCGCCGCTTCCCAAAGCGGCGTCGTTCCCGGCGCAGAGTTTCGAACCGTGGGGAGGAGAACCCATGTCCGCTGTCGTGACCATGTCCGACCTGCTCGCAGCCGGCGTCCATTTCGGCCACCAAACCCGTCGTTGGAATCCAAAGATGGAACGCTTCTTGTGGGGCGAGCGCAACGGCATCTACATCATCGATCTACGGCAGACGCTGGATCTCCTCGAGAACGCCTACGCGTACGTACGCGACACCGTGGCGCGAGGTGGAACGATTCTGTTCGTCGGTACGAAGCGCCAAGCGCAGTATCCGATTCAGCGTCACGCCGACGCGTGTGGCATGCCGTACGTGAACCAGCGCTGGCTGGGCGGGATGCTGACCAACTTCCGCACCATCCGCGGCCGTGTCACCAAGATGCTCGAGTACGAGCGGATGCAGTCAGCCGGTGACTTCAACAACATGCCGAAGAAGGAAGCCCTCCTCCACACCCGCGAACTCACCAAGCTCCAACGCAACTTGAACGGCATACGGGACATGGACAAACTGCCTGATGCCGTCTTCGTGCTCGATACGCCGAAGGAACACATCGCAGTTGCCGAGGCCGTCCGGCTGAAGCTGCCAGTGGTGGCCGTTGCCGACTCGAACTCCGATCCCGACCCGATCACCTACGTCATCCCGGGCAACGACGACGCCATCCGTTCGACCGAACTGTTGTGCCGGGTCATGGCCGATGCCGCCCGGGAAGGTCGGTACATGGCCGAGCGCAGCGGTGTGGCGGTGGCCCCAGCAGGGGAGCGTTCGCCAGAAGAAGAAGCGCGCATCGCCGCGCAGCAGGCCGAGGCACAGCGTGCGGCAATGGCCGAGGCTGCTGAGCGCGAGGCCCGCATCGCTGCCGACCAAGCCGCCAAGGCGGCTGCCGCCGCGGCGGTTCCTGACATGCGCTCCGCGGAGGCTCCTGCTGCATCCCCCGATGCCGGCAGCGACGCCGAGTCCTCCGATGACGCTGCGGCGACCCTCGAGGCCGAGCCTGCCGAACAGCCTGCCGCTGAGACTGGCGAATCCGAAACCGTCACCGTGTCAACCGGAACAGAAGAAGCCAGCTGACATGGCAGCGTTCACCGCGAAGGATGTCCAGGCCTTGCGCCAGGCCACCGGCGCCGGGATGATGGATGCAAAGAACGCGCTGACCCGATGCGACGGGGACGCCGAGGCCGCAGCCCAATGGCTGCGTGAGAACGGCATCGCCAAGTCCGCGGCGCGAGCCGATCGCGACAACAGCGAGGGCGTCGTAGTGGCGTGCGTGGTCCCCAATGGCAACGGCCCAGTTGGTGCCATCGTCGAATTGCGCTGCGAGACAGACTTCGTGGCCAAGTCCGATGGGTTCTTATCGATGGCAGATCAGCTGCTGAGCGATGTGATCGCGGGCGGCCCTTCGGCTGTTGCCGATGCGGCCGGAGCCATCGACGACCTCAAGATCACGCTCAAGGAGAACATCGCTGTCGGCTCGGTCGAGCGCTTCGAGGCACCGGCCAGTTCGTGTATCGACGCCTACGTCCACCAACAGAACGGCCGTGGCGTCAATGCTGTGCTCGTGGAACTCGACGGAGCGACCCCCGAGGTTGCCCACGACGTTGCGCTGCACATCGCCAGCAGCCGCCCCACCTATATCCGGCGCTCGGATGTGCCTGCGGACGTGCTTGACCGCGAGCGGGCCACGTTCGAGGCCATCAGCCGGAATGAGGGCAAGCCCGAGGCGGCACTGGGAAAGATCGTCGAAGGCCGCCTGACGGGCTATCTGCGCGAGCACACGCTCATGGAGCAGAAGTTCGTGAAGGACGAGAAACGATCGGTAGCCGATGTCGTCGGGTCGGCAACCGTGACGCGTTTCGTCCAGGTCGAGATCGGCCGCTGAGCGCTCCGGTGGCTGCGGCTGTGTCTGACGAGCCGCAGAGGCCCCGTCGTTGGGAAGGCCCGCCGATGTGGAGGCGGGTGGTGCTGAAGCTGTCTGGCGAAGCCTTGGCTGAACCTGGGGGTCACAACGTGAGCGCCTTGGTGGTCGACGCGCTGGCATCGGAGATTGCCGATGTGTGGGCCTCCTTGGAAGTCGATATCGCCGTCGTGGTCGGGGGCGGCAACATCTGGCGTGGCATGGCAGGCTCGATTGGCGGCATGGACCGCGCCCAGTCTGACTACATGGGCATGCTCGCCACCGTCATCAATGCGCTCGCGCTGCAAGATGCGCTCGAGCGGCGGGACGTGCCCACACGGGTGATGACCGCCATCGGGATGGCTCAGATCGCAGAGCCGTACATCCGACGTCGCGCTGTGCGCCACCTGGAAAAGGGTCGCGTGGTGATCTTCGCGGCAGGTACCGGCAACCCGTTCTTCACGACGGATACCGCTGCGGCGCTGCGTGCCGCGGAAGTCGACGCCGATGTCGTGCTGAAGGGCACCCATTCGGGCGTCGACGGTGTTTATACGGCCGATCCGCAGACGGACCCCGACGCTCAGCTCCTCAGCGAGGTCACGTTTCTCGAAGTGCTCTCCCGGGAGCTGGCGGTGATGGACTCTGCAGCCATCGCCGTATGCAAGGACAACGCCACTCCCATCGTGGTTTTCGATCTGATGACGCGAGGGAACTTCCGCAGCGTCGTCGAGGGCGAAGCGTTGGGCACGCTGGTGCGTTGATCGGTTCAGCGGCTAACACTTGGCTTGCGAGTGACGGCGACACTCGAACGGGCCCCGGTACGCTGGTCAGGTGAGCGAATTCGCCGCCGAGATTTGCGGAGACGCTCGCCAGCGCATGCGCAGCGCCGTCGAACACGCCCGCGGCAACTTCGGCACGGTCCGGACTGGCCGAGCAACGCCGGCGCTGGTCGAGAAGCTTCAGGTCGACTACTACGGCGCGGCCGTTCCGCTGCAACAGTTGGCGGGATTCTCGGTACCCGAGGCTCGCATGCTGGTCATCCAGCCCTTTGACCGCGTTGCGCTCGACGCCATCTCCAAAGCGGTCATGGAGTCTGACCTGGGCATCAACCCATCGAGTGATGGCCATGTCCTGCGCCTCCTCTTCCCTCCGCTGACAGAGGATCGGCGCAAAGATCTGGTACGAGTGGTGAAACAGATGGCCGAAGACGGGCGCGTCGCGGTGCGCAACCTGCGTCGCAGCGCTCGCCACGATCTCGATACGCTCGAAAAGGAGAAGGAGATCTCCAACGACCAGAAGCGCAGCTTCGAACAGGAGCTCGACGCTGACACCGCCAAGTTCGTCGGAGACATTGATCGGGCGTTGGACGCCAAGGAGCAAGAACTCCTCGAGGTGTGAGCGAACAGGTGTGGAAGTAGATGTCCGAGAGCAGCGAGCATCCGCCGGCGCACCCTGGTGGGGATCCGAGCGATCCAGCGGCTACTGATGATCCGCTGGGCTCGACCCGGCCGCTGCTGAACTTCGAGTCGACTGACCCTCCCGCGCCCCCAGCTCCGGCTGAGCCTGTGGATCCGCCGGCGCCAGACGCAGCGGCTGCAGAGTCAGCGCGTCGCGGGGGCTCGCGACTGTTTCCGCAGCTGCCCGACGACCCGCGTATCGCCGGCGAGACGCAAACGCCAACCGACGAACCCGATGCTGCCGGTTATGAACCGTTGTTCGATTCCCCCGACGATGAGACAACGCCGCAGATCCCGCAGGCCGACATCGAGCCGACTCCGGCCGAGATGCCGGAAGACACCGGGACTGAGGCCGCTGCCGCATCGGCGCCGGTCGCAACAGCGCCAGCCGCAGCCGAAGTACCGTCGGAGGCTGGCGCGGCGACATCTGAACCTGATCGCTTCGCTCAATGGGCCCGGCTCGATGCGTCGGCCTCGCACTGGCGCGAGGGGAGCCAGGACTACGAGGAGCGTGGAGTCGTGAGCGACGAAACCCGAACCGTCTTGCACAACGGCCCCTCTGATGCAGGCCGCAGCGGTCGCAACCTGCCCGCCGCCATCGTCGTCGGGTTGGCGCTGGCTGCGCTGTTCTTCGGCGCGCTTCGGCTCGGCGAGGCAGCCACCGTCGCGCTCGTCGTGATTGTCTTGGTCTTGGCTGCAGCGGAGTTCTACCGGGCCGCCCGGCCGCTTGGATACCGCCCGGCGACGCTGGCAGGACTCGCGGGCGTCGCCGGCCTGACCGTCGGGGTGCACCTGCGTGGTGTGGAGGCCTACCCGATCGTGCTGGCCGTGTCCGCAGTGACGATCTTCTGCTGGTTCTTGCTCGGCATCGAGCGGGATCATCCCACTGCGAACTTGGCCATTACCGCGCTCGGTCTGTTGTGGGTGGGCGGATTGGGCTCATTCGCTGCGCTGATCTTGCGCGAACCCAACGGCGACTCGATGCTGATCGGCGCCGTGATCGGGACCGCCGTGTACGACGTCGGCGGCTTTGTCATCGGCCGCACGACCGGCCAGAGCCGGCTTTCACCACGAATCAGCCCCAACAAGACACACGAAGGGCTCATCGGGGGAATCGTGCTGTCGGTGGTGGTCACCACTCTCGTGCTGAACCGCTTCCCCGGGGTGTTCCCGTGGACCGGAAGCCTGCTTGATGCGTTGTGGCTGAGCCTCGCCGTCGCGCTCGCAGCGCCGCTCGGGGATCTGGCGCAGTCGCTGGTCAAGCGCGATGTGGCCGTGAAGGACATGGGCAATCTGCTGCCCGGTCACGGCGGCGTGTTCGACCGCTTCGATGCGCTGCTGTTTGCATTGCCAGCGGCGTACTTCGTCGGCACATACGTGTTGGGATAGGCCCATGGGCGCGACGACGGTCGCGGTGCTCGGATCGACAGGTTCGATCGGCACCCAGACGCTAGAGGTGATGCGCGCCGAGCCAGATCGGTTTCGGGCCATCGCGCTTGGCGCGAACAGCTCGGTGAGCGAGCTCGCGGCGCAGGCTGCCGAGTTCAAACCGGCTGCCGTCGGCATCGGCGATCCGGGATTGGTTCGGGAGCTGCGGGCTGCGCTGCCTGCGGGCGTCGAGGTGCTGGCGGGCCCCGACGCATTCGCCGATCTCGCAGGCCGAGCCGACGTCGTCGTGAACGGCGTCGTGGGTTTCGCGGGCTTGGGCGTCACGCTGGCAGCCCTGCGGGCCGGGCGACGCCTCGCGCTCGCCAACAAAGAGAGCCTCATCGCAGCGGGTCCGCTGGTACAGCCGTTGCGAGCCGTGCCGGGCGCCGAGCTCATTCCGGTCGACAGCGAGCACAGCGCCCTGCACCAGTGCCTCGCCGGCCAAGCGTCTGCGCCGGAGCGGCTGATTCTCACCGGCAGCGGCGGGCCCTTCAGGGGTCGCGGCGCTGCGGCGCTGCGTGCGGTGACAGTCGCAGACGCTTTGGCGCACCCCACCTGGTCGATGGGACCCAAGATCACGGTCGATTCGTCGACCCTCATGAACAAGGGCCTCGAGGTCATTGAGGCGCACGAACTGTTCGGGGTGGACTACGACCAGATCGATGTGGTCATCCAACCCCAGTCGGTGATCCACTCGATGGTGACCTTCGCTGATGGCAGCACCGTCGCGCAACTCTCGCTGCCCGACATGCGTCTCCCGATTGGCTACGCCCTGGCCTATCCCGAGCGCATCGGGACGCCATTTGGGGCAATTGACTGGTCCGCATTGGGGAGCCTCACCTTTGAGCTGCCCGATACCGACACTTTCGGCTGCTTGAACCTTGCCTACGAGGCGGGCCGCACCGGAGGCACCGCCCCGGCGTGGCTCAATGCGGCCAACGAAGAGGCCGTGGCCGCATTCCTGGATAGCCGGCTGCGGTGGCACGAGATCGCCACCGTCATCGACAGCGCGATGCAGCACCATGACGGCGCCGCGGCTGACAGTGTGGACGCCGTGATCGCAGCTGATCGAGCTGGCCGCTGCCGAGCCGCCGACGCAGTGTTGGGAATCCGATCATGAAGGGCCACACAGACGAGCCGGAACCCCCGGCGCCAGGCTCGGCGGCGCGCACTGCTCGCTGGATCGTGGGGCTCGTGGCGCTGGTGGTGCTGGCTTGGAGCTACCCGTTCGCCGTAGGTGCCGCAGCGGTGCTTGCCGGTGTGCTGTTCATGCACGAGTTCGGCCATTTCGCGGCCGCTCGTGCCGTCGGGATGAAGGTCACCGACTTCTTTCTGGGCTTCGGCCCCCGTCTGTGGAGCTTCCGACGCGGAGAGACGTCGTTCGGACTGCGCGCGCTGCCGCTCGGGGCATACGTGCGCATCATCGGCATGTCGCGCTCCGAACCCGTGGAACCGGGCGACGAGAGCCGGGCCTACCGCACCCAGACCTATCCGCGCCGGTTGCTGGTCGTGTGCGCCGGCTCGCTCATGCATCTGTGCCTCGCGCTCGTCGCGTTCGGAGTGGTGCATGCAGCGCTCGGCGCGCCGACTCGCGATGGGAACAACTGGCAGGTCGCCGAAGTGGTCAAGCAGCGAGACGGAGTCACATTCCCGGCGGATGGGGCGGGCATCGAGGCCGGCGATCGCATCGTGCAGTTGAACGGTGCAGCCACCGAGGAATGGGACGTCTTCGTGTCCCAGGTGCAGTCCCGACCCGGCGAGCGGGTGTCGCTGGAGATCGAGCGAGATGGCGTCCTGCGCACCGTAGAGGCAGAGCTGGCAACAGACCCCGGTACTGGGTCAGGGCTCTTGGGTGTTCAGCCCGAGTGGGTCATCGTCTACGAGACCGTCGGTCTGCCGACTGCGGTGGTCCAGGCATTGGTCGACCTTGGGCGCTCAATAGTCGACTCTGTACGAGGCATTTGGGGCTTGTTCGCGAATTTCGGCGACGTTGTCGACCGCATCGTGTCGCCGCCCGGTGATCCTTCGGCGAACAGCAACCTGGGCATGCGCCCATTGGGGGTCTACGGCATCGTGGACCTGGCGTCGGACACATCTTGGGGCTGGTCCGAGCGCGCGCTGATGTTCGCGCTGGTGAACGTCTTCCTCGGTGTGTTCAATATGTTGCCGCTGCCGCCGTTCGACGGAGGTCATGTGGCTGTCGCTACCTATGAGCGCTGGCGAGAACGCGGGGGTCGCGGCCGATACTTGATCGATCCGAGCAAACTTGCGCCGCTCGCCACCGTCGTGGTCGCCGCACTTGCACTGCTGGCAGTGGGGCTGCTGTACCTCGATATCGCCAACCCGGTGGACCTGTGACCGGTAGATCTGTGAGAGGTGGCCATGACGCTTGAGTCATCTGGGCGCTACGTCCGACGCCACACACGCCAAGTGAACGTCGGCTCGGTCGCCGTCGGGGGTGGGGCACCCATTTCTGTGCAGTCGATGACGACGACGAAGACATCGGACGTCGACGGCACGCTCGCCCAGATCTATGCGCTGGCCGGGGCTGGGGCCGACATCGTCCGCTGCACCGCGAACAACGTTGCGGCTGTGGAGGCGCTTGCGCACATCGTTCCCCGCTCGCCCGTGCCCTTGGTGGCCGACATCCACTTCCAGTACCGGCTCGCGCTGGCAGCGCTCGACGCCGGAGTGGCCTGCCTGCGGCTGAATCCAGGCAATATCCGCAAGCCTGACCAGATACGCGCCGTGGCGTCTGAGGCCCGGGACCGCGGCGTCCCGATCCGCATCGGCGTCAACGGCGGGTCCCTCGATCCCGACATCGAGGCGCGCTATGGCTTGACTCCCGCCGCGCTGGTGGAATCGGCCAAGCGAGAGCTCGGGTACTTCGAAGAGGTGGGATTCGACGACGTCAAGATCTCGGTGAAGGCCAGCGACGTGACGCTGATGGTGGAGTCCTACCGGATGCTCGCCGACGCAGTTGACTTTCCCTTGCATCTCGGCGTCACCGAGGCTGGGCCCCCGCCGGCCGGCCTGGTGAAGGCCACCGCTGGCATCGCGACCCTGCTGAACGAGGGCATCGGCGACACCATTCGCTACAGCCTGACAGCCGACCCCGTCCAAGAGGCCACTGCCGGCCAGCAGCTGCTCGGGGCACTCGGACTGCGGGAGCGTTCCGGTACCGATCTTGTTGCCTGCCCTTCGTGCGGCAGGGCGGAGGTGGACGTGATCTCGGTGGCCCAGGAGGCACAAGCAACCTTTGAAGGCCTGGACCTGCCCGTGCAGGTGGCCGTCATGGGTTGCGTGGTGAACGGGCCCGGCGAGGCCCGCAGCGCCGATCTGGGCATAGCAGCAGGCCGCTCGCGCGGTCACCTGTTCGTCAAGGGCCAAGTCGTGGCCGTAGTGCCCGAGGACGAGATGGTCGCGGCTTTGGTGAAGTGGGCCAAGATCGTGGCGGCCGACGGCGTCGAGGCCGCACTTGGGAGAGCCGAGGCTGGCGCCGCAGCAGCAGCTGAAGCTGATCGAGCTGCGCAGGCGAGCGAGCAGGGTGACGATGTCAACCACGCCGCCGAGCGCGTTGCCCTCATTCGGAGCCGCTAGCCGCGCAGCATGCGGCTGCCACTGACGAGATTGTTGTCTCCCGCTCTTGTTCGCTTCGCTCACGGGCCGCTCGGGCCCTAGGGCCGCTAGCCGCGCAGCAAACCCGGCTCCGCGGTCGGGAACCCCGAGGTTGCACTGGTAGCGTGGGATCCGCAGGACAGTTTCGGCTGGTCGTGGGCTCTGCGCAAGCGTCCTTGCATGATCCGGTGCAAGCGCCGGTTCCGCAGGCACAGCCCCGAGGGCGGCTGGGGCTACGCGGACAGGGAGGTTGCGATGACTCACACCGTTGCGGCCTCGCGCGCCCCCGCAAGTGCTCACCCCTCCGAAATAGCGGACCTCGCTGGCCCCGTGGCGACCGAGGTCGGCTGTGCCCTCTACGACGTGCAATGGCGAGGCGGGACTCTGGTCGTGCTGGCTTCTGCCATGGCCGGGGGCGCCATCGGTGTTGAGGCACTCGGCCGACTGAGCCGCAGGCTGTCCGCGGCTCTGGATGCCGCCGACGTGATCGAGGGCCGGTACGTGCTCGAAGTGTCCAGCCCTGGGCTCGAGCGCAGCTTGCACCGCCCAGAACATTTTGCAGGTGCTGTCGGCGAGCAGGTGGTGATCCGAACCAGCGAATCGCCGCGGCGGCGTATCGTCGGCGAGATTCTGGAATCCGACCCCTCCGGCGTCTCGGTACGTGTCGAGGAGATTTCCAGTGGTGAGCAGGGCCACGCCCAAGCCGGACCGGATGAGATTGGCCAGATCTTGACGGTGCCATTCGACGACATCGCCAAGGCCCGCACAACATTCGAATGGGGTCCGCGCCCGCGGCGCAAGCCTGGATCCCGCAGCACCCCTCACAGCAAGTCAGACCCTCGCAGTAAGCCAGGAAGGCAGGGACGATGAACAGCCCCGAGATCATGGAGGCGCTCCAAGCACTCGCCGCCGAGAAGGGCATGAGCACCGAGGTGTTGCTCGAGGCAGTCGCGAACGGCCTCGAATCGGCCTACAAGCGCCGCGAGGGTGCCGCTGAGCAGGCGTACGTCATCATCGACGAGTCGTTCAACATCACGGTTTACGCGCAGGAAGTCGACGAATTGGGAACTGTCTTGCGGGAGTGGGACGACACACCGCACGATCTCGGGCGCATCGTGGCCCAAACCGTCCGGCAGGTCCTGAACCAGCGCATCCGCGAGGTCGAGCGCGACATGAAGTACGACGAGTACGCCGGGCGGGAGGGCGACATCGTCACCGGCATCATCCAGCAGAACGATGCTCGTTACACCCTGCTCGACCTGGGTCGCGTCGAGGCATTGCTGCCCCAATCCGAGCAGGTGCCCTACGAGCGGCCAGAGCCGAACAGCCGCCTCAAGGCATACATCGTGGAGGTGCGCAAGACCGCCAAGGGCCCGCAGATCGTCGTGTCGCGCACGCACCCGGGACTTATTCGTGAGCTGTTCAAGCTGGAGGTCCCCGAAATCTCCGACGGTGTTGTCGAGCTGAAGGCGTGCGCGCGCGAACCCGGCCATCGCACGAAGATCGCTGTGTGGTCGAACGACTCCAACATCGATCCGGTCGGCGCATGCGTCGGGGCCCGCGGCAGCCGCGTCCGTCAGGTCGTCAACGAGCTGCGAGGCGAGAAGATCGACATTGTCCCGTTCTCCGACGACCTCCACGATTTTGTGGCCAAGGCGCTGTCCCCGGCTCGCGTCCGGGAGGTCCGCTTCCACTCCGAACAAGGTGTGGCGGAGGTCATCGTGCCCGACCACCAGCTGTCGCTGGCGATCGGCCGCGAGGGCCAGAACGCTCGTCTGGCGGCCCGGTTGACCGGCTGGCGGATCGACATCAAGAGCGAGACGCAGATTGCCGAGGAGGAGGCCGGCTACTCAGGAGAGGAGTGGGCCGAGGGAGAGTGGGTGACGAACCCGGATACGGGCGAGCAGACCTGGGTTCCCGCCGATGGCGGCGAAGCGATCACAGCGGGCCAGTGGTCCGAGGCAGTCAACGAACAGCAGGAGGTCGGCGAGACCTCCGATGGCGCTCCGGTCGGCAAGACAGCCGATGACGCGCCGGTCGGCGAGACCGTCGATGAGACCCCTGCAGAGGCCCACACCGACCCCAGTACGCTTCCATCGGACTCGGCGACGCCCTAGGGCCCATGGCCGGTCTCGTCGCGTCCCCGTTACATTTCCTGAGCCCTGCTGGGCATCGCTTCAACTCCCGAAAGAAAGACCGACCGCTTGCCGAAGAAAGTCCGCGTTCACGAGCTCTCCAAAGAGCTGGGCATCACGCTCACCGAGGTGCTCGACGTATGCGAGTCCCTGGGCATCGGTGTGAAGACGCACTCGTCCAGCATGGAGGACGCTCAGGCTGACCGCGTCCGGCGCAAGGCCGCACGCGAGGGACTGATTCGTGAAGAGTCGCAGCCAGGGGCTCGCAAGGCTCGCAAGGCACCCGCGAAGTCCGCCGCTGCGGCCGAGCGCGCGCCACAACGCCCAGAGTCCGCAGCGGCGCCCCGATCCACACCAGCCGCTCGCCCGGCTCGCCCGGCCCGGCCCGCCCCGGCCAAACCGAAGCCACCTCCGCAATATGCGCCCGCCCCGGAGCCCGTTCCGCAGACGCCTGAACCCATTCCTACCGCAGAAGCGCCTGCGCCAACAGGGCCTCGGCCGGCGGCACCAGCCGAGTCCGCACCACCGCTCCCGCCGGAAATGCCTCCGCCAGGCACCCTTCCGCCCGACTTGCCGCCACCGCGACGTCTGGTCACTTCAAGCGGCCAAGAATCGGCGCGGCCGGTTCTTCCGCCACTTCAGCGACCGGCGGCCAGAACCGACGAACCGGTGGCGCCATCGAGACCAGTTCCCTCCGACGCGGCCAACCCAGAACTGCCGCCGCCCCCGTCTCGATTGCCGGTGCCTCCGAAGGCTGCCGACGGCCGCGCGGTTCCGCCCCCGCCATTGGCGCCTCGCTCGGGTTCGGGCAAGCCGATTCCCCCGCCGCCCGGTCCGCCACGCACCACTCCGCGCAGCGGCGGCCCCTACCGCTCGGGTCCCCCCGGCGGGTTCCGCCGTCCAGCGGGCGGTGGCGAGCGTCCCCATGGCGGGCAGCCTGGTGGCGGGCGCCCTCACGCGGGAGCCCCGTCAGCGCCTGGCGGACGCCCAGCGGGTCCGCATGGTGCACGCCCGGGAGGGCCGCGTGGTGCACCACGCGGTCGTGGGCGCCCTCGCCGTCGCCGTCGTCGCCAGCGCGAGGAACTGCAGCCCCAGCAGCTCACCGCCTACACGCCGATCGACGCACCCGTCCCCGAAGGCGAGATTGTCATCGAGCGGGGTTCAACGGCCCAGGAGGTCGCCGCCCGTCTGAATCGCTCCGCCGCCGACATCGTCCGGTTCCTGCTGCAACAGGGCGAGATGGTGACTGCTACGCAGTCGCTGAGCGACGACATGATCGAGCTGTTTGCTGTCGAACTCGACGCCGAAGTGCGCATCACCGAGCCGGGCGCGGAGCAGGAAGAGGAGCTGCTGCGTGCCCTCGAGGTCGACCTTTCTGACGCCGAAGGGCAGATTCGCCCGCCGGTGGTCACCGTCATGGGCCACGTCGACCACGGCAAGACACTGCTGCTCGACCGCATTCGTTCCTCGAACGTTGTCGAAGGCGAGGCGGGTGGCATTACCCAGCACATCGGCGCCTATCAGACCTCTCGCGGCGATTACCGAATCACGTTCATCGACACGCCGGGCCACGAGGCGTTCACGGCGATGCGTGCCCGGGGAGCGCAGGCCACCGACGTTGTCGTGCTGGTCGTGGCGGCTGATGACGGTGTCATGCCGCAGACTGCCGAAGCCATCGACCACGCACATGCGGCCGATGTGCCGATCATCGTCGCCATCAACAAGATGGACCGTCCCGGCGCCGACGCCGACCGGGTGCGCGCCCAGCTGGCGGAACGGGGCCTCGTGCCCGAGTCCTACGGCGGCGAAGTGATCACTGTTCCCATGTCGGCCATGTCCGGCGAGGGCATAGACGAACTGCTCGACCAGATCCTGCTTGTCGCAGAACTCGAGGAACTCACTGCCGAATCATCGGGCCGGGCTGTCGGAATCGTGCTGGAGGCCCATCTCGACCGCGGCCGGGGTCCGGTCGCAACGGTGCTGGTGCAGCGGGGCACCCTGCGTGTCGGCGAACCGATGGTTGCCGGCGCGGCCTGGGGCCGCGTGCGTGCCATGACCGACGATCGCGGTGCTCCGCTCAGCGAGGCGGGTCCGTCCACACCAGTGGAGGTGCTCGGTCTCGGCGAGGTTGCACGTGCAGGTGACCTGTTCGTCGTCGCCCCCGACGAGAAGACCGCAGGCAAGGTGGCCGAGACCCGCGAGCATTGGCAGCGCCAGGCCAGCTTGGCCGGCACTGCTGGCGGGAGCGGCGGCGGAGCGAGGCTGGAGGACATCTTCAGGCAGGTGCAGTCTGGCGAGACAGCCACGCTCAACCTCGTGCTCAAGGCCGATGTGCACGGTTCGCTCGAGGCAGTGACCGACAGCCTGCGCAAGCTCGAGCGCGGTGACGTGAAGCTCTCCTTCGTCAGCCGTGGCGTCGGCGGGATCAACGAGAACGATGTGCAGCTCGCCGCGGCCTCCGAGGCCACGATCATCGGCTTCAACGTGCGCCCGGACCGCAACGCGCGCCAGACAGCCGAGACCGAGGACGTCGAAATCCGGCTGTACGAGATCATTTACGACCTTATCGAAGACGTGCAAAACGCCATGGTCGGCCTGCTCGAGCCCGAGTTCGAGGAAATTGTGGTGGGCGAGGCGCAGGTGCGCCAGGTCTTCCGCATCTCTGGCGTCGGTCCCGTGGCTGGCTGCGTCGTCGAGCACGGGAACGTGCGCAGCGGCGCCAAGGTCAGGTTCCTGCGCGACGGCACGATCATCTGGAAGGGATCGGTCAAGTCGTTGCGGCACTTCCAAGACGACGTCGCCGAGGTGTCCGCGGGCATGGAGTGCGGTATCGGTCTGAGCGACTTCACCGACTTGAAGGAAGGCGACGTGATCGAGACGTATACCGAACGCGAGATCGCCCGCGTCGCCTGAGGGAGCACTCACCCGATGGCTCGTCGCCCCCGTCGCCGGCGACACTCGATGCCGACTGCGCACCAGTACGAGCGAACCGACCGCGTCGCCCAGGTGGTGCGCAGCGTCGTGGCCTCGGAGATGGAACGGCTCGACGAGGTGTTCGACGGCATTGTGATCACCGGTGTGGACGTTGATCGCGAGCTGAGTGTCGCAGTGGTGCACTACGACGTGCGCGATCAGGAATCCGAGGAGGAGGCGGCTGCGGCGTTCGATGAGCACCATCACCGCCTTCAGCGAGCCTTGGGCGACCAGACCAGCTTGAGGCGCACACCAACGCTCCGCTTTCGCCGGGACCAGGGGCCTATCAACGCCGAGAGGATCGAAGACCTGCTGGCTGGCTTGTCCGGCGAGCCCGATGAGGCGCAGGTCTCCGATATCGCCGCTGAACGGGACGAGGAAGCCTGACAGCCATGGCACGGCGCCGTCCAGCGACCACCCATGGCGCCGTCATCGTCGACAAGCCGTCGGGACCCACTTCGCATGACGTGGTGGGCATGCTGCGGCGCCGCTTCGGCGAGAGACGCATCGGCCACGCCGGCACGCTCGACCCGTCCGCGACGGGGGTTCTTGTGATTGGCATCGGCAATGCGACCCGGTTGCTGCGATTCGCTACCGCCTCCCACAAGAGCTACGAGTGCGAGATCGTGTTCGGCGTCGAGACCAGCACCCTCGATGCTGCCGGCGAGCCGGTCACGACCTGGTGCATGGATCTGGATCCGGCCGATGTTGCCGCTGAAGCTGCGGGCTTCATCGGCACGATCTCGCAGCTGCCGCCGATGGTGTCTGCAGTGCGCGTCGGAGGCCGCCGCTTGCACGAGATCGCCCGCTCGGGGCAGAGCGCAGAACGCGCTCCACGCGATGTCGAGGTGTACCGCTTCAAAGTGGACCGCACCGACGACCCGCTCGTCTACCGGGCCGTGGTCGACTGTTCCGCCGGCACCTATGTGAGAACTCTCGGTGCCGACTTGGGTACTGCGCTGGGAGGCGGGGCGCATATTCGAGCGCTGCGGCGCACGCGCAGCGGCTCGTTCACGCTGTCCGAGGCGGGTCCTCCGACCGAGGCCGAACTGCGAACCCCCCTCGAGCTGGTGCGGGATCTGGCGCAGATTCTCGTGTCCGATTCAGAGGCAATTCAGGCCAGAAGCGGTGTCCATCTCGTGGACGCTCGCTACGACGGCCCCGGTCCGTGGGCGCTGGTCGACCCCACCGGAGCGCTCGTGGCCGTGCATGAGCGCGTCGACGGGCGACTGCGTGCCACGGTCTTGCCGTCGTGATCCCGCAGTGATCTCTGGGCGATCCCGTAGCGATCCCGCAGTGATCCCGCAGTGATCCCGCAGTGATCCCGCAGTGATCCCGCAGTGATCTCCGGGCGGGCGGACTCGCACGGGCCCGGCGTGAGAGGGCGCCCCAATAGGCACACCGCCCGCGGTCGAACCCATTGCTTCCCGCTCTTGTTCGCTGCGCTCACGGGCCGCTCGGGCCACGGCTTCGCCCATCGGCTCAGCCTCTGAGTAGCGTTGCGCGCATGGAGGTCATCCGCGACTTGGATTGGTGTCCGGTGCTCGACCACGGAAGCGTCGCGACGGTGGGGGAGTACGACGGCGTCCACCGCGGGCACCGCACGGTGATCTCAGAGATGCATCGTCTGGCCGCCGAGCGGGGCTGCGCCACAGCGGTCGTGACCTTCGACCGTCACCCCGCCACCGTGGTACGACCGGAATCGGCACCGCCGCTGCTGTGCAATCTCGGCCACAAGCTGGAGCTGCTGGCCGAGACCGGCGTCGACTTCACGCTCGTTGTGACCTTCGATGAGAAGCAGGCAGCGGTTCCCGCTGAGCAGTTCGCCCACGAGATCCTCGTCAACTGCCTGTCTGCTCGTGCCGTGGTCGTCGGTGCGGACTTCCATTTCGGCAAGGGACGCCGAGGCAACATCGAGACCCTGCGACAAGTCGGCGCTGAGTACGGCTACGAGGTGGTCGGGCTGCCGCTGGTGAAGCAGATGACCGGCGACGGCGACATCATCTCGTCCACGTCGATCCGCGAGGCACTTGCTGCCGGCGATGTGGAGCGAGCGCACCGGCTGCTCGGTCGGCCGTTCGAGGTGCGCGGAGTCGTCACCCTCGGCGACCGTCGCGGCCGCCAGATCGGGGTGCCCACGGCGAACCTGCCCACGACCCCGGACCTGCAGATTCCTGCCGATGGTGTCTACGCCGCCTGGTACGTGCGACCTGATGGAGCGCAATACCCGGCTGCAGTCAACATCGGCCGCCGGCCGACGTTCTATGAGTTCGCAGAGCGTTCGCTGATCGAAGCGCACCTGATCGGCTTCCGCGGCGATCTCTACGACGAGACGGCCAAGCTGCGATTCGTCCGCAGGCTGCGGCCCGAGCGGCGCTTCGACGGCATCGATGAATTGAAGACCCAGCTTCGCCGCGACATCGAAGACGCGGCCAAGTGTCTGCACACCTGAGGTGTGAATCAGAGCTCGCAGCCTGACTGACCGCGGCGTTGCGCCAGCGCAGATAGTCGTGCAGGCGGCGGGCGCGGATATAGCGCAGCGCTGCGAGGGTGTTGGCGGTGGGCTTGCGGATGCTCCACGGACATCAACCCACCACACGTATCCGGATACAGAACTAGTGCCGTGTCAGGCAACGTTTGCGTGGGTGGCCTTGTCTTGAGCCAAGGAGTTCAGCCAAGGAGTTCAGCCAAGGAGTTCAGCCAAGGAGTTCAGCCAAGGAGTTCAGCGAAGGAGTTGAGCTAGCCGCTCGCTGACCGCCGAAACGAACTGGGTGGCAGTCTCGCGCCGTGGGTGTGGGCCGCGGTTGGTTGCTGTCATGGCGGCTCGGTTCCCTGGGTTCGGCTGTCGGTACCACTGCGGGTGGTATCGGTGCGGGGTTTGGTGGTGCGTCGGCGGGGGGTGTCGTCCCTGTCGCCCGCAGCGCTGGCAGCGTTCGCGCGGTCGGTGCCACTGCGGGTGGTGCCGCTGCGGCTGGTGGCGGTGTTGTTGTCGGTCCGGGGTTTGGCGGCCCATTGCCGGGTGGCGTGGTGTTGGTGGAGGCGTTGGTTGTTGTTGTGGAGCTTGTCGTGGCAGTCGCCGCATGAGGCGTATCTGACTCTTCGCGACGGATCGGGTTGGGATTCAGGCCGTATCCGATGGTCGCTGGCGGGTTGTGGTTGGTGAGGGTAGTCGGCGGGTTCATCGCTGGCTCCGGTGCCAGGCTCGGCGTTGTTCGTCGGCGTTTCGCATGCCGTGGGTGCGGGCTGCGCGGATGGTGTCGCCGCGGCCGTGGTGTTCGTCGTTGGGGGTGACGTAGCCGATCGCTTCGTGCAGCCGGACGCTGTTGTGGTGGACCCGGACGCGTTCGAGTTCGGCGGCGAGCACGGCCGGGTCGGTGATCGTGGTCAGGTGTGGGTGCTCGCGTTTGACGTGGCCCCACAGCGACTCGATCCACGCCTGGTCGGTCGGGGTCGACGGGCGACCGAAGTGTTGGGCGATCGAGCACAGCGCCATGAACCGGCGGGTCTCGTTGGCGTGCATCTCGGTCCCGTTGTCCGAGACCGCCAGCAGCAACGGCGCCTGGTCGCCGTCGGGGAGCGCGGTGTCGGGGTCGGTGAGGCGGGCTCGGAGCTCGTCGGTGAGCAGTCCCTCGTTGTCGAGCCCGCGGCTGAACAGGACCCGGGCGGCGACCGAGTCCGGGTTGGCGGTGAGGCGGGTCGAGATCCGCTTGCGGGACACGAGGTCGACAATCGCGTACGCGTGCTTGGCGGCGACGCAGCGTTCGAACTGGGAGCCGTCCCAGCACCACAGCTGGTTCGGGTGCCACTCACACCAGTGCGGCCACGGCGTCTTCACGGTCCGTGCCGGTCGTGGAGCTCCTTGCAGGGCAAGGCCGTGACGGGCCAGCACCCGATCGACGGTCGACGGCGACGCCCACACCCGTTGCTCGTAGGAGCCGCGGTGAGCGAGCTTGCGATGCGACCGGTCCACGTCGCCCCACTCGTCGAACAACGCCAAGATCTCAGCCTCCTCCCACTCCAAGAGCCCGTGGATCGGGTTCCCGCCCGGGCGGGCGTCATCGAGCCCGCCCCCGGCTCGGCGCTGCTGCCACCGCCACGCCCGACCCCGGTCCAGCTCGACCACCGCGCACGCCCGGTTCAGCGTCCAGCCGGCATTGACCGCATCGTCGATCAAGGACAGCAACGCCGCCTTGGCGGTCCCATCGACACGGGCGGGAACCGGACCGCTCATCCCGGGCGCGATTTTCCCCGCAGCACCGCCAACTCGACGGCCTGCTCGACCACCGTCGCCTGGAGCCGGTCGACCTCGGCCCGCAACGCCGCGGCCTCCGACGCCTCCTGGCGAGACTGACGCGGCCGGCCCGGCCTCGACGCCCCCAGCGCCGCGATCGCTCCATCGCGGGCAACCGCTCGCAGCCGGGTGATCACCGACCGATCCACCCCAGCCTCGGCTGCGGCGTCGGCCTGGGAGATCTGCCCCGTCAGCATCCCCAGCCACAAGTCGTACTTCTGCTCTGCTGTCAGCATCCGCTTCGGCTTCCGCGGTGTCGATGTCATCGTTGACGGCCTCCATAATCAAGGCCAGCAACCATCTCAGATGCAGTCTGAAAGAACCGGGATCCCGTCGCGCGAAGTCAGACGCACCACACGAACTGGACGAGCTGCTACCGCCGCTCGAACTCTGTGTCACGGTCAGATCGAGGCCCTCGTTGGGGATGGTGGCGTAGTTGCCGGGGCCTTCGATCACATGGACGATCGTGAACCTGGAGCCGGTCACAGCACTATTGCCGCTCACCAGGACCTGCTGGGGCGTGTCCCAGTCGTCTGCCGGGAACGTGAGGCTGTCCGGTTCCACCGACAGACCGCCTCCTGCATAGATTCTCACGACTACGTCCGTCGACGATCCGGGGGGGTCACCGGGAGCTCTCACCTCAGGCACCTGGAACTGCGGCGACAAGCTGTTCTGTGTCACGCCAGGGTCGGGTGCACTGTTGAGACTGACCGTGTAGGTCGTTGTCCCGCGGTTGGTGACTGCCAGAGCCTCCGAGTGGATCTTGAGTCCGGGACCATCGTTGTCGGAGATCGCCACCTTGACGTCGCCGATACTGATGTTGTCGTACTCGGCGGCGCTGCCTGGAGCGATGTCGTGGGTGATCGTGGCCGTGTCGTTCACCTCGTCGTCATCCTCGGCCGCCGCAACTGTCACCTGGCGGGGCTGCTGCCAGTTCGAGGGTGTGAACGTCACGCTGGCGGTGGCATCGTCGTTGACGGTGACGCCGCCAGTTGCCGCGATGCCGATGGTCACGTCGGCTGTGGGCGCTCGTGCGAGCGACAGGGTGTAGGTACCGGTCTCGCCCTCGGTCACGGTCAGCAACGGCACTGACAGCACCACGGCATCGGTGTCGTTGTCGGTCACGGCGACGGTGACCTGGGCGGTGTCGCCCTGGTAGTCGGCGTCGGTCGAGGACGCGTTGGCGGTCACGATGACAGTGCCGTTGTCGGTGTCGGCGTCGTCGGTGCCTGACACGGTGACGGTCTGGGCGGTATTCCAGTTCGTGGCGGTGAACGTCAGCGACGCGCCTTCGGTGACGGTCGCGATGGCGGGGTCGGCGGAGGTCACCGCGACGGTCACGTCGTCCGAAGGCTCGCTGGTCAGCACGACCGTGAATGTGCCGGTGCCTTCCTCCACGATCCCGATCACAGCAGGCACAGCAGGCACAGCAGGCGAGACGCTCAGACCCGCTGTGTCGTTGTCGGTGACGTTGACGATGACGTCGGCCACGACGACCAGGGCGTATTCGTCGGCGCTGCCCGGAGCGATGGCATGAGTGATCGTGGCGCCGTCGGAGATGGCGTCATCGTCGTTGCCGGCGATCACCGTGACGGTCTGGGGCGCTGTGCCGTTATCGGGGGTGAAGACTAGCTGGGTGGGATTGGTGGTCACCTCGCAGCTCTCGGTGTCGCAGCTGACGGTGATGTCGATGGTCACGTCGCTGGTCGGCGGGTGCGACAGCGTGACGGTGTAGGTACCGGTGCCGATCTCCGGCACGTCCAACTCCGTGTCCATCTCGGTGGTCGCGGCAGTGTCTTTCACTGTGATTGCGGCGGCGTCCTTCTCGGTGATGGCAGCCGTGACCGAGTCGACGCTGATGCCGTCATAGTCAGGATCGCCGCTGACGGCCGTGTGGGTGAGCTCGACCGGGAGATCTGTGCCGGCATCGTCGTCCTCGGCGGCGGTCACCGTCACGATCTGCGCAGTGGACCAGTTCGCGGCCGTGAACGTCAGCCCGTAGTCGCTGTTCAGCGCGCCTCCGCCGAGGGTCAGGTCGCTGCCGTCGTGCCCGGCGATGGTGACGGTGACGTCTTCTCTTGGCTGCGAGCTCAGCGACACCTCATAGGTGTTCGAACTGCCCTCGGTCACCGACAGCTCGGTGGCCGACACGGTGACTCCGGCGGTGTCGTCGTCGTCGACGGCGACGGTGATCGAGTCGACGCTGATGCCGTTGTAGGCCGAGTCCGCGCTCTCGGCCACATGAATGAGCGTCACGTCGATCTCGTCGATCGCATCGTCGTCCTGGTTGGCGGTCACGGTCACGGTCTGCTCGGTGGACCAGTTCGCGGCCGTGAAGGTCAGCGTGACGTCGTTGCTCAGCGTGTTGCCGGTCACGGACACGTCGCTGCCGGTGTTGCCGATGATGGAGATGGTCACGTCTTCGGTCGGCAGCCGGCCCAGCGTGATCGTGTAGTCGCCCGAACCGCCCTCGACGAGTTCGAAGGAGTCGGTGGACACGAGCACTACGGCGGTGTCGCTCCCGACGATGCCGACGTCGTCGTTGTCGGTGATGGTGACCCTGACGGGATCGCCGGCGAGGTTGTTGTATTGGTTGTCGGAGCTGAAAGCGGTGTGGGTGAGGTTGACGGGTGCTTCGTCGTCGTTGTCGCCGTCGTCTGCAGCCGCGACGGTGACGGTTTGGGGCGTGTCCCAGTTGCCGGTGGTGAAGGTGAGTGCGTCATTGGACACGTCGCTGCCCGACAGCGACGCATCGGTGCCGCCGTGGCCGTCGATGTCGACGGTGACGCCCGCAGACGGCGCAGTGGCCAGCCTCACGGTGTAGCTCGCAGAACCTTCCTCCTCCACATCAATCGCGGTGGGGTCGATGACCAGCTCGGCTTCGTCGTCGTCGAGGATGGTGACCCCGACGTCGCTGATGATGAGGTTGACGTAGTCGGCGCCGGATGAGGAGTGGCTGATGTCGACTGCGCCGTTGCGGGCGTCATCGTCTTCATGAGCCGTGACAGTGACGGTCTGAGGCACATTCCAATTGCCGGAGTTGAAGGTGAGGTCGCGCGTCAGCGCGCCGCCAGACAGTGACGCGCCGGAGTTGGCTGGGACGGTGACGGTGACGGTGACGTCCGTGGCCGGTTGGGTGCCGAGCTCCACGGTGTAGCTAGCGGAGGCGCCCTCGTCGACGTTGATCGCGGGCGGATTGATGGCGAGGCCAGGGCTGTCGTTGTCGGTGATGGTGACCTTCACGAGGTCGTCAGTGAGATTGTGGTATTCGGTGTCATCGGTGCTGGTGGCGGTGTAGCGGAGGAAGACCTCGTCTTCGGTGGTGTCGACGTCTTCGTCGGCGTCGACGGTGACGGTCTGGGGCGTGTCCCAGTTGTTGGCGTCGAAGGAGAGTGCGTCACTGGATACGTCACTGCCTGACAATGACGCGTCGGTGCCGGAGTGGCCCGAGATGGTGACGGTGACCGCATCGGACGGCTCAGTGGCGAGTCTCACGGTGAAGTTCTGGAAACTCCCCTCGACAGCCGTGATTTCGGTGTGATCCACAATCACATCGGGGTTGTCGTCGTCGTCGACGGTGACCGTGATCTCCGGGTCTCCGACGCCGTTGTAGTCGCTGTCGCCGTTGCTGGTGATGGAGTGGACAAGGTCAAAGCTGCCGTCGCGGCCGTCATCGTCGTGGTCGACCTCGAAGGTGACGGTCTGGGGCGTGTCCCATTCATCGGGCTCGAAGGTGAGTGTGAACCCCACCACGTCGCCTAACATCGTCAACGAGGTGACTGGGTCTGACCCCAGGAGGACGAAGACGGTCGCTTGCGGCTCGGTGGCCAGCTGCACGGTGTAGCTCGCGGGCATTTCCTCGGTAACGGCAAGCACGAGGGCGTTGAGGCTGAAGATCAGCCCGGCAGGGTCGTTGTCGGTGACAGTGATCTCGACCTGGACAACTTCGACGAGGTCGTAGCCGGGGTCCAAACCGGCTGTTGAGTGATTGAGGTCGAAGATGTCGTTGCGGCCGTCGTCGTCGTGATCGGCCACGACGGTGATGGTCTTGGGTGTGTTCCAGTCATCGGGGGTGAAATTGAGAGTGTTCGTCTGCACATCGCCCATCAGCGATACGTCACTGCCCGATTGACCAGTTAGGACGACGACGACGGCCGTTTGTGGCTTGGAGGCCAGCCTCACGGTGTAACTGGCGGAATCCTCCTCGTCAACGGTGAGTTCGAGGGGGTCGATGTCGAAGATCAGCCCGGCCTCGTCGTTGTCGGTGATCGTGACGGTGACATCGCTGCCGGTCAGCCCTTCGTAGTCGTTGTCGCCGGTGCTGCTGGCCTCATGGGAGAGGGTGACTGTCTCGTCGTCGTCGTCGTCATCCTCGTCGGCGGTGACGACGACGGTCTGGGCCATGTCCCAGTTGCTGGGGGTGAAGGTGAGCGTGTCATTCGTGACACCTGTCAGCACCGCGCTGGTGCCTGCATGGCCCGTGACCTCGACGTCGACGTCCGCCTCCGGCTCGGTCGCCAGCTTGACGGTGTAGGTGTATCCCGTCGGGACGAGATAGATGTTGCCGTCCGGGACCGCGACCTCCCCCTCGGTGATGGCGAGATCGGTGGGTTCGATGATCAGCCCGGCCTCGTCGTCGTCTTCGATGGAGACGGTGACGGTGCTGCCGGTGAGGTTGTCGTAGTTGGTGTCACCAGTGCTGGTGGCGGTGTGGGTGAGGTCGATGGCTGCTTCGTCGTCGTTGTCGCCGTCTTCTTCGGCCGTCACGGTGACCGTCTGGAGGTTGTTCCAGTTCGATGTCGTGAACGTGAGGTCGCTGCCAGTGAGGCCAGAGCCCGACAGCGTCGCATCAGTGTTGTCGTGGCCCCCGATGGTGACCGTGACGTCCCCTGCCGGCGCTGCCGCCAGCTTCACGGTGTAGCTCGCGGAGTCCCCCTCCTCAATGTCGAGCTCGGTGGGGTCGATGATCAGCCCAGCAACCGTGACATCGTTGACATCGTTGACATCGATCAGCAGCGCTTGATCCGCGATCGGTGTCAGATTTCCGTTATTTGCCACTTGCTTGTGGACGAGTGGAATCTTCCAGTCCGCTGCAGACTGATCATCGAGTTGGGCATAATCGACGGGGCTGTCCGCATGGCTCGTGTCAAACTCAAAGTCCCCGCTGTCTGGAACTTCCGCGGCGGTCATGTACTTCAGCTCCACCGGCCTGGTCGACGGCTGCTGGTTTGTCGTCATGTACTTGAGTTCGACGAAGTACGTGGAATCGGGGTTCAAGGAGCACGTCTGGTTGGTCGTCCATGTATTGACTGCGTCCGCCTCAAACGTGGGAGGGGTGAGCTTGCCGCAGATGGGCGAATCGGGCTCGACCTTGCCGTTGGTTGTCTGCGAGTCGAGGATCCGCATTCGAAGGTGGAGTTCTGGAGTCTGTCCCGGAAGCGGATCGCCGATGCTGCCCAGCGCCATTGCGACGGAGGAGATCTGGTAGCCCCCCGTGTTCGATCCAGTGATGAAGGGCTGTTTCAGGATTTCCGGAGTCGTTGTGGACCCCGACATTTCGACCGCGCCTGCCGATGCCTGTTCGATGTTGGAGACACCCGCATCGGTGTCCACCACGGTCTGGGCCCCCGCAGAGTCGATCGGCATGAGGGTCGCAGCGGACACGACGGCGAGCGCGACTCTGGACAGCACCTGGCGAGACGGCCGCTTCATGGGCGATCTACGAATACGAGGTGCGGGGGGGGGGGGTCAGCGCGTGCCGCAAGTGCGCCCGCCGAGGGCTGGCGACGGACGCCTCGAATTCGTGATGCACGATATGGCCCACTCTCATGAGTAAAGGAGGATGTACAAAACGACAGCAGTGTATGAGTTCAGTTCACGTTCCTGCGCGATCCCCCCAACGGGATCGAACAGGCTCGCCTCGACGGCGCAGATGGCATGTGTTGTCCGCGCTGGTAGCCTCAGTTATGAGAGAGAAACATCAACAGGGCTGGGTCGACCAGCCGCGTTGCACCAGCGGGCACTCCACCCCAATGCGGCGCCACAACAGAGGGAATACAGCAACGGCATGAGTGCCAAGAGATCAAGCCCAGCGGCCTCGACAATTGACGAACATCGTCATTCGGAGGCCGACACCGGATCGCCCGAGGTGCAAGTAGCTCAGTTGAGCGCTCGCATTGAGCACCTCACCGAGCATCTCAATACCCACAACAAAGACCACCACACCCGCCGAGGGCTGCTGAAGCTCGTCGGACGTCGGCGCAGGTTGCTCGATTACCTGAACACCAACGACGTCGAGCGGTACCGAGCTTTGATCGCAAAGCTCGGCCTCCGGCGCTGACGCGGGTCTCCGGCCGCATCCGATCTCACATGCAGCGAAGGCCGCTTGCCGGTCGCTGCGACGGATGCAGGTCGGGGTCGCACAACCCCATGCATGGGCAACACCTGATGAACATCAACCAACAGGCGGGAAGGTCCCGTCACCACAACAGGAGCAGACATGGCTGAAGCCATTTCGGTCACCGGTCCCATCGCGGGCACCGACAAGACCATCACCTTCGAGACCGGCGTGCTCGCCGGCCTCGCCAACGGGGCGGTCACGTCCCGAATCGGCGACACGCAAGTGCTCGTCACCGCAACAGCGTCAAACCGTCCACGCGACGGCGCGTCGTTCTTCCCGCTCACCGTCGACATCGAGGAGCGCATGTACGCGGTAGGCCGGATTCCCGGTTCGTTCTTCCGGCGAGAGGGGCGTGCGTCCGACGATGCGATCCTGACTTGCCGGCTGATCGACCGCCCGCTTCGTCCGAACTTCCCGAGCGACTACCGCCACGACACCCACGTGGTGGGCACGATTCTCGGCGCCGACCACGTCAACCCGTACGACCTCGTGGCGCTGAACGGTGCGTCGGCGGCCCTGTGGCTGAGCGGCATCCCGTTCGAGTGCCCGCTCGCCGGCGTGCGGATCGCTTACTCCACCGACGGCGAATGGATCCCGTTCGCCACCCACGAAGAGTCCGACGCCGCCACGTTCGAGATGATCGTGGCCGGTCGCCAGCTCTCCAACGGCGACATCGCCGTGATGATGGTCGAGGCCGGCGGCACCGAGAAGTCCTTCTCGTACTACGCGCAGGGCGCACCGAAGGTCACCGAGGAGGTGCTCGCGAGCGGACTCGAGGCCTCCAAGCAGTGGATCGACGACATCATCGAGATGCAGAAGTCGCTGCGCCGGTTGGTCGAAGAAGCCTCCGGCCCGATCCAGCCAATGGAGTACACCTCCACCAAGGACTGCTCCGACGAGGTGCTCGATCGCGTGCGCGAAGTCGCCGGCGATCGCATGCGTGAAGTGATGGCGATCGCCGACAAGGCCGAACGCGAGGCCGCACAATCCGAGACCAGCAAAGCAGTGATTGCCGAAGTTGCCGAAGAATTCGCGGACCTCGACAGCGCCAAGGATCAGATTTCCTCCGCCGTCAGGTCGCTGTCGAAGGAGATCGTGCGAGAGCGCATCGTGGCGGACGGCTTCCGCATCGACGGGCGGGCAACCGATGAGGTTCGGCCGCTCTCGTCGGTTGCGGGCTACCTCGGGCGCACCGCTCACGGCTCGGGGCTGTTCCAGCGCGGCGAGACCCAGGTGCTGAATGTCACCACCTTGGCGATGTCCCGGATGGAGCAGATCGTCGACACCCTGAATCCTGCCGACCGGCGCCGCTTCATGCACCACTACAACTTCCCGCCGTACTCCACCGGCGAAGCCGGATTCATGCGCGGCCCCAAGCGGCGCGAGATCGGGCACGGCGCACTCGCTGAGCGCGCCATCTTCCCGGTCGTCCCGTCCAAGGAAGACTTCCCGTACACCATCCGGCTGGTGTCCGACGTGCTCAGCTCCAACGGCTCCACCTCGATGGGCTCGGTGTGCGCAGCGTCGCTGTCGCTCATGGACGCCGGCGTGCCGATCATCGATCACGTCGCCGGTGTGGCCATGGGCCTCGTGTACGCCGACGGTCAGTACGTGACGCTCACTGACATCCTGGGCGCCGAAGACGCATTCGGCGACATGGACTTCAAGATTGCGGGCACCCAAGACGCCATCACCGCGCTCCAGCTCGACACCAAGATCGAAGGCATTCCCGCCGAGGTGCTGACCCAGGCGCTGGGCCAGGCCCGACAGGCTCGCCTGCAGATCCTCGAGGTCATGCGCGCAGCGATTGCCGAGCCGAGGCCCGACGTCGGTGAGATGGCGCCGAAGATCACCAGCTTCGAGATCCCGATCGACAAGATCGCAGAGGTCATCGGTCCGCGCGGCAAGGTCATCAATTCCATCCAGGAAGAGACCGGCGCCGACATCAATGTGGACGATGACGGCACGGTCGGCACCGTGAGCATCGGCGCTACCGACCGTGAGGTGGTGGCAGAGGCCGAGCGGCAGATCCGGCTCATTGTCAACCCGCCGACACCTGATGTTGGGGCGACCTATGAGGGCCGTGTGGTGAACATCACCAAGTTCGGCGCCTTTGTGAACGTGCTGCCCGGCACCGACGGTCTGCTGCACATCTCCAAGCTCGGCGGCAGACGCCGGCTGAGCTCGGTCGAAGAGGTGCTCGAACTGGGAGCCGTCATCAGCGTCATCGTCGAGGAGATCGATCCCAACGGCAAGATCAGCCTCTCGCCGGCCGATCCGACTCAGGTCGGGGGCAGCGAAGGCGACGCCGAGGGATCGAACGACGATGCCTCCGCGCCACGTCGGGACCGCGGTCGTGGGGGAGACAACGGCACACGCCGATCCCGTACGCCTGTGACAGCGGCAGTGACGGCGGGCGGTGCTGATGCATCGGCTGGTGCCGGAGATGGCGACGACGTGGCCCCGGCGAGCGGATCAGCGCCCAGCGGTACAGCCCGCGAGGACGTGTCGTTCGGCGAGCACTTCGAACAGATTGCGAAGGGCGTCTACGGCGACCTGGGACCGGAAGTCGAGCAAACCGGACGGGGTTCAGGCCGTCGCCGCGGCCGCCGCTAACGATTGAGGCCCAGCCCGCCGGCTGGGCCAACACATTTCGCAGGCACAGCAACTCGTTCCGCCCGCAACGGAGCGCGCCACTAGCGTGACGTCGGTGAGAGTGCTGGTATTCGGCGCCGGCGGGCGCATGGGCGCCACCGTCTGCGAGGCGGTCGCCGCCGACGCTGACCTAGAACTCGCAGCCGCGGTGGACCCCGGTGCGCCGGGTCAGCGCGACGTCACTGACAGCATCGACATCGTGGCGTCTGCCGCCGAGGTCGATCCGGCCAGCGTCGACGTTGCCATCGACTTCACGGTTGCTGCAGCAGCCCGGGAGAACCTGGCGTGGTGCGCGGCGAACGGCGTCCACGCCGTGGTCGGCACCAGCGGCCTCGATCCCGACGACTACGAGCGGTGCCGCGCTGCGTTCGTCAGCAGCAATTGTCTCATCGCACCGAACTTCGCCATCGGGGCGGTGCTCATGATGCGGTTTGCTGAGCTCGCCGCACCCTTCTTCCCGACAGCAGAGGTCATCGAACTCCACCACGACAACAAGGTCGATGCGCCCTCGGGCACTGCCATGCAAACCGTGCGCGCCATGGCCGAGGCCTCGGACGACTGGGGCCCTGATCCCACTCGCGACGAGGTGCTGCCCGGCGCCCGAGGCGGCAAAGGACCCGGTGGCATCCCCGTGCATTCGATCCGGTTACGAGGGCTGGTGGCACACCAACAGGTGCTGCTGGGCACGGCGGGGGAGACGCTGACGATCCGCCACGACAGCCTCGACCGGGTGTCGTTCATGCCAGGCGTCTTGCTTGCTTGCAAGGCAATCGCCGATCATCCCGGCGTCACGATCGGCCTCGACCAGTACCTCGGGCTCTAGCAGCCCGCTCGAAAGATCACCGCAGAATGTGCCGCGAGCCGGCTCCTCGCTGTTCGGCACGACAGCATCGGCCACGAAAATTGGTTCGCACGAGGAGTGCTCACCTCCGTGCTCTCGCTCGGTGCCACGTGAAGCGGAACGCCATCCCGACAAGGATGTCAACGCCGCCATCGAGGCGATGAGTGAGGCAGGTTGCACCGATGCCAGCATCGGGCACCGCACCGTGGAGTTCGACCGCGAGGCCTCGACTCGTTGAGACGCTATCCAGCAGGCGATTCGGAACGTCAGCACGGTTCCGGGACTTCGGGTCGTCGACGTCCGCGACAGCATGGATGCCGTGCCCTCAGAACTCACC
This sequence comes from Candidatus Poriferisodalis sp., assembly GCF_965221945.1. Lineage (GTDB taxonomy): Bacteria > Actinomycetota > Acidimicrobiia > Acidimicrobiales > Poriferisodalaceae > Poriferisodalis. Next base: position 2,163,651 of record NZ_OZ244925.1, on the reverse strand, counting down.
GTGCCCGCCTTCACGTAGCCCTCATGTTGTCGCCACAGCGTCGGTCAATCCAGCTCGATGACGGTGGCGGAGATGGCGGGGCGGCGTTGGGTGTGGGTGCCGCTTGGCGGGCAAACACCAGCCGCCTACGCTGCGAACCACCAACCGACAACCACAACCAACCAACACCCATAACAGCTGGACCAACTAACGGGTCCCCGTCAACTACGGCGCGGAAAAGCAGATTCAAGAGTTCGACAAGAATGGCTTTTGTGATTGGATCTGCACGGAATGCAGTGATGCAGAGTCTGCGTGCTTGGCAGTGTCGAGCCAACCGCGCGAGGCCACCGCGGGCGGCGCAGCCAGCCGGCCCGCGCGGTCGACCGCAACGGTGACGTGCACGCAGCCAGCGGTGAGTGCCGGCCGCTCGGCGACCACCTCGGCGTCGAAGTCGTCGAGGGTGCCGTCCACGAAGTGATTCGGCGCCGCCACCCCAGCGGCCACACGGAACTCCGTGCCGTCGAGCGTCAGATGGGCACCGTCGGTCAGCGTCAGCACTCGATCGGCGGGCGTCCCCATCTCACGAGCCAGACCGGCGTGGCGCGCCAGCATGTGGAATTCGCCCTCGATGGGGACGAATCAGCGCGGGCGACAGGCCGTGTGCAGCTTCATGATGGGCGATCTTGCCGTTGCTGTCGTCGTCGGCGCCGTGATCGGTTGGCTGGCTCTTACCGACGCCCGCACGATGCGCGTCCCGGTTCGGACCATTCAGATGCTCACGATCGCAAGCATTGCCGGTCTCACGCCCCTCAGCGATGTTGCTGGCTCACCGTCTCCATCTACTGGAGCGGCGGCAGGGGCCATGGTTGTGACTGCGATCCAAACACTCCCGCGCATCGTCAGTCGGCTCAGGGGAAGCGACCTGCTGGGGTTCGCCGAGGTCCGGCTTGCAGTCCCGTTCGGCTGGACGCTCGGCTGGTTCAGTGTGGGCATCGCCGTTGTCCGGCTGAGCGTCGCCTTGGTCGTGGGCCTCAGCGCCGCTCAGTTGAGCCGCGTCGCATTCGTCCTCGTACTGTGTGCCGGCTACTGGTTGACGCTGACGTGGGCAATTGCAGTTTCGCCCTGACTGACAACACGATCATCGATCGGACACCGGTCCCGACTTCGGTTGAAGTGAGACGCGGAGTCGGGGCGGCGACTCGGATGACCTGGGTCCGCACACGCTGAGGGTCTATCGCGACCACCAGGATCTAGACCCGTTCATCGCCGGCCGACCCTGTCAACGGAGGCCGGCAATTTCGCGATCGGTCGCCATAGCGTTGACACTTCCTTGTCCTGCGCGCCTTCATCTACGCGTGGGCGCTCGAGCGAGGACGACGTGAAGCAGTGACGGGCTACTTGCGATACCACCCGGTAGTGGGGGACGCGGACCGCGAAGTCGCTTCCGTGCGGCCGCGTCGGATGTTGGTCGTGGGTGAGCGCGTCCCGGACTCGGTTTCCATCTCCACCACCGCGCGCAGGCGTGACGCCGATGAGGTTCAGCTACCGATGGGTATCTACGTGTTCGACGACGGAGCACAGGTCGAGGTGATGGTCGTAGCCGAAGGCGGTGCCCCGGCCACACCCGCCCAGATCGATTGGATGGCGGAGTCGCATCCGCTCCTCGCTGCCTACGACTGGATGGGCGCCTGGTGGGACGACGCAGACAACATCGCCCCGCCGCTCTTTGAGGTCAACTCACCTGCCGTGACGCGGGGGCCTGGACAAGAGGCGGTTGTGCGTCGCCGCGACTACGACCGTGGCCAGTGGTGGTACCGCATTCGTGTCGAAGGACGCACCGTCAACGTCGCTGAACGCAATCTCCAGCATCCGCAGATCGACGACGATCCCTACGAGTGGATTGCGCGCTCACCGGCTCATGCTGACCGCTTTGCGGCCACGCTCACTCGAGCGAAGCTCCGAGAGCAACTCACGGACACGGTCTACTCCTTTCGTGCCACCAAGACGATCTTCCGCGCGTATCAGTTCCGCCCGGTCATCCGACTTCTCGAGACAGGCCAGCTCCGCCTTCTGATCGCTGACGAGGTCGGGCTCGGGAAGACCATCGAAGCCGGACTCGTTTGGACCGAACTCGATGCCCGGCGGCAGGCCGACCGCGTTCTCGTCGTCTGTCCCTCGATGCTCGTTCCGAAGTGGCGCGCGGAGATGCGTGAGCGCTTCGACTACGAGCTTCAGGACCTCGACCGCCCCCGGCTCGATGAGCTGCTGGAACGAATCGACGAGGACCGGATGCCATCGCGGTTTGCTGGCGTCTGCAGTCTCGAACGGCTGCGGGTGTGGTCCGGTCTCGAGGATCTCGCCGAGCTTGCCCCGCGATTCGATCTTGTCATCGTCGACGAGGCGCACGCGTTCCGCAATTCAGAAACCAGGAGCCACGCGTTCGGAGCGCTGCTGTCAGACTGGGCTGACGCGCTGATCTTCCTGTCGGCAACGCCGCTGAACCTGGGGAACGACGACCTCTTCAGCCTGCTCCAGCTCCTTGCTCCCGGCGAGTTCGACAACCGATTCGTTCTGGAGCAGCGGCTGGAGCCCAACGCTGTGCTCCACGCTCTGAGCGCCAGCTTCTTCGAAGCCGACGTGACGAATGCCGAGCGCCTTCGGCGGCTGAGGGCCGTCGAGTCACTGGACTTCGGTCCCGCCGTATCTGTCCGACCGGAGTACCGCGAACTGGTGACACTTCTCCAAAGCGAGACCTTGCTGGCACCCCAGATCGCCCAAGCCAAGCGGCTCATCGGCCAGCTCCACGCGCTCTCCGCCGTCGTAACGCGCACGCGCAAAGTCGAAGTGCAGGAGCGGAAGGCGGTGAGAGAAGCAGTCCCGATTTCCGTCGAGTGGACCGACCCGGAGGCCGAGTTCTACGCCGCATTCGAGCGGTGGCAGATCGATCGGGCCAGAGCCTTGCGGCTGCCGGTCGGCTTCGTGACCCAGATGCCTCTTCGCCTTGCGAGCACCTGCCTTCCAGCAGCCCGGGACCGGGTCTTGAACTGGCGAGACGAGCTGGGGGACGAAGACCTCGACGAAACAGACGACGACGTTTCGTGGGACATCACGAGTCCCCCGGCCGAGGTGCTTGAGCTAGCGCGCAGCTTGGGCGAGGTCGACACCAAGTTCGATGCCTTCCTAGCGCATCTCCGGCCAGTCGTCGAGAGCGGTCGTCGAGTGCTTGTGTTCACTTTCTCTCGGCGCGCGTTGGCGTACCTCAGCGAACGACTGAGCGTGGACTTCCGCATCGCGGTCATGCACGGCGGGGTCGGCCGCGAGGCCCGGCACGACATCATGCGAAGATTCCGCGACCACGACTTCGACGTTCTCCTTGCGAGCCGAGTCGCGAGCGAGGGCCTCGACTTCGAGTTCTGCTCGGCCGTCGTCAACTACGACCTCCCTTGGAATCCAATGGAGGTCGAGCAACGGATCGGCCGAGTCGACCGATTCGGTCAGATGGAGGAGAAGATCCTCGTCCTCAACTTCCACACACCCGGAACCATCGAGTCCGACATCATCGAACGAGTGCATCAGCGGATCGGCGTCTTCACAGACTCCATCGGTGAGCTCGAACCGATCCTCCAGTCGCGGATGGGAGATCTGCGCCGTGCAATGTTCGACTTCTCTCTGACAGAGCCCGAACGCGAACGCCGGCTAAACGAGATGCTGGCGGCGATCGAGGAACAGCGGCTCGCGATCGACGACATCGAAGTCGCAGCCTCTTTCCTGTCTTCGACCGACACGGCAGAGATTGACGGTCTGGAGGAAGACCTCCTCGAGTCCGGCCGGTATATCGGCCAACCCGAGTTGGTCCACCTGCTACGCGATTGGGCCGCGGGCGCACCCGGAGCACACTGCGAGGTGGACAGCGGCGGCACCCACCTCACGCTCCGAGGTAACGCAGCGATGGAGCAGCACCTACGAGGTGTGCAGTCTGCAGGTGAGCGATCACGAACCGAGGTTGACGAGCTGGCCAAGGCGATGCTCGACGAAAGTGACGTGGTGCTCTGTCTCGATCCGGAGCACGCTCGCAAGACGGGCCAGCACCTCCTCTCTGCCACCAATCCGCTGGTGCGAGCGGCGCTTCGCGTCCCCGGTTCATCTCAGGCGCGCTTCGGTCATATTGGAGTCAAAAGCAGCGCTGTCACGCCGGGCTCGTACCTCGTCCTCGTGGCTGTGGCCAGATGGGACGGGCTCCGGCCGTCGGTCGAGTTCTGGACGGCGGCGGTCGACCTAGGTACGGGAGTCCTGACGAGTGAGGACGTCGGGTCGGCGGTTTTGGCTGCGCTCGCAGAGTCTCAGCTTGAAGAGCAGGAGGCGCGGATTGGCGTGGATCTCGCCGCCAGTCTCAGGGAAGCCGAGCGTTCGCTTCGGCGACGACAAGAGGAAGAGTCCCATCGTCGCCAGGCGATGAACACCGCGCTCGTTGAATCTCGGCGTATCAGCCTGCGGGAAACCCACGCTCGGAAGGTTGCCCAGATCGAGCGCCGCATTGAGACCCTGAAGGAGAGAGGGAGCACCGGGGTGATCCACCTCCAGAATGCCCAGCGGTCGAATCAGGATCGACTGCTGCGGGAAGCCGAGGAACGACTCGAGCAGAGCCTTGATGGTCACATGGACGTCGAGACCATCGCAGTTTGCGTCGCAGAGGTAACAACCCAGTGACTGATACGACACACGAACAAGACCACCAAACCGTCTTGGACGCCGAGCGCGCCGTCAACGAGCAGTATCTGAGCGAAATCGAGCGCCTGCTCGACGAGCAGCCCCACCTCGTCAAGCAGATCGCCGTCGTCCAGAGTCAGCAGTGGACCACCACTTCGCTCCCGCGACCCGGCATCGACCGCGGGGCGACAGCTGCCGTCATCGGCCGAGTAGCGCTTGAGGACGGCCACTCCTACTCCGACATGATGGGCCCGACCTTTTACATTGCCGGCTGGCACGTGGAAAAGGACGGGTTCGAGACGGTCAACTGGGCTGCCCCGATCGCAAGCCTGTATTTCGAGGGCCGCTGTTCGGGGCACGAGATTGCGTCATCCGTGACCGGGCGACGGACGTTCGTACTTCACCTCACCGACCTCGTCGATTACTCCGATGAGATCGAGACCGGCGCCGCAGACCCCTTCAAGAGCCAGGTATGTGCCCTCGAGATCCCGACGGCGCCGACGCGACGCCGGAAAACGGTTCAACCGACTGATGAGGAGCAACCCCCGCCGGCGCCAGAGGCCGCTGCGCTCGACGATTCGCCGACGCCAGAGGCCGCTGCGCTCGACGATTCGCCGACGATCGAACCGTCTGAGCCAGTCGCCGCCGAGACCGCGAGGGAGGTCGAGACTCGCCTGGAAGACCTTCGTGCGGCCGATGCGGTTGTCAAGGTCATGCAGATGCCGAAGCGGGGCCGCATGGGTGCGGTTCTGCCGACGATGCAGCCCGACCAGTACCAGCTTGTTGCCGCCGCCGGCAACCGAGGGCTGGTGGTGCAGGGACAGCCGGGCACAGGCAAGACCGTTGTCGCTGCCCACAGAGCCGTCTACCTCACGAGCAGTGAGCGAGAGTCTGAACAGATCGCTCGCATCGCGATCGTCGGACCGTCCGATCACTACGTCGAGCACGTGACGCCGATCATCTCTGAATTGAAGGAGCCGGGGGCCGAGATCCGGGTCCTCAGTCTTCCGGCCCTGCTGCGCAAAGTCGCCGAGCTCCGGTCCAATCTGAAGCCGGGAACCATCGGACGGATCGAATCGTCCTGGGCCCTCGGCAGGACAATCGACCACTTTGTGAGGTCGATGGCTGACCGTCCCACGTCGGGTCGCATGGAACAACGCATTCGTCGCGTCGTCGAGGCCATGAAGCACGCCAACGAATCCGAGATCGCTGACGCCGAGATCCTGGCTGCGCTTCGAGGTCTCCCCAGCTGGCACGAGATCTCAGGGCAGGTCCGCTATCTGCCGATGCTTGCCACGGTTGCCTTGTCGCTCGACCCCCGCGCGATTGGTGAGCGGATCGGGCACCTGATCGTCGACGAGGCGCAGGATGTTCGCCCCCTGGAGTGGCGCATTCTCACTAGTTCGTTGCTCGAGCATGGCGGCTCACTCTCGCTGTTCGGAGACATGAATCAGCGGCGATCCGACTGGACTGCGGCGACTTGGCAGGAACTCGTAGTGGATCTTGAGATGACCGACGACACAGGGCACTGCGACGTCCGCGTGCTCCAGATGGGCTACCGGTCGACGCGGCAGATCCTCCGGTTCGCAAACCAACTGCTGCCACGCGGTGAACGGGGGGAGCAGGCGCTTCGAGACGGACCGCAGCCCACCGTTAGGAGGGTGTCCGCCGGCGAACTTGCCTCTGCGGCCGTCGACGCGGCAATCGACCTCACCAACCGCCACACGGGGATGGTGGCGGTCATCTCCACCGAGCCGAGGCCGCCGTCGGTCGAGTTCCGAAAGCGCGGTTGGGTTCGCGGCCGATATCAACACAGCTGGACGTGGGACGGTGCGACGGTCGTCATCCTCCACCCCGACGAGGCGCGCGGGCTTGAATTCGACGGTGCGGTAGTCGTAGAGCCCGGGGACTTCCCTGAGAATGTCGGAAGGCAGGGCGTCCTCTACACGAGCCTGACCCGCGCCAACAAGGAGCTCGCCGTCGTCCACGCCCGGCCGCTTCCTCGCGGTCTCCGCCCGCCCCGTTGAGCGCCTCCGAGCGGCGATCCGTCGTGAGCAAGTGACGTAGGGTCACGTCGGCCACGACGGAGGCTGTTGGCGGCGAGGATGGACAACGACTGGACAAACATCAGACGCCAGCTCGGACCCGAGTTCAACTATGGACCAGGACACTGGTTCTGCGTGCGACACGAAGACGTCCTGCGGGAGGACGGCTACCCCTACTCCGAGAAGCATTGGGGGACCGGTCGGCGTGTCGTCTTGGCAACTGAATATGGCCCGAATGCCACGCTCTTCGCGCGTTCCGCATCGGTCCCGTCGAGCTACGCGCACCCGGCCCACGATCACGCATCCGACTTCAGCCGCTGCCAGCTGGACGAAGATGGATGGATCAACTTTCGGATTCCCGTCGTCGTTCCCGTTTCGTCGCTCTGTGACGACAATTACTCCTGTGATGAGCCGGCGGAGTCGGCGCTCCACTCCGAGATGGAACGGGCCCTCCGACTGTGAGCTTCGACGAACTCCGGCGAGAGTGCCGCCGCGACGGCATCGGGCCGCTGTTTTGGGAGCTTCTTCTCGCAGTCTGTGGCCGGGTGGCGCGCAAGTACCCACCAGTGACTTTCAACAACAGCGAGGAGTGGTCGGAGGAGTCGCTTCGCGACCTTGCCCAGGAGGTGACCCTGCAGCGCCTCCTCGGCGAGAACCAGCTCGAGTACGTCCTCGACCTCGCCACGGACGAGGACTCTCTGGCGCGACTGCTTGCATTTCAGGTCCGGAGAGTACTGACACACCGACGGTCGATAACAGTGGTCGACCGGCTCTTGAACCGAATCGACAAAGAGCTCGAGGGCGACGCTTACGAGACCGTTCAGCTCGGCTCGGACCGGTTTGTCCAAGTCCGCGGCACCGCCCGCGATCCTCACGCCCTCACGGATGCAGAGGTCCGGCGCGCTGTCGCGCGCACCGGGCACGTGCCCCGGATCCCGTCCAACCCGAGTGGCGTACGCGAGTCGAAGGTCTTCAACGGCGAGAACCTGCGTCTCCTCCTCAGGGAGTTGCTCGACGAGTTCGAAGGCGTCCTCATCTCCGACCTTCGCAGGATTCTCGAGATCGCGTTGACAGCCTGGCTGCCAACGGTCCTTCGCGAAGGCGAGGAGAACTATCGCTCCCAGTCGACGCCAGATATCGAGCTCCAACGTGCCGCCATGCCAACCCTGATCGACGACGTCATCGCCCAACTCGACGACGCCCACCGGATCGTCCTGCTCGGCAAGAGCCAGGACATCTCGGACGGAGAGCTGGCTCGTCGCACGGGCTGTTCGCGGCCGTGGATCGCCGACCGTAAGTCCGAGGTTCTCGCGATCGTCGAACGTCAACTCATTGCAGAACTGCCGGAAGAGCTCCACGGCGAAGCTACGCGGGCGCTACTCGAGGAGCTGGCACGGCTCAACGATGAGCTAGATGGTCTGGAGGAAGGCACGGCATGACCGAAATCCCCGCCACCGTCCGATCTGCGGTCGAGGCCCAGCGCCGCAGCCAATATCTGGAGCCGGCGCGCTCGCTGAGCGATAGTGCGACGCGTCGAATCTCGAGAGGCGACGTGCGCATTGTGCAGCCTCCAATCCGGGAGGGCGCCGCCGGAACGCGGCGGCTGTGCCTTGTCGTCGGTGTCGATCCGACAAGCGAGTTCGCTGAGGTGGTGCTGGTCCACAGCGCTCCGGAACTCGCCACAAGCGTCGACGGCGTTGTTCCGAGTTCCACGAGCGGAGCGCCCTACGACGCCGTCGTCCAAACCGACCTTCGCGGTGTCGCTTGGACCTTCCAGGTCGATCGTTTGGTCGGCCGCCTGGACGAAAGATCTCTTGAGGCACTGAGCTCAATCGCACTCGGCAATCCGGCGACCGAGCGCGCCCAGGGCAACGAGATTTGGAGCGGATCTGCTCTCACTGGAGAGAGCGACCGTCGATGGGCATTCAAGGCCGATGAGGGGTCGGTGTTCCGCACTCTGACCCGCGAGTCCACAGCGGTACTCATCGACGGCGGCACCGTCTGGGAGCTCGACCCTGAGCTGCTGCGTAGAGGCCAGCTCGACTGTGCAACTGACGGCCCCGAAGTCGTTGAGGAGTTCTGGGAGTGGCGATCAACACGCCGGTCACGTCAGCTAACGATCTCCGACAACCTCTTGACTGAGATGCTGGCGCAAGATCCCCCGATTCTGGGCCCAGAGTCTGATCTTGCCTTGGAGCTTGCCACGCTCGCGTGGGAGCTGGCTGCCGAGGTCTCAACTGAGGCACCTGCTGGACGCTCCGACGTCACACGTAGCGGCCTGCTATCCGCAGGGGCTGTCCGCAGACCCGGTCATGACGCCTTCGACGAGGTACATCTCCTCGGGGAACGAATTGCAGGATGATCAGTCACCCGTACCAACTGCGAAGGATCGAGCTCCAGGACTTTAAGTCGGTTGCGCAGGCGTCGGTTGACCTGCGCCCGCTCACCGTTGTGGTCGGCGCCAACAGCTCGGGTAAGAGCACCCTGCTCCAGGCAATCTTGGCAGTCACGCAGGCCGTGCGAGCTGGTACGAGCACCGCAGAGTTCCCGCTGAACGGCGAGTTCGTCCGCCTCGGGACCTTCGATGAGACTCGCAACTTCCTGACTACGAGACCCGACGAACCGATGCAGGTTGCGTTCGAACTCGTCGACGCAGGTTCCCCAATTGGAAGGCTCCCGACCGAGGCAGATGAGGATGAGCAGCCACTCACACAGCTCCTCTGGCGGGCCTATCTCACCGATGCTGAATCTGCTGACGGAGAGGACGGGTCGACGAGCGGGTTCGCGCACCTGAGCGCTCTGCAGATCGAGATCGGTTCACTCTGGCCAGACAGCGACGGTGAGATCACCCGGCTGCTTTCGTGCGACGTCAGTGAGTTCACGACGGCATTGGATTCCTCGACTGACCTCCGCTTTATTGGCAGACGGGGCCGTCTGCCGTCCCTGAGTGGACGGGCCATCGGTGCGACAGGGCGCGTGCAGGACTGGGAGTCCGGTGCATCAAGCGCCATCGACGCCGTTGTCCTGGGAGGAGGAGTGCCTCGCTCCCTGCTGCGACGCGTTGGCCTGTTCGATTGGCTGGCAGCGGTCTGGTGGAACACAGCGCAAGAATTGCTGAGCGAGGAGCTGCGGGAACAGAAGGCTGAAGTTGCCGAGAAAGGGCAGCCGAGGAAACCTTCACCGGCAGCGATCGCTCAAGCCCGGACCGACCTCAAGTCACTCGATTCGAGCAGAGGGCTTCCAATCACCAGCGGATTCGAAACGTGGGGTGACGAGTTCGACCGGGTTCTGTATCGGCGGATCCGGCAGTTTTCGGCCGATCAGCGTCAAACGGTTGGCCGCAGCATGGTTCACTTGGGCGAGGCGACGTTCCGGCAGCTGCTGCGTGAGGCGCTGAGTGAGGAACACTGGATCGACGACGAGGTCCTTGTCGAACAATCGGGTCCAGCGGGCGAGGCGCTTGCTCGGTGCGGCCTCGCGTCGCTGCTCTTCTTCCGCTCGGCGGTGCGTTATCTCGGTCCTCTCCGCGAAGCGCCTCACGTTCTCTACGACCCCGGCCCGTCCAAGCTGGATCTGGGCGTGCGAGGTGAGTACTCCGCAGCGGTGCTCCACGCACAAGCGAATCGCACAGTGCTCATGCCGACGCCCACGGGTCATGGTGAACAACGCCGACTCGACGCAGCGCTGAACTACTGGCTACGCGAATTCGACTTGGCAGAGAACGCTCGATCGGAGGATCGGGGTCGCATCGGCATCGGATTGAGTGTTACGCCGAAGGGGCTCGAGCGTGAAGTCGACCTGACCTCTGTGGGGGTTGGCGTTAGCCAAGTCTTGCCGGTCATCCTCCTCTGCCTCCTCGCCGAGCCCGGCACGCTGGTCGTTCTCGAACAACCAGAACTGCATCTGCACCCACGGCTCCAGCAGGACCTCGCAGACTTCCTACTCGCCTGCTGCAGGTCTGGCCGCCAGATCGTGCTCGAAACGCACAGCGAGCATCTGGTCAATCGACTGCGGTACCGGATTGCTCAGGACGAGTCCAATGAAGCGCACGCCCTGGTCGGTCTCGTGTTCGCGGAGAACGAGGATGGCATCACCCGGTATCGCGAGCCGGAGATCAACGTGTACGGCGGTCTCGGCGAGGATTGGCCGGCGGGCTTCCTGGATCTGACCGCCAGGGAGGCACAGGAGCTCGTGCGCGAGAGTCTCGCCAAGCGGCAGAGAGACAATCCCCGCGACGAAATCGAACCCGGGCCAGCGCACCCTTGACGCCGATACCCACAGCGCTCCTTCACTCAGATGCAAACCCGCATCAGACCCCGGAAGGCTGACCTTGGCAACTAACGGCAACGGACGAACTCTCGAATCGATGCTCTGGGATGCGGCAAACATCCTTCGGGGTCCCGTTGACGCATCGGACTTCAAGGCCTACGTGTTTCCACTGCTGTTCCTGAAGCGGATCAGTGACGTCTACGACGAGGAGCGCGTCGAGGCGCTCACAGAATCAGATGGCGACGAGGAATACGCCGACCTGCCGGAGCAGCATCGCTTCCAGATCCCGAACGGAAGCCACTGGGCGGATCTCCGGACGCGCACCACCAATGTCGGACAGGCCATCCAGCGGGCGATGCGTGAGATCGAGAAGGCGAACCCGAACACCCTCTACGGAATCTTCGGTGACGTGCAGTGGACCAACAAGGACCGCTTGTCCGATGAGCTGCTGGTCGACCTGATCGACCACTTCAGCCAGCTCGACCTCCGCAACTCCGTGGTGTCCAATGACGTGCTCGGCGATTCCTACGAGTACCTCATCAAGAAGTTCGCTGATCTCACCAACCGAAAGGCCGGTGAGTTCTACACCCCACGCACCATCGTCGAGCTCATGGTGCGCGTGCTCGCCCCACAGGCCGGCGACACTGTCTACGACCCGGCCTGCGGAACCGGCGGCATGCTCCTCGAGACTCTCCAGCAAGTCAGGGAATCAGGCGGTGACGAGCGACTCATGCTCGGCCACCTCTTCGGCCAGGAACGCAACCTCACCACCGCCGCCATCGCCCGCATGAACCTGTTCCTCCACGGAGCCGAGGATTTTCAGATCGTCCGCGGCGACACGCTGCGACAACCGGCATTCCTCACTGGCGACAAGCTGGCCTCCTTTGACTGCGTCATCGCTAATCCCCCTTTCTCACTCAGCTCGTGGGGTGAAGACACGTGGCCGAACGACCCGTGGGGTCGCAATCTGGCTGGCACCCCACCGAAGAAGTACGGCGACTGGGCCTGGGTGCAGCACATGATCACATCGATGGCGCCAGCGACGGGCAGGATGGCGGTCGTGCTGCCTCACGGAGCGTTGTTCCGAATGGGCGCCGAGGGCAATATCCGTTCGAAGGTCCTCGGCCTCGACCTCATCGAAGCCGTCATCGGCCTAGGCCGGAACCTGTTCTACGGAACCGGCCTCGCCGCCTGCATCCTGGTCGCCCGTCGACGAAAGCCCGACGCACGCCAGTCCAAGGTGTTGCTCGTCGATGCCTCCGACCTCTTCCGCAAGGGCCGCAACCAGAACACACTCGAACCAGAGCACGTCAAGACGATCTTCGAGGCCTACGAGAAGTTCGCAGACGAGGAAGGCCGCTGCCACGTCGCAACGCTTGACGAGATCCGCGAGCAGGGCGACAACCTCAACCTCGCCGGCTACATATCGAAGCCCGACGACGTGGACATCCCGTCAGTCGAAGACGCAACGAAGGCGCTTGAGGAAGCCTTGGACGCGGCCTGGGCCGCCGAGGGCCGGCTGAACCAGCTCCTTGCCGAACGAAGCATCGCGTGAGCACCCGTATCAGCCAGTCGCAGCTCGAGTCGTACCTCTGGGGTGCTGCAACGCTGCTCCGCGGGACCATCGATGCCGGCGAATACAAGTCGTTCATCTTCCCCCTGCTGTTTCTGAAGCGCCTCAGCGACGTGTTCGATGAGGAATACCAAACTGCGCTCACTGAGTCCGATGGCGATGAGGGATACGCCACGCTCCCGGAACAGCACCGCTTTCAAGTCCCTAGCGGAGCCCATTGGTCCGATCTCCGACAGTCGACCAATGACGTCGGCCGAACGATCTCCAAGGCGATGCGCGAGATCGAGCGGGCGAACCCTCGACTCGACGGCGTCTTCGGCGACGCCCCTTGGACCAACAAGGAACGGCTGCCCGACGCAACGCTCAAGGAGTTGATCGAGCACTACTCACAGGTGACGCTGAGTTTGCGCAACGTCCCCGAGGACGAGCTCGGTGTCGCGTATGAATTCCTGATCAAGAAGTTCGCCGACGACTCTGGCCACACCGCCGCGGAGTTCTACACAAACCGCACGCTGGTCCACCTCATGACACAGCTCCTCGAGATCGAGCCGGGCGACAGCGTCTACGACCCGACGTGCGGCTCGGGCGGCATGTTGCTCTCAGCAGCAGAGGAGCTCCGACTTCAGGGCAAGGAGCACCGGACGCTCCGATTGTTCGGCCAAGAACGCAACCTCACGACGTCAGCGATCGCCCGCATGAACCTGTTCCTCCACGGCATCGAAGACTTCAACGTCGTGCGTGGCGACACGCTCGCCAATCCAGCGTTCACCGACGGCGACCAGCTCAGGCGCTTCGATGTGGTCCTGGCCAACCCCCCGTACTCGATCAAGGCCTGGGACCGAGATGCGTGGTCGTCCGATCCCTGGGGCCGGAACAAGTACGGCACGCCGCCGCAGGGGCGAGCCGACTACGCGTTCTGGCAGCACATCCTCGCCTCGATGGACTCGAGAACCGGTCGATGTGCCATCCTCTTTCCCCACGGCGTGCTCTTCCGTAACGAGGAACTCGACATGCGGCGGCGCATCTTGGCCGACGACCTGGTCGAGGCGGTGATTGGTCTCGGCCCGAACCTGTTCTACAACTCGCCGATGGAATCGTGCATCGTGGTCTGCCGCTCGAAGAGGCTTACCGAACGAACGGGCAAGGTGGTCTTCATCGATGCGGTCAATGAGGTCACGCGTGAGCGGGCGCAGAGCTTCCTGACCGACGATCACATCGATCGGATCGTGAAGACGTTTCGAGCGTTCGAACCGGAGGAGGGCTTCGCTGCGGTCGAGACCCTCGATGCGATCGCCGAGCAGAACAGCAACCTCTCGATCCCGTTGTACGTCACCCGCGAGACCGATCGAAACGACTATGACCTCGAGCTCTCGATCAGCAATTGGAGGCAGTCGGCGGCCGAACTGCAGTCCGCCGCCGAGCACCTGTTCGAACGTCTCGATGTCGGAGCTTCGTCATGACGGAGAAGGGAGTGCTTCCAGACGGCTGGATGTGGGTCCGATTCGGCGACGTCGTCCGTCAAGTCAAGGAGACGACGAAGGATCCCGAGATTGACGGCTTGTCGCGCATCGTGGGTCTCGAGCACCTCGACTCAGAGTCGCTGCCGCTCCGACGCTGGCACGAACTTGACGATCTTCCCGATGGAACGAGCTTTACCAGGACCTTTCGGGCCGGTCAGGTGTTGTTCGGCAAGCGGCGCGCCTATCAGCGGAAGGTCGCGGTGCCCGCCTTTGATGGTGTGTGCTCAGGCGACATCCTCGTGTTCGAGCCGGCGACTGACGAACTGGTTTCGGAGTTCTTGCCGTTCATGGTTCAGTCCGACGGTTTCTCCGATCACGCTCTAGGCACATCGGCGGGATCGCTCTCGCCGCGGACGAAGTGGCAAGAGCTTGCCAAGTACAAGTTCGGTCTACCGCCATTGGACTTGCAGCGGGAGATCTGCGAGGTGCTGTCAGCCGGACAGCGCCAAGTAGACGCTCTGGAACACGCTCTCGGTGCTGCACGAGGCCTCAGAGACGCCATCGTCCTCAGAGAGTCTGATGCAGTCGACCACGTGCCCCTCGGGACCATTCTCTCCTCATGCGACTATGGACTCTCGGTGGCACCTCAGGACGCCGGAGAACTGCCGATACTTAGGATGAACAATCTCGATAGCGAGGAGCTGAGACTGGACGACATGAAGTGGGTGCAGCATGACCAGGTCAGCGAATCTGACCTGCTGCAGACCGGCGACATCTTGTTCAACCGTACGAACAGCCTCGAACACGTTGGCAAGGTGGCCTTGGTCGACGGGCTGGACAATCCAGCAACCTTCGCTTCATATCTGCTCCGCTTGCGCGTCGACAGGGAGTCGATGCTCCCCGAGTTCGTCGCTGCGTATCTCCAGTCTGCCGGTGGTCAACGACGGATTCGCGCGTTCATTACTCAGGGCGTCAGTCAAGCCAACGTAAACGCAACGAATCTAAAGAAAGTCCGTATTCCAAAGCCGGATCTCGATGCCCAGCGCTTGATTGTCGACTGTTGGCAAGGAGTGCGAGACCTCCAGCGCGCGATCGAGGATCATTGCCGCGAATCCCGTTCAGTTCTTGCTGCCGTGCGAGAGGGCCTGCTAGCGGGAGACAACCGTGTTCGATGAAGCCAACACCGTCGAGGCGATGGTCCTCGATCGCATGACCAGGCTGGGTTGGACGTACTTCGATGGCCCGTCGCTTGAGCGGTCCACACCCCACGTCCTGCTCGAGCCCGTGCTCGCTGGTGCACTCGTCCGGTTGAACCCCGACATCGCTGCCAAGCCCGAACGCGCCGATGAGGTCATCTACAAGCTCCGCGCGGTGATCAGTGGCGTCCTCGGCGGAGGTCTCGTCGGAGCAAACGAGGAGTTCATGTCCTGGGTTCGGGGTGAGCGCACCATGCCGTTCGGTCCGAACAATGAACACGTCACAATAAAGCTGATCGATTTCGACCCAGCCGAGCTTGAGACGAACACATTCATCGTGTCCAACCAGGTCACGTTTAAGGCAGGGCCCGAGAAGCGGTTCGATGTCATCGGCTTCGTCAACGGACTTCCGCTGGTCGTAGGGGAGGCGAAATCACCGGTGCGCAAGGCAGTGACGTGGGTCGATGGCGCCGCCCAGGTTCACGACGACTACGAGGTCAACGCTCCGGGGTTCTTTGTGCCCAACGCGTTCTCGTTCGCGACCGAGGGCAAGGAGTTCCGGTTCGGCTCGATCCGACTCCCCGTTCACCACTGGGCGCCATGGCGGCTTGAAGAGGAAGGCGGACAGAGCCTACAGGAGGTCGACCGCGCCGTGTCGTCGATGCTGCGACCCGAAGTCGTGCTTGACATCGCCCAGAACTTCTCGGTGTTCGCCACCGATCGAAACCATCGCAAGATCAAGATCATCTGCCGCTTCCAGCAATACCAAGCGGCCAACAAGATCGTGCAGCGCGTCGTCGAAGGCAAGATCCGCAAGGGCCTGATTTGGCACTTCCAGGGCTCCGGCAAGAGCCTCCTCATGATCTTCGCCGCCAACAAGCTCCGGCGGCATGAAGAGCTCGGTAATCCAGCGGTCGTGATCGTCGTTGACAGGATCGACCTCGACACGCAAATCACCGCCACATTCAACGCCGCTGACGTTTCCAACTTGGTCACGGCCGACAGCAGGCAGGAGCTGCACAACCTGCTCGCCCGTGACGCTCGCAAGGTCATCATCACCACGATCCACAAGTTCGCCGAGGCCGACGGCGTGCTGAACGAGCGAGACAACATCATCGTTCTCGTCGACGAGGCGCACCGAACGCAGGAAGGTGACCTCGGTCGGCAGATGAGGAACGCGTTGCCGAACGCGTTCCTCTTTGGCCTGACCGGTACCCCGATCAATACTCGAGACCGAAACACCTTCTACGCATTCGGGGCCGCCGAGGATTCGGGCGGGTATCTCGATCGCTACAGCTTCGAGGAATCGATTCGTGACGACGCCACCCTTCCGCTTCGCTTCGAGACGCGTGCTGTCGATCTCCGGATCGATCGTGCCGCACTCGATCAGGAGTTCGAGGAACTGACTCGCAACCTGAGCGACGAGGACCGAGCCGAGGTGTCGAAGCGAGCAGGTCGGTTCGCACTCCTGGTCAAGGCGCCGACCCGGGTCGAGGCGGTGGTTGCCGACATCCGTGCGCATTTCCTCGAGCGAGTTGCCCCTGAAGGGTTCGGAGCGATGATCGTCACCGTCGATCAGGAGGCGTGCGTCCTCTACAAGGAAGCGCTCGATGCACTCGCCGACGATGAGCTGCCTGCTGAGGCCAT
This sequence comes from Candidatus Poriferisodalis sp., assembly GCF_965221945.1. GTDB lineage: Bacteria > Actinomycetota > Acidimicrobiia > Acidimicrobiales > Poriferisodalaceae > Poriferisodalis. The sequence goes on along the minus strand of NZ_OZ244925.1, from coordinate 2,146,775 downwards.
CGACGTGGTCATGAACATGGGACAAGGCGCGCCGCAGGCCTGGCGGAACCGCTTCGGGCGGTCAAAGGACCAGGAGGCCGCGCTGTTGGACCGTTTCCGCGATCCGGCCGATCCCCTGAAGATCCTGATCGTCACCGCCAAGCTCCTTACCGGCTTCGACGCTCCCAACTTGCAGTGCATCTACCTCGACCGCTCACTGCGGGATCACAACCTTCTGCAGGCGATCTGCCGAACAAATCGAGTGGCTCCAGGCAAGTCCCACGGGTTGATCGTCGACTACCTCGGACTGTTCGATGATGTTGCGCAGGCGCTCGCCTTCGACGAGGCTTCGATCGACAAGGTCATCTCAAACATCGATGAGCTCAAGGAGGAACTCGAACGAGCGATGCCGAAGTGCTTGCAGTGGTTCGAAGGCGTTGACCGCAGTGACTTCAGCTGGGAGGGCTTGCTGGCTGCACAGGAGTGCTTGCCTGACACGAACCGACGAGACCAGTTCGCCGAGGACTTCAGCGCGTTGTCCCAACTCTGGGAAGCACTGTCGCCCGATCCGATGCTGGTTCCGATCGAGAGCGACTACCGCTGGTTGGCCCAGGTCTACGACTCCCTCAAGCCCCCGTCGGGGAACGGCAAACTGCTCTGGCACGCACTTGGAGCGAAGACAATCGAGCTGATCCACAGGAACATCTCCGTGCAGACCGTGCGGGACGATCTCGACACACTGGTGATGGACGCCGAAGTTCTCGAAGAGCTGCTCGAGGACCCAGAACGCAACACCGTCGAGGTGGAGATCAGGATCGCCGCCCGCCTACGACGACATGGCGACGGTCCCAAGTTTGTGGCGCTGTCGGAGCGGTTGGAAAGCCTCCGGCTGAAGCACGAGCAAGGACTGCTCGCCTCCGTCGAGTTCTTGAAGCAGCTGATCGACCTCGCCAAGGACGTTGTCCAAGCAGAGCGCGATGAACCAGAGGAGCTTCAGGAGGACCAGGGGAAGGCCGCTCTCACGGAGCTGTTCGAAGAGGTGAGAAACACCGACACCCCGGTGATCGTCGACCGGGTTGTTGCCGACATCGACAGCATCGTGCGTCAGGTTCGATTCCCAGGATGGCAGCGGACCGAAGCCGGCGAGCGCGAAGTGAAGAAGGCGCTCCGTCGGAGCTTGCTCAAGTACAAGCTCCACACCGATCAAGACCTCTTTGACAGGGCGTACGCCTACATCGGCAAGTACTACTGATTTCCGCCGAGATCAGCAGAATCCGTTGATAGGTAAACCAGCAGCGGTCCTTCAACCGGGTGATGACCGAGCAAGCACTATCCGAGGAGTCGCCGCTCATTGCTGATCGAGCTCGCTCGATCGCCGGACCAGTGGGCCACGGAGCAGCCGTCCACCCTGAGGTGTTGGCCTAGCTCAACGAGGCGAAGCGGCTGTTCGAGGAGGCGGAGGAGTGGTTCGAATCCGGCGCGGTCCTCCCTGCGCTCGCTTCGCTCGCTGCGGTTCCGCGGCACCCTCACCACCGATTGCGGCAGGGGCCCAGCTATCGGCCGAGGGGGCGGTGCGCCTCGACCGGGGCCGGTTCCACCTGAATTCCTCGGATCCAGCCGGCGGCGCCGCTGCAATGCAGCGCAGGTACACCGAAGCCGGCGGCAAGAATCTGCACCTCAGTCGAGTGACAACACGAGCAGAGCTCCTTCGGCATCGACTTCGAATTCCTGGATGAGTCCGCGGTACCGCAGCAACAGCTCAAGGATGGCGCGAGTTGACGCGTTGCCGGCCTGGAGCCAGATCGCTTTCGGCGGCGGGCCGTGCAGGAATGCAAGCTGCCGAAAGTCCGAGTCTTTCGAGACGATGACGTAGCCATGGGTCGCCGCGTGGTCCCAGATCTCTCGGTCCGTGGCGGCTTCCAAGCCGTAGTCGATGACGTGGCGGCTTCCTGGGAATACCGAGTCGACCAGGGCAACCAACCGGCGCGACAGGTTCTGGTCGAAGAGGAGCTTCACGCAGGCGCGACGAGCCGGCGTTCACGGATGGCTGCAAATGCAAGCGCCGCCCGGATGTGCTGTTCGGTGAGTTCAGGGAAGTCGTCGACGATTTCCTGGCTCGACATGCCAGATGCCAAGTACTCGAGAACGTCGTACACGGTGATGCGAGTCCCGACAAAGCACGGCTTGCCGCTGCGCACGCCCGCACGAGTGTCGATCAGCGAGGAGGTATCCATCGACCTCCATCGTAGTGACAGCAATCTGGGCTCCTGAAGTCGATTTCTCGACTGATACGCAACCACATCGGATTGGGCCGACATTCGGAATGAGCGCGGCGGTAGCGATTTGCTCAGGCTCAGCCGAGCGCAATCACTGCCGCCGAGATGGCTGGACGGCGTCTTGTTCGGTTGCCGACAAAGCGTCCGGTGGCCCGGCGAACGGCACGCTCGATGTCGCCCCCGTCGCGTCTGGCGCCCTTGTTCTTGTTGGCACCGTTCACAACAGTCGTCAGCTCTTGGACCAGCGCTTCGATGACGTCTGCGTGGGCTTCGGTGTCCAGCCAGCCGCTCGAAGTGACGTCGGGAGGTGCCGCCAGGCGTGCCTTGGCGTCGAGCACCACGGTGATGTGGACGAATCCGGAGGACAGCGCACGGCGTTCGCTGATCACCTCAGGGTCCGGGTCTTCGAGCGTGCCGTCCACGTAGTGGTACGGCGCAGGGACGCCTCGGCCCACCGACAGGTTGCCGCCCCGAAGCACCACTTGCCCACCGTCGGTCAGCGTCAGCACTCGATGGTCCCGCATGCCGAGCTCGCGGGCGAGCTGGGCGTGGCGAGCCAGCATGTGAAACTCGCCCTCGATCGGAACGAACCAGCGTGGCCGGCAGGCCTTGTGCAGCTCGCGTAACTCGTCCCGCTGGGCATGCCCGGATGTGTGCACCTGTTCGTGGCCGTCGTGGATCACCTCGGCACCCCGGCGCGCGAGTCGGGACACCATGCGAAACACGGCGCGCTCGTTGCCCGGGATCGGGTGGCTCGACAGCACCACGGTGTCGTCAGGTCCGACGTGAATGTCCGGATGACTTCCGTTCGCGATCAACGACAGCGCGGCGTTGGGCTCTCCCTGGCTGCCGGTGCACACGATGCAGACGTTCGACGGATCCAAGCTGCCGAGTTGCTCAACGCCGAACAGCGCACGCTCGGGAACGTCCAGTACCCCAAGTTGGCGTGCGATGCGCACGTTGTTCACCATCGAACGCCCGACCGGAACCACAACGCGGCCTTCGTCAATCACGGCGTCGCAAATCTGCTGGACGCGGTGCAGGTGGCTGGCGAAGCAGCTCACGATGAGCCGCCGCCCCGGGCGTTCGCTGAACAGCCGCCGCAGCGTGGCGCCGATCTCGGTCTCCGAGGCGCTGCGTCCCGGACGGTCTGCGTTGGTGGAGTCGGCCATCAGCAGGGCGATGCCTTGGTCGCCGAGCGCCCGCAGCCGCGCCAAGTCGGTCAGACGACCGTCCACTGGCGACTCGTCGATCTTGAAGTCCCCTGTGTGGACGAGAGCGCCGGCGGATGTGTGCACCACGATGCACAAGCTCTGGGGCACCGAGTGGGTGATCGGCAGTGCCTCGACGTCGAAGGGGCCGATGCGCCGACGCTCGCCGTCGCCCAGGACATGAAATGACGTGCGGTCACCGAGGCGCGCCTCCGTCACTTTGTGCTCGGCAAGCGCCATGGACAGGGCTGAGCCGTAGAGCGGCACCTCGATGCTGCGCAGGAAGTGCGGCACACCGCCGAGGTGGTCTTCGTGCCCGTGCGTCACGACCAGGCCGACGATGTCACCCGCGCGCGAGTTCAGCCAACCCATGTCGGGAAGCACCTGCTGCACCCCCGGCATGATCGCCGGGTCGGGGAACATGACCCCGAAGTCGATGATCAGCAGCTTGCCGTCAACCTCGACGACTGTGCAGTTGCGCCCGACGTCGCCGAGCCCGCCCAGGAACGTGACAGTGACGGGCCCGTCGGCGACCCGGGCGGCGCTCAAGTCTGCTTCAGTCGGGCGTAGACCTCGCGGGCGCGGTCTTCCAAGCCGTCAGGCGTTGGGCCCATCGGCAGCCGTGGCTCACCCACGGGCAAACCCAGCGTGCGCAGCATCGCCTTGGTCGGCACCGGATTGGGCGCCGCGTCGCCTGTCTCGTAGTCGAAGCTCTCGAGCAGCGTGGCGTTGATCTCCCGTGCTTTGGTGACGTCGCCCGCCTCCCAGGCGTCGAACATCGCGACGTGCTCGGTGGCCGACCAGTGCGCAGCAACGCTGATCACGCCAACGGCCCCGACAGCCAGCAGCGGCAGCGTGAGCCCGTCGTCACCGCTGTACACCTCGAAGCCCTCCGGCGCAGCAGCAATCACCTTCGCCGTCTCGGCCGGGTTGCCCGCAGCGTCCTTGACGCCCACGATGTTGGGGATCTGCGCCAGCTCCAGCATGGTCGGAGTGTTGATCTTGCGGCCGGTGCGCACCGGGATGTCGTACATGATGATGGGTAGATCTGTGGCCTCGGCGACGGCCTCGAAATGCGCCTTCAGGCCCGCCTGCGACGGCCGGTTGTAATAGGGCGTCACGGCCAGGATGCCGTCTACGCCGAGCTCGCTGGCCTTCGCGGTCTGCTCGACGGAATGTGCGGTGTCGTTGGTGGTGGTGCCTGCCACAACCGGGACCGTGACCGCCTCGGCCACGGCCCTCCACAGCTCCCAGTCTTCTTCGTCGGTGATAGTGGGACCCTCGCCGGTCGTGCCGGTAATGACGAGACCCTCGGCGCCCTCGGATACAAGCCAGCGCGCCAACGTCACGCCAGCGCCCACATCCAGCGAACCGTCTGCCGCGAACGGCGTCACCATCGCCGGAACCACTCGTCCGAATCGCGCGCTCATGTCATCGAGACTACTGCCGAGGCGCTGCCGCAGCGGTACTGAGATCGGCGGCTGGCGGGCCGTGGGGGTGGCTCGGGTGGGAGCTAGACGCTGCCCTCGTCGGCCCGGTTGATGCCGAGCGTCGCCAGCAGATCCTCGTGCAGCTCGAACCACACTGTGTGGTAGCTGGGGATCATCGGCTTAGTGAGGTAGTCCAGGTCGCCGGCCTGCAGCTTGCCCAGCGCTTCAGCGAATCGCGGCGCATAGTTCTCATAACGAGCCATCACGCTGTTGAGCGCTTCCAGCACTCCCGCCAACTCGCCGTGCAGCGTTTCCAGCCGCTCGATGATCGCTGCGTCGTAGTCGGCGTCGCTGTGATCGTTGAGCCGCCCGCCGTCGCCAGGTCCCGCATCGGCCGCTGCCCGATGATCGGCTGGCCACAGCTGCCAGTCGGTGCACAGCTGCAGCATCTTGGGATTCAGCGCCCCGAATTCCTGGTAGGCCGCAGTGACGGGCTCCCGAGCGTCGGCGGCATCCAGCTCGTCGGCCAACGCGGCTTCCCCCTCGTCACGACCGCTCGGCGTCAGGATGAACTTCGGAACGCCGCCGACCTTGCGCAACATGCAATGCCCGGACGCATCCAGTTCGGCAAGCAGCCACTCGGTCTCGTCGGGTTCAAGTCCGTGGATCGCGGCAACGTCATCGATCTCGCCGAGTCCTTTGAGGCGCAACGCCAGCCAGACCATCAGGCGCGGCTCGGAGCGGTATGGCTGAGCTAGTTCAACGTCGACGTTGCTCACGCTGGCGTCACTCCACGACGAGATCGCCGAAGCGGTCCCGCAGCGTCTTCTTGGAGAACTTGCCCGTCGAGGTCTTCGGAACCTCTTCAATGATCTGGGTGGCGCTGGGCAGCCACCACTTCGCCATCCGCGGCGTCAGGTACTCGATGAGCTCGTCGTGGGTGATCGTCTCGCCCTCAACGGGCACGACGCACGCCATCGGTCGCTCCATCCAGCGATCTGATGCCACCGCGACCACCGCAGCCTCGGCCACCTTGGGGTGGCTCATGATCTCGTTCTCCACCTCGGCCGAGCTGATCCACTCGCCGCCCGACTTAATGAGGTCCTTGGTGCGGTCCACGAGCCGGATATAGCCGTTCGGATCACAGGTGGCCACGTCGCCGGTGCGCAGCCAGCCATCGTCGGTGAACGAGTCGGCGGCGTCGGGCCGGTTGTAGTACGAGCCGGTCACGTATGGGCCGCGCACGTGCAGCTCACCGGACGCCTCGCCGTTGTGGGGCAGCTCGTTGGTGGTGTCGGGCTCGCAGATGCGGAACTCCACAGTCGGCAGGACCGTTCCCACCGTGGTGCGCAGATCGGCCTTTGCATCGTCGTCGAGGCCTTGCTGGCCTGAGCGGATATGGGCGAGCGAGCACAGCGGACTGGTCTCGGTCATGCCCCATGCCTGCAGGATCGGCAGCCCGACCGTAGCCCGGTACCCCTCCGACAGCGCTTTGGGCACCGCCGAACCGCCGCACGGGATTGCTCGCAGGCTCGACACGTCTCGCCCTTCGAGCTCGCCGAGCACGCCCATCCAGATCGTCGGCACGCCGGCCGCGAGGGTGACCCGTTCGGCCTCGATGAGCTCTGCCAGCGGCTTGGGTGCCAGATTCGGACCGGGATTGACCAGCTTGGCCCCCGCTGCGACCGCCGCATGGCTCAGACCCCAGGCGTTGGCGTGGAACATCGGCACGACCGGCATAATCACATCGCTCTCGCAGACGCCAGCCGAATCGACCAGCATCGCGGCCAGCGTGTGGATATAGGTGGAGCGGTGGCTGTAGACCACGCCCTTGGGCTCGCCCGTGGTGCCGCTCGTGTAACACATCGACGCCGCCTGGCGTTCGTCGGCGACCCGGAAGCCCGATGGGGTCGCGGCGGCCAGCAGTTCCTCGTAGTCGACGATGCGGGGATCGTCGGGAACCTCAGGGGCTGCGTCGCCACCGCCTGAGTCGTCCATGACGACCACATGGCGCACTGTCGTCATCTCGTCCACCAGTGGCCACAGGATCGGCAGCAGCGAACGGTCTGCGAAGACCACTTCGTCTTCGGCGTGGTTGGCGATGTAGGTGATCTGTTCAGCGAACAGCCGGATGTTCAGCGTGTGCAGCACCCGACCCGAGCACGGCGCAGCGAAGTACAGCTCGAGGTGACGGTCGGTATTCCATGCGAACGTGGCCACTCGGCCGTTTGAGGAGATGCCGAGGTCGTCAAGTGCACCGCCGAGGCGCCGGGTCCGTTCGGCCCAGCGCCCGTAGTTGGTGCGCTCGATGCCGGTGGCGGTTGCGGTCACGACCTCCTTGTCCGCGAACAGCGTCTCAGCGCGTTCAACGAAGGGGTCCAAGGTGAGCGGCAGGTCCATCATCGTCGAGTCCATGACGCCGCAGGCTAGAGGGCGCAACCAAGGGCCTCCCGGGCATGCCGGTGTGGTGTCGGCGCCGGCGCGTAGCCTCGGCCGAGGTGGTTGACGACGGCCGGGACGAACCGACGACGACCGAGGCCGTCGACTCCGAGCGAGCATCGCCGGGCGATGCGATCTCTGACGCGGATCGGCGGCGTATGCAGCTGCTGGCAGCAGTGCCCGTGGGCTTTGCCCTGGCGGCCTACGCCGGGCAGATCCTCTTTGCTGCCCTCATTGCGCGGGCGCCGCTGCTGCTGCTGTCGCTCAACGCGACCGATCCGATCCTGCTCGGCGTGGCCCACCAAGCCCCGCTGTGGGCCTTCATGACCATCGGGGTGACCCGCCTGTTCATCACCGACCCGTTCCTGTACCGGCTGGGCTATGACTACGGCCCGAATGCCAAGGCTTACCTGGCGGCCGAGCTGGGTCCCCGCAATCGCATCATCAGGGCCATGGGCTGGCTGGAGCGCTGGTTCCCCCGTGTGGGCTGGCTGCTGCTGTTCGCCATTCCTGGCTACCCGATGTGTTTGCTGTCGGGAATTGCGCGGATGCGCCAGCTGCCGTTCGTGATGGTGAATCTGGCCGGCACCATCACTCGCTTGGCGCTGGTGTGGTGGGTGGCCGATCTGTTCTCGGGGCCGCTCGGCACGGTCATCGACTTCGTCAATCGTTATTCGATCCCGTTCACCGTCGCGATGTTCGTGCTGATTGTGGTGCAGACCGCCCGTAACCAGCACCGAGCTGCGAACGCCGAGCGCGCTCGCATCAGGCGTGAGCACGAAGCGGCCGAGCAACGCCGCATCGACGCTGGTCCGCAAGACTGCTGAGCGGCGGCCTCGGTGGGTCTCCGTAGGTTCAGCTCCGTCTCGGTACTCTCGCAGAGGTGAGTGCGAAGGGCACTGTCGGGGCCGAAGGCTCGAAGGATGCGTCGAAGTCTTCGACGCGGGGAGATTCCCAGCGCGGCCTGTCCCGGGTAGTCCGCAATGCCCTGAGCGGCCGATCTCGCGAGATCGTGGCGCTGTCGCTGTTCGCACTTGCCGTGATCTGCGGGCTTGGCCTGCTGGGCGACCGGGCGGGCGTCGTGGGCCGACTCCTCGAGAACGGGCTTGCCGTCTTGCTCGGTGTGTTCCGCTTCGCGGTGCCGATCCTGCTCATCTGGATCGGGGTGGCTCTCGCCCGCATGACGGCCTCAGAGCGCAGCGGTCGCGCCGCGTTCGGGCTGAGCTTGCTGACGGTCGCGTTCGCCGGAGCGGCGCACCTGTCGGGGTCCGCGGACGGCTTCGGACCCGAGCTCGAAGACCTGCGCCGCAGCGGGGGAGTGCTGGGCGCCGCTGTGGCCGAGCCGTTGCGACGTCTCATCGACGACCCCGCGACGTGGGCCGTGCTGCTGCTCGTGATGCTGTTCGCCGTCATGATCGTCGGCAACGTCGGCCTCGGTCAGGTCCTGCGTTGGATGTGGACCGGCGTTGCTGCGCTCGGACGGACGCTGAGCGGCTCTGTGTCGAAAGGCGCCCGGAGCCTGCAGCGTGTGGGCACCGATCCCGAACCGCCCTCATTCGATGCCGAGCAGTACGACTTGGACGCGACCGGTGGCGAACAGATGCCCGCAGGCGAGCTGCCGGCCGCGGAGGGGGCCCCGATTCCAGGTCTCGATCCGAGCGCCTCCGAGCCTCGCGAAGCATCCTTCGAGCCGTCGCCACCCACCTTCGTCGAGCCTCTCGGTGGAGACGTCGTACCCCCACCCGTACCGGCCGCGCGCGCGGCACCGCGGGGCACCGGGGCCGGAGGCCAGCGTCCGCGCTGGAAGCTGCCCAAGCAGTCGGTGCTCAAGCGCAGCGGCACCCAGCAGTTCGACCGGGCGCAGCTGTCGGCAGGAGCCGCAGCGCTGGTGGCCGCGCTCGCGAGCCATGGCGTGGAAACGCAGGTGACCGGCTGGGAGCCTGGCCCCACAGTCACGCGTTACGAGCTGAAGCTGGGCCCGGGCGTGAAGGTGTCCCGCGTCACGGCCCTGCACAAGGACATCGCGTATGCCATGGCGGCCGCCGATGTCCGCATCCTGGCGCCGATCCCCGGCCGTTCGGCGATCGGCATCGAGGTGCCCAACTCCGACCGCCACCTCGTCGCGTTGGGCGACATCCTGTCTTCCAAGGCGGCGGCCGATGCGATGCACCCGCTCGAAGTGGCGATGGGCAAGGACATCTCGGGGCGCGAGGTGATGCTCAACCTGGCCACGATGCCCCACGTGCTGATTGCAGGCGCTACCGGCTCGGGCAAGTCGTCGTGCATCAACTCGATCATCTCGTCGTTGTTGATGCGGTCCACCCCCGACCAGGTGCGAATGATCCTCGTCGACCCCAAGCGGGTCGAGCTGGGTCAGTACGACGGCCTGCCCCACCTGCTGACCGCAGTGGTGACCGAGCCGCGCAAGGCCGCGAACGCCCTGGCATGGGCCGTGAGGGAAATGGAGCGCCGCTACGACGTGCTGTCCGAAGCGGGCTTCCGTGACATCACCGGCTACAACGCAGCCGTGCTCGACGGAGCGCTGCACAGCAACGAGAGCGAGCTGCTCGGCCAAGACCAGCAACACGAATCGATGCCGTTCATCGTGGTGGTCGTCGACGAGCTGAACGACCTGATGATGGTGGCGGCCCGCGACGTCGAAGACTCCATCACCCGTCTGGCTCAGATGGCTCGAGCCGTCGGCGTCCACCTGGTCGTTGCAACACAGCGCCCGAGCGTGAACGTCATCACCGGCGTGATCAAAGCAAACATTCCCAGCCGGCTGGCCTTCGCCGTGTCGAGCCTGGCCGACAGCCGAGTCATCCTGGACCAGCCGGGCGCCGAGCGTCTGGTGGGCCAAGGCGACATGCTGCTGCTGTCCGCCAACTCCAGCACTCCGCGCCGCATCCAGGGCAGCTGGGTGAGCGAGTCGGAGATTGCCCACGTAGTGGCCCATTGGCGCCGGCAGGCACCCGAGGTCAGCTATGTCGAAGGCGTCGAGGGGGCCGAAGCGTCAGCAGGTGCGACAGGACTTCCGGGCGGCACCACAGGCGACGCCGACGACGATGAATTGTTGCGGCAGGCGATGGTCATCGTGGTGGAGACCCAACTCGGTTCTACCTCGATGCTGCAGCGCAAGCTGAAGATCGGCTTCGCCCGCGCCGGCCGGATCATGGACCTGCTCGAGCAGCGGGGCGTTGTGGGTCCCTCGCATGGCTCCAAGGCCCGCGACGTGATGATGACGCCCGAGGAACTGTCTGACGCTCTCGGCGAGTGAGGCGCCAGCGGAGGCGCCGTGAAGATCAGATGCCGACGCGAATTTGCAGGTTGCGGGGGCCGCGTACCTGAACGCCGCCCCATTCCACTCCGCCGCGGCCGACGTCGGTGGCGAGTTCGAATTTCGGGAACCGCTCCAGCCACTCCTCGATGGCGACCTTGAGCTCCATGCGGGCCAGATTTGAGCCCAGGCATCGGTGGATGCCCAGCCCGAAGGCGAAGTGCCGATTCTCGGCCCGGTCGATGATGACCTCATCGGGACGGTCGAACTTCGACGGATCGCGATTGCCGGCCCCGAATGGCAGCAGCACCTTGTCGCCATGAGCGACCGGGCAGCCGCCGACCTGTGCATCGTCGGTGGCAGTGACCCGGGCCATCGTCACCGGCGCGTAGGCCCGCAGGAACTCCTCGATGGCGGTGGGAATGAGCTCGGGTTCCGTCACCAGCCGTTCACGGTCGGAAGGGTGCATAGCCAAGTGCATCAAGCTGGCCGAGATCGAGCTCCACGTGGTGTCGATACCGGCCAAGAGCAGCAGGAAGCTGGCACCGGTGATGTGGTGGTTCGCCAGCGGGTCGCCGTTTGGCAGCCGCATGTCGAGCAGCTTTGACGGCAGATCGTCTGCCCGTTCCTGCCTCCGCTCGTCGGTGAGCTCGCCGAAGTACTGGAGCACTTCGCGTGTGGCGTTTGCTCGCCGGTCGAACTCGTCGCCCTTGGACTGCAGCACGTCGACGGCCCAGCGGGTGAAGTCCGGCTCGTCGGACTCGGGCAGCCCCAGGATGCGGGCGATGACCCGGACCGGAATGTGCTTGGAGTAGGTGTCGGCCGCGTCAGTGACACCGGAACGTCCTTGATCCACCCCGGTTTCGGCGACGATGGCATCGATGCGCTCGCGAGCAATGCTGCGGGTGACCTCCACCATCTCGTCGACGGCCGTGGGCCCGAAGAACGGCAGCAGCAGCCGCCGGGCGTCGGTATGGAACGGCGGGTCCGAGGTGATCGGCGGGGCGGTGAGCAGCCCGACGCCTTCGGGTGTGGGCGCCACGGCGATGTCACGGGAGCTGAAGTTCTCGGTGTCGTAGGCGATTGCGGCGATGTCGTCCCAGGTGGTGGGCATCCAGTGCCCGCCGTTGTGGCTGCTGTGAGCGACTGGGCACTCTGGGCGCAGATCGTCCCAGACGTCAGCAGCGCCCTGGATGTACTCGTCGCTGTAGACGTCGAAGTCCCGTTCTACCGAAGAGCTGTCGATGTCGGCAGTCGTGCTCATGGCGGCTCCCTTGAGTCCCTGCGGGCGCGATCCGAGGCGCTCCCCAGCGTAGGCGACGGGTCCTACGCTTCGCCGTAGAAGCGGAGCCTGTTCGCCGGGATCCGGGGAGGTCACATGTCGGGACATGCAGCAGTCGAGGCAGCGCAGCTCAGCGAGGTGGCACCGGGCGTGTACAGCTACGTGCAGCCTGACGGCACCTGGTTCATCAACAACATGGGGTTCGTGGTGGGGTCCCGCAGTGTCGTGTCCATCGACGCCACCTCCACCGAGCGCCGCACGCGCGCCTACCTCGATGCCATCGCGTCGGTGACCCCCAACCCGGTGACGATCCTGGTCAACACACACCATCACGCCGATCACACCCACGGCAACTACCTGTTCGCTGATGCCACGGTGGTATCGCACACGGCGTGCCGCGAGGTGATGGTGGCGGCAGGGATACCCGACTACAGCGCAGTGTTTCCTGGCGTGGACTGGGGGGACCTGAGCTTCCGGGCGCCCGACGTGACCTTCGAGGGCTCGACGGTGCTGCACCTCGACGACCGGCGTATCGAGCTGTCGGACCTGGGCTTCGTGGCGCACACCAACGGCGACATCCTGGCGTGGCTGCCCGATTGCCGAACGTTGTTCTGCGGCGACCTGATCTTCCACGGGGGTACGCCGTTCGCCCTGTTCGGGTCGGTGTCGGGGACGCTGGACGCCCTCGATGTCATTGAGGGCTACGGCGCCGAGGTGATCGTGCCGGGTCACGGTCCGCACTTCGGCGGCGACGACATTGAGCGGGTCCTCGGTGAACAGCGCTCGTACCTGCGCTTCGTGCAGGACTGCGCGGCTGAGGGAATCGCAGCCGGCCGCTCTCCGCTGGAGCAGGCACAAGCAAGCGACCTCGGGTCACATGCCCGCTACACCGATCCCGAACGGCTGGCCGGCAATCTCCATGTCGCATATCGCGAGGCCACGCCCGGCAGCTACGAATTCCCCGGCGTCGAACGGGCGATCATGGACATGGTCGCCTACAACGGCGGCGCCATGCCCCGCTGCCTGGCATAAGAGTCGCCGTCGGCCGGAGGCGACCCATCAGACACGTCGCCTACAACGGTGGCGCCATGCCCCGCTGCCTGGCCTGAGGATTGCTTTTCTAGAAGGGGAGCTTCAAGCCGGGGCGGGGCCAGTCGCCGACGGCGAGGCGGCCTGTGCTTGACAGGGTGACGTACGCAGTGCGCATGTCATCGCCGCCGAAGCAGATGTTGGTGGTGGCGGAGTCGTCGGTGGGAGCGAATTCGAGTTCTTCGCCTTCGCGGGTGAAGGTGCTGATGCCACCCGTGAGAATCGTCGCAACGCTCACGTTGCCGTCTGCATCCATCGCCAGCGAGTCGAAGTACTTGCGACCTTCGGGCCGCGCCAGGAACCAACCTCGTGAGGGCACGCCAGCGGCCACCTTGCCCGGCCCCTCGAGGTCGAAGGCGAACATGGCGCCCTGGAAGGTCTCGGCAACATAGACGCGGTCTTCCTCGGGTGAGATGCCGACGCCGTTGGGTCCGTCCATCGGGAAGACGATCTCCTCGATATGGCTGCCGTCGGCCTTGGCGTAGTACAGCCCGCCGCGGTCACGGTCACGCTCGCGGGTCTTGCCGTGGTCGGTGAACCAGAAGCCGCCGGTGGAGTCGAACATGATGTCGTTCGGCCCCTTGAGCGAAACGCCGTTCACATCGGCGTAGAGGATGTCCACCTCGCCGGTGGAGAGATCGATCCGCTCGATCCGTCCGGTGGTGTAGTCCTTCGCTACCTCGCCGGGAACTGTCCGCCCGCGCACCGTGATCCACTCGAAGCCGCCGTTGTTGCATACGTACAGCGCACCGTCAGGACCGAGTGCTGCACCGTTCGGACCTCCGCCCGGCGTGGCCAGGAAGTCCTTGCGTCCATCGGACACATCGACACGGGTGATGGTGCCACGCCCGATCTCGACGACGGCCACTGAACCGTCGGGGAGTACCACCGGTCCTTCAGGGAAGATCAGGCCGTCGGTGATGGTCTCGAAATGATCAGGTCCGAAGAAGCTCATGGCCGCCGACGCTACTGCGCGGCGCTGGGTCGCCGAAGGGCTCAGCTCGCTGAGATCGGCACCCAGACAAGCCCGTCGTTTCGCACCAGCTCTGCCACCTGCTCGTGTCCTCGCATGAGCAGCGAGTACGCGTTGGAGTCCAGGAGGAGCCTCACGCCCGGGAGGCCTCGTCGACGGTCTCGAAGTCCGCGAGAGCGCGGTCGATCTCGTCAGCTTCAGTCGGCGTCCAGCTGCCGATCAGATGGTCGAGCGATGTGCCGACCATGTCGGTTCGTTCAGCGTCGTCGGACAGACCCGCGCCTTTGCGCAGCAATCTCAGTGCAGCCTTGTTCAACGACACACCCTCGCGTTGTGCGAGACGACGCATTGCAGCTTCGAAGTCGTCTTCGGATTCCCGGGCGGCCAGTTGATCCATAGCGCACTTCCGTCACAGCTCAGATGCGACTCAATCATGACTGAGAAGGCAGCATAAGACGAGTCACAAAGGTTGCGCGGTAGAGACTGCGTCTCCGGCGGTCAGGCCAGGTCGTCTCGCTAGACGATGGTCGCCTACAGCGATGCTGCCGCGCCGGGCCGCTCGGCGTCGATGCCCGGCAGCCTCGACGGCCTGTACTTTGCGCAGAAATGCCGCCACAGGCGGCAAATTTACGCAGAAAATTGCCTGGCGTCGGACTTTGCGCAGAAATGCCGCCACAGGCGGCAAATCTGCACGAGGAACGCACGACGGCAGCTCTCCGAGACGTCACCTATCCGCTAACGCCCTGGGCGATACGACCGATCGTCCAAGACGAGCCGCATGCCGCACTTGTTGATCGTCCACTTAGCAATCTCGCGCTGTGTAATCACGCGGATACGTCCGCATTCACTCGCAAACCCCATCGGGGCGATCTCGAACCGTCGGCCGGCAGCGCTGGGTCTAAGAGCGAGATACCAGTGGTCATGGGTTCGTCGATTGCGTCGGCGCTGTGTCCAAGTTGCTCCAAGAGATAACCGAGTCTCTTGAGACCGGCGCCGTTGCCGAGGCGCCTCACGGCCTCAAGGAGGCTGTCGATGCTCGTGTCAGCCAGCAGTGAATCAAGGATCTCCATTGAGTGGCGAATTCCGCCACCCAGCGCTGGGTTCGAGAGCAAGTCGGCGACCGTCCGTTGAGGACTGGACACAAGGACTTGGTGGTTATGGCGCCATTCCCCTTCAAGGCCCCACGTCAGGAGCTCCGGGTTGACGTGGCGCACCACAAAAGCGGCCCCTGCGAGTTCCTGCTCGACCCGCCTTATCCGTTGGGCTGTCATGACGATGGTCGATCGAAAGACCTGGTCGGTTAGCGCCCAGTGATTCGCGGCTGACCACCCTCCGATGTAACAGGGCTTCCACACCAGATCAGCGAGGTACCACGGGTCCTCTGTCCAGGCACCAGGGTTCTTCGCATCTACTGGCACCGCGAGGTACAACCCTCGACGAATCCGCCTCAGCCACCCTCGAGACGCCAAGGCCGACAGTCGCCTCGCAGCAGTCTCTGGACTCACGTCCAGCGCACCGGCGGCAGCCTCAACGCTCACTGTTCGCGCTCCGTCTCCGAACAGGATCGCAAGCTCTCGCCGACGGGCGCCCGACAGCCCTCCAGGCTCACCAATTTGGTCCATATGGATATTGTAAATCCATTAATTCCGATTTCAGAGGAATTATTGGATTTACAATGTCACACGCGCCATCTGCGGACGGTCAGGCCAGGGCGGCCCGGTAGGGGCTGGCGTCGATGCCGGGGTAGCGACGTTCGAGGGCGTTCACCAGCTCGGGAGTCCAGTACGGATGGCCGGGCAGTGGGGCGCCGAACAGCGCTAACTCCTCAGGCGAACAAGTGGCAGCAAACGTGATCCACGGCCGCCCGACGGTCACCGGTTGCACGTTGTCGTAGCCCATCCAGTCGGCACCTGCCGGCTTGAATGAGGCGCTCATGAGGAAGCGGCTGCCGCCGGGCCGCGTCAGGTCGACACCTCGGTGCCACACGTCGGGCCGGTATGCCAGATACGAGCCCCGGCCGCCGGCGGCGGAGAACCGCTCGCCCTCGGGTGGCCCGTCGTAGGGCCGTGACGTGTCGGCTGGGCCTCCCGCGATCTCGGTCGGCGCCACATCAGGTTCGACGTCGCTGAGGTACAGGAACCCCTCCAGGTTCCACCAGCCGGGCTCGAGGCGGTCGGGCACGACGTTGTGGTTCCGATCCTGGTGGAAGGGCTGCTCGTAGTTGGTGACGCCGGTGTACTTGCCCCAGATGCGGGCCTGGTAGATGCGGATGTCATCGATGCCCATCGCCAGTCTGGCGAACGCTGTGACGTTGGGATGCACCTGCAGCCGGTTCAGCCGCGGCGACGTGTAGGGGAACAGGTTGTGCCCCAGGAATTGCTTGGGCCGGAAGGCGGCGCCCTCAGCGTCGGCCTTGGGGAACTTGTGGCCTTGGTTGAAGCTGCTGCCGACGAAGCGATCTCGCACAGCGGGGTCGTCGGCGTGGAACTCATCAGGGTGCGGGTACAGGTTCCACAGTTCCTCCACCGCATGATCGATGTCCGCGGTCGGCACGAGCCCGTCCACGAGCACCCAGCCGTGCTCTTGCCAGTGCTGCGCCGCCACCTCGAGGTCGGTGAGCCCGACGCCAGCGGTGGTGTCAGCCGCGCTCACGACCTCAGCCGGCTCCTTGCGCGTCGTCGACGGTGATGCAGGTTCCCGAAACGAAATCCGACAGCGGCGACACCAGGTACAGCAGCGTCGAGTCGAGCTGCGAGGCCTTGCCGAGGCGTCGGCGGGGGAACATCTTGGTGATGTCACCCATGCGTTCGAGCATGCCGTCCATCATCTCGCTCTCGAACGCGCCCGGGGCAATGGCGTTGACGTTCACGTTGTAACGGGCGAATTCCTGCGCCAGCACTTCGGTCATGCGCACGACAGCACCCTTGGTGACGGCGTACATCGAGGTCCCGATCGGTGCCCTGAAGGCGGCCCCCGAGGAGATGTTGACGATCCGGCCCGGCAGCTCAGCCGTGATCAGTCGCCGGGTGACCTCACAGGACAGGTGGAACAGCGAGGTGAGATTTGTGGCGATCATCTCGTCCACAAACGCCGGGTCCATCTTGAGCGCCAGGCGGGCGTCGGGCTTGCCGGCGTTGTTCACGAGGATCTGCACCGGCCCGAGCTGTTCTTCGGCGGTTGCGACGGCACCGAACAGCGCCTCGGTGTCGGTGACATCGAGCGGCATCGGCAGCACTGTTGCGCCGTCGGCCTCCAACTCGGCCGCCAGGGCGTTCAGCCGCTCGACACGCCGGCCGCAGATGACCACGCTGGCACCGCACGCAGCAAGCACGGTGGCGAAGCGCCTGCCCAATCCTGAGGTAGTGCCGGTGACGAACGCCGTCTGGCCACTGAGATCAATCGACCACTGCGGTGCCAGGCTGCTTTCGGACCCGATGTCGTCGGCGCTGGCCTCGTCGGTCATGGTTTCTCCCTGTGCCGCAGGCTGAACTGCCTGCGGATCGCAGCGTATTGGCGGAGGCTGCCCCTTACCGGACGAACGGCGATCCGGGGCTCAGCCGGCGAAACAGCCCTAGCCTCGCTCGGGTGAGGGGATCGGATCGGGCTGCGCCGTGGGGCGGCAGCATCCCCGAACCGTCGAGCCGAGGCGGTGCCATCTTCGTTGTGGCGCCTGCCATCGGTCGAGCAGGTGACATCGGGGATCCCCTCAACGGCGCCCGAACTTCCCTACTACCGAGGCCCGCCGACGGGGTAATGCCTGTGCGTCCCACCAGCGCCGCGTTACCGCTCGTCATCATGGGGCTCGTCGTCATCTCCTGGGGCATGGGCCCGCCGATAGCGAAGCTGCTCAGTGCGCCCCCGATGGTCAGCGCTGTCATCCGTTTCGGGATGTCGACACCGTTCTTGCTGGCAGTGCTGGCGCTGCGCGGCCGCTGGCTGTCTCGGCGGGTGTTCTGGCAGACAATGCTGCCGGGTCTGTCCTTCGGCATCAACATGGTCTTCGTCTTCGCCGCAGTGCAGGAGGTCACGATCTCGGTGATGTCGGTCATGATGGCCCTGCAGCCGGCCATGCTCCTGGCGGTCGTGGGACCCCTGTTCGGCGACAGGGTCGGCTTCCGCCAGATCGCCTTCACGATGCTCGGGGTGGGCGGTGCCGTTGGCGTGATCGCTGGTGCCGGCGGAGACTTCCGCGCAAGTCCATTCGGACTGTTCCTGACCGCAATGTCGGTGCTGACGTTCACCGTCTATTTCGTGTTGACGCGTATGGCGCGCTCCGCGAGCGCCGTGGATCCAATGGAGTGGATGGCCGGCATCAACTTCTGGTCGCTGATTGCGGCAATCCCGCCCACCTTGCTGTGGGTCTCGCCGGAGGGTTGGCGGGAGTTCGGCGGCTACGACTGGCTCTGGATCGTCATCGTGGCGTTCGTCACCGGCGTGTTCGGTCACGTCCTCATGACCTGGTGCCATGCCCACATTGAGGTCGCCCGGTCGTCGCTGTACGTGCTGGCCATGCACATCGTGGCGGTGGGGCTGGCGTGGATGATCCACGCGGAGCCGGTCACGCTGACCCAATTCGCCGGCGGCGCCGTTGTGCTGTTCTCGGTGGCGATGGTGATTCGCACGCCAACCAACTCGCGTCGCGAACCCGAACCGGCAGGCACCGCTCGCTGAGCCGGCGCGGCCCGTCGCAGCGCGTTCACCGACGTGATGATCCGGTGTCACGTGAGCTGGGTACGCTCGGGTTCGGCGCGGCGCTCCAGCGTGACCTGCGGGTGCTGCTTTCGTTCCGTCGGCGGGGAGCCGACCCACCTAGGAGCATGGCAATGGGCCGAATGGCAAATACGTGGCGACTGACGAAGACCTCGTGGTCATTGCTGAAGCAGGACCGGGAACTGCTGTGGCTGCCAGTCCTCAGCATGCTCGCGATTCTCGCCCTCGTTGCTGCTGCATGCGTAGTGGGCTTCGTCGTCGGCGATGTCGAGGAGGGCAGCGTCAGCGGCAGCATGGCGGTACTCGGCTTCTTGTTTGTCGTGGCTGCAACAGCCATCGGCGTCTTCTTCGAAGGGGCGCTTGTGGCGGGCGCCTATGACCGGATGTCGGGTGGAGACCCCACCGTGCGCAGCGCCATGGGTCGGGCTGCGATGCACCTGCCGAGCCTGTTTGGCTGGGCGGTCATCACTGCCACCGTCGGCATCCTGATTCGAATGCTCCGAGAGCGCCTAGGAGCGCTCGGAAGCATCCTCACGTGGTTCGCCGAGGCAGCCTGGGCCATTGCCACCTATCTCGTCGTTCCCGCCATCATCGTCGATGATGAAGGGCCGATCTCCAGCATCAAACGGTCGGGCGGTCTGGTTCGACAGACCTGGGGCGAGAACCTGATCTCTCAAGCGGGATTCGGCCTGCTCGGCTTCGTGCTGATGCTCCCCGCGGTCATCGTCGGCGTGCTGATTGGTCTGATCGTTCCGGGCGCTGTCGGCATCGTCGTCGGTACAGCCGTCGGCCTTGCGGGTGTCGTGACGGTGATGGTCGTAGTAGGTGCCTTGGGCATCTACTTCAAGACGGCGCTCTACGTATATGCCACCGACGGCCAGGTGCTCGGCGGCTACGACGCCGACCAGATGCGCAACTCGTTCCGGGCGAAGGGCAGGGGCCGGCGCTAGGCGCTCAGCTGCGAAGGCCGTGCTCGCTGGCGAAGGCAGCGAGGCCCTCGCTGATCACTCCCACATCGCCGGTATTCCACGAGATCACCAGCTCGGTTACGCCGACGGCTGCGTATTCGGCTCCCAGTTCTTGGGTCAGCTCATCGGCGCCGAGGCGGACCGATATCTCTGCGGGAATTCCTGGTCGTCCGGCGGCGTCCGCAGCTTCTCGAATGGTCGGGAGCCGCTTGGCGACGCTCTCGGGCGACAGCATCATCGGATGCCAGCCATCTCCCAGCCGGCCAACGCGCCGCAGGGCCGGCGGGCGGTTGCCGCCGATGAGGATCGGCGGTCGGGGCTGCTGCAATGGCTTCGGCGAGCTGACGGCGCCTTCAAACGAGTAGTGCTGCCCTTCGAAGTCGGCGCTGGGCTGGGTCCACAGTAGATCCAGCACTTCGATGAACTCGTTGCTGAGCGCGCCGCGGTCCTCGTAGCCGACGCCGAGCAGCTCGTTCTCCTCCGGCAGGCTGCCTACGCCCAGCCCTACGACCAGACGGCCGCCGCTGAGTCGGTCCAGCGTTGCGAGCTCTTTGGCCAGCACCATCGGGTGCAGGTACGGCATCACCAGCACGCTGGTGCCCAGACGGACCTGCTGTGTGTGTGACGCAATCCACGTCAGCGTCACCAGCGCATCGTGGTAGGGCCGCTCACCGAGGCGGTCCCACACGTAGCCCACATTGAGTACGTGGTGGTTCACCCACACCGAGTCGAAGCCGAGTTCCTCTGCCTGCACCGCCAGAGCGACGACGTCGGCGGGGTCCTCGACCCCGAAGTTGTTCGGAACGGTGAACCCGAATTTCATGCGCCGCCTCCTGTGACGTGGGTATTTCGGATCCGATCGGCGCCGCGCCGATCAGGATGCGTCAAGCCAATGCCGTGAATGCCTGATCGGCGATGTCGCAGGTGCGATCGATGTCCTCGTCGCTGTGCGCGAGCGACACGAATTTGTTGTGGTAGCTGAGCACGTAGGCGCCTCGCTGCATGCACTCGGAGATCCACCGGGCGTGAAAGCGCGAGCCGCCGTCTCCGATGATGCGCAGATATGGCATCGACGGCACGCCGGTGACCCGCAGGTCGTGGCCGTGCGCCGCTGCCACGTCCGCCAGGCCTTTGCCGAGCCGTTCGCCGATCTCAGTGATGGCGGTAGCGGCGTCTGCGGCCTCGAGTTCTTCGAGCGTCGCCAGCGCGGCGGCCATCGGCGCTGCGTTGAAGAATTGTGTGCCCGTGTAGAACGTGTCGCCGGCAGCCTGCTTTAGTGCATCGCTGCCTGCCAGCGCAGCGATCGGGTGGCCGTTGCCGAGCGCTTTGCCGAAGCACATCAGATCGGGCGTGAATCCGTACGCCGTGTGCGAGCCGGCGAGGTCGATCCGGAAACCGGAACGGACGTCGTCGACGATGATCGCAACACCGGCCGCTCGGCAGGCCTGTTCGACCTCGGCCCAGTAGCCGTCGTCGGGCAGCGCGTTGTCGGCGAAGACCGGATGGTGGTACGGCGACGAGATGAAGCAGGCGATGTCGTCGGGGTGCTCTGCGATCGCGGCTCGGATCGCGGCAGCGTCGTTCCACGGCACTTCGATGACGAATGCCTGGTCCTCGGCGATAGTGCCGGTGTTGCCAGGGGTTTGCATCCATGGCGCAGATCCGTGGTAGCCGCCCTGGATCTTCAGGATTCGCTTGCGACCCGTGGCGGCACGAGCGACCATCACCGCCAATCCCGTCGAGTCAGCGCCGTTCTTGCCGAACAGTGCCCAATCTGCACCATCGACCATGTCGACGAGCCGTTCGGCAAGGTCGACGAGCACGGGTGCGGCGATGCTGACGGTGTTGCCCTGTGCCATCTGCCGGGCGGCTGCCTGGTCAACCTTCGGGTGGTTGTAACCCAGGATCATGGGCCCATAGGCGCACATCCAATCGATGTAGGTATTGCCATCGACATCGGTGAAGTGGGCTCCGTTGCTCGAGGAGAAGAACACCGGTCCGGCACTCTGCGCCGCAGGCCCGTAATGCCCGTACACGCCCTTCGGTATCACCGCCTGCGCACGTTCGTACAGCGCCCGCGACTGCGGCGTCTGCATCGGTTCGTTCATGACCTACCCCCTGTGAACACGGTGAGAGCCTGACATACCGGATTCCGGAACGCAGCCGTCGCAACAGGTTGTTGATCCGGTTTCAGCCGCTCGTATAGGTGGCGTCGAGGCGTCGGCGTCCACATCACACCTTGACCATTACGTTGCCAGAGGACCAGATCAGCTCGTCCAGGCCTGACCGAACATGTCGCGGTAGGCCATGTTGGCCGGCGGCAGTCGAGTTATCGGGCCGTTGCCCTTGCCGACCGGGTACCCGATCGGCACCATCGCGACCGTGGCCCATCCGTCGGGTATTTGCAGTAACGACTTCACTTCGTCCTCGCGGAAACAGTGCAGTGTCGTGAGGGTGCAACCCAGCCCCTCGGCCGCGCACGCCAGCATCAGATTCTGCACTGCCGGGTACACCGAGCCGCCGCCGACCATGCTGACCCGATCCAACTTGGCATCGGTGATCGCCATCATCGCTGGGTTGGCGCAGAACAGCAGGATCGCCGGGGCCTCGTGCAGATGATCGGCCAGGTAGTCGCCCGCAGCTATGACCCGCTCCCACTTGGCGAATTCGTCGGAGGGGAGGCCTTCGAGCCGCTTCATGAATCCACCGGTGTACTTCGCCCACTCCGGCCCGTAGATGTCGGACAATCCTTGTTTGACGGCCGGGTCGGTAGCGACGACCACTCGCCATGGTTGCTGGTTGCCGCCAGTCGGGGCCCAGCACGCCGCCTGCAGAACCCGTTCAAGGACATCGGGGGGAATCGGGTCGGTGCGAAGACGGCGCACGGCCCGCAGCGTGCTCATCGTCCGATAGAGATCCGCGGAAGCTGTCTGCGCTGATGCGGCTGACATGGTCACCGTCCTTTGAGGTGTGGTCTACGTAGTTTGGCAACCCAGGACCAATGGCGAGACGTCGAGGGTCGTCTTACGTTGGTGCGAAGTCGAGATTCATGACGACCGCTCGCAAGAGTGCGGTGTTGGTTTCGAGTGACCGGGAGGCTGCCGCGAATGGTGGGCGTTACCATCCGGCGATGGGAGCGCTTGACGACTACACAGTGCTGGACCTAGCCGTGTTGGTGCAGGGTCCGCAGGCTGCGGCCACCCTGCACGACCTGGGAGCGTCGGTCATCAAGATCGAGCTGCCGGGCATGGGTGACCTGGGACGGGTCATCCCCGTTTCGGCGGACGATCCCCGAAGTCCGTACTACGAAGCGTGCAACCGAGGGAAGCGGTCGGTCACGCTCGACCTTCGCACTCCAGGCGGGAAGAGCACCATTGAGCGGCTCGTCGAGGCGACCGACGTCCTGATCCACAACTTCGTGCCCGGGACCATGGAGGCCTGGGGCCTGTCATACGAGCACCTGTCAGCCATCAATCCCCGGCTCGTGTACGCCGCCGGTTCGAGCTTCGGGCCTATCGGCCCCAAGTCCGTCCGCGAAGGAGCCGACATGACCGGTCAGGCCGAAGGCGGGCTCATGTTCGGGACCCGGATCGACGGCAGTCCACCGATCATCAACGGGGCAGTCATCTCCGACCACGTCGGCTGCCAGAACATGGTCGCCGGCATTCTGGCCGCGTTGCTCCATCGGTCCAAGACCGGCACAGGGCAGCGGATCGACGTGTCGCTCGTGGGCGGCATGATCTACGCCCAGGCGTCCGAGATCACCTACACCCTGATGACCGGCCGCAACCCGGAACGGAACCATTCGGGCCACGCCATTGTTCCGACCCTGCTCCACACCGTCGAAGCGGCCGACGGCTGGATCCACCTGCTCAGCGGCACCGGACCGCAATGGCCCGATTTCGCCCAATTGCTCGACCGACCCGATCTTGCCGAAGACGAGCGGTTCATGGCCCTCATGCTGAGCGCCGATGCCAGAGCCGAGTTGGTGGCCATCATCGACGAGGTGTTCCCGACCAGGACCCTCGGTGAGTGGGAGGCGACGCTCGACGAGGCCGGGGTTCGCTACGGGCTGGTCCGCGACTACGAGACGATCGTCGCCGATCAGTCGATGTACGACAACGGCTACCTGAAATGGGTGGAACACGCCGACGGCAGCCGTGTGGTGATCGGCACCCCGATCCGCATGTCAGCCACCCCGCTCGAACCAGGCGCCGTCGCGCCAGAGCTCGGTCAGCACACCGAAGAGGTCTTGCTCGAGCACGGCTACACGTGGGATGACATCGCTGCGCTCCGCGAGCAGGGCGCCTTCGGCTAAGCGAGATGCGTCGATGGTTACGCACACAGCGCGACTTCAAGCGTCGAATGGATAAATGGTTGGCAGCGAACGGGCAATGCGGTCGGTCTGGATCTCGGTGCTGCCGTCCACGTAGTTCGCGATACGTGCGCCGACGAGGTGATGGCCCCACGGGTAGGCGCTGCGCAGGCCCTCCGCACCCATCGCCTGGATGCATGCCGCAATGTCGGCCTCGGCGGTCTCGGTGGCGAATTTCTTGGCGTGCGCAGCGGGCAGGATCGCCCCCGAAGCGTCGCCGGTACGGATCGATTCGGAGACCGCATCGATGGCACGATCGGTCAGCAGCCGGGCTGCTTCGAGGCGGTTCTGCACACCGGCGAGTTTCCAGGCGAGCCCCTGGTGCTCGATGATCGGCCGCCCGAAGGCCTGGCGCTGGGCGCCGTAGCGAACTGCGCCCGCGAGCGTCGCCTCGACCATGGCACAGCACATCGCTGCCACGTAGGTCCGGGCGCCGTTGATGCCCGACAGGGCGGTCACGAAGGCTTGCCCCGGCGGCACAATGAGGTCCTCGACCGCGGCAAAGTAGCCGTCGAGCTGGAAACCCCCCGTGCCGATCAGGTGGCCGCCGGCGAGTTCGTAGGGCGGCAGGCGTTCGAATCCGGGCTGCGTGCCGTCCACCAGGAACGACGCCATGCCGCGGCCGCGCGAACCAGGTTCAGTCTGCGCGTAACAGAAGATGACATCGGAGTGAGCGGCGTTGGTGATCCAGGCCTTGGCACCGTCGAGCCGCCAGCCGCCCTCGACGGGCGTTGCCGTGGTGGCGATGTTGGCGAAGTCGCTGCCTGCGCCGGGCTCCGTCAGCGCCGACGAGCCAAAACGGCGGCCCGCCATGAGTTCGGCCAGGTAGCGCTCCCGGTGGGCGTCGCTGCCGAACTGTGCCACTCGTGCGGCCACGTTTGCGGTGTTGACGAGGCTGAATGCGAACGGCATCGAAACGGCACTCAGCACTTCGACGATACGGCACTTCTGGGCGAAGCTCATCCCGAGGCCGCCGAGCGCTGTGGGAACTTCCATCGCCAGCATTCCGAGCCTCGACGCTTCCCGCAGAGCTTCGGGCGCCATCCGCTTCTCGCCCTCCCAGCGAGACACGTTCGGTGCCACAACCGTGTCGCGGAACTGCGTGACCTCGTCCACGAAGCCTTCGAATGACGCAGCGTCCATGCCGCTGGCTGGATCGTCGAAGTTGCCAGGCTCAGGAGGCGCGGTGTCAGGGCCCGAGGTGTCAGCGTCGGCGGCGGTCATCGCGGGGACGGTAGCAGCGGCCATCGCGGCCGAGCCCGCTGTCGTTGGGGGCGAACCCGGAGCCGTCACGCACCGCCGATCTACGCTTCGCCCTGTGCTTGGGGTTCCGAGTCTCACCGACGCCTTCGCGGCGCAGCCCCTGGGCGAGGTGCTCAACCACACTCTCGACACCCCGCACCACGGTCCGACCGCCGCAGTCGCCGCGGTGGTGCGATCCAACGGCAGCAGCCCTGAGGTGCTCTTCATCGAGCGAGCAACCCGTGACGGCGACCCGTGGTCCGGCCACATGGCATTCCCGGGTGGCCGCACCGAGCCCGACGACGATGACACGTTCGACACAGCGGTCCGCGAGAGCCGCGAAGAGATCGGATTCGACATCACTGCGCACAGCGGCGTTCGCTGGCTCGGCCGGCTTGACGACCTCGAGGGCAGCCCGCGCTGGTCGAACTCGGGGCTGCGCGTCACGCCGCACGTGTGCTGGCTCGAGGGCGCTCGACCCGATCTGACCCTGAACTACGAGGTCGCCGATGCCCTGTGGGTGCCGGTGGCCGAGTTGGCCGATCCCCGCCACCACATCGACTACCACTATCCGCCTCGCCCCGACATGCACTTCCCCGGCATCGAGGTTGCGCACGGCCGGGTCATATGGGGTCTGACGCTGCGGATGCTGCAGGACCTGTTCACCCGGGTCGGCCATCGGCTGCCGATCGATCTCAGCCCGGCGCGTTGACCAGCCCCACCCGCTGAGCTACCGGGCGATGTTGGCCCTGTCTGCTGGTCTGCCGGGCGGTGTCAGCCCGGCCCGCTAATCCTCCGAGCGATGCGTTCAGTGCGGCTGCCGCCGGTCGCGGCGGCGGTGCTCAAGGCCGCGGCGTGGGCGCGTATGGCGATATTGAAATTGATTGAAAAATAACTGTCCTGAGTATAACATACTGTAATATATTTGTAATAATTATTATGAGATGAAAACGCTCGTATGTGGCACGGCGTCGCTAGAGTGAACGTATGTTCTCTCAGGTGCGGCAGGCGCTCGACTCGCTCGCAGCAGCGCTCGATGGCGTCGACGCGGCGCCTACCGGGGAGCTGCGCGACGCGCTGGGGCTGGCCAAGCCACTGCGCACCAAGCTCGAGACGCTCGAGACCGCCGTGGCGTCGCAGATAGCGCAGCGCGAGCGCCACGGCGACGGCGGCGCCGGAGTGCTGCACCAGATTGCCGCCGTACCGCGCTCAGACGCGGCGCGCAATGTGCGCACCGCCGCCGAGCTCGAGCAGGTGCCCGCTGCCCAATCTGCGCTGACCCAAGGTGAGATGTCCATGGCGAACGCCGCCCGTCTGGCCCGAGCAGCGCGCGACACCAGCCCCGAAGCGGTGCAAGGCGATGCTGATCTCGTGAACCTGGCCAAGACGCTGCCGCCCGACGAGTTCGCCCACGCTTCCAAGCGCTGGACCGCGCAGCACCAGAGCGCCGCGGACCTCGCCGAGCGGCATCGCCGCAACCGGCGCAACCGCAATGTGCGCTTCTGGAACGGCGACGACGGGACCGTGCAGATGCGCGGCTCATTCGATGCAGAGATGGGTGCCCGCATCCAGGCCCGCATCCGGGCCGAAGCCGAGCGCCTCCGCCAAGCCGACCGCCGCTTGATGCGCACCCGCCCAGCCGCGAATCCCGACGACTCAGCTCTCCGCGATGCAGCACGCAGCAGTTGGGCAGGCCACGGCGCGGTGCGCACCCGCGATCAGCGCATGGCCGACGCGCTCGACCGCACCATCACGCACGCCGTCCCCATGCCCACTGACATTCACAGCACAGTCTCCGGCGACACCGCTGCTGGCGACAAGATGCCCGGTCGCACCGAATCCGGCGGCACAGACTCGGACAGCCTGCTGGCAGGCGACACGGTGACAGGTGACCAAGTGACGGGACACGCAGCCTCCGTCGACTCCGCTGCTGGAGACAAGACTCTCGGCAGCTCAGCCTTCGGTGGCAACCACGCAGCCCCCGACGATGCAGCGTCCGGCGACGCGGTCTCGGTGGGGCGCAGGGGCCCATTCACGGAGATCATCGTGCGAGCCGACCTCGGCGACCTGCTCGACGAGTGCGGCGGGATGGGCGAGATCGTCGGCGCGGGCCCCGTCCCCGCCAGCGTGATCGATCGGCTCTGCTGCAACGCCGACATCTCGGTCGTGCTGTTCGGCAAACAGCTCACACCCCTCTATGAGGCCGTCGCCGGGCGGGCACCCACCGCGGCGCAGCGCCGCGCCCTGATCGCCCGCGACGGCGCGTGCATTGGCTGCGGTGCAGTGCCCAGCGACTGCGAAGCACATCACATCGTCCCCTGGAGGTGTGGCGGCGCGACGCGGGTTGACAATCTGGTGCTGGTGTGCTGGTCCTGCCACGACCGCATCCACGACCACAACTGGCAGGTCGTCGTCCGCGACGGCCGCTACCGGCTGGTGCCCCCCGACGCCGCGTCGCTGCCCAACCCCGCACCGTCCCGCAAACCCGCCCTATTTCCCTAATACACGCCACAGCAGCGCGGCTGGTGTTTCCCGACGCCGCGTCACTTCCCAACCCTGCGCTATCCCGCAAACCCGCCCCTTCTTGCTCGGGCAGCAGCGATGCGCCAGCACACGTCATGTTCGTTAGGGTCCGCACACCGCTGGCCTGCGGGCCGGGGTCGATGGCCGAGCGTCAGGACTTGGCGTGGGGGAGACGTTGATGAGTGCTGATTTCGAGTTGGAGTTGCTGAGTTCGGGATGGGGGCTGATCGAAGGGCCCCGGGTTGACGAGCACGACAACTTCTATTTCTCTGACGTTCCTAACGGCGGCGTGCGCCGGCGGAGGCCCGACGGCGAGATTGAGGTGGTCGTGCCCAAGCGTCGGGGCGTGGGCGGCATGGTGCTGCACGCCGACGGCGGCGTGGTGGTGAGCGGCCGGAACATCCAGCACGTCACCGATGCCGGCTCGGAGGTGCTGTTCGCCCCTGACGTTGCCGGTTTCAACGACATGCACACCGATGCGCTGGGCCGTGTCTATGTCGGATCGCTGCGCCGCAACCCGTTCGATGAGTCATCTGCCGACGTGCCCGGCGAGCTGTATCGCATCAACCTGGACGGGTCAGCCGAGGTGGTCTACGACGAGGTACGGCTCACCAACGGCATCGGCTTCTCTCCTGATGGCACGAGGCTGTATCACTCCGACAGCATCCCGGGCCGGGTGTGGGTGTCCGATGTGGAAGGTGACGCTGTGTCGAACCGGCGCGAGTTCGTGCGCGAGCGCCAAGTGCCCGACGGCTTGGCGGTGGATGTCGAGGGTGGCGTGTGGGTTGCACTGGCCGAAGGCGGCCGGGTGCAGCGCTACACGCCCGACGGCGAGCCGGACGTTGCCGTGCCGGTTCCCGACCAGTTCGTCACCAGCGTCTGCTTCGGCGGCGCCGACATGCGCGATCTGTACGTCGTGACCGGCGGCGGCACATCCGACGGCGGCTGCATCTTCCGGACCCGCGCCCCTGTGGCTGGCGTGCCGACCCCGCTGGCGCGGGTTCGACCGAAGCCATGAACTCTCAGCACACCCGCTCGATTTCCTGCTCATCCCCCGTCAAGCACGGCGTGCGCGTGCCGACTGGTCCCGCGCTGCTGAGCAGGCCCATGAGCGTGGTCGGCGACTGTTCTCTGGTGAGGGAGGCGGCATGAGCAACGTCTTTCGCTGGTCATACGGTGCGCACGACGCACCTGCGCTGCTGTGCCTGCACGGCATCGGCTCGTGCGCCGATGCCTTCTTGGGTCAGCGGCCGCTGGCGGAGCGGTTGGGCATGCGGTTGGTGGCTTGGGACGCTCCCGGTTACCGCTTCTCGGCCGATCCCGATGACGCCCCCGGCATCGACGGCTGGGCCGATGCGGCTGCGTCGCTGATAGCCGCTGAGTCCGACGGGCCGGTTGCTGTGCTGGGCGTCTCGTGGGGCGGCGTCACCGCGACGCGCCTCGTTCTGCGGCATCCCGATCTGGTCTCCTCGCTCATCCTGGCCGATTCGAGTGCCGGTGCCGGCACCAAGCCCGAACAGGCGGAGGCGATGCGGGCGCGAGCGGCAGACTTCGTCGACCTGGGACCCGAAGGCTTCGCTGCGGCACGTGCGCAGCGGCTCGTCAGCCCGGGAGCATCCTCGGAGCTTCGGTCTCATGTCGCCGACATGATGATCCCGTCGATCCGCATGCCCTGCTACCAGTGGGCATGCGACTCGATGGCGGAATCCAACCACTACCCGGATCTGGAGCGCATTGCCGCGCCCACGCTCGTGGTGGTGGGCGAGCACGACGAGGTCACCCCGCCGCGAGCCTCCCAGCGGCTCGCCGAGGGAATCGCGGATGCTCGCTATGTGGAGATTGGCGACGCCGGCCACCTGGCGAACCAAGAACGGCCGGGCGCCTTCAACGACGCTGTCGCGGAGTTCATCGAGGGCGTGACCGGCTGAACACTCGGCTTGGAGCGGTCGATCGAAGCGGTTGATCGCCGCGGTTGATCGCCGCGGTTGATCGTCGCGGTTGATCGAAGCGATTGATCGCAGGGGTGAATCAGCGAGGTGGCAGGCGGATGCCGCCGTCGACGCGGATCACCTCGCCGTTCATGTAGGGGTTGGTGATGCACTCCATGACCATGAACGCCAGCTCTTCGCCATAGCCGAGTCGCTTGGGAAACAGCACGCTGCGTCCGAGGTGCGCCTTGAACTGGTCGGATTGCTCACCTTCGCCATAAATCGGCGTGTCGATCAGGCCGGGAGCGATGGTGTTGACGCGAATGCCGGTGGCGGACAGGTCGCGGGCGATGGGCAGGGTCATGCCCACCACACCGCCCTTCGAGGCGGAGTACGCGGCCTGGCCAATCTGACCGTCGAACGCGGCAACCGAGGCCATGTTCACGACGGCGCCGCGGGATCCGTCGCCGTCGACGGGCTCGGTCTTGGCCATTGCTGAGGCAGCTTGGGCCAGCATGTTGAACGAGCCGATCAGGTTCACGTTGATGACGAAGCGGAATTGCTCGAGATCCATCGGCACGTTGTTGCGGTCGATGGTACGCCCGGCGCGGCCGAGCCCAGCCGAGTTGACGAGCGCTCGCAGCGGTCCCATCTCCGACGCGGCATCTACCGCTGCGCTTGCCTCGTCGACGCTGGTGACGTCACATCGCACGAACAGGCCGCCGACCGACGCCGCCACCTCGGCGCCGAGGTCTTCCTGCAGGTCGGCGACCACGACGTGCGCGCCGGCATCGGCCAGCTGGCGTGCACTGGCCTCGCCGATGCCCGACGCTCCGCCGGTGACGATGGCTGAAGCTCCGCTGAGGTCAAGACGGGGCATTTGGGCACTCTCCTGGAATGGTGGTATCGGTTGTGGCACGAATCGGTACGTCAGATCCGAGCCGAATTGAAGCTAGCGCCGGTTGCGAGACGCTGGCTCGCAACGCTGGTCACACCACGTCCGCGCCCCATTCACCGGCGCAGGCGAACCGGTAGCGTCGTCATCCGGCTTGTCCGAAGGGGCCACAGGTATGAGGGAATCACGGGCGACGACGGCGCCCGGCGGGCATGCCCAGCCCCCTGCCGATAGCGACGGCCAAATCAGGGCACCATCGGAGCCCGGACCGAACGATCGCACCGCGACGTTCGCAGCGCTGCATGTTCCGGCGTTCCGGGCACTATGGCTGAGCGGGGTGTTTTCCTTCATGAGCATCCAGATGCAGTTCCTGCTGCGGGGGCTGCTGGCGTGGGATCTCACCGAGAGCGAAGGGGCTCTCGGCATCGTGTTCCTCTTCTTCGGGCTCACCTTGGCGGTGTCGACGCTGTTCGGAGGGGTGGCCGCTGATCGGCTCTCGAAGCGACGCCTCATGCTGGTCGGCCAGTTCATCCTCGTCCTCACGGCGCTCGGGATGGGCACGGCCCTCGCGACCGGTGTCATCCAGTTCTGGATGCTGCTCGTCTCCAGTGCCCTGCAGGGCCTGATGTTCGGCCTGATCGGTCCGGCTCGCATCTCGATGACAACCGAGCTTGTGGGCCGGGAGCGCCTGGGCAATGCGATCACACTCTCGTCGCTGTCGCTGAGTGGGAGCCGCGTGATTGCCCCTTCGCTGGCGGGAATACTGGCGGGAATCGCGCTGTTCGGCCTTGCAGGCGCGTACTTCGTCTCGACCGCCATCGCGTCGCTCAGCTTCCTCTTGCTCTTGCAGCTCCCTGAGACGCATCGACCGCGGGCGGCCGAAGGCGACGAGTCACAGATCGCCCGCTATTCCCGCGCCAAACCATTGGCAGAGATCGGCGAGGGAGTCCGGTATGCGATGAGCCGCCGCGAACTCCGCCGGCCGATACTGACATCGATTGTCGTGATCATGTTCGGCTTCAACTACGTCGCATTCATGCCAGCGCTTGTGGAAGGTGTCTTCGGCTATGGCGATGCATATGTCGGGTTCATCTCCGGGGTTGCGTCGGTCGGTGCCGTTATCGCTTCGATACTGCTTGCGTCGCGCGCTGACTCGTCGAGTGTCGGGACCATCTTGATCGGTCTGGGATTTGGCTTCGGCGCTTCGGTCATCGCCCTTAGCTGGGCGCCGAACTATGCAGTGGCGATGCTGATCGCAGTGGCCGTCGGCGCGGCATCTACCGGGTTCATCTCATTGATTCAGACAATCGTTATGCGTTCCACCGATGGGGCCTACCAGGGCCGCGTCCAATCGCTGGTGCAGCTGCCGTTCGCGGCATTCGCTATTGCAGCTGCGCCCTTAGGTGTGCTGGCCGAATGGGTCGGCGTGCAGCGCATGTTCCTGACTATGGGCATTGCCGTCACGCTTGCGATGGCGGTCTACGCGGTGACCCATGTTGGCAAGAGCCAGCGTTCGCAATCCGTGGACGTTGCATAGGCGTCGCGCGCCGAGCCGGTTGCGTCGTCAGTCGATCTGTTCGAGGATTGAGGTCTCTGAGAGGCTTGACCGAATGTCGGTGTCGGCCAACGTGGGCACGTCGGGGCACCAGCGCGACATCGCTGCTTCCAAGGATGCCTTGACATCGCTGGCGATAGCAGCAGCATCGTGTTCGTCGCACTCGATGACGACGCTGTCGTGGACGGTCTGCACAGCGACGGCAGTCGAATACTGCTCCAAGACCTCACCCAGCCGCCCATAGGCGTCGAGCATGACGTCGGCCACGCCGCCTTGGATCGGCGCATTGCGGTAGGCGTTGGCCATCTGGCCGACTCGGGTGTGCAGCGCGCGCTGCAGCAGGAAATGCTGGTCGGCTTCACCCATCGAAACGCCGACCTCAACGACCACCGCGCGCCGCACATGCCTCTGCTCGAGCACCTTGTCAACGGCTGGGCGCAGAGTCCCTCCCGACGAAGCTGTCGGGGGCGCGAGCTCGAGTCGCTGCAGCACCCGGCGCCACACCTCAGCGGGGCGAGGCTTGGTCGAGCAACCGACGACGGCTGCGGCTTCGCCCAGCACCCAGTCCACCGAGAACGTGAACTGCTGACGGCGCCCAGCCGGCGTCCGGGAGCTGAACGTCAGCGGCGAGCCATCGGACCGAGCGACCACCGGTGCCGCGAACGACAGCGCCCATGCCACCTCGGCGACATCGACGTCACGCAGGTCGATCTCCCCGCTGTGTGCGAAGCGACCTGCATCGATTGCAGCTGCCTGTTCCGCTAGGAGCACTGCCTCGTGAACCTCTTCTGCGCTGTGATGCCGACGCTGCTGATTGCGCAGAGCGCGGCGAGCCCCATCGGTTCGAGGCCACAGCCCATGCAGTTGCAGCGTCAACGGCCAATCGGCATCGAGCGAGGTCGCGGCGAAGTGCCCGATGAAGCGGTCGCGCTCGTCCACCCACTGCGCGATGCCGGGGTAGGCACCCAGATACGCCTCGATGAGCGCGTCGGCTTCGCCGCGACTGGTGGGCACACCTGCATCGGTGAGCCCACGCGACAGCCCCGCGCCGCGCTGCCCGTACAGAATGCCGAAGTTGATGCGCTTGGCCTTGGTGCGGAATTCCTCGTAACGAGGCCGGTCGAGGGCGCCGAGTCCCGCAGGACCGTCCATCTGCACGCCGAACATTCGCTCGGCGGTGGCGGTGTGAATGTCATGCCCTCTTTCGAATGCGGCCCTCAAGCCCTCGTCACCGGCGAGCTGGGTGGCGAATCGCAGCTCGGCTTGGCTCAGATCGGAGTACACGAATACCCGCCCTGGCGACGGCTTCATGTACGGCTTCAGGCGCGGAGTGAAGTTCTGAGCGTTGGGATTGCGGCTGGCCAGCCGACCCGTGTTGGTGCCCACTACCTGCAAGTACTCCGGATGGAGACGGCCGTCGGACCACAGATGCTCTCCCATTGTGTGCCCATAGGTGCTCAGCGTCTTGGACAGGTCGCGGTAGGCCAGCAGCGCGGTGCAGAGTTCGCCGCCGATGCCTGCCAGCACCGACGCGCCCAGCGAATCGGTGGGCGCCAGCGGACGGGCGTGGCGATCGGTCTTCGCGGTCCACGCCTCGACCCGGTCGGCAGCGAAGCGATTCAGCACGTCGCGGGCTTGCTGTTCGCTGTCGGGATTCCAGTTGGGCTCCACGCCTCCTCCGAACAAGTCGGCCTGCCCGCCGCCGGTCAGGTCCGCCAAGTGGGTGAGCACTTCGACTCGCCGAGCTGCCAGTTCGGCCAGCTCGGCCTCCCACCCTTGGACGTCAAACGGCAAGCCCGCCCGCTCCATGCGGTCGAGGAATGGGCGCGCTGCCAGCTCGAGCCGGCACACCTCTTCCAACCTCGTCTCGTGCAACCGGTCACGCAGTACTTCTGACACCCACAGGGTCAACACGGCGTCTGCCGCGGCGTACGCCACCTGGCGGTCGCTCAGCGGTCCGTTGGCCCCGAAGGACAGCTGCGTGGTGGCCTTGCCTTCGACGCTCAGTCCCAGGTAGCGCTCGGCTGCCCATGCCAAGCCGTGGAAGAAGCCGAAGCCCGTCAATCCCTGATGCAGCAGAGCATCGGCGAGCTGCGCATCCCACCAGCGCAGTGATCCGACAGCTGCGCCGGCGGCCTCGGCTGGCTCCATGAGATGCGTGTCGATGACCCGATCGTCAAAGGTGGCATTCCAGGCGTCGGATGCCAGATCGGGCACCCGGAGACCGTCGTGGAGTGCCGTGGCCAGCTCAGGCCCGTCGTGCCTAGCTACATCGACCACCCAGGCGCACTCGGTGCCATCGGGAGCACGGGTCGCGGCAGAGATCACGCGTAGCTGGGGGACCTGTCCGCGCGACCCTGCTACGCGAGGCTGGTACACCGTCTCGGTGTCCACCGCGCGCGCTGCAGAACCACGGAGCGCATCGACGAACTCGCCCAACTTGTCTGGACCCACGACCGTGACCGGCACCGCGGCGGGATCTTTGGTCGGCGCAGGACGTGGATCGAGCCGTCGGATGTCGCTTTCGGCGACGGCGACATCGGCTGGAAGGTCCACGAGCGCACCCTAGGACGGCCCTGTGACAGTCACCGAACAGCCATGGAGGCGTCCGATCCGCCCCTCGACTCGGGTCGATGCCGTGCCCGCTCTAGGGGTACTGCACCTCGATGAAGTCATCCGGCGGGCCAGTGCCCGAAGCGGTCTCGGCCTCGATGAGCTCGTGCAGTCGCTTCGCCACCGGACCCACCGTGCCGTCACCGATCGGGGCACCGTCCCACTCCACCACAGGGAACACATGGGTGTCGCCGCCGGACATGATGAGTTCGGCGCCGGCGCGAGCTTCGTCCGCCCGCAACGGCCGCTGCTGCACGTCTCGCAGCAGCCCGTCCTCGCATAGGGCTCCCCGGGCCAGATCCAGCAGCCGCCGCATGGTGGTGCCGTGCAAGATTCCCTGAAATGGGGGAGTGACGAGCACGCCGTCGTGGCTCACGCTGCATACGTTCAGCACGCACGCTTCGGCGATGAAGCCATCGTCGTCGACGATGATGCCGAACGTGCCTCCGCCGTCGGCCGCTTCAAGGTGGGTCAAGACGTTGAGCAGGTAGTTGTTCGACTTGATCTGGGCGAGCAACGGCGGCTTCATCGGCGTATCGCGCACCGTCGCCTCGCGGAAGCCGTCCCTCATCGGATCGAAACCGCTTGCGCCGAAGCTCATCGGGTCGAGCACGACGCAGTAGAAGCAGGGCTCCTCGCACTCTGCCGGCATGAACGAGAACCCGCCGGGTCCGGCCGTCAGCCAGTACCGGACGATGCCGTCCCGAGCCCCCGATGATGCAGCCGTGTCGGCGACCATCGCAATGAGCTCGTCGCGACACCACGGGACCTCGAGGCGTGCCCCCGCTGCACTGGCCAGCAGCCGGTCGATGTGGATGCCGAGCCGGTACAGCCGACCGTTCACTAGCGAGCACGTGTCGAAGACACCGTGTCCGCGGTGGACCATGTGGTCATCGAGCGGCACGGTCATCACCATCGGATCGGTGACGACCCCACCGAGGTAGGAACTGAACATGGCGTAGCAACCGCGCTTGCCCTGGCGCTTGGCGGCCATCCGCTCGACGGCTTCGGTGGCACTCAAGATGCGCTGGGCCGGACGCGGGGTGGTGCCTGGCTCGCTCGACGTGGCGGTGTCGCTGTCCCCCGAGACCGTCCGCAGCGCCACGTGCCGATACTACGTGGGCTGGGTTGCTCGCCTCAGGAAGCCTCTGCCGCCTTCGCGGCCCCAACACCCCAGCCGGAGGGGAACGGCTGGCCGTCGCCCCGCTTCTGCTCCGCTCGCGTAGCCTCGCAAGGCGATGGCGGTTCCGGATGGGCCCGATGTGCCCCCGACGTTCGGGCCGACGGCACTGGTGACCCCGGCCAATCTCGTGACGGTCGCCCGTATTGCGGCCTCGCCAGTGTTCATCGCGATGATCGTGTCGTGGGGGGCTCGGTGGAGCACCTTTGCTGTCGGTTTCGCGATCGGCATGACCGACTACCTGGACGGATGGCTCGCCAGACGTCACGGCAAGACGCGCGCTGGCGCCTTCCTGGATCCGCTCGCAGACAAGGTGCTGGTGCTCGGCGGGCTGGCTGCGCTCGTATGGAATGGCCAATTCCACGCTGCACCCGTCATCATCATCGCCGTGCGGGAGCTGGCGATTAGCGCCTACCGGTCTCGCGCCGGTCGCCAGGGCATCACGGTTCCCGCCACGAATCTCGCCAAGTGGAAGACATTCACGCAACTGTGGGCAATTGGCTTCGCCGTCATGCCACCCTTGGCGACTCACGTGCACTGGCTTGCCACGCTGACGCTGTGGATGGCCGTGGCGCTCACGGTCTGGACCGGCTGGGCCTACCTGCGCTCGGCCCGCAGCGTGGCCGCGGCACAGCTGGGCGAAGAACCCGCATCCTGACACGCAGGGCGCTGCGCTGGGCAGCGCCGCCCGGCACCCATCGGTCTCCTATGCGTGCGTACCTTCGCACTGTGCCGGTTGCCCCCTGCGCCTAGGGTCACCCGATGTGAAGACCGAGATCATCGCCGTCGGCACTGAGCTCTTGCTGGGTCAGATCGTCGACACGAACTCCTCGTGGATGGGCGAACAGCTCGCCCTCGCCGGTATCGACAGCCACTATCAGACGAAGGTGGGCGACAACTTCGACCGCATCGACGCATCGCTCCGGCTGGCGCTCGACCGCAGTGATGCCGTCATCGTGTGCGGCGGCCTCGGTCCTACCCAGGACGACATCACCCGTGAGGTGCTGGCGTCGTTGATGGGGGCTGAGCTGGTGCTCGATGCGGTCATCGCCGACCGCATCCGGGCCATGTTCGCCAGCCGCAGCCGGCCGATGCCTGAGAACAACCTGCGACAGGCGATGGTGCCGACCGGTGCCACGCCGATCCCGCAGCAGCCCGGCACCGCTCCCGGCTTGATGGCGCCGATCCGCTGGGTGCGGGGCGTGGGCGCGGTGCCGCATGGCTCCGAGCCGCCGGACGGAGCCGAGGTGCTCGATCGGGTCGTGTACGTGGTGCCCGGCGTGCCTTATGAGATGCGCGAGATGCTCAACGGCACGGTGCTGGGCGATCTGCAGCGGCGTGCGGGCGTGAGCGCGACCATCGAGAGTCGTGTCCTGCGGACGTGGGGCCAGAGCGAATCCGGACTTGCCGAGATGCTGGCTGGCCGGATCGACGAGTTGGACGAGACCGGCAACCCGACGCTTGCCTTCTTGGCCAGCGGCATTGAGGGCATCAAGGTCCGCATCACTGCCAAGGGGGCCGACTCGGCCGAGGCGTGGAGCCTGATCGACGCCGAACAGGCGGTGCTGGAACCGTTGCTCGGCGACTTGGTGTTCGCCTACGACGACGACACGATGGAGACAGCGGTGCTGGCTGAGTTGGGTCGGCTCGGGTTGACGCTCGGCGTCGCGGAGACGATCACCGGCGGCCGAATGGCGAACCGCCTGTCATCGGCCGAGGCCGCTCTGCGAGCGGGAACCGCCCCCGGCGGAGCGAAGCTGGGCGACCCTGGCTTGGCCACGGCATCCGACACCAACCAATCAGAGCCGTCAGGCCCACGCACTTTCGCTGGAGGCATCGTGGCCCGATCGGAGCACTTGGCCGAGTACCTGCTGCATGCCGGTTCGTGGGAGGTGTCGCCGCTGGGCGACGATCTCGTACCACCGCTTGCGTCGACCGCCGGTTCCCTAGCGCTTGCGCGGGCTGCCCGCTTGCGCACTAACGCCAGCGTGGGAATTGCCGTCACGGCGGTCGAATACCAGGCCTCGGCGACGGCCGAGCACCCCTTCGGCACCGCCTTCCTGGCCGTTTCGATCACCGCGCAGCCTGCGCATGGGGATGTGCCTGCGGTGGCGCACCGGGACAAGGCCGACGAGATCCGCCTCCCCGGCGATCGCGAGCGCCTCGCCGACTACAGCGCCATCTCTGCGCTCAACCTGCTGCGCCTGATCCTCCAAGGCCGCCATTAGCAAATATGTTGCATTTTCTGTGAAATTATCGTAGAAATATATCTGTGACTGAGACAACGGGCCTGTCAACGGCCTCTAGTGCTCTCTTGTCGTTCACGGCAGAGAACGTCTATTGCTTTCGAGATGAAGTGCATCTGTCCCTGCTTGGGACGCGTCTCGCCGATCCCGATGTAGTCCGGCTCATGTCCATCGCGGGCCGTGCCAAGCCAGAGCGGGTGCTGCCGGCCGCAGCCATCTTCGGCGCGAATGCCTCCGGGAAATCGGCGATTCTGAAGGCACTGGGCGACATGCACGGGCTGGTCGCTGGATCGTTCAGCCAACGAGCATCTGGCGATCCGCTTCCCCGACCGCGCTTCCTGCTCGACGGTGCCGCAGCCGACAAGCCGTCTCGATTCGAAGTGGAGTTGATTCTGGGCGGCGTTCTCTTCGGGTATGGCTTTGAGATGGACGATGCGCGTGTCAGAGCCGAGTCTGCTTGGTATGCCCCGCGCGGGCGCAGGGCTCTGCTGTTCGAGCGGGTGAGCGGAAAGAAGACCAAGTTTCGATCGCCGCTTCACGACGAAGGCGAGTTGCTGGAGCGCTACGACCGGGAGAATGCGCTGCTGCTGTCGGTTGCGGGGGCCGGTCCTGACAACCCGCTGCGCCGCCTGCACCGTTGGTTTGTCAACAACATCTGGCACTCGGCTTGGGAAGGCTGGACGTACGGTTCGGCGAAGTCGGCGAACGAACTCAGTGCGCGCGAGTCGAAGGAACGGTTGTTGAATGTGCTGCGATTTGCTGACCTCGGCATCGTTGATCTCAGGCTGGTGCCACCGGACCCGCAACAGGTTGAGCAGCGCAAGAAGATCCTGCGTGCGATGCGCTCCGCTGGCCTCGCGGTGCGAGAAGAGAAAGACATCGCCGACGAGGACACTTTGGTCTTGACCCATGAGGGCACTGACGGGGACGTGGAGTTGGATCCGTCCGCGGAATCCCAGGGGACGCAGACCTGGCTGGGACTGATCGGGCCGCTGTTGACATCGCTCGACGATGGCCGATTGCTCGTCGTGGACGAACTCGATACCAGCTTGCATCCCCACCTCGTGAGCCGGCTCGTGGAGCTGTTCCAGAGTCCGCGGTACAACCCCAACGGAGCGCAACTGATCTTCAACACCAACGACACAAGCATGCTCGGCGACAGCGGCGAAGCGATGTTGAGTCGTGATCAGGTGTGGTTCACCGAGAAGGCCCCCGACGGCGCCTCGTCGCTGTACTCGTTGGCACACTTCACACCGGCGCCGCGACGTGACGAAGCGATCGAGCGCCGTTATCTGTTAGGCCGCTACGGAGCGATCCCATCGCCGAATCCCGCAGACTTGGCGGGAGCACTTCCGGCGGAAGCAGCTGACCTCGTCGACGAGTTCACCGACGCATGAGTTCCGGGCGCAACCGAGCACGACATGCGGCACCTCGGCGCAAGACACAGCGGATAATCCGAGTCCACAGCGAGGGCGAAAAGACGGAGCCGAAATACCTTGGTCGCTGGGGAAAAATCCGCGGTCCAGGTCTCACCATTAGCTGGGGCATCACGGGTGCAGCACCGATGACCCTCGTGGAGAAAGCGCGCAACGACATTCGTGCCATGAAGCAGGTGCGTCGCCGCAACGAAGTGCCTTTCGACGAGGTCTGGTGCGTGTTCGACCGCGACGCCCACGCCAACGTTTCGCAAGCGCTCAACGAAGCCCGTCAAAGCGGCATTCATGTCGCGTTTTCGGATCCGTGCTTTGAGCTATGGCTCGTATTACATGCCCAGGAACACACGGCTCCACTCGATCGAATAACTGCAAATCGGCTCGCCAGAGAGCTGGGCCTAATTGACAAGAAGAACAAGAAGGATGTGCCGGCGGCCGCGTGGCAAGTTCTCGAACCCGGTTATGCCGACGCCAAGGCACGGGCTCAAACGCTTGCGAAGAGGCATGAAACGGCGGGATCGTCGCCGCGTTCCAATCCCAGCAGCGATGTATGGCGGCTCGTGGACGTTCTGAGCACTTGAGTCGCGGGATGCCAGGCTGATTCGGCACGCGGCATAGCCGCATGGACCGCTTCGACGAGCTAGCCGCCGAACTCGGTTACACCAAGGCAGCCTTTCACCGCCTGGTTCATGGCGCGGGTATCGAACCCAAGAATGTGCAAAGCACGTTCTCGCGCGGCCCGAACGCTGGCTTTCAGACGGATCCTCGCGGGACAACCCATTCGGTCGTCTGGCCGGTGATGTCGGCGATCCGGTCGTAGTCAGCGTCGTAATGGACGACGGTGAGACCGTGTACTTCGGCGACCGCCGCGATCAGCAGATCAGGCAGCGGAAGACGGTGCTGGCTGCGCCGAGCGAGGAGATGCTGCACCTCGAGCGCTCGATCGGTGACCGATTCGGTGATGGGGAATGAGGGCAGGGCACCTCGCTCGGCAAGGATCTCCTCGTAGTCCGTACGGGACCGCGCGCTATAGAGGACTTCAAGGTCGATGATCGGACATGTCGCCACATACCCGTCGACCAAGAGCGGAGTGAGCCGGGCCGCGACTGCGGCGTGATGCATGCGCGCGTACGCGCTCTTGTCCGCAAGATAGAGAGGTCTCAACGCCAGGCACCGGACATGACCTCATCATCGGCGATGTCAGTTCCGTGACGGCCAGCAATTCGGTGCGCGTGCTTCATTCGCAATTCGGCGTCGACTGTGTGCTTCAGCGCTGCATTGACGGTGTCCTTCATGGTCAGTGCGCCGGTGATGCGGCGCGCCTGCTCCAGCAGCTCATCGTCGATGTCGACCAGACGCTTGGTCATGAGCCCGAGTATATCCAAGTCGTGTTGCTGATATATCTCGACTGTCTTGACTCGTTATCCTGCGCGCCTGACCGGCACGGTGGCAGGCTGGTCCGATGCGATTCGGATTCTGGACCAAGAACGACCAACAGACGTCAGCGATCATCGAATGCTGCGCGCACGCCGAGGCCACCGGCTGGGATGGTCTGTGGTTCGCAGATCACTTCATGCCCAACGAGGAGAACGTCGACCAGCCAGTCCACGAGGCGTGGTCGGTGCTGGCCGCGCTCGCGGTGGCAGTGCCGCGGGTGCGCCTGGGTCCGCTCGTGGCGGGCAACACGTACCGCAACCCGGTGCTGACCGCCAAGATCGCCACCACCATCGACCATCTGTCTGGCGGCCGGGTGGTGCTGGGCATTGGCGCGGGTTGGCAGGAGAACGAGCACGAGGCGTACGGCTTCGAGTTCGGCACGCTGCGCAGTCGCATGGACCGTTTCGACGAGGCGGTCGAGATCATCAGCTCGCTGCTCGGCAACCACCGCACCAACCTCGACGGCGACTACTACACGGTTGCTGAGGCGCCGTTGGACCCCAAGCCGATTCAGTCGCCTATCCCGCTGCTCATCGGCGGCGGCGGCCGGCGTCGCACGCTGCGCACGACGGCCCGCTGGGCCACCGAGTGGAACTGCTGGGGCATGCCCGACGACATCGCCGAGCTGTGCGGCGTGCTTGATGGGCACTGCGAGGCGATTGGCCGCGATCCCAGTGAGATCAGCCGCTCGGCGTGCGCGCTGCTATTTATCGGTGAGGACTCGGCCAAGCTGAAGAGTTTCCGTGCCATGGACCTCGGTCGAGCCGCCATCGTGGGAACGCCCGACGAAGTCAGCGAGGTGGTCGAGCAGTACCGCCAGGTCGGCGTCGACGAATTGATCATTCCCGACTTCACCTTCGGCCCGATGGAAGCCAAGAAACACTCCATGGACGTGTTCATCAATGAGGTGGCGCCCAACTTCCGCTAACCGCATCGGCGAAGCGGAGACCGAGAGCGTCACCACGGCAGGCAACTAGAGGGGAACACAGTGAAGATCGGTCTGTTCCAGATCAATATGGGTGCGCTGGGCGACGCGGCCGGCCCAGAGGGAGCTGGGCGTGTCGCAGTGGCCGCTGAGGCCGCGGGCTTCGAGTCCGTGTGGACGGGCGAGCATGTGGTGCTGCCCGACCCGCAGGCGCCGCCGTCGCCGCTGCCGCCGTTGCACCCGATGCTGGATCCTGCGGTGGCGCTCGCCTATATCTCTGCGGTCACCAGCGAGATCAAGCTGGGCACGGGCATCATCATCGTGCCCCAGCGCAATCCGTTGGTTCTGGCCAAGGAATTGACCAGCGTGGATGTGCTGTCGGGAGGCCGACTGCTGTTCGGCGTCGGTGTCGGCTACCTCGGACCTGAGTTCGATGCGCTGGGTATCCCGATGGCCGACCGGGCCCGCCGGACCGAGGAGTACATCGAGGCGATGCGTGCTGTTTGGTCGATGGATGCGCCCGCCTATCACGGCGAGTTCGTGAGTTTCGCGAACGTGCAGGCCCGCCCGCGGCCGGTCCAGCAGCCGGGTCCGCCGGTCGTCATGGGCGGCCACACCGCGCCGGCGTACCGCCGCGCCGTCACGATGAGCGAGGGCTGGTACGGATTCGCGCTCGACTACGACGGCACACAGCGCTGCATCGAGGGCCTGTCCGAGGCGGGTGCTCGCTACGACCGGCCCGCCGAGCTCGGACGGCTCGAGATCACTGTCACGCCTCGGGTGCGCCCGACGCCCGAGATGGTGGAGCGCTTCGCCGAGATGGGAGTCGACCGGCTGGTGTTGCTGCCCAATGGCCAGACCGTCGACGAGATCGCCGCCTTCGTCGACCACATCGGCGCCACGCTGATTTCCTGACGGCTCGCGCTCGGCGTGCCGCCGCGACGGTCTGCTACCCGCGCCAAGGAGCAGCCGGGCGGCGGATGGGCGGTCCGGAGGAGACCACGCCGTCAGCTTCGAGTTTGTCGATCGCGGCGGCGTCAAGCCCCGCCAGCTCCGTCAGCACTTCACGATTGTGCTGCCCGCGGTCGCCTGCGACGGCTCCGGGCTGGGCACCTGCGTCCGCTCCGGCAAAGCGCCACGGCGACTGCGGCACAGTGAGCGGCACCGCCGCTTCGCCAGCGGCAACGTCTACGAAGGCGCCTCGCTCCTGTGCCCACTCGGTCTCGGCCAACTCGGGCACCGTGCGCACCTCAGCGGCCATGACGGGCTTCACGCCGATCGCGGCTTCCACCGCTTCGGCGCTGTCGAACTGGCTCACCCACTCGCCGAAGATGGCCTCCAGTTCGTCTCGGTGATGCACCCGGTCCTCGATGCGGGCGAACCGGGGGTCCACGCGCAGGTCGGGACGATCCATCGCTGCGGTGATCACCTTCATGCCGAAATTGGCGGTCAGGTCCAGCGTCACGGTGACGTGACGGCCGTTCGACAGCGGGTAGACCGCGGCCCAGTTCTGCCCGCCCTTGAAGCCGATCTGCGGGTCCTGGCCGGTCAAGTCCGTGGCAGCCAGGTCATTGCACATCAGCGTGCTTTCCGCCATCGACACCTCGACGGTCTGCCCGTGCCCGGTTCGGTGCCGCATGTGCAGCGCGGCCAGCACTGCGCCGAGCGCATGAAGCCCGCTGTAGGTGTCGGCGTGCGACATCGGATCGTTGCGGTAGGGCTCGCCACCACGTCGACGCGACACCATCTCGGTCACGCCGGCCTCGGCATGCAG
Organism: Candidatus Poriferisodalis sp.; assembly: GCF_965221945.1. Lineage (GTDB taxonomy): Bacteria > Actinomycetota > Acidimicrobiia > Acidimicrobiales > Poriferisodalaceae > Poriferisodalis. The sequence goes on along the minus strand of NZ_OZ244925.1, from coordinate 2,103,015 downwards.
GACCGATGCGAACGCGCCCCGATCGCTCCGACTGTTGCCATGTCCCCAGCCCGACACCGATGCCACGATGATGCCTGGATTGACCTCGGCGAGCGCGTCGTACCCCAAGCCCAGCTTGTCCAGCACTCCCGGCCGGTAGTTCTCGAGCACGATGTCCGCCTTGGGGACCATCGCCATCAACACGTCGCGGCCAGCGGCAGTCGTGAGGTCGAGCGACACGCATTCCTTGCCGGCGTTGAAGTGTGCGAAGTAGGCCGAATGGCCATCCACATGGGGAACGATGAAGCGGGTCAGGTCCCCATCGGGCGGTTCGATCTTCACCACCCGGGCACCGAGATCAGCCAGCAGCCGTCCGGTGATCGGCCCGGCCACCGCGCGAGTCAGGTCGAGCACGAGCACGTCTTCGAGCGGCCGTTCCACGGTGCTTGACGATAGAGCCGAACGGTGTCGGCTGCCCGGTTTCAGCTCCGGCGGTCGCTGCTTGCTGGCACGGGCATCCAGACGCTGGGAGGGGACAGTTGCAAGGGCAAGCGCGGTGCTCGCGTTGCCGCGGTCGGCTCCAACGGCACCGGGTCGGGCGTCAGCCCCCAGATGACCAGCACGCCCGCGAGCGCGACGCCCCCCGCGAGCGCGATCGGCAGCAGCGTTCCGCCCGAACTCTCCAGCAGGGTAAACATGGCGATCGGACCGATCATGCTCCCGATCCCGTAACAGAAGAACAGTCGCCCGAGCACTGATCCGATGCCGGCCACACCGAAGAGGTGGGGTGTCACATCGCCCTGCAGCGCAACGAATCCGCCGTAGCCGACGCCCAGGACGACGGCGAAGACCACGATCTGCGCGTAGCGATCCGATGCGAAGAACCAGATCACAAACGCGACCGGCAGCATCGCGAACGAGATCTTCAGCAGACGGATCGAACCCAGAGCGCGGGCGAAGCTGGTCAGCAGCAGGCGTCCGAAGATGCTCGCGGCGCCGACGACCGAGAGCAGCCATGCGGCTGCGCCGGCGCCGATGCCGACGGAGCTTGCGAAGGGGATGATTGCGGCCAGCGAGCCGATGACCGGTACGGCGAACAGGGTGGAGCCGATCGTGAGCTGCCAGAACGCCTTGGTGCGCACGACCCGGCGCACATGCTCCCGCGGATGCGCGGTGGCCACGATCGGGGTGCGCCGCACCAGCACGAGGCACACCAGCACCGTGATCGCTCCGATGACCGCAAGCCACCGGAACGCCTCCCGCCAGCCCAGGTTCTCGATCATCCGCTGGGCGAGCGGTACCAGCACCATCGTTCCCAAGCCGGGCCCGGTCGCCACCAGACCCTGAGAAACCGCCCGGTGCCGCAGGAACCACGACGCTGCCGTGGCGAACAGCGGTGAGACGAACAGGCCCGCCCCGAAGCCGCAGCCGACGCCGTACACGACGTAGCCGTGCCAGAGCTCAGAAACCGACGAGGTGGCAACCAAGCCGGCGACGAACAGCGCACCGCCCACGGCCAGCAGCGGCCTCGGCCCGAGGTGATGCAACAGCGGACCGGAGATGATCCCGGTGCTGAAGAACAGCAGGGTTGCGATCCCGATCATGACCGAGGTGCCGCCCTGGCCGGCCCCGAATTCGGTCGCCATTGACTCGATGAACGCACCGAAGGTGTAGATGGTGCCGAAGGCCATGCCGCAGGACAGGCCCGCTCCGATCGCCACCAGCCAGGCGCGCCACGAGTCGATGAGTTCGGGGTCGCCCGTTAGTGGGGGATTGGCGAGTGCCACTGGCGTGAACTTCAGCTGTCAGTGCTGATGTCGGCAACCAGATCGGCCACCCGCATCTCGCCCTCGCAGGTCTGCCCGCCGAGAGCAAGGAACTGCTCCATCGCCGGACGAGCCTCGGGAGTGCGCATGAGCTGCTGGAACAGGTACTGCTCGGTGAACAATCCCTCTCGCAGCGGCAGATCGTCGGCGGCGTTGACCGCCTGCTTGGCCAGCGCGACTGCTTGGGGCGGGAACTTCGCGATGCGGTAGGCCAGATCGGTCACGAAGGGCCGCAGCTCGTCGGCGGGAAGCGCCCGGTTCAGGTAGCCCCACTGCTCGGCGGTACGTGCGCCGAGGTCGACACCGCCCAGGATCACTTCCATGGCGCGCCCGCGTCCCACGAGCCGGGGGAGACGCTGTGTGCCGGTCCCGCCGGGCAGGATGCCGATGGGCACCTCCATCTGGTTGATGAAGGTGCGATCGATGGCGCCGAAGCGCATGTCGCACGACATGGACAGCTCGCTGCCGCCGCCGCCGACCCGTCCTCCGATCTCGACGATGGTGGCCTTGCCCATCGTGCGGCAGCGCTCGCACATGGCGTGGAAGCCCCCGAGTTCGGTCGGGCGCTCAGCCGGTCCCTCGGTGGGGAAGCCGAGAATTGCCTCTACGTCGAAGTGCGCGATGAAGAAGTCCGGATTGTCGCTGCGCAGCACGACCACTCGCACGGAGTCGTCGTCGGCAACGTGCGCGCTGAACTTGGCCAGCTCGCGGAACAGCGCCAGCGTCATCACGTTGATCGGCGGGGCGTCAATGGTTGCGAACACCACGCCGGCATCGCGTTCGATGTGCAGCAGCACGAAGTCGTCATCGTTCATCTGGGATGGGGAGCTCATGGGGCGCAGCGTGCCACACGGGTGCGACACGATGACGTGCCGGCCGCCCGCGCACACACGAGGCGTGACCGAGTGCCCCAATCTCGGCTGTCCTGCCTTGACACGAACTGATGTTCGGAACTACATTGCTGTCATTCGTAGTGGCTGCTGTAACAGCGCAGAGCGCTTGAGCAGGGGCCGCCAGTGCAGCGACGTGCGGCGCACCGAGCGTGACCGCTGTCCAAGGGAGATCAACCGGCAGAAAATCACCCGTGAGTTGTCACACCCCGCTCCTACGGTGCCACCACACGGCATCGCACACCGGGTGCGGTCGGCGGGTGTCCGAGGAGGACGACATGGATAAGCAGAACACAGATCGGGAACGAGCACTGGATATGACGCTCACACAGATCCGACGCCAGTTCGGCGACGGATCGGTGATGAAGATGGGCGAGAAACATCACATGGCTGTCGAGGCAATCTCGTCCGGCAGTCTCGCGATCGACCTGGCGCTCGGCATCGGCGGCTTTCCCCGCGGCCGGGTGGTGGAGGTGTACGGCCCGGAGGCATCGGGCAAGTCCACGCTCGCCATGCACCTGGTGGCCGAGGCCCAGCGAACCGGTGGCGTCTGCGCCTATGTCGACGCCGAGCACGCAATGGATCCGCTGTACGCGAAGAACATCGGCGTCGATGTGGACGAGCTGCTGATCTCCCAGCCCGACACCGGCGAGCAGGCGCTCGAGATCACCGACATGCTGATTCGCTCGGGAGCGATTGACGTGGTGGTGATCGACTCGGTGGCAGCGCTCACGCCGCGGGCCGAGATCGAAGGCGAGATGGGCGACCACCATGTCGGCTTGCAGGCGCGTCTCATGTCGCAGGCGCTGCGCAAGCTCACCGCCAACCTCAGCAGGACCAAGACGATCTGCGTGTTCATCAATCAGCTGCGCGAGAAGATCGGCGTGATGTTCGGCAGCCCCGAGACCACGTCGGGTGGTCGGGCGCTGAAGTTCTACTCAACGGTGCGCATCGACATCCGCCGCATCGAGGCCATCAAGATCGACGGCGAAGTCGTGGGCGGACGCACACGCGTCAAGATCGTCAAGAACAAGGTGGCGCCGCCGTTCCGCCAGGCCGAGTTCGACATCATGTACGGGCATGGCATCAGCCGCGAGGGTTCGCTGCTCGACGTGGGCGTCGAGCACGGCATCGTGAAGAAGTCCGGTGCTTGGTACACCTACGAGGGCGAGCAACTGGGCCAAGGTCGCGAGAACGCCAAGAAGTTCCTGATCGCCAATCCCGAAGTCACCGTCGAGATCGACGGCCGGATCCGGCGTGCGCTGGGTCTCGGCGTCGACAGTGACCCTGCCGACAGCGATGCCGATGTGCTCGACCGCCTGGACGATGCGCAGGCGACGCGGACTGAGGGTGCCAGCGTCGACTGAGCCAACCGGCCAACGCAGCGCGCCGGCCGTCCTGGCGAATCGGCACCGCCCGTTCGCGTTCACCCGTCGCTGAGGCTGCTCTGCGGATCGGAGCGCGCCCCTAGCCTTGACGCCGTGGCTGCGGGCGAGCAAGTCCAACGAGGCGAGACTCAGCGCAGCTACTTCGTGCGCACCTACGGGTGCCAGATGAACGTGCACGACTCCGAACGGATCGCCGGCCTGCTGGAGGCTGAGGACTTGGTCGCCGCACCGACGATGGCCGACGCGGACATCATCGTGCTGAACACCTGTTGCATCCGCGAGAACGCCGACAACAAGCTCTACGGGCAGCTCGGGAACCTCAAGCGCCTCAAGGAGGACCGACCCGAAGTGCAGATCGCCGTTGCAGGCTGCCTGGCACAGAAGGACCAGGACCTTGTGCGCGAGCGGGCTCCCCACGTCGACGTGGTCTTCGGTACCCACAACGTGAGCCGCGCCGCCGAACTGTTGGCCGATGCGCGGGTATCAGGGCCGGTGACGGAGATCCTCACCGAGTCCGAGGAGTTTCCGTCGGCGCTTCCAGTGCGACGTGATGCCCAGCACGCAGCGTGGGTCACGATCCAGATCGGCTGCGACAACGCGTGCGCCTTCTGCATCGTGCCCTCGGTTCGGGGCCGCGAGATCTCCCGGCCGTTCGGAGAACTCATCGACGAGGTGCGCAGGCTGGCGACCGACGGCGTCAGCGAGGTGACCCTGCTGGGACAGAACGTCAACAGCTATGGCCGAGACGTGACCCTGGCGCTGCGCGGCACGAACGGTGAGATCGATGCCGCATGGCGTGCCGGCGAGACCTGGGCAGGTGGGCGCCGCACGGCACGGCCGCTGTTCGGTGATCTGCTGCGCGCCGTCGGCGCAATCGAAGGCATCGAGCGGGTGCGGTTCACCAGCCCGCACCCGAAGGATCTGCGGGCCGACGTCATCTCGGCCATGGCACAGACGCCGGCGGTGTGCGAGCACCTCCACCTTCCCCTGCAGTCCGGCAGCGATGAGGTGCTGGCCGCCATGCACCGGGGCTACACCGCCCAGCGCTACCTCGAGCGGCTCGGCGCAGCCCGTGACGCTGTTGCGGACTTGGCAGTGAGCACCGACATCATCGTCGGCTTCCCCGGAGAGTCCGAAACAGATTTCGCTGCGACGCTCGAACTCGTTGCAGAAGCCCGCTTCGACAGCGCGTTCACGTTCGTCTTCTCGCCGCGACCCGGCACCGAGGCCGCTGAGCTGAGCGATCGATTTGTGGCACCTGCTGTGGCAGCCGAGCGCATGGAGCGGCTGCGAGCCGTCGTCGAGCGATCGGCACGATTGGGCAATGAGTCGCGTGTCGGCCGGATCGAGGAGGTGCTGGTCGAGGGGCCGTCCAAGCGGGATCCGGGCACATTGACGGGGCGTACCAGCCAGAACCGCCTGGTGCATTTCTCGGCTCCCGAAGTACTGCGAGTCGGTACCTACGCACGGGTACTCGTGCGCCAGGCCGCAACGTTCCACTTGAGCGGTGACCTTGTCGAGGTCACGGCGGCTGCGCGGCACCGCACCCGCATCCCGGTTGCTGCGCGCTGAGGTCAGCGCCATGGGCGGCGTCAGCATCAGCTCGCCGCTGGTGATCGTGGGACCGACGGCGTCGGGTAAATCGGTGCTGGCACTGGAACTCGCACGTCGCGATCGCGCACTGCAAGGGGGCGGGGCCGCGGTGGAGCTGGTGTCGGTCGACTCCATGGCTGTGTACCGAGGGATGGACATCGGCACTGCCAAACCCACCGCAGCTGAGCGAACCGACGTGCGGCACCATCTCATCGACCTCGTCGATCCGGCGGAACGCTTCACCGTGGTCGACTACGCAACTGCGTTCGAAGCGGCCATGGCCGACATTGCTGCCCGTGGCGCAGTTCCGATGCTTGTCGGCGGCACCGGTCTGTACCTGCGCGCTGTCATCGACGGCCTGACCCCGCCGCCGGAGTTCGGTTCGATCGCGGCGGAGCTGGAAGCCGAGGCGCATGCGACAGCGGACGGTGTCGTCGCTCTGCATCGTCGTCTTGGCGAACTGGATCCGCTCGCAGCTTCACGTATGGAGCCGACGAACGTACGACGTGTCGTGCGAGCGCTGTCGGTCTGCCTGGGTACCGGCCGGCCGTTCTCGTCGTATGGGCCGGGTCTGCAGACCTACCCCGAGGTGCCTTTCCGGACGCTGGGCATCGACCTTGACCGGCACACGCTCGACGAACGCATTACGGACCGTTATCGCCGACAGATCGAGGAAGGTTTCGTGGACGAAGTGCGGCGGCTGATGGAACGCCCACTGTCGCGCACGGCCGCTCAAGCCCTTGGCTACAAGGAGCTGCGTGCCCACCTGGCAGGGGAGTGCTCGCTGGACGAGGCGCTCGAAGTTGCCATCGCACGGACCCGGCGTTTCGCCCGTCGGCAGCAGCGCTGGTTCGCCCGAGACCCGCGGATCACTTGGATCCGGTACGGAAGCACCTCAGAGATGGCAGACCGAGCCCAGCAACTTGAAGCCTGATGGTTCCGGGCCGCGCTGAAGTCTCAAGTTCAGATCGAAGGTTTAGCTGAGACGGGATTCGACCATGTCGAGGGCATCGTCGGTGAGCACCGCGGCAATCCGAACCCGATCCGACGCGGACAGACCGTAGAACTCGCCTGGAGACACGAGAATCCCCGCCTCCGCCAGCAGGGTGCGGGTAAACGCCCACGCATCACCGTCAGGAGCCTCAGCCCACAGGTAGAACCCGCCGCGCGGGAGGGGAGGCTCGGGACCGAAGCGACCCACGATGCGTGCGAGACGCGCGAGTCGCGATCGGTAGCGGCCTCGTTGTTCGGCCACATGGACTTGGTCGGCCAGCGCCGCGGCTGCCGCTGACTGGGCGGGACCGGGAACCATGAATCCGGCATGCTTGCGAAGCTCCCGCAGGTAGTGGACGAGCTCGGGGTCGCCCGCGTAGAAGCCGACTCTCACACCGGCCAGGTTGGACCGCTTGGAAAGTGAATGGACGGCGACCACGCCGTCTACCTCTGCGCGCCGAGATTCCGCTGTCGCTGAACCAGCGTCCGTCGGTGTCAGGATCGTGCGAGGCGGTCCGTCCCAAGTGAACTCGGCATAGCACTCGTCGCTGAAGACCGGCACGCCCCGTTCCCGACCCCACCGAGCAGCCGCAGTGAGATCATCGAGGCCGCCAGCGGGATTGCCAGGCGAGTTGACCCACAGCACCAATGCCCTTTCGGCATCGGACTCGGTGATGGCGTCGAGCTGGATCGACCAATGCTCGTCCGCTGGCACCGGCACCGCCCGGCAGCCTGCCAACTCAGCCCCCATGGCATAGCTGGGGTAGCTGACCTCGGGGTACAACACGGTGTCGCGATCGGGGGTGCGCAGGCGCAGCCAGTGGGGCAGCCCGGCCACGAACTCCTTCGACCCGATCGTTGCTGCCACCTCAGCAGCGGCATCGACCTGCACACCTAAGCGTTCCTCGCACCAACGTGCAGCGGCCTCTCGCAAGTCAGGCGTGCCGATCGACGGTGGATATCCCCGCTCGGAATCCGACCCGCCGAGTGCGGCCAGCACGGCGGGCGACGGCGGATCCACCGGCGTGCCGATGGACAGATCCACCAACCCGCCGTCATGGCGGTCCGCGAGCGGTTTCAGCTCGTCCAGCCGGTCGTAGGGGTAGGGCGGGGGGACGAACCCGGTGCCTGCGCTCACCGCACTATCATTGCTCGCCGAAGCCAAAGTGCGTGCGACTCCAGATGCCGGGCGGCTACAAACTTCCGTCCGAGGTCGATGTCCGCCTCGGTCGGTTCAGTCAGGGCCGATAGACGTCGCGGCGATGGCCGACACGGACTACCTGGACCACCAAGCGGTTGTCAACGACTTCATAGACGATGCGGTCATCACCGACTCGGCCTTGACCTCGTCCCAAGGCACGTAGTCATCTTCGGCGCGTGCGGCGTCGAGCTCACGACGGTCCTGCTGATCGTCAGCGCTGTCGACGAGTCGGTCGAAAGCCTCCGGGCCCAAGATCACTGCCACCCTGCGGCCACGCCGTGTCACTGTGACCGGCTCACCCGACCGACGGGAGTCCTCGATCACTTCGGCCAGCCGATTTCGTACCTCGCTGACTGCAACCTCTGTCATGTACGAATCGTTCATATAGAAGGTCACTGCAGTGGAGCGTCTTCTCGTTCCGAGCCCAGCGTCACGAATTCTGCGAACACGCTGCGCGAAACCTCGTCCAGACGTGCATGGACGACGGTGCCGTCGTCGTCATGTGTCTCGGTGAGCACCTCGCCTTCGCGGTGCACGGCGGCCAGGGCGTCGCCGCGGGAGTAGGGGATGCGTAGCTCGGTGACTTCGGTGAGGTGCCTGAGCCGGTCCCCGACAGCCAGCAACAGCTCCTCGACGCCGTCGCCGCTGTTCGCCGAGATCGCATGCGAACCCTCGTGGTGCTCCAGCAGCCGCCGGACCGTGCCGCTGTCGGTCGCGTCGCTCTTGTTGAATGCGATGAGCTCGTCAATGTCGCCGGCGCCGATCTCGCGCAGCACTGAGCGCACGACGTCAATGTGCATCTCGGGTTCTGCCGCCGAAGCGTCCACGATGTGCACCAGCAGATCGGCCTCGGCCACCTCCTCGAGGGTCGACATGAACGCTTCGACCAGCGAGGTGGGCAGCTTCTTGATGAACCCGACCGTGTCAGTGACCAGCACCGTCTCGCCACCGGGCAGGTGCAAGCGGCGAGTGGTGGCGTCGAGTGTCGCGAACAGGCGATCCTCCACCAGCACATTCGCACCGGTGAGACGCCGAAGCAGGGTCGACTTGCCGGCGTTGGTGTAGCCCACGATCGCAACCGTGTGGTAGCGAGAGCGGCGGCGCGACTTGCGCTGGTTCAGCCGGGTCCGCCGCAGCCCGCGCAGGTCCTTCTCCAGCCTCGCAAGGCGCCGCTGAATCCGCCGGCGATCAACTTCGAGCTGGGTCTCGCCCGGCCCCCGGGTACCGATGCCGCCAGCCTGCTGGGACAGCTGCTGGCCGCGGCCACGCAGGCGGGGGAGCCGGTAGCGAAGTTGCGCCAGCTCCACCTGGGCCTTGCCCTCGAGGGTCGTGGCGTTTTGGGCGAAGATGTCGAGAATGACCGCCGTGCGGTCGAGCGCGGTGCGCCCCAGGATGCGCTCGAGGTTGAACTGCTGCGCCGGCGAGAGCTCGTCGTCGAACACCACGGTGTCGGCGTCGTGCTCAACCGAGGCATCCAGGATCTCGTCGGCCTTGCCGCGCCCGACGAAGGTCGCGGGGTCCGGCGCGTCCCGCCGCTGGACGATCCGGTCCACAGAATCCGCTCCCGCAGTGTCGACCAGCCGCTCCAACTCGTCGAGATTCGCATCCACCTCATCAGCAGTCCGCTCTGCCAACTGCACCCCCACCAGAACGATCTGCTCCCGGAAAGCCCGGTCAATCAGCCCAGACTCAGCCCCCCCAAACTCCCCAAAACCCCCGCGATGCGACTCGTCAGCCGAGGGCTCCGCTGGCTGTTCCGATTCAGCCATCAAGAATCCAGCCAAGGCCCACGCAACGGCCACTCATAGTCTCCGACATGATCGGCCCAAACTTGGAGAACTGGAGGGTCGGTCGGTCCCGCTTGAGCCACGGTCGCGAGCCCGCCAGTCATCAGCACGCTCGTAAAGATCTCATCTCTAACCAAACCCCACTCGCGAGCTCGAATCGCAGATACGACGGCACCTGTTCCGCAGGCTTTGGTCAACCCGGCACCACGCTCCCACACCGACATTCCAAGGCTCGATGACGTCCCTCTCTCGCTCGGCGATGCCCCATTGACGGGCCACACGAATTCCACGTTGATGCCGTCGACGAAGTGCTCTTGGTATGACGCACCGAGCCTCTCAGTCTCGCCAGCGTCCATTTTGCGGCCGGTGGCAATGACGAGGTGAGGATTGCCGACGTCCCCGGTACCACGTGCTCCGCCCCCAAACGTCTCGGAAATGAGTTCGTCGAGCGCGGGGCAAATCTTGGGGCCAGCCTTGACGGTCGGCATTATGACGTCGATATGCGTGTCAAGCGGGACCGGCTCGCCGTCGTTTGATTTCATACAAGGGCTACGCCACCGAACAGATCGAGTACCTGAGTCGGTATTGAGCTCCACATCCAGATAGGCCTCGCTGAAGTCATCGATCCGTAGCGACCAAGGCTCTCGAGCGCTGGCAACAGCGTTTGCGAGACAAGCCGAGCCGTTCCCGCTCATTCCAGCGCGGCTCCCGTCGGAGTTGTACAGCACCATGCGAGCTGTTGCGCTGCCGCCGGGACAACTGGATCCATTGACTGCACTCTCGTACCACGTCGGCGTTGACCAGGTGGGTCCGATTCCAAGGACCAATCCGTCGGCGCCGATACCCGAGTGTCGATTGCAGACCCTCTCGGCCAGTCCTGCCCAATCGAGGCCGCGCGCGTCAAGCGCCGCCTTCTCGTCGTTGCTCAGCAGCGCGATGAGAAAGTCGTTGCCGAGCCCATCGTGCTTGGTGAACTGCAGCGTCTCCACGTCCCCCATTGTCACACCTCGCCCGAAGAACTCACGATCGAATTACTCCGCAAGTCGAGCACCCAGAGGGTCAGTGACCGGATCAACCAGGGGTGGGCGGGGCAGGGGGGTACCCACGCGCACTTCGCAGCGCCACAGCCCATCCAACTCGTAACGGGCGGCGCTGCGCATATTTGAGCACGGGTGCCCCTGCCCCCGTCGACCCCGGGGCGACAGTGGCGGAGCACCCACGGCACTACACGGTGGCTTCGCGCCTGCCAAACCCTTTGAACGTGTCCCCAATAGCAGTAGCCACCGAAGCCAGCTTCGACCGACCCTCATTCAGCCGAGGCGCAATCGACGTCAGACCATCGACCGTCCAGCGCCCATCAGCAGCGATGATGTCGTCGTTCGACAATGACCAGCCTTGGTACAGCCCCACCTCGTTGCCACCGATATGGAACACGCCACCGGTGAACGGGCAGCTCTCCATGCTCAGGTAGGCCACCAGCGGGCTGACATTCGCCGGGTCGTACAGGTCGAATTCTGCAGGGTCCTCCGGTGCGCGCACCACCTCTTCCAGCCCCGGCGTCTGCAGCGTCAAACGAGTGCGTGCGATCGGCGCCAGGCAGTTGACCCGCACGCCGTAGCGGGCGAGCTCGCCAGCAGCCACCAGCGTCATGGCAGCAATGCCGGCCTTAGCGCCTGAGTAGTTGAACTGGCCGAGGTTGCCGAGCATGGCGCCCGAGGCAGTGTTGATGACCGAGCCGCTGACTTCCTTGCCGGCCTTGGACTGCTCGCGCCAGTAGGCCGCAGCCCAGCGGGTGGGGCAGAAGTGACCCTTCATGTGCACGTCGACAACGGCGTCCCACTCCGGCTCGGTCATGTTGACCACCACGCGGTCACGCAGGATGCCTGCGTTGTTGACCAGCACGTGCAGATCGCCAAACGCTTCGACGGCCTGGTTCACCATGCGCTGCGCGCCTTCCCAATCGGTGACGCTGTCGCCGTTCGCAACGGCCTCGCCGCCCATGGCCTCGATCTCCGCCACGACCTCGCCCGCAGGGCCCTGATCTGCGCCGGTGCCATCAGCGGAACCGCCGAGATCGTTCACGACGATCTTCGCCCCTTCCGACGCCATCAGCAGGGCATGTTCACGGCCGATGCCGCGGCCCGCGCCGGTGATCAGGACGACACGTCCGTCGAGTGCACCCATGTTGTTCTCCCGTTCCTGAAGATCGCTGGGGCGCGCCACAGGCGCAGCCTTGGGTCATGTCTGGTTGCTGCCTTGCCCGGATTCGACCACTGCCTTGCCCGGATTGGGCCGCACAAGGTTGGCACATCCGGACGCTCGACGCGACGCCAACTGCCGTAGCGGAGCACACAAGAGGCAGCGTGGAGCGGATGACCGGGGTCGAACCGGCGACCTCAACCTTGGCAAGGTTGCGCTCTAACCAACTGAGCTACATCCGCGCGGGCGGATCACTGTAGCAAGCGGCCACCGCAGAGACGCGTGGATTCAGCGGGCCGTTGCGGCCCCGAGCGGCTGAGAAACGCTGCTATTCCCCGGAGGAGCGCAAGTCGATGCGCAGGGTCAAAATCCCGTCGACGAGCGTCGCCTCGGAATCGCCGATCATCGCGTAGTCCATGAAGTCCAGCTCGGCTTGACGGATGAAGTGTCGTCTCTCCTCGCCGCCGACGGCGGGCAGGTTTCGCTTGCGCACTGCCTGAGCGCGCTCTGCGAAGCGGGCGATCACTTCTTGGGGATCGAAGGTTTCGCTCATGGGGTCCCCCTTACGGTGCTTTCTTCACCTTGCCACTGTTGCGGGACCGTCCGACGCAGGTACAGCACGAATCCCGTGCCGCATGCCACGGTGACCAAGCCGAGCAGCGACACGAGCAGCCACCACACCCCTAAGCCTGATCCGACGGCCTCGGACGGCACGCTGGTGTGCACTTCGGCCAGCAGCGCCGCGGCGCTGGTGGTCAACGGGTTGCCCCCGAGGGTCCCGCATCGCTCTTGTAGACGTCGTCGATGAACTCGCCCATCGGCGGCCCGGTCTGGTCGGGCTCGGTGAGGAAGCCGTCGTGGCCGTTGTCACTGTCGATGTCGACGTGTTCGACTCGCACCGTCGTGCGGCGGGCCAATGCTTCGGTGATCCTCAACTGCTGGGGCCGCGGATACAGGAAGTCTGTGCGAACGCTCATCACCATGGTCGGCGCGACGATGCGGCCCAGCGCTGCATCGATGCCTCCGCGACCGCGGCCGACATCGTGGAGGTCCATCAGCTTGTTCAGCACCAGGTACGTGTTGGCGTCGAAGCGGGGTACGAACTTTGCGCCCTGGTAGTCGAGGTAGCTCTCGACGTCGAAGCGTTGCTCAAGCCGCAGGGGCAGCACCGGATCCTCGCTGTGGCGGGCGAACCGGCGGTCGAATTCGTCGCCGGAACGGTAGTGGATCATGGCGATGCGCCGTGCATTGGCAAGGCCTCGATGCGGTCCGTCCCCCTCTGCTGCGTCGTAGTAGCGGCCGCCTCTGAACTTGGGATCGTCCAGGATTGCCTGGCGGCCGACCTTGCTCCAGGCAATCTGCTGTGCCGAGGCCTCGGCGGTGGACGCGATCACCACCAGCGAGCCGACCCGCCGGGGATAGGTGATGCCCCACTCCAGCACGGTCATGCCGCCCATCGAGCCGCCGACCACTGAGAGCCAGCGGTCGATGCCGAGGTGGCGGCCCAGCGCCCACTGTGACCGCACGATGTCGCGGTTGGTGATGACGGGAAAGTCGGGCCCGAAACGCTCGCCGGTGGCCGGGTTCACCGACGAGGGACCGGTACTGCCTTGGCAGCCACCGAGCACGTTGGCGCACACCACGAAGTATCGGTTGGTGTCGAGAGGGCGGCCGGGACCGATGAAGTCGTTCCACCAGCCTTCAGTGGGTTGCGACGGCGGATGCGCGAGGCCATGCGCGTGGGCGTCGCCGGTCAGCGCGTGGCAGACCAGCACTGCGTTGGCTGCGTCGGCGTCGAGGGCACCCCAGGTCTCGTACGCCAGCACGGGGCCGGCCAGAGTGCCGCCGCCTTCCAGCGTGAACGGTCGATCCGGCGACAGCTCGAAGAACCGCCGCTCGGCCGCGCCAAGGCCCGCGTGCCATGCACCCGAGGCGGGCAGCGGCCAGGGCGCCGCATCGTTGCTCAGGGCGCTTGCGCGCCTCGCACTGTCCACAGCTGAGCCTTCATCGGTAGGGGCCTTCGTCCAGTGGCCAATCTGCCGCTGGAATGGCAAGGGTACCGGTCGGTTCCCGCCCGTCTAAAGCGGATTTCAGCGGCCGACGTTGTCGCTGCTGGCGGCGAACGCCAGGAGGTCGTCGAGGCGTTCATTGTTCGAGAACATGTCGTGCAAGGGCAGCCGCAGCCCCAGCCGGCGTTGAAGCTGGCGGACTTCGAGTTCTTCGTCCCAGAGGAACATCGTCACCGCGGTGCCGCCGCGTCCCGCCCGAGCGGTACGGCCCGAGCGGTGAAGGTAGGTCTTGTGCTCGGCGGGCACGTTGTAATGCACGACCACGTCGACTTCGTCGATGTGCAGGCCGCGGGCGGCGACATCGGTGGCCACGAGCGCGGTGATCTTGCCCTTCATGAAGTCCGAAAGCGCCCGCTCTCGTTTGACTTGCGGCAGATCGCCGTGAATGGCACCGGCCTTGACACCCTCGTCACGCAGGTCTCCGCAGAGCCGGTCGGCACCGCGCTTGGTTCGCGTGAACAGCAGTGTTCGGCCGTTGGCACCGATGATGCGCGCAGCCACCCGGACCCGGTCCATCTTGTGGACCGAGAGGAACAGGTGGCCCATTTCCGCGACGGTGACCTCTCGTTCTTCGACTTCGTGGAAGACGGGGTCGCGGAGGTAGCGCTTGACGAGGGTGTCGACCACGCCGTCGAGCGTGGCCGAGAACAGCAGCGTCTGGTGCCGGCCGTCGATGTGCCGCAGCACCCATTCGACCTGGGGCAGGAAGCCCATGTCGGCCATTCGGTCGGCCTCGTCGACGACGACCCGCTGAATGCCGCCGACGTCGACGGCCTTGCGCTCGATGAGGTCGATGAGACGGCCGGGCGTGGCGATGATGACATCCATGCCTGCGCCCAGCAGCTCGATCTGTCGCTCGATGTTGGTGCCGCCGTAGGTGGCAATCGACCGGATGTCCATGGCCTTTGCAAGCGGCTCGACGACTGCGGCGATCTGGTTCGCCAGCTCTCGTGTCGGCGTCAGCATGAGCGTGGTCGGTCGGCCGTCCGCAGAGCGCGGCGTGAGCGCGAGCGTCGGCAAGCCGAACGCCAGCGTCTTGCCGGAGCCGGTCTTGGCCTTGCCGCACACGTCTCGACCGGCGAGAGCTTCGGCGATGGTCAGTTCTTGGATGGCGAACGGTTCGGTGATGCCTTGATCAGCCAAGGTGTCGCACATGGACTCGGGAACGCCGAGTTCACTAAAAGTTGTCACGAAAATCTTTTCTGAGGGCGTGACCCGCGAGGTGCGCACGTCGCGACGACTCGTGCGACAACGCTGGGCAGTGAGGCCACGCGGCGAACTGCCTTGGCGGACGAGTGTACGGCGGGCAACCCCGCCCACGTCGGACGGTACCCTCACCCGGACTCGGGCGGAGTGGCCGAGTGGTTAGGCAGCGGCCTGCAAAGCCGTGTACGCCGGTTCGAATCCGGTCTCCGCCTCGGCTGTGCACTGCACCCGCAGTGCTACCGTTTGAAACCCTTCCGGGCGATTGGCGCAGTTGGTTAGCGCGCTTGCATGACACGCAAGAGGTCACAGGTTCGAATCCTGTATCGCCCACGCCGGGCTTGTTTGCGGGTTAGTGGGTCCGATGTTTGCGGGTTAGCCGAATTCGCGCGTCTAGCCCTGATTGTTCATGAGTCTGGTGGGCTGGGCTGTGGTGGTTCGCGGAAAAGCCCCGCTGATCTGCGACGATGCGTGTTGTTGATGCACGTGTCGGGCAGTTCAGGGGGGCATCTCCGAGTGAGGCGTATCTGACTCTTCGCGACGGATCGGGTTGGGATTCAGGCCGTATCCGATGGTCGCTGGCGGGTTGTGGTTGGTGAGGGTAGTCGGCGGGTTCATCGCTGGCTCCGGTGCCAGGCTCGGCGTTGTTCGTCGGCGATTCGCATGCCGTGGGTGCGGGCTGCGCGGATGGTGTCGCCGCGGCCGTCGTGTTCGTCGTTGGGGGTGACGTAGCCGATCGCTTCGTGCAGCCGGACGCTGTTGTGGTGGACCCGGACGCGTTCGAGTTCGGCGGCGAGCACGGCCGGGTCGGTGATCGTGGTCAGGTGTGGGTGCTCGCGTTTGACGTGGCCCCACAGCGACTCGATCCACGCCTGGTCGGTCGGGGTCGACGGGCGACCGAAGTGTTGGGCGATCGAGCACAGCGCCATGAACCGGCGGGTCTCGTTGGCGTGCATCTCGGTCCCGTTGTCCGAGACCGCCAGCAGCAACGGCGCCTGGTCGCCGTCGGGGAGCGCGGTGTCGGGGTCGGTGAGGCGGGCTCGGAGCTCGTCGGTGAGCAGTCCCTCGTTGTCGAGCCCGCGGCTGAACAGGACCCGGGCGGCGACCGAGTCCGGGTTGGCGGTGAGGCGGGTCGAGATCCGCTTGCGGGACACGAGGTCGACAATCGCGTACGCGTGCTTGGCGGCGACGCAGCGTTCGAACTGGGAGCCGTCCCAGCACCACAGCTGGTTCGGGTGCCACTCACACCAGTCCGGCCACGGCGTCTTCACGGTCCGTGCCGGTCGTGGAGCTCCTTGCAGGGCAAGGCCGTGACGGGCCAGCACCCGATCGACGGTCGACGGCGACGCCCACACCCGTTGCTCGTAGGAGCCGCGGTGAGCGAGCTTGCGATGCGACCGGTCCACGTCGCCCCACTCGTCGAACAACGCCAAGATCTCAGCCTCCTCCCACTCCAAGAGCCCGTGGATCGGGTTCCCGCCCGGGCGGGCGTCATCGAGCCCGCCCCCGGCTCGGCGCTGCTGCCACCGCCACGCCCGACCCCGGTCCAGCTCGACCACCGCGCACGCCCGGTTCAGCGTCCAGCCGGCATCGACCGCATCGTCGATCAAGGACAGCAACGCCGCCTTGGCGGTCCCATCGACACGGGCGGGAACCGGACCGCTCATCCCGGGCGCGATTTTCCCCGCAGCACCGCCAACTCGACGGCCTGCTCGACCACCGTCGCCTGGAGCCGGTCGACCTCGGCCCCCAACGCCGCGGCCTCCGACGCCTCCTGGCGAGACTGACGCGGCCGGCCCGGCCTCGACGCCCCCAGCGCCGCGATCGCTCCATCGCGGGCAACCGCTCGCAGCCGGGTGATCACCGACCGATCCACCCCAGCCTCGGCTGCCGCGTCGGCCTGGGAGATCTGCCCCGTCAGCATCCCCAGCCACAAGTCGTACTTCTGCTCTGCTGTCAGCATCCGCTTCGGCTTCCGCGGTGTCGATGTCATCGTTGACGGCCTCCACAATCAAGGCCAGCAACCATCTCAGATGCAGTCTGAAAGAACCAGGATCCCGTCGCGCGAAGTCAGACGCACCACACTTGGCGGCGGGCCTCGCGGATCGCTTCTCCTCGTTGGCGGTGTTCGTCGTCGGGGGTGACGTAGCCGAGCGCTTCGTGCAGCCGGACTTCGTTGTAGTCGATGCGGATGCGTGTCAGCTCTGTGTCGAGCAGCGCCGGGTCGGTGATGTCGTTGAGGTGGGGCCATTCGTGCTTGATGTGGCTGAAGAAGCTCTCGATCCAGGCTTGGTCGGTGGGGGTGCGGGGTCGGCCGTGGTGTTGGGCGATAGCCATCATCGCCATGTAGGCGCGGGTGTCGTGGCTGGTCATGGCCGGGCCGTTGTCGGACACGGCGAGCAGGATCGGCCGGTCGGGGTCGTCGATGTCGAGATCGAGGCGGTCGTCGGTGAGCAGCTCGTCGAGACCTTGGGCGAGCAACGCCTGGTCGAACACGACACGCACTTGGGTCGAGGTCTCCTCGGTCGAGACCAGGGTGGTGATCCAGTAGCGGGAGACCATGTCGACGATGGCGAACACGCAGCGCCGGGCCCGCCCGAAGTGGGTGACGTCCCAGATCCAGATCCTGTTCGGTTCGGTAGACCAGCCAGTCGGGCCACGGCGTCTTGGGCCGCCGTGGCGTCGGCGGCTGTTCGGGCAGCACAAGCCCGTGGGCAGCCAGAACGCGCCGCAACGTCGAGGGGGCCACCCACACCGGGCCCACATAGGAACCGCGGTGGGCGAGCTTGCGATGCGACCGGTCGACCGGCCCCCACTCCTGGGCGACAGCGAGGACCTCCGCGACCTCATCGGCCAGCAAGGCATGCACCGGCGCACCGCCCGGGGCGAGGTCCTCGAGCGTGCCCAGCCCTCGTCGGCGGGCCCGCCAGCGGTGCACCCGGTCGTCGGAGACCTGCCACACACCGGTGGCCGACGTGTGCCAGAACCCGGCGGCAACGGCGTCGTCGACGGTCTTGAGGACCAGCTCTTTGACCTCGGCGGGGACTCTCGCCGGGACCGGCCCGCTCAGTCCCAGCCGGATTTTCCCCGGACGATGGCCAACTCGATCGCTTGGACCTTGATCGCCTCGGTGAGCTGACCGATCTCTGCTTGGGCCGCTTCGAGCTCCCAGTTGCGTTCGGTGGCCGGTCGACCCGGCTTGCGGGCCAGCGCAGCCAGCGCCGCTTCTTTCACCGTGCGGCGGATGGTGATGATCGTCGACACATCGACCCCCCACTTCCGGGCGGCGTCGGCCTGGGTGATCTCTCCGCCCGCGACCTGCAAGTAGATCTCCCACTTCGTCTCCGCGGACAGCTTCTTCGGTCGACGCCGACCCTCGCTGACAGTCATCTGATGCTCCTTCACACGTCAGCGAGAACACGATCAGACTTGGTTCATTCCTCGGTGGACCCTCCGCGGCAAAGTCAGACACAAAGCAGAGCCTTCGCGATTTTGTGGGATTCGGGCTGCTGGGCTCGGCGGGGTTGATTATGTCAGCAGGATGCCGCGGGCTTCGAAGTTGGCGTAGTTGGTGAAGCCGTGTGCGGTTCGGCGCAGGACTTGGAGCAGGTTGTTGGTGCGGTCGATGCGGCCGTTGCTGGGCCGCCCGGCGCGGTGCCAGCCGAGGATCTGGGCATGCCAGGCCAAGAAGGTGTCGACGGTGTCGCTGAACTCGGGGATCAGCCCGGTGCTGTAGATGTCGGCGAACCGGTCGAGCGCTTCGAGGGCGCCTTTGTGGTCGTCGGCAAGGTAGAGGCCGTGCAGCTCGGCGAGCGCGTCCCAGGCCGCCTTGAGCCGGGGATGGGCGGCGAACAGCTCGCCGAGGCGGGCCTGCTCGGCTTCGCTGAGCTTGTCGGGTCGGCGCATCAGCAGGAACCTGGATCGGAACACGTCGCGGTCGAAGGCGGGCACCGAGCCCTCGGGGCGTCGCTGGACGTCGCGCCGCACCGCGACCAGCCCTGCTTGGAACCATCTGATGACCCGGTACCGGTCCAGCACGTGGCGGGCGTGGCCGAGCCGGGCGTCGATGGCTGCCTTGTATGCCTTTGAGCCGTCGGACACCACGACCTTCACTCCTTTGCACCAGCGGTGCCCCTGGGCTGCGAGGAACGCCGACAGGGCTGCCTGGCTGCGGTGGGGCACCATCGCGAGGACCTCGCCGGTGTCGCCGTTCACCAGTACCGTGACGTAGCGGTGCCGCTTGCGGATCGAGGTCTCGTCGACCAGCAGCACCCGGCAGCGCCGCCGCCGGCGATGATCGGCGACCAGGCCCGCCCAGGCGACCACCAACGCGTTCACCAGCCCCCAGCTCACCCCATGACGACGAGCCACCGTGTTGACCGGCATCGCCCGGGCATCGGCCACCATCCGGCGCGCCAGACGCGCCGTGACGCTGCCCTCGAACGCCCGATGGGCCTCCACAAAGCGCCGGTCGCAGACATCGCACAGCATCCGGCGCCGCTTCCACACCAGCGTCACCGGCCGCCCCGACACCTCCAAGTCACGCACACGATTGTCCCGGCGGTCATGGACCCTCGCGCTCGGCGCCCCGCAATCAGGGCACTGGGGCCGCCGCACCGTCGATGCCACCCGCACCACCAGCCGCTCAGGCGCGTCGACGACCACCCCCAGCACCTCGGTCCGCGGCAGCCACAGCCGCACCGACATAACATCACGATTCATCGAGGCCCTCCAGGGTTCGGCGTCCACAAACACCGATCCCAGCAGGGCCTCGACCCCTACCTGCGGACCCTCAACCCGCCCTCATCCCAACAAAAGACGAAGGGCCAGTTTCTCCTGTGATAGGGAGCATAGTCAGGCGCCGTTCTGGTCGATCTGAACAAGATCGCGACATTGAGCTTCGGGAGTGCGCCAGTGCCGCCGCTACCGTCAGCGCGATTGCCCGTCGTGTCCCCTTGCCCATGACACTCAGGAGGCAGCAGGTGAGCGCCGCGTCACTGGCATAGTGCCGTGTCGGCTGTATGCCGTTGCTTGCCTCAGTGGACGGTTCCAGCAGTGCGATGCTGCCGCGTGCGGTGGACTGCACAAATGACACTCCAGCGGCGTGGATTGGCGGCGCGTCGGGGCTGATCCAAGTGTGGAGTACCCCCATTTCAAATGTGGAGCCTCGTTTCTGGGAGCTACCGCCGCGAGCAGAGCCGCAGGTCAGGGGTATCGGGCGCTAACTCGCAAACAAGCCCTGTACTTGGTCTTGCGCTGAACCAGGCCTTCTCGACGCTCTGATAACTGGATCAAACTAGCCGCGGATCGACTCATTCAGTTGCCAGCACCAATAGCCATCGGACTCGTCTAAGGCGAAGTCGCAAAGCGATTCTTCGCTCTGCCCAACAGCCCGCGCGCCCAATCCCAGACATCTCCGACAACCTCACGGGCGAACACACGCGCAGTCCACGCCAAGGGGCGACTCAACTGTCGCCAGGCTCTCCGATGCCGCGGTGGAGGCGTAACACGCAGCTGTGGCCTCGAAATGCCCGCATTGGCGCGGATCGGTTGCGCTTGAATGCGCACACTGTTGCTCATGGCGACATGCTAGAGAGCGCGTGCGGCGTGACTCGGGCAATTGGCGACGCATCGTGGCTGTGACTCTCGACTCGTGGGTCCAGCCGCAGTGTGGCTAAGGCTGGGCCGTGCGTTCACCGGTCGGGGTTTCCGGGTATGTCTGTATGTGGCCTCGGGATGAATCGTCTCCGTAGACCTAGGCGCCGGATCGTCGCACGTTTGCCGCCCAGCAGTCCAGCCAGTTCCCGGGCTCGCGTGCCCGTTTTTCGCCGACGATCGCCCACACGAGCGCACTGCCCGAGTCTTCCAAGTATCGGGACAGGCGATCCTCTCGAATGAGCAAAGCCGACGAGCAGTCATCGTGTGGGAAGCGTTGTGCGGGTCGATACCAATGACCACCGTCATTTGTCGCTCCTTCGGTTGCCGGACAACTGGTGTCTACGGCGGGCAACCTGAATTCAGGAAACGATCACGCCTCTATTGAGCCACGCCGCAGCGGGCGGCGACCGGCCGGACACGCTATGAGAGAGCCACACCGAAGTGGGCAAGGAGCGTGAGAGCCCAACCGGTCACCGACCTCGCACCCTACGTCCCCGTCAGGACCGGGATGCTGGCCCCACTCAAACAAGTCAGGAGCCTTGGAGAACACCTTGACTGTCCTGTCCGCCGTCCCGGCCGATGGTGCCTGACTGACCCAGTTGGGAGAAAGGCAGGGTTCATCATGGCTGATCAGCCAGTCGGCGTCTACGGGGGCGTCGACACGCACAAGGAGGTCCATGTCGCTGCGGCGGTCGACCAGGCGGGCCGGGTGCTCGCCTCGGCGTCGTTCGGGGCGGACCCGGTCGGGTATCGCCGGCTGGCGGGGTGGCTGGGGTCGTTCGGGCCGCTGGTGCGGGTCGGCGTTGAGGGCACCGGCTCCTATGGGGCGGGGCTGACGCGTCATCTGGTCGGCTCGGGCGTCGAGGTGGTCGAGGTGAACCGGCCGAACCGTCACGCTGCGACGCGCACCATGTCGAGCACTGGGTAGCCGGAGGCCCCACCAACTTGGACAACCTGGTGCTGCTGTGCCACCGGCACCATCACCACCTCCACCAGCACGGCTACCGGATGGTCCCCCAGCCCGACGGCACCTGGACCACAACCCAAGAATCAGAGCCCAAGCCCGCTCCACAACGAGGCGCCGCACAAGCCCGAGCCCCCTAGGACTCGCGAGGGGCGGGCGGGCCGACGTCGGTCTCAGAAGCCCGGGACGAAGAAGGTGTCTCGGTGGTACTCGAATTCGGCCTTCGCCTTGGCAGCCTTCGAGCCGCGTCGCTCAGCACTTCCGCTGAAGCCCCTCACATGGCCCCGTTCGAACCATCGGATCCGGGAGCGCATGGACAGGCCGACGGCTGCATCGGCAGGTCGAGCGGAAAGCACCTGGCGGCGCTCGATCCGGTGACGACGAGCCGCCACCCCGCCGATGATGTCCCTCGGGACCATGCAATCCAGCCTATAGCGATCGGACACCTGGGTCGGCAGCGGAGCGATGGCTTGAGTCACCGGGACGAACCCGACACGAACCCAGGACGAAATCCGGAAAGCCGCAGCGACGAGAGCACCACCGACGCACCGCGGCGACGGCACGCCCCGTCACCGCACGGCACGGGACGTCAAGGCACGGTCCGGACCGGCACACTTGATTCCGCAGGTCAATCCACACTGGACTCAGCAGTACATTCCGCACACACCCCGCCCTCGTGGGACGTGTGCGAAATTCGTGATGAACGGTATTCGTGCAGGTCAGAGCACTGATTAGAAACGATCGTTCGGAACCTCAAGAACGCGACTTGTCCCAATCTGGAACGCGACCGGACGTGTCCGCGAACGCGATCTACCCCCTTGGGAATCGCGTCTGGCAGTGATTCAGCTGTGTCGGGTGGAATCTGGGCATGTCGTGCATCCGTCGATCGGTCGGCATTGTCCTCGATCTGGACCCGCCCCGGTGGGCGCCACAGAGTGTGGTCGTCTCGGCCGGCGATGACTAATCGGTCGTTAGCGTTGCCGGTCGTGGCTGCGGATGTGATCCATCGCCGAGTTCGTCGTGAATTCCGCCAACTCAGCGTTGGGTGGGGGACATTGAGAACGATCACAGATGCGTTCGAATCCGAGGGGTTCTCCCCAGGTCCCGAATCGGACGAGTCAAGCCAACGCCGTCGACTCTTCGACGCCTACGCGGAAGCCATCGACTGGTCAGACGCCGAACAAGCGGATCGGGCACTGCGCGTCTTCGAGGAAGTCGTGTCGTGGATCGAACCGCCAGAACCGTCGCAGCTGGAGCAGGTATATGCGAATCTGCGACGCCTGCTCCAACGCGATGGCTATGGACTCAGCGACGAGGGACTGATCTATCCAGTCAAGACATCGACAATCCCCCCGCTGCCGCTGGAGAGCCTCCGAAACCCGGCCTCGATCCGCGAGCACCTCGACAGGCTCGACCCTTCCGATCCGTCCTTGGCAATCGGCGCATCAAAGTCCTTGATCGAGGCGACCAGCAAGCATGTCTTGGAAGAACTGGGCATCGACTACGACGACCGTAGCGATATCCCCGCACTCGTCAGAGATGTCCAGAAGGCGCTCAAAGCCCATCCCGACACGATCGCCCCGACCACAATAGGCCGCGACACCATCGTGCGCATCTTGTCGAACTTGTCGCAGGTCACCGTCGGCATCGCCGCACTCCGAAACGAGTACGCCCCCGACCACGGCCGCACCCGATCCAGCAGCGGTCTCAGCTCACGCCACGCCCAGCTGGCGATCGGAACCGCACACACCTACTGTCGTTTCCTGCTCGACACGCTCAAGCACCGGCAGGACCGAGCCAATTGAGGTACTCGCAGCTGCCGAAGCGACACTCCAAGAGCCTGCCCAGCGCAACGGCCGCAACCGGACGCATCGAGAAGTATCCGGGCGCGGCAACGTCCCTGCTGCTGGACGATGCGGAAGTCAGAGCACGCGTCGAGCATGTCACTCGCGGTGAATGGTGCTGCGTCGAGTGCTTGGGCGCGCCTAACCGAGGAGCCTTGATGCGTCCCGCTCGACTACAGAGTTTGAAAGCTGTTATGAGCCGTTCGACTGCGGTTGTGGGATTCCCGGTGCCGTTGGAATCGCTATCTCGATTGGCCCAGTTGGCTGAACATGCATCGATTCGATGAATGCTCGGCCTCGGTGATTCTCGATGAGCTTTGTTGCGGCGGTCCGCCCAAACGTGAGACGCGTGGCGTGATGCACCGAAAGCACAAGGTCTTGCAACTTGTCGTCGTCTTCCAACCGAATGACCCTCAGATTCTGGCTCTCGACGTCGTCGATCCGTACGGGGCGACCATGAGACTTGAATCTTGGGAAGTCGGCGAACCACTCTGCGACTCTCGCCGCAGCGTCATCGTCGCCAGAGAGCATGTGTGCGGTCAGCTGATCGGTAACGAACTGCTTCGCGCGTTCAATGGCATGAGTGCACTGAGCAACCAGACCCGGAGCCAAGGTACGAAGAATCGGAAGCCAAGCGCCGAGATTCGCTGGGTCCTGACATTCCGCTTTTGCCAATTCGAACTGGTCGATGATTGCCTGCGCGGGCGACGAACGCTGTCCTTCCGGTGCGGTGACAGTGAACTGCGGATCGATAGGCCCAAGTTGCGAGTGCGTCCCCATCAATATTTCGTCACAGGACAGCGCCATCATCGTCGCTGCCGACATCGCCGCGACTGGCACGACGGCCCTTATGTGATCGAAGCGCGATCGCAGATACCCCATGATTGCTTCTGCTGCGTCGGCATCCCCACCCGGGCTCGTGATGATCAGGTCCAATTCACGCACTTCTATGTTTGATGCAGCCTCCATGAATCCATGTATGTCTCGCAGCGCGACCGTGAGCGTCTCGCTGCCGTTGGGAACTGGCTTGTTTTCCATCCAGCTCGTGCTGTAGCAGATGGTCGCCCGCTTGGTGTGCTCAGACAGCAGCTTGAGATACTTCCGGCGCAGCCGATCGCATGGCGATTGCCCGTCGTTGGGCTGCCCGCCGCCAGGCGATGCCGCCTTTTGCTCCAGATCATTGAGTTCTCGCAGCAGCTCACCCCATGTGGGCATGCGGCATCCGGCCTGTGTGGCTCGTTGTCACGGTTAAGGGATACGGAATCGCAACGGCGTTGACTGCTGCGAAGTAAGGAATTTCGGCCTCAGTGAAGGCGCCTACAACTTCCTCGACACCGATCTCATATTCCTGGAGCTGTTGCTCAAGGGTCTCGTCATCCATGTAGAACACCTCCCTAGGGCCTTACCAGCGTAGACGTGGCGAGAGCTGGCCGTCACCCGTGGCATTCTCAACACGCATGGCAGCCTGCGTTGGGTCTTCCTTGTTGAGCGACAACGGCACCTATGTTCCTGATGATCTCGCCAATGGCAACGACCACACTGCCGGTCAACCTTGCGGATCGCGCAGTCGTATCGATCTCGCTTGGGATGCTGTTCGTGTCCCAGTTGAGTCAGACTTGTGTGCCATCTTGAGTACCTCCCGCAGGATGCGGATGCCGGCGAGCGCGCAGCGCTTCTTGAGCTTGCCCGCGTCGGGCTGGCGTGCCACGGTCACGCATCGCTCAGCAAGCCGAGCCGCCGTTCGCAGCAAGACGCGCGATGCGCGTTCTCGGATCGTCATGCAGCGCAGCACGTTTGATCATGGCGGTTCAGTTCCAACCCGGCTCAGCCAGTCCTCTGGCAATCCGCGTTCCCTACCGATCTGAGCTGTCAGCTCCCCGACGACCTCGGGTCCATCTTCAAGTGCCCGGTCGAACATGGCGGGCATGTCCCCGTCACGATGGACCATCACAGCGGTCATGCCGTCATGGACATAGATGGGGGCATGGATGCCTCGTTCCGCTAAACGGTCGTTGAGTTCGGCGAGCGCGTCGTCAATTTGTGCCGACATCTGGTGTGCTGCTGGTGATGCACGCCACCGCAGTGGTGGCGTTGTCGCACAGTCCGATCGTGCGTGCAGTGCCGGTCACTCGGGTGGTGATGCTGTGCGCGTCGCTGTCGTCGACTTCGAGGACAGCCGCGATCGCCTCTCCGACGGGACGCTTGGAATCGCTGGCAACCGGTTCCCAGGCACCGTCTGAGACGATCAGCACCGCGAACGCAGACAAGCTCGCGGGCACTTCGATGTCAGCGTCGGTGAAGACGTCCATGGGGTCGCGGTCGGTTTTTCCCATCTGCGGCCAGGTCCGTGGCGCTCCCAGATACCTGTGAGGCAACTGAAATCCGCAGGTAGGAGCGCTATTTCCTATCCGTTCCTTAACTGCATTACCTAACGGGCCTAGTCGTCGTCGGTGACATGCACCAAATGGCCGCTGCCAAACGACTCGCCGCCCCACCCGGCGAGGGGATCACGTACCCCGCTAATGACGTGATGGCACCGGCCAGCCTCGGGCACCCCGCAGGGATCGGCGAGGGGGAATCCCGTGCATCTACTTGACCGAAATCGGCCCGACCGGTACACACAAGACCCCCTCGCCGGTGCCCGTGGGGCGCTGCGCTGGGCCGGTGCCATCGTCGTCGCTGTTCCGGCTACGGCACATATGTCCGCCCGAATTCACTCCGGCCCCAGCAGACCGCCGTGCCATTGCTGCCCACCCCGCACGAGTGATGCCGCCCGGCGGACACCGACACGAACTCGCCCGACGGCGCAAGGGTCTTCCCGTCGATGTGGGAGCCCCAGCAGACCGCCGCGCCGTTCGAGCGCACCCCGCACGAATGCCACATCCCGGCGGACACCGACACGAACTTGCCCGACGGCGCATTTTCCTGCCCGTCGCTGATGGCGTTGTCGAAGCCCCAGCAGACCGCCGTGGCGTCGCTGCGCACCCCGCACGAATGGTTGTCGCCTGCGGACACTGAGGTGAACGAACCCGACGGCGCATCCGCCTCGCCGAAGATGCCGCCGCCCCAGCAGACCGCCGTGGCGTCGCTGCGCACCCCGCACGAATGCGACTCCCCGGCCGAGACCGACACGAACTCGCCCGACGGCGCATCCGTCTGCCCGTTCCGGTTGTCGCCCCAGCAGACCGCCGCGCCGTTCGAGCGCACCCCGCACGAAAGCACCCCTCCGGCGGACACCGACACGAACTCGCCCGACGGCGCAGCCGCCTGCCCCCAGCCGTTGCCGCCCCAGCAGACCGCCGCGCCGTTCGAGCGCACCCCGCACGAATGAAACGCCCCTGCGGACACCGACACGAACTCGCCCGACGGCGCAGCCGCCTGCCCGGAAGTGTTGTGGCCCCAGCAGACCGCCCAGACCGCCGCGCCGTCGCTGCGCCGCCCGCACGAATGCCGATTGCCGGCGGACACCGAGATGAATTGTGTTGCGGTACTGGTTCCCGCGGTGGTGTCTCCGCTGGCGCGTCGCCCGACTAGCTCCGCGGTGGCCCAGCGGGTAGCACCGCCGAGGCGTGTCATGTCACGGCCGGCGAGCTTCGCGGTCGGGACCGCGCCGATGCCGCCGAGCACGTACCCGCCCGGCTCGGCTGCTGCGAGACGTGCTCGCTGGCTTACTGGCATGTCCGCGCCGCGGGGTCCCGCGAGGATCACACAATCAGTGCCGAGCACCCCTGCGAGCGTGACGGCGCTGTAGATGTCCGACTGCGCCTTCGCATCCGAGCCGACCACCACAGGGGTGGAACTGGCGCAATCGGACGCGATCCACGGCTCAGCACCGTCGAGGAACACGCCGGGCTGTGCGATGTCGGCGGGCGCTGTGAGGGTCGCGTCAGGCGTACCTGACGGCGTGTCCGCCTGCCCGTACTCGTTGTCGCCCCAGCAGACCACTGTGACGTCGCTGCGCAGCCCGCACGAATGCAAGTTGCCTGCGGACACTGCGGTGAACGAACCCGACGGCGCAACCGCCTGCGCACCCGTCTTGCCTAAGACGCCGCCGCCCCAGCAGACCGCGGTGCCGTCGCTGCGCAGCCCGCACGAATGTTCTCTGCCTGCGGACACTGCGGTGAACGAACCCGACGGCGCAACCGCCGCCCCGTAGATGCTGCCGCCCCAGCAGACCGCGGTGCCGTCGCTGCGCACCCCGCACGAATGCACGAAACCTGCGGACACCGAGGTGAACGAACCCGACGGCGCAACCGTCTGCCCGTTCCAGTTCCTGCCCCAGCAGACCGCTGTGGCGTCGCTGCGCACCCCGCACGAATGCACAGCGCCTGCGGACACCAACGTGAACGAACCCGACGGCGCATCCGTCTGCCCGTCGCCGTTGCTGCCCCAGCAGGTCACAGTGGCGTCGCTGTGCACCCCGCACGAATGGAACCACCCGGCGGACACCGACGTGAACTCGCCTGACGGCGCATCCGTCTGCCCGTCGCCGTTGCTGCCCCAGCAGGTCACGGTGCCGTCAGTGCGCAGCCCGCAGGAATGCGCAGCGCCTGCGGATACCGCGGTGAACCAACCCCACGGCGCATCCGTCTGCCCGCTGCCGTTGCTGCCCCAGCAGACCGCTGTGGCGTCGCTGCGCAACCCGCACGAATGGCGGTACCCGGCGGACACTGGGCTGAACTGTGGCGAGTCGGTGGCGGTCGCGTCGTCGGCGTCGTTGGTCTCGGTCGCGGTACTGGTTCCCGCGGTGGTGTCTCCGCTGGCGCGTCGCCCGACTAGCTCCGCGGTGGCCCAGCGGGTAGCGCCGCCGAGGCGTGTCATGTCACGGCCGGCGATCTTCGCCGTCGGCACCGCGCCGATGCCGCCGAGCACATACCCGCCCGCTTCGGCAGCGTCGAGACGTGCCCGCTGCTCGGTCGTCATGTCCCCGTCGCGGGGTCCGGCGAGGATCACGCAATCGGTGCCGAGCACCCCCGCCAGCGTGACGGCGCTGTAGATGTCTGACTGCGCCTTGGCGTCAGCGCCCACGACGATGGGGGTATCACCGGCGCAATCGGATTCTGTCCACGGCTCAGCGCCGTCGAGAAATGCGCCAGCGGTCTGCGCCGAAGCGGCAGCGGCCAGGATCAGCGGGGTCATGAGCAGCGCGGCGAGCAACGCTGTGAGCTGCCGTCGAGACATGGCGGTTCTCTCCTAGCGGGGGTCAGATTGAAAGCAGGCGCAGTATCGCGCGCCCGACACAGCAGGAAACGACCGTGAGGCGCGCTGTGCGCCCCGTAGCGGCGTTCTGAGGCGTGGGGCGGCGTGGGTGTTCGTGCGGGGGCAGGGTGCTCGGGGCGCTGTACGGCGCTGCTACAGCACCCCGCGGCGAGGGGACCCCTGCCGTGGTGCCGCCCGCCGTGCGGGGACCGGCGAGGGGGTCACGAAGCCCGGCAGCGGCGTGATGGCACCGCCCGAAGCGTCGCGGGGAGCGCTGAGCGTAAGGGGGGCTCCGCGCTATGAAGCGGATCGCCCCGGAGCGCCCGGCCGGCGCTGTCTAGCGCTCGACACCACAGCGCACCGGAGGGCACCGGAGCGCCCACAGCGCACGGGAGCGGCCCGGAGCGCTCGCCGGCTGTCCGGTATCCGGCGTTATCAGTGAGCACCAATCCGATGCGTTCCGGCTACGGCGCGTCCGCCTGCCCGTGCTTGTTGTCGCCCCAGCATGTCACTGTGGCGTCGCTGCGCACCCCGCACGAATGCCAGGTGCCGGCGGACACCGAGGTGAACCGTGTCGGGCCGGTGGAGCGTTCCGTAGTCGTCGAGGCGCTGTCGTCGTCGAGCCGCTCGGTGCTCGTCGTCTGCGGCACCGTGTCGGTCGATGCGGACTGTTCGACATCTGGTGCCGGCCCGCAGGCAGCGGCGAGCAGCGCGGTTAGCAGTTTCCTCATGCTCACGGCTACGGCGCATCCGTCTGCCCGTACTCGTTGTTGCCGAAGTAGGCCGCTGTGCCGTCAGTGCGCAGCCCGCACGAATGCTTCCAGCCGGCGGACACCGAGGTGAAGTAACCCGACGGCGCATCGGTCTGCCCGAATTCGTGGTTGCCCCAGCAGAGCAGTCCACCGAGGTCCGACATGACCTCCTGCACGGCGAGCAGGTCGAACTGCGCGCGCATCCGCGCCAAGAACTCCCAGTCGCCGTCGGTGCGGTTCTCGGGAGTGATCGGCCGTGTCATTCCTCCATGTGCACCGCACCAACCGAACTGCCGACAGTCACCCTACGGCCGGCACCGAATCCGAATCGCAGTCGCCCTGCACAGACGCAGGGGGAACCCGTGCCGCGGACGCCGCAGCCGGCGTCGCAAGGGGATGTTTGATGCGACTGGCGGATGTGCTCACGAACCGTGTCGTGCGGGCCACACCAAGCGACCGGTGACGTCCCGATCGTGACGGCCATCGTCGGCGGCACACCTCGCTCGGCATGCTGACACCGGTCGAGTTCGAAACCCGACGCAAACACAAACCGGCAGCGTTGTCCCCCAGGGTCCCCCTGAAACTCGGGGCGAATCACTACGCAGTGAGGCGTATCTGACTCTTCGCGACGGATCGGGTTGGGATTCAGGCCGTATCCGATGGTCGCTGGCGGGTTGTGGTTGGTGAGGGTAGTCGGCGGGTTCATCGCTGGCTCCGGTGCCAGGCTCGGCGTTGTTCGTCGGCGATTCGCATGCCGTGGGTGCGGGCTGCGCGGATGGTGTCGCCGCGGCCGTCGTGTTCGTCGTTGGGGGTGACGTAGCCGATCGCTTCGTGCAGCCGGACGCTGTTGTGGTGGACCCGGACGCGTTCGAGTTCGGCGGCGAGCACGGCCGGGTCGGTGATCGTGGTCAGGTGTGGGTGCTCGCGTTTGACGTGGCCCCACAGCGACTCGATCCACGCCTGGTCGGTCGGGGTCGACGGGCGACCGAAGTGTTGGGCGATCGAGCACAGCGCCATGAACCGGCGGGTCTCGTTGGCGTGCATCTCGGTCCCGTTGTCCGAGACCGCCAGCAGCAACGGCGCCTGGTCGCCGTCGGGGAGCGCGGTGTCGGGGTCGGTGAGGCGGGCTCGGAGCTCGTCGGTGAGCAGTCCCTCGTTGTCGAGCCCGCGGCTGAACAGGACCCGGGCGGCGACCGAGTCCGGGTTGGCGGTGAGGCGGGTCGAGATCCACTTGCGGGACACGAGGTCGACAATCGCGTACGCGTGCTTGGCGGCGACGCAGCGTTCGAACTGGGAGCCGTCCCAGCACCACAGCTGGTTCGGGTGCCACTCACACCAGTCCGGCCACGGCGTCTTCACGGTCCGTGCCGGTCGTGGAGCTCCTTGCAGGGCAAGGCCGTGACGGGCCAGCACCCGATCGACGGTCGACGGCGACGCCCACACCCGTTGCTCGTAGGAGCCGCGGTGAGCGAGCTTGCGATGCGACCGGTCCACGTCGCCCCACTCGTCGAACAACGCCAAGATCTCAGCCTCCTCCCACTCCAAGAGCCCGTGGATCGGGTTCCCGCCCGGGCGGGCGTCATCGAGCCCGCCCCCGGCTCGGCGCTGCTGCCACCGCCACGCCCGACCCCGGTCCAGCTCGACCACCGCGCACGCCCGGTTCAGCGTCCAGCCGGCATCGACCGCATCGTCGATCAAGGACAGCAACGCCGCCTTGGCGGTCCCATCGACACGGGCGGGAACCGGACCGCTCATCCCGGGCGCGATTTTCCCCGCAGCACCGCCAACTCGACGGCCTGCTCGACCACCGTCGCCTGGAGCCGGTCGACCTCGGCCCCCAACGCCGCGGCCTCCGACGCCTCCTGGCGAGACTGACGCGGCCGGCCCGGCCTCGACGCCCCCAGCGCCGCGATCGCTCCATCGCGGGCAACCGCTCGCAGCCGGGTGATCACCGACCGATCCACCCCAGCCTCGGCTGCCGCGTCGGCCTGGGAGATCTGCCCCGTCAGCATCCCCAGCCACAAGTCGTACTTCTGCTCTGCTGTCAGCATCCGCTTCGGCTTCCGCGGTGTCGATGTCATCGTTGACGGCCTCCACAATCAAGGCCAGCAACCATCTCAGATGCAGTCTGAAAGAACCAGGATCCCGTCGCGCGAAGTCAGACGCACCACAGCAGGGACATCGAGTGCGGCCACCAACATGTTCACCAAAGCTGGGACGAGCAGCACCACCGCAAGAGCCGCCAGGCCCGCTGCCCGGGTGCACCACCGCACCCACAGCTTCCACAAGATCCATCTGAGTGCCGGCGTCGCTCGGTCGCCGCGGTTCGGCTCCGCGCCTCTTGCGGCGAAGCCGCTGAGCGCGAAGATCAGGCCGGCGACTCCGACATACACCAGATAGAGACCGGCCTCGCCACCCTCACAACCCGCACTTGACATCTATAGGAACGTCCAGGGTGAATCAGCCATCCGCTGCCTCAAGCGCTTCGTCGCACGAAAGCTCTACCGCACCCTGCGAGCCGACCTCGCCACCCTCACAACCCGCACTTGACATCTATAGGAACGTCCCGGTGTGATTCACAGACACATTACGAAGCAGAATTGTGGCGACTGCTGGGAAGGCTGTGCGACTGATAGCGGACGGTGACGTTTCCGGCTCTCCGTGGCTTCAGCAGGACGAAGCGTCAGAGTGAATCCGCCGCCTTGCTCCCCACGGCACCGGCACCATGAAGCCGACTGCACGCCCTCACTGAACCCAAAGAGGCCGTAGCCTGCTCAGGACTCGGCGAAACTCGACTATTGCGCGTTCAGAAATCGTGCCTGCGCGTCGTGCTTGAGTGCGACGCATCGCGTGCTTGCGAAGCAACGCTCATGGGTATGGATCGCAGAATCCTCGCTCACTGCCAGGTATGCGTCATACGCGATCCGGCTCCAGTGGCAGCTGTCGCTCGGGCGGCAAACGCTCAGCAGGTCTGCCAGCCGAGCCTGAAGGAGCGGGCACAGATCCCCGGTCGATACCAGCCCTTGCCATATCTCGACAGTCCGAGCCGTCATCAAGTCCAGCGGCGCCGGCATGAGGTGCATATTGTTGTGATCGAACCATACGACCAAAGGCGCGAACGGCCCATAACACAGTCTGATGCCGATGGACGCTTCGATGCCGGCCGGACGCGACTCGTACGCGCATGCCAGGCTCAGAGCATGGTAGACCTCGTGGCCTTCCGCGACCCTCTCCACGAATTCCCCGAGACAAGAATGGATTTCAAGCGTCGTCACCGGCTTCAAGTCGGGATCGCCGGCACGCTTCGCGTAGATCGAATTCGCGGTATCGACGTATTGGGCATATGAGGCAATGGCCGCAGACATGACGAGGAGTGTTGTGTCACTCCATTCCCAATCGCCTGCAAAAGCACGACCGATCGAATGCGCCAATCGGCAGCGGCAGGGCGATACCCAATGGCATCACACAGTATTGCGGGAGTCAAATCCGTATCCGTCGCGACTCGCCTTGATCCGAACTCGGCATCTCGGACGCCACAGGACGCTCGAACATTCAGGCCAACAGTCGCAATCCAGCTCGACGCAGGATCAGAACGGCAAGAAGAGATAATCCTGCTCGTCAGGGCTCTGCGCGACCGGCAGTCTTTCCATCACGGAGTTCCGCCACTCCTTTGCATCCTTGCCGCTGCTGCGGCACGACCTTTTGCAAGCCGCCTGTGCGTTGTCGACAAACTGCCCCAGCGCAGTCCATTCGTGTCGCGATATGGTGACGATCTTGCTCGCGGTCAGACCGAAATGGCCGACGCCGCTCGGCACAACGGCAGCCAGATACGCCTTCTTCCTGGGGAGCTTGTTGCCGCAGCCGCCGCATCTTTTTCGGTCCCGGCTGCGCACATAGCGGCAGACAATGCGCTTCGCCCGACTCATCTTGCCGGACTCAAGAGCATTCCGCTTGCAAATCTTCTGCCACTTCTTCTGAGCCTTATAGCGCAACCGAAGGTGCCGACGCCGATGGGCAAAATGGCTACAGGTCCGTTTCGTCTCGCTGCACGCCGTGCGATGCTGAGACAGATATTCGAGGTAGGGGTCGCCGTCCAAGTCGTCGATCTCCCCCAGAGGACTGGTTCGACACTAGATCGCCGCTCGAAGCACTGGACGCATTTTCGATCCGCGGCGCCGCATGCGGCAACGCTTCCGAATGCGTCCTTAGCCGCTGAGGCACGCCGTAATGATTCACCCTGGGTTTTTGCGCAGGCTCGAGAGATTGGAGCAAGCATGGGAGCCATGAGCACAGAAGCGAGGGCGGCGACGTCGCGGCGGTATTCGCCTGAGCAGAAGCAGCACGCGGTGAGGATGGTGCTGGCGTTGCGCGAGGAGCTGGGCACTTCGGCGGGCACGATCACCAGGGTGGCCTGGCAGCTGGGCTATGGCGTGGAGTCGGTGCGCAAGTGGGTGGCCCGGGCCGAGATCGACGCGGGTGCCCGTGTGGGGCTGACCTCGGCTGAGAGCGAGGAGCTGCGGCGGTTGCGTCAGGAGAACCGTGAGCTGCGCCGGGCGAATGAGATCTTGCAGCGGGCGGCGACTTTTTTCGGGTAAGGGGCTCGACCGCCGACAGCGATGACCGTCGAGTTCGTCGACGAGAACCGTGCCGAGTTCGGAGTCGAGCCCGTCTGCGCTGCGTTGCAGGTGGCTCCGTCCACGTATTGGTCGACCAAGCGCCGGCCGCCGTCTGAGCGGTCGAAGCGCGACGCGTTGATGATGCCGCTGCTGCTGGCGCTGTGGCAGGCGAACTATTCGGTGTACGGGGCGCGCAAGCTGTGGGTCGCCGCCCGCCGCTCCGGGCACGACATCGGCCGCGACCAAGTCGCCCGCCTCATGGGGCGGCTGGGCATCCGGGGCGTCCAGCGGATCAAGAAGGTGCGCACCACCCGGCCGGACCCCGAAGCGGCCCGCCCCCCCGACCTCGTCGAGCGGGACTTCACCGCCGATGCCCCGAACCGGCTGTGGGTCGCCGATCTGACCCACGTCGCCACCTGGTCCGGTGTCGCCTATGTGTGCTTCATCACCGACGCCCACAGCCGCCGCATCGTGGGCTGGCGGGCCGCCTCTCACATGCGCACCCAGATGGTGCTCGACGCATTGGAGATGGCCCGCTGGAGCCGCGGCGTCCGCCTCGAAGGACTCGTCGCTCACGCCGAAGCGGGCAGCCAGGCTGGACTCAACCGGTCGTCGCAACACCGGCTTGTTGTAGCGAGCGTAGGTGTTCGTCGAGGGCTTCTGCTGGGGTCTTCCATCCGAGGGTCTTGCGTGGCCGGGTGTTGAGGGTGTGGGCGACGGCTTCGATCTCTTCGGCGGTCCATCGGGACAGGTCGGTGCCTTTGGGGAAGTATTGGCGCAGCAGTCCGTTGGTGTTCTCGTTGGTGCCGCGCTGCCAGGGGCTCTTGGGGTCGGCGAAGTAGACCGCGATGTCGGTCTCGACGGTGAACGCGGCGTGGGCGGACAGTTCCTTGCCGCGGTCCCAGGTCACCGAGCGGCGCAGCTGCTCGGGCAGTGTGGTCATTGATGCTGCGAGAGCGTTCTTCATGGTGATGGCGCCGTAGCCGGCGAGGGCTGGGCCGTTCTTGGTGCGGGCGATGACGCCGTAGCCGTGTTCGCGTGGCAAGTGGATCAGCATCGTGAAGCGGGTGGTGCGCTCGACAAGGGTGCCGATCGCTGAGCGCTTCAGACCGATCACCAGATCGCCTTCCCAATGTCCGGGCACGGCCCGGTCCTCGACCTCGGCGGGTCGTTCGCTGATCATCACCTCCGGGGTGACATGGGCCCAGGCCCTCTGGCGGGCTCGGGCCCGAGGAACCCTCAGAGCCCTCCCCGAGCGCAGGCACGCGACCAGCTCGCGCTTGAGCGCACCCCGGCCTTCGACGTAGAGCGCCTGATAGATGGCCTCGTGGCTGATGCGCATGGACTCATCATCGGCGAAATCGGCCTTCAGGCGGTTCGAGATCTGCTCGGGGCTCCAGCCCTGCACCCAGCGGCGGTCACCACGATGAGGCTTGTTGCGGCCCTGCCACTTCGGGCCCTCAGGCCCCAAGGCGCGACCGCCGGGCGACCGAACCGCGCCCGAGAGCCGCTCAGCCACACAGCTGCGAAGCCGTTCATTGCCAGCGAGCTTCGCTGGCCTCGGACGACGAGCGCGCCGCTCTGCGTGCCACTGCGCGATCGTCGCCTTGTACTCGAGCCGGAACGTTCTCGTCGACGCGTTGCGGCGAAGCTCCCGCGAGACCGTCGACGGGCTGCGATCGAGCCTGCGGGCGATCTCACGCACACCGAGGCCCTGGGCCCGGAACAACGCGATGTCCTCACGCTCGGCAAACGACAGATACCGGCCCGACACCGTCGGGGACAAACATGGGTTCACCCCGCCAGCGTGACGGAACCACCGGAACCCAACGGGGGATGACACCCCCGCTTGTGCCGCCGCGTCCTCGGTCTTGTCGCCGCCAGCGATCGCCGCCCAGAACCGAACCCGGTCCTGCCGCCACGCGACCGTCGGCCGACCCGGCGACGGGATCTGCCCCCGATACAACTGGACCTCGCGCTGCCGCTCCCGCATCGTCCCCATCTCGCACCTCCACAATCGAGGTGTTGCGACG
This sequence comes from Candidatus Poriferisodalis sp., assembly GCF_965221945.1. GTDB lineage: Bacteria > Actinomycetota > Acidimicrobiia > Acidimicrobiales > Poriferisodalaceae > Poriferisodalis. Next base: position 2,066,821 of record NZ_OZ244925.1, on the reverse strand, counting down.
ACCGGTTGAGTCCAGCCTGGCTGCCCGCTTCGGCGTGAGCGACGAGTCCTTCGAGGCGGACGCCGCGGCTCCAGCGGGCCATCTCCAATGCGTCGAGCACCATCTGGGTGCGCATGTGAGAGGCGGCCCGCCAGCCCACGATGCGGCGGCTGTGGGCGTCGGTGATGAAGCACACATAGGCGACACCGGACCAGGTGGCGACGTGGGTCAGATCGGCGACCCACAGCCGGTTCGGGGCATCGGCGGTGAAGTCCCGCTCGACGAGGTCGGGGGGGCGGGCCGCTTCGGGGTCCGGCCGGGTGGTGCGCACCTTCTTGATCCGCTGGACGCCCCGGATGCCCAGCCGCCCCATGAGGCGGGCGACTTGGTCGCGGCCGATGTCGTGCCCGGAGCGGCGGGCGGCGACCCACAGCTTGCGCGCCCCGTACACCGAATAGTTCGCCTGCCACAGCGCCAGCAGCAGCGGCATCATCAACGCGTCGCGCTTCGACCGCTCAGACGGCGGCCGGCGCTTGGTCGACCAATACGTGGACGGAGCCACCTGCAACGCAGCGCAGACGGGCTCGACTCCGAACTCGGCACGGTTCTCGTCGACGAACTCGACGGTCATCGCTGTCGGCGGTCGAGCCCCTTACCCGAAAAAAGTCGCCGCCCGCTGCAAGATCTCATTCGCCCGGCGCAGCTCACGGTTCTCCTGACGCAACCGCCGCAGCTCCTCGCTCTCAGCCGAGGTCAGCCCCACACGGGCACCCGCGTCGATCTCGGCCCGGGCCACCCACTTGCGCACCGACTCCACGCCATAGCCCAGCTGCCAGGCCACCCTGGTGATCGTGCCCGCCGAAGTGCCCAGCTCCTCGCGCAACGCCAGCACCATCCTCACCGCGTGCTGCTTCTGCTCAGGCGAATACCGCCGCGACGTCGCCGCCCTCGCTTCTGTGCTCATGGCTCCCATGCTTGCTCCAATCTCTCGAGCCTGCGCAAAACCCAGGGTGAATCAGGCTGAGGGGTTTGGAACGGATTTCGCGCGATCCTGGAACGTTTATTGGGCTCGTGGGCGCGAAAGCCCAGGTCAGAGGCGTGATCGCCGTTTTTGTCGCCTGCCTATCCCCACAGGGTCGATAGTGTTGTCACCCAAGCCTTGAGGGAAATCCGGCGCAGGGGCTAGGTGTAGGTACGGCAATTGTCTAAGGGAGAGAAATCTGTGACACATCTACGCAAATCCAGGATGAGGCCGTTGTGGTTGCTGCTAAGTGCATTCGTTCTGGTCGCGGCGGCCTGTGGTGCCGATAGCGATGGCGGTGCCGACGAGCCCGCAGCCGACGAGCCTGCAGCCGACGAGCCTGCAGCCGACGAGCCTGCAGCCGACGAGCCTGCAGCCGACGAGCCCGCAGCCGACGAGCCCGCAGCCGACGAGCCCGCAGCCGACGAATCCGCAGCCGACGAGCCTGCAGCCGACGAGCCCGCAGCAGGGGGCGGCGAGCTGATCATCGCGCTCACGACGCAGCCCAACGCGATCGACGGCGCGAACGCGGCCGAACGCAACGCGGGCAATGTGGCCAGCCAGATATTCGATCCGCTGGTGTGGATCAATGACGACTTGGAGTTCGAGCCAGCTCTCGCCGAGTCGTGGACAGTATCTGACGACGGCCTAACGTACACTTTCAAATTACGTGAGGACGTGCTGTTCCATAACGGCGAACCGTTCAACGCGGACTCCGTAGTATTCTCGTGGGAGGTACAAAGGACCCCGGACAATCAGTACTTCAACTACTACCAACGAGCGTCCGAGGTTAACAAGATCGACGAATTCACTGTCGAACTCGTCGCACCGGAATCCAATGCACTATTCCTCGGTCTCACGGCTGGTATATGGTTCTTTGTTCCTCCTGAATACTACGCTGAGGTCGGGCTCACTGGGTTCGGCCAAGCGCCGGTAGGCACCGGTCCGTTCATGCTGACCGAGTGGGTCCAGGGTGACCGCATCGTGTTGGACCGGAACCCGAACTACTGGCGTGAGGGTTTCCCCAAACTTGACCGGCTCATATTCCGGCCGATCACCGAGTCCTCCACCCGGGCCTCAGCGATCCAGACGGGTGAGGTCGACATCGTGAGCCGCCTCAGCCCCGACGAAGCTGCATCGCTAGAGGGCATCGACGGGGTCAACGTCATCGAGTACCCAACCAACCGAGTGTACTACATCGCGTTCAACAACCTCACCACTGGTGTGGGCGAACCAACCGAAGATCCCCTCGTGCGCCAGGCCCTCAACTATGCGGTCGACGTCCAAGGCATCATCGGCGCTCTGTTCAACGGCAAGGGCAGCCAAGCCACCGGGATGATGACGCGGGCCGACTTCGGTTACAACGACGGTCTCATACCGTATGCCTACGACCCTGATCGGGCGCGGGAGTTGTTGGCCGAAGCCGGGTTCGCCGATGGGTTCGACATTGGATTTGCGTGCCCGTCGGGTGCCTACACCAACTTCGAGCAGGTGTGCGAAGCCGTCGCGGCCCAACTCGGCGACGTAGGAGTCAATGCGTCACTTGAGATCATCGATTCCGGGGCCTACTGGGACCTGGAGGCGGATAAGCAGCTACCGCCGCTATTCGGCGATAGCTGGTCGAACGCCAATCCTGAGGGATGGGACCGCCTGCAGGGGGCCATGGGCGGCAACGCTGCAAGCTTCTCAGCATGGTCTGACCCCGTGGTTGACGATCTCCTCGTTCAGATACTCGCAACCCCCGACGACGACGAGCGTGCGGATCTGTACCGACAGCTGCAACAGCGGATGTACGATGACCCACCATTCATCTATCTCTACGTGCCGTTTTCATTCGAAGCAACCAGCGATCGAGTCTCCAACTACAAGCCGCGCTCGGCCGAGGAATATTGGCTCTGGGACCTAGCGGCGGCTCGCTGACAAACGCCGGCTCATAAGCCAATGGTCGACTGGTGGGCCGAGGTACTACACCTCGGCCCACCGGTAATTAACGCAAGGAGCGCGAGCAGAACGGAGAGTCGGTGACGAGGTACTTGGTTGGGCGCATAGGTCAGTCGCTACTGCTCGTGCTCGGCGTGATGGTCATCGTCTTTGCGATGCTGCGGGTGTCAGGGGACCCGACCAACCTGCTCGTTCCCAGGGAGGCAACCCAGGAGCAAAGAGAAGCGGCACGAGAGGCGCACGGCTTGGACAAGACCGTTGCCGAACAGTTTGTCAGCTTCGTGGGCGATTCAGCCCGTCTCGACTTCGGTAATTCTCTTCGGTACAAGATTTCGGTTCGAGAAGTGATCTTCGATCGTATGCCAGCGACGATCGAGCTTGGCATCGCGGCGATGGCCTTCGCGGTCGCAGTCGGAGTACCGCTCGGGATCTTGGCGGGCGTCAAGGCGGGCGGCCGCTGGGATGGTGCGGCGCGCGGGTTCGGCCTGCTCGGCCAGACGATCCCGAATTTCTGGCTGTCCTTGGTCTTCATTGTGGTGTTCGCGGTCAAGTTAGGGTGGTTTCCGTCGTTCGGGCGCAGCACGACTTCGATGTGGTTCCTCACCATTCCTGACAGTTCGATAGTCCTGCCGGCGGTTGCTCTCGGCTTGTTTCCAATGGCTCAGCTTCTGCGGTTCACACGATCGTCGGTGCTGGAGATCGTCAATGAGGAGTACGTGCGCATCGCTCGCAGTAAGGGCCTCAGAGCGCCAGTCATCTACGGTCGTTACATATTGCGCAACGCGCTCATTCCACTCATCAGCGTAATGAGCCTGCAGATCGGGGCGCTGCTGGGTGGATCGTTGTACATCGAAGCTGTCTTTGCCTGGCCGGGCGCCGGAGGGTTGTTGGCCGAAGCGGTGAGCAATCGTGACTTCCAGCTCGTGCAGGGAATAGCGTTCTTCGGCGCGCTCATCGTTATCCTCTTCTCGCTTCTTGCTGACGTGCTGTACACAGTCGCCGACCCGCGGATCAGAGTGGGGACGTTGCGCCAGACGCGGACCCCTCGGCCTAGATCATCTGCGGACGGTGCGTCGGCGACGATATCGAAGCCACACGGAGAGGGGATCACATGACTGATCATGCTGCTCCCAGTGGCGCCGATTTCCATGCTGGCGAGACTGAGACCGGCCATGAAATCGACATCGAAAGGGATTTGCGGTTCCGGGCTCGGATTCGTGAGGCCCTGCGGCTGCTTCGCCGGTCCAAGGGCGGCATGTTCGGTGCCTTCGTATTCGTCATGTTGCTCATCCTCGCGACGTTCGCTCCATGGATCGCTCCTCACGATCCTCTCCAGCAGACACTGAGTGATGCCAATACTCCGCCGTTTTGGTCCGATGGGGGCTCCAATGACTACCTGATCGGCACCGACACCTTGGGACGCGACATGCTCAGTCGCATCATCTTCGGAACCCGAGTCTCGCTTGGTGTTGCTCTCGGTGGCGTCGGAATCGCCATCATTCTGGGAATGGCAATCGGTCTGATCGCCGGCTACCGGGGCGGCACGATCGACGCCGTCATCGTCGGTTTCATCAACCTGATCCTGTCGCTGCCCTACCTGTTGTTCGTGGTGTTCTTTGCCGCGGTCGTCGGACGAAGCCTCATCAACGTGATTCTCATCTTCGGCTTCACGTCGATTCCCGTGTTTGCCCGTGTGACGCGGGGCGAGGTCTTGAAGCTACGGGAGAGCATGTTCATCGAGGCAGCAAGAAATGTCGGAGTACCGGAGGGCCAGATCCTGCGGCTGCACCTGTTGCCCAACCTCATCGGCCCACTGGCCACGCTGGCCACGTTCGAGATGTCGGCCATGATCCTCTACGAGGCCGGCCTCGGATTCCTCGGTCTTTCGGTGCCGCCTAGCACTCCGAGTTGGGGCAACATGATCAACGCCGGTCGAGGCGTGCTCACGATTCGTCCGTGGATCTCGCTCACACCGGGGGTCGCCATCGTCTTTGCCGGGCTCGGGCTCAACTTGCTCGGCGATTGGTTGCGCGACGTGCTCGATCCTCGATCTCAGCGAGTGAAGCAATGAACGCGCCAGCACTGATCGACGTGAAGAACCTTGAGGTCCGGTTCGACATCCCGGAAGGCACTGTGCATGCGGTGAACGGCGTGACTTTCTCCGTCGCCAGAGGTGAGACTCTGGCCATCGTGGGCGAGAGCGGAAGCGGGAAATCCGTGACGATGCTCGCCCTGCTGCGGCTACTCGCCGAGCCGCCGGCACGAATATCCAACGGCACAGCGACGCTGGAGACAAGCGACGGAACGGTCGGCCTCCTTCAAGAGTCTCAGCGCCGGCTGCGACGGGTTCGAGGGGCCGAGATCGGGTTCGTTGCCCAGGATCCCATGAGTTCCCTCAATCCAACGATGCGAATCTCCACCCAGCTCATCGATGTGATCCGCACCCACCTCGGTCTGTCGAGGCGACAGGCTCGCAACCGCGCCATCCATCTGCTGGAGAGAGTCGGGATACCCGACGCCCCGGGCCGCATCGATGCCTATCCTCACGAGTTCTCGGGAGGCATGCGACAGCGTGTCATGATCGCTATCGCAGTGGCATGCAACCCCCAGCTAGTGATCGCTGATGAGCCAACCACGGCACTCGACGTGACGGTCCAGGCCCAGATCGTGGAGCTTATGCACGACCTACGTGACGAGCTCGGGCTGGCCTTGATCTGGATCACCCACGACCTCGGCGTGGTTGCCGGTTTGGCCGACCGGGTAGCAGTCATGTATGCCGGCAAGCTCGTAGAGATCTCCGATGTGGGCAGCCTGTACACGCGGCCACTACACCCGTACACCATCGGGCTCCTAGACGCTCTGCCCAAGATGGGCGACCGAGCCGACCGGTTGACCAGCATCCCCGGTCTGCCGCCCGATCTCGCTGAAGAGCCGACTCGTTGCCCGTTCGCGGATCGCTGCCCCCATGTGTTCGACCGCTGCAGAAGCGAGGTGCCGGCACTGATCGAGCCAGTCCATCGCCGATACGTCGCGTGCTTCTACGACATCGAGGCGGGGACGCCACGACATGGCTAGGCGCGGCTCGGCTGAGGTGGACCGGCCCGTCGCCAAGACGGCGGCGCCAGCCACGGCCAGGGACTCTGCTGAGCCCGTGCTCAGGGTCGTGAACATGCGAAAGTACTTCCCGGGAAAGTCGAGCGACAAGCCGCTAAAGGCGGTCGATGGCGTGAGCTTCGAGATCTTCGCCGGCGAGACGCTCGGGCTGGTCGGCGAGAGCGGGTGCGGCAAGTCCACCACCGCACGGGCCGTGCTCCAGCTCCACCGCCCTTCTTCCGGGCAGGTCTGGCTGGGCGACATCGAGCTCACGAGCCTCGGCGAAAAGGAGCTGCGCAAGCTCCGACCGCGGATGCAGATGATCTTCCAGGACTCGTATGCGTCGCTCAATCCCCGGCATACTGTCGGCCGAATCATCGGCGAGTCGATGAGGGTCCACACGGAGATGACAACGCAACAGGTCAACGACCGGGTGGTTGAGCTTCTCGACTTGGTCGGCCTGCGTGCTGCCCACCGCACCCGCTACCCCCACGAGTTCTCCGGTGGTCAGCGCCAGCGCATCAACATCGCCCGGGCGCTCGGCCTCAGCCCCGACCTGATCGTATGCGACGAGCCCATCTCCGCGCTCGATGTGTCGATCCAGGCGCAGACGATCAACCTCTTCGCTGATCTTCAAGACGAGTTCGGAATCGCCTACCTGTTCGTGGCCCACGACCTCTCGATGGTGGAGCACATCTCCGACCGAGTCGCGGTGATGTATCTCGGACACATCGTCGAACTCGCCCAGACCGAGACTCTGTTCGAGGTGACGCTTCACCCGTACACGCAGGCCTTGCTGTCGGCAGTTCCGATACCAGATCCCGCGGCCGAGGCCAGTCGGACCCGTGTTTCTCTTGTCGGAGAGGTTCCGAGTCCTGCGGCACCACCACCCGGTTGTGTGTTCTCGACCCGCTGCCCTTTGGTTGTCGACCGCTGTCGTGCTGAGGTGCCTGAGTTGCGTGAGATCACCCCCAACCACTGGGTTGCGTGTCATCTCGCTGATGGGAAAGGTTCGTCGATCGTCGGCGAGCCTCGAGGAAGATTGGCGGGTCACGACGGCGACCTCACCGCGTCGCCCACAGCCCAGAGCCATCACCTGACCCTTCCAGCGCAGTCCACTTTCCCGACGGACCCCTGATGAGGTTCGTGTCGTACAACATCCAGTATTCAAAGGGCAAGGACGGTTGCTACGACCTCGAGAGGATCGCCGACGCGGTACGTAGCGCCGACGTGATCGCACTACAGGAAGTCGTACGCAATGTCGAGGCGCTTCCTGACAAGGATCAACCAGCCCGGTTAGGCGAGCTGCTCGCTCAGCATCACTGGGTATATGGACCCAATGTCGATCTTGACGCGAGCTCGAAGACTCCCGATGGGTCAGTCGAGCATCGTCGACTTCAGTTCGGCAATATGGTCCTTTCCCGCTGGCCGATCCTCTCGTGTCGGAACCTGCTCTTGCCGAGAGTACGGGTCATCAATGCCCATGGCGAACAGTCTGGCGCGCTCGAAGCAATCATCGATGCTCCGTCTGGGCCTCTTCGGTGCTACTCAGTCCATCTCAATCCTGTCAACTCCCGGCTACGGAGAACAGAGATCGAGTATCTGCTGCCGCTCATGTTTGGGGTCCCCTTCAATGGGGCGTCGGTCACCGGAATCGAATGGATGGGCATCGGCGAGAGCCCTGCGCCAACCGAGTTCGTGGTGATGGGCGACTTCAACCTGACTCCAACGTCAACCGAGTATCCACTCATCGTCGGCGAGGCTGACTACTACTACGGCCATACTCTCGCCGGTGACCGGCTCGTGGACACGTGGACTGCGGCCGGCAACTCCCTCGACGAGGGAATCACCTGGTACGACGAGAGTGAAGGATTCGAGGTCGGTTTGAGGCTCGACTACGGATTCGTGACACCGGGCCTAGCATCAAGGGTCGAGTCAGCGTGGATCGACGTCGACGCGGTCGGGTCGGACCACCAGCCAACGTGGTTCAAGCTCAACTAGGTCTGTCCCTGTGGGTGCCGATCCAGCGTTCGGCGAACGCGTTCGCCACGGGGGTGCGTACAGCTGTCTTGAGGATCTTCATACGTTCGGTTCTGAAGATCTCGTCGAAGGCGTCGATGAACTGGTTGCCGCGGTCGCGCACGAGCGCACGCGTCCCAGCGAGTCCGTCGGCATGGCGCAGGAACAGGTTCCGCGCCACTTGGGTGGCCCGCACGCCGGTGGGGTGGTCCGTGATGCTTGCGAAGTACACGGTCCGGGTAGGGATGTCGATGAAGAACAGCAGGTAAAACCTGCGCAGCGTGACGGTGTCGATGGTGGCGAAGTCGCAGTCGCTCCGAGTGCGACCGTGGACCCGGTCGAGCGGAATCCAAATGTGGAGTACCCCCCATTTGAAATGTGGAGCCCACCTGTATCGGCACTCCCGGGCGTGCAAGACCGCAGGTCAGCGCACATGGAGTGCTAACTCGCCATGAAGCCACGCCGCAAGCGCCGGGCACTCGTTTCGAATCCGCTCTGGCTCTGAAACGGGCTGGTCTGGCGTGCCAGACTTCGCTGCGCAATGGCGGAATCGGGTGCGAACGGCGCTGATCAGCGGCCCTTGGAGGGCATCCCGGTGCTGGACTTCACTCGTGTCGTGGCTGGGCCGCTCGCCACGCGGATGATGGCCGATCTGGGAGCCGAGGTCATCAAGATCGAGCCGGTGGACGGTGATCTGTGCCGGACGTTCCCGCCGCATGTCGAGGACGGCCTCAACCCGTACTTTTGCCAGCAGAACGTCGGCAAGCGGTTCTGCTCAGTGGACTTGCGCGCACCGGGAGCCAGCGAGCTCGTGCGAGAATTGGTGAGCCACTGCGATGTGGTCGTGGAGAACTACCGACCAGGTGTCATGGCCAAGTTCGGCCTCGGCCCCGACGAGTTGTGCGAGGCACACCCGGCGCTGGTGGTGGGCGACATCGTGACCGCTATGTCCGCCGCGAGCACTATCAACGCGATGCTGGTCAAAGCAGCGCGGACCGGCCGGGGCGGGCACATCGACGTGTGCATGGTCGAGGCGATGGTGTACATCTAGGAATGGTCCGCTCTTGAGCTGGCAGGTGGCTGGGACGGACCCAATGCCGGCCTCGGTCACGAGTGCCCGATCCTGGTGCTACCCGATGGTCGGGTATGGGCCATCGCCGGCAACCCGGCGGCGTGGTTCGACGACACGATGGCCGCCATGGGCAGGCCCGATCCGGCCGACGACCCCCGCTTCGCGACGCCGGAAGCAGGAGCAGGACCAGCGCTGCTCGCCCCAGAGCTCGCGGTCCGGCACGCAACGCGGCTGCCTCGTACCCGCCGCCGGGAGACGCTGCGATCAGCGACAACTTCAGCGCCCTGCTTCGGCTACTCATGGTGCATTGACTGCATTGACTGCATTGAAAAATGCGGTATCGTCATCCCCTAGTTATGCATGACTCACGATCCCCCCCCCCCCCGACTCTCGTCCCCCGCTCGCCGGAGGTAGGTCATGACCGTCGCCCGGCGTCGTGCGACGCTTCCGCTGCTGCTCATCGGGCTGGGCGCCGTTGCCGCGCTGGCGAGCATCCTGTGGTTCGCTGACGGCCGGAATACCGCCCACGCCCAGACTCCGATGAACAATGCCGCCACCGGCGTGCCGGTGGTGCTGGTTTCGGCTGAGGACCCCGGCGTGTTCGCGGTGGACGTCTCGGGCATCGGCGACGCCGACGGGATCCCCAATGTGGGTTCCAAGGCCTCGACGGGCGACTTGCACGACTTCTCGTTCCGGTGGATCCGCATCGACGGCAACACCGAGGCCACGGTGGGCCTCGACTCGCCCCACCACCGCTCGACCCACTTCCGGCAGTTCCATGGCCAATTGATACTCACCGGCGAAACGGAAGCACCAGATGCTTCGGAATTAATGATCGAGTCGGGCCGCTACCGGCGCGTCGAGGCCGATATCGGCAAGCTGCTCAAGGTGGAGGTGTCGTTCACCGACAGCTTGGGCAACACAGAGACTGTCACCAGCTTGCCGTTCGGCCCGGTTCCCGCACCGGTGCCGCGGCTGGAGTCGACGCTGGTCAGCAACACCGGCCAGGCGTACTCGGCCACCGCGACGATCATCGAGCAGTACGACATGGGCTTCAAGCTGGGCACCCACGGGCAGGGCTATGAGATCTCGGGCGTGTCTATCGATCTGGCCGAGGCGCCGTCCAGCCTCACCGTGTCGCTGTGGATGGCCCGCGCTCTTGGGTCGGGCGCCACAGGTGCGCAGACCAAGCTGTTCGATTTCGAGAACCCGTCCTCGTTCAAGGCCGGCCTGAACCGGTTCGCGGCCCCGCCGGGCGCGTTCGCGTACCAGCAGAACGTCGGCTACTTCATCGTGCTGTCGGACTTCGGGTCGTCGCTGAAGATCAATAGGACGGCTTCTGACGATGAGGATGAGGGCGGCGAGACGGGAGCGACGCTGGCCGACAGCGTGGACGGCGGCACCAACGTGCTGCGCCTGGCCATCGAGGGCTCGAAGCGCAACAGCGGCATCCTGGTCTCGACCTACGCACAAATCCCCAACCCCAACCCCGACGTGGGCGAGTCCATGGATGACGCCGCGCAGGAAATCGTGTCGGTCGGCGACTTTGGCCAATTCGGGATCACTGTGGGGGCCGCGGACCGCTACCTCATCCGCGGCGTGACCTTCAGCGCGGACAACACCTCAACCGGGGGGGCCTTTATCAACCCGTGGGAACTGCGCGACGGAACTACCGGGCTGTTCAGCATGGTCAACACACGCCAGTTAAGCGGCATCAATGAATGGACGGCTCCCCAAGGCGTGACCGTGTCAGGAAGCGACTCATACAACCTCTACTGGGACATCAACTCGGTGGACCGGATGGGGGGCGTCGTCTTGAGCCGTCTTTTCGGCACCGAGTCCACTGCGGAGGACGAGCCGAAGGCGACGGGGGTGACCATCGGCGCCCATACTCTGGACATTGCACTCGATAATCCGTACATGGCCGTGTTCGGCGAGGCGCTGGACGCGATGGTGCAGAACCTGGGCCAGACCAACAACAGCTATGCCTCTGCCGACACCGCCAACTCTGTGCTATCGCAGGGCTTCACGACCGGTTCGGACGGGCTCGGCTACCGGTTGCAGGGCATCGGTGTTGAAATCGAGGGCTCCAACAGCGAGTTTCCCGACAGCCCGGTGTCGGTGGCGGTGGCCGTGCACGCCGATTCGGGCGGCAAGCCGGGCGCCAAGCTGTTCGACCTCTTCAGCCCCACCGAGTACGCGGCGGGCCACAGCTTCTTCGAGGCGCCGCCGGGAACGCATCTGGCGCCGGACACTTCCTATGTGATGGTGTGGAACCATATCAGCGGCACCGCGCACCGGTTGGAGCGAACCACCAGCAACAGCGAGGACACCGGCGCGGCAACGGACGCCAGCATCGCGGACGTCCTATATCGGGGTGCCAACCTTTCCAGCCTGACCCAGAACTCGGGCGGCAATTCGCTGTCGCTCGCGGTGTACACCGAGGTCAACGAAGAGGCGCCGTTCGTTCCCGGGGGTGTCGCGGTGACCCAGAGCTGGCTGCACATCCCCGAAGGCGTCGATGTGGGGGATCAGTTCAGGCTGGTGTTCGTCACTCTTAGCGCGACGGACGCCATGTCGGGGGACATCGAGGTCTACAACGATTTTGTCCGTCAGGAGGCAGCGGGGACCCATGTGCGGGGCGAAGAAGTCGCCGTGCGGTACACCGATGCGGTCATCCGCAGCGTCGCGTCGCAGTTCACGGCGGTGGTGTGCACCGCTTCGGACGACGCGGCGGCGAACACCGAGATGGAGGGCGCCATCGGCGTGCCGGTTCATTGGCTGGACGGCGGCTGGGAGGACCGCCCGACGCTGATCGCCGAGTCGTACTCCGATTTCTACAGCGACAAGTGGGACGACACCGAGGGCGAGGGCGACATTGAGTACGGCGCGTATGTGACCGGGAACTCTGCTCGTTTCGAGGAGAACGCGATGGTGTGGACGGGGTGCGACGCTTCTGGGGCCGCGGATCCGGTGTTGCCGATGGGTGATCCGAACGGCATGGGGATGGTCGCGGCGGGTTCGCCGAGGAACTCTGACAGCGTGCTCAATCGACATTCGGACAGCGAGGGAGACCGAGTGGCGGACGACAACCTCGGCCCTGTTGGCGCCGTCGATGTCGATGAGGGGCGTTTGACCGGGAACATCGATGAGTACCGGCCGATCTATGGGATCTCGCCGGTCTTCACGGTCGTGCGGTAGCTGGGGGTTGACGGGAGATGATGTCTATCAAACGCATCCATTCGGGCGGTTCGGTCTCGGGAAGCCAGCCATTGGTCGGCCTGTGCGGTCGGGGCTTGTTCGTGTCGGTGTTCGGGGCGGCCGTGCTGGCGGTGGCGGCGGCTGTTGTGGTCGTGTGGTCGGCGCCGGCGGACGCGGGCGAGCCTGCTGAGCCGTTGTGGTCCGCGGACGTGACGGTGACCGACTACAGCAGCGTGTCGATCGGCGCGGCCACAGCGGGTCTGTTCTCTGATGTGGGCGGCAGCGGGGACTTGCAGGTCAGGTGGCTGTGGTCCCATATTCCGGGCCGTGATCTTCGCTTGGCGTTCGAGGCCGGCGTTGCCGATGCTGCGGACTACACGCTGGTGGTCGGCGATCTTTTCTTGGAGTTTCCTGAGGACAGTTCGGGTGCGAGCAGTTTCAAGTGGACCGGCGTGGACGTCGATTGGGAGGACGGCCAGGTCGTTCATGCGCGCATTGTGCTCACGGCCGACGTCGGGGATCTGCGGGTGGTCACTGCGACCACTGCTGTCCCCGACGACAGCGAGACGGCGGCCGGCGTCCCGGCGGCCGAGGTGGACAGCGGCGAGGCCGACCCGGAGTTGCTGGTCGCCAACCTGGGTGTGGGCGTGGACGGCTCCGCGGGGATACAGCGCACCCTTGGCGCTGCTCGGTCTGGGTTCGCGCAGGCGTTCACGACCGGCACCGGCACCGGCGGCTATGTGTTGGGTGCGGTCGGTGTGCAGGTCTCGCTGTTTGTCGACGCGTCCAGCGTGGGGGACCAGCTCGCGGTGACCGTCAACAGCGCAGCAGCCGACGGCGGACCCGCCGACGCGCTGTGCACCTTGACCGATCCGTCGACCTTCACGACACCGGGCGTGGTCGCCTTCGACGCGCCCACGGGCGAAGACGCCTGTGCGCGGCTGGCGGCGGGGACCACCTACTTCGTGGTCATCGAGTGGGTCAGCCCCAGCGGAACCGACGCATTCGCGCTCATCCCCCAGACCTACCCCACCGAGGACTCCGCAGCCACCGACGAGGACCCCGGCGGCGCGCAAGGCTGGTCGATCGCCGACAACTCCTACTACCTCGCTGTCACCGCCGAGACTCGCACCTGGACTGCCTACAACGAGACAGCCAGCTTCAAAATCCGGGTGACCGGAACAATCTCAGAACAGACCACCGACACAGAATCCGAGACCGCGGCTGAGAACAGCTCGCCCACTGGAGCGCCCGCCATCACTGGAACTGTGGTGCGTCTGACTTCGCGCGACGGGATCCTGGTTCTTTCAGACTGCATCTGAGATGGTTGCTGGCCTTGATTGTGGAGGCCGTCAACGATGACATCGACACCGCGGAAGCCGAAGCGGATGCTGACAGCAGAGCAGAAGTACGACTTGTGGCTGGGGATGCTGACGGGGCAGATCTCCCAGGCCGACGCGGCAGCCGAGGCTGGGGTGGATCGGTCGGTGATCACCCGGCTGCGAGCGGTTGCCCGCGATGGAGCGATCGCGGCGCTGGGGGCGTCGAGGCCGGGCCGGCCGCGTCAGTCTCGCCAGGAGGCGTCGGAGGCCGCGGCGTTGGGGGCCGAGGTCGACCGGCTCCAGGCGACGGTGGTCGAGCAGGCCGTCGAGTTGGCGGTGCTGCGGGGAAAATCGCGCCCGGGATGAGCGGTCCGGTTCCCGCCCGTGTCGATGGGACCGCCAAGGCGGCGTTGCTGTCCTTGATCGACGATGCGGTCGATGCCGGCTGGACGCTGAACCGGGCGTGCGCGGTGGTCGAGCTGGACCGGGGTCGGGCGTGGCGGTGGCAGCAGCGCCGAGCCGGGGGCGGGCTCGATGACGCCCGCCCGGGCGGGAACCCGATCCACGGGCTCTTGGAGTGGGAGGAGGCTGAGATCTTGGCGTTGTTCGACGAGTGGGGCGACGTGGACCGGTCGCATCGCAAGCTCGCTCACCGCGGCTCCTACGAGCAACGGGTGTGGGCGTCGCCGTCGACCGTCGATCGGGTGCTGGCCCGTCACGGCCTTGCCCTGCAAGGAGCTCCACGACCGGCACGGACCGTGAAGACGCCGTGGCCGCACTGGTGTGAGTGGCACCCGAACCAGCTGTGGTGCTGGGACGGCTCCCAGTTCGAACGCTGCGTCGCCGCCAAGCACGCGTACGCGATTGTCGACCTCGTGTCCCGCAAGCGGATCTCGACCCGCCTCACCGCCAACCCGGACTCGGTCGCCGCCCGGGTCCTGTTCAGCCGCGGGCTCGACAACGAGGGACTGCTCACCGACGAGCTCCGAGCCCGCCTCACCGACCCCGACACCGCGCTCCCCGACGGCGACCGGGCGCCGTTGCTGCTGGCGGTCTCGGACAACGGGACCGAGATGCACGCCAACGAGACCCGCCGGTTCATGGCGCTGTGCTCGATCGCCCAACACTTCGGTCGCCCGTCGACCCCGACCGACCAGGCGTGGATCGAGTCGCTGTGGGGCCACGTCAAACGCGAGCACCCACACCTGACCACGATCACCGACCCGGCCGTGCTCGCCGCCGAACTCGAACGCGTCCGGGTCCACCACAACAGCGTCCGGCTGCACGAAGCGATCGGCTACGTCACCCCCAACGACGAACACGACGGCCGCGGCGACACCATCCGCGCAGCCCGCACCCACGGCATGCGAAACGCCGACGAACAACGCCGAGCCTGGCACCGGAGCCAGCGATGAACCCGCCGACTACCCTCACCAACCACAACCCGCCAGCGACCATCGGATACGGCCTGAATCCCAACCCGATCCGTCGCGAAGAGTCAGATACGCCTCAGAACTCCCCAGGTGGAACAGACGCTCACGGCGGACACGTCGTCGATTGACGACGCCGACGGGCTGACAGGTGCTGAGTTTTCCTATCAGTGGGTCCGCAACGACGGCACCGCGGACACCGACATCGACGCAGCCACCAGCAGCACCTACACGCTGGCAGACGCGGACGAGGGCAGCACCGTCAAGGTCACGGTGAGCTTCACCGACGATGCCGCCAACAACGAGACGCTCACCAGCTCCGCCACCGACGAAGTGGCACCAGCACCGCTCACCGCGTGGACGCAGAACGTCCCCACGTCCCACGACGGGCAGAGCCGCTTCTCGTTCGAGCTGAAGTTCAGCGAAGGCTTCGGCCTGAGCTACAAGACCCTGCGGGACAAGGCGTTCACCGTGACCGGGGGAACCGTCAAGCAAGCCAGGCGCCTCGACAGGCCCCACAACACGCACTGGCAGATTGTGATCCAGCCCACCTCCGCCGCCGACGTGACCGTCGTACTGCCCATCCCAGACGCCTGCGACGACACCGGCGCCATCTGCGACGACGACGACCGCAAACTGTCCAACCGCCTCGAGTTCACCATCAGCGGCTCAGCCCTGTCGGCAACCGCCATCCTGGCTGATGCCCGACGCAGTCTCGGATGGTCGCCGTAGAGCGCGCTGAAGCGCGGACAGAGCAAGAATCTCCTGCGAAGAACCTGCGCAAGTTCGCGATACTGCCCTGATGTCTACGCCTGATGTCTACGCCTGATGTCTACGCCTGGTGTCTACGCCTGATGTCTGCGCCTGATGTCTGCGCTGGCCGTTGCGACGCTGTTGTTTCTGGTTCTGCTGGTTCCCGGTGTGTTTGCGGCGTGGGACTACGAACGTTCGAAGGAGATCTACTCGCGCCGCCTGAGGGACTGGTACGCCCGGCTCGCTAGCTGACTGTTCAAGACAGCCGTATTGTGCGTCGGGCCTTCATCGCTCGGCCAAGCTGCCCTCGTAGCGATCGTTTCGCAGCGCTGTGACCTCGGAGGGTGGTCGGAAAGTCGGGGTGAGGGTGTCGGCCGTGCTGGTTGTGCTTCGTGTGGTCTCGTGGCCGGCGGTGCCAGTGTCACCGGTGTTCAGGCTGCTGGTTGTGCTTCGTGTGGTCTAGTAGCCGGCGGTGGCTGTTGTGGGGTGGGGGCGGGTGGTGTCGATTGTGGGATGCGGTGTCCGGGTTTGCGTGAGGGGGCGGGGTTCGGGGGGTCTGCTGGGCCTGGAGGGATGAGCCGAAAACGGCCGTCACGGACGAAGACTCGCCAGTTGTGGTCGTGGATGCGGACGTGACAGGACCAGCACACCAGCACGAGATTGTCGACGCGGGTCTTGCCGCCGCATTTCCAGGGGATGACATGGTGGGCTTCGCAGTCGCCTGGGCGCGCCCCGCAGCCGATGCAGGCCCCATCGCGTGCGACCAGAGCGCGGCGCTGCGCGGCGGTGGGCGCTCGGCGGGCGACGGTCTCATACAGCGGGGTGAGCTTGTCGCCGAAGATCTCGACCCACACGTCGGAGTTGCACGCGAGCCGGGCGAGGGTGCTGGGCGGGATCGGGCCGGTGCCGCAGATCTCCGCGAAACCGCGGGACTCTTCTGCGAGGGCTGCGAGATCGGCGCGCACGATGATCTCCGCGGACGCTGCTTTGGGTGCGATGTGTGCAGTCGGTGCCGCGGCTGGGGCTGCGGGTGCGGCGCCGGCGGCGAGGAGCGTGTCGAGTGCGTCGGCCATGCGCTGGTCTGTGGTGCGCTGGTCTGTGGTGCGCTGGTCTGTGGTGCGCGCAGCAGCAGCGCCGCCAGCACCGTCGCCGTCGTTGCGGTTGTGGGCGTCGGGTTTGGCGGGGGCCTGCGGTTGGGCTTGGCGTCGGCGGTCGGCTTGGCGGAGTTGTTCGGCTTGACGGCGCAGCCGTTGCTGGATGCGGGCGCCGGTCTCGGCGTCGAAGCTGCCGCGCATCTGCACCGACCCGTCGTCGCCGTTCCAAAAGCGCACATGACGGTTGCGGCGGTTGCGGCGATGCTGTGCGGCGAGGTCCGCAGCGTCTCGGTTCTGGGCTTCCCAGCGGCGGGCGGCTTGTGCGAACTCGTCCGCGGGCAGCGCCTTGGCGAGCCCGATCAGCTCCCCATCGTCCTGCACAGCGTCAGGACTGGTGTTGCGTGCAGCCTGCGCGAGCCTGGCAGCGTTTGCCAAGGAGATCTGTCCCTCGGCCACCCCCACATCCGCGTCGGGGATCGCGGCCAGTTCTGCGCCGGTGCGCGCATTGCGCGCAGCGTCCGAGCGCGACAGGCCGCTGTGCTCGCGCAGCAGCCCCGCGCCGCCGTCGCCGTGGTCCTCTCGCCGGGCGACCACAGCGGCGGCTGTGGTCTCGAGCAACTCGACGCGGCTGCGCAGCTGCTTGGACAGCCCCAGGGTGCGGCGCAGCTGATCGCTGGGCGCCGCTGCGACCTCGTCGAGTGCGGCGGTGAGGTGCTCGAGCGCCTGCTCCACATGAGAGAACATGTGTTCACTTTACTGGGCCGGTGTCACAAACACACGTTCTCAGCCCAACCCGATTATTACAAATATATGACAGCCCATTTCAGCAAACCTCGATCCCACACACGCCCGCCGCCGAGACATCCTTGCTGACGCTCGACCGCCGTGGTCTTCCCGGCGAGGCACCCCTGGGCGTGCGTGCTCAGCCTGCCTATGAGCGGATCTTGACGGCCGCTGTCGAAACGGCGCGTTAGTTCCGGCGCGAGTTCGGGTGCCGGCAGAGGTTGATGACCCGGCTGGTGGGTGTTGCGCTGAAGCCGCTTGGCCTGCCGTGAGAGAATTCGCAGCGCTATGGCGGAGTCAGTTGCGAACGGCGCAGATCAGCGGCCCCTCGAGGGCATCCGGGTGCTGGACTTCACCCGTGTCGTGGCGGGGCCGCTCGCCACGCGGATGATGGCGGACATGGGGGCCGAGGTCATCAAGATCGAGCCGACGGACGGCGACCTGAGCCGGACCTTCCCGCCGCATGCGCCGGGCGACGTCAATCCGTACTTCTCACAGCAGAACGCCGGAAAGCGCTTCTGCTCAATCGACCTGCGTGCGGCCGGGGCCACCGAGCTGGTCCGCGAACTCGTTGGCCACTGCGATGCAGTGGTGGAGAACTACCGCCCCGGTGTCATGGAGAAGTTCGGGCTCGGACCCGACGAGATGTGTGCGCTGCATCCGGCGCTCGTCTACTGCTCGGTGACCGGATTCGGGCAGACCGGCCCGTGGGCCAACCGGCGTGCGTATGCGCCCGTCGGCCACATGGAATCGGGCTACATCGACTATTCAATCCGCAAGACCGGTGCCCGACCTTCCAACCCGCCGCTGGTGGTCGGCGACATCGTGACGGCCATGTCCGCTGCCGCCTCGGTCAACGCGATGCTGGTCAAGGCGGCTCGCACGGGCCGAGGCGGCCACATCGACGTGTGCATGGTGGAAGCGATGGTGTACATCCAGGAGTGGTCCGCTGTCGAGCTGGCGGGCGGCTGGGAGGAGCCCAACGCAGGCCTTGCCCACGAATGCCCGATCCTGGTCCTGCCTGACGGCCGGGTGTGGGCCATCGCCGGCAACCCAGCAGCGTGGTTCGACGACGCGATCAAGGCGATGGGCCGACCCGAGCTGGCTGTTGATCCTCGTTTCGCCACTTCCGAGGCGCGCATGGCAAACCGGTACGAGCTGTACGACGAGATGACCCAATGGGCTGTTGGCTTTTCGGACGTGGAGGAGTTCCGGCGAGCGATCGAGGCCGGCACACCGTTCAGCGTGGCGGAGATGCGCTCGATCACTGAGCTGGCAGCAACCGACTGGGCCGAAGATCGGGGACTCTTCACCGAGGCCAGCTCGGGTTTCGCGGTGCCCGCGCGCCCGGCGCTCGGCTCGGGCATCGGCACCGACGGCCATGTCGCAGCCCGCGGTGCTGACAACCGCGAGGCGATCGGCGGGCTGCTCGGACTCGACAACGCCCGGCTCGCCGAGCTCGAAGCTGCCGGGGTGCTGGTCGCAGACTGAGCCGCCCTTCAGGTGTCCAGGCGACCGGGATCGAACCGTTGCGCCGTCTGGCCGAGAGGCTGAGCCGATCGGCGGCGAAGCCGGGGCTCGAGCGGCCCGTGAGCCCGTCTCGAATAGGGACTGGGAACATGAGCGGGGAACAGGAGGTTCGGCAACCAGGGCCTTGCCTGTCCGCGTGGCCGCGTAGCGTGAGCCCGTGCAAATCGGGGTGCTCACCGGCGGAGGCGATTGCGCAGGGTTGAACGCGGCTATCCGGGCCGTCGTGCGCATGGCCGGTCACGAGCTGGACCGCAGCGTCGTCGGGTATCGGCGAGGCTGGAACGGCGTGCTCGACGGCGACAGCATCACACTCGATGCTGAGGCGATGCGGGGCACGCTGCCCCGGGGCGGCACGATGCTCGGGACCTCCCGCAGCAGCCGCCGGCTGGAATCCGAAGGCACGGCGCCGTTGATCGAACAGCTCGAGCGCGACGGCGTCGAGGCACTGGTGACGATCGGCGGGGACGGCACGCTGATCACCGCAGGCCGGTTGTCCGAAGCGGGGTTTCCCGTCGTCGCTGTGCCCAAGACGATCGACAACGACGTCTTCGGCACCGACATCTGCATCGGGTTCGACACGGCACTGGGCGTCGCGACCGAAGCCGTCGACCGGCTGCACACCACTGCTGAGTCGCACAACCGGATCATGGTGCTCGAGGTGATGGGACGTGAGGCCGGGCACATAGCTGCGGGGGCGGGCATCGCCGGTGGTGCCGCAGCGGTCCTGGTTCCCGAGGCACCGTTCAACATCGACGAGATCGCCGAACGTCTCGTTGCGCGCCACCACCGCGACCGCAATGCGTCCATCGTGGTGGTCGCCGAGGGCGCCATTGATGACGGCAGCGTCGAGATCCCCGATACGGGCACCGACGAGTGGGGCAATCGCATCCTTGAGGGCATAGGCCAGTTCGTCGGCGATCTGCTGGCAGAGCGCACCGGCTTCGACACCCGCACCACCGTGCTGGGGTACATCCAGCGAGGCGGGCCGCCCTCGCCGGCGGATCGGCTGCTCGGCAGCCGGCTCGGGGCTCGTGCGGTTGAGGTCCTCATGGAAGGACAGTCGGGCGCCATGGTGGGCGTGCACTCGGTCGGGATCGCGCTGCAACCACTCGCTGAAGTGGCCGGCCGCACTCGCTACCTCAGCCAAGATCAGCTCGAGATGCTGGATCTCATCTCGACGGCGCCGGTGCTGACCCGGCACAGCAAATCGCGTCGCTGGTTCTGAGCTCTGCGGATCGCTCGCTTTGGCGCCGGCGCGGGTGCGGCGACAACGAGGCCAACAGCGCCGCACGGTAGGGTGACGGCGACAACACAAACCGGGGAGCCCGTGGGGCTGAGAGGGCGACAGCTGTGCCGTCGCCGACCCGAGAACCTGATCTGGGTAATGCCAGCGGAGGAAGCATATGACCACCCACCTGCTTTGTAGGCCGTTCCGTCTCGCTGTCGCCATTGCAGCCGCGATGTTGCTGGTGGCAGCGTGCGGCGACGGCGAAATCCCTGAGACCAACACACCCGTTCCGCCTCAGACCGAGTCGCCGTCGGCTGCGGGGGCACCCGCCACCGAGGAGCCGGCCGACGACGAGCCATCGATCGCTGGAACGACGGTCACACTGATCAGCCACGACTCGTTCAACCTGTCCGAGGGAACGCTGGAGGAGTTCACCGCACAGACAGGTGTGACGGTCGAACTGCTTGAAGTCGGCGATGCGGGCACACTCGTGGCCCAGGCGATACTCACCAAGGATGCGCCGCTGGGCGATGTCCTCTTCGGTATCGACAACACCTTCCTGCAGCGGGGCCTCGACGCGGGCATCTTCGCCCGCTACAAGTCCCCGTCACTCGCCAGCGTGCCAGACGACCTGCAGCTGGATCCGCGACATCGGGTCACTCCCGTGGACTACGGCGACGTGTGCGTCAACTACTGGAAGGACGCAGTGCCGCGGGTGCCGGAGACTCTCGATGATCTGACATTCCCCGAATTCGCCGACCAGTTCGTCGTGCAGCATCCCGAAACGTCCTCGCCGGGCCTCGCGTTCCTGTTGGCAACTATTGCGGCGTTCGGCGACGGCTGGGAGCTCTACTGGGAGGACCTGCGTGCCAATGGCGTGACGGTGACCGCAGGCTGGGAGGACGCCTACTACGGCGAGTTCACTGCGGGTGGTGGCGACCGGTCGGTGGTCGTGTCGTACGCCTCCAGCCCTCCGGCTGAGGTGATCTACGCCGATCCGCCAACGGACGTGGCACCCACTGGGGTCATCACCGAGTCGTGCTACCGCCAGATCGAGTTCGCCGGGATCCTTACCGGGACCGACAACGAGGCTGGGGCACGTGCGCTGATCGACTTCATGCTGAGCGAGACCTGGCAGAACGACGTGCCGCTCAACATGTTCGTGTACCCCGTGATCGAAGGCGCGACACTCCCGCCCGAATTTGTCGAGCACACGGCGGTGCCCGACGATCCGCTCATGCTTGACGCGGCTGACATCGAAGCCAACCGCGACGCATGGACCGAGCGCTGGGTGGAGATCGTCTTGCGCTGAGCGCGCCGCCCTCTCAGAAAGATGTGACAGTGGCCCGGTCGCTGAGGCGGCGATCCGCAGCACCGGCTCTCGGTTGGACAATCGCCGCTGCCGCACCCCTCGCGTTCGTGGGGGTGTTCTTTGCTTACCCGGTCCTCACCGTTGTCGCGGACGGACTCAGTGGCCTCGGGGATCTGCTGGGGCGCTCGGCGATTCGCGGCGTGCTGTGGTTCACGGTGTGGCAGGCCGTCGCCTCGACTGCGCTCACCCTTGCTGTCGGGATTCCTGCCGCGGCAGCGCTGGCGCGCTTGCGGCCGAGGGCGCGGCGGATTGTCCGAGCCGTCATCACCGTGCCGTTCGTGCTGCCGACGGTGGTCGTGGCTGGCGCCTTCGAGGCAACCTTCGACCGGTTCGGTCTCGATCAAGGAACGCTGTCGCTGCGACACACCGTGTGGGCGATCCTTGCCGCTCACGTCTTCTTCAACTACGCCGTGGTGGTGCGGACCGTGGGCTCATGGTGGGCTGGCCTGGACGGCCGCAACGCCGACGCGGCGGCTGTGCTCGGCGCTACGCCGGTGCGTACCTTCCGGTACGTCACCTGGCCGCTGCTGCGGCCCGCAGTCGCGGCATCGGCGGCTGTCACGTTTCTGTTCTCATTCACCTCGTTCGGGGTGATCCTGATCCTCGGCGGTCCCGCACGCGCCACGGTCGAGACCGAGATCTACCGGTACGCCATCACGCGGCTCGACTTTGCTACGGCGTCGGCGCTCGCGCTCTGCCAGCTAGTCGCCGTGGTGGCACTGGTCACGCTGGCCGGCGTGGCCGAGAGACGCAGGGCAGTTGCCCGCCGGGCGCCTGGACGCACGGCACCCCGCCGTCGCCGCGGGGTGATCGCCGTCAATGGTGTCGTGGCGTTGCTTCTGCTCGGCGTGCCGATCGGCACATTGGTTGAGCGGGCCTTTGCGACCGGCAACGGCTACGGATTCGCCAACTTCACAGCACTCGCCGAACGGGTGCAGATGCTGCCGGCGACCGCGCTCGCCGCCCTGGCGCACTCGCTGGGATTCGCGGCGATGGCGACGGTGATCGCCTCAGTCGTGGGCGCACTCGCGTCGATCGTCGTCGTGGGCGGCCGCGCCCGCGCGTTGGCCGTGGCACGGGGCGCCGCGTGGCTGCGGCGACTGTTCGATGTCGGGTTGACGCTGCCGCTCGGGGTGTCGGCGGTCACCGTCGGGTTCGGCATGCTGCTGGCGCTGGACACCCCGCCGTTGGAGTTCCGTACAGCGTGGTGGATCATTCCTGTCGCGCACGCCCTGGTGGGGATGCCGTTCGTCGTCCGGACGTTGGTGCCGACGCTGCGATCAATCGACAATCGGCTGCGGGAGGCGGCCTCGGTGCTGGGCGCCTCACCTCTGCGCACACGCCGTGAGGTCGACGTGCCGATCGCGTCACGGGCGGTTGCGGTCGGTGCTGCGTTCGCTTTCGCGGTGTCGCTCGGCGAGTTCGGTGCGACGGCGTTCTTGCCGCGGCGACCCGACACGCTGACCGCACCGCTGGCGCTGTTCCGCCTGCTCGGAACGCCGGGGGAGAGCCTGCGCGGTCAGGCGATGGCGCTCGCAGTGGTGCTCATGGCCACGACAGCCGCTTCGGTGCTCGTCATCGAAGGACTTCGCCGCACCGACGAATCACTGTTCTAGCGAGCGGCGCGCCGCGGCGGCATCGCGACCGATTCGGCACGGCGCCGACCTCCAATGGAGTGTCCCGCGCTCCCATGATCACGTCCCTGCCCCTAGGAGGCCGCGCGGATAGGTGGCGTCTCGGAAAGTTGCTGGCACGCCTTCTTTGTGCAATTTTGCCGTCTGTGGCGGCATTTCTGCGCAAAGTCCAGGCCGTCGGGGCTGCCGGGCATCGCCGTCTATCCGCTGAGGCTCTTATGGCTCGAGAGCGGGATGGTCGGCGAAGTGGGCTAGCGCATCAGGGTCGTCGATGGCCTCGATGTTTGCAATGGGTCGGCCTTCGGTGACATCCCGAACGGCGAGCTCCACCAGCTTTCCTGACCGCGTGCGGGGAATAGCGGGAACCTGGGCGATCACCGCGGGCACGTGCCGGGGCGACGCTCCCGAGCGAATCTGCGAGCGGATCTTGCGGGTGAGCTCGTCGTCGAGCGTCAAGCCTTCGCGCAGCTTCACGAACAGCACGACACGGGTGTCGGTGCTGGCCGTCGAACCTTCGGGGGCAGGCACCCGCTGACCGATGACCACGCTCTCGAGCACTTCGTCGATCCGGTCGACCTGGCGATAGATCTCCGCGGTGCCGATGCGTACGCCGCCGGGATTCAGCGTGGCATCGGACCGCCCGCTGATGATCATCCCGCCGGCTGGCGTCCACTCAGCGAAGTCCCCGTGATGCCACACACCTTCGAAGCGATCGAAGTACGCAGATCGGTAGCGCTTGTTGTCAGGGTCGTCCCAGAAGTGCAGCGGCATGGACACGAACGAGTTGCGGCACACCAGCTCGCCCTGCGTGCCCGCTGCCAGCGAGGCACCGTCGGCGTCGGCCACGTCGACATCGAGGCCGAGCGCGGGCACCTGAATCTCGCCGCGGCGAACGGGGCCCGTCGGGTCACCGATCACGAAGCCGCCGCAGATGTCGGTGCCTCCCGAGAATGACGCAAGGTGAACGTCGGCCTTCACCTGCTCGTACACCCAGTCGAACCCTTCGGGCGCTAGGGGAGAGCCGGTAGATGAAATCGTGCGCAAGGTGTCGAGGGCATGGGTCTGCGCTGGCCGCAGACCCGCTTTCATGGCTCCCTCGATGAACTTGGCGCTGACGCCGAACAGCGTCACACCCCAGTCATCTGCCACATCGAAGAGCCGGGCCGGGCCTGGGTGGAACGGCGATCCGTCGTACAGCACGAGCGATGCGCTACTGGCCAGCCCGGCGACAAGCCAGTTCCACATCATCCAGCCCGTGGTCGTGAAGTACATGACGCGATCATCGGGGTGCACGTCGAAGTGCAGCCGCTGCTCGCTCCACAGCTTGAGCAGTGCGCCGCCGGCCCGGTGCACGATGCACTTCGGCTTTCCGGTGGTTCCCGACGAGTACAGGATGTACACCGGCTGGTCGAATCCGAGCCGAGTGAATGTGAGGTCGTCGCCGGTTGCCGCCGCGTGCGGCTCCAACCAGGCCGACCACTGCGTGAACGCATGAGTTCCGCCACCCTCACCGACGACGCCTGCGGATCGGTCGTACGGCGCAATCACGAGCCGGCGCAACGGCACGCCGGCGCTTGCCAGGCTGGCGGCCACATCGGCCGCTTTGGCGGCGGTGCGATGCCGGACGCCGTTGTAGTAGTAGCCATCGACGGCGACCAGCACGGCCGGGGCGATCTGACCGAAGCGGTCCAGCACGCCGTCGATGCCGAAGTCTGGACTGACCGACGAATACACGGCGCCCAGCGATGCTGTCGCCAGGAACACGATGACCGCCTGGGGGCCGTTGGGAAGCATGGTGGCCACCCGGTCTCCCACGCCGACGCCGTCGGCGGCCAGCGCCCGCTGGCAGGCCGCCACTTCCGCCCGGAGCTCACCGTGCGTCATCGTTGCCTCTACGACGTCCTCGCCGATGAAGACGAGAGCAGTGTCGTCCGCAGCAGGCCCCCCCGAAGAAGTCGGCCTCAGGTAGTTCTCGGCAGTGTTCAGGTTCGATCCGGCGAAGAACTCGAGACCCGGCCGGGGCTCCGGAGCGCCGCCGCCAGCTTCACTGCTCAAGAACACTTCACTGCTCAAGAACTCTGGGCCCAGCTCGCCGATGCCATCGCTGAAGTTCCACACCGCCCGCCAGAACTCGCCAGGTTGTCGAACCGACCATTCGTGCAGCTCCCGGTACGTGTGCTGGTCGAGCCCAAGACCGACGTCGGCAGCGAAGCGCCAGAGCTGCGTCGAGCGGCGCCGCTGCGCATCTGGCCGCCACAGCACGCCCTCGTCGGACCCCGGCCCGTGGCCACTGTCTGTTGTGCTGCTCATCGAGCGCAAGTTACTCATCTGCCGCTGCGCATCGGCCCAGCGCAGGTCCCTGGCACCCCAGAATCACACTGAGGGGCGCGGGTAGGGTCCACCGTCATGGACGGGATCTGCGACGACCTTCAAGCTGAGACCGAAGCGCTCGGTGACGTGGTCACCGACATCAGCGAAGAGCAATGGCGCCTGCCCACGCCAGCGGAGGGCTGGGACAGTCGAGAGACGATGGTGCATTTGGGCATGACCGATTGGGTGGCGACAGTCGCCGTCGTCGATCCCGAGGGCTTTGGTGGCTTCACGGCCGCAGCCGCGCGGGGCGAGATGGATCTGCACACGGCAGCGGGAATCGACTTTGCTTCCATGTCCGGTGCGCAGATCTGGGACTGGCTGTGCACGGAGCGAGCCAAGATGGTGGCGGCGGTTCGGCCGCTGGACCCCAAGGACCGGATTCCGTGGTTCGGCCCCTCGATGGGCGCCCTGTCGTTTGTCACCGCCCGACTCATGGAGACGTGGTCGCACGGGCACGACGTCGCCGACACCCACGGCCGGGAGCTGCCCCGCACCGATCGGCTGCGCCATGTAGCGCACATTGGGGTGAGCACCCGCGGCTGGAGCTACATGAACCGGGGCCTTGAGGTGCCCGCCGGACCGGTACGGGTAGAACTTGATGCCCCGAGTGGAGCTGTGTGGACCTGGGGGCCGCAAGACGCTGTCGACAAGGTGAGCGGCGACGCCTACGAATTCTGCCTGGCGGTGACCCAGCGTCGCCACCACTCCGAGACCGATCTTGAGATTCAAGGTCCCCTGGCGGTGGGCTGGATGGATATTGCGCAGGCCTTTGCCGGTCCTCCGACCGACGCAGCGAACCGCCGCACGGCCTAGCCCCGGCCGCCGGGTCGCTGTGCTGATCGTCGCTCCCGCCGGGTCGCTGTGCTGATTGTCGCTCCCGCCGGGTCGCTGTGTTGATTGTCGCTCCCGCCGGGTCGCTGTGTTGATTGTCGCTCCCGCCGGGTCGCTGTGTTGATTGTCGCTCCCAGGGGGTCGCTGTGCTGATCGTCGGGCTGACTGGGGGGATCGGCGCGGGCAAGAGCACCGTCGCGGAATTGCTTTCCTTCCACGGAGCGGCTGTCGTGGACGTGGACGGCCTGGGCCTCGAGATCATCGTCCCAGGGGGATCGGCGGTCGAACCGGTAGTCGAGCGATTCGGCGACCACCTGCGCGGACCTGATGGAGGCATCGACCGGCCGGCGCTCGCCGCGATCGTGTTCAACGATCCTTCGGAGCTCGCGGCTCTCAACGAGATCAGCCACCCCGCCATCAACGACCTCCTTGACGAGCGGATCGAGACGATTGCGGCAAAGGGCGTAGCTGATGTCGTCGTGCTTGACATGGCGGTGTTGGTGGAGAGCACATTGGGCCGCGACACTCGGTTTCCCTATGAAGTAGTGGTGACGGTCGAAGCGCCGCCCGATGTACGACTGCAACGACTCACGGGCCGCGGCATGACAGCCGACGACGCCAAGGCCCGCTTGGCCTCTCAAGCCACCGATGACCAACGGCGCGAAGCGTCGAACTTCGTCATCGGTAACGGTGGCGGCACCGACGAATTGGCCGATGCGGCAAGGCAGCTGTGGGACGCTCTGCGCAGTCTTGCGGACGAGCGTGCCGCATGAGCGCAGCAGCGGCGTCACCTTCGGGCCGGCCAGCCCGCACTGGTCAGCCCGGCGATCAGCCACAAGGCGGCGTTGGGTCCGCCGGCGATCGAGGGAGCGAGCAGCCGGTCCGCTACCCGCCTCAGAACCACATTCTGCGACATCTGCGTCTCAGCCACCAGATGTCGTCCGACGGTTCGCTCACCGCGACGATGCCGATCTTGGACGATCTGGCCGACGGTCCGCTGACCGAGGGGGGCTGGCTGCGGCTCGGCGCAGTCGCTACCTTGGTTGACTCGGTGGCCGGTCACCACGCCGTCCTCGTGGTGTCTCCGGACTGGTCCGCCACGCTGCACCTGTCGACGGTGCTTGCAGCACGGGCACAGGGTTCGGTGGTGACCGCCCGGTGCTCGCCGCTGCGAATCGGGCGCAACCAGGTGGTCACCGAGACCTCGGTAACCGACGAGGCCGGAACGGAAATCGCACGCTCGACGTGTACGTACGCACGGCTGCCCCGCCGCGACGACACGCCGGTGGTGGATTCGACGGCACGAGACAACACCGTCCACTACCGAGAAGATCACGAGGTGAACCCCCGGCCGCCGCTGGACGACTACTTGCGCATCTCGCCGGTGCCCGGCGAGCCGCGCATCGAGCTGCCGATGCACAACCGCATCCGCAACTCGTTCGGCTCGTTGCAAGGCGGGGCTTCGATCGTGGTTGCCGAGGTCATGGCGACACATCTGGCTGGGATGTGCGATGGGGGCGGGCGCCGGGCCCGTTGTGTGTTCGCAGACATGCACTACCTGGCGCCGGCACGTGGCGGGCCGTTTCGCGTCGACGGCGAGGTGTTGGCCCGAACCGGCCATGTGGTGACCAGCCGCACCCGCATCTTCGAGACGGCCGGCGACTCAGACCGCCTGCTTCAGACAGCTACTGCCACTGCTGAATTCTTGGACTGAGAGCCTTAGCGGATAGGCGGCAGTGTCCGGCAGCCCCGATGTCCTGGACTTTGCGCAGAAATGCCGCCAGAGACGGCAAATTTGCACAAAGAGAGCGTGACAGCAACTTTCCGAGACGTCACCTATCCGCGCGGCCTCTAAGAACATGCCCCCCCCACCCCGTGATGGTCACGCCACAGAATTAGGCTTGCTCATCTGAGCATGCCGGCAGCGCTGAGCCGGCTGCGTGGCTGGCGATAGGCGAGAGCGGTGGCGGGCAGGATGCGCAGGTATCAGTCGACACGAACGTCGCGGCGGGGACCTGTGAATGCTGCGAGCAAGGGCAGCTGAGCCGCGGGGAAGATCGTTCTTGCGGGTGTTGTTGCCGCAGCGGTCGCCGTGGCTGTAGTCGCTGTGGTGGTTACGCGGTCGTCGGGGAGCAGTGAAGTCGATGCAGCCCGAGGGTCGCCCGTGCCGACCGCGCCGGCTGCCACTGAGCCTCTTGCTACGACCACCCAGCCCGACCCAGCTCCGACAATCGTGGCTCCGGCCACATTGAGTGAGCAAGCCGAGACGGCCACCTCCCAAGCAGTCGAGACAGTGCCGACGACCAGCACTGCACGAGCTACTACTCAACCTGACGAGACCGGCTCCGTGACCGATGAGGAAGAGGAGACCTCTGTCGAAGACCCTGAGGAAGGGAGCAATGGCGGTACTTCCGAGCCCGAGGAGGAAGAGGAAGTTTTTCCAGAGCCTGTTGCTTTGAATTCTTCTTGGATAGCGCATCAGGAAGCAACTCTCAAGCTGGTTGAAGAATGTGGATACTACGACACCACAAACTCTGCATATAAGGAATGCGAAGATCCTGAAGACACTCAGAAGTTGATTCAGATGCAATCTGATTTCTGCGGCTGCGAGTTCGACAAGAGAGCCGGACAATGCAGAGGCTATAGCTGTAGTGCTTTCACAGATCTGATTCACTCCCTGATGTGTTCTGACGGTTGGATCCCGTCAATCGACCCCGAGAAATACGGCAATGAAGCTTTGTGTTTCCACCCTGACCACCCGATACACGAAAGGTGGAAGTGAATAAAGCCTCATAGCCTCAACTGGTAGCAGAACAGCTCTAACAGGCCCGCCACCCCTTCTCCGAGCACGGGGTGGCGGGCCTGAATCAAGACTGTGAAGTAAAGTATTGAGATGGTCTATGGGGGTTCAGCTGTGAGTGGCGGCGACTCGCTGGCGTATTCACATGCAGCTCGGTTGTCGCGCAAGTTCAGTGAGTTGTCAATGTCTCGGTGATCGCCATCAAGTCTGGTTATTCGCGACATCCAGTTCATCGCGTAAACGAATGCCCTGGGGTCGTGCGCCATCGTCTGGCTTTCGCTGAAGCACTTTCGATCCTTTGAGAGCCACATTTTGACGCACATATGAATTGAGCTACGACCAATTTGCCGTGGACCCATTTCTCGCCTCCATTCTCGAAGATTCACTGAAATTGAAGCGCGCGAGTGTTTGCAATTGATGACGTACAAGTGTATGCTTTATCTATGTTCATCAACCCGCCTGTGCATCGCAGTTACGGCAACGGATCGGCTGACGGCACAGTCAACTCGACCGGCGACGGCGACGGTGTCGACGCTGCGTTCGACGACGTTGCCGATGTGAATCTGTGCGAGCTCAGTGCTGGCGATCTGATGGACCGGGTCGTGGGTCTGGTGGCTGAGCGGAACCGTATCGAGGGGGAGTATCTCGCGGCTTTGGGTGAGCTGGCGTCACGCAATGGCGCTCAGTCTGCGGCGTACCAGTTGCGGGAGCTGACCCGCATGAACGGCCCTCAGGCACGCACCGAAGCCCGGCTCGCCGAGAGCCTCGTCGAGCACGACATGACCGCCACGCTCGATGCGCTCAAGTGCGGGGAGATCCAGACGTCTCACGCGAAGGTGATCGCACGGGAGGCTCCTAAGAAGCATCGTCGCAGCGAAGAAGAGTTCTTGGAGCTGTGCGGGGCGTATCCCTCTGACACGGTTGCGCGTCACCCGTTTGCTTATGTGAGCCAGCAGGTGTACGCGGATATTGAGGCAGAGTCCACTGCGAAGGGACTTGGCCCGGTCGACGCGGAGCTCGAGTTGCAGCGCGCCGAGCGCTCGGGATCGATGCGGCTGGGCGCTGACGGCATGTGGCATCTGTGGGCCACGTTCGATTTCATCACTGGCCGTCACCTCAACGCGACGATCCAAGCCGCGATGCGAACGCTGCGCCGCCGCGCCACCGATGACGCCAGCGGCACCGGCCGTGCCGGCATCGACGTCGACGGCAGCCTCGG
Organism: Candidatus Poriferisodalis sp.; assembly: GCF_965221945.1. Classification (GTDB taxonomy): domain Bacteria; phylum Actinomycetota; class Acidimicrobiia; order Acidimicrobiales; family Poriferisodalaceae; genus Poriferisodalis. Next base: position 2,036,126 of record NZ_OZ244925.1, on the reverse strand, counting down.
CAGCGACATCGAGCCGACGAGTGCTCAGCTCGCTGCCGATGCGATCGGCTCACTCATCACCGGCTCCGCCAAGGTGCGGCGGGCGAACACGAGCCTGGTGATCGTGGCTGACTACGACATCGTGAACGATCGGCTCGCCAACCCCCGCCTTGACGACGGCACGCCGCTGTCAGCGCGGATGCTCGCTGAGCACGCCGTTGACGCAAAGGTGTTGCCTGCCGTGTTCAAGGCCGACTGGTCCGAGCTGGCCCTGGGTCGCGCTCGCAACGCCAGCGACGCCCAGCGGCTCGTGCTTGCTGTCCGCGACGGGGGCTGCATCGGCTGTGAGCTCACCAGCGAGCACACTCAAGCTCACCACATCGACTATTTCGAGAACGGCGGCCTCACCGAGATTCCCAATCTGGCGTCGATGTGCGAGCCGTGCCACTTGGACCTGCACCAACACGACCGCCATATCCACACCCCACCCGACGGCCGCCCCCGGCTGCTGCCGCCAGAACCCCACAACACCAGCCGGCCCGCCCGAGCACCAGCCACCGCCCGCAGCCCATAACCACACCTGGGGCAAGCGCAACCCCGGCCCGTCCGAGCACGAGCCACCGCCCGAGAGGTATTCGAGAAGCGTTAGAGGGCAACCGCAGGCTGAGTCAGTCTTGAGCCCAGCCGTGACCCGGCCGACGTTACGCTGGGTCCATGTCTCGCCGTGATGCGATCCTTCATCGCCACCGTGAGGCAATCCGAGTGGCGGCAACCCGGAACAACGCGTCGTCGATCGCGTTGACTGGATCGGTCGCACGTGGCACCGACGGACCGGACAGCGACTGCGACTTCGTATGCGAGTTCGCCCCAGGAACGACACTCTTGGACATCGCCGGGCTGGAGCTTGACCTCATCGACCTGCTCGGATGCGAGGTCGACGTCTGCTCAGTGCGCGCTCTCGAGCCTCCCTATGACTCGATGCTGGAGGAAGCGATCACGCTATGAGCCGCAGCGACTCCGAGCGCATCGGCGGCATCCTCAAAGCAGCCGAGATCGCAGGCAGAGTCGCCGCCGAGGGCAGGCAGGCATTCCTCGACGACTGGAAGAACATTCCCACCGCGGAGCGCGCTTTGCACATCATCGGCGAAGCCGCCTCCAAGCTCTCGGACGAGACGATCGCCCGGTATCCCGATGTGCCGTGGAGACAGATCCGAAGATTTCGCACGCTCATCACGCACGAGTACCACAAGGTCGACCGTGAGGCGCTGTGGGAAACATTGGAGAAGAGCGTGCCGACATTGGTCGGAACGATTCTGGACGGACCCAAGGAATCGCCGCCTGCGAAATAGCCGCACGACCGGCTTCGGCCGGCATCGAGGCTTCTGCACCGCGAGTCAAACACCAGGCCCCACCGCTGACGATGACTGTCACACCGGCCCTCTACCGTGCAGGACATGAGCAGCGCACCCTCCGTCAGCCCGACGGCCCCTCGGGTTGGCTTGCCGCGGCTCGCGGCGTTCGACATCGACGGCACACTGATCGGTCGCAGCGGCATGCCGACTCCTCGGACGGTCGATGCGCTGGACGCGCTGGACGCCGCCGGTGTTATGACCGTGATCGCGACCGGCCGTCCCTGGCCCCAGGTCGAGCCGTTGGCGCGGCGCGCTCGCGGGATGTCGTACGCCGTCTGCCTCAACGGCGCAGTGGTGATGGACGCCCGGGCATCAGAGCAGGTGGCAGACCGATCCATGACCCACACTGAGGCCATCGAGGCGGCGGAGATTGCTCGCAAGCTCCTGCCGGAGGTGCGATTGGGGCTGGACATGGCCGATGGTCGGCATCTGTGGGAGCACAACTTCGTGCCAGACATGCCGGCTGGGCTTGCGGCCGATCTGCGGATCGACCGAGTGGATGACGCCATTGCCGCCGTCGACGGACCCGTGCTGACGTGGTTGGTCGAAACGCCGGGCACCGAGATGATGACCGCCGTTGGCGAGCTGGCACCGGAGATGCCGCTGGGCACCGAGATCCGACCGTCGGGCCTCGACCTCGCCGAGATTGCCGCCGCCGGGGTGAACAAGTCGACCGGGCTGGAGATTGTGTGCCAGCGCTACGGCATCAAACCGGCCGACGTAGTGGCATTCGGCGACGGGTTGAACGACATTGACATGCTGCGCTGGGCGGGTCGCTCGGTCGCAATGTCCAATGCTCCGCCGCAGGTGCGTGCCGTGGCCGACCTTGTCGCACCGAGCAATGAATCCGAGGGCGTCGCGGTTGTCGTGGAGGCGATGCTGACCGGCGGGGGCTGGCCTCCTGACATCGGGGCTGACACGGTCGGAAGCGCGTCGGCAGCGATGCCGCAACGCGGGGGTTTCGATGGCTGAGGGGGACGGCAACACGCCAACGGATGGACGGGCCGCGCAAGACGATTCAGGCAGCGACCGGTCTCGCCGCCCGTCGGTGTGGGAGCGAGCTCGTCGGGCCATGGCCGACCACAACGCCAAGGCCCCCAGGGGGCCGATGGGCATTCCCGAGGCCGCTGAGGCTGATGCGTCAGACGACGATCAGTCCGACGCGGCTGAGGGGGCAACTGCTGAGCTGGTGCTGGAGCGCATCCATCACTACCGCGACACCATCCGCAGCTACCAAGTCGTCATCGAGGGCCAGCGAGTCGGACAGATCCGCGACAACAAGACCGAGCGCTACCTCTTGCGGCCCGGCAGTTACACGCTGAAGCTGCAGCTGCTGTGGATCTTCAGCCCCAGAGTCGTCGTGGAACTGCCTGCGGGATCCCAGACGCGGATGATCTGCGGTCCCAACGGCGGGATCATGCAGGCCTGGCGGCTGTTCTTCGCTCCTACTACCGCCATCTTCCTTCGATTTGCGGAGGAAGCCTGAGATGCTGCCTCCGTCTTGCGGGCGAGGTGCGAAAGAAGACGAGCGATGGTCTTGATCGAGCTGCGCGATCACTCGCTCGGTCATCCGGGATTGTTAAGCCGGCAATCCCGAAGCAACAGAAACAACAATTACTAACAAAACCAACAAATGAAATCAGCAGCCGCTAGCGTCGGCTGTCGCCGGTCCCTCAGAAGCCGAGTCAACAGATGCGACCGCTCAACCCCTTCGCACCCACCTTCGGTGCCACTCCGCCAATGCTTGCCGGTCGAGACGGCCTCCTGCGCGACGTCCTGGACGCCTTGGCGACGGGGCCGACGCACCCGAGTTACACATCTCTGCTGCTGGGTCGGCGCGGTTCGGGCAAGACAGTCGCCTTGGAGGCACTCCGATCCGCGGCACAGGAGAACGGCTGGCTGACGATCTCCGAAGCGGCGGTGACCCGCGGACTTCTGAACCGGCTGGCTCACGACACCGCAGAGCACCTGAACAAGATCCTTGATGAGTTGACCGCCGAGACGACCCGTGACCTCGCTGCAGCGGGCATCGGAGTCGGCCCCGACTACAACCCCGAGGCCGACTTGTCGAGGCGGCTGACCAACGTGCTGCGCGCGCTCGCAAGCCATCTCGCAGCAACCGGTGCCGGCCTCGTTGTCACGGTGGACGAGCTGCACGCTGGTGAGGTCGGCGAGCTCAGGATGCTCGGAGTGACGGTGCAGGACGTCACACGGGTGGAACAGCTGCCGCTGGCCTTCGTCGGCGCCGGGCTGCCGACGCTCGAGGACACGCTGCTGGCCGACTCGAGTATCACGTTCCTGCAGCGATGTGCTCGCTATGACGTTGGCTTCCTTGAGCCTCCCGCAGCAGCTGCGGCGCTGGCAGAGCCGATCCGCCAGCGCGGCGGCCAGATGTCGTCGGGAGCAGTCGATCACGCCGTGAACACCTCGCAGGGGTACCCGTTCTTGATCCAGCTCGTCGGCTTCCACGCCTGGGAGGCGGCTGAGGATCCGACATCAGAGGTAACGCTCGAAGACGTCACGTCAGGCGCCGCAACTGCACTCAGGCAGCTCGGACAGCTCGTCGTGGCCCCGATGTGGAAGGACTTGCCCGACGGCGCCAGAAGGTTCCTGGTTGCCATGGCCGTCGACGATGGGGTCTCACGCATGGCCGCCATCGCCAAGCGACTCGGGGCAAGCAGCGGGTACGCGAGCGTGTACCGGCAACGGCTCATCAAGGCCGGCATGGTCACTCCAGAAGGTCACGGCAGGCTCGACTTCGTGCTTGCCGCTGCACGGCAGTGGATCAGAGAACTTGACGAGTATCCCCTCGTTTGCGAGTCATTGAGGCTGGCGGACGGGGACCCAATCGGATTCGCGAGACCCACGCCGGCAACGAGTCCGGATCGCTAGACGTCTCTCGGGGGACGAGTTCGAAGAGGGCGGCGATCCGAACAAGGGCCACCGGTAGGGTTCGGCGCCATGAGCGAGCGGCAGGCAACGGTTGGCGCGACCTCGGATGGCGATCTCAGGGCCGAGCTTGACGCATGGCTTGCGGACAACTGGGATCCCGACATCAGCGTGCGGGAGTGGTGGCAGTGGCTCGCGTCCGCCGGACTGTCGAACCCCACCCTCGGTGAGCCCTACGGCCGAGGCTGGGGCCGCAGCGAGACACGTGTGCTGGTCGAAGCCGTTCGCTCTGCAGGTGCCATCGGCTCACCGGCAGGGCTGGGCATGCTGCTCGCCGCCCCGACGATTCTTGAGCACGGGACGCCTGACCAAATTGAGCGATTTGTGCCGAACATCCTCAATGGGACCGACTCGTGGTGCCAGCTGTTCTCCGAGCCTGGAGCCGGCAGCGACCTCGCCGGACTCCAAACCAAGGCGGTTCGCGACGGCGATGAGTGGATCGTCAGCGGCCAGAAGGTGTGGACCTCCGAAGGCGAGCACGCGGACCTGGGGATGCTCGTTGCTCGTACCGATCCCGAGTCGCCCAAACACCGCGGGCTCACGTGGTTCGCCTTCGACATGGCCACCGAAGGCGTCGAAGTCCGGCCCTTGCGCGAGATGACCGGCCGGTCGTTGTTCAACGAGGTGTTCATCGACGGCGCACGGGTGCCCCACGCCAACATCATCGGCGAGCTCAACGACGGCTGGCGCGTCACCAACACCACGCTGGCCGTCGAGCGAGCAGGCATCGGTGGCAGCCATGGCCTTGCGTATGCAGCCGCACACCCTGGATCGATTGCAGGACACTTGGACGAACCGGCGGGAGCCTTCCGCGGCAAGCGTCTGCCGCTCGCCGCAGGCGGTGTGGGTCCCGGAACACTGGGGCAGCTCACCTCCGAGGCACGCCAGCGTGGCCGTGCCGCGGACCCAGTCGTCCGACAGGAGCTCGCGGCTCTGCACACCGATCTCGAGGTGATGCGGCTGTCGGCAATGCGCGGGCGACAGCGATCTCAGCGCACCGGCGGCGAGGGCAACCTGGCGAAGCTGCGCATGACGGCCGCCCTGCGCCGGGCCCGGTCGCTCGCCAGCACCATCCTCGGCGCAGATATGACGTTGTGGGGGGCCGACGCAGCTACCGACGGCGTGCTGCAGGAGATGACGGTCTTCTCGCCGGCGCCGTCGATCTACGGCGGCACCGACGAGATCCAGCGAAACATCTTGGGCGAGCGGGTGCTGGGACTCCCCAGGGAACCCGGTCCCGATCCATCCACACCGTTCCGGGAACTTCCCCAGAACGCCACTTCTTGGTAGCAATTCGCCCCCGGGCTACCGACGTTGGGGCGCGGGGGCCCAGCATGCGGCGCAGAATGTGAAGCGGTGAGCATTCCTGAGCCGCCACGGGGACTGGAGATCCTGCCCGAAGGCGGAGCCGATTTCGCCGGTGTGCAGGAATCTGTGATCGAGCGGCAACCGTCCTCAACGCCTCCGCGTTTGGTTGCGTTGGTGGCGCTGGTCGCGGCATTGGCCGTCGCTGCGTTGATTGTGGCCTGGGTGCGAGGCGGTGGCGGCGAGCCCGATGCCGTCGAAGCTGGTGCGACCACAACGACCGAGCCCCCGGCGACCACCACGACGGCGGCCACCTCGCGACCGCCACGCACAACGCTTCCCCCACCGACGGCGCTCGACACGCCCGTGGGCGATCTGCCGCCCGCGCGGCCCGCTGCAGAGATGATTGCCACGCTGGCCGGCGATCCCACGGGCAACATTCGCGGCTTCCTGTATCAACTCGACCTGCTGACCGGAGCGGCGAGATACGTGCCGTTGCCTGGGCTTCCGCACACGCTGGTTGATCTCGACGGAGCGATCGTTGTGGGCATCGGACGCAACGTGATGCGAGTAGATCCCCAGACCGGAGACACTGTCGTCATCGCTGAAGACGTGACCCAAGTGCTGCCCGCCTACAGCCCACCGGGGATCGTCGCCGTGGTGCGCGGTACCGAGCATCTCTTCGCCCGAGTGATCGGCCCCGACGGCGTCTTCCGTTCAGCGGTGCAAATGCCCAACGAGGCGATCGTGCATGGCGCTCTCGGCGACCACGTCGTCGTGTCCATGGCAGGCAGTGTCATGGCGCTCGACGGACGAAACTCGGCGCTCCGGCTGGGCGCCGGTCGGGTGCTCGCTGTCGGCGACGGTCATGTCGTGCGGCTGCAGTGCGAGGCGTACGGCTGTCAGATCACCGACACCACCTTCAGTGCCAGTGTGGGTGCAGATCGTCGCGACGAATGGTGCACCGATATCTGTGCGGAGGCGTCAGGCCGCTTCGGCGAGCGTGACGACCAGGACGAGATGGCCTCCGACTGCAAGACGTTCTGCGAGGGTTACCCGATTGTCACCGGGGCGATCGACGAGCGCAGAGTGGAATTGCCGGCAGAGCTGCTTGCGGCTTCGCCGGACCGTTGGAGCGAGCAGGGATTGATGTCGCCTGACGGCAACCGCATCGCGTTACGGCTCCGGCACGGCACCGGCATGCCGGCAGGTGTGGTGGTCGTCGATCTCGACGAGAAATGGGGCCGCCATTCCCCCGAGATCGGCGTCGACCTCGGGTCCATGGCTTGGGCACCCGACAGCCGGTTCCTGCTGTACACGTTCGACGATGACGTCATGGTGTGGGATGTCGAAGCTGGGCCGGGGGAGCTCCCGTCGGGCCGTGCGCACATCGGCGAGCCGCTGGGGTACCTCATCCTGCGTGAGCCTCAACTGCCGAGCTGATCTGCCGTCACGATCACGAACAGGCCGGCAGCCTCGATGAGCGGGGGAGCGTCCGGCGGCGCGTTGCCTGCGCGCACAGCCAATTCGACGTGCGACTTTCGGCCGTCACGCCTGGTCTCGCGGGCGTCATAGATCACCGGCTCATCGATCGGGACGCCGCCTCGGTAGTCGATTTCGAGACGCGCCGTGTACGCGGCGATCCCCAAGCAGACCATCAGGTAGCCGAGCACATCGTCGACGACGGCGCACACCGCCCCGCCATGCACCCGACCCGGGGCACTCTCGAACGCGGCGCCGAAGCTCACGGTTGCGCGCACGCCCTCGCCGTGGCGACGCATGTCGACCTCCATGGCGGTGGGATTGGCCGGGCCGCTGAATGCGCGGTCGCCAAAGGCCATGACCTCGGAGCCATCGGACGGTCTCGGGTCGACGTAGCGGCGGGCGAAGTAGTCCTGCGGGCGGGGGACAGGATCCGAGGCAGCCTCGAGTCGTTCGGCGGTCGCGTCGGCCCATGCGGTGATCTCAGCCAACGTCTCGGGGTCGGTGCGGTGCCGCACGAAGGCATGTGCCAGCCGTCGCAGCGCACCCGCCGCGGCGCTGCGTTCGGCGAACTGCGGATCGGGATAGATCAGGTGCAGGTCGTCGCCTGAATCGCTGCTGGTGTCGCTGTGCGGCAACGTGGGTCCCGAGAGGTCGTCAGCCGCCGAGCCGTCCAAGCTCGCCGTAGGGATAGTCGACCAATTCGCTGGATGGGTGTTCGAGATCAAACGTCCAGTACTGGCGGATCTCAGCGATCAGTCGCTCGCCCGAGTCGCTGCTGCGGTCGAAGTCGTAGTGCTCGCTGCCGCGCACCGCAAACGGCACGTCGTTGTCCCGCCGGCCAGCGGGCCCGGCAATCGTTCCGGTCATCCTCCATTCGATCGCTGCGGTGTCACCGTTGGTCACGAGCCGCTCGCAGTTCCACGATGCGCCTCGCCACTTCGAGGCAATGCGTGCCCAGAACCGCCCGATCGTGGCGGCTCCCTGTACCGGTGCGTGATTCGTGTCATAGACGACGGCGTTCTCGCTGAAGTGCCCTGCCACGGCCTCAGCATCGCCAGAGGTACAGGCTTCGAAGTAGCCGGTGATCCGCGCCTCGATCTCGCTGGCAGCGGCGGCCATCGTTGTGTTGCTGTGCTCGCCCATTTCGTCAGTCTCGCAGGCCCGGGCACGAGCGTTCTCAGCGGGAGTCGGTGGCGAAGGGTCCCGACTCGCCCGGACCGACGTCATTGCCTGCGGGTTGGGATCTAGTTCACGGCCCAGGAAAGCCAACGGCCGTCGCGCCGCTCGAGCCGCAGCTTGTGCGAGAAGCACTCTGACAGCGACTCCGCGTTGAGCACCTCGCCCAACGGGCCGCACGCCAGCGGCACTCCGTCTCGCAACAGCAACCCATGGGTGAACGACGGAGGGATCTCGTCGGTGTGGTGCGTTACGAGCACGGTTGCGGGAGTCTGCGGATCGGCGGCAAGCGACTCCAGGCTGGCCACCAGCTGCTCCCGACCCGCCAAGTCCAGCCCGGCGGTCGGCTCGTCGAGCAGCAACAGCTCCGGACGACTCATGAGCGTGCGGGCCAACTGCACCCGCTGCTGCTCGCCCGACGACAGCGTGGCGAACGCGCGCTCGGCCAGCTGGCCTGCACCCACCCGCTTGAGGCACGCCAGCGCTGCTGCCCGGTCGGCATCGGTGTAGGTGTGCCACCAAGTTTCCAGTGCCGCGTAGCGGGCCGTCATCACGATGTCCGCAGCGCAGATGTTCGGCCGGAACTGATCCCGCAGCGACGAGCTCGCAAGCCCGATCCGACGCCGGTGCTCGCGCACGTCGACTGCACCCCACCGCTCGCCGAGCACTTCCACCGTGCCGGTGGTGGGGAAGCGGTACAGCGACAGGATCTTGATGAGGCTCGTCTTGCCCGACCCGTTCGGCCCGAGCACGATCCACCGCTCGTGCGGAGCGATGTCCCAATCGAGCGGCCCGAGCACCGTGTTGCCGTCGTAGACGACCGACACCCCTCGAACCGAGACAGCCGGCACCGGGCTGTCGCACGATGGCACCGGCCGCTCCACGCCGTCGCTCATGAGTCGTCGCGGCGGCCCTCGCCAGCGTGGGACACCCACGTGGCGTACATCTGCGCGTAACGACCGCCGAGCGCGACCAGTTCGTCGTGAGTGCCCAGCTCGACGACGCCGCCCTCGTCGATGACGGCGATGCGGTCGGCCCGCATGGCCGTAGCCAGCCGATGCGCGATGAGCACTGCCGTGCGGCCCTCGAGCAGCAGGTCCAGCGCACTCTCCATCTCCGCCTCGGTGCTGAGGTCGACGCTGGAGGTGGCCTCGTCGAGCACGATCACCCTGGGTCGCGCCACGAACGCCCGAGCCAGCGCTAGCAGCTGCCGCTCGCCGGCTGACAGCGACACGCCCCGCTCGTGCACCTGGGTGTCGGCTCCGTCGGGAAGGCTGTCGATCAGCCGGCGCAGGCCCACCAGGTCGAGCGCCGCATCGATGTCGGCGTCGAGCTGTCCACCGCTGGTGCCGTCGGCGCGGTGGCGCAGTCCGAACGCCACGTTGTCCCGGATGGTGCCGTGAAACAGGAATGGCTCCTGGGGCACCACACCGAGTTGGTTGCGCAGCGACGCCAACGTGATGTCCCGCAGGTCCCAGCCGTCGATCGTGACCCGACCCTCGGTCGGGTCGTAGAAGCGGATGATCAGCTTCGCGATCGTGCTCTTGCCTGCACCCGTCGGCCCCACCAAGGCGAAGGTCTCGCCAGGCCGGATCTCCAGGCTGACGTCGCTCAGCACCTCCGGAGGGTCATCCTCGAAGGGCTCGTCACCATCTGTGGTGCCGCCGTGACCGATCCGGGTGCCATTGCCCAGCCCCTCAGGCATCGCCATCGGGTCGAAGGATGCGCCGAAGTGTCCCGCCGGCACCTTCGTAGTGCCGTCGGTCCCATCGCCGTTCTCGCCAGACGTGGCCGCCTCATCGTCATAGGCAAACGAAACGCCCTCGAGCCGTATGTGTCCCTTGATCGGCGGCAATTCAATGGCATCGACCCGCTGGCGCACGGTCGGCTGCGTCGCCAGGACCTGACTGATCTTGCGCAGGCCCGATTGGCCCTGCTGGTAGGTGCTGTACAGCTGCGCGAGCTGCTGGATCGGGGCAAAGAACTGGGTCACGAACAGGACGAACGCCGCCAGCACTCCAATCTCCAGGCTGCCTCGCAGCACCATCGCTCCGCCGACGGCCAGCACCAGTCCCTGCGCCGCAATGCCGATCGCCTCGGTGCCCGGGCCATAGATCGCCTGTGCTTTGGACATGGACAGGTTGGCGTCGCGGTAGCGGGCGGTCACCTTGCGATGTCGGAGCACATTCGCCGCGCGCCGCCCCGTCGCAGCAATCACTCGGATTCCAGCCAGGTTCTCCGAGAGGTCGGCCAGCACGTCTGCAATGCGGTCGCGGATCTCGCTGTAGCCAGCCTCGCTGCGTGTACGAAACCACAGTGTCAGCGCGGTGAGCGGCGGAACGATGCCCACGAGCAGCACCACTGCCAGCACCGGGTCGTAGGTGAACAACACCACGGTCACGACGCCCACCGTGAGCACTTGGATCAGCAAGTTCACGAAGCCCTCGTTGACGAGCAGCGCCACATATTCCACGTCGGAGGTCATGCGGCTGAGCAGCACACCCGATTTGGCGGTCGTGTACCAGTCCAGCGACAAGCGCTGGTAGTGGCTGAACAAGCGCAGTCGCAGGTCGTACATCATCTGCTCGGAGATGCGTCCGTTCAGACGTTGGCGCACGTGGCTCAGCACGATGCTTGCCGCCACAACGCCCCCGAAGACAAGCACGACCATGTTGAGTGTGTAGCGATCGCCTGCCACGATGCCGCGATCGATGCCCTGTTGCACCAGCACGGGCCCTGCCAGCATCGCGACCGTCTCGGCACACAGCATCAGCAGCGCTGCAGCGATGCCCCACCGGTGCGGCATCAGCATGTCCCGGAGGCCGAATGGGCGCCCCCGCCCGCCCTCGGCGCGTTCGGTCACAGGGTCGAAATTGACGCGCGGCTCGGGGTGGTCGGGCTCGAGCGACAGCAGCTTTTCGGCCCCCTCCTGCAGCTCCGATGGCACCCCGGCGAACGGAAGGCCCGCCGCAGCGCTGGCCTGCGTCGCGGTAGGACCCATGTGGCCGGGGCCACCGACCATCACCATGTTCTGCTGCCTTCGTGCGCGCTACAGCCGTCCGCTTCGGATTGGCCGGTGGTCTGTGACTCGTCTCCTGCTGCCAGCACCTCTGCGTAGAGGGGTTCGGTGGCGAGCAGCTCGGCGTGAGTGCCATCGGCTGCCACCCGCCCGTCGGCGAGCAGGATCACCCGGTCAGCCAGACTGATCGTGGACAGCCGGTGGGCGATGACGATGGTCGTGCGGTCTTTCAGCAGCTCGGTGAGCGCTTCGTGGATCTTCTCCTCGTGCGCCACGTCGATCGAGCTGGTGGCGTCGTCGAGGATCAGCACTGCCGGGTCGGCCAAGAATGCCCGGGCAATCGCGATGCGCTGGCGCTGACCGCCTGAGAGGTCGTACCCGCGCTCGCCGACCACCGTGTCGTAGCCCTCGTTGAGCTCGCTGATGAATTCATGAGCCTGCGCAGCGGCTGCGGCTGCAATCACATCTGGCCGCTCGGCATCAGGACGGGCGTAGGCGATGTTGTCGTGGATGCTGGCGGAGAACAGGAATGGCTCGTCGGGAACGAGGCCCACGGCGCGGCGCAGGCTGTCGGCCGTCACATCGGTTACATCGTGGCCGCCGACGGCGATCCTGCCGTTGCCGATGTCATAGAAGCGCATCAGAAGGCGGACGAGAGTTGTCTTGCCGCAGCCGGTGCGCCCGACCACTGCGACGCGCTCGCCGGCGCCGATGTGCAAGTCGAGTCCATCGAAGACCGGTGGTGCGTCGCGTTCCGCGCTCGAGGCTCCCGCCACACCGCCGATGGTCTCGGTGCCGTAGGCGAATCGAACACCGTCGAAGCTCACCTCCATGCCAGCGGATCCGCCAGAAGAGCCACGCCGCTGAGGCAGGTCGATCGCACCGGGCCGGTCTGCGACCAGCACCGGCTCGTCGAGCACCTCGAAGATGCGTTCAGAGGAAGCCTTGGCCCGCTGACCGAAGATGAACAGCATCCCGATGAATCGGAACGGCGCCTGCAGCAGCAGGATGTACAGATTGAAAGTGACCAAGTCGCCCACGGTGAGCGAGCCGTTGATGATCTGGTGCCCGCCCACCAGCAGCACCATCGCCAATGCAAGGCGAGGAAGGTTCTCGATGACCGGCGTGTAGTGCGCCCGGGTGTTGTGCTGGAGCATGTTGGCCCAGCGCAGCCGTTGCGCCGCCTGAGCCATTTCTTCCACCTGCCGGGCCTCGGCCGCGAATGCCTTGACAACACGAACCCCGCTGACGGTCTCGTGGGTCACGGTCGCGACCTCGGCATTGCGGGACTGGATGATCCACGACAGCGGGAACATGATCCGCCGCAACCGCTGGCCGAGCGCGTAGACGGCTGGCATCGCCAGCATCGTGATGGCAGTGAGCGTGAGACTGATCCACGCCATCAGCGAGATAGCCACCACGAAGGTCAGCAGCTGCATCGACACGATGGGAGCGAAGGCCAGATACATCTGCACCGAGCGGATGTCGGAGTTCGAGCGGGAGATGATCTCACCGGTCTGCACCCGGTCGTAGAACGCGAATGACAGCCGGCTGAGGTGGGAGAACAGCATTGTCCGCAGCTGGTACTCGACGCGCCAGCCCATCGAGAACAGACCCTTGCGGTAGGCGTAGGTGAAGACGCCTCGGGCCACGCCCAGCGCGAAGAGTGCGATGACGAACGCCCACAACGAACCAGACCCGCTCGCCCCCTCGCGCGGCAGCGCGGCATCGACGGCGTAGCCCGCAACCCGCGGTGCGACGGCCTGCACGCCCATTGCGGCGATAGCTGCGATGAGCGAACCGACAATGCGCATCCGGTGTCGCCGGAGCAGGGGCCCGAGCCGCCGGATCCAACTCAGCGAACGTTCAGCCCGGATCCAATCATCGGTCAGATCGTCGCCGAACCCGCCGGCTGGACGCGCTTCGGCAGGATCGGTGGGGGTGGTGTCGTCATCGGCTGATCGCGTGCCGACGGCATCGGAATCGAGCTGCGCAGGCTGATCCGCGGGCGCAGTGCTGGGGGCTACCCGCATCCCGGCGAGGCTAGCGGTGACCCCACTTGCCGAACCGGGACGACCGGAGGTCGAGCGGCCCGTGAGCGAGGTGAACAAGAGCGACCCAGCGGGTTCGACCGCGAGCAGAATCAGCTTTCCGCGGCCCGGCGGTACCGTGGGCGCAGCCACTGGGCTACGCGGGGGTGCGCAACACCGGCATGACGCTGGGACTCATTGCAGGACTTGGGATCGTTGTCGTGCTCATTGCCTTGAACGGTGTGTTCGTGGCAGGGGAGTTCTCGCTCCTCGCCGTTGACACTTCTCAGGTTGATGTCTTGGCAGCGCAGGGACGCCGACGCGCCCGTGGCGTGCGAGCGCTGCTGCGGCGCCTCAGCTTCCATCTCGGCGGAGCGCAGCTCGGCATCACCCTCACTTCATTGGTGCTCGGCATCATCGCTGAGGGCACCATCGGCAAGTTGATCGAACGGGCGCTGGGCGGTTGGGCGGAGGCCGTGGCATCGACCGGCGCCATCGCGGTGGTCGCCTTAGCGCTGGCTGCGGTGTTCCAGATGGTGTTCGGCGAACTGGCCCCCAAGAACCTGGCCGTGTCGCGCCCGCTGCGGGTGAGCATGTGGTTGGCACCGGTGCTGCGGATCTATGGCGTTATCGCCGCCCCGGTCACGCTGCTGTTCAACGGCATCGCCAACGCCACCGTGCGAGGGCTGGGCCTCGAGCCGACCGAGGAACTGCGCATCGTGCGCACCCGCGACGAGCTGGAGTACGTCGTCCGCTCGTCGCGCCAGCGCACCCTCAGCGACGCGCAGGCCGATCTGCTGGTGCGAACGCTGCGATTGGGCCGCAAGGACGCAGCTGACGCGCTCACGCCACGGACTGCGATGTCGGCCCTTGAAGCCGGCGCAACTCTCGGCGAGCTGGTGGAGCTGGCCCGCAGCAGCGGCCATTCGCGATTCCCCGTGCTCGGGTCGAGTTCCGACGACGTGCTCGGCATCGCCGAGGTGCGTGATGTGTTCAGTGTGGACGCGTCCGAGCGAGACCGCACTCCGGTGGAGACCATCATGCGTCCGGTCGTCGCGGTGGCCGAGAGCCGCAAGCTGGACGGCGTGCTGGCCGACATGTCCGAGGCCGACTGCCGGCTGTGCGTCGTGGTGGACGAGCACGGCGGTACCGCCGGTGTCCTGACACGAGAGGACATCGCCGAAGAGTTGGTGGGCGACATTGCCGACGAGTTCGACGAGCCACCCGCCCTGACACCTCGCCGGCCTGGCCGCCCGATCACCATGGCGGGCACCACCACGCTCGATGAGCTGGAAGAAGCCACCGGCTTGGCCGCACCCCCAGGTCCCTATGAGACGTTGGCCGGCTTCGTGCTGGAGCGTCTCGGCGAGATTCCCTCAGTGGGCACGGTGGTCTCCTGGAAGGGTTGGCGCTTGGTGGTGAGCGAGCTCGATGGCTTGCGCATCGCGGAGGTAGCCGTCAGCGCCAAAACCCCGGCGCACAGCGAAGGCACCGATTCGAACGAGGCAGCGTCGTGACGGCGCTGGCGATTGCCGTGGGCGCGGTGCTGATCGTGTTCAACGGCGGCTTCGTTGCGCTCGAGTTCGGCCTCATCGGCTCGAAGCGTGCGGTCGTGGACAGCCAAGCTGCAGCGGGACGATCAGCGGCCCTCGCAGCGCAACGCATGCAGTCGGATGTGCTGACCACGCTTGGCGGCGCGCAGCTAGGGATCACCGTGTGCTCGCTGGCAGTCGGTCGCCTCACCGAACCGGCGATCGCTGCCCTTATCGAGAGTGCCATCGGGGGAATCGTCGAGCTGCCAGACGCCGTGCTGCACTCCATCGGCTTCGGAATCGGCCTCGGGCTCGTCGCGGTCGTTCACATGGTGCTCGGCGAGATGGTCCCCAAGAACCTGGCGCTGATCGGCCCTGAACGCACACTGTTCGTGCTTGCCCGCCCGATGGCCGCATATCTCGTCGTCGCCCGACCCGTTGTGCGATCCCTGCTCGCCGTGTCGAACGGAGTCCTGCGAGCCCTTCGCGTGGAGCCGACCACCGAGCTGACCGACACGGCGACGCCGGCCGAGCTGGGCCTCATGGCTCGCGACTCGCTCGCTGAAGGCCACATCGAGGCTGGCGATGTGGCGCTGCTCGAGCGGGCGATGCGCTTCGAAGCCACCACGGTGAGCGAGATCATGGCGCCGGCGGGTGATGTTGCCGCCGTACGGCTCGCCGACTCGATCGCAGCGGCCGAGCAGCAGTTCACCCGCACGGGCCGCTCACGGCTCGTCGTGCTCGGCGATGGACCCGACGACGTCCGGGGCATGCTCCACAGCAACGACCTGGCAGCGGCGACCGAGCGGGATGCGCCCGACCTTGCCGAAGCCGACCGTCGAGTTGCGGCTCGCCAGCGTCTCGGTAGCGGCCTTGTTCGCCGGATGCTCCGCTTCGATCCCGACACAGCGCTCGACGAGGCACTGCGCCGGATGCAGCGCACACGCATTCATCTTGCCGTCGTGGCCGACGAGCACAGCCGGACGCTCGGCGTGGTCGCACTCGACGATCTGCTACGCGGCCTGATCGGTGATCCCGCTGCAGCCGACGAAGGCACGCACAGCAAAATCGCAGACGGCGGAGCAGGGTGACCCAGTTAGGCTGCCGTGGTCGTCGTCAGACCCGTAGCGGCCTGTTGCGCATCACGCCATGACTTGGATCGACAAAACGCTCGACAGCTGCCCTGGCCAGGTCGTAGTCAACGATTCCAAGACGCCCAGCGGCCGTGCCCATGTCGGCTCGCTGCGTGGCGTGCTCATTCACGACGCTCTGGCTCGAGCGGCGCGCCAGCGCGGCCTGGACGCAACCTTTATGTACGGCTGCGACGACATGGACGCAGTCGACGAGATCCCGCACGGAACTGGAGACCACTTCTTCGAGCACCTCGGCAAGCCATTGTGGGCGGCACCGCCGCCCGAGGGTCTTCGTCGTGATTCGATGGCTGAGGCGTACTTCGGCGAGTTCACTGGAAAGTGGTTCGATGCCACCGACTCGCCGGTCGATGATGCTCCCGGGCAGTTCGACAAGCTCGGCGTCGAGGTCGAGTTCTACCGCATGAGCGACATCTATCGGGCAGGCAGGCTCGACGAGATCATCGACACGTTCCTGCGAGCTGCGGCCGACGTGCGGCAGATCTACCTCAGGCTCAGCGGCGCCGAGCGTTCCGATGATTGGCTGCCGTTCCAACCCATCTGCGAGGCATGCGGCCGCATCGGCACTACCTATGCGTCCGGTTACGACGGCGAGACCGTGGCCTACGAGTGCCGGCCCCATCTGGTGACATGGGCCGAGGGCTGTGGGCACAGCGGCCGCATCAGCCCGTTCGGCGGGAACGGCAAGCTGCCGTGGAAGCTGGAGTGGGCCGCCAAGTGGAAGCTCTTCGGCGTCTCGATCGAGGGCGCCGGCAAGGACCACATGGCTGCCAGCGGCTCACATGAAGTCTCTTCCGCGCTGGCACGCCAAGTGCTGCAGTGCCCGGTTCCGGTGCCCGTGCCCTATGAGTTCTTCACGCTCGGCGGGGCCAAGATGAGTTCATCGAAGGGCATCGGCATGACGGCGTCGGAGCTGACAGCGATGCTGCCGCCCGAGTTGCTGCGCTACGTCGTGCTGCGCACCCAGCCGCGCCGAGCCATCGATTTCGCTCTCGACATCGCCGGCCTCACCAAGGCCTTCGTCGAGTACGAGCGGCTTTGGCGGGCCGCAGCCCAGGGCGATGCGGAACCGAACCAGCAACAGCTCTTCTTCATCTCGCAGGTCGACTACCGACGCGAGGTGCCTACGCCTCCCGTCGTCAGCCCGCCCTTCGATTCGGTGGTCAGCCTCGCCCAGCAACCGCACATCGAGCTTGCGAACCACGTGGCCTCGCTCGGCGTCGATATGTCGGAGGCCGACGCCGAGTGGCTCGCTCACAAGGAAGCAGTCGCGCGAAAACTGATGGAGAGTCGCCCCGACCTCGCCGGCGAGCTTGCGTTGCTCGACGACGCCGAGGCCAAGACAGTCCTCGATGGAATGTCGAATCAGCAGAGGGCGTTCCTCTACGTAGCATCCTCGCTGCTGCGCCAGTTGGAGGATTGGTCGGCTCGAAGCATCCAATCAGAACTGTTCGATGCGGCGCGTCTCGTGGGGTGCGACGAGCGCTCAGCGATTGTCGAGTTGTTCACTGTCCTTTACGCATTGCTGTTCGGACGCTCCGAAGGGCCGCGAGCTGGCAGCTTCCTCGAGTTCTACGGCAGGCGTCCAACTCTGGAACGCCTCGACCTGTCGGAGTACTCATATTCTGAATTGGTCGACGAGACGGCGGTCCCACTCATCGAATGGGATGCTGCCGTCCACGACGCGCTGGGGCGCGACCAACGGCCAGAATTCTTGCCACTGTCACGCGCAGGTCATGAGACCGCGGAGTCGACAACAGATGGCGAAGTGACCTTGGAAGCCTTCATCCGGAATGACGGTGACTTTCTCTGCGCCGTACGCACCGTTTGCCGAGAAGCCCTGAAGCATGTCGCGGCAGTGTTGCAGGTCGACGACTCCGATGTCCCAATTCGTTCATCAAACCCCTTTGCGCGAGGTTCTGACTGACCACTGGCTTGGCGGAGGCGTCGATGGGCGTGCGCTATGTCGGAAAGCCGTTGGGGCGACGAACCAATTGGCGAAGTCTTGGCCAAGTCGGTGCAGAGATTCACGGCCACGTCTTGGCTGAGCTCCGGGGGCTACGTGCAACATGGAAACACCCTGAAACCATATGTAACATAGTTGCAATAATTCGTTTGTGCTGAAAACGCTTAATTGTGACACCGATCCAGTAGAGTGAACGTATGTTCTCTCATGTAGAGCAGGCGCTCGAACACCTCAACACTGCGCTCGACGGCATCGAGACAGCGCCGAGCGATCTGCTGCGCCGCACTTTGGGTGTGTCCAAGCAGCTGCGCAGCCGCGTCGAGTTGCTCGAGGCCAAAGCAGCGGCAGTTGTTGCGCAGCGCGAACGCCACGGCGACGGCGGCGCGGGGCTGTTGCACGAGCACAGCGGCCTGTCGCGCTCGGATGCTGCCCGCAACGTGCGCACCGACACAGAGCTGGTCTCCATTCCTGATGCGCACGCCGCGCTCACCGAGGGGCAGATCAGCTTGGCGAACGCCGCCAAGCTCGCACGTGCCGCCCGCAAGACCAGTCCCGATGCCGTGCAGGGCGATCCCGAGCTGATCGGGCTCGCCAAGACGCTGCCTGCCGACGAGTTCGCCCAAGCCGCTCAGCGCTGGACGGCCCGCCACCAAGACGCTGCTGATCTGGTGGCGCAGCATCGCCGCAACCGGCGTAACCGCAATGTGCGCTTTTGGAACGGCGACGACGGCTCGGTGCAGATGCGCGGCAGCTTCGACGCCGAGATGGGCGCCCGCATCCAGAACCGGCTGCGTCACCACGCCGAACAGCTCCGCCAAGCAGATCGTCGCGCCCAGCACCGCCAAGCCCAGCTCTGCCGTGCCCAGCCTCAACCCCCCAACGCGGCCTATGGCACCGCCGCCGACGGTGCTGTAGATGCACTCGGCAAGGGCAACGCGGTGCGCTCACGCGACCAGCGCATGGCCGACGCACTTGAAACGCTCCTCGCCGCAGATAACCCAGCCGCACCGAAGGCGACTCCCTCGACTGCGGCTCCCACCGAACCCACCGGCCAACAGCCGTTCACGGACAACCCGCCGCAGTCAGGTCATCTGACGCTGCCTGGCACCGGTGTCCCAGAGCAGGGGTGCATCGGCGAGACCGACGGCGTCAACCGCTCCGAGCCCGCGCCCGCTGCAGAGGCACCACCGGCCCACATCGGTCGCAAGCCAGCAGCGGCGGAGATCATCGTGCGTACCGATCTCGCAGCCCTTACCGGCGAGCCCGACGGCACCGCCGAGCTGGCGGCCTTTTCGGGCCAGCCAGGCGGTGTCGCGGAGATCTGCGGCATCGGACCGATCCCGCTCAGCACCCTCGCACGGCTCGCCTGCAACTCCGACGTTTGGGTGGAGATCTTCGGCGACAAGCTGACCCCGCTGTACGAGACAGTCGCGAGCCGGGCGCCCACCGCGGCGCAGCGCCGCGCCTTAATCGCACGCGACGGGAAATGCATCGGCTGTGGGGCACCGCTGGGCGATTGCGAAGCCCACCACGTCATCCCGTGGAAATGCGGCGGCAAGACACGAGTCGACAATCTCGTGCTCGTCTGCTGGTCATGCCACGATCGCATCCACGACCACAACTGGCAAGTCATCGTCCGTGACAACCGTTTCCGGCTCATCCCACCCGACCCGACAAATCCCCCGAACCCGGCGCCCTCACGCAAGCCCAAACACCGCGCCGCAATCACCAGACGCAGTCACCTCTCAAGAACCACTGCCCAAGAACCACTGCCCACGATCACCTCACAGAAACCACTGCCCGCCACCACGCCGCCGCAGGCACAACCAGCAGCCTGATCGAGCGATGAGGTTCAGGTCTCGCCACGGGCCGAGGTGTCGGTTGGCGTTAGGCGCCGATGGCGTGATAGCCGCCGTCGACGTGAAGGATCTCGCCGGTGGTGCTCCCGAACCAGTCCGACATGAGCGCGAGCGTGCTGCGCGCGACCGGTTCGCTGTCACCGATGTCCAGCCCAGCGGAGCGCGGGCTTCCCACGCCTCCTCGAAGTCGGTGAACCCGGGGATCGACTTGGCTGCCATGGTGCGGATGGGCCCGGCCGAGACCAGATTCACCCGGATGCCCTGCGGTCCGAGCGACTTCGCCAGGTACCTCGCCGTCGATTCGAAGGCAGCCTTCGCAACGCCCATCCAGTCGTAGAACGGCCACGCGACGCTGGCATCGAACGTCAGGCCCACCACCGAACCCTTCGCCTCGGCCAGCAGCGGCGCCAACGGTGACGCCAGCCCGGCGAGGCTGTACGCCGAGATGTGCATTGCGGTGGACACGTCCTCCCACGGTGCGCTGAGGAAGTTCCCGCCCAAACAGCTCGCGGGTGCGAAGCCGATGGAGTGCAGCAGCCCGTCGAGGCGGCCCCAGCGTTGCGTCAGGTCGTCGCGCACCGCGGAGATCTCGTCGGGCGAGGTGACGTCGAGCGGCAGCACATCGCACGGGGTAGGCAGCTTGCGGGCGGTCCGTTCGGTCAGCCGGATGCCCCGTCCGGCGCCGGTCAGCACGATCTCCGCGCCCTGCTCCTGGGCCAGCCGGGCCACGTTGAACGCCAGCGAGGCGTCGGTCAGCACCCCAGTAATGAGGAGCTTCTTGCCTTCCACGATTCCGCTGCCGGCCATTGGCGCTGCCTCCTTGTCGGCACGGCAGCCTGCAACGCTGCCCACCGCCGGACGCTACCGCCGTGCCTGGCGCCCCTCTGGTGTCCGCACACATTGCCGCCCCTCTTTGCTCTATGGCGCGCTTCGCCGTACCGTGGCGGTCGTGTCAGCAGATGCGACCCCCAACGGGACCGCAGATGGGGTCGCAGTAGCTGCCTCTGCAGGTGCCGGCGAGCCGACCCGCATTGGCATCATCGGCGGCACCGGCCCAGCCGGCGCGGCGCTGGCGACCCGGCTGGCCGACATCGGCTGTGAAGTGACGCTGGGATCTCGTTCGAAGTACCGGTCGATGGAAGTGGTCGACAACATTCTGGATCGCTGGCCTGGGCGGCACCTGCGCATCCACCCCGGTTCCAACAGCCTCGCCGCGGAGGAGCCCACGGTCGTGATCGCCACTCCGTGGGACGCGGCAGCAATCACAGCTCGAGGCGTCGCCGAGCACTTGCGCGGCAAGGTGGTGGCGACGATGTCGAACGCGCTGGCCCGCGTGGACGACGAGTTCGTGCCGCTGATCCCGCCCAGGGGCTCGGTCGCGGCTTCGGTTCAGGCGTCGCTGCCGGACTCCCGAGTCGCCGCTGCCCTGCAGCACGTGCCTGCGACCGAGCTCGGCAATCTCGACGAGCCGGTGGACGGCGACATCCTCATCTGCAGCGATCACCGCGAGGCCACCTGGCATATCGCCGAGATCGTGGACCGCATGCCCGGCGCGCGAGCGCTCGACTGCGGGAACCTGTCAAATGCAACAGCCATCGAGGCATTCACTGCAGTGCTGATGCAGCTCAACACGCGGTACCGCACCCGTGTGGCCCTTCGGCTGGTCGGCTTGGATCACGTCCCGATCAGCGTGCTCGGGGGCGGGCCGAGCCACCCTGACGCAGCGCAGCCGAGCGCCGAGACCGTCCCCGACTGAGCCGATGGCTGGTGCTCTGAGCGCAGAGCGATGAGGCTGTACGAGACGCAGCGGCGGGCCATCGTGCCGCTCAGCGTGCGCCCAGGCAACACGGTGCGCATGTACGTGTGCGGGATCACGCCCTATGACGCCACCCACGTGGGCCACGCCGCCACCTTCCTGGCCTACGACGTGCTGCAGCGGCGACTGCGGGATCTCGGCTGGCGCACCCGGTGCGTCCGCAACATCACCGACGTGGACGACGACCTGCTGGCGCGGGCGCGTGCCATGGGCGTGCACTACCTGGATCTGGCGGCGGGGTCGCTGGCTGCGTTCGACGCAGACATGGAGGCGCTGGGGCTGCTGCGGGCCGACAGCGAGCCCCGAGCCACCTCAGCGATCTCCGACATCCGGCGAGTGATCGGCCAGTTGCTCGACAGCGGACATGCATATAGCAGTGGCGAAGGTGTCTATTTCGACGTCTCGAAGGCACCCGGTTTCGGGGAGCTGAGCCGCCTCGGCGTCACCGAGATGATCGAGTTGGCCCGCAGGCGTGGCGGTCGGCCCGACGATCCAGACAAGCGCAACCCGCTGGATTTCGTGCTGTGGCAACGTGCAGCTCCCGACGAACCGGAATGGTCGTCGTTGTGGGGTCCGGGCCGCCCCGGGTGGCACGTGGAGTGCTCTGCTCTGGCGCTCGCTCACCTCGGTCAGACGATCGATGTGCACGGTGGCGGAAGCGACCTGGTGTTCCCGCACCACGAGTGCTCCCGGGCACAGTCCGAAGCCGTCACCGGTGGACCATTCGTGCGCCACTGGATGCATACCTCGATGGTGCGACAGGGCGGCGCCAAAATGTCCAAGTCGGCAGGAAACCTCGTGTTTGTGTCCGACTTGCGCGAGCGCTGGCAGCCCATGGCGCTGCGGTTGGCGCTGCTGGGTGCGCACTATCGGGCCGATTGGGACTGGGATGAGCGCCGCGTGGCCGATGCGGCCCGGCGACTCGAGCGTTGGCGGGCGGCGGGTCCCGGCGACGGAGCGCTGTCGAGCGTCCGCGAGCGTCTGGACGACGATCTCGACACGCCGGGCGCGCTCGCAGCAATCGACACGGCCGTCGCGGACGGTGAGTCCGCCAGCGACGCAGCTGCCCTGCTCGGCGTCGTGCTCTAGTTCGTGCGAGAAGCGCAAGCAGCCGCGAGCGCCTGCGAGGGCGCCGGTAGCGTTGGCCTCGATGGCCGAGCCAGACGACCTCGGCGAGGTACGCGACGCGCTTCCCGCTGATCTGGACCGAGGATTTGTCGGCGCGTACAAGTTCCCCGACAACTCGCGGCGCAAGATCACCGGCGCACTGTGCTTCGCAGCGGGTGTGTGGGCTGCTACAGCGGCGCTTGCTGCTGACAGCGAATCGGTCCTGCTCAACGAAGGTGTGTCGGTAGGCGGTGTACTGCTCGCCCTCGCCGGCCTCTACCAATTCGCAGCGGGACGTCGATTCGCTGTCAATGAGAACGAAGCGTTGGTCGCCGCAGTCACCGACGTCGGTTTTGCTGTCGGGCACGCCAGCGCGCAGCTCGGCTGGCGGGGCTGGATGAGCCGCCCTACATGGCGAGTGCTCGTGTATTCGGCGGAAGACCCGCCTGAGCGCAGAGGCTTGGTGCTCGTGGATGCGCTGAGCGGTTCCGTGCTCGAGCGTTGGGTGGAGGACAACCCCGAGACCTGGATTGAGACGGTGCCCAGCTCAGCGCCAGAGGCTCCCGACGGCGCTGGTGTGCACACGAGCGCAATCCCGGAGCCCGGCGACGGGAGCTGACGATGTTTGACGGCATGTTCCGCAAGGGCGTCGACAGAGTCACAGCGCCGATCGGGCGTGGACTCGCCGCGATCGGCCTGAGCGCTGACGTGCTCACTGCTTTCGGGCTCGTGATGGCAGCGGCGAGCGCCATTGCCATTGGTGCAGGCCGACTGAGTCTCGGCACCGTGTTCCTGGTGGTGACTGCGCTCGCTGACCTCTTTGACGGGCCGGTCGCGGCAGCGCGGGGCACCTCGTCGAGCCGGGGCGCATTCTTCGACTCGACGGCCGACCGGGTCACCGACGGCCTGCTGCTGGGTGGCATCGCTTGGTATCTCGCCTCTGAGCACGGCGCGCATTGGGCCGTGTTGCCCATGGCGGTGCTCGGCGTCAGTGCGGTGATCTCCTACGAGCGTGCCAAGGCTGAGTTGCTGGGCTTCGTGGCCAAGGGCGGGCTGATGGAGCGTGCCGAACGCACAGTGGTGATTGCCGTGGCGGTTGCCTTCGAGGTGTTGCTCATTCCGTTGCTGTGGGTGCTGCTCGCGCTCTCAACCGTGACAGCGGTGATGCGCTTTGTGAAGGTGTGGCGTCAGGCCAGCGCGCGAATGTCGCAGTGAGCGCAGTGCTCCGCCGCCTGCAAGGGCGGGACAAGGCACGCCGCCTGCAAGGGCGGGACAAGGCGATTGTGCTGGGGTACCAAGCGGGAGCGACCGCAGCCCGGATGGTCCCGCTGTGGCTGGGTGAGCGTTTGGCTGCGCTTGCGGGCCCCGTGCTGGCGCGGCTGATGCCCGCCAAGGCCGACATGGTGCGCCGGCACCAGGCACGGGCACAGCGTTGGATTGCTGCGGGGGCGGGTGCCGACGGGTCTGAACGGGATGCTGGCGATGCCGGCGCAGACGCAGACGGCGGCGAAGCCGGCGCAGACGCAGACGGCGGCGAAGCCGGCGCAGACGCAATGGCGGCGGAGCGAGCCGTGCAGCAGGCCACCGCCGGGGCCTTCAGCTCCTATGCCCGCTACTGGCTGGAGTCGTTCAGGCTGCCCGCGCTGAGTGAGAGCACCCTGGACCGCGGCATCGATGTTCCGGCCTACCACCATGTCGAGGAGGCCCTCGAGCGCGGCAATGGCGTCATCTTGGCTCTGCCGCACCTGGGGGGCTGGGAGTGGGCCGGATTCTGGATGGCGACCGTGAACCGGTTGCCGATCAGCGTGGTGGTCGAGCCCTTGCATCCGCCGGAGCTCTTCGAGTGGTTCGCCAATTTCCGTGAGCGG
Source organism: Candidatus Poriferisodalis sp. (assembly GCF_965221945.1). Classification (GTDB taxonomy): domain Bacteria; phylum Actinomycetota; class Acidimicrobiia; order Acidimicrobiales; family Poriferisodalaceae; genus Poriferisodalis. The sequence continues at coordinate 2,011,472 of NZ_OZ244925.1, read as the reverse complement.
TTGGGCATGCGCGTGGTGCCGCTCGGACCAGACGCGGGCCGCGAGGTGCTGGGCGCGCTTCGACGCAATGAGATCGTCTGCTTGTTGTGCGACCGTGACCTCACCAGCGACGGCATCGAGGTCAGCTTCGGCGACGAGCAGACGACGTTGCCGGCAGGTCCGGCGTTGCTGGCACTGCGATCAGGTGCGGCCCTGCTGCCGACCGCCGTGTACTTCCGACCTCGGGGCAGGCACCTCGGCACGGTTCGGCCACCGGTAGACGTCACCCGACGCGGACGCCTCCGTGACGATGTCGCTACGGTCACCCAGCGGCTCGCGGACGAGTTGGTGACGCTGATCGCTGCAGAACCGCATCAGTGGCACCTCTTCGGTCCCAATTGGCCGTCAGACCGACCAGCCGTGTCAGGCGACGCAGCCGACGGCGACTAGCGCAAGCGTCAAGAGAGCGCATTGTGCGACCCGCATACCGCGCCTAGCGTCTGGGCGGCAGTGAGGATTGCTGCGCAGATCGTCAGTGAGGTGCGACCTATGAGCTTCTGCCCGTGAGAATCGGGATCATCTCGCCCTACAGCCTGACCAGCCCTGGCGGTGTCCAGATGCAGGTGCTGGGTTTGGCTCGAGCTTTGGCTGCGAGCGGCCACGAGACACGAGTGCTCGCTCCTTGCGACGGCGCACCGCCCCAGACCGGTGTCACACCTCTGGGCGCAAGCATTCCTACCTTCACGAACGGATCGGTCGCCCCGATTGCGCCCGACTTCGCCTGCACGCTGCGCACGGTTCGGGCGCTGCGTGACGAGCAGTTCGATGTCCTGCACCTGCATGAGCCGCTGTGTCCCGGGCCGACGCAGACAGCTCTGTTCCTGGGCTCGACGCCGATCGTCGGCACGTGGCATGCAGCGGGGGGCAGCCTTGCGTACTTGGTGCCGGGAACACGGTGGCTGGCGACGAGGATCGACATTCGGGCCGCTGTCTCGGCCGATGCCGCCGAGATGGCCCGTGATGGCGTGGGCGGCGACTACGAGTTGGTCTTCAACGGTGTCGAGCTGGATCGCTTCGACGAAGTCGCTCCCATGCGCAGCCCCGCACCCACGATCGCGTACATCGGTCGCCACGAGCCGCGCAAGGGCCTCACGGTGCTGCTCGAGGCCATGTCGCGGCTGCCTGAAGGAGTGCGTCTGTGGGTGATGTCGCGCGGCCCGCAGACCGAGGAGCTGCAGCGCAGATACCAGCGCGACACGCGCATCGAGTGGCTCGGACGGGTCAGCGAGACCGAGAAGCTGGCTCGCATCAAGGGCGCCGACGTGTTCTGCGTGCCGTCATTGCGTGGCGAGAGTTTCGGCGTGGTGCTCATCGAAGCCATGGCTGCACGAACGCCGGTGGTAGCGAGCGATCTGCCCGGATACCGCAACGTCGTTCGCATTGGGGACGAAGCCGAGCTTGTCGCCCCTGGCGATGCGGCAGCGTTGGCAGCGGCGCTCCTGCGATTGCTGAGGCGCCCCGACCGCGCCGCGGACCTCGTGGCGGCCGGCCGCCAGCGCGCCGAGCAGTTCTCGATGGCTCGGCTGGCCGAGATCTACCTCGATATCTACGGACGTGCCATCGCGCGACGCCGTGCCAGCTGAGGTCTGCCCGTCAAGCTGTGCCACCTGTGCTGTGCCAATAGTGATTGGGGCCGCTTGAATGCAGCGGGTGGACCCGCTGTTCGCCATCTACCGCAGTCGAGCCGACAAGCTGCTGGCGGAATTCTGGGCCGTGCATCTCGTTGCGGGGGCGATCGTGGGCGTGCTGGTGGCGCTGTTCACGTCTCTGGGCTGGTGGGTGATGCCGATCGCGTTAGCAGCGGCCTGCGGGCTCGCCGCTACCTGGCTGGCTGTCGGAGAGCGACGCTTGCGAAATGCGCTGTTCGGTGCCAGTTCGAAGGTGTGTGATTTTGACGATGAGCCCCGCCTGGCGAACGTCGTTGACGGCGTCTGCCTGCTGGTGGGGGTTCAAGCGCCAGCGCTCGTTGTCGCTCCCAGCAGCGGGGCGAACGCCGCTGCGTTTGGCCGGCAATCCGAGCGGTCCACGGTTGTCGTCACACAGGGCTTGCTCGACTCGCTGAACCGCATCGAGCTGGAGGCCGTCGTTGCGCGGCTGCTGACACAGATTCGTGACGGGCGTAGTGCCTACCTGACCACAGCGGTGACGACGGTGGGGCTGCCCGCGCTGCTGTGGACCTCCCTGTGGCCGTTCGTCCAGGCCCGCTTGGAGCGCGAGGCCAGCACCGGCAGCGATTTCGACGACGACGCCGAAGCCGTGAGGCTGACCCGCTACCCACCAGGTCTCGCCGACGCGCTCGAAACGATGTCGGGAGCGGTTGTGCGTACCGATGCACCGAGAGTGACGTGGCCGCTGTGGCTGGCCGATCCGAGAGCTGCCGAGACCAAGCTCCCGGACGATTTGCCCGACTACCGGGCAGACCTTGAGACGCGAGTTGCCGTCCTGCGCGAGTTCTGAAGTGAGCATGGTGTTCAGGGGTGGGAACACCCGTCGACGTAGCAGTCGTATTGGTCACGTCGTTGCGAGCCCTTCGGCGATGACGCCGCTCGTCTGAGTGGCACAACGTCCTGGGGCCCCGCTGGATTGTTGAGTAGTTCAGACGGGGGACACGGAGCCGACGCTCACGGTGGAGCCGCGGTCGGTGGGGCAGACCTCGATGCCGGTGCGGATGCGCTCACGCAGTCCACCCACGTGGCTGATGAGGCCAACGGTGCGGCCGCCTTCTCGCAGACGGTCGAGTTCGTCCATGGCCAGTTGCAGTGCCTCGCTGTCGAGAGTGCCGAATCCCTCGTCGACGAACAGTGCGTCGAGACGTACACCGCCAGCATGGGAGGTAACCACGTCGGCGACGCCGAGGGCCAGCGACAGCGACGCCTGAAAGGTCTCACCGCCGGAAAGAGTGGAGACCTCGCGCTCATGTCCGGTGTAAACGTCGTGCACCCGCAGGCCCAAGCCCGCTTTGCCGCCACCCCATTCGCGGTCGCGGTGGACGCTGAGCCGGTAACGTCCACTGGTCATAGAGCCGAGCCGCCGGTTGGCGAAGGTGCAGATCTCCTCCAGGTAAGCCGAGAGCACCCAGCGCTGCAATGAGACCTTTGGCGGCGTTCGACCGTTGCATCGGTCGGCAACCGTCGACCACAACTGGGCTTCGGCAAGGGCGGTGGCGTACGTCTTGCTGCGGCCTCGGTGGTCAGCCAACCAGCCGCTGATGGCGGTGTGGGTATCGGCGGTGATCGTCCGACGGTCATTGGCGGCTCTCGCAGCGGCCTCAGCATCGGCGAGCGCGTCGGCTGGCGCGTCTGTGTCGGGTCGTTCTTCGGGTAGGCCCTGCAGTGCGTCGGTTTCCAAGTCGCGGTGGACATCGCGGCTCTCCGTGTCGTATGTGTCGACGCGCTGTCGTATAACGCCGCGCTCCTCGACGCTGCGCACCGCGGCGCGCGCCTCCTCAGGTGTGGCGAAGGGTGATGGAGCAATTAGCGCGTCGAGAGCATCGGCGGTCGCCCTGAGCGTGGTCTTGGCTGCCGTCCGCCCGTGCTCGGCCGTGGTCAGCGCTTGAACGGCCTCTTCGATGGGTGTGATCGCCTCGACGGCTGTAACGGGATCGATGTCGCCGATCTGATCGGCGATACCCGTCCGCAGGGTCGACGCTTCGTCCTCGGCTGCGTTGGCACGCTCCGAGGCCGTGTTGGCGTCGAGCGCGGCTTGCTTGGCCGCCTGCTCCGCAGCGATGGCATTGTCGCGGTGCGCTGTCACGGTCTTGCCGAGTCCTTCGACCTGTCCCGCCAGTTGCGTGGCGGTTTGCAGCAGTGCGCTGGCCTCTTCGGCCAGCGCAGCACCGCCCTCGGGATCATCGGCTGTGTCGCCGGCGCGCCCCCGCAATTCGGCGGATTCCTCGGCAAGTTGCTCGTACATCTTCCGTGCTCGGGTCTCGGCCTGCTCGGCTCCGGCGGCGGCGGCCTCCGCGGTCTCGACATCCTCGACGACGACGGCATCGCCAGCAGGCTCGGCCGGATACGGGTGATCGGTCGATCCACAGACAGGGCACGGCTCGGCGTCCTGGAGTGTTCCCGCCAGCACGGCAGCAATGCCCTCCAGATACCGCTGTCGCAGGTCCAGTGCTTCGCGGCGTCGGTCCAGCGTCGCTCTCACGGCCACGGTGGCCACTCCTTCTGCCGCAGTCAGGCGAGGTCCCCTCAAGTCCAGTTCGCTCGCCGCATCGGCTCGCTGGGATGCCAGATTGGCAGCGGCTTGCAGAGCGGCCACCTGATCGGCAGCCGACCGAGCCCCGATCAGCTCTTTCTCGGCCACTTGGCGTTCCCGTTCGTGATTCGCGGCGGCCGCAGTTTGTTCCTGCTCAACCTGTCGATGGTGAGCCTCGGCGTCCCGCTCTGAGGTGCCAGCGGATTCTCGTTTCTCGGCCATGGCAGCGTCCTCGGCGAGGTCATTGAGCTTGCTGCGGTGGACGGCGAGTTCGGTACCGATGACATCTAGATCCTGAGCCGTCGGAGTCTCGTCAGCAGCGGGCACGGCGAGGCCTTCGGGGAGGCTCGGTGCCTCGTTGCATCGACCAACGAAGGCGGCGATCTGTGCATTCACTGAGGTGGTACACCGTGCGAGTTCGTCCTGGTGGTGCTGTTCGGCGCCCAGTAAGCGGCGCAGATGTTCGGCCGAGTCGGCCAAGTGGAGCGTCTCACGGCTGGCATCTATGGCCGGTCGCTCGTCGGCGAGCTCTTCCCGGCGCTTGAGGAGTCCGGCGCGCCGGTCCCAGTGCTCGGCGATCCGATTGATGGTGTCGTGAGTGGAACGGGCCGCCTTAAGCGCCCCGTCGGCGGTCTCGGCAGCCGTGTCGGCGTTGTTCATCAGCGAGTTCGCGTTGTGAACGAGTTCGTCGAGGGCGGCCTGATCGGCGGGCCAGGCGTCGGCGGTGTCGGTTTCGTGGTCCAAGCGATCGGCGGACAGGGGCTGTTCGGTGTCGTCGGTCACGGAACGCCACCGCTCGGCGGCCCTTCGACGCAGGTTCGCAAGTTCGCGTTCGTGCTCGGCCGCCGCGGCCTGGCGGCTCTTGGCAGCATTGTCGAGCCACTCCGATGCTGCCCCGAACACGGCCGTGTCGAAGAGCGTGCGTAGCAGTTTTTCGCGGTCCTCGGAATTAGATCGGAGGACCCGCTCGAAGCGACCTTGTGGGAGCAGGATCACCTGCTGGAACTGTTGGGCGGTGAGTCCGAGCAATCCGGCGATCTCATCGTTGACCTCGCGGATCTTCGCTGCCACGGCTCGCCATTCGTCGCCTTCGCGCCGTTCGAGCGTTGCCTCTGCCGCACGGCGAGTCGTGCCCTCGCCTCGCACCTTGGCCGATTCGTGCTCTGGGCTTCGCCGGACCCGCCACCGATGCCCTTGCGACGTGAATTCCAACTCCGCCCACGGGTTCACGTCGAGCGGGGCGTGGTCGGAACGGAGAGTGTGTTTGGCTCGCTCGCCGGGCACGTCACCGTAGAGAGCGAAGCAGAGCGCGTCGAGCAGGAAGGTCTTGCCTGCTCCGGTGGGGCCGTGGATGAGGAAGAGTCCCTCCTCGACGAGCGGGTCGAAGTCGATCTCTACTTCGTCGGCGTACGGGCCGAGGGCGCAGAAGGCGAGGCGGTGCGGCTTCACCGGTCATCCTCCGTGCCGGTGGCTGCGAGCGCCTCCCTGAGGACGGCTTGCTGCGGTTCGGAGGCGTCGGCCCCGTGCAACTCGGACCAGAATCGCAGAGTGAGGTCGAGCGGCCCCATGCCGCTGCGCACTGCCGATGCGACGTCACCGCTGCCAGCCGCCACGTGTCCGTCGGGCTGGTGATCGAGCACAACAGCGTGGGGAAAGCGCTGCTGCAGTCGGGGCATGGCCTGCAGCGGGAGGTCCAAGTCGGTGAGTTGGATACGGACACGCGCCCGCTCGGCGTCGGCGAATTCGGAATTGACGAGCAGATCGTCGAACGCGCCTCGCAGGGTGCGCAATGGGCGACCGACCCCCAGCGGCACGACCTCGGTGCGACAGCGCCCTTGGGTGTCCATCTCGACGATGCGGACGGATTTGATGTCTCGCTCCTCGGAGAACGAATAGGGAAGGGGGGTGCCCGAGTAGGCCACGCGGCCGTTGTCGAAGGCCTGGTCGCGATGGAGATGGCCTAAGGCGACGTAGTTGAATCCGTCGAAGGCGGACATGTCGACGAGATCGATGTCGCCGACGGTGAGTTCGCGCTCGGAATCGGACGTGATACCACCGGCTACGAAGGTGTGCGCCACGACGACTGTGCGAACCGGTCCGAGAGACGCCGCGTAGCGCCGGATCAGAGTGGTTGCGTGGTCGGTGACGTCGTAGTGGCGGAACCGGCGTGGGGCGACGGCTGCTTCGGCGCCATCGGTGTCGTCCAGACGACGGAGCACCGGCCCGGCGACTGAGGGTTCAAGGTACGGCACCGGGAAGACGGCCACGGTCGGCCCGCTGTCGTCGGGGTCCAACCGGAGCGGCCGGGTGCACCGGGCGACATCGCCACGGATGGTCACGCCGGCATGCTCAAGGAGTTGGTCGGCCACCGCCACGCGAGCGGCCGAGTCGTGGTTGCCGGCGATGGCGACGATCTTGGCACCGGTGTCATGCAGGCGCACCAAGGCCTCGTTGAAGAGGGAGACGGCGTCGGCGGGCGGGATGGCTCGGTCGTAGAGGTCGCCCGCGATGACGACGAGGTCGACCTCGTCGTTCGACGCAAGCTCGATCAGGCGGTCGATGGCCGCCTGCTGCTCGGAAAGCAGCGACTCACCGTGGAAGTTTCGGCCCAAGTGCCAGTCGGAGGTGTGGAGCAAGCGCGCCGCGGCAGGGTGCACAGCCGTTGCGACAACGGCCGGTAGCGCTGCCGGCGCGGACACGTGGATCTCCGCGGGTATCTAGGACTCGTGCGGAGGTCCGTCGTTCGAACAGGTTTGGTTCTCGTGTTGTTCGAGTTCGTAGCGCCATTGATGAACCCAGTCGCGCAGACGTCGGTGATCCTCGGGGTCCATAGCGAACTCGCCAGCATGACGATGATCGAACACGCCAAGGGCGTCAGCGAGGGATGCGATGTCGAAGCCGGGATCCTTCTCGGCTGCGAGGCGGTACATCTCGTCAGTGCTGAAACGCTGGGCGAGCGCGTGCACATCGCGGAAGTCCCTGGGGGTGGCCCGGCCCCACAAGGCGAGGAGCTTGTCAGCAGCGAGTTCGTCGGCGGACAGGACCCGGCCGGCTTCTCCGTCCACGGTGGGGAAGCGCCGGTAGTCGTGAGACAGGTCGATCGTGATCGTGTTCGTGTCGTCAGAAACTCGCAGGCGTGCAAAGCCCGGTCCGGTCTGGATGCGGTCGACGCGCAGCCCATCGGCCGCCAACGCGGCCTCGACCGCCGGAATGAACCGCTCGGCTTGTGAGGCCGAAGCTGCGAAGAAGTCAAGATCCGACGTGGCGCGATCCACGATCCCCAGCACGATGAGCGCGCCGCCGCCAGCGAGCGCGACCGATTCGCTGTCCGGCAGCGGACCTACGACGTGCCAGACGCGGCGCTGCAGGTCAGTAAGCACTACTCAGGCAGCAGGCCGCGGCCTCGCAGCCACGCCGTCCAGCGTTCACGCACGTGCGGCGACAGCCAGAGGTCTTCCCAGACGTCGAGGAGCTGGTTGAGGTCGATGTAATGAAGCACGTCGTCCTCGGTGCCTTCGGTCATGACGAGCTCATACACAGATCGCATCTGGTCGGCATTCGACATGTCGTAGTCGCCCTGACCGCTCCAAGCGATATGAAGAGGCAGCGTCACCCGGCCAGTCACGGGCGCGACTGAGACCTCCCCGAGATCGTCGGGGATCTCGACAGGTCGCGAGAACCGGGTCGTGGCCACGACACCAAGTTTAGGGAGCGGGTGTGTGACGGTCGCCCCGGGCCTCGATCCGGTTGGCACCAGCGTCGCTGTTCCGCCTGTGGCACCGTGCTCGACCCCACAGCGTTCGGGCCCGACAATCCCGTCTGCGCTTCGGAAACCGGTCCCTACACTGAGCCCATGAATTCAGGCCCCGCGAGCACAGGCCAAACTGGCGCCTCGATGCCCACCGACGCGCAGCAAGCAGAGTCCCATCTGGTCGGGACGGTGCGGGTCAAGCGCGGGCTTGCCGACATGCTCCGGGGCGGCGTCATCATGGACGTCGTCACGGCCGAGCAGGCCAAGATCGCCGAGGACGCCGGAGCTGTCGCCGTCATGGCGCTCGAACGGGTACCGGCCGACATCCGCCGAGACGGCGGTGTGGCTCGCATGAGCGATCCGGCGATGATCGAAGGCATCCAGGCAGCAGTCACGATCCCGGTCATGGCCAAGGCTCGCATCGGCCACTTCGGCGAGGCCCAGATCCTCGAAGCGCTGGACGTCGACTACATCGACGAATCCGAAGTGCTCACACCCGCCGATGAGGCCCACCACATCGACAAGTGGGCGTTCACCGTGCCGTTCGTGTGCGGTGCGACGAATTTGGGCGAGGCGCTGCGGCGCATCTCTGAAGGCGCCTGCCTGATTCGGTCCAAGGGCGAGGCCGGTACCGGCAACATTGTCGAAGCCGTCCGCCATCTGCGCTCCATCACCGGCGACATCCGCAAGATCACCCAGGCCGACTCCGCCGAGCTGTTCGATTGGGCGAAGCAGCTGCAGTCGCCGCTGGGTTTGGTGCAGGAAATTGCCGAGACCGGCCGTTTGCCGGTGCCCATGTTCTGCGCTGGCGGCATCGCCACGCCGGCTGACGCTTCGCTGGTGATGCAACTCGGTGCGGAAGCGGTCTTCGTCGGGTCGGGCATCTTCAAGAGCGAAGACCCGGGACCACGCGCCGAGGCGATCGTGGAAGCCACGACGCACTACCGCGATCCATCGGTGGTGGCCAAAGTCAGCCGGGGTCTCGGCACCGCCATGCCTGGTCTCGAGATGGAAGGCCTCGAAACCAAGCTCGCCGAACGCGGCTGGTAAGCGCTGAGCTGCCCCGCATCCCCGGGCACGAGCGACAGCCTGCAGCTGGTCGGCGTCGTCGCGCTGCAGGGCGCGGCAGCCGAGCACGTCGCCGCGTTCCGCCGAGTCGGGGCGAGGGCTGTCGAAGTACGTACGCCCGCCGACCTCGACGGCGTCGATGCTGTTGCCCTTCCTGGTGGCGAGTCGACCACGATGTCGCACCTGCTCGGCACGAGCGGACTGTTCGACGCGCTGTCAGAGCGCCTCGCCAATGGCATGCCGGCGTTCGGCACCTGCGCGGGCATGATCCTGCTCGCTGCCGAAGTGCTGGACGGCCGAGGGGATCAGCGATGTTTCGGCGCAATCGACATTTCGGTGCGGCGCAACGCCTTCGGCCGTCAGGTCGCCAGTTTCGAGGCAGATCTGGCCACCGAGGGCCTCGACGAGCCATTCCACGCGGTGTTCATACGAGCTCCATGGGTGGAGCGCACCGGCGACGGCGTGGAAGTGCTAGCCGAGATCCGGCCCGTGGTGAACTCGTCGGGAATCGGCAACCATGGATTGGTCCCGGTGCTGTGTCGGTCGGGTTCGATACTGGTGTCGAGCTTCCACCCGGAGCTGACCGCCGACGACCGTATTCACCGGATCTTCTTGGACATGGTCGGCGCGTCGACAAACCACTGAGGGACGCGTCCGGCAGACTGTCCTCACGAATGCGCCTTGCTTGGTGCATCTCGTTTGGCACGTTTCGATTGGGAGGGGGTCCGTGTCCGGTCATTCCAAGTGGGCGACGATCAAGCACCGCAAGGGCGCTGCCGACAAGGCACGCGGGAAGCTGTTCGCCAAGCTGATCCGTCAGGTCGAGGTAGCGGCACGAGCGGGCGGGGGCGACCTGGACTCCAACGCCACGCTGCGCACGATGTACCAGAAGGCCCGCGACAACTCGGTGCCATTGGACACCATCGAGCGGGCGATCAAGCGCGGCACCGGCGAGCTGGAAGGCGTGTCCTACGAGCAGGTCACCTACGAGGGCTACGCGCCCGGCGGCGTGGCGATGTTTGTGGATGTGCTCACCGACAATCGAAACCGAACCGGCTCGGAGATCCGGAGCCTGTTCACACGTGCAGGCGGCTCGCTCGCCGAGCCAGGTGCGGTGGCATGGCAGTTTGAGCGCAAAGGCGTGGTGGTAGTGCCTGCGGTGGCATCCGAGCCTGACGCGGCTGAGCCAGACGAAGACGAACTGATGCTGGTGGCGCTGGAGGCGGGCGCGGAAGACATCGAGCGCGAGGGCGACTCCTGGCGAGTCATCACCGAGCCGGCCGACACCATGACGGTGCGCGACGCGATCGAGGCGGCGGGTATAGCGGTGAAGGCGGCGGATCTGACTTACGCGCCGCAGAACCTCATCGAGCTGACCGATGCGTCGTCCGCAAAGCAGGTGATGGCGGTCCTCGATGCCCTCGATGACCACGACGATGTACAGGGCGTGTACGCCAACTTCGACATCAGCGAATCACTGCTGGAGACGATCGCCGACTGAGGCCAGCAATTGGGCGAAACAGCGCCGATCGCGCAGAGCTCGAAGGCTCGCGCATACCCAGTCGGAACGGTGCCAAGGGCTACGGTTCGTACTGATGTTCGTACTGGGGATCGACCCTGGATTGTCGCGCTGCGGTTACGGCGTAGTGGAGCAGATTCCGGGCTCCGGTTCGCAGCGCACTCGCAACGAGGCGGTGGCTCTGGGCGTGATACGCACCGATCCCGCCGAGCCGCAAGCGGTACGCCTGGCGACGCAGATGCGCGAGCTGCGGGCGCTCATCGAGGAGTTCGGGCCTTCGGTGGTTGCCGTGGAGCGAGTGTTCTTCCAGGTCAACGTCCGCACAGCCATCGGTGTCGCGCAGGTGGCCGGGCTGACCATGGCGATTGCGTCGGCAGCGGGGGCAGAGGTGGTCGAATACACGCCGACGCAGATCAAGCAAGCCGTTGCCGGCTGGGGCGGGGCCGACAAGGACCAGATGCAGCGCATGGTCGGCGAACTGCTCGCACTGCCCGGAACCCCCGAGCCTGCAGATGCTGCCGATGCGGCTGCGGTCGCACTGTGCCACCTGTCCCAGGCGCCATGGAACCGCGCAGCGACACACGGCCGAGCGCGGGTGCTGCTTCCCACCGCCGGGGTGGTGCCCCCGCCGGCTGTGCCGTGACACCGGCCGAGAATCCGCCGCAATGAACGGCTCGCGATGATCGGTCCCCAATGATCGGATCAGTGCGCGGTCGCCTGCTCGACAAGGATCCTGCCGGCGAGATGCTGATCGAGGCTGGCGGGGTGGGTTACCGCGTCACCGTTGCGCCCTCGACGCTGGCCGGAGCCGGCCCGGTAGGAGACGAGTGCTTCGTGTATGTGCACCATCACGTGCGCGAGGACAGTTCCGACCTCTACGGATTTACCGAACTCGATGAGCGGCGCTGCTTCGAGGCGCTGCTGAGCGCGCATGGCGTGGGTCCCGCGCTGGCGTTGGCAGTGCTGAGTCATCTGCCGCCCGACGAGCTGCGGCGAGCCGTGGCAGCCGACGATGCTGCTGTGCTCGAACTCGTGCCCGGCATCGGCGCCAAGACATCCAAGCGCATGGTGCTTGACCTGAAGTCGCGACTGGGTGCACCTGAGACCGTCGGCGCTGCGATTGGACCGACCGGCGACGGCGCTGGCTCTGCCGTGGCGGAAGTGCGGGCTGCGCTGGGCCAGATGGGATTCAGCCCGTCAGAAGTACGTGAGGCCATGGCCGCTGTCGCTATTGCAGCGGGGCGTGACGCAACGGCCGACACCGGAGCGCTGTTGCGTGTGGCATTGCAGGAGCTCGGTCCGCGATGAGCGCCGGAGGGGCTCGTACCGAGGGCTATCGGCGCGCGGAGTCAACGGCGCCCTCAGGGTCAAGCCGCAGCGATGCCACCGATCCGACGCGCTCGGCGGCAGACGAGGGCGACGCCGAGGCCACGCTGCGGCCCCGCTCGCTGGATGAATTTGTCGGCCAACCCGAAGTGCGAGAACACGTCGCCATCACGCTGCGAGCCGCGGTGGCCCGCGGCCAATCGCCCGACCACCTGCTGTTCGCCGGCCCGCCAGGCTTGGGCAAGACGACGCTCGCAAGCATCATCGCCGTCGAATTGGACGCGGCGCTGCATCTCACGTCGGGACCTGCCGTGGAACGTGCAGGCGATCTGGCAGCGATCCTCACCAACCTGGCCGACGGCGATGTGCTGTTCATCGACGAGATCCATCGCCTGCCCAAGATCGTCGAGGAAGTGCTCTACCCCGCCATGGAGGATTTCGCTATCGACATCGTGCTGGGCAAGGGTCCAGCTGCGCGTTCGATCCGTTTCGACTTGCCTCGTTTCACGTTGGTGGGTGCCACGACCCGTACCGGGCTGATCTCGGGGCCGCTGCGTGACCGTTTCGGTTTGGTGGAACGACTCGACTACTACTCCACCGGCGACCTCACCGCGATCGTGACCCGAGCAGCCGGAATCCTCGGCGTGCAGATTGATGCCGATGGCGCTGCGGAGATCGCCTCCCGCAGCCGGGGCACGCCGCGCATTGCCAACCGGCTGCTGCGCCGCGTCCGCGACTTCGCAGAAGTGCGCGCCGACGGTGCCGTCGACGTGTCGGTGGCCCGTGAGGGACTGGCTGTGTTCGGGGTCGACGAGCTCGGGCTCGACAAGCTGGACCGGGCAATTCTCGACGCCCTGGCTGTGACCCATTCCGGGAGGCCGCTGGGCCTGTCCACGCTGGCGATCACCGTTGGAGAGCAGACCGAGACGGTGGAAGACGTGTACGAACCGTTCTTGATCCAGCGCGGGCTGCTGCAGCGCACGCCGCGTGGCCGCATCGCTACCGCAGCGGCGTACGCGCACCTGGGCATCGAGATTCCTGCGGAGGCGGGTGTGCTCAGTGGAGCCGGCGGCGATGATGCAGGACACACGCTGTTCGATGCCGCCGAAACCGGACCGGAGCCCGAGGTGACGACAGCGCCGCCTGCGGACCGGTCCGAGCGCACGGTCGATGAGGAAGGGACCCGGTTGACGCCGAAGGTGCAGGTCGACGAAGCGCCGTGGTGAGATCACTGGCCCGGCCGTCGCTCTCAATTGCTGTCGCGTGCTGCGGTTGAAGGCGTCGGCGAAGCCGTGAGCGATTGCTGCGGGCAGCCATAGCCTCGATCTGCGATGGACTCGCAGCGGCTACTGATGGGCGAATTCGAATACGACCTGCCATCGTCAGCCATTGCGCAGGTGCCCGCCGAACCTCGTGACTCCGCCAGGCTGCTGGCGGACCGGGGGCCGTGCATACCGCCTGAGCACCGGCACATCAGCGACCTTCCCTCCCTGCTGGGCTCTGGGGACGTGCTGGTGGTCAACGAGACGCGGGTGATGCCCGCCCGCCTTCCGCTGCGCAAGCGCACGGGCGGGGTCGCGGAGGTGCTGCTGCTTGAACCGCTCAACTCCGAGATGCAGGCGGCCGGGAAAGAAGCAGGGGGTGACGCGCGAGAGGTTGGGCACGGGGCCTGGGCTGCGCTTGTACGGCCCTCGCGCCGGATTGCCGACGGCACCGTGCTGATCTCGGAACGGGACCCGAACGTCGAGGTCATCGTGCGTCAGCGATTGGATCGACAGCGCCGCGCTGTGGACGTCCTCGTCGATGGGGTACCCCTCGTCGACGTATGGCAGGCTCCACTGCTCGAACGCGCCGGGGAGGCGCCGCTGCCGCCCTACATCGACCCGAATACGGCGCGCAACGCCATTGCGCAACGCATCGGTGTCGACGCTTCCGACAGTCACGCTGCCCGGAAGGCGCTCGCAGACCGCTACCAGACCGTCTATGCACGAACGGACGGCTCTGCCGCAGCGCCGACCGCAGGTCTGCACCTGACAGAGCGTGTTCTGCATGCGCTGCGTTCAAATGGCGTCGAGATCGCAACTGTGGACCTGACGGTTGGCCTGGCAACATTCGCGCCAGTGACCGCGGAACATGCCGACGAGCACGAGATGCACGTCGAGCACTACCGGGTGCCCGCAGCGACGCTCGCGGCCTGCGACGCAGCCGAGCGTGTCACCGCCGTGGGCACCACCACCGTGCGGGCGCTGGAGTCTGCCGCCTTGGCGCGGCAGCAAGCCGCCGAGACGGGCACGCGTGACATCTGCGGTTGGACCGAGCTGTTCCTGTGGCGGGGCGCCGAGTTCTTGGTGGTGGACGGGTTGCTCACCAACTTCCACCTTCCCCGGTCGTCGCTGCTCCTGCTGATCGACGCATTCATCGGGCCGCACTGGCGGGACCTGTACGAGACGGCGCTGGCGGATGGCTACCGCTTCCTGTCCTTCGGCGACGCAATGCTGCTCCAGCGCAGCAGTGGGCAATGAGCGCCTCCGAAGGCGTGCCGCGGGCGGGGACGGCCTCGATGGCCGCATATGAATTGCTGGCATCCGACGGCTCGGCCCGGCGAGGACAAGTCACGACCGCCCGCGGCACTTTTCAGACGCCGGTCTTCATGCCGGTGGGGACCCGCGGCGCCGTCATCCACCTCGATTCCTCCGACTACGAGCACTTGGGTCTGGAGGTGGTGCTGGCGAACACCTACCACCTGTCGGCACGGCCGGGTGTGGATGTCGTCGAGGCGCTCGGTGGCCTGCATGGCTTCGTCGGCTGGGACGGCCACTTCCTCACCGACTCCGGCGGCTTTCAGATCATGTCGCTCGGCCGCCGTTCCGGCGGCGCAGATCAACCCGGCCGCCGTCAGGGATCTTCAGACGCCGCCCATGGCGACGATCCCCCCGATCCCTCCCACGATGTGATGTCCAAGGTGGACGACGAGGGCGTGACGTTCCGCTCGACCTATGACGGCACCCAGATGCGGCTGACGCCCGAAGACGCCGTCGACGCGCAGCGCCGTTTGGGGTCGGACATTCAGATGGCGCTCGACATCTGTCCAGAGTTGCCAGCACCAACCGCCGAAGTGCGCATCGCGACGCAGCGCACGCACTTCTGGGCGGCCCGGGCGGCAGCGGCCATGGAGACTGCGCGCCGGGACGGGACCGCCGGCGGGCAGGCATTGTTCGGCATCTGCCAGGGCGGGATCGATCCCGAGCTGCGCCGCCACAGCGCCGAGACGCTGGCATCGATCGGCTTCGATGGCTACGGCATCGGCGGTTTGTCGGTGGGGGAGTCCCGCGGCGAGATGGCGCCGGCCCTCGCAGCAGCGGCCGAAGTGCTGCCCGCAGACCGGCCGCGCTACCTGATGGGCGTCGGCGACCCGACCCGGATCGTCGACGCCATCGCAGCAGGCGTGGACATGTTCGACTGCGTGCTTCCCAGCCGCCTCGGCCGTCACGGCACGGCGCTTACACCGCAGGGCCGCATCAACATCCGCAATGCCCGTTTCGCCCGCGATGAAACGCCACTCGATCCCCGTCCAGCCAG
Organism: Candidatus Poriferisodalis sp.; assembly: GCF_965221945.1. Lineage (GTDB taxonomy): Bacteria > Actinomycetota > Acidimicrobiia > Acidimicrobiales > Poriferisodalaceae > Poriferisodalis. The sequence goes on along the minus strand of NZ_OZ244925.1, from coordinate 1,995,990 downwards.
ACCCGACGGCCGCCCGCAGCCCGGGGCTCGCTTCAGTCGCGGCTACCTCCGGCACCTCATGAGCGTGAACGAACCCACTGCAGGTCGCATCTTGACCTTGCACAACATTGCGTTCCTGGCCGAGTTGGTCTCCGACGCCGGCGCTGCCATTGAGGCGGGACGGTTCAATGCTTTCCGCCAGCAGGTCAACGAAGTCTGGGGCTGAGTCACGGCGAGCCGCAGTGGCCCGGTACGCTGACCCGCCGAAATACGCCACACTGAGGAGCACATCATGAGCTCGATCATCCTGCTCGTCGCATTGTTTGCCCTCATGTACTTTTTGATGATCCGGCCGCAGCGCAAGCGCGCCGCGGAGCGCGCCACAATGCTGGGCCGTGCCGACATTGGTGACGTGATCGCCACGGTCGGCGGGGTCATCGGCAAGATCGTGGCGGTCGAAGAGCCCGGTGAGGTCGTCTGCATCGAGGTGGACAGCGACGTGGAACTGCGAGTGCAGCGCCGCGCCATCGGCGAGATCATCACGCACGCTCGCAGCGAGGGCACGGCCGAGCCGCCCACATCGGACGACTTCGACGCGCCGGAATGAGCCTGACCCGAGCGCACTGCGCTGCTAGGTGCCGCGATGCCGGCAGCGGTACCGGCGTAAGCCTGAGACCGGCAGGTTCCTGTTGACGACCCGGTTGCGCGTGGTTTCCGAGGTCTGACGTGCGCCGCTCGCAGATCGTCTCGCTCCTTGTCGCGATCCTGATCGGATTTGGCTCGCTCGCGGGCGTGCTGGCTGCTGGCTGGGCACCTGTGCTGGGCGTGCAGCTGCAGGGCGGAGTGGAGGTGCTGCTACGACCGACCTCACCGACCGACGACGAGCAAATGGATCGCGCCATTGAGATCATCCGGTCGCGCGTCGACGCCTTGGGCGTGGCCGAGCCCGACATCACCCGCCAGGGCGAACAAGTCGTGATTCAGCTGCCCGGCGTCAAGGACAAGCAGCGTGCTGTCGACTTGGTGGGCCAGACAGCGGAACTCCGGTTTCGTCCCGTGCTGCTGAACTTCAGCCGCTTCGACGAGGCTGAGTTCCGCTCGGCCATCGACTTCGCGGATGCGTACAACGGTGCGATCGATCCCGAAGGCGAAGACATCGCCGACGACCCCAACGTCATCGAGATCGAAGAACTCCCGGATTTCACGCTGCCCGAGGACGACATCGCCGACCGGGCCGTGGTCCTGCCGGGTCGGGGCGAGCCCGTCGGCTACGTGCTCGGTCCTGCCGAGCTGACCGGTGAAGCCGTTTCCGAGGCTGCGGCAACGTTCAACAACGAATGGGTCGTCAATCTGGACCTCACCGACGAGGGTGCTGTTGGCTTCGACGAGATCGCCGCCCGCTATTTCGGCCAGCAGGTGGCGATTGTTCTCGACGGCGTTGTCGAGTCCGCTCCCGTCATTCGTGCGACCGAGTTCGAGGGCACTGCGGTCATCTCGGGCACGTTCGGCGAGTCCGAGGCGCGCGATCTCGCCGTAGCGCTGCGATTCGGCGCGTTGCCGGTCGAGTTCGAGCAGGACGATGTACGAACCGTTTCGGCAACCCTCGGCGAGGGAACGCTGCGTGCGGGCGTGATCGCAGGCAGCGTCGGACTGATCCTCGTCGGTCTGTACATGCTGGCGTACTACCGGCTGCTCGGCCTCGTTGCAGTGACCAGCCTGGCCATCAGCGGATCCGTCCTGTGGTCGCTCATCAGCTGGCTGGGTGAGAGCCGCGGGCTCGCGCTGACGCTGGCTGGGACCACCGGCATCATCGTGTCGATCGGCGTCCAGGTCGACTCGAACATCGTCTACTACGAGCGGATCAAGGAAGAAGTGCGGCGCGGCCGGGCGGTCCGCTCGGCCGCCGACGCCAGCTTCAAGGGTGCCTTCGCGACCATTGTCTGGGCGGACATGGCATCGCTCATCGGCGCAGGCGTTCTCTACCAGCTCACCAGCGGCACCGTCCGCGGTTTCGCCCTGTATCTCGGGTTGGCCACGCTCATCGACTTGGCTGTGTCGTACTTCTTCATGCGGCCGCTGGTGGTACTCGTGGCTCGCAGGCTGGTGAACGAGGAGCCTCGGCGACTGGGAGTGCTGCCCGCCGCTGACGACGACGTCCCGGCGGCCGCGCTGACGGGAGGCACAGCGTGATCGCAACCCTGCGCACCTTCTATCGAGGCGAGAACAGCTGGGACATCTTGCGTGTGTCACGCAAAGTGCTCATTGGCTCTGCGGTGGCGGTGCTTATCTGCGTGGTGGCGTTGCTCGTGCGGGGTTTGAACCTCGGCATTGAGTTCGAGGGCGGCTCTGTGTGGGAGATTCCCGTTCCGACCGGCGCTGAGAGCACCGAGGGGGGCGACACGGACGCGGGATCCAGCGACACAGCAGGCGACGGTCCGACGACCGACGATGTCGCTGCCGCAGCCGCGGAGGCTGGCGTGCCCGACGCCCGGGTGCAGCTCGTTGTGGTCACCGGTGCCGACGACATCTTCCGGGTACGCGGCGTGCTCGGACCCGATGCATCGGCCGTTGAGGTTGCCGCGACGCTGGCTGACGCCGTCGGCGTCGACGTGGAGAGCCTGTCGACCCGGCAGGTCAGCCCGTCCTTCGGCGACGAGGTCGCCGGCAAGGCCCGCCGGGCGCTCGTGGTGTTCTTCGTGCTGATCGCGCTGTACCTGTGGTTCCGCTTTGAGTGGAAGATGTCGGTCGGCGCGCTGATTGCGGTGGCGCACGACATCGTGCTGACCGTGGGTGCCTACGCGCTCTTCGGGTTTGAGGTGACGCCGGCCACCGTGGTGGCATTCCTCACGATCATGGGGTATTCACTTTACGACACCATTGTCGTATTCGACCGGGTGAAGTCCAACGAGCGCTCATTGCCCGCGCGCAGCCACTTCACGTATCACGCGCTCGCGAACGTGTCGCTCAACCAGGTGCTGACGCGATCGGTCAACACGTCGATTACCTCGGTGCTGCCGGTGGTATCGCTGCTGGTGGTGGGCGCCGGAATCCTCGGTGCGGGCACGCTGTCGGAGTTCGCGACCGCACTGCTGATCGGCCTTCTCGTCGGCTCGTACAGCTCCATCTTCGTGGCCATGCCGGCGGTTGCCTTGCTCAAGAGCTACGAGCCGGGATGGGCGGCCGCCCAAGTGGCAGCCGAAGCCGCCGGCCGCCACGACTCGATGGAAGCTGCCGCGCAGGCGCTTGCCGCAGAGAGCTACACGCGCACCGCACCGCCCCGTCCACGCAAGCTGGGCCGCCGCCGCTAGGCCGCGTTGGTTGCCTCCACGCTGAGGCGACAGCCGATTGCCCTGAGCGCCGCGTCCATCTGGTCCAACCGGGAGTGATGGTTGACGTCCAAGACTCGATCGACCTGTGGCATGTGCCAGCCGAGGCGGCGAGCGAGCTCGGCCTTGCCGATGCCCTGAGCCCGCATGCCTTGGTACAGCAGCACCTTGACCGCTGTGAGAGTCGGCAAGGCTGCGAGGGATTGCCCTGCCGATGGCGCCGGAATGTCCTCTCGATGATGAATCCGCGCAGCGATTGCTTCATCGAGGGCATCCGAGGCTCGGGCGATTGCTTCTGCGCGATCATCGCCGAACGTGCTCAGCTCGGGAAAGTCGGGGGAGGTCACCAGCACGGTGCCGTCGTCGTCTGTCAATTCGATCGGATATGCGAGCATCAGTTCAATCCCAGGTCCTTCTTGATCTTGGCGACAAGTCCGCGTCCCAGTTCCTTGCGTCCGCCATGCATCGGCAACTGGCTCGTGCGATCCCCACGTCTCACGGTGAGATGCCCGCTGCCTCCCTTGTGGGTCTCGAAGGTGCAGCCCTGCCGCTTCAGCCAGCGCCGCAACTCGCCTGCATTCACTCACGCATGTTACACAACACATGTGTTGCGCGAGCGTTTCGCCGAGGTGAGTCGCTGCCAGTGCGAGGGAATAGGGACGTCGCGCAGGAAGCCGTCTGCGTCGAGGTGGCGATGCACGCAGTCGCGTGGCTGAAGCGATTCGAGCCCCAGTGGGCTGCCGCCCAGACGGCGACCGAGGCCGCCGGCCGCCACGACTCGATGGAAGCTGCCGCGCAGGCGCTTGTCCCAGAGAGCTACACGCGCACCGCACCGCCCCGCCCCCGCAAGTTGGGCCGCCGCCGTTAGCCCTCGGACAGTGATGCTATGGTGCGCGTATGCGCACTACAGTGTCACTAGACGACGCGATCTACGATGAAGCCCGTCGTATCGCGTTCGAATCTCGCCGAACGCTCGGCGAGGTCATCAACGAGCTTCTCGCTGCTGGCCTCAAGCAGGCTGCCCGACCGCCGGCGCGCCGCCAGCTCGGACAGCTCCGTGGCACGATCACCATCGCCGACGACTTCGACGACACGCCCGCCGAAGTGCTCGAATCGCTCGAAGATCCGCTCTGATGGCAACGCTCCTGCTCGACACGCATGTCCTGCTGTGGGCCAACGAGGCACCGGAACGACTCTCGGCCGAGGCAGTGGCGGCTTTGGAAGACCCCGCCAACGACCTCGTCGTCTCGTCAATCTCAGTCGCAGAAATAGAGATAAAGCGCCGCATCGGAAAGCTGTTCCTGGAGCACAGCTGCCAGACCTTGGTCGCCCGGCTCGGCGCGGACTGGCTCGATCTCACCGCAGCCCACGCGATGGGCCTCCGCACGCTGCCGTACCTGCACGCAGATCCGTTCGACCGGCTCCTCGTCGCCCAATCGATGATCGAGGGACACACGCTCATCACGACCGACGAGAAAGTGCTCGCCTACCCGATCTCGACGCTCACCGCGTAACGGCTCGACGCCGACGGCTGCTCGAATCCAGCGGGCGCCCGGCACGGCAGAATAAGAACCTGAGTGCTAGCGCGTGCCGGCGAGGCCGCCTTGGCTTCGGATGTCTTTGATGACCAGCATCAGCGTGAGATCGTCGATGGGGGACGGCTCGAAGCCGAAGTGCCGGTAGAAGCCGCTTGCCTGGTCGTCCTTTGCATGTACCAGGACGAGGCGCAACCCGGTGAGTTCGGCCACTTCGAGGGCGGTGAGCAGGAAGTGCTTCAACAGGGCGGCGGCAAGGCCTTCACCCTGGTGCCCGAGATCGATGACGAGGCGGCCGAGAGCAGTTGCAGACCGCGGTAGGCGCTCACCCCAGACGTTCAAGCACCGACGGCTCGGCGAGCAGAGCAGCGATCCTGGGCTTGTCGGTGACCGGCCGGTCCAGGATGTCACCGAGCCGGTCCCATTCGTCGGGCGAGAGCGCGAACACGCGGCGGTCGGCCAGATCGTCGGTGGCGGAAGCCAATGCGCAGCTCACGACGTACTCATTGAGCGACTTTCCGGTTGCACGCAGTGCCTGACGGACAATCGCGTCCTGCATCGGCGTCACCCGCAGCGTCCATCGTTCGGTCTTGGTGCTCATGCACCGATTGTACGTCGGATCGACGTACACATGAGGTGTGAATTAGCGCCGTCGGTCTGTGTGTGGCCGCAGCCGTCAGAAGGTGCCATGAGCGCGGACACCGCGATGCCGCCAACCAGCGCAAAGCCCTTGCCGAGTTCATTCAGCACATCGCTTGCGCGCACGAGTGCGTCGTCGAGGCGCGTCACTGCAAGTGCGGGGGAATGGGGACTTCGCGGAGGTAGCCGTCGGCGTCGAGGTGGCGGTCGCCGCCCGAGGCCCACTCGTCGATGGCGGCGCGGATTTCTGCCTGCGTGACCGCCGGATTGCTGCGCCGCAGACGAGCTTCGATCATGCGCTCGGCGGCCTCGAACAGATCAAAGACAGTGATGCCCCGGCTCGAATCACGCCCCACAGTCTCAAGATACGGCAATTGCCCCCATGGCCGGTCGCTTGCAGAAGCGCATCACCCGTGATCGGGCGGGCATTGTCAACGGGGTCCTTGTCAATCACGGCAGAATGAGAGTGTGAGTTCCCGCCGGTTCGACCTTGCTCGGGTCGAACGCAACATCGGTCAGCTTGGCTAGGACCATGCCTGCGGTATCGCGCGTCCTGCCGTGGCGGCGCTTGCCGAACATGGTCGCGGCCGACATCTCGCCGGTCGTCGAGCGCTACCGGCAACTCTGGCCGAAGCGATCGCCCGAGCTCGTGATCCGTGCCTACGAGGCTGCTGCGCAGGCGCACGAAGGTCAACGGCGCAAGACCGGCGAGGCGTACATCACCCACCCGGTCGCGGTGGCCGGAGTGGTTGCCGATCTCGGCCTCGACGACACGTCGATCGCCGCAGCACTGCTGCATGACGCCGTCGAGGACACCAGCGTCGAGCTCGTCGCGCTGTCCGACGAGTTCGGTTCTGAGGTGGCGGCCATCGTGGACGGTGTCACCAAGCTCGACCGGGTGCGTTTCGCCTCCAAGCAGGCGCAGCAGGCCGCCACGCTGCGCAAGATGCTGGTGGCGATTGCGAACGATCCGCGCGTGCTGATGATCAAGCTGTCGGACCGCCTGCACAACATGCGCACGGTCGGGGCTCTGGACGGCACCAAGCAGGCCGACATCGCCCGCGAAACGCTCGACATCTACGCCCCGCTCGCCAACCGGCTGGGCATGCAGCAGGTGCGAGACGAGCTGGAGGACCTGGCGTTCGCAGCGCTGTACCCGAAGCGCTACGCCGAGATCGATCGGATGCTCGCCGAGCGCACACCCGAACAGGAGCGGTACGTCGACCTGGTGCTGACCGAGGTCCGTGAGCAGCTGTCCCGGATGAAGATCGACGCCACGGTGACCGGACGCAAGAAGCACCACTGGAGCGTCTACGAGAAGATGGTCATCAAGAACCGCTCGTTCGACGAGATCTTCGACTTGGTGGGCATCCGGGTGGTCGTCCCCACGATTCGCGACGCGTACGCGGCCCTGGGCTCGATCCACGCGACCTGGAAACCGGTGACTGGCCGGTTCAAGGACTACATCGCGATGCCCAAGTTCAACCTGTACCAGTCCTTGCACACGACGGTCGTGGGACCCTCGGGCACCGCGGTGGAAGTGCAGATCCGCACTGTCGAGATGCATCAACGGGCGGAATTCGGGGTGGCGGCCCACTGGCGCTACAAGGCGGAGCGCAATGGCGCTTCGGCCGCCGAGGCGGACATGCCGTGGCTGAGCCGTCTGGTCGAGTGGCAGGCAGAGTCTGACGACCCGGCCGAGTTCATGCGCACCATCGCCAGCGACCTGGGCCACGGAGAGGTGTACGTGTTCACGCCCAAGGGCGACGTGGTGACGCTGCCGACCGGCGCCACACCCATTGACTTCGCCTACGCCATCCACACCGACATCGGCGATTCGCTCATCGGTGCCAAGATCGACGGGCGGCTGGTGCCGCTCGATCGGCAGCTGCGCTCGGGCGACACGATCGAAGCGTTCACGTCAGACGATCCGGGAACCCGGCCGTCGCGCGATTGGCTGGAGACTGCGGTCACCCCCCGGGCCCGCTACAGCATCCGGCGTTGGTTCGCCCGCTCTGATCGCTCCGAATGGGTGGCTGCCGGCAGGGAGGCCGTCTCGGACGAGTTGCGCTCCCAAGGGCTGAAGGCGTCGCTGCTCATCGACGGCGACGAGATGCAAGCAGTGGCGGAGCAGTTCAGCCGCGCCGACCCCGAGTTGCTCTTCGAAGCGGTCGGCAAGGGCGACATTCAGCCGCATTCAGTGGCCAAGCGACTCGTTGACAACCTGCGCGACGAGGGCGACGGCGTGCAACTGCCGGCCCGCCCCGCCCGCCAGCGCGGCTCACGCCGTCGCCGCTCCGCCGGCGTTCATGTCGACGGCCACGACGACTCGCTGGTGCGCCTCGCCCGCTGCTGCAGCCCGGTACGCGGCGACGAGATCCTGGGCTTCGCCACGAGCGGGCGAGGCCTCTCGGTGCACCGCGCCGACTGTGCCAACGCGGCCGAGCTGGCGACGTCTTCGAACGCCCGGCAGGTCGAAGTGGAGTGGGACGAGAGCTGGGCGGGCGAGTTCGCCGCGGCGCTGGAGGTTCGGGGCCTCGACCGCAACCGGCTGCTGCTCGACGTTGTCAACGTGGTCTCGGGCCGCCATGACCTGTCGATCGCGAGCTGCGACACGTTCGTGGGCGACGATCAGGTGGCAGTGATGCAGTTCGAGGTCGAGGTCGGCGATCCGGTGCTGCTGGATCAGCTGCTGGCGGCATTGCGGGACGTCAATGGCGTGTTCGACGCGTACCGCACCATCGAAGGCCTAGCCCGCACCGAATACTGAGGGTGCGCACCAATTGCTGAGGGCTCGGCCCAGCGGTCGCTGTGCTCCTTGGGCTGGTTGTATAGTCGTTAACTGGTAACCATGGTGTGTTTGTTGTGACTAGACTGCGTTCATGGCAGGGGATGAAACACGCAGGCACTACGGCGCATTGGCTGGACGTGTCGTTCCAGCCGGCGAGTTCAAGACGAACTGTTTGCGCCTGATGGACGAGGTGCACGAGACCGGTGCCGAGATCGTCGTCACCAAACGGCGGCGTGCGGTGGTGCGAGTGAGCGCAATCCGAGATGGACGGCCGAAGCTGGTGGGGTCGTGTGTGGGCCAGCTTCGAATTCTCGCCGATATCGACAGCGAGCCGGCGATCCCAACCGAGGACTGGGACATGATCGCCCGGCCCGAGCAGGTGGTCGAGTCGGCCCCGCAGCAGTGAGCCTCGTGCTTGACACCAATGTGCTGCTGCGCTTGGTGTCCGACAGCGCCGACCTCAGCGACGGGTTCAAAGACGCGGTGGAGAGCGCTCTTGATGACGGCGAGGTGGCGGTTTCCGCGATCACGTTCATGGAGACGACTCGGCTGCACCATCATGGCCGCATCAACCTGGGCCAGCATCCGGCGACATGGCGCCGGGAGCGTCTCGCATCGGGTCTGCGCGAGCTGCCCGTTGACGGTGATATCGCTGTCGAGTCGGTCTTGCTGATGAACTCGGGTTTTCACCGCGATCCCGCCGACCAGGTGATCGTCGCCACGGCCATGCTCCACGGATTGACGCTGGCGACGACAGACGCAGCGATCCATGACTGGGCCGAAAGGACTCGTCTCGTCCAGTTGCTCGATCCAGCAGCCTGATCTCGTCAATCGACACCATCGCTCACGAACGTCGATATGCAATCGGCGCTCCCGCCGCCATTCACCGAGTCGGGGCGATGCAAGCTGAGCTAGGACTGGCGCTGGTCGGGCCGTAGCCTGCGCTGGTCATGTCCGGTACGCCTTCGACGCCTGCGCGCCCTTCTGGCGGCGATGACCCAACAGCCGGGAAATCCTTCCGGACGCCGATTGGAACGCACGACCTGGCCCCGCCCGAATCGGGTCGTTGGGTCGCGCTCTTGGGCACATTCATCGGCGCAGCGGACCGAGCTGGCTTCGGTTACCTGCAGACGCCGATCTTCGAGGACATCGGCGTGTTCAGCCGCATTGGCGAGGGCACCGACGTGGTCGGCAAGGAGATGTACGAATTTGCCGATCGCAGCGATCGACGGCTCGCGTTGCGGCCCGAGGGAACGGCATCGGTGTGCCGCGCATTCGCCCAGCACCGGCCGACGACGCCCTGGAAGGTTTGGTACCAGGGACCGTTCTTCCGCTACGAGGCGCCTCAAGCGGGCCGCTACCGCCAGTTCCACCAGATCGGCGCAGAGACGCTGGGCACCGACGACCCTGACGCTGACGTCGAGATCATCGCTCTAACGGCCGAGTTCTTCGGTGCCATCGGGCTGCAGCGGGTGCCGCTGCTGCTGAACTCCATGGGCGACGCCGACACCCGCTTGGCGTATGGCGAGGCACTCACCTCCTACCTGCAACGCCGGGCTGCCGACGTAGATCCCGCCGACCGGGACAAGATCGAGCGCCACCCGCTGCGCATCCTGGACTCGAAACGTGCCGCAACCGCAGCGGTGGCCGCTGAGGCCCCGCAGATCACAGACTTCCTGTCTGGCGAGACCGCCGCCCACTTTGAACGGGTGCGCGCGGGACTGGACGCGCTGGGCATCGAACACGCAGTCGAGCCCAAGCTGGTTCGGGGTCTCGACTACTACACCCGCACCACGTTCGAGTTCCGCGCTGCGAGCCTGGACGCCGCCCAGGACACCATCTGCGGCGGCGGTCGCTACAACGGCCTCGTCGAGGCACTCGGTGGGCCGCCCACGCCAGGCATCGGGTTTGCGCTGGGCATCGAGCGGCTGCTGCTTGCATGCGATGCCGAGGGCGTCTTCGACGTGCCAGCGCAGCGAGCCGAGGTGTGGGTGATCGACACCGCTGGAGGTGCTGCGGCACGCGACCTCACACACCAGCTGCGCTCGGTCGGCGTGCGAGCCGACCGTGCCTTCGATGACCGATCCATACGGGCGCAGATGCGGGCCGCTGACCGCTCCGGTGCAGAGATCGCGCTCATCGTGGGAACCGACGAGATTGACGCCGGCACGGTCACGGTCCGGCCGCTGCGACGCGCCGACGGCGGCAGTAGAGACATGCCGCAGCAGACCGTGCCGCGGTCGGAATTGCTGGTCACGCTGCGAACCGTCTTTGACGTGCTGAACGCCCCGGCACCCGCTTCGGCCGACAGCTCGAACCCAGCTTGAATCCCAAAGGACTGACCGAGTGATCACTGGCATGCGAACCGACTATTGCGGGCGGCTCAGCCGCGCCGATATCGGACGGAACGTCACCGTGTGCGGCTGGGTTTCCCGGCGACGTGAGCATGGTGAGCACCTGGCCTTCGTGGATCTGCGCGATCGGACCGGCCTCGTGCAGTGCGTCGTAGACCACGCACACGATCTGCGTTCGGAGTACGTGCTGGCGGTGACCGGGACAGTTCGGGAGCGCCCATCAGACACCGCCAATCCCGACCTGGCCACGGGCGAGATCGAGATCGGCGATGCAACCGTCGAGGTGCTGTCTCGCTCGGAGCCGCCGCCGTTCCAGATTGACGGTCGCAGCGACGTCGACGAAATGCTGCGCATCCGGCATCGGTACCTGGACCTGCGCAACCCCCGCATGCATTCGAACCTGGTGAAACGAGCGCGCGTCAACGCAGCGATCCGGCGCTCGATGGAGGCCGCCGAGTTCATCGAGATCGAGACGCCCACACTGGTGGCGTCGACGCCCGAAGGCGCCCGTGACTTCGTGGTGCCCAGCCGGCTGCATCAAGGCCGCTTCTATGCGCTGCCGCAGAGCCCGCAGCTGTTCAAGCAGCTCTGCATGGTGGGTGGGATCGACCGCTACTACCAGATCGCTCGATGCCTGCGGGATGAGGACCTTCGAGCGGATCGCCAGTTCGAGTTCACCCAGCTCGACTTGGAAATGAGCTTCGCCACCGGCGCCGAGGTGCGAGCCGTGATCAGCACCGCGGTGGCAGAGGCTGTCGAGGAGATCACCGGTGTGCGCCCCGCAGCGATGCCCGAGATCACCTGGCACGAAGCGATTGACCGCTACGGATCGGACAAGCCGGACCTGCGCTTTGGGCTCGAGCTCGTCGAGCTCAGCGACCTGTTCACCGAGACGGGATTCAATGCGTTCAAAGCGCCCGCCGTGCGGGGCATCCGGGTGCCCCGCGGCAGCGACATCAGCCGCAACGCGGTCGACGATCTCACCAAGCAATGCCAGCGCTGGGGCGCCAAGGGCCTCGTCTGGATGCGAGTCAGCGCCGGCGAGTCGCCCCTCGACGGAGCCCGCAGCGCGGCAGGCGGTCGGTTGGCCGTCACCTCGCCGGTTGCGAAGTTCATGTCCGACGCCGAAATCGACGGCGTTCTGGAGCGTCTGGGCGCCGAGCCGGGGGACATGTGCTACCTGGTGGCCGACACCTGGCGCAGAGCCAGCGGAGTGCTCGGACTGCTGCGACTGGAGCTGGGCCGTCCGCCGGTGAACGAGGGCGGGCTGCACTTCCTGTGGGTCGTGGACTTCCCGCTGTTCGACGACGTGAACGCCGACGGTCTTCCGGCACCGGCACATCATCCGTTCACGATGCCCCACACCGACGATCTCGAAACGGTCGCAGCGGCCTCGACGCGGATGGCGGCCGGTGGAGGCTTCGACGCCGACACGCTGCTCGACGTGCGATCGCAGGCGTACGACCTGGTGCTGAACGGCTGGGAGTTGGGCTCGGGCAGCGTCCGGATCCATCGGGGCGACATCCAGCAGCAGATCTTCGACCTGCTGGGCATCGAGCCCGCCGCAGCGCAGGAGCGATTCGGATTCCTGCTGGATGCATTCCGGTTCGGCGCTCCGCCGCATGCCGGCTTCGCCTTCGGCATCGACCGCCTGGCGGCGTTGCTGTGCGGCGAGGAGAACATCCGCGAGGTCATCGCCTTCCCCAAGAGCCAGTCCGGCGCCGACCCGCTCACCAATGCCCCGTCTCCGATCTCCGATGTTCAACTCGACGAGTTGGGGCTGGCCATCGTCGCCGGCGACGGCGACGGCGAGCTGAAGCACAGCGCCGGCGACGGCGAGCTGAAGCACAGCGTTAACGATGAAGAGGATGAATCATGAGCAGCAGCGATCTGGCAGCGGTGGTGGTGACGGTTTGCGTCGTGGTCGCGCTTGTCGCGCTCATCGCCGTGCTGACGCAGGCGTTCGCCTTGATGCGGGAACTGCGGCGCAAGCTTGAGGACTTCGACGCCAAGGTCGGACCGGCGCTGAGCCAGCTGGCGGACACCGCCGAGATGGCCCAGACCGAGATCAACCGGTTGCGCGACCTGATCAACGTGGCCCAGAAAGTCGCAGGACTGGCTGAGTCAGCCGGGGCAGCCACGGCACGCGCCGCTTCGGTGCCGGTCGACAAGGTCCGCTCCGCTCTTTCTGCGTTGCGCGGAGTGCAGACATCGGGCACAGGACGGGGCAAGGCCTCCGACGAAGGGCGCGAGACTGCTCCCAGCAGCGGGAGCACTGCTGCCGGCAGCGAGAGCACGGAGCGCTGAGATGCTGAAGCGGGTGCGCTGGTTGACTTTGGGCGCCGGACTGGGCGCTGGTGCTTCGCTGTGGATTCAACGGCGGCTGCGAGTGCTCCTGGACCGCTACGCACCAGTTCGGGGCACGGCCAATGTGCTGGGCACCGCACGCCAGATGCGCCGCGACCTGCGAAGTGCCTGGCGGGACGGCAAGCGACAGATGCAAGACGCCGAGCAGCGTCTGCGCGACGAACGGGACCGCCGCTGGGCCGAGCGCCGCCACCGCCGCGAGGCCGCTTGAGCGCATGCACGGATAGGCACAGACGCCACAGCTTCCGAAGCGGGCGCAAGCGGTCTCGCGGACGGCCACGGAGGCCGCGAAAGCGCGTCGGTATCCTCTGGGGATGCGCGCCGGCGAACTGCGTGATGCGTTCAGCTCGTTCTGGGCAGAACGGGGCCACGAAGTTCGCGCCTCCGCGAGCCTGATTCCCCACGAGCCGTCGCTGCTGTTCACGGTGGCGGGGATGGTTCCGTTCATGCCGTACTTCCTCGGCTCCGAGGTGCCTCCGACGCGGCGCATGGTCACCATCCAGAAGTGCGTCCGGGCCGGCGGCAAGCACAACGATCTCGACGACATCGGCCGCACCAACCGGCACTTCACATTCTTCGAGATGATGGGCAACTTCAGCTTCGGCGACTACTTCAAGGCCGAAGCCATCCCGTGGGCGTGGGAGTTCGTCACCGAAGTACTCGGACTCGAACGGGACAAGCTCTGGGTGACCGTCCACGTCAGCGATGACGACGCCGCCGAGATCTGGCAGACCAAGGTCGGCGTTCCAGCCGAGCGCATCCAGCGACTCGACAAGGACAACTGGTGGGCGGCGGGCGATGTCGGCCCATGCGGACCCTGCAGCGAGATCTTCTACGACATCGGACCCGACCACGGCCCCGACGGCGGCCCCGCGCACGGCGGCGAGGATCGCTTTGTCGAGATCTGGAACCTCGTGTTCATGCAGTTCGCAGCCGACGGCACCGGCGAGATGACACCGCTGGATGCGCCCGGAATCGACACTGGCGCCGGCCTCGAACGGATCCTGGCAGTGCTGCAAGGCGTGCCGGCGGCGTGGGACATCGACCTGTTTGCGCCCCTGTTGGCCGAGGCCGAGCGCATCTGCAGCAAGACCTACGGCACCGATCCCGAGACCGATGTCTCGATGCGGATCTTCGCCGACCACGCCCGCACCACCGCGATGCTCATCTCCGACGGTGTGTTCCCCTCCAACGAGGACCGCGGCTACGTGCTGCGTCGCATTATCCGCCGTGCTGTGCGCCACGCCTGGGTGCTGGGAGTCGACGAGGTGGTGATGCCCCGGCTGGTGGACATCGTCGTTGACGTCATGGGCGACCACTACACCGATTTGATTGCCAACCGGCAGTTCATCGCGGACGTAGTGGCTCGCGAGGAGGAGCGCTTCCGCACCACGCTTGCTACAGGCCAGAAGATCCTCGATGAAGCCACCGCCGGGCTCGAGGGGGCAGATGCAGCAAACCCCGAATCAGCAAGCCCCGAATCAGCAAACACAGAAGCAGCAGACACAGTGCTCGACGGCGAGGTCGCGTTCCTGTTGCACGACACGCACGGATTCCCGGTGGAGGTGACCGAAGAGATCCTCACCGAGCGCGGCCTGAGCCTCGACCGTGACGGCTTCGAGGCCGCCATGGAACGCCAGCGCGAGCGGGCGCGGGCTGGTCGTTCGGGCGGACCTACCTTCGCCGACGAGCGCTACCGGGAGATCCTGGCGCAGTTCGGCCCCACACAATTCGTGCGGGACACGCCGGCGGTGTCGCCGGCACGGGTGCTGGCGGTGTTCGAGATAGCTCAAGACGATGAACACGACGGCGACGACGACCTCGTCGAGGTGTTCTTGGACCGCACGCCGTTCTACGCCGAGAGCGGTGGACAGATCGGCGACGTCGGCACGATCTCGGGAACCGACGGCAGCATCGAGGTGCTCGACTGCACCTACGCACTCGCCGACCTGCACCGCCACATCGGGCGCGTTCACGGTGAGGGCATCGAGGCCGGATCGCTGGTCAGCGCCGAGATCGACGACGGGCGCCGGGCGGCCATTCGTCGCAATCACACCGGCACCCACATCCTGCACTGGGCACTGCGCGAGGTGCTGGGCAATCACGTGAAGCAGGCGGGCTCTCTGGTGGCGCCAGACCGACTGCGCTTCGACTTCAGCCACTACGAGGGCGTCGATCGCGCCCAGCTGCGTGAGATCGAGCGCGTCGCAAACGCCGAGATCATCACCAACGGCCGTTGCCGCCATTACGAGACCTCGATGAACCACGCGCAAGCCATCGGCGCCATCGCATTCTTCGGCGACAAGTACGGCGACGTGGTGCGCGTGCTCGAAGCGGGGGAGCACTCGACCGAGCTCTGCGGCGGCACCCATGTGGCTGCCCTCGGCGACATCGGGCACCTGCGGATCGTTTCGGAGTCGAGCATCGGCTCGAACATGCGACGCATCGAGGCGGTGACCGGGCTTGCCACCGTGGAGCGGCTCGCGGACGCCGAGGACACGCTGGATTCGCTGGCTGAGATGTTGAACGCTCAGCCAGATGAGATCGCCTCTGCGGTGCAACGGCGTCTGGACGAGACCAAGGAGCTGCGCCGGCAGGTGCGCGACCTGCAACGCACAATGGCGTCGTCGCGGGCCGCTGAGTTGGCCGCCACGGCTGAGGACGGCGTGGTCGTCGCCGACCTCGGCGATCTCGAGCGTGATGCGCTGCGCGACTTGGCTGCATCGGTGCGCGACCATGGAGGCATCCGAGCCGTCGTACTGGCCTCTGCGCCCGCCGCCGGGGGAGTGGCCTTAGTGGCGGCAGTGGATCCGGCCGGAGACCTGTCGGCAGGCGATCTCCTGCGAGACGCGGCCCGGACGGTCGGCGGAGGATTCGGCGCGAAAGGCGACCCGCCACTGGTGGTGGCCGGCGGTCGCAATCCTGACGGCATCGGCGACGCCCTCGCCCAGGCCCGAGTGGCGGCACTCGGGGCTTGAGGCGCCGGGTACCACGGAACAAGACAGGCCAGCCGTGTCGAGCCCCATGAAGCGGGCGATCGGCGTAGACCTCGGCTCGAAACGCATCGGCGTGGCCTTCGCGCCTGCCGATGTTGCGGTGGCGGTGCCCTACGAAGTCCTCGAACGCAGCGGCGAACGTGCCCGGGACCACCGAGCGCTCGCAGGTATGGTCGCTGACGTGGGTGCGGAGGTGGTCGTGATCGGCCTGCCGACGTCGCTCGATGGCAGCGAAGGACCGGCCGCCGCTGGCGTACGGGCCGAGGCTGACGAGATAGCGGCGGCACTCGATGTGCCGGTGGTCCTGCACGACGAGCGCTACACGACAGTCACCGCCGAGCGCATCCTGTCCGAACAGGGTGTGCGCGGCCCTGCCCGCCGCAAGGTCATCGACAAGGTGGCTGCCTCGGTCATCCTGCAGTCGTGGCTCGATGCCCGTGACTGACGACAGCACTGAGTCCGAAGTCGACGACGCCGAATCGGGGCGGGCGACGGCGCTGCGCACTCCTCCGGCTGTGCGCAAGTTGGCGAATCGACTTGCTGGCCTCGTAGGTCTGGCTTCGGCTGACCAATCCTCGGTTGTCGAACCGGGCCTGCTAGAGCGAGCACAGCCCGACGAGAGACCCGCAACGGCGCCGAGCCAGGAGCGGGCCGCCGGCGGTCCGCAGCCCGTCAGCGGACGCCGCGGCGTCGACTACGAGGTGGTCAGCACGCGACGCGGACCTGGCACATTCGGCGCACTGCTGATTCTGGTGCTGCTCGGCTTCATCGCCTGGACGGCGGGCAGCCGCGCCTACCGCTGGGTGACCGAACAGCTCGACCCGCCCGGCGCTCCGACGGGCGAGATCGCGCTCACCCTGCCGTTGGGCTCCAGCACGGCCAGCATTTCCGATCTGCTCGAAACGGAAGGCGTCGTACCGAGTTCACGGGCCTACGAGTGGTATGTGCGTTTACGAGGGGGTCCCGCATTTCAAGCCGGCGAGTACACGTTCCAGTCCAACTCGTCGGTTTGGGAAACCCTGGCTGTGCTCGAGGCCGGGCCGAGCCGCGTCGCACAGGCCGCCCAGCAGCCGCTCACCATTCCCGAAGGCCTGACCTTGGCGCAGATGGCCGACCTCTTCGACGATGTGCAGGGCCTGAGCTTCAGCGGTAGAGATTTCCTGACAGCGGTGCGCGAACGGCCAGTGCTGTCGTTGGTCGCGCCGACGCCGCCGGTCCTGCCCGAAGGCGTGATCGAACCAGCTGAGGGACAGCTCTTCTCCGATACGTACTTCTACGACTCTCAGACCAGCGCTGAGCAGCTGGTGGCACTCATGGTCGATCGGCTCGATGCCGTGCTCACTGAACTGGATTACGCAGATGCGCCGCGCCGGATTGGCCTGACGTCGTACGAGACGCTGATCGTGGCCAGCATGATCGAACGTGAGGCCCAGCGCACCGAGGACCGTCCCAAGGTGGCGCGGGTGATCTACAACAGGCTCGCTCGCGGGTGGTCGCTGGGTCTGGATGCCACGGTCGTGTACGTGGTGGGCTCGCAGGAGTTGACCGCCGACCTGCTGACGGTCAACTCGCCGTACAACACCCGGGTGCTCGTGGGGCTGCCGCCCACACCGATTGCGGCTCCGGGGCGCGCCTCGCTCGAAGCGGCTCTGCATCCGGAGGACGGGCCGTGGATGTACTTCGTGCTGACGTCGGAAGACGGCACCCTGTCGTTCTCCGAGACCGACGAGGAGTTCCAGCGCGACAAGGCCGTGTGTGTCGAATTGGGTCTCTGCGGTTGAGTCGCGTCGGGCAGAGTGAGGAGATGAGCGACGAAGAGGCGCACCGGCGCCCGAGTGGGCGCGCTGAGTTGATGCTGCGCCTAAATGGGCGCACGAAGGTCGCCGGAGTGATCGGTGACCCCGTGCAGCATTCACTCAGCCCGGCGCTGCACAATGCAGCGTTTGAGCATCTCGGGCTGGACTGGGTCTACACGGCGTTCGCAGTGCCCGCCGGGCAGGGCGCCGGTGCGGTGGCAGCGATGCGCGTGCTGGGGATCGAAGGCCTGTCGGTCACCATGCCCCACAAGGACGACGTTGCTGCTGCCTGCGACGAGCTGTCGCCCGTAGCTGCACTGCTGGGGGCCGCGAACTGCGTGCGTCGCAACGGCGACCGGCTGATCGGGGAGAACACCGACGGCGACGGGTTCTTGGCGTCGCTGAGGATCCAGGCGGGTGTGGAGCCCGCCGGCATGCACGCCGTGGTGTTCGGTGCGGGCGGGGCAGCCCGTGCGGTGATCGTGGCGCTCGCGTCACAAGGAGCCTCGGTGACCGTGGTGAACCGCTCGGCGGACGCGGCCGTGCGCGCGGCCGCACTGGGCGCCGCGGCGGGTGCGACCGCAGGGATCGCTGCATCCAGCGCAGCCATGGTCGGCGGCCCGAGGGCAGTGCGCGACGCCGACTTGGTGGTCAACGCCACACCGCTTGGCATGTCTGAAGGCGATCTGCTGCCGTTCGATCCGGCGTTGCTGCGGTCGCGCCAGATCGTCGCCGACCTCATCTACCGGCCCGAACGGACCCCGTTGCTCGAAGCGGCCGCCGCTGCGGGCGCCCTGACGCTCAACGGCGTCGGAATGCTCTTGTACCAGGCCGCCG
Source organism: Candidatus Poriferisodalis sp. (assembly GCF_965221945.1). Lineage (GTDB taxonomy): Bacteria > Actinomycetota > Acidimicrobiia > Acidimicrobiales > Poriferisodalaceae > Poriferisodalis. The sequence goes on along the minus strand of NZ_OZ244925.1, from coordinate 1,977,370 downwards.
GGCAGTTCAAGATGTGGACCGGCCGCGACGCACCCATCGACGTGATGGCTGCGGCTGTGGGCCTGGAACTCGCCGGGTAGCACCCCGGCTCGCATGCGGCGCCGGCGGCCGCCGGCGACCGGAGGGGCATCGGCGTGACCATTGCAACGACAGACCTGGGCCTTTCTGCGGTTGCGGCGATCGTGCTCGGCGGCACAGCCGCGGGAATCGTCGCCTCACGCTGTGCTCAGCGCAGTTTCGGCGTCAGCCTGCACCCGGCTCTGACGATCGCGTCGTGCGTCACGATCGCGGCCGCCCTTGTCCTACGACTCGGCGACAGCGCCTACCTCGCGCCGTTGCTCGCGTTCGGATGGGCAGGTGTGGTCATCTCCGGCGTCGACCTGCGCACCCACCTGATACCCACGCGGCTCTTGCGTGCGGTTGCCGCCGCTGCCATCGGTCTTGTGTGCGGGGCTGGGGCGATCGATGCCGGCTTTGCAGGAGTGGCGCGAGCGGTTGCCGCAGCAGCCATCGGCGGGATTGTCGGGTGGGGGGTGATGCACCTCGTCTGGCTTGCCGCCCGGGGCGACCTGGGCTACGGCGATGTGCGTCTGGGCGGGTACCTGGGCATGCACTTGGGACTCGGCGGGCTCACCACAGTGCTGGAAGGGTTGCTGGCCGGTTTCGCCATTGCAGCGCTGGTTGGCGCCGCGGGCGTGGTGGTGCTGCGCCGCGGCAGCGGCCACCGTTTCGCCCTCGGACCTTCACTGGTCGCTGGCGCGCTCGCCGTCATCTGGTGGTCGGCGCCGGCGGGCCTCGCCACATGAGCAGTGGGTGATCGCCACCTCATTCGGCGCCGTTGGACGGACACCCGGCCAGACGGCCGGGTGCTGGCGCTGTGTTGTTTCCAGGCAGTCGTCTGGTGCCGCGTCGGTACCCTCGCCGGTGATGTCGGGCACCATCCGCGTCGACGTATCTCTGGGCGACCGTTCGTACCCCGTCCTGGTCGGCGCTGGAGCGCGCCGAGAACTCGCCCCGATTCTGAGAGACACCGTCGTGACTGGCGGGGCGCGGCGTGCCGCCGTTGTCACCCAGGCGGGCATCGGCCTCGAAGTCGACCCGGGCATCCCATTCGAGACCTTCACGATTCCCGACGGCGAGCACGCCAAGGAGTTGGGCACCATCGGGGAGCTGTGCAGCGAGTTCGCCCGAATGGGCCTGACGCGCCGCGATGTGGTGGTGGGAGTCGGTGGCGGCGTGGTCACCGACGTCGCTGGTTTCGCGGCTGCCGTGTATCACCGGGGCGTGGCTGTGGTGCATGTCGCCACGACGCTGCTGGGCCAGATCGACGCCGCGGTGGGCGGCAAGACCGGGGTGAACCTCGCCGAGGGCAAGAACCTCGTCGGCGCCTTCTGGCAGCCCGCTGCGGTGCTGTGCGACACCGAAGTGCTCGACACGCTGCCAGAGCGCGAGCTGCGGGCCGGGCTGGGAGAGCTGGCCAAGTATCACTTCATCGGCGGCTCTGCCGCCGAGCATTGGCTCAGCTCGACGGGCAAGAACGACTTGAGCGCGCTGCCCATCGACGAACGGGTCGCTGCGTGCGTCGCGATCAAGGCCGAAGTTGTGAGCTCTGACGAGACCGAGGGCGGTCGCCGGGCGCTGCTGAACTACGGCCACACGCTGGCGCACGCGCTCGAGATCGCCGAACGGTTCGACCTGCGCCACGGCGAGGCGGTGGCCATCGGGCTGCGTTACGCCGCACTGGTGGCCCGCATGATGGGGCGCATCGATGACCAACGTGTGGCTGAGCACGAGCGGGTGCTCGAGGCCTACGGGCTCGACACTGCGCTGCCCCCCGGTGTCGACCATGACGAGATCATCGAACTGTTCGGCCGAGACAAGAAGGCCACCGACGGCATCACGTTCGTGCTCGACGGGCCGAACGGTCTCGAAGTGGTGCCCAACGTCGACCCCAGTGTGCTGCGCAGCGCGCTCGAGCGGATGTGATCGAGGCCATGGCTCGCCACGTCGTACTGCTGCTGTCGGGTCCGAACCTGAACCTGTTGGGAACCCGCGAACCTGAGATCTACGGCACCGACACGCTGCTCGACCACGTTCGGGCCGCACGCCGAGCGGCGACCGAACTCGGCTGGGATCTCGAGCACCGCCAGAGCAACCACGAGGGCGACCTCGTCGACGCCGTGCATTCGGGCATCGGACGCGTCGGGGCCATCGTGGTGAACCCCGGTGCGCTCACCCACTACGGCTGGTCGCTGCACGATGCGCTTGCCGCGTTCGACGGACCCGTAGTGGAGCTGCACCTGTCCGAGCCCCGCGAGCGCGAGCCATGGCGGCGCCTGTCGGTGGTGGAGCCGCTGGCGAGCGCCCGGGTTGCGGGGGAGGGCGGCGCTGGCTACCCGCGAGCGGTCGCAGTTGCCATCGAGGCGGCAGCCGCGACGGCCGAGACGCCGGACCCCGGCGACGAGGCCGCCGACCCGTCGTAATGGCGAGCCGTGCTTGTACTGTCCCGCTGCGACCGCGGTGATCCGCCCAGGTTGACTCCGAGAGGTTGATATGGCCATCTCCACTGCCGACTTCCGCAACGGCATGACGCTCGATCTCGACGGCGGCTTGTTCCAGCTTGCCGAGTTCCAGCACGTCAAGCCGGGCAAGGGCGGCGCGTTCGTGCGCACGACGCTCCGCAACGTGCGCACCGGTGCGGTGGTGGAGCGAACATTCCGGGCCGGCGAGCGCATGGAACGCGCGCTCATCGACCACCGCGACATGCAGTACCTGTACGCCGACGGCGATTCCCTGGTGTTCATGGACACCGACAGCTACGAGCAGCTTCCCGTCAGCCGGGCCGCTGCAGGCGGCTCGACGAGCTACCTGGTGGAAGGCGAGATGGCCACGGTGGTGCGACACGGCGACGAGGTGCTGGGCGTGGAACTGCCCGCATCGGTCGTGCTCGAAGTGGCCGATACCGACCCAGGCGTGCAGGGCGACCGGGTGTCGGGTGCACGCAAGCCGGCCACGATGTCCACCGGACTGGTGGTGCAGGTGCCGCTGTTCATCGAGGCTGGCGAGCGGTTGAAGGTCGACACCCGCAGCGGCGATTACGTCGAGCGCGCCCGCGGCTGACGCCGCAGGGTTGCTGAGACGGGCCCAGGTCCACTGCCATGACTCGCTCCAGCGACCCGTTCGCAGCCCCCGATGAGCCGACCCGTCGGCGCGAGGCGCGCCAGCGCTCGGTGGAACTGCTGTACGAGGCCGAGATGAAGTCCTGTGACCTGTCGGACGTGCTCGCAGAGCAGATCAGCGATCTCGACCCGTTCGCGCACGAGCTGGCCACTGGTATCGCCGCCCAGCAGGAGGCGCTCACCGAGCGTCTCGCGGGGCTGCTGAACGAGGGGTGGACTCCCCAGCGCCTCGGCATCTGCGACCGCCTCATCATGCTGCAGGGACTCTTCGAGCTTGAACGGGGGGCTGCTCCGGCCGCCGTGGTCATCAACGAAGCCGTCGAATTGGCGCACCGACTGGGCGCAACCGATCGCAGCGGGGCACTCGTGAACGGAGTCCTCGCTGCCGCCCTTGACGGCCGGTGATGGCCGGGTTGTGACGGTCGCAGCATGTCGTTGAGCGGCAATCCGCGCCGGCACCGGACCGCCGAGAGAATACAGGTCATTGGCTCACGTCGATTGCGCGCGGGAGTCCGAACTATAAAGCAGTGGCCATCTCGATATCCGATGCGAATCGCGAAAGTCGCTGGGCGTTAGGCGGCACCTGTTGAAGAGAACCTAGGATACGTCCCACGATCGGTCTCAACGGGGCACCTTGCGGATAAATGTCCGTGAGAATCCGTCGCAGGTTTGGCAGTCTTGAGTCAAGGGATTCGAGAGAATCGCTGAGCTCAAGCAACAAACGCCTGATCTCTGCAACTGTGTCCCTCTCATAGGCTCCGCTCGGATGCCTTACACTGGATATCACGGCCCGAAGGCCGACACCAATTGCTGCAGTATAGTCCAGAAAATCCCACGACAATTGTTCAATCGTAATGGCGTGAGTTTGCAGCCCGTCCATAAGATTGCGTTCATGCACATCCTGTCCAAGTAGTTGCTGCGTCGCGTAAGGTCTCTCGTGCAGGTGTTGCTTAGCTCGGATCAAGAGCGATTCTGTTTCCGCGAGCGCTAACTCAAGTGCCTCTAATGTTCCTTGAGCTTGCTCAACTCGTACAATCGTCTCTGGTACCTGCGTGCCATCAAGGAGTTCCTCACTGTCCAACCGTCCTGGCATTGGGTCTCGAGGCGCAGGAGTGGCCCGTAGGCCATCCAATGCCCGAATGACATCGGTTGCAAACTTCTGAATCTTGGACCCAACCGCTTGAGAATTCAGCGGCTCGAATCGTACATCGGTCCAGTCGTCATATAGCCTGGAGCGTAGGAGAACTGCGATGTCGTCGGAAGCATCTTCCAGTTGACGAGTCGGAAAGTACCTGATTGGAAATATAAGGTCATTTCTGCCGCGATGCATTTCCCGGTCTCGAAACAACTCCAGCTCTCGGCGGCACGCTGGACTCTTGAGGTAATTTGGGGTAACAATTGCTATGAATATGTGCGCATTGGTGATCGCTCTTTGAATGCGGTCCCAGAGATCTTGTCCGAGCAAGATGTCCTTGCGATCTTGGAAGATGGAAAAGGCTGATCCCGTCAAGACACTGATTTCACCCGCAAACCGGTGCCTTATGGCAGTTAGGCGCTGGCCTTCGTGGTCGTCATCATCTCTGGAATAGCTAAAGAACCCTCTCGCCTGATCGTATTCCTGGCTCATTGTGATCAACTCTGCCCCGCGATTACAATGTGAGAAATATACAGAGACCGTGGCCTTCTTTTGCGATCATCTAGGTCCTCGCGCTCAGCGCATCCTCAAGATCCTTGCGCCATCGAATGAACTCATTTCTACTTGGCATGGTCAGTTCCAGCGCATTTGCCATGCGACGCAATGTGGGGCGAAGAGTAGCGCTCAACGAGTAGTTCATTGATAGTGCATTTCGGAGCGTTGACGTGCCTTCGAAACTCTCAGATGAGGCAGATACCAACCCGTCTAGTGCGTTAAGCAGACCACGGGCCGCCTCAATCTCTTCTTCATTTGCATCTCGTACATGTTCAATCAGCGCATCTACACCCGCGCCCACGATCATGAGCTGATCTTGATATTCCGCCGCCAGGCGTTCCATCTGAGATACAGGCACTTCTAATCTGGCCTTCAATTTGCGGGTTGCTATGAGCTTCGCGGCGGCGGGCTTTGGAGAGCGGTCGGCGGCTTGCATCTCTTGCGTTGCGGTCTGCGTTTCGGTGCCAAAAGCATTGATTTCAGATGTGAGTGATTCCAATGTTCCTTGCATCTGCGGCATTGCTTCTTCCGCGGCAGCCAATAGTTCAAGAAAACCCGGTCCTTCAGCGTCTTCGTCGGCGAACGTAACTGAAGGTAGCGAGCGCGCACTATTCGAATCGGAATCACGACGTAGAGCTGCGACAATATGAGTTGCGAGCGACGCAATCAAGCGCCGCGAGTTTGGTGAATCGAAGGGCTCGAATCTCAGATCAGTAGCATCAAAATATTGGCGATCCAGGAGTACTTTGATGAGGGGATTGTCGGCAACAGAAAGAGTGGACTCACCTATGTAGTGGATCGGCACGATCAAATCGTTGCGTCCTAGCTGCCTTTCTCGTTCGAGGAACAGCTTAAGTTCGTTCTCGCATTCGGCGCTTTGAAAGAATAGCGGCGTCATAATCACTATCAAGAAAGTGGCGCTGTCCAGCGATGCTTCGATCCGTTCGCGCCATTGCTGCCCTACGAGGATGTTGTCGCGATCATAAAAAATTGGGAAATCGCGTCCTGTTTGAACTTTCACTTCTGTCGAGAGTCGTCTTCTGAAATCAGCTATACGACCGTCTTCGTATTCGTCACCAAAGTGGGCGTAGCTAAGGAATGCGGCAAACTCCCCAAGTGTTTGATCCATGCTTCGAGGCTACACGGGCATCGGACGTGCTTGAGTTTGTCTTTGAGTGGTCTAAGTGAATAGCGCAGCGCCTTGACGGTTCAACAAGACCGCTCATGGTCGGAACGGGACCCTCGCTCTACCGATGGCCAAGGCAGGTCATTCCGAATCGCAACGGATGTCGATCCGACGTTGTTGGTTTCCGCTACCCCCGTGTGCCGAGTCGGGGGCGCCCACTACTCTCGTGGACGGAGCGGCGTGTTCTGTTCCGGCATGACCGAAACACTCGTGGAGCGCATGGTGTTGATGGGGCACTCCGTGACAGCGCCGAATGGGTACCGGACCAAACCCAGGGTGGGTGCGCTTGTCGACAGGGACGCCGCGTGACCGGGGCGCCACAGATGAACGCATCCGATGGGCAGTGGCCGCGGCGGATCGCCGAACGGGAATTCGTCTTCCTGCTGGGTGCCATCAGCGCCACCACCGCGCTGGGCATCGACATGGCGCTGCCGGCATTCACCGACATCCGCCTGGGCTTGGGGCTCGCTGCGGATTCAACGCAGGTCGGGCTCACGGTCACGCTGTATTTCTTCGGCCTCGCCGGCGCCCAGATGTTCTATGGCCCCTTCACTGATCGGTTCGGTCGCAAGCCGGTGCTGTACGCCGGTTTGGCGCTGTACACCCTCGGGGCCCTGGGCTCAGCGTTCGCGCCGACGTTCGGGTTCCTGGTCGTCAGCCGGTTGATCTGGGGCATCGGCGCTGCGGGTCCCCGGGCTCTCACCTTGGCCATCGGCCGCGACCTGTACGAAGGGGACCGGCTGGCCCGTGTGCTGGCAGCAGTGGCTGCGGTGTTCATGCTGGTTCCCGCCATAGCACCCCTGCTCGGCAAGGCGGTGCTGGCCGTCGGGACGTGGCGCTGGGTAATGGGCGCTCCGATCGTGCTGACGGTGGTGCTGGCGATCTGGGTGATCCGGCTCCCCGAGTCGCTCCCGCCCGCGCGTCGCCGCCCGCTCACCCTCAGCCGAACCCGTGAAGCCATCGTCGCGGTCTTCGCCAACAAGGTGACCATCGGCTCGGCACTGGCAGTCATGTTCGACATGGGCTCGTTCGTCGCTTTCTTGGGGAGCAGCCAACTCCTCTTCGACGACGTGTACGGCCGAGGCGACGTGTTCGCGTACTACTTCGCAGGAATGAGCTTGTTCATGGGACTGGTGGTGTTCACCGGGAGCCGGCAGGTGACACGCATAGGTGCCGACCGGGCAATCGTGGCGCTCCTGCCGACCGGGCAATCGTGGCGCTCCTGCCGACCACGCTGGTCCTCTCGATGGTCCTGGCACTGTGGTCGTGGCAGGCCGGCGGTCAGCCGTGGTTCTTCGGCTGGTTCGCCGTGATCACGGTGATCAATTCGCTGCGCACGTTCACGAGTCCGCTGATCCTGGCCCAGGCCATGGAGCCGATGGGCGAGCTGGCCGGGACCGCATCAGCGGTGATCGGCACAATCTCGATGGGCGGCGGCGCAGTGCTTGCGATGCTCATCGACCGCACCATCGCAGGAGCGGTGACACCGCTCGTCGTGGCCTACGCCGGGTACGGGTCCATCAGCCTCGCCTTCGCTTTGTGGGCGCGTCGGCACCGCCCGACTCAGATCGCTGGAAACTCCTTCGTGGCGCGTTGATGACGACTCGCGGGTGGCTTCTCCCGTCAACTAGGCAGTGCGTCCGGGACTTCGCACCACCGTTGGTTACGACGGTCTGCTGGGGGAGGGTGCGTCATTCACGGCATCCATAGTTCTGCGCTCCTCGGTGCACATCCCGCAGTAGTGATCCCCTCTCGGCTCGTCCCGGCACGAGTCTGTCGATGGGCAGAGCCAGCCGCCCTCGATGCCGCCGCCACTGAAGTCATGGTCTGAGCGTCGCTTTTCGAACCGCGTCCCACAGCCGCTTGAGCAGCGAACACTCTTGTGGATGCGCCTGAGTCGCTTGAGCCGCTGCTGATCTTCCCGCAGTCTCGAAACAGCTGCTGCTTCGAGGACGATGCCGCGCTCATCCGCGGTCAGATGTTCCGAGAACGCCAAATCGTCCGGCGCTCACGTCTCGACCATCATGGATCGTGCCGCCTTGAATGCGTCCTCAGGCTGGCGCGCCTTGACGCGCTGCCCCATCGTCATGAGCCGCTGTCACCACAAGAAGCCGCATCTGCGTCGCCATCGACGCAATCGGCGCTTGCGCGGAAGACTGCGAGCTTGCTCATTCGTCAACAGGTCGTACCCCTCATAGGCATGAGTGGCGTGAAGAAATCGCGCAAGCGCCCAACGGTTGACCCTGGGCTTCACCTGCAGGTACAGCAGGAGTAGCAATGAAACTCCGGCGGCAAGACCGCCGATGCCGCCCAATACGTCCCACATCGTCGTATCCGACGCTGCGGCGGTCAGCCCCGCAGACTCGATGAGTCGCTCCGACATGCTGCTTACAGCCGCCGCACCAAGGCGGCCACGGTGTCACCGGCGAAGCCGACGATCAGCCCATCCGCTGAGGTCCGTGCGGCAATGCACAGCGTCGAAACGGGACAGCTTCGGGCATTGGTGCGTGTGGGTTGGAAGTCTCTCGGACTCAGCGTCGCCACCTGCTCATGAGCGGTGCTGACCCCCTTGTGCATCGTTGCGGGAGTGTCGATGTCATCCGGAAGCGCCTCGATGGCTCTGCGTGACGCCGCCTTGCCCCGAGAATGACCGCCGGGACCATCGGCAACGCACATCAGCCAACCACTATCGGTGTCTAGATGGCGGTCAGCAGCATCCTGGTTCTCGTCTCGCCGACCAATCTTGGACAGCCACGCGAGAGGCGTCGATCCGGCACAGAACTGCTGTCGCCCGCTGCTGGTGTCGAACTCGCTGACCGCCATGACATCGGATCTTCGATTAAGGCGGTGCAGACAAGCAAGGGGTTAAGGCTGAACTGTTGTGCTCGCCTCAAGGCGTGCGATTCCCAGCCTCCGGCCGTGGACACGCCAACTTCGAGATCTGCGTTCTCCCATGAACTGTCGGCAGACGCTGGCCTCGTGTCAGTACTGCCAGCGGAGTCGTCTTGACTTGGGTGATGTGACACAGAGCCGCGACGCAAACATCCACCCTTGGCGAGGCACGTTGCGGCTACTGTCGCAGATCCACGGTCAACCTTGAACCCCGTCAACGAGTGCGCATCACTGCAAGTGCATCGAACACCCAGGAGCAACAGTGCCATATACCCCGGAACCACTGAATGTCCGCCTCTTCTATTCGTACAGTCATACAGATCGAGAATACAAGGACGAGATGGAGAAAGTTCTTCGTGTCTTAGAACGCGAAGGAGCACTGCAAGGTTGGTCTGATGCCGAGATACTGCCAGGACAGAGCATCAATGAACAGATTCAGAACAAGCTCTCCCAAGCTGACATCATTGTCTTCCTGCTCAGCAATGATTTCTTCGCGTCAAACGCATGCATTGAGGAATGGGATACCGCCAAGAAGTTGGCGTCCGGTGAGCGTCCGGTCTTCCGGATTCCGATAGTGATTCGAGAGTGCCCATGGATTGATTTCCTCGACACAGATGACCGCAAGGCGCTGCCCGAGGACGGACAAGCAGTTTCAACCTACAACGATCCGGACATAGCGTGGCAAGAGGTCTATCGTGGAATCAAGACAGTCGTAACCGAGCTACGGGCCACCCACACTCCCAAGCCTGGATTTCTCAGGAACTTCGACAGCGCTGACATTCCAACAGCACGTCCGATACAACTCAACGACATCTTTGTGTTCCCTCGTTTGACAGCGCAACACGACGACACCGGGGACGATGACTTAGGACAGCTTCAACTTGCTGATGCGAATGCTCTGCTTCAACAAGGAAACTGCATCATCCACGGGCAGGACAAGTCGGGCAAGACTGCGCTCGCCAAGCATCTCTTTCTTACATTGGCCCGTGCTGAACAACGAGTGCTCTTCGTTGATCTCGACTCAACGATCGGAAGATTCAACGAGCGTCAGCTCCAAACGTGCTATGCCGAGCAATTCAACGGCGACTATGCTATCTGGCAAGGCCTAGGAGACAAGACATTGATCGTCGACAATGTGTCCGAAGACCCACGGACGTTGGAGTTCATCGATGCTTGCACAGGTTTTTTTGAGCGGATTGTTCTGCTCACCGCTACTGACACCTACCAAGCGTTCTTCATGGACGAAATCCGCCTTGCGCGATACCGCAAGTTCAAGATCGAGCAGTTGACGCGTCGCCAGCAGGAACGGCTGATACGGAAACGTCTCGCCACATTTGAGCGGGAAGCTCCACTCACGGACGAATTTGTTGATCAAGCAGAGGATCGCGTCAACTCGGTGATCATCACCAACAAGATTGTCCCGCGGTATCCGTTCTTCGTGCTTGCAATACTTCAGACATATGACACGCTCATGAGGGACTCGATGAACATCACCTCATATGGACACTGCTACTACATATTCATCGTCGCTAGTCTGCGTAACGCGGGCATCTCCGAAGCTGATGAATCCCTCAACGCAGCCTTCAACTTCGCATCGCAACTTGCCAAGGAAACGTTTCTGAAGGATCACGGATCGCCAGAGGGCGAATTCGATTTCGAAGCCTTCAAACACCGGTATCAAGAAGATCACTTTACGCCGAACTCGTTGTTGAATCGCCTCACGCACGAACGATTCGGCATCATCACGAAGGATGGGAGATTCAGGTCCTCGTACATGTACTATTACTTTCTCGGCAAGGTCGTCGCGACAGATCCCGACTTCGCAGGGAACCATCTGGAAAGTCTGTGTGACGACAGCTTCGTTCAAAGCAACTACCTAACGCTGCTGTTCTCGATTCATCACGCAACCGATGCGAAGATCATCGAAGAGATCCTCATCAGGACGATGATCGAGTTGAGTGACGTGCCCATCGCCACGTTGAACGATGACGAAACGTCGAGGTTCGCGAGCATCGTCAGAGAGTTGCCCGAAAGCGTTCGCTCACAGGATTCTGTCGAGAAGGAACGAGCGAAGGCGCGTGATCAAGTAGACGAACTTGAAAGTGAACTAGATGGCAGCGACTCCGAAGACCCGGACCTCAGCGGCGATGTGCTCGGTGGCAAAATGCTGCGCGTCCTCAAGAACAACAAGATCCTGGGACAAGTGCTTCGAAACCAGTACGGCAATCTGACTAAACGGCAGATTGAAGAGATCGTCGAGACTATTGCAGACAGCTCATTTCGCCTCGTTAATAGTTTGTTGAGTAGCGAAGACGAAATCCACAAGTTCGCTGGCGTCCTCAAGGCTGAACGTCCTGATGCCGACCTTGATGAGATCCATCAAGGGCTTAGAGCCATCTCTTTCCTGTGGACCTTGTATCACATTGAGCAGGCAGTACATGCCGCGAATGTGCCTAGCATCCACGAAGCAGTGGAGCGAGTTGTAAGAGAGAATGGAACGCTTGCGTACCAGATCTTCGGCTATTTCTGCGACCTGGACAACTCGGAGTCATTGACAATGGGCATTCGTGACAAGTTGGCGAGACTGGTCAAGGACAGGCTGTATGATTTCGTCGGACGAGTGGCGTCACTTCGCACACAGCACTATCTGAACACACATCGCAGCAAGAGCCATGTTGAACAAGCGATCTGCTCGGTTCTGAAGCTTAAGTACGACCCGCGTCAACGCGCACTAGCTGCCGCAACATACGACCAGTCGTAGCAGGGAACCATCAGTTGCTCGATCTCGGCTTGGACCATGGCTCCTCACGAGTGAATAGTAAAGCGTTCCTGTCGCGTGAAGGTAGGGATGCGGGTTTCACCACCAGTTCTGTTTTCCGGGGTGTCCTTGCCGAAAGCTTCGCATACGTGATCCCGTACGACGTCTTCAGCGGCTGGCAGTACAACATCACAGTCGCGCGTGGCTCAGCTTGCCCTCGGCAGGTATAGCTGTGTGAGGCAGGTGTGCCCGGGTGGGAAGCACAGTCCGGGCCGATGCACCGGCTACGGGCAACCCAAAGGCATTGCGTACGCCACATAGCGCGAAACCTGAGTGCTAGCCGAGCTGCTCGCCCGGGCGGGGATCACCAGGGAACAACAAAGGAGGGACACGATGCCTTTCGATTGGTCATCCATGGATTCGCGGCTGCTCGATCCCGGGCAGGTCGTCGCCCTGATAGCCGATCCGTCCCGAACCGGCGTCACTCAGACGGTTGATGTGCTTGGCGGATTTCGAGGTCCGATGGCGTGTATTCTTTGGCATGAGCGCGAAAGAAGTCCCAGTACGCACCCGCTCACAGCGCTGAGGCTGGTTGAACAGGATGAACCCAATCGGTGACGGGTTCGAATGATCCTCGCTGACGAGAGCCACGACTGAGACTCCACGCCCCGGATCAGCCGATTGAGCATCCCGCCGCCGCCCAATTCGGTGACCCACACTGGCGCGCCGTCCAGAAGACTCGCTGCCCGCTGCAAGAGCTGCTGTGGGTGAGCCCGCGGCGTTCCGTATGGTGGTTCTGTGACCGTCACTACGCCCGGCAGCGAGGATCAGGCTGAGCGCATCCGCGGACTCCAGCGCAGCCTTAAGCAGATACGTCCAGAAGTCACCTACTTCGCCCTGACTCTGCGCGATAGCCACGGCAGGTTGGAGCGGTCGGTTCAATCTCATTTCGCCGGTTTCCCGGAAGGAGTCGGACCCGGCGAAGGCATCGAACTGCGCGAGGCGTCTCAGGTGTACCCCGACAAGATGACCAGAATGTGGGAAGACGTCGGTCATGACTGGATCGTCGTGAACGATGTGGCGCAACTCCGCGTGTTCGTCCTCCTCGGCGGACATGCGCTCATCGCCGAGGGCATCGCACGCGGGCACTTCGCCGACCTGGTGAAGCCGCATCTGTGCATGTCCAAAGGAGCCGTTGGCTTCATGCGTTACCACCCTGACGCTCCGGACTCGATGGTGCGGTCCAGGCGGAAACAGAAGCGGCGCATCTTCGAACGCGACGGACACCGATGCCAACGCTGCGGCGCACCGCAAGCCGACGACGCGCGGACCAGGCTCGAAGCCCACCACATCCGCCCGTTCAGCAAAGGCGGACCCACAGCCGACCCAAACCTCATCACCCTGTGCCGCGGATGCAATCAGTCGATCGGCGACGGCTTCGAGCCTGACCTGTACTGGGCGGCGGGAGGTCCAATCGCCAGCGGCACAGATACTGAGAGCGCCGAAGCTCACCGCGAAGCAGTCGAGAACTACCGCCGCCGCGTCGAACGAATGCTCCGCGATCTCACGCGGCAGTAGCAGCATCCTGCTGCCGCTTGCCGCGCTGGCATGCCTTCTGGGTGATGAACTTCGGGCATGACTCGACCGACAAGCCTCAGTGAAGGCCTGCTGAGCGACCCCGAGTACCTGGCACTGGTGGACGAGATCGTGAGCAAGGGCGAACTTGACGACGACGAGCAGCAAGCCGGTGAACTGCTAACCCTGATTATTCACGAGCCGGGCGGAGTGGTTTGTCCGGGTCCGCGGAAAAGCCCCTCTGACCTGCAACGATGCATATCTGCAATGAAAGCATCCGCAGTTTCAGGGGGGCATCTCCGAGGTGAAACCTAGCAGTGTCACAAACGCGTGTCTGGCAGGCGGCGGGGACCGGGTGGTGTGGGGTGCGGGGCTGTTCGCTTTGGGCGGTTTCGCGGACCGTGTCGGGCTGACCGAGGCGCTGTCGGCCGCGGTGCCCCCACGGGGCGAGCGGGCCCCGGTTCATGACCGTGGCGAGGTGCTGGTCCATGGATTGTTGATGCTGGCCGCCGGCGGTGAGGCGTGCACCGATATCGAGTATCTGCGCGCTCAGCGGGAGCTGTTCGGCGACGTGGCGTCGGACTCGACGCTGTACCGCACGATCACGGGCCTGGGCGCGAGCGGCCCGGCGGCGCTGTTGGGCGCGGCCGCAGTGGTGCGCGAGCGGTTGTGGGCCGACCGTGACCGCAGCGGCCCGCTGGTGGTCGATGTCGACTCGACATTGTTGGAGGTCCACTCGGAGAACAAGGCGGGCGCTGCGCCCCATTACAAGGGCGGGTTCGGGTTCCATCCGATGGTGTGCTCCACCGCGGACGGGGAGCCGCTGTGGATAAAGCAGCGGCCCGGCAACGCCGCAGCGAACGACATCGCCGATCACCTCGAAGTGATCGACGCCGCGGTGGCGACGCTGCCCGAGCCCGACGCCGCAGGCCACCGCGAAGGCGACGACGACAGTCTCGTGGGGCGTGCGCTGGTGGTGCGCGTCGACGCTGCGGGATGCTCGCCCGCACTCGCCGCGAAGCTGCGTGACCGCAACATCGGCTACGCGGTGTCGGCGCGGTCGAATCGCGGCATAGAAGCAGCCATCCGCGCCGGGCTGGGCGACCCGGACCGCTGGCACAACGCCCCGAAGCGGCCCGGCCAGCGCAAGCGACGCGCCGCTCAGGTCGCGGACCTCACCGACCTCGCGGACCTGTCGGGGTGGCCGCAGCGCACACGGCTGGTGGTGCGCCGCGAGCCGCGCCACCCCGGAGCGCAGCGCACCCTGTTCCCCAGCGACAACTTCCGCTACTGGGGATTCCTCACCGACCAGCCCCGCAGCGCCGTGCAACTGGACCAGCTGATGCGCTCACACGCCGACGTCGAGAACGCCGTACGCCGGCTCAAAGACAGCGGCCTGACGCGCATGCCGTTCACAGACTGGCACGCGAACAGCGCCTGGGCCGCCATGTCCATGATCGGTCTCGCGCTCGTGGGCTGGTTCCAGAACGCATGCCTCACCGGCGCGCTGCGCCGAGCAGCCCCCAAACGGCTCCGCTGGCAGCTATGGCACCTGCCCGCCCTGGTGTGCCACAGCGCACGGCGCGCCCTCTTGCGGCTGCCCCAACAGCACCCCGGCGCCAAAGCACTCCTCGCCATCGCCCACCCCCGCTGACTCCCCAGCCGACCTGCTCTGCTCGACGCCTGCCCCGGCGGGACAGCCCCGCCACGCCCCCACACCCACCCGACACCCGCCCGAGCACCAACACCAAGGCCATCGACCCCTCTGAGACGCTCCCGCCGACACCCCGACAGCCCCACACCACCAAACCGGGCGCAACCCACACCGAAAATACGATCAACAGCATTCTCGTGAATAATCAGGGCTAAAGGCGATTCTGCGGGCAGAGCGCTGGGTGCCCAAGGACGTCCGGGGTGCGACTGGCGTGCACGACCTGGAACTTGTCATGCCAGACACGTCCAGGATCGCTGTAGAGGTGACCTCGCACACAGCGGGCAACAGGGCAGCGTTCGCAAGCGAGCTGGGGCACCGGAATCCGATCATGGCGGACTCGTTGCGGCTCTATTGGCAGGTTGACATCAACGTACCAGTCGAGCGGTGGGCGGATCACAAGTCAGTCCGACCATTGCTCGACCAAATCGAGGACGAACTTGAGGAGATCTTGCTTCAGGTGGAACGAGATGAACTGTTTGAAGAGGTGGGTTTCGTGCGACCGGGTTCGGGCAGCAGCGCGGAACATCCGCTGCGTCGACGACTGCGCGATCTGAACATCGTGGCTGTCAAAGCCGTCGAGTTGGGCGACGGCGGCGAAATCTGGCTCCAACCGCCCTACCTCGAACCGTTCTCCTTCAACCCCAATGACATCGCACGAGCCGCAGGAGCACACGTCGAACCGAATCTCAAGAAGTTGCTCGCTGCCAAGTCCAACGGAGCCGGCCAAGCCCACCTGTTCGTGTGGCTACCACCAGGCATCGGGCGCAATCCCGGCGCGTCGGCCGCGACCCGCGGAATATTGGAACATGAGCGGGTGACCGTCAGCATCGATCTGCAGGGACTTGACGCCGTATGGATCACGTCATCAGGCAGACATGACTTCGAGGAGGTCCACGGTCACCGTGTTCCGGTCTACCGCTACGACCAGCACGGATGGCACAAGTACATACTCACCTGGGGGTCGGAACCGGCATGAACGCGGTTCGCCTACGCAACGCCACCCACGCTGCCTCGGGGCTCGTCATGTTGATCCGCAATCAAGAAGGCTGAACGTCGGACATGCCCTCAGATGGTGTTCCTGATGCGGACGATCTTGATTACCAGACCTGCGCAAACCCACTGATGAGGACTGCGGCGACAGCATCACCGACATCCGTGTCGAAGTCATCTTGGACCTGGGATTCGATCTCACCGACGTGCGATTCCGCCGAGCGGAGCCAAACCCGGCAGATTACGACGGCAGGTCCGAGGAGCGCATGTCGGTGCCGGACTCGGTGCTGGTCGTCAAGCCGAGCGAAGCACCGCAAACGCTCATCGAACTCGCAGCGGAAGCCTACAGAACGAGCCCCGACGAAGAATCGTTCGAACTTCCGTTCCCACCTGGCGCATTCACCACGACGCCGCGGAACCCCGGGTACCCAGCGTGTAGGCATTCTGTCCGCGGCGTGAGCTTCAGACTGCATCCGCTGCCGCCACTGAGCGCCGAGATCAACGCCCGTGCCGAGGATGTCATCCACATGATCATGCGCGACATGTTCGCGGTTCGCCTGCACAACATCACCACCGACGGGCAGGTCATCGAAACACAGTGACCTCGTGCACACCGAAATTCATTCGTGCTGCGTGATTCCGGCTCGCTACGGTCCCCGCCGTGGACGCTCTCAGCGGCGATTTCGATCGCACTCGTGGACAACTTCTGGCGACACGACTGGTGTTGCAGGAGACACTCGATCGGCTCCCTGCGGAGCAGCTCACGGACCTAGCCTCCGCGCTCGATACGGTGGTCATCGGTCTGCGCAAACGGCGGGACCACGATGTCTCACCAGGTCCAGCGCACATTATCGATGAGGTCGAAGCGATTGCTCTGCGGCTGCGCTATCGGGACCAGCCGATTGAGCATCCCGCCGAAGGCCGCGTCGGCGATCGCACCTATACCGGCGTGTGCATGACATGCGAAACGTTCCCGATCGAGATCGGAGCAGGTTGTCCGCGGTGCGAGACGGTCCGGTGGATGACAGTGGTGAGGAGCTGAACCGCAGCGGCTTCATTCGTTCTCTATGCTGACGCAAGTTTGCCCGAGGAGGCTCCGACGTGTCCGAGAATCAGTCGCGACCTACTGACCTTAGTCCCGCCGAATTTGAAGTTGCCTCCGCTAATACTGATTTGATCGGGTCATAGATAGTTGGCGTATCGACTCGGCCGTTCAGCTCTGCGCATGCGCTCAGGACGCAAATGGTCTTATGCCGCCGGGGCTGAGCGCGTGGATCAGTCCGCGTCCAGCCCGTCGATCTTCTCCACGATGTTCTGTGATTGCGCGATCGCTCCGCAGATCTTGCGATAGTGCTCGATGTCTTCCACGGACAGGGTGCGTCCGACTCGTTCGGCTAGCCATTTCTCGGCGGGCTGATACACGCCGATTAGGTGTTTCCACACTTGGGGTGTCACGTCATCGAAGTACTGCGAGTCATTGATTTTGACACGTCCCGGTGCGCGGTTATTTGGCGGGATGTATTGGACGAATGCCACTTCGTCGTCACCGTCTGCGTCGAAGCTGGGCAGGGTGCCGGTTTCGTGTTCCATCAGGTGAGCGGCGATGAGTTCCCGTCCCAATGCGGACATCGCAGTGAACAATTCTAGGTTGTGGGGCGATGGTATCCGGGGGTGGTCGCGTGCCAACAGATCCGCGTAGCGCCCTCGGTAGTTGGACGTGTGCAGCACGGCATAGATGTAACCCAGAATGTCCTCGGGTCCGAATGTGTCGGACATGTCTCCGTTGCCGACGGGCAAATAGTCGAGATTCAGTGCAGCGCTGAGCGCTTCTGCATAGTCCGAGTCGATGTTCGCGACTCTGTTGTCTGCTGCCATCTGCATCTGACCTTGCGCGCTGTTATCCATTTGCGACTCATGGGCATTCGAGACGATATACAGCGGGAACGTGTAGTTGATCTCGCTGGTTTTGTTCGAGATGGCGCAACTCTCGACAATGGTGCGGGAGACCCAGACGTGATTCCATTCGGTGCGCTGGGATTGTTGTCGGCAACTGATCAGCGCGAGGTTGCCGGAATCCTTGTCGGTCAGGTTCTGCATCACCTTGCTGCGGGGTCGATGGACAAACCCTCCTGATCGTCCGGTGAATATCGTGTAGCGCTGGTCGAACACGCGATACAGAATCGGACGCACGTTCTTGCTCACATCATCATGCTGCTCCAGGTCGTCCCGAGCGTCGCCCACATCCCACTGTTTCGAAGCGTCCAGCGTCTCAAATTCGCTCTCCAAGAACTCCACTTCGTCATCTCGTATCTTCTCGCCTACGTCTCTCATTTCTGCGGCAGAGAACTGGATCGCAATTTTGTCGTTCGCGGTGACGATGCTCGTCGACTTCACGCGGAAGATCTCTGGCAGGGACCAGCCCTGCTCGTACTCCTGCACGAGAGCAGAGTCAAACGGCACGAACAAGTACTGTGGTGCGGATGGTTCGATCTCCTGCCAAGGAGTGCTGCTGATGTCGTTGTCCAACAGCCATTCATACTTACCCTTGGGGCTCCTTGACGATCGGGGGCCGTAGAGATCCGCGTGGTACACGGTGCACTCTTCTTCCCTCGACTCGGGATACTTGACAAGAAAGACGATTGCGACGCCTTGCCGTATGTCGAAGACGTTCTCATCTGGGCTGCCATCAAGAGAAATATCGCCTCGGATTACGCTGCCGTGAAGATCGAGTACCCGAATCTCGTCGAACGTGGTCATGAGGGACCGGCGCATGCCTCGAAACAGAGAAGCGTCCAGATATCGATGGTTGGTAACGAACGACAGTATCCCTTCGCCGGTCTTCTCGATGCGCCACTGACCGAATCGAATGAACTTAACGTAGTCATCGAGAAGCCATTTGGTGTTCCGCTCACCCAACGGCTCGCCGTCAACCGAGAAGTAGTTGCCTGACGACTTGTCCTCTTTGCCTCGCAGCAAATTGACGATCCAGTCGCCCTGGTTCGCTGATTCGCCTGAATAGGGCGGATTTCCGATGATCACCATGACCGGGCGGGACTGCTTCACTGCGTCTGCTTGTCTCGCTTCCTGGACAATCACGGAGGCGAACGCCGTCTGCTGTCCAGTCGTGGCCGTTTTTTCAAGCGTGTTCGTCAAGAACACGTTGAGCCTCTGGTCATTGCTGGTCTGAAACTGACCGTTCGGTCCGCCGAGTTCCATCGACAGATTCAGATGACATATCACATATGGGGCAATCAGCAGTTCGAAGCCGTGCAATCGGGGAAGGAGATGGTCTTCCACGTATCTCGACCACGCACCACCCATTCCCTGCGCTCGCAGGTCATTGCGAATGTGGGAAATGGTCTCACGCAAGAACGTGCCGGTACCCACCGCGGGGTCGAGGATCGTGACCTTCGGCTCGGTTTCATCGGGGCTGTCACCGTTCTCGATCGTTGCCCGGTCAGCCAGCCCATCCGACAGCCCGAACCGGTCACGCAGCAGTCGGTCTACGCTCCTGACGATGTAGGACACGACCGGCTTCGGGGTGTAGTACACGCCGCGCAACTCGCGAAGGTCAGGGTCATACGCGGCAAGGAAGTCTTCGTAGAAGTGAATGATCGGATCCAAGATGTCGTCTCGCACACCCAGATCAGTTCGTATCTGACGGATGTCGGCACAAGCGAGCATGTCGGCTATGTCATCGATAACCCACAAGAGACGTTCGTCAGCTTCGGGACCGGCGACGAGATTGAACACCTGCTTTAGGAAGGGCGTAGTGTCCGCGAACACAGCGGTCGTCCGACTGAAGCTGGGTGCGTCCGGGTCAAGGCAACGAGCAGCGAACAGCCCGTAAGCGACAGTCTGTGCCTGAAGGTCTGCGTACTCATCGGGACTGAGGTTCGGCAACAGTACAGCGCGATAGGACTTGTAGTGCTCTTGCAATGGCGTTAAAGGGCTGATTTCGTCGACAGCCTCCTCAGCCTCTTCGTCTGCCTCGATGCCGACTTCGACGGGGAAGTCGGGCAGATCCTTCATACTGTCCCTCAGCAGCGCGGCCTTGTTGGCGAGACGTTCGGCAAGCAGGTCAGGAGACACAATGGCTTGCGAAACATGCCGGAGAAATCTGCTCAGAATGTTCGTCACCTCGTCAACCCGGCTGGATGAGAGACGACGCGGCGCTGGCAATTGCTTGCATATCTCGCCCTGCATCTGCAAGACGCCATTCACATACCACCTGAATTCCAAATAGTCGGTTAAAATCAGATTGTCTAAACCTGTGCGATACCTAGTCAACTGATCCGATTCAGCTTCTGCGTCCAGGTCTTTGCCGACGTCTTTGCACTCCACGAAGCCGACTGGCAGACCTTGTCGCTGGATTACAAAATCGGGTGCACCAGCAGCGACGCGTTTTGGATCGTTGACAGCTACGACTCCCTGACCGCCTAGAGTTTCCAGAAACGTCTTGAGTGCAGGTCGATAGCTGTGTTCAGTTGCACTACCGGTCGCGTGCTCCCGGTTCAACTCACGCACATATGCATTCGTCAGTGCTCTGGCGCTGCCGTCGGTCATAAATCTCCCCGATTGTTGAACAATCTATGGCGTCACTTGCGGAGTACGTGAGGCAATAGTCCCGGCGTGTACACAAAGCCGCTTAGCCAACTTCGTTCCGTGGCGGCGCAGTGTAGCACATCGCAAGTTCACTCTTTCGAAGCATCGTACGAATGCGAATTCACCACTTCTTCGCTAACTGATCCGGTTACGCAGTGAACTAGTGGACATGCGACCTTCTGGAGCTACTGTCGACGAACTTTGCAATTTCCTGTCATTATCGAAGCTGAACTGGTCTGTCAGAAAGCCCACACTCGAACAAAACGCAGACGATCACCCGGGAACTATGTCTCAGTCCTGAAACCGTATCTATATTCCATTACGGGCAAATAGATAGAGCAACCGATCACAGCAAGAATAGTCATCAAATCAAGCGCTATGATCGGTCACCAGTATCGTGTATGTTACCAATACTCCTCTCAACCGTCGGGAACCAGCCGTTGCAGTTTGCGCGCTCCCTCATTCAATTTGACATTCCACCCCTTGTTTGAACAGTTGCGCAGGCGGTGGAATTGATGGATGTCAACGACCAGCGTATCGAGTCGTAGATTCCATTGATCTGGACGCTGGGAGAGCGCGCTTTACCGCAAGACCGGCGACAGCGGAGAAAGCCGCCAAGGAGGTCACGCGGCGGCTGTGGCATCTCGTCAGAGTCGCGGGCGCGTGGGACGCGGTGACCGCAGCGACGACCGTGACGTGGCGCACGACGGCGCGTCCCGATGTGAGCGGTTGATACCGAGAAGTCGCTGCGAACACGGCGTCCAACAGAGCGTGGATAGCCCGTGTGGGATTGAAGCTAGGCAGCAGTCTCGGGGCGGATGACGACGTAACGCTGGCAACGAACATCTTCGTCAAGCGGGAAACGAGCGAGAGCGCGATGCGTCCGCTGTCCCAAGAGGAGACGGATCTGGTGCGATCCCATGCGCAGCGACGGATCATCTCCGCCACATGACCGATTCTCGCCACGTTGGTGTTCGCGGAGGCAACCGCAGAGGAGATCGCGACGACAGCTCCCGCCGACGTCGATGCCAAGCGCGGCTTGGTGCGCCTGCGCGACGCATAGGCGCGCATCAACCCGTTCGACGACTGGAGTTGGCAGAAGACTAAGGGCGTTAGCGGATAGGTGCTGTCTTGGGTTGCCGCCGGTTCCGGTAGCTCATGAGCTCGAGAGTGGTGATCAAGGCGACGGTGAGGGCGCGCTGGACGAGCCGGTGCTGGGGTCTTCGGTCGGTGTTGCGTCGGAGCTGGCCGTAGTTGGGCAGCCACGAGTTGGCGCGCTCGACTCGCCAGCGCAGCCAGGTGCGGGGTTGTGAGCGCACCGCTTGATCCCGAAGGGGATGCGTGCGACGAAACGGTTTTGGTTGAGCAGCTGAGCGCCCGGCCATGAGTACCCCTGAGATTGCGCTCGCGCTGGCCGCGATGTGCGCGCTGTTCAGCGCAGCCGCAGCGGACACCGCCCAGGCCATCGGGCTGCGCAATCACGCCGCGAACGAGGCCCGACGGGTTGCGACAGTCACGCTTGACTCGTGCGCGATCGGCGACAGCGCGCCCCAGAAGTGCACGCTGCCGCCGGGCTGTGCCGCCCCGGCCTGCGAGGTGTGTCGGCGCGGCGACGCTGTTCGAGCCGACGTGTCCCTGGACTGGTCCCCGGTAGTGCTGCGGGGCCTCGCCCCGGCACACGGCCGCCACGCGATGAGTCTTGAAGCGCTCGACGTTGCCGACCTCATCGGCGCAAGCTTGCCCGCCTGCACCTGAGGCCAGCGAGCCGGAAAATGCGCGCCGGTTTGGAACACGCCCGCGCTAGGGTGCGGATCTGACCGTGAAGCGGGTCCTGTGAGGCCCGTACGGACAGGAAGGACTTGCGCGTGGCAGACCGCGAGCGACGTATGACGCCCCCCTATGGGGGCGTTTTTGTTGCCCGGACGACCATTCTCGATTCCAGCGGGGTCCATCGGGCGCTCACCCGGGTCAGCCACGAGATCCTCGAGCGCAACCAGGGCCTCGACAACGTCGTGGTGGTGGGTTTGCAGACCGGCGGCGTGCAGATTGCGCTGCGGATCGTGCGCCTGCTGTTCGAGATCGACGGCACCGACGTGCCCTTCGGAACACTCGACGTCGTCTTGCATCGCGACGACATCGGCCTGCGTCCCGTCATGGCTGAAGCCGTCACCGACATCCCCTTCGACCTGGACGGCATGACTGTCGTGCTGGTCGACGACGTGCTGTTCACCGGCCGCACCATCCGGGCCGCGCTCGACGCCGTAAACGACTTCGGACGGCCGCGCGCCGTGCAATTGGCCGTGGTCATCGACCGCGGCCACCGCGAGCTGCCGATCCGCCCCGACTTTGTCGGCAAGAACCTGCCCACCAGCCGCGAGGAAATGGTGGACGTGTCGCTCGAGGGCGTCTTGTTGGGGGAGATGCGCAAGTGAGCGGGCACCTGCTGACGCTGGGCGAGCTCGGCACCGAAGGCATCTCCGAACTGCTGGCGCTCACCGACCGCTTCGTGGAGGTTGGCCGCCGGCCCATCCCCAGGGTGCCCGCCCTGCGCGGCCGCACCGTGGCCACGCTGTTCTTCGAGGAATCCACCCGCACCCGTCTCGCGTTCGAAACCGCTGCCAAGCGCCTGTCGGCGGACGTGATGACGTTCTCGGCGGCCTCGTCGTCGCTGTCCAAGGGCGAGTCGATTCGCGACACCTTCGAGACCATCCAGGCCATGGGCATCGACGCTGCCGTGGTGCGACATCGCAGCGCCGGAGTGCCCGCCCAGATCGCGCGCTGGGCTGACGAAGGCGTCTCCGTCCTCAACGGCGGCGACGGCTGGCATGCCCACCCCACCCAGGGTCTGCAGGACGCCTACACCCTGTGGCGGCACTTCAGCCCCGCCCCTGACAGCCCGCCAGGAACCGAGGCGGCTGAACAGCCCACGCTGGCAGGGCGACGTATCGGCATTGTCGGCGACATCGTCCACAGTCGAGTCGCCCGCAGCGACATCGAGGCCTATGCCGCGCTCGGCGCCAGCATCGTGCTGGTCGCACCGCCGACGCTGCTCCCAGCACAGCCCCGCGACTGGATCGACTGCTGGCTGCCGCCTGAAGCCGCACAGCGTGTCGAGATCACCCACAGCCTCGACGATGTGCTCGGCGGGCTCGACGTGGTGGGCCTGCTGCGCTGCCAGCGCGAGCGCATGGCCGAGGGACTGATCGGCTCGGTCACCGAGTACGTAGCTCACTACGGCCTCACCGCCGAACGAGCCCAGCGTCTGCGCCCCGATGCCGTCATCACCCACCCGGGTCCGATGAACCGTGGCATCGAGATAGCGGGCGCCGTGTTCGAAGACTTGGCTGCCAGCCGGGTGCTTGTCACCCAGCAGGTGTCCCACGGCGTGGCAGCCCGCATGGCAGTGCTGTTCCGCCTCATCGGGTCGGGCACTGCGCTGCCAGGAGCCGAATCGGCAGGGACCGACGCCTCGGGAGAGAGCGATGCCTGAGACCCAGACGCTCCCGATGCCGGCTGCCGAAGCGGCCCTGGTGATCACGGGCGGTGAGATCGTCGAGCGTGCCGGGCGGCGCCGTGCCGACATCACCGTGGTTGACGGCCAGATCGCGGCAGTGAATCCGCCGGGCGTGACCGTCGATGGCCCCGCACGCCTGATCGACGCCTCAGGCTGCGTGGTCGTCTCGGGTCTGGTGGACCTGTTCGCACGCTTGGGCGAGCCGGGCAACGAGGAAGCCGAGACCGTCGCCACAGCCAGCGCGGCGTCCGTGCGGGGCGGCTTCACCGCCGTGATGGCCCAGCCCGACACCGAACCCCCGCTCGACCGTCTGGGACAGCTAGCCGAGCTCCGCCGCAATGCGGCGCACGCCCGCGGCCACATCATTCCCGCCGCCACGATCACGGCCGAGCGGGCCGGGCGCCGCCTCTCGCCGATGGCCGAGCTGGCTGACGCCGGTGTTCGATGGTTCACCGACGTCGGGCCTCCCGATGACGTCGGCCTCCTGCGACGCGCCCTGCAGTACGCAGGACCCCTCGACGCTGTCGTGTCCGTGCGCCCTGCCACCGCTCACCTCGCCGGCGCTGCCGCCATGGCTGAAGGCGCAGTTTCGGCGCGGATGGGGCTGGCGGGCGAGCCCGCTGCCTCCGAGGAGTTGGCAGCCGCCGTCGCCATCGGCGTTGCACGGCTCACCGGCGGCCGCCTGCACCTCGACCGCATCAGCGCCGCCCGTACCGTCGAGCTGGTGCGCGCCGCCAAGGCCGAAGGGCTGGACGTCTCGGCCTCGGTCACTGCCGAGCACCTGCTGTTCATTGATGCCCACGCCGACGGCTACGACACGCTGATGCGCGCCGAGCCGCCGTACCGCACTGCGGCCGACCGGGACGCGCTGATCGCCGGCGTCAACGACCGCACCATCGACGCCATCGTCAGCGGCCATTCGCCAGTGCCGCCCCAAGCCAAGGATCTGCCCTTCGATGAAGCGCCGCCTGGCATTGCCTCGCTCGAAACCTGCGCTGCACTCACCCTCGGTCATCCCGAGATCGGTCTTGAAGCAGCGCTGGAGGCGCTGTCGTGGCGACCGGCTGAGCTGGCCGGCGCCGCACACCTCGGCGGTGGGCTCATCGAGCCGGGCCAACCGGCAAACCTCGTGGTGCTCGATCTCGACCGGACCTGGACGCTGGCCGAGCGAGGCTCAGTGTCGATGGCGCGAAATACCCCGCACCGAGACCGGTCGATGAGCGCCATGGTGACCGCGACAGTCGTCGCCGGGCATCTCGTCGTGGCCAATGGGCAGCCGTGCGAGCCCGCCGTGATGTTCGCGGCCCGAAGCGCGGGGGCAGGACGATGAACCAGTCAAGCGTTCCCGCACCAGGCGCCCTCGTGCTTACCGACGGCACCGTCTTCGAGGGCGAGATGATCGGCGCGCCCCCAACAGCACCTCATGGGGTGGCCTCCGGTGAGGTCGTATTCAACACGCTGATGACCGGCTACCAGGAGGTCATCACCGACCCTTCCTACGCGGGCCAGATCATCGCCTTCACCTACCCCCACATCGGCAACTACGGCATCACCGCCGCCGATGCCGAGTCGAGCCGGCCCTTCTGCCGTGGCGTCATCATCCGCGACCTAGCGAGGCGTCGATCGAATTGGCGCTCCGAGGGAGACCTCAACTCGTACCTCGTCCGCCACGGCATCGCCGGCATCGCCGGCGTGGACACGCGCCGGCTGACTCGCCACGTCCGCAACCACGGCGCCATGCCTGGCGCGTTCGGTCCTGCCCCCAACGACGACGCGCTGGAACGTCTCGCAGCCGCCGCCCGCGCCGAGCCCGGCACTGCAGGCGTCGACCTCGTCAGCGAGGTCACCACCGCCGAGACGTACACCGCGGGCGACGGGCCGTGGCGGGTCGTCGCGTACGACTTGGGCATCAAGCGCGCCATCGCCACGAATCTCGGGCGCATTGCCACCGTCGAAATCGTGCCGGCGTCAACCCCCGCGGCCGAGGTGCTGGCCCGAGAACCCGATGGGATCTTCCTCTCCAACGGTCCAGGCGACCCCCAGATGGCCGGCGGCGTCACCACGGCGCTGGGGGACCTGCTGGGCGTGGTTCCGATCTTCGGCATCTGCCTGGGCCAGCAGGTGCTCGGCCTTGCCCTCGGCGGCCGCTCCTACAAGCTTCCCTTCGGCCACCACGGCGGCAACGTGCCGGTGCGCGACGAGTCCACCGGCCGTATCGAGATCACCAGTCAGAACCACAACTTCGCCATCGAATCGGGCTCTGTGCCGGGAGTCGACGAGACGCATGTCTGCCTGAACGACGGGGCGCTCGAGGGCTTCGCCTGCCGCGACCTGCCCGCGTTCTGCGTGCAGTACCACCCCGAAGCCAGCCCCGGACCGCACGACTCGCGCTACCTCTTCGATCGCTTTGCGGACCTCATGTCGACGTTCTGGGGAGGCACCCGCAACGGTTCCGGCCGCCAGCGGGGGAGCAGCTGATGGGCCGCCGCGATGACATCTCCTCGATCCTGATCATCGGCTCGGGACCCATCGTCATCGGCCAAGCCTGCGAGTTCGACTACTCGGGCACCCAGGCCTGCCGTGTGCTGCGCGAAGAGGACTACCGGGTGATCCTGGCGAACTCGAATCCCGCCACGATCATGACCGACCCGGAATTCGCCGACGCCACCTACGTCGAACCGCTCGACGCCGCCGTGCTCGAAGCGATCATCGCCCGTGAACGTCCCGACGCGCTGCTGCCCACCCTCGGAGGCCAGACCGCGCTGAACCTGGCCACCGAGCTCAGCCACAGCGGCGTGCTGGATCGCTACGGCGTCGAGATGATCGGAGCGTCAGAACAGGCCATCGCCACTGCCGAGGACCGCGACCGTTTCCGCCAGGCCATGACCGAGATCGGTCTCAAATGCGCTCGCTCGGCCATCGCGCACTCCATGGACGATGCCCGCCAAGCGATCGACGAGATCGGCCTGCCGGTCATCATCCGACCTGCCTACATCCTGGGCGGCGAGGGGACCGGCTTCGCCACCACGCCCGACGAGTTCGAGGCTGCCGCAGCGACGGGCCTCGATGCCAGCCCGATCAGCGAGATCCTCATCGAGCAGTCCGTGCGGGGCTGGAAGGAATTCGAGCTTGAGGTGATGCGTGACCGCGCCGACAACTGCGTGGTGATCTGCTCCATCGAGAACTTCGACGCGATGGGCGTGCACACCGGCGACTCCATCACGGTCGCCCCCACACAGACCCTCTCCGACGTCGAATACCAGGAAATGCGCGACGCAGCGTTCGCCTGCATCCGCCGCATCGGCGTGGAGACCGGCGGCTCGAACGTGCAGTTCGCGGTGAATCCCGCCAACGGCGAGCGGATCATCATCGAGATGAATCCGCGGGTCAGCCGCAGCTCGGCGCTGGCTTCGAAGGCCACCGGCTTCCCGATCGCCAAGATCGCAGCCCGCCTCGCCATCGGCTACACGCTCGACGAGATCCGCAACGACATCACCGGCGAGACCCCCGCCAGCTTCGAGCCCA
This sequence comes from Candidatus Poriferisodalis sp., assembly GCF_965221945.1. Lineage (GTDB taxonomy): Bacteria > Actinomycetota > Acidimicrobiia > Acidimicrobiales > Poriferisodalaceae > Poriferisodalis. The sequence continues at coordinate 1,949,742 of NZ_OZ244925.1, read as the reverse complement.
CCATCGACTACGTGGTGACCAAGATCCCGCGCTGGGCGTTCGAGAAGCTGCCCGGCGCGGCACCCGTGCTCGGCCCGCAGATGCAGTCCGTGGGCGAGGTGATGGCCATCGGACGCACCTTCGGTGAAAGCCTGCAGAAAGCGCTGCGCAGCCTCGAGCAGGGCCGGTTCGGTCTGAACGCCGACGCGGGCGAGACGCAGTACGCCGAACGCTCCACCGCTGAGCTGCTCGAGGCCATCGAGACGCCCACGCCCGAACGCATCTTCGAGATGGGCGAGCTGCTGCGACGAGGCGCCGACCCCGATGCCATCAGCGCCAACACTGGCGTGGACCCCTGGTTCGTGGACCAGATGCTCGCCATCATCGACGAGCGCGAGGTACTGGAAGCCGTCGGGGGAGTGGCCTCGATGGACCGTCGCACTTGGCGGCGTGCCAAGCAGTTCGGCTTCGCCGATGCGCAACTGGCGTGGTTGTGGGACGTGAGCGAAGCCGAGGTTCGGGCCGCGCGTCTCGAAGCGGGCGTGCGCGCCACGTTCAAGACGGTGGATACCTGCGCGGCCGAGTTCGACGCCCGCACGCCGTACCACTACTCCACCTACGAAGACGAGGACGAGATCCGCCCTAGCACCCGCCCCCGGATGATCATTCTGGGCTCGGGACCAAACCGCATCGGCCAGGGCATCGAGTTCGACTACTGCTGCGTGCACGCCAGCTTCGCCTTGCGCGAGGCCGGCTACGAGACCGTGATGGTGAACTGCAACCCCGAGACGGTCTCCACCGACTACGACACCTCCGACCGGCTGTACTTCGAACCGCTGACCGTCGAGGACGTCTACAACATCATCGAAGCCGAGGAGCCGGTCGGCGTCATCGTGAGCCTGGGCGGGCAGACGCCGCTCAAGCTGGCCTCCGAGTTGCCGGCTGAGCTTGTGTGCGGCACTCCCGCGGACTCCATCGACCTCGCCGAGGACCGAGAGCGCTGGAACGTTCTGTGCACAGAGCTCGCCATCCCCCAGCCGCCCGGCGGCACTGCGTCGGGACCGGCCGAGGCAGCCGCGATCTGCGAGCAGATCGGCTTTCCCGCGTTGGTGCGCCCCAGCTACGTGCTGGGCGGCCGAGCCATGACGGTTGTCTATGACCACGCTGAGTTGGCTGCAACGATGGCCGAGCTCGCCCTGTTCTCCTCGTTGGGACGAGAAGGCGGGCTGTCGGCCGAGCGGCCCGTGCTCGTGGACCAGTTCCTCGAAGACGCCATCGAGGTCGACGTGGACTCGCTGCGCGACCGCACCGGGACGTGGATGCTCGGCGGGATCATGGAACACGTCGAGCAGGCCGGGGTGCACTCGGGCGACAGCGCTTGCGCCATCCCGCCGCCGAGCCTCAGCGGCGAAGTCCAGCAGGTCATCGTTTCGCACACGCAGCGGTTGGCCGAAGCGCTGGGTGTGGTCGGTCTGCTGAACGTGCAGTTCGCTGTGAAAGCCGGCGAGGTGTTCGTGATCGAGGCCAACCCACGGGCGTCTCGCACGGTTCCGTTCGTGGCCAAGGCCACGGGGGTATCGCTTGCGAAGGCGGCGGCACGGGTGATGGCGGGAGAAACGCTCGACGAACTCGTCGCTGCCGGGATGCTGCCTGAATGGGCTCGCAACGGGCAACTGCACAGCGGGTCGTCATTGGCCGGTGGGGCGGACCCTGACGCTGCGCCGCGCCACGTGGCCGTGAAGGAAGCAGTGCTGCCGTTCGGCAGGTTCCCCTCGGTGGACACCGTGCTGGGTCCCGAGATGCGCTCCACCGGTGAGGTCATGGGCATCGACGCCACCTTCGGGCTGGCGTTCGCGAAGAGCCAGATTGCCGCAGGCGACGTGCTGCCCTCCGAAGGCACAGTGCTGCTGACCTTGGCGGACCGAGACAAAACCGAGGCGTTGGAAGCGGCTCGGGTGCTCGCTGAGATCGGCTTCGACATAGCGGCCACCGCCGGCACGGCAAGCTTCTTGCGGAGCCACGGCGTGCCCGTCGATGTCGAGGTGGCGAAGCTGTCGGCCGACGGCGAGGAGACCTCGCCCGGCGAGGACGCTGTGCAGCTCATGGCAGCGGGCCGGGTGGACTTGGTCGTCAACACGCCGCGGGGGCGCGGCGCCCAACTCGACGGCCGCCACATTCGCGCGGCCGCCCGCTCCCATCACATTCCCTGCTTCACGACGGTCGCCGCCGCACGAGCAGTGGCGACGGGCATGCGGGAATGGCTCGCGAGCGACCTGCAAGTGCGACCGCTGCAGGACTTCCACGCGAGCCTCGATGCGTCGATGCGGCGTGAACATGCCTGAGGCCCCAATGAGTATGTCGGGCGACCTGTCAATCGATATGGCAGTACGGATCGGCAGCGTCGAGCTGCCCAATCCCGTGATGACCGCATCGGGAACCGCTGGCTACGGCACCGAACTCCGCGCGTACCTCGACCTTGGCGAACTGGGTGCGGTGGTGACCAAGTCGCTGTCGCCGTTCGCCTGGGCCGGGAATCCAGCACCTCGTGTTGTGGGCACGCCTGCCGGGATGCTCAACGCGGTGGGTCTGCAGAACCCCGGCGCCGAGGCCTGGCTCGAGACCGAACTGCCGCGCTTGCGTCGAACCGGGGCGCGGGTGGTGGCCAGCATCTGGGGCCGCACGGTGGCTGACTATGAGGCAGCGGCTCGGACCCTGGCCGATGCTGGCCTGACGGCCCTGGAGGTGAACGTCAGCTGCCCGAACCTCGAGGGCCGGGGCCAGATGTTTGCATGCGATCCGGCGGCTACTGCCGATGCCATAAGCGCCGCGACCGCTGCAGGTGTGCCGCTGTGGGCAAAGCTCACCCCCAACGTGACCGATCTGGTCGAGATCGCCGCCGCCGCGCTGACCGCAGGAGCCGAAGCCCTCACGCTCATCAACACCGTCTTCGGAATGTCCATCGATCCCGTCACTGCGGTGCCCACGCTCGGCAATGTCGGCGGCGGGCTGTCGGGTCCGGCGATCCGGCCCGTGGCCGTCCGGGCCATCTTCGACGTGCGGGCGGCGTTAGGCGAGGTGCCGATCGTGGGTGTCGGCGGTGTGGCGGCAGCCGAGCACGCAGTGGAGCTCATGGCGGCCGGAGCCTGTGCGATACAGGTCGGCACGGCATCGTTCTGGGATCCGCGAGCTCCGCGCAAGGTGGTGTCTGAGTTGCGCCGCTGGTGCAAGAAGCATGGAGTCTTCGCGGCCGCCGAATTGACTGGCCGGGCCCATCACCGCCGAACCGGGCCGCGCTCAGCTGGCGCAGGCAGACCCGAGAGCAGTTGAACACGATGACCACTTCCGGATCGGCCGCAACGCTCCGCAGCGGTGCAGCCCGAGACCGGCTGGCACTGGCACTGGACGTGCAGGATCGGGCAGCGGCGCTGGCGCTGGTGGAACGCTTCGGAGCCGACTTCGGCGTCATGAAGGTCGGCCTCGAGCTGTTCGTCGCAGAGGGTCCCTCGCTCGTGAGAGACATCGTGGCGACAGGCTGCCGGGTGTTCTTGGACCTCAAGCTGCACGACATCCCGAACACGGTGGAGCGGGCTGCACGGCGTGCCGGTGCGCTGGGTATCTGGCTGCTCACCGTGCACACCCAGGGCGGGCCGGACGTGCTGGCTGCAGGAGCACGCGGACTGGCTGAAGGCGCTGAGATGTCGAGCAGCTCATCGATGCCGAGGGTCGCACCCGTTGCTCTCGGCGTCACTGTCCTTACTTCGGACGCCGAAGCCACGCCAGAGGTGCTGGCGCAACGTGCTGTGCTGGCCCGCGATTCCGGCTGTGGCGGACTTGTCTGCGCCGCGTCAGATCTCCCAACGGTGTCGGCGGCGGCGCCGGACCTGCTACGCGTCGTGCCCGGAATACGACCCAGCGGCGTGTCGGCAGCAGATCAGCGCCGGGTTGCCACCCCGGCAGCGGCACTGGCTGCCGGTGCCGATCTGCTCGTCATCGGACGTGCGGTAACCGCGGCACCCGATCCGCAGGCTGCGGCTGCAGCAATCGTTGCCGAGGTAGCCGCGGAGGTTGCCCGCGCTTGATCGGCAACGCCCGCCAACCCAGTGTCCCTAAGCCCTATGGGCGGCGTAGCTACACTGCACGACAATGAGTCCGCTGCCTGAACTCAGTGACGAGCAGCGTGCCGAGGCGCTGGCCAAGGCCAAGGAGGCCCGCGAGGTCCGCGCAAACGTCAAGCACCGGTTGAAGATGGGCTTGCTCACCTTCGACGAGTTGCTGGCCGAAGCCGACACTGTCGAGAACGTCGGCAAGCTCAAGGCACTTGCTGCCTTGGAGTCGATGCCGGGTCTCGGCAAGGTCAAGGCCCGTCGCCTGATGGCCGAGATAGGCATCGCCGACAATCGGCGACTGCGAGGTCTCGGCGGTACGCAGCGGCGCCGTTTGAGCGAGCACTTCGCACAGGATTCCGCCCCAGGCGCGTGAATACAGTCGCATGACCAACCCGGCGCCCAGTGGCGCTGCGAGCCCGGCCGCGCCTTGGGGCGTGACGCTCTACGTGGTGTGCGGGCCGGGCGGGGCCGGCAAAGGCACGATCGTGGCTGAGCTGGTGGCGCGGGATCCGACCCTCCTGCTGAGCCGATCCTGGACGACCCGTCCTCGCCGCGTCGGGGAGCCAGCCGAGGCGTACACCTTCGTGACGGCAACCGAATTCGAGGCCCGGATCGCTTCGGGAGGATTCCTGGAATGGGCCGACTTCTTCGAGTATCGCTACGGCACCCCGATGCCGCCGCCCGGCCTCGAAAGGGATCTGGTGCTGGAGATCGACGTGCAGGGCGCTGTCTCGGTGCGCAATCGCGATCCGTCTGCGCTGGTGATCATGGTGCTTCCGCCCAGCCGAGCCGAGCAGGAACGGCGCATGCGCCGGCGAGGGGACCCGGACGCCGAGGTAGCACGCCGGCTCGCCAAGGCCGACGAGGAGCTGCCCGTGGGCTACCGGATGGCCGACCTCATCGTGGTGAACCGGGACATCTCCAGCACCGTGGGCGAGATCGCCGCGTTCGTGGACCGCACACGCTCCCGCCGCCCGCCAAGTGCTCGAGCTTGAGCCGGCTCGTGCGAGGGCTCCGATGCCTTGAACCACCACACGGCGCCTGCAGGCACCATGGCGCTGGGCTGGGTCCTCGGTAGCCTGCATTCTGCGATGACTGAGTCAACCGACACCATGATCACCCCGGGACTCGAGGACCTGCTCTCCAAGGTCGACTCGAAGTTCACCCTCGTGAGCCTTGCGGCCATGCGGTCTCGGCAGATCAACTCGTACTACAACCAGCTCGACGGCGGCATCGGCTCGGTCGTGCCGCCGCAGGTGGCTTCGGTCGCTCGCAAGCCGCTGTCGATCGCGTTCGAGGAGATCGAGGCCGACAAGATCACCTTCGAGCGCTTCGATCCCGAAGAGCGGGCACGGCTGGAAGCCGAAGCGCTCGCTGCAGCCGAGGCTGATGCTGCCATGCTCGAGGTGGTTCCCGACCTCGAGGCCTAGCGCCACGGACCACAACCCAGCCCTGTCGGGGTTTGCTGTCGAGAATTGACAGCGGGGCGTACCCTTGCGCGGCAGTGACGGACTCTGCCGATCGCCTCAATCCCGACTCTGCTCGGGCACAGTCGCCGTTCGCCGGGCGCCGCGTGGTGCTCGGAGTCAGCGGCGGCATCGCCGCGTACAAGGCCGTGATCCTCTGCAGGCTGATGATGGACGCCGGCGCTCACGTCATACCGGTGATGACGGCCGCAGCGCAGCGATTCGTGGGCCGGGCCACGTTCGATGCGCTCGCCAGCGAGCGTGCTCGCACGTCGATCTTCGGTGAAGACGATCCGATCCCGCATACGACGCTGGGCCAGACAGCGGACGTCATCGTCGTGGCGCCCGCCACGGCACGGGTCATCGGCAGCTACGCAGCCGGTATCTCCGACGGCTTGCTCACCGCAACGCTGCTCGCGACGCGTGCCCCCGTGGTCGTTTGCCCCGCCATGCACACCGAGATGTGGGAACACGACGCCGTGCAGCACAACCTCGCTGTGCTCACCGGCCGGGGCGTGCACATTGTGGTGCCTGAAGCGGGCCGGCTCGCCGGCGGCGATGTCGGCACAGGCCGCCTCGCCGAGCCGGCCACGATCTTCGACGCCGTCGGCGCAGTGCTTGGGGCACAACCGGACTCAGCCGAGGTGCGCCAGCCATTGGTGGCGCGCCGGGACTTCGCAGGCGTCAACGTGACGGTGACGGCGGGAGGCACCCGCGAACCCATCGATCCGGTTCGCTTCATCGGCAACCGTTCGTCAGGCAAGCAGGGCTACGCCATCGCCACCGCGGCGAGGGACCGAGGAGCCGACGTCACCTTGGTAACCAGTGCCGCGCTGCCCTCTCCTGAAGGCATCCGGGAGGTACGGGTCGAATCAGCAGCCGAGATGGAAGCTGCTGTGCGTGCACACGCTGACGCCGAGGTCATCCTCATGGCGGCTGCAGTGGCCGACTTCCGGCCCGCAGAAGTCGCCCCTCAGAAGATCAAGAAGGGCGACGCACGCGACAGCGGTGCGCCGCCGGTGATCGCACTCGAGCACACAGCGGACATCCTCGCCGGGCTCGGGGCCAGCAAGCCCCCGGGCCAGGTACTCGTCGGTTTCGCCGCCGAGACGGCGGATGTGCTCGACAACGCAGCACAGAAGCTGGCGCGCAAGAACCTCGACGTGATGGTCGCGAACGACGTCTCGGCCGCGGGCGCGGGCTTCGCACACGACACCAACATCGTGACCATCCTGCTGGCCGACGGCACCGTGCGACCGCTGCCTCTGTGCTCGAAGCGCGAGGTGGCCGACGCCGTGCTCGACGCTGTCGCCGAGCTTCGCCGCTGACCGTCTGCTGGGTTTCGGCTCAGGCCGTCTAGCCTTGCCGCGCTGCTGCAATCAGCAGCTCCGACGGGCCTACACGGCTGGCCAATCACGATCTGGCCAATCACGATCGAATCTGGAGCCACGGTGAGCCAGTGGACATTCACCTCAGAATCGGTGACCGAGGGCCATCCCGACAAGATGGCCGATCAGATCTCGGACGCCATCCTGGACTCACTGATTGCCGAGGACCGGCACGCTCGGGTGGCCGTCGAGACACTGGTCACGACCGGTCTGGTTGTGGTGGCAGGAGAAGTGTCCACCAAGGCGTACATCGACATCCCGCGGGTGGTGCGAGACACCATCATCGGTATCGGCTACGACCACGGTGAGCTTGGTTTCGACGGCAACACCTGCGGCGTCATGATCGCCCTTGACGAGCAGTCGAGCGAGATCACCGAGGGCGTCTTCGGAAGTACTGAAGCTGCCGCGACGTTGGACGTCATTCCTGAACAGGGGGCCGGTGACCAGGGGATGATGTTCGGCTACGCCTGCCGGGAAACCGAGGCGTTCATGCCGCTGCCGATCTATGTCGCTCACCGAATGGCCGAGCAGCTCACCGAAGCTCGCAGGTCGGGCCGCATCCCCTACCTGCGCCCTGACGGCAAGACGCAGGTGAGCTTCGAGTACCGCGATGGTGAGCCGATCGCGCTCCGCACTGTCGTCGTCTCCGCCCAGCACCGGGACGGGATCGAGATCGACGGGATGATGCGCCCGGACGTGCTCGAGCACGTCATCGGCCCCACGCTGCCGGCAGCGTTCGCCGACGACGATTTTGAGCTGCTGGTGAACCCTTCGGGCAGCTTCGTCAGCGGCGGACCGGTCGCCGATGCGGGCCTCACGGGACGCAAGATCATCGTCGACACTTATGGCGGATACGCCCGTCACGGCGGGGGTGCATTCAGCGGCAAGGACCCCTCCAAGGTGGACCGTTCAGCGGCGTACGGCGCTCGCTGGGTTGCAAAGAACGTGGTCGCCGCCGACGCTGCCGACCGGTGCGAGATCCAGGTGGCGTACGCCATCGGCCGGGCCGAGCCGGTGTCGTTGCTGGTGGAGACCTTCGGGACATCCCACGTCGACCCAGACGCCATCGCGTCGGCGGTGGCCGAAGTGTTCGACCTGCGTCCCGCTGCCCTGCTGACCGACCTCAATCTGCGCCAACCGATCTACAAGGCCACAGCCGCATACGGCCATTTCGGCCGGGAATCCGACGGCGTGTCGTTCCCCTGGGAGCGTCTCGACCGGGTCGACGACCTCGCCTCAGCGCTGGGCCTCTAGGAGATCGGGCGCGACGGCGCCTTCGAGCAGGACAGGCAGATCCAGCCGGGTCTGCGGCATCGCGCAATCGGCGCTCGCTGTGCGGGCGGCGCGGGGCAGACTGCGACGATGCGCCACGCGGTCCAAGTGCTGGTCGACGAGCCGGCCATCGACCGCGAGTTCACCTACCTGCTGCCGCCGGAGCTCGCCTCGGGTCGGGTGCCCGTCACCGTGGGCACCGTTGTAAGGGTGGTGCTCAACCGTCGCCGCCTGCGGGGCTGGGTGACCGGGCTCGAAGCACCGGTGCCCAGCGGCCGGGAATTGGTGCCGATCAGCGGTGTCGTTGGAGTGGGGCCGCCGCCGCACATCGTCGATCTGGCGAGTTGGGCCGCATGGCGCTGGGCGGGCACTCGGGCTCATTTCCTGCGCATCGCCAGTGCCGATCGGGTCGTAGCGGGCCTGCCGTCAGACGTCTCGAGGGGTCGCGAGGGCGCCCAGACCTCTGTTTCGGCTGATGCCCCGGACTGGGTCGCAGCCGCACTCGCGTCCGACCGGAAAGCGCCGGCAGTCGTGCGTCTGGGACCGTGCGCCGACGAATGGCCGCTCGTCGCGGCGGCAGTGCGGCGCGGTCCGTCGCTGGTGTTGGTGCCCACCGTGGCATGGGCGGCGCGATTGGCAGGGCGGCTGCGACAAGCCGGCGTCTCAACTGCGCTGGCTCCTCGTGACTGGGCAGGCGCGACCGTGGCGCAGGCGGTGGTGGGAACCCGGACTGCGGCTTGGGCACCGTGCGGCCCCCTGGAGACTGTGATCGTGCTCGACGAGCACGACGAGGCCTACCAGTCCGAAGCCGCTCCCACTTGGAACGCCCGTGACATCGCCGTCGAGCGTGCCCGCCGCGACGGTGCCCGGTGCCTGCTCGTCGGACCGATGCCGTCACCAGATGCACTGGTGGGGGCCCGCCGGCCCGGTACCACGGACGCCCCGGTGCTCATCACCGCACCACGACCGACCGAGCGCGGAGCCTGGCCCCGGGTGCAGATTGCCGACCGGCGACAGGACGACCCGACTGCAGGGGAGTGGTGCGGGGAGGCCCTGGCCGCGTTGCTGCGAACCGATAGCACCGTGGTCTGCGTGCTGAACCGCACGGGGCGGACTCGCCTCGCATACTGCGCATCGTGCGGCGACCTGGCGTGTTCGGAGCACACCGGCCGGCCTCTGCGCCTGGAGAAGCAGCAGTTTGTCGATCCCGGCAGCGGCGAGGTGCGCCCGGCGGTCTGCGAATCCTGCGGAGCCATCAGGTTCCGGCGTGCTCGTGTCGGCGTGAAGGGCGTTGCGGAGGAGATGGAGCGTCTGGCCCGACGCCCCGTGATCCAAGTCGTCGGCGAGAGCGCAGCAGCTGCTGACGCAGCTCTCGGCTCGACGGCCGACTCAACCCACAGGCACCGGCGGGCGCCCTCGCCGCAGCTAGCCGATGGGCCAGCGCTCTACATCGGCACCGAAGCAGTTCTGCACCGGGTTCCATCAGCAGATGCAGTGGCCTTCCTGGACTTCGATCAGGAGCTGACAGCGCCTCGTTACCGGGCCGCCGAGGAGGCCTTCGCGCTGCTTGTACGCGCAGCGCGGCTGGTGGGACCGCGCACTGGTGGAGGCCGCATTGTGGTGCAGACCCGCCTGCCCGCCCATCCCGCCCTGTTGGCGGCTGTCGAGGCCGATCCGGGCGACTGGATCCGTGCCGAAGTCGAGCGTCGATCCCAAATGCGCCAGCCGCCGGCTGCCGCCTGGGCGCTGGTGTCGGGCGCAGCAGCCAGCACCTACATCGACCTCCTGTCAGCCGACGATCGCGCCAGCGCACTCGACATCGCCGGGCCGGCCGAGGGCACCTGGAGGATTCGCAGCGACGACCGCGACGCATTGCTGCACGCGCTGGCAGCCGCCGAACGGCCTTCGGGACGGCTGCGGGTCGCCGTCGACCCGCTGCGTGCCTGATTCAGCTCGCCGAACGCTCCGCCGGTCGGCGCGCGGGCGCGCCGGTAGCCTCCGAAAGCCATGGGAGGCACCTTCGAGATCCGGCTGATGGGCGATCCGGTGCTGCGTCAGCGGGCTGCCGAGATCACTGAGATCAACGGCCGCGTCGCGCGCATGGTCGACGACTTGCTGCCTGTCATGTACGAGGCCGAGGGGATCGGTCTCGCCGCTCCCCAAGTGGGCATCCAACGCCGTCTGTTCGTGTTCGACCTCTACGAGGGCGACGGCCCCCAGACCCTCATCAACCCCGAGATTGTCGAGAGCGACGGCGAGTGGACCTATACCGAAGGATGCCTGTCCGTGCCGGGCCTGACCTACGACATCGTCCGCCCCAAAGAGGTGCATCTCGTGGGTTTGGATCTCGACGGCAACGAGGTCAGCATCGAGGCCGACGACCTGCCGGCACGCCTGTTCCAGCACGAGCTCGACCACCTCGACGGCGTGCTGCTCATCGACCACCTCAACAAGGCCGAGCGCAAGGACGCCCTGCGAGAGTGGCGCTCCAAGCTGGCACAGCTGCAGTCGGGCGCCCCGGGCCCCGCTGCGAGCGGCCCAGTCCCTCTCGTCGGCCGCAACAGCGCGGCGGGCTGAGCATTCGGGGGCTGCGTCGCGCCTTCTTTGTGCAGATTTGCCGTCTGTGGCGGCATTTTTGCGCAAAGTCGGGATGTGCCGGTGGGGATGAGGTGCCCGAAGGACTCATGACACATCCATTGCCGACTCTGCCACTGCCCCCGAACCGGCCCCGCCGCGTCGCGTTCGCCGGCACCCCGAATGACGCCGTGCCCGCATTGGGGGCGCTTGCTGAGGCCGGCTTCGACATTCCCCTCGTTGTGACGGGCGCGCTACGCCGGCGCAGCCGACGCGGGCATGACACTCCGAGCCCCGTTGCCGCTGCAGCGGAAGAGCGAGGCCTCTCGATCAGCTACGACCCAGCTGATCTTGCAGCCTGTGATGCCGACTGCGCGGTGGTCGTCGCCTATGGCCGGCTAATCGGCGCTGACGTGCTGTCTCAGGTCCCGATGCTCAACCTGCACTTCTCGCTGTTGCCGCGCTGGCGTGGCGCAGCGCCGGTGGAGCGTGCACTCCTCGCCGGCGACGAAGTCACCGGCATCTGTTTGATGGCGTTGGAAGAAACGCTGGATACCGGTCCCGTCTACTGGCGCCATGAAGTTTCGATCAGCTCAACCGACACCGCCGCCAGCCTTCGCAGCCGCCTCGCCCACGAGGGTGCCGAGCGTCTCGTGACCTCCCTCAACGACGGTCTCGGCGCACCCGAGACGCAGCAAGGCGAGCCCACGTACGCCCGAATGCTCAGCCCTGCCGACCGAGAGATCGATTGGTCTCAGCCCGCAACCCACATTGATCGCCAGATCCGGGTGGGTGGCGCATGGACCACCCTCGAAGGCCAGCGCTTCATCATCCGCGCCGGCACCTCGGTGCCGGGCAAGCATGATGCGCCACCTGGCGCGCTGGCCGGTGACGCCGTCGTCGCTGGTCACGGGCTCGTGCGCTTGAGCATCGTCCAGCCCGCTGGCCGCGCAGCGACCGAGGCCCAGGCATGGCTGAACGGCGCCCGCCTGCCACCTGGCACCCGCTTCGGCTGACCTCGCGCCTAGCGTGACCAGATGCGGATCGGGCTGATCTCGGACACTCACATCCCCGAGGCTGCGCCAGAGCTCTGGCCCGAGGCCTATGCAGCCATGGAGGGGTGCGACGCCATCCTGCACGCCGGCGACATCTACGACATCTCGGTCGTCGACCGGCTCAACGAGATCGCACCGACCTGGGCCGCTCGGGGCAACGGCGACGACGGCTCGTCGGGCCGCGACATCCAGCCTGACCATCGGTTGCTGGCAAACGCGTGGGCGCACACCTTCGGCGGCGTGCGGGTCGGCCTCACCCACCACCTGCCCGTGCCGGAGCTGTCCTTCTACACCGTGGCCGATGCCATCGAGCGGCACTTCGGCGGCGAGCAACTCGACGTGTGCGTGTACGGCGACACGCACGTTCACCGCATCGACACGCTGTCTGGCGTGCTGTGCGTGAATCCCGGATCACCGACGTTCCCTCGCAACCTCAGCGCCCAACTCGGCACCGTCGGATATCTCGACATTGCTGACGGCGTGGCCACGCCGTCGCTGTGGCAGCTCACACCCGACGGGCTCGAACCCACCGAGTCCTGGGATCGTGAGATCTGAGGCCGGCTGCCCGGCGGGCCGTCGCCGCCTACAGTGCCGCGCGCAGCCCGTTCGCTACGACACAGGGGAAACAGCAGTGGCCGACGACCCAGCAATCGACAAGGACGCATGGCTGGCAGCCACCGTCGAGCAGCCCATCGATCCCGACACCGAGATCGTTGACCCGCACCATCACCTCTGGGACTTCGCGGCGGGCACGTACCTCGTGCCTGAACTGCACGCCGACACCGGCGCGGGCCACAACGTCACCCAGACGGTCTTCGTGGAATGCACTGCCGGTTACTACACCAGCGGTCCCTCCCACATGCGACCGGTGGGCGAGACCGAGTTTGTGCGTGAGCAGGCCGCAATATCTGCCGAGGCCGAAGGTGCGACGATCTCGGCGATCGTCAGCTTCGCCGACCTGACGCTCGGCAACGCCGTCGAGGAAGTGCTGGCGGCGCACGACGAGGCCGGCGAGGGCCTGTTTCGGGGCATCCGTCACGCCAGCGGCTGGGACGCAAGCGACCAGATTCGCGAAGAACACACCAAGGCCCCGCCCGGCCTGCTCGGAGCTCCGGATTTCCGGGCCGGATTCGCCACGCTGGGCCGGATGGGATTCAGCTTCGATGGCTGGATGTACCATCCGCAAGTGACCGAACTCGTCGACCTCGCTCATGCTGTGCCCGATACACCCGTCGTGCTCGACCACCTCGGCGGCCCGCTGGGCATCGGCCCCTACACCGACCGCCGTGATGAGGTGCGCGCCGTCGTGCGGCCAGCGCTCGAAGCGCTTGCCAGGCACCCTCAGGTCACCGTCAAGGTGGGTGGCATTGGCATGAGCATCTATGGCGTGGGCTTCAAGCGACTCCCTCAGGCACCTTCCTCGGAGCACGTCGCAGCAACCTGGAGCGACGACATCCGACACGCAATCGAGACCTTCGGCCCCGACCGCTGCATGTTCGAGAGCAACTTCCCAGTAGACAAGCAGGGCTGCTCGTACACGGTGCTGTTCAACGCCTTCCAGCGCATCTGCGATCAGGCCGGCTACACGCCCTCAGAACGCGCCGACCTCTTCGCCGGTACCGCTCGCCGCTTCTACCGCGTCGAACCGCTGAGCTAAGTCAGCGAGCTACGTCAGCGAGCTAGGTCAGCCCGAGCCCCTCGTGGGGCAGCGTCGCCCACTGGGTGTCGTCGTGCCCGTAGAGCAGCCGGCACCCCTCGTCGTCGCGCATCGACTTCAGCCGCCGCATTGATTCCAGCTGCATGTCGTGGTTGAAGCCGAACGGCGGGAGCAGCATCCGGTCGAGCACGTCTTCCCAGTAGACGCAGTCGCCGGTCAGCACCACCGGACCGCTGTCCAGCTCCACCCGCAGTGACTGGTGACCCGCCGTGTGTCCCGGTGTCGGGATGCACGTCACCGAGCCGTCGCCGAACACATCGTGCTGGCCGTCGATGAGCAGCACGTCGTGGCCCAGGTCGAAGTCGGAGGGCTTGTACACCTCGTGCTCGATGAGCTTGGGGTGATGTCCGGCCTCCCACTCGGCCCGCTGGCAGATCAGCCGTGCATTCGGCAGCAGTTCCGTGCCGCCGCAATGGTCGAAATGCAGGTGACTGAAGATCACGAACGTCAACCCGGCCGGATCGACTTCGACCCCCTCCAGCCGGGACGAGACCTCCTCGCCCGCCGAGTAGTCGGCCGTGAAGGCCTTTGCCATCAATGGGTAGCGGGTACCTACGCCGTCCTGCACCTGTGGGTGCATGCCGGTGTCGAACACCAGCGTCTGACCGCTGGAATGGCGCACCAGCCAGCTCGGGATGGGCAGCCGCACCTCGCCGGGCGCATCCGCGATCACCGAGGCGGTCGCGGTGGACAGCCAGCCGCATTCGAGGGGGACGAGTGAGAGCTTGCTCATGCGATGTATCTCCTGTGCACCGTGTCAGGTGCTGTATCTCCGACGCGCCTTGTCAGGCGCCGAAACCTTTGCCCAGGGGACGGTGATCGGGGAAGTCAGGTTCACGGCGATCCATCTGGGCCCGGAAGGCTTCGCCCATGTCGTCGGTGTCGAACATCGCGGCGTTCCACGTGGCGATGTACTCCAGGCCGTCGGCGACCGAGTGATCGCGGCTGTAGTTCATCGACTGCTTCGTGCCCCAGATTGCCATCGGGCTCTTCGCGGCAATCTGGGCAGCAATGTCGTCGACCGCTTCCATCATCGAAGCGTGGTCGTCGTACACAGCGTTCACAAAGCCGCGGTCGAGTGCTTCTTGCGCGCCCATACGGCGGCCGGTATAGGCCAGCTCGCGCACAACGCCCTCGGGTACCAGCTTGGGCATGCGCTGAAGCGTTCCCACATCCGCGGTCATGCCGATGTTGATCTCCTGGATCGAGAAGAACGCGTCCTGTGTGGCGTAGCGAAGATCGCAGGCCGAGACCATGTCGACTCCGCCGCCGACGCACGCACCTTGGACGGCGGCGATAACCGGCAGCCGGCTCTGCTCAAAGGCGTTGAAGGTTTGCTGTGCGCGCAGTGCGGTGTTACGAAACTGCGCACGTGCCCGGCTGCTGTGTCCGCCGCCGACGCCGCTGGCCGGCTCTTCGAAGCCGCCGAACACAGCGAGGTCCATGCCCGAGCAGAAGTGCCTGCCGATCGCTGACAGCACGACGACTCGGGCGTCGGTACCAGACGAGATCTCGTCGGTGATCTGGGGCAGCTCCCTCCAGAACTCCAAGATCATCGAGTTGGCCTTCTCGGGGCGCTTCATGACCAGGCTGGCGATGTGGTCGCGCACTTCCACGTCGAAGCAGGTGTAGTCGGATCCGGTCATCGGCTCGCCCCTTCGGTTTCGCAAGTCCGCACAAGTCAAGCGCGTGAACGACGAGTGCGCTTCGATGGCGCCCGTCGGCACGATCCCCGGCGCCCTGCGACCCCACTGCGCGTCGGGATCGAGCCGCCAGCCCAGCGCTAGGGTCCGCGGCGGCGACGGAGGCTGGAGGATCGATGCACGACGAGACTGCCGCCGAGGCACCGCTCGCCGGCCTCCGCGTTGTCGAGATGACCATGTACGTGCAGGGACCAGACGGGGGCCTCACGCTGGCTTCGCTGGGCGCGGATGTCGTCAAGATCGAGCAAGTCGGCCAGGCCGACTACATGCGCAGCTTCGCGAGCGTGTTCGGGGTGACGTTCGACGACCGGGGCCGGGAATGGCTCTACAGTTCGCTCAACCGCAACAAGCGATCGCTGGCGCTCGACATCTCGTCGGTGGCGGGACGCCCGATCTTCGAGCGTCTGATCCGTGAGGCCGATGTGTTCATCACGAATCTGCGGACCGCCGGCCTCGCCCGCTACGGCGCCGACCCTGACACGCTGGCAGAGCTCAACCCGCAGCTGGTGTATTGCCGGGGCGGCGGGTTCGGGCTACGAGGTGAGCTGGCCGAGGACCTGTGCCAGGACACGGTCGGCATGGCGCACGCCGGTTTCATGGACGCAATCTCGCCGACCGAAGTGCCGACGTATCCGCCGGGCTCGCTGAGCGACATCCTGACCGGCACCAACATGGCCTCGGCGGTGATGGCCGGGCTGCTCAAACGTGCGCGCACCGGGCGGGGCTGCGTGGTGGGGACATCGCAGACGCAGGCACTGCTGTGGTTGACCAGCCAGGCCGTGGGCGTTGCCGCGAACGTAGGACAGCGCATGGAACGCTTCGATCCGGCAAAGGTTTGGAACCCGCTCTTCACCGTTTTCGAGACGGCCGACGGCTGGATTGCGATCGCTGCGCTGCAAGGACCGCATTGGGAGGGGCTTGCGAGAGCTGTCGGCATCGAGTCGTGGCTGGAAGACCCGCGTTTCGCGACCTTCGAGGACGTGGTAACCAACCGTGCCGAATTCACCCCGCTGTTCGCCGCCCACATGAGGACTGATACCACCGAGGCCTGGTGGCGAGCGATCCGGGGCTGCGGGGCATGGGTGTCTCCGGTGAATCGCGTTGAGGACCTTGCGGGCAACCCCGACATCCTGGCCAACGAGTACCTGGTGAGCTTTGACGACGGATTCATCGGGCCGCCGGCGGTATTCGACGTCGATGAGTTCCGCGGCGCGCGAGGTTCCACCGCTGACTACGGCGAGCACACCGACGAGATCCTCGCGGAACTCGGTTACGACGACGAGCAGGTCCTCGAGCTCAAGGCTGCCAACGCCGTCTGGTAACGCCCGCCGGTCCAGTCCCGCAAGCCGGAGATGAGCTGCTCGTGTGCTGGATTGGGGCGGCTCGCCCCTCCCAACTACCACTTCGGGACCTCGATGCCGTCGGACCGGAGACGCCCCCCGCTGATCACATGGGCGGCGCTCTAGGGGAGTCCCGATGTTCGTTGGGGCCCCGATGCGGTCGGACCGGAGACGCCCCCCGCTGATCACATGGGCGGCGCTCTAGGGGAGTCCCGATGTTCGTTGGGGTCCCGGTTCTCGTTGGGGTGCCGGTTCTCGTCGGGGTCCCGGTTCTCGTCGGGGTCCCGGTGCTCGCTGGGGGACTGGTCCGGCGGTTGGAGCCGGAATCGGCCGGGGCGTGTGTGGTGGGGTTCGACGGTGAAGCCTTGTTGGTGGATTTTGTCGTTGTGGCAGTCGTGGCAGACCGGCACGAGGTTGTCGTAGTCGGTGGGGCCGCCGTGTTGCCATTCGTCGATGTGGTGTGAGCGGCAGTGGTCGGGGTGTGTGCCACAGCCGATGCAGCCTTGGTCGCGCAGTGCGAGTGCGCAGCGTTGGAGTTCGGTGGCGGTGCGGCGGCGGCGTCCCATGCGCAGGTCGCCGGTGGCGTCGTTGAAGATTGCGGGCAGCACGCCGGCGTCGACGGCGATGTTGGCGATCTCGCCGATGGGGATCGGGGTGCCGTCGGCGAAACGTGTGTTGGCGAGCTGGTGGTTGACCGTGTCGTAGTCGGCCACCACGATCAGCGACGTGCCTGCGGGCCGTGCGGTGTCGGGCTCGCAGATGAGCTTGGCTATCGCGTCGGCGGTGCGCTGGGCCGCGGTGGGCCGGTTGTTGGGGTCTTCGTGGTGGTAGAGGCGTCGTTCTGTGGCGGCGATCACTGACGCCAGCCGGGCGCCGGAGACCGGGTCGAACTGGCCGTTGATGACCACCATGCCGTTGTCGCGGCTGGTGAACACACGCGCCGAGCGCTGCTGTCGCTGCTGTTCGAGCAGCGAGGCGCCATCGTCGCGGGTCTGGTCGGCGACGTGGCGTGCGACTGTGCGACGGAATTCGTCATAGCCCTCGCGGTGGGCGCGTTCGGCCAGGAACGCCTCGTCGATCGGAGCGTCGCCAGCGGCTCGCGCGATCAGCCGTGCGTGGCTCACAGGAAGCGACCCCGATGCGAGGCCCTCGCGTGTCTTCTCCAGGTCGCCCAGCGCTACCGCGGCCTTCACGTCGCCGCGGGCGGCGCGCCCCGACACCGACAGGGCTTCCTTGGCGGTGTGCTCGGCGTCTGCGTTGCCGCCGCGGCGGGCGAGCTCGCCCAGCACATCGGCCTTCATCGCCGCCAACCGGGACTCTGCCCCGCCCAACTCGCGCAGCCGTGCCCGCAGACCCGCATCGCACAGCCCCGATACGTCCACCGCGTCCACGCGCACAGCAGCGCTTGTTGCCGTGCCCCGCGAACCCGATCCGCCGCCGTCCCTCATGAAAACGACTGTATGTAGGGGGTGTGACGGTCATGCTGTTCGGGTCAGTGGTTCGGGCCTGGGTCTGACTCGGGGTGTGACGGGCTTGGTGCCTTGTTGCTGATCTGTCGGCTTGGTGCCCGGGCTGCTGGCGCGCACCGACCGGTCGGGCGGACGCGACCTCATAGGAGCCTTGGAGAGACCACCTTGACCGTCCTGTCCGCCGTCCCGGCCGGAGGTGCCTAGCTCACTCTTGGCGAGAAAGGCAGGTGTTCATCATGGCTGAGGGACCAGGCGGCGCGTTCGGCGGTGTCGACACTCACAAAGATGTCCATGTCGCTGCGGCGGTGGACCAGGTGGGATGGGTGCTGGGGGTGGCGTCGGCGCTAGAGCATCACGCCGAACAGCAGCGCTGTCAGACCGAACAACAGCGACACACCGGCGCTGATGCCTCGCTTCGCAACGTTGTCGCCCGCGTTCTGATGCACCAGCGCGCCGACACCGGAGATGAGCACCAGCAGCATCTTGATGCCGAGCAGCATCGCCCAACCCGAGCTCGTTTCTTCGCTCGGAATACTGAGCATCGACCACAGCCCGGTTGCGACCGCGATGCCGAACGCCGGCCACGCCACCCGCGAGAAGGCTTTCGCAGCGACCTTGCCGGAGCCCGGGTAGGCACGGCTGACGACGGGCACCACCGCGCCGACCACGATCTGACCGCCGATCCACACCGTCACGGCCAGCACGTGCAGCACGATGCGGACAGTGTCGAGATCAAAGGCGACTTCACGGACTTCGTTCATTTGCGGTCTCGATTCTGGGTCAGGTCGGGGGCAGGTCTCATCGCGGGGTTACCACGAATGGACCCATCAGTGGTGTCAGGGCTGAATTCGCTAGGACTGGGCTTCGAGCAAATCCGCCATGTTGTTGGCGAAGAAGCGGTCGAGCACTCGGTCGTCGAATCCTTCCAACGACGAATTGAACCGCCCGAGGGGATTGCGGCCGCCCTCGATGTGCGGGTAGTCGCTGGAGAACAGGTAGAGGTTCTCGTTCGAGTCGCGGATCATGGCGCCGACATCCTCGAACGGGTATGGCGTGAACGCCATCTGCCGGGTGATCTGTGCCGAAGGTGCCGCACCCAGCGCCGCAAGATCCGGCTCGGATCGCTTCCAGATCTCGACGATCTGATCCAGCCGGCGCAGCATCTGGGGCACCCAGGCGGCACCCAGCTCGATGACGCCGCCACGCAGGCTCGGGTGCCGGGCCAGCACGCCGTCAAGCACCATCACGCCGACGAAGGTCTCCGCAGCGTGATGGAGGGCAACCATGTCCTTGCCGCGAACGTTCTCGCCGCCGCCGAGCCAATCTGTCGGCACTGGGCGGCCGGTGTCCATCCACTCAGGGCGGATCTGCAGCGGATCGCCGCCGACATGCAAGACGAATGGCACGCCCGCCTCGGCCATCTGCGCCCAGACCGGATCGAGATCTGAGTGCCCGGGCGACGCGCCGCCTGCGGGCCGGTGAGGGATCCACATCGCGCCCAATCCCAGATCGAGCGCGTGTTCCATTTCAGCTGCCGCCATCTGCGGATCGTCCAGCGGCAGCAGTGCCACGCCGATCAGCCGGTCGTCGCCGGCACAGAACTCGGCCATGCCCCGGTTGTGCGCCCGGGCTGCCCCGTAGCGCACGTCGAGATCGGTCCGGGGATCGAACGCCACGCCGACGCTGAAGGTGGCGAAGACGAACTGCCGGGCAAACCCGAGCAGGTCCAAGGCTGTGGAGCGTTCTGCGGGGTTAAAGGCACCCAGTGCCTGGTAGCCCTTGGGTCCCGCGATCAGGTCGTCTCCCAGAGCCGTCAGCTCCGCGACGGTCTCGGGCGAGTGGGCGCGGGTTCGCGCTGCGAGTTCCATGTCGTCGGTGAGACGCCCGCCATTGGCGAAGTCAATGTCGGGGATGCGATCCCGGATGCCTGGGTCCGCATGTGCCCGCAGAAAGTCCGGTAGCTCCATGAGGTGGCTGTCGGCATCGAGGTAAGTCCGATTGCGCGCATAGGCCATGCCCGCAGGTTAGTGACGGGCTGCGCACAGTGACCGTTTCAGGTGGTCGGAAATTCCTAACTGGCTGATTGGGCTGCCGAGTTAGGTTGCGTCCATGGTGGCTTTCGGGGACGCTGACGGATACAAGCTCGCCTACGAAGCGGGTCTTAACGCCGTGGGTGAGCAAGCATCAACCTGACTTGCCGGAACTGCACCGTGAGCTGGCCCTCTGGCTCGGTGACCAGACCAATTTCAATCGTCAGCAGCTGAGCGCCAGGTCGAAGTGGTTCGACCGAGGCTTGTTACTGTTGCCTGTAGAAGTTGTCGGCGTCATCATCGCTTTGGGAGATGCAGCCCGTGTTTAGGAAGAGACGACGGAACCGGAAGAAGGTACAGCAGCCACAAGCGGGGAAGCCGGCTGCGCCGCCCCGGCCGACTCGTCCCAATCCCGGTGTGTCGGAGAAGCGGGGGGCGCGCTAGTCGCCAGCGTCACGCTCTGCGGACCGTCGGTAGCCTGCCGCGATGGCCGGATCGCATGCGGGGCATCATCAAGGCCACGATCAGCCCGACCCGGCGCACGGGCTCGCGGCGAAGGTGCTGACGGTCTCCGACGGCGTTGTCGCTGGCACTCGGCAGGACCGCAGCGGCGAAGCGCTCGGCGAGACGTTGGCTGCCGCGGGATACGAGGTGGTCGAACGCCGTGTGGTTGCCGACGGCATCGAGACGGTGGCCGAGGCGCTGCAGGCCATGTCCGGTGGGTTTGAAGGCCTGATCGTCACGACCGGCGGCACCGGCTTCACCGAGAGAGATCTCACACCCGAAGGAACCCGCGCCGTCATCGAGCGCGAAGCACCGGGCCTTGCCGAGGCCATGCGACTGGTGAACCCTCTGGGCCGTCTGTCGCGGGGAGTCGCTGGCATCATCGGCCGCAGCATCGTGCTGAACACGCCCGGCTCCACCAAGGGATGCGTGGAGTGCTTCGAGGCAGTGGCTGACGTCTTGCCACACGCGCTGGCCCTGCTGGCAGGCGAACGGCTTCACTGATGTGCTCGGATGACACGGCTCCCCACAGCGAGCCGGTGAGCTTGGTGAACCCGGCGACGGAGTCTGACGCTGCGCAGATGGCGGTGGCCATCGATCTGGGCGAGAGCGTCCGGGGCACGACAGCGCCGAATCCGTGGGTGGGCACCGTGCTCGTCACGGCGAACGGCGAGGTGTTTGACGGGGCCACCGAGCCGCCTCCGCGACGACACGCCGAGATCGTGGCGCTGGACGCGGCGCGCGAGACCGGCACGGACCCCGCAGGGGCCACGCTGTACACGACGTTGGAGCCCTGCTCGCACACCGGACGCACGCCTCCGTGCGTTGAAGCGATCATCGACGCCGGAATCGCCCGCGTCTTCATCGGCGTCGCCGACCCCGATCCGCACGTGTCAGGCCGGGGGACGCTTGCGCTCCGGTCCGCAGGAATCGACGTCATCGAAGGTCTCGGCGATGTCAAGGCCTCGCTCGGTCCCTACCTGCAGCAGCGCCGCACCGGCAGGCCCTGGGTCGTGCTCAAGCTGGCCGCCACCCTGGACGGCCGCATCGGGGCGCCCGACGGTTCATCGCAGTGGATCACCTCGCCCGAAGCCCGTGCCGATGTCCACGCGCTGCGCGCACGCTGCGATGCGGTGCTGGTGGGTGCTCGCACTGTGCGTGCAGACAACCCGTCACTGACCGTCCGCGATGCACCGGGTACCAACCCGCGCCGCTTCGTGCTCGGCTTAGCGCCGGCTGGCGCAAACGTGCATCCCTGCACCGAGGTAAGCGGGCCGCTGCCCAGAGTGCTGAGGGATCTGGCCGCCGAAGGCGTCGTCGAGCTGCTGGTGGAGGGCGGTGCCCACGTCGCGGGGGAGTTTCACCGGTCTGGCTTGGTCGACGAATACGTCGTGTATCTCGCGCCTGCGCTCGCAGGCGGCGATGACGGGCTCCCGTTGCTCGCGGGCGCTGGCGCATCCACGATCAGCGAGTTGTGGCGTGGCCACATCGCTGAAGTCCGCCACGTCGGCGGGGACCTGCGCGTCAGATTGCACCCCGTCGGGCACCCCGTGGCGCAGTCCAGCGACGATCCCGCCGGTACCGTCAGCCCCGATCCGCGCCCCAGCACGGGGCGCTGAAGGGATCAGCGATGTTCACCGGAATCGTCGAGGAACTCGGCAGCCTCGCCGGCAGCGGTAGTGAGCGATACCGATTCAATGCGGCGGTAGTGCTCGCTGACAGCGCCGTCGACGACTCGATCGCTGTGAATGGCTGCTGCCTCACCGTCGTCGCAATGGGGGATGGCTGGTGGGAGGCCGACGTCACCGCCGAGACGGCCAGTCGCACTGCGCTCGGTTCGCTGGCAGAGGGCGATCCAGTGAACCTCGAGCGCGCAATGCGCTATGCAGACCGGCTCGGCGGCCACATGGTGCAGGGTCATGTGGACGGTGTGGCAACGATCACGCGACCTGGCCCTGACCTGCGCGTCGCTGTGGGTTCCGACGGGGGATTGCGTCGATACCTGGTGGAGAAGGGGTCGATCACGCTCGACGGCGTCAGCCTCACGTGTTTCGACATCGACGACGATGAGGCCGGTGGATGCGAGTTCTCGGTGGCGCTCATCCCGCACACGATGGCCCTGACCACCATGGGCACTGCGCAGCCCGGCGACCTCGTCAACCTCGAGGTTGACGTCCTCGCTCGTTATGTCGAGCGCTTACTCGGGCAGAATGGTGCTGGAACCAACCATGAGTGAGTCCGGCATGACCGACCACAACGCAGCCGAAGGGGCTCCAGCCGGTTCGCCGTTCGCTGCCATTCCCGATGCGATCGCAGCTATCGGACGCGGCGAGATCGTCGTGGTCGTTGACGACGAGGACCGTGAGAACGAGGGCGACCTCATCATGGCGGCTGAGCACGCCACGCAAGAGGCGATGGCGTTCTTCGTCCGTTACACATCGGGGGTCATCTGCGCTCCTTTGATGGGGGAACGACTCGACGAGCTGGCATTGCCGCTGATGGTGACCGTCAACACCGAGTCGATGCGCACTGCCTACACGGTCACCGTGGATGCAGCCGAAGGCACCACGACCGGAATCTCAGCGGGAGACCGGGCACGAACCCTGAGCCTGTTGGCCGACCCGAAGTCCAGCGCCAATGACTTCAACCGGCCTGGCCACGTGCTGCCGCTGCGCTATCGCCCTGGTGGCGTGCTCAAGCGGGCCGGACACACAGAAGCAGCGGTGGACCTTGCCCGGCTGGCGGGGTGCCATCCCGCCGGGGTGCTCTGCGAGGTGGTCAACGACGACGGGTCGATGGCCCGCCTGCCGGATCTCGTCGAGTTCAGCGATCAACACGGGTTGCTCCTCATTTCCATCGCCGACCTGATCCGCTATCGGCGCGCCAACGAGCGCCTCGTGGATCCGATCGCGCAAGCCCGCATCCCCACCATCTACGGCGAGTTCATGGGGCACGTCTTCCGCGACTTCGACGACACCGAGCACCTGGCGCTCACCTACGGGACCGTCATGGGCTCCGAGCCGGTGCTGGTGCGCGTCCACAGCGAATGCCTGACCGGCGACATCCTGGCCTCGATGCGCTGCGATTGCGGGGCACAGCTGCACGGCAGCCTGGAGGCCATCGCCGAGTCGGGCGCCGGCGTGCTCGTGTACCTGCGCGGCCACGAGGGCCGCGGCATCGGTATCGGTCACAAGATCGCTGCGTATTCGCTGCAGGACCTGGGTCGCGACACCGTCGACGCCAACCTGGAGCTGGGCCTGCCGGTGGACAGCCGGGAATACGGCATCGGGGCGCAAATCCTGGCGGAGCTTGGCGTGCACCGGATGCGCCTCATGACGAACAACCCGAACAAGATCGGCGGTCTGTCCGGCTACGGACTCGAAATCGTCGAGCGGGTGCCGACCACGGCGCCAGCCAACCCGCACAACCAGGCCTACCTGCGCACGAAGAAGATGCGCATGGGCCACCTCATGGACGACGAAGCCCAGAGCGACCTGGATCTCGAACAGACGCCCCCGCTCGCGGACTAGAGGACAGGGTTCAGGGGACGATTTTGGAGATCGGCATCTCGATGGCTGAATTGTCGTCGAGATGCCTGGTGTGCGGCCCGCTCAGGGGACGATTTTGGAGATCGGCATCTCGATGGGTGAATTGTCGTCGAGATGCCTGGTGTGCGGCCCGCTCAGGGGACGATTTTGGAGATCGGCATCTCGACGATGTCCGTCGCGCCCCTCTCGAGCAGCTCCGGGATGAGCACGTTGATCTCGTGTTTCGGCGCCACAGTCTCGACGGCGTAGGCTTCGCCGCCCCACAGCTCGTTCACAGTGGGCGCCTTCATCGACGGCAGTACGTCCACAACGGCATCGAGGTGTTCGCGGGCCACGTTCAGCTTGACCAGCACCTTGCCGCGAGCGTCGAGCACCCCGTCGAGGAGCGTCTTGATCTGCGTCATCGCTCGACGCTTTGCCGGGTCGTCGTAGGCGGCTCGGTTGGTGAAGATCTCGGTGTAGCTCGTGAGGATCTCGTCGATGATCCGCAGACCGGCGGCCCTCAGGGCCCGGCCCGTCTCGGTGAGGTCGACCACGGCGTCCACGATCTCGGGTGCCTTGGCCTCCGTCGCGCCGTAGCTCAGCCGCACATCGGCATCGACGCCGCGCTCGGCGAAGTGGCGACGGGTGAGCTCGGGATACTCGCTCGACACCCGTACCCCGTCAGGCAGGTCGGCGAGCGCCTGGTAGCTGCTGGCGTCGGGCACTGCGACCACGATGTGCACCGGTCGCGAAGTGGCCTTCGAGTAGCGCAACTCGCCCAGGGAGATGACGTCGCTGCTGGTCTCCTCGATCCAATCGCGTCCGGCGATGCCCAGATCGAACAGACCATCGGCAACGTAGGACGGGATTTCCTGGGGCCGCAGTATCCGCACGTCGTCGATGCGCGGGTCGTCAATCGTGGCGCGGTAGTCCACCGCTGAGCCCCTGCGAACTGGCAGGTCGGCGTCAGCAAACAGCTGCAGGGTCGCCTCTTCGAGCGAGCCCTTTGGGAGCACGAGCTTGAGCACGGGCGGTAACGGTACCCGCGGCACCGCTGCGAGCTGTGCTGGTTATTGCCGTGGTAGTTCTTGACGTGCCGTGCGGGCTGTCGCCGTGTGCCGACTCGACAGCTCAGGCTTCGGATTGGCGCTTGTGGATTTCCACGTATGCAAGGCGGATCTGCTGCAATGCGCCCCGCAGCGTCTCACCGGCGGGCAGCTGGTCGGCCAGATGGTCCACGAGCAGTCCCAGCGCATCAATGGGCAGGCGCGCCTCGGCCAGGTCGGGCGGATCCCGCTGCAGGTGGAGTGCCGCCAGCTCGAACAGACCCATCATGTGGTTCTGCACGATTTCGGCCGCTGGCACCGACACCAGCTGTTCCTGGGCCTCGCGCAGCCCCTCCTGCATCTCGGCCAGCTCTTCGGGATCGAAGGGCTCGCCGGTACGGGGATCGATCGGCAAACCCGTCTCGGGGTCTATGTCAAATGCGCCGCCGTCGTCATCAGCGGAGTACGCACCGCCGTCGTCATCAGCCTTGCTGGGCGGAGCCTGCGACGGCTCGCCGGTGCCCTCGCGAGGTACGCGATGCTCACCCTCCGGTGTCCACAACGTGCTCATCGGCGACCTCTCCAGCTCGTATCACTGCGCTGGCCTGCAGCGACCTCGCCTCGGCGCTGTGTCGGACTGCGCCGGAGTCTCCGCACCGCCGCTGTGCCGCCCATAGCCAGCGCTGTTACCCTACGGCCCCTACAACTGAAACAAGCGGGGTCCTGACCCCCACCGAACCGCCGGAAGGCGCGTTCCGGTACCGGGTTCGCAACGGATGCCGCGTGGACGAGGAGCGTCCTTTGGACAAGCGAGTACGGCCATAGCACGCGCAAGTGACGGTGACGCCCGGATCAACGAGGACATCAGGGTCCGCGAGGTCCGTCTGGTTGCACCTGACGGCGAGCAGATCGGCATCAAGTCGGTGCCTGAGGCTCTGCAGATCGCACGCAACTTGGACTTGGACCTCGTTGAGGTGGCGCCGAACGCCGCCCCTCCGGTTTGCCGGATCATGGATTACGGCAAGTACAAGTACGAGGCGGCACAGCGGGCGAAGGAGTCGCGGCGCAAGACGTCGCACGCGGGGCTAAAGGAGATGAAGTACCGGCCCAAGATCGGGTCGGGCGACTTCGGCACCAAGACAGCCAAGGTCTGCAAGTTCCTCGAAGACGGCCACAAGGTCAAGGTCACCGTTATGTTCAGAGGGCGCGAGGTGTTCCATCCCGAACTGGGCGGTCAGATCTTGGAACGTGTTGCTGAGGCAGTCGTCGACGTCGGGAAGGTCGACCAGTTCCCCCGGCTGGACGGGCGCAACATGACCATGTTGTTGAGCCCAGACCGCATCTCGCGCCAGCGCCGCAAGGCCGCAGACCCGCCCAGCGACTGACGCACCGCCGGCCCGCGCTGCAGCCGTCGGACACAGTTCAACAGACTCACGCACCTAGAACGCGTGAGCCAGACCGAGTGAGCCAAGAGAGCAAGGCACTGAAACCATGCCCAAGATGAAGACCCACAGCGGCGCCAAGAAGCGCTTCAAGACCACGGGCTCCGGCAAGCTCGTTCGCCGCAAGCGGAACCGCAATCACCTGCTCGAGAAGAAGTCGTCGGCGCGCAAGCGGCGCTTAGCACTCGAGGGCGAGGTGTCCAGCGCCGATGGCAAGCGAGTCAACCGGATGCTGGGCCGCTGAACCCCGTTTCCGCAGACCCGATCCCAGAGAAGCGAGAGGATCAACATGGCACGAGTCAAGCGATCCGTGGCTAGTCGCACCCGTCGCAAGGCGACGCTCCAGAAGGCGAAGGGCTACTACGGCAACAAGAGCAGGTCATTCAGGGCCGCCAACGAGCAGGTCATGCATAGCGGGCAGTACGCGTTCCGCGACCGCAGGGCCCGTAAGGGCGAATTCCGCCGCCTGTGGATCCAGCGCATCAACGCTGCTGCACGCCAGAACGGCACCACCTACAGCAGGCTCATACACGGGCTGGACGTGGCGGGCATCGTTGTCGACCGCAAGAACCTGGCAGACCTCGCCGTCAGCGATCCCGCAGCGTTCGCTGCGATCGCCGAGCGTGCCGAGGCTGCCCTCACCGACACAGCCGCCTGAGCGCACTCCAGCCGTCACCGCCGTCGGGGGCCGCATTGTCGCGGCTGTCGCGATTGGTGCGCGATCGGCGCCAGCGCGACGCAACCGGACTTGCCGTCGTCGAGGGACCCAGAGCCGTCGACGGGGCACTGGCCAGCGGCGCCACCCTCGAAGCGGTTTTTGCCCGTCCCGAGCTGGTCGACCGCTACGCGCCAGCCGGTGCGCCCGACGATCACCCTGATGCAGCGCGACTGGGAATTGGGTTCCGGGGACGAATCGGTGCGATCCACCCCGTTCCCGCCGACGTGCTCGACCCGCTCGCCGATGCCATGAACCCCCAAGGGGTCCTCGCGATCGCACGCTTCGCGGACTCGCCGCTCAGCGCGGCAGTGACGGCGGCGCGGGTCGTGGTGCTCGAAGCAGTGCGCGACCCCGGAAACGCCGGGGCTGTGGTCCGCAGCGCCGTGGCCGTGGGAATCGGTGCGGTCATCGCTACTGAGGGCACGACCGATCTGTGGAGCCCCAAGGCGCTGCGAGGTGCCGCAGGGCTGACGTTCGGAACGATGGTCAACCGCGGCCACCCCACCGCTGAAGTGCTCGACGTCCTCGGAGATGCCGGACACCTGCGAGTACGCGCCGCACCCGATGGCGAGGTGCGGTTGGACGAGCTGCCACTCAATGATCACATGGCACTCGTGGTGGGCAACGAGGCGCACGGACCGTCCGCCGACGCTGTGGCTGGCACCGACATCGCCGTTGCGATTCCCATGCAGCACCCGGTGGACTCGCTCAACGTAGCCGTGGCCGCCGCCGTGCTGATGTACGCCATGCGGCCAGAAGCCGGGAACCTGCCGACGAATTGAGTTCGCGAATGCACCGCGGACTCGTACCCTGCCTGCCGTGAACGGCCCGGCGACCGAAACAGGACTCGACACGCTGCTGGCGGATATCGACGCTGCGCGCACGCAGGGCCTCGCCGCGGTGGCAGCGGCATCTTCTGGCGACGAGTTGGCGCAGGCGGAATCTGGCTCGTTCGGACGCAAGTCGACGCTCGGCCAGATCAAGCAAGGATTGGGTTCGCTGGCTCCAGAGCTGCGGGCCGCAGCTGGCCGCGCACTCAATGAGGCCCAGCAGGCGTTGCGCACCGCTCACGCGGAGGCCGTCGACGAACTCGCTGCTGCAGCACGCCGTGAGCAGCTGCAACGTGAGTGGCTGGACCTCACCGAGACGCCGCCGGGGCCAGGGCGGGGGCACTTGCACCTGGTCACCCAGACCACCGAGCGCCTCGAGGACGTGTTCGTCGGCATGGGCTTCACCGTGTCCGAGGGCCCCCAGGCCGAGACCGATTGGTACAACTTCGAGGCGCTGAACCTGCCAGCTGCGCACCCAGCCCGGTCGATGTGGGACACGCTGTACTTGGACCTGGGCGAGCGAACCGAACTTGGCGACGGCGAGGGCGGCGAGGCGTCCAACGTTCTGCTGCGCACCCACACCTCGCCCGTGCAGATCCGGGTCATGGAGGTTCAGCCGCCGCCGATCTACACGATCTGCCCCGGCCGCGTGTTCCGTCGCGATACGGCGGACGCCAGTCACATGCCGGTGTTCCACCAGATCGAGGGCCTGGTGGTGGACCGGGGCATCTCGTTCACAGACCTTGCGGGCACGCTGGAGGAGTTCACCTCGGCCTACTTCGGCAAGTCGATCTCGTCGCGGCTGCGTCCCTCGTACTTCCCGTTCACCGAGCCGTCTGCGGAGTTCGACATCACCTGCGTGCTCTGCGAGGGCTCGGGCTGCCAGACCTGCCAGCGAACCGGCTGGATCGAGCTGGGCGGCTGCGGCATGGTGCACCCCAACGTGCTCTCCAACTGCGGCATCGACTTCGAGGAATGGACCGGATTCGCATTCGGCTTCGGCATCGACCGGCTGGCGCTGATGCGCCACGGCATCGACGATCTGCGAGACATGTACACCAACGACATCCGGTTCCTCAGCCAGTTCTGATGCAGGGAGTCGCGGGGATGAGTGTTCGAGCACCCAGGGGAGACATGCCGCGATGAAGGTGCTGCTGAGCTGGCTGCGCGAATTCGCACCCATCGCGGGCGATTCCGCCGAGCTGGCCGATCACCTGAGCGATCTCGGCATGGCTGTCGAGGAAATGCGCATCCTGCCGTCACTCGACGGTGTGGTGGTGGCGCGAGTGGCGGGGTTGCGACCGCATCCGGAGGCCGATCGCATCCAGTTGGTTGACGTGGAGCTGCCCGGCACCAGCGGTGAGGGCACCGACGGTGCGTTGCAGGTGTGCTGCGGCGCATTCAATATGTCGGTCGGCGATCTGGTGCCGCTCGCGACGGTCGGCACGACCATGCCGGGTGGCCTCGAAATCGGCAAGCGGCGCTTGCGCGGCGAGGTGTCCGAGGGCATGTGCTGCTCGGCTGCTGAACTCGGGCTGGGCACCGATGCTGAGGGCATCATGATCCTGCCCGACGGGTTGGAGCTCGGCGCTCCGCTGATGGACCAGATCGGTCTGGGCGGCGACGTGCTCTACGACCTCGAGGTCAACCCGAACCGTCCCGACGCGATGTCGGTGGCCGGCGTGGCACGCGACTTGGCCGCACGTCTCGGTATCCCGTTCGAGATACCGGAGCCGGTCGTTGCCGAGACCGACGAGGACATCTCGAACGTGGCATCGGTCGAGATTGTGGACGGGGACCTGTGCGGCCGCTTCGGCGTACGCGCCATTCGCGACGTAGCCGTCGGCGTGTCGCCGCTGTGGATGCAGTTGCGCCTCGCCCTGTGCGGGATGCGGCCCATCAACTCGGTCGTGGATGTCTCCAACTACGTGATGCTCGAGCTGGGCATGCCGAACCACACCTACGACCTTGCGCTTGTCCCCGGTGGCCACCTGGGCACGCGGCGCAGCCCAGGCGACGAAACCGTCGTCACGCTCGACGATCAAGAGCGCACCATGCAGCGGGGTGACGGCGTCATCATCGACCGCGACAACCAGCCCATTGGCATCTCGGGAGTCATGGGCGGCGCAAGCAGCGAGATCAGCGAGGCCACCACGGCGGTCTTGCTCGAATTGGCTTGGTGGGATCGCTTGTCGATCACCCGCACCTCCCAGCGGCTTGGCCTGCGCTCGGAAGCTTCAATGCGCTTCGAGCGAGGAACTGACTGGGACTTGGTGCCAACAGCGCTGGATCGCTTCTGCGAACTCCTGATCCGGATCACTCCGGGCGGGGTGTCGGTCTGCCGCGGTCGTCTCGACGGGCGTGGCGAGCTGCCCGATGCGACACGCGTGGATGTCCGCCCAGCCCGCATGAGCCACCTGCTGGGACAGCCTTTCAGCGAAAGCCAACTGCGCTCGTTGCTTGACCCGATCGGTTTGCACTGCGATAGCGCCACCGACGGCTCGCTGGAGGTGACGATTCCCAGCTTCCGTCCCGACGTGGCCACCGAAACCGATGTGGCTGAGGAGGTCGCTCGTCACTACGGCTACGGGCGGCTCGGCCGAACGGTGCCGCGGTCACCCGAGCCGGGCAGGCTGACGCCGACACAGCGGTTGCGCCGCGACCTGCGTCGCGTGCTCATCGGGGCCGGCTTGTCTGAAGCAATGCCCAACCCGTTCCTCGCGCCCGACGCCCTTCGTCGAGCGGGCATTGACGGCGCCGAGCCGGTCCGCCTGCTGAACCCGCTCGCCACCGAGGAATCGGTATTGCGCCCGTCGTTGCTGCCTGGCCTGCTCACCGCGGCCGCATACAACACGTCCCACCGCAACGAGACTGTGTCGCTGTTCGAGATGGGCGTGGTGTTCGGCCAGCCGCCAGTCGCATCGTCTCCAGCTACCCCGTCGAATGGCGCGCTTCCGACCGAAACTGAACAGCTCGGCGCCATTTGGGCCGGCGGCGAGGCGACAGATGCAGTACGGCTGTGGGACCTCATCGCTGTCGCGTTTGGGCTCGATGCCTCGCTGGTGAACACCAGCGACCTCGACGGCATGCATCCGGTACGGGCAGCACAAATCATGCTCGAAGGACACGCCATTGGCTACGTGGGTGAGGTCGACCCGGTCGTGTGCGAGCGTCATGGTCTCGTCCAGCGCTGCGCTTGGCTGCAGCTCGACATGGAGCCCCTGCTTGAAACAGCGGCCGCAATTGCCGACCGGCCCTACCAGCTGGTCTCGACCTATCCCTCGAGCGACATCGACCTCGCGTTCAGCGTGCCCGACGGCGTTCAAGCCTCAGAGATTCGAGACATGCTGCGCGCCGCTGGCGGCGACGAACTTCGCTCAGTCGAGCTCTTCGATGTCTACCGAGGCGATCAGATGGCCCCGGGCACCCGTTCGCTGGCCTACCGCCTGCGCCTGCAAGCCGACGACCGTACCCTCACCGACGAACAGGTGGCAGAGATCCGCCAGCAATGCATTGACGCGGTCGAAGCCACCCACGGCGCTGTTCTGCGCTGAGCTGCCGGCGGGCAGCATCTGGCGTCAGTAACCCAGATCCAAGTACACGGGTCCGATCAACGGCTCGTCGGCTAGCCGCAGCGCGACGTTGGCCTCGACACGCTCGGCCAGCAGCACGAGGCCCATCTCGGGCGTATTGCCGATGTGGGGCGTGATGAGGCAATTGGGCAGGCTCCACAGTGGATGATCCGCGGGCAGCGGTTCGGGGTCCGTCACATCCAGGGCAGCGCCGCCGATCTGGCCCGTTCTCAGGGCCTCCACGAGGTCGTCAGTGACGATGTGGCCGCCGCGGGCCACATTGATGACCCAGGCATGATCGGGCAGGGCCGCCAGCTCCACGGCGCCGATGATCCCGGCAGTGTCGGGTGTGAGCGCGAGGGCCAGCACGAGCACGTCGGTGCCCGGAAGGACATCGGCGAGCGCATCGGGCCCGACGACTCTCGCAGCACCATCCGCGCTGCCTGACGCCGCTCCATGCGGCGTTGGAAGCTCGGGGCGGTTGCGCAACACGGTCACCTCGCAGCCGAACGGCGCGAGCAGACGCAGCAACGAGTTCGTGATGCCGCCGCCACCCAACACTGTCACGGAGGCACCCAGCAGGTTTCGCCCCTCGGGCGCGCTCCACGCGTCGGCGCGGGCGTAGGTGGCCATTCCGCGCATTCCGGCCAGCGCCAGCATCAGCGCGTGCTCGGCGACGGGTTCTGCATATACGCCCTTGCCGCAGTACCACTCAATGGCTGGCCGGGCAGTCACGACGTCAACCACCGGCTCGATGCCGGCGTAGGGGAGCTGTACCCATTCGATGCCGGGATTGGCATCCACCATTTCCCCGATCAACTGGGCCTGGGTGGGTTCGGCCCACACGAGCGCTGATGCCCCATCCGGGACGCTCACCGTGCCCCCGCCCCGCACGACAGCCTCAGCCAGCACTGGACGCCGCCAGCAGTCGGGCTCGACGGCGACGAGCACGCTCATCGTGTCGCCCTCCGTCCGCTTCTCATGCGACTCACGTCCAAATCCGTCAACGAATGTCGGCGGCCAGGCCGCCGTCGGGAGCGATGATCTCGCCGGTCACGAAGCTGGCTTCGTCGCTGCACAGGTAGAGGCAGGCATTGGCGATGTCGGCGGGCTCGCCCAGTCGGCTCAACGGGGTCTCCCGCTCGCGTTCACGCACCCACTCGTCGCTGTCGGTCATGGAGGCCGTCATGGATGTACGGATGTACCCGGGTGCGACCGCGTTCACCCGGATGCCGTAGCGGCTGAGTTCAAGGGCTGCGCAGCGGGTCAGCATCCACACGCCGGCCTTGGACACGCAGTAGTCCGATCCGCCCTGCAGCGCCATCAAACCCGCCACCGAGGCGATGTTCACGATGGCACCGCCCCCGCTGTCACGCATGCGGCGCGCGACCGACTGGTTCGTGAGCATGACACCGGTCAGGTTCACATCGATTACTCGCTGCCACGATTCCAGTGACTTCTGGAGTAGCCACCGGTCGCCCCGTTCATAGAAGTCCTGGCCGACTTGCTCGGGGATCTCCCGGCTGACGTAGCCGGCGTGGGAGATGCCCGCAGCGGCCACGCAAGCGTCGAGCCGCCCGAAAGCAGCCACTGCGGCTTCGGCCATTGCCTCGTTCTGTTCCTGATCGGCAGTGTCGACCTGGGTCCAGGTCGCCTGACGGCCACGGTTGGTGATCTCGGCCGCAACGGCTTCGGCACGGTGAGGATTCAGGTCGGCCACGACGACCGATGCACCCTCTTGCGAGAATCTCAGCGCGCATGCCCGGCCGATGCCCGATGCCCCGCCGGTGATCACGACCACCTTGCCGTCCATGCGGCCCGCCGAGCTCGGGGACGCCGCTCCATGCGGCGCCGTGCTGGCTGACGCCGCTCCATGCGGCGCCGTGCTGCTGGACGCCGCTCCATGCGGCGCCGTGCCTTCGTTGTCCGCCATCGCCGGTGTCCTCTCGTCGTGCTCCGGTTGTGACCTTGTCGGCTATGTGTTGCTGGGCGCGCCGCTCAGCGGCCGGCGGCCATGACGCCGCCGTCAGGGAAGATGATCTCGCCGGTCACGAAGCTGGCATCGTCGCTGCACAGGTACAGGCAGGCGTTGGCGATGTCGTCAGGTACGCCGAGCCGCCCCAGCGGCGTCTCGCGTTCACGTGCGGCCACCCACCGCTCATTGCCCAGCACGGCACCGCTCATCGATGTCTGGATGTAGCCGGGACCCACGGCGTTGACGCGGATGCCATAGCGACTGAGCTCCAGCGCCGCGCAGCGCGTCAGCATCCACACGCCGGCCTTGGAGACGCAGTAATCCGAGCTGCCCTTGAGCACATTGGTGCCGGCAATGGACGAGATGTTGACGATCGCGCCGCCGCCGTTGTCCTTCATCTTGCGGGCCACGGCCTGATTGGTGAGCATGACACCGGTCAGGTTGACATCTAGCACTCGCTGCCACGATTCGAGCGACTTGTCCATGAAGAACATGTCGCCCCGGTCGAAGCGGTCTTGCCCCGCCTGCTCGTCGATCTCGCGGCTGACATAGCCGGAATGAGAGATTCCTGCCGCAGCCACGCACGCGTCGATGCGCCCGAAGGCCTCGACGGCGGCGTCTGCCATCTCGTCGTTCTGTTCTTGCTGCGAGGTGTCCACCTGCACGGCGATGGCGTCCTGACCCAACGCGTTGATCTCGTCGACGACGGTCGCAGCGCGTTCGGGGTTCAGGTCGGCGACCACGATGGACGCGCCTTCGGCAGCAAAGCGCAGCCCACATGCTCGCCCGATGCCTGACGCTCCGCCGGTGATGACGGCCACCTTGTCCGCCATGCGACCCTCTGTGCTGCTTGACCCCGCTCCATGCGGCGCTGGGCTGTCTGATGCCATGGTCCCTCCCGCTCTCGCGCTGATTGCGACGGTCTCGCCGCGGCATGGCTTCGAGGCTCCACCCGCGATGCCTCCAAGATCATGCCCCACCGGCGCGTAGCAGGTCGGCTGAACGTAGCCGTTCAGTCGGCGTTGCTCACCCGGGACTTCAGACTCTCGCGTCGTCCCCGGATGAGCCGCCAGGTGACCCGTTCGTGACGGGGCGAGATGCCCATGGCTTGGCGGATGATGCGTTCGTCGACGGCGTCGGGGGCTGGCGAGAAGCCGATCTCGGTGGCCATCCGGACCCCATTGCGGGCGAAGAACGACGAGGCGATGCGCTCGAATTGAGCCAGCACCTCCATCTCGGATTCCAGCTCGCCCGCCACCGAGCACAGGTAGGCGAAGTTCTTGATGAACAGCATCAGCTCTTTGGGGATGCGTCCGCCGTTGGCCAGCAGGCCCGAGATCAGCGCACGGAATTCGGAGGTGAACTCGTCCTCTGTGAGTTCGAGCGGGTCGAATCCCGGCCGATCAAGGCGCAGGTCGGCGATGACTCGTTCGGGACTGCTGCCAGGTCCGAAGGCTCCCAAGTCGATCATCCCGGAAATCTGCGACTCCAGGTCGCCGGTGAGCAGGCCAACCACGTAGCGCAGAAATGCCACCCGTTTGGGCCCTTCGAGCCGGCCGGTAATACCGAAGTCGACCAACCCGATGGCGGGTGGCTCGCCGGGTGGCGTCCCCTCGGTGTCGATGAACACGTTCCCGGCGTGGAAGTCGCCGTGGAAAACGCCCGTCATGCAGGCGCCGTGGAGCAGGGCGTCGTTCATCTGGCGGAAGATGGCTGCAGCTTCGCCGTCGGCGAGGTCTTCGGGCCGCAACTCGCTGAGCGGGCGCCCGGCGACCGGGCTCATCACGATTACCCGCTCGGTGACAGCATCGAGGAACGGTTCGGGCACCTCCCAGCGTCCGGTGGTGGTGGCGCGCAGCGCACGGTCGACCTCGAAGAGGTTTGCTACCTCGACCCGGAAGTCGAGTTCCTCGGAGATGGTCTCGGCGAACAGTTCCACGAGCGCCGGCGGATTGGCCAGCGCGGTGATCGGGATGCGGCCCACCAGCTTCGGCGCGATCCACGCCAGCACCGCCAGGTCTCGTTCGACACGCCGGCGGATACCGGGCCGCTGCACTTTGACCATGACCCGCGTGCCATCACCAAGCCGGCCCTCGTGCACCTGGGCGATGGAGGCCGCTGCGGTCGCCTCGGTGTCGAAGTGAGAGAAACGCTCGTCGATCGGGCCCAATTCGGCCTCGATGACCTCGCGGATCGCGGCCCACGGCTCGGCCGGCACTTGGTCACGGCACAGCCGGCACTCGGCCACGAGCGCATCGGGGAAGACACCCTCGCCGGCGGCGATGAGTTGAGCCAGCTTGATGTAGGCAGGGCCGAGCTTGGTTGCCGCCAGCCGAAGGCGTCGGTAGATCTGCTCTCGCCGCTCCTCGGGATCAAGTCGCCGGTCGAGCAATCGACCGGCGTAGCTGGCCCAGCCGATACGAGCTGCAGTAATCACCAGCCGAAACACGGGCGGGAAGCGCGGCCGTGCGATCAGCTCGGGGACGCTGTCGTGGATCGCGCGGCGCAGCGGTGCCACAGTGGTCAGGTAGCGATCGCGCTCGGCCGAGGTTCCGAGATCGGCGTTCGTGCTGGCCGGCGGCAGTGTTCTCGCCGATATCCGTGTCGCCAATGGCGCGGTGTTGAGTCGCAGGCGCATGCGGGACGGTCCCCAGATCCCCAGCGAGAGCGGCTTCCACTCGACCGGTTCGTCCAACTCAAAGCTCTCGACGTGCTCGACGAAGACCCGCAGTGCTTCCTGCAGCTCTGCCCGGGCCAGGAATGCCCCGAGGCAGTGGTGCGCACCGCTGCCGAAGGCCAGGTGCGGATGTTCGTGGGGGACAACCGGATTGAACTCGTAGGGATCGAAACTGTGCTCGTCGGGGGGAGACTCTTGCGAGGCTGGGCGATCGGCGTCCGGCGATGTTCCAGCGTGGGCCGGGCAACCGCCCGAAAGGCTGGCCGCGTGCAGGCCGATCATGACGATGGTGCCTGCTGGGAACAGCAGACCGTTGACGATCAAGTCGGTGGTGGCGATGCGCATCGCCGTGCGCACTGCCCCGATGTAGCGCAGCGATTCCTCGACGTATGCCGGTATCTGGTCGGGATCGGCCCGCAGCGCCGCATATTGCTCCGGCCTGTCGGCGAGCACCGCCAAGGTGGCCCCGAGCTGGTTGCGTGTGGTGTCGGTCCCGGCGATCAGCAGTGCCTCGACCATGCCGATGAGCTCGTCTTCGCTCAGCCGGTCACCCTCATCAGACACAGTGATGAGCTCCGACAGCAGATCGTCGGCTGGTTCGAGGCGTCGGCGCTTGATCAGGTCGACCACGTACGCGCCCAACTCGGCCTGTGCTGCGGCGATGTCGCCGAGCCTGCGGACCACGGCCTCGGCGTCACCGTCGAAGAGTCCGAAGATGGTCTCGGCCCACCGGCCGAACTGACCCCAGTCGTCGTCGGTCACGCCGAGCAGGCGGCAGATGACCGGCACCGGATACGGGTCGCACAGGCCCGAGACGACTTCTCCGCCGCTTGCAGACACCAACGGATCGATCAGTCTCGCTGCGTGGGATGCCATGAACGGTCGCAGCCGGTCCGCCGCCGCGGGCGTGAAGGCACGGCCGAAGAGCCTCCTCAGACGGCGGTGATCATCACCTTCGAGTGACAGCACGTTCGGTCGAGCCCTCATCGCCTCGTCGCCAGCGCTGACGGGTGCGTCCCGGCGGGCCCGCGCCATGAAGGCGTTGAAGTTCACCGGTGTGCGCCCGGCACCATCGAGCGCTGCCTCGTCGAGCATCGCGACGCCGGCCAGCATCGAGATCCATGCCGGGTCGCGCAGGATCGCGCGCGCCTCGTCGTATCCGTGGACGAACAGTCCGAATGGCGTGCGGACTACCCAGTCGCCGGTGCGGCTCAGCTCGCGGCTCATCGCAACCAAGTCGGCAAATTCCCCGATAGCGAAGTCCGCGAACGGCACCGCCCCCTCGTCATCGATGGACCGGGTCGGCGCGTCAGGTTTCTCGAGCGCGGTTGCGCTGCTGTTCACGCCCCTATCTCATCACGCCTGCCACCCGGTTCCACCGCGCGTCGCGTCCGCATCGGTCAGCCGGCACGACAGACTGCGTTGATGCGCCACCGCCGCCGGTTGACGGCGACCATCGTCATCGTGCTGGTGCTCGGCGCATGCTCGGTGCATGAGTCGACCCGGTCAGGGGGCTTGGTCCCCCCGGCCAATCCTTCGCCTACTACTTCGCCGTCACCGACTGTCGTGACGATTGCCGTCGACGACGACCTCAGTACCGCCACAGGTGATACCTCGCGGGCAACCGTGCCACCTTCGACCGCTGCCACGCTCGCGGCGCCCGCTGCCACAGAGTCGCCGAGTGCCACTAGTACCGCCGCCCAGGACCCCGCGGTGACCCAAACGACCGCTCAGCCGTCGCCGACGGCTGAGCCCGGCACCCGTGCTGATGCGAACGAGGTGCTTGTGACGGCTCAGCCCGACTCTCGTGCTGATGCGAATCAGGTGCTTGGAACCGCCGAGCCTCTCGACGGCTTCGGTGAGAGCCTGATGGCTGTCAGCGGCCCAACCGGTTCGCAGGTGTGGCCGGTCATCGTCGCCGACACCCCTATGGCGCGCCAGCGGGGCCTCATGGGTGTTGTTGATTTTGCGGCACTCGGCGGCTACGCAGCGATGGTGTTCGTCTTCGACAGCGACACGAGCGGTGCCTTCTGGATGCGCGATACACCCCTGCCGCTGCGGATCACGTACGTGGATGCGGGCGGCGCCGTCGTCTCGTCAACTGACATGGTTCCGTGCTTGTCGCCGACGCCTTCTGCGGAGTGCGATCGGTACTACCCCGAGGGCCCGTACCGCATCGCTGTTGAACATCCCCGGGGCCCCGACTACGACCTCGGTCTCGAGAGCGCCACGGCCATCACACTGGAGCGCTGACGGTCTCGATGTCTGACGGGCGCACCTCGCATCGGAGCGTCCAGATACGGGCTGCAAGGCCCTAAGGCCCACTACGCTGCGGGCACGCGGCCGCACGATGTGGGCCGGGTCGAGACAGACGCACGGGAGCTGAACACACACCATGCTGAGATTCGCCGAAGAAATTCTCCTCCTGCTGCTGCGAGACGACGACGGCAAGCTGATCCATGTGCCTGAGCGCACCCTCGACCGCGTGATCGCCGGTTCGGTGCTCATGGATCTGGCCATGGAGAACCGGATCGACACCGATCTGGAGAAGCTCATGCTGATCGACTCGACGCCGATCGGCGATGGTCTGCTCGACCCCACGCTTGCCCAGATTGCGGCCCAGCAGGCCGAGAGCGACTCGCGCTACTGGGTGGAGTTCGTGGCGGCTCGGGCCGATGGCATCCGCGAGGAGGCATTTGCGCGGCTGGTCGACAAGGGCATTCTCGAGCGCAAGGACGACCGTCACCTGTGGGTGTTCCGGTCTCGCCGCTACCCATCGGTCGACGGCAAGGCCGAGCGCGAAGTGAAGCTGCGCATCATGGGCGTGCTGTTCAGCGACGAGATCCCCAGCCCGCGTGACATCGTGATCATCGCGCTCGTGGATGCGTGTGGCATCTTCGGCGAGCTGCTCTCGAAGCCCGAGCTGGAGCACGCCGCGCCGCGCATCGAGCAGGTACGCAAGCTGGACCTCATCGGCCAGGCCATGACGCAGGCCATCCGTGACATCGAGATGTGGCTGGCCAGCTCCACGGTCAGCCGCTTCATGCTGTAGCCGCTTCGGCGCAGCCCCCGCTGCGAGCGGGTCATCGGGGCGCCTGCTCAGTCTTCGAGCGTCTCGCTGCCTCGGTACATGGCCTGACGGCGGACACCGCTCACGTAGGTCGCCACGGCGTCGTCTGCGGGCGTGCGCTCGGGGTCCCAGCGTCCCCAGTGGATGAGCTGTTCGAGCGGGTGGCGGTAGCGCGACTCGGCGCGCCGGTGCGGCCAGCCGATCGGAATCGTGGCGATCGGGGTGAGCGGCTCGGGCACGCCGAGCAACTGCCGAAGTTCCCGAGCGGTCGTGTCCTCGCCGCCCCCGCTCAGCCACGCAGTCGTGAGGCCGTATGCAGCGGCCGCGAGATGCATGTTCTGAGCCGCAGCGCCGACCGAAGCCAGCAGGATCTTCTCGTTATTGGCGTCGTACTCGTCAGCCCAGCCGTCGTGGTCGCTGACGGGATACGAGTCGACCCAGCGGGGATCGCAGAACAGCAGCACGATGGCCAGCGAGTTTCCCAGCCAGTGCTTCTTGTGGACGTGGGGGAAGCCCCGGCAGTGCGCCACCAGCCGATCGGCTTGCCGCACGAACACGTCCGAGACTGCCAGCACGTCGGCTCGCTCTGTCGCGACGACCAAGTGCCATGGCTGGGTATTCGCTCCCGACGGCGCC
This sequence comes from Candidatus Poriferisodalis sp., assembly GCF_965221945.1. Classification (GTDB taxonomy): domain Bacteria; phylum Actinomycetota; class Acidimicrobiia; order Acidimicrobiales; family Poriferisodalaceae; genus Poriferisodalis. The sequence continues at coordinate 1,909,643 of NZ_OZ244925.1, read as the reverse complement.
CAGCGGCCGGCCTCGCAGATCCCGCGCAGCACGTCGGTGGGCAATGGCTCGGGCGGCGGTTCGAAGCTGCGAACAGAACGCCGCAGCCGGATCACCTCCATGAGCGACTCGAAGCGCGGGGCTGTCAGATCGTTGTAGGACGGGGCAGGGGCAACCATGATCGCAAGCTAGTTGCGAGGTGCAGTCGGAGAGGAACGGACTCAGCGCCGCAGACCACGCTTGGCCGACTCCCTGGCCATGCCGACCACCTCGTAGGAAATCGCAGCAGGGCCGCCGAACACCGTCAGCGTTAGGTCGGTGTGATCCAGGCGGTGCCATGCCAAGAAGTTGTCGACGAGGTGCGGTACTTCGTTGGGCTTCACGAGGATGGTGGCGCCGTCCAAGCGGGCGATGAGCGGGCCGCCTGACAGACCGTCTGCGTACACCAGACCGGTGGCGAGAGCGACGCGGTTGTTGTCGAGGCACGTGCCCGCGCCGTTGACACCAGACCGAAGTGCGAATCGAGCCATGCGTACTGAGGTGTCATAACGATCGACGCCGCCGACGCGGACGACGGTGAAACCAAGATTGGTCAGCTCGTTGACGACGTCTTCAGAAACAGCGCCCGGCCCGCCGGCCACAATGATCTGCTCGATGCTGCCGACAGCAAGCGCAGCGGTGAAGAATGCGCGCACGCTGTCGGGCAGTCGGTCGGTGTGGGTCAGCAGGAGCGGATGCGGCCCTGTGGCTGCGATGGGCGCGAGCGCAAGCGCATCCGCGAAGTCCCTGCCGGTCGCCAGCAGGGCGGTGCGAAGCGAAGACCCGCAGAATTGCGCGGCGCCGCCTGAGGTAGCGATCACTTCCGCGGCGATTTCGACGGAGGTCCCGTAGCGATCGGCGCCACCGAAGCGGATTACGCTGACCACCGACGGCAACGCGGCAATCGCAGCCTCGACGTCGGTCGACACGGCCGCGGGCCCGCCGACGATGTACACGTGCGCTATCTCGAACTCGACCAGGAATTCCTTGGTGAACTCGGGCAGCTCGTGTGGCTCGGTGAGCAGGAGCGGGGCATTCTTCGATCCGGCGAGTGCTGGGCTGGAGAGCACGATCGAGCTGAGCGGTGTGCGAGTCAGCGCCGATGCAGTCAGCGCATCGGGGAAGGCACGACCCGAAGCGATGATGACAGTGGTGATCTTGCGCTCGTTGACGGGCAGCGACTTGTCACGCGCTATCTCGCGGGCGTACCGCTCAGCGATGAGCTGGGCTGTCTCGAAGCGGTCGTTGCCACCGATGCGCTCGACGCGTATGCCCGGGTTACCTTCGCCGCTGTCACTGTCGTCAGAGGCGGGGAACCCGCCGCCACTGTCGTCGCCTCCGCTGTTCCCGTTCCCGGGCGGGTTCGTCGTGCGAGGCCCACCGTCGACCTTGTGCCCGATGTTGTCCGGCATTCCCTCGTGATCACGGTCGGCGGGATTGTCGACGAGGTCCGTGATGGTCCCGGACAGCTTGTTCGCTGCGATGCTGACGCCATTGTCGTCCAGGTCGCCGGGTTGGACCGTGTAGCTGAACGTCAGGGTGGTGGCGCCGACGGCGGGATCGATGTTCGAGGGGCCGGCCAAGCGGGCCTGCTTCGGCGACGTGCCGATGGTGAGCGTGACCAGTGGTGTGCCACTGACCAGCACGGGCTCGTCGAAGTCGATGCTGACTTCAATCGTGTCGCCCTTGCCGTAGGTGTCGTCACTGTTCGGCGGCGGTGTGCTGGTGATACGGGGACTGCCGCTGTTGACGCTTGGCGCCACGCCATCGACTTGGTGGGCCGATTGGTGGGTGAGTTCCGGCACGGTGAGGACGGCTTCCTTGCCACCCGTCTCCGCAACAATGTTGCCGCCGTTCTTGTTGATGCTCACGGCGTTCACGCTGACGCCGTCACCGTCCATCACGTCCGCCGGGCCTGCATTGGTGTCCCCGACGGTGTATTGGAATCGAATCTTGTCCGTCCTGGAGCCCGAGAGATACCTGGCCTCGACGGTTTCGGTGCCGACTACCAACGGCAAGTACGGCCGGCCGCTGACGGTGACATCCTCGCTGAACATCACTTCGAGGACGATGTGCTCGCCCTTGCTGTAGGTATCGAGCTTGTCTGGGCTGCTGGTGATCGTGGGGGCTTGCATGACCCACGGGCCGCGTGGTTGCAGGCTGCCATTCACCTTGTGATTGGCATCGTCAGGCACCGCGGTGTGATCGAGTTCTGCGATGTTGCCCGGCAGGTCGGTGATGGTGCCGCCGTCCAGGAAGAGGCTGTTCTGAGTGATGCCGACGCCATCGCTGTCCATGTCGGTGGCGACGACGCGATACGTAAATACCAAAGCACTCGTACCGGAGCCGGACTCGTAGGACGCGTTTTGGTCCCCGCTGGCGATGTCGAGCGTGATTTTCGGTGTGCCGCTGACGATGACCTTCTCGTCAAATGTGACGGTGACCATGATCGCGTCGCCGAGGTGATACGTCTGATCGCCGCCGGGGGAGGGCGAGGTGATGACGACGCTGGAAACGGTCGGGGCCGTCGTCTCGACCTCGTGGCCGCTCGCGTTCGTGACGCCGCGGTGCTCCAGCATGCTCTGTGCATTCACCACTGGCTCATTGCCCACGAGGTCAGTGATGCCGCCACTCAAGGTGTCTGCGACGATGCTGATGCCGTTGGTGTCTTCGTCGCCGGTGTTGACGGTGTACTCGAAGGTCGCGGTCTCGACACCGACCTCGCTGTTGTAACCCTGCGGAGCCACCCACAAAGCATCGGGTGTGTCCGTTCCGATGCTCAGGGGGATGCTTGCCGACGTGATGTGCACCGGCTCATTGAATGTCACGGTGACGACGATCTTCGAGTCCTCGCCGTACGCGTCGTTGTTGTGCGGCGAGCCACTGTTGGGCGGCGAACTGGTGATCGTGGGACCGCTCGTGATGTACGGCTGCACGCCGTCCACCTTTTGGTTGTCTGGGTCGTCGTCAAGGCCTATGTGGGTGATGATCGCAGGGTTGTCTTGTGGGTCGGCAAGAGTCGCGTCCCTCAGTTGAATTGCGTTGGAGGGGATGCCGATGCCGTCCGTGTCCAGATCGTCGTTCTCGACCGCGTACTCGAAGACCATGGTGTTGTCGCCGTCGAGCCTGATGTAGTCGGCGTACTCGGTGCCCGAGCGCATCCGCAGGGCGATGCGCGGATCATCATCCAAATCGGCGTCGGTGTCGTCGAGCGTCACCTCGATCGGGTCGTCGAATGTCACCTCGACCGTGATGATGTCCCCGAGCTTGTAGTAGGTGTTGTTGAGCTGCGGCGCAGTAGAAGTGATCTCGACCGTGCTGACGCGCGGCGGCTGCGCGTCCACCTTGTGGCCGCCGTCGTCACCGAGTGCGCTGTGGCCCAAGTCAGCCGGATTGCCCGTTCGGTCCTTGATGGTGCCGGAGATTGCGGTGGTCTCACCGGCACCGGTATCCAGATCAACGCTGATGCCGTCGTTGTCATCGTCGTTGGAGCCGACGGTGTAGCTGAACGTCAATGTGCAGGTGTTGGTGGTGTCGGCCTCGGTGCAGCCTGCGGATGATTCCTTGTACCGGGCGTTGCGGTTGTTGTCCGCAGGATTGTCCTGGTCGTCGCCGATCTGGAACCGCAGCAGCGGCGTGCCTGAGCGCTCCACGTCTTCGCTGAAGTCGACTTCGAAGGTGATTTCGTCGCCATCGCCGTAGGTGTCGTTGTTGTCTGGGGGGCCGCTGTTCGGCGGATCGCTCGAGATACGCGGCCCGCCGGTGATTTCGGGCACCACCGAGTCGACGCTCGGGCCGTCGGCGTCGTCGATGGCATCGTGCTGTCGCAGGGTCTCGTTGCCCGCAGTGTCGGTGATGACACCGCCGCTGAGCTCGATGTTGCCCGCATCAATGCTGACACCGTCACTGTCGGTGAGTCCGGATTCGACCTGGTACCTGAATACCAGCCGGTTGCCGCTGCCGGAGCCGCTGTGGTAGGTCGCGTCCTTGAGAGCGCCACCGACGTCTAGTTCGATCGATGGTGTCCCGTTTGTCGTGTCAACCCAGATGGCGCGGTCCCGGGTCGATCCCGTCAGCGGGACGTCGCCGTCATCGTTGGAGTCGTTTGCGTCGTCATCTGTGTCGAAGGTGACGGCGACGCAGATGTACTCGCCGACAAGCAACGTGGATGCGTCGCAGTCCGATCCGCTCGTGACGAACGCGATGGCCTCCACGGACGGCGCAATCGTCTCGACCCGATGCCCCGATTGGGTCCGCAGCTCGTGCTCATCGAAGTCTCGATCGGCCGGGATCGGATTCTGACTGGTGCTCTGGATGGTGCCGGCGATGCTCCCTGCTGGAACCCGGATGCCGTCGGGGTCGTCGTCGGGCCCGATGACGTTGTAGCGGAAGACGATGGTCCGGTTGTTGTTGTCTTCGTTGCTTGCCTGCTGGTTGAAGTCGGCCGTCCTGGGGTCCGGCTGGGTACTGGAGCCGAAGTCGATTTCGAGCGATGGGTTGCCCGTGACCTCAACTGGGTCGTCGTACGTCACCTTGATGTCGATATAGGAGCCGACGCCGTAGTAGGTGCCCCCGTTGGGCGGGTCGCTGCTGATGCTCAGGTCCGTGATGGTCGGCGCCATGGCGTCGACCTTGTGTCCCCCCTGCGTTCCGAGCGCGTGGTGATCCAGTGGTGCATCCTGCCGTTCCTCGTCTAGCTCCTTGATCGTGCCATTGGTGCTGTCATTCGCCTTCAAGCTGTCCGCGTCGATGCTGATGCCGTTCGTATCCAAGTCCCCGGCCTTGACTGTGTAGTCAAAGAACAGCTGCCTCGAATCGTCGCCTGACTCATATGTCGCGTCCTCGGGCTCGCCGCCGAGGTTGAGGGTCAGTTTCGGCGTTCCAGTCACCCGTACGGCCTGGTTGAACGTCACCTTGACTTTGATGGTCTCGCCGAAGCCGTAGGTGTCAGGGGGGTCGCTGTCGCCGGACAACGGCATGCTCGTGACCTCGAGCGCCTGGATGATGGGCGGGCCTGCAACAGCCTTGCCATCGACCCGTTGGTACTTCAGCGGTTTCTCGAAGACATCGGAGTAGTGGGTGTAGAGCGTTCCGCCGTCGGCGGCTCGGAAGATGTTCTGGTTGTTCTCGTCGATCGGCTTGCCGCCGTCGTAGGTGAAACGGCCAGAGGGCACGATGATGCCATCGCGGTCCTTGTCATCGTTCGTGACTTGGTAATAGAACAGCAGCCGCGTGTGCCCCGAACCTGGGAGGTACTTGGCGTACTTCAACGTGGGACTGACCCGATTCCGATCTTGGAGGTTGTCAAGGCAGCCGAGCTCTACAAGACCGGTGTCGTAGGTATCCAAGTCTGTGCCGCTCAATTGATTGCGGTGCCTGAAGTCGTCGTTGTGGCAGTTGAAAATCTGGATGGGCAACTCGAGCCGGGTGTCGTCGACGAACACGGCCTCGCTGAAGTCGGCCCGCACCACCACGTATTCGCCCTCGTGGAGAGTTGTGCCGGTGGCGGGCTCGCTGACGACACGGGTGGTGTAGCTCGAAACGAAGGTCGGGTTGGACGTGTCCTGCAATTCCTGCGACGTGAGGGGCCCGCGACTGCCATCGACGAGGTGCCTGGCCACTGTGGGGTCGCCGCCGTCGATTTCGCCATCCATGTCGCGGTCGACAGCACGCAGATCAGCTTGTGCTTCGAGTTCATCGTGGTGGAGCGTGGCTCGCACTCCGTTGTCCATAGCGGTGATCGAGCCGCCGCTCAGGCTGCCCCAAGCGACGCTGATGCCTTCAATGTCGTCAGGGTCAGTGGTTGACGTCGAATCACTGGCCGTGACTGTGTAAGCGAAGAGCAATCGAGTCATGCTGGAGCGCCGCCGCGGGTCGTTGTTCGGCGGGTCGTTGCTCAGCGGGACGTTGTTGCTGTCAGCACAGTTTGTGTCTCTGTGACCGGTGCATACGAATCTGGCTTCCTTGTTCGACCCGCCCACGTCGAGCGTGAGTGTCGGCGTGCCGGTCACGGTGACCGGCTCGCTGTACTCGATCCGGACCCAGATCTCCTCGCCTGCGTAGTAGGTGTCGCCGTCGATCGGCTCGCTCATGATCTTTGGCCTGCTGACGATCGTCGGCGAGCCTGTCGACCGGGGATGGAACACCGCCGAGTGTTCCAGGTTTGAGCCGCCGCAGGGTCCGCTAATTGACTGATGCGGCACCCCACGGCCCACGGTGTTGATATCGCTGGTACCGCCGAACGTGCGCGCGTGGTCCTCGGCCCTGACCGAGTTCTCGGGGATCCAAAGGTCTCCGGTGTTCTGGTGCGTGTCACCCGATTGCACCGTGTATTCGAAGTTCAGCCGATTCGTGCCTTCACCCCTTGCCGGCGTCGCCACTGCCTTCCTCAGGTTGGCTGGAGCGTTCCCTCCGAGCATGAAGTCGACCGACAACGGTTCGGCATCTGGATTGAGGTCCGTTCGAACGTTGAATCTGACGTTCAGACTGAGTTCCACCACGATGCTGATCGTCTCGCCGGTGGTGTAACGGTTGTCCGAACCCGGGTCCGACACGAATCGGACGCCCCTGCCGACGATGTGGGCGTTCGTCGGACGTCCGACCATGGCGTTCAGCTGGGAGCACGTGGCGTTGAGCGGTACCACCTGGACCGCGGCAGCGGGCGCGGTCGCCGGCGGCGAAATGACCGCCAGCGACGCCGCGGCCATGACGACGGATGCAACTGCACCCGAACGACGGAACCGTCGGCGGCTCGCGTCGCGGCGAAACACTGCGACACGAGTTCCGAGGCTCCGGCTGTGGCACCGGCTCAGCACGCGAAGGATGGGCAACGACTTCTCCGGGAACTGGCTGCGTGAGCGGGCACGCTCACGGCGTTAGCGGCACGCCACAGAAACCTGCCGACGACGGACCGCGTGGGTACGACTCTGTGCCCGCCGGGGTGGCGGGGCATCTGTGCGGTCGCCTGGGGCAACGGAGCCTCCTGAGGTCAGCAATGCGTGCCGTCGCCGACGGCGTCCGACTGACATGAGTATCGCAATATGGGGTCCAATTGGTGGACCCCTTTACATCGAAATTCCTGATTATTTGGGGCTAGTACCTCATGCGGGTTCGACGCATTCGGAGCTGGCGTCCTACAGTCGCGTCGTGGCAGATCACACGGTGGATCCGGAACAGATCCCGCTCGAAGAACTTGACTCCGCGTACGCCGTGATCATGCGCGAGATCGTGGCTACTGGCGTGGCCCCGCACTACGCCGAACTTGCCCGGACATTGGGCGTCGAGCCGATGCGTACAAAGGCCGTGATCGCCCGGATCATCGACCTCACACCGGGCTGGATGCATCCCGGCACCGACTGGATCGCGTCGTTCCCGCCGTTCAACAACCAGCCCACCCAATATCGAGTGAGCGTCGACGGCGAACAGCGTTGGTTTGCCCAGTGCGGCTTCGAGGCATTGGCATGCCGCTGGCTGTTCGGTGGCCGCACCGTGAGGGTGGATGCGCCGTGCCTGCTGGGCGGCGAACCGCTGCGGATCGAGATGCGCGACGAAGAGATCCTCTCGATCGATCCGCCGACGATGGTCGGCTACACCCGCAGCCCTGTCGGGGGAGACGCCGCCAACCGGCCGTTCCGCTGAGCGGGCATGAACCTCTTCCGGTCGGAAGAGCACGCCCGAGACTGGGAGGAATTCGATCCCCGCACGGCGGCCATGCTGCGGCCGGTGGAATGGTGGGCCGAGACGTTCGCTGCGCCGATGTTCCGTGCACGTGCCCGCAGCGACTTCATCTCGTGGATGTCAGGTCCCGACGGCGCAGGAGCATTCGCCGAGCTGCGCGCCAGGCTCACGCCGCCTCGACCCGACGTGCGGGCCACAACAGCGGCGGCGACCGCGCTCAGCAAGGTCGACATCAGCGTGATCGAAGGGGCCTCGGCCGACGACCGCAGCGTCGAGCACAACCTGATGCCGGTGTGGCCCGCAGCGGTACCGGTCGAGATCGCCCGCCACTGGCGCAACACCGCCAGGGCAATGATTGTTGCCATCCCCGCCGACCCGTTGCCTGATGCCGACCCCCAACTGTGGACCGAGACCCGAAGATCGGCAGTACGCGACGTCCAGGCTGCCACCGGCTGGCTCGCTCGGGCCGATGTGGGTGCCGGCGACATGCGGCTCACCGAGCGGTTGGCACAGATGGGCTGGGGGGGCGAGGTGGCCGATCAGCCTGCCTGGACGGCGATGGAGCAATCCGCCCGGGCGATCCTCAAGTGCCGAGCGCTGTCGCTGCTGGGCTGAGCGACGCCGCCGGCCGTCCCTTGGCCTCGCTGCCTCCGTCTAGCCCGCGAGCGTCAAGACAGCGTTGAGCGTGGCCTGTGCGCCCGCGGTCGCGTGCTCGGGCAGTATCGACTCGGCCTCGTTGTGCGACAAGCCGTCGGCGCAGGGAATGAACAGCATCCCGGTCGGGGCAACCTGTGACACGTAGCACGCGTCGTGGCCTGCCCCCGAGGTGATGTCGACCGGCTCAAAGCCGGCTGCGACCGCTCCGGAGCGCAGCGCCTCGATGACAGCCTGGTCGAAGACGATCGGCGGCGAGTACCAGATCGGGGTGATCTGCGGGCGGGGGAGCGAACGCCCGCTGTGCTGGCTGACGTCGCTCGATGCGGCGCTGGACTCCTCAGGGCCGAAATTCAGACCGTCGGCGAATGCCAGCAGCTCGTCGTGCATGGCCTCCAGCTCTGTGGCGTCAGGATGGCGCAGGTCAACCGTGAGGTTCACCGAGCCCGCCACGGTGTTGCGCGAACCGGTGCCGACTGCGAGCGTGCCCACCGTCGCTCGGCCCTCCGGCGCCCGGCGGCCTGCGATCTCATCGGCCTCGCACACCAGCCGGGCCGCTGCAACCATCGCATCGCAACGGTGTTCCATCGGGGTGCTGCCCGCGTGCGCCGATTGCCCCTCGATCGACACGTCGTACCAGCGGATGCCCTGCACCCCGGTCACAGCACCGAGCGTCACGCCGACGGCCTCCAGGATCGGCCCCTGCTCGATGTGAGGCTCGACGTAACAGCCGACGGGGCGACGGCCGGCACCGTCGGGTGCGCCGCACGGCTCGTCGCCCGCGTAACCGATGCGCGCCAGCTCGTCGCCGAGCGTGGTGCCGTCAACACCGGGCGCTGCGAGACCCTCGTCCAGGCTGAACGCGCCAGCAAACACTCCTGAGCCGATCATCGCCGGGGGAAAGCGCGCCCCTTCCTCGTTCGTCCACGACACGACTTCGACCGGCGCTGCAGTGCTCACGTCGCTGTCGTGCAGCACCCGCAGCACCTCGAGGCCGACCATCACGCCGTAGGCGCCGTCGTACTTGCCGCCGGTGGGCTGGCTGTCGAGGTGGCTGCCGATCACCACCGGTGCACGCTGCGCATCAGTGCCCTCACGGCGCGCGAACAGATTGCCCATCTGGTCAACGTGGACAGTGCAGCCCAGCTCCTGCACACAGGCCACGAACTGGTCACGCCCAGCCCGGTCCACGTCGGTGAGCGCCACACGGGCCACTCCGCCTGCGGGCGTCGCGCCGATCTCTGCCAATTCTGCAAGCGTCCTCCAAAGGCGCTCGCCGTCCACTGGGTACTGGCTCGAATTCACCGTGTCGCCTCCGTCGCTCGACCAACGGTTTGCCGCTGCTCAGACGAAGTGTCGCCGCGCCAACCGGCGATCGCTCAGTTGAGCGGGCGAGCCGACGGCGGTATCGGACGCGGCAAGGCGGTATGGCCCATGAGGGATTCGTCCACCGCAGCCGCGCACGCCCGGCCCTCTGCAATGGCCCACACGATCAGGCTCTGGCCCCGGCCCATGTCGCCGCACACCCACACGCCGTCGACGCTCGTGCGGTAATCGTCGTCTCGCGCAACGTTGGAGCGGGCATCGGTCTCGACGCCGAGCTGTGCCAGCAGGCCCTCCTGCTGCGGTCCCAGAAAGCCCATCGCCAGGAGCACGAATTCGCATTCCAGCTCAAAGTCCGATCCTTCGACTTTGGCAAATCGGCCGTCGGCGAACACCACTTCGTTCGCCCGAAGCGCTCGGACAGCGCCCGAGCCGTCCCCAAGGAACTTCTCGGTGTTCACCGAGTACACGCGGTCGCCGCCCTCCTCGTGTGCCGACGACGTCCGGTAGACCATCGGATAGGTCGGCCAGGGATTGGCAGAGGACCGCTCGTCAGGCGGCCGCGGCAGAATCTCGAATTGGTGCACCGACGCTGCACCCTGGCGGTGCGTGGTGCCCAAGCAGTCGGCGCCGGTGTCGCCGCCGCCGATGATCACCACCCGCTTGCCCTCGGCGCTGATCGGCACCTCGGCCGGATCAAGATCGCCTTCTTGGGCCTTGTTCGCCCACGGCAGGTACTCCATCGCCTGGTGGATGCCGTCGAGTTCGCGCCCCGGGATCGGCAGGTCACGCCACTGGGTGGCGCCGCCGGCGAGCACCAGCGCATCGAAGTCGGTTTGCAAGTCCGCCACCGGTATGTCCACGCCCACGTCCACGCCGGTTCGGAACTTCGTGCCCTCCGCGCTCATCTGGTCGAGCCGCCGCTCGATGTGGCGCTTCTCCATCTTGAACTCGGGAATCCCATACCGCAGGAGTCCGCCGAGCCGGTCGGCACGCTCGAACACCGTCACGTCGTGGCCGGCTCGGGTCAGCTGCTGCGCCGCAGCCAGCCCGGCGGGCCCGGAGCCGACGACGGCCACGCTTCGCGCCGTGCGCACCGCTGGCAACTCGGGACGGACCCAATCCATCTCGAATGCCTTGTCGATGATCGCGACCTCGACCTGCTTGATCGTGACCGGATCGGCGTTGATGCCCAGCACGCAGGCGCCCTCGCACGGGGCAGGGCACAACCGGCCGGTGAATTCGGGGAAGTTGTTGGTGGCATGCAGCCGCTCGATGGCGTCGTGCCAGCGGTCTCGATAGACGAGGTCATTCCAGTCCGGGATGATGTTGCCCAGCGGGCAGCCCGAGTTGCAGAACGGCACGCCGCAGTCCATGCAGCGGCTGGCTTGCGTGCGCAGATCCTCGTCGGCAAACGGCTCGTAGACCTCACGCCAGTCGCGCAGGCGCACCGGTACCGGGCGTCGCGTCGGCAGCTCCCGGTCGTGCCGCATGAATCCCCGGATATCACCCATGCGCTGCCCTAGCCATGCGCAGCCGCCATGACAGCCTCATCGGGGTCTTGGCCGAGCTCGGCGGCTGCCGCCCGGGCCTCGAGCACCCGCCGGTAGTCCTTGGGCATGACCTTGTGGAAGCAGCGCACCTCGCTGTGCCAGCGCCGCAGGATGCGCTCGGCGGGCGTCGACTCGGTTTCTGCGAGGTGCTGGCGCAGCAGCGACCGCACTGTTTCCGCCTCGGCGTCGTCGAGCTGCGGCTCCAGGTCGACCATCTCGGTGTTCAGGTTCCGCCAGAACACATCATCGGGGTCGTACACGAACGCCGCGCCGCCTGACATGCCCGCGCCGAAGTTGCGACCGACCGTGCCCAACACCACCACGGTGCCCCCGGTCATGTACTCGCACGCGTGATCGCCGACGCCTTCGACGACGGCCGTGGCGCCCGAGTTGCGCACGCAAAAGCGCTCGCCGACAGTCCCACGTATGTAGGCCTCGCCGCTGGTGGCCCCGTACAGGATCACGTTCCCGGCGATGATGTTGTCCTCGGCCACGAAGTCCGGATTCGTCGCCCGCGGCGGCCGCACCACCAATCGTCCGCCCGACAGGCCCTTGCCCAAATAGTCGTTGGCGTCGCCGTACAACCGCATTGTCAGACCGCTTGGCACGAATGCGCCGAAGCTCTGTCCGGCTGAGCCGTTGAACGTCAGGTCGATGGTGTCGTCGGGCAGGCCCGCTCCGCCGTGTGCAGCGGTGATGCGGTGGCCGAGCATGGTTCCGACCGTGCGGTTCACGTTGCTGATCGGCAACTCCGCCCGCACGAGTTCGCGCCGCTCCAGCGCAGGCGCGGCCAGCTCGATGAGCTGCTGGTCGAGCGCCCGTTCCAGACCGTGGTCTTGGCTCTGCGTGCAGTAACGGTCCTGCGGCCAGGGCGTCTGCGGCTCAACCAGGATCGGCGAGAGATCCAAGCCGCGCGCCTTCCAGTGCGCCACTGCTGCGGTGGTATCGAGGCGATCCACGCGCCCGATGGCTTCGGGCAGCGAGCGGAACCCCAGCATCGCCAGGTACTCGCGGACCTCCTGAGCGATGTACTCGAAGAAGTTCACGACGAACTCGGGCCGACCCCCGAATCGCTTGCGCAGTTCACGGTTCTGCGTAGCGACGCCCACCGGGCAGGTGTCGAGGTGGCAGACCCGCATCATGATGCAGCCCGACACCACCAGCGGAGCAGTTGCGAAGCCGAACTCCTCGGCTCCCAGCATTGCTGCGACGATCACGTCGCGGCCGGTCTTGAGCTGCCCGTCGGTCTGCACGACGATGCGGTCGCGAAGGCCGTTCAGCAGCAACGTCTGTTGCGTCTCGGCGAGGCCCAGCTCCCATGGTGCGCCGGCGTGCTTCAGCGAGGTCAAGGGCGAGGCCCCGGTGCCGCCGTCGTGCCCTGAGATCAGCACGACGTCGGCTTTGGCCTTGGCCACGCCGGCAGCCACCGTGCCCACGCCCACCTCGGCCACGAGCTTCACGTGGACACGAGCTTGCGGGTTCGAGTTCTTCAGATCGTGAATGAGCTGCTTGAGATCCTCGATCGAGTAGATGTCGTGGTGCGGCGGCGGACTGATGAGGCCGACTCCCGGTGTGGAATGGCGGGTCCTCGCGATCCAGGGCCACACCTTGGGACCCGGCAGCTGCCCGCCCTCGCCGGGCTTTGCGCCCTGGGCCATCTTGATCTGCAGGTCGTCGGCATTGGTGAGGTACTCCGAGGTGACACCGAACCTCCCCGAGGCCACCTGCTTGATTGCAGAGCGCCGCAGGTCGCCGTTCGGATCGGGCACGTAGCGCTCAGGGTCCTCGCCGCCCTCGCCGGTGTTGGACTTGCCCCCGATGCGGTTCATGGCGATGGCCAGGGTCTCGTGCGCCTCTGCCGAGATCGAGCCGTAGCTCATTGCCCCGGTCGAGAACCGCTTCACGATCTCGGTGACTGGCTCGACTTCGTCGATCGGTATCGGCCCGCCGGGTGCCGTGTGAAGCTCGAACAGACCTCGCAGCGTTGCCAGTTCCGTGGACTGGTCGTCCACCAGCCCGGTGTATTCCTTGAAGACCTCGTAGCGGCCGGCGCGGGTGGAGTGCTGCAGTTTGTAGACGGTCTCAGGGTTGAACAGGTGGTATTCACCCTCGCGCCGCCATTGGTACTCGCCGCCGGCCCACAGGTCGCGGTGCGCCGCCTCAGTGGGATTGTCCAGGTAGGCGAATCGATGGCGTTCGGCGACCTCGGCGGCGAGCACGTCGAGGCCAACGCCGCCGAGCTTGGAGGTGGTCCCGGTGAAGAATCGATCGATGACGTCGGGCCCCAAACCGACCGCCTCGAACACCTGCGCGCCCGTGTAGCTGGCCACCGTGGAGATGCCCATCTTCGACATCACCTTCAGCACGCCCTTGGTACACGCCTTGACGTAGTTGCGTTTCGCGGTGCGCTCGTCGACCTCAGTTATGACGCCGTTGCGCACCATGTCGTCGATCGACTCGAAGGCGAGGTACGGGTTCACGGCGCTGGCGCCGTAGCCGAGCAGCAGCGCCATGTGGTGCACCTCGCGTGCATCGCCGCACTCGGTCACCAGCCCCACCATCGTGCGGGTCTTGTTGCGCACGAGATGGTGGTGCACTGCGCCCGTGAGCAGCAGCGAGGGGATGGGCGCGTACTCCGGGTCGCTGTAACGGTCTGACAGGACGATGATCTGTGCGCCGTCGGCGATGGCCTCGTCGACCCGTCGGCAGACATCGGTGATGGCGCGCTCCATGCCCCCGCCGCCTTCGGTCACGCGGTACAGGCCGTCCACTGCGAACGGCCGGAACCGCTGCGCTGCGCTGCTTGTCGCGGCGCCGTTCGATAGGGCTGTGCTTGTTGACACCGCTCCATGCGGCGCTGTGCTTGTTGACACCGCTCCATGCGGCGCTGTGCTTGTTGACGTCGCTCCATGCGGCGCTGTGCGCGAGTCCTCGTCGATGTAAAGGATCTTCGCCAGATCCTCATTCGACAGGATCGGGGAGGGCAGCACGATCTGCTTGCATGACTCCGGGCCGGGCATCAGCAGGTTCCCCTCGGGGCCGATCTTGGCCTTTGTCGAGGTGACCAGCTCCTCACGGATCGCATCAAGTGGCGGATTCGTGACCTGCGCAAAGAGCTGACTGAAGTAGTCGAAGAGCAGGCGCGGGCGCTTTGACAGCACCGCAATCGGGGTGTCGGTGCCCATCGAACCGATCGGCTCGATGCCGGTACGGGACATCGGCGCGACCAGGATCCGCAGCTCCTCGGTGGTGTAGCCGAACGTGCGCTGGCGCAGCGTCACTGAAGCGTGCTGGGGAGTGAGGTTGAAGCGAGGCGGCAGATCCTCGAGGTGCCCAAGCCCGTCAGCCAGCCAGTCGCCGTACGGCTCGGCAGTCACCAGGTCGCGCTTGATCTCGTCGTCGCCCACGATGCGGCTCTGGGAAGTGTCGACCAAGAACATGCGGCCTGGCTGGAGGCGGCCTTTCTGGATGATGCGCGTCTGATCAATGTCAGCAACGCCGACCTCCGACGCCATCACGACCAGGCCGTCGGAGGTCACCCAGTAACGGGAGGGTCGCAGGCCGTTGCGGTCGAGCACGGCTCCGACGACGGTCCCATCGGTGAAGGCGATGCTTGCAGGACCGTCCCACGGCTCCATCAATGAAGCGTGGAATTCGTAGAAGTCGTGCTTGTCCTGCGGCATGCGGGCGTGGTTCTCCCACGCCTCGGGGATCATCATCAACACCGCATGCGGCAGTGTCCTGCCGCCGAGGTGCAGCAGCTCGAGGACCTCATCGAAGCTGGCCGTGTCCGACGCACCCGGCGTGCAGATGGGGTAGGTGCGTTCGAGCAAGTTGGTGCCGTCTGCAGCGGTGAACAGCGGGCTCGACAGGGTGCCCTCGCGTGCCCGCATCCAGTTGCGGTTGCCCATCACGGTATTGATCTCACCGTTGTGGGCGAGCATGCGGTACGGGTGTGCGAGCGGCCACGAGGGGAAGGTGTTGGTGCTGAATCGCGAGTGCAGCAGCGCGAGCGCTGACTCCATGCGCGGATCGACCAGGTCGGGATAGAACTCCGCGAACTGGCTGCAGGTCAGCATCCCCTTGTAGACGAGCGTCCGGCACGACAGGGAGCCGAAGTACGGGGCAGGGTCGATCTCGTGCTCGGTGCGCTTGCGCGCGACATAGACCCGGCGCTCGAGGTCGAGTCCTTCCAGCCCTTCGCCCTCGGGTGCGGCCACGAACAGCATGCGGAAGACCGGCATGGGATCGGTGGCGAACTTGCCGAGCGAGGAGGGATCGGTCGGGACGTCACGCCAACCGAGCACCTCGAACCCTTCGTCGACCATGATCGCTTCGATGGCCTCAGCAGCTGTTTCGGGATCTTGGCGAGGCAGGAACGCCGTGCCGACGGCGTAGCGGCCCGCAGGCGGGAGCTCGAAATCGCAGACCGCTCGCAGGAATTGATCGGGGACTTGAACGGTGATGCCGATGCCGTCGCCGACGTTGGCCTCCGCCCCGGTGGCGCTGCGATGGTCGAGGTTGACGAGGCACTGCAGGGCTTGATCGACGACGGCGCGGCTGGGAACGCCGGACATGTCGGCGACGAAGCCCACACCGCACGAGTCGTGCTCGTACGCGGGATCATAGAGCCCTTGCGCGGGCGGGGGAGCGGCGTACGGGCCAGAGCGCACGGCAGGGCGGCCTTCGACGCCTGGCGCAGATTCGGCAGTCGGCATTGGCGACGTCCCAGTGAGATAACTGAAGTGGCGTACTGCCACTTCGCGGGCCCAGGGACGTCGTTGGCCCTGTGGGGAGCGAGTCTACCGACGCTTTACCGGACGGCGGCCCCGCACATGGTTGAATAAATTTGCAAATGCGTGAATAAACGTCCGTGAGGCTGGTAAGGTGGTCTGCGGAGCGCGGCATCGCACTTGGCGTGCCGCGACGGGACGGCACGAATTCCCAGCGAAACGGACCAAGAGATGGACACGGCGGCGATGGACACAAACACGGGGTCACACGTGCGAGTCGGAATCGTGGGCGCTTCGGGCTTTACCGGGGCGGAACTGCTGCGACTGGCCGCCGCGCATCGGTCATTCGACGTAGTGGCCGTGGCCGGGGATACACAAGCAGGCGCTGCAGTGCGCGACCTGTACCCCAGCCTGGCGGCTCACTACGGCGACCTTCGTTACTGCTCCTACGACCCTGAGATCTTCGTCGGGCTCGACGCGGTCTTCTTGGGGTTGCCGCACATGGCCAGCGCACCGGTGGTGGCAGACCTGTACAAGCGGGTGGGCTGCGTGATCGATCTGGGTTCGGATTTCCGGCTGCTCGATCCGGCGCTGTACCGGCAGTGGTACGGCGCCGCGCACCCGATGCCGGAGTTGCTGGGCGAATTCCCCTATGGCCTCCCCGAGGTCAACCGTGAGTCATTGCGCGGCGCAGCAGGGATCGCGGTGCCCGGCTGCTACCCGACCGCGGCGGCGCTGGCGCTGGTCCCGTTCGCACGCGGCGGACACATCTCGACGAGCGGCGTCGTCGTCGATGCCGCATCGGGAGTCAGCGGCGCTGGCCGCGCTCCTCAGCCCAATACGACGTTCTCGACCGTCGACGAGGACTTCGTGGCCTACGGCTTGCTGGATCACCGCCACACGCCTGAGATCGAGCAGGCAACCGGTTGCCAGGTGCTGTTTACGCCTCATCTGGCACCGATGGTGCGCGGCATTCTGGCCACGTGTTATGCAAGGCCCACCGAGGGCATGACCACCGACGACGCGCTCGGCGTTCTGGCTGAGTTCTACGCGGACGAACCCTTCGTGGTCGTTCATCGAGACGCCCCGCACACCAAGGCCGCGCTCGGCGCGAATACCTGCCATCTCAGTGCCCGGGTGGATCCCCGCACCGGCTGGCTGGTCGTTCTGAGCGCAATCGACAACCTGGTGAAGGGCGCGTCGGGCGGGGCGGTGCAATGCGCAAACGTGGCGCTTGGCCTTCCCGAGACGGCCGGGCTGTCGACGACAGGGCTGATGCCATGAATGCTGCCGGCGACAATCATTCCGATCAGACTCAGGTCGCCTGCGGCGACGATCATTCCGATCAGTCACAGGACGCCGACGAAGAACATGCCAAGCAGGTCGAGCGGGCCGAGTTGCTCGTCGAGATGCTGCCGTATATCAGTCGTTGGAGAGGCAAGGTCGTTGTCGTCAAGTTCGGCGGCAACGCCATGGTCGACACGGCGCTGACCGACGGTTTTGCTGCCGACATCATGCTGCTGCGCCAGATCGGCCTGGCACCGGTGGTCGTTCACGGCGGCGGGCCGCAGATCGGCGATCTCATGGCGCGCCTGGGCAAGACGTCAGAGTTCCGCGACGGGCTGAGGGTCACCGATGCGGAGACCCTCGACATTGCACGCATGGTGCTGGTGGGCAAAGTCAACCGCGACATCGTCGGTGCCATCAATGCGCACGGCCCCCTGGCAGTGGGCATCTCGGGCGAGGACGGCCGAGTCATCACCGCGACCGCTCGGAACCCCGATCTGGGCTTCGTAGGCGAGGTCACCGACGTGAACACCGACCTGCTCGAGCGTCTTCTCGCCGAAGGGCTGATCCCGGTCATCTCCACGATCGGGGCTGACGCCACGGGGCAGGCGTACAACATCAACGCGGACACCGTGGCCGGAGCCGTGGCGGCTGCTCTCGGAGCCGAGAAGGTCGTCTACCTCACCGATGTCGCGGGCTTGCTCGACGATGTCCAAGATCCGGACTCGCTGATCCGTCGCGCCACGGCCGACACGCTCGCTGCCCGTTTGGCCGGCGGGAAGATCGTCGGCGGGATGATCCCGAAGATCGAGGCCTGCATCAGCGCCGTGCGCAACGGCGTCAACAGCGCTCACCTGCTCGATGGCCGCGTTCCCCACGTGGTGCTCGTCGAGCTGTTCACCGATGCCGGCGTCGGCACGATGATCACGCGCGACCGGCCGCACCTGGTGGCGAGCTGACCGACCGAACTATCGACCAGACAATCGACACAAGGGCCAGAACGAGATGACACAGACCACGGCGGAGACATCTTCGAACGCTGCGCACGCCGCCGCCATGGGCGGCGCAGGGCTGGATTCCTGCCCGCTCATGCCGACTTATGGACCGCCGCCCGTCCAGTTCGTGCGGGGCAGCGGCTGCGAGCTCTTTGACCGCGACGGCAAGCGCTACTTGGACTTCCTGGCAGGGCTGGCCGTCACTTCGCTCGGCCACTCCCACCCGGCGGTCGCCGATGCGCTCAACGAGCAGGCGCGCACGCTGCTGCACGTTTCGAACCTCTTCGGCACCGAACCCCAGGTCGAGGTGGCTCAGACCATCGACCGGCTGCAGGGCGGCGGCGGACAGATCTTCTTCTGCAACAGCGGCGCCGAGTCGCTCGAAGGGGCGATCAAGCTGGCGCGCAAGTACGGCGGGCGCGGGCGCCATGTTGTGGTGAGCGCGCTGAGGTCGTTTCACGGGCGAACCCTGGCGACTCTGCACGCCACCGGCCAGCCCGAAAAGCACGAGACGTTCCAGCCGCTGCCTGAGGGCTTCCGCCATGTGCCCTACAACGACGCGGAGGCTCTCGAGGCGGCCCTGGATCCGAGCTGTTGCGCGGTCCTGCTGGAAGTTGTCCAAGGCGAGGGCGGCGTGAACGTCGGCGACGGCGATTACCTGCGCCGCGTCCGGGAGATCTGCGACGAACGCGGTATGGCGCTGATCATCGACGAGGTACAGACCGGCTTGGCGCGCACGGGCAAGTGGTTCGCCTGGCACTACCACTTCGATCCGGCCGGCGGCCCGACAGGCGCGGCGCGTCCTGACATCGTGACGATGGCCAAGGCGCTGGGCAACGGCGTGCCGATCGGCGCGATCTGGGCCCGTCGCGATGTCGCCGGAGCGTTTCAACCCGGCGACCACGCCACCACCTTCGGCGGCCAGCCACTGGCCGCGAGCGCCGCTCGTGCCGTGCTGCGCACGATGGAGGCGATCGACGCGCCTGGGTTGGCGGCAGCCCGTGGCGAGGAACTGGCCGGAAAGCTCATGGGCGTCCCCGGCGTCGTCGACACCCGTGGCCTGGGTCTGCTCATTGCCGCCGAACTCGACACCGATGCCATCGGCCGAAGCGGCCCCGAGATTGCAGCGGCGTGCCTGGAGGCCGGGCTCGTCGTCAATGGCATCTCGCCGACCGCAGTGCGGTTCGCGCCGCCGTTGGTGGTGTCGAGCGAGCAGATCGATGAATGCCTGGCGATCTTCGCGAACGTGCTCGGGGGTGGCTGATGAGGCACTTCTTGGCAGTCGACGATCTGTCTGCTGACGAACTGCGCTGGGTCCTCGATCTGTCGGCGCGCCCCGCCGCGGCTGCGCCTGCCGCACTGGAGGGCAGCGGGGTGGCACTGGTGTTCGAGAAGGCCTCGAACCGCACCCGCAATTCGATGGAGATGGCCGTGCGACAGCTCGGCGGGCACCCCGTCTACATCCGCCCCGAAGAGGTGGGCATGGACGTGCGCGAGACCGCCGAAGACATCGTCCGTACGTTGGCCTGCTACCACACGATGATCGCTGCTCGCGTCTATCGGCACGGCCTCCTTGAGCGGATGGCGGCCTGTGAGGTCGCGCCAGTCGTCAATCTGCTGTCCGATGACGCCCATCCCTGCCAAGCGCTGGCGGATCTGCTCACCATCTCGCAGTGCATCGGCTTGGATCGCACCGAGCGGGTGGCCTTTGTAGGCGACGCGAACAACGTGTGGCGATCGCTGGCCATCGGCTGCGCCTTGGCCGGCATTCCGAGCACGCTGGCTGTTCCGTCGGGCTACGGGCCGTCATCGGAGACGCTCGACCGTCTTGGGGCGCTGGGCGGTGAGTGCACGGTCACCGACGACCCGGCTGCAGCCGTCGTGGGCGCCGATGCGGTCTGCACGGACGTGTGGACGTCGATGGGCCAAGAGGATGAACAAGCCGAACGGCTCGCCGCATTCGGCGCGTACCAAGTCACCCCTGAACTCATGTCGCAGGCTGCCGACGGTGCAATCTTCCTGCACTGCTTGCCGGCGCACCGGGGCGAGGAGGTGGCCGCCGAGGTCATCGACGGCCCGGCGAGCAGGGTCTGGCAGCAGGCCGAGAACCGGATGCATGCAGCACGGGGCCTGCTGGCCTTCCTGGCCGGACAGGCGGCGGCCCAAGGGGAGGCGTCGTGACCACCAAGGCGCAGCGACAGCACCTCATCCGCGAGCTGCTCGCCAGTAGCGAGATCGGCAGCCAGGCACAGATGGTCGGATTGCTGGGAGAGCACTCAGTGGAGGTCACCCAGGCCACGGTCAGCCGCGACCTCGACGAGATGGGTGTGGCCAAGATGCGCACCGCAGGCCGCACGGTGTATGCAGTGCCAGAGGCCGATGCACCCGGGACCCTGCCCGAGAACACCCTGCGACGCGTCTTCGGGGACTGGGTGCTCGACGTGCGTTGGTCGCAGAACATCGTCGTGCTGAGCACCCCACCTGGGTCTGCGCACGTGGTCGCCTCGGCCATCGACCGAAGCGAATTCGACGGCGTGATCGGCACCGTGGCTGGCGACGACACACTGTTCATCGTGGCCGTTGAGGAACTGGGCGGCGCGGCGGTCGCCGGCCGCTGCCGTGAACTCGCCGATTTGTGAGCCCCCCGATCATGTCTGCTGACGACACTGCCAAGGACCAACCGTCAGGACCCGGCCCGACCACGCTGTGGCACGGCCGGTTCGCCAACGCGCCCGCAGACGCGCTGGCGGCGTTGAACGACTCGCTGCCGTTCGACAAGCGAATGTTCGCTGAGGACATCGCAGCGTCGCACGCCCACGTCTCGATGCTGGCTGATGTCGGCCTGCTCACTGACGACGAGCACGATGGCATAGTCGCCGCGCTCGAACAGGTCGAAGCCGAGATTGCCGGGGGCCACATGGTGTGGGCCCCGACCGACGAAGACATTCATACGGCGGTCGAGCGTCGAGCCACCGAGCTTTGCGAGGTTGCGGCAAAGATGCATACCGGCCGCAGCCGCAACGATCAGGTCGCAACTGACCTGAGACTTTGGACCCGCGGCGCCATCGACGAGCTGACACCGTTGGTGCTTGGCTTGGCGAGCACGCTGGCCGGCCGGGCGCGCGAGGCGCACGATGCCGGCGTGCGGCTGCCCGGCTATACCCACTTGCAGCAGGCCCAGCCAGTTGGGCTCGCTCACCACCTGGCTGCGCACGCGTGGGCCCTCCTGCGTGATGTCGAGCGGCTCGGCGAGGCCAGGATCCGAACCGACGTGTCGCCGCTCGGTGCAGGCGCGCTGGCCGGTTCGTCGCTGCCGCTGGACCCGGCCGCGACCGCGGCCGAGTTGGGATTTGCAGCAGTCTTCGAGAACTCGCTTGACGCAGTCAGCGACCGCGACTTCGTGGCCGACACGCTGTATGGCCTGGCAATGACCGGGGTGCACCTGTCGCGCCTCGGCGAGGAACTGGTGCTGTGGTCGAGCGCCGAATTCGGCTTTGTGACGCTTGACGACGCGTTCGCCACCGGCTCGTCGATGATGCCGCAGAAGAAGAACCCTGACGTCGCCGAGTTGGCACGTGGCAAATCGGGACGATTGATCGGTCACCTGACCGGGTTCTTGGCGACGCTCAAGGGTCTGCCGCTCGCATACAACAAGGATCTTCAAGAAGACAAGGAGCCGCTGTTCGACGCAGTCGACACGGTGCGCCTCGTAACCCTGGCGCTCGACGGGCTGCTGAGCACGGCGAGCTTCAACGCCCCTGCGATGGCTGCAGGCGCTGATGACCCGTTCGTCGCAGCGACCGATCTGGCGGAGTGGCTGGTAGCCCGCGGCACACCCTTTCGGGAGGCACATGCCGTCATTGCTGCGCTCGTGCGCGAGGCACTGTCAGACTCGGAGGCGTCTCCCAGCGCGGACCGGCTGACCGAACTCGTAGCTGCTCATCCGGACTTGGGACCCGAGGCCGCGCAGCGGCTTGCGCCTGGGGCGGCACACCGCAGCCGCACATCCCCAGGCGCTGGCGGACCCGATGCCGTGGCCGTCCAATTGGACCGCCTCGACGCCGCCCTCGCGGCCGCCGGCGGCGCTCCGGGCGGATGCTGATGGAGTCGGCGGCCTCGCCGTTGCCGCCGGAGTTCTACGAGCGACCGGCACCCGAAGTCGCGCCAGATCTGGTGGGCAAGCTGCTCGTGCACTACGACGAATCCCTTCGCGTCGGCCGTATTGTGGAGGTAGAGGCCTACAGCGGCGACGGCGATCCTGCTGCCCACTCGCGCAATGGGCCGACGGCGCGTAATGCCTCGATGTTCGGTCCGCCCGGGCGCCTGTACGTGTACCGGATCTACGGACTCCACTGGTGCGCGAACGCAGTGTGTTCGCCGGCCGGAGCCGGAGAGGCTGTGCTCTTGCGCGCCCTCGAGCCATTGGGCGGTTGCGAGCTGATGACTGCTCGCCGCGGCAGCTCCAGCAAACGGATTGCCTGCAGGGATCTCTGCTCGGGTCCGGCGAAGCTGACCGAGGCGTTCGATATCGACGGCACTCACGACGGTTGCGACCTCACGACCCCCGATGGCCTGAGCATCCGCGACGACGGCTGGACGCCGGCCAACTTGCAGAGTACGTGCCGTATCGGCATCAACCGTGGCACCGACTTGCCATGGCGTTGGTTCGACGGCAGCAGCTCACACGTGAGCGTGCGATGACGGGGCATTTCGTCCAGCGACCCGAGTACCCCGATACAGCAGGCGACCTTGCAGCCGCGATTGCGGTGGTCGAATGCTTCGTCCCTCGCGACCGCACCCAGGCAATGCACCGCCGGCGCCTGCTCGACTTTGCCGCCCGTCATCGGGACGCGCTACATCGCTCCTGCGCGCCAGGACACCTCACCGCGTCCGCCTGGGTGGTGAACCATGAGGCCACCCACGGCCTCGTGCTCCTGCACGTGAAGATCGGCCGCTGGCTGCAGCCCGGCGGCCATGCTGACGGCGAGTCCTCGTTGGCCTCCGTCGCACTGCGTGAGGCCGCCGAGGAAACCGGCATCGAGGGCCTTGAGGTTTGGAGCGACCCCGTCGACATCGACGTGCACTTGTTCGTCAACCGCAAGCGCATTGAGCCCGATCACCTGCACTTCGACGTGCGGTTCGTTGTTCGCGCACCGCGAGGCGCGGTGGCACGGGGCAATCACGAGTCTGAGGGACTGCGCTGGATTGCTGAGAGCCAGCTCGTCGATCCTGTGCTGAACCTCGACGCCAGCACCCGTCGGCTGGCCCGTTACGGCTTCGAACTGGCACACGACGTGAGCTCTCGTAGCTGACCACCGCCACACGACCAGGGCCGCTCCTCAAGACGGACCGTGCCCTCAGGCGTCTGCCGGAGCGTACGTTGAGAGCGTGCGCAGCGTCCTTCGGCTGGTCGAAGACACCGTCCTGTTCCTGTGCGGTCTGGTGGCGGGCTGGATAGCCGTCACGTACGTGCCCGGGGCGGTGCTCGGAGCGGTTGCGGTGACCGTAGTGCTCGCCGCTGGCGGGAGGCTCCTGTTCAACGGCACCGTGTGGTCGGCGGGTGCAGGACTCGTCATTGCGGGCATCGCTGGCGCCGGGCTCTATGTGTCCGAAGCCGTCTCGACGCTCGGGGCTTGAGTGGCCTCTTCCACGGCCGGGTGCGCAAGACCTCCCCGGTAGCGTGACCGCGTGGACTTCGGCACGGTGCTGATCATCGTTGCTGCGGTGGCCGCGGTGATCATGATCCTGGGAATTGCAGATGTTCTGCGGCTGGGCAGTCAGCGATTCTCCGCAGCCGGCCGGCGCCGCATGGATTGGATCCTGCTCATCATCTTCATCGGTCCGCCTGCCGTCCTGCTGTACGCGGCCGCCGTCCGGCCGCAGGTGGCGCATCCCGAGCGTTACGACGACGACACAGCCGACGCACCCGGCAGCGCCGCGGTCGGTGGACACGCGTGATGAACGGCGGCGCGGACCTCGCCATAGAGGTCGCACAGCTCTACAAGCACTATGGCGATGTCGAGGCAGTGGCGGGCGTCGATCTGACGGTCGCGACCGGTGAGGTCCTGGCATTCCTCGGGCCGAATGGGGCGGGCAAGACCACCACGGTCGAGATCTTGGAGGGTCTGCGAACCCGGACATCGGGCGAGATTCGGGTGCTGGGTGTCGATCCGGCCGAGGCCACTGCGTCGTGGCGTGAGCGCATCGGCGTCGTACTGCAAGGCGCCAAGCACGAGGGCGACTTCACCGCATCGGAAATCGTGACGATGTGGTCCGCGTACTACCGCTCTCCGCGCCCGACCGCCGAAGTGCTCGAGTGGGTCGGGCTCTCCGATGCCGCCCGGACTCGAACCCGACGATTGTCAGGCGGCCAGAAGCAACGTCTGGCCGTGGCCCTGGCACTGATCGGCGATCCGGAGTTGGTCTTCCTGGACGAGCCGACGACAGGCTTCGACCCAGCCGCTCGCCGTGAGGCCTGGAACACCATCGGCGGGTTGCGAACGCTGGGCGTGACCGTGCTCCTGACCACTCACTACATGGACGAGGCGGATCACCTCGCCGATCGGATCGTGGTGATCTCCCGTGGACGCATCGTGGCGAACGGCACCGCATCCGAGTTGGCTGCCCTCGCCGCTATGGGGGCGCGCATTAGCTGGGAAGCGGCGGAACTGGAACCGAGCCGCCTGCCGGACAAGTTGCGTGAATTGCTGAACGGCGACGGCTCCTCGATGCCGCCGGGTACTGCCGCCGCAGGAGCAGCGGGCGGATTGCGCCACGAACTGGTCACCGCAGATGTGGGAGGCGTGGTGCGGGAGCTGCTGGCTGCGGCCGACACGGCTGGCACGCGGCTGGACTCGCTGGCGGTCCGGCCGCCCACGCTGGAAGACACCTACCTGGCGCTGACTGGCTCAGACTCTTGAGGGCCCTTCGACAGCTCCGCAGTGAGACCTCGTTCAACTTGCTGGGCTTCTGGCGCAGCCCCGCCGCCACGTTCTTCACGGTGGTGCTGCCGCTCGTGTTCCTGGTGATCTTCACGTCAATCTTCGGCAACGAGATCATGAGCTCTACCGGGGCACGCGTCGCAACGGTGTACGTCCCGGGAATCCTGGCGCTGGCACTTGTCTCGGCCAACTTCATGAACGCGGCCATCGTCACGGTAATCAAGCGCGAGAACGGAGTGCTCAAGGCCATGCGGGCGACACCGCTGCGGCCTTGGGTCTACGTGGGCGGGCAGGTCGGTTCGTCGCTGGTCCTGACGGCGCTGATGACCGTGCTGGTGATAGGCATCGGCTGGCTCGGCTACGGCGTCGAAATCCAGCTCGCCGCCCTGCCGAGCCTGTTCATCTCCCTGCTTGTGGGGGCGGCTGCGTTCTCCGCCCTGGGCTTGGCTATCACCTGCGTCTGCCCGAGCGAGCAGGCGGCGCCTGCGATCACCAACATGTGTGTGCTGCCGCTGTACTTCGTGTCCGACGTGTTCATTCCCTCGGACACAGCACCGCGCTGGATGACTTTCATCGGCGACATCTTCCCGATCAAGCACCTCGCCCATGCGCTGGGGCGCACCTTTGATCCCTTCGCTGAGGGCGTGCCGATGCCGGTGTGGCGCTGGGTGATCATCGGTGTGTGGGGAGTGTTCGGAGTGCTGGTCACGGTGCGGGCCTTTCGTTGGACGCCTCGCAGCTAGCCAGATGTCGGGACCCATCGGGCGCGTGCCCGTCGTGACCTCGCTGTGACCTGATGGCGCGACCTGTCAGGCAGACTGGCGGCGTGGACGTCCTGGCTGACCTCGATGCGCGCGGTCTGATCCATCAGACGACCGACCGTCGGGCGCTCGCGCAGCGTCTGGAGTCCGGCCCGATCACTGTGTACTGCGGATTCGACCCCACCGCCGCCAGCCTCCATGTGGGCAACCTCATGGGACTGCTGACGCTGCGTCGGCTGCAGCTGGGCGGGCACCGTCCGATAGCCCTCGCTGGCGGGGCGACCGGCATGGTCGGCGACCCCAGCGGGCGCTCGACTGAGCGCAACCTGCTCGATGACGACGCTCTGGCCCGCAACCTCGAAGGGATCGTGCCGCAGCTGCGGCAATTCCTGGACTTCGACGACGGGACCTCCGCAGCACGGCTGCTTGACAACCGCGCCTGGACTGTCGGTGTCGGCGTGCTCGACTTCCTGCGAGACGTCGGCAAGCACGTCACCGTGCAGCAAATGGTCGGCAAGGAGTCGGTCCGCAACCGACTGGACGAAGGTGATGGGCTGTCCTACACCGAGTTCAGCTACATGCTGCTGCAGGCGTACGACTACCTCTGGCTGGCCGAGAACGTCGAGTGCGAACTGCAGGTCGGCGGCTCTGATCAGTGGGGCAACATCGTGCTGGGCATCGATTTGATTCGGCGCCGGCTGGGACGCTCCGCCCACGCGCTGACCTGGCCATTGTTGGCGCGCAATGACGGCACGAAATACGGCAAGACGGCTGGTGGCGAGACACTGTGGCTGAGCGCCGACGCCATGAGTCCTTACCGCTTCTACCAAACGTGGGTCGGTGCTGATGATGCCGACGTGGGCAAGCTGCTGGCTCAGCTCACGTTCCTCGATATCGCGGAAGTGCAGGACATCACTGCTGCGCACGAGGCCGATCCGGGCCGTCGCGAGGGCCAACGGCGCCTGGCAACCGAGATCACGCGCATCGTGCACGGAGATGCGGCGGCCACCGCTGCGGCCGGGGCCAGTGAGGTGCTGTTCGGCGGGATGGCGTCGCTGCGCGAGGTGTCGGCACCAGCGCTGGCGTTCGTGGTCGAAGAAGTCCCTTCGGGCCAGCTGCGAGTGCTCGGTGCATCCGTAGTGGACGTGCTCGTCGACGCCGAATTGGCTCACAGCCGCAGCGAAGCTCGCAGGGCGCTCGCCGAGGGCAGCGTGTACATCAACGGCGATCGCACCAGCGATCCCGACCGCCGCGTCGGGGCGAACGACCTGCTCTATGGCCGCTATGTGCTGCTGCGGCGAGGCAAGAAGCGCTGGCACGTGGCGACCGCGCCCTGACAGCGCCGCGTACAGGCGAAATCTGTGACTGAGAGTGGTTGCGGAGGTGGGTCGCCCCCTGTAGTGTCATGCCTCCCCCTCGCAGGCCGCTTTGCCGGCCGGAGGGGCCCGACACCTCCGGCGGCGTCCCCCGCAGCACTCCTTCGCAGAGGGCAGCGGCAGACGCCGATTGAGTGTCAGCTGCCGGCGGCTTCGCCTCAGCAGCGCTCCTTGACAACAGAACAGAGGACGAAAACGCCAGTGCGGGCGATCGGCTGCTGGATTCCAGCCGCCGGTCGAACCACACAGCCGGTCCGCGGTCTACCCAGACCGGGGACCAACTTATTCGTGCCGGAGCATCAGGCTCGCCTCGAGCGGGCCGACATGCGACGGTGCACCAATTCCAGCCAGTTGTCGCAGGAGAGGGGATTTCCCCTCAGATCGCGTCACGGGCTCTTCGATCGTGCTTGCGATGTCTAGTCGCAGCCGCTTCGGCGGTTGCAGCGGCACGGCCACCTTGGTGGCCGCAACGACACAGCAGGCCTCGATCTCGATGGAGAGTTTGATCCTGGCTCAGGACGAACGCTGGCGGCGCGCTTCATCCATGCAAGTCGAACGAACCCGAGACTTCGGTCTCAATGGGGAAGTGGCGAACGGGTGAGTAACACGTGAGAAACCTACCCCGGAGATGGGAATAGCCCAGGGAAACCTGGATTAATACCCGATACCCTGCCTGCACCACATGGTGCGTTCAGGAAATGCTCCGGTGCTCCGGGAGGGTCTCGCGGCCTATCAGCTTGTTGGTGAGGTAATGGCTCACCAAGGCATCGACGGGTAGCTGGTCTGAGAGGACGATCAGCCACACTGGGACTGAGACACGGCCCAGACTCCTACGGGAGGCAGCAGGAGGGAATATTGCGCAATGGGCGCAAGCCTGACGCAGCGACGCCGCGTGGGGGAAGAAGGCCTTCGGGTCGTAAACCCCTTTCAGCAGGGACGAAATTGACGGTACCTGCAGAAGAAGCGCCGGCCAACTACGTGCCAGCAGCCGCGGTAATACGTAGGGCGCAAGCGTTGTCCGGATTCATTGGGCGTAAAGGGCTCGTAGGCGGTTTGGTAAGTCGGGTGTGAAAACTCAGGGCTCAACTCTGAGACGCCACTCGATACTGCCATGACTAGAGTCCGGTAGAGGAGTGTAGAATTCCTGGTGTAGCGGTGAAATGCGCAGATATCAGGAGGAATACCGATAGCGAAGGCAGCACTCTGGGCCGGTACTGACGCTGAGGAGCGAAAGCGTGGGGAGCAAACAGGATTAGATACCCTGGTAGTCCACGCCGTAAACGTTGGGCACTAGGTGTGGGTTCCATCCAACGGAATCCGTGCCGTAGCTAACGCATTAAGTGCCCCGCCTGGGGAGTACGGCCGCAAGGCTAAAACTCAAAGGAATTGACGGGGGCCCGCACAAGCGGCGGAGCATGTTGCTTAATTCGAGGCAACGCGAAGAACCTTACCTGGGTTTGACATGTTGGGGACAGCCGCAGAGATGCGGTTTCCTTATGGTCCCATCACAGGTGGTGCATGGCTGTCGTCAGCTCGTGTCGTGAGATGTTGGGTTAAGTCCCGCAACGAGCGCAACCCTTGTCCTATGTTGCCAGCGCGTAATGGCGGGGACTCATGGGAGACTGCCGGCGACAAGTCGGAGGAAGGTGGGGACGACGTCAAGTCATCATGCCCCTTATGCCCAGGGCTGCAAACATGCTACAATGGCCGGTACAAAGGGCTGCGAAACCGCGAGGTCAAGCGAATCCCAGAAAGCCGGTCTCAGTTCGGATTGGAGTCTGCAACTCGACTCCATGAAGCCGGAGTCGCTAGTAATCCCGGATCAGCAACGCCGGGGTGAATACGTTCCCGGGCCTTGTACACACCGCCCGTCACACCACGAAAGTTGGCAACACCCGAAGCCAGTGGCCCAACCCGCAAGGGGGGGAGCTGTCGAAGGTGGGGTTAGCGATTGGGGTGAAGTCGTAACAAGGTAGCCGTACCGGAAGGTGCGGCTGGATCACCTCCTTTCTAAGGAGTCACCTCCGAGACCGAGACCACCGAGGTCTCGGTTCTCAGACGGAGATTCCCAGTTGGAGCACTGGTGCTGCCTGGATCCATTGGCTGATGTTCTTCATCAGCCGGTTTCAGTCGGCTCGTCCTCTGTTCTGCTGCCAGGGAGCGCTGTGTCGCGCCATGGCGTCGCAGCTCTCTGATAACTGCATAGCGATGCACGAGCATCAAACCCTCGTCGCTGGCGACCGTTGAGTGGCACGAAATAGCTGCCGCTTAAACGTGTTCAAGAGCGATGGAGGGATTTTGATTCTTCGAGACTGAGTATCGATATACCAAGCTACGAAGAGCCAATGGTGAATGCCTTGGCGCCGAACACCGATGAAGGACGTGATAGGCTGCGATAAGCCACGGGGAGCCGCCGAATAGGCTTTGATCCGTGGACATCCGAATGGGGAAACCCGGCACCTTTTATCGGGTGTCACGTCTGCCTGAATCTATAGGGCAGTTCGAGGGAACGAGGGGAATTGAAACATCTCAGTACCCTGAGGAAAAGAAAGCAACAGCGATTCCCGGAGTAGCGGCGAGCGAAATGGGAACAGCCTAAACCGAGTCCGGTGGTAAAGCCTGGTGGCGTTGCCGGATCGGTGTTGTGGGACATCCCCGACCGAACACCAGATCGGTCAAGGAGTTACAAAACAAGCAGATAGCGGAACCGTACAGGAAAGGCGGGCCAAAGAGGGTGACAGCCCCGTACGCGAAATCTGTTTGTCTCCTGGGATTGCTCCCGAGTAGCGCCGGTTCCGTGAAGGCCGGCGTGAATCTGCGAGGACCACCTCGTAAGGCTAAATATGTTTCGGCGA
Source organism: Candidatus Poriferisodalis sp. (assembly GCF_965221945.1). Taxonomy (GTDB): domain Bacteria; phylum Actinomycetota; class Acidimicrobiia; order Acidimicrobiales; family Poriferisodalaceae; genus Poriferisodalis. The sequence continues at coordinate 1,879,470 of NZ_OZ244925.1, read as the reverse complement.
CCGATAGCGAACTAGTACCGTGAGGGAAAGGTGAAAAGTACCCCGGGAGGGGAGTGAAATAGTACCTGCAACCATTGGTTTACAAGCAGTTGAAGCGCTACCGGACATTCGTGTCCGTGCGCGACAGCGTGCCTTTTGAAGAATGAGCCAGCGAGTTACGGTGTGTGGCAAGGTTAACCAGTGATGGGAAGCCGGAGCGAAAGCGAGTCCGAATAGGGCGCACAGTCGCATGCTGTAGACCCGAAGCCGTGTGATCTATCCATGGGCAGGGTGAAGCGGAGGTAAGACTCCGTGGAGGCCCGAACCGACCTAGGTTGAAAACTGGGCGGATGACCTGTGGATAGGGGTGAAAGGCCAATCAAACACGGTGATATCTGGTTCTCCCCGAAATGCATTTTGGTGCAGCGTCGCACGTTCAGCCATGGAGGTAGAGCACTGATTGGGCTAGGGGGCCCACAAGCTTACCGACCCCAGTCAAACTCCGAATGCCATGGCTCCAGAGTGCGGCAGTGAGTCCACGGGGGATGAGCTTCGTTGGACGAGAGGGAAACAGCCCAGAACGCCGGCTAAGGCCCCTAAGTGTGTATTAAGTGGCAAACGATGTGGGATTGCCCAGACAGCCAGGAGGTTGGCTTAGAAGCAGCCACCCTTGAAAGAGTGCGTAATAGCTCACTGGTCGAGTGGTCCTGCGCGGATAATGTAACGGGGCTAAATACACCGCCGAAGCCGCGTCTTTGAATTCACCTACGGGTGGATTTGAGGGGTAGGGGAGCGTCGTGCCTGCTGCGAAGCTGGAGCGTGAGCGCCAGTGGAGCGGGTACGAGTGAGAATGCTGGCATGAGTAGCGAGAGAGGGGTGCGAATCCCCTCCGCCGTAAGCCCAAGGGTTCCTGGGGAAGGCTGGTCCTCCCAGGGTTAGTCGGGAGCTAAGGCGAGGCCGAGAGGCGTAGTCGATGCACAACCGGTTGATATTCCGGTACCACCGCGTGCGCGCCCAGTCCAAAATGCGGTTGCTAAGGGGCTGTCTTCCCTTCGGGGAAAGACGAACCGACCCACCGCACTGAGGACAGCAATGAGGGGACGCAGGAGGATAGGTGAACCCAGGCGATGGTAGACCTGGGGTAAGCGTGTAGGACGGGGACTAGGTAAATCCGGACCCCATGAAGTCTGAGACGCGATGCCGAGCCGCTACAGGCGAAGTCACTGATTCCATGCTGCCTAGAAAAGCCTCTAGCGAGTTCACGCGGTGCCCGTACCTAAACCAACACAGGTAGGCAGGTAGAGCATACTCAGGCGAACGGGAGAACTGTGGTTAAGGAACTCGGCAAATTGCATCCGTAACTTCGGGAGAAGGATGACCCCATGATGGTGACGGCACTAGCTGCCTGAGCCGGAAGGGGTGTCACAAAATAGGGGAAAGCGACTGTTTACTAAAAACACAGCAGCGTGCGAAGTCGTAAGACCATGTATACGCTGTGACGCCTGCCCGGTGCCGGAAGGTTACGGGGAACGGTTAGCTCTTTGGAGCGAAGCTGTGAACCTAAGCCCCGGTAAACGGCGGCCGTAACTATAACGGTCCTAAGGTAGCGAAATTCCTTGTCGGGTAAGTTCCGACCTGCACGAATGGCGTAACGACTTTCCCACTGTCTCAACCACAGACCCGGCGAAATTGAAGTACGAGTAAAGATGCTCGTTAGCTACAGAAGGACGGAAAGACCCCGTGGACCTTTACTATAACCTGGTATTGGGTTGTGGCACGTGTTGTGTAGGATAGGTCGGAGACGAGGAAGCGTACGCGCCAGCGTGCGTGGAGTCAACCTTGAAATACGACCCTGCTCATGTCGGAACTCTAACCTAGGACCCTCAACGGGTTCGGGAACAGTGCCAGGCGGGTAGTTTGACTGGGGCGGTCGCCTCCCAAATGGTAACGGAGGCGCCCAAAGGTTCCCTCAGACTGGTTGGCAATCAGTCGTCGAGTGCAATGGCACAAGGGAGCTTGACTGTGAGACATACAGGTCGAGCAGGTGCGAAAGCAGGGCATAGTGATCCAGCGATTGCGTGTGGAAGCGTCGTTGCTCAACGGATAAAAGGTACCCCGGGGATAACAGGCTCATCTTCCCCAAGAGTCCATATCGACGGGAAGGTTTGGCACCTCGATGTCGGCTCATCGCATCCTGGGGCTGAAGCAGGTCCCAAGGGTTGGGCTGTTCGCCCATTAAAGCGGTACGCGAGCTGGGTTTAGAACGTCGTGAGACAGTTCGGTCCCTATCCTCTGTGGCTGTAGGAGATTTGAGGAAAGCTGTCCGTAGTACGAGAGGACCCGGATGGACGCAGCTCTCGTGTGCCAGTTGTTCCGCCAGGAGCACGGCTGGTTGGCGACCTGCGGAAGGGATAAGCGCTGAAAGCATCTAAGCGCGAAGCCTGTTCCAAGATGAGATCTCCCACTGGTACAACCAGGTAAGGCCCGTGGAAGATAACCACGTTGATAGGCCGGATGTGTAAGCACAGCAATGTGTTCAGCAGACCGGTACTAATCGGCCGAGGGCTTGGTATCGATACTCAGCCTCGAAGAAGCGCACCACGTAGTGCGCTGAGCGTGCATCGCTTTGCAGGAGTCGCCGTGCGAGATATCTCGCACGCGAACTGGAACTGTGCATACGGCACGACCGTACGCACTGGATCTCCGGTGGTTATGGCGGCAGGGCCACACCCGTTCCCATTCCGAACACGGAAGTTAAGCCTGCCAGCGCCGATGGTACTTGGGGGCAATTCCCCTGGGAGAGTAGGTCGCTGCCGGAACCCTGAACCCCCGTCGTGTTAGCGGCGGGGGTTCTTCGCGTTCGGGGCCTAGATGATTAGTTCCAAGGGTTTAGTGGTCGTAGGCGGTGAGTGAGCGGCTGGGGCGTGTTCGGTGGTAGGTCTCGTTGTGCCAGATGGCGGCCGTGAGGGCGAGGAGCCGGGCGCCGATGCGCGCGGCGACGCCGGCTTTGGTGCGGCCTTTGTGGCGTTCGAGGCTGAGCTGGCCTTTGAGGGTCTGGTTGATCGATTCGATGATCTGGCGCAGGGGCCGCAGGAATCTGGCGCCGGGCCGTGGGGCCTCGGATCGGGTGGCGGGGCGCAGCACGGTGATGCCGACGTCGTTGAGGTCGGCTTCGAACGCAGCAGAGCGGTAGCGGTTGTCGGCGATGAGGGTCTGGCCCGGCCGGGCGATCCCGGCGGCGTCGATCATGTCGGCGCAGACGTCGCGTTCGTCGGCTTTCGCGCCGGCGAGAGCGAACGCGATCGGCAGCCCCGCCGGGGTGGCCACAAGATGCAGCCGCAAGCCCCAGAACCAGCGGGAATGCGACGCGCAGTAGCCGTATTGGGCCCATCCCGCGAGGTCAGACCCGAGTTTGACGGGTGTTTTGCGTTTTGGCAGGTCAGTGGGGGCGCGCGGGTTGGTGTTTCCACTACATCGGTTCTGGGGAGGGGGTACGCGTTAGTGGATGCGGGCTTTGTCCCAGGTGCGTGTGGGGGTGTGGGTGGCGGCGAGGATCTGGTTTTGGAGGGGGCTGCGGCGGGTGGTGAGGGTGATGTGCTTGTCGTGGGCGGTGAGGCGGACTTGGCGTATGCGGTCGAGTTCTCGCAGGGCTCGGGCGGCGGTGAGGTGCTGGTCGGGCTGGTCGGGGTCGGCGATGTGGGCTGTTTGGAGGTCGCGTGAGATGAGGGTCTCGGCCAAAGCGGCGTAGACGCACACGGCGATGTGGCCGCGGACGCGTTTTTCGGTCCAGTGCCGTATGGGGCGCAGCCGCAGGAAGTCCTTGAGGGTCCGGAACCGGTCTTCGACGTCGGCGAGCTGACGGTAGGCGGCGACGACGCGTGCGGTGGGGGCCTGTTGGGCGTCAAGGCTGGTGGTGAGCACGTAGCGGCCGGCGAGGAGTCTCTCGTAGGCGTGAGCGTGTTCGTCGTAGTGGTAGACGAACCGGCCGGGCGCGATCTCGAGGTCGAACAGGGCGGCGACGCCGCTGGGCCCCAGGACGCGCTGCGCGGCGCGTCCGATCAGGGCGGGGTCTGCGAGCCGTCCGGCCCGGACTCTGTGTTCGAGGGCGACCAGGCCGGCTTCGGCGCGGGCGACGAGCTCGGCTGTGCGCCGCGTGTCGCGTCGGGCGCGGGCGTCGGACTCCACGACTATGGCTCGGGTGCCGTCGGCGAGGACGGCCTCGGCGGCGCGGCACCGACAGGCGGCCACGTCGGTCCAGGCGGTGTCGGCGCCGATGGTCTCGAGGGCTTCGCGGCAGGCCTTGTCGCGGTGCAGGCGGGTGGCGAGCACGTGGTCGCAGCCGGCGTCGGCGACCGCGGCGACGTTGCCCGCCGAGACCAGGCCCCGGTCCGCGACCACGCAGATCCTCCCGACCGCGAACCGCTCGGTGAGGTCGGCGAGCACGCCGGGCAGCGTGGACGCGTCGTTGGTGTTCCCGGCGAACACGTGGTGCGCGATCGGGACGCCGTCGCCGGTGCACAGCAGCCCGATCACGACCTGGGGCCGGTCCGGGCGCCGGTCGCGCGAATAGCCGAACGCCTTGGACCCGAACCGCTCCGAGGGACCCGTGGAGCCCTCCAGATAGGTCGAGGTCAGGTCATAGCACACGAACCGCAGGTCCAGGCTGGTCAGGTCGCACAGCCGACCGAACAGGAACTCCTCGGTCGAGTCCTTGACGTCCGCGACGGCGTCCAGCGCCCGGTAGTACTGCGCCGGCGACGGAGCGGACCACCCCTCGGGCATGACCACGTCGGCTGCGGCCCACTCGGGCAGCCGCCGCTTCGAGCACGGCGCGACCAGCCGGTTCGCCGTCATCGCGAACACCGCGTCGCCCAGCCGGTCGGCGCCGCGCGCCGATCCCGCCTCGGCGAACCAGCCGCCCAGGCCCAGCCGCTCCCACACCGCCGCCGCGCACGCCACCCCGCCCGCCGCGGGCGCCCCCTCGGCCTCCACCGCCCCAGGATCGACGCGTTCGCGTTCCAGATGGGCCTCCAAGGCTGCGACGATGCGCTCGAGCTGGCCCGAGCGTCGCAGCGCTGAGGCCTCGCCCAGCCGCAGCAGCGTGCGGTGCCCGACCTTCGCGCCGTCGCGCACCGACTCCACCAAAGACAGATACTCATACGTCTTGTCGCCCCTGCGCCGCCTCGTCGTCTTCACGAACACCCCAGCAGCATAACACCCACCACTCCCGCCAAGCTGCAAATGTCGCCCCTACAAAACCATCACGGAACAACCTCGCCGCACCCAAACCCGCAGGTCACAAACCCGACACCCGCCCAACACGCACCCCAACCCGTCAAATTCGGGTCAGAGCGCTTTTGGGTCTCGCGGCTGGTGCCGCACTCGACCGGGGTGGAGTCCACCAGCCACACGTCGTCGTGCCACGACTCGCACTCGCGTGCGAGGCATCCCATGACACGAGCGATCATCTCGGCGCTGCGCCGCAGCCGCTTGTTGTAGCCGTCGCGGTTGGGCAGATACGGGAACCACGGCCCCAGATGCGCTCTCGCGTAGCGCACGAACTGCGACTCGTTGTCATAGCCCAGCAGCGCCGAGATCACCGCCAAGGTGACCAGCTCCGCGTCCGACAGCTTCGGGGCGAACCCCACCACAGGCCGCCGCGGAGCCCACCCAGGGTTCTGCGCCAACAGGTCATCGATCCTCACATACAGTGCGGTCGCGAGGGTGTCCAAGTCCGGGCCCATGCTGAGAACCTCCAAGATCGAAGCGTGAATACACACCCCGAGCTTGGACACCCTCACCCCACAACCGGTGGACCCGACCCCTTGGAACTAATCATCTAGTCTCGAGGAGTGACGCAGAACCGGCGCCCGCCTCGCAGAGGCCCGCAGCGGCGCCCCGATCGCGACAGCGATCGACGGCAAGGTCCCGGTCGTCGAGGCGAGTCCGGCCGCGGTCGAAATGACCGACCTGGGAAAGATCGCCGCCCTGGGGGCCAACGTGAGCAGCGTCGGTCTGGACCTCCTCGTCGAGGTGACAAGCCTGTCGACGAGGTGGCAGAGCGAGCGGCCCGGCGGACAGATTGGGGCGGGGTTGCACGCAAGGGCGCTTCTGTGCTTCGGCCGATCCCGGGGGCCGACCGGGGGGACGCGTATGCCGCGGGGGTGCCGGTCCGCCAAGAACCGCGACCTTCGGTGCCTCAGGGCCCGGAGCCCCTCCAGCGTGCCGCGACGAAGACGACAAAGACACAGCCCCGGCGTCGGCCGAGAGTCCGGCTGGATGTGCCCCAGCTGGACCCAGCATCGGTGCGAGACCTGCCGGCATCCGAACGGGACCGACTCGCTCATCGCCTGCGCGATGCAGGAGAGGACTTTCTGGCAGAACGATTCGGCGACGCGCTCAGCACGCTCCGACCACTGGCGTCGAGATATGCGGCCGTCGCGGAGGTGCAGGAGCTCTACGGCCTCACGCTGTACCGCCTTGGTCGCTGGACTGCGGCGTCACACCGGCTCGAGCAATATGAGGCGCTTACCAGGGCTATCGACCAGCTGCCAGTGCTCGCGGACTGCTACCGGGCACTGGGCCGGCTGAACGACGTGCACGACGTCTGGGATCGGCTGAGGCACGCCGATCCTGACGCTGAGACGATCACCGAGGGGCGCATCGTGGCTGCGGGTGCGCTGACGGACGAAGGCCGCCCACGCGACGCCATTCGCTTGCTTGAGGCGGGTCCGCTGCGCCCTAAGGGCCCTCAGGAGCACCACCTCAGGCTGTGGTACGCGCTCGCAGATCTGTACGACCGGATCGGGGACTTGCAGCGGGCCCGGCGCGGCTTCGCCCGGATTGCCGATGTCGAGCCCGAATTCGTTGATGTGCAGGACCGGTTGGCAGCACTCGGCACGCACAACGCCTAGCGATAGCGCACAACTTCAAGAAATCCCTGCCGGATCAGCCTTCCGCCGCGAGCGCGCGGGTAGAGTGATCCCGTCATTCGGCGAGCGCCGCCCTCAGTACCGGCCCTCAGTACCGGCGCCGCCCGATCGCGCGAGGCAAGCGGCACAACGTGACTACCGACATCGAGCGCCTGCTGGGCGAGCAGGCCTCCTATTTGCTGGACCACAAGTGTGAAGGCATCGGGCGGGATCTGCTCACCCTGCCCGGGCCGGACTTCGTAACCGACGTCGTAGCCGGCACCGACCGTTCACCCCAGGTCATGCGGAGCCTTCAGTCATTGTTCGACCACGGCCGCCTCGCCGGCACCGGCTATGTCTCGATCTTGCCGGTGGACCAGGGAATCGAGCACTCCGGGGCTGCTTCGTTCGCCCCCAACCCGATCTACTTCGATCCAGCTTCCATTGTGGAGTTGGCGATCGAGGGCGGTTGCAATGCCGTGGCGACCACGTTCGGCGTGCTGGGGGCGGTGTCCCGCCGCTACGCGCATCGCATCCCATTCATCGTCAAGCTCAACCACAACGAGCTGCTGACCTATCCCGCAAAGTACGACCAGATCATGTTCGGTTCGGTCGCCCGGGCGCATGAGCTCGGCGCCGCTGGCGTCGGAGCCACCATCTACTTTGGCTCGGCTGAGAGCGGACGGCAGATCACTGAGGTAGCCGCTGCGTTCGAGGAAGCACACCGGCTCGGCATGTTCACCGTGCTGTGGTGCTACCTCCGCAACCCAGCCATCAACCTGTCCAACGAAGCAGGCGGCGTTGACCACCATGTGTCCGCCGACGCCACCGGGCAAGCCAACCACATCGGCGTGACAATCGAGGCCGACATCATCAAGCAGAAGCTGCCCGAGAACAACGGCGCTTTCGTCTCCGTCTCGGGTTTTGGCAAGACCCACGCTGCCGTGTACGACCGGCTGACATCGGATCATCCAGTGGACCTGTGCCGCTGGCAAGTGGCCAATTGCTACATGGGACGTGTCGGGTTGATCAACTCGGGAGGAGCCAGCTCGGGCGCCACGGACTTGACCGAGGCCGTCACCACTGCGGTCGTCAACAAGCGAGCGGGCGGCATCGGGCTGATCTCGGGACGCAAGGCCTTCCAACGGCCAATGGTCGAGGGCGTCGAGCTGCTCGGCGCCATCCAGGACGTGTATTCGGACCCGGCGGTGACCATCGCCTGACAGGTGACCCCAACCCGGCTGCATCGGTGCGGCCGCGGCTAGCGTGGTCGCCTGGAGCGGCTGAAATCCCCCAGGAGCCGTCTTCCCCCAGGAGCCATCCCCCCCAGGAGGTACTGTGACCGACACCGCATCGCGCGAATTGCCGCTGCAGGAGATCGACGAGGTCATCATCCGATTCGCCGGTGACTCCGGCGACGGCATGCAGTTGACCGGAGATCAGTTCACGAGTATCTCCGCAGCCCTCGGAAACGACCTGTCGACCCTGCCGGATTTCCCCGCCGAGATCCGCGCCCCGCAGGGGACACTGGCGGGCGTCTCGGCCTTCCAGGTACGCATTTCGGACTTCGACATCACCACGCCGGGCGACGCTCCGACAGTGCTGGTCGCCATGAACCCCGCTGCGCTGAAGGCTCAGCTGCACCATCTCACGCAGGGCGGCGCGCTGATCATCAACACCGATGCCTTCACCGACCGCAACCTCGAGAAGGCCGGCTACTCCTCCAACCCGCTCGAAGACGGCACGCTTGACGACTACCGGGCATACCCGGTGCCGATGAGCCAGATCACCCGGGACGCGGTGGCTGAGCACGGCGTCAAGCAGCGCGACGCGGAACGGTCCAAGAACTTCTTCGCGCTCGGGTTGATCTCGTGGATGTACACCCGGCCGACCGAGCCGACCATCGAATTCATCAACACCAAGTTCCGGGGTCGCACTCAGGTCATTGACGCCAACACCTCCGCCTTCAAGGCCGGCTACAACTTTGGCGAAACCGCTGAGATCTTCGAGGCGCACTACGAGGTCAAGCCGGCCCCGCTGGCACCTGGCGAGTACACCAACGTCAACGGCAACACGGCGCTGGCGTGGGGCTGCGTCGTGGCGGGTCAGCTGGCGCGCCTGCCGGTGTTCCTGGGCTCATATCCGATCACCCCGGCGTCGGACATCCTGCACGAGATGTCGCTGAAGAAGAACTTCGGCGTGCGGACCTTCCAGGCCGAAGACGAGATCGCCGCTGCAGCGTCCGCTGTGGGGGCGGCCTTCGGCGGAGCGCTGGCGTTCACCGCCACGTCGGGGCCAGGCCTGGCCCTCAAGGGCGAGACGCTCAGCCTCGCGGTGAGCTTGGAGCTCCCGTTGGTGGTGCTCGACATCCAGCGCGGCGGTCCGTCCACGGGACTGCCGACCAAGCCCGAGCAGGCCGACTTGATGATGGCCATGTACGGGCGCCACTCTGAGTCGCCGCTGCCCGTGGTGGCGCCGCGCAGCCCGGCCGATTGTTTCGACATCGCGATCGAGGCGTCGCGCATCGCCTTGAAGTACCGGACGCCGGTGATCGTGCTGTCTGATGGCTTCCTGGCCAACAGCTCCGAGCCGTGGCTGCTCCCAGACGTCGGCACGCTGCCTGACATCGGGGTCGACTTCGCCACCGAGTTCAACGGCACCAACGAGGACGGCGACGGCATCTTCCTGCCGTACCTACGAGATCCGGAGACTCTGGCCCGACCGTGGGCCATTCCCGGCACGCCTGGCTTGATGCACCGCATAGGTGGCATCGAGAAGGAGGACGGCACCGGCAACATCTCCTACGAGCCCGAGAATCACCAGCTAATGGTGGACCTGCGGCAGGCCAAGATCGACGGTGTCGACGTGCCCGATGTCGAAATCGCCGGCGACGTCGATGCTGATCTCGTCGTGTTGGGCTGGGGGTCCACATGGGGGGCCATCGACGCCGCCGCCGGACGGCTGCGAGAGGCTGGCTTCCAGATCGCACACGTGCATCTGCGACACCTCAATCCGCTGCCGACGAATCTTGGCGACGTGCTGCGGCGCTACCGGGCCGTGGTGTGCCCCGAGATGAACAAGGGCCAGCTCAGCGATCTCGTGCGAGCGAAGTACCTGATCGATGTCGAACACATCGGAAAGATCGACGGCGTGCCCTTCACCACGAGAGAAGTGACCGCCGGGGTACGCAAGCGCCTCGAGGAGTTGGCAGCCACATAGAAGCCGACGACGCAAATCCACACACACGACATACGACGCACGAATCGCAACTGGCACAAGCCGGAACAATCTCCCAACGAGCACTCAGAGCACAGACAGAGGCCTAAAGCACGATGACCGACACCTCTTTCACGCCGACCACACAGCCCGCAGACTGGGCCACCGACCAGGAGGTCCGCTGGTGCCCGGGCTGCGGCGACTACTCCATCCTCACGGCGATGCGGATGCTGATGCCGAGCCTCGGCACCGAGCCGCACAACACGGTGTTCGTCTCGGGCATCGGGTGTGCCGCCCGCTTCCCGTACTACATGAACTCCTACGGCGTGCACGGCATCCACGGCCGAGCACCTGCGATCGCCACCGGTCTGGCAATGGCGCGGCCCGATCTCGACGTGTGGGTGATCGGCGGTGACGGCGACATGCTGTCGATCGGCGGCAATCACCTGATTCATGCGTTGCGTCGCAACGTCAAGATCAAGGTCCTGTTGTTCAACAACCAGATCTATGGCCTCACCAAGGGCCAGTTCAGCCCCACCAGCGAGATCGGAAAGGTCACCAAGAGCTCGCCGATGGGTTCGTTGGACGCCCCGTTCAACCCGCTGGCAGTGGCGCTCGGAGCTGAGGCCTCGTTTGTGGCCCGTACCCACGACATGGACCGCCAGCACATGATGGAAACCTTCCGGCGGGCGCACGAACACGAGGGCGCCGCGTTCGTGGAGGTGTTCCAGAACTGCAACGTCTTCAACGACGGCGCCTTCGAAGGTGTCACGAAGAAGCAGAATCGTGACGCCAATCTGATCCCGCTGACGCATGGCGAACCCATCCGGTTCGGGGCTGATGGCGAGTTCGGCGTCATTGACGAGTCTGGCTGCGCCCGGGTCATCCACTCAGTCGATGTGAGTCCTGACGAGCTGCTCACCCACGACGAGACCAAGCACGATCCGTCGACGGCGTTCATGCTGGCCCGTCTTGCACGCGGACCCTTTGAGCCGACTCCGATCGGCGTATTCCGTGCCGTGCGGCGCAGTGAGTACGCAATGGCTTCCACGCGACAGCTGGCCGCAGCCCAGGAAAAGCAGGGCCCCGCGGACATCGGACAGTTGCTGCGTGCACGCGGTACTTGGTACGTCTGAGATCCATCTCGTGCCCCGAGGCTCGCGGCGGCAAGACCGCCGCGGCCGTGTCTGAGAATTCGCTGCGGCGCCCGATGGGCGCGCTGGTACTTTCGGCTGCATGAACGCCGTGCGACGACGCCTCGACAACGAGTTGGTGCGCCGAGCCATGGCGCCGTCACGGGCGGCCGCGCAGGCACTCATCTCCGGTGGTCGGGTGCTCGTCAGCGGTGCCGTCGCGCAGAAGCCCTCACGGATGGTGGCGGCCGCGGAGCCGGTCCAGCTCAGCGGTGAACCTGCCCGATTCGTGTCACGCGGCGGCGACAAACTCGATGCAGCGCTGGACGCCTTTGGGGTCCCCGTCGTTGGGCGGCGCGCATTTGACGCCGGCTCTTCGACGGGCGGGTTTGTGGACTGCCTGCTGCAGCGAGGCGCAGTTCAGGTTGTGGCGGCCGACGTTGGCTGGGGTCAGCTGGATGCACGTCTGCGCACCGATACCCGGGTCACGGTGCGAGAGCACTGCAACGTGCGTCATGTGGGGGCCGCTGACATCGGCGGTGCGGCAGACATCGTGACCGCCGACCTGTCGTTCATTTCGCTGCGAACGGTGATGGCGAACCTGGCGGCGTGTACCGCACCCGGCGGGGATGCGGTGCTGCTTACCAAACCGCAGTTCGAAGCCGGCCGGCGGGAAGCCTCACGGGGCAAGGGCGTGGTCCGCGACCCCGAGGTGTGGCGGCGGGTGCTCAGCGAGGTGGCAGCGAGCGCGTCCGGATGCGGCTTGGTGCCGGCAGGCGTCGCCGTTTCGCCGCTGCGAGGTGCGGCGGGCAATGTCGAGTTCTTCCTGTACTGCCGTCGCGCTGCGGACCAACCGAGCCACGTCGTCGGCGCCTCCCGAACCGCCGCCGCGTTTGACCTCGATGCCGCAATCGACAGGGCAATCCAGCGTGTCGACGGCACACGCGACGACGGGGGAGCAACTCGATGAGCGCGGTGCTGATCATCGCTCATGCCGAGCGCGCCGAGGCAGTGTCGGCATCGAAGCGATTAGTGGACTGGCTCGAGAGCGAGGGTCACACCGTCGAGCTGGGACGTGTGGAGGCATCGGCCATCGGTCGCAGCGAACTCGCAGCCGACGAGCCGATCGGCACCATGCCGGATCTCGCCGTGAGCGTCGGCGGCGATGGCACCATGTTGCGCTCGTTCGATCTGGTGGCGGCCGCAGGAGTGCCGGTTCTCGGCGTCAACGTCGGCCACCTCGGCTACTTGACCGAATTCGAGCCTGCACAGCTCACCGAGACGGTTGCCGCGGCGCTCGAGGGGACGCTGGGCATATCGGTGCGGATGATGGTCAGCGCCACCGTGCGCCGGCGACCTGGCGAAGATCCCGACGACCCCGACCCCCACGACGCAGATACGTGGACCGGTTTGAACGAAGTCGTCCTCGAAAAGCGCGATCCGGGCCACACGGTCAGGCTGGAAGTCTGGCTCGACGGCGACATGTTCGCGACCTATGCGACAGACGGTCTCATCGTGTCCACACCAACCGGTTCCACCGCGTACAGCCTCTCTGCGGGAGGAGCCGTCGTTGCGCCGACGCATTCGTCCCTGCAGGTCACGCCCGTCGCGCCGCACATGCTGTTCGATCGGTCGCTGCTGCTGCCACCCGACACCGAGATCGGCATCCGGGTGGTCAGCGAGCGGCCGGCGCTGGCCGCAGTGGATGGGCGTTCGGCCACAATGCTGCAGACAGGTGACGAGCTCGTGGTGACGCGCGCCCCATACGAGGCACAGTTCGTCACCGCCGGCGGCGACAGCTTCCATCGCGTGCTGAAGCACAAGTTCGGCCTCAAGGATCGCTGAGTTTGCGTCGATGAGCGAGCGACCAATGCCCTGCCAGCGGCAGCCACCGGACCCTTGCGGTCGACCGGAAAGCGGCAGGAGCTGCTGATGCTTGCAGAGCTGGCGGTGCGCAATCTCGGGGTAATCGAGCGAGCCAGCCTGGTGCTCGGCGCGGGAATGACGGCATTGACCGGCGAGACGGGAGCCGGCAAGACGCTCGTTGTGCAGGCGGTTCAGCTGCTCGTGGGCGGGCGAGCTGATCCTGCGATGGTGCGGGCAGGCGCGACCGAAGCAGTCGTCGAAGGCAGGTTCGTGAACCCTGATGGCAGCGAAGGGGTGCTGCGTCGCGTGATTCCAGCCGCAGGCCGCAGCCGTGCCTACATGGACGGCACCATGGCTTCGGCACCGGAGCTCACCGAGCTGGGAGCCGGGCTCATCGACCTGCACGGGCAGCACCAGCACCAGTCGTTGCTGCGGCCGCGCACCCAGCGTGAGGCGCTGGACCGCTGGGGCGGCGTGGACCTGCATCCATTGGCGGCAGCACGTGAGGAGCTGCGGGCACTGGCTGAGAACCTGGCAGTGCTCGGCGGCGATGCACGTGCCAGGGCACAGGAAATCGATCTCCTGCGGTACCAGGTCGACGAGATTGCCGCCGCGCAGCTGGAGGACCTCGACGAGCTGGAACGGATCGCGGAGCGCGAAGACCTGCTGGCGGATGCGACATCTCACCTCGGGGAGGGGCACGCGGCCCGCCACGCACTCGCCGGTGACGACGGCGTCATCGACAAGCTGGGCAGCGCTTTGGCCGCGCTGGGTGGCCGGAAGGCGTTTGCCCCCCTGAGCGAGCGACTCGGGGCCGTGGCCGCGGAGCTGGACGACACCGTGGCGCAGCTTCGGAGCGTGCTCGAGACGATCGAAGACGATCCCGGTGCGTTGGCCGATGTCCGCGCACGGCACCAACTGCTGCGTGAGTTGACGCGCAAGTACGGCGACACACTCGCTGAGGTGATGTCGTTCGGCGCCCGCGCTGCCGAGCGCCTCTCGCAGCTGGAACACCACGAGGAGCTGGCGATCGAACTGGAGTCGGGCATCATCGCAGCGCAGCGCCACATGGACAGCGAGGCACAGACCGTCGCTGCAGCTCGCCGAGCGGCTGCTCCGGGGCTGGCTGCCGCCGTGACCGAGCACCTGGCGTCGCTGGCGCTGCCCGGCGGCACGCTGGATGTCGGCGTATCGGGCGGCCCGCCGAGCGACAGCGTCGAGCTGCGCTTCAGCGCGAACCGGGGTGTTCCGCCCGGCCCGCTGTCCAAGGTGGCCTCCGGCGGCGAGCTGGCACGGGTGATGCTGGCCTTGCGGCTGGTGCTGACCGCTGGTCCGCCGACACTGGTGTTCGACGAGGTCGACGCCGGCATCGGCGGCGAGACGGCGGTGGCCGTCGGTCAAGCGCTGGCCTCGCTGACCAAGAACCACCAGGTGCTGGTGGTGACCCATCTCCCGCAGGTCGCGGCATTTGCGCATCACCATGTGGCGGTGCGCAAGACCGACGACGGCGCAACGGTGGCGTCGGATCTGGTCGCGGTCACTGGCACCGAACGTGTGAGCGAATTGGCGCGGATGCTTGCGGGTCAGCCCCACTGGGCAAGCGGCCGCCAGCACGCAAGCGAACTGCTCGACAATGCCGCTGCGAAGCGACCGGCGCTCGATGGAACGCAGCCGGACATCGACGCAGCGACGGCTGAGCTCGCCGACGAGGGGGACGCAGCGGTGGTTGCTGAGCCAGCGCGCAGCGGCGCAGTCCCGTGAGCTTGTCCCGCGACGCACAGACGGCTCGCCGCCGGCGTGTGCGGCGCCGCCAAGACGGGGCCAACGCTGAATTGGCGGGCCGGTGCCGCGTGGACCGCCGCACCAAGAACCTGCTCCGACGCTTGGAACGAGGCGAGATAGCAGTCATCCACCACGCAGATCTCGATCGGGTCGCCGCCGATGGGCTCTTGGCAGCCGGGGCGGCGGCCGTGGTCAACGCTGTGCCGACGATGAGCGGACGGTACCCGGCGCTCGGCGGCCTCACGCTCGCTCAGGCCGGGGTGCCCGTGCTGGAGGACATCGGCGAGGCTGCATTCAAGGCGTTGGGAGAGGGCGACGAGATCGCAATTGCCGGCGACGAGGTCCTGCGCGGCGGCGAGGTGATCGGGACCGGTTACCGCCGCGACGCCGAGTACTTCGAGCATGTGCTCGAATCGGCGCGCATTGCGGTGCGCAGCGAATTGGGGAGCTTCGCCCGCAACACGCTTGAGTACCTCGAAAAGGAGCCGCAGATCCTCACCGAGGAATTGGACATCCCTCCGCTGCGACACGAACTGCGCCGCCGCCACGTGCTGGTGGTGGTGCGCGGCATCGACTACCGCGAAGATCTCGCGGCACTTCGGCGCTCGGGCTATATGTCGGACATGCGGCCGGTGCTCATCGGTGTGGACGGAGGGGCGGATGCGCTCCTCGAAGCAGGTCTCGTGCCGCACATCATCATCGGCGACTTCGACTCAGTCTCGCCGCGGGCGCTGAACTGCGGGGCGCAGCTCATCGTGCATGGCTATCCCGAGGGGGGCGCGCCGGGTGCTCGACGCCTTGATGATGCAGGCCTGAGCTATGACGTCATTGCGGCGCCCGGCACCAGCGAGGACGTCGCATTGCGACTGGCATTTGAGCAGCGCGCAGAGCAGATTGTGGAGGTCGGGTCCCACACCTCAATGGTCGATTTCTTCGACAAGGGCCGCCGCGGCATGGCATCCACCTTCCTCACCCGGATGCAGGTGTCCTCGGCACTCGTGGATGCAAAGGGTGTGAGCCGTCTGTACCGCACCCAAGTGCGCAAGCGCGACATGGCGATGCTGATCGTCTCGGCGCTGGTCACTATCGGCGTCATTGCCGCAGTGACCGAGCCAGGCCGGCTTCTGCTGCGCACGCTGTGGATCAACATGGGCCTCTGAATGGTCAACCTCCGCTACCACATCGTGTCCATCGCGGCCGTCTTCCTGGCCTTGGCAATCGGCCTGGCGCTGGGCTCGACGTTTGTGGACTCGGTGTTGGTCAGCAATCTGGAATCCCGGGTGGACCAGCTTCAAGCCGACACTGAGGAGGCGATCGACAGGCGTGCCGAAGCCGAGGCGGCGCGTGACGAGGCTGAGGCGGCGCGTTCCGAAGCGCTTGCGAGCGTCGACGCCGCGCGGTCCGAACGGTTCGAGGTCGAGGATCTGGTCCGCCCATACCTTCCGCAAGGGCGTTTGAGCGGCACGACAACGCTGATCGTTGCACCCGAGAACACCGACACCGACGCGGTTGTCGCCATCAGAGCCCGCTTGGCAGCAACCGATACACAACTCGGCGGTGTGCTGTGGCTCAGCGACGATCTGCGCCTCTATGACTCCGAAGTGCGCCAACGAATTGCTGTAGCGTTCTCGCTCGCAGGCGACAGCCGCAACGCGGTGCGCAGGGCGTTGCGCTTCTTGGTGCCCCAGGCGCTCCTGCGGCCATCGGAGGCCGGATCGAGCCGAGCACTCAATGCCGACGTCAACGCGGTCACCGACGCCGGTGCGCTCGACGGCTTCTCGCGCGGCTTCCTGTTGGCCCCTCGGACGCGCACGACGCTCACACTGCTTCGCGACTTGGGCTTGGTCACCCACGACGGCACCGGTGCAGTCGCGTTGCACCTGCTCGGCGGGGAGGGACTGCGCCTTGTGGTGGTGACCGATGCAGCTGCAGCAGGGCTGAACGAGGACTTCGTGTTCGACCTGTTGACGGTCATCGCTGACGACGGATACTCGGGCAGCGGCGTGATTGTCGAGGTGCCCGCCCGCGACGCCGCAGGCATCGGATACGGCGCTGTGCTCGAAAGGGTTCGGTCAGACCCACTGCTCGCCGCCTCGTTCTCGAGCGTCGACGGCGTGGACACCTTCTCGGGCGATCTGGCGCTGCTCGTGGCGCTCGAGGATCTGCCCGAGATCCGTCACTTCTCCTCGGCCGATCCCGAGCACGGATTGGGCCCGTCATGACACACGCCGTGGCAATCGTGCCCGCATACGACCGGGCCGACACGGTGGGAGCCACGGTGACGGCGCTGCGGACCGTGCCAGATGTGCTCGATGTCATCGTGGTCGACGACGGGTCGTCCGATCGCACGGCCGCGGTTGCGGCCGCCGCAGGGGCGCGCGTCATTGAGCTCGCGCGCAATCGCGGCAAGGGAGCCGCGATTGCCGCGGGCATTGCCGCCTCCGGTGCCCCCGACGCGTACCTGCTCATCGATGCCGATCTAGGCCGCACCGCTGCGCTGGCCGGCGAACTGCTGCGGCCGGTTGCGCTGGGAACGGCCGACATGACGATCGCCGCGTTCGAATCCCCCCCTGGCGGGGGCGGGTTCGGATTCGTCAAGGGCTTCGCGGCGCGCGTACTGCGCGCCGAGACCGGGCTGACGCTGGCAGAGCCGCTGTCGGGCCAGCGCGCCCTGCGGGGTCCGCTGCTGCGTTCGCTGGAGCTCGCCGACGGATTCGGTCTCGAGATCGCCTTGACGCTCGATGCGGCCTCGCGCGCGGCTTCCATCAGCGAGATCGAGGTCGGATTTTCCCATCGGCCGTCCGGGCGTGACCTCAGCGGCTTTGCTCACCGGGCAAGAATCGGCCGGCACGTGTACCGCGCCGCGGCCTCCCGCATCGGGGGCCCGAAGACCATCTATCTCCTGATCGCATCGCTCGTTAGCCGAGCGCTGTCGTCACGTCGACCAGCGTCTCGGAAGCGAGGGCGGGACGTGCATGCGGCGTTGAGGCGACTGCGATTGTGGCGGCCGTCGTGGCCACAGTGGCGCTTGGGATTGCGGCAAGGGCTGGGGTCCCGTCTCAAGTCACGGCGGCGCCGGACCCCGAGCGAACCGTGAGGCCTCGGCGTAGCGCCTGCGAGGTCCACTGACGGCAATGACGCTCGCACTCGTCAATTCCGATTTCGACAATCGGCTGCGAACTGCATTGCTGCTCGTCGCTGCGTTCTTCGGCTCGTTGGCGATTGCGGCGCTGCTGTGGCGCTGGCTGGGCAACCGCATGGCGCGTGGCCGCTGGGTACGCCCCAACTACCGCGGACAGCCCGTCGTGGCCGTGGGGGGACTGCTGACGGTCGCAGCGAGCATCATTGTGACGATTGCCGTGACGGCTGCGCTCGTCATCATCGAGCCTGGCGGACACGGTGTCTGGGCGGTCGTCGTGGGGGACCGCCACTTCGTGCTGGACCGTTCGCCGGAACCCGCAGCAATCGCCGGGGGCATCGCGGCGCTGATGCTGCTGGCAGGTCTGGGCTGGCTCGGCTACCGCGACGACACTCGCGGAGCCATTGAGCACCAGGACTCACTCGGCGGGTTCGCCGGACACTTGCGCCTCAGCTGGCAGCACCGGCGGCTCACCACCGGGGCGCAGAAGGCGCTTGGCGGCTTGGCGGTGGCATTTGGAGCAGTCCAGCTGGCGACCTGGGCCGATCCGAGCGACTGGTTCTCCACAGCAGCGTCACCGCCGTGGAGCATCGTGACGCTGCTGCGTGGAGCCCTGATTGTGGCCCTCGCGGCCAACCTGGTGAACCTGTTGGACCGGGTGCCGGGACGCGCCACCAAGGCTGCTCTGGCGTGGTGGCTGGTGGGTCTCGTGCCGGCGGCGATCACGGCATCCTGCGGCCGCGGGTGCTTCACCCAGGGACCCGATGCGGCGGACTGGGGGGTGTGGGCTGCCGGAGCGGTCGGAGCGGCGGCCGGGCTGCTGCGCAGCGAGCTGGCCGAAAAACACATGCAGGGTGACACTGGCGTCAATCCCCTCGGTGCGGTGCTGGGCATGGCCACGATCGCCATGTACTCCGCGGCCCTCGAGTGGGTCGTGCTGGTGGTGCTGGCGGTGCTGAACCTCGCGAGCGAGCGCTGGTCGTTCAGCCGGATAATCGACGCAGTGCCGCCGCTGCGGTGGCTGGACCGGCTCGGCTCGCCGTACCGCCGCGACTGACAGGCGAGTCTTATGCCCGCTGCATGGCAGCAGCGCACTGGCGATGTTCCGCTAGGCGGGCGTCGAGGCTGGGGTGGACGATCTGACCGTCGGCGACGACGGGGCGACCGGCCACGACCGTGTCCCGGGCGGACAGCGGGCCGCAGCGCAGCCACGCCTCGATCGGATCTGACAGTGCACCAGCGAACGCGGGACCGTCGAGCTGCCAGACAACGAGGTCGCCGCATGCACCGGGCGACAGCTCGCCGATCTCGCCCACCCGGCCGAGACAACCCGCACTGCCACGAGTTGCAAGGTCTAGGACATTGCGGGCGGAGAAATACACCAAATCGGCTCTTCCGGCGTCATCGGCGCTGCCGCCGGTCGCGCCGTCGCCCGTCCGGCCGCTGTCTAGGCCCTGCTCAGCGCTCAAGTGTCGCTGGCCGTCGCGCAGCCGTGCTACCAGCAGGGCATTGCGCGCCTCGGTCCACATTGATGCCGAATCGGTACTGGCCGAGCCGTCCACGCCGAGGCCCACGGGCACACCGGCGGCCCGTAGCTCGCGTACCGGGGCCAGTCCGACACCGAGCAACATGTTCGAGCTCGGGCAGTGCGCCACTCCGGTGCCCCAGGAGCCGAGCCGTGCGATCTCGGCGGGGTTGGGCTGCACCCCATGTGCGATCCACGAGCGATCCGAGCCCCAGCCGCAGTGCTCGAAGTACTCCACCGGCCGCATCCCGAACATCTCGATGCAGAACCCGTCCTCACCGGGGTCTTCAGCGAGATGCGTGTGCAGACGCACGTCAAGCTGGGAGGCCAACGCAGCGGTGGCGGTCATCAGATCGGTCGAGACCGAGAACGGCGAGCAGGGCGCCAGCGCGATGCGCACCATCGCGTTCGGTGCGCGGTCATGGTGCACGGCGACAAGCCGCTCCGATTCCGTCAAGATCTCGTCGGGCGATTGGCATACCTCGTCGGGCGGCAGTCCACCCGCCGAGCGTCCGAGCGACATCGAGCCCCGTGTGGGATGAAAGCGCATGCCCAACTCGGCAGCTGCGGCGATCTCGGCAGTGATCAGGTCGCCGGCACCTCGGGGGTGCACGTACAGGTGATCGGTGCTCGTGGTGCAGCCGCCCAGCGCCAGCTCGGCAAGGCCTACCCAGGCGGACAGGTACGCGCCCTGCTCGTCGAGCCGTGCCCACAACGGGTACAGCGTGGTCAACCAGTCGAACAGCCCGCCCCGAAGCGCCGGTGCGTAGGACCGAGTGAGGTTTTGGTACATGTGGTGGTGGGTGTTGATGAGCCCCGGCGTCACCAGGCAGCCGCTCGCGTCGATGTGCCGCTGCGCCCGCGGAGGCGCCTCGCTGGCTCCTCCGACAGCGCTGATGAGACCGTCCGCGATGGCAACCCACCCGCCATCGATCTCTTGGCGCTGATCGTCACACGTCGCCACCAACATGGCGTTGCGTACCAACAGATCTGCCGGCTCTTCGTTGCGTTCTTCGTTCGTGACGTCGTTCATCGTTTCCCGTCCAGCAGGTGGATGCTCCCGAGTGAAGTTCTCAGCGAGTTCCCCCCAGGTCGCTGAGCTCTTGCGGGGATCAGCCACCCCCGGCCAAAGCGACGGTAGCTTGAGATGAAATTCGAGGGAGCCCACTAAGGGAGCCGCGTGGCCAAGCACATTTTCGTCACCGGTGGAGTCGCCAGCTCCCTCGGTAAGGGACTCACCGCGGCCTCACTGGGGCGCTTGCTCGTCGCCCGCGGACTGCGGGTCACCATGCAGAAGCTGGACCCGTACATCAACGTCGACCCCGGCACTCTCAACCCGTACGAGCACGGCGAGGTGTTCGTCACCGACGACGGCGGCGAGACCGACCTCGATCTCGGTCACTACGAGCGGTTCATCGACGTGTCGCTGACCCGTGATTCGAACGCGACGACGGGCTCGATCTACCAGAAGGTGCTGGCTGACGAACGAAGGGGCGAGTATCTCGGGCGGACGGTGCAGGTCATCCCGCACATCACCGACGAGATCAAGGAACGCATTCGAAAGCTGGCGACCAGCGACGTTGACGTGGTCATCACCGAGGTGGGCGGCACGGTCGGCGATATCGAGATCCTGCCCTTCCTTGAGGCCATCCGGCAGATGCGCCTCGAGGTCGGTCGGCAGAACATCTGCTACGTGCATGTCACGCTGGTGCCGTTCATCGGCCCCTCAGGCGAGCAGAAGACCAAGCCCACACAGCACTCCGTGACCGAGTTGCGCAGCCGCGGCGTGCAGCCCGACGCCATCGTGCTGCGCAGCCAGGGTCCCATCGAAGACGGCCTGCGCAACAAGATCTCCAACCTCAGCGACGTCGAGCTCGCCGGCGTGGTGAACGCCCCCGATTCGTTAGTCCTCTATGAGATACCGATGGTGCTGCGGGCCGAAGGTCTCGACAGCTTCCTGTGCGGGATTCTGGGCTTCGAAGATGTCGAGCCCGACCTCGCCGAGTGGGAAGCGATGCTGGCCCGCATCAAGGCACCGCAGGCGACGGTGCGCGTCGGCATCATCGGCAAGTACGTGACCCTGCCAGACGCTTACCTGTCGGTCGTGGAGTCGCTCCGCCACGCGGCCTCCTACCACGGTGTCGAAGTTGAAATCGAGTGGATCCACTCCGAGGAGATCGAGGGTCTGCTCGCTGCGGGGCGATTGCGGCATCTCGACGGCATGGTGATCCCGGGAGGGTTCGGCTCGCGAGGCATCGAGGGCAAGATCGCCGCAGCGGCGTACTCCCGCGAGCACGACATCCCATGCCTGGGTCTGTGCTTGGGGCTGCAGGTCATGGTGATCGAGTTCTGTCGCAACGAATTGGGTTTGCTGGGCGCCAACTCGACCGAGTTCGACCTCAACACGCTGCACCCGGTGATCGACCTCATGCATGCGCAGCGCAACGTCCAGGACAAGGGCGGCACGATGAGGCTCGGCGCATATGTGGCCAGGCTGGCTCCTGGCAGTCGTGTCGCAGCGATGTATGGCGACACGCTGGTCAACGAGCGTCACCGGCATCGCTACGAGGTGAACAGCGCCTACCGCCAGCGGATGGAAGATGGCGGCCTGCAGTGCAGCGGGATGTCGCCCGACGGCCGGCTGGCGGAGTTCATCGAGCTGGACGGCCACGCGTACTGGGTGGGCACCCAAGCGCACCCGGAGTTCAAGAGCCGCCCCAACCGGCCCGCACCGCTGTTCTGCGGATTGGTGGGTGCTGCGCTCGCCCGAGCCGAGGGACGCAACCCACAGCTGCTGCCAGCATCTTCTGGAACCGGACCGCTGGGCTCAGAGCCGCTGGGCTGACGGTGTCCGCTGCGCTGGCAGTCGAGGCCGAGGACTACTTGGGCTGGCTGTCGAACGAGCGGGGTCGAGCGCCGCGCACCGTGGCGTCGTACCGGGCAGACCTTGACGCCTTCGCAGCATGGCTGGAATCCAGAGGCGGAGGACTGCTCGACGCCAGCACCTCCGATATCGCCGCCTACCTGGCGCACCTGCGAGACGACCTCGGGCGGGCCCCCTCGACGGTGGCCCGGGCCGCGGTCAGCCTGCGTGGCCTCTACCGGTTCCTGATGGCCGAGGATCTGGCGTCGACCGATCCAGCTGGGGCGCTGGACGTGCCCCGCACGCCCGCCGGTTTGCCCCGTGCGCTGCGGCGCGACCAGATCGAACAGCTGCTGGCCTCACCGGTCGGGGACAGCCCGCTGACCCGGCGCGACCGGGCAATGCTCGAAGTGCTCTACGGCATGGGCCTGCGGGCCAGCGAGCTAGTGGCGCTGTCCTTGGGCGATGTCGATCTCAACGAGCGGCTCATGCGGGTCTGGGGCAAAGGACGCAAGGAGCGAATCGTGCCGGTGGGGCGTCATGCCGCCGATGCGGTCGGGGACTGGTTGAGCGGGGCCGGCAGGGGAGCGTTGGAGCCCGAGCCATGGAAGTCCCGCGACGATGCCGCGGCACTCTTCCTCAACGCCCGGGGTCGGCGGATCACCCGCCAGGGGGTGTGGCTGATCGTGCGCCGCCATGGTGAACGCGTCGGTCTGGGCCCTGACCAGTTGACCACTCACGTGCTGCGCCACTCGTGCGCCACCCACATGCTCGACGGCGGCGCAGACATCCGCAGCGTGCAGGAGTTGCTGGGCCACGCCTCAATCTCGAGCACTCAGCGGTACACCGCGGTCTCTCAAGAACGACTGACCGAGGTGTACCGCCAAGCGCACCCCCGCGCCCGCTATTAGCGCTGGGTGTCGCTACTTGGGCAGGAAGCCCATGGCCGTCTTGGCGCGAGCCAGGGTGCCTGCTGCCACCGCTTCAGCCTTGTCGGCACCGGCCGCGATGATGCGAGTGAGCTCGGCGGGGTCCGCATCGAGCTCGGCCTTCTTGGCGGCGATCGGCTCGAGCATCGCGATGACCGCATCGGCGGTGTCGGACTTGAGCGCCCCGTACTGGCTGTAGCCCGCCGCGGAATCGGCTGGGCTGCGATCGGTGGCGGCACCCAGGATCGACAGCAGGTTCGAGACGCCTGGCTTGGCGTCGGAGTCGTAACGCACCTCGGACTCGGAGTCGGTCACTGCGCGGGCGAACTTGCGAGAGATGTCGGCAGGATCGTCGAAGATGCCGATCGACCCCTGCGGGCTCTCGGCTGACTTGGACATCTTCGCGGTGGGACTCTGCAGATCCATGACGCGGGCGCCCACCGCGGGAATAGCAGCATCGGGAATCACAAACGTGTCGCCGTAGCGGCTGTTGAATCGTTGCGCCACATCGCGGGTCAGCTCGAGGTGCTGGCGCTGGTCGTCGCCGACGGGCACCCGGTCGGCGTCGTAAATCAAGATGTCGGCGGCCATCAGCGCCGGGTACGTGAACAGGCCGGCAGAGACATGGTCGCTGCTCTGCCCGCCCCCCTCTGAGCGAGCCGATTTGTCCTTGAACTGGGTCATCCGCCGCAGCTCGCCGAGCGACACCGTGCACTCGAGCAGCCACGAAAGCTCCGTGTGCTGGGGAACATGGCTCTGGACGAAAAGCGTGCAGACCTCAGGGTCCAGGCCGACCGAGATGAGCGTGGCCATCGTGCCCAGCGTCGCGGAGCGCAACTGTTGCGGATCCTGCTGGATGGTGACGGCATGCAGGTCGACGGCGCAATAAAAGGCGTCGGCATCGTGCTGATCGATCGCCCACTGACGCAGCGCCCCGAGATAGTTGCCGAGGTGAACGTCGCCGGTGGGCTGGATTCCCGAGAGCACTCGTGTCATGGCGCCTGACGGTACCGGGCCGGTGTGCGCGGGCCGCAGCGAAAGCCGCATTGGGCTGCAGGCCACTCGGCGCGGCCATTTTCGAAACTCACCAAATATCCCGAGCCATGCCCATAGGCCGCGGTACCTTCGGGCCGCGTGACCCACGAGGTTCGCACCGAGGCCTTCGCGGGCCCGCTGGATGTGCTGGTGAAGCTGGTCGTCGCCCAGGAGGTCGACATCTGGGAGGTGTCGTTGACGCGCCTCGTTGACGACTTCGTCGCCGTGATGGTGGCTGCGGACCTCACGCTTGGCACCGACGGCGAAACCGACGTTCACAGCAATGGCGAGGCCAGGATCGACCTCGATGTTGCGAGTGAGTTCACGCTGCTGGCTGCAACGCTGATCGAGCTGAAGTCCCGCCGCCTGCTGCCCGCCCCGCCTGTCGAGCTGGATCTGGAAGAAGAGCTGGCGGCATACGGGTTGCGGGACGCGGCATTTGCACGACTGGTCGAGGGCCGAACGTTCGGCGTCGCGGCCCGGCTACTGCGAGAGCGGTGGCTGGCCGCATCGTTGCAATGGCCCAGAAACGCCGGTCCCGAGGAGCGGTTCGTTGCCTTTGCGCCTGACTTGCTCGAAGGCGCGTCCCGTGACGACTTGACCGCAGCGCTCGAGCGCGTGCTGGCCCCAAGGCCCGTGCCGCGTGTCGACATCGGTCACCTGCGTGCTGCGGGGATCACGGTGGACGAGGCGCTGAACCAGATTGCCGAACGGCTGATGGTGGACGGTGCGGCATCTTTCCGCGAGCTCACCGAGCATCTCACCGAGCGCATCGTCGTCGTCGTGTACTTCTTGGCCGTGCTCGAGCTGTTCGGATCGGGGCTCGTGGAATTGGCCCAAGCCGAGCACTTCGGCGATATCGGCGTGGAGTGGACCGGGGGCGACGACGCATCGCTGCCGGTATCGGCTGTCGGCTACGGGGAGGACGCTGCGTGAGCAGCAAGCGTCCGCCGCACAGCTCGACCAACGGCCTGCGCCTCGTCAGCGATGAGGGTCGCACGGTCGCTGAACCGCCGACGCCGCCGATCTCACCGGCAGAATCGCTGCCACAGCCCCCACTGCACCCGTCGATTCCGGGCCAGAACGGGCACGCCGAGAATGGCGTGGCGGAATCCGGTGCCGGTCTGGACGGCATCGCTGCTGAAATCCTCGCCGGCGAGATGACGCTCGACGAGCTACGAGCGCTCGACGACAACGAGCTGTACGCAGCGATCGAGGCTGTGCTGATGGTTGCAACCGAGCCTGTGCCGGCCGAGGTGCTGGCGTCGGTGACAGCGGCGCCCATCGCGTCGGTCCACGTGGTCTGCGAGGAACTCGCTCGCGAGTACGCGACGGCCGAGCGCGGTTTCACGCTCGTGCGGATTGCAGGCGGCTACCAGCTTCAGTCAGCCCCGGCCGTATCGGAGTATGTCGAACGGTTTGTCGGCGGTCGCCGATCCGGGAAGCTCTCCGCCGCGGCGATGGAGACCCTGGCACTGGTGGCGTACAAGCAGCCAATCTCGCGTGCCCAGATCAGTGCCATCCGGGGCGTGAATGGCGACGGTGTGGTGCGCACGCTCGCAGATCAGGGCTACATCATTGAGGTCTCGCGCGATCCGGGACCGGGCAACGCTTCCCTGCTGGGGACGACAGCGCTGTTTCTGGAACGACTGGGCCTCGACGGCCTCGAGGACCTGCCGTCGCTGGCGGAGCTGAGCGTGGACCCCGACGCGGTGGAGGCCATGGACCGCCTTGCAGCCAGCCGCACCGGCTAGGCGACGTGGCACCCGCTGGCGGGCCAGAAAGCGGTATCGAGCGACTGCACAAAGTCATGGCGCGTGCTGGCGTAGCCAGCCGGCGCGCGTGCGAGGAGCTGATCATTGCGGGACGCGTCACGGTCAACGGCGCAACAGCCCGGATCGGCGATAGTGCGGGACCGGCAGATCGCATCGAAGTCGATGGAGCGGTCGTCACATGGGACCCGGAGCTTGTCCACTACTTGGTGAACAAGCCGCGCGGGGTGCTCAGCGCCGCATCGGATGACCGGGGACGACGCTGCGTGACCGACCTGGTGCCTGCGGCAGTGCGCGTCTTCCCAGTCGGTCGGCTGGACGCCGACAGCGAAGGGCTCATCATCGTGACCAACGACGGCGAGCTGACTCACCGGCTGACGCACCCGTCGTGGGGTGTCGACAAGGAGTACTTGGCGCATGTGGAGGGGGTGCCGTCCCGAGGATCGCTGGCCCGGCTGCGCGATGGCATCGAGTTGGAAGATGGGAAGACTGCGCCAGCGTTGGTGTCCATGCCGCAGCCGTCAATGCTGTGCATCACGATTGGGGAGGGCCGCAACCGCCAGATCCGCCGCATGTGCGAGGCGGTGGGCCATCCGGTGCTGCGGTTGGTGCGCACACGCATCGGCACGCTTGCCGATCCAGCACTGCGCCCTGGCGAGCACCGATCGCTCAGTGCCGACGAGATTCGAAGGCTGCACCGGGCCGCAAGGAGCGGGGATTGACACAGACCGCAAGGCGCGGAGATTGACTCGGGCGCGGTGCGAACTGCTGCCCGGCACCCGCAGACGCGTGCAGTTAGGCGGCCCCTCAATGTCACAGCGAGCGACCACAATGGACGTAGCGCAGGCAGAACACCCTGATGTATTGCCCGAGAACCTGCGCATGCACACCGGAGCAAGCAGATGAGCCTCGCTGAGACATACCGGCTGTCGGGGCGCTACACGGACGACAGCGGCACCACGTTCATGACTGGGCTGCAAGCGTTGGCGCGCCTGCCGATCGAGCAGCTGCGGGCCGATCGGCGGGCTGGACTGCGAACGGCGGCCTTCATATCGGGCTACCCCGGCTCGCCACTCGGCGGCTATGACGCCGCCGTCGAGGCCGCCCGTGCCACAACCGACTTGCCAGTCGTGCATTCGCCTGCTGTCAATGAGGACCAGGCAGCGACCGCCATCATGGGCAGTCAACTGGCCACCACCCGGCCCGACGCCGTCTATGACGGCGTGGTCGGCCTGTGGTACGGGAAGGCGCCCGGCGTCGACCGCGCAACTGATGCCCTTCGACACGCGGTGTTCGCCGGCACCGATCCTCGCGGTGGCGCGGTCGCCATCGCCGGCGACGACCCGGCCGCCAAGAGTTCCACGATCCCCTCGAGTTCCGCTGGGACCATGGCCGACCTGCACATCCCGGTGCTGTATCCGGGCACGCCCGCCGAGGCGCTCGATCTGGGCCGCCACGCCATCGCGATGTCCCGCACGACGGGCCTGTGGACGGGCCTGAAGATCGTGGCCGACGTGGCAGACGGCGCCGCAACGGTCCTGCTGGATCCAGACCGGTTCGACCCGGTCATCCCGCTCGTCGACGGCGAGCCCTACCGCCACAGGCCCGACGGCTACCTGCTGACGCCGCACACGGTCGACATCGAGCGTGAGATCGTCGAAATCCGCTACGAGCTGGCCATCGCGTACGCGGCAGGCAACCACCTGAACGACGCCACGGTCGACCCTCCCGACGCCTGGATTGCCGTCGTGGCCTCGGGCATCACATACCGCGAGGTGCGCGAGGCCCTGCGGCGGCTGGGCCTTGACAGCGACGAGTCGGTGCGAGACGCCGGCATCCGGCTCGTGCGGATGGGCATGCCGATCCCGTTCAGCGCTGAGCGAGCCCGGCACTTCGCCCGCGGGGTCACTGAGATCTTCGTGATCGAGGAGAAGAGCCCCAACATCGAGTCGCTGCTGAAAGACGCCCTCTACAACCAGTCGCACCATCCCCGCATCGTCGGCAAGACCGACGAGAACGACCGGATGCTGCTGAGCTCGTATGGTGCGCTGACCGCCGATGACCTCATCAAGCCGCTGCGCAGTCGCCTCGGGGCTCGCATCGGCGACCGGCTCGTGGGGGCCCGTCCCGAGCGTGTGCGCATCGAGTTGCCGCTGGCACCGCCGCCCGAACAGAGCCGTTCGCCGTACTTCTGCTCGGGCTGCCCGCACAATCGATCCACCGAGGTGCCCGACGGCGCGCTGGTGGGCGCAGGCATTGGTTGCCACACGATGGCGCTGTTCATGAATCCCGAACGCGTCGGCGACATCGTGAGCGTGACGTGCATGGGTCAGGAGGGCACCCAGTGGATTGGCATGTCGCCCTTCGTGGAGACGGCCCACATCTTCCAGAATCTGGGCGACGGGACGTACTTCCACAGTGGTCAGCTGGCGATCGCCGGCGCGGTGGCGTCCGGCACGAACATCACCTACAAGCTCCTGTGGAACCGGGCCGTCGCCATGACCGGCGGGCAGGATCCTGCCGGCCAATTGGAGGTGCCCGAGGTGGCGGCGGGTCTGCTGGCAGACGGGGTGGCCAAGGTGCTGATCACCACTCACGACCCCGCCGCCTACCACAGCCGCTCGTTGCCTGCGGGTGTGGAGGTCTGGCATCGCGACCGCCTCACCGAAGCTCAGGAACTGCTCGCGGACATCGAGGGCGTCACCGTGCTGATTCACGATCAGCAGTGCGCGGCAGAGGCACGCCGGGCCCGAAAGCGGGGAACGCAGCCGACGCCGACCCAGCGGGTGCTGATCAACGAGCGGATCTGCGAAGGCTGCGGCGACTGCGGGCGCAAGAGCAACTGCCTGTCGGTGCAACCGATCGACACGTTCTTCGGCCGCAAGACCCACATCGACCAGATGTCCTGCAACCTCGACTATTCGTGCCTCGACGGTGATTGCCCGTCGTTCATGACCGTGAGCCAGCGTGGACCGTTTCGCACCGCAGTGCGGCAAATGCTTGCGCCGCTGCGGCGTGCGCCCCGGACCGGAGAAGGAATTGGCGTCAGGCCCGAGCCGCCAGCCGAACTGCCCGAACCTGTTCGGTTCACCGGTCCCGATGAGGTGTCGGTGCGCATGTGCGGGATCGGCGGCACCGGCGTCGTGACGGTCAACCAGGTGCTCGGCACTGCGGCGATGTTCGACGGCTTCGAGGTTCGGGGGCTCGATCAGATCGGTCTGTCGCAGAAGGCCGGCCCCGTTGTGGGCGATCTGCGGCTGCGGCGCCTCGGGGGACCGGCTACGGCCCGCCTTGGCAGCGGCCAGGCCGACGTGATCCTGGCTTTCGACTTGCTTGTCGCCGCGTCTGGCGCGGGACTCGATGTGGCCGACTCCCAACGAACCATGGTCGTCGGCTCCACGTCGGTGACGCCGACCGGCGCGATGGTCGCCGATCCGAGCATCGAGATGCCCGCGACCGCCGAGCTGCTCGAGCGGGTGGCGGCCGTCACTGTTGACGGGCAGCGGCACTGGGCGGACGTCGGCGAGCTGGTGACCGCATTGTGCGGCTCGGCGGTCACGGCGAACGTGTTTGTCGTGGGAATGGCCATGCAATCTGGCGCACTGCCCATAGCACCTTCGAGTGTGGAGGCGGCGATTGAGTTGAACGGCGTTGCGGTGGCCCAGAACATCGCGGCCTTCCGCTGGGGCCGGGCGATGGTTGCTGACCCGAACGGCACCAAAGCAGCCGCAATCGCAGCGGCAGCCTCGGCGCCCGTTGCGGATCGAGGCTCCAGCGACATCGGCGCCCGCGAATTCTCGTTGCCGCGCCCCTTGGCGGCTCGCATCGACGAGATGGTGGACGACCTCGGTGGCGTGGAAGCGGCGCACGATTCAGCGGAGCTGCGATCCAGCCTCGGTACCTATGTGTCAGAACTCTGCGCCTACCAGTCCGAACGCTTGGCGGCCGACTTCCTGGAGGCCGTCCAAGGTGTGGCGCGTGCGGATCGGACTGCGGGGGACGGCTCGGCCAGATTGACCGATTCGGCAGCGGCCGGGCTGTTCAAGCTCATGGCATACAAGGACGAGTACGAGGTTGCCCGCCTCATGGGAGACCCGGCTGCGAACGAGGCTGCGCGCGCCTTGGCGGCTTCGGTTGGCGGCACCGTGTCGTGGAACTTGCATCCGCCGGTGCTGCGGGCGCTTGGGCGCACGGGCAAGGTCCGGTTCTCGCTGGCGTGGCGACCGATGTTCGCGCTGCTGGCGGGCGGCAAGCGCTTGCGAGGCCACTGGTTCGATCCCTTCGGCCACACCGAGATCCGCCGGACCGAGCGGGCGCTGGTACACGAGTACCTCGCCGCCCTCGATGCCGCTGTCGAAGCACTCGAGCGTGACGCCGGCGCCGCTCGATACGAGCAGGCAGTTGCCATCGCCAGGTTGCCGGAGCTGGTGCGCGGCTACGAGGACATCAAGATGGCCACGGTCGAGACGTTTCGGGCTGAGCTCGACGAACGTGTCGGCGAGCTCACCCTCTGAAGGTCGATCAGGCAGATCGGTAACCAGAGCCTGCACACGGGGAGGGTCGGGAGGCATCGGTACCCTTCGGTACGTGGCGACTGATCCCTCCGCGCCCGAGCAGGTGCCGTCGTTTGGCACCGGGGAGGTGCGGCGCGCCCAAGTCGTCGGCACGGGCCTGATCGGCGGGTCGGTCGCTTCTGCATTGCGCAAGTCGGGTTGGCATGTGACCGGGCGGGACGCTGTCGGCGGTCACGCTCAGCGGGCGCTCGAGCTTGGTTGTCTGGATGCCATCGGCACCGATTCCGAGGCGATGTTCTGCGTGGTGGCCGTGCCTGCTGCATTTCTTGCCGGTGAAGTCACGAGAGCACTCGCAGATACCGCAGCGGGGGGTGCTGTGGTGACCGACACCGGCAGCGTCAAGACACCGGTCGCTCGGACCATCACAGATCCTCGTTACGTGCCGGGCCATCCGATGGCCGGTTCAGAACAGGAAGGCGTCGAGGGAGCGAACCCGGACATGTTCGTCGGCGCCGTGTGGACGCTGACGCCGACCGAGACCACCGACGACAACGCCTTGCGTTCGTGCCAGACGGTGCTGACCGGCTTCGGGTCTGATGTCGTGACGATGACGCCCGAACGACACGACGCACTCGTGGCAGTGGTGAGCCACGTTCCGCACCTCGCTGCAGCATCGCTGATGTGCCTCGCAGACGAACGGGCCCTCGACGATGCGCCGCTGCTGCGCCTCGCGGCGGGCGGTTTCCGGGACATGACGCGAATCGCCGCGGGACACCCGGGAATCTGGCTCGACATCTGCGGCGAGAATCGAGACGCCATCGTCGACGTGCTCGATGAGCTGTCCGAGCGCTTGACACAGATGCGCGAAGTGGTAGCGGGAGCAGATCGCGAGGGCTTACGCGCCGTACTCAACCAAGCGCGTCGAGCGCGTACCAACCTGCCGTCTCGCTACGTGCGGCCCCAGGAACTCCTCGAGGTGCGGGTGCCGATCCCGGACCGCAAGGGCCAGATTGCCGCCATCACCATGCTGGCTGCGGACTGCGACGTGAACGTGGCCGACATCGAGGTGGCGCACTCACCCGAGGGAACCGAGGGCGTGCTCGTGCTCGTGGTGGCGCGCAACGAGGCCCAGCGCTTCCTTGCCGCCCTGGCCGGGCAGGGCTACCACCC
Organism: Candidatus Poriferisodalis sp.; assembly: GCF_965221945.1. Taxonomy (GTDB): domain Bacteria; phylum Actinomycetota; class Acidimicrobiia; order Acidimicrobiales; family Poriferisodalaceae; genus Poriferisodalis. The sequence continues at coordinate 1,847,636 of NZ_OZ244925.1, read as the reverse complement.
CACGACGCGCGATCTGGCATGAGCGAAGGGCGGGTCATCGCCCCCTTCACGAACGGGGTCTCAGGCACAGCGTCGGTGCCGGGCTCCAAGAGCATCACCAACCGGGCGATGCTGTGCGCAGCACTGGCCGGCGGGCTCAGCACGCTCGACGGAGCGCTGTTCGCCGATGACACCGAGGCGATGATCGACGTCGCACGCGCGATGGGGGCGTCGGCGCGCATCGATCGCGCGAACTCACGGCTGGTCGTCAACGGCATCGGTGCTGGCAGCGCTACTGAGCAAACTGCGGGGGACGGTGTTGCGCGGGTGCATGCGAGATCATCGGGCACGACGGCACGCTTCTGTCTGCCCGTGCTCGCAGCGATCGGTGGGCGGTGGCTGCTTGACGGTGATCCGCAGCTGCGTGCCCGTCCCTTCGGGGACCTCATTGCAGCTGTGCGTTCGCTCGGTGCGGAGGTACGCGAGCTGGGCGAGCCCGGCCATCTGCCGCTTGACGTGGTCTCGGCAAACGGCGTCTACTCCCTCGCTGAACCGCGTCAGGTTCGGATTCGGGGAGACGTGAGCAGCCAGTTCGCCAGTGGTCTGCTGTTGGCGGGTCCGCTGCTCGGTGGCATCGACCTGCAGATCCACTCGGCGCCAGACGCCGTGAGCCGGCCGTACATCAACATGACGGTTGCGGTGATGACAGCGTTCGGCGCAACCATCGACACGCCAAGCCCAGACCGCTATGTCGTGGCGCCAGGCGGCTACCGAGCTGGGGGCTATGCGATCGAACCGGATGCCTCTGCCGCGAGCTATTTTTGGGCAGCGGCGGCGCTCTGCGGCGGCAGTGTGCGTGTCGAGGGCCTGGGGAACAGCAGCATCCAGGGCGACGTCCGCTTCGCTCAGATCCTCGGTGAGATGGGAGCTGAGGTCGCGATCAGCCACAATGCCGTCGTTGTCGGTGCGCCGGCGGACGGAGCGCTGCAGGGGGGCACATTCGACCTGCGCGACTGCTCCGACACGGCCCAGACGCTGGCGGCAGTGGCCGCGTTCGCCGAGGGCACGACACGCATCAGCGGCATTGGTTTCATCCGCCGCAAGGAGACCGACCGCATCGGCGACACCGTGTCCGAGCTCTCCAAGCGTGGCGTCCCCGCCGTTGCTGAGCCCGACGGCATCAGGATTCGTGCGAATCCGTTCGGGCTGCGAGTGGGTCGGGTCGACTGCCACGGCGATCACCGCATGGCGATGGCGATGTCGTTGATCGGCCTGCGTGTTGCGGGCATCGAAATCGACGACCCGGACTGCGTAGCCAAGACATTCCCGGAATTCTTCGACTCGCTCCAGTCGCTGCGATCCCCGCCGGAGGGGGCTCGGGAGCCGATTTCGCCGGTGATCGCGATTGACGGCCCTGCTGCTTCAGGCAAGTCCAGCGTGGCCCGTGCCGTGGCAGCCGAACTCGAGATGGACTACCTCGACACCGGTGCGATGTACCGGGCGGTGGCATGGGCGGCGTTGCAGTCACATGTCGACCCGCACGATGCCGAAGGTGTCGCCAAGATTGCCCGCACGGCCGAGATCGAGATCTCCAGCGTGGGTGACGCACAGCGCGTCACGGTGGACGGCGTCGATGCCACGGCGGCGATCCGCAGCGGCGAAGTGGACCGCAGCGTCAGCGCCGTCGCGGCCAATCCCGCAGTGCGGCGAGTGCTCGTGGAGCACCAACGGCATTGGGCCAATCGATTGGGCGGGGGAGTCATGGAAGGCCGCGATATCGGCAGTGTCGTGTTCCCCGACGCCGTGCTGAAGGTGTTCCTGACAGCCACCCCAACCGAACGGGCACGTCGTCGCCTCGCACAGCAGGCCTCATCAAGCGGCAACTCCGATCGGGTCCCTCCTGATGACGGGGCGGTGGCAGTGTTGGCCGCCGAGCTGAGCGAGCGGGACCGGCTCGACTCGGGCCGGGCCGACTCGCCGCTGCGAGTGGCGCCCCGAGCCGTCATCGTGGACACCAGTGAGATGACTCAGGATGAGGCCGTGGCGCAGATCGCTGAGCTCTACGCGTCAGCAACCGACTTCCGACTGCCGGCCGGAACGGCGAACAATGTCTGAGTCCGACGGCCCCGAGGTTGACCTGCGCGACAGCCGGTTCAACCTCGCGGTTTACAAGACGGCGAAATACCTGCTGTGGGGCATCTTCCGGACCTGGAACCGAATGTCCGTCGAGGGGCTGGACAACATGCCTGATGGCCCGTGCGTGTGGGTGCCCAACCATCGCAGCTATATCGACACGCCGATCCACGCCGCGATTCCGGCGCAGATGCGGGTGATGGGCAAGGAATCGATGTGGAAGTACCGCCCAGCTGCCTGGCTGTTCAACACGTTCGGTTGTTTCCCCGTCAACCGCGACGCTCCTGACCGGGCGGCACTGCGGATTGCGCTAGATGCGCTGCGCTACGGCGATTGTCCGGTGGTGATGTTCGGCGAAGGCGAGCGTAAGGACGGCCCGCGGGTGCTGCCGCTCATGGATGGACCGGCGTACCTGGCCGCCCGGGCGCAGGTGCCAATTGTGCCCGTCGGGATCGGCGGAACTGCCGCTGCCATGCCTCGCGGTGCCAAGTTCATGCATCCCCGTCGGATCAAGATGATCATCGGGGAGCCCATGGATCCTCCGCCGCTGAGCACCAGCGGGCGGGTTTCACGCCGTTCGGTGCGGGAGGTCACCCGAGAGCTGCGCGAGCGTATGCAGGAGCTCTTCGACCGGGCTCAAGCCGACGTCGGCACGCCCAACGTGTACTGAGGACTCCGGATCGCTTCAGTCCGTCGTTGCGGCGAATGCGGCAAGCACGTCGCTCGCCGCTGTCGTCCTATCGGCTGCACTCACTCGTGCCGCTGGCGCCACGGCGAGGCTGGCATGCACGGCGGTTTCCATGGCGCCCAACACGTCTCGCAGCTCTCTTGGCGGGGGGAAGTACTCGTCCTCATCGGTGATGGTCACCTCTCTGGTTCCCGCTGTTGGTGCGAGTCGCGAGATCACTGCATCCACAAGCTCCTCCGGTGCGGACGCCCCCGCAGTGACTCCCACCGTGCCGAACAGGTCGTCGGGCAGCTCAACGGCGGCGTTCACCCGCAGCACACGTTCGCAGCCCGACTCGGCCGCCACCTTGGCGAGCGCCATGGTGTTGGACGAGTTGGCCGAACCGATGACGATGACGGCATCGCAGTCGGGGGCGATCTTCGCCAAGGCGCCCTGCCGGTTGGTGGTGGCGAAGCAGAGGTCCGAGCGGCCCGGCATCCACACTTCGCCGAATCGCGCCTGTGCCGCCTCGGCCACGTCTGACCAGTCGCGGTGGCTGAGCGTCGTCTGGGCCAGTACGGCCACAGGTCCATCGAAGTCGTCAAGAGCGTCCACGTCGGCCGGCTCGGACACCAGTGAGATCGAGGCGGGCGCCACCGCCATGGTCCCCACTGCCTCGTCGTGACCCTCGTGGCCCACGTACACGACTCGGTAGCCTTTCCCAGCACGCACGCGCACCTCGTGGTGCACCTTGGTGACCAGCGGGCAGATGGCATCGACCACGTAGCCGCCCCGCTGGCGAGCCTCGTCGACAACCTCCGGCGCCGAGCCGTGAGCCGACAGCATGAGCGGCCGGCCAGCGGGCACTTCGGCCACGTCATCGACGAACACCACCCCGAGCCGTTCGAAGCGATCGACCACTAAGCGGTTGTGCACTATCTCGTGGTAGCAGTACACGGGCGGTGCGAACGTTCGCACCATCCAGGCGAGCGCCTTGATGGCCATCTCCACGCCGGCGCAGAAGCCGCGTGGCGCGGCCAGAAGCACCCGGTCGACTGCCACGGCGACGACGCTACCGACCCAGCACAGAAACCCAGTGCAGCAACACAGTGTGGCAACTGGGCCGAACCAGCAGGGCAAACGGTGACAGCTTCCTATCCTGAACCCATGTCCCGGCCGGTTGTTGTGGCGGTGGAGCCCGGCTCGGCGGCCGAGGTTGCCGGATTGGCTGTGGGCGACGAGGTGGTGTCGATCGACGGCGTCGTGCCGACCGACGTGATCGCCTGGCAGCTGTTGCTTGACGAAGCCGACCCCAGCCTCGAAATCGTGCGAGCCGGCAGCGCGGTCCAACTCGACGTCAGCAAGGACGCCGGGGTTCGGTTGGGTGCCGAGGTGAACGCTGCGATCTTCGACCGGGTTCAAACGTGCGACAACCATTGCGAATTCTGCTTCATCTATCAGTTGCCGCCGGGACTGCGCCGAAGCCTCTATCTCAAGGACGACGACTACCGGCTGTCGTTTCTGTACGGGAACTTCACGACGCTGACTCGCTTCACCGAGCTGGATCTCGAGCGGGTGACTGATGAGCGCCTGTCGCCGCTGTACGTGTCCATCCACGCCACCGACCCCGACGTGCGGTCTCGGATGCTGCGAAACCCACGCGGAGCGACGAGCCTGCGATGGCTGGGCGCCTTGCTGGATGGCTGCATCGAAGTGCACGGCCAGGTGGTGGTGTGCCCGGGTGTGAACGACGGGGCAGTGCTGGCGGACACGCTGCTGGGCGTACTGGACCGATTCTCATCGCTCGCAACACTGGCGGTGGTTCCGCTGGGTGTGAGCTCCCACCAGCGGGAGCCAGCGATGCGGCCGCACACCGCAGCCGAGGCCGCGGCAGTGATCGATCTGTGCGAAGAGTGGCAGCGGCGATTCGGAGACGTGCTGGGGCGGCGCTTGGTGTTCGCCGCCGATGAGTACTACCTGCTCGCCGAGCGGCCCTTCCCGGACGCGTCGACCTATGGCGAATTCCCGATGCACGAGGACGGCATCGGCATGGCGCGAGCCTTCGAGCAGGAGTTCTGGGCCGCAGCACCGGATGCACCCGACGACGGCAACGGGGCGCCCCAGGCCCGAGCGCCAGCTGCTGGCTTCTTCTCATGGGTCGACGGAGCGCCGGCGGAGGGCTACCGGGCGGTCCGGGTGCCGGGGCACGGCGCCAACCGCAGCGGCGAGGTGGACGCCGAAGGTTTGCCGCTCAGCCTCGGCTCGGTGCCGGTGAATGTGCCGGTGAATGTGCCGGTGAATGTGCCGGTGAATGTGATTGTGTCACGGCGGCCGCGGCGAGTCCGGCCCGACGTCGACCGGCCGATCGGCGTCCTGACCGGCACCTACGGTGCTGCTGTACTCGAACCGCTGGTAACGGCGTGGCGCACCGGTGCGGCTGCTAGCGAAGCGTCCGGCGTGCCTGACGTGCGCGTCATCGAAGTCTCCAACCGGTTCTTCGGCGGGAACATCGGCGTGACAGGCCTGCTCGCTGGTGCCGACATCGCGACCACGCTGGCCGGCGAACCGCAGGGGCATCGTTATGTCTTGGCAGACGTGTGCTTGTCGGGCGGCAAGTTCCTCGATGGCAAGACGCCGGCAGAGCTGCCCCAGCCCGTCGAGATCGTCCCGACGAGCGGCACCGCCCTGCGGCAGCTGCTCGATGCTGCGGTGCGGTCCGAGCCTGCCCGGGCGTCGGGCAACGAGGCTGCGCCTCACCCAGCGGGGGCTGCCCGATGAACGCGGGCCTGCCCGTGGTGGGGATCGTGGGGCGGCCCAACGTGGGCAAGTCCACCCTGTTCAACCGGCTGGTCGGGCGACGCGAGGCCGTGGTGGCGCCCGAGCCGGGTGTGACCCGCGATCGCAAGATGGCCCCCGCCGCCTGGCGCGGGCACAAGTTCCTGGTGGTGGACACCGGTGGTTGGTCCGCTGCCGGCAACACACTCGACGACAAGGTGTCGGCCCAGAGCGAGCGAGCGATGGCCGACGCCGACGTGCTCCTGCTGTTGGTCGACGTGACCGTCGGCATCACCGAGCCCGATGCCCGCATCGCATCCATGCTGCGCCGCAGCGGCCGGCCGACCCTGGTCGTTGCCAACAAGGCCGACAGCGGCACCCGTGACGACGGGCGATGGGAGTTCAACCGCTTGGGTCTCGGCGAGGCGTGGGCGACGTCCGCGTTGCACGGCCGCAACGTCGGCGACCTGCTCGATCGGCTGCTGGAACTGCTCGACGTGGATGAAGCCGATGCAAGCCTCGACCACGACGACGGCCAGTTGCTCAACCGCAGCAATGAGGCATCGCATGACGAAGACCCGACCGGCCAAGATGAGTCCGGCCAAGATGACCAAGACGCCCAAGACAAGGTGCCGGCGGTGGCGATCGTGGGCCGCCCCAATGTGGGCAAGTCGACCTTGTTCAACCGGCTCATCGGCGACGAACGGTCTGTGGTGCACGACCGGCCCGGCACGACCCGCGACACCATCGACACTCTCGTGGAAACCGAGGCCGGGCCCGTGCGGTTCGTGGACACAGCGGGCATGCGGCGCAAGGCCCGGGTCGACGCGGACACCGAGTACTACGCCAACCTGCGGGCGCTGCGTGCCATCGACGCCTGCGACGTGACATTGCTGGTCATTGATGCCACTGAAGGCGTGACGGCGCAGGACCAGCGGCTTGCTGAGCGCATCGACGGCGCCGGTTGCCCGATAGTTGTGCTGATCAACAAGTGGGAGACGCTGGACGCCGAGCACCGTGAAGGCGTACTCGGGGAATTGGCGCGTCGCCTGCACTTCGTGGGCGAAGCGCCGGTGCTGCGCATCAGCGCGCTCACGGGTCGGGGCGTGCACCGGCTGGTGCCTGCAATCGAGGCTGCCATGGAGGCGTATGAATCGAGAGCGCCGACGGCCAGGGTGAACGAGATCATCCAGCTGGCTCAATCCGCCCAGCCAGCCCCCGGCGGGGCACGGGTGCTGTATGCCACACAGGTCGCCACGCAGCCACCGACGTTCACACTCTTCGCCAACCGGGAACTGCCGGCGACCTACCTGCGCTATCTCGAACGTCGCTTGAGGGAGGCGCTGGGCCTGGCCAAGACTCCTCTGCGGCTGCGGGTGCGACGACGATGAAGCGCCGTGCGCCACCCAGCGCGCCACGGCTGAACCGTCGCCCGCAGGCGGCCGATGTGGCCCACCCGGAGCGACGGCCTCACGGCCGCGACGACCGTCGAGTGCAAAGGCGCAGCGGCGCTCCGTGGCATTTCTGGCTCGTCGTCGTCATGGCAACGGTGTATCTGGGCTGGCGGGCCATCGAGGGCATCGTGTGGCTCATCGGGTGGATCGGTGGCGCTATCGGCTGAGCGTTCGGGCCCGTCGAATCGGAGAATCCGTCAGCGGCTCGCAGCGCGAATGAGGCGGTATCGTGCTCGCCTACACGGGCTGTGGCGCAGTCTGGTTAGCGCACTGGTCTGGGGGACCAGGGGTCGGAGGTTCAAATCCTCTCAGCCCGACCACACTCAGACAAACCTAGGTCGTTCATGGCGAAGGATGCTGCAGCAACGGCGGTCACTCCCACTGTGGGGGCGACGCGGCGATTGGCCACCGGCGTGTTCGCATTCGAGGGCGACGACTCCGACGCCGATCTCCGCCAGCAGTTCGGCGTGGCTTCGCTGCTGTATACCGTGCGCGAACTCAGCGGGCTGAAGTTCATCCGCAGGGACATCGGAACAGCGGGCGAGCTCTACTACTACGTGCGCAAGTGGACCCAGCAGCGCTACCGGGACTACCAGGTGGGCCATTTCGGGTTCCACGGCAAACCCGGCGAGCTGTGGCTGAGCGGCTCGACCAAGGTGACCCTGGACGAACTTGCCGAGGTTATTGACGGCCGAGCCGGCGGCCGGATCATCTACTTCAGCTCGTGCGAGATCATGGGCACCGACGACGCGGCATTGCGACGCTTCCGTGAACGCACCGGTGCAAGCGCAGTGATCGGGTTTCTCAAGCGTGTAGGAGGCAGTCTGGAGCTTCCGGCGTTCGAGCTCTTGCTGCTCCAAGCGCTCAACGACGACGTGAAGATCGGCAACACCGAGGACCGTCTGCGCAGTCAGCATCCCTACCTATGCGACCTCCTCGGCCTCAAGATCATCAGCTGACCGCACGCCCTGGCTGGGACGCGCAGCTTGCGCTCTTGGCGCGGATTGTCGTCGCCGCGTTGGTGGTTGGGGTCGTGCTGAGCTGCAGCGGAAGTGCAGTCGACGATGCGGAGATCGAGGACCAGCTCTCGCACCTAAGAGTCGAATGCCGAGAAGCCATCGACGTGGTCACCGAGCCTGGAGCCGGCTACACCGCACACGGCTCTGACGGCGGGTTCATTGCGCTGCCCGCGTCGGCGATGCAACTCGGGCGATGGGCGCCGGAAGGCTCCGGCCATGAGGACTATCGGTTCTCAAAGTTCGGGCTGATCGTGCGCCGCTTCCGGCAAGTATCGCTCGAGGTCGTGAGAGCCCCTGACGGCGCTTTCTTTCACTACGGCGGGAGCGCACTCGCGGCCCCAGATGTCTTGACTGCTGGCCCTTGTGACACCGATGGCCCCGAATGTGTGATCGAGCCCACCGAGCACCTGAGTGTCGGGCCTTGTGGCTCCGGTCGTGGTGAATGGGTCGTGTGGGCGGGCGGAATCTGGGTCAACGAACCCGGCTGCGTCGAGGTGGTCGCCTCGTCGCACGACGAGGAGATCTCAGCATGGCTAGCTGTCGGCGCTTCCTGCGATGGGACAGGTACAACGTCATGAGCGGCCGCGCGGATAGGTGACGTCTCGGAAAGCTGCTGTCACGCCTTCTTTGTGCAAATTTGCCGTCTGTGGCGGCACTTCTGCACAAAGTTCGATGCCAAAAAATTCTCTGCGCAAGATTGCCGCCTACAGCGGCATTTCTGCGCAAGATCCAGGCCGTGGGGGCTGCCGGGCATCGCCGCCTATCCGCTAACGCTCTGAGCGTGGGGAAGTGCCTCGGTGGTAGAGGGACGCCTCGCCGGTGGACCGGCGCCAACGGAGCAAGCGGGTCCGTCGAGTGGATGCGTGGCCGGGGCGGTGCAATGATGAGCGACAGGAAAGCTCAGGGAGGAATGCGGATGAGTGAGGCAATGATCGAACATCGGAAGCCCGAGATTGCGGTCGAGCCCGAGCCGGGACTGGTCACCGTTCGGGTGGACGGCGTGGTGGTGGCGGAGTCGACCTCGGCTGTGGTGCTCACCGAGGGACGGTTGCCGCCGCGCCACTACCTGCCCGCTTCGGACGTGCGGATGGACCTGTTCCGCTCAACTGTCACATCGACTCATTGACCGTGGAAGGGTGATGCCAGCTACTGGTCAGTAGCAGTCAACGGTCGCAGCTTTGCCGATGTCGTGTGGTCCTATCCCGATCCCATCCCTGAGATGGCCGGGATCGCCGGGATGATGAGCTTCTACGCCGAGCGCGGCGAGGTGTCCCAGGACATTTCCTGAATCCCGGCGCCCGAGCCGATCAGCGCAGCGTGGCAGCCAACTCCAGCGCCTCATCCCACGTGGGGTGGCCAGCCAGCAGGCGGCGGAATCGGACGAACGGCCTGATCGAATCGAGCGCCATCACGGCGCTCAAACGCCCGTCGCGCCGGTAGCCAGCCAGGAACGAGCGGCCTGTATCCGAGACATCTGCAGCGGACCCGACCAGCACCTCGACGTCATCGTCGGCGTCGGGATGTCCCGCGACCTGGATACGGGCGTCGTATTGGTCGGACCACACGAAGGGCACCGAGTCGTAGGGCTGTGCCTCATCGGGTGCCATCAGGTTGCGTCCGACCGCCATCCCGTGCTCGACCGCCGCGGTCCAGTGCTCGACCCGGATGGGCGACTCGCCGTACAGCGGGGCGAGCCATCCATTGGGAGCCCGCGCAACGTCACCCACGGCGTAGACACCCTGGGGGCCGCAGCACAGCGTGGCGTCGCACACCACTCCGTTGTCGATCTGCAGTCCTGAGCCCTCGAGCCATCCCGTGTTCGGGACGACCCCGATGCCGACGACGACGAGGTCGGCCTCGATGCGGCTGCCGTCGGCCATGGCGACCGCCTCGACCCGGTCGGAGCCCAGCACGCCCTCGACGCCGACGCCGAGTCGCAGTTCCACACCGTTCTGGTTGTGCAGTGCGCCCACCCGGGTGCCCATCTCGGCTCCTAAGCCCCGCACGAGCGGCGCCGAGGCTGCTTCGATGACCGTCACCTCGCATCCGCGAACCTTCGCCGAAGCGGCAACCTCCGATCCGATGAAACCGCCCCCCACCACGGCAACGCGTGCGCCGGCGACGAGACCATCCCGGATGGCCGTCGAGTCGTCGAGGGTCCGCAGCGTGTGGACGCCTTCGATGCCCTCGGTTCGGGGCAACGGCCGGGCTGCTGCGCCCGTGGCGATCACCAGTGCATCGAACGGCACCGTGGCGCGGCTGTCGCCGCTCGCCGATCCGTTGGCAGCCGGCGCGACCGCAACGGTTCGATTCTCGAGGTCGAGCCCAACTGCGGCCGTGCCGAGCATCACCTCCACATCGAGCTCGTCGTAGGCACCGTCGGCGTCCAGCATGAGCTGGTGAGCCTCTCGCTCGCCGGTCAGGAACTCCTTCGACAGGGGAGGCCTGTCGTAGGGCAGATGGGACTCGGCGCCGATGAGCGTCAGCGCACAGTCATGTCCGGCGGCCCGAATGCTGTGCGCAGCCCGAGCGCCTGCGAGGGACGCGCCCACAACCACGACGCGTTCTGGCCGGTTCATCTGAGGTGACACACGAGCAGTGTGGCAGCCGCGGACGCGCCGGGGCGAACGCTGATGCACTCCTGATCGAAGGCGCCGGCATTGCAGCCGAGGGCGCTCAGTAGCCCGGAGCGTCGGCTGTGCGGAAGCGACCGGGCTGGGGCCGGCAGCCTCTGTGTTCACACGGCGCTCTGTGCTCAGTCGACGCGCATCTCGCAATGCGCAGCGCGCGTCGCCGCGAACCGATAGCGCCGAATCCGGCCAATTCCCGCTGGATCCGGCTGAAGCTCGCCACACCCGTCTCGGCGCGCTAATAATGTTCCTCACATCTCTGTAGTTACAGCAGTGTTATTCGGGCAGTGTGCTGCGGGTCGGCATCACGCCACGGCGTCACTGCCATGCAGGGGCATGAGAGGGACGAGAACCACATGACCACCACACGTCGCACGGCGCACCTCGGCGTCTGCCTGCTCCAGGGCGGGCCGGCATGAGCGTCACTGAGGCTTCGGCGACTGAAACACAGCGGCAGGCCGCAGATTCGCCCGGAATGCGCGTGCAGAAGCGTGACGGTTCGATGCAGGCCGTCGACGTCAACAAGATCGTGCGTGCCGTCGAGCGATGCGCCACCGAGCTTCCCGGTGTCGATCCGATGCGCATCGCTACCCGGACGATCTCGGGTCTCCATGACGGCGCCACCACCACCGAGCTCGACGAACTGTCGATTCGCACGGCCTCGGCGCTGATCTCCGAGGAGCCGAACTACTCGAAGCTTGCGGCCCTGCTGCTGGCCACCTACATCGACAAGGAAGTCCAGAACCAGAACATCCACTCGTTCAGCCAGTCCATCGATCTCGGCGGCGAGTGCGGACTCATCCACCCCGACGTGGTGGCATTCGTCGGCACAAATGCCCGCAAGCTCAACGACGCCATCATGACTGAGCGCAGCAACGGCTTCGAGTTCTTTGGCTTGCGCACCGTCTATGACCGGTACCTGCTCCGCCATCCGCAGCGGCGCACCGTCGTCGAGACCCCGCAGTATTTCCTTCTGCGGGTCGCCTGCGGCCTGTCCCGTACTGCGGAGGAGGCCATCTCGTTCTATGAGCTGATCTCCAGTCTGCGCTACATGCCGTCGTCGCCCACATTGTTTAACTCGGGCACTACCCACCCCCAGATGTCGTCGTGCTACTTGCTCGACAGCCCCGAAGACTCCCTTGAGGGCATCTACAACCGCTACACCGACATCGCCAAGCTGTCGAAATTCGCCGGCGGCATCGGTGTGGGTTGGCACCGGGTGCGATCGCGGGGCTCGCTCATCGGCGGCACCAACGGCGAGTCGCACGGCATCGTTCCGTGGCTCAAGACGCTCGATTCATCTGTAGCCGCGGTGAACCAGGGTGGTCGGCGCAAGGGTGCAGCATGCGTCTACCTGGAATCGTGGCATGCCGACATCGACGAATTCCTGGAACTGAAGGATTCGACTGGCGATACGGCCCGGCGCACACACAACTTGAATCTGGCGAACTGGGTGCCCGACGAATTCATGCGCCGGGTCGAGAACGACTGGCAGTGGTCGTTGTTCGACCCGAAGCGAGTGCCGCACCTCACCGACCTCTACGGCGATGAGTTCACCAAGGCGTACCAAGAGGCCGAAGCAGAGGGTCTCTATGTGGAGCAAGTGTCTGCTCGGCAGCTCTACAGCAGCATGATGCGCACCTTGGCGCAGACCGGCAACGGCTGGATGACCTTCAAGGACACCTCAAACGTCAAGTCCAACCAGACAGGCGAACCGGGCAACGTCATTCACCTGTCAAACCTGTGCACCGAAATCCTCGAAGTCACCAGCAACGCCGAAACAGCCGTCTGCAACCTCGGCTCGGTCAATCTCGCGAAGTTCGTGCGGGACGGGACTGTCGACTACGAGGCGCTCGGCGAAGTGGTGCGCGCAGCGGTGCCGTTCTTGGACCGTGTCATCGACATCAACTTCTATCCGACGTCCGAGGCGGCCCGTTCCAATGAACGCTGGCGCCCGGTCGGGCTCGGCGTCATGGGCCTGCAGGACGTGTTCTTCCAGCTCAATCTGGCCTTTGACTCGCCTGAGGCTTCTGCGGTGTCGGCCCGGATCGCCGAGGAGATCTACTACTGGGCGGTCTGGTCAAGTTGCGAGCTGGCCCGTCAGTACGGCCCGCACGCGGCCTTCGGCGAAACCCGAGCTGCTGCTGGGCAGCTGCAGTTCGACCTGTGGGGCGTCGAGCCAGCAGATGCACCGCGCTGGGCCGAACTGCGTGAACGCATCGGACAACACGGACTGCGGAACTCGCTGCTCGTGGCCATCGCTCCAACGGCCACGATCGCGGCGATCTCGGGCTGCTACGAGTGCATCGAGCCTCAAGTGTCGAACCTGTTCAAGCGCGAGACGCTCTCGGGCGAGTTCATGCAGATCAACCGCTACCTCGTGCGCGAGTTACAGGCCCGCGGCCTGTGGAACGACGCCATGGCGAATCGGATCAAGATGGCCGAGGGCTTAGTGGCCGACATCGCGGAGATCCCCGCCGAGGTGCGTTCGGTGTACCGGACCGCATGGGAGCTGCCCCAGCGGTCGCTCATCGACATGGCTGCGACACGCGGCGCCTTCGTCGACCAGAGCCAGTCGTTGAACCTGTTCATGGAGAGCCCGAACATCGGGAAGCTCTCGTCGATGTACATGCATGCGTGGAAGTCGGGCCTCAAGACCACCTACTACCTGCGCTCGCGGCCGGCCACCCGCATCAATCAGACCACTACCGACAACGCGTCGCAGCCTGATGCGACAGTCGCTGCCATGCCCGAAGCGACAGCTGCCGCTGATGCAGTCGCGTGCTCTCTGGAGAACCCCGAGACATGCGAAGCCTGCGACTGAGCAGTCCCTGATCAACAAGAGGCCTACTAGGGAGAGCAGAGGATTCTCATGGCACTCGTCCAGCCAGAGCCCGAATTGGGGCCCGAGCCGAGACCACAAGCCGTACCCCAACCCGACCCGGCCGCCGAACCAGCAGTGCGGCAGGGCAAGATCTTGGACCCCGGTTTCGAGTTGACGCTGCGTCCTATGCGGTACCCGCAGTTCTTCGACATGTACCGCGATGCCATCCGCAACACCTGGACGGTTGAGGAGATCGACTTCTCTGACGACATCGTCGATCTGAACCGGAAGCTGGCACCCGCTGAGCGGCATCTCATCAACCGGCTCGTGGCGTTCTTCGCCACCGGCGATTCGATCGTCGCGAACAATCTGGTGCTGAACCTGTACCAGCACATCAATAGCCCTGAGGCTCGGATGTATCTGAGCCGGCAGCTGTACGAGGAAGCGCTGCACGTGCAGTTCTACCTGACACTGCTGGACCACTACATCCCTGACATCTCCGAGCGGTCGGCGGCCTTCGCTGCCATCGAGAACATCCCCTCGATCGCTGCGAAGGCCGAGTTCTGCTTTCGCTGGATGGACAGCGTCTGGTCGGTCGATCGACTCACGACGGTCGAGCACCGCAAGGCGTTCGTGCTCAACCTCATCTGTTTCGCCGCGTGCATCGAAGGGCTGTTCTTCTTCGCCGCCTTTGCCTACGTGTACTTCCTGCGGTCGAAGGGGCTGCTGAACGGCTTGGCGGCCGGCACGAACTGGGTGTTCCGGGACGAGTCGGCGCACATGAACTTCGCTTTCGAGGTGGTGCGCACGATCCGGGCCGAGGAGCCCGAACTGTTTGACATGGACCTGGCTGAGCGAATCCAGCAGATGGTCACCGAGGCGGTCGACGTCGAAACGCAATTCGCGCACGACGTGCTGTCTGGCGGCGTCGCGGGCATGTCGGTGACCGACACCCGGGCGTACTTGGAATTCGTTGCCGACCAGCGCCTCGCCCAGCTCGGCCTTGCCAAGCACTACGGCTCGAAGAACCCCTTCTCGTTCATGGAACTGCAAGATGTGCAGGAACTCACGAACTTCTTCGAGCGCACCGTCGCCAGCTACCAAATCGGCGTCGAAGGCGAAGTCGCCTTCGACGCCGACTTCTGATCGGAGCGCTCTTGCTCTCAGCCGAGGTCGAGAATCATGCTGAGGGCAGAGTCGATGCCCCACTGCTCCTCGGGGCGTAGACGGCCTACGAAGTCGCCGAGCCGGGTCACGTCAACAGCGCCCACTTGCTCGACGAGTACGGCGGTCTGCTGCCCATCGAACTCGATGGTGGGCCTGAAGGAGGCTGGCCGAGCGCTGGTCGAGGTGGGTGCCACTAACACGACCGAGCGCGGCAGCAGCGCGTCGGACTGCACGACAACTCCGAATCGTCGCCCATGTTGCTCGTGGCCAACGCCTCGGGGAAGACGCAGTTCGTAGATGTCACCCCGGCGCACGGAGCTGTTCCATCAGATTCGCTACAGCGGTCATCTCGGTGCGGTCGGCGACATCGGCCTCGAGCGCGGCGACCTCAGCGGCCAGTGCCGAGCGGGCGCGCCGCCGCGCTGCTTCGTGCACCAGCGATGATCTGATGGCCTCCGATTGCGTCAGCCCCTGAGCCTCGAGCTGGATCAGTGCACGGAGGGACTCCTCGTCGAGTCGCACAGAGATCGCCCGAGCCATGGCAACAACATATCGCGAAATGTGATACACACCCGTCGGGATGCGCACCGGCCACAAATCAGAAACTCGCGTAGAACATCGCGAGTCCCAGAATGACGAGGATCGGCACGGCTGCAATCTGTGCACCTGCCCTCCACAAAACGGGGGGAGGCCCAGATTCAGGCTAAGAGACCGCGCGGATAGGCGACGTCTCGGAAAGATGCTGTCACGCTTCTTTGTGCAAATTAGCCGTCTGTGGCGGCATTTCTGCGCAAAGTCCAGGCCCGTCGGGGCTGCCGGGCATCGCCGCCTATCCGCTATGAATCACCCCCCAACAACCCGACCAGACCCGAAGTGATCCAACCCGACACCGGCCCGCGAATCCCGCACCCGCCAACAGCCAATCGGTGGATTCAGGCTAAGAGGGCCAATGGATGTCTGTCAGCCGTCAGCCGGCTTTGACCCACGCAGTCACGACCACCCCGACGAGCAAGAGCGCCGCAACGACCGAGATGGTCAGGCCGGCAATGCCCAGTCCGCTGAATCGTCGGGTGCTCGTCTTGGATCGTGCTATGGCGCGCAGCGATAAGACGAATGCCGGCGTCAACAGAACGAACTCGCACGGAGCAACAATTAGTGTGACGAACAGCGCTGTGAACGCAGCGTTGCTCAACAATAGGCCGCTGCCTCCGAACCATCCGTCGGGATTGTTGGCGAACGAGATTGCGAGCCACAACGGCGGGATGATCGCAGCGAGCGAGAGGAGGAATCCGGCGGTCGCCATGCCGTTGGTTGTAAAGCGTGAGGGTTGCGCAGCAGTCTCGCCGCTCGGTGGAGGTGGCGACGCTGGCCGAGGCCGACGAGTCCGTTTGGCGTCCTGTGGACTGTCTGGGTCATTCATGATGGCGACGAATCTCGCATTCGATGGTTGTTCGTGCGGTCAGGTGCTCTCCGCGAGGCGCGTGGCGGACCGAGCAGAGCAGCCGCGGCGAGGGCGCCGATGAAGCCTCCGGTGGTGGAGAGAGCGAGGTCGCTGATGGTGTCGGCGTAGGTGAGGCCGAGTGCCTCGGCGGCGCCGAGTTCGCCGGCGATCCATTCGGCGATCTCCCAGATCACGATGGCCACGGCACCGAAGCCGGTGCCGATCTTGACGGCGTCGCGGCGGTCCGCGAGTCGGCGGAAGCGCCATGCCAAGAATGCTCCGACCAGCAGTACCCAGTTCACAAAATGGAATACATCGTCGAAGTGGCTGAATGAGTCGTAGAGACCTGCCACATTGCCGCCAAGATCCAGCACGAACGGCGACATGGCGAGCAGGTCCGCCGTCGCCGGGTAAGGGGTGAACCGGCGCCGCCATGCCAGCGGCACGACGGAGCTAGCGACGACCACGATCGGCAGGCGCCATGCCATGCCCTTGCCCTCGAGTTGATCCAGCGGCACAACTGTCACGGCGACAGAGGCCGCGAGCAACATGGCCTTGAGCAGGAGCACCAGTCGCCGCGGCCATCGCTCGCCGTCAATCCGCTCCACGCCCGTGGCTGAGGGGCTGCAGTCCTTCACGGCCAGTCCATTGTCCGAGAGGCAATCCGACGTGTCGTGCGTTGAACGGATGGTGGTCGAGCGGCCTCAAGTTCGGTGTCGTCAGTGTCGTCCGGTTGCGTCGGCGAGTCGTCAGTCACAGCAGTCGCGTCATCGATCGGCAGCGTGGGTGTATTCCGCGGTCAAATGACGGCGGCGGCCTTTGTCGATGCCGCGGACGAACGGTGTGCGCATCTGTTTGACGAACCCCATCGGGTAGTTGCGGTTGATGAGCCCGAGAGTGCCCACGCCGTCGCCCTTGGGCAGGAACCAGGTGCCGAACAGCAGGTCCCAGATGATGAGGACGTTGCCGTAGTTGTGGTCGGACTCGGCGATGCGCTCGGAGTGGTGCCAGCGATGCAGTTCGGGGCCGCTGAACACGTAGTTGAGCGGTCCGAAGCGGACATCGCAGTTGGAGTGCTGGTAGAAGCCGGTGACTCCCCACAGCACGTAATAGACAGCCAGCGCCTCTTTGGAGACGCCGACGAGGGCGAACGGCACGATGTCGATGGCGAAGTGCGCCAGCTTCTCGAACGGGTGCACCCGTGCTGAGTTGACCCAGTAGAGCTTGTGCGGGGAGTGATGCACTGCGTGGAATCCCCACAGCGGCACGAAGCGGTGCAGCGACCAGTGGATCCAGTAGCGCACGAAGTCCACAATCAGCAGCATCATGACTACCTGCACGACGATCGGCCAACTATGGGGCCACAGGCCTGTGAGCGACCGATCGGTGGCTGCGAGCCAGTCGACCAGCCAAAACGTGACTGCCAGGCCGCCCAGGTATGGCAGCGCCATGTGGAACGCCGCCATGAATGTCGCGTCGGAGCGCACCTCGCCCGCCGTCGGGTGCCACTCACGCCGGTAGGGCAGCTTCGCCTCGTGCCAGGTGACCAGGACCGCCGCAGTGGCGCTCGCCGCGTACGACGCCAGCGTCAGGGGCAGCCCCGCCGCCTTCAGCGACAGCAGCACCGCCATCGCAAGTGCCATCGTGACCGGATACGAACCCGCCCGAACCAACCGAACGCATTGCCCGTTCTCGGCGGCGGCCGCTGCAGGCAATGCCGGAGACCGGCCGCTTGGACCAATCGAAGCAGCCACTCAGAACACCTCGAGAGTGCTGAACAAGTAGCTCACCAGCTCGCCGAACTCGGGGAGGGTCAGCGCGTAGCCCTGTTCTGCCTGATTCTCGGCCTGATTCGCGAAATAAATGTATGCGACTCTTATAAGCAGATTCCCCTTGACACGGAACGCGAGTGCTGTCACGTCTTCGTCGCCGATTCTGAACGACAGAATGTGGGCCAATGTGCCGGACCTCAGCGGTGCGATTTCCGATGAAATGATCTCTTCGGCACCTTCGTAGCGAGTCTCCAGCGCCGTCAGGATTTCGGTCGCGTAGTCCTGCAGTGTGTATGTCTCAGCTTCGGCGACGCTGAATTGTACGATGGTGACTCTGGCGATGCCCTTTGGGTCATCAGCCACCAGTAGATGACTCGGGTTCGCAGAGGGCCGCTCGACGTAGTGGCCCGGGAACTGAATCTGGAAGAGGGCATTCGGATCCTGGTAGATCCTCATGATTCCGTGTGGGCTAAGGACAGCGTCGACCGTGTCCGCGTGCGACCCAGCGAACGGGTAGATGGCTGCAGAGAGGTCGTGCAACATGTCAGCGAGCCACAACACGGTGTTGGCTGCGTCGTCGGTTCCAGCACGCAGCTCGGCAAGCTCAGCCGCTCCGCCGTCGGTCGCGTGCGCTGCCAATGAACGCAATGCCCCAGCGGCTGCGGAGATCTCACCTGCTTTGGCGTGCAATTGGCCGTCGTGCAGCGAGCTCGCGGCGGCGTCAGCGATCGAGGCAGCTTCGATGCTGCCATCTGCCATCACTTCTGGGGTGTCGGCGCTGCTGATCGCTTGAGCCAGAGTGCGAAGCGCTGCGCTGGCCTCGTTGAGGAACGACGCCTTGAATATGTCGTCGGCCAGCGCACGCAGCATGCCCGCGTGGCCGTGCATTCCCAGATCGTCGGCTGCTCCCGCTGCTCGCCTTGTCATCAGGCCGCGGTTGACCAGACTGGTCCGCCGCGTGGTGGCCTCGTGCAGAAGATCGCGTAGACGAGCGATCTCGTCGTGCATTCCTGCAGCCTCGGCTGCGTCGATCATCTGCTGGATCAATTCGTCGACATCGAGGTCATTGAAAGCCGGGTTCGCTGGCGCTGCAGCTTGCTGAGTCGCTTCTGCCGGCTCGGTTGGACCTCCGTCCCCATTGCCATCGCCGCGAATGGCCTGCGGTTCGGATCCAGACGTCCCGGTCGCATCGTCCGGCTCGGGCCCGGCAGAGGGAGCCGGCAGTGCTGTACTCAAAGTCGGCTTCGACGCTGCGTCGCGCTCGGCGAGCGCTGCAACGATTCCGAGACCTATGAATGCCACGACGAGTGCCACTGCCGCGTAGGAGCACACGATGCCGGTGATGGCCTGTGCTCGACCCTTGCCGTTGATCTTGCGCGACTGGCGCAAGGCGACGTGGCCGAGCGGGGCGCCGACCAGTGCGGTGATGCCGAAAGTCACGAAGGCAACAATGCCCAGCACCATTGCCGCAATGGCCAGGCCGTTGGTTGCAGGCAGTGTCGGCGGTGAGCTCTCGCCACCGGCTGGAGCGTCGGGCGGTTCGTCCTGCTCGAGAGACCAGCTGGGCAGTCGGGCGGCATCGGAATTGGTGTCGTCGCCGTCGGGCGGCGTCGTCAGCGAGTCGTCAGGCACGTCCGCGTTGCCTCGCGCCAAGCGACCAAGATTGCCGCGGTGACCTCGCCACCAGCTGCTGCATCAATTTGTTTTTTCGACGAACAGCAAGTATGAACCCGTGGAGGTACGGCTCGAATCAGGCAAGTACTCGACGGCGATGAAGTAAGTGCCGCTACTCGGCACTTGGTACACGACTTGAGCATTGAGGTTGCCGCCCAAGAAGTCCAGCGGTCCGCTGTCGTCGTCCGCAGCGACTAGTTGGCCGTCGCTGTCGGCGAAGCGGAGGTAGGTGTCCGCATTGGTTGAATCGACCCAGATGCGTACTTGATCCCCTTGAGTCAGGTCGATCTCGTATGTGTCCGAATCACGGTGGTAGTCGAACACGCCGGCATAGCGAGCGGGGCCGTCGTCGAGTTGCAACTCGACACCGGTCTCGTCGAAGTACTCGATCAGCTCGGCATTACTCTGCAAGCGGCACGACGCCGATTCCGTCGCGAACCCTCCGACTTCCACAAAGCTCAGGAGTGCGTCGTCAGCCGAGAGACGAAGGCTGCGCGGCAGGTCGCCCTCATCGTCGAACTCGGTGTGCGGCTCGAACCAGTCAGCCACCCACATCCAGGCGTCGGAGCATCCATGCAGCTCTACCTCAACGTCATCGTCTCCGTCGTGGTCGATGAGAAAGCTCCGAATGTGGAATCCAGCGGGGAGTGTGAAGCGTTGCTGGGTGCTCCCGGTCTCGCCCAGTCTTGATACCCAGTCAAAGGAGTACTCGTAGTCTTCGCTATCGAGCATGAGCTCGATGATCGCGGCATCGTCGACAGCAGACGTAGCGATACCGAAATTGGCGCCGCTCCAGCCCCAGGTCGAGACGCCGACGACCCTTCCCGCGCTGTCGACCAGAGCACCGCCACTCTGGCCGCCGGCAATGGATGCGTCGGTTTGCAGCAGCGTCAGGTCGTAGCTGTCCCATTGGCGGACGCGCGACAGGATTCCGCGGGTGATCGACGGCTGTGGTGCATCCTCGAATTCGGCGGGGTACCCGATGAGGTACAGATCACTGCCGGGGGGCAGGTCCTCGCCGTCCGCGAGGTCGAGCTTCGGCTTGCCGGTCCGGATCGGGCCGAGGATGGCGATATCGGCCCAAGGATTCGAAGCGACCACCGGGACCCCCGTGTACTCCGTGCCATCGGGGAACAGCACTGTTGACGCCTCTCGGCAGTTCCATATGACGTGATCGTTGGTAACGATGTAGCCGCCCTCGATCAGAATGCCGCTGCCATGGCCCACGCAGCTGCGCACAATCGGGATTGACGGCGAGACGCGAGCGAAGATCTCTACTGCCGATAGTTCTGCGTTGGCAGAGCCGGACTGCGAGTCCGAGGACGCTGTTGTGCCGCAGCCCCTGCTGCTGGCTGTGCCTGTACCGGCGTTACGCTTGCGCGCGGCATCGTCGAGTGTGGCCAGGACGCGCTGCACCTCTGCGCCGACAGCCTGCGCGGTCTTCCAGCGGTCGGCACCGGAGATCCTCCTCAGCGAGCGGCCCGAGATCTTGCTTCCGGGAACGGCGCCGGTGCCGCCGACGACGTACCCACCGGATGCTGCGGCGTCGAGGCATTCAAGTTCGGACGCGGGGAATGGCTCATCGCGCCCTCCGGCCAGGATGATGCAGTCAGTGCCGAGGGCGCCGGCCAGCGTGACGGCTGAGTACATGTCGGACTGTGCGGCGGCGTCTGAGGCCACGACGATGGGCAAGGCGCCGATGCAATTGCCAGTCTTGGTCTGCGGTGGAGTGCGCGGCGACGGCTCGTGCGCGGCTGCGGGCGCGCTGTACAGCGTCGTTGCGGCGATGAGGACTGCCGATACAAGCACGGCGCCCCAGCGGCGCCGCGGTCGTGTTGGAGAGTCAGGAAGCTCAGATGCGCTCACTGAACGGAGCTGCTTCGATGCATCAGGGGGGGGGCATTGCTGTGTGCTCCTGTGCTCGGGCGCAGCGCGCTCAGACCGGCCAAGCGGGCTGATGCTTGACGTACAAAGTGGAGTGTCTAGCAGAATGCATGTACTACATGCAATGTTCCATGAAATTGATATATGGCTGCGCACGTGCGATCACAGTCGAGGTTGCGCGTGCGACCGAGCGGCCCTCGCTGACGAATTGCAGAGCCTTGGACTCACGAGGCCGCTTCGTGCACCAGCGAGGATCTGATGGCCTCCGATTGCGTCAGCCCCTGAGCCTCGAGCTGGATCAGTGCACGGAGGGACTCCTCGTCGAGTCGCACAGAGATCGCCCGAGCCATGGCCACAACATATCGCGAAATGTGATACACCCCCGTCGGGATGCGCACCAGCCACAAATCAGAAACTCGCGTAGAACATCGCGAGTCCTAGCAGAGAACCCAATATGGCACCGGCGGACTCGCTAGTGGAAGGTATGTTCGCTTTGCGAAGCCAGGTCCACGACTTCATCGCTTACCGACATCACACCGTCAATGGCGACCTGCCGCGTCAGGGCGGTCCGTGATTCGGCGGAAGCGCCAAGCCAGGAATGCCCCCACCAGTGGCACGACCGCGGCGGCTGTCCCGGAATCCGCAAGGCTCACTCGATCGACTCGACGTTGATGATGTAGTTCTGCGAGTACGAAAATTCGGGGTAGTAGCTCACGGCGATGTGGAAGGCGCCGGCGCCGATTGCCTCGTAGAGGATCTCGGCGTTCACGGGGTCGCCGAACACAGCGACGGGACCGCTGTCGTCGTCTTCGGCAACGATGGCCGAATCCTGGTCGAACAGCGTCAGCGTCGTATCGGCGCCAATGGAATCAGTCCAGATGCGGATGGTGTCGCCGCGCGAGAGCTGAATCGTGTACCAGTCAACGTCGCCGTTGTAGTCGAAGATGCCTGCGTTGCCGACGTCGATTCCGAGGCTCGTACCGTCTTCGTCGTGGTAGCGACTGAGAACTGCATTGCTGCGCAGCGTGTACGAGGCGCCTGCGTCAGTGCCTGCGACCTGGACGAATGCGTAGGGGCCGGGCACCGTCGCGCGTCGTGGCAGGGCCTCGTCGACGTCGATCAGATTACTGACGATGTCGGCTACCCACAGACCTGCGCCGTTGGCACCCTGAAGCTCCAGTTCTATGTCATCTCCAGCGGGTGACGAAGCGACGAAAGTGAACGATTCCCACTCATCAGTGACGACGATGTGTTGCTCATGCGCAAACTGCTCAGGATCGCCGATGCGATCTGAGTAGGAGAAGACGTAACCGTCATCGTTCAGCATCAGATCTATGAGATCAGCGTTGTCCGCCGCCGATGTGGAAACCGCGAAATTGGCGTCCGTCCACGACCAAGTAGAAACGCCCACGACACACCCGCGACCGTCGACGAGGGCCCCGCCGCTCTGGCCTCCGGCAATCGCCGAGTCGGTCTGCAGCAGCGTGTGGTCGTAACTGTCCCAGTGGCGGACGCGCGACAGGATGCCGCGTGTGATCGTCGGCTGCGGCGAGTACTCGTACTCAGCCGGATAGCCAATGAGGTACACATCGCTGCCGGGAGGCAACTGCTCGCCGTCAACTAGCGCCAGTTGCCTCCCGTCGGTATCCAGCGGGCCAATCAAAGCGATGTCGGCCCAAGGGTTGGTCGCCACGAGCGGCACATCGACGTACTCACTGCCATCGGGAAAGACGACCGTCGCTGCCTCGAATGGCCACAGCACATGGTGGTTGGTCAGCACGTAGTCGCCCTCGACCAAGATGCCGCTTCCACTTCCCCAATCGGTCTCGATGTACGCGATTGAAGGCGCGATGCGGTCGTAGATTTCCTCAGCCCCCAGCTCCGGGCCTTGCTGTTGGCTGCAGTCACCGTCCCTTGCGGAACTCGCGGTGACTTCAGTTCTGTCGGTGCCGGCGCTGTCGCTGCTCTCGTCGGATTCGCCGATGCACGGGGCCAGTCTCGGAAGAACAACATCCTCGTCGAGCTCTCCGAGAAAGTCGCTCAGGTCCTCGTTGTCAGGGATGCTGTATTCGCTCGACAGGCGCTCTGAGATGGATGCGGCCAATTCGGCATCACCAGGAAGCCGCTCGACGCACTCCTCGTAACCGGACGCAATCGCGACAACCTCGCGCAGTTCCTCGAGCGTCACGGAGACGTAGACGGCAGCGGCGGTCTCAGGTGCCATGCAGCGCCATAGCTCGTGGGGCCACCGGTCGTCGCCGACACTGATGCCAAGCAACTTCGAGGTGATAACAGGCCAGCCCTCCCCATCGGATGCCGTGAGGCCGAGCAGTTCTTCACGCAACTCGTCGCCCAGAGCGTCGTCGATACACGCCAGCTCGGCATCGTCGGCTGTGACATCGATCAGTTCTTGCCACGTCATGCCGCTTGGTATGTCGAGAACGGGTACGGCCGCGGTGCTGCGCGTCGGCCCGGTACCGGTGTCGACTGGTGAGTCCGCGGAGTCCGTCGGCGTGGAATCCGAGCAGGCTGTAGCACCGGCAGCAAGCGCAAGTAGTAGCGCAGCAACGCGAGCGGGCAAACGGGGATTTGGTTTTGGAAACATCGCGTGGTTCCTTGGACGGTGGAGGTGACAGCCGGGCGGCTGACGCTATGGATTGGCGTGTACGTCAGATGCAGCTCTGCCGCCTAGAGCGACAGCAGTACCGTCATCGCCCTGGCCATCGTCACCAGGTACGAACTGGCCATGACCGGCCGCGCAGCCGTGCCGTGCTGGAGTATCTAGCAGGACTCTATGTCCTGTGCAGCAAAATGTACATCAGATGCATCACTGCACGTCTGCGATCAGGTTCGAGCTCACGCCTGTTCCTGTGCGGCCGCCGTCGATGACATGCATGGCGTCTGGCTCAGGAGCCACCGGACGCGTCGAATGCTGCCATCAGCTGATCGACAGCCGCAGCCGGCGTCAGCTGGTCGGACCGCACCTGTGCTTCGAGGTCGGCCAGCAGGTCGTGCACGCTCGCAGCGAGCTGAGCGCGCATTCGCTCGGTCAGCATCGCCCGCATCCAGCGCACTCGCTGGTCGGCACGGCGCGCTGCCAGCTCGCCCGAAGCCGACATCAACCGGCGATGTTCGAGCACGTGTTCCCACAGGGTGTCCAGGCCGTCGCCAGCCAATCCTGAGCACGTGATCACCGGGGGAGTCCATGTGGGCGAGGCCGGCTGGGTCATGTGCAGCGCCAACTCGTAGTCACGCGCTGCCGCGCTGGCGCGCTCGACGTTGTTCCCGTCGGCCTTGTTGACCGCAATGAGATCGGCGATCTCGAGAATGCCCTTCTTGATCCCCTGCAGATCGTCGCCGGCACCCGCCAGCATGAGCACGACAAAGAAGTCGACCATGTCGGCCACGGCGGTCTCTGATTGGCCAACGCCCACCGTCTCGACAAGCACGACGTCGAATCCCGCCGCCTCGAGCACGAGGACGGTCTCGCGGGTGACGCGTGTCACGCCGCCCAGTTGGCCCGCAGTCGGCGACGGTCGAACGAAGGCTGCAGGATCGTTCGCAAGCGCAGTCATTCGGGTCTTGTCACCGAGGATGGAACCGCCGTGGAGCGCTGAGGTCGGGTCGACGGCGAGGACGGCCACGCGGTGCCCGCGCTCAGTGAGCATCCTGCCGAGCGTCTCGATGAGCGTGCTCTTGCCAACTCCGGGCACACCGGTGATGCCCACGCGGTGCGCACCGCCGCTGTAGGGCAGCAATTCATGGAGCAGGTCCTGCGCCGGCTGAGCGTCAGCGGGCCGCTGGGACTCGACGAGCGTGATGGCCCGGCCGATGGCGGCACGGTCGCAGGCGCGCACTCCGGAAGCAAGTTCCCCAAGAGCTGCGATGGCGGCCACTGTGTGCAAGGTACCGGGGCGCAGGGGTCCGTTCGGTATTCGGGCAGAATGTCGCCGTGGGTTTGTTGAAGCGCATCCGCACCGCAGACCGATCCCATCCCGCGGATCAGTTCCTGCACCAGGGCGATCATGTTCACGCGCTCGTGCCGGCACAAGGCGGCCTGCACCCGTTCACGCTGCTGCTGATCGGTGTGGTGGCGCTGGCGGGCATCGTGCTGACGGTTGACTTGCCGTGGGTGCAGATCAGCCTGATCTCGACAACGGTGTTTGCCACTGTTGCGGTGCTCAGCATGTCGCGCTACCGACTACTGGCCCTCACCGATGCGGACATAGTGGTCATGCGCACCCGGGCCCTGCGCCCGGCCAAACCCGTGGAGCTGCTCGAACGCATCGAACGCATCGAGCCATTCGGCGTCCGGGGCTCAGGGTGGGGTCAGATCGTCGTCGGCTCGGAAAAGCTGTGGGTACACCGCCGCTACCACAGCCAACTTGACGATGCCGACACGCGGCTCGCAGCTGCGCCGCGCCGCCTCCGCTCGGCGTCCAGCACGGCATACCGCGGTACCCGGGCCAAGAAGAAGATCCGCAATGTGGGTGGCCGCCACCGCTGAGCCGCGCCGTGTGAGTTCGCGCCGATGAATCGGCGCGGGGCCGGACCAGCTAGTCGGCGGACTCGAGCAGGTCGAGCATCTCCGCCGCAGCGTGGGCGATGACCGTGCCGGGCGGGTAGATCGCTGCGGCACCCGCAGCTCGCAGCGCTTCGAAGTCCTGCGGCGGGATCACGCCGCCGACAACGACGAGGATGTCGGGCCGCCCCAGCTCGGCGAGAGCGTCCCTGAGTTTCGGGACCAGCGTGAGATGTCCCGCCGCCAGCGAGGAGGCGCCCACGATGTGCACATCGTTTTCGACGGCCTGGCGCGCTGTCTCAGCGGGTGTGCTGAACAGCGGGCCGATGTCGACGTCGAAGCCGAGGTCGGCGTACGCGGTCGCCACCACCTTCTGCCCCCGATCGTGACCGTCCTGGCCCATCTTGGCGACCAGGATGCGCGGCCGACGCCCTGTCCGCTCGCCGAAGGCGGCGACCCGGGCGCGCACTGCATTGACCGTGGCCGCCATCGGGTTTGTGCCGTCGGGGCCAGATTCGTTGCCAGCCATCTCGCTCCCGTACACGCCGCTGATCGTGCGGATTTGCGCAGTGTGCCTGCCGAACGCGTCTTCTATTGCCGCGCTGATCTCTCCCACGGTGGCATGGCAGCGCGCAGCGTCGATGGATGCGGCCAGGAGATTTCCCTCTCCTGTGCGCGCCACCTCCCGCAGCGCATCCAGCGAGCCCTTTATCGCATCCCGGTCACGCTCCGCGCGCAGCCGGTCCAGCTTTGCAAGCTGCGCGGCACGCACCTCCGCGTTGTCGACTCGCAGGATGTCGACCTCGGCGTCGAGCTCGGACCGGTAGCGGTTCACCCCCACGACCGTCCGCTGGCCCGCCTCGATGCGTGCCTGCGTCCGGGCGGCGGCCTCCTCAATGCGCATCTTGGGAATCCCGGCTTCGATTGCGCGGGCCATGCCTCCGAGCTGCTCCACCTCGACAATGTGGGTTGCCGCCCGTCGCGCCAGCTCGGCGGTGAGACGCTCCACGTAGTAGCTGCCGCCCCATGGATCGATCACCCGGGTCGCGCCGGCCTCGTGCTGTAGGAACAGCTGCGTGTTGCGGGCAATGCGGGCGCTGAAGTCGCTCGGCAGCGCCAGGGCTTCGTCGAAGGCATTCGTGTGCAGGCTCTGGGTGTGGCCGTCGACGGCGGCCATGGCCTCGATACACGTCCTCACGACGTTGTTGTACGGATCCTGCGCCGTGAGCGACCAGCCCGAGGTTTGGCAGTGGGTTCGCAGCGAGGTCGACCGCGGGTTCTCCGGCTCAAAGGCAGACACCAGCTTGGCCCACAGCAGCCGGGCGGCCCGCAGCTTGGCGACTTCCATGAAGAAGTCCATGCCGATGCCCCAGAAGAAGCTGAGGCGTGGCGCAAAGTCATCGATGTCCATGCCGGCGCCGATGCCGCACCGCAGGTATTCGAGGCCGTCCGCCAGCGTGTAGCCGAGCTCGAGATCGGCCGTCGCCCCGGCTTCCTGCATGTGGTAGCCGGAGATCGAGATCGAGTTGAAGCGCGGCATTTCGGCCGACGTGAAGTCGAAGATGTCGCTGATGATCCGCATGGATGGCTGGGGCGGGTAGATGTACGTGTTGCGGACCATGAACTCCTTGAGAATGTCGTTCTGAATGGTCCCGGTGAGCTGCGCGGGGGCAACGCCCTGCTCCTCTGCGGCCACGACGTACAGCGCCAGGATGGGCAGCACAGCGCCGTTCATCGTCATCGAAACGCTCATGCGGTCAAGCGGGATGCCGTCGAACAGCGTGCGCATGTCGAGAATCGAGTCGATGGCCACACCGGCCATGCCCACGTCTGAAGCCACTCTGGGATGGTCAGAGTCGTACCCCCGATGGGTTGCGAGGTCGAATGCCACCGACAGGCCACGTTGGCCGGCCGCAAGGTTCCGCCGGTAGAACGCGTTGGAGTCCTCGGCGGTGGAGAATCCTGCGTACTGGCGGATCGTCCAGGGCTGGTTGGTGTACATCGTCGGGTACGGACCGCGTAGGTACGGGGCGAAGCCGGGGAACCCGTCGAGGTAGGTGCGCTGGTCGGGGTCTCCGCTGCCGGCGTAGAGGCCGGTGGTGTCGGCCGCGACGTACAACGGCGCCACATCGATGCCCTCAGGCGTGGCGCTTGCAGCGGGGGAGCGACCGGTCACCTCCGCGAACCGTGCCTCCCATGCCGAGAGGCTCGCGCCGTTCGATCCCTGCTCATCACCGGCACTGCCGACGAGATCGAGCTGCGAGAAATCTCCGACTGCGCTCATGACTCCAACGCTCCGGCCTCGTAAGGAGCAGCCCAGCGATGCACGCCCAGGCTTGCGCCGAGCTTGCTGCGGTTGGACTCAGACGTCGCGCCGACCTCAGTTGGGTAGACGAACTCGGTGACTCCGACGAGCACTCGCTCGCCCGCTGTGATCCGTTCGTCGCGGTGCTCCCGCTCGGCAGACAGCGATGCTTCGAGCTCACCGCTGGCCATGACTGCACAGATGCCCCCGGCGGCTTCGATGTTGCGAAAACGATCCCAGGAAGCGCTCGCCATGGACCGGGTGAGGTCTTCGACGTACCAGCTGCCCCCAGCGGGATCGATGACCGAGCCGATGCGGCTCTCGTGGCGCAGGATCAGCTGCGTATTGGCCGCTACCCGCCACCCCAAGGCGCTAGGCGCTGCCGCGGCGCTGACGGTGTCGAAAGGGCGGACCGTTATGGCGTCGACACCCCCGTTCGCAGCGCCGAAGGTGGCCGTTGTGGCCCGCAGCATGTTCACCCATGGATCGAGTTCGCTCAGCATCGCTGTCGAGGTCACGGCGTGCAGACGCAGGGGCAGCCCTGTACCTCCGACGATGTCGACGCCGCATGCGCTCAGAACGCGGGCCCAGCACATGCGCAGCGCCCGGCACTTGGCTGTCACCACGAAGGGATCGGGTCCGGCTGAGATGGTGAAGCCAACCAGTCGGGCAGCGGCTGCGGGATCAAGGCCGGGGCCTGCGGGGGCATCGCATGCCGCGCGCAGCCAGGCCACGCCGGTGGCCAGCGTCGCTGCAAGTTCCGAAGCGTCAGTCGCCCCGGCATCGGCAAATACCGAGCCGTCGGCCTCCAGGGGCACCCCTTGCGGCCAGCGCTCGGCGAGGTCGGTAGCGCTGAGCGCGGCACGCTCCACAGCGGCCGCGAGTTCATTGGCGTCGCCAGGGTCGGTGTCCGCTGACCAGCCGCAGGCTGCAGCTGCGATCGGATCCACCCCCAGCCACGAGCGATTGCGCCCGGGTTCGCAGCGCTGACGGCGCAAGACCTCCAGCAGCGCCCCGGCGTGCGCGGGCGAGGTGCCGGCCTGCAGGTGGATCGTGACACCCGCAGCGGCGGCATCGCCGATGCAAGACGCCAGCGCATCAGCGTCGTCTTCGGCGCTCCAGCCGCGGGCCACTGTGACGGCATCCACTCCCGACGTTGTGTCGACGGTGACTGCGTCGGGCGTGCCAGGCCGGCGAACGTCGTGGATCTGGCGGACTTCCCAGCCCTGTCCACCGCTCGCTGCGGTAGCGCCCCGAACGTACGGCGTGTCGCCTGGAATTCCGGCGAGGTTCCCTTCGGTGCCATGTCGGTGGGGCGAATACAGCGGCGCAGTCTCGATGCCGTCGATCAGCATTGTCTGCAGCGATGACAATGGCTGACCGCGCAGTGCCCCTCGCGCCGCGGCTTCCCAGTCGACTTCGGTGACGTCAGCGAAACCTGGGTCTGCAAACAGCGAGCCGGGCTGGGAAGGCACAGTCTCAGGAGCGGGCACGGTCCGCAGGGTAGCGGTCGCTCCTTGAGCAGGAATGTGCTGGTAGCAGAAGGGATTTGCGGGCAACCGTGGCATCCTTGCCCGCATGAATGCCCCCGCATCGGCCTCAAGCTCAGGCGCGGGAACAGCCGCTGAAACTGAGTTCTCGCCCTCCGGTGCGGACGAGCTGCCGCCCTATCGCTACAACGCCCAAATGGCGAACGAGATCGAGCTGCGCTGGCAGGCGCAGTGGCGCGCAGACGGCACCTACCACACGCCGAACCCCAGCGGCCCGCTCGCAGGCCCCCAGAACCCGGATGCCCTCAAGCTCTTCATCATGGACATGTTTCCGTACCCGTCGGGTTCGGGACTGCATGTCGGGCACCCGCTGGGATACATCGGCACCGACGTGTATGCGCGCTTCAAGCGCATGAGCGGATACGTGGTGCTGCACCCGATGGGCTATGACGCGTTCGGCCTGCCCGCCGAGGAGCACGCCCGTCAGACCGGTGAGCATCCCCGCATCAACACCGAGCAGAACATCGCCACGATGTCGCGCCAGCTCTCCCGGCTGGGCCTCGGTCACGACGACCGGCGATCATTGGCCACAACCGACATCGAGTACTACCGCTGGACGCAGTGGATCTTCGTGCAGATCTTCAATTCCTGGTACGACACCGAGACGGACTGTGCCCGCCCGATCGCCGAGCTGATCGAGCTGTTCGAATCCGGCCAGCGGGCCACCGCCGACGGCACTGCGTGGGCACTCATGACCGAGACCGAGCGACGGGTCGAGTTGGACCGCTACCGCTTGGCATACCTGGGAGAAGCGCCCGTCAACTGGTGCCCAGCGCTGGGCACGGTGCTGGCGAACGAAGAGGTCACCGCCGACGGTCGGTCTGAGCGGGGCAACCACCCTGTGTTCCGCCGGCCGTTGAAGCAGTGGATGATGCGCATCACGGCCTACGCCGACCGCCTGCTGGCTGATCTCGACCGGCTGGACTGGCCCGAAAGCGTCAAGATCATGCAGCGCAACTGGATCGGGCGCAGCGAGGGCGCGCTGATCAGCTTCGCCACCGACGCGGGCCCAGACGTTGCGGTGTTCACCACACGCCCCGACACCATCTATGGCACCACGGCCATGCTGCTGGCGCCTGAACACCCACTGGCCGACAAGCTCGTCGCCGACCGGTGGCCGTCGAGCACCGATCCGCGCTGGATCGGCGACGCCGCGACGCCTCGTGAGGCGCTGGAGGCGTACCGGGCCCACGCCGCGGCGATGAGCGACCTGCAGCGGCAAGAGAACCGCGACAAGACAGGCGTGTGGCTGGGGGTCAACTGCATCGTGCCCACTACCGGTGAGTCGGTGCCGGTCTTTGTGGCCGATTACGTGCTCATCGATTACGGCACAGGGGCGGTGATGTCGGTGCCCGGCGAGGACCAGCGCGACTGGGACTTCTCCGAGCAGTTCGGGCTGCCGATTGTTCGCACTGTGCAACCACCACCCGACTATGAACCGAAGGCCTACGTCGGCGAGGGCCCGGCCATCAACAGCAGTTTCCTGAACGGGATGGGCTCAGCCGAGGCGAAGGCCGCCATCTGCGACTGGCTGGAGGCCAACGGCCACGGAAGTCGCACGGTCACCTACAAGCTGCGGGACTGGCTCTTCAGCCGGCAGCGCTACTGGGGCGAGCCCTTCCCGATCGTGTTCGACGAGACGGGCCTGCCGCTGGCCGTGCCCGAGAGCGAACTTCCGGTGGTGTTGCCAGAGCTCATCGACTGGGCGCCGAGGTCCCTTGACGAGTCCTCGGATCCCGAGCCGCCCTTGGGCCGGTCCACTGAGTGGGTGACCGCCACCTACGACCTCGGCGACGGCGAGCGCACTTACCGTCGCGAACTCAGCACGATGCCTCAGTGGGCTGGGTCGTGCTGGTACTACCTGCGCTACCTCGACCCGACTAATGACGAGGTCCTTGTGGATCCCGACGTGGAGCGGTACTGGATGACCGATGCTGCCGGCGGAGTCGGCGGCGTCGACCTGTATGTCGGTGGCGTGGAGCACGCCGTGTTGCACCTGCTCTATGCCCGCTTCTGGCACAAGGTGCTGTACGACCTGGGACACGTCGGCGGGCCGGAGCCGTTCGGTCGGCTCTACAACCAGGGCTACATCCAGGCCGCCGCGTACCAGGACCAGCGTGGCGTGTACATCGAAGCGTCCGAAGTGGACGAGCGCGACGGGAAGTTCTTTCACGGTGATGTCGAAGTGACGCGCCACTTCGGAAAGATGGGCAAGTCGCTGCGCAACGCTGTGACGCCGGACGACATCTACGGCGCGTACGGGGCAGACACGCTGCGGACCTATGAGATGTTCATGGGGCCGCTGGATCAAGGTCGGCCCTGGGAGACCCATTCGGTGATCGGCTCGCACCGATTGCTGCAGCGTGTGTGGCGGAACCTGGTCGACGAAGAGACCGGCGCGCTGACAGTGTCAGATGTCGAGCTTGATGCGGATCTGGAGCGCTGGGTGCACCGCACCATCACTGCGGTCACCGATGCCATGTCGGATCTGCGCTTCAACTCGGCCATCGCACGCATTACCGAGCTGAACAACGAGCTGACCCGCCGTGGCGGCCCGACTCCCCGGCCGGTCGCGGACGTGCTGGTGCGGCTGCTGGCGCCGCTGGTGCCGCACCTCGCAGAGGAACTGTGGTCAAAGCTGGGCAATACGACCACGATCGTCTATGCCCCGTTCCCGGTGGCCGATCCGACATTGCTGGCAGCCGAGGTCATCGAGGTGCCGGTCCAGATAAATGGCAAACTGCGCAGCCGCATCACGGTCGACGCCGCCATCTCGACCGCCGATCTGGAGGCCGCCGCGCTGGCCGACGAACGCATCTCACAGCTCACCGCCGACACCGACATCCGGCGAGTCGTGACCGTACCGGGCAAGCTGGTGAACATCGTGTTGGCGTAAGCCAGCAGCAATAGACACGTCTGGCGCAAGCCAGCAGCATCGAACACCCGCTGGGGGATCAACATGAGCGGCAAGGAAAAGCGCGCACTGGGCGTCACGGCCACCGAGACTCACGGCGGCAAGCTCGCAGCGCGGGCGCTGAAGGCAGCCGGCGTGGAATGCATCTTCACTCTGTCCGGCGGTCACGTCATGGGGATCTACGACGGCTGCCTCGACGAGGGCATCGACATCGTGGACGTACGCCACGAACAAGCGGCCGTGCACGCTGCCGATGCGTGGGCGCGCCTGCACCCGGGCAAGGTCGGCGTGGCCATCCTCACTGCAGGCCCGGGAGTGACTGACGGCGTGACCGGCGTCGCGAACGCCTGGCGTGCCAACTCGCCGATCTTGGTCTTCGGAGGTCAGGGACCGTTTCGTCACGCCGGACGGGGCTCGCTGCAGGAGATGGACCACGTGTCGCTCATGCGGCCCGTGTCGAAGTGGTCGGGCGCGTGTCTCGAGACCCGCCGTATCGCCGAGTACATCGAGCTGGCGGTACGCACGGCGCTGAGTGGTGTGCCCGGGCCTTCGTTCTTGGAGATCCCCATGGATGTGCTGCACGGCAAGGTGGATCTCGACGCGGTGGCCATACCGCCGTTTCGCGACTACCGAGTCGCGTCGGCCGCACCTCCTGATGTGCTTGGGGCCGCAGCAGAGATCATCGCCGACGCCCGAACGCCCGTCGTGATGGCCGGCACGTCGCTGAAATGGAGCGAGGGCGGTGCCGCGCTGGCTGCGTTTCTGGATGCCACGGCCAT
Source organism: Candidatus Poriferisodalis sp. (assembly GCF_965221945.1). Classification (GTDB taxonomy): domain Bacteria; phylum Actinomycetota; class Acidimicrobiia; order Acidimicrobiales; family Poriferisodalaceae; genus Poriferisodalis. The sequence goes on along the minus strand of NZ_OZ244925.1, from coordinate 1,814,147 downwards.
CCCGTGCTACGTGAACGGCATGGCCCGCGGCGAGGTCAATTGGGACCATCCGTCGTTCCTGTCGCTGACGCGGGCCCAGGCGCTTGCGGGGGCTGACGTGGTGGTCCTTGCCGGAACGCCGCTCGATTTCCGGATGAAGTTCGGCCGTGCCATCCCTGCCGACGCCCGCATTGTGCAGCTCGACTTGGACGAGACGCTTATCGGGCAGAACCGTGCCGCCGAGGTCGGGCTGGTCGGCAACCTAGGTGCCAATTTCGAGGCGCTCTTGGATTTGTTCAAGTCGACCGGCGTCTCGGTGGACGCCTCGGCGCACCTGGCTGCACTCGCTGCACGCGAGTCCGAGCTCGACGAGGCTCGCAACGCCGAGCTGAACAGCGACGAAGTGCCGATCGACCCGCTGCGGCTGTGCCGCGAGATTGCCGATGCCGTCACCGATGACATGATCGTGATCGGCGACGGGGGCGACATCGTGGCCCAGGCATCCAAGGTCATCCGCGTGCCGCGCCGCGGCACCTGGATGGACCCCGGCCCGCTCGGGACGCTTGGCGTGGGGATGCCGTTCGCTCTCGCTGCGCAGAAGGCTCACCCTGACAAGCGGGTGCTGATCGTGTACGGCGACGGTTCGTTCGGCCTGAATGGATTCGAGTACGACACTGCGGTGCGCTTCGGCCTGCCCATTGTGGGCGTCGTCGGCAACGACGCGGCGTGGGGCCAGATGCTGCGGCCGCAGGCCAGCCTGTACGGCCAGGATCGGGTCGTCGCCACCGAGCTGAACTACACCCGCTACGACAAGGTGGTCGAGGCCATGGGCGGCCACGGTGAGCATGTCATCGAGCCCGGCGAGATCGCACCGGCACTTCGCCGTGCATTCGACTCGGGTCTCCCGGCACTAGTGAACGTCGAGATCCGCCAGGATCGCGGTGCCATGAAGGGCTCCACTTACGTGTAACGACGCACAAGATCGGGACTGACTGCGCGCATTTGAAGTAATGCACAGCGTCTGATGACAGCGGGCGCATTCGATACGCTGCATTCCACACAAGGCGATCCTATGCATCTAAAAGGCTGCATCGAAGCATCCACAGTACAATGAATCGGATACAATGCAAGCACTTCTCCAAGACGGCCCGCAGCGATGACCGATGACGCGAACACACGTCCGACGAGCACAGGCCCGCCGCAGGTCCGGCCTGCTGGCGCCAAGCATCGACGCTCTATTGACGTCTACACGGTGGAAGGCATGGGTGCCGTGCTTGCCCGGCTGCGTCGCGAGGCCGGGCTCACGCAGACCCAGTTCGGTGAGATGGTCGGCGCATCGCGCCCGTGGGTGTCCGATCTTGAGCGTGGCAACCTGCGCCGCGGACAGCTCGATACGGCACTGGCGTGCATCCATGCGTTGGGCTACCGCATCGTGCTGGCAGACATCGATACCAAGCCATCGGTGCTCGACGATCTGAAGAACAGCATGCGCCGCGGCCCCCTCGCCCGCTGCGTCGATTCAGGCAGCGAAAACCACTCGTCACGATGACGAGGCAGCTCGCAATCCTGCTGAACGGCAGGATGGCCGGCACCGTCCACGACGATGCCGATGGCGCCTCATTCGTCTACGACGACGACTACCTCGACGGCGGCCCCGATTCTGTCCCCCTGTCGATCAGCATGCCGCTGACGCGACGGCGGCACCCCGGGGGTGCGATCAAGACATGGCTGCAGGGCCTGCTCCCCGACAACGCCGAACTGCTCCGGTACTGGCAGCAGGGAACCGGTGCAGCCTCGGTGGATCCATTCGATCTGCTCGCCACCGCGATGGGCCTCGACTGCGCCGGCGCCGTGCAGGTTTGCCCCGCTGCGGAAGCCGACACTGCACTGTCCCGCGGCGGGAGCTATGAGCCGTTGAGCGAGGCGGAGGTGGCGCGGCGACTGACGTCCATCCGGCACCGAACGCACCTCGCGAGAGATGTCTTTGTGCCCGGCTACTTCAGCCTCGCGGGAGCGCAGGCCAAGATCGCGCTCCATCGTCACCAGGGCGCGTGGCATCAGCCGCACGGCACTGCCGCCACCACGCACATTCTCAAGCCTGCTGTTTTCCTGACACAGCACCAAGCGGTCATCGAGCACCTGAGCATGGCCGCGGCGAGACGCTTGGGGCTGCCCGCAGCGGGTACGGAGGTGGCCGTCTACGAGGGCTGCGACACGGTCATCGTGGAGCGCTATGACCGTCGGCACGTCGGCGGCCACGTGCTGCGGCTGCACCAAGAGGACATGTGCCAGGCCTTGGGCCTGGCCTCGACGCTGCGCTATGAGCAGCAGGGCGGACCGTCGCAGGCCCGGATCGTGCGACTGCTGCGCAGGCACTCCACATTGCCTGCCGACGACATCGCCGACCTGGTTGATGCGTTGGTCTACAACTGGGTCATCGGTGCCCCCGACGGCCACGCCAAGAACTTCAGTCTTCTGCTGGATGGCGCTGAGGTGCGCTTGGCGCCGATGTACGACGTGTGCACTGTGCTGCCCTACCTGGATCCCGAAGAGACGCCCATGCATGCGTTCGCCGTCGGCGGCAGCCACGCGGTCGCTCCAGACGAGGCGGTGCCGTGCTGGACCCGCTTCGCCGCTGATGTCGACGTGCCCGCCGACCCGCTCCTCGTCCGCATCTGCGACATTGCCGCTGCTGTGCTTGACGCCTTCGCCGCTGAAGCAGCGCTGCTGCCGGGCGACCTCGCCTCCTCCCCCCGCGTCACCTTGCTGCTTGATCGCCTCGGCGCCCGCACAGAGGCCTGCCTCGCCCACGTGTGTTGAGACGGTGATGTGTCAAGCGAAGTGCCCGGGTCACGATCCTGTCTTGGCCCATCCGATGGCCCGTAGGGCCGAATTCGCACGGCGGCTCTACGATCAGCACATGTGCGGGCGCTTCGTCTCAGCGGCGGATCTGGAGACGGTGGCGGCGTATTTCGACACCCCATTGCCTGGCTTCGATGCGCCTCGCAGCTACAACGTGAGCCCGACCACCGACATCGTGGCAGTTGTGGGCGCGGAGGATTCCCGCCGGCTCGAGACATTCCGGTGGGGCCTCGTGCCGCCGTGGTCCCCCGATCCCAGCAAGGGCCCGCCGCTGTTCAACGCGCGATCCGAAACGGCGGCGACGAAGAACTCCTTCCGCGGCCCGTTCAAGCGCCGCCGATGCATCATTCCCGCCGACGGCTTCTACGAGTGGCCAAAGGCGCCGACCCGCACGAGCCGCGACGACCGCCCGCTGCCGCACTACATCACCCGCGCCGACGGCGGCATGCTCGCCATGGCTGGCCTGTGGGAACGATGGTCGCCACCCGATGGCGCTCCCGGTGAAGATGGCAACTCTGGCGGCGACGGAGCTGAGGTGGCTCGATCAGCGCTGCACTCGGCGACGGTGCTGACCACCGCAGCAAACGGCTTCATGGCGCCGATTCATGACCGCATGCCGGTGCTGCTGGAGCGTTCTGCGTGGGATGCCTGGCTCGACCCATCCAACGAAGATGTAGGCGAGTTGTCGGCCATGCTCGTGCCCGCGGCTGAGGGGATCCTGCGCTCGCATCAGGTCGGCCGCGTCGTGGGCAACGTCCGCAATCGCGACGCCAGCCTCATCGAGCCGACCGAGTCGGATCAGCTGTTCTAGCGCCGCTTCAGTGCCATCGGATCCGCAGCGCTAACGACGCATGCGCTCAGTCGGCCAACGCAGCTCGAATGGCCTCGGCCGGCCCGGCGAGATCGGTGGGATCCGCCATCGGCAGGGCACGGGCGAAGTTCATGTCGGCCATGGAGTTCACCGGGCACACGTGAATGTGACAGTGGGGCACCTCGAAGCCGGCGATGACGAGACCGATCCGCTCGGGCCTCAAGGCGCGCATCTGTGCCTCGCCGATGCGGCGGGAGACGTCGAACAGGTGTGCCTGCAATTCGAGCGGGACGTCCAGCCAGTGGTCGATCTCGGCGATCGGCGCCACAAGCGTGTGGCCCGGTGACAGCGGGCTGATGGACAGGAATCCGACGCAGTGTTCGTCCCTCCACACAAACGTCCCGGGCAGCTCGCCTTCGATGATCCGCGTGAACACTGAGCTCATCACGCGCATCCTAAGGATGCGCCGGACTCCGCACGCGCAGCCTGAGGATGCGACGGGCTCAGCACGCGCAGCCTAAGGATGAGCCGGCGACTCATCACGCGCTACCTCGGCCGCTGCGTCACTGCGGCTCCGCCCCGCGTGGCGTCGGTACTGTGAGACGGATGAGCGGGGCTGCGGATGGGTCGTTGACCGAGAGTCCCGGGTGGCGGCCCTTCACAGTGCCGAACCTGATCAGCCTGGCTCGACTGTGCTGCCTGCCGTGGTTCGTGTGGCTCGTGTTCGGCGCGGAGGACCGCTGGGCCGCCGCGCTGCTGCTGGGAGCGCTGGGCGCGAGCGACTGGGTCGACGGCTGGGTGGCGCGCCGCTTCGACCAGGTGTCGGAGCTCGGCAAGATTCTCGATCCGACGGCCGATCGACTTCTGCTGCTGGTGGCGCTCGTGGCGATGATCGTCGACGGCTCGCTGCCGATCTGGATCGCGGTGCTGGCTCTCGTGCGAGAGGGCGGGGTGGCCGTGGCAGCAGTGGTGTTGGCAGCGGCAGGCGCCCGCAAGATCGACGTGACCTGGTGGGGCAAGACGGGGACATTCCTGATGATGTTCGCCGTGCCGTGTTTCCTGGCAGGTCTGAGCGACATCGCCGCAGCGGACGTGTTTCGTGTGCTGGCCTGGGTGTTTGTGGCAGTCGGACTGCCCATTCACTATTGGTCTGCATTCGGCTATGTGCCCCAGGCGATCACCGCTGTTCGGGAGGGACGCGCCGTCCGGCTGAGCCCTTGAACGCAGTGAGATTGCTGATGAGGGACTGGGTGCCACGAGTTATTGGTGTGACAGCGATCCGGTAGGTTCGCGAGCATGGAGATTCCCGCCGAGCTTCACTACTCGAGCGATCACGAATGGGTGCGCCCCACACAGGGGGGATTGCAGGTGGGCATCACCGATTTCGCACAGGACGCGCTCGGCGATGTCGTGTATGTGGAGTTGCCAGAGATCGGCGCGGTGGTCACCGCCGACGAGGCAATGTGCGAGATCGAGTCGACCAAGTCCGTCTCGGACCTCTTCGCCCCGGTATCGGGAGAGGTTGTCGAGGTGAACGTGGCGCTCGAGGACGAGCCGCAACTGGTCAACGAGTCCCCCTATGGCGACGGGTGGATCTGTGTGATCGCCCCGTCTGATGACGCTGCGCAGGCGCCTGCCGAGATGGAGGCGCTGCTTGACGCCGACGGCTATGCCGCGTTGATCGCCGAGGACGTCTGATCGTCATGGCTGTCACCTGCGGTTCGTGCGGCCAGTCAAGCGCTGACGATGCCCGCTTCTGTTCCGGCTGCGGGAAGCGCCTGGACCCAACCGCCGATGCGCCCACGGAGGTGCTGTCGCCGGTCGGTGCCACCGAGATTCCGCCCTACAGCGGCGCGGCGGAGCTCGTGGTCACGTCAGGGCACCGGTCGGGGACACGATTCGAACTGGCTGGCGACCGGGTCACCGTGGGGCGCCATCCCGACAGCGACGTATTCCTCGACGACATCACCGTGTCGCGGCGCCACGTGATTCTCGAACTGGGGCCCGCCGGTCACATCCTGCGCGACGTGGGCTCGCTGAACGGCACGTATGTCAACGGCAATCGCACTGACGGCGAAGTGACCCTGCGGGGCGGCGACGAGTTGCAGGTCGGCAAGTTCAAGCTGCTGTACCTGGTTTCCTCGGTGGGGCTGTGAGCGCCCAGTCCGAGCCTGAATCCAAGAGAGGGCGGCTGTCGATCGGCGAGGTCGTGTCCTTGCTGCGGCCCGAATTCGGCGATCTGACCGATTCCAAGATCCGATTCCTCGAAGATCGCAAGCTCATCTCGCCGGCTCGCACGTCGGGGGGTTACCGCAGCTTCGGACCCCACGACATCGAGGTTCTGCGCTGGATCCTGGCTCGCCAGCGCGACCAATACCTGCCGCTGGGCATCATCGGGGAACGCATCGATCGAGGCGAGCACCTCGTGGACATCTGGGGCATCGGAGCCGACGATGCCGGCGAATCGCCAACCTCAACTGCTGCTGCTGAATCCGAGCCAGCGGCGGCGCACGAACCAATGGAAGAGGCTGTAACGGCGACACCAGCTGACAGCGATGCAGCCGAGAGCTCCAGACCGACCGAGGTACAGGCGACTGGCTACCGAACACAGCCGCCGTGGACTGCTCCGGACGACTTGCGAACGTTCAACGCGGCAGAGCTGAGCGCCGAGAGCGGGCTGACTCTGGCCGAGGTTGCCGAGCTGACCGAATTCGGGTTGCTCGTGCCCCTCGACGAAGCCGATGCTGCGGGGTCCCTGCCGCCCGGGGGAGCGGCTGTGCAGGTATCCCTCGGGCTTGAACCGCCTGAACCCCGCTATGGCAGCGGCGCGTTGCTCGTCGCCCGCATCTCACGTGAGTTCTCCACGTACGGCCTGCAGGCCCGCCACTTGCGTGTCATCCGAAATGCCGCGGCGCGCGATGCCGCCATGTTCGAGCAGGGCATACAGCCGGTCCTCCATGCCGGCGGCACATCTGCTGCCCTCGACGCGCAACGCTCCCTCGGGCGCCTGGTGACGCTGTGCGAGCGCTTGCGATCCCAGGTGATGGGGGAGGCGCTGCGCCGCTACTGGCGCGACCCGGGCCCATAACCCGGGCTCATGGCTCACAGGGGCCGAAGTAGTGTTCGTTGCATGGTCGAGATGGAGCTTCTTGGCGTGCAGGTGGAGATGCCCTCGCAGAGCCCGTTGCTGCTGCTGCGTGAAACCGGCGGCTCCCAGCGAGTGCTGCCGGTCGTGATTGACACGCCTGAAGCCCAAGCGATCTACCGCGGCATTGAGCAGATTCGCGTGCCGAGGCCGCTCACGCACGACCTGATGGCGGCCATCTTGGACGTTCTCGGAGCGACCCTCGTCAAGGTCATTGTCACCGACCTGCGCGACCGCACGTTCTTTGCCGAGATGGAGGTCACCATCGGCTCGGCCACCCATACGATCTCCGCCCGGCCAAGTGACGCCGTAGCGCTCGCAGTGCGGGCCGATACTCCTATCTTCGCCAGCGAGTCTGTGCTCGACGAGGCGGGTCAGATCATTGAGCTGCCACCTGATCCTCCCACCGATGTCGACCCCGATGAGCTTCTCGACGAGTTCAAGCAATTTCTTGATGATGTGCAGCCCGACGACTTCGGGCCCGCGGCGGAGGCAAGCGACCCAGAGTGAGACGCGGTGACCGGACCGTTGCCGAGGTCCGATCAGCCACTGGACCCATGCAACCGCGAGTTGCTGGGCTTCTCGCGGTGCTGAGCGCAGCGGTGTTTGCCTCACTGGCGGCCTGCAGCGCCCCCAGTGGAGTCCCGACGCAGAGCGAGTCGGCCTCCAGTGCGCCTCCAGCGTCTCTGGCCGACAGCGATGCAGCAGGCACCGATGTGACTGCCACATCGACGGAACCTCTATCGGCGGTGACTCCAACGGTGCCGCCAGCCGCCCGGGTGCAGGTCTCGGTGCCGCCGCACCCCGCCCCCCGTCGAGCACGGTTGGTTTTCACCGGTGATGTTCTGTCGCATGGACCGGTAACCCGGCAAGCACACGCAAACGGCTCGAGTGACCTTCGATACGACTACCGACCGATGTTCGCCCAGGTGCGCGACAGCATTGCCAGCGCGGACCTGGCGATCTGCCATCTCGAGTCTCCGCTGTCTGCCGACAACACTGACCTGAGCGGCTACCCACTTTTCAATGCACCAGGCGACCTCGCAGTTGGGCTCGCCGATGCCGGATACGACGGGTGTTCGGTGGCCTCGAATCACTCTCTGGATCGAGGCATCGACGGCATCACAGCAACGCTGGAGGTGCTGGAGCGTCACGGGCTGGGCCATGCCGGCATGGCTCGAACCCCTGCTGAGGCTGCGATGCCTTCGATCTACGTCGTGAACGGCATCGTCATCGGCCACCTGTCCTACACCTATGGGCTCAACGACATTCCGCTGCCTCCCGACAGAGATTGGGCCGTGGACGTCATAGACCGCGATGCCATCGAGGCCGAGGCTCAGGCTGCAGTGGCTGCAGGAGCTGAATTCGTCATCCTGAGCATCCAGTGGGGCCCCGAATACACGAGTGTGCCCAACGCCAGCCAACGCAGACTCGCCAACAATCTGCTTGCAGACAGCGATATCGACCTCATCGTTGGTTCGCACGCCCATGTGCCCCAACCCATCGGCAAAGTGGGAGACAAGTTCGTGATCTTCGGGCTCGGCTATTTCCTCACGAACCAGTCGCCGCTGTCGTGCAGATCGTGTCCGGCAGCCACAGTCGACGGTGTCCTCGTGGAGGTGGTGCTCGCCGAGACGCCCGCGGATCGCATCGAGGTAGCTGCACTCGGCGCGACTCCTACGTGGGTGGATCGGCCGCACTACACAATCGTCGATGTTGCCGACGAACTCGCAGGCGATCTCGGGCCGAACCGGCGCGGGGTGCTGGAGCGCTCGTGGCAGCGCACCGCCGGTGTGCTGCGTGCCGAGGGCGTCGACATCGTGATCGAGGGCGACCCCGCAGGCACCCAGGCCATCTCGGGGGCGCCGGACATTCCATCAGCGTGGCCCCTTGCGCTGCGGTGACGCGCCCCCGTACGCTCTGTTGGAGCACAGATCACAACTCGGTAGTTCGCCGGGTGTGATTTGCAAAGCCGTAACTGGACGGGGAAGGAGACACCGATGGCCAACCAGCAGCGAGATTTCTTGCCCGAGCCCGATACCTCCGAGAGCGATGACCTACCGAAGCCGCAGCCCGAGCCTTCCGCCGGATCAGTAGGCGCGATCGTGCCTCCGACAGCCGTCCCTCGCACAGCCGTCGCTGACGAACCGGGTGAATTCTCTGAGGGATTCTTTGGGCCGCAGACTGCGGAACTTGTCGGGATCAGCTACCGCCAGCTCGACCACTGGGCCCGTAAGGGGCTGGTGAGGCCGTCGGTCGCGGAGGCAGCAGGCAGCGGATCGCGCCGCCGCTATTCCTACAACGACCTCGTGGAACTGAAGATAGCCAAGAAGATGCGCGATCAGGGCATCGACCTGAAGTCAATTGCCCGGGCGTTCGACTACCTGCGCAACCAGCTCGGGGGTGAGGTCGCCTCAGCGACCATCGTCATCAGCGGCAGCGACGTGCTGATGGTCGACGACGACCAGGTGCTCAGCCTCCTGCGCCAGGGTCAGGCGGCGATGCTCAATGTGCTGTCGGTGGCAGGCGTTCGCCGAGAGCTGGATGCGGACGTGGTGAAGCTGTTCCCCGACGAACCTATTGCCGTGCAGCTCAGCTTCGACATCGGAGACGAATCCGACACTGACAGCACCAGCTGACGCCCCGCAAACGTCCCGGGCCGGTGCTCAGTCGGCCCTCTTCAGTCGGGCTCGTCGGTCGGGCTCGTCGGTCGGCACGAATTGCAACGACGCCGAATTCATGCAGTAGCGATCGCCCGTCGGCCGCGGTCCGTCGGGAAAGACGTGACCGAGATGAGCCCCGCAGGCCTTGCACATCACCTCGGTACGGACCATGCCGTACGCGCGATCGGCCTCAGTGTCCACCGCATCGCCCGAGACGGGCTGGGTAAAGCTCGGCCAACCAGAACCGCTCTCGAACTTCGTTTCTGAGCTGAACAACTCGGCGCCGCACACCACGCAGCGGTACCCGCCTTCGTCATGGTTGTCCCACGTCTCGCCCGTGAACGGCCGCTCGGTGCCTGCCTCTTGGGTGACGTGGTACTGCATCGGCGTGAGTCGCTCCCGCAGCTCGGATTCGCTGAACGTGACAGGGTCCTCGGTCATGGACACCACGGTAGTGACGCCGCGGCCTGCTCTCGTGCTGATCGCTGTTCAGATGATGTCCAACGAGGGCGTGAGCGACCGGACCAGGGCGGCGGGCCATCGACGGTCGGTGGTCAGGAGTGCATCGGCCTTGTGGACGATGGCGGTTGCGATGACGAAGGCATCGGGGAGCTTCAGCGATGGGTGTTCGGCCCGCAAGCCGGCGGCGGTTCGGGCGACATCGGCATCGGCGTCAAGAACGCCGATCGGGATCGCTGCGAGTGCTGCTTCGAATCGTTCTGTGGCCTTGCTACCGGCCTGTGCTGGGTAGACGAGGCATTCGGCGAAAGCCGTGACCGGCAGCATCAAGCGCTCGGCAACCGACGCTGCTGCCGCGAGCGCATGAGCGGAGGTGTCGTGGTGCGGATTGGCCCGATCGAGGTGACCGATGACCACGCCGGCATCCACGACCACCAGCCCAGTCGCGCTACTCCCACTCACCGCGCAGCACCTCGACAGCGTTCTCTGGATAGATGCCGTCGAAGATCCCGGCAGTCTCGGCGAGCCGGTCGCCGACCCGCTCGAACAGGACGCGTCCCGGGCCCAGCGCTCTGCCCTGCAACGAGTCGCCGGCGGTCAGGCCCGCGGCGGCAAACGCCTCAGCCGGGATCGTGACCTGATGCTTCGACGTAATCGTCGTGCGCCCCCGGGGACGTTTCCTTACTTCTCTAGTCATAAGTAAGACTATATCGCTCGAGCCGTGGGCCTCGCGCAGTCGTCGACGCTCCGGTGCAGGGGGCACAGCTAGGACGACGTGTTGGCGGGCCCAGTGCCGACGGGCCCTGTGCTGGCGGGTTCAGCACTGACGTCTCGCACGATGTCGATCATCTGGTCGAGCGTGTCCAAGCGATCGATGGCAGTGGGTCCCTCGGGCTGCAGGCGCAAGACGTCCACGCCGGCGTCTCGATACCCGCGCACCTGATCGGTGACCTGTTCGTGGGTCCCCAAGAAATTCGTCTCGGTGATCAGCCGATCCGGAACCGCTGCGGCGGCGCGATCGCCGTCGAGCCACAGGCGCTGCACCCCACGGCACTCGTCCTCGAAGCCCGCCCGGCAGTAGGCGTCGTTGTAAAAGTTGGCCGTGGCCGATCCCATCGCGCCCAGCGTGAAGGCGACGCCGGGACGCCGCGGTTCGATCAGCGCTTCAAGATCGTCACCGAATTCGACGGCGCCCCCGGCCTGGCAGGCCACCGAACCTGGCGCACGCCCGGCCGCCGCGGCCCCCTCAAGCACCTGACCCCAGGTGACCTCGGGACAGCTCGGCACGAAGCACACACCCACCCAGCCGTCGGCAGCCTGACCGGTGTAGCGCAATGACTTGGGCCCAAGGGTCGCGAGCCAGATCTCGATGGTGTCATTGGCGGGTTGGGAGAGACGCAGAGACTTGCCCTGACCGCCCGGCAGTGGGAGGACATGGTGGCGGCCTTCGTGGGAGATCCGCTCGCCGGCGAACGCCTGGCGGCAGATGTCGACGGTCTCGCGCAGCCGCCCCAGCGGGTCGGCGAACGGCACCCCGTGGAGGCCCTCGACGACTTGAGGTCCACTGACGCCGAGTCCCAAGATGAAGCGGTCGCCCGTCATCGCAGCCATTGACAGCGCAGTCATGGCGGTCATCGCCGGGGCGCGGGCCGATATCTGCAGGATGCCGGTGCCGAGCTTCACCCGTTCGGTGACTGCGGCGAGGTACGCCAGCGTGCTGACGCCGTCCATGCCCCACGCCTCGGCCGACCACAAGATGTCCACGCCAAGACGCTCGGCCTCGCGCAGGAACTCGACCTGTTCGTCCCAATCCCGCCGCTTGCCCGACGCCGGCCCCCCGAATCCAATGGCTGTGCGCATCAGCGCACCCTAGGTCTTTGCGTTCGTGGCGGACGGCTGCTCAGACGGGGTGCAGGGTCACGAGGCCGCCGAGCTGGGCGAGGTCTTGCAAGGCCTGGTCGTAGAAGAAGCGCGCCGAGCAAGCGTCACGCGCCCATGCTTCCTCGGCCGGAGTCGGGTTGCGCCCAATGGCGCCGATGCTCAGGCCACCCGTTGTCGCAGAGCTGATCGCCGTGCGGTTGCCGATGAGCAGTGCCTCGAGCGCATCACTGCGATCGCCGGGTTCGTCGAAGACAAACATCCGCCCGCCATCTGTCACGAAGGGCGTGACGTAGTAGGTCCGGTCACCAGCGGGCGTCTCGGTATCGAGCCGCAGCATGAGCACACCGTCAAAGGGGGCGAACGGTGCTCGGGAGACGTACGGCTGGTCTGGCACGGCGCGCAGCGTATCCAGCTGCCGCAGATTCGTTAGGTTCGGGGCCACCGACCTGCGAGACCACCGGGGAGTTGCAATGGCACAGCGTCAATCGGGAATAGGCGACACCGAGTACTTCGGATTTGAGACCTCGTTGGCGGACAGTGGTGTCCTGACCGTCACGTTCAATCGACCCGAGGCGATGAACGCCTCGAACGCGCCGATGAAGCGGGACTTGGTCGAACTGCTGACCCAGGCACAGATGGACGACGACGTGCGCGTGCTCGTTTTCACCGGCCAGGGTCGGGCCTTCTGGGCCGGCGACGACCTGCGCGGCTACGAGGAAGTCCATCCGGGCTCCACGGCGCCGATCTTCGGCGGCCACCACAACGCGCCGGGCACCTACAACGGACTGCGGACGATCTCGCAGGCCGTCAACACAGCGGTCCGCCATCTGGACAAGCTGACCGTCGCCGCGATCAATGGCTTCGCCATCCAGACCGGCTTCAGCTTCGCCTTGGCCTGCGACTTCCGCATTGCGGCACGCTCGGCTCGCATGGGTTCTGCAACGCTTCGCTTCGGCCTGCTGCCCGACGAGGGCGGCCAGTGGCTGCTGGTGCAGCATCTCGGCGTGGCCCGCGCGACGGACTTCATGATGCGCAAGCGGATCGTCGATGCATCGGTGGCGCATGAGCTGGGCCTGGTCCATGAGGTGGTCGACGACGACCAGTTGCCCGCAGCCACGGCCGAGCTCGCAGCCGAACTGGCCGAGGGCCCCCAGGTGGCGATGCGCATGCTCAAGCGGTCGATCCTGCTGGCGGCGGAGATGACTTGGGAGCAATCTCTCGACGAGATCGCTGCGAAGACCGCAATCACCGATCACCTGCCCGATGCAGCAGAGGGCGTCTCGGCATTCCTGGCCAAGCGGCAACCCGAGTTCAACGACTGGCTCCGCTGAGCCACCAAGAGCCTCGACGAGTCTCCCGCGAGGACCTTCGGTCCCACCCAACTCGCTGAGAGTCGCGGCCAGATGGCATACTGCCGCGCATGGCTGCATATTTCATTGCTCAGTACGTCGTGAAGGACGCCAATGCGTATCGGCAGTACCAGAAGGCGGCAGCGCCCACGGTGCAGGCCGCAGGGGCCAAGCTGGTTGCGTTCGACGCGGCCTCCGAGGTGATGGAGGGCACCCCGCCAGGTCCCCAGACCATTGTCCTGGAGTTCCCCGATACCGAGGCCGCCAAGGCTTGGTACAACTCGCCCGAGTACCAGGAAATCGTCGGCATGCGTCTTGAGAACACCGAGGGTTTCTCCGTCCTGGCACAGTCGTTCAACACCGGCTGAGCCGGAATTCCGGCTGTGAAGCGCGCAGAACAAATCGATCAGATCAAGACGCTGCTCGCGCGCCTCGACTCTGGCACCAACGTCGATGCCGGCGGTGTGCGTTACAACCCCACGTCGGCGTATGCCGATCCAGAACTCGCAGCACTCGAGCAGCGGGAGTTCTTCGATCGATACCCCCAGATCGTCGGGCTGTCGGGCGACCTCCCCGAACCGGGTTCGTTCATGACCTTCGACGAACTGAGTACGCCGATCCTGCTGACGCGCTCAGCATCGGGGGAATTCAAGGCGTTCGTGAATGTCTGCCGGCACCGTGGCGTCGTCGTCGAAACAGCAGAGCGCGGCACCAAGCGGCGTTTTGCCTGCCCGTTCCACAACTGGACCTACGACGGCGACGGGACATTGGTGGGATTGCCGAAATCCGACCAATTCGGGGAGCTGGACCGCTCAGAGCTCGGCTTGGTCCCGTTGCCTGCGGTCGAGAAGCACGGCCTGCTGTGGGTGCATCCGGTGCCCGGCGGCGTCATCGATCCCGACGAGCTGTTGGGTGCCGAATTGGCAGCCGACCTCGCCGATTGGGATCTCGGCGAGCTGAGGTGGCTCGGCGGCGACCGGTACGACGTGGCGTGCAACTGGAAGCTCGCCATGGACACCTTCGGCGAGACCTACCACTTTCCGGTGCTGCATGCCGACACGCTGTATGGGGCCTTCTACGGCAACGTGCAGTGCTATGACACCTTCGGCCGGAATCACCGGATGCTGCTGTGCCGGCGCGAGATCGACGACGTGCGCAAGCTGTCGCCCGACGACTGGGATCTGTGCACCGCCACACTGCCGGTGTACTGGCTGTTCCCGAATGTCCAGTTCATCCCGTCAGGCAGTGTTGTGTACGTGGTCCGTGCCTATCCCGACGCCCGGTACCCGGGGCGGCACATCAGCCGCATCTCGTTCTACTTGCGACCTCATGTTTCGCTCGACACAGCGTCTGACGCTGCATCAGATGCAGACGCCGCTCACTTCGCCGAGGAGGTCGCTCGTGGTTTCGGGAACATCATCCGCGATGAGGACTACGCGATGAGCGCCAGCCAGCAGCGCTCAGCCAGCAGTGGGGCGCTTGAGCACGTCGTGTTCGGACGCAACGAGCCGGCATTGCATCACTTCCACAACACCTACCGAGCGGCGCTCGGCAAAGAACGGCTGCCGTTGCACCCGACGCCCTGATCGGGCCCCAGAGGAGGCACGGACCGCAGCTCAGGCTGCCACCAGTTCTTCGAGCGCGCCGAGCAGCATCCTGACGTTGCGCATCCGGGCTGTGTGGCCCATACAGCCGATGCGCCACACCTTTCCTGCCACGGGACCCAGCCCGCCGCCCACCTCGATGCCGTAGCGCTCGAGCAGGGTACGCCGCCCGGCGACGTCGTCAAAGCCTGCTGGCAGCGTGACGGTGGTCAGCTCGGGCAGCCGGTGGCCCTCTTGGGCCCACAGCTCGAAGCCCAGTTCCGGCAGGCGGGCGTGCAACTCATCCCCGCAGGCCTGATGGCGTGCCCAAGCGTTGTGGAGCCCTTCATCAAGCACCGCTCCGAGGCCGGCGTGCAGCGCGTAGAGCATCGAGATCGGGGCCGTGTGGTGGTAGGCGCGAGCGCCCTCCCCGACGACATAGGCCCGGATCATGTTGAGGTCGAGGTACCAGCTCTGGGGCTTGGCCACGAGTGATTCGAGAGCGCGGTCGCTGACAGTGAGGGGGGCAAGGCCCGGTGGCACCCCGAGACACTTCTGGGTGCCGCTGTAAGCGATGTCGGTGCCCCATCCGTCGATGTCGACCGGGATCCCGCCCAGCGACGTGACACAGTCGACGAGCAACAGTGCATCACCCTTGGCCTCACCGAGCGGGGCGATGTCGTTGCGCACACCCGTGGAGGTCTCCGCATGCACCACCGCGATGATCTTGGGCGAGGGGTGCGCGTCGATGAGCCGCTGGGGGTCGATAGCGCGGCCCCACGGCTCCTCGACGGCGACAACATTGGCGCCGCATCGTGAAGCGACGTCACACATGCGGGTGCCGAAGACGCCGTTGACGCCGATGACGACGGTGTCGGCGGGCTCCACGAAGTTGCAGAAGGCGGCCTCCATGCCTGCCGAACCGGTGGCGCTCACGGGGAACGTCAGCAGGTTCTGGGTCTGCCAGACGGTTCGAAGGCGCGCGTTGATCTCGTCCAGCAGAGCAATGAACTCGGGATCGAGGTGGCCGAGCACCGGTCGGGTGAAGGCTTCGATGACTTCGGGATAGGGGTTGGACGGCCCCGGTCCCATCAGGATGCGGTCGCTGTGCGTCACGGGCCCGCACGGTACCGCTCGAGCGGGGGAGCCGTGACGACACCGGGGCGGACTACGGGCACCTAGTCCCTCGGCAGGATTCCGCGGGCAACGTTGACGGATGTGTGAATCCGGGTCTGGCCGCTGGTGCGTTGCGTCCTGCCGCCCGACGGCAAGAGAGCCGCGATCTCGTTCTGAACGGCGGTGGGAATCGCGTTGGTCCCGCCAATGATGCGAACCAACCTCGGCTGGACGAGTCTGAGAAGTTCTCCTGTTTCGGCCGGCAGCATGCCGGGTGCCGTGTAGACGACGAGGGCGCCAGGCGTGCGTGCCGAGAGCGCGGCTGCGACGCCGATGTCGGGCGGGCTCCAGCCGCTGGCCACGATGACGACCCGTTCGTTGGCGGGAACGGGCGTGGAGTGCTCGTCGAGGTACTGCGCGGTGAGCTGTGCGGTGTGGGTCCGTGAGCTGCCGTTGATGCGCTCGACGCCTGTGTCGGGAGCGGCTGCACGGATCTGGTCCTCGACGGTCTGTGATACCGCTGCCGTGCCACCGACGACGAGGATGCTGCTGGGAGATGTGTCCGCGATGAGCTGACGCAACTCTGCTCCGAGCTCGGCGGTCTCCGTGTAGACGACAGCCGAGTAGGGCAGGCGCGCCGCCAACGTTGCGGCAATGCCGATGTCGGGCGGCCTCCATCCATTGGCGACGATCAGCACTGCGTTCCCCGCACGCGTGCCGTCGAGGGCCAAGCGGGCGGCTCGAACTGACGTCTCGACACGCGTCGCTCCCGTGATGCGCTTGATGTCCGCAAACGGCTCGGAGGCGGCAAGCGACTGGCGCACTGCTTCGGACACGGCGGTCTCACCGCCGATGATCGCAATGAGGTGAACGGTTCGGATGTCGAGGAGCGCCCGGACTGCAGCCGGAAGGCGGTCACCTTCGGTGTAGACGACCGCGGCGCCTGCTGTGCGGGCTGCGAATGCCGCAGCAACTCCGACGTCCGCTGGACTCCAGCCATTGGCAACAAACAGCGTCGTCCCTTCCACGCCATCGATGCCGCCGCCGCCTCCGCCACCACCGCCACCGGTGGTGTTCAAGCGTGAGCTGCTGATTGTTTGGGAGTTGCCTCCGTTGTCGTTCGACATAGTCGACGTCGTTGACGAACCGCCGGAGCTGGAAGCCGACTTGACAGGTCCATGGTCGTCGTCATAGACGGCTTCGGCGCGCAGGGAATACCCAGAGTCGCTCCTCGTGACGATGTAGGTGTTCGAGGCGGAGCGGGGAATGGGTGTCCATTCCCCGCTGGAGCGCTTGCGTTGCCACTCCCACCTCAGATTGGCGATGTCGCCGTCGGGGTCGCTCAGTGTCGCTGTCACCGCAGTTCCCGTCGGTTGCGATTCCGACAGTGACACGCTTCCGAATTCATCGAGGTCAGCGACAGTGATCCGGACACGCTGCGTGGCCGTGAAGCTGCCATCGGAAACGCGGACGTCGACCTCATAGGTGTTATCGAGATTCGCATCGGCCGGCGCATTGGCGTCCGGGAACTGCTGGAACCTCAGCTCGCCGCGCGTGCTGATCTGAAGATCATCTTCGTCGGGCCCGCCGAGGCTCCAGCCGAGCGCGCCGCGGTCAGGATCGTATGCGCCGAACAAAGCGACCTCTGTGTTTCGTTCGTCGATATGCACGACGCGGGGGCCGGTCAGCACGGGTGCTTGCGGCTGGTCTTGAACAGTGATGGTGACGGGTCGTTGAGCCCTCGCACCCGACGGGTCCGCAGCGTTGACCGTGAGATGAAACGCTTGGCCCGGATATCCGTCGAGCGGCGCATGTGTGCGGATCTGACCTGTTGTCGCGTCGATCCTGAAAGAGCCGTTGCCCACGCCGCTCAGGGAGTAGACGAGGGGATCGTCATCGTCGTCATCGGCGCTGACGGGGGGCCCGACGGCGTAGCCGGCTGGATCGGTCTCTGGTACCGATCGTTGCGCTGCCGCAGTCGAGTCGAAGTAGGGGGCCGTGTTGCTGGAAGGCTCAGCACGTACCGCGCTGTTCCATGTGAACCGCTCTGTCTTGTTGTCGCCCTCACCGTCGTTGTAGCTGACGTTGACGCGTAGGTATCGGCCCTGGTCGCCCGATGTCGGGTAGTACGAACTTGACGTGGCGGCGCTGATCGTCGACCAGCTGACACGGTTCGACGAGCGTTGCCAACTCCACTGCGTGCCTGTCACGCTGCCGTCGGGATCGCCGAGGCTCAGATGCACCGAGTTGCCTACTTGCGGATACAGCCCGAAGGGGCGCAGCTCCGGACTCTCGTCGATATTCGAGACCTTGACGGTTACGGCGAGCGAACCGGTGTGGTCGCCGTCGAACGCTTCGACGGTGATCCCGAAGACGTTGTCCCGATTCGCGTCGGCGGCCGACTCGAAATCCGGCGTCTTGGCAAATTTCAGCTGGCCGAACGCGTCGATCGCAAAATCAGCGCCGTCTCTCCCCGCAACACTCCACTCGACATCCCCGGACTCAGGATCGTCGACGGAGTACCGACCGATGATCGAGGTGTCATCGGTGTACAGCTCATCTCGCTCGATCGAGGTGTCGCCGCTCACGGTCGGTGCCTCGTTCACGTCCCGCACTCCGATGCGCACCGCCCGCGAGGTGGTCAGCGCGCCATCGGACGCCTCGATGCTGACCTCGTACACGCCGTCGCGGTCAACGTCGCCGGGCTGTTCGAAATCCGGGGCGCTGTCGAGGCTCAACACACCGTCGTCACCCAGGCTCAGCGATCCGGAGTCACCGCCGCCGAGTGCCAGGGTCACCGTGGCATTTTCAGGATCGATCGCCCGGTATCGGCCCAGTTCGCCAGAGATGTTCTCCGACAGGCTGACTGCACGGGGGCCCAGCAGCACCGGTGCTTCGTCGATGCCCGTCACGGACACCGCGACCGCAAGCGAGACTGTGTTTGATCCGTCGGATGCCTGGACCAGCAGGTCGTAGCTATTGTCCCCGCCCCGGTCTGTCGGCGACTCGAAGTCGGGCGGAACGGCGAAACGCAGCGCGCCGTGGCTGTCGATTTCGAATGCCTGTTTGTCGACCCCTGCCACCGTCCAGGCGATCTCGGCGCCTTCAGGATCGTCGGCGTAGTAGTAGTTCAGGACGGTGTCGGCGTTCTCGGTTGTTGTTGCGGTGGCCGGACCGGTCACCGTGGGCTCCTCGTCCACGTCGAGGATCGTGACGGTCACGTCGATCGTCGTGTCGGTCGACGTGACCGGTTCCCCGTCGCGGTCAGTGCCGTCGTGCACCGAGACCGTGAAGGAGTGAGTCTCCTGGGATTCCCGATCGAGGGCTGCCGCAACTCGCAGCTGTCCCGACGATGCATCGATCTGGAAATTGCCCGTGTCGGCGCCCCCGAGCGCGTACGTCAGCGGGTCGCCGTCGCGATCCACCGCAGCCACGGGCCTGCCCACGGCGGTTCCCACGGTCGCTCCCTCTGGGATGCTGCGCAGTCTGGATTCCGAGGTCCGGAAGATTGGCTTGGCTCGGCAGTACGGGAGCCCGAGTTCGGCGATGTCGTGTTTCGAAACATACGACAACGATCCGGGCACGCAACCAGTCAAATTGTTGTCGGCGAGTCTGAATTCTTCCAACTCCACCAGCTTCTCGAGCTCGATGGGGATGTCGCCCGTGAGGTTGTTGAGGTTGAGTTCCAGTCTCGTGAGGTTCGTCAGATTGCCGAGCGAGGCCGGAATGCTGCCGCTCAGACCGTTGCCCGTGAGGTACAGCACCTTGAGGTTGGAGAGATTGCCGAGCTGTGAGGGAATCGTGCCAAAGTGCTGATTGCCGGCGAGGTGGAGCTCGGTGAGGTTGGAGAGATTTCCCAGCTGTGAAGGAATGTGGCCGAGCAGGTCGGTGCCGGAGAGATCCAAATGGCGCAGGTTGGTGAGATTCCCGAACGAGGGCGGAAGGGCTTGGAGGAAGAAGTTGCTGGTGAGGCTGAGCGTCTCAAGGTTGGAGAGATTGCCCAGCTGCGTCGGCAGCGGCTTTCGCAGTTCGTTGCGCGCGAGGTTGAGATGGCGGAGATTGGTGAGATTGCCGATCGATGCCGGGATGCTTCCGCTGAGGTCGTTCGAGGGCATGGAGATCGTGGTGAGGCCGCTCAAGCTGCCCAGTTCGGTTGGGATCGTGCCGCTCAAACCGGTGCTGCTCAGCCGGAGTTCCGTCACGCGACCGCCCGACATCGTGATGCCCGTCCACCCCGTCATCGCACGTGACGCCGACCAATTGAGCCGGCCCGATCCAGCCAGCGTGGACTTGAGGCCGAGCAGTGTTTCGCAGTCTGCAACGAGGCTGGAGTTGCCGGTGGGATTCGGCACGGCGGTGCCGCTGTTGCACGTCAGTGTCTGCGCCGACACAGAGGGCTCGCGAACTGGCGCCACAACACCCGCAAACGCCAATACGAATGCCGCGAAGGCGAGTCTTGAGCGCTGGCGACGTGCTGGAACCGCGCCGCGCGAGCCCGAAGTCTGCATGGCGGCTCCCACCAGTCGCGTGGTCAAGGCCCCGACAGCGCGATTGGCAGCCGAGAAGACTCAGAGTAGAGAGACGGATACGAAATGCGGTGGCAATCAGCAGCTGAGGATGAGGTATCCCGAGTGTGCGCGCCCCGAGCTGGAACGTTTCAAACGTCGGCTCAGGACTGGTGGTCAGGAGGGCGCAGCAGGGCGATGAGGCTGGAGGTGTCCCAGCGGCCGCCGCCGAGCTCACCGATGCGCTTGTAGTACTGGTCAACCAGCGCGGTGACCGGCAACCGAGCGCCGTTGCGCTGTGCCTCGGACAGCACGATACCGAGGTCCTTGCGCATCCAGTCGACGGCGAAGCCGAAGTCGAACTCGTCGGCCATCATCGTCGTGCCGCGGTTGGACATCTGCCAGGACCCAGCGGCTCCCTGCGAAATCGTGTCCAGTACGGCGTCGAGATCGAGTCCTGCCCGGCGACCGAACTCAAGGCCTTCGGACAGCGCTTGAACCAGCCCGGCAATGCAGATCTGGTTCACCATCTTGGTGAGCTGCCCCGAGCCCGCGGGCCCGATGAGCGTGACAGCCCGGGCGTAGGCGTCGATGACCGGGCGGGCCCGTTCGAAGTGCTCGGCGGCGCCGCCGCACATGACGGTCAGGACGCCGCTGCGCGCGCCCGCTTCGCCGCCCGACACCGGTGCGTCGACAAAGCCCACCCCACGCGCAGCGCCCTCATCAGACAGCTCTCGTGCAAGGTCGGCCGAGGCGGTGGTGTGGTCGACGAGGATCGATCCCTCGCTCATGGCGGCCAAAGCCCCGTCATCGCCGTAGGCGACGGCTCGCACGTCGTTGTCGGCGCCCACGCACATGAACACGATCTCCGCCTCGTCGGCGGCGTTCGAGGGCGTCGTAGCGATTGTTCCGGGGTGTTCGTCGGACCACCGCTGCGCGACGCTCGTGGTGCGATTGAACACGGTGACACGGTGGCCCGCCGCGGCGAGATGGCCGGCCATCGGGTAGCCCATCACGCCGAGCCCGATGAATGCGACGTCGGTGGGCTCTGGCGTGGACTGCGTGGCGTGGTCGGGGGAGTCTTGGCTCATCTTGCGGTCCTCCGGTGGTCGGGTGTTGCCGTGCGGCGCTCCGCCAGCATCGCCTTCACCTCGTGCTTACGTACTTTGCCCAAGGCGGTGCGAGGCAGCTCGTCGAGCCAGATGACGGCCTTGGGCTGCTTGAACCGCGCAAGCTGACCGTCGAACAGGCGCAGCAGGGCTGCTGCGATGGCATCGTCAGACTCAGCATCGTCGGACCCGGCTTCGAGGCCGAGCGTGTCTGCAGACGGTGCAGCACGCACCGCCACGATCACCGGAACCTCGCCCCAACGTTCATCGGGCACTCCCACGACGGTGGTTTCCGCGACGAGGTCGCTGCGGGCGAGCACCTCTTCGAGTTCTGCTGGGTAGATGTTCTCGCCGCCGGAGATGATCATGTCCTTGCGCCGGTCATCGATGAAGATCCAACCGCTGGCGTCAGCGTGACCGACGTCGCCGGTACGGAACCAGCCGTCGGTGAGTGCCTCAGCGGTTGCCAGCGGGTCCCGCCAGTACTCCCGCAGAATGCTTTGGCCGCGTACCCACAGCTCGCCATGCTCGCCAGGCAGCGCATCGGTGCCAGCGTCGGTGACGATGCGCACCTCGCACATCGTCGACGGCTTGCCGCACGAACCCGGATGGTCGGCCGCTTCGTCGCAGCGCAGGTGTACGGCGATCGGGGCCGTTTCAGTGGAACCGTAGATCTGCCCGACCGGCAGGCCCCGCTCGAAGTACGGCCCGGTGACGGCACTGGGAACAGGTGACGATCCCGTCATGATCCCGCGCAGCGAGCCGAGATCGGCACTCGCGAAGCGCGGGTGAGCGGCAACGGCGGCGAGCGCTGCCGGTACCAGCACCGTCCAGGTGGGCTGCCACTGCTCAACGTCGGAGATAAACAGCCCGGGATCGAAGGCGCGATGGATTAGCACCGCCGCTCCGCCCAGCACCGCCGGGAGCGTCTGGATGTTGAGCCCGCCGACGTGGAACAACGGAATGGCCGTCAGCACCCGATCAGCGCTGGTGAGGTCGTGTGCGTGCGTGGAGTTGACGGCATTGGCTGCCATGGCCGCTTGGTCCAGCAGTGCGCCCTTGGGGTGTCCGGTGGTACCTGAGGTGTATGCCAGCAGCACCGGGTGTGCCGGCGTGCCCCGGCGGGCAGGTGCCCCTTTCGGGGCGCTGAAGTCGTGGGGCTCATCAGGCACGACCAGGGTGTCGCATTGCGTGCCGATCAATGCCGCGTGCTCTTCGAATTCAGTGTCGACGGCCAGCAGGCTCGGTCCGGCGTGGTCGAGGATCCACCGGTGCTCGGGCGGTGCCAGGCGCGAGTTCAGGGGGAGGTAGATGGCGCCCAGCCAGGAACAGCCGAGCATCAACCTCAGTGCGGCTGGCCGATTCGGACCGAGCCACGCCACGCAGTCGCCCTCGCCGATGCCCGCAGCCGCCAGCCAGCTCGCAGTAGCGACGATCTGATTGGCGAAGGAGCCGTAGGTGTGCTCGACCCCTTCGAATGCCAGAGCGGTCGCGTCCGGGCAGTGGTCGGCCCAGCGTTCGACGCGAGCTGCAAGGTCGGCTCCGGTAGCCAGCGGGCGGGGGTCGCTCACAGTGCTGGCTGGTAGGGACCGGTTGGCAGGTCGCTGGCGCTTGTGCTCAGGCCAGATCGCCTTGCAGCACACCGGAGATCACAACCGCCTCGCCATCGAGCAGCACGCTGTGATTCCGCATCGGCAAGTCGAAGTGCCCGAGCGTGTGGCGGCCGGCGTGCTCGTTCGCCCCCGTGGAGTACAGGAAGTTGCCGGCGAAGGCCCGTTGTTCGGTGCCGTTGGTCTGGCTTCGGTCGTACATCGACATGGTGTCCCAACGCGCGCCCGGGTTCATGCCCCATCCCACGTGGCTGGTCGCGTATGCCTCCCGGTCGCCCCAGGCGTCGGTGTAGCTGCGGAACAGCGCAGCGTCAGTGCCGGTGCCTTCCACTTCGACGACGTAGTCGTCGCTGATGTGCAGCGTGACCGGTGACTCGATATAGCGCTTGAACGTGAGGTTCATGTCGCCGCGGTCCATCACGATGGTGCCGTTCACGGTTCCGGCCTTGGGGAATGCGAGGCACAGACCGCCGGGCCAATGGCTGATCGTTCCCGGCCGCGAGGTGTACCCCCAGCCGCCCCCGCACGGGGCCTCGCTCACGTCGACGACCAGGTCGGTGCCTGCGGCCGAGGTCACAGCCATCTCGCAAGCACCGATGAGCTTCTTGATGCCGACCTTCACCTTCGGCTCGAGGTCAGGCGCCGGCAGGAGTCGCTCCAGCGCTTCAGGATGCTCGTTGGAGACCATCAGGATCCGGGTGCCCTCGCCCAGGATCTTCGGGAGCTCCGGTGCGTGCAGCAGTCCCTCCACCGTGCAGTCGACGACAAAGTCCACAGCGCCGAGGGCTGCAAGGACCGCCGTCGAGCCGGCGATCGCATCCGATGCTCCCGTTGACCTCACGGGTACCGGCGCCGACTGGCGCGGCGTGGGCACGACGACGTGGATAGGCGGTGCGCCGAGGCGATCCAGCGCCAGTTCGGCCAGGTTCACGTTGACGGCCCTGCTCTGGCTCTCCGACAAGATTGCGGCAGTTTGGGGCGGCTCGACGCCGCACATCTCGAAGACCGACGCAAAGGCGTCGATCCACTTGGCTTCAATTCGTTCGACCAGCATCCGGTCCTCCAGTCTCCCGACAACGCCAAGCTAGAAGGTCGCAGAGCCTGTGTGTTCTGCGAAGCGGGGGCTATCGGTTCAGACCGCTTCGACGGCGGTGAGATGGGCAGCGTCGTTGAAGCGACGCACTTGCCAGCGTCGCCCTTTGTCGCCGTCGAGCAGCCCGTTATCGCCGTCAAGCAGCTCGAGCTCGGTGATCGAGGTCACCGCAGTGACTACGCCGACGCCCGGCTGGGCGGGCGGGATGCCGAATGCCATCGCCATCGCTGCGGACACGATTCCGCCATGGCACCCCACGAACACCGTGGCGCCCGGATGCGATGCTGCAATGTCATTCAGCACTTGCGCAACTCTGTGACGGAACCCGGCTCGGCTCTCCCCACCGGGTACAACCGGTGCGTAGGGCTGCCCGTCAGAGCGGACGAAAGCGAATTGCTGACGTGCGGCCTCCCACGTCATGCCGTCGATGGGACCAAGACGCATTTCCTCGAGGTCGTCATGGATGCGAACGTCGAGGTTGCCCCGCTCGCCCCCGCCTAGTGCCGGCAGCACGATGTCGGTGGTCTCACGAGCCCGCGGCAATGGAGACGTGTACACGAAGTGCACCTCAGGTTCGCGCCCGGCCGCGAATCTGTCACGGAGTGCTGCAGCCTGAGCATGACCCCGGTCGGTGAGGCCGCGGCATCCCTTGGGTCCGCCGACGATTCCCTCAGCCATTGCCACTGATTCACCGTGCCGCACAATCAGCAGCCGCGAGAGCAACTGCTCGTCAGTCATCTCGCCTGCTGCCGACATCCACACCGGAGAACTCTAGGACCGGCCTCGCGAGACCAGTCCCCTCCTGCGCTGGCTAGCGCAACGGGAGAGGCGAACCGATGTGCTGGGAGCGACCGATTCTCCGCTGGGGCCGCGCCGGCATCGCACCAGTCGGGTCGGTCGGCGTCGGATCGGCATCAAGGTCCATGGGTTCCATCGTGACGGGGTCGAACACCGCCACGGCACCGCTTCGGACGTTGCGGGCAATCCACACTTCAGCGATGCACTCTGCCTCCGCCGCTGCTGATTCGGCAGCATCGGCGAGGCGTTCTGCGGGCCGGGAGAACACGAGCGCTTGAATTCCAACGCTTGCCGCAGCTGCGGGATGGGTATAGCCAGCTCGTTCCAGTTGTTCGACCGTCGAAGCAGCGGTGAGGTCGGCACCTTCCGCATACACACTGAATTCATAGGTTCTCGTCACGACCACTCTGCCTTCCGTTCCCACAATTGATGCCGGGACCTCAGGCCGGATGGCAATGTGCCCGGCGAGCGTGCGCACTTTAGCCGTGCCGACTCGGTTGCTGTCAAGTGCATTATCTTCGATCTATTTCTTCGATGGCTGTGTTGTCTCGATCAATGTCGATATAACGCGCTCACCCAGACGCTCGAATCACCTGTGCGACGGAGCGAGTGCTCGCTCACCCCCTGGCGACGCGCCCTGCGCGCACCTGCGCCGTAACCTGCGAAATCGCAGCGCAGAACCGTCGGAGGCAGTGATGGGATCGATTGAGGCGGAAGTCGAGCCGACCGAGGTGGGGTTCGACCCTGCCCGGCTGGGACGCATCACAACGCACCTGAATCGCTACGTCGACGATGGCCGCCTGCCCGGCGTCTCGGCACTCGTGACGCGCGGCGGCAAGATCGCGTACACCCACCGCTACGGCGATCGGGATTGCGAGCGGTCCCTGCCGGTCACGTCCGACACGATCTATCGCATCTACTCGATGACCAAGCCGATCGTGTCGATCGCAGCCATGCAGATGTACGAACAGGGCCTCTTCCAGCTCAAGGACCCGGTGTCTCGGTGGATTCCGTCGTTCGCGAATGCGCGCGTGTTCGCGGGCGGCAACGTGATGCAGTACCAGACAACCGAACCGGCCAGCGAGGTCACGATCCACAGCTTGTTGACCCATACCTCGGGCCTGACGTACGACTTTCACTTCTCGAACGCGGTCGATGCGCTCTACCGGGCGAATGGCTTCAACTGGGGGGCTCCTGGCAATCTCGAAGAAACCTGCGAAGCCCTCGCATCGCTCCCGCTGCTCTTCGATCCCGGCACCGAATGGAACTACAGCTACTCCACCGACGTCCTAGGCCGTGTCGTCGAGCTCGTCTCTGGCCAATCCCTCGACGACTACCTCGTCGAGCACGTGACCGGACCGCTGGGCATGGCCGACACGGGCTTCGAAGTGCCCTCCGCCGACGCTGAGCGCTTCGCAGCCAACTACACGACAGCCGTCCTGGCAGCGAGCGACTTTGCGGGCAACACGGGGCCATCAATTCCGGCGTACCGCCCCGACGATCCGGGCCTGCGGCGCACCCTTCTGGACGATCCGCGCACGTCTGCCTACTTGGCGCCGCCCAAGATCCTGTCCGGCGGCGGCGGCCTGGTGTCGACCATGGGCGACTACCACCGGTTCACCCAGATGCTTCGCAGCGGCGGCGAGCTCAACGGGGTCCGCGTCATCGGTCGGCGCACCCTTGAATTCATGGCCAGCAATCACCTGCCTGGCGGCACTGACCTCACCGAGTGCGGCCGGGCGCTGTTCTCCGAGGCGCCTTTCGATGGAGTGGGCTTCGGGCTGGGCTTCTCTGTCGTGCTCGATCCTGCGAAGGCCAAGGTGGTGTCCAGCAAGGGCGAGTTCGCTTGGGGAGGTGCCGCATCGACGGCCTTTTGGGTGGATCCGGTCGAGGACATCACTGTCGTCTTCCTGACGCAGCTGCTGCCGTCGAGCACTCATCCCATCCGGCCTGAGCTGAAGGCGCTCGTCTATCAGGCACTCGTGTGATGCCGGCTGCGTCCGATCCAAACAGTTTCGATCTCATCATCGTCGGCAGCGGTTCGGCAAATTCGATCCCGGGTCCCGAATTCGACGACTGGTCGATCGCACTCGTGGAGCGCAGCAGGTTCGGCGGCACCTGCCTGAACGTGGGGTGCATCCCGTCGAAGATGTTCGTATACGCGGCAGATGTGGCCGACACCATCCACACCGCCGCTGCCTATGGCATCTCGGCCACCTTCGAGGGCGCGGATTGGCCCGCCATCCGGAATCGAGTCTTCGGGCGCATCGACCCGATCGCCGAAGGCGGCAAGGTGTTCCGCTGCGGGACTGCCTGCCCGAACATCGACGTCTTTCTGGGCCAGGCGCACTTCGTGGGCGAACGTGAGCTCGAGGTCCGGCTGAACGACGGCGGTACGGAGCGCATCCGGGGCCGTCACGTCGTGCTGGGAGCGGGGGCACGGCCGTTCATACCGCCGTTCCCTGGCCTTGAACGCACGCCGTACCACACGTCCGACACCGTCATGCGGCTTAACGAGCTGCCGCAGCGGATGATCGTGTTGGGCGGGGGCTACATCGCTGCCGAGTTGGGCTACGTGTTCTCGGCGCTCGGCACCGAGGTCACAATGATCAACCGCAGCGAGCAGCTGTTGCGGGCCGAGGATGATGACGTTTCCGAGGCATATACCCGTGCAGCGCAGCGACACTTCGATCTGCGGCTCGGCGCGACGATCACCCAGGTGAGCCCAGAGCCGAGCGGCGGCGTCTCGGTGGAGCTGAGCATCGGCGGGGAGCACCAGCAGGTGAACGCTGATGTCCTGCTCGTGGCCACGGGCCGGGTTCCCAACGGCGATTTGTTGAACCTCGATGCGGCCGGGGTGGCCCACGACGGCGGTCGCGTGCTTGTTGACGAGCACTTCCGAGCGAGCGCGCCGTGGGTGTGGTCCTTCGGCGATCTTGCCAGCGAGATCCAGCTCAAGCACCTCGCCAACGCTCAGGTGCGCGCAATTCGGCACAACCTGCTCGTAGCCGAGGGCGCCGCAGACGGTCCAATGCACACGGTGTCCGAACGGCTGGTGCCCCATGCAGTGTTCTCGCACCCGCAAGTCGCGTCGGTCGGCCTCACTGAGCGAGATGCTCGGGCAGCCGGCCTGCCCATCTCGGTGGCCAACAAGCCGTTCGGCCACACGGCCTACGGCTGGGCCATGGAGGACCGCACCAGCTTCGCCAAGCTAATTGCACACGCCGAGACCCGTGAGCTGCTCGGCGCCCACATCATCGGTCCGCAGGCTTCCACGTTGATCCAGCAGCTCATCTCGGGCATGACATTCGGGCTGACCGTCGATCAGATGGCGCACGACCAGTTCTACATTCACCCTGCGCTGACCGAGGTGATCGAGAACGCGTTGCTCGATCTATAGCCGGCGGGGCTACCCAACCCGGCGGCCGTCAGGCGAAAGAGCCTCAGACAGCCTCAGGCGCAGCAGTGCCGATGGCAGGACTGGCCTTGTAGTCGTCGGAGCAATCTCGGGGAGCGGACGCTGCAAGCTCCTTCAGCTCCGCCAAGGTGAGCGCCTTGGCAGTCTTGGGAACCGGGGACTTGCGCATGGCGCGCTTGCGGTCAGTTCGCATCGGGACGCTCTCCTTCCTCCGACGGCCTCGGGACGCCTCCGTAGGCTTCCCGGTGCTCAATCGTAGCCTGAGCGAGGATTGCGACCAGATCGTCAGCCACTGCGGGCGTCAGCTTGAGCCTCCCCACGATGGTGCCATCGCAATCCACGAAGCTCGAAGGCATCACGACGAAATCGAGTGTGAACTCGTGGCGCGTGTAGGACGCTTGCACATAGTTCGAATACACCCCGCCGTCAGGGACGCCTTCCTCGAATCCGAAATAGCGTCCCTCTTGCTCTTCGTCGGCCACCCCGTGCCTCGCTCTCTCATCGCTCAGGAGCAGTTCGGGGCGCTCTGGGTCGCCCGGATCTCCTGCTCGGCCTCTTGTCTCAATCCCGACACGGCAAATAGACGCGCCCGAAACTGCTCGTCAATCATCGGCCTGACCCTTCAGCCACAAAGCACGCAGTGTCGCGCACTCCCTCGACGCATACGCGTCAGATTTTTCGGATGTACAGCAGCGGGCGCAGTTACTCGACGCGGCGGGCGTCGGGGATCAGGTTGATCTCCCAGATCACTTCTTCGAGCCGATCTTCGGCTGAGACGGCCTCGTAGCGGCACGGCCGCTCGGCGGTGACCGTTGACGGTGCTGGTGTGAGCACTGTGGAGGGCCGGGGGTGACAGAACTGCACCACGCTGAGCCGGTCGGCGCGCTGGTCAGGGTCGGCCTTCACTCGGTGCCAGCCGGCGCCGATCAGGCCGTTGGTGACGTGCTCCAGCATGATCCCCGAGTTGACGATGACGTGGTCGGCAGGCGGAGCTGCCTCCACCCATTCGCCGTCGATGCGTACCTGCAGGCCGCGGTCGCTCGCGCGTGGCAGTGCAGTGATGAGGTTGATGTCGGCGTGTTCGTCGGCCCAGATGTGACCCTCAGCACCGCCGTCTGGGGCGCTCGACATCGGCGGGTAGTGGATGGCCCGGCTGAGGTGCGTGCCGTAGTTGGTCATGTTGTCGAAATAGGTCTCGTGGGCGCCGATCCCCTCGGCGATGACCCGCAGGAATCGCCGTTGCAAGTCCACAAGCCGGCGATGGAACTCCGTGAGGATCTCGCCTGCGCCGGTAATGTCGGCGTCCGGGAAGACGGACGGTGGGTACCAGCGCGCGTACTTGACCGTGAGCGGATGGCCGGCCGGCGGCAGGTCGCTCCAGTTGAACATCTCCTTCCAGTCGGGCAGATCGGAGATGGCGGCGGTCTCGGTGAGCGGTCCGGTGTAGCCGCGGGCACCAAACGACTCAGTATCGACATAGCGCGCCTTGGCGTCAGGTTCGAGCGCGAAGAACCTGCCGAGCACGCCGTAGGCGTCGTCGAGCGAGTCGCCCGACAGGTCGTGCGCTGTGTAGACGAAGCCGGTCCGCAGGCTGGTCATGACGCCGTCGGTGACCGCTCGGCGCTGCGTCGCAGAGCCTTGCTCGAATGCCAACAGGTCCACGTCGAGAATCTCGTCCATCGCGATCTCCGGAGTTTGATCCGCTTCGTTCAGCAGTGAGGCGTGTGGCTGCCACTGACCCTACGCGTGCTCGCTGCCAGGCTCCTGCTGGCGCACAAGCCACTTTTCGTAACGCGCTGGATCGGTCCACGCGCCGGTCTCGGCGTCGAAGCGCGCCGCCTCGGGGACCATCAGATCCGGATCGGTGGTGCGGGCCTGCGTGCTCGACACTGCGCCCACCCAGTCCGGCAGGTTGAGCACCAGATGGGCAGGACACTCATGCGGCGGACGAGCAGCGATCGCCACCGTTGGCAGTGATGCGATCGATGCATCGCGGCGGGAGGAGTCGTTGCCGTAGAAGACCGAGTCGTGAATCTGGTGCCACTTGTCGGCACCCATCACGATGACGTCGAAGCCGGCGGAGATTTCCGACAGCAGTTGCACATCGGTCACGCTGACTTCCAGCCAGTCGAACCGTTCGGCAATCCAAGTGAGCACCCTGACCCGATCAACCAGTCGGGGACGCAACACCTCTTCCTTGGCAAGGGCTACCCGGCTCACCGACCACACGAGCACGTCGAGAGCATGCTGGGTGCGTACCGCCTCGCTGATCGCGAGGTGCGCGTTCGTCGGCGGATTGAAAGAGCCGGGAAACACACCACGGCGCAATGTTCGGCCGGTGGCGCGTGCCGGTGCTGCGGCTGGTCCCGACGACTCTGCGGTGCCGCCGGTCTGCTCCTGTGAAGCGACCATGTGTCAGCTTCAATCGGCGCCCGGGCCGACATTGCCGGTGATGGTGATGGTGCCGGTGTTTCCCTCAGTGAGTTCGCCGATCACCGCTGCGTCATGCCCGCAGTCGCGCAACTGGCGCATGGCGATGCCGGCTCGCCCCGGCTCGCAGCTGAACAGCAGGCCGCCCGAGGTCTGCGGGTCGCCCAGCACGGTTCGGGACAGCGTGTCGCCGCCGTCAAGCCGACCGTCCAGATGATCGAGATTGCGCTGAGTGCCACCTGGCGCGAAGCCGCCCTTCGCGAGCCCAAGAACATCAGGCAGCAGTGGCACTGCCGGCGCGTCCACCACAGCACTGAGGCCGCTGCCCATGGCCAGCTCCGCCAGATGGCCGAGCAAGCCGAACCCGGTGATATCGGTTGCTGCCGTCGCACCCACCGACAGTGCGATGTCCGTCGCTGCAGCATTGAGCCGGCCCATCTCGACGATGCCGGCCTCGTAGGCGGCGTGCAGTTCGCCCCCTTGGGAGACCAATTCTGGTTCCGAGCGCATGAGCGCTGTCGCCAGCAGACCGGTACCGAGCGGCTTGGTGAGCACCAGCGCTTGGCCGGGCTGCCCGCCGGCATTCGTGAGCAGGCCTGTCCCGTGGGCACCTGCTGCGCAGACGCCGGTCACCGCCATGCCGTAGAGCGGTTCGGGTCCGTCGATGGTGTGACCGCCGGCCACGATCCACCCGCCGTCTGACGCGGCGTCCGCGCCGCCGGCAAGCACCTCGCCCAGCAGGTCCAG
The DNA here is from genome assembly GCF_965221945.1 of Candidatus Poriferisodalis sp. GTDB lineage: Bacteria > Actinomycetota > Acidimicrobiia > Acidimicrobiales > Poriferisodalaceae > Poriferisodalis. The sequence goes on along the minus strand of NZ_OZ244925.1, from coordinate 1,782,589 downwards.
CGGCAGCACGTCGCGTGGCCAGGCAGCCAAGTTGAGTGCGAACAACGGCCTGGCGCCCATCGCATAGATGTCGCTGGCGGCGTTGGCCGCAGCTATGCGCCCCCACGTGCGGGCGTCATCGATGATCGGAGCGAAGAAGTCGGCCGAGCTCACCAGCAGTTGGCCGTCGGCGAGCCGCCACACGGCCGCGTCGTCACTGGTGTCGGTACCGACGACGAGATCGGGGTGAGACGGGGGAGTCAGATGGCGCAGCACCTGCGCCAGCTCGGAAGGTCCGAGCTTGCACGCTCAGCCCGCACCGTGGCTGTACTGGCTCAGCCGGAATGCTGAGCTGTTCTCCGACACAGCGGCAACGGTACCGAGGCCCCCGGCCCGAGCGGCCGGTGAGCGAAGCGAACAAGAGCGGCAGATGCGGCCCGAGCGGAAGGCGGCGCTGGACTGGCCGTCAGTCGTAGCTGAACACGGCGTCGACGATGAGTTCGAGGGCCGCGACGGCATCGATGCGGTAGGCAACCTCGCTGTTGGGTACGGCATCGGTTCCTGGTCGCTCGTCGACCACCGTCATGCCGCGCGTGAACTCGCCCGATGTCTCCACGTCGACGCGGCGGGCGACGAAGTTGAACAGATCGGGATGGGTGACCGCCAGGACTGCGCAGGGATCATGCAGGGGCGCAGCTTCCAGGCCGGCCCGCTCGCGATAGCCAGCGAGGTAGAAATCGAACAGTCCGGCCACAAACGTCGCCGCCGTGCTGCCGTGGTCGCGGAGTTGAGCGATGACATCGGGCCCCACGCACAGCTGGTGGGTGAGGTTGAGCCCTGCCATGCGAACGAGCGGTGCGCCGCAGGCAAACACGATCTGCGCGGCATGGGGGTCGGCCCAGATGTTGAACTCGGCTGTCGGCGTGACATTGCCTGGTCCCACCGCACCGCCCATGAGCGATATGCCTGCCACACGCTCGACGATGTCGGGAGCTTGCCGAACGGCGAGCGCCACGTTGGTCAGCGGTCCGACCGGGACGAGCCAGACGTCGTCGTGAGCCCGGACTGTCTCGATGATGCAGCTCACCGCATCGTTGCCCGCTGCGGTGCGGTGCACCTCCGGCCGGGGCGGGCCGTCCAATCCGGTGTGTCCATGGGCGCGCGGTGCATGGGCGGCCGGCACCACCAGGGGCCGGTCGGCACCGGAGTGCACCGGCACGTCGAGGCCCGCGAGCTGGCACATGAGCAGTGCATTCGCCGTGGTCATGTGCAGCGGCGCATTCCCCGACACGGTCGTGATGGCCAGCAGTTCGCAATGACGAGCCGCCAGCAGGATGGCGACGGCGTCGTCATGACCGGGGTCGCAGTCGAGAATGATCTTCGGCGCCATGGCGGCTACAGCTTGGTGATGCTTGGGGCCGGCGCTTCGGTCTCACCCCAATAGTGGGGGAGGCGCAGGTAGCCGAAGCGCGTCATCTCGACAGCGGCCGGCAGTCCCTGGATCTCCTTGAGGCGCTGAATACTGCGGATGTGCGAGGACATCTCGTAGAAGAGCATCCAGATCGCGCACTCGAGCGTGTTCACGATGAGGCGCTCGTCGTCAGGGTCGTGCCAGGCACCCCGTGGCAGCACGGTGATGGCGTCGTCCCAGAAGAGCGTGCTGTGACGTGATTCGACCATCTCGCGGAAGGTCTCGATGGGGTGTTCCGCTACGACATGGCGCATCCAACTCAGGCCGAGATCCAGCTTGTCGAGCAGGTCACCCACGTCCCAGAACAGCGCTGGGTCGAGACGCAGGCCGTGCTTGTTGTTGGGGCCCTGGTGGTGCTCGGACCACACGATCGGCTCTGGGATGTCATCATCCGGCCACAGCAGGGAACCGCAGCGGCGTTTCGAGAAGATCAGCGACACCCAGGCAACGTGCGAGATCTGCCGCCGGATCGACCACCACATCAATTCCCGGTCGGGAGACTGGTCGTCGAGGTCGAGCTGGGAGTCGCTGAGACCGTCGATCTCAGCTCGCAGCCAGGTGTCGATGTGGGAGAAGTACGGCATCGTGCCGGGGCCGGCATCGGCCGGCATCTCCAGCACTGAAGGATCAACTCGAGCCATGAGCGAACGCTAGGCGAAGTGACGTCGATACGACGTTGTGAGAGCACCGACGCCCTCACTGCGTGGTTGCGAAGAACGGCCGAGTCTTGAGCGCTCTCATTGGTGCCGGATTCGTCAGCGCACACGGGGGAGCGTCCGGGGGGCCGTACTGTCTCAATGGTGCTTGGTGTTGCGCGGTTCCGGGTTCGTGGCAAGACGGGCTTGTCGTCGTTGGAGTGGCTGCTGGTGGCCGCGGCATCGGCTGCCTTGGCGGCTATGGCGGTGGTGGCGGTGCAGTCGGTGGTGCGTGACGTGGGTCTGGATGCGGGGAGTTTCAGTGCCCGTTTCCGGGCGGCGCGTGTCGCGGCGGACTCGGTCACGCGGGAATGGCGAGCCCATCACCCGGCGGACCAGTTTGAGGCCGATGTGCTGAATCGGCGCTACGGCGAGCGCTGCGCCCGTTTGGGGATCACTTTTGCTGACACGGAGGCGCTGCCGTTCTGGAAGCCGGGTGTGCTCGATGCGGGGGGCGGCTGGTTCGAGGTGCACAAGCTGCCGGTGTGCAGCCTGCAGAACGTTCGGGGTGAACGCGAGCGTTTCCGCCCGTTCGAGACGGCCCCCGTTGAGCCCGCACCGCCCGCGACTGGCGAGCGTCAGAACGAGTGATGTGGGATCAGGGTTTGCGTCGGCAGATGGCTTGGGGCTTGCCGGTGCCTGGTACGTCTGTGTCGGCTTTGTTGAGCTCGCCGACGGTGGGAGGCGTAGCGCCGGTGGCGCCGGTGGGTCTCACGAAGACGGCCTCCACGTCGAGGCTGGTGTCGCTGTAGAGGATCTCGAGGCGTTCGCAGCGGGCGGTGAAGTAGAGCTCCCACCGCTGCCAGGTGTTGTAGCGGGCGTCGTCGGGCGATGCGGTGCGGGCTTCGCGGATGACGGTGTCGGCTGCGACGTTGGCGGCAGTTGCGCGTGCACTGCTGCCGCCGAGCTGTTCGGCGGTGTCGTCCACCACGTTCTGGACGAGCACAACGGCAAGCGCGGCGAGTCCGGCGACGGCGGCCACGATGAGCAGCCATTCCAGGGTGGTGAGGCCGGCATCGTTTCGGCGGGTGGTGCTGTGGGTCATGGGGGCATTCCTTTGGTTGGGTTGTGCGAGTGTCATGGGATAGGTCCGACCGTGGCCAGGCGTGTTCCCAGGGTGAGTGCGGTTCCCAGTGCAAGCGCCGGCGCGCAGCGGACTGTTGCGCCGCGCCCTTTGCGCAGCGTCACCATGAACGCGCGGGGCCATGCGGCGACAGCACCGGCCGCCAGCGCCCACCAGGGCCATGCGGGCCCCCACCAACTCAGCAGCAGGCTGTTGACGATGATGAGCCGGATGTCGCCATAGCCGATTGCGTCCGGGCGGATGCGGTAGGCGATCTCAGTGACTGCGGCAATGGCGGCCGTGCTGGCGAGTATGCGCGTGCATCGGCTGGGCTCGCCGAGTGCAATGGCCGAGCACCCGAGCAGCGAGGCGATAGCGATGCCAGCGGCCCAGCAGGCTCGCCGGCTGATGATGGCGCTTCGCAGGTCTGTCCACGTTGCATGCGCGGCGAGCAGTGACCACGCCCCGGTGGCCGCCCAGATCCCGATCCCGGCGCTCACGGTGTCTCGCTCTCGTCGTCTGGTGTGCCGCTCTTGGGGTCGTCGGGTGCCTTGCCGTCGGGATTGGGTGCCTGCGTGAACACTGCGACATGGGCACCGTGCCCGTGCAGTGTGCGGGTGCCGAACAGCCCGCGGACAGGGGCTGTGGCGCCGTCGGTCTCGCAGGTGACATGGGTGGCGACGACCAGCACTCGCCGGGTCACGCCGGCTGCTGATTGCTGGCCGGCGAGGTCGGCGGTGGCTTCGGTGACAAATCCGGCGCGACCAGGTGCGGGCCGGGGACCGTCCAGGCAGAGGTAGTCGAGACCGGGCCGGGCGCCGAGCACGGCTTCGGCAATGAGTTCGCGGCGCGGCTCGCTGCTGGTGCCCTCGTTCGGCTCGCCGCCGTCGGCGGGTCCATTCGGGGGATCGTCGTTACAGCAAAGCGCGGCGGCCACGGCGGCCTCTTGCGCCGCGAGGCTCGTGACGAGTTCGGCACGGGCGCCGCGCCCCGCCCACAGGATGAATAGCACCCCCAGGGCGAGCATCGGCGTGAGCGCCATCAGCTCCAGCGACGATGACGAGCCGTGTTCGCCTCGACTCGTTCGGCGTGGCCGGATTGGCTTGGACCCAGCACTGCACAGCAGGCGTCTTCGCTGGGGCCGGATCGGTGTCACGAAGCGCATCGGGTGCTCAGCCGCCGAACGCCGTACGCGTGGGCAGCGATTCGGCAAAGATCCGCGCCGCGTTGTCGTTTCCGGGGCGGGCATCGAGCGGCGCGAGGTCGAGCAGGTCCCCGCAGGCCGGCTGTGGGGTTGCTTCGGCGGCGGCGGGCAGGGGAAGCGTCCCGATGGCCTCTGCGCTGATCGGAAGCCCGCGTGGCCACACCTGCGACGCGGCCCAATCGGTTGTCGCCCAGTCAGCGGTGAGCCCGAGGTGGGCGGCATCGGCGACGACGGCTCGACCTCCCGCGTGACACGGCAGACTGGCAGGGTGGTCGCCGTTGGGGGTCGTCGCATGCGCAGATGCGGCATACGCGCTGCTGTAGAAGCCCGCGACGGTCATCCCATCGAGACCGCTCCCCGACAGACCAGTGAGCAGAGACTCCGTGAGCGTTTCGCAGGCGTGCTGGAGTTTGTGTCCCAGCGCCGCGAGATCGCCGTCCCCGGTGTCATGGTCCAAGGGGGCACAGTCAGGGAAGAACCAGCCGACAGGCCCGTGGTCGCGGCCTTGGGCGTCGCGCCATGCGACGGCAAGCGATGCAAGGTTCTCGGCAGCGGCATCAGCTGCGGATTCAGCTGCGAGCCGTCGCGGTACGGCCGCAGCCACCACGGCTGCGAACACGCAGACCGGCACCATCAGCATCACCAGCAGGGTCACGGCGCCTCCCGCCTCGTCGCGGCTGCGCCTCGTCTGCGTCGCCCGCCGGGCGTGTGCGCTCACCGGCAGTCTCCTGACGCCCGCAGCGATGAGCGCGGCGAGGTCCTGCCGCTGCTGATTCTGTGGCCGGGGATTGTCGTGCTCCTGTTGCTCCTCGCGGCACAAGCGTTCTTGGTTGCCGGCGCGCGGGCGCAGGCCGACGCAGCGGCCTCGGAGGGCCTGCGCGCGGTCTGGGAGGCGGTCGGCGATGCGGGCTTGGCGTACGCCGACGACGGCAGCCTGCACACCGGCAGCGAGCCGCACCCGCGTGCGGCCGTGATGTCGGCGGCCGCCCACGACGCAGTCGCGCAGGCGGCGTCGGGCAGCGCCGGAGGGTGGCGCTGGTGGACACCGGGTGCGGTGACGGTTCGCAGCGATTGGTGCCATAGCGGCGCCCGCTCGGTTCTGCGGCCGGGTCCGGGCGAGCCGGGCTGGGTTCGCGTGACGGTGTCGGGCGATGTGTTCGGGCCGTTCAGCGCCCTGTGGCCGGGTCGGCTGGATCGGGTCCATGCCGCAGCAGCCGGCCCAGCCGTGCTGGTGCCGCCGGCGGCCTCCGAGTCGATCGGTGTTGACGACGGCGGCCTGCCGTCGGTGCCCGCCGATCTGCCTGAGTGCTGAGCCACGGTCATGGTGCTCGATGGCGGATCTGGCACACCCAGCGCCCGGAAGTGTGCGTCGGGTCTTCGCCGTCCGCAGCAGGCGTCGTGTGGGGCGTTTGGGGGGACTGAGTGGTGACGACGACCGCAGTGGTCGGCGACGGCTCGGTGACCGGCACTGCAGTCTGGACCGGAGCAGGGATCTCGACGGGCACCTTCAGCCAAGTCCATTCGGCGTCGCTGATCGCGTCGGCGTAGGCAGATTCGAGGGCTTCGCATTGCCGTTCGAGCGCGACCAGCGCTGCGGTCGCGGAAGCCGAACGTTCAGCATCGCCGTCTGAGGTTTCCAGCGCGATCAGTTGGGCCGCCGCATTGCCGGAGATGCGGGCCGCTGCGACGCCTGCATTGATGAGCCTGGTGTCGGCGTCTCGATTCACGTAGCTGGCGTCGTCGATGAGGTTTTGGAATCCGACGGCCATCGCCGCGGCGAATCCGCCCGCGGCCGCAATGACGAGCAGCCACTCCAGCGTCGCGAGCCCTGCCATGTCACGGCTAGCAGCAGTCCGAGGTGCACCCGAGCGCTCGGTCTGTTGCGCACTCGGGCGTTCGGTGAGCGGCACCATCGGTCAGGGAGCGTTCGCGACGATGCCGCCGGTGAGCGACACGAACGGGGGATAGATGAGGATCGCCGCGAGCGCCAACGCGACGGCCGTGGCCGGCAGGACGATGATCTGGTTGCGCCGCTCGGCGGCTTCGCGTTCGCGCTGCATGGTGTCGCGCCACAGGTTGTCGGCAGCGGCTAGGACGGCGTCCGCCATGCGGGTGCCGCGGCGGGCAGCAAGCCCGAACGCGCCGACCGCCTGGGTAAGACTCACCAGCCCGTAGCGCTCGACGAGTTCGCTCAAGCCATCCGATGCCGGCCGGCGCTCGTTCTGCGCGCCCACAAGGTGCCGATGCAACAGCCGCCAAGTGGGACGCCTACCGGCCTGAGCGGCGATCAGCATCGCGTTGGCTGGCTCGGCGCCGGCAGCGACTTGCTGCGCAGCAAGCACGATCCACAGCCGGACGACTTGGTCGAGCTCGACGCGAGAGCGTTTGGCAGCGTCTTTGACCCCTTGGTAGGGCACCAGCCATCCCACTAGCGTGCACAGCGCCACAGCGGCGACCGCCGCGGTAGCGGTGCTGGTCCACCACGCTGCCGCAACGGCGCCCGCAGCCAGCCCTCCCACCAGGCCGGCAACGCGCTGCGTCAAGTACGCCTGATAAGTCACTCCCGCGAGCAGCAGATCGCTGGCCCGGCCAGGTTTCGGCGCGGGGAGCAAGTCCCACACGTGGCTTGTCGCAGCACGCAGCGACATCCGCGTCGGTCTTCCGGCACCTGCGGCGACCACGAGCGCAGCCCCGCAGGCGAAGGCCGCTCCGCCGAGCACTGCCGCCACCGTCGCGTTCACAGCGGATCCGGGGCGCGCCTGGCGCGCTTGGGGGCGACAAGCACCGACGGCTCGGCACGGACGACCGAATGGCGGACCAAGAATGCTGTGGCACCGAGGAGCACGAAGGCGATGAGCAGCAGCACCGCTTGGCCGGTGGGTGTGCGGTAGGGCTCGAAGTAGGCGGGGTTGTTGCGGTACATCAGCGTCACGACGCCCGCGGCCAGTGCGAGCAGCGCAATGGTCTGTGTCCACAGCTGCACAACGGCCTCGGTGCGTGCGCGGTGCAAAGCAACGATGTCGCCGATGCGTCCGGCAAGGTCGCTGAGCGGTCCGGCCAGCGGCCCGCCCGATGACGCCGCGATGCGCAGCCCGGCGGCCGCTTCGGGCTCCCACACCCTCCCGCCTGCGGCGAGCTCATCGGTTGCTGCCCGCAGGCCCGTTAGACGGGCAGTTCGAGCGGCGCGGCTCACGGTGGCGGCGATCTGGGGCGGAGCGTGCTCGGTGCTGGCCGCCAGCGCGTCCCCGAGCCCCGCGCCGGAGCGGGCCAGTTCGGCGATCTGCCGTGTCCAGGTCTGCCATGCCAGCGCCTCGGCGGTCTGGCGACGGCGCCGCGCCGGTGCAGCGACGAACGGCGGGAGCAGCATCCCCAGGCCCCCGGCGAGCACCGCCATGCCCCACAGCCGGGTCGCCCACAAGCCGCCGCCGACGCCGCCGGCTGCGGCGACGGCTTGAACAACCCACAGCCTCCCGAAGCCCACGACGCCTGTCATCGCAGGCCAGCGTCCTCGGGCCACGTCGTGACGTCGAGGCCGCCCTCGGCGAGGCGCTCGGCGAGCTCGGGGCTGCGGGGACGGCCGACCGGCTCGAGCGGGCCGGTGCGCCTAGGCCGCGCGTAGATGTCGTGGGCCTCGAATCGGTCGCCGGGAGCGCCGAGCACCTCGGTGATCTGGCGGACGCCGCGGAAGCCGGTACGGGGGTCGCTGCCCATGTGCACGACGAGATGGACCACGTCGGCTGCTTCTTGGACCAGCGCGGACTGCGCCCCGGCCAGGCCCGATCCCATGCAGTAGCGCACGAGACGCGTGAGCGCCTGGCGGGGCGACGACGCGTGAATGGTGGCCATGGAGCCGTCCGAGCCGGTGCCGCACGCGGACAGGAACGTGGCTGCCTCGGGTCCGCGCAGCTCCCCGACGATCACGCGGTCGGCGCCCGAGCGCAGGGAGCGCCGGGCGAGCTCTTCCATGGTGATCTCGCCTTCGCCGTCGCTGTTGGGCTCACGGGTCTCGGCTGCGAACGTGTACGGGTGTGTCTCGTCGAGGAACAGCTCGAAGGTCTGCTCCAGGGTGCACACCACCTCATGGGGTGCGATCTCGCCCAGCAGTGCTCGAAGCAGCGTGGTCTTGCCCGAGCCGAGCGCTCCGCAGATGAGCACATTGGCCGGGCCAGGGGGCCGCACCGCCGCCGCGAGGAACTCGGCGGCATCTGTGCTCAGCGAGCCGCCTGCCGCCAGGTCGCCAAGGCGGATCAGCCGGTGGCGGTGGCACCTGACGGTGAGATACGGGGTGCCGCACACCTCCATCGCCGCGAACATCCGCTCTCCGGTGCGCAGGCGCAGGTCCAGCAGCGGCGCGGACGCATCGAAGCGCCGCCCGGTCTGCCCGTGGGTGACCGCCAGGTGGGCAATGAACCCGATCATCTCGTCGGCGTCCGCGAACGGCGGCTCTGCGATCGTTTCTTGGCGGCCTCCGGACAGGCCCAGCACGCCCAGGTGCGGGCCGAACAGCCAGATGTTCTCCACGTCGTCGCGGCGCAGGAAGCCTTCGAGCGGGCCGGTGCCCAGCAGCTCTTCGAGCTGGCTGTCCAGCCACGATGTGTCGTCGTCGCTCAGCGATTCGCCACGCGCATCCAGCGCCTCCGCCTCGCGCCCTCGGGTGATGTCTGCCGCGATCTGCCGGCACGCGTCGGCGACTGCGGGCAGCGGCTCGGTCGCGTCCAGCCGGTAGCTCTGCACCTCGGCGAGCACCTCGCTCCAGATCGACGCCGCTAGGCTCACGAGGTCGCCCCCGCCGGCGATCTGTCCGGTGTCCGGCTGCCGGCGGCCGCCGTATCTGTGGTGACGCATCGCTCCGCTGCCAGCCCGTTGGTGCCGGCCCAGTGCCTCGCCGGTTCCTCAGAGCGATCGGCCGCGGCCCCCAAGCGCTCGGCGACGCCTGTGAGCGCTTCCAGCAGCACTCGGTCGCGGTGACGTGGGCGTGCGCCCAGCAGTGCCGCTGGGCGCGCCCGCCTGGTGCCGCCGATGAGCGGCGCGCTCGTTCCCACAGTCGGCGCATTCGCCCTCAGGCCTTCCGGGCCGGTCCCTTCGGGCCGAGCGGAGAGCATCCTGACTTCGGGGTCGGGCGTGAAGCGCAGCCAGAATGCGGCAAGCACGGCGCGAAGCCCGCCCGGAGGGGCGGTGCCTGGTGCTACGGCCAGTACCAAGCGCTGCGAAGCGGCGTGCATCAGCGGCTCATATGAGGGTGCCGTCGGCCCGGGCATCGACACGATGACCGCCCAACGGTCTGCCAGCCCCGCCAGCTCCCCGGAGCGGTCCGCCAGCCAGCCTGCCGTGCGACGTGCCCCGTCGGGATGAGCCGGTGCTCCCAGCAGATGCACCGAGCCGCCGCCCTCGGTCGGCAGCAGCCAGCAATGGCGGACGACGATCTCGGCACTGAGCGATGAGCGCGAGGCGATGAGCGACGGCAGGCCCCGCTGCGCGGGTTGCAGCGCCAAGCGGGCCGCAACGCCGATGCGTCCACTGAGGCCGGTGCCGTGCGCGTCCGCGTCCACCAGCAGCACGTCCCGGCCGGCGTCAGCCCACGAGCGGGCGATGGCCGTCGCCACTGCTCCGGCATCGAGCCCGGGCGCGGCCAGGCTCGCGCCCTCGGTGTCGCGCACGGCCAGCATCAGCGCTCCTCCCACGCCTGCTGCCACTCCTCATCGAGGCTGCGAGCCGTGGCGTCGGTGTCAGTGCCCTGGGGGACCCGCAGCACCATGGGCGCTGCGCCCAGCTGTTGAGGCAGCGATTTCCACCACACCCATTCGGCGGGTTGGGCCCAGACGCCCAGCACACCGTCCTCGTAGTGCTCCAGCCGCACGGCGCGCAGCACCGAGCGGGGCCGCCCGCCGCCCGCGCTGCCGCGGGGCGCACCAGGATCGATCAGCAACGCGAGGTCGCCCTCCGCGATGCCCGAAGGAGCAAGGCTCAGATCCACCGGCGTCAGCACTTCGAGCTCGCCGGGCGCTGCTTGGTCGCGCCATCGGCCGCCGAAGGGCTGCAGCGCGGCGGCCTCCTGCTCATAGGAGGCTGCCCACAACTCGTCGAGATCAGCAGCCAGCGCTGCAGCGTCGCCGCCCAGTGGCACCGGCAGCGCCATCGGCGGTGCGCCAAGCTCTGCGGGCAGCGCTCGCCACCACACCCACTCCGCAGGCGGCACGAACAGGCGCATCGCGGAGCCGTCGAAGGCGGCGAGCTCGAGCGTGCGGATGACTGATCGGGGCCGCCCCGCCCGTTCGTGCGACGGCGCCGCACCGGGGTCCACCAGCAGCACCACATCGCCCTCGTGCACACCAGAAGGCACCAAGCTGGTGTCGAGCGGCACCACCACCTCGAGTGCGTCACCGAAAGCGCCGGCCGACGGCTCGACCAGCAAGTGGGCGCCCACCAGCGACCCGGCAGGCAATGCGTACCTGACCGCGAGGCCGGCCAGCGTCTCGGGCGCGCTGCGGGTCCACGGGATGTGCGGGACGTCGCCCAGCATCACCTCAGCCTGCGCCAGATCGGTCGCACTGAGCACATGGCCCTGGGGAAGATCCCGGGCTGTCACCACCACCGCGATGCGCTCGTCGAAGGCCGCTGCGGTCGCCCAGAACCCCGCGATGCTGGCTGCCATCAGCGCCGATCCGCCGAGTCCGACAAGGGCGCGTTTCGCCGCACGCGGCAGCCGCCGGCGCGTCCTCGCCGGCGTGGCGGCCCCGCCAGTCCCCGCCGAGGCAGACGGCGCTTCGGCCTCCTCACGCATCGAAGAAAGCCGCCGCCCGGATCCAGCTGAAGCTGAAGCCGAGCAGATTTCGGTTGTTGACAGAGATGCTGTCGGGGGCTACGTTGCCTCGCTCATGACCCCGACCCGCCAGACGACCGACGGATTTGCGGGGGGGGGGGGTTAATAGCAATTCCCCGCCCCGCCGCGCGACCCGCGCGCGACAGCGGCGCGTCGGCCGGCTGGGCTGGGCGTCGCGGCTGGTGCTCGCGACCCTCGTCGCGACCTCGGTCGTTTCCGGCGTAGGTGCGGTCCCCTGGCTTGAACGAGCCGACAGCGACGGCGACGGCACTGAAGAACTCGGGGTCGAATGGAACAGCCTCGCCGACGAAGCCGGTGCTGCCGCAGCCTCGGGAACACCCGGGTTGAGTTGCCCGGCGGGCATGGTGCTCCACGAGGGGCTGTGCAAGACCCCCGCCACGGACTACGTCGAGCAGGACCGCGTCTGTCCCCAGGCCGCTGACGGCTATGAGCTGGTGAGCGCGATCGGCGAGCATGGGGCGTCTCATAGCTGCCAGAAGACGGTACCGGCGTACTGCACGGGCGACAAGGTACTGCACCAAGGTCAGTGCCAAACCGAGAACACCGAGCAGCGGAACGCGAACTGGACCTGCAGCGAGGGCACGCTGGTGTCGACGTTCGTGGATCCGGGCTACACGTACTCGTGCCGGATCACGGTCGATCCGCCCGAGTGCCCCGACGAGGAGAGCTACCGCACGACTCCCAGCAGCGGCTGCTACGAGGAGGTGTCGTTCTACGAGACCGCCGACTACACGTGGACCTGCAGCGAGGGCACGCTGGTGTCGACGTTCTTGGATCCCGGCTACAGCTATTCGTGCCGGGTGACGCTGGGGTCGCTGACGTGTCCCGACGGTGAGACCTATCGCAATAATCGCTGCGAGACCCAGCAGGAGTACTACCCAACCCGTGATTACACGTGGTCGTGCAGCTCGGGCACGCTGGTGACGTCCTCGGGCGATCACGGCGTGACCCGTTCGTGCCGGGTCACGCTCAACCCGCCGGTGTGCCCCGCCGGCGAGACCTGGCGGAACAATCGCTGCGAGGAGCAGCAGACCTACTACCGGACCCGCGGCTACACGTGGTCGTGCAGCGAGGGCACGCGGATAACGAATTCGGGCGATCACGGCGTGAGCTACCAGTGCAGGATCACGCTCAACCCGCCGACGTGCCCCGACGGGGAGACCTACCGCAGCAACGGCTGCTATGAGTCCGAGAGCTATTACAACTCGCGGCCCTATGATTATTCGTGCCCGTCGACCTACACGCTGGGCACCTCGGGCGGGTCGCGCACGTGCACCAAGACCGAGACGTACCAGGAGCGGGTGTGCAGCTATGACCCGATCGCGGGCCAGCAGTGCTGGTACGAGACCCGCACCCGCACGCTGACTGCCGCGGTGATCGAGTCGTGCGCGTCGGGCTATTCGGCCGACGGGACCGGCTGCACCGCCAACAGCCCGTCGACGCGGTGGGTGGCCACGGGCAGCACGCCGACGAGGTACCGGTACGAGCCGGCGACGAGTTCGTGCCCGTCGGGCTGGTCCGACAATGGCTCCCAGTGCGAGTCCGACACGGCGTCGACGCGGTGGGTGGCCACGGGCAGCACGCCGACGAGGTACCGCTATGACCCGGCGACGAGTTCGTGCCCGTCGGGCTGGTCCGACAACGGCTCCCTGTGCGAGTCCGACACGGCGTCGACGCGGTGGGTGGCCACGGGCAGCACGCCGACGAGGTACCGCTATGACCCGGCGACGAGTTCGTGCCCGTCGGGCTGGTCCGACAACGGCTCCCAGTGCGAGTCCGACACGGCGTCGACGCGGTGGGATCCAACCGGCAGCACTCCGGTCACGAGCCGCACCGGACAAGCCGATCGCTCCTGCGACACGGGCTTCACCTGGAACGGCAGCAGCGGGAAGTGCGAGAACACCACCTACACGGACCCGACCGCGCCGCTGACGACGGTGGTGGGGGACCCGCCGGACGTGTCGTGCCCCGACGGTTACGATTCTGCTGGGGGTGGGCGCTGCTCGCGCACCACCCTCGGTCCGCCCACCGCCACGCCGATCGGCGCGGGCTGCGTCGACGACCTGGGCACGCTGGGAGCGGGGGCTGTGTCTCGCTCGGGCACGCTGGCGACGGGCTGCACTTCGCTGCGCAAGGGCGACGCGCAGTCGTTGCACTACGCGCGCCGGTTCTCGCTGCGGGTCTCGGCGGCGTCCACCGCGACGTTCACGGCGTCGTCGTCCGACGCCGACGCGTTCATCTATGTGCTGTCGGGCTCGGGCACCAGCGTCACCGAAGTGGACTCCGACGACGATTCGGGCGCCGGCACCGACGCGAAGGTCACCGACGTCGCCCTGGCGGCCGAGACCACCTACACCGTCGAGGTCACCACGTCGGCAGCGGGCGTCACCGGCGCGTTCACCCTCACCGGCACCATCGCGCCCGACGAGCCGCCGGTGGTGATCACCGACCTGCGGGACGGCACGGGCTACGGCTTGGCGGGGGCGACGGTGACCGCCGAGGACGAGTTCACCGTGGAGCCGGCGGATGCCACCTGCACCGCCACCACAGCGACTGCCGGAGTCACGCCTTCGGTGGCGGCGGGCACAGCCGCGGACAAGCGCAAAGTGAGCCTCGCACTGGCGGCGCCGTTCAGCCACGAAGTCACGGTGAACTGCGACGCGCCGGGCCGCACAGCCACCGAAGACACAGCCACCCTGTCGGGCAAAGTGGCGATCAGCTCGGTCACGGTCGCATCGGGCACGGCATGCACCGGGACTGCTTCGGCGGGCTATTCGTGCACCGTGCCTCAGGGCGGCACCTTGGCGGTGACCGCCACCGCGCAGGGCGCTCACGACGGGCTGTCGCTGGCGTGGGCGGGCTCGGGCGGCGCGTCGGTGGGAACGCTGACCCACACAGCGGTGTCCCCGGTGCCGGGGGTGGGGTTCTCGCGCACCTCGACCGCGGCCCTGTCGTGCACAGCGGACGGCACCGTCACGGTGACAGTCACTGCTGGTGCCGTCACCAAGGCCGTCCCCATCGGCGTGGACTGCGCCGTTGCATCCGACCCGTGCGATGATCCGTTGGGCAGTCTCGCTGAGGGCGTCACATCCCGTTCAGGGACGATTGCGGCCAATGCGTCGTGCACGTCGCCCCAGCGCCGAACGAGCAGCACGAACACGTACTACGCGCGTCGGCACACATTCACCCTCGACGCCCCCGCGACGGTCACCGTCGACTTGGGCTCGGCGTCGTCGAACGCATCCAGGCTCGACACTTACCTGCTGCTGCTGCGAGGCCACAGTAGCGACGGCACCGGCACCGTCGAGGGCCGCAACGACGACCGTGGCGGCGGCAGCCGGGACTCGCGCATCGCCAACAAGCGGCTCGCTGCCGGCGACTACACGATCGAGGCCACCACGTTCGGCTCAGGACGCACCGGCGACTACGACCTGAGCGTCAGCGTCGTGCTCGACTCGGCGGTCAGGTCGGTCACGGTGTCGTCGCGCGACGCGTGCGAGCCCGACACCGACGCTGCGCCCCAGGGCGTGGACGCTGTGCTGGAGTGCGAGATCGTCAACGGCCAGACCGCGGCCGTTGCTGCCACCGCGATAGCGAACCACGCCACGATCGGTCTGGCGTGGGCTGCGACCGGCAGCGCGTCGGTCGCTGCCGCCGCGACGCCGGCAGCCACGGCGATCCTCGGTCCCGACAACGTCGCGACCGGCGACTGGCAGACCACCGCGACCGCGGATCTGTCGTGCACCGCGGACGGCACCGTGACCCTGACGGCCACGGCGGGGCCCTCGGGCAGCGCCGACACCCACACCACCCGGCTGGACGTCGACTGTGTCGACCCGGTCGAGATCACCGGCCTCGACGACGCCACAGAGTCCGGCACCAGCGCTGTCACCGTCAGCGACACCTTCACCGTCAGCCCCGCGACGGCCGAATGCACCGCCGCGCCGGTAGGCACTGCCACCACGCCCCAAGGCGGCGCCGCAGGCGACCGCGTCCTCAGCGCCACCTTCACGACGCCGGCAGCGACGACGATCACCGTGGTCTGTACCAACGACGGCTACGCCGACGGCGTCGACGATGTGGTGTTCACCCACGCAGGCGCAGTGACATCGGTCACGGTGACAGCGACATCGGGAGGGGCGTGTGCTGCTTCGGCGACGACGCCGGCGGGCGTGAATGCGGCGTTGGACTGCGACATGACCGACGGCACGACGCTGGTGCTGTCGGCCACTGCCGATGCGAGCGCCAACGGGCCGTCGTTGGGATGGACCACCAGCGGGGGTGTCAGCCGGGTCCGCAGCACCCAGTCCCAGCGCCCCAGCCCGCTGATCGCGCCCGACGGGTCGCTGGGTAGCTGGCGGCGCACGGGCACGGTGACGCTGTCGTGCACCGCGGACGGCACGGCGACGCTCACCGTGAGCTTGCCCGCAGCCGCCAGCCACCTCACCGCGGTGAACGCCGATTGCCAGGACGAAGTCCAGATCACGGATCTGTCCGATACGACCAAGACAGGCACCGGCACCGTCACGGTGACAGACGACTTCAGCGTCGACCCTGCCGCGGCGTCATGCACCGCGACCGCGACGGCCGGCACCCCCACGATCACGGCGGGCGCCGGCGGGGCCCGTACCGCAAGCTTGGGGGTGCCGGTGGGGTCCTCAGCAGATGTGACCGTGACGTGCACTCACTCCGGCCATGGGGACGGCACTGCCTCGGTGGCGTTCTCAGCTCGGGCCGCTGACAGTTGCGCTGAGCACATGGGCACGCTCGCGGTGGGCACCACGACGCGCAGTGGGACGATCGCGGCCGTTTCGGGATGCACCTCGCCGCAGCGCTTCAGCGACGGGGGCACGTCCACAAGCCGCTACGCGCGCCGTCATACCTTCACGGTGGCCTCCCCGTTGCGGGTGCAGATCGATCTGGCGTCGGCAGCGGCGAACACCAGCCGGCTCGACACCTACCTGTTGCTGCTGGAAGGCCACAGCAGCGACGGGACGGGCACCGTTTTGGGCCGCAACGACGACGTCGGCTCCGGGCACGGCACCCACCGCCACAACTCGCGGCTGTCCGCGGTGGAGCTCGCGCCGGGGCACTACACGATCGAGGCCACCACCTACGGCAGCCGCCGCACCGGCGACTACACGCTCACCGTGGTCGCTGTCGGGGGCGCCGGCGCGGCATGCACCGACGATCTGGGCACCCTGACGGCGGGCCGGCATGTGCGCACCGGCACCGTCGCGGCCGTCGAGGGATGCACCTCGACCCATCGCGGCAGCGGCACCAGCCGGCCGTCTGCACGCTGGTACACGTTCACCCTCGACGCCCCCGCATGGATCGACATCGACCTCGCCAAAGCCACCACCAGCAGCCTGGACCCCTATCTGCTGCTCCTGTCAGGACACACCAGCACCGGCACAGTCCTCGCCCAGGACAACGACAGCGGCACCGCCACCGCAGCCCAGATCCAAGGCGTCCACCTCGACCCCGGCACCTACACCATCGAGACCACCGCCGCCACGCACACCGGCACCACCAGCACCGGCGACTACACCCTCACCGTCACCGTCCCCATCAGCGGCCTCGCCCAGACCGTCGACGCCACCGTCGACCAGCACACCACCATCCACTTCAACTACTGGCCCAGCGACGCAAGGATCGGGTTGCAGTCCCGTTCGGGCGATATCGATTATCTGGCGGATCTGCTGGATATCGGCATATCCGCGTCTGGAGGCGAGGTGTCGCTGTCGCTGGCTGTGCCGCTAGTCGATACGCACGGCTTGAGCGTGACGCGAACCACCGTTGCGGCTTCGAATGGCGCAAGCGGCGCAGGGGGTTCGGCGACTCGAGGCGCTCGGCAGGTTCGGTCTGCGACATCTGTGGTGTCAGTGACATCGGGCTATGAGTTCTCGGTTGACGCGGTGTGCGGTCTCGGCATGGTGGTGAGCCCGAGCAGTGAGCAGCTGTGTGTGTCAGCGTCGTTGCAGAGCAATCCGCGCGAGGACGCGGGCGCGGCGCTTGACGAGGGGCCGCTGTACCGGGTGACTCCGGGGGCCTTGGCGGCCACCGTTCACGCTGCCTATACGGGCAAGTCGAGGTTCGAGACCCGAACGCGCCGGGAGTGCGTGAACATGAGCGTGCATCGCCTTGCGGCGGTGATGCTCGCGATCCCGTATTGGGAGAACCCGGCCTTCGACGCCAACGGCGACCCAACGCGCCTGTTGGCGCGTTCGCCGATGGCGCTGTCCCGCAAGGACGTCGTCCGCCAGAGAGGCGAGATCCAACCGCGCAACTACCGGCTGTACTCGGCCAACTCGCAGACCTCGGGGCCCGCTCGAGCGTTCTGGCATCCTGGGGTGGGCTCGTGGCAGATCGACGACACCTTCGCCGTCGACGGCGACCTCGCACCGGTGCTGGCGCTGGATCACGGCGAGCGGGCAGACACCCGCATCGGCGGGACACTGGTCGCGGAGCGGCTGCTGGCGACCCTGTGCGGTGCCGACGCGGGGAACACGGCAACGTTCTTGGGGGAGCTGGCCAAAGTGTACAAACCGTGGTTCGGCTGCCTTGGGGAGTCCGGGACCCAGACGTGCCGGGACAATACGTATCTGAAGATGTACGACATCGAGCGCGATGACCTGCTGGTGACCTCTCAGCGCTACATGGGCGAGGGCCCGGTGGACGGTTATCTGCGTGACTACAGCCCCTCGGGCGGGGTGATCGACCTGAACTGCCGTTGGGGTGACACGGGCGCTGCGTTCGACTGCTGGTTCTTCAACCCCGGCAACCGGCAAGGCGCCATGCAGGTGTACGACCCCGAGGCCGACAACACGGACCTGTGGAAGACCGATCCCGACACCGGGGAGCGGTACCGGTCGCGCACACCGCTCGCAGCGCCGTTCCTGTCGTTCACCTACGTAGAGAACAGGGTCGGCACGAAGTTCGCGGTGTTCCCCGCAGCGTTCCTGCCGGGCTCGACCACGACATGGTTCAAGGCCGTGCCCGACAGTGCCGGCGTTCGCGACGCGGACTACCCGTGGCAGCAGACCAGCTACACCTTCGGCAGCGGCTCGACCGCCCAGAGTCGGCAACTGCAGGTTCAGGTGTGCCTCGCGGAGGGCACACCGCCGAGGGTCCGCCACACTTGCAGCTGGTGGCCGGTGAACAGCGACAGCCTGGTGAACGTGTTCGCTGCGGCGCACTTGACGAACCGCACACGCGAGGACCCGGTGTACCTGCCATGAACCCAAGCAGGCCGCGTCGGCAGCTGGTGGCGGCGGCCGTGCTGATGGCGGTGTCGGCTGGCTGCACCGGGAACGATCCCGCTGCGGAGCCGCGGCTGCCCCCAGTAGCCAGCACGCCGCCGCCGCCGTCCAGCGCGCCGGCGACCCCGGAGTCGGGTCCGGTCGCCACGACAGCCGCCGAGACGGCACAGTCCCAAGCCACAGTTTCCGAACCCGTCAGAGAGCACTTGGCGCAGGTACGCCCATCGGGAGACTACGCGCCCCGCAGGGACGAGTACTTCGACTTCCGTCCCGGGCGTCTTGAGGAGGCGGCCGATTTGCGAGTGCCCGCCCAAGAGGAGGACGTCTTGGGTCCGGTGCACCGGCCTAGACGTCCCGATCTGAGGCTCGAGGCGGTGTGGGGCCGCGCGTTCGACATGTGCGACGACCGCCAAGCCTATGAGGCGATCATGCATGTGCCCTACCAGACCGGGGGACTGTTACGCCTGCAGGACTACAACCGCCTCCAGGACATGCGCCCCCAGATGGGCTGCGAAGGGCCGCCGCCAGACCCCGACGCTCCCACGCACCGCTACGGCTGGGTCGCGTCGCACGGGAGCTTGGGCTATGCCGAGACCGCCCTCGAAGCCCGCGAGCAGTCCGAGCAGTCCGTCGAGGCCGAGAACGATCGGTGGAAGGACACGCTGTACGGCGCGGCGCACGCGTTCGGCACCTTCTCGCTATTTCATTCCGACTACAGAGAGACCCGGTTCGCTCCCGCCGACGCGCCTGTGGACGCAGTGAGGGTCCTGGCGGAGTCGGTCAAGGTGCGCGACGGGGTGCTGCGCGGCCTGGTGCGCAACTGGTCCCGCAGCCTGTTCGCATACGGCGCCACGGTCACCGCAGACGGCAAGTCGTGGCATTGGCCGTTGTCGGTACAGCCCGGCGAGACCGCCCCCTTCGAGATCGACGGCTGGGACGGCCCGACTGACCCTGCACTGATCGAGTTCGCCGTCGATGCCGAGATGTCGCCCGAGATCGACATCTCCCGCGCATGGTTCATCGACTTTCCGCACCAAGCCAGGACGCACAGCGCGGAGAGCCTTCGCCAATTTGGCTACACCGACGCCGTGATCGAACGCGTCCCCGTCACCGGCGGCTTCTCGTTCTACCCGGCGCTCATCCGCTACGTGCTGGAATTCCCATTGCGAGGTGATCCATTCGTGCGCATGAATCTGTTCGACTACTGGCGCGCGGTGCGCATCGAGGATCTGCGCGCCTACCTCGCCCACCTCGACGACCAGCACGGCCGAGTGGTCCACATCGAGCAGCTCCCGGTATTCGCTAGGGAATTTGGATTTGTCCGCTCCACGGAGGAGTCGTTGACTCGCTGGGTCCTTGCTGAGCGATACCCGCACACCGCGACCACGAACGTGACCGGCCGGATGGAGTTCAATATTTACCTGAGTCTCCTCTGGCACATATCTCCCGGTCTGCCATACGACATCGGGAACATGCTCATCTGGATCGGCGGCGCGCACCCCCAAACTCCGCCACCTTGAAGAGCCATAGCGCCCGCGGCAGCTGGGCAATCCTGAGCAATCAGCAGAGCATCAAGGCGACGCGGATGGGCCGCAACGACGACCGGGACCGTTCCGCGGGCGATGACAACTCGCGGCTGTCCGGGGTGGAGCTCGCGCCGGGGCACTACACGATCGAGGCCACCACCTACGGCAGCCGCCGCACCGGCGACTACACGCTCACCGTGGTCGCTGTCGGGGGCGCCGGCGCGGCATGCACCGACGATCTGGGCACCCTGACGGCGGGCCGGCATGTGCGCACCGGCACCGTCGCGGCCGTCGAGGGATGCACCTCGACCCATCGCGGCAGCGGCACCAGCCGGCCGTCTGCACGCTGGTACACGTTCACCCTCGACGCCCCCGCATGGATCGACATCGACCTCGCCAAAGCCACCACCAGCAGCCTGGACCCCTATCTGCTGCTCCTGTCAGGACACACCAGCACCGGCACAGTCCTCGCCCAGGACAACGACAGCGGCACCGCCACCGCAGCCCAGATCCAAGGCGTCCACCTCGACCCCGGCACCTACACCATCGAGACCACCGCCGCCACGCACACCGGCACCACCAGCACCGGCGACTACACCTTGACCGTCACCGTCCCCATCAGCGGCCTCGCCCAGACCGTCGACGCCACCGTCGACCAGCACACCACCATCCACTTCAACTACTGGCCCAGCGACGCACGTACGAGCATTGCCGCGAACTCCGTATCTGCGCGGGAATCGCTGCGCATGGCGTACTCGTCTGCTGCAGGAACCGGAACGCTGTCGTTGGCGGTGCCGATAGTCGATGCTTATCGGCTCGGTCTCAGTTATTCCGCCGACGCGGGGTCGGCGGGCAGCCGGACGCGTTCGGTGGCACGCAGCGTGCAGTCCAGTGCGACTGACCGCCGGTTTGATGTCGACGTTCGCGGCACATGCGATCCGGGCGAGATCGTTAGCCCGTACAACGGTTTGCGCTGTGTCCCGTTTGCGCGTACGGCCGATGATGTGGTGCTTCCTTTGGGGCATGGGGACAAGTTTCAGGTCACTCGGGGGACTCTGTTGGGGGTCGATCAGGCCGCGAGGGAGGTGCTGATCGATTACAACGCCTCATCGAGGGGGCCCTGCCCGGCCAGGTCGGTGACCGAGACGTATCTCGCAGCGGTGCTGTTGTCGATCCCGTTCAAGGAGATCCGCACGGGCAGCCGAACCTCGCCGGCCCGCTCGCCGATGTCGTTGCCGCGCACCGATATTGCGAGCAGCTCCAAGCCCCACTTGGTTCAGCTCTATTCCTATGACAGCCTCACCAAGGACCCGAAGCGGGCGTTCTGGCATCCGTCGGCGGGGTTGTGGAAGATTGACGACACCTTCGGTGTCGCCGGGACGTACAAGCTGAATCACGCCGACAGGGCTCATGTGATCACAGCAGCCAAACACGCTGCCCAGCACATCCTGCCGAAGCTGTGCGCTAACGCTGAAGTTGACGACGCAGATGTCGATCTGGCGTTTTCGAAGTGGCTCGGGTGCCACAACGAACGATTGGGTGTTGTTCGCGAGTGTCGCTTGGAGGTGCTGCCGAGGCTGTATGTGAAGGCGACGAGCAGCCGGCCCGAGGGTCTTTGGGTGACAACAGCGCAGAACCAAAACGACTACAGCTTGAGGGGCGGCGTGTCGTCGCATCGGTGCCGCTGGGGTGTCTCTGGGGCGAGCTTCGATTGCTGGTTCTACGACACCGACGACACCCCGAACAGGCAGGGCTATATCGATGGCTTCGATCCTGAAGCCGACAACCCTGACAACTTCGTCGACGGATCCCCTTGGCCAGTATGGCGCAGCCCGTTGGCAGCGCCGTTCCTGTCGTTCAACCATGGTGAGCGGCTTGGAGAGCAGAGATTCGCGGTGTTCCCGCATTCGCTGCTGAGCGGCGACGATCCAGCGGTCCTCGACACGCTCATCAAGGCCGTGCCGACGGATGAGAGTGCCCGCGTCTGGTATCCGTCCTCGGATGACCCGTCGGTGGATGCGGACGACCCTGACGGCGACGAGAACCCTGACCATTCGTGGGAGGTCAACACCTACGGGCAGCAGGCACTGTGGGTGCACGTGTGCCCGCCGGGAATCTGGGAGCTCGGCGCGAACCTGTGCCAATGGGTGAGCACCAATGCCGGCGATACTGATCCGCTGGGTAGTTTCGCGACGCGGATCCGAGCGCTCGGCTACTGAAGGGAGATCGATGTTCAGGAAGGCTCAGCGGCTTTCTGTCGCCGTGAGAACAGCAGCCGCAATCGGCGGCGCAGCTGCGGCCGCTGCTGTGATTGCCGTGGCAGCGTGGTCGCTGCGGGGATCCGAAGAACCCAGCGAGGAACTGCCGCGAGTGGCTCCGGCGCCGGCGCAGACGGCCGATGCGCCGGTCACCACCGAGACTCAACCGAGGACTTCTGTGACCGTGGCGCTGCCACCGATCAGCACCACTGCTGCGGGGGAGGCGACGGCCGGGACGAGTCTTGACAGCACTGTTGATGAAGCGATCGAGGTGGCGCCAGAGCAGTATCGGGTTCCGCTGGGTCCGCGCGACGAGCCGGGGGCGCTGTGGGTGATGCGCGCTCCGCGGCACCAGTCCAGCGGCATCGAGGAGCGCGTGCTGGACGTGTGCGTCCGGGACGACGCAGTGTCGGCGGTTCTCGGTCGGGCGGCGGGGCCCGGTCAGCTGCTGACCCAGAGCGAGCAAGAACGGCTCCAGCAGGTCCAGTGGCTTGCGGGCTGCAACCTCCCAGAACCGCACCCGGACCGCTCGGGCCGCTACGTGGGTTGGAGCCTGACGCGCGGGACGCTGAGCTATCACGCCACCTACGAGGACGCGGCGACGCAGCTCCAAGCGGAACAGGCGGTGCGTCGGGCCCGCCGCAACACGCTGCCCTTTGAGGCGGCATTGCTCGGCAACGTCAGTATTGGTAGCAGCAGCGGGCCTTTCGACATCGAGTATTCCGATGCGTCGTCGCCCGTCGACGAGGTGGAATTGATCGCGAGTTCGGTCAACGTCGCCGACGGCGTGCTGAGAGGCATGGTGCGCAACAGGTCCCGAACCCTGTTCGCCTACGGGGTGACCGTCACCGCCGGCGGCACGTCGTGGCGGTGGCCGCTGTCGATGCAGCCCGGCGAACTGGCGCCCTTCGAGATCGAGGACTGGTCCGGGCCATCTGACCCCGACGCCATCGCCATCGCGGCGGAGATGTCCCCCGATGTCGACCGCTCACGCGCATTCCTCTTTTTTCTCCTCCACGAGCAAGCACCGTACCGGTATCCCCCCGAGGTAGAGGTCGAACTCGAATCGGGAGACTGCATCGCCCCAGCAGGCAACGGCCGTCACTACGCCGTAGAGCTTGGCCGCCCGTGGTACGCAGAACTCGACTCGCACTCGAGCCTCTATCCACACATCTACAACCTGGAGATAGCGGACTTCCGCGTGTACGTCGCGTTCTACGACGAACGCACCTACGGCGTGCACGAGGTGCAACAGCTTCACGTCCTCTTCCCCCTCAGCTCATCGCAGGTGGACTACGACGATCCCGACGCCGCCGAATTCAGGATCATCAACAGCCTTCCGCAGCCTCACCCGAACCCGGCTGCGACTTCGGTCGACTACCACGCTTTCATGGCGTTCTGCAACAACCACTACACCATCGGAAACGACTACACGGTCTGGGTCGGCGGTGCCCATCCCCAGCACCCGGCGCCGTGACGCTGTCGTGCACTGCGGACGGCACTGCCTCGGTGGCGTTCGCGGCTCGGGCCGCTGACAGTTGCGCTGAGCACATGGGCACGCTCGCGGTGGGCACCACGACGCGCAGTGGGACGATCGCGGCCGTTTCGGGATGCACCTCGCCGCAGCGCTTCAGCGACGGGGGCACGTCCACAAGCCGCTACGCGCGCCGTCATACCTTCACGGTGGCCTCCCCGTTGCGGGTGCAGATCGATCTGGCGTCGGCAGCGGCGAACACCAGCCGGCTCGACACCTACCTGTTGCTGCTGGAAGGCCACAGCAGCGACGGGACGGGCACCGTTTTGGGCCGCAACGACGACGTCGGCTCCGGGCACGGCACCCACCGCCACAACTCGCGGCTGTCCGCGGTGGAGCTCGCGCCGGGGCACTACACGATCGAGGCCACCACCTACGGCAGCCGCCGCACCGGCGACTACACGCTCACCGTGGTCGCTGTCGGGGGCGCCGGCGCGGCATGCACCGACGATCTGGGCACCCTGACGGCGGGCCGGCATGTGCGCACCGGCACCGTCGCGGCCGTCGAGGGATGCACCTCGACCCATCGCGGCAGCGGCACCAGCCGGCCGTCTGCACGCTGGTACACGTTCACCCTCGACGCCCCCGCATGGATCGACATCGACCTCGCCAAAGCCACCACCAGCAGCCTGGACCCCTATCTGCTGCTCCTGTCAGGACACACCAGCACCGGCACAGTCCTCGCCCAGGACAACGACAGCGGCACCGCCACCGCAGCCCAGATCCAAGGCGTCCACCTCGACCCCGGCGCCTACACCATCGAGACCACCGCCGCGACACACAGCGGCACCACCAGCACCGGCGACTACACCCTCACCGTCACCGTCCCCATCAGCGGCCTCGCCCAGACATACGACGCCACCGTCGATGAGCAAACCACCATCAACTTCAACTACTGGCCCACCAACGCGCGCATCGCGGCGGAGTCGGAGCACTTGGCGGTGGCGTCTTCTGGCAGCGGCGGCAGCCACAGCATGATGGTGGCCCCCGACCGAGCGCGCAGCCACGCCGTGTCAGTTCACATGAACTCCTCAACGGCACCAAGAAGCGGCACAGCAGGCGCTGCGCGGGGCGCGACAGCACGCAGCTCCCATCAGGACGGCACGACGAGAACGTTCCCGGCAACTGTCACAAGCTCATGCCCGACCGGCAAGGTGCTGAGCCCGATCAACGAAGTTCTGTGCGTCGTGCCCTCGAGCGATCCGGACCCAAGACTGGACGATGTCGGCGAGGAGCCCGTCTACAACCAGGCGACAGACACTCTAAAACTGAGCCTTCGTCTTTTTTGGGATTCGGGCTGCTGGGCTCGGCGGGGTTCATGTTAGGAGAAGGCCGCGGGCTTCGAAGTTGGCGTAGTTGGTGAAGCCGTGCGCTTTGCGGCGCAGGACCTGGAGCAGGTTGTTTGTTCCCTCGATGCGTCCGTTGCTGGGCCGTCGCGCGTGGTGCCAGTCGAGGATCTGGTCGTGCCACGCGAGGAACGTGTCGACGGTGTCGCTGAACTCCGGGATCTGCCCGGTGCCGTAGATGTCCGCGAACCGGTCGAGTGCTTCGAGGGCGCCTTTGCGGTCTTTGGCGAGGTAGAGCTGGTGCAGCTCGCCGAGCGCGTCCCTTGCTGCTTTGAGCCGGGGATGGGTCTCGAACAGGGCGTCGAGCCGTTTGCGCTCGGCGGCGTCGAGCTTGTCGGGCGGCGCATCAGCAAGAACCGCGCTCGGAACACTTCGGGGTCGAACGCCGGCTTGGAGCCCTCGGGGCGGCGCTGCACGTCGCGGCGCACTGCTGTGAGGCCCGCCGCGAACCATCTGATCACGTGGAACCTGTCCAGCACATGGCGGGCGTGGCCGAGGCGCACTTCGATGGCTGCCTTGTACGCCGCCGAGCCGTCGGACACCACGACCTTCACGCCGCGGCACCATTTGTGCCCCTGAGCAGCTAGAAAGCCCGACAGCGCCTGGGCGCTGCGGTGGGGCACCATGGCGAGCACCTCGCCGGTGTCGCCGTTCACCAGCACCGTCACGTACCGGTGCCGTTTGGGGATCGAGGTCTCGTCCACCAGCAGCACCCGGTACCTCTGCCGACGGCGGCGGTCGGCGACCAGGCCTGCCCAGGCCACCACCAGCGCGTTGACCAGCCTCCAGCTCAGCCCGTGACGGCGAGCTGCGGCGTTGACCGTCATCGCCCGCGCGTCGGCCACCAGCCGCCGCGCCAGACGCGCGGTGACGCGGCCCTCGAACGCCGGATGGTCCTCCATGAACCTCCGGCCGCCGCAGGCCTCGCAGACCATGCGCCGCTGCTCGAACACCAGCGTCACCGGCCGGCCCGACACCTCCAAATCGCGTATCTCGCGGTCCCGGCGGTCATGGACCCTGCCGCTCGGCGTCCCACAACCGGGACAGCACGGGCGGCACACCGCCGACTCCACCCGCACCACCAGCCGCTCAGGCGCGTCAACGACCACCCCCAGCACTCTGACCCGCGGCAGCCACAGCCGCACCGACACAACATCACGCGCCATCGAGGCCCTCCAGGGTTCGGCGTTGTCTCAAACACCGATCCCAGCAGGGCCTCGACCCCTACAAACGGACCCTCAACCCACCCTCATCCCAAAAAACGGCGAAGGGCCAGCATCTCGGCACGCTGTCCACCGGCCGCGTCGAGCGCACCGGCACCATCACCGCCGACACCGCATGCACCTCCGCGACGCGTCGCAGCGGCAGCGGCACCTACTACACGCGGCGGCACACCTTCACGCTCGACTCGCCCGGCTGGGTCACCATCGACCTCGCCAACGCAGCATCGAACACCAGCCGGCTCGACACCTACCTGATCCTGCTCAACGGCCACGGCGGCGCGGGCACCCAGATCGACAGCGACGACGACTCAGGCAACCGCAACGACAGCCGCCTCGCCGACATCTTCCTCCAGCGAGGCAACTACACCATCGAAGCCACCACCTTCACCGCCCGAGCCGTCGGCAACTACAACCTGACCGTCGACGCCACCGTCACCGGACTCCAAACCAGCTACGACGCGATCGTGGGCCGCGAACTGCGTATCGACTTCGACCTCGGAAACCACGAAGCCACTGCCACCGCATCGCATGCTGACTTCGGTGTCAGAGCGCGACGCACCGGCACTACCGGCACGCTGCTGGTGGTGTCTGACAGCACCAACGCCCGCTCGGTCACCGTGTCGTTCGCCAGTGCCGGCACAAGCAGTGGAACTGCACGAGGTGCGGCTCAACGCTCGCCTGATACGGCTAAGAGCGCGGAAACCGCTCACACGATCAACTTCGTGTCGACTTGCGACGACGACCAGCTCGAACACCCGGAGTTCGGCACCTGCGAATGGGACGAGACTGCGTTGCAGGATGACAGAGGCGACCGCTATCTCGTCACCCCCGCACTGCTCAATGGCGTGTACCGGGTCGCCAACCGGGCGGTGAGCGCGTATGAAGGCGAGTGCGACATGACGCCCACCCGGCTAGCGGCGTTCATGATCTCGATTGGGATCTGGGAGACCAGGGCCCCCCGGCGGCAGGTATCACGTGAACCACAAGGGTCATCCAAGGTCACTGATGAGCCTGTCCCGCAAGGACCTGAGCGACAGACTGTATCCGAGCAATACCCCTGGGACCGACCCCGCGCGGGCGTTCTGGCATCCCGGCGTCGGCTATTGGCAGCTCGACCATTGGCGCCCAGACCTCAACCACGCCGAACGTGCCGATGTCGATGTCGGTGGAGGCGAAGTCGCGAGTCGGCTGCTCAAGAAGTACTGCGGCAAGAAGCTGATCGAATTCAAAAACGGCCTTCTCGACAGCGCGTGGAACGCATGCATCCTGCCCCCATACGACGACGATGACAACCCTATAGTTGACCCGAAAACGGGAAGACCGTTCAAGGATGACGACGGGCTCTACATGGGCGATCACCGGTGCTTTGAGACTCACAGGGAGATCTATCTCGGCGGCGAACTGGACGATGGCACCTACCGGGGCTTGGAAGGGCTGTGGGTGACCACTGATACCCCCGACGATCCTGACGAACACAAGTATTGGAACAACGAGTCCTTCGTCAACACCAAAGGCGGCGTGCAGCCCTTGCAGTGTCGCTGGAACGACTCGGCAGCCCAGTTCGGGTGTTGGCTGTACGACACCGACAACCCCGAGGGCTACGTCGACAACTCATCGAGCAGTGGCGTGCGGACCGGAGACAACCGTTCGAGTCCGTATTCGGCGCCGTTCGTTTCATTCACCCACAGCAACAAGAGGTTTGCTGTATTCCCTGAGTCGTTCGCGGGTGGTTCGGTGACGTGGTTCAAGCATGTGCCGGTGGACAAGCTCGTCCGCGGGTACTCGGGGACGTCGTGGCACGAAGATGACTATGACATCGACGGCGGCACCGATGACGTGCTGAGGGTGCAGGACACGACCCGCGTGCTCAGTACCGATCCAGAGACTGTGTACGAGTGGGTGGATGTCGCGGCGTCGGACTTCAAGACGGCGATGCGCAGGCGCTACCCGTGAGCGATCGCGGCACTCACAGCGTCCGGTGCCGCACTCGGGTTTGCTGGGGTGCGGCCGGCGCTGTGGCCGCCGGCTTGCTGGCAGGTGCCTGCTCGGCGGAAGTGGCAGTGCGGCCTGACGGTGGCCCCTCGGCGACTGCTGCGGCCGTGGAAACGCTGATGCCGGTGCCGACGCTGTCGAGCCGGGCGGCGGTTGAGAGGGCGGCACCTGCTGATACTGAGATCTCGGCGACGACAGTTGTGCCGCCAACGACAGAGATGTCGGCGCCGACGAGTACCTGGGTGGTGTTCGAAGAGGTCGAGGAGCCGCCCGCACCTGCGGTGTTCGATCGGGTGCGCATCCCCCTAGCAGTAGACGACGCCGCGGGCGCGATGTACTGGTACATGAGCGGTTCGTACGAGCCTGGATACCTGCCGCCACCGTTTGAGCATGCGGGCGAGGTGTTCGATCTGTGCAGTGTCGAGGATGCCCATGTCGACCTCCATCGCCGTCGCGCGGGTGCGAGCGGTCCCAGCAGGGAGTTCAAGCGCGACTGGTTCCGCTACCGCGCGCCGGGGGACTGCCGGGGGCACGATCTAGCGCTC
The DNA here is from genome assembly GCF_965221945.1 of Candidatus Poriferisodalis sp. Classification (GTDB taxonomy): domain Bacteria; phylum Actinomycetota; class Acidimicrobiia; order Acidimicrobiales; family Poriferisodalaceae; genus Poriferisodalis. The sequence continues at coordinate 1,753,650 of NZ_OZ244925.1, read as the reverse complement.
GCCCGTCCGCTGCTGGGCGTTTGGCCCGGGCGTTACTTCACTTTTGACGATGACGGCCGCAAGAGTCCATATCTGGTGTCGCCGCAGGAGGCCGCCGAATGGTACCGGGAGCATGCGGGGGCACCGGGCGCCCCACAGCAGAATACGATCCCTTTGGGGATGGCGCCCGCGGGTCTGTTCGGGCGCTTCAGCTCGCGGGTCACGGAATTGGCTGACGGTCAACCTTGGATCCATTATTCCGATGCCGGCGACCCGGTCGACGAGGTGCGGGTGCTGCCCGACTCGGTCGCCGTCGGCAACGATGGAACGCTGCGGGGCTTGGTGCGGAACTGGTCGCGCACGCTGTGGGCGTATGGGACGGTTGTAGACGCAGGCGAGGGTGAGTGGACGTGGCCGCTGTCGATCCAGCCCGGAGAGTTCGCGCCATTCGAGATCACGGACTGGGGCGGTCCTGCGGATGCGGCACTGATCGACTTCTCGGTCACTGCGGAGATGTCCGGTGACATGGATCTGTCGCGAGCTTGGTGGGGATGGTGGGACTGGCAGTACTACGACAGCAAGTCTGACTTTGGAGCGTCGGATCCGGAGTTCGATCGCTACACATTCAGCAGGCTTGACCCGATCTCGCATCCGCTCGGTGACGCCGCGTGGGCATCGGGGCTCACCTTGGATCTGGCCGTGTACGCCGCGGAGCTAGATCCCGACGGCACCGTGACTGAAGTAAGTGCGTACGAGTTCCACGAGTCCGGTCCGCGGAGGGACATTCACGACGAAGCCCACCTAGGCGACGGGAGGCCGCTGGTGCGCTGGTACTACCCGCGCTCGGCGTACTGGACCAGCGAGGTCGGTTTTCTTCGTCACTATGGCTCGCATGATGATCCTTGGGTGGCGTGGGTCGGGATGCCGCGCCCTCGGGTGGACCAGTGAGCTGGGCAGGCCGCTGGGCTTCCGGCGCACGTCGCGGCGGGTTCGTGTCGGGGGGCAGCGGGTCGATTCGTTGGCGTCGGCCGTGCGCGTTCGTGGCTGTTGTGGCGCTGGGTTGGGGCTGCACGGCCGATGGCGGGCCGGCGGCGGATTCCGGTGTTTCGGGTGAGGAGGCTGTCGCGGCGGAATCGGTGACAGAGGCTGTGCAGTCGTCGGTGACTGCGACCGAGGCGTTGGAGCCGGCAGCGCCAGCGGTGCTGCGTCCTGGTGAGGGTGTTGCGGTGAGCGCGGCTGTGAGCGCGCGGCCGGGGTCGGTTTTTGGGGGGGAGGTGTATCGGCGGTTGTTGGGGGAGCTGGGCTATGCGGTGTCTGATCCGGCGGTGTCAGTGGTCGGGCGCCAGAGCGTGGCGTATCTGCATTTGGCGGAGGGAGAGTTCGATGTGTGGCTTGATGGCCGATTCCCCTATGACGAGGTGTGGCTGGACGGTCAGCGGTTCGATGAGTCCCGTGTGGGGGACCATGTAGCGGTGCTGGCTGGACGGCGTCCGGCCGATGCGGTGTCGGGCTGGCTGATCAGCAAGGCGTTCGCGGACGAGCACAGCGTGTACACCCTCGACCAGTTGAACCGCGACCACGTGGCTTTGGCGGCATTCGACGCTGCTGATGCGATTCCGGGCAACGGAAAGGCCGACATTTTGACGGCACCCGAGGGGGCCGTCAGCGGCGATGTCCATGCTGCGCAGGTCGCGTTCTCGGGATGGGACCGTATCGCTGTGGTGCGGCTGGGCTCTGAGGAGTTCTTCGCTCTCGACGAGCGCTTCGTGGACGCGGTGGCTCGGGGGGTTCCGATGATCGCTGTGGCGAGCACGCCGTCACGGCTGGTGGGGCTGCTGCGTCCGGGTGTCGATGTGTACTGGCTGGGGATCGAGGAGTACCTCGACGATTCCAATCCGCTGGGGCACCCCCAGGGGGCGTTGTTCTCGCAGTGGACTCGCGGCCTCGACGGCGCTGGTGGGCACGCCCAGTTCAGCCCCGATGAGTGTCCCTCAGCCGCATGGGACCCACGAGGGCTGTGCCCGCTGGGCTGGATTGCCAGCACCCGCACGGTCGCGGTACGCGCGGAGTTTGCTGCGGCGAATCCCGCTGCCTCGGCTCTGCTCGACGCTGTTTTCATACCGACTGCGGACATCTCGCAGGCGCTGGTACGTGAAGCCGAAGGCGACGCGCCAGAGGTGCTGGCCGCTGAGTGGATCGCTGCCAATCGTGCGTTGGTTGACGAGTGGTTGGGAGCAGCCCGCGTAGCGACTTCCCGCGGCTAAGTGACCCGTCATCGGAACGCCGGAACATCCCGGTTCTGTGATGTTTGTGCCGGACAGGTTGCTATTGCTCGTGGTTCCGCCTTGTTGTCTGCGGCTGCGGCCTGCACACGGGCAGCGCGACGCCAGCCGACGGCCTACGCGTCGCCTTTGTTCGCAATCCTGAGTTCGAGGCGCCACCGGCAAACGGCCCGCCGCATCGCTCGCAGTGACTGCTGAGATCCGGGGGCTCGGCAACCTCGTGAGCCAGTCGGTTCGTCGTAGCATCCGGCCGTGATTCGACAGGGAATGCGTGCAATTGCCGCCGTGCTAGTGGCGGGCGCCTTGTTGCTGGCTCCCACGATCGGTGTCGCTGCACACGTCGACGAAGCCGATCTTGCTGCGGTGCATGTCGTGCGCTACGGCGGCGCGGATCGCTATGCGACGTCTTTGCTGGTCGCGGAGGCTTTCGCTGCCGATGCCGGTGGCAGCTTGGACTGGGTCGTGATGGTGTCGGGCCGGAGTTGGCACGAGGCTGTCGTCGCTGCGTCGGTGTCGGGCAGCCTCGGTGCCCCGGTGTTGATGACGCCTCCCCACGAGGTGCGCGACGACGCGATGGACTTCCTGGATCGCGTCGGGGCATCACGGGTCCTCCTGGTCAGCACCGGTACCGATTCGAGGCGTTCCATCGACAGCGCTGTTGATGAGCAACTGCGCAGCGCAGGCCTGACCGTCGATCACGCCGCCGACGCTGAACTGGTCAACGGGGCGCACCGGAAGCCGCAGCAGCCTGGCGTTGACGGCGGACATTGCTGACACGCATCGGGGCTCATCAGGACACGGTGCGCCGCTGGCGTGACGAGTTCGGGTCCCGCGGCGTGGACGGGCTGGGGGCGGTGGCGCCGGGGCGTGGGCGCAAGCGGGTCGTGCCTCCAGAGGTGACCGAGGCGATCGTGGCCGACACGCTGTGCGCCGAGCCGCCTGAGGGGGCGGCGTGCTGGTCGACGCGTGAGATGGCGGCCCGTCACGGCGTCGGCAAGGACTTCGTGGCCGAGGTGTGGCGCGAGCGGGGTCTGCGCCCGTGGCTCGCTGATGTGTTCGAGGTGTCCGCGGATCCCGACTTCGAGGCCAAGCTCCAAGACGTGATCGGGCTGTACGTGGACCCGCCCGAGCGCGCTGTGGTGTTCAGCTTCGACGAGAAGACCCAGATGCAGGCCCTGGACCGCACCCAGCCGTCGCTGCCGATGCGCCCGGGCCGCAACCGCACGATGACCCACGACTGCAAGCGCAACGCCACGATCGACCTGTTCGCCGCGTTCAACGTCGCCACCGGTGAGGTCCTGGCTCAGACCCGCAAACGCCGCACCGGCGCCGACGTGCTCGCGTTCTTCAAGTGGATCGACCTGCACACGCCCCGCCATCTCGACGTCCACGTCATCTTGGACAACGTCTCCGCCCACGAATCCGAGCCCGTGCGCACCTGGCTCGCCCACCCCCGGCGCAAACGCTGGCACCGGCACTTCACACCCACCACCAGCAGCTGGGCGAACCTCGTCGAAGGCTGGTTCTCGATCCTGACCCGCAAAGCACTCAAGACCCGAGCGTTCACATCAGTCGGCCGCCTCACCGAGGTCATCGAGCACTGAGCAGCCCACTGGAACCACAACCCCCAGCCGCTCAAATGGGCCAAGACAGCCGACCAGATCATCGCCGAAGTCAAACGAGCCCGAACCGCCCTAAACAAAACCGCGACACACCACTAGGCAGACTCCTGAGGCTTTTTGATCTCGAGGACCACCCGGAATTTGGCAACGTAGAAGTCCCGTTCGTTTACGGCTGTATGAGACACGACATGAGCTGGCGAAACCTCTATCGTGCCGAGTATCATTACCGACACATCGGCGCAGTTTCGAGGGGTCCGTGGCGAGTGGGAACGATGAACGAAGCAAATGGGCGTCTCGGATTGGACCTTGTGCAGCTTTGCCGGGTTGATGGCAGTGAGACAAGTCCTGAGAGCGAGTCCATCTATTTCAACTGGAGTATCCGACGCGATGCTCCATATCCGGCTCAAGCATTACGACGCTGCGATGCTAAGGCCACTCAAGTTCTACGTGGTGTTGGTGCCGTAGTTCCCTTCATTTCGAGCGTGTATTATCCTCCGAAATAGCAGAGAGAAGTCTTGCCGATGAATGCGCGCACTCGCATTGCCTTAGTAGTTCTTCTCATTGCAGTTGTGGTTCTAGCCATATGGATCGGACGATCAATCGTGTTTGGCTCTGCTCCAAGCGAGGATTCAGCGGCAACGGATCATCAACCGTACGACAACATACGGGGTCCGACTGGTCGGGCTTACACCGAGGATAATCTGCAGTTGTTGGAAGCGGTCCGACAGCAGTTTCGGTCCGTACGACCGTGGGTTGATCCGTACACGCCAGAGGAGGAGCTCAGTAGAATCGAAGACGAACTCGAGGAATTTCACCAGATGAAAGGTCACGAGCGTGAACGGCAGTTCTTTGAGATGCAAGTTGAGAGCGTGATCTCCAGTGCGATTGATAACCTAAGTTCTGACCTGGATCTTTATGAGGGAACTTTGGCGCTTTCCTTTCACCAGTCTGTAGATGAGTGTGCTGCAGAACACGGAATTGAGAACGGTAACGATCTAATTACGGCCCTTGACTGGGGCGCAATAGAACCACGGATCGCCAATGATAGCGACTATGAGCTTGATAACCTATTGCAATTGCGGCACGACTGTGCAGTGCATGCTTCAAGCTATCCGACGTTGTCGGAAGCACTTCGAAATGATCTGATCAGTCGAACTGAATCAGCGCTGCTTGAAAGTGTGCTGAAATGGACACGCGAACATCCAGAGTTGGTGGTACCGATGGAATACCATACAGGAGCTAACCATCCCTATGCGGATCAGTTGGCGGAGGCATGCCGAGGGTCGAGTAATCCCAGTGCTTGTGCTGAGAACGCCGGCATTGATTTGGAATCTGACACGCCAGACAACGGTCAAAACCGTGGGGAATAGAATGGGTGCTCGTAACCCGAATGTGCTCGCTGGTGATGTCCGGGTCGCGCGCATTGGAGCGCGTATTGCGGCCACAGTCTATGATGCGACTATCCTATTTCTGGTGCTTCTTATTGTTGGTGTGGTGCTATGGGTTTAGGCTTTTACGCAAACCCCAAGTAACTTTGGCAATAGCTACAGTACTGATCAGATCATGATCTTCATCCTGCTTCCTATAGCGACATGGCTCGGCTATCACTTTCGTCAAATATACCGCGTGGTCTTATCCGGACAAACGGCAGGGATACGCAACGCAGGCATTGAGATCATCTGTCTTGGTACGGACGATCGTCTGACTTTCCTCAGAGCAATGACCCGCATAGCTCTGCCAATCGTCGCTGCGACAGCGGGTATGATATTGGCCTTGATCACACGTATCAGTGAGCTTCTATGGGTGAGTGCCCTGTGCTGGTTGTTTTTTCCGCTCTCGGTTCTATGGAATCGATCCCGACATGGTTGGCATGATCTCGCAGCAGACGCGGTTGTCGTTGTGAGCGAGGAGAGCGAGGCACGGCGCTCAGCGTGAGCCTGGCTGAGCTGGGCGACATCGACGTGACTGTGACCTGCCGCCAGGCCGGCTACCGCACAGCCACCGCCACCTCAACGAGCTTCGACGCCGCAATCGACGTCGACTGCGCCGCTGCGTCGGACCCGTGTGATGACCCGTTGGGCAGCCTCGCCTCGGGCACGACCGCCCGCAGCGGGACCATCACCGCTGACGCGTCGTGCACGTCGCCCCAGCGCTTCAGCGACGGGGGCAGCTCCACGAGCCGCTACGCGCGCCGGCACACGTTCATCCTCGACGCCCCCGCGACGGTCACCGTCGATTTGGGCTCTGCGTCGTCGAACGCATCCCGGCTCGATACCTATCTGCTGCTGCTGGGGGGCCACAATGCAGGCACCGGCACCGTGGAGGGACGCAACGACGATCGAGGCGGCGGCAGCCGGGACTCGCGCATCGCCGACAAGCGCCTCACTGCTGGCGACTACACGATCGAGGCCACCACGTTCGGCTCAGGACGCACCGGCGACTACGACCTGAGCGTCAGCGTTATGTTCGACTCGGTAGTGACCATCAGCGGGCTCGTCGACGTCACGCAGACAGGAACCGGCGAGCTGACGGTGTCCGATGAGTTCACCGTCGCGCCCGTCACGGCTAGTTGCAATGTGACGCCGGTCACGGCGTCGGTCACCGCTGGCCAGAACGGGCTGCGCACCCTGTCCGCGGCATTCACGGTGCCTGGCTCGGTGGGCACTGTGGTCAGATGCACTGCGGCCGGCCGAGGACCCGCGCAGGACACCGCGACGCTTGCTCACGCCGGCGTGCTGTCGTCCATAGCGGCGCGCGTTATCGACAGTGGCGAGTGCACGGCCACGGCTGCTACTGGCAGCATCGATGCCGCCTATAGGTGCACCATCGGACGCGGCAACACCGCCACGGTCGCCGCGGACGCCACAGCCACCGGCGACACGCTCGAGGTGGCCTGGAGCGCGACCGGCGGCGTCGCGGTGGGCTCGCAGGTCCAAGCCTCGGCAGTTGCCGGCTCGACTGCGGGAACGTTCGAGCGCACCGCGACCGCTGAGCTGAGCTGCACTGCGAACGGCGCTGCGACGGCGACGGTCACGCTGCCGGGCACCACCGCCACCAAGACGGCGCAGCTCACGGTCACCTGCGCCAACGCGGTCACCATCACCGGGCTCGCGGACGCCACCGGCACCGGCAGCGGGCAAGTCACGGTCACTCGCGGCTTCACCGTGTCGCCCGCGACGGCCTCCTGCACGGCGGACCCGGCCACCGCGACCGTCACCGGTACCGGCAGCTCGCGCACGCTGTCGGCATCGGTCAACTCGCCGGGATCGCTGGAGGTCACCGTCACCTGCGAGGCCACCGGTCATGCCGACGGCATCCGACAGATCACCCTCACCGCTGAGCTGGCCTGCTCGCAGCATCTCGGCACGCTGGCCACCGGCCGCGTCGAGCGCACCGGCACCATCACCGCCGACACCGCATGCACCTCGGCGACACGCAGCAGCGGCAGCGGCACCTACTACACGCGGCGGCACACCTTCACGCTCGACTCGCCCGGCTGGGTCACCATCGACCTCGCCAACGCAGCATCGAACACCAGCCGGCTCGACACCTACCTGATCCTGCTCGACGGCCACGGCAGCGCGGGCACCCAGATCGACAGCGACGACGACTCAGGCAACCGCAACGACAGCCGCCTCGCCGACATCTTCCTCCAGCGAGGCAACTACACCATCGAAGCCACCACCTACCGCACCACCGCCACCGGCAACTACAACCTGACCGTCGACGCCACCGTCACCGTGTCCCGTGTCAAGTTTCTTGCTCAGTCTCGGGTGCGTCTTGTATGAGGGTCGGGGCTTGGGGGTGTGCGTCGAGGGGGCGTGCCCAGTCGAGGTTCTCGTGGGGCCTGGCGCGGTTGTATTCGTCGATGTAGTCGGTGACGTGGGCGGCGAGGTTGATGCCGTCTGCGATGTCGTGGCGGTAGAGCCGCTCGTATTTGAGGGCTTCGAACCAGCGCTCGATCACGCCGTTGGTGTGCGGTGAGCGATGCCGGGTGCGCACGTGAGCGAAGTGCGGCCTGGCGGCGAACCAGCGGGCCGCGGCTGCTGATTTGGTGGCCGGTGCGTTGTCGGTCACGATCACGACCGGGGTGATCTCGCTGGTGTCGGGGTCGGCGCAGTCCTCGATGAGAGCGTGCCCGAGCAGCTCGCCGGCTCGGGCCTGGGCGGCATCGAACGCTGCGCACCCCTCCCCGGCGGTCCCGGTGGCGCTCACCGGGCACGCCAGAACCACCTTGGTGACGTAGTCGACCACGCCGCCGAGCTGCCAGGTGCCCTGCGCTGCGGTCTCGAACTCAGAGACCTCTGCCTGCGGTACCCGGTTCGGTCTCGACGGGGCGTCGGCCAAGACCGCTCTGCGGGCGGCGCCGAGCTGGCGCCGCCCGGCCTGGTAGCGGATCGGCTGGAGCAGGCCCCGGCGGGCCATTGCCCGCCTGAGCGACGACTGGGACCCGAAGTCGTGGCCGGCGTAGCGGCCCATGGCCCAGATCTTGCGATGCCCCCACGCCGGCCACTCCGCAGCCAGCTTGGCAACTGCGGGTTCTATCCGATCCACCACGGGCGCAGGCCACGGCCCTTTCGGCGGGCCACCGGCGCGGTGGGTGGCCAACCGGTACTGGTAGGTCCGTCGGGGCACGCCGATCAGAGCCGCGAACCTCGTGATGGGCATGCCCGCGTCGGTGCGGACCGGCTCGAGGTCCTCAACGGGGGGAGATACTCCGCCCCCTTGCGCCACACCCCCAGCCCCACGTGGGCTTCGCCCAGTGCCGCTCCCGGCTCCTCGTTCTCCGCTTCGAGCTCGACCTCACGAGATGTCCGGCGCCTACGGCCCGCAGCCAGGCCCTCCCGACCCGACTCGACCAACAGGCTCTTCCAGTTGTGCACCGACTGCTCACTGACCCCAGCCTTGCGGCCAGCCTCAGCAGCGCTCTGCTCACCCCGCAGCACACTCAGCACCACTTGGAGCTTCTGCTCCGCGGACTTATTCGACGGTCTCGGCATCTGTCTCTCCTTGCACGGGCATCAAACCCGTACCTGAGCAACAAACGATGACACGGGACATTCGCGGTCCAGTCAGACGATCTTCCTCATACTGTGACCGCGACGGTCCGCCAGGCCAGCCGCGTGCGGTTCGAGTATCTGCCAGCGGACGCGACCGTCACCGTCGGGCCGATCAGCCACGAGGGGCTCGCTGCTTCGGTGACCGCGCTGTACGGAAGCGCAGCAGTCGACCTCACCCCCGACAAGGCCCGCACCAGCACTGTCGCGGTGGCGTTCACCGCATCAGAACATGTCAGCACCGGACAGATCACCGTCACCGCCGGCTGCCAGACCGGATATCGGTCCAGCCCCGACGGCACCTGCCAGGCACTGTCGCAGGAGTTGCCTGACTCCTTCAATCGGCGACTTCGCTGCTGCTCTCGATCGTCCATCTGGTCTTCCTCTCACGAAAGACCTTGACAGGCAACGACCTCCGTCAGTCTTAGAGCTAGTCGGTCTCGAAGGCGCGAGGGGCGGGGCAGGCGCACATGAGGTTGCGGTCCCCGTAGGCGCCGTCGACACGGCTGACCGGCGGCCAGTACTTGTCCGCGACCAGCGACGCCACGTTGGTGCCCTCCGGATAGACAGCCTCCGTGCGGGAGTACGGATGGTCCCATTCGTCGCCCAGTACATCGATCGCTGTGTGCGGTGCATTCGCGAGCGGGTTGTCGTCGGCTGGCCATTCGCCCGAGGCGATCTTGTCAATCTCGGCCCGGATCGTCGCCATGGCGTCGCAGAACCGGTCGATCTCCGCCAGCGACTCGCTCTCGGTCGGCTCGATCATGAACGTCCCGGCGACCGGGAACGACATCGTCGGAGCGTGGAATCCGAAGTCGATGAGCCGCTTGGCCACGTCGTCGACGCTGGCCCACGCGGAGAACGGCCGCAGATCCACGATGCACTCATGGGCGATCAGGCCGTACCGGCCTTGGTACAGGATCGGGAAGTGCTCGCCGAGGCGGGACACCAAGTAATTGGCAGACAGGATCGCGGTCTGGGTGGCTCGGGTCAGTCCCTCGACTCCCATCATCGCGATGTACATCCACGGGATCGGCAGGATGCCCGCCGATCCCCACGGGGCAGACGAGATCGCACCAGGACCGGTATCAGGGCCGGCATCCGGCTCCAGCGGGTGATTCGGCAGGTACTTCGCCAAGTGCAGTCGGGCCGCGACCGGGCCGATGCCTGGACCCCCGCCACCGTGGGGAATGCAGAACGTCTTGTGCAGGTTCAAGTGGCTGACGTCTGCACCGAACGTGCCGGGTGCCGCCAAGCCGACGAGCGCGTTGAGGTTGGCGCCGTCGACATACACCTGCCCACCCGCTTCGTGCACCTTGAGGCAAACCTGGCGGATGCCGTCCTCGTACACGCCGTGCGTGGACGGGTAGGTGACCATGAAGGCCGCCAGCTGCTCGCCGTGCTCGGCGATCTTGGCGTCGAGGTCTCCGAGATCCACGTCGCCGTCGTCGGAGCAGCCCACCACGACAACGCGCATGCCCGCCATCACTGCGGAAGCAGCGTTCGTGCCGTGCGCCGATGAGGGAATGAGGCACACGGTCCGGTTTGCATGGCCTCGGTCGTCGTGGTAGCGGCGGATCGCCAGCAGACCTGCCAGCTCGCCCTGCGAGCCGGCGTTGGGTTGCAGCGACACCGCGTCATAGCCGGTGATCTCTGCCAGCCACGCTTCGAGATCGGCGATGAGCCGTCGGTAACCGGCGGACTGGTCTGCCGGTGCAAACGGGTGGATCTCCGCGAACTCCGGCCAGGTCACCGGTGTCATTTCGGCCGCGGCGTTGAGCTTCATGGTGCAGCTGCCCAGTGGGATCATCGAACGATCGAGGGCTACGTCATAGGAGGCCAGACGCCGCAGGTAGCGCATCATCTCGGTTTCGGAGCGGTACGCGCCGAATGTGGGATGTGTGAGGAACTCGGTCGTGCGCTTGAGCTCCGATGCGATGCCCGAAGGGGCCGTCGCTGCTGGTGCAGCGACGAACGCACCGCTGCGGGCTTCGGTCGCCCCAGTGACGCCGAACGCTGCGAGCACCTCAGCCACCGTGGTGTCGCCGCAGTTCTCGTCGAGCGACACGCCCACCGTGTCGTCGTCGACGCGCCGAAGGTTGATGCCCGCGTCCGCGGCGGCGGCCAGCACCCGTTCGGCTCCGTGGGGGACTTCCACGGTCAGCGTGTCGAAGAACGATGTGTTGCGCACGTGCAGGCCGCTGCTGCGAAGGCCCGCAGCGAGCCCGGCAGTCAACCCATGTACCCGCTCTGCGATAGCGACAAGACCTTCGGGGCCATGCCAAACGGCGTACATCGAAGCCATGACGGCAAGCAGCACCTGTGCGGTGCAGATGTTGCTGGTGGCCTTCTCACGCCGGATGTGCTGCTCACGGGTCTGCAACGCCAGCCGGTACGCGGGCCGGCCGGCGGCATCGCGCGAGACGCCGACGAGCCTCCCGGGCATCGAGCGCCGATGCTTCTCGCTGGTTGCAAGGAATGCCGCGTGCGGTCCGCCGAATCCCAGCGGAACGCCGAATCGCTGCGAGCTGCCCACGACGATGTCGGCGCCCTGCTCGCCGGGTGGCCGCAGCAGGCAGCACGCCAGCAGGTCGGCGGTAACCGTCGCAATGGCCCCTGTGCTGTGCAGTGCCTCAATCACAGGTTCAAGGTTGCGGACGGTACCGCTGCTGCCGGGATAGGACAGCAGGGCTCCGTAGACCTCCGCTGGCTGCAGGTCGGTGCTGGGATCGCCGATGCAGATGTCAATCCCGAGCGGCGCAGCACGCGTGACAACCACATCAATCACCTGCGGGTGGCAATCGGCGTCGACGAAGAAGCGATCGGGTCCGCTGCGCGTTATCCGACGCGCCATAGCCATCGCCTCAGCGGCGGCGGTGCCTTCACACAGCAGCGACGAGTTCGCGATCTCCATGTGCATCAGGTCGCAGATCATCGTCTGGTAGTTCAGCAATGCCTCGAGCCGGCCTTGGGAGATCTCGGGCTGGTACGGCGTGTACGCGGTGTACCACGACGGATCCTCGAGTACGCCCCGCCGGATGACCGCTGGGGTGAGCGTGCCGTAGTAGCCGAGCCCGATGAGCGAGCGCGCCGGAGTATTGGCTTCGGCCAGCTGCTTGATTGCCGCAAGTGCCTCGGTCTCGCTCATCGGCCGTCGCAGGCCGGCGAGTTCGAGCGGCTCGTCCAGCCGGATCTCGGCAGGGACCGCGGCATCGACGAGTTCTTCGAGCGAGCTGAACCCGAGGCGCTTGAGCATGGCGGTGATGTCGTCGGGCCGCAGACCGATGTGCCGTGTTGCGAACTCCCCAGATGCTGCGAGGTGCTCTTGGGAATCACTCATACGTGTCACTCATATCTTGGGACCCTGTTTGCGTTCGGCGAGCTGTTCACGACGGTCGCCAGAAGCGATGCTCCACAAAGGGCAGCGGGGCGACCCGGCATGGCTCGGGACCCTTGCGGCCCTCGGCGAATAACTCGGTGCCGTCACAAGCGTGTTCGGCGGCCACATAAGCCATGGCGATCGGCGCGTCGACGGTGGGTCCGAAGCCGCCGCTGGTGACGATGCCGACATGCGCGCCGTCGGCGTCCGCCAGCACAGCGCCATCGCGGATGGGCCGGCGGCCCTGCGCCGCGACGCCGACCCGGTGCCTCGGCGGTCCCTCGCACAGCTGGGCTGTGATGGTCTCGGAACCGGGAAAGCCGCCTTCGGCACGCCTCCGCTTCGGAATAGACCAACCGAGTCCGGCCTCGGCAGGTGTCGTCGCCTCGGTGAGCTCGTGGCCCACCAAGGGAAGGCCCGCTTCGAGCCGCAGCGTGTCGCGGGCGCCGAGTCCTGCCGGGGAAACTTCGTCGCTGCTCAGCAGCAGCTGCGCGAGATGCACCGCTTCGGTGGAAGGCACGGCTATCTCAAAGCCGTCTTCGCCTGTATACCCGCAGCGCGACACTTCGCACTCGACTCCGTCGATCGATATGGCGGCCGTCGACATGAACGCGAGCTCGGCTGCAGGCGGCGCCCAGCGTGCGAGCACTTCAACCGCGGCGGGCCCCTGAAGTGCCAGCAGTGCCAAGTCATGGCGCACTGCGATGCGTACGTCGCCGTCGTCGCTGCCACCGTTGACGCCGCGCAGCATCGCGAGATCGGCGTCGGCGCGCACGGCGTTGACCACAGCGCGCAGCCGGTTTCCGTAGTTGGACACGATGAGATCATCGAGCACGCCGCCAGCGGACGTCGTGAACAGCGTGTAACGCATGCGCCCCGGGGCCAGGTTGACGACAGAGCCGGGAATACAACGTTCCAGCCACGCCGCGACGTCGGCAACCTCGTCGCTGCGGTTGGGGTGCAGTTCGATGATGCCCATGTGGCTCACGTCGAACAATCCCGCTGCAGTGCGGGTTGCACGGTGCTCGGCGATGGTGCCTTCGAATCGCATCGGCAGTGCATGACCCCCAAAGTTGGCCATCCGGCCGCCAAGCTCGGAGTGCAATGTGAACAGCGGCGTGCAGAGGCCACCTGTCGCGGGGTCGATACCGGTCTCTCCGGCGCGGCAACCGCCGGCGTCAGTCATCAGCGGAGGTCTCAGCCAGCCAGCAGTGAGGCGATGCGATCCTTCGGACGTCCGACGATGGCCCGGTCGCCGCATACCACGACGGGGCGCTGCATGAGCGCTTTGCGCTGGCTCAGCAGCTCGACGACTGCCATGGGATTACCGACGTAATCATCGGCATTCAGGCCCAGTTTCTTGAACTGAGAGTCCTTGCGCACCAGGTCTTCGACGGGATCCTCAAGGATCGACACGAGGTGCTCAAGCGTCTCGCGGTCGGGCGGCGTCTTCATGTACAGGACGATGTCGGCTTCGACTCCAGCTTCCTCGGCGACCGCCAAGGCATTCCGCGAAGAGTTTCAGTGGGGGTTGTGAAAGATGGTCACTTCAGCCATGTACGCGAAGCTAGCGGCGCAGGGCCGAAGCGTCGGCGGCCTCGACTTCTTCCCGTGTCACGCCCAGCATGAACAGGATCGCGTCTAGGTAGGGCACGTTCACGGTGGTGTCGACTGCATCGGCCAGGACCGGTTTGGCGTTGAATGCAATGCCCAGCCCGGCCGCGGCATCGAGGGCCATCAGGTCGGGCAGGCTATTGGGCCGTCAGATTGGGCAGCCCAGGCGTAGGCTGATCCCATGCCGCGCTACCGATCCGTCACCTCCACCGCTGGCCGGAATCAGGCCGGGGCTCGCGCGTTGTGGCGGGCCACCGGCATGACCGACGAGGACTTCGGCAAGCCGATCATCGCCATCTCGAATTCGTTCACCCAGTTCGTGCCCGGCCATGTGCATCTGAAGGACATGGGCCAGCTTGTTGCCCGTGAAATCGAGGCCGCTGGCGGCGTTGCCAAGGAGTTCAACACCATCGCCGTCGACGACGGCATCGCTATGGGTCACGACGGGATGCTCTACAGCCTGCCGTCACGAGATCTCATCGCTGACTCGGTGGAGTACATGGTGAATGCGCACTGCGCCGACGCTCTGGTGTGCATCAGCAACTGCGACAAGATCACCCCCGGCATGCTCATGGCGGCGATGCGCCTGAACGTTCCGACGGTGTTCGTGTCAGGCGGTCCCATGGAGGCCGGCAAGACCAAGCTGGCCACCCAGAAGGTGGACCTCATCAACGTCATGGTCGTGGCGGCCGACGAGTCGGTGAGCGACGAGGACGTGGCCGAGATGGAACGGTCTGGCTGCCCCACGTGCGGCTCATGCTCGGGCATGTTCACCGCCAACTCGATGAACTGCCTGACCGAGGCGCTGGGACTGTCGCTGCCTGGCAACGGAACGGTGTTGGCGACCCACTCGGATCGGCGCGAACTGTTCCTGAAGGCGGGGCGCTTGGTGGTCGAGCTGTGCAGGCGCTACTACCAGCGAGACGATGAATCGGTACTGCCTCGGGCGATCGGCAGCTTCGAGGCCTTCGAGAATGCGATGACGCTCGACATCGCGATGGGCGGTTCCACCAACACGATCCTGCACTTGCTGGCAGCAGCGCAGGAAGCCGGTCTGGACTTCGCGATGGCCGATATCGACCGGCTGTCGCACAAGGTGCCGAACATCTGCAAGGTGGCGCCGGCATCGGAGTTCTTCCACGTCGAGGACGTGCATCGTGCCGGGGGCGTGATGGGCATATTGGCCGAGCTGAACCGGGCCGGTCTCATTGCCAACCAGGTGCCCACAGTGCACTCGCCGACGATGTTCGAGGCCATCTCCCGCTGGGATGTCGCCACCAATGACGATCCGTCGCTGGCTGAGTTCTTCCGGGCGGGTCCGGCGGGCATCCCGACGCAGGTCGCGTTCAGCCAATCCGAGCGTTACCGGACGCTCGACGTCGACCGCGAGCGGGGCTGCATCCGCTCGGTCGACTTTGCCTATTCGGCCGACGGCGGGTTGGCCATTCTGTACGGAAACCTCGCGCCCGACGGCTGCGTGGTGAAGACCGCCGGGGTGGACGAGTCGATCTGGGTGTTCTCTGGCCCCGCTCACGTCGTCGAGAGCCAGGACGAGGCGGTCGAGCACATCCTGGACGGCAAGGTCGTTGCCGGCGATGTCGTGGTGGTGCGTTACGAGGGCCCCCGGGGCGGCCCCGGCATGCAGGAAATGCTGTACCCGACGTCGTACCTGAAGTCCAAGGGGCTCGGCAAGGCGTGCGCGCTGGTGACCGACGGCCGGTTCTCGGGCGGCACCTCGGGCTTGTCGATCGGCCATGTCTCGCCCGAGGCGGCCTCCGGTGGGCTCATCGGTCTCGTGAACGACGGCGACACCATCGAGATCGACATCCCGAACCGCACGATCAACCTCGCCGTCGACGATGCTGAGCTGGAGCGGCGGCGTGGAGAGCAGGATGCAGCTGGCTGGCAGCCAGCGAAGCCTCGTCCACGCCAGGTGAGCACAGCACTGCGGGCCTATGCCGCCATGGCCATGAGCGCCGACAAGGGCGCAGTCCGCGACGTCTCGGGTCTGGGCTGACGACCCCGCAGAGCCCTGCGGTCGCCCGCGGCAGGCTTGAGGCATCCTTCCGCAGAGCCGGCGCTGCCGCCGTAGCCTCGCAACGGTGATGGCCAGCGGCCCGACGCACCTCGACTCGGCACGCGGCTGGGTCACGGCCTGCGGCGCGGCCCTCAGCGTCATGGCGGCGTTCGGGACGATCTACAGCTTCAACGCGTTCGCGAAGAGCATGGCGGACGAGTTCGGGACCGGGCACGGACCGATCAGCCTCGTGTTCGGGATCACAGTGTTTCTGTTCTTCGGCAGTGCTCTGGTCTCGGGCCGCCTGTATGACCGGTTCGGCATCGCTCCGCTGCTCATCGTCGGAGGAGCGATGTTCTGCGGCGGTCTCTTCGCCATGTCGCAAATATCGGTGTTGTGGCACGGATATGTGCTGTTCGGTGTCGGCCTGGGTTTCGGTGGAGGTCTGTTCAACGCACCGTTGTTCGCACTCACGGCCATGTGGTTCGTTCGTCATCGCGCCGTGGCTCAAGGCATCGTGGCGACCGGCTCAGGGCTGGGAACGATGCTGTTCGCGCCGCTGGCCCAATGGCTGCTCGAGGTCTATGGATGGCGTGGCGGCATGAAGGCGCTCGCAGTGGTGGCAGCGGGGATCTTTGCTGTAGCGCTCTTCATGATCAAGCAGCCGCCGAAGATGGACATGGGCGACGCGAAGCGTCACGTCTCTCTGGTGGTGCGTTCCGCTGCTTTCTGGCAGATGTCAGCCTCGGGTGTGTTCTTCACCGTGGCGGTCATCGGATCATTGGGTTCGGTGGTTACCTTCGCCCAAGACGATGGCCTGCCGCCGCGAGCAGCGGTGGCGTTGTTCACGATCATCGGCTTCTCGGGCATCGTGGGGCGCATGGCGCTCACGAGCCTGGCCCGACCGCTGGGCTCGGTCCGGCTGCTCAAGATAGCGTTCTTCGGGCTGCCCGTCGCGTACGCGATCTGGTTCGCAACGACTCGAGTGAGCGGACTGGAGACGAAGTTCGCTCTGCTGATCGTCTTCGCTTCGGTCCTCGGGGTGTCCTATGGCGGCTTCGTTGCGCTGCTCGGCCACGTCACCGCTCACTTGTTCGGATTGGCGGGCCTCGGCACGGTCATGGGCATGTTGTTCTTCTGCTCCGGTACCGGAGCGCTCATCGGGCCGCCCTTGATGGGTTTCACTGCCGATGCAACTGGCGACATCGGTTTGCCGATCGCCATCTCGGGCGTGATAGCGGCGGTGGGAGTTGTGGTTCTTCTGCCGATGACACGTCATCCGCTTCCTCTCCCGACGTATATGGGGCCGCCCGGCGTGCCCCCGACACAAACGTCCTCGGCGCCGATCCAACGGCCGGTTCGGGAACCCTTGATTCCCCAACGGCTGTTTCGCGAACCCGCCGTGCCGATGGTGAGACCTCTGGCCGACCGGACTGCCGAGGCGCTCGAACGGCCCCGCTCTGCGTCACTGCGCGATGCTCCGCCTGACGTCTTCTGGCCCATTCCCGACGACGACGCCAGTGATCGAAACGGTGCGGCCGTGCCAGTCACCGTGGCGGACTTGGCCCGCAGCAACTGAGCCCGATCGCTGGTTCACTTGCGCAGGGAACGACCGACGGTTCCGGCAGCGAGGAGACTGGTGTGAGCGATGCATCGCTGAGTCCGCAGCCGACCGACGAGGTCGCCGCAGCACCGGTCGAGGTGCTGCGGGGGACGGTGTTGGAGCAGTGGATCGACTACAACGGCCACCTCAATGCCGGCTACTACCTAGTGGCCTTCGATGACGCCATTGCACCTTGGATGGAATTCATCGGGCTTGGTACCGCGCACCGGGCAGTGCGGGACATCACCACGTTCTCGGCGCAGAACCACATCGCATACGTGCGTGAGATTGGCCCCGACGAGCCGTACGTGATCTCCGTCCAGCTGTTGGGCTTCGACCGCAAGCGCGTGCATGCGTTCCAAGTGATGACCCAGACGCGAGATGACTACGTTGTGGCCATCTGCGAGGTCATGTCGCTGAACATCGACGGGCCGACGCGCCGTGTGGCACCGATGGCCGACGAGCCCTATGAGCGGCTCGGTGAGATCTGGGCGGTGCACCGGGAGCTGCCAGTACCGCCGCAGGTGGGCCGCTTGATTGCCATCCCGCCCTCGGACGAGGCCTTGCGGCATCCAGACCTCGCCTGACGCTTCGACACGGTCGGCTCGACCGGGTATCGAACCGGTCCCCGGCCGCAGTCGGCATGCCGTGACTATGTTGCGGCCGTGGAGATCTTCGGCGTGGTCAACGCCTCTCCCGACTCGAAGGCCGAGTTCTCGGTCGTGCACGACTGCGATGAGGCAGTCGCGCGTGGCACAGAGCTGATGGCCGAAGGCGCCGACTACTTCGACCTCGGCGGTGAAGGCTCCACGCTCGGCAGCGACGAGGTGAGCGCAGCGGAGGAATGGCGGCGGGTCTCTGGGCCGCTGCGCGGGCTGCTGTCGCTGGGCGCTGATGTGGCGATCGATACCCGAAAGCCCGAGGTGGCTCGCCAGGCGCTCGATGCTGGCGCCGCTGTGCTGAATGCCGGCGACGCACTGCAGACACCTGAGATGGTGGAGCTTGCTGTCGAGCGTGAGGTGACGGTGGTGCTGCCGTTCATGCTGGGGCGGGATTTTCGCAGCGTGCGCGATGTGAGCGGTGACCCGGTCGCCGTGATGGTGGAGTGGTTCGGGGAGCACATCGGGCGCCTCAGGCGGGCGGGGATCGCGCAAGATCTGCTGCTCGACTGCGGCGTCGGGTTCGGTCCGCACGACATGGACTGGCCCGAACGAGCCGTCTATCAGCAGGCCATCTACAGCGGCCTGGGGCAGTTGCGACAATTCGGTTTGCCGCTGTACGTGCCGGTGCCTTGGCTACAGACGCCGGACCGGCTCGAGCTACTCGACCTCGCACTGTCCCAGAATCCCGAGTACGTGCGCGCCCACCGTCCGGCTCAGGTACGCGAGCACTTCGCAGCGATCACCGGGGCGAAATAGGCGCTGCCGCTGACCCTCCAATCGTGAGTGTCACACGGTGATGCTTGGATGTGCAGCGAACGAATATGCGTAAATGCATACGTTCGTTTGTGTACGCTGATATACTGTAGAAGAGTATAGAAAGGAGTGAAAACAATGGATGATTATCGAGACAGTGGACAGTTCGATGCGGAGCGGTCATCATGCCCGGGGCAAGGTTTCCCCCACGCGGATGCGGCCGGGCGGCCGGGCGTGATTCCGTTCGAGTCACCAGCCGATCTCGATAATTCGGGCGGGGTTGTTGGGCCTGCCGGCTTGTTGGTCGAGGCAGCGGAAACGATTTGCTCAGCCGAGGCCTCCGGGTTGTCGCGTGACGATCTCGAACAGGGCATTCGAGCACTTACCCGCGTGCGTTCAGCGGTAGACGCCTGCGAGGCGCGGTTTGCTGCCGAGATCAACCGGCTGGACGACTTCGGCGACCGCTCCGAGGCGGTGCTTCGGCGGCTGTCTGGCTGTTCGGCTGCGACGGCGAAGCGTGCTGCAGGGCGCGCTGCGGCGTTGGCGGAGATGCCAAATGTCGAAGCGGCGTTGAGTGAGGGGCGCATCACTGCGGAGCACGCGGATGTGCTCACGACTGCAGCCGGTCTCGCTGGCACCGATGCCGTCAACGACGCTTCACGGCTGCTGGAGGCTGCGTCCTCGACGAACGTGGAGCGTACCCGCCGGGCCGCCAATGACTGGGTGCGCGAGCTTCGCAAAGGCCTCACACCCGACGAGGAATACCGCCGCCAGCGTGCCCTGCGGCGGCTGAGTATCACCCAGACCGCTGATGGCCTCATCAAGGCCACTGCCCTGATGGATCCTGCGAGCGGCGCAGCGTTCAAGGCGATCATCGAAGACGTCGCTCAGCGCTTGGCCGAGGCCGACCGTCACGATGCCCGCCCTGATGCTCCCGAGCCGCGTACCTACACCCAATGCCGCGCCGACGCGCTCGCAGCGTTGGTCGGCACGGACAATCGCCGTGCCGCGCGGCGTTGGTACGCCGAGGTCGACCACCGCGATGCCGCCTCCATCGCCGAACGCAACGGCTGGTCGCCGCCGGCACCGCTGCCGCCCCTGGCACCCGACCACCTCACCGGGTTGCCGGCTGGCTCTGGAACGGTCGCTTTGGTCGATTCCGAGCCGCTGCCCATTGCGAATGGGTCGGTTCCCAGTGCAACGCCGTCGCAGCTGTCTTGCGACGCTTCACTGCGACGTCGCAATCAACTGGTGATCGTTGCCGACATCCGTGCTGTTCTTGGCGACGAGTGGGCCGACTGCGAGATTCCCGGCACCGGTCCCATTCCCACCCACGTACTTGAGCGTCTGGCCTGCGGCTCCGACATCTTCGGTCTCGTCTTCGACGGACGTGGGCAGCCGCTCTGGCATGGGCGCAGAGTCCGCACCGTCACCGACCCCCAGTGGCGTGCGCTGCTCGCCCGAGATCGCCACTGTGTGATCTGCGCAGCCGCACCCACATGGTGCGAAGCCCATCACATCGTTCCCTGGCAGGCTCCAGCTCGAGGCCGCACCGACATCGACAATCTCGCACTGCTGTGTTCCCGCTGTCACCACCAACTGCACGACAGCGGCGGCCTCCTGCGTCGGACGTCACCAACCAGCTTCACGGTCGCCTTCGGCCGCCAACGCGAATGAATGTCGTCAACATGGCCGAGCCACATGGGTCGTGATCTACGATCCCTCTCAATGCCGTGCAGTCATCTGCAAGCTGGGAGGATCAGTGGGGCTGGAAGACGCACTCGCAAAGGCGCGAGACACGCTCGTGTCGGGCGTTCTGACAAGTGAAGCGCAAGTGCGCGCGGCCGTAATTGCTCCGCTGTTGCAAGCCCTGGACTCGGATCCTGCCGATCCAGAACAGTGGCAGGTGGAGTAGCCGGTAGGTACTGGGCGAGTCGACGATGCGCTCTTTGGGCCTGATAGTTCCGCGTTTGTGTTCGTTGAGGCCAAGCGGCACGGAAACCTGAGTCCAGATGCCGAGTCGCAGTTGTTTGAATACGCCAACAACAAGGGCATTCCGCTCCTTGTGCTCACTGACGGTGACACGTGGAACCTGTACTTGAGCATGGCCGCCGGGCAACCTGCCGAGCGACGATTCATGCACATCCAAATCACGGCAACCGGAGACTTGGATGCGGTTGCCAGTGATCTGGAGAGATTCCTGCGGCGAGCAGAAGTCATCTCGGGAAAGGCATACGCAGCGGCTCTCCGTCGTATGAGCGACCTCAAGAACCGACAGAAGGGCAAGTCCGGTCTTCAAGCGGCTTGGTCGGCGCTGCTACGTGAACCAGATGAGATGCTTCGCGATCTGCTCATCGAGCGGATCGAACGAGACAGTGGTTCACGTCCGTGGTCGCAGGATGCCGAAGATTTCCTGCGACGACAGGTTGGCCCCGAGTCTGTCGCCAGCCCCGAGCCTGTTCCTGCCGAACCTGCCGCATGGCTGGCGGCGGTGCCTGCGGTTCTCTCGACACAGCAACGTAACCAGATCCAGCAGTGGCTCGCCGACCCTGAGCCGCCAATCAGACCCAACCCTCCAGTACCAAAGAATCCCAAGCCGACATCTGGGTCTGGCAATTTGCGCGGCTTTCGTTATCGCGGAGTAAGTCGTCCGGCGCGAGACGGCTGGGAGACGCTGACGACTCTTGCTTCGGTGCTGGAACAGCACAAGCCCGGATTCTTGGAGAAACTGGCACGGCACGGATCACCGAAGCGGAAGTGGCCGCGTGCTGTGCGCCAGAATGATCCGCTGTTGCAGACGGAGGCCAGCGGACCCAGCTATCGCCCGGTCGAGGGACACGCTGACTGGCTGCTCTTGGTTCACGGATCAACGGCGAGCAAGCTCACGTGGATGCGGCAAATGACTGAATTGGCCGGACTGAAGTGGGCAAGCGATGTCGAGCCGATCTTGGACGGTGCGGGTGCATAGAACTGTGTCGGTCGGCTGGCTCTGAGTGTGGCTGGCTGCGCTTAGCCGGCGACCGGTTCGAGGGCGACGCGGACGTGCTTGTGGTGTGGGGTGAGCGACAGCCAGTCGCGGTCTTCGATGTCGGTGAGCTCGTTCACCGCCACGCCGTGAATCTTGTGCTCGCCGGTCTCGTCGGGGTACTCGGTGCCGAAGCCGTGGGGGAGGGTGACATGCCCGGACATCACGGTGTCGGTGACCTCGGCAGGGGCCTCGGCCTCGCCACGCTTGGAGACGATCCGGATGCGGTCCCCGTCCACGACGCCGAGTGCGGTGGCGTCGTCGGGGTTGATCCGCAGCGAGCCGGCCTTGTCCTTCTTGCGCCACTCTGGATCGCGGATCACGTCGTTGGCGTTCGACGAACGGCGCTCGCCTGCTGAGAGCACGAACGGGAACCGGTCGCCGCCGCGGGCAGGCTCCTCGTCGCCCAGTGATCGGTACTCGTCGGCGAGCTCCTCGATGAAGAGATGGATCTTGCCGTCAGGATGCACGATGCGGTCCCAAGTCTGGGAGTACTCGCTGACGCTGTAGATCATCCCCGAGGGCGAGTCGACCAGCTTGTCGAACAGATTGTTTGCCAGCTCCAAGCCTTCGCCGGAGATGCCCGCAGCCCGGACCTCGTCGGGATAGCGCATCGAGGCTTGCATGGCTGCACCGAACATGATCGCGGCTGGCGCCATGTTGCCCAGTGTCGGCCCCAGGGCGTCGTATAGCACCACTGGCAGCTTCGCACCGACGTCGGGATCGGTTGCCGACGCCTCGCCGAGAGCGGCGATGAACGCCTCACGGCCTTGCTGCGCAGCATCCGCGAGATCGGTGGTGGCGTCCGGCTTGCCGCCCATGGCCGCCACGAGCCGGCTGTGAATCTCGGCCTCGGGCAGCGAGTCGCCCAACGGTTCCAAGATCGGGTGGCGCACCTGGAAATAGTTCGCAGGCATCTCGCCGGCAAAGAATGTGGCCTCTGGCTTCTCGTACTGCGAGGCGGCCGGCAGCACGTAGTCGGCGGCGCGGGCCGTTTCGGTCATAGCCACGTCGATGACCACGAGGCACTCCAGCTTGGCGAAGGCCTCCCGGAATCGCTTCGAGTCCGGCAGCGTGTGGAGCGGGTTGGCCGACTCGACGATGATCGCCCGGAACCGGTTCGGGTGGTCGGTGTCGATGGCGTCGGGAATGGCGGCGCAGGCCATGAGGCCCGACAGCATGGGGCTGCCGGTGACGGGATCGACCTCGCCCTCGCCCGAGTGGCCGCACAACGGTGCGAGGCGCAGCGGAAGGTTCATGCCGCCGGGCTTCGCGAAGTTGCCGGTCACCAGGTAGAGCAGGCGTTGCAGCCAGCTGTTCAGCGTCGAATGGGGTGCCATCTCGATGCCGAGGTCTTCCTCGGTGGACAGCGAATGGGCATTGCCCATCGTGCGGGCTGCGGCACGCAGATCTGCCTCGTCGATGCCGCACTTGCGAGCGCAGCCGGCAATGTCGGTGCCCAAGATCAGGTCGCGTAGCTCGTCCCAGCCGGTGCAGTGCTCTGCCAGGAACTTCTCGTCGGTGAGACCCTCGGTGACCATGGTCGCCAGCAGTGCCGCCAATGCCCACGCATCGGTGCCGGGGCGTACTCGCAGGTGGTGATCGGCCATCGCAGCTGTCTCTGAGACCCGCGGATCCATCACGATGAGCTTGCGGACGTCGTCGTTGCGAATCTTGTTCAGCTCGTTGCGGGTTTCGGGGAAACCGTGGCTCTGCCAAGGATTCTTGCCGATGAACACAGCGCAGTCGGTGTGCTCGAAATCGCCCATGGCGCCGAGGTTCTGTTTGCCGAACATCTTGCCCTGTGCCCAGAACATGCCGGTTTTTTCTTGGGCGAGCGCATTCGAGCGGTACTTCACGCCCAGGGTCTGCAGCACGCCGCGGGCGTAAGCGCCGGGGAAGTGGTTGCCCTGCCCGCCGCCGCCGTAGTAGAGGATCTTGTCGCCGCCGACCAAGTCGCGGATGCCGGTGAGCCGCTCGGCCACCTCGGCGATGGCGACGTCCCACGAGACCTCCTCGAACGTCCCGTCGTCCCGCCGGCGCAGCGGAGTGGTGAGACGATCGCGGCCGTTCTGGTAGTAGTCGATGCGCAGAGCCTTCTCGCAGGTGTAGCCCTTCGAAGCCGGATGTTCCTTGTCTCCGCGAACGCGGGTGATCTTGCGGCCGTCGAGACGAACCTCGATGCCGCAGTTGTTCGAGCACAGGATGCACGCGGTCTTGTGCCAGACCTTGGTGGGGTCCTCAGCGCCGTTGGATTTTGCTTTGGGGGCGGTCGCAGTGGAGGCTGGAGAATCCTTGCCGGCGCGGCTGGCGCGAAGCGCTGCAAGACGGGCTTGGGCATCGGACATGGCATCCCCTCAAGGTGCGCAGGCGTGGACATCGCAAGGCTACGGGACCGTTATGGCCGCTGCCGGAACCGACTCGCGCTCCCACCGCAAGCGGGACGTGGCCGGCGGCCCGCTAACTTCGGACCTGCTGGGTTGACCTAACCGGCCTCATTGACAGCTGGCCTCAGAGGCTCGCAGGGAGGATTGCTCGTGCGGATCAGCGTGGATGCCGACAAGTGTCAGGGCCACAACCGCTGCTACTCGCTGGCGCCGGAACTGTTCGACGTGGACGACTACGGCTACGCCACCGCAGCTGATGATGGCGTAGTGCCTGCAGGCCTCGAGGACAAGGCCCGGCTGGCCGCTGCGAATTGCCCCGAGTACGCCGTCATCATTGAGGAATAGCGCCCACGGATCGCCGCTGGCGGCTCGACGCCGACCGCTGGGCCAGCGCAGCCAGGCCGGCGTCGGTCAGTGGCGCTTCAGCTCGAGATTGTCGCGGGCCTCTTCGGGACCGATCACCCGGTAGTTCATCGCTTCGAGGATTTGCTTTGCCCGCGCGGTCAGGTCGGCGTTCGTGGCAAGCCGGCCGCGATCGAGGTACAGGTTGTCTTCGAGGCCTACCCGCGCGTTGCCGCCGGCAACGGCCGCAAGCGCAACGTAGGGCAGCTGGTCGCGTCCCAACGCAAACGCCGAGAACGTCCAGTCATCCGGCACGTTGTTGACCATCGCCATGAATGTGTTCAGGTCCGGCGGGGCGCCCCACCGAATGCCCATGCACAGCTGCACCATGACCGGGGCCTCGATGACACCAGCCTCCACAAGCGACCTGGCCTCCCAGAGCTGACCCGTGTCAAAGGCCTCGATCTCGGGGCGCACGCCCAAGGCTTGGATCTGGCGGGCCATTTCCATGAGCGTGTCGTGGGTGTTGGTGGCCACGTAGTTGCCCTCGCCGAAGTTCATCGTTCCGCAGTCGAGCGTGCAGATCTCCGGCAGCAGATCGCGCACGTGAGCCAGCCGCTCGGTGGCGCCCGCCATGTCAGATCGCAGCGGATCGGGAGGCAGCGGCTGCTCCACTGAGCCAATCACAAAGTCGCCACCCATGCCCGCCGTGAGGTTCAACACGACGTCGGTGCTCGATGCACGGACTCGCTCCACCACTTCGCGGTAGCAGTCCACGTCGCGTCCGGCGTCACCCGTTATGGGATCACGCACGTGGATGTGACAGATCGCAGCACCCGCCTGGGCGGCTTCGATGACGTTCTGGGCTATATCGGCCGGCTTGTACGGCACCTTGTCGGACTTGTCGACGGTGTCGGCGGCGCCAGTGACGGCGCACGTAATGAAGACGTCAGGCATGAGCAGCAGCCTTTCTGCGAGCGCATCGCAGCTTCGTTATTCCGCAGATTGTCGCACAGTGTTCAGATTCCTTCGGCCGCTGCGAGCCCTTCGGGATCGATCTCTTGGCCGGCTTCCATCGCGGCGAAGATCGCTGGAGGCTCCCGCCACGGATCTGCCGGGTTGCCCGCCCTGGCCGCGGCAATCGCGTCCCACACGCGCTGGGGGCTCATCGGCATGTCGATGTGTCGCACCCCGAAGTGCGCCACTGCGTCGATGACGGCGTTCTGCAGCGCCGGTGTAGATCCGATCGTGCTGGCCTCGCCGATGCCCTTGGCGCCCAGCGGGTTGAGCGGCGAGGGCGTCACCGTGTTGTGGACTTCGAAGCTCGGAAACTCCGCAGCGGACGGGAACAGGTACGTCATGAGAGTGCCTGTCTGGGGGTTCCCATCGGTGTCGTAGATGACTTCCTCGTACAGCGTCTGCGCAGCGCCTTGGGCGATGCCACCGTGCTGCTGGCCCGCGAACAGAAGCGGATTGATGACGGTGCCCGCGTCGTCGACGGCGATGTGGCGCAGGTAGTGGACCTCGCCGGTGTCGGTGTCCACCTCCACGACGGCTATGTGAGCCCCGAAGGGGAAGCTGGCTTCGCCCTGGTCGAAGTCGAGCTGTGCGGCGAGCCCCGGGTCGACGGGCTCGTCCCGCTCGGCCGCCGTGGTCTCGGCCGCGGTGGGTTCGCCCAGCAGGCCGTCGGGTGCGCTGTCCACCGCAACGGCGAGCGCTGACCAGTCCACGGAGCGTGCCGGGACGCCCGCCACGCTGAAGGTGCCCTCCTCGGTGTCGAGCACGATGTCGTCGACGCTGGCCTCGAGCAGGTGTGCTGCCAGTCGCTGCGCCCGTTCGACGAGCACATCGGTGGCGTTGGACACCGCCGAACCGCCGACCTGAACCGAACGCGATCCGCCGGTGCCGCCGCCGCGGGGCACCAAGTCGGTATCGGACTGGACGAACCCGATGCGCTCAAGGTCGATGCCGGTACGAGCGGAGACGATCTGGGCGAACGTCGTTTGATGACCCTGGCCGTGGGCGCTGGTGCCGACGCGGATCGTGGCCCCACCGTCGGGCTCGATGCGCACTGCAGCGAATTCGCTGGTCAGCCCACCGGCAGTGATCTCCACGAAGCTGGCGATGCCGACGCCGAGCTGGCGCACGTCGCCGCGCTCACGACGCCGTGTCTGTTCGGCCCGCAACTCGTCGTAGCCGGCCAGCTCGACGGCACGTCGCAAGGGCAAGGCGTAGTCGCCGCTGTCGTAGGTGACGCCGGTGAGCGTGTCGAACGGGAAGGCGTCGGGCGAGATGAAGTTCCGAAGGCGGATCTCGATGGGATCGATGCCGGTCTCGATAGCGGCCTGATCGACGAGCCGCTCGAGCAGGGCGGCCGCTTCGGGCCGTCCGGCGCCCCGGTACGCGCCGGTCGGGGTCGTATTCGTCACTGCCGTCGCGACATCGAAGCGGATGGCCGGAAATGCGTAGGTGCCGTTGGACATTCGCTTGGTGCCCGCTGGCAGCATCGTGCCGATGTTCGGGTAAGCGCCGGTGTCGCCCACCAGCCGGACCCGTAGCCCGGTGAATGTGCCGTCGTCCCGCACGCCCAGCTCGGCGTACTGCACCTGAGCACGGCTGTGCGCCAGCGTGGTCATGTCCTCGCTGCGTCCCGGCGTCCAGGTGACCGGGCGGCCCAGCCGATCCGCCAGCGCTGCCACCACCGTGTGCTCGTGGTAGAGGCCGGCCTTGGCGCCGAAGCCGCCGCCGACATGGGGGGCGATGACGCGCAGCCGCTGCGGCTCCCATCCGAGCGCGCCGGCAAGCTGCATCTTGGTGAGGTGAGGCATCTGCGTCGCGCAGTACACAGTCATGCGACCGTCATCGCCCGGCACGGCGGCGCACGAGTTCGGCTCCAACGGAACCGCTGCCAGTTTCTGGTTCACGTAGCGCCCCCGGACAACGTGGGATGCCCCGTCGAGCGGATCGATGCCAGGCGGGTCGGTGATCTCGGTGGCGACGTTGTTCGGACGCTCGTCGAACAGCGCTGGGGCGCCGGGAGCGAGCGCTGCCTCGGCGTCTACGGCTGCGGGCAGCGGCTCGTAGTCGAACGCAACGAGCTCGGCGGCATCGGTGGCTTCGGCGAGGGACTCGGCCACGACGACGGCCACCGCTTCGCCCACGAAACGCACCTTGCCGGTTGCCAGCGGGGGGCGGGCGAACTCGTCGGCAACCTTCACGAAGCCGTGGTGGGGTGCAACGCCCAGCTCAGCTTCGGTAAACACTGCAACGACCCCTGGTGCGGTTTCAGCCTCGCTGGCATCGATGTCGGCGATGTGCGCGTGTGCGACGGGGGAGCGGACGAATACCGCATGGCACATGCCATCGGCGGTGTGGTCATAGACGTAGCGCCCGCCGGCTGTCAGCAGCTCAGGGTCTTCGGTGCGTCGGACTTCATTGCCCAGGATCGATCCAGCCATGGGCGGCGAGGCTAGCCACGACCTCGCAAGCCCGGCCGGGATCTCTAGCTCGTTACGCTGCCGCCGTGACCAGCGGCGACGTGTACACCCACGGCCACCAGCCCGCTGTCGTGGCCCAGCATGCACGGAGGACCGCGGAGGACTGCGCGGCGTTCGCACGCCACGTCATCCATGCAGACTCGCAGGTTCTGGACGTGGGCTGCGGTCCGGCCTCGATCACCGTCGGTCTTGCCCACTGGGCAGCGCATGGTCACGTCACCGGCGTCGAGGTAGGCGAGGAGATTCTGGCTACTGCTGCCGAATCGGTCGCCGACGCCGGCATCGGCAATGTGACGCTGACCGAAGCGTCGGTGTACGAGCTGCCGTATGCCGATGGCAAGTTCGATGTGGCCTATGCGCATCAGGTGATGCAGCACCTGTCGGACCCCGTCGCCGCGCTGTCGGAGATGGCTCGGGTGGTGCGCCCGGGTGGCTGGGTGGCAGTGCGCGACTCCGACTACTCCACGATGCGGGGCTACCCGTCCAGCACCGAGATCACACGCTGGCGGGAGGTGTACCGGCAAGTTTGCCGCCACAATGGGGCCGAGCCCGACGCAGGCCGTCACCTGTACTCATGGTTCCGCGCCGCAGGAATGCCGGGTGTCCAGATGTCGGCATCGGTGTGGCAGTTCTGGACCCCCGAGACTCGCCAGAACTGGGGCTATTCGTGGGCCGATCGCTGCCTGCGCACGAGCTTTGCCCGCCAGGCCGTCGAATACGGCTATGCGACGTCCGACGAGATGGAACAGATCGCCGCCGGCTGGCGAACGTGGGCGGACGATCCCGACGGCTACTTCCACTTCATTCACTGTGAGGTGCTGGCTCAGGTCAGCTGATTGCGACGCCATCTGCTCCCCGAATCAGGCGTCGGGGTCCAGTTCCTGCGCGTAGGGCGGGTCGGCACCCGGGCGGGTGCACGTGATGGCGGCAGCTGCGGCGGCACGTTCCGCTATGGCTTGCCATTTCCGCAATTCAAGAGAGGCGAACGCGGTCCGGTCGGCCCTGAGCAGGTTCCAGAGAGAGACCAGCACCGAGCCCACGAATGAGTCGCCGGCGCCGACCGTGTCGACAACTTCAACGGGCGGGGCCGACATGTCGAGCTTGCCTTCAGCCGTGTACACGGTGACGCCGTGGCGGCCGCGGGTCACGATCACCGTTACGACTCGCCTAGCGAGTAACTCTGCGGCGCAATCGTCAGCTGCACGCCTGGGCCAGATCCACTCCAAGTCCTCGTCCGAGGAGCGGTAGAGATGGGTGACACTCAGCCACCGTTGGTGAAAGTGATCCCAGCGGCCCCGGTCACCGATGATGGCGGGCCGGACATTGGGATCGAGCGAGACGAGGCCGTCGTGACGCTCAGCGAGCGAGGTAAGCACCTCAGCGGTGCGGCCGCGGAACATGCCCAGCGTGCCTCCGTGCAGGATGTGCGGGCCGACGCCCAGCGCAGCCAAGTCCGCAGCTTCGAGCGCCGTGTCGGCAGTGTTCTCGCCTTCGAAACGGAATGACGGGCCCGCCGTAAGGCTGATGATCGCCCTCGCCGTCGGTTCGGGGCCGCGCTCGCAGCCACGCAGGTCGACGCCGTTGCTCTTCAGGTGATTCCAGATGTGCTCGCCCGATGCATCGGTGGACACCCGGCCCACGAACGCACTCGGCGCCCCCAGACGAGCTGCCGCTATCGCTGCGTTCATGGGCCCGCCCCCGGGCACCCGAGCGGCATCGGGGCCGAGAACATCGACAAGCGCTTCACCGCAGCACACGATCACTGGGCAGTCTCCATCGGAGCAGTCTCGTTTGCGCCAGCAATGAAGAGGCGCGGGCTAGCCGCGAGACTGTCCGCCATGCCTGGCGCCATTCCCGACAACTATCCCGATCTCGTCGACCGGGCAGCGGAACTGTTCGGCGAGTCCGAAGCAGTACGGGACGGCGACATGTCGCTGAGCTTCGCAGACATCAAGCGGCTGTCCGACGAATGTGCAGCGGCGCTGGTGGCCTCAGGACTGGAGCCAGGCGAAACGGTGGGCATCTGGGCACCGAACGCCTGGGAATGGGTGATCTCGTCCATGGGGACGCTGCGTGCCGGCGGGGTGCTCGTGCCCGTGAACACCCGCTTCAAGGGACGCGAAGCCGCGTTCGTGCTGAGCAAGTCCAAGATCAAGGTGCTCTTCACCGTGGCGGGATTTCTCGGCTACGACTACGTGAAGGATCTCCACGAGGCGGCCGACGGGGGTCACTCGGTCCCCTCGCTGGCAGACGTTGTCGTGCTGCGCGGTGACGCACCGACGGGCACGATCTCCTACACCGAATTCGCGGCCCGGGCCACGCCAAAGGCCGCAGACGAGGTGGCATGCCGATGCGCGGCGGCCTCGGGCGAGGACCTCGGATTGGTGATGTTCACCTCCGGCACCACCGGCCTGCCCAAGGGCGTGCTGGTGCACCAGGCACCGGTGCTGCGGAACTTCGCCCAGTATGCGGCCGAGCTCGGCATGCGCCAAGGCGACCGCATGCTGGTCGTGAACCCGTTCTTCCACGCATTCGGCTTCTCCGCAGGCATCACACCGTGCATCATGCAAGGCGCGACGATCCACCCCCATCCCGTATTCGACGTCCAATCGGTGCTGCAGCGCGTCCAGGACGAGAAGATCACGATCCTGCCGGGGCCGCCCGCCATCTTCCAGTCGCTCATCAACTTTGCAGGCCTCGACGACTACGACACGTCCAGCCTGCGCTCGTCGCTCACCGGGGCTGCGGCCATCCCGGTGGAGACAGTGGTGGCGATGCGTGAACGTCTCGGATTCAAGACGGTGCTCACGGGGTACGGCATGACCGAGACCCATGGACTGGCGGCGATCTGCGCTTCGGACGATCCGCCCGAATTGGTGGCCACCACCAGCGGCCGGGCGCTTGACGGCGTCGAGTTGCGGATCATCGACGACGAGGGTCGGGATCTGCCCATCGGGCAGCCGGGAGAGATCCTGGTGCGCGGGTACAACGTCATGCAGGGCTATCTCGATGATCCCGTCGCCACCGCCGAAGCGATCGACGAAGACGGCTGGCTGCACACCGGCGACATCTGCGTGATGAACGAGCAGGGCTATATCGACGTCACCGACCGCAAGAAGGACATGTTCATCAGTGGCGGCTTCAACGTGTATCCCGCCGAGATCGAGAAAGTGATGGCCGAGCATCCGCAGATCGGCCAGGTGGCGGTTGTCGGCGTGCCCGACGAACGCCTCGGCGAGGTCGGAGCGGCGTTCGTGGTGCCGTCGCCCGCCGGTGTGCCAGAAGCAGATGCGCTGCGTGCGTGGTGTCGTGCGCAGATGGCCAACTACAGGGTGCCCCGCTACTTCTGGAACGTCGAGGCGCTGCCGCTGAATCCATCGAACAAGGTGCTCAAGAACGAGCTGCGCGAGCAGGCCGCCAACCGCCTCGGCGCTGGGCTGCGGTGATGAGGCGGGCCAGTTCTGCCACGTCGGCGTCGCCTTGAAAGTCGCGGGTCAGGGATTCTGCTTCCCTGCGCACGGTGCGCATGGACGGGTCGTCGGTGAACCAGCTCTGGCGCAGGACCTCTGCGAACTCGGCAGCCACGGCGGCCAGCCGGAAGTGGCGACCGGCGTCGTCGAAGCTGCGATGTGCGTCGTTTGTCCTGATCGTCTCGGACACCTCGGTGATCGCCTCGCTGGCGGGGCGCTCGTAGCGCAGCGTCACCTTGGCGAGTGTCTCGTTGCTGCGCCGGCTCCTGCTCTCGGGATCGACCAGCGTCAGCTCATACAGCGCCGTGGCGCTCTGAGAGATGGCGACCTCGCCGGCGTCAACAGCGTCGTTGCGGAAGTCTCGATCGGCCACGTCGCGGTTCTCGAAGCCCAGCAGCCGGTAGGCGACCACCGTGTCGGGGTTGAAGATCACCTGGACCTTGGCGTCGCGTGCGGCGACCGAAACGAACGATGTCACGTCGCCTCCGAGCAGCCGCCAGGCCTCGTCTGTGTCGTCGATGTAGTGATACGAACCATCGGCCCGGTTGGCCAGCTGCTCCATCAGCTCGTCGTTGAACGGGCCGAGGCCGACGCCGATCGTGGACAGGCCGATGTCGGAGCGCTCGCCCAGTTGCCGGAGGATCCGGTCGGTCTCGGTCGCGCCGACATTGGCGACACCGTCGGAGAACAGCAGCACTAGCACATTGCGACCCGCGGCGGCTTCGCTGTCTGCCATGCGGTACCCGCTGACGAGTCCGCCTGCCACGTTGGTGCTGCCGTTGGGGCGCACGTCTCGCTGGATACGACGGATCAGGTCGTCGTGGCTCCTGCCGACTGCGGCGGGTCGGGCGACGATGCGGGCGTTGTTCGCATAGGCCACGACACCCACCCGGGTCTGCGGCTCCAGCCCCCCCAGCAGCAGGTCGACGGCGTCGTAGACTAGCTCGATGCGCCGGGTCCTGTCGTTGCTGGTGCCGATGTCTTGGTTCATCGAGCCCGAGCTGTCCAGAACCAGGATGATGCTGTCGGGTCGCAGGGCGTCGGACACCACATGCGGTGCCTGAACGCCCACCCGCAGCAGCAGGTCACCGCTGTCCGCGAACGGCGATGGCGCGGCGTCCACGCTGATCGTGAACTCGTCGATCTCGTCGTCGTAGCCGCCGTCGAAGTAGTTGACGAACTCCTCGACCCGGACTGCTTCGAACGGCGGCAGCTGGCCGCCGTCGAGGAAGTTGCGGGCGATCGTGTACGAAGCGGTGTCCACGTCGAGCGCAAACGTCGAGAACGGGTCGTCGGCGGTGTCGACGAACGGGTTGATGCCGTAGTTGACGAAGTTGTCCGGTTCGGTGCGGCGCCGTTGCGTTGGCTGGAACGGCTCGTGCTCAGATTGCGCAGACTCAGCTGACTCGGTCTCGGTGCGACTGCCGCTCGGAGACTGCCCCGACGAGGATTCGTCGGACATTTCCTCTTCGGCCATGTCGTCGGACCCGACGGCCGCGGCTTGCTCGGTTGTCTCTTCCGAAGCAGCCTCACCGCGCGTCGAACGCTCTTCCTCGTCGTCCGCCTCGTCCATCCGTTCATTCGCATCGCTGGATGGGCTTGCCGTCATGGCCGTGGTGCTTTCGGTCTCCACGTCCGCTACTCCATCGGCGTCGGTGTCGTCGGTCGACGTGCACGCCGCCGCCAACAGGCACAGCGCCAGCAGCGCGACGACCATTCGCCACACTCTCTTGCCGGCCCCCTGCCGGCGCTGTCGTGGTGTGCAGTTCTTCAACACTTCAGTCCCCTTGCGTTGGTTGGCTTCAGTCGCATGCGGCCTGCAGCACTGCTGCGGGACGTGCGACTTGATGCCCCGACGCCGCTGCGGGGGACTGCGTTCCGCCGAATTCAGATGAGCAACGGCTTTGTCACCGGAACGCAAATTGCGACAGCCGGCCGACACACATGCGCAACAGAACGCAGCGCCTGAGGCCACGAAGGCGCGCCGAGTGAGCGGATCGTGGAGCGCCGGAGTCTGCCGAAGCCGGGCGGCGGCTCAGCCTCGCTCAGCCCTGTGTAGCCCCGTTCAGTCCTGCTTGGACTTGCCTGCAGCCTTCTGGTTCTTTTTCCAGGCCCGCACTTCGGCGAGGGCGTCGGGACCGTCGATGTCGGCCACCGAGCGAGGCTGGCGGTCGGCGAACGGGCCGGCGACGGCCTTCCATCCACGGGGAGCGACCCCGAAACGCTTCGCCAGGATGGCCACGAAGATCTTGGCCTTCTCGTCGCCGTAGCCGGGCAGGGCACGCAGCCGGTCGTACAGCGCCTTGCCGCTGCGCACGTCGGCCCAGATGGCACCGGCGTCGCCGTCGTAGTGCTCGACGATGTGGCGGGTCAGCTCGCCGCATCGGCGGGCCATCGAACCGGGGAAGCGGTGCAGCGCTGGCTTCTCCTTGAACACAGCCTCCAGCTCGTCGGGTTCCATGGCGGCAATCGCAGCCACGGAGTAGCGATCGCCGAGGCGTTCGGCCAGCCGAGCGGGGCCCTTGAAGGCCCATTCCATCGGGATTTGCTGGTCGAGCATCATCGCCAGCAACAGCGAGAACGGGTCGTCCAGCAGCAGCTGATCGGCCTCGGCGTCCCCAGTGACCGCCAGCGTTCCCGTGTCGTCACCTGTGCCGCTTGCCATGGCGGCGAACGTTACCGCCACGTCAATCACCACCAACGCCCAGCGCCACGCCTTCGTGGGTCGAAGGAACGAGTCATTCGCATCCTCGCGAAGCGCAAGGTCGAGGATTATCCAGCGACGTACCCTGCGGCTGAACCCAGGGGCCGGCCCGCTTGGGTTCAGACGTGGTGAGAGAGCGGTTTGGCAACGACGTGGTGATGGAACTCAGCGACTTGGCTGCCGGGATGCGACTCGCTGGCGTGGTGGCGGGAACAGATGTCACTGTTGTCGCCGTCGACATTCACGGTCCGGGTTCGGCGACGCTCACGTATCGCACGGCGGAGAATCGTCTTGGCGAACGGCTCATCACGGAGACCGATCTCGCCGAGATTCGCCCGGCTGCGCAGAGCACCTGGACCTTCGACGCTGACGGTGCCATGTTCAAACTGGCGTCTGAAGCCCGGCGGATGCAGATGGCCCACCTGGCCGATCCGTTCGCCGCAGTCGACACCTCCAACATCGAGCCTTACCCGCACCAGATCGAGGCCGTCTACAACCGCCTTCTGACGCAGAAACCCCTGCGGTTTCTGCTCGCTGACGACCCGGGCGCGGGCAAGACGATCATGTCCGGTCTGCTCATTCGTGAGCTGATGCTGCGCGGCGACGTCACTCGGTGCCTCATCGTGGCGCCAGGCAGCCTCGTTGAGCAGTGGCAAGACGAGATGTGGGACAAGTTCGGCTTGAGCTTCGATCTGATGTCACGTGAGACCGTCGAGGCGTCACGCACCGGCAATCCCTTCGTCGAACGGAACCTTCTCGTCGCCCGCATCGACCAAATCGCCCGCTCGGAGGAACTGGTTGCGCGTCTGGGCGCTTCGGAGTGGGATCTCGTAATCGTCGATGAGGCGCACAAGATGTCCGCTCACCGCTATGGCGACGAGCTGCGCCGCACAAAGCGCTTCATGGTCGGCGAGGTGTTGCGCGACTGTGCCCGCCACTTCCTCCTACTGACGGCAACTCCCCATAACGGCAAGAACGAGGACTTCTTGGCCTTCATGACGCTCATCGACCCCGAGCGGTTCGAGGGACGGCTGCGCGCCACCAACGGCAGCGGGGGAGCCGCTGAGGTTCCCGATGTCAGCGACGTCATGCGCCGTCTGGTCAAGGAGAACTTGCGGACGTTCGAGGGCAAGCCCCTGTTCACCAAACGCCACGCCCACAGCCTGCAATTCGACCTGTCAGAGCCGGAGGCTGAGCTCTACGAGGCGGTCACCACCTACGTCCGCGAAGAGATGAACCGTGCCGCCCGGATGCGAGAGGAAGGCGATCGCCAGCGTGGCGTGATCGTCGGGTTCGCACTTGCGGGGCTGCAACGACGGCTGGCGTCCTCACCGGCAGCTATCTACGAGTCCCTGCGCCGGCGCCGCGATCGTCTGGCCGGACAGGCCGCCGAGATGCGTCGCTTGGCCGCTACTGGCGAGCCAATTCCGGTGCTCGAACTGCCGCGGGGAGTGCGGGTCGCCGACTTGGAGGACTTTGACTTCGACGACTTCGACGAAGCAGAGCTCGAAGAGCTGGAGAGCGTCACTGTGGACGCCGCCTCGGCTGCGGCCACCGCTGATGAGCTCGAGGCGGAGGTTGTCGTCCTGAAGGGCCTCGTGGAGCTGGCCGATCGGGTCCGAAACAGCGGCGTGGATGCGAAGTGGACTCGACTGCGGGATCTGCTGCGCTCCGAACACTTCAACGCAGCCTCTGATTCAAACAACGACCGCCGCAAGCTGATCGTGTTCTCCGAGCACCGTGACACGCTCGACTATGTCGCTGGGCGGATCGCCGCCGAATTGGGCCGCCCCGAAGCGGTGGTCACGATCCACGGCGGCATGAGACGGCAACACCGCCGCACCACTCAGGATCGCTTCCGGGTCGATCCGACTGTGTCGGTGCTGGTGGCCACCGATGCCGCTGGTGAGGGCGTCAATCTGCAAGTCGCCAACATGATGGTCAACTACGACTTGCCGTGGAACCCGAACCGCATCGAGCAGCGCTTCGGCCGCATCCACAGGATCGGCCAGCGTCGGCCCTGCCATTTGTGGAATCTGGTCGCACACAAGACCCGGGAAGGCCAGGTTTTCGAGCGGCTGTTCGCCAAGATCGAGCAACAGCGTCAGGTGTACGGCGACCAGGTGTACGACGTGCTGGGAGATGCGCAGATCAACGTCTCGCTGCGGGAACTGCTGATCGATGCCATCCGAGCCGACACCGACCCCGCGCATGCCGCTTGGATGGACAAGGTCATCGACAGCGATATCGGTGAGCAGCTCCGCGAAGTGCTCGAGGAACGGGCGCTCGTGGCGGGGTTGGCTGACCCGTCCGCCAATGACGAAATCCGTCGCCAGATGGAAGAATCCCGCGCTCGGCGGCTTCAGCCGTGGTTCGTGCACGACTTCTTCACCGAGGCACTGCGGCTGTACGGCGGTCGCATCGCGGGCCGCGAACACGGTCGGTACGAGGTCACCCGCGTCCCTGCAGCGATGCGGTCGGGTGCCGACCCGGCGCTCGGACCGGTGCACGACCGATACGCGCGGGTGACGTTCGACAAGAACCATGTGCTTCTCGACGCCGAGACCGCTGGCAAGTTGTCTGGGGCCGCCGGTGATCGTGCGGAGCTGATCTCTCCCGGCAGCGCGCTGTTGAGTGTGGTGGCGTCCAAAGTGCTCGCCGACTGGGGCGAGTCGCTGCAGCGTGGAACGGTCCTGGTTGATCCAGCGGACCCGTCGACCGAACCTCGGCTGCTCGTGTACCTCGATCACGTCGTCACCAATGGTCGCATCGTGAACGGTGCCCGCCAGGTCGTGTCACGTCGGTTCCAATACGTAGAGGTGGACGAACTTGGAAACGCCCGTGACCCTGGAGCGGAGCCGTACTTGGTCTATGCACCGCCGACCGGCGACCAGGAGAGCTTGCTGGCCGACCGGCTGGAAACGTCGTGGGCAGGGCCGGCCGCCGAATCGGTCGCCCGCGATTGGGCAATCGAACATCTCGCTGGCCCGCACCTCGAATCGGTAGCGGCCATAGTGCGCGGCCGGGTGGCGCGCGTAAGCGAAGCGGTGCGCCAGCGTCTCGAATCCGAGATCCGTTACTGGGATCGGAGAGCAAACGAGATCAAGGCGCAGGAAATCGCCGGCGGCAAGCCCAGGCTGAACTCAGGTCGTGCCCGGGCGCGCGCCGACGAGTTGGAGACCCGCATGGCGCGGCGTCGCGCCGAGCTCGACACCGAGGCCGACTTGCACAGCAGCCCGCCGACCGTGGTCGCGGCGGCAGTGATCGTGCCCCAAGGCTTGGTCGACGCACTGTCCGGTTCGCCGCCCGACGCGGAAGCGGTCGCCGACAAGATGGAAACCGACCGGCGTGCAGTCGCCGCGGTCCTGGCAGCTGAGCGCGAGTTGGGGCGTATCCCGCAGGAACAAGCGCATAACAACCCAAGGTTCGACGTGATGTCTGTTGACCCCGCGACGGGTGACCACTACTTCATTGAGGTCAAGGGTTCATTGAGGTCAAGGGCCATTTGCCTCGGACTGAAGAGATCCACGTCAGCGCTCGTCAGGTGCGCCGGGCCCAGAACGACCCCCAACGCTGGCGCCTCGCTGTGGTTTCCGTGCCAGATGATCCCGACGCTGACCCAGGTGTCGCCTATCTGGTTCAGCCCTTCGTCGGCGTGACCATGCACTCAGCCCAGACAAGCGTCCCGCTGAAGGTCGCCACCCTCCTCGCCGACGCCGGCCCACCCTGCTGAAGCCCGTCGGCGCTGGCGAGAGCAGGGCCGAGAAAAGAAAGGCCCGGCACCGCCGCAGCGAACTGCGGTTGGCGCCGGGGCGGTAGGAACATTATGTCCCAATTTGGGACAAAACGCAACCGAGGTTGACGCAGAATGCGCCGCCAACGAAGGATGCTGTTCCTGTATGCGCCTGATGGAGCCTCAAGTCGTCGCATCGTGCGACAGCAGTGGCGCTTCCTAATGCCTGGACAACGCGATTCTCCGCATGAACCGTCGCGATGTGGGGCTCGCGGAAGAGCTCACCACTCATTGGGTTTGCTGTGGCCCCCAACTCGATGTTCCGTCGCACATGGGTGGCTGGCAACCTGAGGTCGCCGTCGTTGCTGACCAGAATCGCTGCGTCGATCTGGTCCGTGTAGAGGTCGATGAGCATATGAGAGGCCACGTTGTGTGGTGCGTCTGACTTCGCGCGACGGGATCCTGGTTCTTTCAGACTGCATCTGAGATGGTTGCTGGCCTTGATTGTGGAGGCCGTCAACGATGACATCGACACCGCGGAAGCCGAAGCGGATGCTGACAGCAGAGCAGAAGTACGACTTGTGGCTGGGGATGCTGACGGGGCAGATCTCCCAGGCCGACGCGGCAGCCGAGGCTGGGGTGGATCGGTCGGTGATCACCCGGCTGCGAGCGGTTGCCCGCGATGGAGCGATCGCGGCGCTGGGGGCGTCGAGGCCGGGCCGGCCGCGTCAGTCTCGCCAGGAGGCGTCGGAGGCCGCGGCGTTGGGGGCCGAGGTCGACCGGCTCCAGGCGACGGTGGTCGAGCAGGCCGTCGAGTTGGCGGTGCTGCGGGGAAAATCGCGCTGGGGATGAGCGGTCCGGTTCCCGCCCGTGTCGATGGGACCGCCAAGGCGGCGTTGCTGTCCTTGATCGACGATGCGGTCGATGCCGGCTGGACGCTGAACCGGGCGTGCGCGGTGGTCGAGCTGGACCGGGGTCGGGCGTGGCGGTGGCAGCAGCGCCGAGCCGGGGGCGGGCTCGATGACGCCCGCCCGGGCGGGAACCCGATCCACGGGCTCTTGGAGTGGGAGGAGGCTGAGATCTTGGCGTTGTTCGACGAGTGGGGCGACGTGGACCGGTCGCATCGCAAGCTCGCTCACCGCGGCTCCTACGAGCAACGGGTGTGGGCGTCGCCGTCGACCGTCGATCGGGTGCTGGCCCGTCACGGCCTTGCCCTGCAAGGAGCTCCACGACCGGCACGGACCGTGAAGACGCCGTGGCCGGACTGGTGTGAGTGGCACCCGAACCAGCTGTGGTGCTGGGACGGCTCCCAGTTCGAACGCTGCGTCGCCGCCAAGCACGCGTACGCGATTGTCGACCTCGTGTCCCGCAAGTGGATCTCGACCCGCCTCACCGCCAACCCGGACTCGGTCGCCGCCCGGGTCCTGTTCAGCCGCGGGCTCGACAACGAGGGACTGCTCACCGACGAGCTCCGAGCCCGCCTCACCGACCCCGACACCGCGCTCCCCGACGGCGACCAGGCGCCGTTGCTGCTGGCGGTCTCGGACAACGGGACCGAGATGCACGCCAACGAGACCCGCCGGTTCATGGCGCTGTGCTCGATCGCCCAACACTTCGGTCGCCCGTCGACCCCGACCGACCAGGCGTGGATCGAGTCGCTGTGGGGCCACGTCAAACGCGAGCACCCACACCTGACCACGATCACCGACCCGGCCGTGCTCGCCGCCGAACTCGAACGCGTCCGGGTCCACCACAACAGCGTCCGGCTGCACGAAGCGATCGGCTACGTCACCCCCAACGACGAACACGACGGCCGCGGCAACACCATCCGCGCAGCCCGCACCCACGGCATGCGAAACGCCGACGAACAACGCCGAGCCTGGCACCGGAGCCAGCGATGAACCCGCCGACTACCCTCACCAACCACAACCCGCCAGCGACCATCGGATACGGCCTGAATCCCAACCCGATCCGTCGCGAAGAGTCAGATACGCCTCAGTTGACGTCCGAGCCCTTTTCCTCTTGGGTCTGGATTTCGGCGTACTGCCGGTTCACGGCGTCGACACCTCGAGCGGTGCGCGTCATGAATGCTCCTAGTTCGATCTCGACGGTGCCACTTGCGCGTAACGCATTGAGATAGGTCTTTTGCCGTATCCGCGCTCCGGGATCGATCTGGCCGTTGACGAGTGCCGTGCAGTACACAATTCGGGCGACGTCAGCACCGGCGGCCGTCCAAGCACGGTTCCTAGCGATGAGCTGCCTCACCAAGGCATTGAAGTCGAGCCACCGCCATCCGGTCGCGTCCCGGCCACACAGCTGCCGGCCTCCGTAGTAGACGTTGAAGCCATCGATATATGCACCGACGCGCATTGACAGAGTCTAGATTCACGATGCGTCAGATTCATTGAATGACAGTAGGAGCCTCACATGGGTGACAAGCGGCTTGTAGTGAAGAACCGCGCGGGAGGCTGGGATGTTCGAGCACCCGGCGCGCACAATCCCGTCTCTCAGCACGCCACGCTTGAAGAAGCCGAGCGAGCCGCTGGTGAGTGGCGTCAGAGAGTGGGCGGCGGCAAGATCTCGATCTTCCTCTAGTTGAAGTCGTGCGGCGAAACCGGGCTGAGGGCGAGACATCCCACGCTTCGCGGCGGGCGCAAGACGGCTACTCGCCAGAGGCCGCGGTCGGTCCTGACAACGTTCCCAAGGGCCTCTTCCAGCCGCCCGAGGACGGAGTTCCGCCTCTTTCCGCCGACAACGGCGACCAAGGCGACCAAGGCGACTAGGTCCGCTACCTTTCAGGACGACCGGAGGGTGCGGAGACAACCGCCTGAGCAGGGTGACCTGAGCACACGGCCGCCGAGCCGACTTCAGGCGGACCGGCCTTCTGGTGCTCACTGCACTTCCCAGCGGTGGTTGTGCCGAGCCGGACCTACTTCGCCTCGCCGATCGCCTTCTGGTACGCCTTCAGCGTGGGCACGTCGAAGCAGACGAAGCGGACCTCGCGAACCTTCGTCGGCGTCTTGCGGACCGTGCTGATGGCAATCTTGGCAGCCGCTGTCCGTGGGTACTTGTGAGCGCCGGTGGCGATTGCGGGAAAGGCCACGCTCTCCGCGCCGACCTCATCGGCGCGGGCGAGGCATTCCCGGTAGCACGATTCGAGCAGCACCGGTTCGCCGTGGGACCCGCCCTGCCACTTTGGCCCGACGGTGTGAATGACCCATTGGGCGGCGAGCCGGAAGCCGGGCGTGATCTTGGCGCGCCCTAACGCGCAACCGTCGAGTGATCTGCAATGCGAACGCAGTTCCGGGCCGGCGGCGCGATGGATCGCCATGTCCACACCGCCTCCGCCCAGCAGGACCGTGTCTGCCGCCGTGACGATGGCGTCGACCTTCTCCGTCGTGATGTCACCGAGCACCGCCTCGAGCTGGGGCTTGCTCTGAATCAAGATGGGCAGCAGCGGTGGCATCGGTTCGCCGGCGACGTGCGCGATGATTTCTCGCAGCTGTTCGCGCTCGCCCATGTCCGAGTCACGCTTGTAGATGTCGGGATCGCTCTCGACATGTACGGAAGTGATCAAGAACCCGGTCTCCTTCGCTGCGAATGTGACTTCGTAGATGCCGAAACCGGTCCAGCTGCGATGCAGGAACAAGCAGTCGTCTTCCATGAAGGTGAACCACTTGTCATTCATGTCCATCGGTACGTAACCGCGCGCAATCTCCTGCATCTCGGCACGCGAATGGCGGCGGCCCACCTGAGCCCGAGCCCCC
The DNA here is from genome assembly GCF_965221945.1 of Candidatus Poriferisodalis sp. Taxonomy (GTDB): domain Bacteria; phylum Actinomycetota; class Acidimicrobiia; order Acidimicrobiales; family Poriferisodalaceae; genus Poriferisodalis. Next base: position 1,711,757 of record NZ_OZ244925.1, on the reverse strand, counting down.
GCCGGAGGGTGATCCACCTAAGCCGCAGCCGCCTGCAGACCTGAAGTTGGCGCCGGCGCAGTTCTACGCGCACTTTCAGCTAGATCCAGTCCGCGGCATCAAGCAGCTCAGTGACATCCTTAACCACGTCGCCGCCCACCTGGGCCAAAACCTTGAACTTGCGCTGGAAATCCGAGCAGAAAACGCCGACGGCTACGACGACTCAACCCGCAGAACTGTCAGTGAGAACGCCCAAAACCTCAACGCCCAAGCCGCCGAGTTCGAATAGCGACACTGATGCGCGATCGCGGCGAGCAGAATGCCGCTCGTGGACGACTGCATCTTCTGCAAGATCGCGGCCGGTGCCGAGCCGAGCCACATGGTCTTTGAGGACGAGAGCCATCTCGGGTTCTTGGACATCTTTCCGAACACCGAGGGCTTCAGCGTCGTGATCACGAAGGACCATCACCCGAGCGATATCGCGAGAGCAGACGCTGCGGTGGTCTCTGAGCTGATGAGGGCAGCGCGCCTCGTGGCAGCGAAGATCGCTGCTGCATACGACGACGTCGATCGCTGCGCCGTGGTGTTCGAAGGGATGATGATCGACCACCTGCATGCCAAGGTCATCCCGATGCATCAGACAGCGGGCCTGCGCCCAGGTCCCGAAGCTGAAACGACCGCCCGCGGAGATCAGTATTTCGAGGCATACCCCGGCTACGTGACCACCGAGATCGCAGCCAGACGGGCAGACAACGAATACTTGGCCGCTGTTGCCGCCAAGATCAACGCTGCTGCGACTGATTGACAAGCGGGGCATACGCGCCGAATATTCAGTTGGATCAATATAGGCTAGACTCTATGTTCGGTCCGTGGTCTGGGAGATCAACGGCACCGACGGATTCGCCGATTGGTTCGGTCAGCACGGTGAGCCCGAACAGGACGAGCGAAGCACCTGAGGGTGTTGTTCCTGTTCGATCCGAGACGTCAAGCGATCTTGTTGGTCGGTGGGGACAAGACCGGGCAGTGGGATCGCTGGTATGCGACGGCTGTGCCCGAAGCTGAGCACCGGTACGAGCGCTATCTGACGGAGATCGAAATGCAGGAGGATGGCGATGCAGAGCGATATTGAGCTTGGGTGGTAAGGACATGGGACACCGCAAATTCAGCGCGATCATCGGCACTATTGGGCCGGAGCGGCGTGCAAGCATCGACGCCATCAAGGAGGCCGCGCGTGCGGACGCAATTGCCTTCAACCTCGCTGAGCTTCGCAAGCATCGACACATGACCCAAGTGGACTTGGCGCGGCGCTTGCAGCGCACCCAGGCCACGATCTCGGCGATCGAAGCGTCCGAGGACAATCTGCTGTCGACGTGGCGAGCCGCTGTGGAAGGAATGGGTGGTCGGCTCGAGCTTGTCGCCGTTTTCGACGACGAGCGGATCGCGATACCCACAAGTCTGACAGGTACGGTTCCGTCTCCGACACGTCCCAATCCGGGTATATCGGAGAAGCGCGGTGCGAGGTAGTCGCTCTGCCGCGATCATCGCGAGTGCAGCGCATGCGGGCAATTCGACTTCGGTTGTTGCCAGGACCGACATGGCGCGCAGCGGCTGAGCCTTCCGGATGGCCAGCCGCGCTCGCTCATAGAGTCGTAGCCGATGGGCACTGCAGTTCCGTTTCCGGCGACGCAGCCGCGGGGGTACGAGTGGCTCGACGGCGAGCCGGCGTTCGATTCTGCGCGGCATCTGCAGCTCGAAACGCCCGCCGAGGTGCTCATGCTGGCTGACCTCGGCTATGACGATGCCGAGATCGCCACGAAGGCCACGCCGGTGGCGCTGTCGTCGCCGTTCCGGATGTTGAGCGACGAGGGCGCGGCCGTCATGCTGGAGACGGCCCGGCGCCTGCGGTGTTTCGCTCGCCCGGCAGGGGAGCGGATCGAGCGGACGGTGCGCGGCGGCTGCTACCGCTCACGCTGGCTGCGCGACGTGTGCCTGAGCCCCGACGTCACGGCGCATCTCGAAGCGATCTACGGCATCGAGATCGCCCCGCACCCGATGCCGGTGCATCTCGGCCACCTCAACTACGAGCCGTCACAGATCGACACTGCCATCGACAAGTGGCATCACGACACGCTGCCTCTCGACTACGTGCTCGCAGTGACCGACCCCGCCGAGGTCGCCGGCGGCCGCTTGGAGTGGTTCCGGGGCACCAAGCACGAAGCCGCCGAGCTCGCCGACGCAGGCAAGCGAATCCCGGCAGACCGCACCGTCGCTCCCGACTTCCCGGGGCCCGGATACGCCGTCGCGCTGCACGGTGACATGGTCGTGCACCGGGCTGGGCCGCTCTCCGAGATGTGCGAGCGCGTCTCGATGGTGAACGGTTACGTGTCGCTCGACGCCACTGTCGACGAGCAGAGCCGCACCTCCAACCTCATTGACATCGACGACCACGAAGTGCTCTGGACCGAGTGGGCCAAGTTCGCTGCGTGGCGGACGCAGGGGCGCTTGGCTCGCCTCGTTGAGGGGCTGGAATTCACCTCCGACCCCGACATCGTCATTGCTGAGCTGGAGCACGCGATCGGCGACGCGCAGCGAGCGGTGGACGAGATGCGCGCCCGCGAGCGCGGCCTGCACCACTACGGCGACTGATCACCCCTCCACTCGGTCCCCGGCCAGGTCGCCGTTTGGGTCATCGGGCCGTGGCCGTGGCCTGACGGTGGCGCGGAATCAACGGCGGATTTGCGATGCTGGCACGATGCAGACGCAAATGCTCATCGGAGGCAGCTGGCTGGCTGGAGACTCAACAAGCCGGATTGACGTGCTCGACCCCGCCACGGGTGACGTCGCGGCAAGCGTTGCGGCGGGAACGCCAGCAGACGCAGCAGCCGCATGCGATGCGGCAGCCGCTGCGCAGCCGGGTTGGGCCGCCGAGCCGCCGCGTGTCCGCTCGGAGATCCTGCGGGAATCCCACCGCATCCTCATCGAGCACACCGACGAGCTGGCCGATCTGATCACGCTCGAGAACGGCAAGCCCCGCGCCGACGCCGCCGGCGAGGTGGCCTACGCCGCGGAGTTCTTCCGATGGAACGCCGAGGAGGCGGTCCGCATTCACGGCTCGATCAGCGTCGCCCCCTCGGGTGCGAACCGGATCATCACCCGGCACCCACCGGTCGGCGTCGTGGCGATGATCACGCCGTGGAACTTCCCGGCGGCGATGATCACCCGCAAGCTGGCCCCGGCGCTGGCGGCCGGCAACACCGTGGTCATCAAGCCGCCGCGCGAAGCCCCGCTGACCTCGCTGCGAGTTGCCGAGCTGCTGGCCGAGGCCGGCGTGCCGCCTGGTGTCGTCAACCTGGTGCCCACGTCGAACTCCGGTGCCTGGCTCGATGCCGTCGTCGACCACCGCGCCGTGCGAATGCTCTCGTTCACCGGCTCAACCGAGGTCGGCCGGGTATTGCTGAAGCGCTGCGCCGACCGGGTGCTCAAGGTGGTGATGGAGCTCGGCGGCAACGCGCCGTTCGTCGTGTTCGACGATGCCGATCTCGAAGCTGCCACCGCTGGCGCCATGGTCGCGAAGATGCGCCACTCGGCCGAGACCTGCACCGCCGCGAACCGGTTTTTCGTTGAAGCATCGGTGCACGATGAGTTCGTCGAGCGACTGGCGACAGCCATGGGCGATGTGAAGGTTGGCAACGGCCGTGACCCCGGTGTCGGCTGCGGGCCGATGATCAATGCCGCGTCAGTGGAGAACATTGATCGGCTCGTGCGCGCGGCGATCGACGGGGGAGCCCAAGCCGTTACCGGCGGCCGGGCCATTGACGGCCCGGGCTTCTTCTACGAGCCAACCGTGCTTGGCGGCGTCGACCCGGCGGCACCCATCACGCGGGAGGAGATATTCGGCCCCGTGGCGCCGGTCTCCAGCTTCACCGACACCGATGCCATGATCGCCGCCGCCAACGACACAGAGATGGGTCTGATCGGCTACGTCTACACCCAGGACCTGGCCAAGGGTCTGGCGGTCAGCGAGCGCATCGAGGCCGGCATGATCGGTCTGAACCGTGGCGCAGTGTCTGACCCAGCAGCGCCCTTCGGCGGCATGAAACAGTCAGGCCTCGGCCGCGAAGGCGCCAGCGAGGGCATCTACGAGTTCTGCGAAACCCAGTACATCGCCGCCGAGTGGTAGCCGCGATGAACCGCGCCTAGTGCGCGGCGCGGGAGTCTCAGTCCAGGAAGCTGGGGTCGCGCTCGACCATCTTGTCGTAGATGGGCTGGTAGCTGAACCAGCCGCCTAAGGGGCTGCCGACCTGCGCGGCGGTGTGCTTGGCTGACTCGTGGCGGATCGGGATCGGCGTGCCGGCGGCTTCGGCCAGCAGCTGGCTCTGGCAGGTGCGCTCCATGGTGATGAACCACCACGCCGCCTCGTCGACGGTGTGGCCGACCGTGAGCAGGCCGTGGTTTTGCAGGATCACCGCCTTGCAGCTTCCAAGCGCTTGCCCGATGCGCTTGCCCTCTGAGGTGTCCAGCACGACTCCGGTGAAATCGTCGAACAGGGCGTGGTCTTCGTAGAACGCGCACGCGTCCTGGGTGAGCGGGTCGAGCAGGCGGCCCAGGCTGGACCACGTCTTGCCGTAAAGCGAATGGGTGTGGGCTGCCGCGATCACGTCGGGCCGGGCCTTGTGCACCTCGCTGTGAATGGCGAAGGCTGCCTGGTTCAGCGGGTAGCGCCCCTCCACGATGTTGCCGTCATGGTCCACGAGCAGCAGGTCCGACACCTTGATCTGGCCGAATCCGACGCCGAAGGGATTCACCCAGAAGTGGTCGGTCAGTTCGGGGTCTCGTGCGGTCACATGGCCGGCCACGCCCTCTTCGAAACCGAACAGCGAGAACGCCCGGTACACCGACGTCAGCCGCTCCTTGCGGTGCTGCCGCTCGGCCTCCATCGTGTCGAACGTCGGCGCTTGCGGGATCGGTATCTCGGTGAATGGGTTCGCGGCGGTGTCGGAAGTCGTCGTAGTCACAGATGCAATCGTACGACGCGGAACCAGCGGCAGTATGAGGACCGGGCCACCTACAGTCATCCCGATGAGCAGCGCCGACGGTGCCCGAAGCAGTGATTCGCCGGTTCGTTGCCTTGACGGGGTCCGCGTCGTCGAATTGACCACCGGCATCGCGGCGCCCTACGCAGCGCGCTTCCTGGCTGATCAGGGCGCCGATGTGGTCAAAGTGGAGCCACCTGGAGGTGACCCCTACCGCAGCGACCCGGGCTTTCAGGCGGTGAGCCGCAACAAACGCTCGGTGGTGCCCGCCCGCGTCGAGTGGGAGCGTGCCCCGCTGCCTGCCGGAGTCAACGGTCCGCCAGCATCACTGCCCGGCATCCTGCGACCAACGGCTGCATCGCTCGCCGCGCCGTTGCTCAGCGAGCTGCTCAGCGGCGCCGATGCGGTCTTCGTGCCCGACGCCGACACTGCGACAGCGGCACGGAACCTGGCTCGGGGCGCGGTGATCGTTTCCTGTCCGACTTGGGGCGATGTCGGGCCGTATGCAACCCGTGCGGGCACCCCGTCGCAGGTCGCCGCCGTGACCGGCATCGGCTGGAACCAGATCAGCTACTCCGAAGGGCCAGTCGAACTCGTGGTACCGCTGGCGTCCTACGGGGCCGGAATGTTGGGCGCTATGGCCGCGGCAGCGGGGCTGTATGCCCGGCAGGCGCGCGGAGCAGCGCCCACCTACAACGTGTCGGAAGTGTCCGGCTCGGGCGCCATGCAGATCGGCGACTTCGAGATGCCAGAGATGGCCGGCCTCGACCGCGACGGCTCGTGCCCGCTCGGCTCGGCTGGTCGGCTGCCGGTGTACCGGCTGTTCCCGGCAGCCGATGACCGGTGGATGTTCGTGGCCTGCGGCACGCTGCCCTTCTATGTGGCGATGCTGCGAGCCATCGGCCGGGAAGATCTGCTCGGCGACAAACGCTTCTCGGACCCGCCGTGGGGCCTCCTCGACCTTGAGCCGCTGGCGGAGATCACCCCGATCCTGGAGGAGGCATTCGCAGCCCGCCCGCTCGACGAGTGGCTGGAAATCCTCAGAGATCACGACGTGCCGTGTCAGCCGACCCAGACCCGCGAGGAGTTCATGGCGTCGCCGCTGGCGGAGGCCAACCGGCTTGTGGCAACGGTGGAGCACCCTGACCTCGGCGAAGTACGCACTCCGCCGCAGCCGATGTGGATTGACGGGTGCGATGCGGTCGAACTGCAGCCAGCCCCGCGATTGGGCGAGCACAACGGCGAGGTTGCAGCCGAGATTGAGGCTGGCGCGTGGTCCACCCAATCGGGCCCCGACCGGGCGGCGCCGGGCGCAGCGCCCTTGGCGGGCCTGAAGGCCGTCGATCTCAGCTCGTTCATCGCAGGACCGGTCATCACCCGCCATCTGGCGATGCTTGGCGCCGAGGTCACCAAGATCGAGCAGCCCGGCGGCGACCCATTCCGCGTCCTCGGGCCCTACTTCAATGGCTGGAACCAGTCCAAGCGCTCGGTCCGTCTCAACCTCAAGGACGCCGCGGACCACGCGGTCATGGCGCAGCTTGTCGCCGATGCCGATGTGATCGTCGAGAACTTCCGCCCCGGCGTCGCCGAACGACTGGGGTGCTCCGACGCGGAGTTGCGCCGCATCCGTCCCGATGCTGTGCTGGTCAAGAGCCCCGGTTACGGCCGAGACGAGTCGATGGCAGAGGTGCCGGCCTTCGACCCGCTGCTGCAGGCGCTGGGCGGGATCATGTCAGCCCAGGGTGGAGACGACGAACCGGTGTTCCTGACCGTCCCTGTGCACGACGCCGCCACGCCCATGATCGCCACGTTCGGGGTCCTGTGCTCGCTCTACCGACGGCTGGCCGACGGCGAGGGCCGGACCGTGCGCACGTCGCTCACCCAAACCGTCACCGCGGCGCAGGCAGCCGAGTTTGTGATCTATGACGGGCGGCCACCGGCTGAGATGGGCGGCCTCGACTATCGCGGCGCCGGCCCCGACCGCACCTACCTGGAGGTCTCGACCCCGGACGGGCCGCAATGGGTCTGGCACGAGACGACGCCCGAGGGCACCAGCGATCTGCCCGCCGAACGGCGAGGATTCGTCAGGTCCGAGGTCGCGACCTCGAATGGCCACGTCGTCGATCTCCCCGAGACCGAGTGGGGCCCGATGACCCAGGTCGGCTCGCTCATCGGCGGCATCGACGTACCGATGCGCCGAGCCCCGTTCCTCGACGAGCACCGGGAAGAGATCCAGGTCGAACTCGGGGCCAGACAAACGGGCAGCACACATCCCGCACCCGTCGATTGGCAGCAATCGGTCTCGGCGCGACCACCGGAACCGGCGTCGCTACGGTGACGCCATGAGCACTGCCCGGCTCGAGTCCGAAGACCTGCCGATGCTGCGCGGAACGGTGACCTACACCGCCGACCTGCCTGTTCCCGAAGGCTGCCTGCATGCAGCGTTCGTGCGCTCGACGGTGGCTCACGCCGAGCTGCGCAACGTGGACCTGCGCGAGGCCGAGCAGGCACCCGGGGTAGCTGCGGTGTTCGATGCCCCAGCCTTGGGGCTCGCACCACTCGAGTACTACCGTGCCACGACGATGGGCGGGACGATGGCCCGGCCGCTGCTGGCCGACGGACGGGTGCGCTTCGCCGGCGAGCCGGTTGCCGTCGTCCTGGCTGCGTCACCGGCCGCGGCTCTCGATGCGGCCGAGCTAGTCGCTGTCGACATCGACGAACTGCCGGCCGTCATCGACGCCGAGCAGGCAGCTGCCGACGAGATTCTGCTCTTCCCGGATGCGGGCACCAACGTGGCGCGCCCGCTCGATCCGCCCGACGGCGGCGGCTTCGTGTCCGAACCGACCCGCTTCGATGGCTCGGCCGTGCCCAATGGTGCGCCCGGCGACGACCCCTGCGCTGGCGCTGCGGCGGTCGTGGAGCTCGTGTGCGAGAACGACCGGATCAGCTCAGTGCCGATCGAGCCGTGCGCGATCGTGGCGACGCCGTTCGAACTGATCCGCGGCACGCCGCTGGCTGACGGCGCGTCGCTGGACTGCGAACTCGACATCTGGAGCACCGGCCAGGGAGTGCACAGCGCGCCGTACCTGTACCGCCGCCTGCTGGGTGTGCCCACGACCGCCGTTCGAGTACGTGAACCCTGGGTCGGCGGCGGTTTCGGCGGACGCGGCGACCCGATGCCAGAGTTCTTCGTGGTTGCCCGCGCCGCGCAGTTGCTGGGCCGCCCCGTGCGCTGGGTGCAGAGCCGCCAAGAGCAATTCGTCTCGATGCCGTACGGACGCGGCCAGCGTCATCGCATCCGCATGGGCTTCGATGCCGAGGGCCGCATCTCGGGCATCGACGTGGTGATGTGGTGCGACGCCGGGGCCTACCCGCACATGGCCCCCATGCTGGCTGCGGCCAGCTACCGCCAGAGCACCGGCCTGTATCGGGTGCCCCGGCTGCGCTACCGCTACGGCGCTGCGGTCACCAATGCGCCGCCGGTGGGGGCGTACCGCGGCGCTGGCCAGCCGGAGGTGAACGCCGCTCTCGAACGAGCCATCGACGCCGGCGCCCGCGAGCTCGGCCTCGACCCCGCCGAGGTACGCCGCCGCAACCTGCTCCGTGCCGATGAGTTGCCGTTCGACACCGGTACCGGCGTCGTCATCGACAGCGGCGACCCTCACCGGGCCCTCGACACAGCACAGGAACTCATCGACGCACCTCGCTGGCAGGCGATCGCCGCCGAGCGCCGCGCCGCAGTCGATCGCACTGCGCTCATCGGCATCGGCTACGGCTGCTACAGCCAGACCGCTGGCAGCGAAGACGATCCCGACTACGCGTCGCTGGAATTGGGCCCTGACGGCAATGTGCTGGTCACCTGCGGCAGCCACGGTCACGGCCAGGGCCATCACAGCCTGTGGGCGCAGATCACGAGTGCCAGGATCGGGATCGCTCCCGGTGCCGTGCGTGTCAACGACGCAGACTCCGTGACATCGACCTTCGGCGGGGTGACCGGAGGCTCGCGGACGGCGTCGGTGCTGGGCAGCCAGATTGCCGCTGCTGCGACCCAACTGCGTGCCCGCATCTGCGGAGTCGCTGGCGAGCTGCTCGAGGCGAGCGCTGACGACATAGAGGTCACATCCGAAGGCGCGCACGTCGCCGGCGTCCCGTCCCGTCTGGTCAACTGGACCGACATCGCGTCGGCCGCTCCGGAAGGCATCAGCGCCACCGTCGATGAATGTCGAAGCGGCCCGACGCATCCCTACGGCACCCACGCCGCAGCAGTGGAGGTCGACGCCGAGACCGGGCGCGTCACGTTGCTGGCGTTCGCAGCGGTCGACGACTGCGGCCGCATGCTGCACGAAGCCTCGGTGGAGGGCCAGCAGCACGGGGGAGCCGTTGCGGGCATCTCCCAAGCCCTGATGGAAGCCGCCCAATGGGATGCCGACGGCACGCCGCGCACCACCACGCTGATGGACTACCTCATCCCGGCCGCCGCAGACGTGCCACCCATCGACACAGCCCGGCTCGCCATACCGACCGACCGCAACGAGCTCGGCACCCGCGGCATCGGCGAGAACGGTGCCATCGCCGCCCCGCCGGCCGTGCAGAACGCGGTCATCGACGCGCTTGCCCACCTCGGCGTGACGCACATCGACATCCCGGTCACACCACAGCGCGTCTGGGAAGCCGTCAGCGCCGCCGAGGCCTCCGCAGGCTGACCGTCTGGCGCCCAGTCTCAGGCGTCGGGTGGCGCCCACGTTCGCGTGCTGAATACTTGAGTTCTCGCACACCGCCCCGGAGGCATCCATGGTCGAGCCGGACTTCCTGCACTTTGACACGCTGGCGCTGCACGCCGGCCAGCGGCCCGACCCGACCACCGGTGCTCGGGCCGTGCCGATCTACCAGACGACCTCGTTCAGCTTCACCGACACTGAGCAGGCGGCCAGCCTGTTCAACCTTGAGATCCCCGGCCATATCTACAGCCGCATCTCCAACCCCACCGTGGCGGTGCTGGAAGAGCGGATCGCAGCCCTCGAAGGCGGCGTCGGCGCGGTGTGCACGGCCAGCGGCATGGCCGCGTTCCACCTTGCCTGCGCCACCATCGCCTCCGCGGGTGATCACATCGTGGCGAGCCGAAACATTTACGGCGGCACCCACAACATCCTGAGCCTGACGCTGCCCCGCTTCGGCATCACCACGACGTTCGTGGATCCGCGCGATCTCGACGCGTGGCGTGCCGCAATTCAGCCCAACACCAAGGTGCTGTTCGCTGAGACGCTGGGCAATCCCAACATCGAGGTGCTCGACGTGTCGGCCGTAGCCGAAGTAGCCCATGAGGCAGCTCTGCCGCTGATGCTCGACGCGACGTTCACGACGCCGCACCTGATGCGGCCCATCGAGCTGGGTGCCGACATCGTGATGCACAGCGCCACGAAGTTCCTCGGCGGGCACGGCGTTGCCATCGGCGGCGTCGTGGTCGACGGCGGGCGCTTCGACTGGGCAGCTTCGGGCAAGTTCCCGACCCTCAGCGAGCCCTATGCGGGCTATCACGGCATCGCGTTCACCGACGAGTACGGGCCTCAGGCGCTGTCAATGCGGGCCCGAGCCGAAGGCTTGCGCGACTTCGGTGCCGCGATGAGCCCGGCCACGGCGTTCTACCTCCTCCAGGGGGTAGAGACGCTGCCGATCCGGATGGACCGTCACGTTGCCAACACCGAAGCGGTAGTCGATTTCCTGGTCTCTCACGACGCCGTCAGCTGGGTGAGCCACCCGTCGGTGCCGACACATCCCGACTACGAGCTCGCAAAGCGCCTGCTGCCCCGCGGTGCGGGAGCGATCCTGAGCTTCGGCATCGAAGGCGGGCGCGAAGCGGGCCGAAGGTTCATTGAGGCAGTGCGACTGGCGTCACACCTCGCCAACGTCGGCGATGCCAAGACGCTCGTGATCCATCCCGCGAGCACCACCCACCAGCAGATGAGCGCCGAAGACCTTGCCGCTGCCGGGGTCGGCGAGGACTTGGTGCGGCTGTCGGTGGGACTCGAACATCCCGGCGACATCATTTCGGACCTGTCCCGCGCCCTGCGGGCCTCACAGAAGGGCTAAGCCGGTGGCAGCTACCGAGGCATTCTCATTGGAAGTCGGCGGCCGAGCAGTCGGTGTTGCGACCGGGGGAGTCGTGCCCGACGCTGTGTCGGCGGCCGAGGCACCGGTGGTGCTGCTCGTGCACGGCGCAGGCATGAATCGCACCGTGTGGCAGCTGCAGACACGGTGGCTCGCACACCGCGGGTACACGCCCCTGGCGATCGATCTGCCCGGCCACGGTCTCAGCGAAGGCGACCCACTCGGTTCGGTCGCCGATATGGCTGCATGGCTCGGAGAGGTGATCAGCGCAGTGTCGCAGCGGCTCGGCTGCGAGCAGGTGCGGTTGGTCGGCCACTCGATGGGGTCGCTGATCTGCACCGAAGCGGCGGCGGCCGACGATGACAGGATCGCCCGCCTTGTCCTGCTCGGCACGGCGGCGGCCATGCCCGTGCATCCGGCGCTGCTCGGCGCTGCCGAGCGCAACGAGTTGCTTGCGCCAGAACTCATGACGGCTTGGAGTCACGGCAGCCGTGCACACGTCGCCACCAATCCCACGCCGGGCTTGTGGATGCTGGGTGGCGGCCTAGCCCTGCTGGAACGAGCCGACAATGGCGTGATCCATGCCGACCTGTCGGCATGCGCTTCCTACGAGGCCGGCGACGTCGCGGCACGGGTTCAATGCCCGGTCACGGTCATCGTCGGCAGCGAGGACAAGATGACACCTCCCCGCGCCGCAGCTCCGCTCATCGCCGACTTCGAGAACGTCGACGTCGTCCACCTCGCTGGCGCCGGCCACATGATGATGAACGAGGACCCCGCCGCGATCCGCGCGGCCCTCGCCGCAGCACTCACCTAACCAGCTCGGCCGTGCGCGTTCTGGGCTGTGTCGGTGGTGCGCGCTCCGCGCGCGGCTGCCATCATGTTGCGGCGGCATCCTGAATCGAGCAGCCGCGAGAGGAGCCAGACATGGCAGTCGAGCGATTTCCCGTGGAGGCCTCGCACATCCTGATGTTTGCGAGGGCCGTCGGCGACACGAACCCGATCTATAGCGACGCTGAGTATGCGGCCGGCACTGAGGTCGGCTCGATCATCGCGCCGCCGACATTCGCGCAGTCCAGCGCTCAATTCGACGCCGACTACTTCCTGCGTCCGAAGCCGGACAAGAAGTGGTTCGGCAGCGGCCGCACCGCCTCGGGAACGCTGGTGCGAGACCTATCCGAGTCAGATGGCGATGACGTCGCCGACGAGCGCGAGGACGACAAGCAGTCCGGTGCCGCAGCGGGTGGCCTGCACGCCGAGCAGCACTTCACCTATCACCGGCACCTGAAGCCCGGCGACGTACTGCACACGGTCACCTACGACGGCGAGAAGTGGGAGAAGCAGTCCAGGCGGGCCGGCATTCTCAAGTTCTCCGAGGCCGTCACCGAGTACCGCGACGAGGACGACGAGCTGGTCATCACGGCCAAGGGCGTCGGCGTCGTCACCGAGAAGGTCATCGACGACTGAGTCGTCACCCAGAAAGGAACGCAGACATGGCACTCAGTGCATCGCAGCTCAGCGTCGGAGACAGCTATTCCGAGCAGATCGTCGACGACCTCACCCGCACCCAGATCGTGCAGTACGCAGGGGCGTCGGGCGATTACAACCCTGTCCACACCGACGAGAAGTTCGTCACCGAGGTGGCGGGCTACCCGACGGTGTTCGCGCACGGGATGCTCACCATGGGCATGACCGGGCGCATGGTCACGAATTTCGTGGGCGACGGCCGTCTCACCTATTACGGCGTGCGGTTCACCAGCCAGGTGTGGCCCGGCGACACGCTCACCGCAACAGCCGAGGTCGCCGAGATCCGGGATGAGGACGGCCAGAAGTTGGTCGTCCTCACCATCACCACGACGAACCAGGAGGACCGAGCAGTCCTCACCGGCCAAGCCACCGCCCGCCTCGACGACTGATCAAGTCCGGCGCGGGCAGATCGCGCCTGCGACCTCATTGTGCTACAATGTAGAACATGGCTGAAGTCGGCATCCGGGCGCTCAAGCAGAATGCCTCCGAGGTCGTGGCGCGGGTAGCCGCAGGTGAAGAGATCACCGTGACGAACCGTGGCCGGCCGGTGGCGAAGATCATCCCTATCCGCCGGTCGCGGCTCGAGGAGATGATTGCCGCAGGCGAGGCAACACCAGCACGGGGCAAGCTGGAAGATCTGCCGCCGCCGCAGCCGGGTCCGAATCTGTCCGATGCGATTATTGCGATGCGGGCAGAAGAGCGCTATTGACGGTTCCAACAAGGCGATCTAGCGGTGCCGCTCTATTGCGATAGTTCAGCGATGGTGAAGCAGATCGTCAGCGAGCCGGAATCGGCGACGCTGGCTGCATGGCTCCGACGAGAGCAGCGCGATCTCGTCGTGTCGGACTTGGTGCGCACTGAGGTCGTGAGAGCAGTTCGTCGCTACGCACCCGAACTCACGGCTCAAGCTCGGTCGCTGTTCGATTCGGTGTCGACTGTACGGGTCACCCGGGCAATCACCGAGAGCGCGGCGATGTTGGATCCGCGGGAGCTGCGCAGTCTCGACGCATTGCATCTGGCGACGGCGCTCGCCATTGGCGATGACCTCGATGGTCTCGTCACTTACGACCAGAGGCTTGCCCGCGCTGCGCAAGACGCGGGTATTGCGACATTTTCCCCGCGCTAGTTGTTGGCGCCTCGTCTGGCATCAGCTCGTCTCCCACCCGTCCCGCTAGCTCTTGGCGCGCCCGGCGCTGTGCTAGCTCTTCGCCCTCTGGACGAAGCCGAACAGCTTGCCGGCCACCTTGCGGATCTGGATCTCTTCTGATCCCTCGGTGATCCGGTACCGGCGGTGGTGCCGGTAGATGTGCTCGAAGGGCATGTGGCGCCCGTAGCCGTTGCCGCCGCAGCTCTGCATGGACCGGTCAGCTGCGTCGCAGCAGAACCGGTTGCCGCGGTAGTTGCACATGGCCACCTTGTCGGTGATCTCCATGTGGTCGACGCCTTCGTCCATCTCCCAGGCAGTCTTCCAGATGAGCGCCCGGACCATCTCGGCCTCGGTGTACAGCTCGGCCAGCGGGAACTGGATGGCCTGGTTCTGCGCCAGCGGCTTGCCGAACGTGGTGCGGTTCTTCACATAGTCGACTGCCACGTCGATGCAGTGCAGGCCAGCGCCCACTGACGAGGCCGCCTGGCGGATCCGGTTCTCGTGCACGAACAGCTGCGCTGTCTGCAGGCCGCGGCCCTCTGACCCCAGGATGTCGTCGTTGTGGACCCGCACGTCGGTCAGGCGCACGTGGGCGTGGTCGGTGGGCATGTTGAAGGTCCACATGAACTTCTCGACCCCGAAGCCCGGCGTGTCGACCGGGACGATGAAGCAGGTGATGCCGTGCCCCTCGCCGGGATTCCCCGACGTGCGGGCGAAGATGTAGTCGTGGGTGGCGTGGTGCAGCCCGGTGTTCCAGTATTTCTCGCCGTTGATGACCCACTCGTCGCCGTCGCGCTCCGCGGTGGTCTCCATCCAGGTGGCGTCAGAGCCGTGCAGCGGCTCGGTCAGGCCGAAGCCGATGCGGGCTTGACCCTCGAGCATCTTGGGAATCCAGTACTCCTGCTGGGAGGCTGACCCGTAGCGTTCCATCATCAGCACGGTCGGGAAGTTGCCGATGATCGAGCTCTCGTTCTGCAGGTCGTTGTGCAGACCCAGCCCGCGGCGGGCCAAGTGCTCGCGGATGATGGCCATGCCGAGGTTCGTGCCATCGCTGCCGCCGAAGCGCTCGGGCAGGTGCCAGCGCAAGAAGCCCGCCTTGTCGGCCTCCTTGCGCATGCGGACCAGCAATGCTTCCCACTCTGCGTTCGGCAGGCCGTCGCGTTCCCAGTCGGTGCGCGAGTCCTCCCGGCGATGGTCGAAGAACCGGATGTTGTCGTCTTCGTTCTCGATGGACTTGATGACGTCGTCGATGAACGCGTCCAGGTCGTCGAGCAGCTGCGCGATGTCGGCGGGGATGGTGAAGTCCATGCGCGGCAACCTACCGGCCGCCCGAAACCCCCGCCGGGCCGTGTGCGAGGATGGGACTCGGGAGGCCGAGATGAGTTCCGCATTCGAGAAGATCATGGACGGCCTGAGGGAGGCAGAGGCCTATCTCGAGGGAGAGAGCGCTGGTTTCCGGGTCAGCGAAGTCAAGGTTCCCGAACCCGACGAGCGCGACGGGGAATCGACAGAACAATGACGATGTCGGTGCTGGTGTGGTCGGACTACCTGTGACCGTGGTGCCATCTGGCACGGGCCCGGGCGGTCCAACTGGCTGAGCGTCACGACCTCGAAATCACCTGGCTTGCCTACGAAATCCATCCCGAGGTGCCGGCGGAGGGCATCGAAGTCCGTTCAGGTTTCGATCGGGTGGCGGCACTCGCCGAAGCTGAGGGCATCCGCTTCGTGTCTCCCAAACGCCTGCGGAACAGCGCCAAGGCGCACCAGGCAGCGCTGGCAGTCGAGCACGCAGACCCCGACGCTGCCGAGCGTTACCACGATCGGCTCTACGCCGCCTACTGGGAAGACGAGCTGGACGTCACCGACCCTAAGGTGCTGGTCACCTTGGCGGCAGACGTGGCCATCGACCCTGACGTGCTGCGGCGCGTCGTGGCCAATGACGAACTGCTGCCCGCCCTTCGGGCGTCGATGGCGCGTGCGAACGAGTGGGGGATCAGCGCTACGCCCAGCTGGCTGTTCGATGGGCGGCTCGTCATTCCAGGAGCGCAGGATGACGACTTCATGGCCGACGTCATCAGGCGCCTGCGCGAGCGGCCCGCCCCCGGCACGAGCTGAGGTCGCCTCGCAGGTCGCCGCGGCGACCGAGACCCCGATTCGTCAGCCGTCGGACCCGGCACCCACCGTGGGCGGCGGGATTACCGGCAAACCGTGGGATTTCCAGCCGGCCATGCCCCCATCGAGGTCCGTGGCGTTGCCGAACCCCAGGTCCTGCAGGCGAGCGGCGGCGAGGCTGGAGCTGTAACCCTCATTGCACACGATGACCAAGCGGTCGTCGAAGTCGGCTGCTGTGCCCTCGGCGAAACCTGATGCGTCGTCGATGCGCCACTCGAGCACCAAGGGGTCGATGGGCTCGGAGCCCTCGATGATGCCGTTGGCCTCGCGCTGGTCCCGCGATCGGATGTCAATGACGCGCAGCCGCCCGGTGTCGGCGGAAGCCCCAGCCTCCAGCAGCACGGCAAGTTCAGCGGGCGAGACCCGGTCCAGCCCGGCGCGCGCCTCCGCCAGCAGGTCGTGGACTGTCTTCCGCTGTGGTTCAGGCACAGTTCAACGCTCCCAACGCTCCCAACGTCGCCGTGCCCCGCAAGCCTAGGTTCAGGGGTTGTCGATGAACTCGACCCAGTTTCCGTCGGGATCCTCGACCATCCCGACCACCACGCCGGGCCGCGCTTCGAGCCGGCGCCAGATGATGTTGGCCCCGGCCTCCTCGCAAGCGGTCATCACTTCTTCGAAGTTGCCGACGTTGAAGGTGAAGTAGCGCAGGCCGGTGGCGCCGGTGATGCCCCCCGTTGCCCCGGCAGGCACGTCAGCGACGGGCACCACAAGTTTCAGCATGCTCTTGTTCGCCCACAGTCGGTGCATCTGGGCAATGCCCACCTTCTCCATGTTCAGCGTCTGCTCGAACTCGAGCCCGAGCACATCGCGATAGAACGCGAGCATCTCGTCGCCGTTGCTGGTGACGATGCCGAGGTCGAAGCCTTCCTTGGTCGGTTGCAGTGCCACGCTGTCCCCTGTCTTTCTGCTGGTTTGGAGGGTGTAGTTGGCGGTTTTCTGAGGTGCGGGCCGGTCTCGTGTCCTCAGTCGTAACTGACGCCGAGGCCGGCACGAGCGTCGGTCTGGATGCCGTACGTCGGGATTGGGTAACGCAGCCCGTTGCGGGACAGCGCCTCCATGCCCTCGACCGCAACGACGAGATCTTCCGGTGTGAGAGCAATCAAGAGCTCGTCCTCCATCACGCCGCCATAGCGGCGCTCGGCGAAGCAGGGAATCGACACGCTCGGCTCTCCCGTGTGCAGCGCCCTGCCCCACGAATCAGCGCACGCCGACTCGCCGACGCAGCCCCATTCCATCTTCTTGTAGCCACGCCACTGCAGGCCGTTGATGAGGATGATCATCTGGGCAGGCGTGGCATAGATCATGCAGACGTCGGGCGGGTTGAGTCGCTTCGACGACAGCGGTGCGACCACCATCGCCTCATAGGTGCCATAGGGCACGCAGTCCATGGCGTGCTGGTGCTCGGAGGCATCCTCCAGCGTCTCGAACCACACGCCGGCCATGCGGTCGCCCGACAGCCACTTGTCGTCTTGGGGATGCAGCCCGATGACGGCGCCGCACTGGGCGCCGACGAGGTCGTCCATGGTCACGCCGACCGTCCAGTTGAGCCGGCAGGCCATGCCCACGATCTGATCGGTGGTGTGGATGGCGTTTGGGCGGCGCACCCGCGGCACGGCCTCCATATCGGCCGTGGTCTCGAAGAGCTTCATGCCGATCGGAGTGGTGCGCAGCCGCAGCACAGCCTGCAGGCGTGCAAGCAAGTCGTCCCAGTCGATCGACTCGGTACGCACGTGCGCTGCGGTCTCGGTCGTTGCGTCGGCTACGTCGGTCTGGGTCACGGCTTCCCCCTCAGGTATGGCTGGCCTGTTGTTCCCCGATTCTCAGGTCAGCCGGATTCGCAAGGTCACGCTAGTTCGGCGACCACGATCGTGAGCCGTCGGCTGCGCTGGCTCTGCGGCCGGCGCAGCCATGGCTCGCAGCGTCAAGCGTTGGTGATCGGGTTGATCCAGCTCAGTTCGGCAAATCTCGCGAAGTCGGAATCTGCTGAGACGATTGCCAAGCCATGTTCGATGCACAGTGCAGCGAGCGCAGCGTCGGGAATGAGGTTGGCGCTGAGGTGCAGTTCACGCACGAGCCGACCGAGGATGGCGCGATGCCCTTTGCCGGGCTCAGGAATCCATGCGCTCGGTGCGTCCAGCCAGGCTTCCACAAAGGCCCATGCCGCTGTGGGCGAGAGCGGATTGGGCACCGCTCGGGGGTTGGTGACGATCCTCAGAAACCCGGTCAGAGACTGCCACGGAAGCCCGACACGACGCGGTCCGTTCAGCGCGTCTTCGAGCCAAGGTCTCGCTGCGGGGTGGAAGGGACTGTGCTCGTCGACTGCATAGAGCAGGACGTTGGCATCGACGAGCACCGGCAGCTACCTGGACTGGGGGCCTTCGAGCAGGTCGATGGCCTCGGCCACGTTGCTCACGTCGATGCGGATGCCGAGCGGGTGGGTCTTCTGGACGAAGGGCTCGCTCGCCGATTCAGCCGCTAACCCTCGGCGAACGAGATGGTTGACGGCCTCGGACACCCCCATGCCGGTTTCTCGGCGCAATCGGGCAAGTGCTTGCGCCGCGTCCTCATCGAATTCGACGGTCGTGCGCATGCAAGAAAGCTAACACGTAAGTGTGAGAAGTTCAGCATGTACGTGTACAGGCCGGGGCACCACTCTGGGGGCCGACTCCAGAATCGGCGATAGCAGCGGTACTAGCGTGGCGCGCCGGCTCACCGCTGGCGGGCCGGATCGGAGCGGGCGACTGCCCGTCGATGCGAAGGAGCATTCGCGACATGGCAGAGGGACTGAGGGTCGAACGGGACGGGCGCGTCGGACTGGTGATCATGGATCGCCCGCCCCACAACTTCCTGAGCTACCGCCAAGTGCATGGCATCGCCGACGCGCTGGTCGAACTGGAAGAAGACATGAGCATCGGCTGCGCGGTGCTGGCCGCCGAGGGTCGCTCGTTCTGCGCAGGTGCCGACCTGGGCGGCGAGGGCGTCGGCGGCGGTGCCGAGGAGAAAGTCGGCGGCAACGCCACACTGGAGCTGTACCAAGGCTCGGGGCGACTATTCGACGTGACGCTGCCCATCGTGGGGGCGATCCACGGTCCCGCCATCGGAGGCGGTCTGGGACTGGCGATGGTGCCCGACATCCGCATCACCTGCCCCGAGGCCCGGTTTTGCGCCAACTTTGCATCGCTCGGCATCCACCAGGGCTTCGGCATGAGCGTGACGATGCCGGCCCTGCTGGGCCCTGAACGCGCTGCCAAGGTGCTGCTGGGCGCCAAGCGGTACAAGGGCGATGAGGCAGTCGAGCTGGGTCTCGCCGACGAGTGCGTGCCTGCTGATCAGGTACGCGACCGCGCCATCGAAATCGCTGGCGAGATTGCTGCGAACGCCCCGCTGGCCGTACGGGCCATCAAGGCCACGCTGCGACTCGGCCTCGGCGACCGCGTCCGCGAGATCACACAGCGCGAGGCCGCCGAGCAGCTGCGCCTCTCGGGCACACAAGACGCCCGCGAAGGCATGGCGGCCGTCTCCGAGCGCCGCCTCGGCGACTTCCAGGGCCGCTAGAGCTCCCGACGGCGCCTCACCGCGCCTTGAGACCCAGCGGGGGTTGCTGGGCGCGCCATGATGAATGACATGCGAGTCGCGATCACGGGCATTCGTGGGCTGATCGGCGGAGCGCTTGCAGCGAGCCTGCGGGCTGACGGCCACGAGGTCGTCGGGGTGTCCCGAAGTCCCGGTCCAGCGCCCGTCGAAGGCAGCGAGAGCGATGCCGCCGGGCAAACGGTCGTCTGGAACGTGGCCGAAGAATCCATCGACGCGGCCGCGCTCGAAGGGCTCGACGCCATTGTTCACCTGGCGGGGGAGAGCATCGGCGGGCGGTGGACCGACAAACGCAAGGCCGCCATCATGTCGAGCCGCGTCGAGTCCACCAAGCTGCTGGCAGACACCGTCGGCAAGCTCGATGCCAAGCCGTCGGTGTTCGTCTGCGGCTCTGCTGTCGGGTTCTACGGCAACCGGGGCGAGGAGGAGCTGACCGAGTGGTCGCTGCCTGGTAACGGCTTCCTGGCCGAAGTCTGCAAGCGCTGGGAACGCGCCGCGGTGCCGATCCCCGACGCCGGGGTGCGACTCGTTCGCATTCGCACAGGTCTCGTTGTGGGGCGCGGAGCGCCGGCGATTGAACGCATGGCGCGCATCACCCGACTCTGTGCCGGAGGGCCGCTGGGCACCGGTCGCCAGTGGTGGAGCTGGATCAGCCTCGACGACGAGGTCCGCGCCATCCGGCATCTCATCGACAGCGACGTCAGCGGCGCTTTCAACCTGACGGCGCCCAACCCGGTCCGCCAGCGGGGCTTCCAACGGGCGCTGAGCTCGGCCCTGCGCCGCCCTTCGTTCATGCCGGCGCCGCGGTTCGCCATCCGGGCTTCGCTGGGCGAGATGGGCCAAGCACTGCTGCTCGACTCGACTCGGGTGCTTCCCGACGCTCTCACCGAGGACGGATTCCGCTTCGAGCATCCCGAACTGGCCGGCGCACTCGCGGAGGCGCTCTAACAGCGACAAACAAGCTGCCGAGCGAACTCCGGCGTCCTAGCGTGGCCGCCATGACCCAAGGCAGTGGCTCGGACGGCGGTGTCTCAGCGGGCGTGCTCGGCGTGACTATCCGGCGTGACAGGTGGGGCATCGCTCACGCCGAGGCCCCGACGGCCGATGGGGCATTCGCGGCACAGGGCTGGGTGGCAGCCGACGACCGGATCTGGCAGATGGAATGGGATCGGTGCAGGGCCACCGGACGCTGGGCCGAAGTGGTCGGCATGGCCGGGGCCCGTGAGGATGCCTTCTTCCGGCGACTCGGGCTCGCCGCGATCGCGCAAGCGAACTATGCAGCGCTCGAACCCCGCACCCAGGCGATGTGCGAGGCCTACACGCAGGGCGTTAACCGTTGGCTGGCCGACTACGCCGATGCGCTGCCCCCCGAGTTCGAGCACCATCCGTCTCCGCCGGAGCCGTGGGAGCCATGGCACTGCGTCGCGGTCTACAAGCTGCGTCACATCTTCATGGGCACGCTCACCCGAAAGCTGTGGCGAGGACGCATCATGGCCCAAGCCGGACCCGAAGCGGTCATGGCGATCGTCGGGGATGTCGAGGCCGATACGGCCATCGTGCCCGGCTACGGGCAGCATCGACACGGCCCCGGCGATGGGGCGTCCCCCGATCTGCTCGCCGACGCGGCCACGCTGCTCGATGCGAGCGCGGTCGACATGGCGGCACTTGCAGCGGCCATGGACTCCGACGGGGCGTCCAACTCATGGGCGCTGAGTGGCGAGCGCACCGCCAGCGGCAAGCCGCTGCTCGCAGGCGATCCGCACCGGGGCATCGAGTTCCCGAACGTGTACCACCAATGCCACCTGAGCTGCGATGACTTCGACGCCATCGGGATGGGATTCCCCGGCGTGCCGGGCTTCCCGCACTTCGGGCACAACGCCGAGGTTGCGTGGGGCATCACCCACGGCATGTGCGACGACACCGACGTGTTCGTGGAGCGATTCGAGCTGGACTCGACGCTCGGGGAGCCTTGGCGGAGCGAAACGCTCGACATCCGGGGCGAGGGAACTGTCGAGGTGCTCTGCGGGTCCACGCCGAGGGGACCGGTCGTGCTCGGCGACCCCGCCGACGGGGTCGCGCTGTCGTTGCAGTGGACCGGCATGTTCGGCCCCGACACGACGTTCGATGCTCTGTGGCCGATGCTGGCTGCCGGTTCGACAGCCGAGCTGATCGAAGCGGTGCGGCCCTGGGTGCTGCCGGTGAACAACCTGCTGACAGCCGACCGCGCCGGCGGCATTGCCTTCAAGATCCGGGGTCGGGTCGTCGAGCGTTCGCCTGCGAGCCGCTGGACCCCGGTGCCGGGTACCGACGAGTTTGGATGGGACGGTCGCCAACCGGTCCCGTTCGAAGAATTGCCGCACTGGGCCAATCCCGACCGAGGCTTCCTCGTCACGGCCAACAATCGCACCGCCGACGGCGGCCCCTACATCTCGCTGGACTTCGCCGGGCCCAGCCGCCACGACCGCATCTGCGAGCTGTTGGCGCCGATGACGAGCGCCACCGTTTCGGATATGAGCCGTGTCCACTCGGACGTGACCTCGCTCGTCGCGCCCAGGGTGCTTGATCTCATCAACGAGTACGCGGTGGAGTGCGGCCATGAACTCTCACACACGTTGCTCGACATGCTGGCTGACTGGGACCAGCGCATGACTGCCGACTCGCCAGCCGCAACCATCTACTCGGTCATCAAGCGACGGCTCATCGAGGCGATCATCGAGCGGCTCGGCATTGCGGGAGCGGAGTTGGGCGCAGCGGGGTGGCCGCCCGCCGCCGAGGCCAGCCGCATGGCCGCCGGGGCAGTCGTGCGCATGCTCTGCGAGCGGAACCTCGACGTGGTACCTGGGCTGGATAACCCCATCGGGCGGCGCATGGCGGTTAGCGCTTGCGTCGACGAAACCGCGGCCGAGCTCACCCAGC
This sequence comes from Candidatus Poriferisodalis sp., assembly GCF_965221945.1. Taxonomy (GTDB): domain Bacteria; phylum Actinomycetota; class Acidimicrobiia; order Acidimicrobiales; family Poriferisodalaceae; genus Poriferisodalis. Next base: position 1,689,287 of record NZ_OZ244925.1, on the reverse strand, counting down.
GGCTCGGCGACGATCCGCAGTCGTGGACCTGGGGAAGGGTGCACCGCATGGCATCGCCGCACCCGCTCGCCTCGGCGCTGACGGCCGCACGGGACCTGCATCCGCCGGTCGACGGCTGCGCGGGCGACGGCGACACGGTTCGCCAAGGCGGCACCGCGCCGGAGACCGGTGAGCGGGCCATTCACGGCTCGGTCGCCCGGTATGCGTTCGATCTCGGCGACTGGGACAGCTCCGGTTGGGTGGTCCCACACGGCGTGTCGGGCGTGCGTGGCAGCGGCCATGACCTCGACCAACGCCAGGCCTGGATCGACTGCGAGCTGATCCCGATGTCCTACAGCCCCGATGCGGTGGAAGCCGTCTCGGTCGATGTCCTTGAGATCTAGGGGAACCCGCCGCCACGAGCTGTCGCCCGAGGCGGCTGCGTACAAGGCCCGAGGCACGCCTTCGGTGCCATTGCAGATGCCCGACCTGGCCGACTTGGACGCCGTCGCACGCTGGCGCGCCGAGACCAACGCCCTCTGGGGCACCGACGACGACCCCGAAGTGCCGCACCGGCCGGTCACGATCGGCGGTGTGCCGTGCCTCGTGGCAGGCCCACAAGCCTCGGATTCGAAACCCACCGTGGTCTACGCACACGGCGGCGGCTACGTCTTGGGCAGTGCTGCAGTCGCAATCCCGATCACAGCGCGCCTCGGCCGAATCCTCCGGCTCGTCTCGGTGGACTTCCGCCAACCTCCCGAGCACACGTTTCCCGCGGCCCTCGACGACATGCTGGCGGTGTACCGGGCGTTGGCCGGCTACAGGGCCTCAGTGGCGCTCGCAGGCGACTCGGCGGGCGGAGCGCTCGCGCTCAGCGCTGCGGTCATTGCCGCCGCCGACGGGATGCCCCCGGTTCTCGTGCAGGCTGCGGTCGGCGAGCCCCTTGCGTCACAGGCGCGCGAATTCCAGCAACGCGCAGCCGGCGCAGGCGTTGACATCACACTCGACCTGTGGGAGGGCCTCTGGCACACGTGGCACTACCACGCACTGCCCGAAGCGGACCAAGCTCTGGCTGAAGCAGCTGCCTTCCTGGCGGCGTCCCTCAACCGTGCAGATGGGCCGTAACGGCCGCCACCACAGCTGCCGGCTGTTCGTAGGGAAGCATGTGCCCGGCACCGTCAACCAGTTCAACACTGGCGTCGGGCAGCGCTTCCTGCCAGGCGTCTGCATAGGGCGGCGGGATCAGCCGATCCTGACGGCCCCAGGCCAGCAGTGTGGGCACCGTCACGCGGTACGCCCGCTCGGAGAACCGCCGGTTGGGGATCGGGAACAGGATCTTGCCGGCCATGCCCTGCTGGCGGGCCCGGGCCACCATGAACCGGGTCAGCGTCGCGTTGTCGGAGAAGTCGGCGCCTCCGGTCAGCACTTCCTCGCCCACATTGGGGTCGGCGAAGAGCACTTCGGCCAGCTGGTAGGGCAGCATCGCGAAGATGTCGGGAATCGGGTGATCCGCGAGCCACATTCCTGCGGGGCACATCAATGCCATGCGCCCCACCGACTGAGGTGCCAGCGCCGCCATTTCGGCGGCGATCATGCCGCCCATCGAGTGGCCCATCAGGTGCAGGCCGCCGGCCGCGCCCGAGGACAGCAGACCCATCTCGGTGGCCACATCCCAGCCGTGCAGCGCGAAATCCTGCATGTCCGACAGGCGGTCCTCGTCGCCGTGCTCGCTCCAGGCGGGCCACACCGGCGCCACTACTCGTAGCCCAGCCGCCGCCAAGCCCTCGAGCACGGGCTCGGTCGGCAGCCAGCCACCGGCACCGTGCAGCGCCAGGACGGTCGCTGTGCCGGAGGAAGCCCCGCCCGCCGGTTCGTAGACGCGCACCGGTGCAGTCACCGAACGCCGCGTGGTCACCACGACCTCGTCAAAGGTCGATGCAGTTGCTGTCACGGTGGTGCTCATGCCACGGCGCCGTTGGGCATCTCGGGGTAGCGCCGGGCGTCGGCCATGGTGTCTTCTGGACGCACCCGCTCGGCCATGGGCTTGCACCACCAGTCCTCGGCATCGGCGAACTCGTCGCCCCAGATGTCCCGCAGCCCACCCATCACTTTCTCGGCGAACAGCTGGCTCGAGTAGCGGGTCTTCCAGTCGGGCATGTTCCCCATGTGCAGCAGGCAGAACACGGTGCCGACGCGCAGCCGCTTGATCATGTCCTCCATGCGCTCGCGCACCGTGTCGGGCGAGCCCGCAATCACGTAGCCACCCTCGACCAGGTCCTTCCAGGTCAGTCGCTTGAACAGCGCCTGGTTCTCCTTGCGGAATTGGTCGAGCTTGCCGGCCTGGATGGTCTTGACCGTCCGGTAGCCGGGCGGGTCGGCAAAACCGGGGAACACATGGAGGCAGCGGTTGAAGAAGTACAGCATGTGCTCGCTGTAGAGCTCCTCGGCCTCGGCGTCGGTGGCCGCCGTGCAAATGATCTGGGCGAAGCCGGCCCGACCGGGCGTCTCGCTCTTGTCCATCTCCGCGACCCGGTTCCAGTAGCCGTCCATCAGGGTCTGGCCCGCCAGGTAACCGTTGAAACTCAGGTACGAGTAGTTGTAGTCGTGCTCAAGGCAGAAGTCCCACGTCTCGATCGAACCGCCGCCGGGGATGTAGATCGGCGGATGCGGCTGCTGGATCGGTTTCGGCCAGCAGTTCACGTAGCGCAGCTGGTTGTACTTGCCGTCGAACGCGAAGACGTCAGGGTTGGTCCACGCCTCCATGATCAGGTCGTGGGCTTCGTAATACTTCTCGCGGGTCAGCGCAGGGATCTGCCCGTACGTGAAGTTGGTGTCCATCGGGGTGCCGACGGGGAAGCCGGCAACGAGCCGGCCGCCGCTCAGGCAGTCGAGCATTGCGAACTCTTCGGCGACACGGTGCGCCGGGTTGTACAGCGCGATGGAGTTGCCGATCACGCAGATGGCGGCCTGCGACGTCCGTCGCGCCAAGCCTGCAGCGATGATGTTGGGGCTCGGCATGATGCCGTAGGCGTTCTGGTGATGTTCGTTGACGCCGATGCCGTCGAAGCCGAGCTCGTCGGCGAACTCGAGCTGGTCCATGTACTCGTGATAGACGCCGTTTGCCCGCTCAGGATCGAACAGCGACCCGTCGATGTCGACCCACACAGACCGGTGCTCGGTCTTGAAGTCGTCGGGCAGGTCGGGCCAGGGCATCAGGTTGAACCAGCAGAACTTCACGGTCATGTGGGGTTACCTCCGTTCGCGGCGATGGCTCACCGCGCTGGCAGAATTCGCAAACGTTACGGGGAAGGTTCGCGCGGCAGGCCGAGCACCCGCTCACCGATGATGTTCCGCTGGATCTCGCTGGTGCCACCCGCGATGCGCATCCCCGGCGCGTACAAGAATGCTTCGGTCTCGGTCCCAGCGAGCATGGCGTCGGCACCGCGCAGGCCGGCACCTATCTCCACTTCGTCGTAGCCGAGTTCGCTGTTCGCCAGCTTTGCCACTGGAGCCATGCGCGGATCAGCGCCGTGCAGTTCCATGAGCGCGGCCAAGGCGCTCCCGCGGGCGAGCAGATCGGCAAGTGACTGCCTCCCCAGTGGTCCGGTGTCGCCAGCAGCTTCGATCATCTTCGAGAGGCGCTTGCGGAGGCTGATGACACCCGAGGCGCCCGCACCGCCCCGCTCGTCTTCGAGCACCGCCATCGCGACGCCCCAGCCGCCGCCGCGTTCGCCGAGCAATGCGTCGGCTGGCATCGAGACCTCGTCGAAGAAGACCTCGCAGAATTCGCGGTCACCGGTCATCTGCTGGATCGGTCGCACCTCGACGCCGGGCAATTTCATGTCGAGCAGGAAGAAGCTGATGCCGCGGTGCTTGGGGGCATCTGGCTCAGTGCGTGCCATCAGGATGCCGTACTCGGCGAATTGCGCGTTCGAAGACCACACCTTCTGCCCATTCAGCACGAACCGGTTGCCGTCGGGCACAGCGGAGGTCCCGAGCCCGCCCAGGTCAGACCCAGCGCCGGGCTCGCTGAACAGCTGGCACCACAGCATCTCGCCGGTCAAGGTGGGACGCAGGAACTGCTCGCGTTGGCGGTCGGTACCGGTGCGCATGATGGCCTCGCCGGCCAGCACGATTCCTTGCAGATTCAGGTACGGCGCGACGGCCGAACGCTCGCATTCCTCCATCCATACGCCGGTGTGGTCTCGGCCCAGCCCGCGGCCGCCACAGGCAGTGGGCCAATGCAGCCCGGCCCAGCCGCTGTCATAGCAATACCTCTGCCAGCGGCGTGCGCGTTCGTGCAGCGCTGGCACGAGGATTGCTCCGTAGGCAGGGCAGGCTTCACCGGCGTCAACGGCCTCGCTCAGGAACTGCACGGCCTCAACGCGGAACGCGTCGAGACTCGTCTCGGTCCCCATTTCCTCAGATCCGGTCTCCATTGACGTCACGGTAGCCGTGAGGTGCCACCGCGGTCCTAACATCGCCCCCATGGGTGACCTGAGCCACACTGACCCCGCATTGACGAACCAGACGGTTGATCTGCTCCAGCAGATGATCCGGAACGCTTGCGTCAACGACGGCACCGTCGCTTCCGGTTCCGAAGTGCGCAACAGCGACCTCTTGCAGACCTACCTCGAAGGCCCGGGTGTCCAGGTCGAGCGTTTCGAGTCGGAGCCGGGGCGTCGCTCGATGGTCGCTCGCATCGAGGGCACCGACCCGGCAGCACCGAAGCTCTGCCTGATGGGACACACCGACGTGGTGCCCGTCAACCCCGAAGGCTGGAGCCGGGATCCCTTCGCTGGCGAACTGGTGGACGGCGAAGTGTGGGGACGTGGAGCCGTCGACATGCTGAATCTCACCTCCTCGATGGCGGTGGCCTTCCGCCACATTGCCGAGAGCGGCTTCCGTCCGAAGGGCGACCTGATCTACTTCGGAGTGGCCGACGAGGAGGCCGGCGGCACCTATGGCGCAAAGTGGATGGCCGAGCACCACTGGGATGCCATCGCCTGCGACTACGTGCTCACCGAGTTCGGCGGCATGCCCACCCACACGCCTCAGGGCACCAAGCTCACGCTCGCGGCAGGCGAGAAGGGCCTGGGATGGCGACGACTGACGGTACGCGGCACGCCGGGGCACGGCTCGATGCCCCTCGGCACCGACAATGCGCTGCTCAAGGCAGCCGAGATTATCCGCCGCATCGCGGAGTACCGGCCGGCGCCGCGTCTCACCGAGATGTGGCAGCACCATGTCTCGACGCTGACCGTCGACGACGAGACTCGAGAGGCACTGGGTGACCCGGCCCGTGTCTACGACGCCGTTGCCGGAATGTCGTCCCCGGGGCTGGCGCGCCACCTGCATGCATGCAGCCATACGACGTTCAGCCCCAACGTCGTGGCCGGCGGCAACAAGACGAACATCATCCCCGACCGGGTCGAAATGGAGATCGACATCCGCACGGCTCCGGGCGATCCCACCTCGGTCGACGAGCACCTGCGGGCGGCGCTCGGCGATCTGTTCGACGAAGTCGAGATCGAGCACCTGCACGACGATCCAGCAAGTTTCTCGCCGACGAACACGCCCATGTGGCAGTTGCTCGGCGAGCTGATGGCCAAGGCACATCCGGGTGCGCCCCTCATCCCCTCATTGATTGTCGGTGCGACCGATGCCCGTTTCTTCCGTCACAAGGGCGCCGTGGCATATGGGGCGGGCTTGTTCAGCGACCGTGTGAACTCCAACGACTTCATGCTGCGCTTCCATGGCAACGACGAGCGCGTCGACATCGACTCGCTGGCGCTCACGACGCAGCTGTGGATCGACGTCGTCAAGAACCTGGGTGACGCCGTCGCCAGTTGAGACGAGCCGCTGGCTCGGGTTGCTGGAGCGCAGGTGCGCTCAGCCGGTGCAGGCCACCCGGGGCTCGATGTGCGGCAGGCGTCCAGATCGCAGGGAGATGACCGCGCCTTCCTCGTTGACCTCCCACACGACTCGCTTGTCGACGTCGGGAGCGTCGACCGGCACGTACTGGATCGCCGAGAGCCCGGGCCCGTCTTCGATCCGGTCGCCGAAGGCTTCGACGATCTCGCTCCGGGTGGAGCCGATGCCGTAGCCCGAGATGGTCGTGATCGGTCCGGACCCGATGTCGACCCGCACGATCTCGGAGTTGACGGCAAGGAACCGGACACCCTCGGGACCGTTCTGGACGGTGTAGTAGCGACAGGCATCGCTGCCGCCCGGCACTGCAATCATCAGCGCGCCGGCGGCTTCACGGGCGTCTTCGAGGCTGTGACCGATCTGCACCGGTCCAAGACCAGCCGTCGAGAGCTTCGACTCGGCGGTCACGCTGGGACCTGACGGTTCCTCTTCGGCCATGCCGTCACCAGCACCTGTGGTGGTCGGCGTGGCCGTGACGATCGTGGGGGTATCGGTCCCTGTGTCGGACATAGACCCGTCGTCAGCGGCCGTAGTCGTGGTCGCATCGGTGCTGTCGTCGCTGAGCAAACCGCAGGCGCTGACCAGCAGCGCAGCAGCCAGGGCTGCGGCGAGCGCACGCCAGCGAACGGTGTTGCCTCCGAAGCGGGAGTCGAGTTGGTGCACGGCAGTCGCCCTTCGCAGAGGATTCGGCATCTAGTCGAGAGTACCGAAGCCAAGACAGGGGCGCGGAGACACCGGCGGGCCGGAAGGGACGGGCGTAAGCTCAACGACCGGAAACCGGTACGAGCAGGGGAGCGCGCGATGTCGCACGACACAGTCATTCGCGGCGGCTTGGTGGTGGACGGGACTGGCGCCGACGCCAAGGTTGCCGACGTTGCTATCGACGGCGAACGGATCACAGCGGTCGGTGAGGTGCCCGATTCCGGGCGTACCGAGATCGATGCTGCCGGCAAGGTCGTCACGCCCGGATTCGTGGACATTCACACTCACCTCGACGCCCAGCTGGCGTGGGACCCCATTGGCTCGAGCTCGTGCTGGCACGGCGTTACCTCGGTGGTGATGGGCAATTGCGGGGTCACGTTCGCTCCGGTGAAGACCTCCGACATCGAATACATCGCCGAGGTCATGGAGTCGGTCGAGGACATCCCGAAGCAGTCGATCATGCAGGGTTTGCCCTGGGACTGGCGCTCTTACGGCGAGTACCTCTCCTTCCTGGACGGCATCGGAAAGGGCATCAATGTGGGCGGCATGGTCGGTCACGTCGCAGTCCGCTGGCACACGATGGGCCCTCACAGCCTCGAAGAGCGCCCCGCTTCGGCGTCGCAGGTCGCCGCGATGTGCGAGCTGGTGGACGAGGCGATGGGCTCGGGCGCCCTGGGGTTCTCGACGTCGCGCACGTTGCTGCATCGCACGCCCGACGGTCGTCCGATCCCGGGCACGTTCGCTGACGACAACGAGTTGTACGCGTTCGGCGATGTCTTGGGCCGCCACGGCCGGGGCGTGTTCGAATCAGCTCCCCGCTTCGAGGCCGCCGGCCCGGACTTTGCCGGCGGTCGCCATGAGATCGAGGTGCTCGGCGAGATCACCCGGCGCAGCGGTCAGCCGTGCACCTTCGGCCTGGTGTACTCCGCCCGCAAACCCGAGATGAGCGATCTGGTGCTCGGCTACGTCGCCGACCAGAACGCGGCGGGCGCGAACCTGCGGCCGCAGACCACCTGCCGCGCCATCGGCGTCGTCTTGGGAATCCAGCACCGCACGCCGTGGGACCGCGCCGGTGACACCTGGCGTTCGTTGCGCCACCTCAGCGTCGCCGAGCGACTCGCGGCAATCCGTGACCCCGCCACGCGTGCAGCACTGGTTGCCGAGGCAGACTCGTCGGACGAGAACTCCACCGGTATGGCGAACTCGCTGGTGGACCTGAGCCGCCTCTACCTGCTCGATGCCGTCAATCCGAATTACCGGATCGGACCCGATGACACGCTCGACGCTCAGGCTGCCGCCGCAGGGGTGTCCCCGGTGGAGTTGTTCCTGGATGCGACGGATCGCTCCGACGGCACTGTGATGCTGAGCCTGCCGGTGCTGAACCAGGACTTCGACGCGATCGAGCGGCTGCTGAGCCACCCCTCCATCGTCATGGGTCTCGCGGATGCGGGAGCCCATGTCGGTCAGATCATGGACTCCAGCCAGCCCACGTTCTTCCTGAGCCACTGGGTGCGCGACAACGGGTTCTTTTCCCTTCCCGAAGGAGTGCGCCGGATCACCTCGGACACTGCGGACCTGTTCGGGCTGGCCGACCGGGGTCGGCTCGAATCCGGCCGGTTCGCCGACGTCAACATCATCGACCTCGATCGGCTGTCGTTGTCAGGACCCCAGTACGTCTACGACTTCCCGGGCGGTGCGGGTCGGTACATCCAGCGCGGAGCCGGCTATGAGGCCACACTCGTGAACGGCCAGATGTTCATGCGCGACGGCGAGCACACCGGTGCGCTCGCCGGACGCACGCTCCGCTCCACCGACTGACGGCAAGCGCTCGGGCCTCGAGGCTTGCCGGGCGCGCTTGGATAGCGTCGCAGCCTCATGGCATCTGCACCTCCAATGAACATCAACACCGATGCGATCTGGCGTGTCACCCTTGACACGTCCAAGGGTCGCATCGTCATGGATCTCGACCCGCAGCTGGCGCCGGCCACGGTGAACAACTTCGTCAACCTGGCCCAGGACGGCTACTACACCGGGCTGACGTTCCATCGCGTCGTTCCAGACTTCGTCATCCAGGGCGGCTGCCCCGAGGGGTCCGGGCGCGGGGGCCCGGGATACCGCTTCGCCGACGAACCGGTGAAGGGCGACTACACGCTGGGTGCGGTGGCAATGGCCAATTCCGGTCCTGACACGAACGGCAGCCAGTTCTTCATCTGCATCGACGACTGCCGCGCCAAGCTGCAGCCCGCCTACAACCTCTTCGGCTATGTGACCGAGGGCATGGACGTTGCGCTGGGCATCGCCGTGGGCGACACGATGGACACCGTGACGGTGGAGGCACTGCCTCGCTCGTGAGTAGCGTGGTCGCAGCGGCGTCTGCGAGGAGGATTCAGATGAGCGGCAACCAAACGAATGACACAGTGCTGTACGAGGTTGACGACGGCGTGGCAATCGTCACGCTGAACCGTCCCGAACGCCTGAATGCCTGGACGGGTGAGCTAGGCACCGGCTACTTCGACGCTCTGGACCGGGCGGCAGCCGATTCCGATGTGCGCGCAGTCGTGGTCACGGGCGCAGGCCGAGGTTTCTGCGCCGGGGCCGACATGGACAGCCTGCAGGGAATCAGCAGCGGCCAAGGAGAAGGCACCGGCGGTGGGGACGCTCCGCGCGTGCGTGCCGAGCGTCACGACTATGCCCTGACTATTCCCAAGCCGGTTGTGGCGGCGATCAATGGAGCATGCGCTGGGCTGGGCTTCGTCCACGCCATGATGTGCGATGTTCGCTTTGCCGCCGAGGGAGCCAAGTTCACCAGTGCGTTCGCCCGTCGAGGCCTCATTGCCGAGCACGGTGTGGCGTGGATGCTGCCGCGGGTGGTCGGTCCGTCCCATGCGCTGGACATCCTCATGTCCGGTCGGGTCTTCCTTGCCCCCGAAGCCAAGGAGATGGGCGTTGTCAGCAAGGTGGTGCCTGCGGGGGACCTGTTGTCAACGGCTGTCAGCTATGCCCGCGATCTCGGTCGTTACAGCGCGCCGTGGTCGATGGCGCAGATCAAGCGTCAGGTGTGGGGCCAGCTTGACCAGGCAAGTAACGAGGCGCTCGAGGAGTCGAACGCCCTCATGCGCGAGTCGCTCCGACGCACCGACTTCAAGGAAGGCGTCCAGAGCTTCGTCGAGCAGCGCGATCCGAACTTCGAGCCAGTCGTCGCCGACAGCTAGGCGAACGCCGTGAGGCGGCCATGAACGACACGCTGGTCGCCTTCGCTGTCCTGGCGTGGCTGGCGTATCTGGCCAGCCGCTTGCTGGCACGCCACAATCTGCCTGAGCTGGTCGCGTTTCTCATCGTCGGCGCCCTGCTCGGCCCCTCGGGTCCGCCGTTCATCCGTCTGATCGACGAGCCGTCGTTGATCGCGCTGCGTCCGGTCACGGAGGTGGCGCTGGCGGTCCTCATGTTCGTGATCGGCGAGCGCGTGTCGGCGCGTGCGCTGCGGGCTGCGCGGTGGACGCTCACGACCGGTGTCATACAGTTCGCCTTGAGCGCAATAGCGGTGTACTGGGTGACAAGCAGGCTCGGAGCAGACCGTTCGGTGGCGCTGGTGCTCGGTGCGCTCGCCGGTGCTGGCGCGCCGATGACCATCGCGCACATCGTGAGTTCCGTACGGGCGCGGGGCAGCTATCCCACCGGCATCGTCGGAACGCACGCAGTGTCCGATGCGCTGGCCACGACGACATTTGCCGCGGTTCTCCCGATTGCGCTACTGCTTTCCGACGAAGCCGCCGACATCGGCAGCGCTCTCATCAACTTCGTGCAGCTCGGCATCGGCGGGGCGGTGCTGGGCCTCATAGGTGGCTGGTTCATCTCGCGGCTCGGATTCCAGATCGAGACCTCCGGTGAACTCCTGCTGTTCGTACTGGTGCATGTCGTCATCGGGTGGACCATCGCGGGCTGGCTGGACATCTCGCTGCCGCTGGCGGCACTGGTTGCGGGAGCCACTGCAGCAACGGTGTCGCCGCAGTCGTTCTCGGTGAGGTTGTTCCGGACTATCAAGACCGTCGAACAGCCGCTGTACCTGCTGTTCTTCGCCCTCGCCGGCGCCTCCATCCACCTGGCCGATGTGCCCAAGGTTGGCGTTGTCGGCATCGCATACGTCGTTGTGCGCGTGGCAGCGAAGATCGTCGGCGGTTTGACTGGTGGCTTGGTGGGCGGCCTCGGCTGGCGCAGGGCGCTGCGGCTGGGTGTCAACCTGACACCTCAGGCGGGTGTTGCGGTGGGCTTGGCAGTCATTGCATCAGAGCGTCTCGGTGCCCCGGGCGCAGAGGCCGCGACGGTGGTCCTGGGCGCCGTCGTGTTGTTCGAACTGGTCGGACCACTGCTGGTTGCCCGCGACTTGCGTGGCTGGTCGTCCGAAGAAGAAGAGAACGGGTCCGTTCCAGAGCAGTTCGAGCTGCCAGCCCGCGTGCTGGTCGCTGCACCTGTACCGGTGGAGTTGCCCGAGTGGCTGATCGATCAGGCGGCTCGATGGCGTTCGTCGCTGGTCGTGCTGATGCCGGGAGAGCGTGACGAGCCGCACGCAGCCAAGATCGGGGAGCGATGCGGCAGCCGCGATGTCGATTTCGAATTCCGCTCGCTGCGCAACGAGAGCTTCACCGGCGCAGTGGTGCGTTCACGCAGCCAGCATCATGCAGATCTTGTCGTACTGTTCACTCCGCGACCACCGGCGGGCGCCTCGCGCCTGGTGCTCCTGCCTTCCGAGCGGATCGCCCGCCAGATGTCTGTGCCGGTGTTGACCTTTCCGCTGAATCTGCCTGAATCCGACGAGCCGCCGCGACCTCGACGGCTGCCGTGGCAGAGCCCGGGGCGAAGCGAATGAGCCAGGGGGCCGACGCTCCACCGCGCGGAGATCCCCCGAACGCCAGCGAGTCGCTCGTGGGGGCGGTGCGCGACATCGCCGCTGCTGCGGGAGCACTCACGCTGCGCTGGTTCGGCCAGCGCGACCTCGGAGTCTCCTGGAAACGCGACGGGACCGAGGTGACCGAAGCCGACCGGGCAGCTGAACGCTTCGTCCGGGAGCGGATCGCCCAGCAGTTCCCCGGTGATGCGATCTTCGGTGAGGAGGAAGGTGGCGCAGTCCGACCCGATGGGCGGACCTGGATCGTCGACCCCATCGATGGAACCCGTGGCTTCGTGCGAGGCGTTCCGCTGTACGCGACTCTTGTGGCGCTGGTGGACCCCTACGGCCCGCTGGTCGGTGTGATCGACCTTCCCGCGATGGGGTTGACGCTTGCCGCTGGCCGTGGCACTGGTTGCTGGCTCGGCGATCATCGCTGTCTGGTAAGCGATCACCCGGTTCTCCGAGGTGCCATGGTTAACACCTCCAGCTACGAGACCTTCGAGCCTGAACAATTCGAGGCATTGCGCGCCGGGGGTGCGATGATGCGCACATGGGGCGACGCCTACGGCTACTTCCTGGTCGCGACAGGGCAGGCTGAGGCCATGATCGACCCGGTGTGCGAGACCTGGGATCTGGCCCCGATGCCGGTGATCATGTCCGAGGCAGGCGGGATTTTCACCGATGTCGAAGGCCGGCCCGAGTATCGCAACCGCAACGGGATCGCCACCAACGGGCTGCTGCACGCAACCGTCGTCGCCGCCATGGAAGCCCACCACGGGAGTGCTCATGGCGAGTGACGCCCGGAGTCGAAGGGAGCTTCACCTGCCCGAGCGCGACCGAATGCCGCGCTGGGTGCCGCGCGCGATCGGCTTGACCATGGCCGCTGTCGTGGGCTTGGCCACGGCAGCGTGGCTGCTCGAGAAGCTGCAAACCCTGTTGGTGGTCCTGCTCGTATCGATGTTCCTGTCGTTTGCGATGGAGCCGGCGGTGAATTGGCTGGCGCGTCGAGGCTGGCGCCGGGGGCTCGGCACAGCGCTCGTCTTCTTGGTGTTCGTGCTGGCGGTTGCCGGCTTCACAGCAGCGATGGCGTCGGTGCTGGCCGATCAGATCGTCAAGCTCATTGACGCCGCTCCGGGCTACCTGTCCGACATCGAACGCTGGGCCGACGAGCAGTTGGGCGTCCAGCTCAGCACCGACGAGCTCGCGGCGCAGTTCACCGAGGGCGGGAGCGCTGCTTCGGTGGCCGGTGATGTGGCAAGCAACCTCGTGTCGGTCAGTTCGGCCGTGGTGAATGTTGCGGTGCAACTGCTCACCATTGTCCTGTTCACCTTCTACCTGGTGGCCGATGGGCCCCGGCTGCGCCGCCTCCTGTGCTCGACCCTGCTTCCGACCCGCCAGGCGATGGTGCTGCGTGGCTGGGAGTTGGCCATCGACAAGACCGGCGGGTACATCTACTCGCGCACTCTGCTCGCCGTCGCAGCCTTCCTGCTCCACTGGGCCGCTTTCGCCGTCATCGGCGTGCCGTTCCCGGCTCCGCTTGCCATGTGGGTGGGCGTTCTGTCGCAGTTCGTACCGGTCGTCGGCACCTACTTGGCGGGCCTGCTGCCGCTGCTCATTGCGTTGCTCGACAACCCGATCTCGGCGATATGGGTCGCCATCGTGGTGCTTGCGTATCAGCAGATCGAGAACTACCTGCTGGCTCCCCGAGTCACTGCCCACACCATGAACATTCATCCTGCGGTGGCATTTGGCTCAGTCCTGGCGGGTGCCGCCTTGCTGGGCTCGGTCGGCGCGCTGTTGGCGGTGCCGGCCGCCGCAACGATTCAGGCGTTCGTGTCGACGTACATCAAGCGACACGAGCTCATCGAGTCGGAGTTGTTCGAGACTCACAAGGACGAGCCGGACGAACCCGACGAACCCGACGAACCCGACGGCGGGAGCAGTGCGCAAGCGGCTGAGGGTGCCGACGGTGCAGCCCCCGACGCCGATACGGCAGCCGGATCCGACTCGCCGGCATCTGGCTGAAGTGGGCGCCGCCGGCGAGAAGTGGTTAGAAGTGACCCGGGGGCGGTTGCGGCCAAGGTGCCACGTAGTCCAATGGATCGACTGCAGCACCGCCCAGCCGCATCTCGAAGTGCAGGTGCGGGCCGGTGACTGCACCGGTCGAACCAAGTCGTCCCACCCTGTCGCCAGCTTCCACGTAGTCGCCCTCACGCACGTGGATGCTGCTCAGGTGCGTGTACACCGTCGCGATCCGCGCTCCGTGATCGATAATGACTGTGCGCCCGTACGCGGCGTAGTTCCCGGCCGCTATGACGGTCCCCATGCCCGCAGCCAGGACCGAGACCCGCCAACGCCGCTCCCGGTCGACGAAATCGACCCCGGTGTGGGGCAGCCAGCGTCTGCGTACCGGGTGGTAGCGACGGCCGAATTCCGAACTCATGACCGGGTCTGCAAGCGGCATCCGGAATTCGCCGAAGACCGGAACCCGGAGCGGTTGGCAGCCCTGCGTCGCGGAGACGATGGTGGCGATCCAGTCGTCGTAGGTGAGTGCGCCTTCGATGACGGGCCCCAAGTAAGGAGGCGTCGGGAGAGCTGGTTCAGGAAAGCAGGCGTTCAGGTGGAAGTTGACCGGTGGCTCCTCGACGGGAACGTCCGCCGCGTGCACGGCCGGGCCGCCCCCAAGCGCGACACCGGTACACGCGAGCGTGACGGCTGCGATGGCGCGCGTCACCCGCGGGTGGGAACGACGTCCGCGCTGCAGCTGCTCGTTCACGCTGCGCCTCCCCCTCCACAGGCGCGCTGGAAAGGAGATAAGCCTATTTCGTCCGTCTGGCCTGCCCTGACGGAGAACCCGACCGCCGAGCTGGACCGATGACGATCTTCGTCGACGACGCCCGTTGGCAGTGGCGCGGCCGCCGCTGGGCCCACCTCGTTTCCGACGAGAGCTACGACGAACTGCACCAGTTCGCTGCACTCATCGGCAAGCGCCGCGCCGCATTTCAGGGCGACCACTACGACGTCGATGAGGCCGAGAGAGAGCTGGCGCTGCGTGCAGGTGCCGTTGCGGTGAACAGCCGTGAATTGGTGTCGCGGCTGCGGGCGGCGGGACTGCGCCGGCGGAGATCGCGACCCGGTGATGACCTCGTTTGATGCGGTCGTAGTCGGCAGCGGGCCGAATGGGCTGGTGGCGGCGACCGTGCTGGCCCGCGCCGGCAAACAGGTCCTGCTTGCAGAGTCGGCAGATCGCATCGGGGGTGGGATGCGCACTGAAGAGCTGACATTGCCGGGCTTTCGCCACGATGTCTGCTCGGCGGTTCATCCATTCGCTGCGACCAGCCCCGCAATGGAGGCGCTCGAACTCGAGTCATTCGGCGTTAGTTGGCTGCACCACGATGTGGTGCTGTCGCATCCGCTCGCCGGTGGCGACGGTGCAGCCGTGTTTCGCGAGGTGGGGCGAACCGCCGAGGGTCTCGGCGAAGATGCCGCGGCATACCGGCGCCGGATCGGAGCGTTGGTGCACCAGTGGCAGCACTTCGCGGATCTCGCGCTCTCGCCGCCCAGCCGGTGGCCAGCGCTGCTCCTGCAGCGAGCGCCGGCAGCTGCCTGGTCGGCGATTCGGTTCGCCATGGCGTCAGCGTGGCCGGCTGCAGTTCTCGCTCGGCGATGGTTTGCCACCCCCGCGGGGAGGGCACTCGTCGCAGGATGTGCCGCGCATTCCTACGTTCCTCTGGGCAACCCAGCGACAGCAGGATTTGGCACGTCGCTGCTGGCACTCGCACACACCGTCGGCTGGCCGGTCGCGCGGACTGGCAGCTCGGCGATTGCCGATGCGCTTGCATCAGCTCTCCTCGCCGACGGGGGACGCATCGAGACGGGGTTTCGAGTGCGGAATCTCTCCGATTTGCCGGCCGCGCGGGCGGTATTGCTGGACCTCACGGCCTCCAACGCGGCGGCCGTCCTCGGATCCGCCGGCGGGCAGGGTCGGGGGGAGGCAGGTTCGGCCGCGAGTCGCCTGCGCTCGGTGCGTCCAGGCGGATCGGCCCACAAGATCGACTACGCACTTTCAGCTCCATTGCCGTGGGCCCACGAGCCGTCACGTCGTTCAGGCACGGTGCACGTTGGCGGCACGCTGTCCGACATCGCGGCCGCCGAGAAAGCGCACGGTGCGGGTCATCTCAGCGGGCGACCCTTCCTCATTGTCTCCCAGCCCACGATCGTCGACGCGAGCCGCGCCCCGCCGGGATGTCATATTGCGTGGGTGTACGGGCATGTCCCGGTCGGCTACGAGCATGACGCGACGGCCCTTGTGGAGGCTCAGCTGGAGCGTTTCGCTCCGGGCTTCACCGAGTGCGTGTTGGCGCGCTCGGTCAGAGGGCCGGCGGAGTTGGCTGCCGACAACGCGAACTACACAGGCGGCGATATCACCGGGGGCCGACTCGATGCACGCGGGCTGTTGCTCCGATCCGCCACGCGAGGGCATCCCTATCGATTGGCGCCAGGTCTGTATCTATGTTCGGCGTCCACCTCCCCGGGTCCAGGCACCCACGGCATGGCCGGCTGGCATGCGGCACATGCTGCGCTGGCCAGCGAACTCGCCTGAGTTCACGGGCCCTCGACAGGCTCAGAACACTTCGAGGTGTTCCATCACGGCGTCGATGAATCCGAAGTTCTTCGGCGTCGCGAAATGGTCGCAGCCGCGCAATTCGGTGTATGAGGCGTCCGACAACGCTTCGAGCAACGGACTTGCGGGTCCAGCGAAGTCTTCGCTGCCAAGGACCACCCGTACCCGATGGGTGATCCGTGCGAACTGTTCGGGTCCGAGCGGCGCGTGCTTGCGGCGCATGAACGCGGCCAGCGCCTGGCCGTCCTGATCGGGTTCGGCGGCATAGCGGGCAAAGGTCTGTGCGTGAACGTCATCGGCTTCGGCTTCGCCGGCAACACCGCGTGCAATTCGCTCGGCCTGCTCGAGGTCTTGGGAGAACAGGTTCCGGCCGACTCCTGAGACGACGAGGCGGCCGAAGCGTTCGGGTGCCATCGCTGCCATGGCGAGCAGTGTGCGCGACCCCATCGAGAAGCCCACGCCGTCGACAGCTTGACCGCCGACCTCATCGGCGAGTCGTTCGACCAGCTTGGCCTCCATGTCGGCATACCCGGCCGGGTCGTGGTACTTCGGTGCAGAGCCGTGCCCTGGCAGGTCCCACGCGATCACTTCGCGACCACCCTCGCGCAGCAGGTCGATGATGCCGGTCGGCTGCCAGGTGCTCGCAACCGAGCCCGTGAAGCCGTGGAGCAGGAGCACGGGGTTCGCCATGGCGAGAAGTCTGCCAGAACTACGTTTATCGTCCGAGAACATATGAGCACCACCACAGCACCGCCCATCCGGATCGCCAACTGCAGCGGCTTCTTCGGAGACCGACTCTCCGCTGCGAGCGAGATGGTCTCCGATGGCCCCATCGATGCCCTGACGGGCGACTGGCTGGCCGAGCTGACCATGCTGATCCTGTCGCGCATCGCAGCCAAGCGACCCGGCAGCGGTTACGCCCGCACCTTCGTCACCCAGATGGAGGAGGTCATGGGTACGTGCTTGGATCGTGGCATCAAGGTGGTGTCCAATGCCGGCGGCCTGAATCCCTCCGGCTGCGCCGACGCAGTGGCCGAGGTTGCGGACCGTCTGGGCCTCAACCCGTCAATTGCCTACGTGGACGGCGATGACCTCACCGGCCGGCTCGCCGAGCTCATCGAGTCGGGCAACGACTTCGCCCACCTCGACACAGGTCAGCCGCTCGGCGAACTGGCGTCCCGGATCGTGACCGCGAATGCGTACATCGGATGCTGGGGCATCGTCGAGGCGCTCAACCAGGGGGCAGACATCGTCATTACGGGCCGCGCCACCGACGCAGCCGTGGTGGCAGGACCGGCCGCGTGGCATCACGGGTGGACTCGTGACGACTGGGACGCGCTGGCTGGTGCCATCGTTGCGGGACACGTCATCGAGTGCGGCGGGCAGGCCACCGGCGGCAACTACAGCTTCTTCACCGAGATCGCCGACATGACCTACCCGGGATTCCCTTGGGCCGAAGTGGCAGCCGATGGCTCGACCGTGATCGGCAAGCACGCAGGCACCGGCGGGGAGGTTTCCGTCGGCACGATCACCTCACAGCTGTTGTACGAGATCCAGAGCGAGCGCTATCTCAATCCCGACGTGGTGAGCCGCTTCGACACCATCGAGCTGACTCAGCTCGGGCGAGACCGGGTGCGCATCAGCGGCGTCCGCGGTGAGCCCGCTCCGCCGACGCTCAAGGTGGCAATGAACTATCAGGGCGGGTATCGCAACCAGATCTCGATCGGGCTGACTGGCCTGGACATCGAGGAAAAGGCCGAGCTCATCGAGCGGCAGTTCTGGCATGCCTGCCCCTACGGCCCCGACGACTACGAGACCGTGGTGCGCAAGTTCCTGCCGACGCACAAGGCCGACCCCGGCACCAACGAGGAAGCCGTCGCCGTCTACAAGATCATCGTGAAGGATCCGGACGAGCGCAAGGTCGGCCGGGCATTCTCGAACGCGGGCACCGAGATCGGTCTGTGTTCCATTCCCGGGATGTTCGGCACCGGAGGCGGTCCTGGGCCGGGCCAGCCATTCGGGGTCTACTGGCCCGCACTCGTCGACGCAGAGCTGGTTCCTATGCAGGTGGTGGTGGATGGTCGCCGAACCGTCGTCGACAGCACTCCGCCCGACGTCCGGTTCACCGGTGACGAGGTGGCACCCGCCGAGCGCGTCGAGCCTGCCGGCGGGCTGACACGGCCGGTGCCGCTCGGCACGCTGTACGGCACTCGCTCAGGCGACAAGGGACCCAATGCGAACTTGGGCATCTTTGCCCGCTCGGCGAGGGCCTACTGGTGGCTGTCGGATTTTCTGACCGTCGAACGACTCGCGGAACTCATGGGTGAGGCCGCCGAGCACCGGGTGGATCGCTACGACCTGCCCAACATCTGGAGCCTCAACTTCATCTTCCACGGACTGCTGGAGGAAGGAGTGGCTGCCTCGACCCGGCAAGATCCGCAGGCCAAGGCGCTGGGGGAATACCTGCGCGCCAAGATCGTCGACATTCCCGAGGTGCTGCTGTCGTAAGCCGCTAACGCCGTTGCAGATCCGCCAGCCCGTGTCTAACGGCTCTGCAGATCCTGCAGGGACAGACGCGGGCCGTGGCGTGGGGGCGCTCCGGCAGACTTGGCCAGTCCCTGCACCCGGGCGCGCTGACCGCGGTAGGGCTCGAGCAACTCCAGCATCCGGTCGTCGTCGCCGCGCCGTTCGCCGGCAAAGTGCCAGGTGACGTAGCTGGGAATCTGGTAGTCGCCGACGATCACCGAGTCGGGATCGCCATGGCTGAGCATCACCACGATCGACGCGGTCCACGGGCCGATGCCGCGAACGGTTTGCAGGCGGTCGCGCGCCGCATCAGGGGCGAGTTGGGTCAGTCGTTCGAGCGTTCTGGCTCTCCGTGCGAATGCGATGATCGCCTCCGCTCGGCGGCGCTCGATGTCGACGCGATGGAGCTCGTGGTAGGCGAGTGACGCCATCAGCTCCGGAGCCGGTGGCAGCCGCAGTGCGTCGGGTGCGGGCCCTGGCGGGCGCCGCCCCCAACGCCGCAGGATGCCCTGCCACGAGTTGCGGGCATTGAGCCCGGGCACCTTCTGCCCGCACACCGTCGGGACGACGTGTTCCCAGATCGTGCCGGTAGCGGTGAGCCGACGCAGGGGCCAGCGGCGAACCCAGCCGGCCACGATGCTGTCCACGGGAACCAGCGCCGCGGGTTCGTCGTGAGCGCCGAGCAGCGCCGGCACGCCCGACGAGGCGGCGTTGGCTCCCGGACCCCACCCGGCCACGTCCACAGCACGTTCCGAACGAGTGATGCGCAGTGTGGCTTCGCCGTCAGGTGTGTCCTGCGCGCGCCAGATGATCGGCCCGTCGTACAGCACCGGCCCCAGCGCGCCTTTTCCGCCGACACGCCCGAGCGCCTTGCCGATGTCCAATTCGAAATCGAACTCGAAGCGCTTGGTGAGTACAGGCGCAGGAAATGCTCCTGCGGCAGCAGTGCTGGCGTCAGACCGCATCACAACTTTGTTCTAGGCGATGGGCTCCGCAATCACGGGGTTTGTCAACGTGCCGATGCCCTCGATCGTGATCGATACCTCGTCGCCGGGCTTGAGCAGGCGCGGCGGATCGAAGAAGAGGCCGACACCGGCCGGGGTTCCGGTGGCGATGATCGTGCCCGGGTCGAGCGTGAACGCCGTCGACAGATGCTCGACGACTTGGTAGCAGTCGAAGATCAGGTCGTCGGTCTTGGCGTCCTGGCGAACCTCGCCGCTCACCTCGGTCACCAGGCGGCACGAATGCGGGTCGATCGAGTCGCTGGTCACCATCCACGGGCCGCAGGGACCGTGGGTATCCCATGACTTGCCCATCATCATCGTCGGACTCGCACGCTGCCAATCCCGCACACTGACGTCGTTCATGATCGTGTAGCCAGCGATGTGGTCCGGGGCGTCGGCCGCTGATACTGCCCTCGCGGTGCGGCCAATGACTACGGCCAGCTCGCCCTCGTAGTCGACCATGCTGGGCGCCGCTGCCGGGAGATGGATGGGATCACCTGGACCGACGATGCACCTGTAGTGCTTGTTGAAGATGATGGGCACTGACGGGGGCTCGCGGCCTCCTTCGGCGGCGTGGGCTCCGTAGTTCAGTCCGACGGCGAGGATTGTGGGCGGATGCCCCACCGGAGACAGGAGGTTCGCATCGTCGAGCGGTGTCACCGATCCTGTGCCCATTGCCCCGACCGCGGCCACTAGGTCGCCACCTGACGCGGCGAGCAGCGAGGGCAGATCGGTGTGCTCGGTCTGCAGCGTTGCCAAACCGTCGTCGGTCACGATGGCCAATGCCGGCTGGCCGTCCACAAGATGTCGTGCAATTCGCATGCGCCGACGCTAGTGCGGAGGCGCCCATTGGGCGCGGTGAAGCTGCTGCTGGTTGTCGCCGGTGCTGCGGGTTCGTCGCTCGGGATTGTGCGAATCGCTCGACAGTGGCACTCTGGCGATCCATGGCTCGCCATGGCGCCGGGGGCTCGACTCCCGGCGTGTTCGACTCTGTGCTGGAGCCCGTCACGGGACTCCCAGATGTGCGCGTCTTCGCGGTGCTGCTCGACCGGAAGCTGGTGCTGGCTCGGCGGGCCCTCCAGCCGCTCTCGGTGGTGTTCTTCGAAGTGGACGGCTTCTCCCAGCTCAGCAGCACGCAGGCCCGCGTGGCACAGCGGCTAGCAGCCCGCTTGGTGCGGGGCACGCTGCGTGAGTCAGACAGCGTCTGCCACTGCACCGACGGGATCCTGGCCGCCATCCTCGACGACACGCCTCACGGCGGAGCGGTCTGGGCTGCCGACCGGGTTCGACGCGAGGTGGCGGCACGCTCGTACCACACCGGCATCACGCTCTCGATGGGCGTGGCGAGCTACCCCACGCACGCGCTGGAAGTAGCAGATCTGCGCGACCGCGCGTACGCGGCCTTGTTCGTCGCCCGGTCGCTCGGTCCATCCCGACTCGAAGTGGCCGAGGCGCTGCGCCCGTAACCCAGGACTCGCATCGCAGAGTCGAGCAGCAACGCGAGCGGATGCTGCAGCCGGTCTCGGATCGGGACTTGTCGTTGCGCCGTCGCCGAATCGTTCATCTCGACGCTCCAGCACGAGCTCACATCACGGCGCCGCTGGCGCACCCGCGACCAAGCCCGCCGAGACATCGCTGTCTGGATCGAAACCTGGTACAACAGAAGATGGCTCCACTCAACCAGCAACATGACCAGCCCAACGGACTACGAACTAGCCAACGCAGCCGAAACCAACCCTTCACGATCCGGGGGGAAGCTCAGCGTGAGACCCCGTTCGTACCCCCCTCCGACACGCCACCTTGGAGCGCAGGCCTAGGAGCCGATCTGCGGGGTGTCGGGCTCGCTTGGACTCGGGTCGTCACTGCTGCACGCGACGACGGTGAACAACATCGCTGCCGCCAGTAACCCGGCGACGAGTCGCTTCCTCAGAACGGGCATCGGCCTAACCTACCTTTGCGGCGCGGCTCACACCGGCGCCTTCGACCGGGCGACGTTCGCTAGCGAGGATCGCTCGCCTAGCTGAGGATCGCTCGCCTAGCTGAGGATCGCTCGCCTAGCTGAGGATCGCTTGCGAACCACCGTGCACTCGCATTGTAGACCATTTCGTGGCTTGACTGGAAGTAGACGAGCAAGGCTCGACCCGACTGTCGGGCGAATACGGGGGCGGGGTCTCCGTCCCCGAAGTAGGTCTCGGTTGTGATCGACAGATGGCCGGGAACCCTCCCCCGACCGAAAAGGTCCACCTCCTCAGCGCTGAGGAGGTCGTCGGGGTGGGCCAGCTGATTGAACACCTCGGCGCCCACACTCGGGGGCAAGAACTGATCGCGGATGCCCTGAGCGATGAAGATCGGGACCGCCTGGTCGCGGGCCGACTCCAGGTACGTCGCCGGACTACGGGTCAGACACTCCTCCTGCGCCGAGCCGGCGGCCCTCGGGTCACCTCCGCAGGCCCGCCTGATGTCGCTGGCATAGCGCAGACCCTTCCTCCTCGCGTGCTCGTAGAACTCCACGAGGTCATGCGGCGGCCCCCAGACCGAGACCGCGCTGACCTTGTCAGGGTGTCGCCCAGCAAGGAGGAGCCCCATCATCCCGCCGCCGGAGTAGCCGACGACGTACACCCGATTGGTATCCACCCCTGCCTGGGCGACGGCATAGTCGATCGCATCCACCGCGTCCTGGACCGCCAAGTCGGATCCGACCGCGTCGGCGTCGTCGTTCTTTCCTCGGAACTCGGGGACGATGACTGCCCAACCATTTTCCTGGGCCCACATCGCAAAGGGAATCCCGGCGTGTTGGGTGTACGGGGCGCTCCAGGAGTGCAATATCACCAACACGGGCTGATCGCGGTCGCCACTCGGAGCCAGCCAGAAGACGGGTTGTTCGGCGCCGTCCGCGGTCGAAATAATCCGAAGCTGCTCGATTCCTGGGACCGACCGCTCCCACCGGGACCGGCCGGAGGACACGTATTTGCTGAAGTCGCGGATCATGTTGATCCGGTCAAGCGATTCGAATGTCAGAGGATCGAGTGGCGGCAGAGTCGTTGTTGTTGTGGTCGTGGTGGTCGGGGAGGGGGAGCCATCGCCGTAGGGGGGGCCGCCGCCGTATGGGGGACGGTCACGATCCGAGGGGCCGCCGCCGCCCCATGGGGGAGCCATCGCCGTAGGGGGAGCCTCCGCCGTATGGGGGACGGTCACGATCCGAGGGGCCGCCGTGGTCTCCACAACTTGCCGCGCGAATCCGGCGTCAGTCGCGGACCCGACGGCATCACGGCCGTCGGCGGACAGCAGGTTCAGCAGCAGGAAAACCGCAATTGTGACTCCTATGCGTCGGGCTGTTTCCATGCTGTTGGGCGTCGGAGGTATCTCCCGCCGTCCTTTCAGCGCAGGCTCTGCGCTCCGGCTGGCGCTAAGTTATCGTCAGCTGATCTGCGCTGCGGGAGTAGCACTAGCAGGCTGCTGAAAAAGTACTGAAATCGCGCATGGACGACGGCAAAGCCGCAGGTCAGGGCGTTGGGCATATATCGGAAAGCGGCTCTTCAGCAGCGTGCTAGCTAGGAGGTGCGATGCGACGGATCCCCGCGCTCGATGGATTGCGCGCCGTAGCAATTGCGGTAGTGGTCGGCTACCACATCGACAGTGCCGTCGTGCCTGCAGGGCACTACGGTGTCTCCCTGTTCTTCGTCTTGTCGGGCTACGCGGTCACCGGCTCGCTGTGTGCCGAGATGGACCGGACCGGTCGGGTCGACCTCGGCTCGTTCTATCGACAACGAGTGCTCCGGCTGCTTCCTGCCCTTCTGGCCGTCTGTCTCGCAATGGTCGCAGTGGGGACCGACTGGTCCCACTTGATTGCGGTGCTCGGCTTCTACGCCAACTATGCGCGAATCGAAGGTCTCGACCTGGAGCGGCTGACGCACACCTGGTTCATCGCGGTGATCGCCCACTTTTACGTGCTGTGGCCGCTCGCCATCGCTGCAATACGAGCCAGGCATCGGACCCGCATCGTCGGAGGCCTGGCGCTGGCTGCCATCGCCTGGAGAGCAATCGCGATCGAAGTCATGTCGCCAGGCTGGGTGTACAACGCGACCGACACCAACGCTGCGGCACTTCTGGTGGGGTGTTATCTGGCCGTCGCTCGGCCCACCACGTGGCGGTTCGCGAGGTGGTCGGTTCCGGCGCTGCTGGCGCTGATGCTGGTGCCCGCATTCGGCAGCACGGGCACAACCGTTCTCTGGGGCGGTTTCGTGGCCCTGGCGCTCAGTGCGCTCACGGTCCAGTACGCGCTGACTGGCCCCGTATGGTTGGCGAACCGGGTCCTGTTGCGGGTCGCCGAATTGTCCTTCGGGCTCTACCTCTGGCACTACGTGTTCATCCGCTCTGACATCGCCCTCTGGCTGGCCCTCGTCCTCACCGTCACGGCGACCACCGCCTCGTGGTATCTCCTCGAACAGCCGGTCCTGCGCTGGGCGGCAAGGCGGAAGGGTCAGGCTCGGACTCTTCCAGCGCTATAGGCGTAACGGCCGGCGCCATGAAGAGATCCCCCTTCCGACAATGGCTCGCTCTGGCCGTTGCTTTGATCTTCGCGATCTCCGTCGTGACGGTGTACGAAAGGGAGATCACGGCAGACGGTGATGCTCCTGCCATTCCCGTCGACGGTGACGGGGCGGTTGACGTGCCGGCACCGAACGAGACGGACGGCGGGGTCACAACGACGACCGAACCGGTAGAGGACGTGTCCGCGGCGCCAGTAGCACCTCCTCCATTCCCGAACCAGTTCGAGCCTTCGCCCAATGAGGTGCAGGCCGACGCCAAGCGGCTCGGTGCCGTGGTGGCCTACCAGATCACGAACTACGGCCCGGACTCGTCGGTGAATGAATTGGCGGCGGGCGTGACAGCCGATCCTGCTCGTGCCGACGCGCTCGCGAGGGGGGCGGCGACCGTGCATCACCCCGGGATGTGGTCACGCGGCACGATCGAGTACGCCCAACTCGGCGGTCACTTTGACGACCGGATCTCGATAATGGTCGTGATCCACCAGGAGTTGGGTGGGGAGGGCACAGCGGATGCCGAGCGAGCCGAGACCCGGACGATGGACGTGCGCCTTATGAGGGGCGCTTCGGGTGCGTGGGAGTTCGAGGAGCTCGCTTCGGCCGGAGGTCAGCCGGTCGCTCGGCCTGCGGACCTCTCGCCCCTCGCCGCCTCGGTGGTCGACGATCCCCGAATCGACCTCCCCGATTCGGCGATCTGGGACATCTACTCCGGGGACACCGATCATGCGCTGCTCGAGGCGATGCTCGACATCGCCGAGCGAACCCCCTACTCCGTCATCGTGTTGAAAACGGGACACCCGCACAACGTGTTCGGAACGGGTAGGTTAAGCAATCACACGGTGGGCCGGGCGGTCGACATCCACGAGGTGGACTCGGAGCTGGTAATCGACTCGCACGACGCGACGTCATCGATCTATGTGCTATCCGAGTGGCTGGTGTCGCGGCACGACATCAGGGAGTTCGGAAGTCCGTGGCGGTTCGACGACGCGGTTGCGCACAACTTCACCGACGAGGTTCACCACGATCACCTCCACGTGGGCGTCTTCCCGGAGTTGTAGTCCTCGCCGGGGGCCCTTCCATTGCACGAGGTAGCCGTTGGCTTGGGGTTCTCTGGTCCACAGCGGCCTTCTCCAAGTGACCTGGAGAATGCGGTTCCCGGCGGTTGCGGTGACGTCGCGGGGGCGCCGCGATTCGCATCGGCGCTTTCCCCCGTTGATCGGTCAGGTGGTTAAGACGGGCTGGTTGACCGCGGTGTCACGGTAGTGGGCTTCGTATTCGTCGGGTGTCCGGCAGTCCAGGCTGGTGTCGCTTCGGTCGCTCATCTGATAGCCCAGCAGCCGGCGGCTGCCCAGGTCGAGCACCACCGCCAGGTACAGCCAGCCTTGGTCGGTGCGCACGTAGGTGATGTCCGACACCCACGCCCGGTCCGGGGCGCCGGGAGCGAACCGGCGGCCTACCAGATCGGGCAGCTTCGGCGCCGAGCGTGCCGGTGTGGTGGTGCGCTTGGGCCGCCGCGGGCGGATCCCGGCGATCTGGTGGGCTCTCATGAGCCTGGCGACACGCTTGGGGTTCACCCGATGCCCTCTGGCTCGCAGCTCAGCGGTCACCCGAGGCGACCCATTGGTGCCGCCCGAGGTGGCATGGGTCTCACCGATCTCTGCCGCCAAGGCCGCCTCGGCCGCCTCACGGTCTGTCGGCCGTGTCGCGTGCCTGACGGCTGACCTTGGCCACACCGCAGCACATCGAGGTCGGGAACCCCTCGGCCCTTTGGGCCAGCACCCACCGATACCGGGTCACTGTCCCGACTCCTTCACCCAAAAGGCCGTCGCCGCTTTGAGCAGATCACGCTCCATGCGCAGCTGAGTGTTCTCCCGCCGCAGCCGCGCCAGCTCGGCACGCTCGCCGGTGGTGAGCCCCTCACGCTCGCCGCGGTCGATCCGAGCCTGGCGCACCCAGTTGCCCAGATTCGACGCGCCGATCCCCAACGAACGAGCCACCGACACGATCGTGCGGCCCTCGTCGAGCACCAATGCGACAGCGTCAGCCTCGAACTCCTTGGGGAACGATCTTCGCGTGCGGCCCGGCGCCAACACCGGCTCCGACCAGCTCTGTTCCTGCATCGTTGACACGGCTACCTCTTAATCGAGGTGACAGGCCCCCCGAGGGCGCGACCCCGGCCGTTCACCTGACAGGGACCCCTCACAACCGGTCCAGTTGGACGGTCGACGTGTGCAGGCCGACCGATTCGTTCGCCACCAACGGTGAGTGGGTGCAGCGGCGGTCTGGCGTGCCACCGCGGCCAGGAACCAGTCCGAGATCTCGTGCTCGAGCAGCCGCTTAAGCAACAGATCCCTGGCGCAGCCGCTTACATTGCGAGCGCACCGAGTACGACGTCATCAGCACCGATGCCTTGGGCAGCTCCTTGCTAGTTGCAGAGGCCGCTGTCGCTGACGCCGCGTTCGCTGTAGCACAGAGGCGTGGCGAAGACCTCCTGGAGCGTGAACGTTCTTGCTTCGGCGTCGGTGTCGTCGTCTCCCGACGAGCCACCGCTTGAGGTGGCGGTGATGAGCAGCCGGTAGCCGCGAATCGAATCGTCAGGCAGGCCCACGACGTCGATGGTGATCCCCGCGACGCCGCCAGACTCGCTCGGTGCCCCGCTGACTACGACGTGCGAGGGCGGCTCGTCGGACTCGAACACCGCTGCGATCATGTTGCCGAGTTCGGCCAGCGTTGGCGCTGTCGGTGCTGCGCCGAGCTGGCTCGTGATTTCGTCGATCGCACTGAGGCGTGCATCGGGGGACAGCGCAGCGAGATAACGGCTGCTGGCCCAGCCCAAGATTGGGCCGGCTTGGATCTCGTACCACGTGGAGGTGCGCAAGTCGCGACTGCGGCCTGTCGCGGTGAGGCCGTCGACGCTCAACGACCCGACAACCACCCCTGCGTCGACGTCACGGACTTGCAGAACCTGGTCGCCCTGTCCTCCGAGCCGCAGATTCAGCTTGGCGACGATTGTTCCGTTGGGCGTGTCGCGTACGTTGAGAGCGCTGGTGTGTCGGATGCCGACGATTCCCAGCTGTGTGCCGGCCGCGGGTCCGAATTCCGACGGCTCGCCGGGCAGCTCCTCTGTGGTGCCGGGTGCCGCAATGGTCGTGGTGGGCGTCAGCGTGGTCTCTGGTGCGACGGTGACGAGGGGGACCGTACCGGCGACAGTCTGCGAGGTCTCGGCAACGGTCGCCTGAACAGGCTGATCGGGGACTTCTGAGGTTGTGGCCGCCTGGGCGGCGGTGACGTCGGCTGGAGCCGGTACCTGATAATCGGTGTCGCGCAACGAGACGAACAGCGCGAGCACCGCAATCACGAACGCTGCACCCGCAACCCCGGCCGCGAAGTTGTTGGACATCGCAGGTGCACCTCCTGTGCATGCGCTGACCGTCTGGCCAAGCGCAATAGTGCCCAGAGAACCACAGACTTGGAGTCTCGGTCGGGCACTCTCTACCGGAAACTTCGACTTCTTGAATTTCTGAGCCTGCTATTGGCCGGATTCAATCGGTCGTTGCAACACCGCCCCATCTCCCTGCTGTTCCTGCATCGTTGACATGACTGCCTCCTGATCGAGGTGACCGGTCAACTGGGGGAGGCAACCCATCCCCGAACACGGAGGCTTAGATGCCACGCAGATGCAGATTGCTTGTCAGTAGCCCGCAACCGAACCGGTGAGCGCCCGAGGGTCGGCAGCGCCGGCGAGCACACCGTCGTGCACCTCGATGAGATGCGCGTGCCCGAAGGAGTTGTCGTGAGGGCCGTCGGTGCCGACGTGGTGGCCACGCTGTCGCAAGTCGGTGAGCCCGTTGGCACTCGCCCAGGCTGCGTGCCCCTCGATGCGCAATTCGAGGTTGCCGGGTTCGGCCCACGTGTCGAAGCCTGTTCCTGCGGCCGCTCCCCAGCGCCAGCGCCCTGAACCGATCGAGGCCGCAGGTTCGGAACCGAGACACAGCGAGCGGGCCAGCACCTGCAGCAGCACCTGCGGCTGGGCGTCGCCACCCATCGTCCCCACGACCGAGCGCAGAGAACCGTCGGCGCGCTGGACGACGGCTGGGGCGAGGGTGTGAGGGGGACGGCGCCCAGGTCGGTACTCGGCGGGATGGCCCTCGGTGAGATTGAATCCGATACCCCGGTTGTGCAGGCTGATCCGGTGTGTCGGCGTCCACAGCCCCACACCCCAGCCCCCCGCATTCGACTGGATCAGCGAGACGCCCATGCGGTCGGCATCCACGGCCGCGAGGTACATCGTGTCGCCGGTCCCGGTCCCGGCGCCGAGTGGCGCCACAGTGTCGGGCGAGATCGCTGCACGGCGCGGTGCGAGCCGGTCGGGCGCAATCAATGCGGCCCCGTCAGCGGTGTCTGAGAGCACCGCGGGCCGATCCCAGCCCGCCTGCTTGGCTGCCTCGGCCAGCAGGTGGGCGAACAGCGGATCGTCGGGGTCAGGGGGGAGGTCCAGTCCCGAGGCGATCCACGCGCCCGCGAGCGTGAGGTAGCCCTGCGAGTTGGGCGGCACGGTCCAGATGCTGTGCTCCCAGGCATCCGCGCCGAGCGGCGTCACCCAGTCGGCTTGCGAGCGGGCCAAGTCCGCTGTGGTGTACTCGCCACAGCCCAGTTCGATGAGATCCCGCCCGAAGTCGCCTTCGTAGTAGGCCTCCCGACCGCCCTCGACGATCTCGCGCAGCGCCGTCGCGACACCGGGCCGCGTGATGAGATCTCCCGGCAGGCACTGCGGTGAATAGTCGCCGGAGTTTGCAATGCCCTCGAGCAGCGTCGCCCCAGCCGCACCATGGGGCGAGAGGGGAAAGCCGCCTTCCGCGAGGTCGATCGCAGGAGCCAGCACCTCCGCCAGGGGTGCCCGTCCGTACCGGTCGTGCAGGCTCATCCATCCGTCGACGCACCCAGGTACCGGAACGCTGCGGATGTCGTTGGAAAAGCGCATCCGCGTGCGCCCCTGCGCCCGAAGCGCATCTGGATCGGCACCGCTCCCGGCTCGACCGCTTGCATTGAGCGCTGCCGGCGCCTCGCCGTGGGTGTGGTGGACCAGCGCCCACAGGTCGCCGCCCATGCCGCACATGTGCTGCGTGGTGACCGCGAGCACGGCGGAGGCGGCCACCGCAGCGTCGGCCGCTGAGCCTCCGGCACGCAGCAGCGATACTCCGGCTTCGCTCGCGAGGTGGTCGACGCTGCACACCATGCCGCTGCGGGCGTAGCGGGTGGCGAAGGGAACTTGCGGTCGGGAGCGGCTCATGGATCGAACGGTAGACCCACCCAGCAACACATGCGTCCGAACTGACTGGTCTTCGCTGCGGGTCTGTCAGGGCAGCAGTACATGGGGGTTCAGCAAGCCCTCCGGGTCGAGCGCCCGCTTGATGGCGCTGAACGCGGCCAGCTCGGCCTCGGTGCGGTTGAGGTGCAGTTGTCCGAGCTTGGCCGTTCCGATGCCGTGCTCGGCCGAGATGCTCCCGCCGAGTTCGGCGACATAGCGCAGCACTGCATCGTCCACCTCCTCGGCAGGTTCAGCCCCGCCGGGGCCGAGCACGTTGACGTGTACGTTGCCGTCCCCGAGGTGGCCGAACAGCAGCGGCTGAGCGTCGGAGTCGGCCATCCGGACGACGTCGGCGACGCCGTCCACGAACTCGGCGAGACGAGCCGCCGGCAGCGTCACGTCCAGCTTGTGAGGGATGCCGGCCGCCGAGATCGCTTCGGTGACGTTCTCGCGGAATGCCCACAGCCGCTGGCGTGCAGGAGGGTCGAGCGCCACGGCCGCATCGATGAGCAGATCGGCGATCTCATCCACGGCAGTGCCGAGCTCGTCGCTGGGATCGGTGCGCGCCGCGGCCTCGGCGATCAGCCACGCCGCGCCGCTGGCGTTTCTGCTGCCGCTGGAAAGGCTGCCGACAGGAGGATCCACGCCTAGGTGGGCCGACACGAGCGCCATTGCCGAGTCGAAAACGGCTTCCAGCGCGTGCAGCGAACCGACGCTACGGCGCAGCGCTGCGGCGGCGGCGACAGCGTCCTGGGCGGTCTCGAAGGCCAGCAGGGCGGTCGCACGCTCGGGCTGCAGGGGATGCAATCGCAGCCGCACTCTCGTGATGACGCCCAACGTGCCCTCACTGCCCGCCAGCAGGCTTCCGAGGTCGTAGCCGGTGTTGTCCTTTTCCAGGCCTGCCAGATGGCTCACGATCATGCCGTCGGCGAGCACTGCTTCGATGCCGACGACCTGGGCACGCATGGCCCCGTAACGCAGCACGTTGATGCCTCCGGCGTTGGTGGCAACCATGCCGCCGATCGTCGCCGACTCGCGCGCAGCGAGGTCCACGCCGACGCTGAGTCCGGCCGCTGCCGCATGGATTTG
Source organism: Candidatus Poriferisodalis sp. (assembly GCF_965221945.1). Classification (GTDB taxonomy): domain Bacteria; phylum Actinomycetota; class Acidimicrobiia; order Acidimicrobiales; family Poriferisodalaceae; genus Poriferisodalis. The sequence goes on along the minus strand of NZ_OZ244925.1, from coordinate 1,658,692 downwards.
GGCATCGGCCAGGGTCACTCCGGCGCCCACGGTCACTTGGGACGCGAGCTCGTCCACTGCCTCGCAGACGTCAAGACGCCGCATCGAGAGCACGGCCTCGCCTGCGAGTGGCACGCTGCCGCCCACGAGTCCGGTGTTACCGCCCTGGGGCACCACGGCGATGCGGGCAGCTGCCAAGACTCCCATTGCGGCGGCCGTTTCGGCGGTGTCAGCGGGACGCACCACCAGCGGCGTCGAGCCGGCGAAACGGCGAGTCCAGTCGATGGAATAACTCGCGGTGATCTCCGGGTCGCTCAGGACGTGCGCCTGGCCCACGATTTCCGTGAGCTCGTCAACCACAGCCGGATCGATCGCGCCAGCGCTCATGCCCCGAAGCTCATGACTCGAACCTCATGAACCGGCGCTCATGGCCCAGTCCCGCCGTCGCCCTCGGGCCGGTTTCGCCGCTGTGTCATGACCTCGAGCAGCACCCTCGGCTCGTCGGTCATGATGCCGTCGACACCGATGTCGAGCAGGCGTTCCATCTCGGCGGGATCGTCGATCGTCCACACGTACACGGTCAGCCCGGCCCGATGCGCGTAGTCGACCAAACGGCGGGTCGCGAGCGGGATGGGGCCCTGCCGCAGCGGGATCGAAGCGATGCGGCCACGGAACGGGCGCCTTTGCAGCAGTCGGCCCCGCGACCCGAGCCGCGGTCTCAGGCTCGGGTGGGCCGGAAAGCCCACGCCGCTGAGCGCCGCGAGCCGGGCGATCTCACGCGGGCTAAAGCTCAAGCAGACTGATTCTCCGAAGGCCTCATTGATGCGAGCCAACCGTGCATCGGAGAACGAGCCCACACACACCCGGTCGAGCACGCCTGGCCGTCGCAGCGCCTCGATGAGCGGCTCGACGGCGGCATCGGCCTTGGGATCGATGCTGATGCGTACATCGTCGAACGCGTCGAGCAGCTCCTCGAGTCGGGGAATCGGCTCGCCGTCGACGCGGGCTTGGGACACCTCGCTCCAAGTCATCTCCGAGATGCGTCTGTGACGACCCGAGCTCGGCGCGAGCTCATCGTCGTGAAAGACCGCAAGCACTCCGTCAGCGGTCGCTTGCACATCGGTCTCGAGGTAGCGGTAGCCGAGACCCACCGCGCCCTCGAATGCGGCCATCGTGTTCTGCGGCCACACGGCGCTGCCGCCACGGTGGGCGATCGGCACCGGTCCCGATTCGTCCAGGAACGGGTGATGCGACGTCACAGCGCAAGTATCGCCGCCAGGCGGTGCAGTGCCGCCGGTACCGTCGTGTCGATGTCTGATGGCGAGACTGGGGCAACCGATCCCGAGGGCGACCATCCGTCGCCAGCAGATACCTTTGCCACGTGGGCGGTCAGCGAACCGGTGCCGCTCGACCGGGCGGCGCTGAGCATCGCAGCCCATTGCCGTGGGGAGGGTGTGGACGAAGCTGCGGCATTGGCCGAGTTGGACCGTCTAGGCGGCGCGGTACGCGAGCCCACGCCAGACGCCGTCGTCGAACTGCTCTTCGACGAGGAGGGCTTCGGCCCGAATCGGGGACGATTTGCAGATCCGGCAAACAGCTACCTCGACCTCGTGGTCTCGCGGCGGCTGGGGATACCGATCACGCTGGCCGTGGTCACCATCGAGGTGGCCCGCCGCGCCGGTGTCGTGTTGCACGGTGTCGGCATGCCGGGCCATTTCCTGGTCGGCACCCCCGATCCGGAGGTGTTCATCGACGCTTTCGACGGCCGCTTCATCGACCACGCTGGTGCCGCGGAGATCTTCACCCGCTTCGAGCCACGGCAGCCGTTCGACGCTTCGTTCCTCGGGCCGACACCGCCGGGGGAGATCTTGCTGCGAATGCTGAATAACCTGCGGACGCTGCATATTCGTCAACCCGATGCGCCGTCGCTGGTGGCTGTGCTGGAACTCCTGACGCGGCTGCCTGGGTGCCCGCTCGACGAGTTCATGCGGCTGGGCCAGGCTCTCGCGACGCTGGGACGGCCCGACGAGGGTGCTCGGACCCTGGAAGCAGCAGCCGAAAGATTCGGCGGCAGCGATGCCGAGTACCTCAACAACGCTGCAGTGCGCCTCTGGGCCCAGCTGAATTAGGGGCAGCGTCGCCGAGACGTAGCGTCCTGTGAACTACGCCGGGTTCCGTGGAGGCCGTGGGATCCTGCTCCATGCGGGCAAGCCCGACTGGAACCTGCTCGACACCCTCAGCCGACGCCAAGGGCGAGGAGCGCCGATCCGGTTACACCCCTCTGCGAGTATGAGCGACCATCGACACACGAGAATGCCGCCAGTGGGGAACACCAATAGGGTGCCGAGCAGTGGTGTTATGGAGGTCGTGATGGCTCATCTGATCGACATCTCATGCGCTTGGATGTGTTGCCGATGACTGCGCGTGCTGAGCTGACCGAACTCGGTGAGATGTCTTCGCGCGCTATCGCATCGCGGATGGCCGAACTTCTCAAGGCGACGTACGCGAACTGTGAGAACGAGCACTCCATTGGTTGTCGAAGCCGCTCCCGTAGTGGCACGGCTCTCCTTGAACAACGGGCGCAGGGCTCACCCTGGGCGTCGCTCGATGCCGACCGGTCTGGAGAGGGTCGGACCTCCTGCGCACCAGTCTGTGACTGCCAGATCACCTCAGACATGCACGTGAGGCGAATGTTGGGCCGCGTCGGCACGATCAACCATGACCCGATCGTCGGTGAGATTGACGCTTTCGTGCGCTTGGTCCCGAAGAAGGATCGCTCTGGATTGGCTCGGCAACTGATGATCCACAGCCGCGTGGTCTGCGCCGACGAGGAACCGCGCTGCGCGAGTTGTCCGCTCATCTCGTTCTGTGAGACCGGTCGCCGCCGCGTCACGTCTCAGCATGGGAATGCCACAGCGGTCGATCTCTTCGGTGGTGCCGGTGCGCTCGGTTTGGGATTCAGATGGGCTGGCTTCAGCATTGTGGCGGCTGTGGAGATCGATCGGGATGCCGCGCAGACCTATCGCCTGAACCACCCCGGTGTACCGGTGCTCGAGGCCCCTGTCGAGAATGTGACGGCGGACGGGCTGCAAGCGTGGCTGTCGGCCATGGCTGCTCCGTCAGCGGTCATCGCCGGACCGCCGTGCCAGGGCTATTCGGCGGCCGGCTCACGCGACTCCGACGATCGGCGCAATCTGCTCTTCCGGCATGTGGGACGTCTCGCTCGTCGGCTTGGTGCGCGATCTGTCGTAATCGAGAACGTGCCCGGCTTGCGCCGCGTCAACGGCGTCACCTACACCGACAAGATCACAGCGTCATTGCGGCGATGTGGATATCAGACTTGGAAACGGCCGGTTGCCCTCCGGGCGTCAAGCTTTGGCGTGCCGCAGAATCGTCAGCGACTTTTCTTCGTGGGTGTCAAACGCGAGATCGAACTTCCGGAACTCCCAATGCCCACGCACGCGCCGTATGACGGCCACGCCGTCGACTCATCGCTGCCGCGGACACCTCCGTTGGCAGAGCGTCTGGAAGACCTGCCTCATCTCGCGCCTGGCGCGGGGGCCGAACGGCTGCGGCTCCCGGACGGGCGGGTCGTGCTGAACTCTCAGGCGATGGCGCATTCGCCGAGAGTGGTCGCGAAAATCAACGCGATACCGGCTGGCGGTGGTCCGATCTCGTACCGCCGGCTTGAGAGCGACGTAGCCCGCACGTTGGTGGCCGGCCATCGCGCGCTACCAGTGCATCCTGATCAGGACCGCTCGATCACGGTTCGTGAGGCGGCACGCATTCAGGGCTTTCCTGATGGGTACTTCTTCTGCGGACCGCGCTCTGCGCAGCCGCTGCAGGTCGCGAACGCTGTGCCTCCTGCTCTCTCTGAGGCGGTTGCCCGGCAGCTTTTGAAGTCATTGGACGCGGCGTGAGTTCCGAGCCACAAACACAGGCGACAGCTGACGCCAAGCTGACCGCGGACATCAGGGCCAGCACTCGAGACGAGCCGGTCCGCGCACGTCTGACAACCGATGAGCGTGTACTGGCCCGTGTCACCGACGGGATCTACCGACAGCCGGGGTCAGCCATTCGAGAACTTGTGTCGAACTCGTACGACGCTGACGCGACCCGAGTGGTCATCAAGACTGACCGGCCGCGGTTCGAGACGCTGACAATCGAAGACGACGGCAACGGAATGACGCCTGATGCGCTCGCCTACCTGCTTCATCACATCGGTGGCAGCGCGAAGAGGTCACCAGACGGCAGCCGCTTGGGCATCACGGACCGGGAAGATTCCATGCGCAGCCCGAACGGTCGACGGCTGATCGGCAAGATCGGGATCGGGTTGTTCTCGGTGAGCCAGCTCACCAACCGGTTTGACATCGTCACCAAGATCCAGGGCGACGATTCACTCACCTTCGCGTCCGTGGTGTTGCGTCAGTACTCCGACGACGGCCCACCAGCGACCGACGACGAAGGAAAGTACGAAGCAGGCCACGTGGAGATTTGGCGCGAGCCGGCTTCGGACCCTGAAGTCCACGGCACGACGATCACACTGACCGGCATCCGACCCCATACCCGCGACACGCTTCGCAGCAATGAAGTGTGGGCGGTCATTGATGCAGACCCGTCACTGGACCCGGAAGAATCACGAGCGGTCGAGCCCCCCGTGTTCCACATCGGACGAGTGAAGCACGACGACCCATCGAGCTTTGAGGGCGATACAGACGCCTATGACAGCCTTCCTTGGTCATCCGACGATGATCCCGAAGCCGCTTTCGGGAAGCTGGTGGACGCTGTCTGGGAACAAGTCGAGGGGAAGTCCAAGAATCCGCGACTCAGCGACATCTTCGACTACTACCTGCGCATGGTCTGGCAGCTCAGCCTGTCGATACCGGCGCCTTACGTGCGCGGGAGCCCCTTCGAACTGGCCGTAGGCGATGGGATGTACCTCTACGAGATCCCGAAGACCATCAAATCCACGGCCCAGCGTTTCGAGCTCGCCGAGGGAGAGACGATTCTTGGGACGCGATCTATCGGAAGCGGCGCCAGTGTCGGCGACGATTTCGTCGTCTACTTCGACGATCTGCGCCTCGCGCGTCCCCTCAAGTTCACAGACCTGCCAAACACCACCCACGCTGTCCGCAAGCCGATCTTGTTCGTGGGCCGTTGCCGCGAGGAATTCAGAGGCATCCGTCATGAGCTATCTGGAGGACCGCTCGAGTTTGAGGCATACCTGATCTGGACACCCAAAGTCGCGCCCACCGAGCACCAAGGCGTCCTGGCCCGAGTGCACGGCTCCAGCGGAACGTTGTTCGACCCGACTTTCTTGCGTTATCAGGTGTCTGAGCAGACCCGACTCAGGCAGATCACCTGCGAGGTCTTCGTCTCTCAAGGCCTTGAAGCAGCACTGAACATCGACCGGGAGTCGTTCAACTTCGCACACCCGCACGTCGTGTACATCACTCAGTGGCTGCACGCCACGCTTCGCCGCGTCGCGACCGAGCAGAAGCGAATTGCCGGCGAGATTCGAGCCGGGCGCCGTGCAACTGCCGCAGTGGAGACAGAGGCCGCCATGTCGAAGGTGGCTCGGAAGGCCTGGCGAGAAGAGTCGGACGATCCCGGCGCGGTGCCTCCCCATGTCGTGTTCGACGAAGGTCCCGACGAATCGCTGTTCGAGGAACCCGGCACCTACCGATTCCGGCGGGCGCCGATACTTGGCGAGAAGCCTGCTCGGCCCACGGTTGCAGACACGACAACCGAGAAGCAGATGGAGGCGCTCGTACAGCTGCTCGCGGCGTTCGGTGTACTTGAGAACCTCTCAGAAAAGCAGCAGGAACGACTTCTGGCTGGCATTCGCGAGATTCTTGAGGCATCCGCATAGTGAGCGATACCTCGGGAGACAACGATGAACTCGTCGCGGGCATCTTCGGCGATCTCGATTATGAGATGGCCGAACTTGAGCGGAGAGACTTCCAGCCATGGCATCGACCAAGGAAGCAATTCGTCCGACGCGAGCAGTGGGCAGCGCAGGTCAGACGCCTCTATGCCGATCGGCCGACTGACGATCCGCTCCGCTACTTGGGTCTGCCGGGCACGGATCTGATCGACCTGAGATACCTGCACGACCAGATATGCCGACCGGATGACCGGCCGCTGATCTTTCTCGGGTTCAATTCAGAGGCACAGCCGGACAGCCGAGCCCGACGCGATCTCGCCATCTCGCTCTACGAAGTGGGCCGGCTGCCGAACGTCCAGCAGCAGCATTCGGATGTGATCCACGACAACTTCCGGCGTCTCAGCGACGAGTCCTCGATTGCATGGAAGCGCGCAAGAGCGCTCGGGCCGTTCGATGTTGTCAACATCGACCTGTGCGACGGATTGGCGTCCGACTCACCCGAGATCCCCCAGACGATCTATGACGCCCTAGGCCAAGTGACGGCATTGCAGAGCCACAGCTTGACGCCCTGGTTGCTGCTCATCACCACTCGAATCGGCCGAGACATGTTCGACCCCGACGCCGAAGCGGCGATTCTCCAGCGATTCCACGACAACGTTTGCGCCTGCGACGGTTTCACCGACGAGTGCCAGCATTACCTAGGACTCGATGCAACGACGATCGATTCCTCCACTTGCAGTGACGAGGACTACTTCAAGCTCATGATCGTCGCTTTGGGCAAGTGGCTCGCGAAACTCGTTCAGGCTTCAAGAGCCAGTCAGGTCGTACTGGCCAGCACGCTCGGTTATCGGATCGTGAAGAGCGCTCCGTGCGAGGACCTCGTCTCGATCGCGCTGCGATGCGAACCGATCTTCCCACGTCCCAAAGACGCACTGTCTCCGACTCCACCACTGCCATTCGACGAATGCAAAACCGCGAAGAGAATCGTCAGGCGCGCGGCGAATCGCAAGGACATCGACTCGATACTCGAAGTCGATCCGGCCATGCATGAGGCGCTTGTCGTCGAAATGGAAGAACTCTTGACCGCAGCTCACTACGACGTTTCGCGCTATCGGCCGTGGCTGGGCTCATCCGCTTCGTCAAGGCGTTAGATGGGTGGGAACAACTGCTTCGCTACGCCTCTGCGGTGTGGCACGTCTTCTGCATAGTCATCGAACCCGTGGTCTTGCGGCAACGCACCGAACGGTGAGTGGGTCTGCTCGGGCGCCCAGACGGCGTCAGTCTCCGACGCCGCCACCTCCGGGACGGAACTGAATCACTTGGCTCTCCTGCCCGTGGGTGTCACAGAGATCGGGCGAGTGGCGAGAGGGGCACGGCGTGTTGGTGGGCAGATCGTCGCCGATCGGGTAATGGCGGTCCGCCAGCAGCGATTCGAGACCCTCAGCTGTGACGGCCCATTCGTCGTTGACCAAGCAGATCAGCGGCCCGCGGAGTCCGATCGACGCATCGTTTCCAGAGCGTGCGGCGAAGGCGACCTGGAGACTGAGCGCGAGCATGTCGAGCGCTCTGGCAAAATCAAACTCGTCCCGCCCCTTGATGTCGTCGGCGAGCATGTTGCGTTCAAGAACCCCGACGATCTCGGTTGCGGACTGCTCACGCAGCCAGATGATGCCGACCGGGTTCTCCTCATCAGGCCCGTAGTAGAGGTCCCACTGTGTTGGGTCTAGCGAGCCGAACAGCACCGGGTCGAAATTCAACCACAGCTCCGATACGTTGCCGTACTCCATCAGGAGCGCAAACAAGTCCGGCCCGTCCCCGCTCTTCGACGTGCGCAGTCGGAACATGTGCGGGTCGAACAGCCTTAGCTCTTCGCCGAGCCTCAACGCATCAGCGACAGCGTCGCGAGAGGCAGCAGAACGAAGCGCCGCCACTGCATCCGCTATCTCGTCATCCACCGCCCGGCGTTGCTCAGCTTGGCTAGCTGCCAGAGTCTCCAAGTCCATCACGCGCTTCGCCAGTGGTGCCGTCCCTGCCTGGACAGCGTCGCTTACAGCAGCCTCAACTCGACGGAAGAGGCGTGGTTCCACGATGACACCAACAAGCAGAACCATCAACCCGGACGCGATGGCCAGCAACGCGTTCGACCAAGACTCAAGAGTCCATCCGCCGCCGGCGACTGCCATGAGCAGGAGTCCCGAGGCGGAGGCAGCGAATACGCCCACCAGCGGCCAACGGATGCGAGTCTTCACCTCGCTCCGATCATGGCCGAACTCGATGGGGCCCCTTGGCTGTCGGCCTGCAGGCCGAAGCGGAGTTGGAGAAAGCAATATTCGAGGATCTCGCGGAGGGAGAATGGTGACCCCGGATCGGCGGCGCGCAGCGGTGACGGGGCTTGCCAAAATCGGGTCCCCGTCACGCCCGCTGAGACGGGGAGTAGCGCAGTGTTTGCTCTTGGGATCAGGGGCGGAGCGTGCCGATCATCTGCTCGTAGAGGCCGAAGAGGTGTTGGAGGCGTTCTGATTCTGATTTGAAGGTGGGCCGAGTGCGGTAGAGGCGGTCGACGACTCGGTCGAGGTCGCGATGCGCCTTGCGCAGATTGGTTGGCATGAGATCAGGGTCGTAGAGCTCTGCGAGCGTGGCGTCGGGATGTGCTGCACGTGCATCGAGTACTGCCTGAGCCGGGACATCAAGTTTCGCTGACGTGCTGTCGTCGCTGAAGCCCTGGGGCAAGGGAAAGGTGTTGTAGACGACGCCGACGGAATAGCGGTACCGACTCTCGTGACGCCCGGCCACGGTGCGCATCCAGGCCATGTGCATCGCCGAACTCACGATTGCGAAGTCCGCCAGCGTGGCATTCTCCAGAACGAATAGCAGGTCACTGGGTACGAACGGCGGCTCGATCCATCCACATGGCACGTAGTTCCGTCGTTCCGAGCTGACCTTCGGTACTACGAGGAATGGTGTCTGCGGGATGACGTTCACGTGCCACAGCCTTGGTGTCTCAGCTAGCTGCTGCGTCGGTTTGCTGTTGCTGGCAAGACGCTCATTGCGCACAACAGCGATGCGCTCCCGTATGAGTGGAAGCCGCCGTAGATCGCTCGGATCAGCATCCTGTAAGGCCAGAATCCAGCGCTCGCCGCCTTGCAGATACTCGCGTGCGCCAATAAATGGCCTCAAATACACCTCGGCACCCGGTTCCTGATCGAGGAACGAGGCCATTTCTTCGCGGTCAAAGATGTAATGGCCACCGTCGATTGGCTTTGAACCGATCTTGAGACGAGGCATCCCGTTGATTGGCCGGCTCTCCGACCTGACAAGGCGGTGCGGGTTCTTGAGTCTCGTGCCGTCGAGCAGGTAAGGCGTAATGGCCTTGCAGGTGGCAACGAGGGGTTCGTCGTTGATGTCTGGGTAGGTGTACAGCGGCCTGTCCGACGGACTGTGCTCGGCGGGGTCGAGGCCGAGGATGACAACATGGACGTGTGCCTTACCGCGTGCATCGGAGCCCCACGCGAATGGTCGGTGCGCGTATGAGATCTCTAGGTCGTGCCGCTCAAAGATGATTGGCCAGAGTTGCGCGACTTGCTCGCCCTGAGTGATCGAGTTGGTCGCGACGAACCCGATCCGCGGCGGCCGTTCGTGGTCGGTTTCAGTGGCGGCTCGGCGGGCGTACTCAGCGGCGCGGATGAACCATGCGGCGACGTAGTCCAGCGTCCCTCCGCTGCCGCCGAGTTGGGCGATGCGCCGTACCTGTCCTCGCTGTTCGGGGCTTTGGTACTTGGCGCCGATGAATGGCGGGTTGCCGAACACATTGGAGCACTCGGCGGGCGGCAGGAGTGACGCCCAGTCGAGTTCCAGTGCGTCGCCGACTTCAATGTGGGGCGATTTCTCCAGCGGGATGCGCACGTAGGGCTCGCCGAAGGTGTCGGCGAGTTCTCGGTTCATGAGGTGGTCCATCATCCACAGCGATGTAGCTGCAATACGAGCGGGAAATTCGCTGATCTCGATGCCGTAGAACTGATCCACGTCGATCACGGACTTCACTTCAAATGGCATCACCTGCTGAGCCGACGCCCGGGTGCGCGCTGCAATCTCGTCGAGAATGTCGATTTCAAGCAGCCGCAGTTCGCGGTAGGCGATAATCAGGAAGTTGCCGCAGCCGCACGCAGGGTCGAAGAAGCGCAGTTCGCCGAGCCGGTCCCGGAACCGGTAGAGCTCGGCGATGACGTCGCCGCTGTGCTTGGCTGCGAGCGCGTCGAACTCGGCGCGCAGGTCGTCGAGGAAGATCGGCTCGATCACCCGCAGGATGTTCTGCTCGGTGGTGTAGTGAGCGCCTTGGGAACGGCGCTCGATCGGCTCCATCACCGACTGGAACAGCGCGCCGAAGATCGCGGGTGACGTCTTGGACCAGTTGAACCGGCACGCGTCCAGCAGCGCAGCGCGCATCTCGGCGTCGAAATCAGGGATCGAGAGCCGCTCGGCGAACAGCTCGCCGTTCACATAGGGGAACTTGGCCAAGTCCTCGTCCAGCTTGCGCTGCCGCTGCTCAGTCGGGGTGTTCAGCACCTCGAACAGCCGCGTGAGCCACAGGCCCAGATCAGCGCCGTCGACAGAGGTGCGGTCCTCCACGAGGTGCAGGAACATGTCCTGGCGGGGGAAGATGCCCGAGTCGTCGGCGAACATGCAGAACACCATGCGCACCAGAAAACGCTCGAGATCGTCGCCCCGGTAGCCGGATTCGTCGAGCGCGTCGTGCAGGCGGCCCATCAGCTCGGAGGCTTCGATGTTGACCGGGTCCTCTTCTCGAAGCGCCCGACGTCGCTGCCCGACGATGAACGCGAAATTCTCGACCTGATCCGGCAAGTCGGCCAGCGAGAACCGGATCTCCTCACGTGTGTCGCGGTCCAGCAACTCGAACGTCTTGAAGTCGCACAACAGCTGATAGCGCGGCCGCTCGCGCTCCGGAATCGCGTCGAAGTAGGTACCCGCCTGCTCTGCGGCAGCTATCAGGCTGCGCCCAGCGCTCTTCTGCTCAACCAGCAGCACACTCGGCCAGAACAGGTCGATGAAGCCATGTGTGTTGTCCAGTTTCTTGACATGCTCCTCGTAGCGCGCCACGTCGCGTCGCCGCTTGCCGAACACATCGAAGAATGCGTCGTAGAAGCTCTGCGTCTCGCCCTTCTCGTAGGAAGCGTCCGCCCACTCCGCAGCGAACTGGGCAGCACGCACCCTGATCTCGTTCCACGAGAGCATCACGGCAACCTAACGGACTGCGTCAATCTCGAGAGGATGGGGCAAGATTGCCCGGATGGCTGAGCAGCGCAGGACGACGATGGTGGGCGTGGTGACGGATCCCGTGCATCTACTCGGCCGCGACGAGTGGTGGTCCTTGGTCTGGAATTCGTTCGACGAGATGACTCCCGCAGAGGTCGCTGAATACCGGGCCGAGAGCCGACTGTGGGATGCTGCGTCGGCGGATGGCCTCGATGAGCGTTGAGAAGCGGCTCGATGGAGACCGGCAATGAATGAACCTCGGTACCAGTATCGAGCGTCGTGGTCGGATGAAGACGATGCCTGGATCGGCGTGTGCAACGGGTTCCTGCTTGTGAGCCACGTCGCACCGACAGAGGCAGACTGCCTCCGCGGTATTCGTGTGCTGGTGGATGACATCGTGGCCGACCTGCAAAGCAACGGCGAGCCGCTGCCACGGCCGCTCCCTTGGGATGCCTTCGACGCCCGGTTTCTCGACGCAGCAGTCGGCTCGACCAGTTGAACTAGGCCGGCGGGCAGCCCTGGGGCTGAAGCGAGGCGTGCGGGCTACAAGCCGATGGCCAGGTCGGGGCGGCCTCGAAGGTGGGTGCGCTCGTTGACCGAGAGCACGCTGCGATGACCGCGGCTCGAGGCGAAGACCCGTGTCACCGACGTGTAGTCGACGTCGAAGCGCAGGAACGTCTCAGTGGGCAAGCCGAGGCAGCGGGCAAGGTAAGCGTTGACGACGCCGCCGTGGCAGGCCACGGCCACACGTTGGCTGCGATGATCAGCGACGATCTCGTCGACGGCGCCGTTGACCGTCGCAACGAAGAGGGCCGACCGTTCCGCATCGCCGAACGAGCCGCTCACCAGCTTGTTCCACTGCGCACGGTCGGTCTCCTTCATCACTTCCATCGGGACATACGCGGGGGAGTCGCGGTCGAACTCGCTCAGGCCGTCGCGTACCGCCGACGTCAGACCGGTGGCGGCACCGATGGCCTCGGCGGTCTCCAGCGCTCGGCGCATCGGGCTGCTGTACAGCGCATCGATGCCCATCTCCGCCAGCCACTCAGCGACGGCGCCAGCCTGCTGCCGGCCGATCTCCGACAGCGGCGGATCTGCGGGCCGCCCGTCGTGGCGCACGACTCGTTCCGGCTGGCCGTGGCGGACGAAGACGAGTTCCACGGCGGGTGACCCTATTGGGCGGCGGGGAATCCCGTTGCAGGACGGCTTGACCGGAGCGGTACTGTGGTGCCACATGGCAAGACGGACCAAGATCATCGCCAGCGTCGGACCAGCCTGCAGCGACGAGGCGACCATGCAGGCCCTGATCGAGGCGGGCGTCGATGTATGGCGTCTCAGCTTGGCCCACGGCACGCTCGACGAGCAAGTCGCGACGTTCCGGCGGCTGCGTAAGGTCTCGCAGGAATCCGGACGGTACATCGGGATCCTGGTGGATCTTCCGGGCCCCAAGGTCCGCTGCATGCCGTTCCCTGAGGGCGGCTGCGAGGTCGCCCAGGACGCCGTGCTCTCGCTGGGCATCGAAGGCGACGCCAGCACCGCTGACCGGCTGGTCGTCGACTACGAGGGCCTGCTGACCGACGTCGGCCCAGGCGATCAACTGTCCTTCGGAGACGGCAACGTCGTCCTGGTGATCGAGGATCGTGCCTCCAACGCTCTCAAGACCCGCGTTCTGCACGGCGGCCATCTCGAAGGCCGGCCGGGCTTGCACGTTGACTCGTCCAAATTGCGCATGACCACGCCGACCCCGCACGATCTGAAGCTGTCCGACACATTCGTCGACTTGGGCACCGACATGGTCGCACTGTCGTTCGTCCGCTCCGCTTACGACATGCGGCGCCTGGGCGTCGAACCGCACCCGCGCGGCCCGCTGCTGGTGGCCAAGATCGAGACCAACGCAGCCGTGGAGAACCTCGATGGAATCATCGAGGCGTCCTCGGCGGTCATGGTGGCCCGCGGCGATCTGGGCGCGGAGTGCAACATCGAGGAATTGCCGCATCTGCAGAAGCGGATCATCGAGGCCTGCGTCGCGCACGGCCGACCGGCCATCACGGCAACGCAGATGCTGGAGTCGCTGCTGCACTCGCCTGTGCCGACCCGTGCCGAGGCCTCCGACATCGCCAACGCGGTGTTCGACGGAACGTCTGCGGTGATGCTGAGCGGCGAGACAGCGATCGGCCACGATCCGGTGAACGCCGTGCGGACCATGGCGCGCATTACCGAGCGAGCCGACGAGCGCTTTGACTATGAGGCTTGGTGGAACCGGCTGCTGTCGGTGCGCCGGCGTGACGATCGCGCCGCCGACTACATGCGCGTGACTGACGGCATCACCCAGGCGGCGTCGAGACTCGCGACCGAGCTGGGCGCCCAGGCGATCATCTGCCTGAGCCGGTCAGGTTTCACCGCACGCAGCATGGCCAGATTCCGCCCGTCGATGCCGCTGCTGGGTCTCACACCTGAGCCCCGCACGGCGATGCAGCTCTCGCTGTCGTGGGGGACCCGGCCGCTGGTCTTCGGCGAACGCCTGACGCCGGCCGAATCGGCTCTCGAAGCTGTGCACGCAGCGGTACGAACCGGGATGGTGCGCAGCGGCGACATGGTGGTGGTGGTCTCGGGTACGAGCCCTGAGTCTCACGCCACTGACAACCTGCGCGCCATGCGCGTGCCCTGAGACAGGCTTAGTTCGCAAGCCCTCCGAAGCCGAGGTCGATGTCGACGTCGATATTGCTGGGGTTGATGCGATCCGGCCCGCACAGCGGATTCTCCGGAACCTGCACCGTTCGCCCGAAGACGTCGCACGAGCAGGTTTCTTGACAGTCCCGCAATCCCGACCACTGCACGGCCAGCACTGCAGCGGCGCCGACGAGCACCACCGAGATGAGCACGGCCAGCACAAGCCGCCGAATCAACCGCAGAGCCACGATTGCTGCGACCACCAGCGAGGCGATGCCGCCGACGAGCGCGATGTTCAGACGGTCGGCATCGAGCCATTCGGGCAGCACCCAAACAGAGAGTACGCAGCCTTCCCACGGCGCACGGGGACCGCTCCCGACCCAATCTTGACTCAGTCCCGACTCAATCCCGACGCAGTCCCGGACCAGTCTCAGGGCGCTCAGTAGAGTCCAACTGAGTTCGTTGACGCTCGCGAGGATCGCGCCATGGCTGCCACCCCCATTGACCTGCGCCCCGGCGGCCTGCCCGAGACGGTCCTGGACCCAGCTCCGCCGGCGGCTGCGGCGGCGTGGGAAGCAGCCATGGGACAGCCATTGGCCGAACGGGGTGCCGCCCTCGCAACGGTTGCGGCCCGCTGGCCGCGGCTGTTGGAGGCCTGGGCGGAGTTGGGCCGCAGCGCTGCGAGCGAGGGCCGCCATGTCGAGGCATACGCCTATTGCCGCGTGGGGTATCACCGCGGCTTGGACGCGCTGCGGGCAGCTGGGTGGCGGGGCAGTGGCTATGTGCGCTGGGCGGAGCCCGCCAATCATGGCTTCCTGTGGTCGCTTCTGGGCCTGGGTCGCTCCGCCGCTGCCATCGGCGAACGCGATGAGGCCGACAGATGTGCCGGGTTCCTGGTCCAGCTTGACCCCGGTGGTGAGCCGCCCATGGGTGAGTGGCCGCAGGCGTGAGCCCTGCCGGCGTCGTGCTGTGCGGCGGAGCCTCCACGCGCATGGGCAGCGACAAGTCCACTCTTGAGGTGGCGGGCCGACCGCTCGCCCTGTGGGTTGCAGAGGCACTGCGAGCGGCCGGCGCGCACCCAGTCGTTGCACAGGGCGGCAGACCGCCGCCGCCGCTCGTGGCCGAAACCGACAGCACGCCGGGAGCGGGCCCGCTTGGGGGTCTCGTCGATGCGCTCGAACGCCACGGCGATGTTCTTGTGTGCCCAACCGACGTGCCGACAGTGCCGCCCGACCTGCTGGTCGCTCTCGTCGAGCTCGCTCGCCAGACGGGTGCGCCGGTTGTTCTGGCGCGCAGCGACCGGCTCGAGCCGCTGATCGGCCACTACGCCCGCGAGTCGCTTCCGGCACTGCGGGCGGGCCTGAGGGCCGGTGCCCGCGGACCTAAGGCCGTGCTCGACAACACGAGCGTGCCGACCGTGCCGGTCGCAGCGGCCGACGTGCTGAACGTAAACACATCCGCAGATCTCGCCACCGCCGAGGCGATCCTGTCCGCTCGATCGGTGACCGGGCCCCAAGCACCATGAGCAGTCACCTATGGGTGGACTCCCAGGCTGCGCTCGAGGCGCTGATCGCCGACCTTCTGGCGATTGAACGCATCGGAGTGGACACCGAGTTTCATCGCGAGCGCAGCTACCGGCCGCAGCTTGCTCTGGTACAGGTCGCATTCGATGACCAGGTCGCCATTATCGATCCCACCGCGACCGATATTGCGGCCTTGGGTGCCGTGCTCGCTTCCGATGCAGTGATCGTGATGCACTCCTGCGCACAGGACATCGAGGTGCTGTCCCAAGAGTGCGGTGAAATCCCGGCGAAGCTCTTCGATACCCAGGTTGCCGCAGGATTCCTGGGCATGAGCACCCCGTCGCTGGCTGCGCTGACTGAACGCCTCCTCGGAGTGCGATTGACCAAAGGCGACCGCCTGGCCGACTGGTTCCAACGACCGCTGCGAACGGCGCAGCGACGCTACGCGGCCGACGACGTGGCTTACCTGGCACGGCTCCATGACGAGCTTCGCTCCCGCCTGACGGAGCGAGGTCGGTGGCAGTGGGCGCTTGACGAGTGCGAGATGTGGCGGCGCCCGCCCGCTCGGCCCCCGGACCCCGAACAGGCGTGGACCCGTATCAAGGGCGCACGCCAGCTCCGCGGCTCTCAGCGTGCGGTGGCGTACCGGCTGGCTGCGTGGCGGGAGCGAACCGCCAGCGATCGCGACCTTCCGGTGCGCTTCGTTCTGTCGGACATGGCGCTGCTGTCCATTGCGCAGCGGTCACCTGCGAGCGTTCGTGAGCTGCAAGGACTGCGCGGCGTGGACGGCAACCAGCTCCGTGGGGCGGCCGGCGATCGGATCATCGCCGAGGTGAAGCGCGGTCTGCACATGGCACCGGGCGACATCCCCGCCAGTGCACTGGGCGGGGGACCAAACGTGGATACTGCACTGCAGCCAGCGGTGCCCTTGGTCGCCGCCTGGGTGGATGAGGTTGCTCGCTCTCGTGGCATCGACCGCAGTTTGCTGGCCACTCGCTCCGATATCGCTGCGTTGCTGGCGGGGGACCCAGCGTCCCGCCTCGGGACCGGCTGGCGGGCCGAAGCGGTGGGTGATGGGATCCGGTCATTGCTGGCTGGAGAGGCCGCGTTGGCCTTCGATCCGTCGGCGGGTCTGCAGCTCGAACCCCGGCGGGGCGGAGGCGCCTGAGCACTGCGTATGCCACGCAGTGAGGTGCCTCGGACGGTAGAGTAACAGGGCACTTCGTAGAACACAAGTGCCTCATCCGACGCGGATGTAGACACATGTCGAAGCAGTCCAAGCAGGCAAGCGAGGCCTCGCAGTCGAGCACGAGGAGCCAGCTGGTGAAGAAGGGTCGACATCGCCGCTATGAGGAGGCTCGCAAGTTTCAGCGAGCCACAGCGGAGCGTTTCACCGTCGAGGACTACGACTTCGACAACGCGGACCGTTTCGGCGTGGAGTTCGATGATGAGGATTCGGATCCCGATGACCAGTACGGCCATCTCGCCGACAAGTACGACGACTATTCGGACCTCGAAGCCAAGTACGCCGACTTCGATTCCAGCGACGACGAAGAAGCTCCGCAGCGCGAGAATGCCTGAAATACAGCGCCGCTGCCGTATCTCGTCGCCAGCGGTGCATTCGGGGCGGCACGCATAGCGGACTGGTTCAGCTGCGTTGACGAACGGCCGGATGGGGAAGCAGCTGGGCGGAATTGACGCGTTCGTCTAGATCGGAGCACAGCTCGGAGTAGATGACGGCCCCGCAGATGGCCGTCAGCTCGTCGCGCAGGACTTGGTACACAGGCCGGCTGCCGACATGGGCCTGTGCTTGCGATGTGCACCACCACGACACGTCGGTGTCGGGCCCGCCCCAGTCCCGTAGCTCCCATTCCCGCACCATCGTGTAGACGTGGCCGGTGACGGTCTCGTGGTCCTCGCGGCGGAGCGGGGCCTGCCAACAGATCTCGGGCTTGGTGTCCATCGGCCGCCGACCGGTCCGCTGCGCCAGCAGGTGGAATGCGCAGCCGGTGCCGGCGGGATGGCCGGCCCGGTTGGCGAACACGCACGCCCCGTCCACGACGCGGGTACGCCACCAGCCCTCGCTGTCCTGCCAGAGAGCTTCGGCGGGATCGCAGTGAAGTTGCCAGATCTCGGTGTCCAGCTCGGCGATCATCGAGCGGATGTGCGCGAGGTCGTCACCGCTGGTCACATACGCGCCATGGGTGCAGCAGCCCAGGGCAAGCTCTGGGGCCGGTTCGGGGTCGATGCCCGGGCAGTCAGCGCCGTAGATGCACGTCCAGGTGCTGGTGAGGAAGGTTACGTCGAACAGCCACGTGCGGTGCTCGTGCGGATCCTCCAGCGAGAGCCACTCTCGCGCATCGTCGCTGGGGTTCCCGCTGTTCGGGCCCGGTCCGATATCGGCGTCGGCGATTTCGGAAGCCATCGGCGGCGAGCCTACGAGGCCGAACGAGCGAGGCCGGGGCCCGAGAGGCCCGTGAGCGCAGCGAACAAGAGCGGGAAGCAAGGGCGGGCCGATATGCCCACTCGGCCCGCTCTGCCTTTCGGGTACGGTCACGCCGTGGCTCCAGCGGACGATGAGGCAGCGGACGCGGCCCTGCTGGCCGACCTGCGCAGCGTGCTCGGCGACCGGGCACGCGACAACGACTTCGAGCGCGGCCTGTACCGGCGCGACGGCTCGATCGAAGGCAGCCCCCCAGCCATCGTCTGCCTGCCGGACACCGCCGCAGAGGTCGCAGAGATCGTGCGCATCTGCCGGCGTCACGAGCGGGCCTTTCTGGCTCGCGGCTCGGGAACCGGTCTGGCCGGGGGAGCGGTGCCGGTGGGCAGCCCGGTGGTGATCGCCACCGCCAAGATGGATCGCATCGTCGAGATCGACACCGGCAACCGTGTCGCCTGGGTCGAGCCGGGGGTGTTGAACCTCGATCTGTCCCGCGCCCTGGCGCCGCTGGGATTCCATTTCGCTCCTGATCCGTCCAGTCAGCAGGTCTGCTCGATCGGCGGGAACATCGCCAACAACTCGGGCGGGCCGCACTGCCTGGCGTACGGGGTGACGACGGCCCACATCGCCGCCCTCGAGGTGGTGCTGCCCTCCGGCGAGACCACCACCTTCGGCGGGGTGGACGCGGAGCCGGCCGGACTCGACCTGCGCGGGCTCTTCGTGGGCTCGGAGGGCACCATGGGCATCGCAACCAAGGCCGCGGTGCGACTCACGCCGAACGCGCCGTCGGTGCGCACACTGCTCCTCGACTTCGAGGACGTCAGCGAGGGCTCGGCAGCTGTCAGTGCGATCATTGCCGCGGGACTCGTGCCCTCCGCGCTGGAGATGATGGACCAGCGAGCCATCGAGATCGTCGAGGCATTCGTTCACGCCGGGTACCCGACCGAGGCCGCGGCTGTCCTGCTGGTCGAACTGGACGGTTTGCCGGGCGGTGTCGAGGCGGGCGTGGAGGTCATTCGCGAGGTGGCCCAGCGGCACCACGCCGGCCATGTGCGTGTTGCGGCCGACGACACGGAGCGGGCGTTGCTGTGGAAGGGCCGCAAGAACGCCTTCGGCGCCGTTGCGCGGATCAAGCCCGACTACTACCTGCACGACACCGTGGTGCCCCGCTCGCGGCTCACCGAGGTGCTCGAGCAGGTGTACCGGATCGCCGACGCGTACGACCTGATCGCAGTCAACGTATTCCATGCCGGCGACGGGAACCTGCATCCGATCCTGGCCTTCGATCGGCGCCAGCCCGGCGTCGACGAGCGCGTGAAGGCCGCAGGGCGCGACATCGTCGCGGCATCCATAGCCGCGGGCGGGGTGCTCAGCGGCGAGCATGGTATCGGCCTGGAGAAGCGGGACTACATGGGGATGCTGTTCAGCGCCCACGACATGTACACCCAGGACCTGGTGCGTGAGACGTTCGACCCCGACGGCTTCGCCAATCCGCTGAAGGTGATACCGACAGGCTCGCGCTGCAGCGATTCGTTCCGGCAGCACGTGCCAGAAGGTGCCTGGGTGTGAACTTGCGGGGCAGCAATGCCGGTGCGCCGCCGGCAACAGGATCGAGCACCGGCCCGACTGAGGTTGGTGCCAGCCTCGCGGCGAACATCGCGCCCGAAGTCACGGGATTCGCCCGCGAGGTCGGCGACAGCGATCCGGTCACGGTGGTGGGTGCCCGCACGCATGCCCAAGTCGGCGGTGAATCGACGGCCGGCACACGTGAGGTGCAAGCGCCAGCGGGCGTCTGGGAGCACGAGCCGTCCGAAATGACGGTGCGCTGCGGCGCCGGCACACCCGTCGCTGAGCTGGTTGTGCACCTCGCACACAGCGGCCAGATGGTCCCGCTCGATCCCGTCGACGATGCCGCAACCGTCGGCGGCGTGCTGGCCTGCGGGTTCAGCGGCCACCGGCGGCTGCGCTACGGGCACGTCCGCGATCTGGTGCTGCAGACACGCCACGTCGATGCCACCGGCAAGGTCGTCACCGCCGGCGGGCCCACGGTGAAGAACGTCTCCGGCTACGACCTGCCCCGCCTGTTGGTGGGATCGCTGGGAACGCTTGGCTGCCTGGCCGAGGTGATCCTGCGCACCTTGCCGGTGCCGCCCGCGGCGCAATGGCTGGTGGGCGTCGGCGATCCGTTCGCGGCGTTTGACCTGCTGTACCGGCCCAGCAGTGTCCTGTGGGACGGCACGCGCACCTGGATCTTGCTGGAGGGCGACCCGACCGATGTCGCCGCCGAGACCGCCAAGGTGGAGCCGCTGGGCTTCGGCCCCGCACATGGGGGGCCGACGATTCCCGGAGCGGGGCGCGAGTCGATGAAACCGTCGGAACTGCGTGCGCTCGCCGGCACTCCGGGAGGGTGGATCGCCGAGGTCGGCGTGGGGTTGGTGCACCGATCCGAGCCAGTTGCTGCAGGAACGATCGCGCCGACCAACGCAGCGCTGATGGCTGAGCTGAAGCGGAAGCTGGACCCTGAGGGTCGGCTCAATCCCGGCCGGAGCGCCTGGTGAGCCCAGTGAACAGATTTGCGCTGCAGCTCGATATCGACAGCGACACGCTTGCCTCGTGCGTTGCCTGCGGCATGTGCCTGCCGCACTGCCCGACCTACCGGGTGACGGGGGAGGAATCGGCATCGCCCCGTGGGCGCATTGCCCTGATGCGTGATGTCGTCGAGCGGGGCGAAGCCGACGCTGCCTTCGTGGAGTTCATGGACGCCTGCATCCAGTGCCGCGGCTGCGAGACGGCCTGCCCCGCAGGCGTGCACTACGGCCACATGATGGAGGTGACCCGCGAAGCGCTCGCGTCCCAGACTCGCTACCAGCCACGGCTGCGACGGGCTGCCTACCGGGTACTGGGCATGCCACGCCTGCTCACGGCGGGTTCCCGGCTGCTAGCACTCGCTCAGCGTCTCGGCCTGCTGCGCCTAGCGAAGAGGCTCGGCCGTATCGGGGCGCTTCGATCGCTCGCGACAGCAGTTGACGCGCTGCCGACGGTGCCGTTGCACCAGCGACCACTCCGAGCGAGCGGCGATGACGTCTGGCTGTTCACCGGCTGCGTCATGGACGCATGGATGCGGGACACGCACCGGGCTGCCCAGGCAGTCATCGAGGCAACCGGTGCCGGTGTTGCGCTGCCGCCGGCGGGAGCTGCGTGCTGTGGAGCGCTGCACATCCATGCGGGACTGCGCACCGACGCTCGCCGCCTCGCGCAGCGGGTGATGACGGCGATGCCCGCAGAGGCCCCGATCCTGGTCGACTCGGCGGGCTGCGGAGCTGCCATGAAGGAGTACGGGCACCTGCTGGGCACCCCCGAAGCCCGACAGTTCGCTGCACGTGTCTTCGACGTTCACGAGTGGCTGGCCTCCCGCATCGACAAGTTGCCAGCCGGTCCGAAGAGGCCGCAGGATGCGAACGGCACAACGCGTGTCGCAGTGCAGGACCCCTGTCACCTGCGGCATGTGCAGCAGGCGCACCTGCCGGTGCGCACCGTGCTCGGCCGCTACGTGGAGATTGCCGAGGTCGACGACGACGGCCTGTGCTGCGGCGCTGGCGGGGCATACTCACAGCAGCACCCTGACATTGCCGCTGCCGTCCGTCAGCGCAAGGTGGCTGCCATCGGGCGCACTGGGGCAGCCGAGGTTGCCAGCGCCAATCCGGGCTGCACCCTGCACCTGCGTGCTGCGGGGCTCGTTGTTCGCCACCCGCTCGAGATCGTGGCCGAGCACCTCGCTGTGAACACGGGTACGAGGGCATGAACGACGAGATCACGGAGCTCGCAGATCACCTCGACGACACCGCTGAACGGCTCGCCGAGCTGTCCATCGAGCTACTGCAGGGTGCCCTTGCAGATGCCGACACCTCCGAGGCGCGTTCCCGGCTCGAGCGCAGCGTCACCCGCGCCCGCCGGGCCACGATCAAGGCAGCATCGATTCTGCGTGAGTCCACGGGCGCATCGGATTCCTTCGACGAATAGCAGCCGCTCGCGGAGCCCTGCGTTCAGATTCCGCTCGAGATGCGATACAGCTCGCCGATGAGGTCGTCATAGCGGCCGATGGCCAGGGTCACGGCGTAGGCAGCGCCGACAATGGCGCCCGCAATGGCGACCGGTCGCCGATCCAGCGCTCTGCCGATCGCGGGCACGCCGTGCGGTGCGATCGCGATGAGCAGCACCGGCAGCAGCGCCCCGACCATGTACACCAGCATCAATCCGGCGGTGCGCATGCCATTGGTGGCGGCATCGTTGAGGATGTCTCCGAGACGTGCCCCGACGCAGGGACGCCACAGCCAGCCAGCCAGTGCCCCACCAACAATGCCTGCACCGGTCGCGTACGGCGAGGAGTGACTCTGTGCCCGCCACGCCGCTACGTAGGTGCCTGCGGCGAGCAGCCCCGCGATCACGACAGCAGCGCCACGCGATGCGACCGACCAGTAGCCAGCCGCCGGGGCCCATGCCAGCAGCGCGGCGCCCACCACGTAGTACAGCGCCACGGTGAGCCGGGCCTGCCGGGCGACCAGCACCAGAGCCACACCGGGCGCGAGAACGGTCAGCGTGCACGCCCAAGTGATCACCTCGATGCCCTCGGTGAGGGTGTCGATAAGCGTGCCCACGGCGGTCGGCCCGCCGATCAGGTCTCGGCGAGGAGCCGCTCGACCGTCTCGTACAGCTCGCGGTAGGTGTGTGCGCCGTCGCCCCGGCGGTCGAAACGGATCTGGTTGTCGCTGTCGATCACGTAGACGCGCGGCCAGTAAGCAGTGGGCCCTTCCTGCCAGACGTGAAAGTTGTACTTGCGAGTGTCGAGCGCGATCGGCCAGACCACACCGAGCTCGGCCGCAGCCTCGATGATGTTGTCGACGTTGGCCTCATAGGCGAACTCGGGGGAGTGAACCCCCACGACTTCGACGCCACGATCCCGGAAGTCGGCATGGAGCTGGCCCAGCGCGTCCAGCGTCTTCTTGCAGTTCCGGCAGCCGAACGTCCAGAACTGCACCACCGTGATGGAGTTCTGCTCGCGGATCTCCTCCAGCGAGGTGGCGTCGGTGTTGAGCCAGCCATCAAGTTTCGAGAGCGTGAACGCCGTACCAAGCACCGGAATCGGCTCCAAGGCCTCCGTCGTAGTAGTCGTAGGCGCCACAGGAGCAGTCTCTGTGGTCGGTGCCGCATCTGTTGCGGTCGTCGCTGGCGCCTCGCTCGATTCGCTCTGGGGCGCAGCAGTCGGCGTGCTCGCAGTCTCAGTGAAGCCCGGATCGTCGTCAGGATCGCTGACGGCGGTCCAGACAATGAGCGCGACGCCAACAAGCAGAACGCCAACAGCGAGATAGCGCGCATACGAGGGCTTCATCTAGAGCGCAGCGTACGCCCCACCCCATAAACCGCGGCAGCGGGCCCACCCCGCCTGCGCGGCCGCTTAAACGCGACTCTGTGCTGGTTGCGCAGTCGCTAAACGCGACTGCCGAGCGATTCGAGCGGGATGAGTTTGCGGTCGGTGGCGTTGTCGGTGGGCCGGAGCACGCGGCTGTGCACCTCGGGTGCGCCGTCGGCGTTCTCGTAGCCGGTGAGGCGCTGGCGGGTGTGGCGTCCGAGAGGCTCTGCAATGTTGCGGAAGTCCTGCTCGGTGAGGCCTTGGCCGTGTTGGGCTCCCGCGGCTCGCGAGATGTTCTCGTCCATCAGCGTCCCGCCCATGTCATTGGCACCCGCCCGCAGGATCTGCTGGGCTCCGGGTGGGCCGATCTTCACCCACGACACTTGGATGTTGTCGATCAGCCCCCGGTAGGCGATGCGCGCCACGGCGTGCATCAGCAAGGTTTCCCGGAACGTCGGGCCGCGGCGGGCGCCCTTGCGCAGGTAGATGGGGCTGGCCATGTGCACGAAGGGCAGCGGGACCCACTCGGTGAAGCCGCCGGTGCGCTTTTGCAGCTCGCGGGTAGCCACGATGTGGTTCGCCCAGTGCTCGGGCTGCTCGATTGACCCGAACATGATGGTGATGTTCGAGTGCAGGCCCACCGCGTGCGCCGCCTCGTGGCACTCGAGCCACTCGGCAGTGTTGATCTTGTCGGGGCACAGCACTGCTCGCACCGAATCGTCGAGGATCTCGGCCGCGGTGCCCGGCAATGACTTCAGCCCCGCCTCCTTCAGCCGCAGGAGGTAATCCACGAGCGACTCGCCGAGCCGCTTGGCCCCCTCGATGACTTCGAGGGCGGTGAACCCGTGCAGGTGCATGTCGGGCACCACGTCGTGGATTGCGCGACAGACGTCGATGTAGTAGTCGCCGTCGAAGCTCGGGTGAATGCCGCCCTGCAGGGTCACCTCGGTGGCGCCCAGCTCGGCCGCCTCGATCACGCGCTCCTGGATGTCGGCCAGCGTCAGCATGTAGGGCGTGCCCCGCAGATTCAGCGACAGGGGGCCCTTGGAGAAGCCGCAGAATTTGCACTTGAACGTGCAGACGTTCGTGTAGTTGATGTTGCGGTTGTGCACCCAGGTGACGATGTCGCCCACGGCCTCGCGGCGCAGCTCGTCAGCGACCTCGCCGACGGCGACAACCTCGGGGCCGCGTGCCCCGAACAGCGTGACAATCTCTTCGTGACCGACCTGCTGGCCGGCCATCACACCGTCGAGCACCTCGCGCACGGCACCGCGGGCATACGACGGGCCGTCCATGATGGTCGTGGGCAGGTGGCTGGCACCGCCGGAGTACCACTGGGTGGAGTTCTCGTCGGCCGCCAGCACATCGGCACCGGAGCCGGCGTTAAGGTTCTCCATCGTCCGCTCGGGCATCTGGCTGCCTGGATCGTCGCGGCCAAGGCCCTCTGCGTCGGAACGGTCCATGACTCCGAAGCGGTTGCCGTCGGACAGCCAGCGCCCGGGTTGCAGTGCGAACTCCGGATAGATCGTGAGCCGGGGAGCGAGCGTGAAACGCCGAGCCTCGGTGACCTCCCCCAGGCGGTCCAGCGCTGGCCAGGGCCGTTCGGGGTTCACGTGGTCGGCGGTGATCGGCGAGACGCCGCCCCAGTCGTCGATGCCGACCTCCAGCAGGCCCCCGAAGTCGTCGGACAGGTTCGGCGGGGCCTGCAGGTGAATGTCAGCAGGCAGGATCAGCCGTGCCAAAGCGATGGCCTGCGCGTACTCGTCGGGCGGGCACGCGGGCATGTTGTGCATGGAGGTTCCCGCCTTGGGCAGGAAGTTCTGGACGATCACTTCCTGGATGTGGCCCCAGCGGGCGTGGCTCGCGGTGATGGCCTCGAGTGCCGCCAGCCGGTCGGCCAGCGATTCGCCGATGCCGACGAGAATCCCGGTGGTGTAGGGGATGGACAGCTCGCCGGCTGCTTCGAGTGTGGCCAAACGCCGGGCAGGCTCCTTGTCGGGCGAGCCCCGGTGGCAGTCGAGGTTCGGGTTCAGCGACTCCAGCATCATCCCCTGGCTGGGCGCGACTTCGCGCAGCGCCGCCAACTCGTTCGCCGTCATGGCCCCGGGATTGGCATGGGGGAGCAGACCGGTCTCGTCGCGCACGAGCCGGCACATCTCGATCAAGTAGTGGACGGTGGAGTCCCAGCCGTGGGAGGCCAACCAGTCCGCTGCTGCGGGGTAGCGCAGCTCGGGACGTTCGCCGAGGGTGAACAGCGCCTCGTGGCAGCCTGCCCGGGCGCCGCTGGCGGCTATTTCCAGCACCTGTTCCGGTGTGAGATACGGCGAGCCGAGCCGCGCTGGGGGTTGGGCGAACGTGCAGTAGCCGCACTTGTCGCGGCACAGCATCGTCAGCGGGATGAACACCTTCGGGCTGTAGGTGACCCGTGTGCCGAACGTACGGTCACGCACCTCGCCAGCGCGCTCCGCCAGCTCAGCGAGCGGCAGTTCTGCCAGTGCCAGCGATGCCGCCGTCGGCTGCGGCGGCACAACGACCCCATTGGTCGCTGCGTCGTCGACGCCGTGCGATGGATCGATGATGGTCACAGGGACTCTCCGTTCGTGGGCTGGAGTTCGATGGCTCGGGCGCGCGGTGCATCGGAGTGCTGCTCGCCGTGAGATTCGTCACCGAGATGGGCACGGCTGCGAATGCGTGTCGGGTTGACCGGCTCGTCGCACGCAGGGCACCGGGTGGCGATTTCGAGTGCCGTGCCGCAGTCGGCATGCACGAGCACCGTGGGGGCGTCCCCGTCTTGACACCACCGGTCGCCCCATGCCATGAGTGCAAGCAGGCTGTTCGACAAGTCGAGCCCTTTGGGCGTCAGGACGTAGTCGTAGCGAACCGGGCGGTGCTGGTAGGGCACCTTGGCGACAACGCCGGCATCGGTGAGGCGGCTGAGCCGGTCGGCCAGCATGTTGCGGGCGATGCCCAGGTCATGCTGCATGGCGCTGAAGCGGCGCACGCCGCGGAACAGGTCACGAAGGATGAGCAGCGTCCATCGATCGCCCACGATGTCGAGGGTTGCCTGGATGGAGCAGGCGGGTTGGCCCGACGGGAGCGCGGTCACGGCCGCGCACACTACGGCAGTCAGTTTCGGTTTGCAACTGACTGGCTTGTGTCAGGCGAGCGAGTCTGCCCGGCGAGCCGTCAGGCGAGCGAGTCTGCCCGGCGAGCCGTCAGGCGAGCGAGTCTGCCTTGGCCTCGAGCGACACCAGCAGTTCGTCGAAGCTCTTGGTGAACGCCGCGACGCCTTGTGCCTCAAGCGTGTCGGCGACGCCGTCGAGGTCGACACCATGCGATGTCACGGCCTCGAGCACGTAGCGGGCTGCGGATTGGTCGGCGTCGATAGTGCGACGGAGCTTCCCGTGATCACAGAAGGCATCCAACGTGGCATCGGGCATGGTGTTGACCGTGTTCGGCCCGATGAGCTCGTCGACATACAGCGTGTCGGGATACGCCGGATTCTTCGTGCTCGTCGATGCCCACAGCGGACGCTGGACTTGTGCTCCGAGCGCCGCGAGCCGTTCCCAACGCGGTCCACTGAAGATTTCGCCGAAGCGACCGTACGCGGCCTGCGCCTGTGCGACCGCGGTGCGGCCGCGCAGCCCGAGCGCGCTGGGGGTCCCGACCGCGTCGAGGAGACGATCGACCTCGGTGTCGGTCCGGCTCACGAAGAACGAGGCCACGCTGGCCACTCCCGACAGGTCGGTGATCCCGGCAGCGACACGGTCTTCGAGGCCAGCCACGTACGCGTCGGCCACCTGCTCGTAGCGGGCCACGGAGAAGATCAGCGTCACGTTGATGCTGTAGCCCTCGGCGATCATCTGGCGGATAGCGGGGAGGCCCTCCACGGTTCCGGGGATCTTCACCATCAGGTTCGGCCAAGCGATGCCTTGGTGCAGTTCCCGGGCGGCCTTGGTGGTTGCCTCCGTGTTGTGCGCGAGCGACGGATCCACCTCGACCGACACGAAGCCATCCGTGCCGCCCGAGGCCGCATGCACCGGTTCAAGTGCCCGCAGCGCGCCACGAATGTCGCTGGTCACCAGCTGCCAGTAGGCATCGTCCACCGAGGTGCCTCCGCACACGAGGTCACCGAACTGCTCGTCGTAATCGTCCGATGACTCGATGGCCTTCTGGAAGATCGACGGATTCGATGTCAGGCCGCGGATGCCCCGTTCCACCCAGGCTTCGAGCTCGCCGCCGGTGATCCATCCGCGGCGGAGATTGTCGAGCCAGGGGCTTTGCCCGCATTCGGAGTACAGCCCCTCCAGCCGCCCGTCGGTGGTACTGCCGTTGCCGCCTTCGGTCATGGGGATCCTTCTGTGAACATTCCTTCTGTTGTGTCTACAGCAGCTTGCGGGCCGCGTCGGCGATGGACGGTGCCGTGAAGCCGAAGTGGGCCATCAAGTCGCTGCCCGGCGCGCTGGCACCG
Source organism: Candidatus Poriferisodalis sp. (assembly GCF_965221945.1). GTDB lineage: Bacteria > Actinomycetota > Acidimicrobiia > Acidimicrobiales > Poriferisodalaceae > Poriferisodalis. Next base: position 1,631,044 of record NZ_OZ244925.1, on the reverse strand, counting down.
AAGCGATTCATGGACACGGTGGCATCGGCGTAGCGGTCCCAGCCCATGGGAGACCCGGCCTCAACACCCAACACCGGGACGCCGTGAGAGAACACTGAGGCCCGGTACTGGGTGTCTTGAGCCTCGAAGAGATCCCAACTGGGCATCGACACCACCGAGCTGGCGATGCCGTCCGCGGCGAGCAGCGCTGCTGCCTCGGTGCAGCACTGCACCTCGCTGCCGGTGCCCGCCAGGATGACCGCAGGGGCCGGGGTGTTGATGAGGACATAGGCGCCTCGGGCGACCTGCGAAGCGCGCTCGGTGCCGTCGAGCACCCCGACGTTCTGGCGGGTCAGCACCAGCGCAGTCGGGCCGTCTCGCTCAACTGCGATCTGCCATGCCTGGGAGGTCTCGTTGGCGTCGGCGGGCCTGATCACGCACAGACCCGGAATGGCGCGCAGGGACACGAGGTGCTCGATCGGCTGGTGGGTGGGTCCGTCCTCGCCCAGACCGATCGAATCGTGTGTCCAGACGAAGACCGTCTTGGCGCCGCTCAGTGCCGCCAGCCGCACAGCCGGCCGCATGTAGTCGCTGAAGACCAGGAAGGTGCCGACGACCGGCAACACGCCACCGTGCAGGGCCATGCCGTTGGCGACTGCGCCCATGGCGTGCTCGCGGACGCCGAAATAGAGCTTGCGTCCGCCTGGATTCGCGGCCGACAGCACCTCGGCGGTCACGTCGGTTCCGGTGTTGCCGGTCAGGTCGGCCCCGCCGCTGATGAGGGCGGGCACGGTGTCCATGGACGCGTCGAAGACACGGTTGGCAGCGACCCGGGTCGCCATCTGGGTACCGGCCTCGAAGGTCGGAAGCTCGGACAGGCGGCCGCCCAGGGCCCCGGCCGACCACAGCGCGTCGAGCCAGTCGCGGTCGTGCCCGCTCGCGGCGAGCCGGGCTTCCCATTCGAGACGCTCAGCGGCGCCCCGCGCACCGGCGGCCAGGTAGGCCTGCGTCACGTCGTCGTCCACTACGAAAGCGGCTTCGGGATCCATATCCATGGCCCGCTTGGCGGCGGCAATCTCGTCGGCGTCGGTAATAGCGCCATGCGCAGCCGACGTGTCCGATGCGGTGGGCATCGGGTAGCCGATGTGGCTTCGGACGATGACCATTGATGGCCGGTCGCTGACCAGCATTGCCTCGCGCAGTGCCCGCTCGAGCCCGTCCACATCCTCGGCCGCCTCTTTGAGGTCGTTCACGTGCCAGCCGTACGCCTCGAAGCGGCGGGCGGCGGTGTCGCTGAGAGCCAGATCGGTGCTGCCGTCGATCGTGATGTGATTGTCGTCGTACACCGCTACGAGGCGTCCGAGCTGTTGGTGACCCGCCAGCGATGCCGCCTCATGGCTGATGCCCTCCATCAGGTCGCCGTCGCTGACGATGACGAAGGTGCGGTGGTCCACCAGGTCTGCACCCAGCCGGGAGCGGAGGCCGCGCTCGGCTAGCGCCATCCCGACGGCATTGGCGAAGCCCTGACCCAATGGCCCAGTGGTGACCTCCACGCCGGGAGTGAGTCCACGCTCGGGGTGCCCGGGCGTGATCGAGCCCAGTTGTCGGAAGTCGCGGATGTCCTCCAGGGTGACGCCGTAGCCCACCAGGTGAGCCATGGCGTAGACGAGCATTGAGGCGTGGCCCGCCGACAGGATGAACCGGTCGCGGTCGGGCCAGTCGGGTTCGGAGGCGTCGTAGCGCAGGATGCGGCTGAACAGCACATGGGCCAGCGGCGCCAGCGCCATGGCCGTGCCCGTGTGACCGCTGCGGGCACGCATCACAGCGTCCATCGCCAGCGCTCGGATGGTGTTGATCTGCCGGGCTTCCAATGCTGCATTCATGACGATGCGCTCACGATCCGATGCTCACCCTGTTCATGTGGTTGCCCGATGGCTTGACGTATCGTCGCTGTCGGCAAACAGCGCCATCGAGGCCGTGAATCCATGCACGTACGAGCGTGCGCCGACGGGACCGATCTCGCCTGCGCAGAACATGCCGGCCACTTCGGCGGACGTGTGCTCGGCGAGGACAGAAGCGTCATGATGCGGAGCCTCGAACAGATGGGTGCCGCGCCCGTTGCAGGTGAACAGCAGCGCGCTCTGGGTCTGTGGCGAATGCTCGAGCGCTGCGCGCAGGTCTTCGTCGGCAGTGAGGGCGTCGCGAACGTGGAACTGCACTGTCGCTCCGACCGGCGCCTCGTCGCCGATGGCGATGGCGCCGGTTTCGCGGTCTGCTCCGAGCACGCCGCGGATCAAGAAGTCTCCGGAGCCGAACTCGACCTTGCGCTCGTCGGTGACTCGACCGACATGCAGGCCCCGCTGCACCAGCCGCTGGTCGGCCGGGTCAAGCTTCGAGAACATCTGCTGGAGTCGCTCGAAGGGGGGCAGGCCGCCGAGCGAGCGGACGACGTTTCCTTCGGCCTCGGTGATGATGTACGGCTGACCGATGGGCCGGCAGCCCTGAGAGACCAGGTGTGTGACTGTGGCGCTGCCGCCCACGATCAGCGCTGCGGCGCCAGAGCGGTGAACACCGCCATCGGCAACGATGCGGTTGCCGCCCGGCATGGGTGCCCCCGAGGACAATCCGCCGAGCACGCTCACGTGCGGCCAGCGCTGCGCCCAGTGCGCGAGCGCCGCATCGACGGGGTACGAGTACGGGTCGGCCAGCACGATCATTGAGGGATCACCGGTGGCGTGCACCGAGTCCAGTGCGGCTGCGAGCGCCTCATCGTCGGCGGTCGGAGAGGGCACCCCGCTCAGCCAGACCGCACGAGCTCGTGGTCCCTCGCCGGGACCCAGGCTGCCAACCCACAGCACTGCGGCGGTCTCTTCCTCGATCTCGCGTTCGCCTGCGGCCACCGAGCATGCGGTAGTGCCGATGAACGCACCAGGGCTGAGCAGCTCTCCGACCGCCGCAGCAATTTCGTCGGTGTTCGCCATGTGCTCACCCGAGGTGAACAGCAGCGCCACGTCGGGCTGCACACCGAGCGACTCGAGGACGCGGCCGACGATCTCACCGGTCGCCACGCCGGGATCGGAGTGCTGGGACAACCCGACAGTGAACGGCATTGCTGTGCGGGCCGCCTAGCCGCTTTGCTCTGCAGGCGTGCCGGTCCAGCCGCCAGCGGCGGGCGGTGCTTCGCTGGACGCCGAGGCATCGTCTGCCGGCGGGTTCATCGTCAAGGGCACCACGACCACTTCGCCTTGGTCAATGCGGCAATGGGCCTCGATGGTGGACGGTTCGTCGAAGGTGAGATCGGCCTGGACGAGGTTGTAGCCGAACTTGCCGGGCTCGACGGTGAGCGGTTGCACGTTGCGCGCTATCTGCTCGTCGCCGCGCAGGAACCGCACTTCGAGCGCCGCCAGCCCGGCGTGGGCAGCGGGGCAGCGCACGAGCACGAGCATGTGCGGGGTGATGGTGACCGGGAACGGGCTCGGGGCGGCCATCGAGAAGTGAACGCCGGCGAGATCGATGCGCGCGGCACCGCCCGCCGCTTGGCGCATGTCGAAGTGCTCGATGAACAGCGCGGACATGATCTGCACGTTCAGGATCGTAGGCGTGCCGCAGTGCCGAGACGCGAACACACAACGCGGACGCTGGCAGAGTCTCGTGAAGGCCTGACGCGGGCTGCGCTCGATGCGCCGCCGTAGATTGCGCCCCATGGCACACAGCGCGAGATTCGACGGCACCTATGCACCGAGCACGTGGGACTGGGTGGCGGACCAGGCAGCGACGTACGAGTCATCTTCGGGCACCGAGGCGAACACACTGCGCGATACAGGCCTGCCGATCATCGTGATGACGACCGTCGGGCACAAGACCGGCTTGGTACGCAAGGTTCCGCTGATGCGAGTCGAGCACGAAGGCGAGTACGCGATCGTCGGTTCCAAGGGCGGCGCACCGGCGCATCCGGGCTGGTACCACAACCTGATGGCTGACTCGACGGTGCTCATCCAGGATGGTCCTGAGCCGTTCGAGACGACGGTCCGGCGCATCTCTGGCGCCGAGCGAGATGCCTGGTGGGAGCGGTGTGTGGCCGCCTTCGCGCCCTACGCCGAGTACCAGGCCAAGACAGATCGAGAGATTCCCGTCTTCATCACCGCAGCGCGCGATTGACCCGCCTGTCCGCCGGGGCCGGCCAGACCTGCAGGTGCTGACGCTCTAGCGCTTCAGCAGCTGGCGGTAGACGGCGGCAGCGCGTTCGAGCTCGGCGATCTCGACCCACTCGATGGCCTGGTGAGCCTGGTCGATGGAGCCTGGACCGAACACCACGATCTGATCGGCCACCTCGCCGTATCGCAGTGCATTCGTGCCGAAGTCCGCGACAGCCGGTCCATGTCCCGACATCTCGGCGAGCGCCGTCACCAGGTCGCTCCCAGGGGCCTGGAAGAACGCGTTGCTGCCGAACCCGTTCGCCAAGTGCACCTTGACACGGGCCGGCAGCGCTGCGGCACGTATCAGCTCCGTGAGACGGGTGGATTCCTCCTCATAGTCCTCCCTGTCGGCGATCCGCCGCCCGACGTACAGCTCGCAGTGGTCGGGCACGATGTTGCGTGCCCGCCCCCCGCTCATCTCGTTGACCGACGCGGTGCCGGCACCCAGTGCGCCGACCTCGCGCTGGTTCGCCAGCCGTTCCTGTTCAACATCGATCGCGGCCACGATGCGTGCGCCAGCCGAGAGTGCGTTGATGCCGAGGTGGGGCTTGGACGAGTGCGCCGCACGGCCCTCCACCTCGACTTCGAGGCCGAGGCCCCCCTTGTGGCCGTACACCGGTGCGCACATTGTCGGCTCGGCGACGACGATCTGCTCGCGGCGTTCACCGCGTTCGAGCAGTCGGTCCCGGTAGGCGGATGCGCCGGCCAGGCCGCCCCCTTCTTCGGAGATGGTGCCGACCAGCTCGACAGTGCACATCGGCTGCACTCCGGCGGCAGCCATCTCGCCCAGCACGGCGAGCACGACGGCCATGGTTGCCTTGGTGTCGACGGCGCCTCGGCCCCAGACGCGTCCCTCGGTGACGCGGCCGTCGAACGGGTCGCCTTCGGAGTGCTCGACGCCGACGGTGTCGAGGTGCACGTCGACGGCGAGCATGCGCTCGGTGCGGCCGGCGAAGCGGGCGTACACGTTGGGCCGTCCCGGCTCGATCTCGTCCAGCTCGACCTCTGCGCCGAGGGCCTCGGCTCGTGCTGCCACCCAGTTGGCCATGTCGGCTTCTGCGACGGTGCCCGAGCGCGGACCGTGATGCATCGGGTTAACGCTAGGGATGCGCACCATCTCGCTCAGCAGCTCAGCCATCGACTGGCCCGTTGCTGTGCCGCCAGTGGTGCCGGTCGCCGTGCCGTCGTTCATGAGTCACCCCTTCGTGGCGGAGCGTACGCGCAGCGCAATCGCGGCGCAGCGAACCCGGCCTTCCCATGGAGGTTTATTGCAGGGCGAATCGGGGGACCAAAGCCGTACCGTTAGGGCCCATGTCGAACAGACCTGCCTCGACTGGCTCAGGCGACGACGCCTCGCCGCCTGCGGGCGCGCCAGCCGCCAGCGGTGCGCGTGTGCTGGCAGAGCTGCCGACCGGCGAACGGGTGGGCATCGCCTTCTCTGGGGGGCTCGACACCTCTGCGGCGGTGGCGTGGATGGCCGAGCGCGGAGCGCTCGTGTGCGCCTACACGGCCGACCTTGGCCAATACGACGAACCAGACCTGTCGGGCGTGCCGCAGCGGGCGCTCGACTACGGCGCTCATGCGGCGCGCTTGGTGGACTGCAGGGCCGAGCTCGTGCGAGAGGGTCTGATGGCGCTGCAATGCGGCGCGTTTCATATCTCGACGGCGGGCCGCACGTATTTCAACACGACGCCGCTGGGGCGTGCGGTGACCGGCACGATGCTGGTGGCTGCCATGGCCGAAGACGGCGTGGATATCTGGGGCGACGGCTCGACGTACAAGGGCAATGACATCGAGCGTTTCTACCGCTACGGCCTGCTCGTGAATGCCGGTCTGCGCATCTACAAGCCGTGGCTGGACTCGGCGTTCGTGGATCAGCTCGGTGGCCGTGCCGGCATGAGCGAGTTCCTGGTGTCGTGTGGCCTGCCGTACCGGGACCCCACCGAGAAGGCGTACTCCACCGATGCGAACATCTGGGGTGCCACCCACGAGGCGAAGCGCCTGGAGGACCTGGCCACCTCGATGGAGATCGTCTCGCCGATCATGGGCGTGGCCCACTGGGACCCCGCGACCGACATCGAGCCTGAAGACGTGACCGTCCGGTTCGAGGCCGGCTGGCCGGTGGCGATCGGCGGGCGGACCTTCGCTGCGGGGGGTGCCGAAGGCAGCGACCACGTTGCCCTGATACTCGAAGCCAACGCCGTAGGCGGGCGTCACGGCCTCGGCATGAGCGATCAGATCGAGAACCGTGTGATCGAAGCCAAGTCGCGGGGCATCTACGAAGCCCCGGGCATGGCGCTGCTGCACATTGCCTATGAGCGCCTGCTGTCCGCGATTCACAACGAAGCCACGCTGGAGAACTACCGAACGATGGGGCGTCGACTGGGACGGCTGCTCTATGAGGGGCGCTGGTTCGACCCCCAGGCGCTCATGCTGCGCGATTCGCTGCTGCGCTGGGTGGGCTCGGGTGTGACCGGCGAGGTCACGCTGCGGCTGCGCCGCGGCGACGACTACTCGGTGCTCGACACCACCGGGCCCGCGCTGACCTATGAACCAGACCGGCTGTCGATGGAGCGCGTCGAAGACGCTGCGTTCGGACCTGCGGACCGCATCGGGCAGCTCACGATGGCGAACCTGGACATTGCCGACAGCCGTGCGAAGCTCGCCGCCCACCGGGAGTCGGGCCGGCTCGGACCTGGCGGTCTGGCCGAACTCGATACCTGAGCGCTACGGCGCCCGTGCGCGTCAGCCTGATGAGCCGGAGCGGAAGCTGTCGAGAATCTCGTTGAAGGTCGCGCTGGGCCGCATGGCGGCCTCGGCCGACGCGGGATCTGGCAGGTAATAGCCGCCGACGTCGACCGGGGTGCCCTGGCAGTCGACGAGCTCGGCGATGATCGAGCCCTCGTTGGCAGCGAGAGCCGCAGCGAGGGGGGCGAACTGCTCGGCCAGCGCAGCGTCGGTGCCTTGGCGGGCCATCTCGTCTGCCCAGTGCTTGGCCAGGTGGAAGTGGCTGGCGCGGTTGTCGGGCTCGTTCACCCGGCGGCTGGGCGCCCGGCCCTCAGCGAGCCAGGTGCCGATTGCCGCATCGAGCGTGTCGGCAAGCAGCTGCGCGGCGGGGTTCTCGGCGACACGGGCGAGGTGCTCGAGCGACACCGCCAATGCCAGGAATTCGCCCAGGCTGTCCCAGCGCAAGTGGTTCTCGGCAACCATCTGCTGCACGTGCTTGGGTGCCGAGCCCCCGGCGCCGGTTTCAAACAGGCCGCCGCCGGCCATGAGCGGAACGACCGACAGCATCTTGGCCGAGGTGCCTAATTCCAGGATCGGGAACAGGTCGGTGTTGTAGTCGCGCAGGACGTTGCCGGTGACCGAGATGGTGTCGGTGCCGCGACGGATGCGCTCCAGCGAGAAGCGGCAGGCATCGGCCGGTGCCAGCATGCGGATGTCGAGCTCGCCGATTGACGCATCGGCTGCCTGCCGCTGCGCCATGCGGGCATTGATCTTGGCGAGGAGCTGCGCGTCGTGCGGTCGTTCGGCGTCCAGCCAGAACAGCACGGCAGCCCCGCTGAGCTGCCCCCGCTCGATGGCCAGGTCCACCCAGTTGGCAATCGCCGCGTCCTTGGTGGTGCACATGCGCCAGATGTCACCTTGCGACACAGCGTGGCTCATCAGCACCTCGCCGGATTCGGACACGACGCGCATGGTGCCGGGGGCGTCCACCTCGTAGGTCTTGTCGTGGCTGCCGTATTCCTCAGCCTTCTGGGCCATGAGGCCGACATTTGGCACCGAGCCCATCGTCGTGGGGTCGTACGCGCCGTGGGTGCGGCAGTCGTCGATGACTGCTTGGTACACGCCTGCATAGCTCGAGTCGGGAATGACTGCCTTGGTGTCCTGCTGGTTGCCCTGCGCGTTCCACATCTGCCCGGAGGCCCGGATCATCGCCGGCATGGAGGCGTCGACAATCACGTCGCTGGGCACGTGCAGGTTGGTGATGCCGCGGTCTGAGTCGACCATCGCCAGGCCGGGGCGCTCGTCGAACACAGCGGCGATGTCGGCCCCGATTGCCTCGCGCTGTGCCGCAGGCAGCGATTCCACAGCGGCCAGCACGTTGGCCCAGCCGTCGTTGGGATCTGCACCCGCCGCGGCCAGCGTGTCGCCGTGCCGCTCGAACACCGGCGCGAAGAACGCGCGCACGGCGTGGCCGAAGACAATGGGGTCCGAGACCTTCATCATCGTGGCCTTGAGGTGCAGCGAGAACAGCACCCCCGCGGAGCCGGCTTCGGCGATCTGGGCATCCAGGAATTCGCGCAGAGCGGTGACGGACATGAACGTGGAGTCGGCAACCTCGTCCGCGTCCACGGAAACCTTGCGCATCAGCCGCACGTTGCCATCGCCGTCGACGTGCTCGATGCTCAGCGAGCCGGCACCGGAGACCGTCACCGACTGCTCGTTGGAGCGGAAGTCGCCGCTCGACATCGTTGAGACGTGAGTCCGACTGCTGGGTGACCAGTCGCCCATCGAGTGCGGGTACTGCCGGGCGTATTCCTTGACGGCCCGGGGTGCGCGGCGGTCCGAGTTGCCCTCTCGCAGCACCGGGTTCACCGCCGAGCCCTTGATGCGGTCATAGCGCTTTCGGATCTCGCGCTCCGAGGCGTCCGCGGGGTCATCGGGAAAGTCGGGCACCGCGTAGCCCGCCGATTGCAGCTCGGCGATTGCGGTCTTGAGCTGGGGGACCGAGGCGGAGATGTTCGGCAGCTTGATGATGTTGGCGTCGAGATGCTGGGTCCACCCACCGAGTTCGGCAAGCGCATCACTGATTCGTTGGTGAGGCTCAAGGACGTCCCCGAAGACGGCAATGATCCGGCCGGCGAGCGAGATGTCGCGCGTCTCGACGTCGACACCGGCGGCATCGGTGAAAACCTTGATGATCGGCAGCAGCGAATACGTGGCCAGCGCCGGCGCCTCGTCTGTGTGGGTGTAGACGATCTTCGATGTTGAGTTCTGCGGTGAGGTGGACATCGACATAGCGATGCGACGCTACCGCCCGCCTCTGACCCCTCGCCCGGAGGGCGAGATCAGCTCAGCGCCCGTTCGGTGCGAGCAGCTCAGCCGGCCGCGTGCGAAGCGGCGGAGCTTCCTGCCAAGCGACCGAACACAGCACCGGCCGACAGCCCCGAGCCGCCGGGATAGTTGCCGTAGAAGAGGCCGCCGACCAGCTCGCCAGCGGCATAGAGGCCGCTAATGGGGTGCAGGTCGGTGTCCAGCACGCAGCCGGTGCCGTCGATACGCAGGCCGCCGAAGGTGAACGTCAGCCCGCAGGTCACTCGGAAAGCCACGAACGGCGCTGTCTCCAGCGGCATCGCCCAGTTGGTCTTGTCGGGGCCGAGGCCCGTGGTGCGACGGCCGTCGAGCACGTTGGGGTCGAACGGGACGCTGCGGTCGACGGCTGCGTTGAACTCAGCGATGGTGGCTATGGCCGCCTCGGTGTCGACGTCTTCCATGCGCTCGCAGAGCTCTGCGATGCTGCCGGCGGTGACCCTGGTGACCTGCCGGATGCGGTACTCGTCGCGCAGCAGGTGATCGGTGCTGGCGTCGAAGACCTGCCACGCCGAATGCCCGGGCTGGGCCAGGATTTCCCGGCCGTAGCGGGCGTAGGTGTAGTTGCGGAAGTCGGCGCCCTCGTCCACGAAGCGCTTGCCGTGCTGGTTCAGAACGATCCCGAACGGGTAGCTGTGCTTCTGGAATCCGTCACCGACGGCCAGGTCTCCGAATTCGGGGGCGTTGTAATCCCACGCCACTGCGTGGGCGCCGCTCCAGTTGCCGTACGGCATGGCTCTCGCGTCGAGAGCCATCGCGATGCCGTCGCCGGTGTTGAAGCGGGTGCCGCGCACCTTGGCGAGATCCCAGCCGGGTCCGAGATAGCGGGTGCGCCACTCGGCGTTGGCCTGGAACCCGCCTGCGGCGAGCACAGCGGCATTGCAAGCGACCTTGAGCATGCGGCCCTGTCGCCGGATTCGCACGCCGCGCACGGCGCCGCCCTCGTCGAGCACCAGTGATCGTCCCGCAGCCTCGTGCCACAGGTCGATGCCGTTGCGATCCAGCGCCGCACGGAGCGACTCGACGAGTCCCTCGCCGCCGCCCACCGACTCGACCGTGAGGCCACCCCAGAACTTGAAGCGCCCGTCCACCTTGAAGGCCTGACGTCCCCAGATCGGCGCGAACCTCACGCCATGGCTTGCCATCCACGCCACGGTTTCCTTGCTGCGGGTGACCAGCGTGTCGGCCAGATCGGGATCGCACCGGTAGTCGGTGATGCGACCCAGGTCTGCATAGAACTCTTCTTCGGTGTAGGTGCCGAAATCGGTCATCTCGACTTCGGCATCGGTGAGATCGGGCATCAGTGCGCGCAGGTCGTCGACGCCGTCGTAGGCGAAGCGGATTGCGCCGGCCGTGAAGCGGCTGTTGCCGCCAGCTTCGGCCTCGGGCGCCCGTTCGAGCACCAGCACCCTGGCGCCTCCCTCGTGTGCCGCAAGCGCCGCGCACATTGCCGCGTTGCCCGCCCCCACGACCACCACGTCGTAGTGCTGCGAGTGCTCGGGCGTCGGCGCGGCATCTGACTGACTCACGCCGGGCGAGCCTATGTGCGCTAGCGGAGCCGTGGTGGTCCCCGCCGGTCCCACCGATCTCGACTCTGTGCACAGATGCCGCTTCGGACGGCACACGCCGATGGCAAACTCTGTCATCGCGATGCTACGCTGCGTTCGTGGCGACGATGAACGTGTCCCTGCCTGCCGAGCTGAAGCAGTACGTCGATGAGCGGACGAGTTGTGGCAGTTACGGCTCGAATAGCGAGTACCTGCGAGAGCTCATCCGCCACGATCAGGCCCGCGAGAACCTTCGGGAGATGCTGCTCGAGGGTGCCCGATCGCCGATTGCAGCCCGGGCCGACAAGCCGTTCTTCGCCGATATGCGACAGCGACTCGGCATCGGTGAAGTGGCTGATGGGGGAGATGAACAAGCGCAATCGGCAACCGAATCGCGTGGGCACGTGGAGTAGTGCCCAAACCGGTTGACGTTGGGCGACGCTGCCTCAGCGACATCGAGAGCGCCGCCGACTACTACCTGACCCATGGCGGGGACGCTGTCGCCGATGAATTCCTGACGGCCGTCGAGGATGCGCTCGACTACATCGGCGACAATCCACAGGCGGGGTCGCTCAGGTGGTCGTACGAACTCGGATTGCCTGAGGTACGGCATTGGCCGCTTGACCGATTCGCCTACTTGATTTTCTACGTCGATCAACAGGACCACGTGCGTGCGTGGCGGCTGCTCCATGCGCGGCGCGACATCGCGATGGAGCTGCAGGTACAGGATTGAGGTCGTGACCACCAGTCGGCGCCTCTGAGTTGCTGGCGACCTACGCTGCCGCGATGAGCGAGACCCGCACAACCAATGACGCTGCGACCGCCGATGTTGCCGCCGATCAGCCCGTCGTGATCGACCATGAACGCTTGGCTGGCTTCATCGCTGAGATCTTCCGGCATACCGCGTGCTCGGACGCCGAAGCCGAGCGCATCGGCCGCAGCCTCGTGGGTGCCAACCTTGCCGGCCACGACAGCCACGGGGTCATCCGCTCAGCGCTCTACGTCGAGCTCCTGGCCAACGGCGTTCAGCTAGCCGACCAGGAGATCAAGGTGCTGATCGACTCGGGTTCGCTGATGCTCGTGGACGGCCAGTACGGCATGGGCCAGACCGTCGGCCCGGCAGCTGTGGCGCTCGGCATCGAGCGTTGCAAGGAGTTGGGCACGGCCATCGTGGGGCTGCGCAACGCCGGGCATCTCGGACGCATCGGCGAATACGCCGAGATGGCCGCAGCCGAGGGCCTCGTGTCGGTGCACTTCGTGAACGTGGCCAACAGCCGCCTGGTTGCGCCTTTCGGCGCCAAGGAGCGGCGGATGGGCACCAACCCATGCGCCTACGGCGCCCCGGTGGCTGGCAGGCGACCAGTCATCCACGACTTCGCCACCTCGGTCGTGGCTGAGGGCAAGGCCATGGTCGCGCTGCACGGCGGTCCTGCGGTGCCGGAGAACGCGTTGGTGTCTGCCGAAGGCGAGATCACCGGTGACCCACGGGTGCTCTACAGCTTTGCGGACGGCCAGCGGCCCAACTCGATGGACGGTCCCGGCGCGCTGCGGGCGATGGGGGAGCACAAGGGCTCGGGCATCTCGGTCATGTGCGAGCTGCTGGCGGGAGCGCTCACCGGCACGGGCACCGCCGGACCCCGCCGGGTCCGGTTTGCCAACGGGATGCTCTCGGTGTACGTCGACCCGGCTCAGATCGATGCTGCAGTCGGCGAGACCGACGACGGCTACAACGGCATCGCGGCGGACTATCTCGACTGGTTTTACGGGGCCGCGGCGATCAACCCTGACCAGCCGGTGAAGCTGCCAGGCGATGTCGAGCACGAACGACGTCAGCACCGCAAGGCCAACGGCATCACGCTGCCCGCTGAGACATGGGAGAGCATCTGCGGGGGTGCTCGCGCAGCTGGCGTCCCCGAGGCGAACATCGCCGCCGCCAGCGGCAGCTGAGCGCAGCCGGTTTCGAGCCGCGGCCCGCTACTCGTCAAGGGTCGGTCCCTGGCCCTGCACTCGGGTCTGACGCATGTAGCGGCGCCAACGGTCGGCGTCGTAGCCGGCACCTCGGTGCAGCATGCAGCGGTTGTCGTAGATGACCGTGTCGCCCGAGCTCCAGCGATGCGAGTACACGCCTTCGGGTCGGGTTGCACCCGCGTTCAGTTCGTCGATCAGTCGGCGGCTGTCGATTCCCGACCATCCGACGATGGATCGGGCGTGAGACCCGACGTAGTAGTTCTTGGCGCCGTTGCTCGGGTTGGTCCGCACGAGCCGCTGGGGGATCGGCGGCAGCGATGCGGCGTGATTGGGGTCGACCGGTGCAACCTGAGTGCGGCTGAAGACGTAGTCGTGCAGCACCTGGAGTTCGTCGATCTCGGCTTGGAGTGACGGGTCCAGACGGGCGTACGCCGCCCGCTGGCTGGCGTACTCGGTCTCGCCGCCCTCGCCGGGCACTTCATAGGCATGCAGGATCGACACATACGACGGCACGAGCCGGAACGACGAGTCCGAGTGCCAGAGGTTGTTGCCCTTCTGGTTCCGGGTCAGCGGATCTGACTCGTCCCGCTTCGTGTCGGAGTCGATGACGTTGCCGATCGTGCCGAAATAGATGACTTCGCCGGTCTTGCCGAAGTGGACATGGTTCGGCTCGGGCTCGCCGAGGCACCGGGTGAGCGCGAATTGCGCCTCGTCGGTCATCTCTTGTTCTGGGAAATGCAAGAGCGAGTGCGTGTCGATGGCTTCGCGCAGCGCGGCGGTCGCCTCGTCGTCGAGGTCCGCGCTCAGGTCGATGCCGGTGACCTTGGCGCCGAAGTCGGGATGGATCGGCTCAATTGTCAGCATCGACGTATCTTGGCACTGCGCAGCGAACTCTTCAGCCGGTGTCGTGGCCCAGCGAGTCGCCTTCGGCCAGAGTCGCTATATCGCAGAGACCTCAAACACTATGTTTTGCACCCCATAAATACTACGTTTGTATTGCCATACATAGTACATTCCTGTAGTGTGACCGACATGAAGGCCCGCGCGTCGCCCGCTGGTGCTGATCACCCGCTGCAGCCGGCCGGGTATCGGCCCCGTATCGCAGAGGGGCTGCTCGATGACGCGCTGGAAGCGGTGCCGATGGTGCTCGTCGAAGGGGCCAAGGGATGCGGGAAGACTTGGCTGGCGCTCAGTCGGGCCCGAACGAAGATGATGCTGGCGGAGGACCCCGACGCCCTGTGGGCCGCACAGACGTTGCCCCACGAGTCGTTGTCGTCGGGTCCTCGGCCGTTGTTGGTGGACGAGTGGCAGCGGGCGCCACATGTGTGGGACACCGCGCGCGGCCTCTCAGACGTGGACCACGGCACGGGCAAGTTCTTGTTCACGGGGTCCTATGCGCGTGCTGATGCCGTCACCAGGCACTCAGGCGCCGGCCGGCTCATGCGAGTCCAGTTGCGCCCTATGTCGCTGCTGGAGACCGGCGACTCGACCGGGGAAGTGTCGCTCTCGGCGTTGATGGACGGGCAGTCATGCAGCGCTCTCGGTGAGCGCCCGAGCGCTGTTCGACTGGCCGAGTTGATCTGCCGGGGCGGCTGGCCGCGGCATCCGCATCTGAGCACCGCTGCATGCCAGCGGCTACTGGTGGCGTATCTCGACGAGACCGCCAGAGTCGACCTGAACGTCGAGACCGGATCAGCTCACAACCCCGAGAAGGTGGGCCGTCTGCTGAGAGCGCTGGCACGCAATGTCGCCAATGTGGCATCCCAAGCTCTGCTGGGCCGAGAGACCGGTGCCGACGGCGCTAAGCTCAACCATCAGACTGTCAGCCGCTACCTCGACGCACTGACGCGCCTCTTCGTTCTCGAAGATCTCGCAGCGTGGTCGCCGCACATGCGCTCGGCTTCACCTGCCCGGCAATCGCCCAAGCGCCACATGGTCGACCCGTCCCTCGCCGTCGCTGCGCTGGGCGTGGGACCGGAACGTCTGGCTGGTGACCCGCGAGCGCTGGGATCGATGTTCGAGTCGCTGGCTGTGCGCGATCTGCGTGTGTATGGCGATGCGATCGATATGAGCGTGTTCCATCACCGAGACGGCGACGGCGGCGAGATCGATGCCGTCATCGAGGCCCGCGACGGGCGCTGGATGGCAGTGGAGGTGAAGCTGGGCGCCAACCCAGCCATGATCGATGATTCGGCGCACCGGCTGCGCACCGTCGTTCAGCGAATCGACACATCCCAGCGGGGCGATCCCGTGCGATTGGTCATTCTCACGGCGTTCGGCACAGTGGCCCATGACCGGTCCGACGGAGTGAGCGTGGTGCCCATCAGCCTGTTGGGACCGTGACAGCGCGCCGTCATGTCTCGGGCTGACTTGGCTCAGCTCTCGTAGCGGGCCAGCGAGCCGCCCTCGGCCGCCAGCCGCTCCAACAGCGGGCTCGGCGTCCAGTGGTCGCCGCCGAGCGTCTGGTCGTAGTGGCGGATGCGATCCAGCACCTCGCCGAGGCCGATCTCGTCGGCCCAATACATGGGGCCGCCGGTGTACATCGGCCAGCCGTAGCCGTTGATCCAGGTGACGTCGACGTCGCTGCCCCGCAAGGCAATGCCCTCGTCGAGAATCTTGGCGCCCTCGTTGACCATCGGATACAGACACCGCTCCCCGATCTCGGCGTCGGTCACCTCACGCAGCGTCACTCCCCGTTCGGAGGCGAAGTCGCGGATCATCTGGGTGACCTCTGGGTCGGGGGTCGATGCCCGGGTGTCGGGGTCGTAGATGTAATAGCCCCGGCCGTTCTTCTGGCCCCGCCGGCCCGATTCGCACAGGACCTCGCGCACAGTCGAGCTCGACGAGGTGTCGGGGTTCCAGCCCACGTCGAGACCGGCCAGGTCGCGCATGGCGAACGGACCCATCGGGAAACCGAAGTCGTAGACGACCTTGTCGACCTGGGCGGGCGTTGCGCCTTCGAGCAGCATCTGGTCGGCCTCGACGCCGCGCATGAACAGCATCCGGTTGCCGATGAAGCCGTGGCACACACCGCACAGCACCGGCGTCTTGCCAATGCGCTTGCCGATCGACATGGCAGTGGCGATCGCCGTGCGCGACGTGGCATCGCCTCGCACGACTTCGAGCATTCGCATGACGTTGGCGGGAGAGAAGAAGTGCATGCCGACGACGTCTTCGGGCCGCGACGTGGCCGAGGCGATCTCGTTGACGTTGAGCGCCGAGGTGTTGGTGGCGAGCACTGCACCCGGCTTGCAGATCTCGTCGAGCTGCGCGAACACGTCCTTCTTGAGCGCCATGTTCTCGAAGACGGCCTCGATCATCAGGTCGCAGTCGGCGAAGTCGCCCATGTCGGTGGAGCCCTGCAGCAGTTCCATCCGGGTCTGCACGTCGTCGGAGGAGATGCCGCCGCGGGCCGCCGTCCTCTCGTAGTTGCGTCGGACCACGGCGAGGCCGCGTTCCAGGCTCGCCTCGTCGCGTTCGACGAGGGTGACCGGGATGCCGATGTTGGCGAAGTTCATGGCGATGCCGCCGCCCATCGTCCCCGCTCCGAGAATGCCGACATGGGCGATGTCGACCAGGGGTGTGTCACGCGGCACGTCGGGCACCTTTTGCGCCGCCCGCTCGGCGAAGAAGTAGTACTGCTGGGCGCTGGCCTGCAAGCTGCCCATCAACTCGCCGAAAATGCGTGCCTCCGCCGCCAGACAGGCGTCGAAGTCGCTACTGGCAGCCGTGGAGACCGCTGCTTCGACGCAGCGGATGATCCGCTCGGGCGCTTCGAAGCCGCGTGTCCTGCGGGCGATCGAGGCCCGGAACGCGGCGAACTGCTCGGTGCCGAAGCCTTCAAGGCGTTCGTTGCGGTCACGGATGCGTGGCCGGGGTGTGTTCTCTGCGGCGGCACGCCGAGCGAACGCCACGGCACCGGCTTCGAGATCGGCCAGCGAGTCGCCCACGATCTCGTTGATCAGGCCGCACTCAAGCGCCTCGGAAGCGCCGATGGGGTCGCCACTGACCATCATCTCGAGCGCCCGTTGCGGGCCGGTGATGCGAGGCAGGCGTTGCGTGCCGCCGCCCCCAGGCAGCAAGCCCAGCTTCACCTCGGGCAGGCCGAACTGGGCCGAGCTGATCGCCACCCGAAAGTGAGCGCACAGCGCCACTTCGAGCCCGCCGCCGAGCGCGGTGCCATGAATCGCAGCCACGACGGGCTTGCTGCAATTCTCCATGGCCTCCTGGCCGGGTACGAGAGCGGGCGGCTTGGGCGGCTGGGAGAACTCGGTGATGTCCGCGCCGGCGATGAAGGTCCGCCCGTCGCAGATGAGCACGATGGCCGAGGCGTCGCTGGCCTCGGCAGCGGCCATGCCGTCGATGAGGCCTTGGCGCACGTGGTAGCTCAGCGCATTGACCGGTGGGTTGTTGACGATGAGCAACGCCACGTCGTCGCGGCGCTCGAGTCGGACCGACTCGGTGATCTGGCCCTCGGCAGTTTGACTCTGGTCCTGCTGTGTCATGGGCCGCAGCGTACGCAACGACGGTCCGGCAGTTTCGAGCCACAGGCGTCCGCCTCGCAGAATTCGCCCCTGTGCGATCTCGGCCTGGCGATACGCTTCGAATGTCCTGAGCGCCTGTCCCGCCCGAGCCATATCGAATGGAGTTCTGGTGACCACCAAGCCCGACCCGTTCACGGTCCCGTTCGGGACCATCTTCTGTGACTGGATGACGACGGCGCGAGCCGACGACGGGCCGTACGTATATGGCGGTGCCGCAGAACCGTTCGGCGACTTCACGATCAGCCCCGCGGCGCACGTGCTCCACTACGGGAGCGCCATCTTCGAAGGTCTGAAGGCACATCGGCAAGTGGACGGGTCGCTGGCGGTCTTCCAGCTGGACCGCCATGTGAACCGCATGGTGTCCAGCGCAGCTCGGCTGCGCCTGCCCGAGACCGACGGCGCGACCCTGCGCCAGATGATCATCGACGCCGTCGAGGCCAATGCCGGCGAGGTGCCGGACCCGCCCGGCTCGCTCTACATCCGACCGACGCTCATCGGTACCGAACCTGACATCGGCGCTGCTGCCCGCCCGACGCGCAGCGCGCTGCTCTATGTCGTCAACTGCCCGGTGGGCGACTACTTCACTGGCGGTATGCGACCGCTGACGCTGTTGGTGGAAACGTCGACGCCGCGCACCGTGCCGCAGTTCGGCATGGTGAAGTGCGGCGGCAACTACGCCATGGCGCTCGCTCCCACACTTGACGCCATGGCAGGCAACGAGGCCATCGACCAGATGCTGTTCGCCACCGGAGGCGACATCACCGAAACCGGAGCCTCCAACTTCTTCCTGGCCGATGACGAGCGAGTCGTGACGCGGCACCTCGACGAGTCGTTTCTGCACGGCGTGACGCGGGCGTCGGTGATTGAGCTCGCAGATTCGCTGGGCTACGAGATCGAGGAGCGATTCATCGACCCCGACGAATTGGTCGAATGGGCCGAACGCGGTGAAGCATTCCTGTCTGGTACCGCGGCGATCCTGGCCCCGGTGGGGACCATTCTGTATGAGGGCAAGACGCTCACTGTGGGTGACCGGAAGCCGGGACGCAACACGATGCGGCTGCGTCAGGTATTGGTCGACATACAGATCGGCGCATCGCCGGATCCCTTTGGCTGGCGAACGCCTGTGAAGGGCTGAAGCAGCCGCCTTTCGATTCAGGCACGGTGGCCGATGGCCGGGCGCGGGTGCGCGAACATGACGGCCACGGGGCCGAATCGCTTGGCAGCGGGGGCGCAATGTCTGATCACAGCGTCGCTGACGAGAGTGGCCGCATCGTGTCCTGGACCGCCATGGAAGATGGCACGGCCGAGGACTACGAGCAGTTGATGCCGTGGCACTATGCACACACCCGCTCAGGGCTGGTCGACAACCTGCTGAACATCCTGCAGTGCCTGCGCGGCCCCACACTGGGGTATCAGATCGACCGCTACGACCACAGTCTCCAATCGGCGACGAGGGTGTTGCGCAATGGCGAGTCGACTGACTTGGCGGTGGCGGCCCTGTTGCACGACATCGGTGATTCATTCGCGCCGGAAAACCACAGTGCGGCGGCGGCGGCAGTCCTACAGCCCTACGTCGACGAGCGAACCCACTGGGTGGTGGCCCACCACGGCCTGTTTCAGGGCTACCACTACTTCCACCATTTCGGCGGCAACCGTGATGCTCGCGAGCAGTACCGGGGCTCGCCGCACTACGAGGCCTGTCTGGACTTCTGCGAGAACTACGACCAGAACTGCTTCGACCCGAACTACCCCAACCTGCCGATCGAGGAGTTCCGGCCCTTGCTTGACGAGGTCTTCAGCCGCCCCTCACAAGTTCCTGCGACCGCCCCCCTGACCTGAACCCGGCGCTACGACGCGTCACCGGAATGCGGCCCTCCGCATCACCACAGAGTGGTAACGGGAAACTCCTCAAATGCTCGGTCCCTCGTGACGAGCGTCAAGGACTCGATCTCGGCTTGCGCTGCCAGCATCCGGTCGAACGGATCCTTGTGCGCCGCTGCGTAACTTCCGGCGCGCTGAGCATGTGCGAACGTGATCGGCAGACGGTTGTAGTCAGCTGCCAGGACCAGCTGATCGAGTCGCGACGCGAAGATTTCAAGCTCATCCAGTCGGCCCAGGCGATGTTTGGTTGCTATCTCCCAAGCACTCGCAGCGCTCACGAGAATCCTCGCCTCGGGGTCCAAGACTGCGGCCCGAGCAGTGGCAGAGAGCGCCGGGTCGTCTCCCAGACACCACAACAGGGCATGGGTGTCCAGCAGAAGCTCGTTCATCCTCCCTCCCATGCAGCGAGTTCGTCGTCGGGGAGAGGATCGAAGAACTCTGGCGGCACCTCGATGCCGCGGAACAGTCCTATGCGGCGACTCGGTCGCCTCTCCTCGTACGGCACAAGACGGGCACACGGCTTGCCCGCCCGCGCAATCACGATCTCCTCACCCGCCTCAACTCGGCTGAGCAACTTCGACAGGTGTGTCTTCGCCTCGTGCACATTCACGATTGATGAAGATTTCATTTTATTTCAGCCTTTGCAAGCCATTTTTGTTGACAAGTTCACAGTGAACTTAGTCTAATGACTAGACTAATAGAGTAACGTGGCTGCAGGCTGTGCATCGCGAACGCGACACGCAACCCACCACTCGCGCCAACGTGCATTCCCGAAATGCTCGACTAACGGCCCCGAGAACGCGCCGTCGCAGGTTCTGGCCAGTCCGTGCCGAGGATCAGTATTCGCTGCTCGCTGCGGAAGGCATCCGCACCACTCTGGCATTCCCGACATGCGCGTAGCGGCCCGGGGTGCAGGTGAGGATGACCACTTGGCAGTCACGGCCGGCGTCGGCGATGGCGGCGCCCATGCGCTCCAAGCGAGACGGATCGCTCCAGCCGAGAGCGTCGTCGAGAATCACCGGCGCGCCGCTGCCGTCGGGGCTGACGATTGACGCACAGGCCAGCCGCGCGATGATTCCCAGCTGCTCTTGTGCGCCGGTGCTGAGCTGGTTCACGTCGAGTGTGATGCCGCCAAGCGTGCGTCGCGAGACTGCCAGCGCGTCGTTGACGTCGACCGCGAATGAGGTGTCGTAGACAATGCGCCCATACTGCTCGATGCGTTGTTTGAACGGCGCGATGTATTGCTGGCGTGCTTCGGTGCGCCGACGCTCAAAAACCTGGTGAAGCAGCTTCGCGGCCTCTGCCCTGTCGCGGAGGCTGCGGTCCTGTGCGATGCAACGATCCCGCTTGCTGCACGCGGCGTCGAGTTGAGCCCCGAGGCCCTTCTCGCCTCGGAGATCGAGACTGATCTGCAGGGTCCGCATGTCTTCGTGGTTCTGCGACAGCGCGGTCCGCGCTCGTTTCAACGCTTGTTCCGCGTTTGACAGGCGGCTGCGCAGCGAGTCGATGTCGAGTTCTTCGAGTTTCGTCCGAGCTGCGTCTCGGTCAGATCGAGCCGCCCGCTCCGTTTCTCGTGCCGCAGCGACACGCTGGCCGAACACTGCGTCGGGAAGCTGTGCCCTGGCTGTCTCCAGCTTCTGCGATGCGCTTGCGTCGGCGTTGTCGGCAGCGACGATGGTCGCTGCCAAAGCGGCGTGATCGACCTCTTCCCCATGCAATGCCGTCTGCGCGCTGTCGAGAAGTATCACGGCGGATTCGAAGGTTGCTTTCCTGCGTTTCAGTTCGTCACGCAGGTCGAGCGCAGCTCGAAGAGCAGTGTCGTGGTCGGGCGGTAGAGGAACATCAGCAGTGCGCTCGTTCGGATAGGCGGCGACTCGCGCCGAGAGCCGTTCGGCCTTGCTGGCCAGATCATCGACGGTCAGGTCGTCGAGGTCGCGTTCGATGTCGTCACGTGCTTGGCCGTGCTCGCGCGAGGCGGTATGACGGCGAGCCAGCGCGTCGCGGGCTTCGGCGAGATCGGCCACACCGGTCTCGTCACAGCGCACGCGCAACGCTGCTTCGGCCTCGACAAGCTTGCTGCCGAGCTGGCGCGACTCGTTCCCAGCGGTCACCGTGATCTTCAGCGAATCTGGGACGACAATCTCGGCAGAGTCGACGACATCGGTGACCTGCTCGTCGCCTTCTCTCATATGCAGGGCAACACCGTCGACGATGACTTCGACCTCACTCATGCCGGTCGTCGCGACCGTTGCCGAACCAGCGTCCGCAGCAGCCTGTGCCTGAATGACGACCTGTTGGGCGGCTTCAATCTGTGCGACGTCTTCGCTGTCGAGATGTATAGATTCGATGATGGCATTAGCAGCGTCGAGTTGTTCTTGCGCTACTACGACACGCTCGTGACGCGCTCTGAGGTGTCTGGCTTCGATGATCTGTCGCAGGTGTTCGCTGTCACGGTCTGCCAGCGCACTTGCCTGCTGTGTCTGCTCGAAGCGTTTCCATGCTGTTCGGTGAGCAGCCTCAGCCTCATCGTGATGTCGTCGGGCTGCGGCCAATGCCGGTGCGGCTTGTTCGGCCTGCGCCCTTAGCTCGGCTGCTTCTTGCCGATATCGCTCCTCCTCGTCGACGAGGTCTGTCCGTGCTTGATGGTCGGCCTGTGCGCGCGCGGCCTCGGTCTCCAGTCGCTCCAACTCAGATTCACACCGGCTGAGCTCGTCCTCGACATCCTCGGCTGCGTTTACTTGCTGCTGGCATTCGTCTCGGGCCTCTTCGGCTTGGACCACTAGCTCCTGCAGGCGTTCCGCGTCCGAGGCCAGTCGCGCTGCCCGCTCGGCGTCTGCTTCAACCTCAGCGAGCTGCTGGGTCAACGACGCCACATCGGCCTCAGCGTCGGCCACGCTTCTTTGCGAGTCGGTAAGGATGGTCTTGCGCTTGCCCGTCGACGTCCAGTACATGTCACGTTCAGCAGTGATCGCCTGCCAGATCCCGTCGTGACTGTCGTTCTCGCCGACGGCTCCTGCCGCGGTGTCGAGCGCAGCGCCGAGATCGGTGTCGGCGAAAGAGGGCAACGCCAATTCGGCTCCTTGACGGACTTGGAGCGCCCGCAGCAAGTCGGTGTCGAGTGTCTCTGAGAGGATCGACTGCACGCGTTCGTGAGCCTCATCGCCGGTGAGCTGTTCGCGTTGTGGCGCTGAGACGTCGAGTGTGGTCATACGACTGCGCCCCCACCGCTTAGCGAAGACGAACCGATACGGCCCGGTCGAGACTTCGGCCTCGACTTCAGGATCGGCGTCACGATGCACAGGCATGACCGCCTTGACGCGTCGATGGCCGGAGCGGTCCAAGAAGCGCTCGTCGAGGAGCAATTCGAGCGCTTCGACGAGGCTGGTCTTGCCAGCCTCGTTATCGCCTTCGATCACGGTGACCCCGTACTCGTCGAAGGCCACTTCGGCATGATCGACGCCTCTGTAGTTCGTGAGCGTGATGCGGTGGATCCTCATGATGCGGAATTCACCAGGCGATGTAGCAGCGCTGTCGCGTTCTGAGCGCGCACTGCCTCGGCAGGGTCGGGCGACTGGGCCAGTTCACGCAAGTCGCCCAGTGCGTCGCTCGCGAAGCCCGAAAGCCCAAGTGTGGAAATCTCGGCGTCGTCGGGGACGACCACGAGATCCGATCTCCGTTCCCACGTCTCGAGAGCCGCAAGCAAGTCGGCGAAATGATCGAGCAACCGGTCGAGGCGCTGCTTTTGACAGAGTGAGAGCGATCCGACGAGTGACAGCTTGATGACAGCCCGTTGCTTGTCATCGAGGGCGTCGAGCCACTGTTCCAACGAGTCGATGTCTGCATCCGACGTGAGGTGAGACGGGTGCTGCCGAAAACACCACCTACCAACGCTGCGCGGCGCTACCTCGATCTGTCCTGGCTCGAGGTCAACGACGAGGACATTTCCCGTATCTTCCTCGCGGTAGTCGGTCGGCTCGGGGGCACCTGAATACCAGACACGACCGGTCGTGCCCTCGTCGGTCGTGGAGTGTCGGTCGCCGAGCGCGACGTAGTGGATGTCGCCTGACTGAATACGCACTTCCAATCGCTGCAGCGAAATGAGGGCAGGATCCATCGCATCGGGTGAGCGACTGTCGAGGGCGCCGTGGCCGACCATGATGCGAAGCGCTGCAGACGGCGCCGCAGCTGCGCATGCCTGATCTACCAAGTCTTGAAGTGGACGTCTTGACATCCATGGCGCAGCAACCAATTCGACGCCTTCAGCTACTTGAATTGGCACAGAATCCTCTAACACGACGACATTTGGCGGTCTCCGTTCGCGAAACGTGTTCGAGCGGAAGATCGAGGCGGCATTCAGCGGGTCGTGATTGCCAGGCAGGAGGTAGAAGGTCACCTCTGGTGTGGCGGCCATCGCATCAAGGGCGCGGGTGAGCACCTGGCGGTCGATCTGGTTCGACTCGAAGACGTCGCCGGATGCGATGACGAACTCGCACCCTTCGTCGACCGCAAGCTGGCCGATGGTCCCCACAGCGTCGAGCCGTGCTTGGCTGAACCTCGGCTGGGCCTCGCCGTCGAGGAAGTGACGCGTCATCCCGAGTTGCCAGTCGGCTGTGTGTATGAATCTCATGGACTAGGACCGTAGTGACGGGGTGTAACCAACATCCCCTCGTTATCCGGCCGGTGGACGATGAAGGCACTTCGGAGCCAGGACGGAACCGATGGGAGGGAGAGCGCCATGCAAGGGCGCAGTCGGGTCAGAGGCGGGTGATGGAGTCGCCGACGCGGACCGTGCCGGGCCGGATCACCCGGCAGTTGACGCCACGCAGGCGAAGTTCTTTGCCTTCGCCGATGTTGACGAACCGCAGGGCGTAGCGGCCGAATCGGGCTGCGAACTTGGCGCAGCCCCTGTGTGGTTTGGCCGTGACCTCCACGATGGCATCGCCGAGTCTCAGTTGGGTGCCGGCGGGCAGCGTCTCGTGACTGATGTCCAAGTCCGCATAGATCTGATCGCCGGCGAGCGGCCAGCGTTCGACCGGTCCGATGATGACGGCGGCCGCACGCGCGCTCATGATGGTGAGCTGAGCATCCGGGTGCGGCCCGCCATCGGCTGATGTTGGTGAGCCTCGCTGGTTCCACGTGTCGCCCTCGATGCCCTCGTCCGTGCTGATGCGGGCCTCGCTCAGGACCTCCCGGGCATCTACGGCCGGACGGCGGACGATGAGCTCGATCACGCCGCCCTCAGCCGGTGCATTGCGAATGTGCGGCAGTGAGGCCGCCAGCTCGCCGGTGCTGCGGTGGAGCGTCTCGTCGGCGTCGTTGCGCACTGCGGCAGTGCCGGTCCCAGCTGAAGCGTCCATGTACGTGTGTCCTCGTGTCGGCTCACCGGCAGCGGCGCTCTTGGCCGTTGCCGATGAGGATTATCGCGCTGTGTCCGGACGTGACGAAATGAATTCGAGTTGCAGATCACGCGCCATGGCCTCCGGGCTGCGATCCGCTGGGTCGCCGAACCCACCGCCTCCGGGGAACTCCACGATCAGGCGGCGGTCGCCGGGAATCACCGAGCGGCCCTTGGCACGCACCGCAGTGCCGTCGTCGAGCGACAGGCGGCCCAGCGCACCCGGACCCCCGCCATGGCGGCCACGGGCGGGATAGGTCACCCGCTCGTACGTGGCGCTGATAGCGAAGTCCCGCCCCTGGCGGTTCTCGAGTTCGATCACCTGGCCCAGCCCGCCCCGGTACTTGCCCGACCCGCCGGAATCGGTGCGGAACTCCTTGCGCCAGAACACCAGCGGCGAGCCGATCTCGTTCACCTCCACGGGCATGTTGCGCACTCCGCTGGGGAATGCCGTGGCCGACAAGCCGTCCGCTTTCGGGCGAGCCCCGGCGCCGCCGGAATGGAAGCTCATGAGGATGTACCGCTCCAGCTTGCGCCGATCGGACTCGTCGCCGGAGCGTCCCACCGCCGTCTGGGAGCGTTTCGTCGCTCCGACTCCGGTGTCGGGCTGCCACATGCCGGTGCCGAGCAGGTTCCACAGCGATGACGTGCCCTCGGCGGGCACCCGTTCGGGCACAACCTGGCTCAGGCAGCCGAACACGGCGTCGGGAAGCAGCTGGCCCATGACGTGACGCACGTTCACCGCGGCAGGATGGGGCGCATTGAGGATGCAGCCCTCAGGCGCTCGGACCTGAACCGCATCCAGTGACCCTGTGTTGTTCGGGATGTCGGACCCGATGATGCAGCGCACGCCGAACGACGTGTAGGCGTCGGTGTAGGCCATCGGCACGTTGATGCCCCAGCCCGACTGGGGTCCTGTGCCGGCGAAGTCCACCTCGATGCCGTCGCCGGCAACCGTCAGGGAGCAGACGATGTCAATGGGTTCCTCCATGCCGTCGACCCGCATGGTCGAGTTCCAAGTGCCGCCGGGCAGCTCGCCGATGGCGTCGAGCATTGCCCGGTGCGACGACGAGATGATGTGTTCGGCCAGTTCGTCAAGGTCGGCCATGCCGTACTCGTTCATCATCGAGATCAAACGGGCCGCACCGGTCTCGTTGCAGGCGCCCAGCGAGTGGATGTCGCCGATGACCTGTACGGGATCGCGCACATTGGCCTCGATGATCGCCACCACGGTGGGATCGAAGACGCCGTCGGTGGCGAACTTCAGGATCGGCAGGTACAGGCCCTCGTGGTACACCTCTTTCGAATCGGTGGTGAAGCCGGCCCCGCCGATGTCCACGACGTGGCTGGTGCAGGCGAACAGCGCCACCAGCTCGCCGTTGCGGAACGCCGGCGTGACCACCACGATGTCGAAGAGGTGGCCGGTGCCCTTCCAGGGATCGTTCGTGAGGAAGATGTCGCCCGGGCGCATCTCCGAAGCGGGAAAGCGGTCCAGGAAGTGCAGGACCGAGTACGCCATGGAGTTGACGTGGCCCGGTGTGCCGGTGACCGACTGCGCGAGCATCCGGCCCTGCGGGTCGAAGATCCCTGCAGACAGGTCGCCTGCTTCGCGAGTTGACGTGCTGAAGGCAGCACGGACCAGCGCTCGCGCCTGTTCCTCGGTAACCGAGATGAGGCGGTTCCACTGCACTGCCAGCCGCACGGCGTCGAGAGCGGCTGCTCCGGCGGCTCGGCTCGTGCCCTCAGACGCTGTCGCAGCTTCGCCCAGCCGGCGAGTGCCATTCGATGCTGAACCGATTGTGATCCGCAGATGTCCACCCGAAGTGACCGTCGACACGAATCCCTCCGGCACCACCGTGGTGGTCTGGTCCTCGGTGATCAGTGCAGGACCGAACAGCCAGTCGCCTTCTCGCAGCACATCCCGCTCGTAGACGCCATGGGCGACGGCTCGACCAGTGTTGGTGTCGGTGACGAGCGTGGTTGTTGGCGAAGCGACCGGTTCAGCAGCGACCTCGGGGTGCAGCGATGCGGCCTCGGCTTGTGGCGTGCGAACTTCCAGCAGCCAGCTGAGCACCTCGATTTCGAGGTTGCCGATGTGGCGGGTGTAGAGCTGCTGGTAGGCCTTGGTGAAGGCCGTCCGCAGCTGGCTGCGCAGTTCGGCGTCACTGGGGTTGGCCACATCCTCGAACAGCAGCGCGGCGGCGTCGACCTCGACCGTGATCTCGTGGCCTTGGCCCCGGTAACGCATGAGGGCGCGCACGTGCGTGGTGGTCTCGGCGTCGGGCGCAGCAGCCCGCACGATCGCGTTGGCTTCGTCGGCCATGTCGCCCAGCAGTTCTGCCAGGCTCGTCGCAGTCAGCTCGCTGACGCGGGCATGGCGCGTGCGGACCGATTCGTGGGCCACCGGTGCCCGCAGGAAGCCGATGGCCGAGCCCACGCCGGCCCCGGCCGGCACCACGATGTCGTCGATGCCGAGCTTGGCGGCCACCCGGGCAGCGTGCAGTGGGGCCGCACCGCCGAAGGCGATCAGCGTGCCGCTGCTGATGTCGCAGCCCTGATCGGCAGCGTGAACGCGGCCGGCATTCGACATGTTCTCGTCGACGACTTCGGTGATGCCGATCGCAGCGAACGTCGTCTGCAGTCCAGCCGGTTCAGCCAACACAGCAGTGAGCGCCTTGGCAGAAGCGTCAGGGTCGAACCTGAGCGTGCCGCCGGCGAAGCGTTCGCCCAGCAGCCTGCCCAGCACGGCGTCAGCGTCGGTCACGGTGGGTTCGGTCCCGCCGCGTCCGTAGGCCGCCGGCCCCGGTTCTGATCCGGCACTGGCTGGGCCGACGGTGATGCGGCCGAGTGCGTCCAGGCTTGCGATCGAGCCGCCCCCGGCGCCGATCTCGACCATCTCGATCACCGGCAGGCGCAACGGCAATCCGCTGCCCGCCAGGAACCGGTACTCGCGGCCGATCTCGAATTCGCGGTTCGTGCGGGGATGGCCGGACTCGACGATGCACAGCTTTGCCGTGGTGCCGCCCATATCGAAGCTGAGCGCCCGCTCGCAGTCGAGGCCCCGGGCTATTTCCGACGCGAGGATCGCGCCGCCTGCCGGTCCGCTCTCGATGAGCCGGACCGGGAGGCGCAGCGCCTCGGCGAGCGTTCCCAGCCCGCCGCCGGAGGTCATCAGGCAGAGCTCGCAGCCCAGGCCCAGCGCTGCCAGCCGCTCATCCAGGTCGGTCAGGTAGCGCCGCATGAGCGGTGCGATGTAGGCGTTGGCGCACGCTGTGGAGAAGCGTTCGTACTCGCGGATCTCGGGACAGACCTCGCTGGACAGGGTGACGCTCACCTCTGGCCAGCACTCCGCCAGGATCTCCGCGGTGCGTTCCTCGTGGCGGGAGTCGAGATACGAATGCAGGTAGCCGACCGCCACGCTGGTGACGCCATCGGCTGCCAGCGATTCGGCAGCGGCCCGGACAGCATTCTCGTCCAACGCCAGCAGCACGCTCCCGTCGGCAGCCAGTCGTTCGGGGATGCCGATACGCCGGTGCCGCGGCACGAGCGGTTCGGGCCGGCGCATGTATAGGTCGTATTGCTCGAACCGGTTCTCGTGAGCCATCTCGACCGAGTCGCGAATGCCTTGGGTCGTCAGCAGCGCCGTGCGTGCGCCGCGGCGCTCGATGAGTGCGTTGGTGGCGAGCGTGGTGCCGTGGATGAACACGCCCACCTCCGCGGGTGTGACACCCGCCTCGCTCAGGACGGCCTCGACACCGGTGAGCACGGCATCGGCGGGCGACTCTGGCGTGGTCAGTACCTTCACCGTGTGCAGCGCTGGATGCGCGCCTGCGCCACCGTCGACCTCCAGCGCGATGTCGGTGAAGGTCCCGCCGATGTCGGCTGCGAGCCGCACGCGTGCGCCTGCCATCGACCCAGCGTAGGCGAGCCGCATTCGGTCGCCGCTAGTAGCTGCGGGGTACCGTGCAGGTGTGGCGAGTGGCGACCAGCGGGCCGGCAGGCCGCCCCCAGGGGCCGGTGCCGGACTCCGTGTCGGCATCGTGCGAGCAACCTGGAATCCCGACATCGTCGATCGGCTGTCGGACGGCGTCGGGCGGGGCCTCGATGAGCTGGGGATAACCGAGGTAACCCAAGTGACCGTGCCTGGGTGTTTCGAAATCCCGCTGGCGGCGAAGCTGCTCGCTGAGGCCGGCCAAGTCGACGCGATCGTCACTATCGGTGCGGTCATCCGCGGTGAGACCACGCACTACGAACTCGTCAGCGAAGGTGCCGCGCAGGGCGTCATGGCAGTTCAGCTCGATACGGGCATCCCGGTCGGCTTCGGCCTCGTCACGGTCGAGAACATCGAACAAGCCCTCGAGCGCAGCGAAGGCCCCGGAGGCCACAACGTGGGCGAGGACGCGGCCTACGTGGCCGTCACCATGGCCCTCCTCGCCCGCAACGTCGCAGCCGACGGGGACTGATTGGCGCGGCCTCTAGGCAGGGTCGGGGCGCATGCGAACGAGCACCTTGCCGACGGCTTCGCGTTCGTCCAGCAGCCGGTAGGCCTCGGCCGCCTCCTCAAACGGCAGCACCTGCCCGATCGGCGGCCGCACGGCGCCCGTGGCGATCATGTCCCCCAGCCGTTCATGGATACGGGCCGGGATCGTCGGATCAGCGGCCACGGCTTCACCCCAGGCGGCGCCGACCACGCTCACATTGCGCAACAGCAGCCGGTTCACCTTGACCGTCGGGATCTCGCCGGCAGCGAAGCCCACCACGACCAGCCGGCCAAAGCGTGCCAAGGCGCGGATCCCGTCCAGGAAACGGTCGCCGCCCACGGGGTCGTAGGTCATGTCAACCCCACGTCCGCCAGTCAGCTCACGCACTTCGTCCTTCCAGGTGTCGCTGATGAGCACGACATGGTCGGCACCAGCAGCCGTGGCGATCTCGCCCTTCGCTTCAGTCGAGACCAGACCGATGACCGGTCCTGCACCGACCGCCTTGGCAACCTGGATGCCCGATGTACCCACGCCGCCAGAGGCACCCAGCACCAGCACCGATTCGCCCTCGCGCAGGCCGGCCCGGTCGATCATGCAGAACACTGCCGTCTGGTAGTTCATTACCAGCGCGGCGCCTTGCTCGAATGACAGCTCCGGTGGCAGTGCGAACAGGTCACGGGGCCGGGAGGCCGCGACTTCGGCCAGGCAGCCATTCGACCACACGCAGACGCGATCGGCGGCGGCGAAGCCCGACTCGGCGGGTGCCGAACGCACGACGCCTGACGCCTCGATTCCTGGCCGGAAGGGTGGATCGGGCCGGTACTGGTAGAGCCCTTGGCTCTGCAGCAGGTCAGGGAACGACACGCCGCCGCAGACGATGTCGACGATCACCGATGCGCCGTCGAGATCGGCCTCCGGTTCCGGAGTGTCGACGACGGCGACGCCGGCTGGGCCGGTCAGGGACTGCACTTCCAATGCACGCATGGCGACACGATTGCACACCGAGCGCCCTGCCGCCTCCGCAGCGGGCACACCTATTCGCGCAGCCTCTATGTCGCTTCTCAGGAGCAGATCGCGGGCCGCTGGTACTGTTGGCCGCGAGATGGCGCGAGTTGCGCCAGCGCCGATGGGGGAGAGCGATGCGGTACTACTCGTGTGACTCGCATGTGGTCGAGGCGGCCGAGATATACGCAGGGCTGACCGACCGGTTCGGCGACCGGGCACCGTTCATCAGCAAGGGCTATAACGACAAGCCCGGCACCTGGTTGGTTCTGCCGGGCGGCATCCGCCCAGTGCCGGTAGGCCGGCTGGGAATCGCGGGCGCCAGCCTGTCGGACCCGGCTACTCACGCTCGCATCGAGCAGGGCTACGACGGCTTCAACCCCGGCGTGATGGATCCGACCGCGCGCCTCGACGAACAGGCTCAGGACGGGATCGTGGGCGAGGTCATGTACCCCAGCCTGTCGATGTTCACCTTCGCCATCGGTGACGACGAAGTGCGTGACGCTGCATTCCGGAACCACAACGACTGGGTGCTCAACTATTGCTCGGTGGACCGCAACCGCCTCATTGGCGTCGGCTGCCTGCCGTTGCCAGACGTGGAGCGGGCAATCGCAGAGATCGATCGCTCGGCCGAGCTCGGCGTGCGCGGGTTTGCCATCCCCGCTCACATCGACCCCGCCAAGCCGTACTGCCACCCCGATTTCGACCCGTTCTGGGCCCGCGCTCAGGAATTCGGCGTGCCGCTCACCATGCACATCTTCACGGGGTCAAGCCTCGAGGGCGGGATGCCCGAGCACTGGGGCACACCAGGGGGCCACCTCAAGGGTTACACGCTGGCTCACACGACCATCGCCAACACGATGATCGACCTCATCTGCGGAGGCGTCGTCGAGCGATTCCCCGAACTGCGCTTCGTATGCGCCGAGTACGAGACCGGCTGGGTGGGCCACTTCAAGCAGCGTCTCGACCACGCTGCGTACCGCACCCCGTGGGAGGTGTCCGACGAGCTCACCATGAAGCCGTCTGAGTACTTCGACCGGAACTTCTGGGTCACCTTCGAAGACGACATCGAAGGCATCGCCACCCGGCACTCGATCGGCGTCGCCAACCTGCTGTGGGGGAACGACTACCCGCACCACGACTCGATCTGGCCGAATTCGCGGCCGATCCTCGACGAGATTCTCTCGGGCGTTTCTGACGATGAAACCGAACAGATGGTCTGGAGCAACGTCATCAAGCTCTACGGGCTCGATCCAGACGCGCTCCCCGCAGCTGCATAAGCCTGAGCTGCTCGCGGCTACGCCGCCTGTGCTTGTTGCTCGCGGCTACGCCGCCTGTGTTGCTGCTCGCGGCTACGCCGCGACGAGCGGTTCGAGGTGAGCGCGGATGGCCTTTGCCACCCGTTCGCCGTTTTCCATGGGGCCGAAGTGGCTGAGCTCAGCGAATGCCTCGAGGCGCCCATTGCCGAGCGCTTCGGCGATGGGCTGTGCCACTTGGGGTGGGATCTGGTTCCACTGGGCGTAGGAATCTCCTCGAGCCACCACTGTCGGGCATGTCACTGCGGCGAAGACGCCGTAGTCCATGGGCACGCCCGCCTCGTAGATACGTGCCTCGGTATCGCCCGAGCACGACAGCCGCACTGCGTCGTCGCCTGAGGGGTACGTGCCGATCTCGACGTATGCTCGCACCGCCTCGGGCTCGCAGCGCGAGTACGGGGGTTTGGAGACGAAGCGCTCGTACGCCTCGTCGACGGTCGCGAAGCGAATACGGCGCCGCCGTGACGCCACCACAAGCTCGTGATCGGAGTCAGGCATCGGAAAGCGCTCGGGCACGAGCACCGGTTCGTAGAGATACAGCCCCCGGTAAGTGCCCGGCTGGCGCAGTTCGGCGAGCAGGAGACTGGCTGCCCCCAAAGAATGGCCGACTGCCAGGATCGGCTCGCCGCCCAAGGCGTTGACTGCGGCCAGTACCTCGTCGACGAAGCGCGGTCGCTCGACCGACATGCTGTCATGCTGCGGCCGCGAAGCGCCGTGGCCTCGGAAGTCAAGTCCCCAGCAGTGAAACGCGTCCCGCAGATGTGGCACCACTGTCGCCCACATGCCGGCGTTGAGGCCGTTGCCATGAGTCATGAGCAGCGATGCCCCGTGCCCGCCGAGGTCGTGCAGCACAGCGTGTTCGCCGTCAGAGGTGGTCAGCCGCATCATCGCCGGGGCACATTACTGGCCTGTTCGCGGATTGTCTCAGGGATTGGGCTGCCGTTGCCGCTGCCGCGCCGTTGTGCTCCGGGCAGACTTACGCCATGGCGAACTTCACACAGGACTCCGTGGACATCCACTACGACGATTACGGCTCCGGCTTCCCGTTGTTGCTCATTGCCCCAGGCGGAATGCGTTCGGCAGCTTCGTTCTGGGAATCGACTCCGTGGAATCCGATCACCCAGCTGGCCGACGAGTACCGGGTCATCGCAATGGACCAACGAAATGCCGGCCGTTCAACCGCCCCGATCTCGGCGGAAGACGGCTGGGCGACCTACACTGCAGACCAGCTAGCGCTCATGGACCATCTCGGCTGCGAGCAGTTCCACCTGGCAGGAATGTGCATCGGCGGCCCCTACATCATGGGGCTGATCGGGGCAGCGCCCGAACGGGTGGCCAGCGCCACGCTGTTCCAGACCATCGGGCTCGACGAGAACCGCCACGCCTTCTACGACATGTTCGACGACTGGGCGGCTGCCATCCGCAATGACCATCCCGACGTCGACGAAGCGGCGTGGAAGCAGTTTCGCTCGAACATGTACGATGGTGACAACTTCTTGTTCAACGTGGACCGGGACTTCGTAGCAACCGTGCCGACACCGTTGCTCGTGCTGCTCGGAGGCGACCTGTATCACCCAGAGTCGTCGTCGCGGATCGTTCACGATGCTGCGCCGAACTCGACACTGATCGAGCACTGGATGGACGGCAGCGGTCGGACTGCTGCGATGAAGCAATTCGCCGCATTCCTGGCCGAGCACACCCCCCCTGAGCACAGCCGGTAAGGCACAGACGCCAGAGCTGCGGAGGAGGCAGGGGACTCTGCGAGGTTGGAACCTGCTGGATTCCCGGAGCAGAGGGCACTGCCTCCTCCGCAGCGGTCGCACCGCGTTAGCTTGCTCGCATGACTACCGCAGCCAACACAGAGAGCTCCATCAACGCCGATCACCGGCTTGACGGCAAGGTGGCGGTGGTCACCGGGGCGAGCCGTGGCATTGGCGAAGCCAGCGCGCGAGCACTGGACGCAGCCGGTGCCCGGGTTGTTCTGACCGGCCGGACCACAACGGATCTCGACCGTGTAGCGGCCGAATTGCACCATGACCCAGTCACCCTGACCGCCGATCTCGCACCTGCTGGCGCGGGCACCGACTTGGCTCGTCGCATCCTCAACGAGGTCGACGGCGTGGATGTGCTTGTCAACAATGCGGGCATTCCCATGCGGCGCACGCCCGCACAGCTCACCGAAGCCGATTTCGACCTGGTGTTCTCGATCAACGTGCGGTCCTTGGTGATGCTGAGCACCGGCCTGGCACCGTCGATGATCGCTCGTGGCGACGGTTCGGTCATCAACATCAGCTCGGTGGCCGGCGTGCACGGTCCGCTTGGTCGTGTTGCCTATGCCGGCACCAAGGGCGCCGTTGACGCCATGACTCGGGCCCTCGCCGCCGATTGGGGCCCTGACGGCATCCGGGTGAACTCGATTGCACCTGGTCTGATCGCGACGGCCATCTGGGAAGAGGCACGCAACAACGTGCCCGGCCTGACCGAGGACCTCGCCGGCCAGGTGGCGCTCAAGCGCTGGGGCTTCGGCGACGACATCGCCGACGTCGTGCTGTTCTTCGCGTCCGATGCGTCCCGTTACGTCACTGGCGAGACGCTCGTGGTGGACGGTGGTCTGGCCCGGGTGACCGCAACGAACGCTCCGCCGGCGCTGCCCGAACTCGAAGACTGACAGGCACCCGAACGCGCAGAGGGTGCCGAACCGGAGTCCGGCACCCTCTGTTATGCGCCTGCGCCGTCAGCCCTGGCGGGCGACGGCTGCGTTCAGTTGTCTACGCAGCGGCGCGTGCTGCGTCGAGCCAGGCATCGACCGTGGCCCGATTGTTGGCGATCCAGTCAGTAGCCAGATCGGCCGGAGCGGCACCTTCGCCCTGCTCCACGTTGGCCAGCGACACCTCGATCACCGACAGCTGCACTGCTTCGAGCAGCGCCGCCGCCGCCGGGTTGGCGGCGAGGAAGTCGTTGTTGGCTGTCACGAGGATGTCAGCGGCGATCCAGCCGATCTTGCACTGGCCGGTCTCCTGATCCGCAGCCGACGGGCACTGGTCGGGACCGATGGCCGCATAACCGCCTTCGCCGGTGCCACGCTGGTCGTACTCTTCGCCGCCTTCAGTACCGGTCGGGTTGGAGTCGTCCAGGATCTCGTTGACGCCCATCCAGTAGACGTTGTCGCCCGGCCGCAGCTGGGTGATGTACGCCGACGGAGTCCAGGTGTAGGCCACCATCGGGACGCCCTCATTGGCTGCATCGACAGCCTGGGCGAACATGGCGTCATAACCGGCGATCGTCTGGTTGAGGTTGTCCCAGCCTGAGAAGGCGATCTGCGCTGTGATGATGTTGTCGCAGGTCCACGACTCGGGGCAGCCGAAGATGTCGGCAATGCCGTTGCCCGGAACCGGGTCCGTGGCGTCGAACGCTGCGAGCGCATCGGCGTTCTCGTTGAGCTGATCCATGGTGTAGACGCCGAACTCGTCCGCGAACGACTTAGTGACGAGGAAGCCCTGCAGGCCGCCTGCGATCATCTCTTCGCCGACGATGCTCAGGTGATCACCGACGAGCGAGCCGTCAGGCAATTCACCGGCCAGCCACGCGAGGTGGCCCGGGTACCAGCTGTTGGCCCAGAAGTCCATCTGGTCCTCGGCCATGGCGATGTAGCCGTTGTTCGGCCCGAGCTCGAGGTCGGCCGGGTCGCTCACCGTGTAGCCGAGTTCTTGCAGCAGTTGCCGGTACAGCTCAGCCTGGAAGTAGCCGGTGCTCCAGTTGGCCCGACCCATGGTGACGCTGACGCCCTCACCAGGTGTCATCGACATCTCTTCGACGATCGGTTCTTCTTCGACCATGGCTTCAGTGGTGGCGGCGGGTGCCTCTGTCTCTGCAGTGGCTGTGGCGTCGCCATCGTCATCGCTGCCGCATGCGGCAGCGAATAACGCGAACGCTGCTAGTAGCAACAGCAGCTTGGTCAATCGTTTCGTTTTCATTTCGGAGATCCTCCCTGATCTGCGACAGATTGCGTCACGCGGCGCATCGTGTTGCGACCACGCATGTGCGGCGCCGATCGCCTGTCTCGACGAGGGCTCCTTGAATGGCAGCGTAGTCGTGTGCCCGCGCGTCCTAAACCCTAGACCGCGCATACATGTTCGGATTACTTTGCACCCTTCGGCTCAGCAATTAGCCGGCGTTGGCGGGGATATCGCCGTAGATCTTGTTCCGCTCGAACTCTGAGAGGGTTCCCCGAGTCGTGGCGAAAATGCTTACGCCCGCTGTCAGGACGAACACTGAGCCGACGCCGGAAACGAAGTTGGTGTCGGCAACGCGCACAATCGTCACGATCCATGCCAGCGTCACCACTGCGATGCCGAGACCGGTGCCGGCTACGAGCGTGCTCCATCGATAGCGGAATGACTCGTCGATGCCTAGGAGGCCGATGGCTGGGATTGATAGCACGACCGCAGCCATGCCAGCGATCAACATCCAGATGCCGAAGCCCGCGCCTTCGGACTCGAAGCCATCGTGAATGACGTCGCCCGTGCGCTTCGCCGTGGCGATCGTGCTGGCAATATCGGCCGACGCCGCAGTCTCGTCCTTGCGGGCGTCGCTCTCCTTCTTGCGCCACTCGCGTTCGAGTTCGACGTCGTTCGCAGCCGCCGCTTCATCGGCAGCCACCCGAGCCGCGGCCGCCCGCTGGGCGGCATCCCCGCCAAAGGCAGCGATTGCGTCAATCTCCGCCTGCAACTCCTCGTCGATGACGGATTCGGTGCGGGTGTCGAAGCTCCACCCTGAGTAGCCGCCCATCACCAGCAGCAGCACGGCGAACAGGCCGCCTAGCAAGCGACCCCAACTCACGTTGGCAGGCAAGGGTCGACGAGCGCTCATCGGCGCGCGCCACACCCAAGCGCATGCGCTGGCGGTCGCGACGAGCGCGCCGATGACACAGAGGTAGACGCCGACGCCTGCGCTGTAGATGCCCAGTTCCTGCACTTTGTCTGGCGGGCGCGCCAGCAAGTACGAGACCGACACGACGAGCGACGCCAGTGAGAACACCACGGCACCGTGAGCGGACAACCAGCGAGATCCCCGGCCCGGCCGCAAGAGCGTGTTGAGGGCGGCGAACAGAGCGGCAGCCATCATCAAGGCAACAAAGATTCCGAACCATGAGCCGCCGGATGCCGAGACACCGTTGAAGCTGTTGGAGGCAAACGAGGTGCTGCCGTCGCAGATCAGCTCGGTTCCGCCTGGCGCCAGCGGGTCAAGGGATCGCAACTCGATCCAGTTGCCGGAGCACTGCTCTGTTCGCAGGTCGACATCAGCAGTGCGGGCATAGGCAGACACCAAGCCGGCATCGATGTTCCATGGCAGCAGAAGTGCGACGAGTGCAGCGAAAGAGCCCAGAGCGGTGACGATCACGGCGGTCCGCTCGCCGCCGCTCGCCTCCACGAAGGCCTCGTCCGGCGTCTCGGGTTCAGGAGCGGGTCTGGCACTTGTCGAACTGGCCGCTTCTGCTTCAATCAGCAGCTTCTCAGGGGTCCTGCGGTTCCTCCATGCGTGTGTGATGCGGCCGAGCAAATTCCCGGATTCGCCCGCCTCAGGCTGGCTCAGCCGGTCGAGCACAACCGCAACGAGGAAGAATGCAAGACCGCACGAGCCGGCCTGCGCCAGATCGAGGTTGGAGATGGCCTGGAAGAGGCAGCGGCCGAGACCGCCCGCACCCATGATCGCGGCGATGCCGAGCATCGAGATGGCTAGCAGCAGCGTCTGGTTGAGACCCGTCATGATCGCCGGACGCGCCAACGGCAGCTGCACATCGGTCAGGACTCGCCACTCCGGCGCGCCGTAGGCGCGGGACGCTTCCACCACGTCCTCGGGCACCTGCCTGATGCCGAGGTTCGTCAGCCGGATCAACGGCGGCAACGCGAACGTCATCGTGACCATCGTCGCTGAGACGAAGCCGACCCCGAAGAAGAAGATGAACGGCAGCATGTAGACGAACGAGTGAACGACTTGCATCGCATCGAGAACAGGTCGCACCACCTTCCACGCACCGTCGACCCGACCGCAGAGAACCCCGATCGGTATCCCGATGCTCACGCAGAGCAAGACGGCGACGCCGATGAAGCCAATCGTCAGGGCCGTTTCTCGCCACAGCTGCTCGCCGAGCAGGCCGCAGACCATCAAGCCAAGGAATGACAGGAGTCCGACTTGGAAGTTCCGCACGAGCCATCCGAGCAGGAACACTGCGATGCACACCGTCAGCCACGACATCTGCAGCAGCCATTCGTCGACGATGATGTGCAAGAGTTTGGCGAAGGGCCATTCGATTACTTCGAGGGTGGCCTTCATGTTGTTGTCCACCCAGAACACCACTTGCTCGACCCAGTCGCCGACCGGGATACCCCAGTTGTCGAGCACGGTGTTCTGCCGGATCTGCGCGACGACTCCCGACGTTTGATTGACGAGATCCCCTTCGCTGTCGACAATGGCGTCGCGTAACTCGATTCTCTGGCCGTCGACGGTGTATGGGTGAGTGCCTGAGCTAACAATTGCCGCGGAGCGCAGGCGGTACCACCCCACGGCGACAAGGCCGACGAGACCTCCCGCTGCGAGTCCGTAACGACGCCCGATAGCGCCCCCGAACAGCAGCAGTGCGGGGATGATGAAGATCGCCAGCAGGATCGCCCACTCGATGCCCGTGGTGAACCAATCGGCAAGGCGATCGCCCCCTTCGGGACTGGTGACGGTGTCGATGAAGCTGTCGACGAAATGGCCGCTCTCGTCGGCGGCCTGCGCGAGCAGTGCTGCCGCGCTCACATGAACACCTCCCGCTCGAAACCTTCTATGAGCTGCTCGACTCTGCCCATCTCCTCCATGATCAGGCGGGGATCCAGATTTCCGACGAGCTTGCCATCGTCGTCGACGACGGCAATGGAGAGACCGCGGCCCGCTGATGCATAGAGCTCGTTGAGCGTGGCGTCAGGGTTGCACTTGTCGAAATCGGACCGCAGTGCCTTGGCGAGATCGTTGCTGCCCATGCCGCGGGCGCGCAGACCGTCGGCTGCTGTCAACAGCGCGACCGGTCTGCCGGATGCATCGCAGCAGAACCGCCCAGCGATGTCGTCCAACAGCGTGAGTGCATCGCTGAGCGACATGTCGGAGGGAATCGGGCGTGGTTCGGACATCACCTCGACCACTTTGATCACGCGCCCTTGGTCGACGTCCTGCACGAACTCGGCCACGTAGCCCGTCGCTGGTTCGGTGAGGATTTCCTCGGGCGTGCCGATCTGCACGACCGCGCCGTCTTTCATGATGCAGACCCGGTCACCGATGCGCAGGGCTTCATTGAGGTCGTGAGTGATGAACAGGATCGTCTTGTGCACTTCGTCCTGGATCTCCATCAGCTCGTCCTGCATCTGGCGTCGAATGAGCGGGTCGAGAGCGCTGAACGCCTCATCCATGAGGAGGATGTCCGGGTCTGACGCCAGCGCCCGTGCGAGGCCCACACGTTGCTGCATGCCGCCTGAGAGCTGGGCGGGCCGGTGTTCGGCAAACGCAGCGAGGCCCACCAGCGACAGTGCCCGCATGGCCGCCTCGTTCCGGTCGGAGCGGTCGACCTTTTGCACCTTGAGTCCATAGCCGACGTTGTCAAGCACATTGCGGTGCGGGAAGAGGGCGAAGTGCTGGAAAACCATGCCCATCTTCTCCCGCCGAAACGCTTGCAAGTCGGTGCCGTCGAGTTTTTGAACATCGACGCCGTCCACAAGTACCTCGCCGTAGGTGACGTCATGCAGTTTGTTCACCGTCCGGATGGCGGTCGACTTGCCCGAGCCTGACAGGCCCATCACGACGAAGATCTCACCTCGGTTGATCGAGAAGCTCACATTGGTGAGCCCGACGACATGGCCCGAGAGCCGTTGTACCTCGTTCTTGGGCACGCCAGAACGGGCCAACTCGAACGGACGGCCTCGCGGCTGTGGCCCGAAGATC
Source organism: Candidatus Poriferisodalis sp. (assembly GCF_965221945.1). Lineage (GTDB taxonomy): Bacteria > Actinomycetota > Acidimicrobiia > Acidimicrobiales > Poriferisodalaceae > Poriferisodalis. Next base: position 1,591,667 of record NZ_OZ244925.1, on the reverse strand, counting down.
TTGTAGACCTCGTTGAGACGGACGATTTCGTCGCTCGCAGCAGAGCCGTTGGCTGCGTCGTCGCTCATAAGTTCCCCCTGGACTATCCCGCGACACGTTAGGCGCGCCGCGTGTGCGCGTCGGTAATCCGTGTATTCCTGACTGGGATGCACGTGTGGCGGGTCCAGCTGTCCCCTCAGGTGCGTCGATAAGGACGTGACCTGTGCGAACCTATGGCTGTGACGCGCCTTGGGTTCCTGTTGGACAGCGGCGCGTGCATTGGCTGCCATGCGTGCACGGTGGCGTGCAAGAGCGAGCACGACGTGCCGCTCGGTGTCAACCGGACGTGGGTCAACTACGTCGAGACCGGCGAGTTCCCCGACACTCAGCGGCACTTCGCCGTGATGCGCTGCAATCACTGCGACGACGCCCCTTGCATCTCGATCTGCCCGACCGGCGCTCTGTTCCGGGCATCGAACGGCGTCGTGGACTTCGACGACTCCCGCTGCATCGGCTGCAAGGGCTGCATGAACGCGTGCCCCTATGACGCGCTGTACATCTCGCCGAATACCGGAACGGCACACAAGTGCAATTTCTGCCAGCACCGGCTGGAGGTCGGACTGGAGCCTTCATGCGTGTCGGTCTGTCCGACGCGCGCCATCACGGTCGTGGACCATGACAATCCCGCGGACCCCACCGCAGAGCGAATTCGCCGAGAACAATTGCCGGTCCGCGCTCCCGAGCGCCGAACGTTGCCGAAGGTGCACTACGCGGGCACGGTGCCCGAAGCCCTCGACCCATTGGCACGCCCCGTAGCCGAAGACGGCCTGATCTGGTCGGATTGGACCGGCAGCGCAACCTGGCCATCGAAGTCAGCATCGAGCCCGGCGCCGAACCCTGCAACACGGACGGCGTACACGGTGCCTCACGCTGAGCCGTGGGGGGCCAAGGTCGCCGGCTACATGGTGACCAAGGGCGTGGCGGCAGGCGTGATGCTCTGGGCCGCCGCGGCTGCGCTGCTGGGCTGGGACGACCGAGCGGCCGTCGCCACGGGGCCAGCCGCGATAGCGCTCGTCGCGCTGGCGGTGACCGGCGTGCTGCTGATCGCCGACCTGAAGCGGCCAGAGCGCTTCTGGTTCCTGTTCGCGAAGGGACGGCTTCGCAGCTGGATCACGGCGGGTGCGTGGGTGATCATGGCCGACGCAGCGTTGGTGACGCTGTGGGGCGTCGCGGGCTTGTGGGGCGGCTCGACCTGGTTCGTCGTGCTGATCGGCCCGACAGCGGTGTTCTCGCTGCTGACCGCTGCGTACACCGCGTTGTTGCTGCATCAGTGCCGCGGCCGTCCGATGTGGGCGGACCGGCCAGTGCTGGTGCTCATCGCTCGACTGGTCGGCGAAGCCGTGCTGGGCGGGGGTGCGGTCTGGGGTTCCTACCTCGCTCTGCGAGCCAACGCCGTCGCTTTCGCCTGGACCCCGGTCATCGCCGCCGTGCTGCTGGCGTGGCTGTGGCGACACGACCGTGAGTACCTGCGTGCCGCACAGGCAGCGCCGCTGTCATGACGGATCGCCCCGCCGCCGACATCGCCGGATCCCCCCACAGCGGTCCCGATGGCATCGGGCTCAGAGCGGCGCCGCCGCACGAGCAATGGCATCACTGGACCGAGCTCGACGCAGCCTCGTGGCCCGAGCGCATCGAGCGCAACTACACGCTGGTGCCCACCACCTGCTTCAACTGCGAAGCGGCGTGCGGGCTGGTCGCCTATATCGACCGGGACACCGACGAGGTCGTTCGATTCGAAGGGAACCCCGAACACCCCGCGTCGCGGGGACGCAATTGCGCCAAGGGGCCGGCCACGATCAACCAGGTCCACGACACCGAGCGGATCCTGTACCCGCTGCGTAGAACCGGCGAGCGCGGCGGGGGAGGCTGGGAGCGCGTCAGCTGGGACGAGGCCTTGACTGAGATCGCGGCGCGGATCCGGACAGCCATCGTCGAGGACCGCCGGGACGAGATCATGTATCACGTCGGCCGAGCCGGCGAGGACGGCTACACCGAACGGGTGCTGACTGCATGGGGCATCGACGGCCACAACAGCCACACCAACGTGTGCTCCTCCAACGCCCGCGTTGGCTATACGACCTGGATGGGGCATGACCGCCCCTCATCGGACTTTGCCAATGCCGAGGTCATCTTCCTCATCTCGAGCCATCTCGAGGCCGGGCACTACTTCAATCCGCACGCCCAGCGCATCATCGAGGCCCAGCAGCGGGGCGCCACGGTCATCTGCGTCGATCCGAGGCTGTCGAACACCGGAGCCAAGGCCGATCACTGGCTGCCGGCGTGGCCTGGGACTGAACCGGTTCTGCTGCTGAGCCTGGCCCACCTCCTGCTGGAGGCTGGCACGTGGGACCGTGCGTTTGTCCACCGCTGGACGAACTGGCAGACCTATCTGGCCAAGACTCGACCCGATCTTCCGCCGACATTCGAGTCGGTGGAGGTGGCCCTGCGTGACGCGTACGCCCGCTACACCCCTGAGCGCGCGGCACAGCTGTGCGGGGTGGACGCCGACGAACTTCGCAAGATCGCCGCGGCCATCGGAGGGGCGTTCGGTCGCTTCGCATCTCACAACTGGCGAGCCGCCGGGGCGGGCAACCTGGGCGGATGGCAGACGGCGCGCTGCCTGTTCCTGCTCAACGTGCTCACCGGGTCAGTCGGCACCGTGGGGGGCACGACTGGGGCGGGCTGGCACAAGATCAAGCCGGCACCGCCTCTGCGACCGCCGCCGGTCGGGCACTGGAACGAGCTGTCCTGGCCGCGTGAGTACCCGCTCAGCCATCACGAGATGTCGATCTTGCTGCCGCACTTCTTGCGCGAGGGCAGGGGCCGGCTCGACACCTACTTCACCCGTGTCTACAACCCGGTGTGGACGAACCCTGACGGGTTCAGCTGGCTGGAAGCCTTGAGTGATCCTGAGCGCGTGGGCTGCCACGTTTCGCTCACGCCGACCTGGTCAGAGACAGCGTGGTTCGCCGACTACGTGCTGCCGATGGGTGTCGGCTCGGAGCGCCACGATCTGGCGTCGTTCGAGACTCACGCAGGCCAGTGGCTGGGCTTTCGCCAGCCGGTCATGCGCCGGTATGCCGAACTGCGGGGCCAAGAGCTCGGCCCCGACAGCCGAACGCACGAGTTCAACCCAGGCGAGGTCTGGGAGGAGAACGAGTTCTGGATTGACCTGTCGTGGCGGATCGATCCGGACGGCTCGCTCGGCATCCGCCGGTGGTTCGAGAGCCCGTCCCGGCCGGGTGAGCCCATCAGCATCGACGAGTACTACGAGGCAATCTTCACCGACGAGGTGCCGGGCTTGGCCGACGACGCTGCTGCCGCGGGACAGACCCCGCTCGAGTTCATGCGTGACCGGGGCGCCTACGCCGTTCGAGGCGATCCCTATGGTCACCATGAGCGCGTCGTCCAGCCCTCGCAGCTCGCTGGCACCGTGCTCGGTGATGATGCCGTCTACCGGCCCCAGCGCGACACGATCCGTGCTACGACCGCCTCGCTGCCCCCGCTCGGGGATGGCTCAGTGGCGGTGCAGGTTGCGGGAGCGGCCCGTCACGGATTCCCGACGCCCTCTCGAAAGCTCGAGCTGTACTCGACGACCCTGGCCGATTGGGGCTGGCCCGAGCATGCGACACCCGGCTGGATTCCCAGTCATGTCCACTGGCAGCAGCTGGATCTGGCAGGCACTGAGCGGATCCTGTTGCCGACCTTCCGCATCCCGACGCTCATACACACCCGGTCTGCGAACTCAAAGTGGCTGTCAGAAATCAGTCATCGACATCCGCTGTGGATCCACCCCTCGGATGCCGAAGCCCTGGGAATCGAAGTCGGCGGGCTCGTGCGGATCACCACCCGCATCGGCCATTTCGTCATCTCGGCGTGGCGGACCGAGGGGATCCGCCCCGGCGTGGTAGCGGCATCGCACCACATGGGTCGCTGGCGGCTCGATCCTGCTGCCGCCTCGGACGGCGCTCGTGGCTCAGGCTCCAACGGTGACGGCGGCGGACCGAGGTCGTGGGCCGGAGGCCCAGCAGAAATTGACCTGGAGGGCACCGTATGGCGGATGCGCCGCACGGGTTCGATGACGCCATTCGCCTCCGATGATCCCGACACCGAGCGGGTCTGGTGGAACGACACGGGAGTGCACCAGAACCTGACGTTCTCGGTGCAGCCCGACCCCATCTCGGGCATGCAGTGCTGGCACCAGCGGGTGCATGTGGGACCAGCGCAAGCAGATGATCGCTACGGCGATGTCACGGTCGACACGGCTCGCGCCCGGGAGGCGTACGAAGAGTGGCTGGCAATGACGCGACCGGCCCCCGGTCCGGGAGGGCTCCGCCGCCCGCTGTGGCTGTCACGCCCAATGAAACCCCAAGCAGAGGCCTACCGCTTCGACGTTTGAGCCAAGACGCCGGGCGGAGTCGGGGAGTGTGCTCAGCTCGGCTTGTGAGCCTTGCGAGAACCTGCTTCCCAATCCTCCATTTCGGGCGCGTCGGTGAGGGTGCCGAGAACGTTGAGCTTCGGGGCTTCGCGCAGTGACCGTTTCAGCTCGGCAAAACCCGGGAAGCGGGCCAGCTCGATGACGGCATTCCACAGCGGCACTGCCTCTTCGTCGGAGGGAACTCGCGAGATCACCGGGCCGAAGAACGACAAACCGTCGGGCGGTTCAAAGGTGATGATCGGCGTGCCGGCATCGCGACCGGTGCGGCTGAGCGCCAGCTCGGTCTCGGCGGAGATCTCGGCGTCCCAGGAGTCGTCGTCGACCGCAAACGCGTATTCCGTGGGCAGCCCGGCGGTTGCCAGTGCCTCCGCGGTGTGCTCCGCGGTGCCGATGCGGTCTCGCAGGCCCGAGCCCTTGGGCATCTCCCAATAATGCTGACCCATTGCGTCATACAGCGGGCCCATCTGGTCTCGGCCCAGCTCAGCTCGCACCTTGGCGGCCACTCGCAGCATCCGCAGACCTGCGGTATGTCCCTGTTCGTACCCAGCCGGGAACTCAGCGGCGTAGTCGCGGTGCTGGTTCAGGACGCGCAACGAGATGAAGCGCCAGTCCACCGAGTAGCCGGTCTGAGCGATCACCTTTTCCACCCAGCGCGAGGTGATCCAGGCGAACGGGCAGACCGGATCCCAGAAGAACTCAAGATCGGGGGACTGCTCTGCAGCCGTGGCGGCGTCTGTAGTACTCATGCGCGCATGGCTAGCACAAACGTTTTGCTGACATGAGTGGACCCGACGGCGGCACCCCGGCACCCGACATGGTCCGCGTGGCCGACGGTGTCGAGCTTGCACTGCACTGCCTCGGCGGAGACGGGCCGCCGCTGCTGTTCGTGCATGCCACTGGTTTCAACGGCTGTACCTATGGTCCGTTCACGGATCGGCTGGCCGAGCATTTCACGGTGTGGGCACCCGACCTTCGAGCGCACGGCTGGAGCCCGCCGCCCGCGGGCAGGGACTTCCTGTGGACCACGCTGGCGAGCGACCTGCTGGCAGTCATCGACCATCTCGGCATCGCAGCGGGCGAATTGGACTGCGTCGGACACTCCATCGGCGCGGCAACGCTGCTTCTGGCTGACGCCCAGCGACCCGGCACCATCCGGCGCATGTACGGCTACGAGCCCGTGGTGTGGCGTGCCCCCGAGGTGTTCGGGCCCGGCGAGAACCCCTTGATTGCTGTCACCACAAATCGTCGGGAAGTCTTTGCCTCACGTGGCGAGGCCTTTGAGCGGTTTGCCTCCCGGCCGCCATTCGGCGGGGTGCGGGCCGATGCACTGCACAGCTACCTCATGAACGGATTCGAAGACCTGCCGGATGGGACTGTGCGGCTGCGCTGCCGTGCGGCCGACGAGGCGGCGACCTACGACGGCGAGTGGACGTCGACGACAACGCGCCTGGCGGGCAGCGAAACGGACGTTGTGATCGGCAAGGGGCTGGAAATGACCTTCCAGGACATCGGCGTCCCTGCCCATGAGGTGCTGGCAAATTCACGCCTGATCACCTATTCGGGCCTGGGCCATTTCGGGCCATTCGAAGCGCCCGATGTCGTCGCGGCCGACGCGCTTGCGGCCGTGCTCGGTCAACCTCCGGTTGACAGGCAGTCCGAGACGAACTCGACCAAGTAACCGGCAATCTGTTCGGGCTGGTCGCGGTGGGCGACATGGCCGCAGTCATCGAGAATGTGCCCGGTTGCACTGTTCACCTTCCCGGTGATGGTCCATACCTGAGCGTCCGTGCCGTACTGATCGCCGTCTCCTTGGAGCACCAGCACCCCGCAGACGATGCGCTCGAGCAGCGGCCGAATGTCCCAGTGGCGGAACTCATCGGTCAGCCAGACATCTCGCCAGCGCTCGAATGCGAGCCGTGGATCGTCGTGATGGCGGGCGAGTCCGGTGATGACTTCGTCGCGCTGGGTGTCAATCGCCCGGATGCCCTCAATGCAGATGTCTTCAATGAACGTGTGCGGTGCGATGACGGCCACACCGAGTGGCGTCACCGAGCCCAGAGCGGCAGCGATCAGCGCGATCGAGGCTCCGTCGCTGTGGCCGATCAGGATGGGTCGGCTCACAGCGAGCCCCTCGAGCACCGCAGGCAACACGTCGGTTGCCTCGCGTTCCATGAAGCCGTCGCTGTAGTTCGCCGGCAGCGGGTCGGACCGTCCGTAGCCGCCTCGGTCGTAGGCGACGACCTCGAGTCCGCACTGGCGTGCCAGCACCTCGGGCAGGTCACGCCATTGGGTGATGCTGCCGAGCCCCTCGTGCAGCATCACGACCGTGGGACTGCCATCGCTGTTGGGGTGTCCAGCTTCGGAGCATTCGGGAGTGAGCCGGCGGTACGCGATGCCGACCGTGTCGACCTGGATGCGACCGTCTTCGACGTTCATTCTGGCTACAGGCGCACGTATTCGTAGGCGACGGGCCGAGTGTTGATGCCGCGACCCGGGGGAGCGATCCAAGCGGCCATGCGCCCCGGCTCATAGACGGGCGACATGAGCGAGTTGATGTAGTCGCGGTCGGCGTCAGTGGGCAGCCAGTCCTCACACGTTGCCTCCCATTCAGCCCTGCTGACGACGCGGCCCTCAGGCGTGATGTCGAAGGGGGCAAACACACCCACGGCGCGGTTGAAGCCAGGGTGTGGCAGCGTCAGCTCGAAGTCAATGCCGGCCTCGGCGATCAGCCGGTTCCAGCGCCGCAGCCCCTTCTGGCAGTCCTCGGAATACGAGTCGCGCAGCTGCAGGTTCACCACCTGCAGGGACGGCCGCTCCACGGCGGCCATGGCGCCGTCGACCACCTCAGTGCAGGTGAACGTGGACGACGTGAGCACATGGTCGTCATCGTAACTGGACTCATCAAAACGGCCCTTGAGTCCGGCGGTGTAGAAGTTCGCACCATTGGTGGAAGCCTCGGCGCCGAACAGGTCGAGCGAGACTGCGTAGTGGAAGTTGATGTACTTCTGCAGCGTCGGCAGGTCGATGGCGCCGAAGGGGCGAACGTCGTCGGTGTCGTGCTCGACGATCACTTCGCAGGTGCGCTGGGCAACTCGGCCGAGGCCGGTAGCGCCGACGAACATGTGGTGCGCTTCCTCGCGCAGCATGAACTCGCATGTCCTGGCGAGCGGATCGAACGCCGACTCGGCCAATGCACCGAGCTGGTACTTGCCGTCGCGGTCGGTGAAATACGTGAACGCCAGAAACGAGAGCCAGTCGGAGGTCTTCTCGTTGAAGGCGTTGAGGATGCGGGGATTGTCGGGATCGCCCGAGTGCCGCTCGAGCAGGGCCTCGGCCTCGTCGCGGCCGTCGCGGCCGAAGTGTGCGTGGAGCAGGTACACCATCGCCCACAGGTGGCGACCCTCCTCGACATTGATCTGGAAGAGGTTGCGAAGGTCGTACAGCGACGGAGCGGTCTGGCCGAGGTAGCGCTGCTGTTCCACCGAGGCTGGCTCGGTGTCGCCTTGGATCACGATCAGCCTGCGCAGCTCGCTGCGGAACTCGCCGGGCACCTCCTGCCATAACGGCGCACCCATCGACTCGCCGAAGCCGATTCGGCGATCGGGTTTGGGCGCCGAGAGGAAGATCCCCCAGCGGTAATCGGGCATCTTCACGTAGTCGAAGTGCGCCCAGCCCTCGGCGCTTGTGTCGGTTGCGGTGCGCAGGTACACGTCGTTTCCCGAGAAGCCGGCGGGGCCCAACTCGTCCCACCAACGGGCGAATTTGGGTTGCCAGCCCTCCAGCGCACGCTGCAGCCGCCGATCCTGCGAGAGTCCGACATTGTTGGGAATGCGCTCGCTGTAGTCGACCTTGGTCATCTGCGTTCCAGCGGGAGGTGCCTGCCCCTCGGGGCGTCACTGCCGCCCAGCGAGGTTAGACGCGGGACCTTAGACGCGGTCTTGGGCGTAGATCGGGCGAGTCCCGGTGCCGTAGCGGGTCAACGCGCCATGTGGTCCGGTTGCGTTCGGACGAATGAAGATCCAGTTCTGCCAGGCCGACAACCGCCCGAAGATCTTCGTCGCCATGGTCTCGGGGCCGCAGAACCGGTGGTTGGCCTCCATGGCGGTCAGCGCATCGGGGGAGAATGCGGCGCGCTCTTCGATCGCCAACCGCAGGTCGTCATCCCAGTCGAGGTCGTCGGGCGTCGCGGTCGCCAGTCCAACCTCAGCAGCGGCCTGCGCGTCGAGCGGGGTACCGATGGTGCGGGCGGCTGCGGCAATGGCTGTTTCGTCGCCCCACAGCCGCGACTGCAGCCGTGTGAGGCCGTTGGCCATGGGCATCGTTCCCAGGCTGAGCTCGGAGCACAGCAGGACGGCGGGCTCATGAGGTCCGATCACCTCGCCTCGCAGGGCACGCACGCGCGCTCCCACGGCATCGCCGGGACGGTCGTCGACAAACTCGCCGTCGAGGATGTACGTGCGGTCGCCAGCCAGTGCCAGCTCGGCAAGCACGCCGGCGAAGCACGAGCCAGGCTCGATTGCAGCGATGAGCGTGCGAGCAGTGAGGTCGAGGCGAGACAGTGTCCGGCGCCACAGCAGTGAGGTCTCGACTTCGGCATGGCTGGCGGGTTCGCGCAGCGCACGGTCGTGGACTGTCACGTCTGTGTGGTTGCCTCCGGTGAGCAGCACGATCGTGCCCAGATCGGTCTCGTTGAAGCGCAGGTGGCACAGCAGCGCATCCAGCTCCCGGGTGGCTCGCAACGGCCATGCGGGATCGGGACTCGCTGTGATCAGCACTTCGGCGCACGCCCGTTCACGATCCGGTGCCATCGCCACGAATTCGCCGATCACGCTGCCGTCATCATTGGGCCCCAAGCCGAGCGGCTCGAGCGCTACCGGTTCGCTGTCTGCGCAGGGGCCGCTGGCGCGGCTCTTCGCAGCCAATGCAGCCGCCCGCGCGCGCACCGCCTCGGCAAACGCCGTCCGCGGCGCCAACTCGTCGACCAGACCCCATTCGAGTGCCACCTGTCCCCGCAGTCCTTCGGCCTTGGTGGCGAACACATCGGCCCGGTCGCGGCGAACGTGCCGCTTGTCGGTCAGCCGGGTCAGCCCGCCGGTGCCGGGCAGGACTCCGAGCAGTGGCACTTCGGGCAAAGACACTGCCGTGTTGCGATCGTCCACGAGCAAGATGTGGTCGGTGGCAAGCGCCAGTTCGTAACCGCCGCCCGAGCACGCGCCACCCACCGCCGCGAGGAATCGCAACCCGCTGTGCTCTGAGGCCTCTTCGAGCTCCAGCCGGGTCTCATTGGTGAACTTGCAGAGGTTCACCTTGTGGGCATGCGTCGCGGCTGCCAGTGCGCGAATGTTGGCGCCGGCACAGAAGACCCCGTCGTAGCCGCTTTCGATCACGACGCATCCGACACTTGGGTGCTCGAAGCGGATGCAGCGGATGGCGTCGGCGAACTCCAGCTCGACGCCCATGTCGTAGCTGTTCAACTTCAGCTCGCAGCCGGTGAAAATGCCGCCGTCGGGCTGCACTCCCATGGTGAGTGTGGCGACCGGACCGTCTACCCGAACAGTCCAATGCCGCCACGGACGGTGATCGCCGAAGAAGTCGAGGTACACGCCGTGTTCGGTGCTCACACGATGAGTGTGCATCGTTAGTGTTCGCAACGACACCGGCAGCGTCAGGGAGGCCACGCGTGAGCGCGAACGCCGTCTACCGATTCGTCATCGAGCCGGCCGCGACCGCGCCCGACGACGTAGCGGTGGTTGACGCCCCGAGCGGCAGCCAGTTGACCCGGGCCGAACTGGCGCAGCGCGTGCGCGCCGCCGCTGCTGCGCTGGCTGAACGCGGCCTACAGCGCGAGCAGCGAGTGATGCTGTGTTGCGCCGACACCCCGGCATTCCTGTGGTGGTTCTGGGGAGCCATGTGGATTGGCGCGGTGCCGGTGCCGGTCTCGACGCTGTTTCGTACTGCCGATTACCGGTTCTTGCTTGGGGACAGCCGAGCTGTAGGCCTGGTGTACTCGCCGCCCTTCGCCGCTGAGGTCTTGCCGGCTGCCGATGACCAGCGGTTCCTGGGATGGACGCTCGACGACACCGAAGACTCCGGTCTTGGTGACCCTGGGGCCGTTGGCGATCCGTTCGAGGCCATCGACGATGACGTCGCGTTCTGGCTGTACACGTCCGGCACGACCGGCCATCCCAAGGGCGCCATGCATCGGCACGTGGACATGAGCGCTGTCACCGACCGGTACGCAGTCGACATCTTGGGCATGGGGCCCAGCGACACGGTCTATTCGGTCGCAAAGCTGTTCTTCGCCTACGGCTTGGGCAATGCCGGCTATTTCCCTCCCGCCACTGGAGCCAAGGTTGTGCTCAACCCGGCCCGCCCGACACCCGAAGACATCGCCGCACATGTGACCCGGTACCAGCCGACGCTGTACTTCGGCGTCCCGACCTCGTACGCGCAGCTGCTCGCTGCAGATCTGCCGGTCGACACGTTCGCGTCGGTCCGCCAGGCCGTTTCCGCTGGTGAACCTCTTCCTGCAGACATAGGTCGGAGATTCCACGAACGCTTTGGCGTGGAGATCCTCGATGGCTTGGGAACCACCGAGATCGTGCACATCGTCATCACCAACCGGCCGGGCGCTTCGGTGCCGGGCACGAGCGGTACGCCGATCGAAGGCTGCGAGGTGTCGCTCCGCGACGAAGACGGCAACGAAGTGCCCGACGGGGAGCCGGGCGCATTGCACATCGCCTTCGAGTCGGTCATGGCGGGCTACTGGAATCGCACCGAGCAGAACCGCAAGGCGCTGCACGGCCGGTTCCTCGCGACTGGCGATACCTACATGCGCAATCCCGATGGCACCTACGCCTGTCTAGGGCGTACCGACGACATGATGAAAGTCAGCGGCATCTGGGTGTCACCCGCCGAGGTCGAGGCCTGCATCTTGGAGATGGACAGTGTGCTGAGCGTCGCAGTGGTGGGCGCTCTCGACGAAGCGGGTCTCACGAAGCCGAGCGCCTTCGTGGTACCGGCTCCCGGCGCGGCCACTGACGGCCTTGCCGAAGCGGTCCAGATTCATGTGCGCGCGCGCTTGGCGCCGTATAAGTACCCGCGCTGGGTCAGCATCGTCGAGGAATTGCCCCAGACAGCCACCGGCAAGATCAAGCGCTACCTACTCCGCGATTAGGCAGTCAGCCCCAAGCGCGGGTGACCGCGCGGGGCAATTCCTCGATCCACTGGATGAGGTCGTGCCCGCAGACCCGCTCGGTCCATTCGTGGGGCGATTTTGCGAAGTGCAGCCACGCCGCCCACGCCTCGGTGGCTTGGTGGAAGCCACCCTCCAGCGTTCCCGCGCACAGATGAACGAACGGGGCCTTGGCGGAGTTCCAGTCCATGCGCTCGTTTGGCGGCATTCCAGTGGAATAAGCCATGACGTGGCCGAATTTGTCGCGGTGCATGTGCCCGACGGCGAGTGCGTGCCCGCCGCCATCGGATGCGCCGAACACGCCGCGCTGGCTTCGGTCACCGGAGACGCCAAGAGACTGTTCGGCCCACGCCGTCAGCTCCTCCACAAAGAAGCGCTGATGGCGGTCGAAGCGATCGTTGTCAAAGCCGGGCAGGTACTCCATGGCCCGCTCATTGCCATAGCCGCCCAATGGCGCAGCGTGGGCCCCGACCAGCACGAAGCGGGGCACGGTCCCGTTCGTGATCCCGGCGTCGAGGCGCCGGAGATAGGGGCCGATCATGTTGCCGTCTGTGGCATAGAGCACCGGCAGACGTTCCGAAGCCGTGTGCTGGGGCGGCAAGTACACGGTGGCCTTCCGCTTCGAGCGCAGTGAGGTGCTGTCGACCGTGTGCACTTGCGTCGTGCCCTGCAGTTCGTCGTCACGGTGCGAGGGCATTTCGGCGGGAGCCTCGGGTCCGCGGAAGCGGTGCGGCACCGGGCCGCGCTGACCGCCCAGCAGACTTCCGGCGTCGTCGAGGGGCCAGAAGCCGTAGCCGATCACTGCTTCTGGAAGACGTTCGATGCGCACGCTGAGCGCCCACAGGTCGCTGTCGTCGCCGTTGCCGACCCGCCACATGGGCAGTTCGATGACGGGGCCCGGAAGCACGCCGGCGGCGTCGCTGCGGCAGACGAAGGTGAGCTCGTCGCCGTCGTTCCAGCAGCCGGCCGGGTTGGCGTCGAGTTGGGCAGCCAGGAATTCGGGACTGGGGTCGTGCCAGACCCGGCATATCCGCTGACCCGGCGGAAGGCCACCGTCCTCGGCTCGCTCTCGGGCAAGTTCCCGGTTCCTGCGATCGATCTCGGTACGGCGTTGCGCCAGCGTGGGCAAGCCCATGCGATTCCGGGACTCGTCGTCGACGGAGCCGTCGGTCGGTGCGAGCACCAAGTCGCCGAGGTGCCTCGTGACCACCGTGCCGAATTGCTGAGGTCGGCCGCTGAGCAGGCTCATCTTGTCGGTGCATTCAGCGAAGACGACCCCAGCACCGGCTTGGCCGTCGCGGTGCGCTCGTGCGGCGAGCTCCCCGGCAATCGACAGCAGTTGCGGCCCGCCGTGGACGCTGAGCGCGCGGGCCGCTCGCAGGGCCACCGGGCCATCTGCCTGTTGCAAGCTGGGCGTGCGGGCCAGGAGTTGGACCAGCATCGGAGCCTCCGATGGCTCTGCCATCTCGATGCGTGCCAGCAAGTCGGCGACCTCGCTGTCGGGTTGAGGGACATCGTCCGACGATGGGCCGGTCGGCTGCTCGCCGTCCGAGGTCGTGCCGTCGCTTGCCATGCCGCCCTCGCCCGATCCCGATCGGCCCGATCCCACTCGCTCCGGGCCGCGCAGCGAGGCTACTGTCGGCGCCCGAGACGCTGCCGAACTGCGCTGGCCGAAGCCGATGCGCACCGGCATGTCTCCGCTACCGCCAACCAACAGGGAGATCCCGTGAGCGATGAACCGCTTGTGCTGACTGAGCAGCGCGGCTATGTGCAGATCCTGACCTTGAACCGCCCCGATGCAATGAACTCGTTCAACATGGCGCTGTCGGAGGCGCTCGGCGAGGCGCTCGATGGCCTTGATGCGAATCCTGACGTGCGGGTCGGCGTGCTGACCGGGGCGGGGCGCGGCTTCAGCGCAGGCATGGACCTCAAGGCCTTCGTGAGCGGCGGTGGCATCGACGCCATGCCGAACCCGCCCGGCCGCGGATTCGCCGGCATCGCCGAACGCAGTGCTGCAAAGCCTCTGATCGCCGCTGTGGAGCGCTTCGCCCTGGCGGGGGGTCTGGAGGTGGCGCTGTCGTGCGACCTCATCGTGGCATCTGAAGGCACGGTGCTGGGCATCCCCGAAGTGGGTGTGGGCCTGTTCGCAGGCGCCGGTGCGCTGTTGCGCCTGCCGCGCCAGCTTCCCTACAGCCTGGCCATGGAGATGGCCTTGACAGCAGAGCCGATCACCGCTGAAGTCGCACACCAGCACGGCATGGTCAACCGGGTCTGCCCGAAGGGCGAGGCGGTGAACGTCGCCGTAGAACTCGGCGAGCGAATCGCCCGAAATGCACCGATGGGCGTTCGTGCCTCCAAGCGGCTCATCCGCGATGTGCTGGGCGTATCCGAGGACGACTTCTGGGAGTACCAGCAGCCGGCGCTCGAGGAGGTTTTTGGGTCGGCAGATGCCATCGAGGGTGCTTCAGCGTTCGCGGAACGGCGCGATCCGAACTGGGAGGACCGCTGAGCCGCTGGGAAGATCGAGGCGACATTCCCCGCGGGGCCGAATACGACGACCGCTGGGCGCGCATGGCCGCGCGCGGCGAATCGATTCACGGCGAAGCGGATCTGGTTGGCTCGCTGGTCCCGCCGGGCGGGAGCGTGCTGGATGCCGGATGCGGGACTGGTCGGGTAGCTATCGAGCTAGCGCGACGCGGTCACGACGTCGTCGGTATCGATCTCGACCCGGCGATGCTCGACCTCGCAAGGTCCAAGACGTCCGACCTGCCGTGGATCCAGGGGGATCTGGCCAACACCGTCGTCGCGGAGGCTGCGGGCGGGCGGCGCCTGTTCGACGCAGTCATCGCCGCTGGCAACGTGATGATATTTCTCGAGCGGGGTACTGAGGCTGCTGTCGTGGCCAACATTGCGGCGCACCTGGGCCCCGGCGGCGCTCTTGTCGCGGGCTTCCAGCTCAGCGACGCGTATCTACAGCTGCACGTGTACGACGCGCTCGCCGAATGCAATGGTCTCGTTCTCGAGTCGCGCTATTCGACGTGGCAGGGCGCCCCGTTCAGCGGGGGCGACTACGCCGTTTCTGTGCATCGAAGGACCGCTGCGACAGCCCCCAGCGACGGATAGGGCTGCTGGGCTCGGGCTGCTGTTTGTCAGGAACTGGCGTCAGCTGGGCGGAGGCTGGTCCACTTCTGGCCCCACTCAGCCAGGGCCCCCAAGACCGGCCTGAAGTCCTCAGCCGCCTCAGTCGGGATGTACTCGAACCGCGGTGGGCGGTCGGTGTACTGGCGGCGCTTGAGCAGGCCGCTCTCGACCAGACGATTGAGCCGGCTGGTGAGCACCGTCGGCGCGATGCCGAGGTCGTTCTGAATGTCGTCAAAGCGCGTGAGCCCGAGCAGGACGGTGTCACGCAGGATCAGCGGCGTCCACCACTCACCAACGAGTTCGAGCGACTGCGCGATGGGGCACGCCATGTGCTCGAAACTCTTGCGCTTCATACGATCAACGTACCAAAAGGCGAGGTTCGAATGCCCCGACAGCGTCCGTGCGGGACTCAGAGGCTGTGCCGATAGGCGGCGATGCCGTGGCCATCATCGCCGCGCCGATCCCCTGAAGTCCTCGCATGGCGATGAGGACCACCAGCGAGGGTGCGATGGCGGCCAGCGCAGCGCCGATCCCCAAGCAGGCGACTACCTCGACGGCTCGTGGGCCGCGTCGAGGGCTCTCAGTCGGTGGGCAGGCGGGCGAGGAGCTCGATCTTGCGCTCCTCGTACTCGTCGAAAGAGATCTCGTCGTTGTCGAACTGGGTCTGTACCTCTTCGACGAGACGAATCAGATCGCCAGCAGACAGCTCCTCGTCGAGGTTGCCGTCGAGCACGGCACCGTCGCCGTCATCAAGTTCGGGGTCGGCCGCGACCAGTGGGCCGCTGAGGGGAATCTTGCCCATGCGCTTGGCCCGTTTTGCCTCGGCCTTCGCCTTCTTGGCCCGGTCCCTCTGCAGTTTCTCGAACGTCGTGCGACCAGCAGCCATGACTCACACCTTGCTGTCGGGATACGGGCGGTAGGGAAACGACACGCGGGGCGAACCCCGGCGCCAAGCGGCTTGTGACCTCGCTCGGCGCAGCAGTGCCGGTGGCCGCCAAAGCGGCCAGAGCACGGACTCGGCAACGCGGTCCGCGCATCCGATTCACATGCTACCGGCAGGGTCATCGCGCAGGTCGGCGCGGCCCCGAGCTAGCTCTGCGGCCAGACGTGCCCCGAGTAGGAGGTTCGCAGCGCCTTCTTGTCGATCTTGCCGGTGCCGGTCAGGGGGATTGTGTCGATGACGACGATGTCGTCGGGCAGCCACCATGAGGCAACTCGTGGCCCGATGGCATGGAGCACTGCTGCGTGATCGAGGGTGGCACCTTCGAAAAGTTCGATGATGAGCAGCGGGCGTTCGCCCCAGCGTTCGTGCGGCAGGCCGATGACGGCTGCTGCCGCAACCCCCGGGGCCCCAAGGGCAGCGTTCTCCAGCTCGATCGAGCTGATCCACTCGCCGCCGCTCTTGATGACATCCTTGGACCGGTCCGTGAGGGTGAGATAGCCCTCGGAGTCGAGGGCGCCGACGTCGCCCGTGCGCAGCCAGCCGCCTTCGGCTTCGGGCAGGTGCGAATCGGTAAATGCGTCGGGATCAGCGTGCGCGCCGCGGTAGTAGGCACCGCACATCCATGGGCCGCGAGCATGGATCTCGCCGACGCCGTGCCCGTCGCGTGGCAGGTCGGCTCCCTCCTCATCGACCACTCGCAGCTCAATGCCGTACAGCTCACGGCCGGCCTTGGCCTGGCGGGCTCGCATGTGGTCTCGTTCCATTCGCTCGACCCGGTGTGTGAGACGTCCCGAAGTTCCTTGGGTCATTTCGGTCATGCCCCAGACATGGCTGACCGTGACGCCATAGTCGTCCTCGAGCGTGTCGATGAGCACACGGGGCGCCGCAGATCCGCCGACTGCGACCTTACCCAGCGTGGGCACGGTGCGACCCGTGGCTTGCAGGTATTGCACGACCCCCAGCCAGATGGTGGGAACGCCTGCTGAGAAGGTGATGTCCTCGGCCTCGATGAGATTGACGAGCGCTTCGGGGCTCAGGTCCGGTCCGGGCAGCACGAGCTTTGCGCCGCTCATCGCCGTGGCGAATGGCAGCGCCCAGCCGTTGACGTGGAACATGGGGACCGCACCGAGCACTGCATGACCCGAGTGAACGTCGTGGCCATCGCCGGTGCAGCACGCCCATGTCTGCAGCACGATCGACCGGTGACTCTGCAGAACGCCCTTGGGATTGCCCGTAGTGCCAGAGGTGTAGCAGAGCGTTGCCGCCGCACGCTCGTCCAATTCGGGCCACGTTGCGCGGCCCGGAACGGCGTCCAGCCAGTCCTCATAGGCGATCTCGCCCCGCAGGCCCACGGGCGAATCAAGGTGCCCGAGCACCACCCAGCGGCGGACACTGGGTGTACGTGGGGCGAGACGGGCAGCGATCTCGACAAAGGAGGGGTCCACCAGCACGACGCTGTCGGCGGCGTCGTTGAGAATGTACGCCAGCTGGTCGTCATGAAGGCGTGGGTTGACGGTGTGCAAGACGGCGCCGATGCCACAGATGCCGTAGTAGGCCTCGAGGTGGCGGTGATCGTTCCAGGCAATGGTGGCCACCCGGTCTCCAGGCCGGATGCCGTCGGCAACCAGCGCAGCGGACACCCGTCGCGCTCGCTCACCGACCTCGCCCCAGGTGCTGCGCGTGGTGATGCCCGCTGAGTCGACGGCCACGACGTCGGTGTTGGCATGGCTGCGGGATGCATAGGAAATGAGGGTCGAGACCAGCAACGGCCGATCCATGGTGTTCCCCGCCAGGAATGGCCCGGAATCGCCCGTCGTCATCGGAAAAGCCTTCGAGACGCTTCGGGCGCGCCTTGGCTCATCGCAGCAAGCTGAAGAAGGCCCGCACGTCGTCGACGAAGAGATCGGGCTGTTCAAATGCAGCGAAGTGGCCGCCAGCGGGCATCTCGGTCCAGTGCCGGATGTCGGAATAGATCGGCTCGGACCAGGCACGCACCGGAGGGATGATCTCGGAGGGGAACTTGGCCACCCCGGTGGGCACGTCCACCTTCATGCGGGGCATCTGCCGGAAGCTCTCCCAGTAGAGACGTCCCGACGAGGCCGCAGTGGCGTTCAGCCAGTACAGCATGATGTTGTCGAGCATCTCGTCACGGCTGAGCGCGTTCTCAGGATGGCCGTCGCAGTCCGTCCACGCCCAGAACTTCTCCAGGATCCATGCGGCCTGTCCGGCGGGAGAATCCGTGAGCCCGTAGCCCAGGGTCTGGGGACGGGTGGACTGCTGCTTGGAGTATCCCGAATCCCAGTCGTTGTAGTGCTTCGCCGCTGCGAGGGCTGACAGTTCCTCTTCGTTGGGCTCACGATCCTTAGGGCGGCTGCCGCGCATCACCATGTTCAGGTGGATGCCGATGCAGGCATTCCCATGGCGACTGCCGAGCGCGCTCGTGACGGCTGAGCCCCAGTCACCACCCTGGGCGCCGAACCGGTCGTAGCCCAAGCCGGCCATGAGCTCGGCCCAGCAGTCGGCGATCTTCTCGACGCCCCAGCCCGGCTCGGACGGCTTGCCGCTGAAGCCGTACCCCGGAAGCGACGGGCAGATGACGTGGAATGCGTCGGCTGCGTTCCCGCCGTGGGCGACGGGGTCGGCCAGGGGCTCGATGACCTTCGCGAATTCGACTACCGAACCCGGCCAGCCATGAGTGATCACGATCGGCATCGCATCGGGCTCGGGAGAGCGGACGTGAATGAAGTGCACGACCATGCCCCCGACGTCGGCCATGTACTGGTCGAAGCGGTTGAGAGCGGCCTCGCGCGCTCGCCAGTCGTAGGTGTTGGCCCAGTAGTCGCACACTTCCTGGACGTAGGCGAGCGGGATGCCCTGCGACCAGTCGTCGACGGGTTCGGGCTCGGGCCAGCGGGTGCGGCTCAGGCGGTCGCGAAGGTCGTCGAGTTGCTCTTCCGGGACGGCGATCTGGAACGGTTCGATGCGCATTGGCGCACGGTAGCCCGCAGGTGTTGTCTCGCTCTTGTTGTCAGTCGTAGACGAAGCCGAGCTCTGCTGGCGGGGGGAGTTCGCCTCCTATGTCGCCGTTGGTTCGCAGGTCGGTGATCTTGTCGGCTGAGAGGCCGGCTACTTCGGCGAGGACTTCGTCGGTGTGCTGGTCGAAGAGGGGGGCGGGCCCTGCGGGGGTAGGGCGGATTCCGTCGAGGGTGAACGGGGACGCAATGTGGCGCCTGTGGCCGGTGACCGGGTGCTCGACGACGTCGAGGTGGTTGGCGAGCTGGGGATTGTCCGGCGCCGTCCACGGATCCCAACAGAACTCAGTGCGGGTACCGGCGAGACGCAGTGCTGCCTGAAGCTCGGCTCGGGTCTGCACGGGCCGTCCGCCATTCGCTCTCACCTCATCGAGCAATCCCCCGATGACGCTGACGGCATAGCGCTCGGCAGTCGGATCTTTCGATGGTGCATCGGCCCCGGCAGCGTCATGTCCGGCAGCAGGGCCGTCGGCGGGGGCATCGGTGATGACCGCGAGCCAGCCGTCTGTGCCTTCTATGAAGCCGCTCCATGCTGCGCCGGGTTCGCGGTTGCCCATGCGGCCGATGTCGCGCCCGGCTGTCGAGGCCAGCACGATGGCCTCGCCGCTGTGCTGCCAGGTGCCTTCCTGCTGGGAGACGTCGATTTCGATGCCGCGACCGGTGCGCTTGGCGTGGTGCAAGCCGCTCAGCAGGGCGAATCCCGCGGCGATGCCGGCGATGGGGTCCGGGAAGTAGATGTTGGAGATGCGGGCGCCTTCGTGCTCGTATCCCTGCCGGTGGCCGAGCCCGCCCATCGCCTCGATGATCGAGCCATAGCCGACCGCGTCCGCGTACGGACCGTTGATGCCGAATGCAGGCATGCGTACGAGCACGATGCGGGGGTTGGCCTCTGCCAGCGTCTCGAACTCGAGCCCGAGCTGCGGCAAGACGTGTGCTGAGAAGTTGGCGACGAGCGCATCGCAGTTGCGCACCAGCTCCATGAACGCGTCCCGGCCCTCGGGCGTGGCAAGCGTGACCACGCAGTCGCGCTTGCCCTTGTTGACGGCGTTGAAGTGGCCGCCCGCCTCGTAGAAGCGATTGTCTGCCACGAGGTGTTCGAGACCCGGTGCCATGCCGTTGTCGTAGGGGCGCTGTGTGCGAAAGCCGTCGAAGGGGTTCTGCGCTTCGATCTTGATGACGTCGATGTCGAGCGGCGTGAGCAGGTTGCCGACATAGGGGCCCGCCCAAGCGATGGTCATCTCGATGACCCGCAGCCTCCGGGCGGGTCGAAGCGCTGAGGTGGGGCGGTCCTCTGATGCGAGATCACCGCGGAGCACCCGAACGCTTCCGGCCTGGGCTGGAGCCGATTCTGGCAACGATGCCTGTGTGGGGAACGCGTCGGTGCCCTGATCGCTGACCCGCTGATTCGGCACCGGCACGCCGTGGGTGTTGAACGGTCGGATCGGTCCGACCGCTGGGCCGGCGGCTGTCTCGATGTTGCCGAGGAAGCCGCGTGCAGCGAGGTGTTCGTCTGCCAGCGCGTCGAGCGGGGTCATCACCATGCCGACGGCCCATGGCGTTTCGAGTGCGAACTGGAAGAGTTCCCGCTTGGTGCGCGCCCCGTACCACGGCTCGATCACCTCGCGGATCTTGTTGACATGACGGACCCGGCGATGCCGGTGGCTGAGCTCAGGATCGTCGATCCACTCGGGCACGCCGAGGTGCAGGCATTGCATTTCCCAGTCGTCACGGCGGATCGATCCTGGGCACACGTAACCGTCGGCGCAGCGGATCGCGCCCGAGGGGTAGGCAGTCGGTGGATGCGGCCCCACCAGCGGCCGCGGCCGCTCGCAGTGCAGCGCATCGCAGTAGCACAGCTCGACCCCTGTCAGCAGCGCTCCCAGCCACGACACGTCCATGTGGGTCTCGGGCCGCCGCAGGATCAAATGCGCAGCCCAAGCCGCCAGTCCGCCCGCGGTGTACTGGGCCTGCCAGCCGGGGAGGCGCAGCGGTTCGGCACCCTCGTCGCCGTTGAAGCCCAGGAAGCCGGTTGCGGTCTGCACCAACAGCTCGTCGGCAATGACGCCCGGGTCGTCTGCGTCTGCACCCCAGGCGGTGACCGTCACAAGCTTGGGTGCCGGGTCGCCCGCAGCGGCGCGGGCAACCAGTCGCTGCGGGTCCCACGGAGTGCCGGCGAGCCCCGCCAGGGTGTCACTCGCAATCACCACGTCGGGCCACGACGGGTCGAGATCGTCCGCTGCGCAGTTCAGCTTCCCTGCGTTCAGATGAACGAACAGGGGACTCAGCTCGCCGTTGTGCAGCGGGACGTCGTCGACCGGTTGGCGCCGGGCAGGATCGCCGTCCGGCGGCTCGATCTTGACAACCGTCGCGCCGGCACCCGCGAGCAGCCGACCGGCGAATGGCCCGGCGATGCCGGTGGCCACTTCCAGCACTCGCATCCCGGCGAGCGGCGGCTCGACAGCAGCGGCAGCATCGGGCGAATCGGGCATCGGATCACGCTACCTGCGGTCGCCTGCGGGGTTCCGAGACGGCGTTGGCGCAGCATCTGGATCTGCATCTGGCGACGTGTAGGGTGTACAACTTTCGATATATCTCATATAAATTGATTTGCCCACGAGCTGACCGCATCGTTAGGTTTAGAATGTGGATGTGACAGTCGCCGCCCAAGTCTTGACGATGGTGCTTGCAGCCGTCGCAATCGTCTGGCACCAGCAGCGCAGCATCGACAAGCTGCGTGCGGAGATGCGTGACGAGATCGGCGGTCTGCGTGACGAGATCGGCGGTCTGCGTGCGGAGATGCGTGACGAGATCGGCGGTCTGCGTGCGGAGATGCATGCGGAGTTTGCCAGCCTGCGGGCTGAGGTCGCCAGCAACGGGCAGCGTCTTGCGCGCATCGAGGGGTACCTGGGCATCGGCATGCCGCCTGAAGCGGCGGCGGTCGCTGCGGGCGCTGCACTCGCCGAATCCGCACCTGCGCAGTAGCCACCGGCACTGGGAGCGGTCGGCAATTCGTGGTGCCGAACCGGTGCCCGTCTCTGCTCCTGCCGTCAACGCACCTATGAACTGCCTCGGCGCATCGCTTGCTCGATTCCTGCGATCCCCGCCCCGACATCGCTGGACACGACACCAGATGGGCACGGTGTGACTATTGGACGACAGGATCGGCAGTGCGCGTATGCAGTTGCCCCCAACACACGACAGCACCGCTTGTTCGCAGCGCGCACGTCTGGTCCCCCCGAGCGGTGACGGATGTGTAGTTGCCGTCGGGCGCGATTGCCTGATTCAACAGCCAGTTCCCGCCGAATGGCCCCCCACCGGGAGACCTGTTGTTGCCCCAGCAGTGGATGGTGCTGTCGGTGCGCAGCCCGCACGTATGGCCGCTGCCCGCGGTGACGGCTGTGTAGCTGCCGTCGGGCGGGTCTGACTGGCCGTGGCTGTTGTAGCCCCAGCAGGTGATGGTGTTGTCGGTGCGCAGCGCGCACGTATGTTGAGAGCTGGCGGCGACAGCCTTGAAGCTGGCACCGGACTCGTCGGCTGGCGGGTCGTCATTTCTGTCACGGGGCGAACACGGGGAGCTATCGGTGCCCGCGGGCTGGGCGGTGAGTCGTGCTTGGTCGCCGACGAGGCAGGCGGTATGCCAGCGGTCGGTGCCGGCGAGGCGAGTCATGTCACGCCCGGCGACCTTGGCCTCAGGCACCGCAGACATGCCCCCCACGATGAAGCCGCCTCCAGCCGAGGCATCAAGACGCGCCATCTGGTCGGCGGATATCGATTCGCTACGCGCCCCGGCCCGCACGATGCAATCGGTGCCGATTGCCCCGGCCAAGGTCACAGCGCTGTAGAGGTCCGATTCAGCCGCTGCGTCTGATGCCACCAAAATCGGCACATTGTCAGTGCAGTCGGTCGTGTCGAGTTCAGCGTCGGCGGACGCGTCGGCGGCGTTCGTCTCGCGAGTGATTCCGGCGCTTCGTCGTGCTTGGGCACCGACTAGGCGAGCGGTGTGCCAGCGGTCGGTGCCGGCGAGGCGGATCATGTCACGTCCGGCGACCTTGGTTGCAGGCACCGCAGCTACGCCTCCCACCACGAACCCGCCCGAGGCAGCGACGTCTAGGCGGGCCTGCTGCGACGTCGGCATCTGCTCATCCCGAGCCCCGCGAGCACAATGCAATCAGTTGCGATCACTCCGGCGAGCGTCGCGGCGCTATAAAGGTCTGATTGCGCCGCCGCGTCGCTGGCTACGACAATGGGCACATCGTCCTCGCAGCTCTTGTCGGCTTGCGGGGGCAACCAAACTTGCGCCGGGTTCGCCCCAGCGGGCACTGGCGCTGTGGCGACGAGGGCAATAGCGAGCGCTGCAACGCCGAACCGCCGTTGAGTTATTGCCGCACGCGTCGGAGCAATTCGGGCAGGATGGCGCGTCACTCGGCAAACCGTAGCGGCGCCCTCGGCGTACTTGAATCTGGCACCAGCACCTGCGCGGCGGATGGACTGGGCCGAGGAGTGCGAGTCGGTCAGCGGTGTCGACGGTCACAATGACGGCGGCCCGACCGGTGGTGGAAATCGCGTCCGGCGGCTTCGGTAGGGTCCGCAGATGAGCGACGAAACGGTGAACGGCGCCACAGGCCTCACGGTCTGTCTGAGCTTCGACTTTGATGCGATCTCGATCTGGACGGGGCCACGAGGTTCAAGATCGCCGAACCTGACCGCCCGCGGAGAATTCTCCACGATCGGGGCGCACCGGCTGCTCGACCTGCTCGACGAACGCAGCCTTCCCTCCACGTGGTTCATCCCCGGCCACACCATCGACACCTTCGGCGACGTGTGCGCCCGGGTGGTTTCGGACGGGCACGAGGTGGGCTACCACGGCTACTGCCACGAGGCCCCCTCGTCCAAACGTGACGAAGCCGACGAGCGGGCCATCCTGACGCGCTCGATGGATTGCCTCGAACGGCTCTCGGGCAGTCCGCCAGTCGGGCACCGGGTGCCGGGCGGCAACTGCGGGGACCGCTGGATCAGCCTGCTTCTCGAGCACGGATTCTCCTATGACTCCTCCATGGCCCGCAACGACTACGCACCCACGTGGTGCCGGTTGGGCGACGTGCCCACCACCGACGGTCCGCACCAATTCGGCGGTGAGGTGGACCTCGTTCAGCTGCCGTTCGACTGGATCCTCGACGATTGGCCTTACTTCAGCTACGACGGACCCACGGTGCAAGGGCTGCGCACCCCCGACCACGTCTATGACGTGTGGTCCGCCGAGTTCGACTACCTCTGCGACCGGGTCGGCAGCGGGGTGTTCGTGCTCACGATGCATCCCCAGTGCATCGGACGGGGCAGTCGCATGCTGATGCTCGAACGGCTCATCGATCACATGGCATCGGGGCCCGGCGTGACGTTCACCACCATGGCGGCTGTTGCTGACGAGTTCCGGGCGGCCGCCACGCCAGGCGACCAGGCGAACCGCTGCTTGTAGACAGCCAGGGCCCGAGCGGTCTGTGAGCGAAGCGAACACGAGCGGGAGTCATATGGCATCAACACACACGCCGAAGCCTCTCCACGGTGTGTGCACCCGGTAACTTGCCGCCGGGCAGTGCCACGACTCGGTGGCCGCCCCGAGAATCAGGAGTGCCAGCGCATGATCGGACGACCAAGGTTGGCCGTAGAGGGGCTGCCGGAATACAAGCCAGGTCGCTCAGCCGCGCAGGCCGAGGCCGAGCACAACCTGGTCGAGGCGGTCAAGCTGGCCTCCAACGAGAATGCCAACGACCCGCTGCCCTCAGTGGCTAAGGCAGTCGCCGAGGCCGCGTCGAGCATGAATCGCTATCCCGATCATCGCTGCATGGAGGTGCGGGAAGCGCTGGCCGACAGGCACGGCGTCGGACTCGATCAGGTCACTGTCGGCTCGGGATCGGTGGGCGTGCTCCAGCAGCTGTTTGCCTCGTACGTCGATCCCGGCGATGAGGTCGTGTATCCGTGGCGCTCGTTCGAGGTCCATCCGGTGTTCTGTGCAGTGTCCGCGGCTCGGGCTGTGACGGTTCCGCTCGTCGACCATGCCTTCGACCTCGACGCCGTCGCCACAGCGGTGACGGACTCCACGAAGATCGTGGTCCTCTCGACCCCCAACAACCCGACCGGCACGGTCTGTTCGACTGCAAAACTGCAGCGCCTGCTCGCAGCCGTGCCTGACGACATCATCGTGGTGGTCGATGAGGCATACCGGGAGTTCGTCACCGATGCTGCGGTGGCCGATCCCATTGAAGCCATCGTGCCCGAACACCCGAATGCGCTCGTGCTGCGCACGTTCTCCAAGGCCTATGGCCTTGCCAACCTACGTGTCGGCTATGGCGTCGGGCACCCGGGCGTCGTCGGCGCGCTCGACAAGGTGGCGCTTCCGTTCATCGTCAGCGGCATCGCCCAGGTGGCCGCGCTGGCGTCGCTGGAGCCTCAGGCCGCAGCGGAGTTAAGCGAACGAGTGGCAGGCATCTTGGCGGAGCGCGAGCGAGTGAGTGCTGCGATGGATGAACAGGGCTGGCCTGTCGTGCCGAGCCAAGCCAACTTCGTCTACCTGCCGGTGAGAGCTGGGGCCATGGACCTGTTCGTCCGGCTGGAGAAGCAGGGTTTGGTGACCCGCCCGTTCGAGGGCGAAGGCGTGCGGATCAGCCTGGGCACGCCGGAACAGAACGACCGATTGCTGGCCGCCTTGGGCACGTTCGGACCTGCCGGCTAGACGGCGGCCTCGCTGATCGTCTTCCACAGCCGATCCAGGTGCTCGCGATCGGTGCGGGACTGACCGATCGCCACACGGATGATGCTGTGGCCATCCAGCTTGGAGGGGGTCAGGTAGGCGACGCCGCTGTCGTTCACCGCCGCAGCAACCGCATCGGTGGCGCGGTCCGCGGCTTCTTGTGAAGTCTGGAAGTCGTCGGCGGGACTGCAGCGGAAGCACACCAGCGAGAACGGGTGCGGCGCCACGATCTCGAAGCGAGGGTCGTCGTCGAGTCGTTGCGCCAATTCCTGGGCCATGGCGACGTGGTGGCGCACCATCTGTCGCAGCGCCGCGGCACCGTAGCTGCGCAGAACCCACCACAGCTTGAGCGCTCGGAAGCGGCGACCCAGCGGCACCTGCCAGTTGCGGTAGTCGATCACGTTGCCAGCGTCGCTCTGGGCGTTGCGCAGGTACGGCGGGTCAATCGACAGCGCCTCGGTGAGCGCCTCCCGCTCCGCGACGTAGAAGGCCGAGCAGTCGAAATTGACCATCATCCACTTGTGAGGGTTGAACACGTAGCTGTCCACCAGCTCGATGCCGTCCTGGTGGCGACGGAACTCGGGGCAGATCATGGCCGTGCCCGCATACGCAGCGTCGACGTGATGCCATAGCTCGTGCTCGCGGGCGATGGCGCAAATGGCCCGGACCGGGTCGACCGCGGTGGTGCCGGTAGTGCCGACGGTTGAGCCGACGAACGCCGGTACAAGACCTGCAGCCGCGTCGGCCTCAATTGCAGCGCGCAAAACGTCAGGTCGCATTGCCCTGTGCTCGTCGGTCTCGATGAGGCGCACCACGCCGAAGCCCGCAATGTTGGCGCCCTTCTCCACCGAGCTGTGCGCCTGGGCCGAGGTGTAGGCCACCATCTGGGTCGCGGGCAGGCCGCTGCGAGCGCTAGCGCGGTGGCGGGCCGCGACCAGGGCGACATGAGTCGCGTCCGACGCGCTGCCCTGCAGCACGCCGCCTCCGGTCGACGTGGTCTTCCAGTGGCCCGGCAGGCTCAGCAGATCCACCAGCCAGTCGAGCATGTGGCTCTCGATTTCGGTCATTGCGGGCGAGGCCGACCACAACAGGCCGATCAGCCCGAGCCCTGCGGACACCGTGTCGGCCAGCACCGATGGCGGGGAATTGTTCGCCGGGAAATAGGCGAACCAGCCCGGATGCTGCCAGTGCGTGACGCCCGGAAGCACAACGCGGTCCAGATCGGCGAGCAGGTTCTCGAACGGCTCGGCCTCTTCGGGGGCGGCGTCGGGCAGCATCGCCCGGATGTCACCCGGTGCAACGGTGGACGCCACCGGCAGCGACTCGATGCGTTCCCAGTAGTCGGCGATCCAGTCGATGACCGCTCGGCCATGCTGCCGGAACTCGTCGGGCGTCATGTGCGGGGGCGGCGACGTCAGCTCTGAAGGCAGACCTGGTGCGGTCGGGTCCATGGCGCCGACGCTACCGGTCGCCGCCGCCGCGATTCGTCGCGGATTCGCGGTGCCGGTGCAGCCCTCGGCGCGGGTGTGCACAGCCCGCAGCGGGCGCCGCCCGTTGCCATAGTGTGTGCGAACTGCGCCAGCCTGCACATTGGAGGGCGCTCGCCAGGTACAAGGGGGAGAAGATGGCCGACGAGGCGGCAGGCGAGTCAACAGCAGACGCTGTCGTCGGGTACGACGTGCCCGCGGTGGAGGCATGGATCGACGCCAACGTCGACGGGCTCGAGTCGCCGTTCACCTGGACTCAGCTCGAGGGTGGCCACAGCAACCTCACCTACAAGCTGACCGCCGCCGACGGCACCACGGCGGTCGTGCGCCGCCCGCCGATGGGGGAGCTGCTGCCCAAGGCGCACGACATGGGGCGCGAGTTCACGATCATCAGCGGTTTGGGGCCGACGGATGTGCCGGTCGCCATCGCCTACGGCTACTGCGAAAGCCCCGATGTGACCGGCGCTCACTTCTACGTGATGAGTCATGTCGAAGGCAGGCCCCTGTTCGAATCTGCCGATGCCCGCGAGCACCTGAGCGCCGAAGGCAGAGCACATGTCGGCATGTCGTTCATGGACGTGCTCTCAGCGCTGCACTCGGTGGATCCCGACGACGTCGGCCTGGGCAATCTTGGCAAGAAGGAGGACTACGTCGGGCGCCAGATTCGCACCTGGTACCGCTCCTGGACAGCCTCGGCGGAAGCGGCAACCTACGACACTCCCGTCGTCCACGAACTGCACGACTTCCTCTCCGAACACAAGCCAGAGCAAGGTCCGGCGCGCGTCGTGCACGGCGACTACGGCCTGCACAACTGCCTGTTCAACCCCAGCGGCGAATTGCAGGCGGTGTTGGACTGGGAGATCTCCACACTCGGCGACCCGCTGGCGGACTTCGCCTACGCGCTGAACGGCTGGACCGAGCCGAGCGACGACATCCTGGAGGGCTCAGATCCGCCGACGCTGGTGGACGGATTCGTCAGCCGCGCTGACCTCATCGAGCGCTACGAGGAACACACGGGAGCGGATCTCTCGCAGTTGGCGTACTACGTCAGCTTCAACCATTGGAAATCGGCGTGCATCATCCACGGCGTGTACGCCCGCTATATGCGTGGCCAAAAGCCCGCTGACGACGTGGACTTGGATCTGTACCGAGCACGCATCGGGCGCGGCATCGAGTTGTCGGCAGCGGCAGCAGCAGCGATCTCCTGACGCCGTGGATCTCAGCTAGCGGGCTATGCCACGCACCGACTGGAACCCAATCCTGCGGGGCGAGTTCGACAAGCCCTACTGGCCGATCCTGCAGCAGTACGTAGCCGACGAGCGTGCCCAGAGCGCCGTGTACCCACCCCACGATCAGGTCTTTGCTGCGCTTCACCTGACGCCATTCGCCGAGGTGAAGGTCCTGATTCTGGGCCAGGACCCCTACCACGGCCCCGGCCAGGCCCACGGACTGTGCTTCTCGGTTCCCCGGGGGATCCCGCAGCCGCCGTCACTGCAGAACATCTTCGCCGAGCTGCACAGCGACCTTGGCATTGAGCCGCCGTCGCACGGCAATTTAGAGGCGTGGGCGCGCCAGGGTGTGCTGCTGCTCAACGCGTTTCTCACGGTGCGAGCCCGCCAAGCGGCATCGCATCGGTCGGCTGGCTGGGAGACCTTCACCGACGAGGTCATCCGTGCCGTCAGCGCAAGACCCGAGCGGGTCGTGTTCATCCTGTGGGGCGCGTTTGCCCGCCGCAAGAAATCGCTTGTGGACCTGACCCGACACGTGGTCATCGAATCGGCTCACCCGTCGCCGCTCAGCGCGCACAACGGGTTCTTCGGCAGTCGCCCGTTCAGCCGTGCGAATGCCGCCCTGGTGGCCGCCGGACGTCAGCCCGTCGACTGGCGCGCGGACGACTAGTCAGCGCTGGACGCCATGCGCCCGGTGCAGGGCCAAGGGTTGTTGACCGGACGGGCGCTGATCCCCCCCCGGCTCAGCGGAGAGTGACGCGGCCGTTCGGCGTGTCGAGCGTCGCTTCGAGGCTGACGCTGTCGCCTGCGTTCACGTCAACGTCGATGCCGATTGCGGCGTGCAGCGCTCGGATGTGGTCCGGGTCGGGGTGCGTTCCGGCCAGCGACACCAACGTGCAGCCCGTCGGCGTCACGGTGGCGGGATGGGTGGTGTCGCCCCAGTCGATGACAAACGGGGCCAGGCCGGCCCCCTCGGCAAGACCGGCGGGGGACAGGGTGAGCGACCAGTGGAGCTCCTCGCCGTCGGGCTTGACGCGGCTCATCGAGATGATCTCGCCGGGGTCCTCGCCGCAGACGCGCATCGCCTCCACCACGTCGTCGATGGTCTCGCCGTCCGACGCATGCACGGCGAACGTCACGAACTTCGGCCCGCTCAGGCTGTCGATCCCGAACGGCCGCGGATTGGCCGGGGCGGGCTGTTCTGGGTCGGGCGCGATGATCTCCAGATAGACGTCGTCGCCGAGCGACAGGAGCGTGTTGCGGGTGCCGACGCCCGGGTGGGGCCCACCGGGCGCCGCACGCATACCGACGAGTGCTTCCACGGCCGCAGTGCCAGCTTCAAGGTCCGGTGCCGCGACGACGATGTGATCGATTGCTGCCATGCGCGCACGTTAGAGGCTGTGCGGAGAGACGGCAAAACCGCCAGACCAGGTCGACCGGCGCGGACTGTTTGCAGAAATGCTGCCTCAGGCGGCAAATTTGCGCACAGATTGCTGCCTGCACCAAATTTGTGCAGAAATGCTGCCTCAGCGAGCATTTCTGCACACAGAAGGCTCGCACTGTCGCTGGGCTAGTCGAATGCCTCGGCGGCGGCCAGCTCGGCAACGCGATCGGCGTCGTAACCGAGATGCTCGGTCAGGACTTCATAGAGGTGCTCTCCGAGAGCGGGAGCGGCGACCTCTGGCCACACTCGGCTGCGCGACATGGTGAACCGAGGAGCCTCGATGATCGTCGAGCCATGCGTCGAGTGGGGAACCTCAACCCAGTGACGCCGGTGGGTGAGCTGGGGGTCGACTGCCAGCTCGGGACTGTTCTGCACCCGGTGCGCAGCCACGCCGGCGTCCTGGCACTGCCGTTCCACCTCTGCTTCATCGAGTTTGCTCGTCCAGGCGGCGAGGGCGGCCTCGAGCTCTGCCCGTCGTTCGAGTCGGTCGCCGACCGACAGCGTCGCCAGGTCATCGCAGCCGACAAGGCGGGCGAGCGCAGCCCATGCGTCGTCATCTTGCGCAACGACGGCCACCCAGCGGTCGTCCCCGGCTGCGGGGAAGACACCGTGCGGGCAGGCGTGCTCGCTGGTGTTACCTCGCCCGCCCACGACAGTGCCATTACGCAAGTACTCCAGCATGGCGGGCGCGATGAAGTGAATCGACGCCTCCGCCTGAGAGAAGTCGATGTAGCGGCCCTCACCGGTCCGGCGTTGATGATCGACGGCAGCCAGCAGGCTGGCCAGTGCCGGATGCGGCGAGGTGTAATCGGTGATGGCGCCATAGGGCCCGACCGGAGCGCGATCGGGCCATCCGGTGATGTTGTAGAACCCGGCCATCGCACCCGACAGGTTGCCGTACCCCGCAAAGTTTGCAAGCGGCCCGCTCTGGCCGAACAGGCAGGTCGACAGCATCACGACCGATGGGTTGACCTCGCGCACGTTGTCGTAGTCGAGACCCCATGAACGCATGGCTCTGGGCGTGTAGGCCTCGCACACGACGTCGGCCCAGCGGATCAGGTCGTGCGCGACTTCGAGGCCGGCTGGCGTGCCCGGATTCAGCGTGATGCCGAGCTTGCCCGCATTCATGTTGTTGAACAGGGCGCTGTTCTCGGGCCCAGGGTCGTTGTTGATGAACGGCAGGAACGTACGGCACGCGTCGAGGCGGACTGATGACTCGACCCGGATCACGGTCGCCCCTGCATCGGCGAGGATCCGGGAGAACGTGGGACCGGCCACTGCCCACATGAAGTCGAGCACCTTCAAGCCTTCGAGCGGGCGCTCACATCTGGTCGGCGCCTCCGGGGCGAACACTGCAGGTGTCCGCTGCGAGGCCAGGACAGCGGCCGTGTGCTCGCCGATGGCCGGCACCCGATCGGCCGAGCCGTCGGTGGGTTCGGGCTTCATCCAATGCCCCGGATAGCGCTGCCCGTCAATGTCGTCCCAGTAGCTGCGAGCGGCCAATTGCTCCGATGCTGCGGCGTCGGCGGTTGTGGCGACCGGTGCGAGCAGCAGGCGATGATCGTTGGCGAGGGCGAACAGCTCCTGCTTCGTCCGGGAGGCCGTGAATGCGGCGACGCATTCCTTGGTTCGCTCGAAGTCCTCGATTGTCTCGCTTCCGTCGCTGAGCGCCATGCCGTAGCCGATCCAGTCCTTCGACGCGGTCTCGGAATCGCAGAATCCTGCCTCGTGCACCAAGTTCATCAGCCGAGCCGTCGCCGGCCCGATGGCAGCCCCGAACACGTGGGTCACCGAGACGTGCCCGTCGCTGGCCGGGTACATGAACCGCAGCCGGAGGTCGCCGCTGCGCACAGCTCCGCCGCCTCGCAGGGTCAAGGGGGCTCCGATCAGCGAGCACAGCACCGACGACATCGTCGAGTTCATTGCGACGGCTTGCGCCGATACGTCGATGTGCTGGCCCCCGCCGGATTGGTTGCGTTCCACCAGTACAAGCGTCACCAGTGATGCAGCGTGCGCAGCGGCGTGACGGAATGCCTGAGGGACGCCCACGCCGAGCGGTGCCCGGTCTTCGTCGCCGCACAGGTGCATCGGGCCGCCTGATGCCCACACAGTCAGATCGGCCGCCGCCCAGTCGGCCTTGGGACCGGTCTGGCCGAACGGCGAGATCGAAGCGATGACGAGTGCGGGGTTGATCTCGGCGAGTGCGTCGGGTCCCAGGCCCAGCGATGTCAGCTCGCCAGGTGGGGCCGACTCCAGCAGCACGTCGGCGCCGGCCGCGAGACCGCGGAGCGCTTCGGCGCCATCGGGGCTGGTGATGTCGAGTTCAACCGACTTCTTGCCGCGGGCATAAGGGGAGTGCGTCAACGAGGTGCCGTCGGCATCGAACGGGCCCAGCTGCCGCACTGGGGTGCCGCCCGGCGGCTCGATGGCAATGACCTCGGCGCCAAGCCTTGCCAGGATGAAGCCCGCGAGATGCCCGCGGTCGTCTGTGAGGTCGAGTACTCGATACGGCGACAGCAGGGTCATGTGCCGCCGAAAACTACTCGCGTACGGCGAAGTCGTCGCTGGGCTAGTGCTTCACATGAAATAGACACAGGTATCCATGAACAGTGCGTCATCTCTCTGTAGTCTGCGCCGGTGCTTTGCCCAGCATCGGGATCGCCACCGGACGCCATCGGATCGCCCCGACTCTCAAAGCTCACCCTTGGGTGGCGGGCGGCGCAGATGATGCGACACGCTTATCGGGCCCGATGAGCGGCCCATTTGAGCGCGCAGATCCTCCACGCACGCGGCGGAGCGGGCGGCCGCAGATCGCCGTTTGCACCGCGCTGGCCGTGCTGGCCTCGGTCCTTGTGACGGTGGGCACGGCGGCGCCCGCAGCAGCAGCTGAGGAGGACGACCAAACCAGTCCTGCGTTGTCGACCGCTGCCACCTCTGAGCTGTGGTCGGCATCGCTGAGTGTGGGCCAAAGCACCGGTGCGACCGGATTCGCCGCCAGCTCCCGCCTCGGCGCCGTGTCGGATGACCAAATCACCATCGGGGGTACCAGCCACGCGGTGACAGAGCTCACTGTCGCATGCAGCCGGCCCGACACCGACTGTGCGGTGCACTTCGCCGTCACCCCTGCCATCGACGGTAGGACCGACAGGCTGGTGCTGCGGCTGCGGCAGGTGTGGCTGAACCTGGCCGACGCACGGTCTGACGGGGAAGTCCTGACGTGGACCGGCGTGCGGGTCCGGCTGCGTGTTGGCGACATCGTCCCGGTTGCCCTGCGCGAATACCCCATGTCGTTTGGGGTGCGCTCGCTCGACGGCTGGGGCAACAATGTCGAGAATCCCGAGTTCGGCTCGGCTGGCGCTCAGCTGCTCCGGCTGGCAGCCGCGAACTACGCCGGGCTCTCAGATGTGCCCACGGACATGCCTGGGTCGAGGGCAGTCAGCAACATCGTGGCAGCTCAGGCCAGGTCAATCACCAACGCCGCCCAAGCCACCGACATGGTGTGGCAGTGGGGACAGTTCTTGGACCACGACATCAGCCTTACGCCCAAGCA
This sequence comes from Candidatus Poriferisodalis sp., assembly GCF_965221945.1. Classification (GTDB taxonomy): domain Bacteria; phylum Actinomycetota; class Acidimicrobiia; order Acidimicrobiales; family Poriferisodalaceae; genus Poriferisodalis. The sequence goes on along the minus strand of NZ_OZ244925.1, from coordinate 1,558,424 downwards.
CAACCCCGCAGAGTCGTTGCCGATCCCGGTTCCGACCGGGGACGCTGTCTTCGATCCCACATCCGCTGGGACTCGCACGATTGCCTTCAACCGGTCGGCTCACGGCACTGCTGCAGGCGGCACCCGGCAGCAGCTCAACGTGGTCACGTCGTTCATCGACGCCTCGAATGTCTACGGATCGTCATTAGATCGAACGCAGGCGCTGCGAACCAACGACGGCACGGTGAAGCTCCGCACATCGGGCAACGGCCGATTCTTGCCATTCAATGAGTTCGGACTCGACAATGACAGCGGCGGCCGAGGCGCCGGAAGTTCTCGCACTGATCTGTTCGCGGCAGGTGATATTCGGGCGAATGAGCAGGTGAGACTTTCCGCATTACACACACTGTTCGTCCGTGAACACAATCGCCTCGCCGACCTGATCGCGACCGCCCATCCCAGCTTGTCCGGGCAGGAGATCTTCGAAATGGCTCGCAAGATCGTTGGCGCTGAGATGCAGGTCATCACCTACAACGAATTCCTGCCGATACTGCTGGGCCCCGATTCGGTCGGCTCCTACGACGGCTACGACCCAGCAGTCGATGCGTCCATAGCGAATGAGTTCTCCACGGCGGCCTACCGGGTGGGGCACACCATGCTCTCGCCCGATCTCCTCATGGTTGACGAGAACGGCATCGAGAGGACGCTCTCGCTGGCCGACGCGTTCTTCGCGCCGTCACGGGTGACCGACGAGGGCATCTCGGGCTTGCTGCGCGGCCTCGCAACACAACTGGCCCAGCAGGTCGATACTCAACTGGTCGACCCAGCCCGCAACATGCTGTTCGGCCCGCCCGACAGCCCCGGACGCGACCTGGCCGCGCTCAACATCCAGCGGAGCCGCGACCACGGACTGGCGTCCTACAACGCGGCCCGCCAGGCGTACGGGCTGCCAGCGGCAACGAGCTTCGGCGACATCTCATCTGACCCCCAAGTACAGGCGAAGCTGCGCCAGGCCTACGGCGAAGTCGGCCAGATCGACCTCTGGACGGGCGGGCTCGCCGAGGACCATGTGGAGGAGGCCATGGTCGGCGAGACGTTCCAGACGATCATCGCTGACCAGTTCCGCCGTCTGCGTGACGGTGACCGTTTCTGGTACCAGAACGACACGTGGTTCGCCGCCAACCCCGATGTGCTGGCGGAAGTGGACGCCACGACACTGGCAGACATCATTCGCCGCAACACGCCGATCGGCGATGAGATCGGAGACAACGTCTTCATCAACGCATCGCGGGGCTACGACATCGCAAGCGTGAGTGAGAGCGACAGCTACGAGGACACATCGTCGAGCGAAGGGCACACGGCCGCGGAAGAGATCGACGAGGACGACGGTCCTGACGAGCCGACCGAGACCCAGTCGGGTGCCCTGAACGCTCAGCCATCGTCCAGCGCCCAGGACCGCTGGCCAGTCCCGCGCTTCGCCCACCCAAACGAACCGATGTAGAAGAGCAACTCCGAGAACCCACCGGCGAGGCCGCAGGATCCTCAAGTGGAGCTAGGGGGAACTGGAGACTCAACCCTGCCTCTGACCTGCGGAAACACAGTCCCCCCTCCGACACTCGAACTGGTGTTCGACAGAGCCAAGGTGCAAGCCTCGCGATTTCGCAGCACCTGTTGGTGGGTCATGCCGATAACGAGCTCGCTGGGCTGACCGCGCCCGTCCCTCACGCAGCGTCGGGGTGGTCGAGACAGCGGATGTGGCCGTCTCGTAGCCCCCAGAACACCAGGGTGAGGACCTTGCGAGCGGCAGCAACGCGTGCTTTGTTGACGCCGCGCCGCTCGGCGACTTGCCGGTAGAAGGCTTGGAGGTGTGGTCCGCCGTGGTTCTTGGAGATGGCCTCGACGGCTGCCCAGCGCACCAGGACGGGACCTTGTTTGGTGATCCGACCGCGCACCACTTTGGTGTCCGATTCCCGGTGGCGGGGAACCAGCCCCGCCCAGCTGCACAGCCGGCGCGGTTCGCGAACCGGTCTATGTCACCGATCTCGGCTACGAACACTGCGCCGGTGACGGGGCCGACGCCGTGGATGGCCTGAATGGCCCGATACCCGTCGTCGTTCGCTACGCGGCGGGCGATGGTCGCATCGAGGGCGTCGATCTGGGTGTCATAGACCTCGATGAGGTCTCGCAGTGACTCGAGGCGCTGCTCGAAGGCGGGCGCCATCTGGGTGCCGTCGAGCCATCTGGCGCCGCCCTGTCCCCACAACCCGACGGGCTGGATCAGACCTTGTTTGCCCAGCACCGCGTGCACCTGGGCCTTGAGGCCCGCTTGGAGTTGGCGGAGCTTGTGGCGATACCGGACCAGCTCCCGAAGCTCCGCGAAGGCAACCGTGCCCTCACGCGCGTCCTCGGAGCGAAACGCGAGCGCCGAATACTCGTGGTAGAGCCTCAGGCCGTCGCTCAGCGACATGTCGCGACCTCGGTACGCCAGCTCCTTTGTCAGGCGGATCGCCATCGGGCCGTTGGCGGCGATGCGTTCGGCGAGCTCGTAGGCGGTCGACAGGAGCTCCCTTGGCGCGGCCACTCGCTGACCAGCCCGATGCGCAGTGCTTCCGCAGCGTCGATGAACTCGCCGCTGAGCAGGAGCCGCATCGCATCGGACATGCCGATCATCGCCGGAAGCCGCAACGCCCCATAGCCGTGCAGGATCGCCCACTTGACCTCGGGGCAGCCGAACTGGGCGGTCTCCGATGCGAGGCGAATGTCGCAGAACAACGCCAGCTCCAGTGCCCCGGCCAGGCAGTAGCCGTTCACCGCAGCGATCGTCGCCTTGCTGCACTCCAGGCCGACGTCGAACCGATCCGGCCGCCACGGCCTCCACTCGCCTCCTCCGGCGAACTCGAGGAGGTCGTGGCCGGCCGAGAACGCTCGATCGCCGGCCCCGGTGACGATGACGCACCGTACGTTCGAGTCAGTGTCGGCAGCCCGGATAGCGTCGCTCATGGCGCCGTACATCTCGTCGGTCATTGCGTTCATCTTCTCGGGCCGATCGATGGTGATACGGGCGACGTGATCGGCGACCTCATAGCGCACGTTCTCGCTCATCTGCCAAGGCTCGGTAGCAACACCGGGCCATGTCGCCTGACGAAGCCAGCGCTTGTCCCAGCGCGGTGGGCTACTATCGGGGTCCATGACCGATCGGCGTACCCGTCTCGCTCAGCTGACACACGAGTTCCTCGACGCGTTCAATCGCTTCGACCTCGAGGCCGCCATGGAGTTCTTCTCCGAAGACGGTGTCTATGAGGAGTTCAACGGACACCGCAACGCCGGTCACACGGAGGTGCGGGCCGCCTTCGAGCCACAGTTCGCAGGGGCCTTCGGTGACATGAAGTTCCTCGACGAAGATCTCTTCATCGATGCCGACACGGGCAAGGTCATGGCGAGCTGGCTGTGCACGCTCGACGTCCATGGTCATCCCACGTCGTGGCATGGACTCGACCTGATCTACTGGGACGACGACGACCACGTCACCCACAAGCTGACCTACGCCAAGGCGAAGGTCCCTCTGTTCGATCCCGCGGTGCCCAAGGGAGCAACGAGCTAGTCCACTGGCCGGTCGCCCCCGAGGCTGCGGGCGTGGACTTCTCGGACGAGGACCCCAGGCGGGCCAGGGTTCGAGCCTGGATCGAGGCGAACCCCGAGCCGACCCCCCGGCAGCTGGCCGAGGCCGGGTGGGTGGCTCCCCACTGGCCCCGGCCGTGGGGTCTCGACGCCGACCCGATGGACCAGCTCCTCATCGACGACGAGTTCGCGGCGGCCGGCATCGAGATGCCCCACAACGGCATCGCCATCGGTTGGGCCGGACCGACGATCATTCACGCGGGCAGCGCGGCCCAGAAGGAGCGCTACCTTCCTCCGATGCTCACCGGCGAGGAGATCTGGTGCCAACTCTTCAGCGAGCCGGATGCCGGCTCCGACCTCGCCCGGCTTGCCACGCGGGCCGTCCGCGATGGCGACCACTACATCGTCAACGGCACCAAGATCTGGTCGTCCGGTGCCCATCAGTCGAAGTTCGGCATCCTGATCGCCAGGACCGACCCCGACGTTGCGAAGCATCAGGGCATCTCCTATTTCATCTGTCCGATGGACGCGCCCGGCATCGAGCTCCGGCCGATCATCGACATGACGACAGCGCACTCGTTCAACCAGATCTTCTTCACCGACGTCGAGATTCCGGTCGCCAACCGCATCGGCGGAGAGGGCGATGGCTGGCGTCTGGCCAGGGTGACCCTCGGCAACGAACGCGTCTCACTGTCAGGCGAGGGCTGCCTGTGGGGCAATGGGCCGACCGCTACTGACCTCGTCGATCTCGTCAGGGAGAGCGGCGGTGTGGACGATCCCGTGCTTCGGGCGCGGCTCGCCAGGGTCTTCATCGAGGGCGAGGTGCTGAGGCTGATTCGGCTCCGGACGGTGGCGGCTCGCTTGAAGGGCGCCGAACCGGGTCCCGAAGCGTCAGTCCGCAAGGCCCTCGCCGACGACCACGGCCAGAACGTCATGCGCCTGGCCAAGGACCTGAGCGGCGCGAGCGGCATGTTGACCGATGCCGGCCCGGTGGGCACCTCGGCGACCGACGTGTGGGTCCACGCCGGCGCCAAGGCGACCGGCAACACCTCGGCCGACGGCGCCAGTCCATCGATCGTCGACGTCAGGATGGACGAGTGGCACTACGGCTTCCTGTTCTCGTCCGCGCTCACGATCGGCGGTGGGACGGCGGAGGTGCAGCGCAATATCGTCGCCGAACGGGTCCTCGGGCTCCCTCGCGACTTCCACGTCGAGTCGGGCCTGACCTGGGCCGAGGCGCGGGCTGCGGACCGGGTCTGAGCTCGGGGAAGGCTGCCCGGTCAGTCGGCTGCGCCCGACGCTTGGTCCCCGGCCTCGGAGCCCCGATCAGAGCCACCGTCACGCTCGTCGGGTCGAGGGTCGGCGGCGGGGCGGTAGGCCCGGTTGGGCTTCGGCGACGACGGGGTCGTGGTCTCGGGCTCCATGCCCGGAATGTCGATGGCCTGTTTGATCTCATCGGTGACCCCGGTAGACATCTTCCGGAGCTCCCTCATCAGGCTGCCGATGGATCGGGCCGCCTGGGGAAGCCGCGTCGGACCGAGCACCAACAAGGCGACCACGAGTATGACCAACAGCTCGAGTCCCGAGATGTTGAACACGCACGCGATGTTATTGGCTCGCGGTTCGGAGCACCCTGGGCAGGTCTCCTGTTCAACAGGTAGCCTCCCGGCGTGAACATCGGTGCCCCCGAGCTGCTCATCATCCTCGTGATCTTGCTGCTCGTCTTTGGCGGGGCGAAGCTCCCGAAGCTGGCCCGCTCGTTGGGCCGGGCCCAGCAGGAGTTCAAGACCGGACTCTCCGAAGCCAGCCCGGGATCGTCCGCTGGCAAGGACGACTCCGCCGACAGCGCTTCATAGGACCTCCACAGCCTCTCACCGTGGGTGTCTAGGCTGCGCGACGCCGCGACCGAGGCAAGGCACCGTGCGGGGGATTCGGGTACTCGATCTGAGCACAGATCAACCGGGCGCTTATTGCACGCGCCTGCTCGCTTGTGTGGGGGCGGACGTCGTGGTGGCCGAGTCCCCTGACGGGCACCCACTGAGGGGTGAGCCCCCACTGCTGAGCGATGGGTCGTCTGCGGTCTGGGAGTATCTGCAGGCCTACAAGGCGCTGATCCGCGTCGAGCCGGGGACGCCCGACGCCGAGCTCGTGGACGGGTTCGATGTCGTCGTGCTGTCCGATGAGATCCCCCATCCCGACCTTGCCCATCGCGTGGCCGCTCTGAGGGACGCCCATCCCCGCGTCGTCGTCGTGGCGATCACCGGCTTCGGTCTGACCGGGCCCGCTTCGGGCTGGCGGGCCGGACCGCTGGAGCATTGGGCCATGGGGGGCCATATGGCCCTCAACGGAGAGCGTGACCGCGAGCCGATCCCGGGCGGCGGGCCGTGGGTCAGCCGGCTCGTGGGCGCGACGGCTGCTATCGGCGCCCAGGCCGCTGTGGTGAACAGCCGGGTGGACGGCGTCGGTGATGTGGTGGACGTCGGCGCCATGCAGGCGCTCGCCTCGTGCCACCAGTGGACGATCGTTCTCTACACGCACAACGGGGTTCTGAAGGAGCGGTGGGGCAACCGGCAGGGCGAGCAGCACCATCCCCTCTCGTTGCATCCGTGCGCGGACGGGTGGGTCTGTCTCGGTTGTGTCGCCCGGCATCAGTGGGAGGGCCTCTGTGTCGCGATGGACCACGTCGAGTTGCTCGCCGACGACGATCTCTATACGCCCGCCGTGCGGTTCGATCGGGCCGACGAGCTTGACGTCCTGATCAACGGGTGGACGAGCCAGCACACGGTGGCGGAGGTGGTCGCCGCGGTGCAGGCGAATCAGGGCCCGGCCGGTCCGGTCACGAACCTGATGGACACGCTCGCCGATCCTCAGCTGAATCACCAGGAATACTGGGTTCCCGGGCGGCCCGGTCTCAGGATGCCGGGCGTCCCCTTCGAGATACCGGGCACGACACCAGCGTTTCGGGCCGCTCCCCGGGAGCCCGAGCCCGGCGAGCCAGCCCGGGCCCTCGATCTGGAGAAGGTCCGGCCTCTCTCGGGGGTGAAGGTCGTCGAGTTCTCGATCGCGTGGGCCGGGCCTCTCGTCGGTCGGTTCCTGGCCGATCTCGGGGCCGACGTCGTGAAGGTCGAGCATCCGACGGCCCGTGGGCTCGCCATGCCCGATCCGAGCCTGATGGCCGCCGAGTCCGCGTCGTGGACCTGGGGCGAGCTGCCGAGTGCGTCGTTGCGCAACGGGGTCTTCCCGGACAACGAGGCAGGCACCAGGTGGTGGAACCGCCTCGGGTTCTGGAACAAGATGAACAGGGGAAAGAGGAGCCTCTGCCTCGACGTCAAGGCGCACGGTGGTCGCGAGGTGCTCGAACGCCTCGTCGCCACCGCCGATGTGGTGTTCAACAACTACAGCCCCCGTGGTGTCCGGTCGCTAGAGATCGATCACGAGACGCTCCGGCTGATCAAGCCCGATCTCGTCACCGTCGACCTCTCCGGATACGGCAGCACCGGACCTGATGCCGACAAGGTGTCCTGGGGGCCCATCCTCGACGCGAGCAGCGGCCTCGCCTCGACCACCGGATACGCCGACTCGGGTCCCTACAAGCAGGGCCTCGCTTTCCCAGACGTGTCCGGAGGACTGCACGGCACGACCGCCGTTCTCGCCGCGCTCTGGCAACGATGGATCACCGGTGAGCCCGTGCACGTCGACCTCTCCCAGCTCGAGACCCTCCTGGTCCTCGCAGGCGACCAGCTCCTGGAGATCTCCGACACTGGCGAGCAGCCCCGGCGCAACGGGGCACGCTCACGCTTTCGTGCCCCGTCGGGCGTCTATCGGTGCGCCGGCGAGGACGACTGGGCCGTCCTCTCGGTGCGCTCGGAGAGCGACTGGCGACGCCTGGTCGGCGTCATCGACGAGCTCGACGACGAGAGATGGTCCGATGTCGAGGCCCGGCTCGCCGATCACGACCGGATCGACGAGATCATCTCGCGATGGACGCGCCGCCGGTCCAAGCACGACGTCATGGCAACGCTTCAGGGTCACGGTCTGGCCGCGTCGGTCGTCATGACGAACGTCGACCTCGTCACCGATTCCCAGCTTGAGGCCCGACACTTCTTCGTCGACCTCGACCAGCAGGACTGCGGTCCCCAGACGTTCCCCGGCTTCCCGATCGTGTTCGACAACACGTCTGTGGGCCTGCGGCCGGCTCCCGGCCTGGGCGCTGACAACGACGAGGTGCTGGCCGAGCTCGGCTACAGCTCGGGCGAGATCGTCGAGCTCGCCGCGTCGGGAGCGATCGCTGACGAGCCGCCCGACTGACGACCGCGCCTCAGCCCGCCGGGTGCTCGACCACGACGGGCGCCACGCCGCTCCGGACGACGGCTTCGGTGATACTGCCCGTGAAGAGCTCGGCGATGGGGCGCCGGGAGTGGGTGGCCATCGCGATGAGGCCCGCGCCGACGTCACGCGCGTACTCCACGATCGCCTGGGCGGCGTCCTTGTGGTCGAGGACCACTGCCCGGCTGTTGTCGGGAAAGCCCTCGAGCTGGGCGGTGAGAGCGATCTCGGTGGTCTGCCTCACCCGCCGGATCGCCTGGCCGCGCGGCTCGACGACGGCGCCGATACGACCTTCCTGGCTCGGCATCGTCGAGTAGGCGACGTGGGCGTCGGTGTAGCCGGTCAGGCCGGTACCGCCGCGGCCCCGCCGGAGGCTCTCGTGAACAGCGTTGAGATCGACGACCCGGAGCAAGTGGACCTCGGCATCGCTGAGCCGGGCGAGCCTCCGGGCAGTCGGCAAGATCGTGGCCGAGACGTCCGTATCGTCGAGGCACACGACCATCAGCAGGGTCTCGTCGTTCAGTGGCATCCGGGCCTCCCCTTTCGCCGGACGCTACCCGGGCCCTCAGCACTAGCCCTGATTATTCACGAGCCGGGCGGAGTGGTTTGTCCGGGTCCGCGGAAAAGCCCCTCTGACCTGCAACGATGCATATCTGCAATGAAAGCATCCGCAGTTTCAGGGGGGCATCTCCGAGGTGAAACCTAGCAGTGTCACAAACGCGTGTCTGGCAGGCGGCGGGGACCGGGTGGTGTGGGGTGCGGGGCTGTTCGCTTTGGGCGGTTTCGCGGACCGTGTCGGGCTGACCGAGGCGCTGTCGGCCGCGGTGCCCCCACGGGGCGAGCGGGCCCCGGTTCATGACCGTGGCGAGGTGCTGGTCCATGGATTGTTGATGCTGGCCGCCGGCGGTGAGGCGTGCACCGATATCGAGTATCTGCGCGCTCAGCGGGAGCTGTTCGGCGACGTGGCGTCGGACTCGACGCTGTACCGCACGATCACGGGCCTGGGCGCGAGCGGCCCGGCGGCGCTGTTGGGCGCGGCCGCAGTGGTGCGCGAGCGGTTGTGGGCCGACCGTGACCGCAGCGGCCCGCTGGTGGTCGATGTCGACTCGACATTGTTGGAGGTCCACTCGGAGAACAAGGCGGGCGCTGCGCCCCATTACAAGGGCGGGTTCGGGTTCCATCCGATGGTGTGCTCCACCGCGGACGGGGAGCCGCTGTGGATAAAGCAGCGGCCCGGCAACGCCGCAGCGAACGACATCGCCGATCACCTCGAAGTGATCGACGCCGCGGTGGCGACGCTGCCCGAGCCCGACGCCGCAGGCCACCGCGAAGGCGACGACGACAGTCTCGTGGGGCGTGCGCTGGTGGTGCGCGTCGACGCTGCGGGATGCTCGCCCGCACTCGCCGCGAAGCTGCGTGACCGCAACATCGGCTACGCGGTGTCGGCGCGGTCGAATCGCGGCATAGAAGCAGCCATCCGCGCCGGGCTGGGCGACCCGGACCGCTGGCACAACGCCCCGAAGCGGCCCGGCCAGCGCAAGCGACGCGCCGCTCAGGTCGCGGACCTCACCGACCTCGCGGACCTGTCGGGGTGGCCGCAGCGCACACGGCTGGTGGTGCGCCGCGAGCCGCGCCACCCCGGAGCGCAGCGCACCCTGTTCCCCAGCGACAACTTCCGCTACTGGGGATTCCTCACCGACCAGCCCCGCAGCGCCGTGCAACTGGACCAGCTGATGCGCTCACACGCCGACGTCGAGAACGCCGTACGCCGGCTCAAAGACAGCGGCCTGACGCGCATGCCGTTCACAGACTGGCACGCGAACAGCGCCTGGGCCGCCATGTCCATGATCGGTCTCGCGCTCGTGGGCTGGTTCCAGAACGCATGCCTCACCGGCGCGCTGCGCCGAGCAGCCCCCAAACGGCTCCGCTGGCAGCTATGGCACCTGCCCGCCCTGGTGTGCCACAGCGCACGGCGCGCCCTCTTGCGGCTGCCCCAACAGCACCCCGGCGCCAAAGCACTCCTCGCCATCGCCCACCCCCGCTGACTCCCCAGCCGACCTGCTCTGCTCGACGCCTGCCCCGGCGGGACAGCCCCGCCACGCCCCCACACCCACCCGACACCCGCCCGAGCACCAACACCAAGGCCATCGACCCCTCTGAGACGCTCCCGCCGACACCCCGACAGCCCCACACCACCAAACCGGGCGCAACCCACACCGAAAATACGATCAACAGCATTCTCGTGAATAATCAGGGCTAGTGTCACGGTCATGGCGCGCCCCTTTCGGTTCGGGTCCTTCACTCTCGGCGGTACCTCGATCGGCGAACTGACCGAGCTCGCCCGCAAGGCGGAGGATCTGGGCTTCAGCACGCTGACGTTGCCGGACCACTTCGACGGTCAGCTCGCCGCCGCTCCCGCTCTCGCCGCGGTGGCGGGCGTCACGACGACGTTGCGTATCGGCACCCTCGTGTACGCCAACGACTACCGCCACCCGGTCGTTCTCGCCAAAGAGGCGGCGACGCTCGATGTGCTCAGCGAGGGACGCTTCGAGCTCGGGCTCGGAGCGGGCTGGATGACCGCCGACTACGAGCAGTCCGGGATAGCCCAGGACGGTCCCGGTACCCGGATCGAGCGGCTGGACGAGGCGATCGACGTTCTCGACGGCCTCTTCGCCGATGGTCCCTTCACCTACGAGGGCGAGCACTATCGCATCGGTGGGCTCGATGGGTTGCCCAAGCCCGTCCAGCGACCCCGCCCACCCCTGATGCTCGCGGGAGGCGGACGACGGATGCTGGGCCTGGCGGCTCGGCGGGCTGACATCGTCGGGATCAACGTGAACCTGTCGAGCGGTCGACCCGAAGGTGACGCCTGGGGTGCTGACACGACCCGGGACCGATTCCTGTTGAAGGCCGAGTGGGTCAGGGAGGCCGCCGGGCGCCGGTTCGACGACATCGAGCTGCACTGCCAGAACTACATCGCGATGATCACCGATGACCGCGAGGGCGTGCTCGAGGAGACGGCTCCGATCTTCGACATCACACCCGACGAAGCGGCCGCGTCCCCGCAACTGCTCATCGGGAGCGTCGACGAGGTCGTCGATCAGCTCGAGGAACGGCGGGAGCTCCTCGGCATCAGCTACGTGCACATCCCGCTCGACTCAGCGGACGACTTCGCGCCGGTCCTCGCCCGCCTCGCCGGGACCTGACGCGACAGACCGGTGCTCGATCTCGACCTCTCGGGTCGGCGGGCCATCGTGACCGGGGCGAGCGTTGGCATCGGGGCCGTGACCGTGCGTCTCCTGGCAGACCATGGTGCGAGGGTCGCGTTCTGCTCCAGAGACGAGCGCCGGGTCGCAGACCTCGACGGCTATCAGCCCGCGACGGGTGAGGGCTCGGTCCGCGGCTACGTCGCCGACATGGCCGATCCTGGCTCGGTCGATACGTTTCTCGACGCAGCCGAGCACGACGCTGGCCCGGCGGAGATCCTCGTGAACAACGTGGGCGCGTCACCCACGAGGAACTTCCTCTATATGAGCGACGACGACTGGGAGAGCCCCTTCCAGCTGATCCTGATGTCGCGGTCCGGTGCACCCGCCGATGCCTGCCGGCGATGAGGGCACAGCGTTGGGGCCGCATCGTGATGGTTGCGAGCTCGACTGCGACCTATCCGATCCCGTTCCTCGTCGACTATGGAGCCTTCAAGGCGGGAAATGGTCGCGACGCCAAAGGCGCTCGCCACCAAGTACGGCCGTGACGGGGTCCTGGTGAACTCGGTTCTGCCCGGCTACGTGAGGACCGAGATGCAGGAGCGGGGCGCCGACGAGGTGGGCGAAGTCACAGGGGAGACGAGAGAAGAGGTCATCGCTCGCGAGGCCGAGGCCGTGCCGGTCGGTCGCTATGGGTCACCGGAGGAGGCCGCCGCGCTGATCGTGTTCCTCTGCTCGAACGCGGCGTCCTATGTGAACGGGTCTGCGATCGACATCGACGGCGGCATCGGGGGCCACATCTGACGGGCACTCAGGCGAGCACGGCCACCGCCTCCACCTCGATGAGCCACTGTCGGCCGAGGAGCCCGGACACGACCACACCGGTTGCAGCCGGGAACGGCCGGTCCAGCAGCTCCCTGCGGAGGCCGGCGACGGACCGGTACCCGTCGAAGCCGGCGGGCGCCACGTACTCGATCGTCTTCACGACATCACCGATCGAGCCGCCCGCCGCCTGACAGATCGCTTCGATCTGCTCATAGACGAACCTCGCCTGGGCGGCGATCTCGCCCGGCGCGACGGTCGTATTCGTGTCGGGGTCCCACGCGGTGGTACCCGAGATGTAGAGGATGTCGCCCGCTCGCACCGCAGGGCTGAAGGTCAGATCGTCGAAAGCCGACCAGCCCGGGTTGATCACGCGCTTGGGATGCTCCGATGCCCAGACGTCGAGCGCCACAAGGGCGCCGTCGACGGGCAGAGCGGGCACGAGAACGCCGGTCGATGCTGGGAACAGGGGACCGAGGAGTCGCCGCCGGGCGTCCTCGGTCGATCGGTACTCCCGGCGCGTCTCCGGTGTCGTCTGCTGGACGATTCGCACGATGTGGGAGTGGTCGAGGCCGTGATCGGCGAGGAGCTGTCCGGCCCGATCGAGCACATAGGCCGCCTGGGCGACCAGGTCCCCCCGGGCGACGACCCCACCCTCCTCGTCGACGGGCAGGATCTGGGGGAGGCGGACCTGACCGCTCGGTCCGCCGGCCACCACCTCGACCTCGACCTGGGGCTCGGGCCGAACCAGTGATTCGATGACCATGATCGACCCTGGTCCCGCAGCCCCGGGGCGAGCGCGGGCGATGTCCGCGAGCTCGCCCAGGCCAGCGGTCGTCACGTACTCGACGATCTCGGTGCACGCCGACGTGTCGCTGTCGGCGACACCCAGGACGGCCTGGATCTTGTCCCACGCAACCCTCGCCTGGTCACCGATGCCGGCGGGCAGCGTGGCGCCGTCGGGGCCATAGGAGGCGCCCGTCTCGCCCGCCAGCCACAGCGCGCCTCCACCTTGGACACCCAGCGAGAACGTGTAGCGAGAGGGATCCATCCAAGGGAACTCGGTCGGCCTGAGCTCGGTGATCATCGCCGGTCATCCTCCCAGACAAAGTGATAGGGTCGTCAGCCATGGCCAAACCGGGGGTGTTGGTCTCGGCCGAGCCCGGCGATCGCAAGGCCGCGGTCGAGGTTGCCCAGGAGCTCGAGCGTCTCGGCTTCCCGCGGGTCCTGTGTCCCTACGACTACGCCGTGCCCGAGGGCGACTGGATCTCCGGCATCTCGGAGATCTACGACAGTATGAGCCTGTGCACGGCCATCCTCCAGGCCACGACCGACCTGGAGGTGGGCACGGCCATCACCCTGACCTATACCCGACACCCGGCGGACCTCGCCGCCGCGGCGTCGTTCAATCACGAGATCAGCGGCGGACGCTTCATCCTCGGTCTCGGGACGAGCCACGACGACATCTTGAGGCGCTTCGGGATCGAGCCCGAGAAGCCGTTGAGCCACATGCGGCGATACATCGAGCAGCTCCGCGCTGCCGCGCCGAACCAGCCTCTCCCTCCGATCCACATCGCCGCGCTGCGGCGACGGATGACCCGGCTCGCAGCCGAGATCGCCGACGGTGCGATCAACGCGAACCTGCCGCTCTCCTATGTCCCCGAGCTCCTCGAGGTGATACCGGAGTCCAAAGGCGACACCTTCGTCTTCGCCAACGCTGCTCCGATCTGGATCGACGAAGACCGGCACGAGGGCCTCGCGTTCTTGCGGCGCTTCATTGGCGCCCACATGAACCTCCCGAACTACACGGCGTTGTTCACCGACGCCGGCTACGGCGACGAGGTGAAGCGGGCCGTCGCCGCCGTCAAGGACGGCAACCAGGTGGGCGTCGAGGCGGCGATCTCCGACCGTATGGCCGCCGACATAGGGATCGTCGGCACGAGGTCGCAGATGCGGGAGAAGATCGAGGCGTGGCAGGACGCCGGTGTCACCCTGACCGTCTCGACCCTCTATACGTCCAAGCACCAGCCCGAGGCCACCCGGCAGGTGGCGGAGCTGCTTCGTTAGCACGCCGGGCAGAGAGCCCCAGCCAGCGTGGGGGTGTGGGGGGCGCTGCCCCCCAAGAAGGCGCCCGCAGGGGGCTCTGCCGCCCAGGAGCGTGAGCGCCGGCGGAGCCGGCTCGACCAGGAATCGGGTGGAGAGGGTTTCCCTCTCCACCCGGAGCTTCACTCGAAGATCCCGGTCGCGATGAGGTCGGCGGCCTTGTCCTCGTCGTAGGCGAGGATCTCGGTGAGCACCTCCCAGAGGTGCTGTCCGAATGTCGGTCCCGCCCACGCGATGCGTCCCGGCGTCCGGTGCAGGCGGAAGGCAGGGGCCTCGACATAGGTCGTCCCATGGATCGGGTGGGCGGCCTCGTTGAAGTAGCCCCAGTGCGCGAGCTGCTCGTCGACGATGACCTCCTCGGCCTTCTGGACACGATGAGCCGGCACCCCGGCCGCCTGTAGCTCCGTTTCGAGCTCGGCACCGTCCCTTCCCTCGGTCCACGCCGAGATGAGCTCGTCGAGCTCGGCGCGTCGATCGAATCGCTGTGCCGTATCGAGTCCGGCGAGCTCGGCGGCGCCGAGCAGTCTGGCGAGCGCGTGCCAGTCTTCGTCTGCCTCACACGCGATCGCGATCCAACGGTCGAGTCCCCTGACCGGATAGACCCCGTGGGGGGCCATGTGCGGATCCTCGTTGCCCCGCCGGACGGGAGTGCGCCCGTTGACCTCGTCGTCGAGGAGGCCGGGAGCGAGCAGGTGGACGGCACCCTCGATGTGGCTGAAGTCGATGTACTGGCCCTCGCCCGTCCGCCGGTGCCATTCGAGAGCCGCCATCAATACAGCAACGGTGTAGCGAATCGACGGGTAGTCCGAGTAGGCACCCCACGGACCGCATGGGGTCCGGTCGGGCCACCCGGTCAGCTCGTAGAAGCCGGCTATTGCCCCGCCCATCGTCCCCATGCCGGCGTAGTGCCGCTGAGGTCCGGTCTGGCCCATCATCGAGCTCGACAGGGCGATGATCCCGGGGTTCACCTCGCGGAGGTCGTCGTAGCCGTACCCGAGCGCGGCGAGCTTGCCCGGCGCGAAGGAGTCGGTCACGACATCGGCCCAGCGGACGAGGTCGAGCATGACCGGTCGGGAGCCCGGGGCGGTGAGATCGATCGTGAAGCCGAGTTTGCTCGCGTTGGCGGAGTGCCAGTGCAGCGCATCCTCGGGCCCACCGTCGGTGTGGAGAAAGGGCGCCATACCCCTCATGACATCGACCTTGGTCTGGGACTCGACGCGAACCACGGTCGCTCCGTGATCGGCCAGGATCCGCGTCGCGCCGGGCCCGGCCAGGGCCCAGCAGAAGTCGAGCACATGGACCCCGCTCAGAGGGAGGTCACCCGACCCGGCGCGCCCCGCGCTGGCAGGGACCGACGGCGTGCGGGCCTCGTCGAGAACCTCGGCGGTGTGCTCACCGAGCTTCGGGGCTCGACCGAGCCGCTTCAGCGGAACGGTCGCCTTGGCGAAGGGCCCCGGGTAGCGAAAGCCGTCGACGTCGTCCCAGTACTCCCGGGCGATGAAGTGCTCGAGCTGGAGGACGTCACGAGTCGTCGTGCAGGGTGCGAACAACAGGCCGCGCGTCACGGATTCCTCGAAGAGCTCGGCTTTGGTCTTGGTATCGCAGAACTCGACAACCATCCTGGTTGCCTCGTCGAGCTGCTTGATGACCTCGGGGTCGTCGGTGAGGGCGAGACCGAAGCCGACCCAATCCTTGTCGACCCATTCGCGACCACAGCGGCCCTCCTCGTGGAGCCACTCGAAGAATCGGGCAGTGTAGGGACCGAACATCGGGCCGAAGAGCAACAGAAAGGAAACGGCGCCGTCGCGGCACGGATACACGACTTGAAGGGTGAGGGGCCCGAACTTCAGGCCGCCCGCGATGCGCTCGCTGCTGGACTGGCCACAGAACGGGTACATCATCTGGAACATGTTCGTGCTGATGTACGAGGCCTGAGCCGATACGTCGGTGTGCTGCCCGAGGCCGGAGCGATTGCGCTCCCACAGCGCGATGAGCGCAGCACAGCAGGCGTCGAGCGCAGCGAAGTGCCAGGTCTCCGGGAAGGTGATCCTCACCGGTGGACGGTCGGCGTCGCCGGTGAGGCTCATGGTTCCCGACGAGGCGTTGATCGTGAGGTCGGTCGCCGCCCAATGGGCCTTCGGCCCGTCGCACCCGAAAGGCGTGATCGAGACCGTCACGAGCGCCGGGTTGTCGTCCCTCAACGCCTGGAGATCGACCGCAATCGCCCCCGACTCGATCAGGATGTCTGCACCCCGTGCCAGCTGCTCGAGTTGGCCAGGGTCGTCGATGACGACCGACCGCTTCCCGCGGCTATAGGCACTGTGGGTCAGTGAGCTCTCCGGTCCGATGCGATCGTCCACGAAGGGAGCTTGGCGGCGGGAGCGGTGGCCACCGGGCGGCTCGACAGCGATGACATCAGCACCCAACTGGGCGAGGACCAATCCGGCGTGATGGCCCCTGTCGTCGGTGAGGTCGAGCACACGATAGGGCGACAACACGTCACCCTGTTTACCCGTCGATTACAAGTGTGTCATGCCTGTGGATAGGACCCGCGAGAGCTGGAAGCCCGGGATGGGCTGGGAGAAGGCGATCGAAGACATCGAGTATGTCCGAGCCCTAGCCGCAGAGCTGGGCGGACCCGAGCGCATCGAGCGCCAGCACCGCGGTGGCCGCTACACGATCCGGGAGCGGATCGACAAGATGGTCGACCCCGGGACGTTCATCGAGGCGGGCCCGATGGTCGGCGCGGCCGAGTACGACGAGGACGGCAACCTCCGCGACTTCGTCCCCGGTGGCTACGTCATGGGGCTGGCCGAGATCGACGGGCGGCCGGTGGCCATCGGGGGTGACGACTTCACGATCTCGGGGGGGAGCCCGCACAACGTGCACAAGTATCCCCACGACTTCACCCAACCCCTGGCCATCCAGTACGGCATCCCCTACGTCCAGCTCGTCGAAGGCGTCGGTCACAGCTCCAAGGCCGACGAGGAGGCCGGACACATGGCTCTGCCCCAGGGTGATCTGTGCTAGTGTTCGGCCGGGACTTACCTAGGGGGGATTCGGGGGGATTCGTCATGCGCACTACACACAGCCGCGAATCTGAAGACCAGTCGACGCTGAGCCGGCGCGATTTTCTCAAGTACGGAGGCGTGGCCGTGGGTGGGGCAGCCGCCACGGCCGCTCTCGCCGCCTGCGGCGACAGCGACAGCGACGGCGATGGTGCTCCGGCAACGACCGCGGCGCCGGGAACGACGGCGCCCGGGGAGCCGGCGGCCATCGACCGTGATCTGATCGTCGCCCAGCCCGATCTGTGGACGAGCCTCGATCACCTCTTCGACAGAACGAGCCAGGAATCGACGGCCAACCTCGGCGGTCGGCTGTTCATCTATGACTACGACGGTATGAACCCGATCATCACCGATCTCGAGAACACGCTCGTCGGCGAGCTGGCCGAGGGCCTCGAGATCAACGCAGACAAGACGCAGTACACGATCACCCTGAAGCAGGGTGTCCTCAGCCATCACGGCAACGAGATGACCTCCGAGGACGTCGTGTACAGCTATGCGCGAGGGGTCGCGCCGGACAGGAGCTTCGGCCTGGACGGATTCCTGCACTCGATTGCGTCCCAGATCACCGACGCCGAGCAGGTCAAAGCGCTCGATGACTACACGGTGCAGATCACGCTCGAGCGGCCGTTCCCGACGTTCTTGCACCACTTCGTGCTGCCGTTCACCGGCAACATCCACGACTCGGAGACGATGCGGGAGAACTCCACCAACGACGACCCGTGGTCAGAGGAGTGGAAGAAGAACAACACCGAGGGCTTCGGTCCGTACATGCTCGAGGACTTCACACAGGGCACCGAGGCGATCTGGGTCGCCAATCCGAATTACGTCCTGTACGACGTGCCGATCAAGCGGGTGATCTGGCGGGTCGTGCCCGAGTCGGCCACCCGACTGTCGCTGATCGAGAGCGGCGACGTGCACGTCGCCAACGCGATGCTCGTGCGCGAGCAGGTCCAGGCCCAGCAGGCCGGTCTCAGCCTGCCGAACGCGGTCTCGTCGTTCAGCCAGTGGACGTGGTACCCGCTCGACGTGCCTCCGTGGAGCCATCCGCTGGTCCGGCGTGCGTACACACATGTGATCCCTTACGACGACATCATCGACATCGTCTATCAGGGCAAGGCACGGCGGGAGTTCGGTCCCGTCTGGGAGCCGGGCGGCGTGCCCTACGCTCATACCGAGCTCTTCGAGCGCTACTACCGGACCGACCCCGACGAGTCGCGGCGTCTGCTGGAGGAGGCCGGCTTCCCCGACGGGGTTTCCTCGGAGCTCTGGTACAACCAGACGATTCCCGACCAGGAGGAGATGTGCGTGCTCATCCGCGACACCGCGGCTGAGGGCGGTTGGGACATCAGCATCGTGGGCAAGACGACGGCGGCGATACAGGAGGCGAGGATCGACCCATTGACTGTGGGTGGCGCTGGCGCGCCTGCGAACCTGTTCAAGGATCAGATCATCGTCCCGGACATCTTCTACCAGGTAGCTCTCCTTCCGCCCTTCGGAGCGAGGTTCTGCACCCCCGACTCAGTGATCGGTGGTGCCTCGTGTGAGTTGGTATTCGACGATTTCACCGAGGAGCAGATCCTGCTCTACGAGGAGGGCCTCAGAAACGCGCTGGAGAGCGGTGACTGGGATTCACCGGCGGCCACGGCCGGCTGGGAGCAGTCGCTGCGGGCGGTCGCCGACGGCTCTCCGCTGAGCTTCTACCTGTGGTTCGACCCGGCATCCATCCATGACCCCAGGCTGACTGGCTGGGAGTATCGGATCGAGAACACCACCGACTACTCGCGGCTGAGCTGGACGTCGTGACGCTGGGACGAGGACACCGTTCAGTGACGAGCGGAGCACCATAGCGACAACCTGACTGGGGTCAGCGGTCAGGAGGCTGCCGCCCAGATGAAGATCGTCAACGCGCTGCTGCGGCCCGTTCGGTGGTTCCGCAGGGGTGGCTTCATCCAGCGTCGCTTGCTTTTCCTGATACCGCAGATCGTGGCGGTGATGCTCATTTCGTTCATCATGATCCGGCTGGTGCCCGGCAATCCGGCTATCCAGATGCTCGGGCCTCAGGCTCCACCGGAATTGATCGAACGCACGGAGACCAAGCTCGGCTTGAACGACTCACTGCCCGAGCAATTCTTTACCTATGTGAAGCTCACGCTAAGAGGCGATCTCGGCGACTCATGGTTCACCTCACAGCCGGTCCGCACAGACATCGCCGAACGCCTGCCTGGGACGATCGAGCTCATGGGCATCTCGATGGGTCTGTCGGTCCTGATCATGATCCCGCTAGGGGTGCGAGCGGCTCGACCAAAGGGACGCCTCATCGACAAGATTCTTGCCCAGTTCATCCGGATCTATGGCCTGCTGGCTGGGTCGTTGGCCGACTTCTGGCTCGCCCTGATCTTCATCTTCGTGTTCTTCACGACGTGGAACATCGCGCCAACACCGCTCGGCGCGTTAGACGTCGACCAGATGCGCCCTGAATCGGTGACCAACTTCTTGATCATCGACTCCATAATCGCCGGCGAATGGGGCGTGCTGCGGAACTACCTCGGTCACCTCGTCGGCCCCGTCCTGGTGCTGATGTTCGTGTACGGCGGTCCGATTCTCAAGATCACCTACGTCAAGATGACCGAGATCGAGGACAGCCCCTACCTCCAGAACGCCCGCGTCATGGGCTTGCAACGCAAGACTCTCAACCGATACGCGCTGAGGAATGCACTCCCACCGATCATCACGACCATCGGCGTCATGTACGGCTTCCTGCTCGGAGGGGCCGTGCTCGTCGAGAACGTGTTCAGCATCAACGGGTTCGGTAACTATGGCGTGACGGCGGTCCTTGAAGCCGACTACGCCGCCGTCCAGGGGTTCCTGCTCGTATCGGCCCTCTTCATCATGTTCGTGTACCTCGTCGTGGACATCCTCCACGCCTGGTCCGATCCGAGGGTTCGACTATGAACACACCATCGACCGAGCCCGCCCGTCGGCGCTGGAACCCCTTCCGTACCCTCGGCCCGGCGGCGACCATCACCTATATCGCGGTCGCGATCTGGATCATTCTGATGTTCATCGGCCCGAGCATCGGCCCGTACGGCCCCGAAGAGATCGACAGCGACTCGATCCTGCAGCGGCCCGGCTCAGAGCACTGGCTCGGCACTGATCGGTCGGGGATGGACATCTTCTCGCGCATCCTGGCTGCGCCGCGTGTGAACCTGTTCATCGCCATCACCGCAGTGATCATCTCCATCGTCATCGGTTTCCCGATCGGCGCGCTGGCCGGCTACATAGCCGGTGTCGGTCGTGTGACGGCGGCGAGCAGCGAGTTCATCATGCGGTCTATGGATGTGCTCCAGGCCTTTCCCGTCTTCATCTTCGCCTTGGCCCTCGTCGCCGTTCGAGGTCCGTCGACCACGAACGTGATCGTCGCCATGGCGTTCGTCAACATCCCCCCGTTCGTGCGCCTCGGGCGCGCCGAGATGCTCACCGTGCGAGAGCTGCCCTACGCCGACGCGGCGCGCGTGCTCGGCCATTCGGGTCCGCGCATCGTGTTCCGCCATCTCATGCGGAACTCGATTCAAACGAGCGTCGCCACGATACCGGTGGTCATGGGCTTCGTGATCCTGTTCACGGCCAGCCTGAGCTTCGTCGGCGCGGGCGTGCCTCGTCCGACACCCGAGCTCGGATCGATGGTCGCCATCGGGGCGACCAATATGGTCACCGGCCAATGGTGGCCGGCGCTGTTCCCCGGCATCGCCTTGGGCCTCATCGTCCTGTCGTTCGCCTTCGCGGCCCAGGACGTCGGCTTGAGGATCCGGGCCGTGAAGCGGGGCACAGCGGTCGGAATCCAGCCCGGGACGGAGCTCTGAAGGTGCTCGAGCTGAGCCATCTGAACATCGGCATCAGCGATGGCGGTCGAGGCGTCGAACCGATCCTCACCGACATCGAGCTGACGGTCGAGGCCGGTCAGGCCGTCGGTCTGGTCGGTGAGACCGGGACGGGGAAGTCGCTGCTCGTGCAGACGATCGGTGGGCTGGTCGATCATCCCATCGTCGCCGAGGGAGCGATACGCCTCGACGGGCGCGACCTGCTGGCGATGGAGCTCGACGAGCGCCGCAAGATCCTCGGCCGCGAGCTGGCCATTCTCATGGGCGGCGGCCGCTCCCGGCTGAACCCCCTCGAGCGGGTTGGCAATCAGATCGCGAGGGTTGCCCTCGACCACGACGAGTCGCTCGACAGGAAGGACGCCTACGACAGGGCTGTCGAGCTCATCCGGCGCGTCGGCATCCCCGATCCCGAGATCCGGGCGCAGAGCTACCCTCATGAGCTCAGCGGCGGTATGTGTCAGCGCGTGGTCATCGCGATGTCGCTCGTGAACCGGCCTAGGTTCCTGGTCACCGACGACCCGACGACCGGCCTCGACGTCACCGTGGCCCGTCAGGTGCTCGACGACTTCAACTCGCTGATCGAAGATTCTGGACTCGGGCTGCTGATCGCGACCGGAGATCTGGGTATCGTCGCTCAGTACTGTGACCGTGTGGCCGTGCTGAGCGGAGGGCGGCTGACCGAGAATGCCGACGTGAAGACGTTCTTCGAGAATCCAGAGCACGAGTACAGCAAGCGCCTGCTCGAGGTGACAGAGCTTGACCGGGCGCGAGCGGCTGGTGACAAGGGAGGCGGCAATGGGTCCGGAGAGTGAGACGCCGCTCATCGAGATGCGAGGTCTGGTCAAGCACTTCCACATCCCTCACCAGGGCACGCTCGTCGCCGTCGACGACGTCAACCTCTCCATCGCCAAGGGCGAGACGCTGGGGCTGGTCGGGGAGTCCGGGTCCGGGAAGACCACGATCGGCCGTCTCATTCTCCGCCTGACCGAGCCGACCGCGGGCGAGGTGCTCTACAACGGAGAGCGGATCAGCGACCTCAAGGAGAAGGAGTTCCGGCGCTTACGGCCCAAGCTCCAGATGGTCTTTCAGGATCCGTTCCTGTCGCTCAACCCGCGTATGACCATGCGCAACATGCTGAGGGACGCGCTCCACGCGATGAAGCTCTCGCGCGCCGACCGAGCGCGCCGCGTCGACGAGGTCCTGGAGATCGTACGGGTGCCGCCCGGGCTCGTCGATGCACACCCCGAAGCGCTCACGACGAGCCAACAGCAGCGGTTCGCGGTCGCACGAGCGCTCATGATGGAGCCCGACCTGATCGTGCTCGACGAGCCCGTCTCCAACCTCGACGTCGTCGGTCGCGGCGAGATCCTCGGGCTGCTTCACGAGCTCCAGGATCGGCTCGACGTCTCTTATCTCTTCATCTCCCACGACCTGACCGCCGTCCGGAGCGTGAGCAAGCGCATCGCCGTGATGTACCTCGGGCGCATCGTCGAGGTCGAGGAGACCGACGCCCTGTTCGCCCGTCCGCTCCATCCGTACACCCGCTCGCTGCTGGGCGCCGTGCTGTACCCGGACCCAAACGCGGCCGCGCCGACCTACGAGCTGAGCGGCGAGATCCCGAGCCCCATCAACCTCCCGATCGGCTGCCCCCTGTTCTCCCGCTGCCCGGCAGCAGAGATGGAGTGCTCGGGGTGGGAGCCGCAACTCCTCGAGATCTCTGTCAACTCGAGCACCCGCCCGGTCGCGTGTCGCCGGGCCGAGGAGATGCTTCGCGCCGGCTCCGTGTGACGGCAGGAGGTTGGCCACGTGCCAGACATCGTGCTCACGGAGAAGTCAGGTCAAATCGTGACGATCACGTTGCATCGTCCCGAGGTGCTGAATGCCCTGAGCCTCGAGGCGCTCACTGGGCTCAACGAAGCCCTCGCTGCTGCTGACCACGACGCCGACGTGCGGGCCGTCGTCCTCGCTGGCAGCGGCAACGCGTTCACCGGTGGCTGGGATCTCCACGAGGCGGTGTCGCTCGACGAGTCACGGCTCAGCGACGCGATCGACGCCTTTCAGGCCATCACGCGCACCCTGAGGCACATCGGGACGCCCGTCATCGCCGCCATCGACGGGTATGCGATCGGCGGCGGAGTCGAGATGATCTGCGCATGCGACCTCCGCATTGCATCGCACCGCTCCAGCTTCGGATGCCCCGAGGTGAGCATCGGCGTGACGATGACCAATGGCGCGGCCTCCCTCCTCGCTCGAGTCGTCGGCGAGGGCAATGCACGGGAGATCGTCCTGCTGGGCGACGTGATCGACGCCGCCGAGGCACACCGCATCGGTCTCGTGAACCGGGTCGTCGACTCGGGCTCGCTCCTCGACACCGCCAACGAGATGGCCGGGCGGATTGCCAGCCGGGCGCCGCTGGCCGTGCAGCTCTCGAAGCGCCTCATGGACCAGATGCAGCAGGACGAGCTCGAGCGAGCGCTCGAGCTCGAGACCGAGACCATTCACCGCGCGCTGGCGACCAACGACGCCCGAGAGGGCATCACCGCGTTCGTCGAGAAGCGACCAGCTCGCTTCGAGGGCCGCTGACGGGGCGAGCGTCCGGTCCAAGAGCTCGCCCGACCCGTCAGGCGTGGATGGGCGGCACCTTGTCGCTCCATGGCTGGGCCCGTTCGATCTGCGCTGCCAGCCGGAACAGCAGGGAATCGTTGGCGTGCTTGGCGATGAACTGCACGCCGCAGGGCAAGCCCTCGGTGCTCCAATGAAGCGGCAGTGACATGGCGGGCAGACCGCTGACATTGTGCGGGAGCGTGAAGACAATCTCCGGAATCAGTAGCTCGAACTGATAGTGATCGAAGCTCAGGGTCATGTCGTAGTAGCCGACCCTGTGCGGCGGGTTGGGCATTGTCGGCGTGATCACCACGTCATAGGGCAGGCAGTCCTTGGCGATGGTCCAGCCGAAGGCGTGCATCGCCTCGATGTCGTCGACGAGCGCTGCTGCGCTCATCTGCTCGCCGCGCTCGACCATCTCTTGAATCACATTGCCGAGCTCGTCCTGCCGTGGCGCACGCCCGACTCTCCTCGTTGTATCACGGAGGAGGCCGGCCGTCGCCGCGCAGGCCATGCGCGAGAAGACCTCGCTGAGGGAGTCGAAGTCGAAGCTGTATTCCGCCTCCTCGACGTCGTGGCCGAGCGAGCTGCACAGCTCTGCCGCGTTGTGGGCGCCTTCGACGCAATCAGGATGGACGGGCTTACCGTTTGCGGCCTTCGTGATGATCGCGATTCTGAGCCGCCCGGGATCTCTGCCGACCTCGTCCAGGAACGGAAGCTCGGGCCGCGGCAGTGAGTACACATCGCCAGGCGTCGAATACTGGGTCAGGTCGTGATAGGCCGCCTGGTCTCGCACACTCAACGACACACAGCCGTCGACGACGCAGCCGTACCACGGCGCCGCTTGGAGCGGGGCCAACGTCGTGCCACCACGCGATTGCTTGAGTCCGACCAGGCCGTTGTTGGAGGCCGGGATGCGGGTCGAGCCGCCGCCGTCGCTGGCGGTGGCCAGGGGCACGACGCGGGCGGCTACGGCAGCACCCGAGCCGCCGCTGGAGCCACCTGGCGTGTGGTCGCGATTCCATGGATTGCGCGCCGGCGGATAGATGGGCGGCTCGGACGCGGCGCAGTAACCGAGCTCAGGCGTCACTGTCTTGGCGAGCCGGATGAAGCCACCCTCGGCGATGCGCTCGGCGATCACGCTGTCTTCTTCGGCGACGACATCCTGGAGGTAACGGCAGCCGCCCGTCAGAGGCAGTCCTTCGTAGCTGATGCCCAGATCCTTGAGCAGCAGGGGCACGCCGATAAAGGGCCCGTCCGGCAGCGGGCCACTGGCTGACTCCCGGGCTGCGTCGTAGTTCTTGAACATCACGCAGTTGAGCTCGGGGTTGACGCGCTCGATCCTCTCAATCGCCGCGTCTACCAGCTCGATCGGCTTGATCTCCTTGCGCCTGACAAGGTCGGCCAGAGCCAATGCGTCGTACTGCCCTACGTCGATCGCCATTTCCTCATCCCCCTCGTTGCCGCGCGGGCTCCCTGACTCGGAGTCTGGCATCAATGAGCAGCCTCGGTTCCGAGGACCACTCACGCCAGAGGCAGGCCACTAGATTGATCGCGTGCCAGATGTCACTGCTCAGTGGGAGCACGCTGTCCGGGAGGCTGCGATCGCTGAGGCGTGGTGGATCCCGATGAAACACGGCGGAGCTGCCGTGCTGCACCACGAGGGCTACGACGCGACCCTCGCCTCGATGGCTTACGTCAAGCTCGTGGCCGTGCTCGACGCCTGGGCGGAGTCAGCCGAGCCGATAGAAGCGGCCCGTCGGCGTCGCGACGAGCTCGTGCACGGGCCATCGCCGACACCCAGCTCGTGGGACGAGTACAAGCAGACGATCGCCACGCTCGCGCCCGAGCTCCACCGACTCGGTCTGCTCACCAGGGTCACCCCGGAATACGAGGTGACGTTCCGTCGAGACCAGCTCACCTTGAACAAGGAGCCCACCGAGCCCGACGTCCTCTTCGAGCGACAGTGGAACCTCGATGTCCACGAGGGTGATGCCATCGTTGAGCACCACGAATGGACCGAGCGGATCCTGAAGAGCGACCGAGTTGCTCCCGCGCCCGGCCTCATCATGAGGCCGGTCACGGACCCCGGCTCCGCGTCTTGACGAGAGGCTGGCTCCTACGAGCGGCTACGCCATGCGCTGCTCGACCCAGCCCTTGTCGTACGGTGTGTTGAACGCGACGTTCAGCTTGCTCAGCGAGAAGCGCCACTTCCCGTCTTCTTTGCGGTATTCCTCGTCGTAGGTCGCAGCAAACCAGCGGGCTTCACCTTCGACCGTGCACGGCTGGAAGAGGTAGACACTTCCCGTTGCCGTATCGGCAAACGGTTCGACGTTGACGGTGTGCCCCAGCACATTATGAAGGGCAAACTGGAAGACGTCTTCTTGTCCGGTGAAGAGCTCTCGGATCGTCTCCCGACCTTCATGCCGACCGAACTCACCGGTGTCGAAGACCCCGTCTTCCGTGTAGCACTCGGCAATACGATCCTGGTCGTAGCCATCATCACATGCCTGGGCGTACTCGATCTTGAGGCGGCGAATCGCCTCAATGTTTTCCAGTACGTCGACACGCTCTTCAAGAGTCGCCACGATGGATTCCCTTCTCTCTTGTTCCGCTAGAACCGACCGATCACATTTCGTAGATGCCCGTTGACTCGAAGGCGTGGGCAGCGCGCAGCACTGTCGCTTCGTCGAAGTGCTTCCCGACGAGCATCAATCCGACCGGGAGCCCGTCGTGCTTTCCGCACGGAACACTGATTGCCGGATGACCCGTGAGATTGAACGGAGACGTGTTGTTGCCCATCGTCCAGCCGGTAGCGAAGAGCTCCTCGATCGTCGGGTCCGCGATGTGCTTCATGGCGACGCCCTCCGGCGCGCACGTGGGCATGACGAGCAAGTCGACCTCTTCGAGAGCTCTGTCGTACGCGGCCCTGAGAGCGGGCCGCTGGTTCTGCGCCATCGCGTAGAACTGCCCGTTGTACCGGTCCATCATGTAGTGGCCGTGGATGAGCAGGTACTGGGCGGTCGCCGAGAGACTGTGGGCCTTGGTCTTGAAGCCCCGCCCGAAGTGCTCCATGGCGGCCATCGGGTAGTAGCCATTCCAGCCCGTACCGAACCCGTTGCACAGGAACATCTGGATGAACGTGCCCTCGGCGAACATGCCGAGGAAGACCGGGAAGCCGTCGAGGTGAGATGGCACCGAGATATCGATCATGTTGGCGCCGAGGCTGTCGAAGTTCGAGATCGCCGATCTGACGACCTCGTCGACGTCCTGCGAGCCTCCCTCCCACCCGAAGCCCTCGCTCATCACGCCGATCGTGAGATCGCTGATGTCGCCGATCAAGGCCTCGGTGTAGGGCTGGACCACGACATCGTCCCGTTGCCGCGGGTCCATCGGGTCGCGGCCGGCGATCGCCTCGAGCAAGAGCGCGACGTCGTGTGTCGACCGGGCCATGGGTCCGAGATGGTCGACGGTCATCTCGATGCCGAAGGCGCCCGTATAGGGGACGAGCCCATAAGTCGGCTTCAGCCCGTAGCAGCCGCTCCAGGACGAAGGCATTCGTATCGAGCCCCCCTGGTCACCACCGATGGCCATGTCGCAATCACCGTTCACGAGGAGGGCGGCACACCCACTCGACGAACCGGCGGTCGCGTACTCGGGGTTGTGCGGGTTCAGCACCGGCCCGGTCGCCGCTGAGTTCGAGCCACCAGTGACACAGAGGTTCTCGCACACCGCCTTGCCGACGATCTCGCCCCCCGCGTCGAGGATCCGTGTCACCACGGTGGCGTCGATATCGGGAACGAAGCCATCGAGCAGGGCCGAGCCGTTCATCATGGGAACGCCCGCCACGCAGACGGCGTCTTTTATGGCGACGGTCTTGCCAGCGAGGATTCCCTCCGGAGCGCCCTTGACCGAGCACCGCCAGTACCAGGCGTTGTACGGGTTCTCCTCGGGTGGCGGTCTATAGCCAGGCGTGCGGGGGTACTTCACATCTGGCCTTACCTCCGGTAGCTCTCTCAAGCGAGAGTAGGCGGGCACGGCCCCCGCGATGACTCCCGCGTGCGACTCGGCTTGATCTGCCGTGAGTGTTATCCCGTAGGCGGCGGCGATCTCGCGCACCTCATCAGCCGTCGGCGGGACGAAGTTGTTGTTGGCCGTCAGTGACTCTGACATGGCGCCCCCCTCCGCTCGGAGAGGAGGAGGTTAGCACATTCCCGACCGGCTTCGCTCTAGTATGGCACCCGGTGCGTTACGGCGATTATGCCCTCGATCCTGGAGACCTGATCAGTCGCCCAGAGATTCATGAGGCCTTCGGCAGCCAACCCCTGGGTTCGGTTAGCCCTTCGGCAACTACGCCAGCAATTCTCTTGTTTAGCGACACGGATGCCGAGCCATTTCGGAAATATATGGACGGGTGGAAGCGGAGTGATAACAACGAACTGTTCTTCCACTTTGTCGGCGAAGGACCCCACGGTGATCAACGTATGGTCCGGGGAAATCTAGCAATTAATCATCATGTGGCCGAGGGCATAAGTCTCGAATTATTCGATCGAGGGCGGGAACTGTGGCGCTTCCAGGGGACGTTCCGGTTCGTCGACAGCTACGAAGCCGATGCGCCCGACGCCACGGCAGCAGAGTTGCGCACCGTGATCGTCTTCCGGCTGGAGGGCATCGACGCACTCGAGCCCGATCCAATGGCTGCGTCGGCGGCGGCCCCGGACCACCTGGTCGTCGAGCAGGTGCCGGTTCACGATCGCAGCACGGAGTCCGAAGCTCAGTGGGCCGGTCGTCCTCGACCCACGTCCGAGAACATTGCCAGCGATCTCGTGCACACCTACGCGAGCTTCGTCAGACGGCAGGGAGGTCAGCCGATTCGCCTCAGGAGTCATCCGCCGGGGGAGGTCGGTCGCGTCATCGCGGATGTGTACGACCCCGACCAGGGGCTGCTTGTCGTGGCGAAGGGCACGACCTCGCGGGAGGCCATACGAGCTGGCATCGGCCAGCTGCTCGATTGCCGACGCTTCACCGACGGCGACCCGCGGCTCGCCCTGCTCCTCCCCCTCGAGCCGCGAGCCGATCTCGTGGCGCTTCTCCACAGTGTGGACGTGACTGCGATCGTCCCCGACGGGCAGGGCTATCGGGAGATCGCGCCCCGGCTCGGGTGGTGAGGCCAGTACTCCGAAGATCTCCCCGAGTTCCCAGATCGATAGCTGGTCATCGGGCCGGATTTCTCCGCCAACTTGCTCGAAGTCGACGTGTCGCTGACCGCGGAGGGCACAGAGATGATCATTCATCCGATGTCGCTGCGTGCCACCCACAGATGCTGCTGGAACGTTGAGCGCCGAGCAGATCTACGGTGACACGAAGTCGGGTAGGCCGATCACCGAGGAGCTCATCGAACATCTCGCGGATGAAGCCGAACGCAGCTACGACGCCGACGAGTTCCTCGCTAGCCGAGGCAAGCCCGGTCGCTTCGCCTCGACCGTGACCTGAAAAGACGTCGTGCGCCTTCCTGAGGACGAAGGAGTGCCCGTGTCAGCAGTGATCCGCTAGGCACTCAGACACCACCTGGAAGCGAGCTGAAGCCGGGCCGCCCCGCCGGTTCCGGGCGCCGGCTCGCTCTCATGCCGAGGCGCCGATCTGTGCGGCAGCCCACCTCTATGACCGCGTGTTCGGTGTGCACGATCGGCACGTGAGCCCCCATTAGGAGGTCCCGTGGAGCGATTAGCCCAGTGCGTTTGCGGCGAGGCGAGCGGCCTGTTCGACCTATTCAAGGGGGCTGTCGGCTCCAATGATGTGGAGCGCGGTCACCGGTCGGCACGACAAGCTGACCAGATCCCTCCGCGCGCAGACCGTCTCAGTCTCAGGGGCCGAGCTTCTCAATCGATCGACCTGATGTTGAGGCAGCCCTCATGCTCTAGCAGGTGGACTTCTTCATTGCGACCGTTGTGGGCAGCAAACTGAACCTGCAGGCTACGGCCGATCGGCCCGCTCGAGTCGATCGGAACGACCCGGGTGAGAGCGGGTTGAAGGGTCGGGGGTGGTGTGCGCTGGTTGTGCCGACCAGGTCGCAGTTGGCCGACCCGAGCTCGGGCTGAGTCATCGAGCGCTCAGAGCTGATGGCCGGTGGATGCAATGCTTGGGGTCGGGACCACGATCGAGGCCCTCTTGACCGACATCGCCAGACATCAGCTCTCCAGCCGCGGTGAGGCGCTGGTCGCCAACCGCCCGCTGCCCCCGTTCATCGACGAGCATTTCGCCCGGGCGGAGGACGCCTGGGATCTTGTGACCAACCCTGACGGGTACGTGTCGATGTGTCTTGCTGAAAACAAGTTGGTGTGGGATCTCCTCGAACCGAAGATGGCGGCCAGCCGTGATGTTCCAGGCCGGGTCATCGGCTATGACGCGATGGTCGGGGCGCTGTCATTTCGCGAGGCGTTGGCACAGTTCCTCGGAGACCGGCTGTTCGGCAGGTCGATCGAGCCCGAGCACGTCATCGCGCTGGCGGGTTCGGGAAGCGTGCTCGAGACGTTGTTTTATGCCATCGCCAACCCGGGCGACGGCATCCTCGTCCCCACCCCGAGCTACACGGGGTTCTGGCCCGACCTCGAGACGCGCGATGAGCTTCAGGTCGTGCCAGTGCACACCACCAGCGCCACGTCGTTCCAGCTCACTGCCGATGTCCTCGACGAGGCGCTAGACGCGGCCGCTGTGCCGGTCAAGGCACTGCTCTTCACCTCGCCAGACAATCCGCAGGGGCGTGTGTATGAGGCTGATCAGATCAACGACATCCTCACCTGGGCCGAACGGCGCCAGATCCATGTCGTGCTCGATGAGCTGTACGCCTTCTCGGTTCATGGTGATCGGGAGTTCGTCAGCGGGGCGGCGCTGCGCCCGGCCCTCGGAGAGCTGATCCACCTCGTGTGGGCCTTCAGCAAGGACTTCGCCGTCAGCGGATTGCGGTGCGGCGTGCTGGTTTCGGAGAACGCCGGCGTCCTGGGCGCGGTCGGCGGGCTGGCGTATTGGTCGGCGGTCTCCGGCGATACGCAGTACCTGCTGGAACAGCTCATCTCCGATCGAGGATGGGTGGCGGGCTTTGTTGCCGAGAACGAGCGACGCCTCAGAGAGGCGTACCGCCGGACCGTCGAGGCACTCGACACCGCATGCATTCCCTACTTCCCAGCCCAAGGAGGCTTCTTCCTCCTCTGTGACCTGCGCCCTTTCATGGACACCGTGACGTGGGAGGCCGAAGCGGGCTTGTGGACCCGGCTCCTCGAGGAAGCGAACGTCAACCTCACCCCGGGCGCCGACTGCCACATCGGCGAACCGGGATTCATGCGGCTGTGCTTTGCCGGCATCCCGACCGATGGGGTCGTAGCCGGGATCGAGCGCCTCGGACGCCTCCTGGACGGGGGCGGGATCTAACGAGTAACGAGGGTGCTTGCCCTCAACCGGCAGAGTCGAGCGGGTCGAGAACCCACGATCAGTGACCGAGGGGATCGGGCCAGACAACTCTCGAGTGCCAGAGGGGCATATCTGCGGCCCTCATACTCGAGAACATGGCTGCGCCCTGTGCCTGACAACTCTCGGTGAAGAACCCCCGTGCGGACTCTGGATCGACCCATTCGGGAAGTGCCGGCGGCCCTCGATGCCCTGTGGGCGATCTTCCAGGCCGCCGCCACCGCCCTGCCGGACGCAACCAACGGTGGCAGCGGGGTCGTCACCGACGTGGTGATGGACCACGAGACCTTCCAGCGGGAGCTCGCCAAGCTGGCCGGCGGGCACGTGGGCCGCCGTGACCCCAACGACGACAGCTACCGGTGCCAGACGCGCAACGGCACCCCCATCGACACAACCGAAGCGACCATCGCAGGCATCCAGGGTCACGTGCGGAGGGTCGTCGTCGGCTCTGACGGCGTTGTCATCGACCTGGGGCGCAAACAGCGACTGTTCACTGGTCGGCCCGCCTGGCGGTGCTGTTGCAGAGCGACGAGTGCATCTGGCCGGGCTGTCATGTCCGGCGACTCGGTGCCAGGCCGATCACACCAAACCGGCCGCTGTCGGCGGGTGTACGTGCCCCGGCAACGGGGCACCCCTGTGTGGGCGACAGAACCGACTCAAACAACACGGCTACAACACGTGGCGAGACCCCACCGGCTCGTGGCACACCTACCGGCCCGACGGCACCGAGATCTGACCCGGCCAGAGGTGGTGGACTGGGCGCCATAATCCACGCATTCGTGGCGTTCAAGCGGCGGCCCGACCTCGACCTCGAGGCCTTCCGCATCCACTGGCAGACGACCCATAGGGAAGTGCTCTGCGCCTTGCCGGGCGTGCAGGAGTACTGGCAGTACCCGACGCTCGACTCGGGCTACCGTAAACACGAGCCGACCTACGACGGTGTCGCCGAGGTGCGACTCGGACCCTGATCCTGACCACCGACCATGTGGTGGTCGACGGCGAGATACCGGCCCATGGCGTCAGCTGGCGTTCGTGAAGAGCCTCCCGGGCACGTCGCCACGACGGGGTCGCCCAGACCTGGTTCGACGACCTGACGCCATGAGAGCAAACGTCGGCTCACCGGAGCTGGCCCGGGTCCGAGACGACGAGCCCGACTTCCTCATCCAGGACCAGCTCGTGATGGCCATCGCGACGCCGCTGCAAATGGCCTAGGACTCTCCGACGAAGCGCTCTGCTTCCCAGCCCTTCTCGTAGGGCGAGAAGAAGGAGACCTCGATCCGTGTCGCGGCGATCTTCCAGTCGTCGCCGACCCGCCGATACCCGTCCAGGTAGGTCGCCGCGAGCCAGACCGCCCCCGCGTTGGCGTCGGTGCATGGCTGGAAGAGCAGCCACTGCCCGTTCGCCTCGTCGCCCTCGACCTCGATGATGGGGTTCATGACCTGGTGACGGGCGAGGGTCATGATCTCGGCCGCTCCCTTGAAGAACTCCCGGATCTCTTCCCGGCCGTTCAGGCTCGGGAACGACGGGCTGCCGTCCCAGGTGCCGTCCTCGGTGTAGAGGCCGGCGATTCCGTCGGCGTCGTAGTCGTCATCGCAGTAGGCGCAATAGCGTGCTTTCAGTTGCTTGATGGCCTCGATGTCCTCGAGCCGTTGCAGCCTCGCTTCGATGTCACTCGAACTCATGATGCTCCTCTCCCTCTCATGCCAGAAGTGGTCACAAGGCCGGCTGCCAGTCACCAGCGGCGACCAGATCGGAAGCCTGGGGCAGGACCTCGCGTCCGACTCGATCGATCTGCTCCCGGAGCTCGGAGAGCTCACCCGATGGGACGTCCATCAAACAGACGGCCAGTGAGTACCCGGCCTTGGCGAAGCCTTCGAGGTCCTCGAGGACCTGCTCGGCCGAGCCCGTGCAGATCATCCTGGGGCTGGCGGTGGCGAGAGCGTCGCTGGCATCGGTCACGTGCATCGTCGTGGCAGCGGCCATCGTGAACGTCTCGTGGGCCCGGCCGACCTGGTCGAGCTCGTCCCGGATGACGTCGTTCAGGGCGTCGTATCTGTTCGGCTCGGAGTACGGATCGAGGAACAGTGGATAGAAGCCATCACAATGGCGCGCTGCCCGCCGGGCGCCCGTGGCGGTCACCCCGCCGTACAGGATGGGTGGTCGGGGCTGCTGTACCGGTTTGGGATCCATCGAGAGGTTCTCGAACCTGAAGTGCTCACCTTCGAAGGCCACGACGTCGTCCGTCCAGCTGCGCTTGTAGATCTCGATGGACTCGATCGTGCGACGGCCACGTTCTGCGAAGTCGATACCCAGCGCGTCGTACTCCTCGGCCATCCAGCCCGCCCCGACACCGAGGATCAGGCGGCCGTTGGACAGGATGTCCACCGTCGCGAACTGCCGGGCGTCGCTCAGCGGGTTCCTGTACGGGGCGATCAGCACACTCGTGCCGAGCCTCAGTCGGGTCGTCACCGTGGCCACTGCACCCATGACCACCGCTGCGTCGAGCATCTCGTGACGGGGCTCGTACGCTCGCTCTCGAGACTCGTTGGCGACGTGCGCGCTCTCGCTCGCCATCGGCATACAGACGTGATCGGGAAACCACATCGAGTGGAAGCCGGCCCGTTCTGCGTCCTGGGCGACGCTCGTGGGATCCAGCAACGTTGCTGGCATGCTCCGCGCGAACAGGTTGATCTCGTCCCGATAGCCCAAGCCGTGCGTGTGCCCGTAGAGACCGATCTGCATCTTGCCCTCCCCTGCTAGCCCACGATCTCACCGTCGACCATGGCGATCACGTCGATCTCGATCATCAGCTCGGGCATCGCCAGCGCACTTACCTCGACGATCGTGTCGGCCGGGTAAGGGGGCGTGAACCACCGCTCACGGAGCTCCAGGATCTTGTCGTAGTAGCCCATGTCCGTCAGATAGATGGTCACCTTGATGATCTGATCGAGGCTCGACCCAGCGCTGCTGAGAACCCACTCGATGTTCTTGAACGCCTGCTCCGCCTGGGCGTCGAAGTCATCGACGCTCACGGGCTCGGCCCCGTCGGGGGTGACGCCCGG
The DNA here is from genome assembly GCF_965221945.1 of Candidatus Poriferisodalis sp. Taxonomy (GTDB): domain Bacteria; phylum Actinomycetota; class Acidimicrobiia; order Acidimicrobiales; family Poriferisodalaceae; genus Poriferisodalis. The sequence goes on along the minus strand of NZ_OZ244925.1, from coordinate 1,524,297 downwards.
GAGCCCGGAGAGATAGACGAGGTCGCCGACCCGGTAGCCAGCGGCCAGATTGAACCGGGCGAAGGGGTCGGGGTCGGTGATGATTCGGTGGGCTTGAACCTTGGCCATGGGACTCCTCAGGTGAAGGGTCCGTGCTCCGCTGCAGGAAGAAGTCTTGCTCGTTCCCAGTCAAGAGACCATACTAGAAATAATCCCGGCGGATCGCGCGAAAACGCGGGTGACCCGAAGGAGGTCCCGATGACCCGCTCATCAGTCGGCACTGACCGACATTTCCAGAATCCCCTTCTCAGGATGAGCTCCCCCGAAGAGCGGGAGTCGCGCTACGGGAGACTGCGCGACATGATGCAGGACGAGGGTGTCGACGTGATGGTGGTCGTGGGGCGCGACGACATCCGCTATCGGGGTCGTACCGCCTACGTCTCCGATTACTGGCAGCTCCTCTCGGACGCCTTCGTCATCGTGCCCATGAAAGGCAACCCGATCTTCGTCGGGCATCCGGTTCTCGGGACCGCCCAGGCCGAGCAGTCCGACTGGCCGAGCGACTTCCGAACGGCCGGCCAGCCCGGGGAGGAGACCGCGCTGATTCTTCGCGATCTCGGACACGCCGCCGGCGAGGTCGGCGTGGTGGGGATGGCCGATGCCCTGTCCCATGCTCACTATCTGGAGATGACCGAGACGATCCCCGACGCCAACCTCCGGGATCTCACTCGACAGTTCGACGCCGTTCGCCAGGTGAAGAGCGACGAGGAACTGGCGAATCATCGTGAGACATCGGCGATCTTCGCTCAGATGTTCAAGGACCTCGAGCCGTCCATTCGACCGGGCGTCACCGAGATCGACCTCGTCGCCGAGGCCCACCAGATCTCGCGGGAGTACGGCTGTCGCTCGTCGATGGTGCTCGTCGGGTCGCCGCCGTTCGGTGCGCCTGCCTTCGGCACCATGAGGGAGATCGCCAAGGACGGTCTCGTGATGGTGTGGATCGAGGGACCGGGCCCGTCGGGTGCGTGGTTGGAAGCGCGTCAGCTGTACCGGCTCGGACCACTGTCCTCGGAGACACAGGACTTCTGGGACCTCCACGTCGAGTCGGTGACCGCTGGTATCGCCGCGCTGAAGCCGGGCGCGATGGCGAGCGACTTCGTGAAGACCACCGGTGAAGGTATGGCGGCTGGCGGCTGGCCGGTCGAGACGAATCCCGACGAACAGCACCACACATACAACCTCCACGGCATCGGCCACGACGCCATCGAGGGTGTCTGGGTGCCGGGGAACGATCGAGCTTGCCAAGAGAACGAGATCGTCAACGTCCATTGCTGGGTCGATTTCGCCGACCCCGCCGACGGAGACAAGCTCGGCTTTGTCGGCGTCACCGACAATGTGCTGGTCACCCCGGACGGGGGCCAGTTCATGACGTGGGACACACCCACGATCAACGAGCTCTGATCCTCTCGAGGTGATCTGGCTCGTCATGCAGAGAAAGGGAGGCCCACCATGCGCTTAGAAGGACGCACTGCGGTCATCACCGGGGGCGGCTCCGGCCTCGCCCGGGCCGTCGCCCTCCGATTTGCCGAGGAGGGTGCCAACGTCGTCGTCGGCGACATCCAGAAGGACCCGATCGGCGGTGGGCAGCCAACCGCTGACATGATCACCGAACAGGGCGGCAGCGCCATGTTCGTCCAGACCGACGTCAGCCGCTGGGACGACGTCGACAATGTGGTCAGCACGGCGGTCGACAGCTACGGCCGACTCGACGTGATGGTGAACGCGGCGGCTGTCTTCGAGGCGACGAACATCCTCGACACGACCGAGGAGATGTTCGACGTCCTCATGAACGTGAACGTGCGGGGCGTCTTCCTGTGCTGCAAGCGGGCGATCGCCGAGATGATCGACCAGCCCGAGATCAACGAGGTCCGGGGGAAGGTCATCAACTTCTCGTCCCAGCACGGGATGATCGGACCGCCCGACTTCTTCGCCTATGCGGTCAGCAAGGGCGCGATCATCAACATGACGCACCAGCTCGCCGTCGACTACGGACGCCACGGCATCATGGTGAACGCCATCGCCCCGGGGCGGATCCTCACCGGGACCCACGGTGACGTCGAAGACGACGACCATCCGTCGGTCGCCGAGTCGTTCAAGCGCACGCCCTTCCGACGCCTCGGACGGCCGGCGGACATCGCCGGTGCTGCCCTGTACCTGGCCTCGGACGACGCCAGCTACGTGTCGGGCATCAACCTGCTCGTAGACGGCGGCCACATGGCGTACTGATGGCGCCCCAGTTCCTCAACAACCAGGACGACTTCGGGTCGGGGCCGAGCCGCGACTACGTCGGCTACGGCGAGCACCCACCCGAGTTCTCGTGGCCAGGCGGCGCATCGGTGGCGATGAACATCGTCGTCAACTACGAGGAGGGGTCGGAGTACTCGCTGCCGATGGGTGACGGGCGCAACGACATGCTCGGCGAGGTGAACCGCCCGCTCGACCCGTCTATTCGCGATCTCGCCATGGAGTCGATGTACGAGTACGGCTCGCGCGTCGGAGTCTGGCGGGAGATGGGGATCTTCGCCGAGGCCGGCATCAACTGCACGTTCTTCGCCTGCGCCGTCGCCATCGAGCGAAATCCCGAGGTCGGTCGCAGGCTGATCGAAGAGGGTCACGAGATCTGCAGCCACGGGTATCGCTGGGTCGAGCACTATGCGATGACCAGAGACGAAGAGCGGGAGTCGATCCGCCTCGCCGTCGAGTCCTTCGAGAAGACTTGCGGTGAGCGACCGGTCGGGTGGTATTGCCGCTACGGGCCGAGTGTTCATACGCGGGAGCTGGTCGTCGAGGAAGGCGGCTTCCTCTACGACGGCGACTCGTACAACGACGAGCTGCCGTACTACGTCGATGTCGGAGGCACGTCACATCTGGTCGTGCCCTACGCGCTCGACCTGAACGACGTCCGCTTCGTCATGCCACAGGGGTACTCCTCCGGCGAGGATTTCTTCTCCGACGGTAAGGCGGCCGTCGACCGGCTCCGTCACGAGGCGGAACGGAGCGGCGTCGCCCGGATGCTGTCGGTCGGCACCCATCCACGTCTGTTCGGCCGGCCCGCACGCGCTGACGCCCTGGCCAGGCTGATCGACTACGCCCAGGGCACCGGTGACGTCTGGTTCGCCCGGCGAGACGAGATCGCCCGGTTCTGGCTGTCCGAGTTCCCGTCCGGCTGATGGCGACCAAGACCATCACCGCCGAGGCGCTGACCGAGGCGAGCTTCCGGGGGTTCGGGCAGGTCCTCGATCCGAACGCCTCCCGGGAGCCCGACTTCCACGGCCTCGGCTCGGTCGGATGGTTCGCCGACTTCCACTGTGGGAGCAGACCCCAGGTCGTCCTGTTGAGAACCGAGTACTTCGGGCTGCGCGTCAGCAAGCTCGAGCGCCACTTCCAGGTGGCCCAGACGTTCATCCCCCTCGAAGGTGTGCCGGCCGTCCTGGCCGTCGCTCCCCCCACCGAGCGCCAGGAGGCGTCGATTCCCGACCCCGACGACGTGCGGGCGTTCCTCATCGACGGCTCGGCCGGCTACCTGCTCAACGCGGGCACGTGGCACTCCCTCGATCGTCTGCCCATCCGGCCCGGCCACTCGTCGTTCGTCGCCATCTCCGACCAGGCGACGACCGACGAGCTGGCGTCGACTGACGAGAAGGACCTGAAGCTGACCCAGCAGGTCGATTACGAGGAGAGCTTCGATCTCGTCTTCGAGATCGACGTCTCCAGGAGCACCGGGTGAGCGAGCCCAGGAGCGCCTAGGGTGGCTCCGCGCTCGCACGACGCAGATCCGGGGTTGTATGAGCTACACGATCACCGTTGACACCGGCGGCACGTTCAGCGATCTCGTGCTCGCGGACGAGCACGAGGTGCTCGGTCTGTACAAGGGGGCCACGACGCCCGAGGACGTATTCGAGGGAATCCAGGTCGCCCTCGAGCTGGCCGCCGAGGACCAGGGTCAGACCGTCGCCGAGCTACTCGGGGACACCCGGACCTTCGTGTACTCCACGACCCACGCCAGCAACGCGATCATCGTCGGTACGACGGCTCGCACCGCCTTCGTGACCACCCGTGGCCACCCCGACATCCTCGTCTACCGGGAGGGTGGCCGTGACAACTCCCTGAACCTCGCGATGCCCTACCCCGAGCCCTATGTGCCCCGCTCGCTCACCTTCGAGCTCGACGAGCGGGTCCTGCACGACGGGACCGTCCACATCCCCCTGGACGAGGAGGCGTGCCGACGAGTGCTCGCCCGGCTGGGCGAGCTCGAGGTCGAAGCCGTCGGCGTGTGTCTGCTGTGGTCGATCGTCAATCCCTCCCACGAGGTGCGCGTCGGCGAGCTCATCGACGAGATGCTTCCCGGGGTCGAGTACACCCTGAGCCACGAGCTCAATCCCCTCGCCAGGGAGTACCGGCGAGCCTCGGCCACGGTCATCGATGCGTCGCTCAAGCCCCTCATGCGTGCTCACCTCGAGGACATCGACCACCGTCTCCGGGAGCTCGGCTTCCAGAGCGACCCCCTGATGGTGACGCACATCTCCGGGGGTGTCATGAGGATGGACGAGATGACGACCAAGCCACTGCACAGTGTCGACTCGGGGCCGGCGCTGGCGCCCGTGGCCGGCCAGGTGTACGCCGATGCAGGAGGGGCCTCGGAGATCTCCCGCGACGTGCTCGTCGTCGATGCGGGCGGGACATCCTTCGACGTCGGCCCCCTGCGAGACGGTCACATCGTCTACACCCGTGAGAAGTGGCTCGGCGAGAAGTGGTATGGCCACATGACGGGTCTCCCCGCTGTCGACACCCGGTCGATCGGCGCGGGCGGTGGCTCCATCGCCCAGGTCGACCGCGGTGGGCTCCTCACCGTCGGCCCCCAGTCGGCGGGAGCGCACCCGGGCCCAGCGTGCTACGGCTACGGCGGCGATCGTCCCACCGTCACCGATGCGGCTGTTGCGGTGGGGTACATCGACCCGGCCTTCTTCCTGGGTGGGCGGATGCGTCTCGACGTCGACCTGGCCCGCCGGGCCATCGACGACCATGTCGCGTCCCGGCTGGGAATGAGCGTCGAGGAGGCGGCCAGCGCGATCCTGACCGTCTCGAACGAGAACATGAGGTCCTTCGTCACCGAGCGCACCGTGGCCCAGGGGATCAACCCCAAGGACTGCATCATCGTGGCCGGCGGCGGGTCCTCGGGCCTGGGAATCGTCTCCATAGCGCGGGAGCTGGGTGTGCTCGGCGTGTTCATCCCGAAGCTGGCAGCCGGCCTGAGCGCGGTCGGTGGCCAGTACTCCGACATCACCTCGGTGTTCTCCCAGGGCGTTGCCACCTCGTCGGACAGCTTCGACTACGACCGGGTCAACGCCGCCTTCGCGACGATGCACAAGGCGATGGACGAGGCCGACACCCGCGTCGGGGGGGAGGGCAAGCGGAGCCGCGCCTTCACGGCCGAAGCGCGTTACGCCAATCAGCTCTGGGAGATCGATGTCCCGCTGGGCGATCGGCGAGGCTTCGACGGCCCCGACGATGTCGCTGACCTCCAGGCTCGCTTCGACGACATACATCAGGCCGTGTTCGCCGTGAACGAGCCGGGCGCGCCCATCGAGGTGATCGCCTGGCGCGGTGAGACCCGGACAGCGAGCGCCCGACCGAAGCTTCCCACCCTGCCAACCGACGAGTCCCTGAGGGTCGAGGAGCACAGGGTTGCCTACTTCGAAGGGCGGTCGATCGAGACCGAGATCTTCCGGGCCGGGGGCCTGAGGGACGGCGAGATCATCGAGGGGCCGGCCATCATCGAGGAGGAGACCACGACGATCGTGGCACCCCCGGGGTCGACGATCGAGGTCACCGCAGCCGCATACATCGCGACGCCTGGAGGTGAGTGATGGCTTCGACGGCGACAGAGGTCGATGCGGTCGAGCTGGCGGTGATGTCGAGCCGCTTCGAGGGGATCGTGCGCCAGATGGAGAACACCCTCCTTCGGGCGGCCCGGTCGACGACGTTGGCGATCTCCCGCGACTTCTCGTGTTCGCTTGCCACGGCGGACGGTGACCTGATCGCTGTCGGCGAGGGGCTGCCGGTCCACGTGTACGGCGCTTCGCTCCTCAACCAGGCGATGCTCGAGGCCCATCCCGTTGTCCAGGAGGGCGACGCCTTCCTGCACAACGACCCCTATACCGGCGGCACCCACGCGGCCGACTACTCGCTCATCGTCCCCGTCTTCATCGACGGTGAGCACATGTTCACCGCGATCGCCAAGGGCCATCAGGCCGACATCGGCAACTCGATCCCCACGACCTATATGCCCCACGCGCGCGATGTCTACGAGGAAGGCGCCCTGCTCTTCCCCTCGGTGAAGATCCAGGAGAGCTACGAGGACGTCGCCGACATCATCCGGATGTGCCAGCGGCGGATCCGGGTCCCCGAGATCTGGTACGGCGACTATCTCGCCCAGGTCGCGGCGTGCCGCGTCGCCGAGCGCTCGCTGAATGAGTTCTGCTCGAGGTACGGACGTGAGAAGGTCGTCGCCTTCCTCGAAGCCTGGTTCGACTACTCCGAGATCAGGTGCCAGGAGGCCATTCGCGAGCTGCCGGCCGGCCACATCGAGGCGCGCAGCCACCTCGACCCGTTCCCCGGGCTACCCGACGGGCTGCCACTGATGGCCGACATCGACGTCGACAACACGACGGGCACGGTCACGATCGATCTGCGCGGCAATGCCGATTGCCTGCCGGTCGGGTTGAACCTGAGCGAGGCGACCGCGGTGAACGGGGTCATCGCCGGGACGCTGTACGTCGTGAACTCGCAGCGAGAGAGCCGGACCCCCCGGGTCGAGTTCAACGCGGGATCGTTCCGGTGCTTCGACGTGAAGATCCGCGAGAACTGCTGTGTCGGGATCCCGAGATTCCCTCGATCGTGCTCGATGGCGACGACGACGATCTCCGAGCGGCTCTTCCCGCTGGTCTTCTACGCCTTCGCCGAGCTCGTCGAGGGGTGGGGAGCCGCTGAGCCGTGCTACGGGCACCCGCCCTGCTTCGGCGTCGTGTCCGGCTATGACCCCCGCAAGGGAAGCGACTACATCGCCCAGCTGTTCAACGGTACGGCCGGAGGGCCCGCAACGGCCGAGTCCGACGGCTGGCTCTCCCTGGTCGCGATCAACTGCAACGGTCTGCTCTATCGCGACTCGATCGAGGTGGACGAGGCCAAGTACCCGCTCATCATCACCCAATCGCAGATCCGACCCGACTCCGAAGGGGCCGGTCGCACGCGAGGCGCGCCCGGGAACCTCTGCGAATACGGGCCCCTCCTCGACGAGATGCGCGTTCACTACCAGATGGAGGGAATCGTCCATCCCGCCCGGGGTGTCCGCGGTGGCGACGGGCCGACCGTGTGCTCGGCGGCCGTCGTCGGTCCCGCCGGTGGGGTGACCGAACGGCCCGAGGCGGTGGCGGCCGTCGACCTCCAGCCCGGCGAGAGGATCCTGTCCCGGTCAGCGGGTGGTGGTGGGTACGGCAGCCCCCTCGAGCGCGATCCCGACCTCGTGCTGACCGACGTGCGTGAGCGGTACGTCACGCTCGGCCGAGCCCGCGACGCCTACGGCGTCGTCATCACCGGCGACCCGGATCGCTTCGAGACACTCGAGGTCGACCGGGCCGCGACCTCCGAGCTCCGGGCCGGTCGCCTTGGCTGAGGCCGATCAGCACGAAGCGGTCCGTGAGCTTCGGGAGAAGGCGGTGACCGTCCGCGACGAGATGGGCGGAGCCGAGAAGGTCGAGCGGATGCGGACGGAGGGCACGCCGACCGTCCGGGACCATATCGAGGGGTTCCTCGATGGGGGGAGCTTCCGGGAGATCGGGACGTTCAGCCGCTCGATGCGCCTGGAGGACAGGGACCGAACCCCCGGCGACGGCAAGATCGGTGGGCACGGAACCGTCGAGGGCCGACCGGTCGCCGTCTTCGGCGACGACATAACCGTCCTCCGGGGCTCGAGCTCGATCGTGGGGACCCGCAAGGAGTACCGCCTCTTCGAACGAGCCCTGGCCATGGGCGTTCCGATCGTGCACTTCGGCCAAACGGGAGGGGCGCGCATTCCCGACACGATGGGGGCAGAGGGGATCTCCGAGCCCGGCGACCTCTTCACGATGGCCGCCCGCCACCACCAGGTCCCGATGGCGACAGCGATCGTGGGACAGTCCTTCGGCGGCTCGTCGTTTCTGTCCGCGATGTCGGACTTCGTCGTCATGACCGAGGGCTCGTGTCTGGCCGTGACATCCCCGCGCGTGTTCGAGATCGCGACCGGCGAGATCATCAGCTTCGAGGAGGTCGGCGGCGTCGCCGTCCACGCCGAGACGACCGGCCAGATCGATCTCGGGGTCGAGGCCGATGAAGAAGCGTGGGCGGCGATCCGCCGCTGGCTGAGCTATCTCCCGTCGAACGCTCACCAGCCGCCTCCGCGGGGCGAGCCTCCGGGCGAGATCGAGCCCGACCCCGGGCTCGTTGGACTCGTCCCGACCCAGCGAACCAGGGGCTACGACATGCGTAGGGTCGTCACCCGGCTCTGCGACGAGGGCTCCGTCTTCGAGCTCCAGCCCCGCTATGCCCGCAGCGTCGTGAGCGCGCTGGCCCGCATCGACGGCTTCTCAGTTGGCGTGGTCGCCAACAACCCGATGTTCAACGCCGGGGTGCTCGACCCGGAGTCATGTCACAAGATCATCCGCTTGATGACCGTGTGCGATGCGTTCAACCTCCCCGTCATCTTCATCGTCGACGTACCCGGCTTCATGGTCGGACGCCGGGTCGAGCACGACCGGATGCTCCACTGGGGTATGCGCATGATGCAGGCCCTGCAGCTCGCATCGACGCCAACCCTCACCGTGTGTGTGCGCAAGGCGTTCGGGCTGGCGTGGCAGGCGATGAACGGGTCCCAGATGCCGGCCCACGGCGTCTATGCGTGGCCCGGAGCGGAGATCGGCTTCATGGACCCCGAGGTCGGGGTGAACGTCGCCTACGGGACCAAGCTGGCCCAGATCGCCGACGAGGACGAGCGCGAGGCCGAGCGGGCCCGGTTGGTGACCGAGGTGGCCGAGGCGACGTCGCCGTACGAGGCGGCCGGCACGATGAGAGTCGACGAGATCATCGATCCGGCCGAGACTCGCATGATCCTGGCCGAGGACCTGAACAGCCTGGCCAGCCGTTCCCTGCCCCCACCCGAGTCCAGGCCCCTCAGCTGGTGGCCGAGTTGCTGACTCGCGATCGTCTATAGGCTGTCGGTGACGTCGGAGGTTCACCATGCACGTTGGCTATTCGGCGAACTTTCAGAACCCGGCTGATGCCCTTCCCGACAGTGAAGTCTGGGGTAGTGAGCTCGAGTTGATCGACGAGCTGGAGAGTCTCGGTTTCGAGTCACTCTGGACGGTCGAGCATCACTTCACCGACTACATCATGTGCCCCGACCCGGTGCAGTTCCTCACGTACCACGCCGGCCGCACGGAGAGAATCCTGCTCGGCACGGGTGTCATCGTGTTGCCCTGGCACGACCCCATGCGGATCGCCGAGCAGATCACCATGCTCGACAATCTCTCGGGTGGACGTCTGATCCTCGGTCTCGGCCGCGGTATCGCGCGCGTCGAGTACGACGGCTTCCGGGTCGACATGAACACCAGTCGCGAGAGGTTCATCGAGTACGCCGAGATGATCATCGAAGGGCTCGAACGGGGCTATCTCGAGCACGACGGTGAGTTCGTCCAACAACCCAGACGCGACATCAGGCCCAGACCCGAGCATTCGTTTCGGGGGCGGACCTACGCGGCTGCCGTCTCGCCCGAGTCGATGCCGATCATGGCCAAGCTCGGTGTCGGCCTGCTCGTCATCCCTCAGAAACCATGGGACATCGTCGAGCAAGACTTCGCTGTCTACAACGAGATCTACGAACAGGAGAACGGCTGCGCCGCTCCACCGCCGCTGTCGGGTGGGAGCTGCTTCGTCGACGAGTCGGCCGATCGGGCCGAGGAGATGGCGCACCGGTACATGGGGGCCTACTACGCGTCGATCATGCAGCACTACGAGTTCGGCGATGACCCTCACCGCGGCGTCAAGGGGTACGAGTTCTACACGAACATCACGAAGTACATCTCCCGCCATGGTGCCGAGGGAGCCGCCGACGACTTCGTGAAGCTCATGCCGTGGGGGACACCCGAGCAGGTCATCGAGAAGTTCGAGTTCATCAAGAACACGATCAACGCAGCCGGCTTCATGCCCGGATTCAGCTACGGCGGCATGCCCTACAGCGAGGTCGAGCGGAGCGTCCGTCTCTTCGCCGACAAGGTCCTGCCCGAGCTCAAGTCGTGGGACGCGCCGCCGTTACAGGTGCCCGCCCTCGCATCCGCCGCCTGAGCCGGCCGGGTTGGCGCCGATGACCGACTACAGCTCCGGGTGCGCTTGGGTCGACGGCGAGTTCGTCCCTTATGAGGCCGCCACGGTGCCCATCGCCGACACCGGCTTCCAGCACGCCGATCTCACCTACGACGTGGTCGGCGTATGGGGGGGCGCGTTCTTCCGGCTCGACGACCACCTCGACCGGTTCGAGAAGAGCTGGCAGACGATCTGTATGAACCCACCGGTCACTCGATCGGAGATGAGGGAGATCCTCTTCGAGTGTGTGCGCCGCTCCAGTCTCCGCGAAGCGTTCGTCGACATGCTGGTCACCCGGGGCATCCCCCACTCTCGTACCGCCGATCCGCGGACCTTCGTGAACCGGTTCTACGCCTATGCGATCCCGTACGTCTGGATCGTCCCCGCCGAACGTCAGGAGACGGGCTCGCATCTGGTGATCGCCGAGAACACGATCCGCATCCCGCCCGAAGCCGTCGACCCGACGGTGAAGAACCATCACTGGGGCGACCTCATGCAAGGGATGTTCGAGGCCTTCGACCGGGGCGGCGATCTCGTCGTGCTGCCCGATGCCGCCGGCAATGTGACCGAGGGCAACGGCTTCAACGTCTTCGCCGTCGCCGGCGAGCGGCTCTATACGCCCGATCGGGGCGTCCTCGAAGGTGTCACCCGTCGAACGGTCATCGAGCTCGCCTCCTCGGTCGGTATCGACACCGTGGTGGCACCGCTGCCGGTCGACGACGTGAGAGCGGCCGACGAGCTGTTCGTGACCAGTACGGCCGGCGGGGTCATGCCGGTCACGGTGCTGGATGGTGAGACGATCGGCGACGGGAAGCCCGGGCCGGTCACGACCCGTGTACGGGACCTCTACTGGGCGGCCCACAGCGACCCGGCCTACATCACGCCAGTCGACTACTGACACAACCAGACGACAGGAGGCAGCGATGCCACCGGGCACCGATCTCGACGTGGCTGTCGAGGCCGCTCGTCGCCGGTACGCCGACCGTCGGCCCGAGAGCGCGCGCCTCGCAGCGGCCGCTCGCGAGTTCCTGCCCGGGGGGAACACCCGCTCCGTGCTCGACTTCGAGCCGTTCCCGTTCCGTGTCGTGTCGGCCGAGGGGGGACTGCTGACCGACGTCGACGGTCACACCTATGTCGATCTGCTGGGCAACTACACGGCCGGCCTCCTCGGGCATCGTCCCGAGGCGGTCCGGCGGGCGGTGATCACGGCCCTGGACGCCGGGCTGTCGATCGGCGCCACGCACCCGGCCGAGCTCGAGCTCGCCAGGCTGGTGTGCGAGAGGTTTCCGTCGATCGATCAGGTCCGGTTCACCAACTCGGGGACAGAAGCGAACCTCTACGCCATCGCGACTTCGCTTCACGCCACGGGGCGACCGGGCGTTTTGGTGTTCCATGGTGGCTACCACGGTGGCGTCCTGTACTTCGGGCCGACCGGCAGGCCCCTGAACGTTCCCCACAAGTGGGTCTTCGCCGACTACAACGACACCGAGTCCGTTCGTCGTGCCTTCGCCGCTCATCCCGACGACATCGGCTGCGCTCTCGTCGAGCCGATGATCGGCGCCAGCGGCTGTATCCCCGGCGAGCCCGACTTCCTCGCCGAGCTGAGTGCCCAGTGCGATGCCTACGGAGCTCAGCTGATCTTCGACGAGGTGATGACGTCGCGGCTCTCGCCAGGCGGTGCCCAGGAGGTGCTCGGCATCACCCCCGACATGACGACGCTCGGCAAGTACATCGCCGGCGGTCTGACGATCGGTGCCTTCGGTGGTCGTCGTGAGCTGATGGCTGCCTTCGACCCGGCGGCCGGTGGCGGGCTGACCCAGGGCGGCACGTTCAACAACAACAACACCGTGAGCATGGCAGCCGGCGTCGCGGCCCTGACCGAGGTTCTGACACCAGAGCTCATGGCCCGGCGCCTCGGTGCTTTCGTCGCCGAGCAGTCTCGTTCGGTGTAAAAGCTCCCCATGTCCTACGAGCTGACTGGTCTCCAGGATCGAGTGGCGGTGGTCACCGGCGCAGGACGTATGAGGTCGATCGGCCGCCCGATCGCGGTCGCTCTCGCCCGCGCCGGGTGTGACGTCGTGATCACCGGCACCGGACGAGCACCCGCCGACTACCCCGAGGACGAGCAAGAGGCCGGCTGGCGCGACATCGACTCCGTCGCCGATGAGATACGTGGCGAGGGTCGCAGTGCCCTGCCCGTCGTGAGCGACGTGGCCGATCCCGACGCCGTCCAGTCGCTGCTCGCTCAGATCGTCGACGAGCTCGGGCCGGTCCACATCGTCGTGAACAACGCTGGCGCCGCCAAGGGCGCCGATCGTGTCCCCATCGTCGACCTCGAATTGGCTGCGTGGAACACGGTCATGAACGTGAATCTCACGGGCACGTTCCTGATGTCGAAGTACTTCGCGCGACACATGATCGAGCACAGCGAAGGGGGCTCGTTCGTGAACATCTGCTCGGTCTCGCCGCGCATCCTGGCGCCGAATAGCGCCGCCTACGCGACCAGCAAGGCTGCGGTGGAGACCTTGACGGCGTTCCTGGCCCAGGAGCTCGGTCGCCACGGCATCACCGCCAATGCGATCAACCCCGGGCTGATCGACACGTTCCGCCACGACGACTGGGGCCGGGGGGAGGAATGGACCGACTACATCGACAGTCGGATCGCAATGGAGCGGGCTGGAACGGGTGAGGACGTCGCTCACCAGGTTGTCTATCTGTGCAGCGATCAGGGCCGGTGGATCACTGGGCAGAGCTACACCATCGATGGTGGCATGGCGCCCGCGAGCTGATCGTCGGCCTGACCGGCTCAGATGTCGGGGTGCATCGTGTACCACTTCTCGGATTGCTCGTAGGCCCGTGCCACCTGGAACATCGTCACCTCGTCGAAGGGCTTGGCGGCGATCTGGAACCCGGTGGGGAAGCCATCGGCGTCGAAGCCACAGGGAACCTGGATAGCCGGGAGCCCGGTGAAGTTGAAGATGGGCGTATAGATCTCGAACGCCGAGCCGATGAAGTTCAGTCCGGGCGACTCCTCGGGCACCGGCCCGGGCCCCTGGAAGCCGGCCGTCGGCAACATGAGAACGTCACACTGGCTGGTGAGAGCGGCGCAGAGATCGTCGCGGACCTGGGCTCGGCACCGTGACGCCAGCAGGTAGTACGTGCTGCTGACCAGCATCCCCCACTGGAGAAACTGGCGGGTGTTCGGATTGAACTCGTGTCCACGGTTGCGCACATTGCGAAGGTGGATCGCGGCTGCGTCGGCCCACAGCGTCGGCCACTGGATGGCTTCGAGCTCGGCGAGACCGATGCTCGACACCCTGACGATCTCTGCGCCGAGGCTGCGGTATCTGTCGACCGCCTGCTCGTAGACCTCGAGCACCTTCGGATCACACGTCGCCTCGTAGAGGTCGGTCAGCAGGCCGATGCGCATGCCACCGATGTCCCGTCCGAGCTTCGCCGTGAAATCGGGTACCGGGGCGTTCGCCGAGCCCGGGTCGAGCTCGTCGTAGCCGGCCAGCCCCTGGAGCACGAGCGCCGAGTCCTTCACCGTCCTCGCTAGGGGCCCCGGGTGGTCGAGGCTCCACGCGAGCGGGAGTATCCCCCTCCTGCTCACCCGGCCATAGGTGGCCTTGAGCCCGACGTGCAGCAGACACTGGGCCGGCCAACGGATCGAGCCGCCCGTGCACGAGCCCATCGCCGAGTAGGCCATGCCCGCAGCGACCGCTCCAGCCGAGCCACTGCTCGAGCCGCCCGCCTCCAGGGACAGATCCCACGCACTGCGCACCGGCTCGACAGGCGATTCCAGGCTCTGGACGCCATAGGCGAACTCATAGGTCGCCGTCTTGCCCAGGATCAGGGCGCCCGCGTCCTTGAGCTTCTTGACGGCGACACAGTCCTCCTCGGCCACATAGTCCTGCAGGGGCTGGGAGCCCCAGGTCGTGCGCCCCATCTCGTAGATGTCCTTGATACCCATCGGTATCCCGTGGAGGGGACCGCGGTAGTCGCCTCGGGCGATCTCCTGCTCGGCCCGCTTCGCGTCGTCCATGACCTGCTCGTCGAAGACCGTGTAGTAGGCGTGGATGATCGGGTTCAGCTCCTCGATGCGGGTGAGCATGAGTTCTGTCACCTCGACGGGTGACACCTGCCGCTGCCGGATCCGCTCCGACAGGGACTCCATCGAGGCGAACGCCAATTCCTGTCCCGTGCTCGCCATGGCTACCGGTACCTCTCCAGGTCGTGAACCACGATCGGCTCGCTCAGCGGGAACTCCATGTCGTTGCCCATCGATCGGGTCCGGAGCATGTCCTCCAGGACCCGCTGCCACCCGATCAGGGCTTCATAGGCGGGAATGAGCTCCTCGAGATCCTCTTCGCTGGGTTCGATGCCCCACTCGGAGAGCTTGGCGATGACGATCTCCCGGGAGTCCATGGCCGCTCCTTCATCTCTCGTGAGACGGAGCCTATGGGTCCCCGTGGGGTCGAAGTCCGGGCTCTCACAGCCACCGGCGGAACCACTCGCCGCATGCGCCGGCCACCTCCCGCACCTTGGCCTCGTCGCGGTACAGGCCGAGATGCCCGGAGCGGGGCACGACCTCGAGGTGCTTCTTGGGTGTCGGGATGGCGCCGTAGGCCTCGATCTCGAGGTCCCACATCGTGTGGTCATCGCCTTCGGCCACCACCATCATGGTCGGGACGTCCACGAGGCGCTCGACGAACGGGTAGACGCTGTAGGCGAGCAGCATCTCCGTCGATGCGACCGTCGCCCTGTTCTGGTAGTTGGGGGCCCTGTTCTGTTGGAGCCACTCGAAGGTGTCACGCGACGCGGGGAACGGCCATGTCGAGACCTCGGTCTCGGGGGTCCGCGTGCCGTGAGGGATGTGCGAGTGCTCGCCGGTCACGAAGAGCTTCCTCCGGGCGGCGGCAATGGCCTCTTCCAGTCGGCGCATGCCGAGCGTCCCGTGTGCTCGGCGCAGCGTGCGGAGCCCGTCGACGACGGGAACGATCGACACGACGCATCTCACGCGGGGGTCGGTGGCGCCGAGGATGAGCACGTGGCCCCCTGAATAGGAGATCCCCCAGGCACCGACCCGCGCCGCATCGACGTCCGGGCGCGTCTCCAAATAGGAGATCGCATTGCGGTAGTCCTCGATCTGGTCGTGAGGGTCGAGGTGCTGGCGGGGCTCACCCCCCGAGGTGCCGAGCCGGCGATAGTCGATCAACAGAGCCGCCAGCCCGATGGCCGCGAATGCCTCGGCATAGAGCGGCTGCACGAGCTCCTTGACGTAGCACCATCCCCCCGCGAGCACGACAACCGGTGGCCGCTCGACGCCATCGGGCAGGTAGAAGTAGGCCTCGATAGTATCTCCAGCGCTCGTGAACTCGACGGTGTCACGGGTGAAGGACCCACCATCAGTCATCGTGGTCCTCTTCCTCGAGGAGGCGTGCCGGCATGGACATCGGCGTCAAGATACCCAACCACGGTCTGTTGACCCGAGACGAGACGGACTTCTACCTCCAGCCGATTCAGCCGGCTGACGTCCGTCCCTTCGAGTTCGCCCAGCTCGCAGAACGCCTTTCCTACCACTCGATCTGGCTCTCGGATCATGTCGTGATGGGGGGCGACCTCTCGATGGACTACCCGGTGACCTCGTCGCGGACGAGGGCCTATCCGGAGAGGCCGATGATGCTCGATGTCGCCGTGCTGTTGGGGGGCCTCGCTCACGCGACCGAACGGATCAGATTCGCTCCCTCGGTCCATATCGCGCCCTACCGGCATCCCCTCGCGTCGGCACATCAGTTCGCGACCGCCGACCAGCTCTCCGAGGGCCGGGTGATCATGGGCGTCGGGATCGGGTGGGAGGAGGACGAGTTTCGCGCCCTCGGCGCCGACTTCGAGAACCGCGGTGAGGTCACCGAGGAGTGCATCGAGATCTACAAGAAGGCGTGGTCCGACGACTGGATCGACCACGACGGGAAGCACTTCACGATCCATGGTGTCTCGATGGACCCGAAGCCATACCAGCAGCCCCGGCCGCCGATCGTCTACGGCGCAACGACGCCGATCGGAGCACGACGCGCTGCCCGACAATGCGACGGGCTCTACACCGTTCACGCCGAGCCCCATTGCCCGGTCGACTTCTACGCCGCTGCGAAGCACGCCGCGATTGCCGAAGGCGAGCGAATCGGCAAGGACATGTCGGGATTCTGGTACGGCACGATCTGCTCGGCGCTGCTCTGTGACTCCGACGATCCCATCCTCCGTGGGGCCAACCGGCCGACGATGACCGGAACGGCCGAAGACCTCCTCGAGGAGCTCGAGCGGTACGCCAACGAGGGGTACGGGCACGTGACGCTGATCTTCGACGTTCGGTCGAACACGATCGACGAGCTGTTCGATCTGGTGACCCGGTTCGGTGAGGAGGTGCTGCCGGAGGCCCAGAAGATCGAGGCCGCCCCCTTCGTCTGAGCTGCTGGGGGAGCGCCTGCTACAGCGTCCGCCAGTCGTCGTGCTGCTCGAAGGCGGCGGCCGCCCGGTAGATGGTCGTCTCGTCGAAATGGCGACCGACGAGCATGAGCCCTACCGGTAGCCCATCGCTCAGCCCACACGGCAACGACAGCGCCGGATGGTGGGTGAGGTTGAACGGCCACGTGTTGGTGAGCGACTCATAGGACCGGGTCATGATCTCCTCGCGAGAGGCGTCCGGCCCGGGCAGCACCGACGCCTTCATGGGTGTCGTCGGCAACAACAGCAGATCGACCTCCTGCAGGGCCGCGTCGTATCTGGCCTTCAGCCGCCTGGTCTGGTTGATGGCCTTGGCGACGTACCTCATACCGCTCTCGCGCTTGAGGAGCGCCGCAGCGATCAGGAAGACCTTGACCCCCTCAGGCAGATCGTTCGGTCGCTGACGCCAGGTGTTCTGGACCTCATAGAAGCTCTCGACGAGGGGCTCGTTGCGTCCCAGCGGCAGGCCGTCGTTGGTGTACATGATGTCGATGATCGCCGGGATGAACGCGGCCGAGATGATCGCTGCGTCCCGGTGCATCGACACCGAGATGTCGCCGACCTGGGCGCCCAGCTTGGCGAAGCGCTCGGCCGCCGCTCTGACCTTGGCGTCGACGTCGGGATCCGAGTCGTCGTAGCCGAAACCCTCGGTCAACACACCGATCTTCAAGCCCGTAACGCCCCCGCCGAGGGCCTCGGTATAGGCCTGAGCCTCCTGGTCAGGCTGGCGCTCGTCGAGCCCGTCCGGCCCGGCGATCACCTCGAGCATCAGAGCGTTGTCGCCGACCGATCCCGTCATCGGACCCGTGTGGTCGATGCTGGGGTCCATCCCGAGTATGCCGGTATAGGGCACCAGGCCGTGCGTCGGCTTCAGGCCGTAGATGCCGCAATAGGAGGACGGGATGCGAATCGATCCGCCCTGGTCGCCACCCATGGCCAGATCGACCTCGCCGGCCGCCACGAGGGCGGCGCTGCCCGACGACGATCCGCCGGCCGACCGCTCATGGTTGAGCGGGTTCAGGACAGGGCCGGACTCGCTGATGTGGCTGCCCGCCGAGAAGCAGTACGCCTCACAGACGGACTTGCCGGCGATGGTCGCTCCCGCGTCGAGGAGCCTCGTCACGACGGTTGCGTCGACGGGAGGCACATAGCCCTCGAGGATGTGCGTGCCGTCCATCATCGGCACGTCGGCGACGAAGATGTTGTCCTTGATCGCCACGGTCCGACCGCTCAGCTTGCCGCTGCTCGCTCCCTCGATGTCGGTCCGGACATACCAGGCGCCCAGCTCGTTCTCGGCCGGGTCGGGATACGCCCACTCCGACCGCGGGTACTTCACTTCCACGGGCTCGTCGGGCAGGTCGGCGATGCTCTCGGCCCCCTCGACGGACCCCCGCACGGCCTCGACGAACGAGGCCAGGTCGTCATCGCCAGCGAAGCTCAGCCCATACGAAGCTGCCAGGTCGGCGATGTCACGATCGGCTGCACTTGTCATGCCCGGACTATACGCATCAGCGCCGAGTCCAACCCGGGGTCGAGTCAGATGTGGCCCCCCTCACCCCCGTCGACCACGATCGTCGCACCGTTCATATACGACGCTGCGTCCGAGCAGAGGAAGACAATGACGGCCGCGACCTCATCGGCTGTTCCGTACCGGCCCAGTGGAACACGAGCTGCGTTGCCGTCGAGGACCCCTTGGCGAGTGCCGCCAGTGGCCTCGGCGACCTCGTCAGCGGCCCGATCCCACATGGCGGTATGGATCAGGCCGGGCAGAACAGAGTTGACGAGGACATTGTCCGGCCCGTACTTGCCGGCCAGCGCCTTGCCGGTCGCCACCATCGCGGCCTTGGTGGCCGCATAGTCGATGAGAGCCGCCCCGGGATAGAGCGCTGCGCCGCTGGCCACCATGACGATCCGACCCCACTTCTGGGCGCGCATTGCCGGAAGACAATGCCGGGTGCACCGAACGGCCGACATCAAGTTGAGCTGGAACAGGTCCTCCCAGTCGTCATCGGACATGTACAGGAAGTTGCGCGAGGGCGAAGCGCCCACGTTGTTCACGACGATGTCGGCCGGCCCGATGTCGGCGCCGACCGACGCGAGGAAGGTTGCCACGGAGTCCGGATCGGCCATGTCGGCGACATAGCCGTGAACGGCTCCGCTGGCCGACTCGGGTGCATACTGACTCAGCGCGGCGACACCGTCGTCGTGGCGAGCGCAGAACGCCACCCGGGCGCCGTGGTCGGCGAGCTGGCGCACAGCAGCGGCGCCGATACCGAGGCTCGCTCCCGTGACGATGGCCGTGTGCCCGCTGAGGTCGAGATCGAGCATGGTGTGTCTCCAATCAGACTCGCGCGGCCGGAGTTGCCAGCGACGGTAGGCCGTGTGCACTGACGCCTGCGCAATGTCGGGTGTTCGCGAGGAGCGAACACATCCTGCAGCAACCCGGGCCGTTCGCCGCGGTGCCGAGGCATCGACTGGCCTACCCGGGAGACCAGAGCAGCCTTCCGGACACTGTCCTTGCGCGTCGTTGCTGGCGGCGCGTCGTGGGTCTCAAGCTCTGCGTGATGTGAGCGTCCGCACGATGGAAGTGACCAGGAGCGTCAGGGCGATGCTTCCGCCGACCGAGATCGGCAACGCTGCTCGGCGCAGCGCGACCAGGGCTGCGGTGAAAAGAATGAAGGCGCCATAGGGTCGCATCGGTACTCCTCGGACAGGCGGATCTATCCTGTGACGGCGCCACGACCCCGCCCTTCGTCAGCGACGCTCTCCGCTCACAGCGATGCCACGACCTGGCAACGATCAGGCAACCGAGCGCTGGCCAGCAAACTCGAGCCGATCTGCTCGGCTCGACCTCGAGCCCCGCTCGTGCCGGCCAGATGCGTGCTGGTCCGTGACGCATTCTGGTGATGTTCGCGGGGGCGTTTTGCCGGAACGTGTGCGACGATCGCGCAGTGACCGGCGAGCTGGACCGGGTCTGGATCCGCCATGATTGGCGAGCCCGCGTGGGTTCGCCATGATCCCGGTCGACCCGCACGCCTACCCGATCGACATCGAGCGGTACCGCAACGCCGACCTGCGCTGGCTCGATGAGCTCGACCGGGTCAGCGTGCATGCCGGCGTTCCGTATCAACGCATGGGCACGCGGGGCATCGAGGAGGCGGACTGGCTGCGCGCCGACGAGCTTCGCGCCAGCGAGCTCGCCCTCAAGCGCAGACTCCACGACGAGGCCCATGGGGAGGTGTTCGCTGCGCTCCCCGGGAGCGAGGGCTCTTGCGCCGAAGCAAGCGGGCTCGTCCACGACTGGCTGGCCCGCCACTTGCCTGAAGCGCTGTCGGAGTGGGACGACACGATCGCCCCACCGCTGGCCAGAGCCGGCCTCGCCATACAGGAGGACCTGTGCGTCATGGAGCAAGCCGACGGTGGCTGGCGTTTGACCGCGGGGTTGGTGGGCTTCCCGACCTACTGGGCGACTCGGCGACAAGCTCGGCCGACTCCAGGAGGACGTCCACGGACCCGTCCCCCATTATGAGCATGATCTTGCCACCCGGGTGTCGCGGTTCTTCGACCGGCTCTCCCCGGACCGGATCGTCTCACGCCGCAACTGGGGCTTCAGCGCCCACCCCCTCCTGTTCGCTCCCGACCAGAGCGCGCTTCGTCAGCCCGATGCCTTTCACCCCGACCACCTTTGGCTCCGCAGCGAGCGTCAGACACTGCGACGATTGCCCGCTACAGGGGCCATCCTGTTCACGATCCGCGTCCAGCTCGCACCATCGGCGGCGCTGACAAGGCTCCCTGACCTCGCCGCACGACTCCTCGAAGCGATCAAAGACTGGACTCCCGAACTCGTCGAGAGCCGGGGTGGGCGCTATGGCTGGATCGACGACGTCACCGCCTGGCTGGGCTCCATCAGTACTGGCTGAGTGCCAGTGGATCGCTCCGTTCCCGCAGTACCGAGCGGGTGGTCAGCGTCCCCGGCCCCGGCTGCTGTGAGCGGGGTTCTCGGGGGCGCCGGCGCTTTCGATGCCGGGGCCGGTGAGACTCGCGCCCTCGGACCTCTTCGGTCAGCAACACGCTCGATCGGGCCGCGCTAGACACGTTCGATGGACGATAGGCCGAAGCAGATCACTGGGTACTGCGAGCCGCTCTCACTCCGCGCCGGTGACCACATCAGCCTGAAGGCTTCGAGCCACAGCCCCGGTCCTGCGACCCTTGACATCGTCCGGATCAGCTGCGGTGACCGCACTCGCTATGGGCCGGGATTCTCCGAGACCGAAATCGACAGCAGCCTACCCGACCGGGTCGATCTCTCCGAAGCGGCCCTGATACCGGGGTCCTTTGCGAGCGTCGATCTCAAGGGGCTCACCGCCGCTCAAACATTGCAGCTCGAGTTCGCGCTCATGGCGACCAGGCCGTCCGAGTCGCAGCCGGTCGTCGTGCTGGAGGGAACCACGGGCACAGTGGTCGAAATCGCCCTCGACAGTGGCCACCTGATCGCCCGATCGAGCGTAGCTGAGCTGCGCCTTCGTTCTCGACCTATTGCCGGACGGAGGTGGTACCGCATCGAGCTCGACGTCGACCTCGAAACAGGAGCTATCACCGCTCTGGCTACGACAGCGCCAACAGTCTCACCGGGCCGTGACCTCCTCGAGGTCGATCCCGAGCCGACCATCGGCGACGGCTCAACCGGCCCAGTCGATCTCCAGACGATGTTGCTGGCTGCATCGCCAAGCGGTGGTCGCTTCGACGGGCGCATCTCGTCGCCGCGACTCGGCGTCGATGGTCTGGAGCTCAGCTGGGACTTCAGCTCGGACATCGGCGATCGGACCATCGCGGATCTGGGCGGCGTCGATCGCCCACTCGAGCTCCACCAGCTCCCCGCCCGCGCCGTAACCGGCCCCGCCTGGAACGGCACCGTGCATCGTTGGTGCGACGAGCCGACTCACTACGACGCGATCCATTTCCACAGCGACGACCTGTACGACGCCGGATGGCAGGAGACTGCGTCGTTGGATCTGCCTGCCGATCTGGCCAGCGGGATCTACGCGTTCCGTCTGCGCGGCGACGCCGGCGACGACCGAATCCCGTTCTTCGTGCGCCCGGCGATCGGTGCGCCGACCGCTGACATCGCGCTGCTGATGCCCTCTTGCACGTACATGGCCTACGCGAACCACCGGATGCTCTTCGAGGGGACCGATTTCGTCGAATCAAGGACGCGGCTCCGCCCCGAGCACGAGTACGTGAGGGACCATCCCGAGCTCGGTCTTTCGACCTACGAGAAGCACTCCGACGGCAGCGGCGTCATGTTCAGCTCGAGACGTCGCCCGGTGCTCCAGCTGCGTCCTGGGGCAGACGGCTGGAACTTCACGCCTGACACAGTGATCAATGCCTTCCTCGATCACCTTGCCGTCGGGCATGACATCGTCACCGACGAAGACCTACATGCCGAGGGCGTCGACGCGCTCGCTCCGGACCGGGTGATCGTCAGCGGGTCGCATCCCGAGTACTGGTCCACGGTGATGCTCGACGGGCTCGAGCAGTGGCAGCGCGGCGGTGGAAGGCTGATCTACGCGGGGGGCAACGGGTTCTACTGGCGGGTCGCATTCAGCGACAGTTGGCCCGGTGCGATCGAGCTGCGTCGCGCCGAGGATGGGGTGCGGAATTGGCAGTGCGAGCCGGGCGAGAGCTACCACGCCTTCGGCGGCGAGTACGGCGGGCTGTGGCGGCGACTCGGCCGAGCACCGAACGAGCTCGTGGGGATCGGCTTCGCCGCCCAGGGATTCGACCGCGCCAGCTACTACGAGCGGACTGAGGCGAGCTATACCTCACGGGCCGCATGGATCTTCGACGGGGTACACGGAGAGCGGATCGGGACTTCGGGACTGGGCGGCGGGGCTGCTGGCCAGGAGGTCGACCGCTACGACACTCGCCTCGGATCGCCCGAGCACGCCATTGTCCTGGCATCTGCCACTGACTTCGGGCCGGACATGATCCGCACCAAGGAGGAGTTCGAGGCCGCCGTGACCTTCCCAACGCCCGACCCATACGTCCGGGCCGACATGACGTTCTTCGAGACCCCGAACGGGGGCGCGGTGTTCTCGGTCGGTTCGATCTCGTGGTTTGGCGCGCTGGCCCGAGACGGCTGGGACAACGACATAGCCCAGATCACTACCAACGTCGTGCGGCGATTCCTCGACCAGGCGCCGTTCGAGCTTCCGTGACCCCTCTTCGTCAGCCTGATCGGGATGGCTATCGAGAGCCGGGAGCCTGACGAGACCCTGATCCACAGCGATCACGGCACCCAGGGCCAGTTCACGTCAGGCCTATAGGAGCGTCGAGCCGCCGCTCGAGCTGCGCAGTGAGCGGCGGCGTTTTGCTGCCGTCATGCCGGTACCTCGGCCACGGGTCGAGCCTCGATGATCCCCGACCCCGCCAGCGCTTCGAGCCCCGACGCGTAGCTGGCGCGCTGGCGCTCGTCGATCAGTCCAGCCTCGATGGCCGCGTCGAGGGCGAGCTCGACGCTGTCGTGGTGTTCGAGTGACCGGACGACCTCGACGAGGCCGGTGGCCTTCACGAAGACGAGCCGACGGGAGTCGAAGTGGTAGGCCAGCGCCGAACGGCTCGGCCCGCAATGCGACCTTGGAACTGAGGCGATACGGGGCCTCAGGGTCGAAGCCTTCCGGGGAATCGGGCTGAGCGGAGATGGCTCAGTACACCCCGCACATGCCGTCGATGGAGATTTCCTCGACGAGGAGCTCCGCTTCGACGAGATCGTCCTGCGCGACGGCCTCTCGTGCGTCCTCGTCGCCGGCCACGACCTCCAGTGCTTCGACAGTGTCGGTCACCTCGATATGCATCGGTCTCGTCGTGGTCTGGCGGTCTGTTCGTGGTAATCGGCCTGCCCGCCCCCTCGCCGGCAGGCGTCACACGGGCGGTGGCGGTGCGACCGGGGTCTCGCCTGCTCGAGCTCGGCTGCGAATGTGGCCGGGCGGTTGTCGAGGTACAGGCGGGTGACCGGCTCGAGCTGGTGACGCTCGCCAGGATGAACGGGCCGTCCTCGCCGAGGAGACCTACTATGCGCCTGCCGTGTCACCATCCAGCAGCCCCAGGCTCTGAGCCATGACCGGCGTCGACCTGGCCATCGACTCGACGCGGTTGACCAAGTACTACCGCCGCCAACGCGGAGTCGAGGACGTGGATCTCGATGTGCGGTCAGGTGAGGTGTTCGGCTTTCTCGGACCGAACGGCGCGGGGAAGTCGACGACCATCCATTTGCTGGTAGGGCAAATCCGCCCGACATCAGGCTGCGGGAGGGTGCTCGGCCTCGACTGCTGGCGCGAGCGCGACGCGGTCCAGCGGCGCGTTCCTGCCCGGGGAGTTCGCCTTCTATGAGCGGCTGACTGGGGCCGAGATGTTCGACTACCTCGCAAAGCTACGAGGCGGGATATCACTGCGGCCATTGGCGGATCTGGTCGATCGGTTCGCTGTCGAGCTGGGTCGACCGATCCGGGACCTGTCCATGGGCAACCGGCAGAAGCTCGCGCTGGTACAGGCCCTCATGCACGAACCGGAGCTCATGATCCTCGACGAACCGACACTTGGTCTCGACCCGCTGCTACAACGCGAGTTCCAGAACCTGGCCCGCGAGATCCGTGACGAGGGCCGAACACTGTTTCTTTCCTCACACACCCTCTCCGAGGTGGAGCGGGTGGCTGACCGGGTCGGGATCATTCGCGACGGCTCGCTTGTCGAGGTGGCCGAAGTGAGCCAGCTGAAGCAGATGGCGGTGCGCCGCGTCGACTTCGAGTTCGCGGTGCCGATCGAGCCGACGCGCTTGGAGAGAGTCGATGGTGTGCGCAAAGTCGACATCGACGGGCGAGCCGCCAGGGTCGAGGTGGAAGGGCCTCTCATCCAGTTGATGAAGGTCGCCGTCGACCACGAGATCGTCGACCTCCATGTCCGGGAGGCCGACCTCGAAGACATCTTCCTCGACTACTACCGCAGCGACACCCCACCAGCCGGAGAGAGCCGATGACGGCGGCGGTCGTGGCCCGAGGTCTCCAGGATTGCCGACGCGGGGTGATCGGCTACGGCATCGGCCTCGGGCTGATGATCGTCTGGGTCATGGCCCTCTACCCGAGCGTCGAGACCGAGCTCGCCGACTACGTCGAGGCCATGCCCGAGACCATGAAGTCGCTGTTCGGCATCGAGGACATCACCAGCCTGGCCGGATTCGTACACGCCGAGGTCTTCACCATCATGGGACCACTGGTCTTCCTCGCCTTCCGGCAGGGCGATCTCGATGCCGATCTGCTTCCCGGGGTACCCCAGCGTGGGCCGCTGCGTCCTCGTCGCGGCGCCGTCACATGGCGAGCGCGCATCGGCAGCCGCCGTGCGTGCGTTCGTGGACCATGACGCGTTCGGCGACGAGGATCAGCCCAGCGCCGACGATTGCGCCGCCGATGACATCGGTCGGCCAGTGGGCACCGAGGTAGACGCGGCTCAGGCCGACGGCGACGATCATCGATGCTTGGCCCCGCGCCGCGAACGCGTCGGACACCCGTTTGGGCACGTCCATCGCGACGTTCATGATGTGCGGGTAGTTGGACGGGAGCTCGTACAAGACGCCCTCGAAGCGGTGCTCAGTTCGATCCGTCACGCACGCTCCCCTTGGGCCCCGTGGGGTCGGGTTGGGTCACGCGGTCTGCCGGCTCTTGACCGACGCAGCTTGCGGTGGTTTGGGATCTCCGCCTGCACGGCGACCCCAGAGGACCTACCTCCATCACTGGCACAGCACGGTCCGTGCTGGCGACCTTCTACATCGTCATCACTTCCCTTCAGGACACACGAAGGTGCCCGATACTCGGTCGTGGCTGGTCAGGCGGCGTTTCGGTATTCGTTGATGAGTCCGTCGCAGCGGGTGGATCTGACGACGCGTAGCCGCGGCTGGGAAGCGGCCGCGGTTGATTGTTGGTTGCCCAGCGGGGGGCAATTGTCCGAGAGAGCGGTAGGTGTGGGTGCCAAAAACCCCGTCGTGAGTCTCTGACTAGCGACTTCGCGTCACGCAGCGATCAGTTCGGCGGTCCAGGGGCCGCGTGTACTTAGGGTTAAACTCGCCCCTCCGACACCAGGAACAGGGCGCAGCTATAGCGTCGGGGCTCGTTCGGCCGGGCGCTCGGCACCCTGGTAGAGGAGTTCGCGGAGTGCCACGCCGGCTCGCTGGTGGAACTCGACTGCGACGGGATCGAAGTCTCTTTGTGGTCGCGGGGTCAGCTCGAAGTGACCGTATGTGTCGGTTCCGCGGACGAGGGTGGCGAAGTCCCAGTCGACGAGGCGCTGCTTGGTTCGGGTCGGTATGTACTGCAGCGACAGACCGATGCGGCGGTCGTCGGTGGTGTTCGGTCCCGATCCGTGCGCGAGCCGCACGTTGTGCATGGACATCTGGCCGGGCTCGAGTGCCATCGAGGCGACCTCTCGCTCGGAGACCTCGATCTTGAGCTCCTGGCCCCGAGTCAGCATGTTGTCTGCGTGGTAGGTCTCGTCGTGGGAGAGGAGTTCCCGGTGGCTTCCGGGGAGAACCGACATTGCGCCGGCTGCCTCGGAAGCGGGCGAGAGTGCGATCCATGCGCTGACGAGCTCGTCGTTGTCGAGTCCCCAGTACTCGAGGTCTTGGTGCCAACCGACGTAGCTCGGCGAACCCGGCTCCTTGATCCAGAAGATCGAGTTCCAGCACAAGATGTCGGGGCCGATCAGGTCCTCGACTGCGTCGAGCAGGGTCTCGTGGCGCATAAGTTCGTCGATCCATGGCCACAACAGATGGCCGCCGGCACGCTGAGCGCCGCCGAGCGGGCCGCCGTTGCGGGCCTCGAAGGCCTCGAGCTTCGCCCGCGCCTCGGCCGCCTCGCTCTCGGTCAGAAGATCGACCGGCGCGATGTAGCCGCGGTCGCGGTAGTGGTCGACTTGGGCGGCGGTCAGGTGCTTCGGCATTGCATCCTTCTCTTTGCCTGCCGTGGCTGGCCGGTCTGGCTCGTCGCTGAAACTACTACTCGGGTCTGGACTCACCTCTAGCATCGCCTGCTAGACGACCGTGAGTCCTCGTATTGCACGACCGGGGGGAGGTTCGCATGGTCAGTGCCGATGAGAACCGACTCTTGACCGAGAGCGGACCGGGGACTCCGGGCGGTGACGTGCTTCGCCGGTACTGGCAGCCGGCGGCCCTCACGGAGGAACTCGGCGGCGACCGGCCGGTGGTCCCGGTTCGCTTGCTCGGCGAGGACCTCGTGCTGTTTCGCGACGACCGAGGCCGGCTGGGCATGATCGGGCGCCGATGCCCACACCGCGGCGTCGATCTGTCCTATGGCCGGGTCGAGGACGGCGGCCTGCGGTGCCCGTTCCACGGCTGGCTCTTCGATGTGACCGGGGCGTGTCTCGAGACACCGGCAGAGCCGCCGACGTCGACGTTCCACACCAGGGTGTGTCAGGTCCACTACCCGGTCACCGAGCGCAACGGCATCATGTGGGCGTACCTGGGCGAGGGCGATCCGCCGAAGCTTCCGGGGTTGGATTGCTTCGTGGCGCCGGGCCCGCAGGTGTTCGCGTTCAAGGGCATGTGGGGGTGCAACTGGCTGCAGGCCCACGAGGTCGGGATAGACCCGGCGCACGCGGCGTTCCTGCATCGCTTCCTTGGCGCTGAGGACGGCACGTACGGGCTGCAGTTCCGCGACACCATCGCGGACACCGACGTGACCGTCGCTGAGCTGATGAGGGAGGCCTCTGCGCCGGACATCACCATCGAGCCCACCCCGTTCGGGTTCCGGTTCCGGACGCTGCGCCGTTACCGGGACGAGTTCACCCACGTCCGGATCTCGAACTGCATCTTCCCCAACGCGATCACGATCGCGATGAGCCGGGAGATGAGCATCTTCCAGTGGCACGTGCCCATCGACGATCACCACTGCTACTGGTATTCGATGTTCGTCAGCTACGGCGAACCCGTCGACGCCGAGGTGATGCGAGCCCAGCGCATCAGCCAGGTCACCCTGCCTGAGTACCGCCCGATCGCCGACCAGTCGAACAACTGGGGGTTCGATCCGGTCGAGCAGCGCGAGCGGACCTACACCGGCATGGGCGCCGACATCAATGTCCACGATCAGTGGGCTGTCGAGTCGCCCGGCCCGATCTTCGACCGCACCACCGAGCACCTCAGCCCGACCGACGCCGGCATCCGTACCCATCGCCGCATGTTCTTGGCTGCTCTGCGCCAGCCCGATGCGGACACGCTCATCGGTACGGCCGATCCAGGTGCGCTCCGCGGACCCGGCGCCATCGACGGCGTCACCACCGGCGACGACTTCGACGCCGCGTGGCGCGATCTCGAGACCAAACGACGCGAGGCCTCAGGGTGGGCCCCCGCGCTGGCGGACTGACCGATGCCCGACACCACGAAGCCCGAAGACCGCTGGGATGCGGACTGGGCCGACGCCGCGGCGGCAGTCGAGGATCAGGTCCGCGACAAGGGGCTGCGAAGCGTTCGGGTGTCGTTCGCCGATCAGCATGGGCTGTTGCACGGCAAGGTTCTTGACGCGGCGCACGTCCCGCAGGCGCTGCGCAACGGTGTCGCGTTTCCGGGTTCGCTGCTCACCAAGGACACCGGCGGTCAGTACGCGTTCCGCATCTGGGAGCCCGACGGCGGCCCGACGCTCGCCTCAGCCATGGGGGCGCGCGACATGGTCATGGTCCCGGACCCCACCACGTTCCGCGTGCTGCCGTGGCTCGACGGGACCGGGTGGCTGCTGAGTGACCTCTACAGCGTCGAGGGTGCTCCGATCGTGCTGTCGACGCGCCGGATCTGTACCGAAGCGCACCGCAAGCTGACCGAGCGCGGGATGCGGCTGCGCGCCGGACTGGAGATCGAGTTCCATCTCTACCGCCTCGACGAGCACTCCGGTGAACACCGGCGCATTCACCAGGGGTGGGACCTTCTGGCTGAGGACTATTCCGATCAGATCGAACCGCTGCTCGAGCCGATCCAACGCCACCTCACGGCGCTGGGCCTGCCGCCGCGCACCATCGAGACTGAGCTCGGGCCCAGCCAAGTCGAGCTCACCTTCGCACCCGCCGACGGCGTCGAGCTGGCAGATCAGGCGGTCCTGATCCGCGCCGCGGTGAAGCAGATCGCCAGGCGGCACGGCCTCCATGCGACGTTCATGTGCAGACCGGAACATGACGATGCATTCCCGAGCGGCTGGCACCTCCATCAGTCGGTCGCCGCTGTCGACGACGGCCGCAACCTGTTCGCGCCGACGGTGCCCGGCGAGACGCTCTCGGAGATGGCGAGGCACTACCTCGGCGGGCTCCTCGCCCACGCCGAGGAGTCCTGCCTGCTCACCACGCCGACCATCACCGGCTACAAGCGCTACCGGCCGCACAAGGTTGCTCCCGACCGGATCGTGTGGAGCCGCCAGCACCGCGGTGCCATGCTGCGAGTCATCGACGAGCCCCCGGGCCCCGCGACCAGGATCGAGAACCGCGCAGGCGACCCTGCGGCGAACCCCTACCTCTACCTCGCATCCCAGATCCTCTCGGGACTCGACGGCATCGACTCGAGGATCGAGGTGCCGCCGCCCAGCGAGATGCCCTACGAGGCCGAGGCCGGGCCCCTGTTGCCGCGCACCCTCGGCGATGCCATCGACGCGTTCGATCGCAGCGCCTTCTACCGCAACGCGCTCGGCGACGAGATCGTCGACTACCTCGTCACCCTCAAGCGGTCCGAGTGGTCACGGTTCAGCGGAACCGTGACCGACTGGGAACAGCGCGAGTACTACGACACCTTCTAGCCGAGGCGGGACGGTACCGAGGAGACAGTGAATGGAGTTCGAATTCCCGGCCGAGGCGGAGCAGTTTCGGAAAGAGCTGCGCGCGTTTATGGACGCCGAGCTGCCTGACTGGTGGAAAGGCCTGTTTCACGACGACGACCGCATCTATCCGTTCACCCGAGAGTTCTGCATGAAGCTGGCGGAGCGGGATTGGCTGACGATGTCGTGGCCGGTCTCCCATGGAGGCGTCGACGCCGACGTGTGGAGCCAGATGGTGGTGCGCGAGGAGATGTGGGCGGCCGGTGAGCCCCGCGGCCCGCAGTACATGAGCCTCAACTACATCGGCCCGATGCTCATGGAGTTCGGAACCGCCGACCAGCAGGAGCGGTTCCTGAAGCCGATGGCGGCGGGTGAGGTCATGTGGTGCCAGGGGTTCTCCGAACCCGAGGCGGGCTCCGATCTCGCGGCGCTGTCCACGAGGGCAACCGACGCCGACGGGTGCTTCCTGGTGAACGGTCAGAAGATCTGGACCAGCTACGCGACTGCTGCGGACTGGTGCTTGTTGCTGTGCCGAACCGATCCGGGCGAGCGGAAGCACCAGGGCTTGTCGATGCTGCTGGTCGACATGAACACTCCGGGCATCACGGTCCGGCCGATCGACTCGATGGGCGGCCCCCAGGAGTTCAACGAGGTTTTCTTCGACGACGTCGAGGTGCCCTACGACTGCCTGCTGGGTCCGCGAGGCGACGGTTGGCGGGTCGCGATGTCGACGCTGGCCCATGAGCGGGTCGGGGCTGCGCTCCATGCCCGGGTGAAGGTGCTGCTCGACGCATTGATCGAATACGCGACCACCACGAAGGACGAGAATGGCCGGCCGCTGGCCATGCGCCCGTCGGTGCGGGCTGGGTTGGTGCGGCTGCAGGCCCGGTACCGAGCAGCACGGCTGTTGTGCTACCGCGTCGTGTCGGCCATGGCGGCGGGCGACGCCAACGACGTCGACCCCGCAGTGAGCAAGGTGTTCTCGTCCGAGCTCAACATCCTGATCGGCAATATCGGTCTCGACATTGTGGGCGCCAGGGGACAGCTCCGCACCGGCGACGGCCTCGCCCCGCTCGACGGGCTCATGAACGATCACTGGGTCCACAGCATCCCGCAGCCGATCGCCATGGGCACGAACGAGATCCAGCGGAACATCATCAGCCAGCGCGGCCTCGGCCTCCCCCGGTAGGAGCGACTGCCATGGACCTGATGCTCAACGACACGCAAGAGATGATTCGGGACGGCGCCCGGCGCTTTCTGGCCGACTCGCTCGACGCCGACACGGTGCGAGAGGTCGAGGCAAGTGCCGACGGCGTCAACGCCGAGATCTGGGCTCAGATGGCCGAGCTCGGCTGGACCGCGCTTGCGCTCCCCACCGACATCGGCGGGGGTGGTGCAGGACTCGCCGACCTCTGCGTGCTCGCCGAGGAGCTCGGACGGGCTGCCGCCTCGACGCCTCTCGTCGGCACGGCTGGCTTCGCGGCGACCTTCCTCGCCGCCGCCGAGCCGACGACAGCGACCCGCGACATGTTGAGCACGCTCGCGGCCAGTGGTGCAGTGATCACGCCCGCACTGATCGACGCGGTCGGGCGCGACGAACGATCTGCCTCGTCGAGCGTCCTGTCCGAGACCGACGCTGGCGCCACGATCTCGGGCGCGAAGGCGATGGTGCCGTACGCGTCGGCGGCGCAGGTGCTGCTCGTGTCGCTGACGACGCCGGACGGCGAATCGGCGGTTGTCGCCGTGCACCGCGACACTCCAGGCGTCAGATGGACTCGCCACGGCGCCACGGGCGGGGATCCGCTGTTCCACGTCGAGTTCGACAACGTGGGGGTGCCCGCTGACAGCGTCCTGGCTCGCGGCCGTGCGGCGGAGCGGGCCATCGACGCAGGATTGGATGCGGCCACCGTCCTCGCCACCGCTGAAGCCGTCGGCTGCTGCGAAGGGATGATCCGGCTCGCGTCGGAGCACGCATCGAGCCGTCAGCAGTTCGGGAAGGTGATCGGCAGCTACCAGGCGGTATCCCACCGGTTGGCCGACATGCGCATCAACACCGACGCCTGCCGGCTCTTGGTCGCAGAGACTGCCTGGATGCTGGACCAAGGGCGCGATGCGACCCTCGAAGTTGCCGGGACCAAGGTCTTCGCAAACGAGGTGATGGTCGACATGATCCATGCCGCCCACACCGTTCACGGTGCGATCGGCTACACGACCGAGTACGACCTGCAGCTCTACACCAGACGCGCCAGGGCGTTCTGCCTCAGCCACGGCGACACTGACGTCCAAACTGAGCGCGCCGCCGTCGCACTCGGCCTCGAGCCGAGGAGGCCGGGTCACGCATGACGTCGCCCCTGCAAGATCCTGTGCTCGAGGCACTGCTCGATCGGCTGCACGCCGAGAGCGACGCGCAGGCCAGCGAGACGTCGGCGTTCTTCACCGAGGCGCGGCGGGAGAGCGGCCGGGATCGAACCCAGCGCGGGTTCGACGACGACATGCGCCGGTACCTCGCCGACAAGCTCGTCGCGCTCGATCGCGACAAGGCCACGTTCTGCTATCAGGTCTGCCGTGCTCTGAGCGCTCGCCGCGTGGTCGAGGCCGGGACGTCCCACGGGGTATCCACGCTATACCTGGCCGCTGCCGTGCGGGACAACGGTCATGACGACGGCGTGGTGATCGCCACCGAGTACGAACCGGAGAAAGCAGCGATTGCCTGGGCCAACTTCGAAGAGGCAGGTCTGGCGAGCTGGATCGAGCTTCGCGAGGGAGATCTGCGCGAGACGCTGGTCGACTGCGGGGGACCGGTCGATTTCCTGCTCGTCGACATCTGGCATGTCGCCCTCGACGCGCTCGAGCTGGTCGCCCCCGCCCTGCGCCCCGGCGCGGTCGTCGTCACCGACAACACCGTCTCCTCCGCCGAGGGCTACCAGCCCTACTTCGAGTTCCTCAATGACCCCGCCAACAAGCTCCGCACCATGACCCTGCCCTTCGCCGGAGGACTCGAGTTCACCGTCCGCGTCGGCTAGTTGCGCGTTGTTGTTGGGTTGTCGGGTCTGACCACGTGGTCGCGACCGGTTACGAGAACAGTCGTAACTGTGGCACAGACAGCCTTCGCAATACCGGCAGCCTTCTCGAACACGTCGAGGCTTTCGTCAGACAGCAGCTAGCCACGGGGAGTGAGGTAGTGGCCCAAAGTCAGGTGAACCGAGATGCCGTTAGCGTCAGTCGGCACCACGTTCTACGAGGGGGTAACGAGCGATGGCGACGAGGATGTCACTTTGGCAGCTCAACGACGACGGTAAAGCTGTACCGATCGACGAGAAGCCACTCGCGACCGAAGGTCAGATTGAGGCAGCGATCGAATCCGATCCAAAGCTGCTGGGCATTGATGTCCTGATCATCGGGCGCCAGACGCAGACGCCATCCGGTCCGCTCGACTTGCTTGCGCTCCACAGCGAGGGACAACTTGTCGTTATCGAGAACAAGCGAGACAAGACCCCACGAGAAGTTCTCGCACAGACCATTGATTACGCAGCCTGGGTCGCGAAGCTTGACTTTGGCGAGGTGGATGACCTCTACGCGAAGTATCGGGCATCGATTGGAGACGAAGGATCAGACCTCGCAGCGGCCTTCGAGGAGCACTTCGACGAAGAACTGGGCTCGATTGGTGATGTGCCGCGGATGATTGTGGTCGCGGCGCACCTCGACGACTCGACTGAGCGCATGATCGACTTCTTGAATGAGTCGTTTGACGTTCCCGTAAACGCAGTCCTGTTTCAACCCTTCGAGGGCAGGCTGCTGGGTCGCACTTGGCTTCGGCCCGATGCGATCGGTTCACGGGCCTCCGGCAAGCGGTCGTCCGCGAATGCGGAGGCGCGGGAGCAGGCGCGCCAGTTCTGGGACACTTGGCTGCCGATCGGGCGGGAGGTTCTGACCGAAATCAAGCTTCCAGCCAGGGGACCGAAGGCGGTGTGGGTCAAGCGGAGCATCACTCCCGGAATTCCTGCTGCGCTCCTGATGTTGGTCACGGCCTCGTCCGCTTATGCGGAAGTCCAATTCGACGACGACGACCCCCAGTTCAACGACTCGCTCCTGTGCGCGCTCAAGCAGCGGCGGTTGCAGATCGAGGGCGCTTACGGTGCCGAGTTGGATTGGCGCGGCTTGGAAAACAGCGCATCGCAGACGAGGCGCACAAAGGTCGTTGCGCCGTCGGTAAACATCGGACGACGGGCCGAACCGAACGAAGAGGGCTTGCGGGCGTTGGCAGATTCTGCTCGTTGTCTTGTCGATGCAGTGAGGCCCCACCTCCAGGAGGCCTTCGATGCGGCATCGGCACCGGGTACCGACTAGTCGATTGATAGCGGCGGCGGCTTGAGCGCCTGATCACGACGACGATGCGCTCACCTCGGCGGGGTGGAGTGCGAGCACTGAGCGGTCGTAGAATCCGAGGGAGTTCTCGTAGTCCATGTCGAAGCCGAGGCGGCTGCGCATGGCATCCGGCAGTGCGAGCACGTCGGCGAGGGGGATCGACACGTGCTGGTTTTCTTCCTGGCGGAGCCAGCCGAGGTTGTAGGTGAGGATGATCCCGTAGCGCCAGTCCTCAGGCGTGGAGTTGGCGCCGGCGCCGTGCAGCGTGCCGCCCAGCCAGTACAGGACTGAGCCCGCCGGCATCTCGGCCCGGACGACTTCGTCGGGTGCCGCAGAGCGGTCGGCGTCCCAGCGGTGGCTGCCGGGCACGAGCTGGGTGCCGCCGTTGTCGGCGGTGAAGTCCGACATGGCCCACATCGATGCCAGGATCAGGTTCGGGCGGGGGAGCGGGAAGTACGGGTAGAGGTCTTCCTCCCGATGGAGGATCTGGTCGCGGGCGCCGGGCCCGACCTCCAGCGCTGCAGTCACGTTCAGCGTCCATTTCGAGCAGTTCTGCCCGAGGTGACGGTCGCCGAGCGCTTCGGTGACCGGGTGCATCATCAGCTCGCGCACCGTCGGCGAGCGGTGCATGAGCGCCACCACCCGGCGGGTGAGGCCGGG
The DNA here is from genome assembly GCF_965221945.1 of Candidatus Poriferisodalis sp. GTDB lineage: Bacteria > Actinomycetota > Acidimicrobiia > Acidimicrobiales > Poriferisodalaceae > Poriferisodalis. The sequence continues at coordinate 1,489,489 of NZ_OZ244925.1, read as the reverse complement.
GTAGAACGCGGTCGGCTTGTCGTCGGCCACCCTGGCGCTGGCCATGTGGTCGACCAGCTCAGTCCGGGCGGCAGCTACCTGGTCAGGGCGCGCAACGTCATGGACGACCACGCAGCCGGCGGCATCGAGCTTGGCGTACATGGCGTCGGGGTCGTCGTCGGCCGAACACGTCGGGATGCCGAGTGACATGGAGTGCTCCCTTCGTGCGCAATTCGCCGGTGGCCTCAGAGGACGCCGGCGAGCCAGTCGCGGGCGTCGACCATCATTTCGATGGTCTGGCTGTGCGCCATGTCGTAGGCGTGGTGCCGCAAGTCCCACCTGCCGTCGCCTAGGGCTGCGATCACTTCCTTGGGCTGGTCTTGGCCGATGAAGATGTCGCGGGTTCCCCACTGGAACAGCGCCGGTCGGCCGTCGCCGCCCGACAGGTCGAGGTCGAGACCTGGTGCGCTGGGAAGGCCGCAGCAGATGGCCCACACGCCGGCGTAGCGGGGCGCGCCGGGCCTGCCGACCAGCGCCAGCGACAGGTAGCCGCCTTGGCTGAAGCCGCCCACGATGCACCGCTCGAGTGGTACGCCTGTCTTGCCGGCCTCGTCCGCGATGAACGACTCGAGCATCTCGAGCGACGGCACGAACTGTGAGAGATCCATTTCGAATGTCTCGAGGTCGATAGACCACCAGCCTGCGCCGTCGCCGTCGGGCATGTCGATCGGTCCCCGCGGCGCGATCGCGGTGAAGCGCTCGTCTGGATCCACCAACGGCACGTACGACGCAAGGTGGTGCTGCTCGGCGGTGTAGCCGTGCATGAGGAAGAGGAGACGGTCGGCGCCGTCGCGGTCGATGCGGTACTGGGTCAGTGGCATGGCGCGGCGCGCTCCTGTGCTCGTCGTCCGATGAACCTGAGTGGCGAGGCTACCCGTGCCCCGAAAATCGGATGAGTTGTGCCGGCTCACTCGCGTTGCCGGCGGAGGCCCGAAATGCCGGTGGCCGGGGCTGCTAGAACCGCGCCCGTGTCGGTGTTCGCTGGGTCAGAAGGTTCGATTCACTACGAGCGATGGGCGCCCGAGGGCGCTCCGCGCCGCATCGTGATGGTCGTGCATGGCTACGCCGAGTACGCAGCTCGGTACCGCCATGTCGCCGAGCGGCTCACTGCGGACGGCGCAGTGGTCTACGGACCAGATCACATCGGGCACGGCCACAGCGAAGGCGAGCGGGCGCTGCTCACTGATTTCTCCCATGTGGTCGCCGATTTGCGGACGCTGGTGGATATCGCTCTGGCTGATCACCCAGGGCTGCCCGTCGTAATGATCGGACACTCGATGGGTGGATTGCTCACATCACGGTTCGCCCAGCAGTACCCGAACGAGGTCGCAGGCATCGTCTTGCTGGGCGCGGTGATCGGGGACTGGAACTGGGCTCGCGAGGCCTTGGCGCGACCGGAGCTGCCGCCGGCCACGACCGACTTCTCGGGAATGTCCCGCGACGAAGCGGCGGTCGAGGCCTACTCCACCGACCCGCTCATCTACCGGGAGCGGTACAAGCGGCCGTTGCTCGAAGCTGAGATGGTCGCGTTAGACCTCTTTGGAGCCAATATCGATCTGCTCACGATGCCGGTCCTGTTCTGCCACGGCACCGACGATCCCTTTGTCGACTACCGCACCTCATTGGCGGCGGTCCAGGCGATGCCGGCCCACGACAAGACGATCCGACTGTACGAAGGCGCCCGTCATGAGCTCGTGAACGAGACGAATCGAGACGAGGTGATCGACGAGATCGCCGCATTCATCGCTCGGGTGGCCGCCAATCGGAGAAATAGGGTCGGGTGATGAGCGACGGGAACGTGATGCACCTCGGTGTGAGTGCCGCCGATCTGGGCGGGGCCTCGTTGGCGATCGTGCCGGGAGACCCGGCCCGGGTGGAGCGGATCGCCGAGACGATGGCCGAGCCGGCCCATTTGGCCTCGAACCGGGAGTTCACGACCTACCGGGCGTCGATCGACGGCGCGCCGGTGGTGGTGTGCTCGACCGGCGTCGGCGGGCCGTCGACGTCGGTTGCTGTCGAGGAGCTGGGCCAGCTCGGTGTGAGGACATTCCTACGGGTCGGCACCACCGGTTCGATTCAGCCCGATCTGCTGATCGGTCACCTGGTCATCACCCAGGCAGCGGTTCGCCTGGACGGGGCGAGCCGGCACTTCGCACCGCTGGAGTACCCGGCCGCCTCGTCGTTCGAGTGCACCCGGGCCTTGGTCGATGCAGCGGTCGCCCTCCATGCCCCTCATCAGGTCGGCATCACGGCATCGTGCGACACCTTCTATCCCGGCCAGGAGCGCTACGACACGGTCGCCGGTGACGTCGTGCCGTGGCTGCGGGGCAGCCTGGCCGAGTGGCGTCGTATCGGGGTGCTCAACTACGAGATGGAGTCGGCCACGCTGTTCACGATGTGCGCGGCCAACGGCTGGCGGGCTGGGTGCGTCGCCGGGGTGATCGCCCAGCGCACCACCTCGGAGGCCGTCGTCGACGAGGACCGCATCGCTGCCACCGAGGAGCAGGCAGTGGGCGTGGTCGTCGAAGCCGCCCGTCGCCTGCTCGCTTCCTGAACTAGTGACAGCTCAGGCTGACCTCGCCGAGGCCTTCGATCGTGAACACCAGCTCGTCGCCCGCAGACGGGAACTGGGTGACGATGCTGCTGCCGGTCATCACGAACTGGCCTGCGCGCAAGCTCTGGCCCCGGGAGTTGAGGTTGTTGGCCAGAAAAGCCACGGCCTCGAGCGGATGACCGAGCGCATCTCCCGTGCGGCCTTCGCCCGCCGGCTCGCCGTTGAGCGTCAGGCGGGTGGCTGCGTCGACCAGGTCGACTGAGCGCCATTCGGTGACGGCATCAGCGAGGACAACTGCGGCGTTCCAGGCGTTCTCAGCGACCAGATCGAACACGTTCAGACTGCTGTAGTCGGCGTTGCGGTCCTCAACCAGCTCGAATGACGCATGGCAGGCACCGACGGCGTCCGCGACGCTCTCGCGGGTATGGGGGCCCGCATCAGCGGTGAGATCGGCTCCCATGCGCACGGCGACCTCGAACTCGACACCCAGGTGGCGGTGATCGTTGAGCCGCACAGCGGCGGGCGAGGCGTGCACCACGTGGTCGAACACCGCACCGGCGAGCGGCTCGTCGACGCCGACGAACTCCTGCATCGCCCGAGAAGTGAGGGCAACTTTGTATCCGGCGATCTTGCGGCCCCGCTCGCCCAGCAGCCGGTGAAAGGCGTCCTGGACCGCGTAGGCCGCGTCGAGTGACTGGTCGGTGGCGAGATCGGCGAATGAACGATGCTGTGCCCGAGCGTCGAGTTCGGCGAGGTACCGGCCTGCCAGATCGTTCGCCTCAGTCTGTTTCAACATCGTGACTTACTCCTCGGTTTGAGGTCGCCTCAGTGGCTCGGCTGTCAAGGGTGGGGTTGCGGAGGCTCGGTGCCGAGGGTTCGCCTGCCGGGCTCGGGCGTGCCGCCGGCGGGAACGTGCTGGAACTCGCGGTTCATTCTGCGGACGGCCGGTGTGATAGCCGCGGCGTAGCCGATCAGGGCGAGGAGGACTCGGCGAGCTGGCAGGAGCACGAAGCAGATGGCCCATGCAGCAGCGAATCCGATGAGTCGTGGTTTCATCGCGGACACACGCGCAGACGGCTTGTCGTCTGGTCGGCCGAGTGGGAATCGCTTCGGCTTGATGAACCAGCCGTGGGCGAACAGCTGAGCGACGAAGTACGGCCAGAAGGCCTCCGGGGCGTCCAGTGGGGGATCGGTGTCCCATGGCGCGTCGGTGTCGATGGCGAGTCCGTCTTGGATGCGAGACCACATATGCGAGGCGGTGACTCGGCCGGAGGCGCCACCGCGGTTCTGATGAGTGGGGCGACAGTGCCACCGGTACAGCACTCGTCGGTCCTCGGCGAGGGCCAGGATCCCGGCCTGGAAGATGCCGTTCGGGTGTGACGACCAGTGTCGCTCCAATATTGCGCCGTCGCCGATGTAGAGATCGAACCGGCCAGCCTCGCGGCAGTCGCCGAGGATCTCGTGGTGGGGGTCGCCTACCGCCTGATAGCTCAGTTCCCATGTGTCCTGTGCTTCGCTCGCGAGACTCTGGGGCTCACTGGAGACGGCGAAGATCTCGCCTCCCGCAGCCCGGATCTCCTCGACGACCCCCGACTTTTCGAAGCCGCGCAACTCGCGACGGCAGGGAGGTCACCACAGGCCGCGGTAGAACACCAAGACGACAAACTTGTGCTTGTCGAGTTGGGTGTTGAGCCACCCGGTGCGAACCCCGATCGGGGGATCGAGCAGCGGCGGGATCAGTGGGTCGTCAACGTCGGCGGCCGACACTCGAAAGCCCTCGGCCGATTGCTCGACCAGCACCTGCTCGCGGGCACAGACGTCGCCGTCGCACAGCACCAAGCCCAGCTCGAAGGACCCATTGCGCGCTTGTGCCACAGTGTCTTCGGCATCGATGATGCCGGTGATCTCGTAGTGCGACCCCTGTGTTGCATTGATCCACTCAAGGGCGGCCTCCGAAGCGGCCTGCAGCTCCTTGGGGGGTGCTTCGCTCACCGTCATGGGTTGCAGTGCCACCGAGGTCAGAAGCCGAGAATCTTGTCGGCGACGACGTAGCGCAGCGGTTCGCCGGCGAGCAGCCGGCGGCAGTTGTCGGCGACGAGCTCGAAGCGACGCTGGTCGATGTCGGGGCCGACCATCGCCACGTGCGGCGTGATGAGCACGTTGGGCAGCGTCCAGATCCGGTGGTCGGGCGGCAGCGGCTCCTGGTCGAAGACGTCGAGGCCGGCGCCCGCCAGCTCGCCGGCTTCGAGTGCGTCGACGAGGTCGTCGAGCACGACGGTCATGCCGCGCCCGATGTTGATGAACACTGCCGTGGGTTTCATCAGCGCGAACTGCGCCCGGCGGAGCATTCCCTCGGACTCGGCAGTGTGGGGAACGGTCATCACGACCGCGTCGGCCAGCGGCAGCTGCGCCTTGAGCTCGTCTGCGCCGAACACGGCATCGATGGCGCCGCCGGCGGTGGACTCGGGTCGGGCGTCGACGGCCACGACTCTCGGTCCCCACGGCTTCAGGTAACGAGCGGCCTGGTGAGCCACGCCGCCGGCGCCGATGAACAGCACGGTCGCATCGGCGAGGTGCAGGACCGGCGCAAGCCCGCCCCGGTACTCCCGGTTGCGCTGGCTGATGGCGTAGTGCGGCAACCCACGGGCGAAGGCGAGCAGGAACGCCATCACGTGGGTGGCGATGTGGTCGTTGTAGACGCCGCGCATGTTGGTGACGACGACCGGGTGGGCGGCGAGCTCGGGCGTGAAGTAGCCGAGCGGGGGATTGGCCATCGGGGCCTGCAGCCAGCGCAGCTTTGGCGCATGCCAGCCCTGCGGCAGCACGCCGTACGCCGCGTCGGCGTCGTTGAGCTGTTCGAGAATCTCCTCTTCGGTCGCAGCGATGACGACCGCGAGTCCCTCGAACTCGACCCGGAGCTCGGCCGCCCATTGCTCCAGCACCTCATGGTGCGGGATCGCCGGCGCCGAGGGCTGCGCCATCAACACGAACTTGGCCGACGAACTCATGTCAGGCCGGGTCTATCAGCCACTGACGAGATTGCGTTGATCTCAGTTCACCAGGTCGGGCCACGGTTTCGGGTGCAAGTCTTCGAAGCTCTTACCAGTGAGGTCTAAGTACATGGCCGTTTGGTCGAGTTCGAGCGCATCGCCCTTGCCCCAGGCAATTGCCCCGTACGGCCGCACATGCGCAGTCTTGAAGAAGGTCGCGTCCGACCAAGCTGTGAAGACCCCTCGGGTCGACCACTCGGCCAGATTGACGATGCCGCTCACGCCGTCGTCGAATCTGATCCACAACCTGAACGGCTGCCGCGCTTCAACCTCGACAGCCTGAGGTGGCCGCAACAGATCCATGCAGACGACCCTACGTGGGCCCGATGACGGGCATGCGGTTCGTCGCACGCAGGATCGCTGCGAGCTACAGCGTCGCCTTGAGTTCGTCGACGTCGGAGTACTCAGTCAGTTCGTCGAGATTCTGGGCCTGATGCAGGGCATCGACGGTCTCGGCCATGGACTCCCAACCGGGGTCGGCGAGGCGTACCTCAGTGATGCCAGCAATGGACTTGAGTTCGGCGATGGCGGACAGAACAGCTTCGTGAAGAGAGTCGGCATCGCGGTCAAAGTCGGCGAACTGGATGCCGCTGGCCCGGCTGATCAGAGCATCGTCGCAGCCGGCCTCGAACAAGTCATCGACGAGTTCGTCTGATTGAAGATCGGTGCCTTCAACGATCAGGGTGAATGTTTGGGTGGTCATAGTCAGATGTCGATATGTCGGTAGGACTGTGGCTGCGCCGGTCCAGTGCTCGCCGGAACTCCACATCAGTAGCGTGCCACGTTCGGGGTCAAGATTCGGCACGCTGCGTCGGCTGGTGCCGGGTTGGAGTCGCTTCCATCGGTAACGCGGGCCAAAGGTGGTGCCGGTCTTGGAAAACGAGCAGATTCTCGACGGCGTCAAGTCCCTAGAAGCTGTGTTGGTGCGCGCCGGTTATCGGACGCTGATCGAGGCGGTGGCCGAACACACGGTGTTCCTGCACCCCGAGACTGTCGCGCAAGCGCACGGCGAAGCGCTGTTTCCCGTGACACGCACAAAGGACATGGCTCGACGGGGCCGCATCATCGAACGGCCATACGGCGGTCGGGTGATGCTGGACGACAACCGCAGCCCGACGGATGCCTTCGTGTGGGCGGCCCAACAGCGCCGGGGACCAGACGTGCAGTTCAATCACCTATTCACGGTCGCCACTGAGTCCGACATGTATTCGGCCGACCCGGCGATCTACACGGCCCTCTGGAATATCTGCGTGACCCCAGCGTTCTTGGCGAAGCTGACCGACGTTAAGCGCCATGCCCATGTCCTCGCCGCATTGCAGCGCAGATCATTCGATCTCTACGGCTACCTGCCCGCCGGGCAGAGCGCACCAGAGCCGCCGGACGACTACGACAGTTTGACGTGGCGAGATCATCCGCCGCCTGTAGCCGACCTCGAGCGAGCGCTCCGAGACCAGTTACGTCGAGCGCCTCGCAGCAGGCCAGCCCAGGCGTGCCGCGAGATTGGCTGGTGCTTCAGCGGCTGGGAGCCCGACGATACGTTGCGCAATCCAGATCATGATTAATCGTGATGTCATTTCTGGACGGCGCGAGGACGATCGCTGTTAGGAATCGAAGGTCGGTGGGGAAGCTGATCGCGTTACTCACACAAACCGGAAGCTGAGGCCCTTGTCAAGCTCAAATCGGCCCTGAGTGAACCTCACCGGGGCCTGTCAGGAATTTTGTGTAACCGGCCGTGATGGTTTTCATCAGATGTGGTCGGCGATCCGGTCGCCGTAGTGGACGGTCAGTGTGTTCAGGATGGTTTTCCAGCCGTTGGTCTTTCCGGTCAGGTTGGTTCGGTTCTTGCGTCTGGCGGTGGCGACAAGGTAGAGGACTTTCATTGCTGCTTGTTCGTTGGGGAAGTGCCCTCGATGGCGCACTGCCCGTCGGAAGCGGGCGTTGAGGCTCTCGACGGCGTTGGTCGTGTACACGACCCGGCGCAGCTCGGGCGGGAACTCCAGGAACGGGACGAATTCGTCCCAGGCCTGCCGCCATGAGCCGATCATGGCGGGGTAGGTGCCTTCCCAGTCGTCGGCGAAGGCCTCGAAGCGTGCCTCGGCGGCCTCGACGGTGGAAGACGTGTAGATCTCCCGCATGGCCTTGGTGATGGGCCCCCAGTGCTTGGTGGATGCATACCGCAGGCTGTTGCGGACCATGTGCACCACGCAGGTCTGCACCGTGGCGTCGGGCCAGGTCGCCCGGATCGAGGAGGGCAGTCCTTTGAGTCCGTCGCAGCACACGATCAGCGCGTCGGCCAGGCCCCGGTTGCGCAGCTCGGTGAGCATCGTGGCCCATTGCTTGGCGCCCTCGCCGCCGGTCGGGCCCAGCCACAGCCCCAGCACGTCGCGTTCGCCTTGAAGATCCACGCCGATGGCGACATAGACGGGCCGGTTGGCGACCTGGGCGTCGCGGACCTTGACCACGATCGCGTCGATCAACAGCACCGCATACACGGCGTCGAGGGGCCGGTTCTGCCACACCGCCATGTCGGCCACGATCTCGTCGGTGATCTTCGAGATCGTCTCCCGGCTCACCGAGGTGTCATAGATCTCGGCGAGATGCGCCTGGATCTCCCCGGTCGTGAGCCCCTTCGCATAGAGGCTGATCACATTCCCCGACAGGCCGTCGAGACGACGCTGGTGCTTGGGCACCGTCACCGGCTCGAAGGACCCCGCACGGTCCCGAGGCACCGCCAGATCAACCTCGCCGATCTCGGTTGTGACCCGCTTGGGCGTCGACCCATTACGAGAGTTCGGGGTCCCGCGGCCTTCCGGGGCGTGACGCTCATAGCCCAAATGCTCGGTCATCTCGACCTCGAGACCGGTCTGGAGCACCTGGCGCACCAACCCGGTCAACAAGCCGCCGTCGCCGGTCAGCTCCACGCCCTCCGCGCGTGCCTGGGCCACCAGATACTCGGCCCAGTCCTTCATCGCTGCATCGTCGGCAGCTTCGCTCGCCGGCACAGCCAGCACGTCATGATCAGTCACAGACATGATCCTTCCCAGCCCACAGCCCTCAGCTGCGGACCCTCAGATCACGCCCGATACACAAAATTCCTGACAGGCCCCCTCACCGGGTTTCACGCAGGCTGTTTGTTGTGAGTCTCGCTTTGGCGGGTTGAGTGTTGTTGACGGTAGTGGAGGTCTTCGGCTTCGGCGGGCGGGACGCGGCCGGTGTTGTGGTGGTGCAGGCGCCGGTTGTTGAACCAGTCGACCCATTCCAGAGTGGCCAGCTCGAGGTCGTCGAGGCCGCGCCAGGGTCCGCGGTTGCGGACTAGCTCGGTCTTGTAGAGCCCGATCGTGGACTCGGCCAAGGCGTTGTCGTAGCTTTATCCGGCCAATCACGGCTTGGGTTGGGGCGTGGTTCGGTTGGCCGGTCGGTTAGTTGGCTTTGCGGCGGGGTTGGCGGTGTTCGAGGTGGCGGAGCCGTTCTTCGTGGTTTCGGGTTCGGTCGGCGAGTGCTTCGAGGCCGGTGCGCAGGTGGGCGATCTCGGCGGCGAGTGCGGTGAGGGTGTGGGGGTCGTGGCTGTGGTGGCGGTGTTCGTCGACGATGGCTCGGAGTTGGGGGTTGCGGTAGAGGGTGGTGCGGCTGATGCGGGCGTGTTCGGCGACGGCGGTGAAGGTGATCGCTTGGCCGTGGTTGGCGAGGCGGGCGCAGGCGGCTTCGACGGTTTCGACGTTGGTGGTCATGGGGTGTTGGCGATGAGCGTGTCGAGGCGGTCGAGGAGGCGTCGGTGCCGGTCGGTTTCGTCGATCCAGCCGCGTGCTTGGGCGTCGGCGAGGAGTGCTTGGGTGTCGACGCGTTGCGCGGAGAGCACGGCGGCCGACGCGGCATCGGTGCGGAAGCTGGGGCAGTGCTCGCAGATGTTGGCGTAGGGGCAGGCTCCTTGGGCGGGGGCGCGTAGGCAGTGGCCGCCGGCGAGGCGCGCTTTGATGGCCGGCGCGACGCGCCAGTCGTCGGAGGTGCCACCGTTGGCGGTGACGGGGATGCGCGGCCGGCCCGTTGGTGTGGGCATGGCGCCGATGCGGCTCTTGGCCAAGTCGAGGGCGCGTTCGTATTCGGCGCGGACGGTGGCGTCGAAGAGGTGCGCGTAGCGCAGGCTCATCTCGGCTGAGGCGTGGCCGAGGAGGGCCATGAGCGCTTGGAGGGAGACGCCGGCGTTGATCAGGGCGGTGGCGTAGGTGTGGCGGAGCTGGTGGGGGGTGACGTGGCCGATCCCGGCGGTCTCGGCGCTGCGGGCCAGTTCTGTGCGGACCGCGGTCTGCGACAGCCGGCGCCCGTGGTGGGTGAACAGGAACTGGGTCGCTCGGGCGGTGCGTGGATGCCGCAGCGGCTGACCCGCCGAGCGGGTGGCGGTGATCCGGTCGATGAGAGCGACGGTCTCGTCGTCGAGGGGGACCATGCGTTCGGTGTCGAGCTTGCCGAGGGGGACCTTCAGCCAGGCGCCGTGGCCGCTGATCTCGTGGACGCATTCCAGCTCGAGGTCGAGGAGTTCGCCGATGCGCAGCCCGACGGCTCGGGCCAGCAGCAGCGCGTCGGCGGCGAGGCGATAGGCGGAGGCTTCGAGCGCTTCGGTGAGTCGCCGGTCGGCGTCCACGGGCAGATAGCGGGGCAATGGCCGCGGCTGGCGGGGATGATCGGACCGGAAGATCAGCTTCCGGGCGGGGGCGTCGTCCCAGCCCCACTCGGTGATCTCTGCGAGCATGTGGCCGACAGCGCGGATCCGGCGGTCCTGGTCGGCGACGGTAATGGCCCGCCCGTTCTTTGATGACACTGCGTGGGCGACGGAGTTCAGGTAGGGCTCGATGTGGCGTTGGCGGCTCAGCCCGGCGAGCGATTCGAGCTCGGGGTCGTGTTCGGCGAGGAACCGGCCGAAGTGGGCGAGTCGGGTGGCCAGACTGGACACGGTCTTGGGCCGACAGGTTCCGCTCTTGCGTTGGAGGTAGGCGGCCATGGCGGAGCGCAGGCTCGGGCCGCAGTCGGCCAGCCGAGCCTCGAAGGTGTCCGGCTGCTGGTGGGGTTCGGGTGGTTGGGGGACGATGTCGAGGTGGAACAGCACCGTGTGGGCGCACACGAGCGCCCCCCGGTAGTGCCGCCAGCGTTGTCCGGTCGCAGCCTCGCGTGCCCGGCACGCGTCGGCCAGCGTCTCCATGTCGCCGATGGTCAACTGTTCGAGTGGGCGCCCGGTCTGGATCAACAGCCGGCCGGCCGACTGGGACGCGGCCCGCTTCGCCTGAATCTGGGTGAACCCGACCGCCACCGCGGTGTCGCAGAACCGACCCATGTCGGCCTCGAGCGGCGAGCTGCGGATCTCGCGCCACAAGCTCGACAGCTTGCGTGACACCAGCCAGTCCCAGCCCGGCCGCAGCCACCGGTGGGTCATCAAGAACATCAGCAGCGACATCGTCGAAGGCGGCAGCACCAGCCGGGCGCGCAGGGGTTGGCCGGCCCAGGCCTGCGGGTCGGGCCAGCGGTCCAGGAATGCCCGGGCCGCCCAGTCCGAGGCCGGGTTCCCCCGGCCGGTGGCGCGCTGGCGGTCCCGCCACGCCGCCAGCAGCTGGCCCGGTGCTGGGACCGGCACCGGTTCAGGTGTTGGCGCGTTGGCGGCGGCGGGCAGCATCGAACTCGGCCTTGACATGGGCGGGGGCAACATGGATGTAGCGGGCGGTGGTGTCGATGTGGGCGTGGCCCAACAAGGCCGCCATCACGGCCAAGTCCACGCCGGCCTCGGCCAAAGCGGTGCCGAAGGTGTGACGCAACGCGTGGGGATGCGCGGCCGTGATGCCGGTGATCTCGCGGTGATAGCGAAAGATGCGCCGCAGCCCCGCCGGGGTGAGCGGCTGCCCGCGGGTGGGGCCCTTGGCCACGACGAACAGCCTGGCGCTGGTCGTCTCAGGGCGCTCGGCGAGCAGGTAGGTCCCGATCACCCCGGCGACGTCGACGTCGAGCGGGACCCGGCGCTCCTTGCCGCCCTTGCCCGACACCAGCAGCCAGCGGGCGCCGATGTCGACATCGGCGACGTCGAGGGCCAACACCTCCGACGAGCGCAACCCGCAGAACACCATCAACCCGGCGATGGCCCGGTCCCGCCACGCTCGCAGGCTCTCCAGCAGCGCCACGACCTCTCGGCCGTCGAGCGTGCGCGGGAGCCGCCTGGCGTCGCGGACCCGCAACGGCGAGCGCCGCCTCGGCGCACGCGACACGTGGGCGAGCATCCCGCCCCGCTCACCCGCCGACGCTCGCTTGGCCTCCCGGCCCGCAGGCACCGGGTTCGGCGCGTCCGGGTCGCGCATCGACCGGAACGAGAACAACCCCGACACCGCAGCCAAGCGCAGGTTGATCGTGGCCGCAGACAACGTGTCGGTCCGGCGGCCGTCGAGCCCGACCACGTTCGTACCGCCGGGCCGGCCGGCCACCCGCTCGCTGCGGCACGCGGTCAAGAACCCCAACAACACATCCGTCGTGACCTCGGCCAGATCCAAGTCCTCGGCGCCGAGCCAGCGGCACAACGCCAACAGCCCGAACCCGTAGGTGCGGATCGTGCGCGGCGAGTAATTCCGGTCAACCAGATACGACAGATAGTCGTTCACCAACCCGAACCGGCCGGCGCTGTCGCCGGCAAGCTGCCAGCCAACCCCAGTCCGCTCGAGGAACAACCCGCCATCCGGCACAGCCACATCTGTAACGCCCAGCGAACCACAATGCAAGCATTACCCAGCCCCAACCGGGCACTCATCTACCAGCCCCACAACAAATTGGCCGGTTAACAGGCAGTCTCCGACCGATCCCACCGACGCGGCGATGTCGTTGGCGGCGAGCCGTTCGGTGTAGCGGATGGACAGGTACTGGCCGGATTCAACCGGTCGTTGCAACACCGGGTTGTTGGAGGGATCGTAGGTGTTCGTCGAGGGCTTCGGCGGGTGTGCGCCAGCCGAGGGTCTTGCGTGGCCGGGTGTTGAGCGTGTGGGCGACGGCGTTGATCTCTTGTGCGGTCCATCGGGACAGGTCGGTGCCTTTGGGGAAGTAGTGGCGCAACAGTCCGTTGGTGTTCTCGTTGGTTCCTCGCTGCCAGGGGCTCTTGGGGTCGGCGAAGTAGACCGCGATGTTGGTCTCGACGGTGAACGCGGCGTGGGCTGAGAGCTCCTTGCCGCGGTCCCAGGTCAGTGACCGGCGCAGCTGTTCGGGCAGCGTGGTCATCGACGCTGCGAGCGCGTCCTTCATGGTGAGGGCGCCGTAGCCGGCGAGGGCCGGCCCGTTCTTGGTGCGGGGGATGACGCCGTAGCCCTCGGCGCGTGGCAGGTGGATCAGCATCGTGAACCGGGTAGTGCGCTCGACGAGGGTGCCGACCGCTGAGCGTTTCAGTCCGATGATCAGGTCGCCTTCCCAGTGTCCGGGGACGGCTCGGTCCTCGACTTCTGGGGGCCGTTGGCTGATCATCACCTCGGGTGTGACGTGAGCCCACGCGGTCTGGCGGGCCCGGGCCCGCGGCACCCGCAAGGCGCGCCCGCTGCGCAGGCAGGCGACCAGCTCGCGCTGCAGCGCTCCGCGGCCTTGCACATAGAGGGCCTGGTAGATCGCTTCATGGGAGATCCGCATGGACTCATCATCGGGGAAATCGACCCGCAGACGGTTCGAGATCTGCTCTGGGCTCCAGGCTTGCACCCAGCCGCGGTCGCCACGATGCGGCTTGTTCTTGCCGTTCCACTGCGGACCCTCGGGGCCCAGCACCCGGCCATCGGATGCCCTGACCCGCCCCGACAGGCGGTCCTGGACATAGCTGCGGAGCCGGTCGTTGGAGGCGAGCTTGGCCGCCTTGGGCCGCCGAGCGCGGCGCTCGGCATGCCACTGGGCGATCGTCGCTTTGTACTCGACACGCCAGGTCCTCGTCGACGCGTTCCGACGCAGCTCCCGCGAGATCGTCGACGGGCTCCGGCCCAGCCGGCGGGCGATCTCGCGCACGCCGACACCCTGGGCCCGATACAGCGCAATCTCTTCGCGCTCGCCGAATGACAGATATCGGCCCGACACCGTCGGGGCAAGGCATGGGTTCACACCGCCAGCGTGGCGGAACCACCGGAACCCAACCGGCGATGACACCCCCGCGACAGCCGCCGCGACGCCGGTCTTGTCCCCACGAGCGATCGCCGCCCAGAACCTCACCCGGTCCTGCCGCCACGCAACCGTCGGCCGCCCTGGCGACGGCACCTGGCCTCGATACAGCTGAACCTCCCGCTGCCTTTCCCGCATGGTCCCCACCTGACACCTCCATCATCGAGGTGTTGCGACGACCACTTGAATCCGGCCTGGGTGCCGCGGTCGGAGTGGTGGACCAGACCGTCGAGTCCGGCGCCGGCTCGGCTGCGTTCCCATAGGGCCTGTTCGAGCGCGTTGATCGCGAGGTCGCTGCGCAGCGATCTCGACGCCTGCCAGCCCACGATGCGGCGGCTGAAGGCGTCGGTGACGAAGGCCACGTAGACGAACCCCGACCAGGTGCGCACATAGGTGATGTCCGCTACCCACAGCCGGTTCGGCGCCGCAGCGCTGAAGCGGCGCTCGACGAGGTCCCCCGGACGCTCAGCTGCGGCGTCGGCGACGGTGGTGCGCCTCGGCTGCCCTCTGGTGGCGCCGCGCAGTCCCAGGTCGCGCATCAGCCGCTCCACGGTGCAGCGAGCCACCCGATGCCCCTCGCGGTTGAGCTGCGCCCACACTTTCGGCGCCCCATAGACCCCGAAGTTCTCCGCATGCACCCGAGCGATCTCAGCCTTGAGCCCGGAGTCGCGCACCGAACGCGCCGAGGGCGGGCGGCGCTTGGCGGACCAATACGTGGACGGGGCGAACTGCAAGGCTCTGCAGATCGGCTCGACCCCGAACCGTTCCCGGTTGGCGTCAATGAAGGCCATCATCGTGTCCGGCCGTCGAGCTCGGCCGCGAAGAAAACCGACGCAGACTTCAAGATCTCATTCGCGCGGCGCAACTCCCGGTTCTCGCGCTCCACACGCTTGAGCCGCTCACGCTCATCGCTCGTGAGCCCCGGCCGGCGCCCCTCGTCGACCTCACAGCGGCGCACCCACTTGCGCACCGTCTCAGGCGTCGGCCCCAGCTTGTCGGCCACCGACGAGATCGCCTCCCACTGCGACCCGCAATCCCGCTGGGCCTCCAAGACCATCCGCACCGCACGCTCACGCAACTCGTCCGGATACTTCCCCCGACGTCTCTGCTCTGACATGGCCCCATCCTCTCAAGGGTCGGAGCCTGCGCAATAGCCGGTGAGGTTCAGGCTGGCGTTCGGGCCTGGGTTTGACTCGGGGTGTGACGGGCTTTGTGCCTTGTCGGTGATCTGTCGGCTCGGTGTCCCGTTCGCTGGCGCGCACCGGCCGGTCGGGCGGACGTGACTTGATAGGAGCCTTGGCTATGCACCGTGGCTGTCCTGTCCGCCGTCCCGGCCGGTGGTGCCTCGCTCACCCGATTCGGGAGAAGGGCAGGGGTTCATCATGGCTGATGGTCCGGTCGGCGTCTATGGGGGCGTCGACACTCACAAAGACGTTCATGTCGCTGCGGCGGCCGACCAGGCAGGCCGGGTGCTCGCAGCGGCGTCGTTCGCGGCGGATCTTGACGGGTATCGAGGTCTGCGGGGGTGGCTGGAGTCATTCGGGCCGCTGGTGCGGGTCGGCATCGAGGGCACCGGCTCCTATGGGGCGGGCCTGTGCCGGCACCTGTGGGCCGCGGGTGTCGAGGTGGTCGAGGTGACCCGGCCGGACCGTCAGATGCGGCGTCGCCGCGGCAAGTCCGACACCGTGGACGCTGAGGCTGCTGCGCTGGCGGCTTTGAGCGACGAGCGGACATCTGCGCCCAAGGGCGGCGACGGCACGGTGGAGTCGATCCGCCAGATCCGGGTCGCGTTGTGCTCGACGCGGGATCATCTCACCCGCATCTCCAACCAGGTCCGGGATCTGATCGTGACCGCTCCCGAGCAGCTGCGCAGCGAGCTCGAGCCGCTCACCGCAGCCCAAAGAGCCCAGCGCTGCGCCAGGTTCCGCCCCGGCGACGTCGCCGACCCTGCCCAGGCCGCCAAGCTCGCATTGCGCACCCTGGCCCGCCAATACGAGTCCCTCGCCGCTGATCTCGGCGAGCTGCGAGAACACCTCGACCGGCTCACCGCCGCTGCGGGCCCAGCGCTGCGAGCCGCCAAAGGCATCGGCCCCGACGTCGCGTCGATCCTGCTCACCACAGCCGGCGACAACCCCGACCGGCTCACAAGCGAAGCAGCATTCGCCGCCCTGTGCGGCGCCAGCCCCGTCGAGGCGTCCTCGGGCAAGACCACACGGCACCGCCTCAACCAAGGAGGCAACCGCCAGGCCAACCATGCCCTGTGGCGCATCGCCATGGTCCGCCTCGCCACCTGCGAACGCACCCGCGCCTACGCCGCCCGCCGACAGACCGAGGGCAAAAGCCGACGCGAGATCATCCGCTGCCTCAAGCGCTACATCGCCCGAGAAGTCTTCGCGCTGCTCACCAAACCCCAACCCGCCCCCGTCGTCGCCGACCTGCGAGCACGACGACACGCCACCGGACACAGCCTCGCCCACGTCGCCGACCAGCTCAACACCTGGCCCGCCACCATCAGCGCCATCGAACGCGGCAAAGCACCCCACCACCGGCTCCTGCCCGCCTACCGAAACTGGCTCAACACCCACCAAACCGCCGCTTGACGAACCATAGGAGCATCACCCACCCGGTGCTCCGATTGCACTGCTGGTGGGGGCGTTGTGAACCATGAGTCTTGGCGTCAGCACGGAACTTTCCAGCGTTCTCCAAGTGGTGCATGGGTCCCCGGGACGTCGTCTGCTATTCGCTGCCGATGACGGTCAAAGGGACGGCGTAGGTCTCGGAGAGATAGAGCTCTGTGGTGGCGAGGAGGTCGAGCTGTGCCTGGCTCACGCTTGACTTTGAGAGGCCGGGCTGGACGATGAAGACCTCGAACTCGGGTACGAGGTAGGGGAGTTGGTGGGCCACCCGGTTGAGGACCTCCTGTGACCCTCGTTCGAACCGGCTCACGTTGTGCCGTGCGCTTCGTGATGCGTCGCGTCGTTTCAGGTGTTCGATGAGGTGGTGGCGGTCCTGTTTCCAGTGGACGGACTTCTGCGCCTGGCCGCAGACCTCGTAGAGGTCCTCGACCCGCGCTCCGGGACCGGGTCCTGCTGAGTACTTGCAGTGATAGAGGTGAATCCGCAGCCGCTCCGCCTCGAGGTCGGCGGCGATCGCGACGATGTCAGCTGCCTCGCCCGTGCCGTCGTCGTCCACGATGACGTCCCACATCGGGTCGCGATCGAGTTGTTGCAGCACGCGGTGCTGGATCGTGCTCGCGTCGCGCTCGACGCCCTGAGACTCCCTTCTGATGTTGGTCGGGGTCCAGTCCCACGCCTGGATCTTGTCTGGGTCGTATCCCGCCGAGGGGGACGCCGGAGTGAAGAGTTGATCGCCGGCTAGGAACGCGCCCGTGTGGAAGCGGATGATCGGTGGCTCCTGCAGGAACCACTCGTCGATCGGGACCCACCTAGGGCCGCGTCGGATTGACACGGTTGGGCCGTCAACGTGTCGGTAAGAGGCGCCGTCCGGGCCGAAGTCGATGGCGAAGGTCGACTCGGCAGCTCCGATGACCTGCAGGAGAAGAGGCCCGGTCTCCTCTCGTGGCTGGACCTCGAGTTCGACGTCGAGAAGCGTTGCCTCCGCTGTCCCCTGCAGGATGTGAGTGGTGTGCTCAGGGCGAATCCAGATCTGATCGCTCCACTCGGCATGGAGCGGCACCAGCGGCGGTCGCTTGTCGACGGTTTCTGGCATCAACGTGTTGGCGAGTAGCTCGTCGAGCCTGATTTAGTTGTCGGCCAGCTTGTCGCCGATCTCCGCGCACCACCGCGTCCACTCGCTGATGTCCTCGGCGACTCGGTATGACCAGATTCGTCCCTTCTGGGAGCAGCCAACACTTGCGCGGCTGCCGGCTTCGTAGCCGAATCCAAATAGGTTTGATGCCACGCGATTCTGAAGCTGTGCGTCGCTGATGCCCTGTCGGACGTCGGGTCCCGCGTACATGGTGAAACGCACCGCACGGTTCAGCGCTGCTTTCAGCCCGAGGTTGGCAACGACCAGGCGTTGGATCCCACCGAGCACGCGGAACACACGGTCTCCGCCAACAAGGCTGACGCCCGCGCCAGCGACAGCCTCCGCAAGCTCCTTATGGACACCACGGTTGTCCGAGCTGTGGATGAAGAGAAGTCGCTGATCCTCGTTGTAGTGGATGAGATACAGGTGCCAGGTAGTGTTTCGAAGCCAACGCACGTTTCCCCAAGGCACATTCTCGTCGTCGAACGCAATGACGACCGCCACGTTGCTTCGGAGGTTGATCGCCGGTTCGGCGAACAGCTTCGACTCATCAAACGCTTCCCCGATTCGCTCCGGGTGCCACCGCGCCGCGTCGACCTCGTAGACGACCGTGCTCATCTTCGGGTAGATGGTCTGCAAGGGCAGTTCGTCAGCGCTTTCTCCGAAGCCGTCGAGGAACTCGGCCCTTCTCGCATGTCGACCGAGCGCCCCCTCGCTGATCTCGGAGAGCAAGCCGTTCCAGTCAGAGTCTTGGGCATAGAGGTCGGCGATCGCCGACTCCACGCGGGGATCGGTGATGTTGGCCACGACGCTCGCGTCACCGAGGTCGGGCGTGGTACGCGTGAAGCGCCCGATGAACTGGAGCGTGATAGCGAGGCCTCGGTGATGATCGTGCAGCGCAGCCACCTTGAGCTCGGGCAGGTCGAACCCCTCGCCAAACATGTCGACGCAGATGATGATGCGGGACCGGCGATTGTTCATCGCGTCGAACGCTTCTTGTTGTTCTGACTGGGTCTGTTGGCTGTGAACGAGCACTGCGTCAGTTCGGCCGAGCGACTGGTAGAGGGCGTGCACCTGCTCCGCCCGCGTGATGCTCTTGCAGCGCGCCATGAGGAGATGGTCGCGGCCACTCCCCACGTCTTCGTCGAGGATCCCGAGTGCAGCCTGGGCGATCCGTTCGTCGGCAGCACCGGGATCGAACTCATACACCGGGTGAAAAGAGATGGGTCGGAAGTACCCCGCTGCCTGGGCTAGGCGCAGGGGGTACTCATAAATCGACCGCCCGGAGACGTGGCGGCCATCGCCGCGATAGGGCGTCGCCGTGAACTGCACTACTGGCCGATCGGCGAACAGCTGTCGAAACTCCGCCCAGGTCCGCGCTCCGATGTGGTGAGCCTCATCGATGAACAGGTGGCTCGCTTCCTCGGCCAAGGTCGCCTGGACTTCGGGCACCGCCTGGGTCAGCGCCTGCATAGTCGCGACCAGAACGTTGCAGCTGCCCAAGAGCTCACGAGCCTCTGCGGCATTCGCGATCCGGCGATCGATGACGCCGACCACCGGATAGTCAGCGGACGACGAGATGCAACCGACGTCCTTGAGGAGCCCCAGGGACAGGAACTTGTCCGCGAGCTGAGTCCGAAGAGCGCGGCTAGGGACGGCGACGAGTAGGGGCGTGAGGCGCTCTCGTACGAGGGCCGCGATCATCGTGTCCGTCTTGCCGGTACCTGTTGGCATGACGATGGTGGCGACGTCGTCGCGCGCTGTCCAGTACCCCACCAGCGCGTGAAGCGCGCCGAGCTGAGGTGTTCGGAGACCTGCGCTCGAGTGTGAGGCCTCGCGGAATGTGAAGGCGCCTTCCCAGCTCGCTATGACGCTCTCGCACACTTGCGGCAGGTTCCGTGCATCCTGCGGGCGTGGAGGCTTTGGCGCGAGCCACCGCCAGGAGTCCTGATACTCAAGGTAGCTCAGCGGGTCAGCCTCGGTCCCATCGCTCAGAATAACCCCAGCAACCCCGGTAGGTGGGGTGATCCGCCGCGGGCAGATCAGGATGCGACCGGCGGCCTCCGATTCGAGCTGCAGGACCGGGACCCGACCAGCATGGAGAGCCGGCGAGATCCTTACCACGTGATGCGCTGCAGCCACCTCAAGCTGGCGGAGCTTGTTGGCGCCGACGCGCGCGTCCAGCGCGAGCCGTCGCGGCAGCACGACAGTCGCTTCGCCCGCACCCGCTTCGGTGCTCACGATCGCGTCCGGGGAATCATGACCTCCATTGAGCGCGCGAATGTCCGCCGACTGTACGGATATTGACGCTGACAAGGACCTCGAGCGGATCTCGCCAAGGACAGTCCAGCGGCCGGGCGGCCGTTGGCGCTCGGTGGTTCAGCGCACGGTCCGTCCCTGTCAGCTGAGCGAGCCACGGTGTCGCTATGGAGACGTCATCGCAGCCCGAGTTGAGGGGGCGTCGTTTCGCTGGCGGATTGCTAGCGGCAGCGCGCTGCGGTGAACTGCTAGTTATCGGTCGGTGTGAGGTTGTGTGCGCGTGATCTTGTGGGACGGCGACCGCGGTACGGGCGCGGGCACAGATGTCGATGGGATCTGGGTGGTCGAGCGCTGTCTGGAAGGCGTCGATGGTTTCTGCAGTTGGCTGCGGTCGGCCGAACGAGATGGACTGCGCGTCAAGGTATGACGAATTCCGCCCAGTCCTGCATGAGCTGGCGACGCTGGTCCAACAGGTCTGAACGGACGTAGGCGGCTTCGACACTGTTGCCGACGACGTGCGCCAAGGCGGCTTCACCGACGGCCCAGGGGGTGGCGGTTTGTTCGATGCACCAGGTCTTGAAGGCGGATCGGAAGCCGTGAACCGTCGTGTCGAGTTCGTAGGTGCGCAACAGCTTGAGCAGTGCTTGCCAGCTCAGCGGCTCACCTCGGCGAAGTGGGCTGGGGAATACGAGGCCACTGCCGTCGTCGAGTGGCTTGGCCTTTTCCAGAACGTCGAGGGCTTGACTACTGAGAGGCACCCGGTGCTCACCGTTGGCCTTCATGCGTTCAGCGGGAATCGTCCACGTGGTGCTCTCGACATCGATTTCGGACCAGCGAGCCCCTCGTGCCTCGCCGGATCGAACGGCTGTCAGAACCAAGAAGCGCAGGCACAACCTCGACGCTTCGCTCGCCTGGGATTGGGTGATCTTGTCCAGTGCTGCGGCCACCTCTGAGTAGGGGAGTGCTCGCTGGTGGTTCTTGACCTTGGGCATCGATGGGAGTGCACCGTCGATTGCTTCGCCGGCGGGATTGGTATCCACCCATCCGTGTGCCATCCCATACTGCATCACCTTCCGAATGCGCTGGCGCACACGCCGCGCCGTCTCAGGCTTGGTGGTCCAGATCGGTGAGAGGACAGCGATGATGTCGCTGCGCTCGATGCGGTGCAGCGAGGCATTTCCGATGCGGGCAAACGCATAGCGCTCGAGGCTCGAGAGCCACTCGTTGGCAGCTTGCTTGTTGCGCCAGCGCGGCCGGTTCATCTCGTGGACCGTCTTCGCTGCGGTGGCGAACGTCGGCACACGGTCGGCTTGATGAGGGCCGAGTGGATCGCCTCCCTCGGCGGCGTCAGCGCGCATGTCCGCGGCCCGAAGTCGGGCATCGGCGAGGCTGACTGCGGGGTAGCCGCCGATGCCAACGTCGCGTTGCTTGCCGTCGACGGTCAAGCGCACGACCCACGACCGGGTGCCGCTCGTCTTGACAACGAGCGTGAGCCCATCCCCGTCCGCGTGCTTGCCCGGCGTTGCGTGTTGGACTGTCTTGGCGGTGAGCCGCCTGGAGCGTCGCACGAGTTCCCTTTTCTGGTTCCCTTTTTCTAGGGAACTGACGCTATTGCATGGGAACTGCCGAAGCAAGCAATTTGCCAGAAATATCCTCTGACCTGTAGTTTTGGGAACTTCTGGGAATTCTTGGCAAGTCTCTCGGGTGGAGCTAAGGGGAATTGAACCCCTGACCTCTTCCATGCCATGGAAGCGCTCTACCAACTGAGCTATAGCCCCGAGGCTCCACGACGATAGCAGCGCGCCGGCGGAATTCGAGTGAGACGGCAGGGTGCGCGGGGAGCCGCCGCGGGCGTAACGTCGGACCCATGAGCATCCCTGTGGAGCCGGCCGACATCGGCAATCAGATGGAGCGTTTCGGCGCAGCTGCGTACGTGCTGACGGTGCGGGACGACGCCACACCGCACATCGCTCACCTGGCGATGCGCCTTGATGGCGACGTGCTGCGCTGCGGCGCCAGCCGGTCTGCGGCGGCGAATGTGGCCGACCGTCCGAATATCTCGGTGCTGTGGCCGCCGTATGAGCCGGGCGGCTACTCGATGATCGTGGACGCCGTCGCCCGGACCATCGAAGGCACCGATGGCCTCGAACTGGAGCTGCGACCGAGCTCTGGGGTGCTGCACCGGCCTGCGACGCCGGCCACACCGGCCAGCGACACGGGTTGCGAGTCGGACTGCGCCCCGCTGAGCGCCACCGGCACCTGACAAGAACGCAACCGCACTGCGTCACCGACGCTTCGAGCTAGAGGGCGTTAGCTCTTCAGGTCGTTGCTGTGTCTAGTGCTTCAGCGACCGTACGAGCGCGCTGGCGCTAGCTCTTCAGGTCGTTGAAGATCGTCTGCCAGCGGGAGCGGTCGCCCTTGTAGGGGGCGTAGAAGCTCACACGATCCACGACGTCGTCGAAGCGACGCTTCAGTTCGGCGGCCACGCGCTCTGGCTCGGCAACCACGGCGAAGGCGTCGAGGACTTCGTCATCGACGAGGTTGGCCATCTCGACCCAACGGCCTTCCTTGGACATCGCGTTGAGCTCGGTCTGCATGTCGCCCCAGCCGTGGCAGTCGAGGACGGGCCGGTACGCCGGCGTGGATCCGTAGAACGCCACCTGCTGCTTGGTGGCCTCCTTGGCCTTGGTCATGTCCTCTTCGGTATCGCCAGTGACGATGAACGATGGCCCGGAGATCGTGATCTCGCTGGGGTCGCGGCCAGCCCGCGCGGCGCCTCGTTCGAGTGCCGGGATGGTTTCCTCACGCAGATATTTCTCGGTGGTGAAGCCGTGGCAGAGGAACATGTCGCAGGTCTCACCGGCCACCTCGGTCATGAGCGGGCCGACACCGGCCAGCGCCAGGCGTGGCGGGCCGTAGGGGTTCTCACCGGGGTCGAAGAACGGCGTCATCAGCGTGTGCTCGTAGAAGTCACCGCGGAAGTTCAGCTTCTCGCCGTTGTTCCAGCAGTTCCAGATTGCCTTGATCGCCAGGATCATCTCGCGCATGCGAGCGGCTGGCTTGGACCACTCCATCGAGAATCGACGCGTGATGTGAGGCCGGATCTGGCTGCCGAGACCCAAGATGAACCTGCCCTCGGAAAGCATCTGAATGTCGTTGGCGCTGTACGCCAGCGACATCGGGTTCCGGGCGAATCCCACCACGATGCTGGTGCCCAGCTCAACCGTGGAGGTGGCATGCGCCATGAGCGGGAGCATGGTGAACGGGTCGTGGCTGGTCTCTGGCACCCACAGACCGTCGTAACCCAACGCTTCCTGTTCCCGGCTCGACTCCATGATGTCGTCGAATCCGCTGCTGACTCCGAGGCCGCCGTCTACCTTCATGGCGGGGACATTAGTGGCCCGCGTTGGAATTGGCTCAGGCTTCGAGTTGGCTCAGCAGTCGGCGAGCACGGCTTCGGCACGCTCGGCCAGCGCAACAATGCTCTGCGGGAACTGGTGGACCTCGGCAGGTATTTCTGGGATGGCACCGCCCACGTATCGGGCGTGGACGCCTTCGAGGATGCAAGCGAGACGCCAGCTGGCGAAGGCAAAGTGCCAGTCGATTGCCCCGACATCTCGGCCGGTTGCCTCTGCGTACGCATTCGCGAGCTGGTGACGGGTCCAGAATCCCTCCGCAGTAGTGGCGTTGTGGCCCAGGGGGCTGAAACCGTCATCGGGCTCCACCCAGTAACCCAGCAGGAATCCCAGATCGGCCGTCGGGTCTCCCAGCGTGGCGATCTCCCAGTCCAGAACCGCCGCCACATCGCCATCGGCGGTCACCAGGCAGTTGTCGAGGCGGTAGTCGCCATGGACCAGCGCGGCGTCGATCTGGGGCGGTATCGACGCCACCAGTCTGTCGTGGACGCGCTCAATGATCGGCAGGTCGCGTGAGGTCATCGCGTTGAACTGGCGCTGCCATACATGCAGCTGCCGGGCTACGTAGTCTGCCGAGCGGCCAAGGTCGGCGAGGCCTGTGGAGTCGAGATCCGTGTCGTGGATGGCGACGAGACATTCCACCAGCCGGGCGCACAGCACACTGCGTGCGTCGAGGCTGAGTTCGTCTGCTTGGGCGAGCGAACGCAGCACGCTGCCCTCGACGAAGTCGGTCACGTAGAAGTCGGCACCATTCACCGAGGCATCGGTGCACAGGCCGACGACCGGCGGGGTGGGCACATCGGTCACGGACAGGCCCGAAAGCAGGCGGTGCTCTCGCACCATGTCGTGCGCGCCGGCCAGTAGGTGGGCCAGCGGAGGCCGTCGGAGCGCCCAACGCCGGCCCAGCGCGTCGGTGACGCGGTAGGTCAGGTTCGAATGGCCACCGGTGATGAGCTCGAACTGCAACGGCGGCGCGACCGTCGCTCGTTCGGCCAGCCAGTTCGTGACCGGCGCGGGATCGATTCCCGCAACCGGAACACCAGCAGGATCGACTGCAGCTGACGCCATCGTTCCCTCCCGTGGTCGAAGCCCGTCGCGCTCCATCATGGCCTCGGCGGTGCGGCGATGCCCCGCCAGCGGCGAGCGCGGGCGTGTCGGCGGCCGTCGGGAACGGTCCAGCCAAGCACCAGCCCCAATACGCTTCGCCGATGCTGTTCGTGACGGTCTATGCGACACAGTTTTTGCTCACGGCCTCCCTGGGCGTCATCTTCGCCTATCTCGCGGATCTTCAAGATCGCTACGACCTCACCAACCTCGAACTGGGCACCATCGCGGCGGCTGGTTTCATCGCAGGGTTGGCGTCACAGCTGCTGCTGTCGCCGCTGGTGGATCGCGGTCACCACCGCATGGTGGTGTGGGTCTCGGTGCTCTCCGCGGTGGCAGGCGCCTTTGGATTCGTATTCGCGGATTCGACATGGACCCTGGTAACCAGTCGGGCCTTGGCGGGCGTCAGCTTCGGCCTCTTCGGTCTGGTGGCCCGCAAGGCGCTCATCGGGCACGACATCAGCGGCAGCGGCTCCAAGGTGGGCGGTTTGCTGTCATTCGGCGTCGCCGGCTTCGTCAGCGGTCCGTTTATCGGCGCGGCGCTCAGCGGCGTCTCCTTCGAGGCGCCGTTTCTGGTCACCGGCACCGTGATGGCGCTGCTCGGACCGTTCGCCGCTGTCCTGATCTCGAACTCGCCGATCGCGGCCACCGCCGTGGACTACTCGGACCTGCTCAAGTTGCTGCGGCGGCCCCGTGTGCAGGCGGCAATCTTGGTGCACGTCGGCATCTGGGGTCTGGTGGGGATGTTTGACGCGACGGTCGATCGGTACCTGACCGATCTCGGGCTCTCCTCGACTGAGTTCGCAATCGGGCTCCTCATTCTCGGCATCCCGTTCATGCTGCTGCCCCCGCACGCCGGCGCCCTGGCTGAACGTCTCGGCGGGGGTCGGGTCGCCGTGCCCGCCCTCGTGCTGTTCGCGCCCGCGGTGGTGCTGTACGGCTGGGTCGGGGGCTTGTGGACCTTCATCGCAATCGGAGTGGCCGAAGCGATCACGGAGTCTTACAGCGAGATGGGTGCACAGGTCCTGGTGCTGGAGGCAACCGGCGTCGAACAGGCGGCGATGGGCACCGGTGTGCTCGAGGCAATCGGTCTCGCGATGGCTGCCGTCGCTGCTTTCGCAGGCCCGTCATTGTACGGCCAGTTTGGCCCACGCTGGCTCTTCGGTGTCTGGGGCGCCGTCTGCCTGGTGCTCTCGGGCATCGTCATGCTGAGATTGAAAGCAGTGAAAATTCCACCAAAGGGAATCACGCTGACTCACTAGGGTCGTGCCCATGCGGGCGCCGGGCGCTGAGCGCTCAACCGATTGGCGTTCGGTAGCGGCTGAGGCCGCGAGTTTCGCCCGGCGGGTCGGCGTTGTGCCTGTCGTGGTGTTGCTCGGTGCCATCGGTGCAGTTGTCACGGCGGGATTCCTGACCGGTGTCCGGCACGGTGCGCCCGAGCCGGTCGAGCTACCGCTGGCGTCCGCAGGTGCTCCGCCGCCCATCGCTACGACCCAACCCTCGATGCTGCGAGTCCATCTTGCTGGGGCAGTGGAGAAACCCGGGCTCTACGAGGTACCGGCCAGTTTTCGAGTGGGCGACCTGATTGACGCCGCGGGCGGACCGACCGCTGATGCAGATACAGCGGCAGTCAATCTTGCAGAGCGAATGCGTGATGGGCAGCAGATTTACGTGCCCGTCGTGGGGGAGCAGCCCGTCGCGCGGGCCACCGGCCCCGATGCCTCCGGACCGTTGGATGTGAACTCGGCGACGGCTGCACAGCTTCAGGAGCTGCCAGGCATCGGCCCGTCCCTGTCGGCGGCAATTGTTGCGTACCGGGCCGAGCACGGACCGTTCGCGACGCTCGACGCACTGGAACAGGTGCCCGGGATCGGGCCATCCAAGCTCTCCCAGCTCCGGCCCCATGCGAAGGTCTGAGTCGCCGAGTCCGCCACGAGCGGCGCCCCGGCGCTTCGGGGGCCTCAGCGCTGTCGGCGATCGGTGGCTGATCACCGGAGCGGTCGCGACAGCAGCCGGCGCACTGTGGGCGCCTTCGGTGTCGTGGTGGTGGGGGGCAGCCTTGGTGGGCGCGGGCCTGCGAACCCGTACCCGTGTGCTCGTTCCGGTCGGCCTGCTGGTACTGGGGGCTGCAGCCATGGGGCAGCAGATCGCCCAGTTGAGCGCAGCGGTGGGAGGGGACTTCGAGGGCGAAGCGGTCCTGGTCGGCGATCCCCGATGGCGCTCGGGCGCCTTGGTCGTCCCCTTCAGCGCGGTCATCGGCCAAGAGCAGTTCCGGTGGGAAGGCCGCGCACGCGGCCCCGCTGCGTGGAAGCTGGAAGATGCTGCGCTGGGGGAGCGCTGGCTCTTGAGCGTAACCGCGACACCCGCAGAGCCCGCCGACAGGCCCTTCGTGTGGCCGCGGCATCTTGCGGGGAACGCCCAGATCCACACGGCCTGGCGCCAAGACGGCGGCAGTGCGCCGTTCCGTCTCGCAAACTCCATGCGCAGCCTGATCGAGGCGTCGAGTGATTCGTTGTCGCAACGGGATGCAGCGCTGCTTGCCGGCTTCGTCTACGGCGACGATCGAGGACAGCTTCCCGAAGTCGTGCACGACTTCCGGGCGACGTCGCTCACCCACTTGCTGGCCGTGTCCGGTTCGAACGTGGCGTTCGTTCTGTTGCTGTTCGCACCGCTGCTGGTCCGGCTGCGGCCAAGTGTCCGGCTTGGCGCCGTCGGGGTTCTGCTCGCTCAGTTCGCTGTGCTGACCAGGGGTGAGCCCTCGGTGCTGCGGGCGTGCGTGCTTGCCACGTTGGCAGTCGGAGCACATGCCGTCGGCAGGCGGGCATCCGCTCCGCGCCTGCTGGCGCTTGCGATCATCGTGCTGCTGCTTGTCGATCCGCTGCTGGTGCGCTCGGTCGGCTTTCAGCTCTCGGTTGCAGCGACGGCCGCGATCGTGGTCGGCGCTCGCCCCATCTCCAGGCTCTTGTGGGGCCCGTCGTGGCTGCGCTTGGCCCTCGCAGCGACGCTGAGCGCCCAGGTGGGAGTGCTGCCCGTCCAGCTTGCCGTGTTCGGCTCGCTGCCGCTCGTGAGCATCCCCGCCAACGTCTTGGCCGGCCCGATTGCAGGACCGGCCATGGTCTGGGGCCTCATCGGCGGTCTGGCGGGGGGCGTGGCGGGCGACGCCGTCGCATCGGTTCTGCACATCCCGACCAGGTTCATGATGGGTTGGGTCGCCGGTGTGGCCCGATGGGGAGCGGCGCTGGGCTGGCCGCACATCGAGCCGTCGGAGATTGCCGCAGCCGTCGCCGTCATCGGGCTCTGCGCAGCCGCTGCGTACCTGCTGCGCGCCTACGGCGCCGTGCCGCGCAGCCTTGCGATCGTCGCTGCTGGGATCGGGATCTGGGTCGTGGCCGGCGTCCACCGGCCGCCGCTTCCCTCGGGTGTGCATCTGTCCGTGCACCGCGTCGACCCCACCGTCGTCGTAGTGGATCGTCCAGATGCAGCGCGGGCCCTCGACCAGCTCGCCACGGCTGGAGTCGACGACATCGACGTGCTGGTGGCCCGCTCGGCCAGCCGGGCAGGGCGAGAAGCGGTGCGGGCATTGGACGCCCGGCACGAGATCGCGAATCTTCTCGCACCGGCGGGCCTTGGAGGCCGTGTCCCGTACAACTCAGTGACCGAACCCGTCGCCGTCGGCGGCCTCGTGGTCGAGCCCGCAGCGCAGCGCCTGCGCGTCTCGACCGAAGTAGCGTCAAGTACGTGGGCGCAAGACCCGTGAACCCGGCGATGCACGGGCAGGCCACCCATCGGGGAGCACGTCGCTAATGCCCGGTGGAATTGTGCGACTCATCAGCGGCGCGGACGAGATCCTCACCGCCACCGCAGTGCGTGCGGCGGTCTCTGAATTGGTCGACGATGCCAACCGGGCAGACGTGCTTGACGAGTACTCCGACGATGAGTACGCGCTGCCCGATCTGGTCATCTCGGCATCGACCCCGCCGATGCTCGCTACACACCGGGTCGTTGTCGGCCGCCGCCTCAGCCGCTTCGGCGCAGCCGAGCTCACACCGCTCATCGACTGGCTTGATGATCCGTGTCCCACGACCGATCTCGTTCTCGAGTGGGACACAGCCCGTGTGCCTCGAGCGCTCGTCGAAGCTGTCGAGGCCGCCGGTGGCCAGCGGATCGCGTCCGACGTGCCCGGCGGAGCGCGCAATCGCCGGACCTGGCTCACTGAGCGTCTCGCGGAGGCCTCGGTCCAGTTCGATGCCCGTGCTGGAGCATGCATCGCCGAGCATCTCGGGGAGGAACTCAGCCGCCTCGGAGCTGTGATCGAAACGCTGGAGGCCATCTACGGCGCAGGTGCCCGGTTGGGGCCCGATGAAGTGCTGCCGTACCTCGGTGCAGAGGGTGACGTCCCGCCATGGGAGCTGACCGACGCGATCGATCGAGGCGATGTGGGCGGCGCACTCGCCGTGCTGGGGCGCATGTGGGGCGCTGGTCGACACCCGCTGGCTGTCACGGCAGTCGTGGCTGGGCATATCACCCGCATGGCTCGCCTCGATGGCGCCGATGCTGCGAACGAGAAGGAGGCGGCTCGTGTGCTGGGCCTACGCGGCTCCACGTTTCCGGCCCGCAAGGCGCTTGACGCCGGCCGGCGGCGCGGCAGCGGGGGGATCGCGAGGGCCGTCGAACTTCTGGCGGCGGCTGACGTGGACTTGCGCGGACGTTCCGGACTCGATCCCCGATGTGTTGCCGAGATTCTCTGCGCGCGGCTCGCGGCCGGTGTCCGTTGATCGCTAGCGCGGCGGTTTAGGCCTCGTTGGCCTGCGTTGAACGGGCCACGAGACGGGACTTGCGCCGACCTGCCTCATTGGGGTGGATGACGCCCTTGGCGGCCGCCATGTCGAGACGCTTCTGGACGGCGCGCATCAGCTCATCGGTGGGTTCACCGGCTTCCGCAGCAGCGATGACTGCCTTCTCGCGAGTCCGCAATTCTGAGCGAACGGCTCGATTCCGCACCCGGCGCGTCTCGTTCTGGCGGTTGCGCTTGATCTGGCTCTTGATGTTGGCCACGAAGGCGTGCTCTCTGTCTCGGTGGCGGCCACGAAGGCGTGCCCGCCGGGAGTCGGTTGGGTGTATTCGGGTCCTGAGGCGAGTAGCCACGGATTGTCCCGAAACCGGCCTCGCAGGGTACCGTGCGGCCTGCGATGCCCCACGTGCCTCCTGCGTCTGCTGATGGGTCTGACCGTGGGTCTGACCGTGTCGGACCCGGTTCGATCCGCAACTTCTCGATCATCGCCCACATCGATCACGGGAAGTCCACACTGTCGGACCGGATCCTGGAATTGACAGACGCTGTGGAGGAGCGCTCGATGCGCGCCCAGTACCTCGATTCCATGGAGCTCGAACGGGAGCGCGGCATCACCATCAAGGCCCAGAACGTGCGGGTGAGCTGGCAGGGGCACACGCTGCACCTCATCGACACACCTGGGCATGTGGACTTCGGGTACGAAGTCAGCCGCTCGCTGGCGGCCTGTGAAGGCGTGGTGCTGCTTGTCGATGCCGCACAGGGCATCGAGGCGCAGACGTTGGCGAACTGCTACCTGGCTCTCGAGTCAGATCTCACCATCGTGCCGGTGCTCAACAAGATCGACCTCCCCGCGGCCGATCCGGATCTGTACGCGTCGGAAATCGAACGCGTGCTGGGCATTGACGCGAGCGAGGTGCTGGCGATCTCGGCCAAGACCGGCGAGGGCGTCGCAGCGCTGCTCGACGCAATTGTGGAGCGCATCCCCCCGCCCGGCGGCGATCCGCAAGCTCCGCTTCAGGCGCTGATCTTCGATTCCCACTTCGACCAGTACCGAGGCGTGGTGTCCTCGCTGCGCGTGATGAATGGTCGGCTGTGCACTGGCGATCGGCTGCGGTTCATGCATGCCGGTGGGCTGCACCTGTGCGAGGAAATCGGACTGCGCCTGCCCGCGGTGACACCGACAGACGAATTGGGACCCGGCGAGGTCGGGTACCTCATCGCGGGCATCAAGGACGTGGCTGAGGCCCGCTCCGGCGAGACCGTCACCTCTGCTGGCGCACCGGCTGATGCACCGCTGGCCGGCTACGACGACCCGAAGCCGATGGTGTTCTGCGGGCTGTTCCCCGTCGACGGCGACGAGTACACCGATCTGGGAGAGGCGCTGGCGAAGCTGAGGCTCAATGACGCCTCCGTGACTTTCGAGCCCGAGACTTCAGGTGCGCTGGGATTCGGGTTCCGCTGCGGCTTCTTGGGTCTGCTGCACATGGAGATTGTCCGCGAGCGGCTCGAGCGCGAATTCGGACTGTCTCTCATCGCCACAGCGCCGTCGGTGGCCTACCGGGTGCACACCGACGACGATCGCGAGCTGGAGGTCGACAATCCTTCCGACCTGCCATCCGCGGCTCAGATTGCCGAAATCGCCGAGCCCATGCTGAACGTGTCCGTGCTGACGCCGACTGCCTACACGGGCGCGGTCATGGACCTGTGCCAGTCGCGTCGGGGCTCGATGACCTCCATGGACTACCTGTCGCCCGAACGCGTCGAGCTGCGCTACCAGCTGCCGCTGGCGGAGGTTGTGACTGACTTCTTCGACCAGCTCAAGAGCCGTACCCAGGGGTACGCGAGCCTCGACTACGACCACGCGGGTTACCGGTCTGAGCGCCTCGTGCGCGTCGACATCCTGCTCAACGGCGAACCAGTGGATGCATTCTCTGCCATCCGTCACCGTGATGGCGCGTATCCCTACGGCAAGGCCATTGCCGCGAAGCTCGCCGAACTCATCCCGCGTCAGCTGTTCGACGTTCCGATCCAAGCCGCCATAGGCGGGCGGATCATCGCCCGCGAGACGGTCAAGGCGAAGCGCAAGGACGTGCTGTCGAAGTGCTACGGCGGCGACATCACCCGCAAGCGCAAGCTGCTCGAGCGGCAGAAGGAAGGCAAGAAGCGGATGAAGGCCATCGGGCGCGTCGAGGTGCCCAACGAGGCCTTCGTCTCGGCGTTGCGCCTCGACCCCTGAGTGGTCGCGCCCGCGCAGCTAGTCCCCCTGTTGGCCGGAATGGGTGTCGGTAGCATCGACATCATCGCCGTCACCCCACGGTGACAGGCTTGCGGCTGGGGCCGCGGAGGAGTGATGGACGAGCGCAGAGCCACGGTGCTGCGAGCGGTGGTCGAGAACTTCATCGAGAGCGCGCAGCCAGTCGGCTCCGCAGCGGTGCTCGAGATGACTCGCCTCGATGTGTCACCCGCGACTGTGCGAAACGACCTCGCCGCGCTCGAATCTGGCGGCTACCTGATGCAGCCGCACACCAGTGCCGGCCGTGTGCCGACTGAGGCGGGCTACCGGTACTTCGTGGACGGCCTCGGACCCGGTTCCCTGGACAGCACAGGCGTCCGGCAGGTAGGTGCGTTCTTCGCCCATGCCCAAGGACAGATTGAGGAGCTGCTCGCCGACACCAGCCGGCTCTTGTCTGACCTGACCGAGTATGCAGCGATGGTCGTCGCACCCAGCCACGACCGCGACAGCATCCGATCGGCCCAGCTGGTGGATCTCGGCGGCGGCCGATTGCTTGTGGTGTTGGTGATGTCGTCGGGCGTCGTGGAGCGGACCTACGTCGACGTGTACAGCAACCCGGACTTGGAGGCGGCGGCCCAGGGGCCTTCTGCAGGTGCAGCCTCTGCGGTCTTGGCCGCAGCGCTTGTGGGAAGGACTCGTACGCAGCCGCCGCTGGTTCGCGAGACCGGAGATGCGGCAACCGATGCACTGGCGGCCGCGGCCCTGTCCGCCCTGGCTGCCGACGAACCGCATCCGAGCGAGCTCTACGTGGGTGGCACGGCCAAGATCACCGAGCAGTTCGAAGCCGTGTCATCGCTGCGTTCAGTCTTGTCGGTGCTGGAAGAGCAACTGATGGTCGTGACGCTGCTGCGAAGCCTGGTGGATCGCGGTCTCAGTGTGGCCATCGGATCGGAGACTGGCATGAAGCCACTGGCGGAATGCTCGGTGGTGGTTGCGCCCTACGAGGTAGATGGCCGAACAGTCGGCAGCGTCGGCCTGCTCGGCCCGACACGGATGGACTACTC
Source organism: Candidatus Poriferisodalis sp. (assembly GCF_965221945.1). Lineage (GTDB taxonomy): Bacteria > Actinomycetota > Acidimicrobiia > Acidimicrobiales > Poriferisodalaceae > Poriferisodalis. The sequence goes on along the minus strand of NZ_OZ244925.1, from coordinate 1,457,062 downwards.
GAAGGCGCTTGCAGCGGTGCATACGGTGAGCCGGAGGCTGTCGGCCTCGCTTGGAGACGGCGACGGCGCACATATGCCGGCGGACTTGTCGCGATCGGCCCAGGAATAGGCCCACCACAGATGCCTGCGGACTATTACGAGTTGCTCGGTGTGAGCCGCGACGTCACCGAGAACGATCTCAAGCGTGCATATCGGGCCAAAGCTCGTGAGCATCACCCTGATGCGAATCGCGGCGACGACGGGGCTGAGGCCCGCTTCAAGGAGATCAGCGAGGCATACGCCGTGCTGTCGGATCCGGAGGCGCGGGCCCGATACGACCGCTTCGGACATGAGGGCTTGCGGGGCGGGATGGGCGGACCCGCGTTCGATTTCGACCTCAGCGACATCTTCGAGTCCTTCTTCGGAGGGAACCCGTTCCGCAGCGGCCGATCACGCCGGCCGGCGGGCCCGCCGCGCGGTGACGACCATGAGACGGTCGTGGATCTGGATTTTGCCGAGGCCGTCTTCGGCACTGACCGACCGATCGAGGTACGGACGTTGGTGGCTTGCGCGGGCTGTGATGGCTCGGGCGCCGCAGAGGGCACCTCGCCGACCGTCTGCAGCATCTGCGAGGGCATTGGCCAGGTGCGCCAGGTGCGCCAGAGTTTCCTGGGCCAGATGGTGACCACTGCGCCCTGTGCTCGATGCCGTGGGATCGGTGAGGAGATTGCCGAGCCGTGCCGGTCGTGCCGGGGCGAAGGGCGTTGCGCAGAACACGTCTCGCTCGTTGTGCGTGTGCCGCCCGGCGTCGATTCTGGCGCCACGCTTCGCTTGAATGGTCGAGGGTCCGTCGGACCTCGCGGGGGACCCGCAGGCGACCTCTATGTGCACCTGCGTGTGTCCGAGTCCGATGTCTTCGTGCGACAAGGCGACAGCCTGGTGGCGGAGTTGCCGGTGACGATGCTGCAGGCAGCGCTGGGTGCGACGCTGTCGTTCGACACGCTGGACGGGCCGCAGGAACTTGCTGTAGCGGCGGGCACGCAGCCGAACGACACCATCCGGTTGAGCGGACTCGGCGTGCCCCGAGCGAACGGGCGCGGACGGGGTGACCTGCACGTGGTGGTGCGGGTGGACATCCCGAAGAGGCTCTCGAAGTCCGAGGCGGCGATGCTGCGAGAAGTTGCTGCGGGGCGCGGTGAGCCCGTGAACGGCAACACCGACCCCGAGAGCGCAGGGGCCACCGCTGACGCGGCTCGGGCTGGGCAATCCAGGATTCGCGGGGACGCTGGTTCGCCTTCCGATGCGTCGCCACGAACCGCAGCTCGACCCGACGCTCGGGCTGAGCGATCCAAGTCTCGCGGTGGTGCTGAGGCCCGGCGGCAGCGCCAGCGGCGCAACAAGCGTTGAGATGACCCGTGACCGCCGGCACGTTGATGCGCTGGTGGGGGAGCGCCTGCGCGTCGTGCGCCGTCAGCGAGGGCTCTCGTTGAGCGAGGTGCAGGCGGCATCCGGCGGCGAGTTCCGGATCTCGGCGCTCGGCGCGTACGAGCGCGGCGAGCGCGGTGTGCAAGTACACCGCCTGCTGCGGCTGGCGGAGATCTATGGCGTGCGTCCCGGTGCTTTGCTGCCGCAGGAGCGGCTCGGTCCCACCGGTAGCGAGCAGCCCGGCAGCGGCGAGGCTGTCCGGCCCGAGACATCGCCCGGCTTCCCCCCGGAAGCTGTCCTGTGAGGAGCGTCACGTGAGGGGCGTCGTGTGACCGGCGCGACCCGGCGCACGACGGGCACACCGTTGGTGACCTCCCGCGAATTCGGCGTGTACTGCCATATTCCGTTTTGCACGCACCGCTGCGATTACTGCGCATTTGCGACGTGGACGGATCGCAGCCATCTCATCGTTGACTACATGGCGAGCTGCCGCCGTCAGGCCCAGGAACTGGCGGGGGATCTTCCGCCGGTGACATCGGTGTTCTTTGGCGGCGGCACGCCGAATCTGGTGGAGCCTTCGCTGCTTGCCGACGTGCTGGAGGAGTTACCGCTGACCGAGGACGCGGAGGTAACGGTCGAGTGCAATCCGGACTTGGTCACGGTGGACCAAATGCAGGCGTACGCGGGCATGGGCGTGAACCGTGTCAGCCTCGGAGTGCAGTCGATGGTTCTCCATGTGCTCGAGGCGCTGGGCCGACGTCATGATCCGCAGATGGTGCCTGCATCGATTGACGCGGTCAGGCATGCGCGCATCGACCAGTTCAGTCTGGACCTGATCTTCGGTTCGCTCACCGAATCGGTGTCCGACTGGAAGCGCACGCTGGTCGAGGCCATTGCGCTCGAGCCAGATCACCTGAGCGTGTACGGGCTGACCCCCGAACCCGGCACAGCACTCGGAGACGATCCTTCCCGACATCCCGACGACGACGACATGGCCGACAAGTACCTGCTTACCGACGAGCTGCTGGATCAGGCGGGCTACGAGATCTATGAGATTTCCAACTGGGCTCGGCCCGGCGCGCAATGCCGGCACAACCTGCTGTATTGGCAACAGGGCTCCTACGCGGGCATCGGCTGCGCCGCGCACAGCCACCGCGACGGCCGCCGCTTCTGGAGCGTTCGCACGCCCGAGCGGTTCATCGCGGCGATCTCGACGGGATCCTCGGTCACCGCCGGCAGCGAGGAGTTGGACTCCGACGAACGCCGCATCGAGGGGCTGCAGCTCGCGCTGCGCACTTCCGCCGGTGTCCCCGCCGATGCGGTTCCCGACGACGTCGCGCACCTGCTCACGCCCGCCAGCCAGGGTCGTCTCAAGCTGACCGCTCGTGGACGCCTCGTCGCAAACGAGGTGGCAATCCGTCTGGAGCTGCCGTCGCGGCGCTAGCGCGACTGCGCGCTCAGTACCAGCGCAGTATCCGCCGCAGGCTCGCGTTGGGACAACGTCAGGTGCAGATCGCCATAGTGCACAACCAGCGCATCGCAAGAAAGATCGTGCGCCGCGCCGAACGACGACGACGACCTCGACACAGCGTCGGCGTGTTGAGGCACAACAGCAATGCGAGCCGGAACGACGTGGCGTTCCGGCGGGGGCCACGAACCGTAGAAGCCGACGATGCCCGAACTGGGCTTCACAACCGCCAACGTCGAACGGCCGTCGCAGTCCCAATCGCCGACGGCGACGAGGTCACCATCGGCACCGAGCGTCCATTCACCGTGCGGAGTGCGCACGGCCGCCGACCGACGATGTGCGGCGGGCATCGCGATGCGGACGGGTACCAGGCAGCCATCCCCGCGGACGTCGGCGTGATACAGCACGACCGTCGCATCGGCACTCGCCCCCTCACTCTGCGGTGGTGTGCTGGGGGGCTCGCTGGGCTCAGCCGAGCCGTCTCTGCCCTCGCCAACATCGAGATCGGCGCCGGTCCGCTCGGGGCAATACGCCGTTGCCGTGCTGTAGAGCAAGGTCGCTCCCGTGGACGCGGGCTCCTCGGAGGTGATCGTGGCATCGGGCAGTGCGGTCGAGCCTTGGCCGTGGTCATCGGCAGCTGCCGAGACGCCAGCGAGCTCAAGCGAGAGGGCACCGGATGTAGCAGCAGAGGTCACGGGGCTGCTTCGGGAGCCGATGAGTGGTGCCGTGCCAGGAGACTCGAAATCCGGTTCGCCACCCGCGAGCGCTCGCCATCCGATGAACGCTGCGACCGCCAAGGCCGCAGCGGCCGCCGCATAAGCGCCGACACGCCGCCGGTCCCACGTCGTTGAGCCTCGAAGCTCCGCACGATGAGGCAAGCGAGCGACAGCGTCTGACGGATTCGAGGCTGCGACATCTGCTCGCAATCGTTCGCGCAGGCCATGTGGTTCGTGTCCGAACGTCGCAACACGTGCCTGGGAGGATCCGAAACCTTCGGTGGTCACCGAATGTTCCTGTCCGGCTGCTTCGTGAACGTGACGCAGACGGGTGAGCCACGTCATCAACGCTTCACTGTCGTGGGGACTGGCCGACGCCACAGCAGCGAGATCCCCGCAGGCGATAAGCGCATCACCGCAGAACTGGCGCTCTGTCGGATCCGACGCCGAACGATCCGTGCGCGCGAGTTCCACCTGCCCGAGAACAGCGAGCGCAGCGAGATCGGCGCCTGGCAGATGCTGACGGTGGTCGGCAGGACCCGTCGCTTCCCCGAAGCCACAGATCACCGGCCGGCGGGGTCGCGCCAGGAGAACGTGCTCGCCCCTGAGTGCACCGTGGCGGATGCCTCGAGCATGCAGTTCGACGAGTGTCGTGCCGAGATCGATGAGGACATCCAAGAGGTCGACCAGACCCAGGGGCGGCTGCTCGGCAAGCGTCGCGGCTTCGAGGTAACGCAGCCGGAGCTCGCATCGCTCATCAACTTCGTCAAACCCGACGGACTCGACCACTCCCTCGATGCGAGCGGCGTCGAGCACTCCGGCCTCGTGGCGCAAACGCGGCCGCTCAGCGCCGATGGCGTGCTTGACCAGGACTGCGCTGCCCGAACCATCGTCGCGAACGGTCGGACTTCTCAGCACATTCAGAAGTTATAAAAAGACAGGAATCTCGTTCAAATGAATTGTCCCGAAGCAAGCGGTTCGGCTCGCACGTTCACCCCGAGAGGCGTACGCGACCGATGGCCTCGGCAGAAACGTTCCTGTTGGACTTTCCATCCACATTGCCGATCAAGCCGATGACACGTCGTGCCGAGCCCGAGACCGACACCCGCACGGCCTTCGAACCTGCCGCGCTGACCGAGACCGAGACAGAGCCGGGTTCGAACACTGCGGACAGCCGCTCGGTAGCCATCCGCTGGCCCCACTGACTCAGATTCCGAAGTCGTGAAGCGTCGAGCCGGTAGGACCCGTGACGGCGAAGCGAGGCCTCGTCGATGCCGAGCGAGACCAGATCGTTCGCGAGCGAGGACGCTGCTGCTTGGGCCTCGCGCTGCGCCAAGAACGCAGCGGCGCTGTCGACGGCGATGCTGGCCAGCAGTGCCACGATCAGCACCCCGGTCGGCACGAGCAGCAGCACCGTGCCTCGCTCGCCGTCACCGGGAACCTTCGGCGAGGGCTCATTGCGTTCAGCGATCACTGGCCGGGCGGGGTCACTGTCCACAGGGTGCCCGTCCGCCCAGACCGTGCCGGAAGGGATCCACAATCTCGCTGGCGCGAGCACGGACCGTGAGGGGCGACCAGCCGCCGCCCAACAGAGCGATACGAGGGACTTCCTGCGTCGCTTCGAACGTCACCCGATCGCAGCGATGCAACCGGGCTGCACCGACCGGCGCGACGGAGGCCTCACCGTGGAGCCGGTAGCCGGACATCGCCTGCGTACCTGCGGAGACCGCCGCGTCCATGGCATGTGCGGGGCGAGGTCCGGGGTGCTCGACGAAGGTCCGCGTGGCCTCCCGGGCACCAGCGATCACGGCGATCTTCGCATCCAGTGCCGCCCAGGCTTGGGCGAGCACCAAGGCACCCCCGATGAAGACGAGCACCACAAACGGCAGCACTTCTGCCCCCACGACGCCTGAGGAATCACGCCCTTTGCGGATCACGGGGAGCCCTCGAAGCGTGCCAGTTCGCGTCGCATCTCGAACCGACGCTCGATGCTCCGCAATCCGATCAGTGCCGAAGCGTCGATGAGAACGTTCGGCGGCTTTGCCACCAGATCCAAGGCGACGATTTCGGAGGTCGTGCTCCAACGCAGCGTCACGATGTCCAGTCCCGGACCGATGTTCGAGCGCAACCAGCGCTCGGCATCGACGATCGAGGCGGGGTCAGCGCCCGCGAGCGCAGCCCGGCGCGTTGCGTCGTAGCCGACAGCGGTGACAATCGAGGTGCTGTAGAAGTACACGGCAACCTGGACTGCGAGCATGAGAAACGTCAGGTACGCCAGCACACCCCACGGCAATGCGACGAGACCGACGCCTTCTTCATCGTGAGCACGCGTCACTTGCCGATCTTTGCGATTTCAGAATTCGTTGTTTCCTCCGCGTTTTCCCACAGCGCCTTGAAGCCAACCCACATGAGGGCGCCGAGCGAGGCGATGATCAGCACGGCAATGGCCGCTGAAATGACTCCTTCGCCACATTCGTTTCGCCCGGAGGAGCCGCGTGCGGCCCAGGACATCGCCGGGTTCTGCCATCGGTCCAGTGTCACGATGCCAGCACTGGCGCAAACTGCGCTGAGCGCAGCGACGGAGGCATCGAACGTCACTGAGAGGGCGGTTTCGAACATAGCGGTCAAGGTGTTGAGGTACACGGGGTTGTCCTTTCGATAAATGCCGGTCATGTCCTTGGGAGGGTTCGCCCGGCCTCGCTGGCGCTGACCGGCGGCTCATAGCGCCACAAAGCTGCTGAGGGCGTCGCTGAACGGGATCGCCAGCAGGACAGATCCCGGCACCAGCGCGGCGACGGTGACGGGAATCCACACCTGCTCGTTGCGACGTTCGATGTGGGCGATGAGGCGCCGGTGGGCCTCCATGCGGGCTGAGCGGGCCTCGTCGGATACCAGCGCCGCGATGTCCGTCGTTTCCTCGTGCAGGGTGAGCACGCCGACGAATCTTCGAATCTCCGCCGAGCCAGCGTCGTCGGCCCACTCGGCCAGTGCCACCTCAACCGCGATTCCTCCCGAGACGTGGGTGCTGACGCGTTCCAGTCCCGCGGCGCAGATCCCCTTCCCGCGCCGTGCCGCTGCTTCGAGGGCGCTGGTCAGCGACATGCCGCTGGCAAGCAGCATGCCGATCTGCTCGGCGACGACCGGCAGCTCCTCAATGATCTGTGTGCGCCGGTGGGCAACCGATCTCCCGAGGTGGTGCTCAAACGTGCCATATGTCGCAGCGGCCGCGGCTAGCGCCCCGGCGAATCCCAGCAACGGCCTCGCGCCGATGGCGCTGAGTGCAGCCACTGATGCAATGAGCACGGCACCGCAGATCACGTACTGCCGTGTACGAAACTCAGACGGGGATTGGGCAATGCCGGCCTGAGACAGCCGGGCGCGGAGTTCGGTATCGGAGTCCAGCAGCGTCGCGATACGCCCTCCGGATCTCGCGGCGTTGCTCATTGGAGGCTCATTGGCCAAATACCCGCTTCCGCAACGGGACTGCCATGATCCGCCCCGCCCACAACCAGCAGCCGACTACGGCGAGCACACTGAGTGCCACGAGCAATTGGCCGTCCGACGCCTCGTAGGCCTGTCGACCGCGTCCGATACTCAGGCCGATCACGGCCATGAATGCCGGCACCACTGCGACGAAGCTGCGGGCAAACCGCGCTCCGGCCTGTTTGGCGCGAGCGTCCTCGCGGGCAGCAGCCTCGGCATGTGCAGCCTCGGCCAGTGCGCGCAGGCGAGTGTCGAGCCGCACTCCGCCGATCTGGTGCGCGGCCAGCAATGTCTCGCAGATGGCGTCCGCAGTCGGGTCCGCCAGCCATGTCTTGAGCGCACGCAACGAGGCTTCGAAATCGGTGCTCAAAGCCCACGTGCGTGCCGCTTCGGAGAACGCCGCTCGCATTTCTGTGGGGGCTTGAGCTCCCGCAGCGAACAACGCGGAAGGGATCGACAATCCCCGGTTGGCTACGAGGACACGAATCTCTGCCAAGAGTCGGGGCCACGCCTGCCGGGCGCTGGCGACACGGTGCAGTCGGCGTCGGGAAGCTGCACTCGGGGGGATGGCAGCACCGAATGCTGCGACAAGCGCAGGTGCGACCAGCCCGCCGAAGAGGATCCAGGCACCCGTCCATCCGGCAACGGCTGCCGCGACCGCGCCCAGCACGCTGCGGAGCAGGTGATCTGATGATCTTCGAGATGCCAACCGCGCCGGGCGCACCATCTTGGGCAACCACCGTGGCGCGAGCGGCACGTCGCCCGCCTTGGTCGCCAGCAGCCAGACGCCCAGCGCGCCGGCGATCGCAAACACGAGACCGGTCACTGAGCTGCGCCCGCGGGTGCGCGACGGCCTGGCATCTTGAATCCCGCGGATTCGATGTGCGACGCCACCCGTCGTGGCACGTTCCCTGTGCTCGCAGGCGTCTGGCCGGGGCGGTCGATTGCGTACAGCACCGTCGTCTCGAACGAGAGGCTGTCACCGCTGCCGACAGGATCTTCCACCGCCACGATCTCGGTGACCTGCACCCCGGAAGGGTTCCGGCGCAGGTACACCACGATGTCGATCGATTCGGCCACCAATTGGGTGATCGCTGCGACGGGCATGTCACGCACGTCAGGCGCGAGTTGGCACATGAGCCGGAGCCGTCCGAGGGCCTGGCGTGCAGATCCGGCGTGGATGGTGGCGTAGCCAGTCACCCCGCTGGACAGCGTCAGCAACAGGGGAACTGCCTCGCGGTCGCGGACCTCGCCCACGATCGCCACGTCGGGCGCCATGCGCAGGAAGCCGGCCACCAAGCGCCGCAAGTCGACAGGTGCGCGCTCGGTCCGCCCAGGCCGGGTCTGCATACCGGCGACGTTGGGCAGCGGTATGTCGAGTTCGAATACCTCTTCGGCGGTCGCGATACGAAGCTGTGGATCGAGCTCGGCGGCGCAGCACCCCAGCAGCGTCGTCTTGCCGGTGCCCGGAGCGCCGGCAAACAGGATCGACAGCCGGGCACGCACAGCAGTGCGCAGGAAGTCGGCGATCTCGCGGGTCAGCGTCCCGATCGCTGTCAAGTCGTTCAGGCTCGAGAAAGCGATTCCGGTGAACTTCCGGATGTTGAAGATCAGGTGGCCGCCGCGGCCGATGTCGGGATGGACAATGTGAAGCCGGGCACCATCATCCAGCTGCGCGTCCTGCAGTCCCTCGCTCGGATCCAGCTTGCGATGGGACGCAGTCGCGTCGTCGATGATTCTCGTCAGAGTGCGCCGGACGTGCTCGCTGTCGTGGAAGACCTCGTCGTGACGGCCGCTCGGGCCGCGGTGACGCTTGACGAAGATCTCACGCGGGGCATTGACCATGATCTCCCATACGTCGGCATCGGCGAGCAGCGCCTCGAGCGGTCCGTAGCCCAGCAGGTCGCGCTGAATCCGGTCCGCCACTGGATCAGCGTCGGTGACTGCATGGCTGCGTTCGCCGCGCTTGAAGTCGATATTCCAACGCCGCATTTCTTCGTGGGCGAGAGCCATGATGGCGAGATCTGCGCCCGGCGCGCCAGGATCCAGTCCGCCGTGGCGAGCCCGTTCCGACACCGCTCGTTCAATCTCGGCGAGAGATTCTGGATCGATCATGACCCGACGGGATTCGAGGCACCCCAGGCCCGGATCAGGGTGATGGCCCCTGCATCTGCGGCCGCAGCGACCGAGACGGCGGCGACGCGTTCGGGCACCTGCAGCGTGACGGTGATCGTGTTCGAGAGATGCTCCGTGCCCGAGAGGCCGTCGACGTCGAGCACGAGGGCACCGGTCGCCACGACGGCTGCTCCGTTCGGGGGGACGCGATCGGTGGCGACGACGTCAACTTGCTCGCCCGCGGTGAGCAGGCCGTTGAGCGCCCGGGAACGATCGAGCTCGACCGAGATGGCATAACCCTCGCGTCGGTCGCTTGCGAACCCAAGCGAGCCGACGTCGCCACGCGTCAGCAATTGCCCGGCGTGCACGGCCCCGACAACGAGGTTGCCGACCACGTCATCGCCGTCACCGAAGACGGTGGCGGAGACCTCAGGCGGCAGTTGGATCGGCACGAGGGCAACATCGGTTGGCTCGATGACGCTGCCCGGCGCGAGTCGGCTCCGTGCGACGAAGTAGCTGGTCTCGGGCGCTGCCGCCGACTGCTCGAATGCCCACCACAACCCCAGTGCTGCGGCGCCGCACAGGATGCAGCCCGCTATAACTCGCGGCCGAATCGAAGCGTGTGCCGGTGCGGAGCGGCGGCTGGCGCGAGAGGCCGCGGGGACGGCCTCGCGACCGGTCGGCAGCAGCGAATCGGTGGGCACGGCGAAAACCTAGCCAAACTGCTATGAAATGACAAAAAAATTATGGAAACATCACGTTATTTACCAAATATGTGGAACAAATATAGCGATATAGCGCGCGATATCAATCATCGATGTCGAAATGCGCTTTGCCCGGAGGCGAGCGCACTAGCGTGGTTTTCGAGGAACTTGGCGCGGTTGCCCTACAACGCCAACGGCCGAGCGACTGCGAGGTGCGATGATGCCCGAGGAGCCGACGGGGGCAGGCGACGATGGCGCAACGAGCCCGGAACAGCGCCAGGCCTCCTATGACGAAATCGTCTGGCTGTCCACGCTGAAGGCTGCAAACCGCATGGGCATCACCACTCGGACGCTGTATCGCTTCATTGATCGGGGCGACCTGCCGGCGTACCGGTTCGGTCGTGTCATCCGGTTGCGACTCTCCGATGTGGACAGTTTCGTGGAGCAATGCAGGGTTGAGCCGGGAAGTCTCGAGCACCTCTATCCCGAAGCGCGCCTGTCCGACCTCGACGAAGTACCCGAGACGGCCGACGACGCTTGAGCGGCGAGGAAGTTCCACCCGCTGACGCCGGTGCGCCAGGGGGCGTGTGGAGCACGATCAGCCCGCGCTTCGGCGTCCGCCCAGACTGGCGCAGCGCGGCGGTTCGGGGCCGCTGGCCGGGAGGCCTTGCCCTCCTCTTCGTGATCGGTCTCGGCGGCTCGATCGCCTTGCTCGCAGTCTCGCTGATTGCGTCAATGGTGGGCTATGACAACACCCTGGAGTCCGAACTCCTCAAGCGACCCCTCGTTGAGCAATTCGTGCTCGTGGCGCTGCTGGCGCCGGTTGTCGAAGAGCTTGTGTTCCGGCTCCCGCTTGCCGGCCGCCTGCGCTTGGGGGTACTCGCGGCCACGGGAGCGATCGGAGTCCTGAACTTCGCAGGAGGCGACGGGCCGGTCATCGCCGTCGCTGCGGTGTTCGGGATCATCGTGATCGCATCCGGCGTGTTGTGGATCCAGTCGCTCATCGTCGGGGTGACGCGAGACGCCGCTGAGAACGAGAGTGCCCCGACCCCCCCGACCTGGCGCGACAGCGCCGCTGGGTGGTGGTCATCTCACCCGGGCTGGCCGGTGTGGTGCTCGATAGCAGCGTTCGGCTTCGTACACCTCAGCAACTACGACGTGAATCTCTCCGTCGCCGCGATCATCGTGGCGCCGCTCGTGGTGAGCCCGCAGATGTGGCTGGGCCTTATGTTCACCATCGCGCGAGTGCGCTATGGGTGGTGGGCGGGCCTGGCCCTGCACGCATTCCACAACCTGGCGGTCTGGGGCGTGACCAGCTCCCTCAGCCAGTCCGCGCTTCCGTAGCCGCTTGGGCGTACTCACGCGGCGGCAAGCGCCGTTCGCCGTCGATGTGGAGGCTGGGCAGCCTTGCCAGCCATCGTGGGAACCACCAATTCGCATCCCCCAGCAGCTTCATCGACGCTGGCACAAGCACCATGCGGATGACGGTGGCGTCGACGGCGATGGCAGTCGCGAGGCTGAGCCCCATCATCTTGAGCACGGGATCTGCGTTGCTCACAAAGCCGATGAACACGGAGATCATGATCAGCGCAGCCGACGTGATGACCCGAGCCGTGTTCGCGATGCCGCTGACGACGCTGAGGGCGTTGTCGCCGCTGGAGAGATAGTTCTCCCGGATGCGGCTCAGCAAGAAGACCTCGTAGTCCATCGACAGGCCGAACAGCACCGCGAAGGTGAACATCGGCAGGAATGAGACGATTGGCACCGGCTCGGCCAGCCCCACCAAGCGCAGGCCCCAGCCCCACTGGAACACGGCCACCATCACGCCGTAGGCGGCGCCGATCGACAGCAGGTTCAAGATCGCTGCCTTGAGCGGGACGAGCAGCGACCGGAACACCAGGATCAGCATCAAGAAGCTCAGCACGACGACTGCGGAAATGAAGTAGGGCAGCCGGTCGGTGACACGCTTCGACACATCAGCGAGGGTGGCCGTGGCGCCGCCAATGTGGGCAGCGTCAGGGTCCCTCAGCACCATCGGAAGGAGCTCGCTTCTCAGTCGTTCGAGGGTCTCGACCGTTGCCTCGTCCTGCGGTGCCGTCGTGGGGAATGCGGTGAGGGTGGCAGCATCACCGACCTGCGAGTACAGCGGCGGCGTTACAGCAGCGATGCCAGGATCGGCCCCCACAGCGGCGGTCAGCTGTGACAGCTCGGCGGGTGTTGTGCGTGTGGTGTCGGCCGCGATGATCAGCGGGCCGTTGAAGCCCGGCCCGAAACCCTCCGCGAGCAGGTCGTATGCCTGCCGCGTCGTGCTGTTGGGGTCGTCGTTGCCTTGGTCGGGAAAACCCAGCCGGAGCCATATGACCGGTGCAGACAGCACGATGAGCAGGGACAGCGTGCTCACGAAGTACGCGCGGGCGTGCGCCGACACGTGCGCTCCCCAACGGTGCCAGACGGGATGAATGTCCCCGGTCCCCCCACGCCACGACTGCAACCTCCTCCGAATCCTGGCGAAGCGTTCCGAGCCGGGTCCGCGGCTGCGCCGGCGGCGGGCGCCGAGGCGTGGCCCTACCCACCCCAGCAGAGCTGGGAGCACCGTGATTGATGCCACCACCATCAGCGCTACAACCACCGAGACCGACACCGCGGCAGCCGTCATGAACGGCACCCAGGACATGATCAGGCCCAAGATGGCGATGACGACAGTGCCGCCGGCGACAACTACCGCCAAGCCCGCAGTGGCATTCGCGCGACCGGCGGCATCGGGAACGGTGAGGCCGTCGGCCAAACCCTCCCGGAAACGCGTGACGATGAACAAGGCGTAGTCGATGCCGACGCCGAGGCCGATCATCATGGCCATGTTCGGCGCCCAGTCGGGAACGGGAAGGCCCAATGCCAGCAAACCCATAAGCCCGAAGACCCCGATGCCGATGCCGAACAGGGCCAGGCCGACCGGCAAGCCCATCGCGACGATGCTGCCGAATGCCACCAGCAGGATGACGACTGCGGCAAGGAGTCCGACTGCCTCGCCCAAGCCGGTCTCGGGTTCTCGGATCTCCCGGTAGAGGTCGCCGCCGTAGGTCACCCGCAAGGTCCCGGCACCAAAGTTTGCGATGGCAGCGTCGCCCGTTGCCTCCAATCGTTCCGTGACATGCGATGAGGTCTCGACGTCAGGGCGCAGCCTGACCGAAATCAGCCCAATGGTGCCGTCGGGGCTGACAGCGGGCTGCTTGCGCATGATGCGGGAGCCGTCATTGCTCGTGCCCCCGACCGGGCGCGTAAGGTCGCCCGGGTGCGGCCCGTCCACGAAGGCAACGTCCGGATTCTCGGCGAGGGTTGCGCGCAGCATCGCGATGGCCACGGTCTGCGGCGGATCTGCCAGCGTCGATCCCGCAGGTGCTTGCACGACGACCAGTGCAGTCGTGCCGGAATCGGTTCCGAAGCCTGAACGCAACAACTCGTGGGCGCGCTCGCTGTCCGAACCGGGCAATTCGATGCTCCGACCGAACTCGCCGCCGTAGACATGGTTGGCAACCAGCAGCGAGACGGCTAAGACGACCCAGACTGCGACGGTCCGGAGTCGATGGATGGCACACGCCCGACCGAGCTTGTAGAGGAGCGTGGGCACGACAGCCAGTATGGCGAGGCCTGAGAGCATGCCGTGTCAGGATTTGCTCGCCGTTTTGTGGCACAGGACGGCACTGTGAGGACTCATGGGGAATTTCCAGGGGTTCGCCGTAGAGCTCATCGGTACCCTTGCACCCCGATCGGGACCCCGGCAACAGTGAGTTTGCAGATCTTCGACACGATGACGCGGCGCAAGACCGCCTTCGTCCCGCGTACGCCGGACGAGGTCTCGATGTATGTCTGCGGTCCGACGGTCTATGACGTGCCACACCTTGGCCATGGCCGCACAGCGCTGACCTACGACATGGTGCGGCGCTACCTGTCTTGGGCCGGATTCGATGTCACGGTCGCATCGAATGTCACCGACATCGACGACAGGATCGTGGAACGGGCCCAGCGTGAGAAACGCTCGGAGGCCGATGTCGCGACAGAGTTCACGGCGGCATATGACGAACAGATGGATCGTCTCGGTGTACTCCGGCCGCATTCGAGGCCTCATGCCACGCACTTCATCTCCCAGATGATCGACGTGATCGCTGAGCTTCGGTCGCTCGGGGTTGCGTATGACATTCCCGGCAAGGGCGTGTACTTCGCCGTGGATTCAGCCCCCGGGTATGGCCAGCTGGCCGGCCGGACCTCCGAGCAACTCGCCGCTGACGCCGGCGCACGTATCGAAGTCGATCCCGATAAGCGCTCGCCGCTCGACTTTGCGCTCTGGAAGGCCGCCCGACCGGGGGAGCCGCGCTGGGCGACTCCGTGGGGAGAGGGCAGGCCCGGCTGGCATACCGAGTGCGTGGCGATGTCGCTCAGCGCGCTCGGGCCCGGCTTCGACATTCACGGCGGGGGAGACGACCTGGTCTTCCCGCATCACCAGAACGAATGGGCGCAGGTGACTGCTGTTGGCGAGTCGTTCGCTCGTTACTGGGTACACAGCGCAATGGTGAACGTCGGCAGCCAGAAGATGGCGAAATCACTCGGCAACTACACCCAGCTCGCTGACGCCATAGACGCTGTGGGGGCTCGCGCGGTCCGCTTGTTGGTGCTGCAGACCCACTACCGGCGAGCGATGGAGATGGGGTCCGATGCGCTTGAGGCGGCGCGCAGCGCCGTCAGCCGCCTCGATGCGTTCGCGCGCCGAGTCGCGGCTGCAGGCATCGCCCAGGAGGTGGGGGCCACACTGCGACGGCCCGAAATCGAGGCCGGCGCAGCACCCGATCTAGATGTCGAAGCGGCCGCGGCGTTTGCAGCGGCGATGGACGACGATTTCTCCACGCCGACCGCGCTCGATGTGATCTTCCGGCTGGTGCGCCGCGCGAACGCCTCTCTCGATGCCGAACAGCCTCGAGAGGCTGCGCGCTGGGCTCGTACGGCGCTGCATCTGCTTAGCGTCCTCGGTCTCACCTGCGGAGACGACGGCGACCGCATTCGCACCGATGTCGAGCTTTCCGACGCCGAGGTCGAGGCATTGCTTGCAGATCGGGAAGCGGCGCGCGCAGCTCGCGACTTCGACAACGCCGACCGCATTCGCGCCGACTTGGCCGCTGCGGGTATCGTGGTGTCCGATGGCCCTGACGGCGCGAGCTGGCACCGCAGCTAGGCGCTGAGTTTGCCCAGGTGAGCCGAGCGGCGCCTAGGCGCCGCCTGTGCGATTGAGCCAGTCGTCGATCAGCCAGCCTGCGATCGACATGCCTCCACGCGGGCAGGGAGGCAGATTGTCAGCGGTGTACCAACCGGCTTCGACGATCTCTTCAGGATCAATCTCGATCTCGCCTGCTTGCCATTGGCAAGTGAAGCCACACATCAACGAGTGCGGGAAGGGCCACGGCTGGCTTCCGAAATAGCGCACGTCGCTCACCGAGATAGCGACTTCTTCGCGTACCTCCCGGAACACGGCATCCTCGAGGCTCTCACCGGGTTCGACGAAGCCCGCAAGTGCGCTGTAGAAGCGTCCGGGGAATTGCCGGCCCCATGCGAGGAGTACCTCGGGGCCACGCTCGACGAGCACGATCATGGCCGGGCTGAGCCTCGGAAACGCCATATGCCCGCACTCGCCGCAGACCTTCGCCCGGTCGGCGGCATTCGTGTTCGTCGGGCTCCCGCAACGTCCGCAATAGCGGTGGGTTCGTTCGAACTCCACGATCTGGGTTGCGCGGCCGGCGATCTGCCAGAGCTCGTCGGGGATGCGGCCGTAGAGCTTTCGCAGCGGAACGGGCTCGAGATCACCCTCGTCCAGCGGCGGTCCGTCAGCGGGATCCATGTCGACTGCCCACACGCCCTGCCCGTCGAGCACTCCCAGAAATAGGGCGCGAGGCGATCCGTCGCCGACTGGTACCGTCGAGCCGCTGGCCAAGCCGCCTGTGGGATCGGTGAAGACCGTGCCGGATCGGATCGGGATCCACACCCGGGACGCGACATCGAGATCTTCAGGCGGCTGCGTCAGGACCGTGAACACCAGCCAAGTTGAGCACACGGCGTGCCGAAGCGCCGTGTTTGGCAGTCCGCGGCTACAAGCGGCGCCGTATTTGACGGTCCGCCGCTAAAGGCGGCGCCGTGTCGTTCGCACCGGCGCCTAAAGGCGCCGGATGACCGTCACCACCTTGCCGTAGATCGTGACCTCGGCGGCGGGGCGGACGATCGGGTGGTGATCGGGATTGGCCGGTTCAAGAACAATTTGATCGTCGGCGCGCCGGTAGCGCTTGACGGTGCCCTCCTCGCCATCGATGCCCGCGACAACGATGTCACCCGATTCGGCATCGGGTTGGTGACGGGCTACGACATAGTCGCGGTCCCAGATGCCGGCATCAATCATCGAGTCGCCCCGCACTCGCAGCATGAACAATTCACCGCTGCCTGTGAAGTCGGCGGGCAGTGGCAGCAGTTCTTCAACGTTTTGCTGGGCGAGCACGTCGGTACCGGCGGCGACGTCGCCGATGAGAGGCACATGACGGGTCGGCCGTCGCTCTCCCTTCACGCCCGTCTGCCAGTCGAAGTTGACGATGAGTGCTCTGGGCCGTGACGGGTCGCGCCGGAGCCAACCGTCTGCCTCAAGCGTTCGTAAGTGGCGGTGGACGGTTGCAGGCGAGCTGAGGTTGACTGCCTCGCCGATCTCTCGCACCGACGGCGGGTAACCGCGCTCGCGCTGTATCTCGTCGATGAACTCGAGCATGGCGCGCTGGCGCTCTCCGAGATGTGCGACCCGCCGGTCCGCAGCACTAGCCGTCTTCATGGTGATCCTCCTGGAGAAGTACGCCTGAGTGAGCCGTGTCGGGCGAATCCGCTGGGCGAAGCCGCCGAGTTGGCTCACCATCGTCCGTCGAGCCGGAACTCTCGTTCCAAGCACTACACTAGCAACGAATGTTCGATATGGCGCGCATTTGTTCGAGACTTCAGTGCCGGGAGCGGATCCAGCGCACGAAGAGCACACCGTCTTGGGTGATGACGTGCTCCAGCGCGTACTCGCGTGGTCCTGGGGGCGTTGAGCCGCCCACTGGCGCGGTGGCGATGCGTGGGGCCTCGTCTCCCACGGCCAGCGGGGCGTGCGTCAGATTCACTTCGTCTACAAGATCGGCTGCCAGCAAGCTGGCGTTGAGGGCTGGCCCACCTTCGCACAGTACGACGCGGGCTCCCAGCGAGCCGAGGTGCCTCAACGCCGCATGCAGATCCACTGACTCGGTGCCAGCGGGCACGACGTCGGCGCGATCTGCCAGCCGCGCCGCGGCTTCAGGGTCAGCGTTGGCAGTTGTCACCACCAGAGGCAACGGTGCGGTCGCCGGATCGGACGGCGACCGGAACAGCGGCAAGTCCGGGTCGACGCTGAGTGAGCCGCTGACCACTGCAATGCGGGCCCCAGATCGCCGCGCTGGGCCATATCGCTCGGCGTTCGCCGTGCGGGCACCGACCAGGACGATGTCGGCTTGGGCGCGCAGGGCGACGAACAATGCCTTGTCGGCTTCGCTCGAGAGTCCCCGCGACAGACCGTCGACCGCGGCGGCCCCGTCGATGCTCGCCACCATGTTGAGCATCACCCAGGGACGGTCGGCGTGCGGTGAACGCCGCGGACCGGCGGCTCGCTCCGCGTTGACGGGTCCCGGAGGCAGCGGGTACAGCCGGTGCACGCGGCGAGTCTGCCACCGTTGGATCCACCGAACGTCCCGGGCTACGGCACTCATCCACAGGGGCTGTGGAAAACATATTGTCAGAAGCGCCAGTTCGGGAGGAGGATGTCTGTGGTGGCCCGACCGGGAGGCCAGCACTGTCCCCTGCTCACGGGGCTGTCACGCAATTCCTGCGTGGCGTTTGATGCCGGCACCTCCGTGGGCGGTTATCCACACCGCTCGCCAGTTGTGCACAGGAATATCCCCATGAAAGCCCCGACGTTGCCCACTTCCATTCCACAGGCAGGCGGCCGTAGGGTGCGCCTGTCTATGGTGGCCGGAAGGTTCGGCAGCCATGTACCCGCGAATCGATACCGGCTCGCGACACTTGTGCAGGGGGTTGACGGCACGTGGCGATGACCGAGGCGCAGCGAGTGCAGGGGGCAGACCCCGGCCGCCGCCCTGAGGGCGCGCCAATGCGGTTGCGTCGGCATTTCACCGTTGCCGGCACTCACCCTTACGACGCCGTGCGGTGGGAACGCTTCAACGCGTCCATCACCAACGCGGTCGACGGGTCGGTTGCGTTCTCGCAGCCCGACGTCGAATTCCCTGCCGATTGGAGTCCCACAGCGGTCAATATCGTTGCCCAGAAGTACTTCCGTGGCACCCTCGGCACCCCAGAGCGAGAGCATTCGCTGCGCCAGGTCATCGACCGCGTTGCGGGCACGATCACCCGCTGGGCATCCAGCGATGGCTATTTCGAATCGCCTGAAGAGGCCACCACCTTCGAGGCGGAGCTGGCGTGGCTGTTGCTGCATCAGCGAGTGGCCTTCAACAGCCCGGTGTGGTTCAACATCGGCGTGCGGGACGTGCCCCAGCAGGCGTCGGCGTGCTTCATCCTCGCCGTCGACGACGAGATGGAGTCGATCCTGGAGTGGTACGTCACTGAGGGCCGCATCTTCAAGGGCGGATCGGGAGCCGGCGTGAATCTGTCGGCGCTGCGAGCCTCGTGCGAACTCCTGTCGGGCGGTGGGACTGCAAGTGGCCCGGTCAGCTTCATGCGGGGCGCCGACGCGTCAGCGGGGACGATTCGCAGCGGCGGCAAGACCCGTCGCGCAGCCAAGATGGTGCTGCTCGACGCCGACCACCCTGACATTGAGGCTTTCGTGTGGTGCAAGGCACGCGAAGAGCGCAAGGCGCGAGCGTTGTCCGCCGCAGGCTTCGACATGGATCTCGACGGCGTCGATTCGTTCTCGGTGCAGTACCAGAATGCGAACAACTCGGTTCGGCTGTCCAACGAGTTCATGGCAGCGGTGGAGGCCGATGCCTCCTGGGAGCTGCGCGCCCGCACGAACGGCGAGGTGACTTCGGTGATGGGGGCGCGGGACCTGCTTCGCCAGATTGCCCAGGCGTCCTGGGAGTGTGCAGATCCCGGCGTGCAGTTCTCGACCACGATCAACAGCTGGCACACCGCGCCGGCTCACGGTCCGATCAACGCCAGCAATCCATGCAGCGAGTATGTCCACCTCGACAATTCGGCCTGCAACTTGGCAAGCATCAACCTGCTGCCCTTCTTCGGGGATCACGTGGGCACCGCACCCGGCTGCGACTTCGACGTCGAGGGCTTTCGTCAAGCAGTACGAATCACGTTTATTGCGCAGGACGTGCTGGTCAGCCACGCCGACTACCCGACTGATCTCATCGGCGAGACGTCCCGCCGCTTCCGCCAGCTCGGTCTGGGCTTCACGAACCTGGGGGCGCTGCTGATGGCAGCGGGCCTCCCGTACGACTCGCCGCAAGCGAGGGCGCTCGCAGCGTCGATCACGGCGCTCATGTGCGGGGAGGCCTACGCCACCTCCGCTGATCTGGCTGAACGACTCGGAGCGTTCGACGGCTACGCGCCCAACGCAGAAGCGATGAGCGGCGTGCTGCGCCGGCATCGCGACGCGCTCAAACGCATCGAGGCCTGCCCAGACCGCACGGAAGCCGTCGACAGCGTTTCCTCAGAGAACGGACTGCCCGCTCTGGTAGTCGAGCTGCGATCGGCTGCACGCGAGCGATGGGACCGTGCAGTAGATGGTTGTGAGGCTCACGGCGTCAGGAATTCTCAGGCCACCGTCATCGCGCCCACGGGCACGATCTCGTTCATGATGGACTGCGACACCACCGGGATCGAGCCCGACCTGGGCTTGGTGAAGCACAAGAAGCTGGTCGGTGGCGGCGACTTGCGCATCGTGAACTCGACAGTGCCCGTCGCCCTTGGGAGGCTGGGATACTCGCTGCCGGAAATCGCCGATATCGAGGCGCACATCCTCGAAACCGGGCACATCTCCGGTGCGCCGCATCTGTCGGACGCAGACCGCGCTGTGTTCGCCTGCTCGATCGGGGACGACGTGATCTCGCCGCAGGGCCATGTCGCGATGATGGCCGCCTGCCAGCCATTCGTGTCGGGCGCGATCTCCAAAACGGTGAACCTTCCGGAATCGGCCACCGTGGGCGACATAGAGGACCTCCTCACCGAATCGTGGCGGCTCGGCCTCAAAGCAGTAGCGATTTACCGCGACAACTGCAAGGTGAGCCAGCCATTGTCCGTCGGGCCCGCGCCAACGGCCGCCGTGGCCCACGCGGCCAACGCCGACGCGGCGCTGCGGGGAGCGCCGGCACCACCGCGCAATCGGTTGCCGCGCAGTCGCCGGTCGCGCACGTCCTCCTTCCGCGTCACCGACTGCCACGGCTACATGACGGTCGGCGAGTATGACGACGGACGGCCAGGGGAGATATTCCTCACCGTGGCAAAACAGGGCTCCACGCTGGCCGGGATCATGGACGCGTTCGCCATCTCGGTGAGCCATGGCCTGCAGTACGGGGTGCCGCTGCGCTCCTATGTCGAGGCCTTCACCAACATGCGGTTCGAACCGGCGGGGCTCACCGACGATCCCGAGCTTCGTATCGCAACCAGCATCGTCGACTACATCTTCCGCCGCTTGGCGCTCGAGTACCTGTCGTTGGACGAGCGCAGCGAACTGGGGGTGCTCAGCGTCGACGAGCGCACCGATCCGCCATTGCCAGGACTCGAGAGTGCTTCCGTCGAGAGCGCAATCGGCGCCGAGCCGGCTCCGGATCCTCCGTCGGAGCGCTCCGAGGCACGCGGTCACCGGGACGCACCGCTGTGCATGACCTGCGGCGATCGGATGGTGCGCGTCGGTTCGTGCTTCGCTTGCCGGTCCTGCGGAGCGACCAGCGGCTGCGGCTGACGGTTAGCCGAAGCGCTCTAGGGGACAGCAGCCTGGGGCACAGATGTCGGGTCGTGGACCGAGGCGACCGACCGTGGGCCTGTCGGTACGCAGCCCAGCGGTCTCTTCGACGAGATCGACGAGCGCTGAAATGAACAGCGGATGAGTGCCGACCGTGCGGGCACGCACCATGGTGATGCCTGCGCGAGCGGCCGTCGTACGTGCCCTCGTGTCGAGGTCGACGAGCACTTCCATGTGGTCTGAGGTGAATCCGAGCGGCACGACGAGGACTGCGCGGCATCCCTGCGAACCGAGCTGGGTGAGGCGGTCGTTGACATCGGGTTCCAGCCACGGCACCTGCGGGGGGCCACTGCGGGACTGGTACACGATCTCGATCTCGCCAGCGAGGCCTGCCATATCGGCAACGGCCTCGGCGACATCGCGAAGCTCGGCCTCGTAGTTACAGGACGCCGCCATCCGGCTCGGCAGGCTGTGTGCGCTGAACAGGGTGTGTACGTCGCTTCGCAGATGCGCTCCGTCGAGCGCCTCGCGGATGCGTTCGGCGACAGCTCCAGCGAACCCGGGATGATTGCCGTAGACCCGAAACCGGGACAGCTGCGGCGCGTTGGGCACGTCGCTCGCGGCTTGCGCAAGATCCTCGTGGTATTGGCGGCAGCCTGAGTACGAGCTGAACGCCGACGTCACGATCACCACTGCGTGACGGCGACCCTCGGCAACCATTTGGCCGACTGTGTCCCGCAGGTAGGGATGCCAGTTGCGGTTGCCCCAGTAGCACGCCAGCGGGCTGCCTCGTCGAGCCAGCTCTGACGACACGTCCGCCAACAGCGAGCGGTTCTGCTCATTGATGGGGCTGACGCCGCCGTGGCGGAGGTATTGCATCTCCACCTTGGCAAGACGTTCCGGCTGCACCTCGCGCCCCCGAGTCACGTTCTGAAGGAACGGCATGACGTCGTCCGGGCCTTTGGGTCCGCCGAATGACAGCAGCAGGACCGAATCGATGGCAGCGGGACCGAGCGTTCCGTACGCGGGAACGTGTACGGGTTTGCCTGAGGGGGGATGAGCGGCTGCCGTTGATTTGGGTGGCGGGCGCTGCGTTGCCGCTTGTGGACCAAATGCCGCGGGGCGCGAGCGTGCGAGCCGTTCAGCTGCAATCAGCAGCGGTACGGCAGCGAAGCCCACGAGCATCGCAATAGTGATCGTGGCGTTGTAGCCCCTGGCATCGATCAGCAGGCCGAGTACCGGTGGGCCGATCATCGCCCCGACTCCAGCGGCGGTGTACAGCGCTCCGAGCACGCCGCCGAGCCCGACTGGGCCGAACAACATCGCGGCCACTGCCGGGGACAATGCGATGAAGCCGCCGTAGCTGAGGCCCATGACGATGGCGAACGTGAGCAGCATCCACGGGTTCGCCTCGGAGCCCAGCCACAGCAGATAGCTGAGCGCCATCGTGAAGAACGAGAGCTGATACAGACGCATCAGGGGGACAAAGGCCCCGAGCGCCCCCAAACCGAGCCGGCCTACTACCGACGCGCCGCCGATGATGCCCACCAGGGTCGCGCCGCCAGTCCTGCCGAGGCCCGACACGTAGTCGGGCAGGTACACGAAGGGCATAAAGAGGCTCGCGCTCAGGACGAGCACCGACGCGTACAGGAATGTGAACATGAGCGCCCGGCCCCGCATCAGCGCGGAGAGACGCGGCAGCTCTGCAGTGTCGGTGTGCATCGGGGGGCGGCGTGCCCCGATCGCCGCCACCAGCATGAGCGCAGTTGCTGCGACCGCCAAGATCCGGTAACTGGATCGCCACCCGTAAGCCTCTACAAGGGCCTCGGCGGTTGGCGATCCCACGAGCGTGCCCACGCCGATTCCGGCAACGGCCACACCCAGTGCAGCAACTCGCCTGCGCTCGAACCACCCGCCGACGACCGCCACCATTGGTACGTAGGCGCAGGCAACGCCAATCCCGACACCGGCCCCGTAGGTGAGGTACGCGAGCCAGATGTTGTTCGTCATCGAGGTCAGCCACAGCCCACCCAACATCACGAACGCGCCGGTGAGCAATACCCGGCGCGGCCCAAAGCGGTCGGCGAGCCTGCCCGTGAAGATCCCCAGCGTGAAGTACGCAAACGTCGTCAGGGAGAAGAGCAGTGCCGTTTGGCTGCGGTCCACGCCGAACTCGGCCCGAACTTCAGCGAAGAAGGCGCCAAAGCTGTAGGCCACGCCGAACACAGCGAACGTTGCGAGCGCAGCCGACAGTGCGACTACCCACCCCGCAGCCGAGTCGAGCCGAGCACCTTGGGCATCAGTGCTCATCGCGACGCCTGAAGTTCTGTGCCCTTCACGCCGTCTTCGGCGACCGGGGAGGAAGTCCTAGCCATGCTGGGTCTGGGCTGCCCTTCGACGCACGCGTGCACCGCCGGTGCGGTTGCGGCGCGATTGGGCACATTACTGCCGTACCGTTGGCACCGGCAGAGGCAAACCCCGGAGCGGACCCGGAGCAGCGAAGTGGCCATCCAGAACGTCGGCGCGAATGTCGCTAGCAGTCCTGACGTCATTGAGCGTCCGGACACCCGTGAGACCGAAGGCGACCATGACCGCTTTTCCCACTACGTCAGCAAGACGGCGCTGACGCGCTCGGCCGTCAGCGGTCGAGAGGTCGTGGCGCTGTGTGGCAAGAAGTGGGTGCCCACCCGCGACGGCGAGCGCTTCCCGGTGTGCCCGGCGTGCAAGGAGATATTTGCCGGTCTGCGGTCCTGAGCCAAACAAGTGGCCGATGTGCGTTCTCGGTTGCGGACTAGCCTTGGCCGCATCGTGACCGCACCATCCGTCGGCACCCCCGATTGCCGTCTTGGCGCCCCGTGTCAATGAGCGCTGGGCCGTTGAGCGCAGGTACCTAAGCCCTGTGACCGACACCCAGGTTCGGATTCACGTTCCGGGCAACCACCTCATGGTCGGCGTGCTGGGCCAGCGCGACGAGCACTTGCGGCTCGTCGCGGACCACTTCGCAGATGCCGACATCCATGTGCGCGGCAACGAGATCACCGTGGCGGGCCCGAGCGCAGCGCTCGTCGGGCAAGTCTTCGAAGAGATGGTTCACGTCCTTGAAGCCGGCCAACGGATCGAGCCTGAAGTGCTCGACCGCGTCATCGACATGGTCGAAGCCGACGAGAGCCCGAGCGATGTGCTCTCTGCTCCGATCTTGCGCGCTCCCAACGGCAGGGTGGTTCGTGCCAAGAGCGCTGGCCAGAAGCGCTACGTGGAATTGATTCGGTCGAACATCGTGACGTTCGCCGTCGGACCTGCCGGCACGGGCAAGACGTGGCTGGCCGTGGCGCTGGCCGTCGACGCGCTGATGTCCAAAACCGTGCGGCGCATCGTGCTCACTCGGCCCGCGGTGGAGGCGGGTGAGCGACTCGGTTTCCTGCCCGGCGATCTGATGGCCAAAATCGACCCGTACCTGGCGCCCCTGTATGACTCGCTCTACGACATGCTTGATGTGGAAGCCGCCGCGAAGCTTCTCGAACGCAAGACCATCGACGTTGCGCCGCTGGCGTTCATGCGCGGTCGGACCCTCAACGACAGCTTCATCATCTTGGACGAGGCGCAGAACACCACGCCTGAGCAAATGAAGATGTTCCTGACCCGCATCGGTTTCGGCTCCAAAGTGGTCGTGACAGGCGACCGGACCCAGATCGACGTTCCGGGCGGCAAGAGTGGCCTGCTTGACGTGGAGAAAGCACTGGACGGGATTCCCGGACTTGCCTTTGCACGCCTCGGCCGGCGCGACATCACCCGGCATCGCATCGTCGGCGACATCGTGGAGGCCTATGACCGACGTGACGCGAAACGCAACGGCACCGAGTGAGCGAGCCGGGTCGCAGCGCACGGCTGCGAGCTGCGCCGAGCCGGTCGGCGGCTGTGCGGGTTCTCCCGGCGAGGGCGGAGTGCTGATTGCAGATCGCCAGAGCGATGTCCGGCTCGACTCGGAGCGCTATCGAGCGTTGGTGCGCGATGTGCTCGATGCCGAGGGCGTGCCGCCGGGTTCGGAAACTGCTGTGACATTTGTCGGTTCTGAAGAAATGGCACAGCTGAACAAAGCTCACATGGGTCACACCGGACCGACGGATGTGCTGGCGTTCCCGATCGATCTTGTGGCCGGCACACACGCGTCGAGCGCTCCAGATGCGGGTGATGTTCTGGTCGGCAATGTGCTGGTCGGCGATGTGGTTGTGTGCCCGGCGGTCGCCGCATCGAATGCTGCGGCAGGGGCTGGGTCCCGTCCGGGGCATGACGGCAGCGTCACAGCGGAAATCGATCTCCTGGTCGTGCACGGTGTGCTGCACTTGCTCGGCATGGACCACGTCGAGCCTGCCGCGGCTGCGGCCATGCGCGCCCGTGAGACCGAGCACCTTCGCAGATTGTGGAGCCGTTCATGAACTGGGTGCTCGGCGCGGTCGCGGCAGCAGTCCTGCTTACGGCAGCCATGTTCCTGCGATTGATCGAGGCGACCTTCATTCGTCTGGGGCGCGCCCGTGCCTCAGGTCTGGATGAGGCGGACGGAAACAGCGAACGGCACAACGGCGACCGCGACAATGGCCACTCGAGCGCCCCCCCGAAGGCGTCGTTGGAACAGCTGGTGGAAGACCGCGAGGTAGTGCTGGGACCTGTCTCGCTGCTGCGAGTACTGGCGCAGGTGACGCTTGTGGGAGGCGTCACCTGGATCGCCGCAAGCCGGACGGGTGCAGCGGGCATCATCGCCGCGATCGCCGTGACCTCAGTCGCGTTGTTCGTGGTCACCGAGGCGGTGCCCCGCCGTTGGGGGGTAGAGGCGAACGATCGCATGGCGCGGGTGCTCGCGCCGGTCGCACGCGTACTGAGCCGCACCGGGCCGCTCGTGTGGCTGGCCCGACTGCTGGCAGTGCCCGCGAAAGCGCTCGGACCCGCAGCGACACACGGCGACAGCGGTGAGGTCACCGAGGACGAGTTGGTCGCCCTGGCGTCGGCAGCAGCCCAAGCCAGGCTGATCGAAGACAGCGAGGCCGAGCTGATCGGGCAGATCATGGGACTCGGGGACACGATCGTGCGGGAGGTGATGGTGCCCCGACCCGACATGATCACCGTGAGCATCGGCGACAGCGTCGCCGATGCTCTGGAGAAGGTCATCGCCTCTGGCTTTACCCGGCTGCCCGTGACCGGTGTCAGCGTCGACGATCTCCAAGGCATCGTGCTGGCGAAGGATCTCGTCGCCGCCCACCTGCACGGAATCGGCTCCGACGGAGTGGTGACATGCGCACAGGTGCTGCGCCCCGCCACCTTCGTGCCTGAGACGAAGCGGGTCAGCGACCTGATGCGCGAGATGCAAGAGTCCAAGTCGCACCTGGCCATCGCGGTCGATGAGTACGGCGGTGTGGCGGGACTGGTCACGCTCGAGGACATCATCGAGGAGCTGGTCGGGGAAATCGTCGACGAGTACGACGCCGACGAGGCTCTGGTTCAAGTGCTTGGCGATGATGCGTTCCTGTTCTCCGGACGGCTGCCGGCGTCGCAACTGGCCGAGGTGTTGGAACTGCGCCTGCCTGAGGGCGACTGGGACACGGTCGGCGGCCTTGTGCTCGACCGCATGGGTCACGTGCCCGAGACAGGTGAGACCACCGAACTCGACGGCTGGTGCCTGTCCGCCCTTGAGGTGGAAGGCAGACGCATCAACCTCGTCGGGGCTCGGCGGGGCGCTGACTCTACGGGTTCTGGGTAGTTCCGGGGCCAGCGATGCGTTCAGGCTTCGTGACACTGGTGGGTCGTCCCAATGCGGGCAAGTCCACCTTGTTGAACTGCCTCGTCGGTGCCAAGGTCAGCATCACCTCCGCCAAGCCGCAGACCACGCGACTGCGCGTCATGGGCGTGCGGCACCTGCCAGATGCCCAGATCGTGTTCGTCGACACGCCTGGCATCGGCAAGCCGGTCACGCCGCTCGGCGAGAAGCTGAACGAGACCGCACGGACTGCGTTAGCCGACCTCGAGCCACCCGATGTGATCTGCATGGTCCTCGACGCCACAGCGCCCTTGGGTCGTGGCGACCGATTGATCTGGGATTCCTTGCCCACGGGTACCTCCACCGTCATTGCTGTCACCAAGTGCGACCGGGCATCAAGGGCCCAGGTGGCAGCGCAGCTGGCTGCGGCCGCGGAGCTCGATGCCGGCGCATACTTCCCAGTGTCGGGAAGGACGGGTGAGGGCACCGACGCGCTGCTTGAGCATTTTGCGTCCGGCTTAGGGGAGGGCCCAGCCTATTTTCCCCCCGAGAGCATCACCGATCTGCCCGACGCATGGCGCATTTCCGAGGCCGTGCGCGAGCAGCTGTTGGCACGCTTGGCGGACGAGCTGCCATACAGCATCGCGGTCCGCGTCACGCAGTGGGAGCCCGACCGCATCCGCTGCGACATCGCCGTGGAACGGCCCTCGCAAAAGGGCATCGTCATCGGACGGGGCGGACAGATGCTGCGAGAGGTGGGCACTGCGGCACGCCGCGAACTCGGTCTCGACGGGGTCTACCTGGAACTGCGGGTACGCGTCGAGCCGGACTGGCAGCGCACCCCCGATGCGGTCGCAC
The DNA here is from genome assembly GCF_965221945.1 of Candidatus Poriferisodalis sp. Lineage (GTDB taxonomy): Bacteria > Actinomycetota > Acidimicrobiia > Acidimicrobiales > Poriferisodalaceae > Poriferisodalis. Next base: position 1,429,596 of record NZ_OZ244925.1, on the reverse strand, counting down.
GCATGCTCGCTCCAGAGGCGCCCTCGAGCCCGCACCCCTGAGAAGCGCCGGCTCTCAAGGCTGGCTCAGCGGTCGTGGAGTTCTCTGATGGCGTTCAGGAACTCGAGCGTTTCGTCTCGGTCGATGCTGCGGCGCATCGGCGGCAGCGGATCCAACAGCCGCGCCCGGTAGCCGGCAGTAGCGAGTCGGGAGTCCAGCACCGCGACAACGCCGCGATCGACGGTTGTGCGGATGAGCCGGCCCGCGCCCTGGGCCAGCAGATCCGCGGCGTTGGGCACGTCGACGGTCATGAATGCGTCGCTGCCTGCCGCTTCGCGCCGGGCCGCCGCGAGCGGTTCGTTGGGACGAGTGAACGGGAGACGATCGATGGCCAGCAGCGACAGGGCCGGCCCGGCGACGTCCACACCCTGCCAAAAGCTCATCGTGCCGCACACGACGGTTGCAGAGTCGTTGCCCAGTGCCTCCAGAAGGGCGGTGTTGGACAGGTCGCCTCCCTGTCGCAGTATTCGGATGTCGCTCAACACCTCCCCGAGCGCGTCCGCAGTGTCGTTGAGTGCGCGCCAGCTCGTGAACAGCGCAAGCGTGCGCCCTCCGACCGCTGAGATCAGCGCGGCTAATTCCTCAGTTGCAGCGGCCCGGTGAGCCTCCTGGGTCGGTGCGGGCAGGTGCTTGGCGCAGTACAGCAGCGCATTGGACCGGTAGTCGAACGGGCTTTGCACTGCGAGGTAGGTGTGGTCGGCGGCTGGCACGCCGAGTCGCTGGACAAAGTGCGGGCCGAGCGTCGCGCTGGTGAGTACACACGCCTGTCGACCCCACAGTCGGCTCGCGAGCAGGTCGCCGACATCGAGCGGGGCGAGCCGAAGCCGTCCCCGCCCTTCCACCAGGATGACAGTGCCCGCGGGAGGGTCAGCGGCGACGCGCAATGCCGTGAGGGATTCAGCTGCCATCCGAGCGACACGCAGCCGCTCGAGATCGGCACTGTCGGCACTGTTGGCAGACCGCAACTCGGCAGCCAATTGCTCAACCCTTCCGTCCGCGACTTCGAGCAAGCTCGCCAGATCGCCCGTGATTGCTCCCAGCCGGGTATCACGCAGCGGCTCGAGTTCGCTCGTCAGGCGTGTCGCCATGTCCGCCACGGCATCTGCCGCCGCGCCGCCTGCTCCCACGCCGCGCGCTTCGGACGCCAGCCGAGCGAAGCCTGCGGGCGTGATCTCCAGGCCGGCAACCTGGGTGACCACCGTCTCGAGCTGGTGTGCTTCGTCAAACACGACGGCGTCGTGGGGACCGAACAGGTACCCGTCGCCGAACAGATCGATGCAATACAGGTGCTGGTTGGTCACCACAATGTCTGCTCGGGCGGATCGGGCTCGTGCTTCTTCTGCGAAGCAGCGATGGCCCTGCGGGCAACGCTCGGCGCCGACGCACTCGGTGCTGTTCACCGACACTGATGACCACACGCGACCATCTGGCGCCACTGCCAGTTCGGACCGGTCGCCGGTGCGCGTCAGGCGGACCCACCGGCCGATCTCGGCGAGCTGTTGACCGCGGCCTATATCGGCGGCAGAGACCGGGCCATCATCAATGTCGAGCTGCTGCTGCGCGTGTTCCTCCCAACGGTGGCGGCACAGGTAGTTGTTGCGTCCCTTCAGCAGCTCCCAACGAACCGGGTGTCCGAGTCGCTGCGCCAGTCCCGCCGCGACGAGCGGCAGATCCTTGGTGACCAACTGGTCCTGCAGTGCCAGCGTGGCTGTGGCGATGACGACGCGACGGCCGCTGGCAGCAGCGAGCGCTGCCGGCACGAGGTAGGCGAGCGACTTGCCCACGCCGGTGCCCGCCTGGCACAACAGCGTGCCCCCATCGTTGATGGCCGTTACTACCGCAGCCGCCATCTCGGCTTGGCCCGGACGCTGCTCGCCGTCGTGGCCGAGTGCCGAGATCGCATCGTCGAGGGCCGCAGCGGCGTCGTAGGCGTCGGCTACAGGATCGAGGTCCCATGGCTCGTCGGACATCGGCCTCCCGTCAGTCGGTTGCGGTAACGGTACGAGACGACCGGTTCTTCGATGCGAGGCATTTCCCGATGGGCGTGGTGATCCGCGGCGACCGGGGTTCTACCCTGCGCAGTGTGAACCGAGGTGCGGGAATTGATCTGTCGCGCCTGCCGACTCACGTGGCCTGTGTGATGGACGGCAACGGACGCTGGGCGCAAGCGCGCGGGCTACCGCGAACTGAAGGTCATGCAGCGGGTGAGGAGGCCCTGATCGACACGGTCGAGGGCGCGGCCGATATCGGTTTGAAGTGGCTCACCGTGTATGCGTTCAGCACGGAGAACTGGCGTCGCCCGCCATCAGAAGTGCGCTTCCTCATGGGCTTCAACGAGTCGCTGCTGGTACGGCGCAGCCAGGAACTGCACGAGCGGAACGTACGGATCCGCTTCGTCGGCCGGCGCGACACGCGCGTGCCCAAGCGTGTGCAGGCTCGTATTGACGAGGCCGTCGAGCTCACGGCGGCAAACACCGGTCTCACGTTCACGGTCGCGTTCAACTACGGCGGGCGCGCAGAGATCGCCGACGCTGCCGCGGCCCTCGTGCGCGCCGGCGTGTCGCCAGATGACGTGGACGAGGCGTCGCTGGCGAAGCACCTCTACGACGCGCAGATGCCCGACGTGGACCTCATGATCCGAACCTCGGGCGAGAACCGGGTGTCGAATTTCTTGTTGTGGCAGATGGCATACAGCGAGCTGGTGTTCACTGACACTCTCTGGCCGGACTTCCGGCGGGATGACCTGTTCGATGCCATCTGCATCTACCAGGCGCGGGATCGGCGGTTCGGCGGCCTGAATCGCTAGAGCCACACTGAGCTAGAGCCACACTGGGGAATGCTGCGCAGACGCCGCAGCAGCACTCAGCTGAGACAGCGAAGGGGATGTCCCCGCAGATGCAGTACCGGGACCGGGGAGTGGTGCTCCGCACCATCAAGCTCGGCGAGGCCGATCGGATCATCACGATCATCACCTCGGGGCACGGCAAGGTGCGCGCTGTGGCGAAGGGCGCTCGGCGAACCCGCAGCCGCCTCGCGGGGCATGTCGAGCCGCTGCGTCACGTCGACCTGCAGCTATATCGGGGCCGGGGCGAACTCGACATCGTCACCGGCGCGGTAACGCTGGACCGATGGCCCGGGCTTCGCGAGGATCTCGACCGGTTGGGCACCGCTATGACCCTCGCCGAGGCAGTGGACCAGTCAGTTCATGACCGGGGCGATGATCCGGTGCCGTACCAGATGCTGGTGGGGGCGCTCGGCCGCTTGGATCTTGCGAGTTCCGAGATGTTGCTGCCGGCATTCCTGCTGCGCCTGCTGGCCCACGAGGGCACGGCGCCGCAGCTCAACGAATGCGTCGTGGGCAGCGGCTGCGACGATGCGGCCATCGTCGCGTTCGACCCGGCACAGGGCGGCGTCACGTGCGAGACCCACCGGCATGGGCGCTCTCTGGGAGCAGGGGCGCTCGTCCTGCTGCGGTCGATCATCGCCGGACAGGTGAACTCGGTGCTCGATGCACCGCGCTCTGCTGATACCCAGGAAGCTGCAGCGGTCGTCACCCGCATGTGGGAGTACCACATGGACAGGCGCTTGCGAAGCGCTGACCTGCTTGGTTGATGTCCCTGCGCTAGCGGAAGATGCGGTTGCCGCCCTTGGGGTTCTCGGCGCCGGCGTGGAGTCGCTTGAAGCGCTTCTCGGCCCGGGTATCGGCGGTGTCGCGCCACCACGACCGTCCACGCCAGAACGCTCCGGCCAGGGCGAGCAACCCCAAGACAACCTGTGTGCGGGCCAACCCGCCGCACAGCGGATGTCGGCTCGCCGGAGCGATGTACGGCCGGCCGGTCGTGCTGGCGGTGACGTGCGCGTCCGCCACGGCCTCGCGCACCTCATCAAGGTCTACGTCGGGCGGAGCCAGGCTCAGCGGCGGCACCGCGCACGTCCACTCGACTTCGCCGTCAGGGATGCCCTCGTACGGACCGCCGAAGACGGGCATCGGCACAAGCAACGCCACCACGCCCAAGAATGCGCACAAGAAGACCACAGTCGTGTCGCGCAGCCTCATGGCGTCGAGCCTAACGAGAGCCGTAACGCCCATGAGGCCCATCGGTACCCTTGCCGCCCGTGACCCAGACCGCACACACCGATCCTGATCCTGGGCCAGCTCCCGATCCTGCGCTGTTCGACAAGATCGTCAATCTCGCCAAGCGCCGGGGCATCGTCTTCGGCTCGGCGGAGATCTACGGCGGATTCCGCAGCGCCTACGACTACGGCCCGATCGGCGCCCAGCTGCTGCGCAACGTCAAGGACGCGTGGTGGCGTTCGATGGTGCAGTTGCGCACCGATGTCGTGGGTCTCGACGCTTCGATCCTGGGTCCCCCTGCGGTGTGGGAGGCCTCGGGCCACCTGACGAACTTCACGGATCCCCTGGTCGACTGCACGAGCTGCAAGACCCGCCACCGCGAAGACCAGCTGGCCGATCCGCACCAGTGCCCCAACTGCGGCGAGCGCGACACCTTCACCGAGGCGCGTGCCTTCAATCTGATGTTCCGCACCCAGGCGGGGCCAGTCGAAGGTGCGGGCACCGAGGTGTATCTGCGGCCCGAGACGGCCCAAGGCATGTTCGTGAACTTCAAGAACATCCTCGAGACCAGCCGCAAACGGCCCCCGTTCGGCATCGCGCAGGTTGGGAAGTCGTTCCGCAACGAGATCACGCCGGGCAACTTCGTGTTCCGCACCCGCGAGTTCGAGCAGATGGAATTGGAGTTCTTTGTCCCGCCCGCAGACGCGCCGCAGTGGTACGAGTACTGGCTGTCCGAGCGCCTCGGCTGGTACTTGGACTTGGGAGTACCGGCCAGCCACCTGCGCCTGCGCGCCCATGATGCCGATGAGCTCAGCCACTACTCCAGCGGCACCAGCGACGTCGAGTACCTGTTCCCGTGGGGCTGGGGCGAACTGGAGGGCGTGGCAAACCGCGGCGACTACGACCTGCGCCAGCACGCTGAGCACTCAGGCCAGAAGCTGGAGTACTTCGACCAGGCCAGTAGCGAGCGCTACATCCCGCATGTCATCGAGCCCGCAGCCGGGGCGACACGCGCGCTCATGGCCTTCCTGCTGGCCGCCTACCGGGAAGAGACCGTCAACGACGACCTGCGAACGGTGCTGGGCCTGCACCCGCGACTGGCGCCGTACAAGGTCGCGGTCCTGCCGCTGTCGCGCAAAGAGCCGCTGACGGCCCTGGCGGCCGACGTGCTCGGGCTCTGCCAGCCGCATTGGATGTGCGACTACGACGAGACGCAGGCCATCGGCCGTCGCTACCGTCGCCAGGACGAGATCGGCACACCGCTGTGCGTCACGGTCGACTTCGAGTCCATCGATGATCGATGTGTGACTGTGCGCGACCGCGACACCATGGGCCAGGACCGGGTAGCGATCGCTTCGCTAGTAGACCATCTGGAAAGCCGCTTGGATCTCTAGCGGCACGGGGCCGCGGCGGGCATGTGCTTGCGGGGGTGGCAGTGGCAGATTCTGGGGCGGAACTGAGCACTCGCCAGCAGCAGGCCGTCGCCGAGCTCAGTGTCGACGAGCTGACAGCCGCCTTGCATCCGTCGTTCTCTGGCGATGCCGGGATGCTGATCACCACGGGCTTGGCTGCGTCGCCGGGCGCGGCCTCAGGACTCGTGGCTGTCGGATCGCAGGCTGCGCTGGACCTCGCGTCGGGGGGCAGCACGGTCATCCTGGTCGCCACCGAGACGACGCCCGCCGATGTCGCAGCCATGGGCTTGTCTGCGGGGATCCTCACGGCTCGGGGCGGACTCGCGAGCCACGCTGCGGTGGTGGCCCGCGGCTGGGGGATTCCAGCCGTGTGCGACGCCCGGGAGATCACTGTGGAAGCCGCTGCGTTCGTCGTCGGCGACGGTCGGCGCATCGCCAACGGCACGCCGATCTCGATTGACGGGTCGACTGGTGAAGTGACCCTCGGGAACCGTGAGATCGCCGGATCCGGTGCAGGCCCGGATCTGCCGGCGGAATTCGCTGAGGTGCTCGACTGGGCCGATCGCGTCATGGCCGGCCGTTTCGCCGTGCTCGCCAACGCCGACTCCGGGGCTGACGCTGCCGCGGCGCGTGCGCTCGGTGCGCGGGGGATCGGGCTGTGCCGCACCGAGCACATGTTCCTGAAGGCCGACCGGTTGGAAATTGTCCAGCGGGTGATCCTGGAAGGCGCTGACGAACACCTCGACGATCTCGCCGCAGCGCAGCGAGCAGATTTTCTCGAGTTGCTCGCAGCTATGGACGGGCTGCCCGTCACCGTCCGGCTGCTCGATGCGCCGATGCACGAGTTCCTGGCCGGTGCGGATCCCGTCGCGGCCGCCGAGTGGCACGAGCACAATCCGATGCTGGGCGTGCGCGGCGTACGACTTGGTCTGCTTCGCCCTGAACTCTACGAAGCACAGGTCCGGGCGCTGGCCGGTGCGGTGGCAGACCGTCGCTTCGCCGGGGGTGATCCGCGCATCGAGATCATGGTGCCCCTCGTGTCCGCCGCAGGAGAACTGGCGGCTGCCGTGCGTGCAGTGCGCTCGACATGGGAAAGCCAGCAAGCGGGTCCCGAGCCGCCTTTGGGGACCATGATTGAGACACCGCGTGCGTGCCTCATTGCGGGACAGCTAGCCGCTGACGTGGAATTTGCGAGCTTTGGCACCAACGACCTCACCCAGATGGTGTTCGGTTTCAGCCGGGACGACACTGCGACACGAGTCATCGGGCCGTACCTCTCCGAAGGCCTGCTCGACGCAGATCCGTTTGCCTCACTCGACCGTGCCGGCGTCGGGGAGCTCGTGGGTGCCGCATTGCTGCGCGGGCGGGCAGCCAATCCGCAATTGCGAGTCGGAATCTGCGGAGAGCACGGCGGCGACCCGGCCAGCATCAGCTTTGCGGTGCAAGCGGGTCTGAACTACGTGTCGTGCTCGCCCTACCGGGTGCCCATCGCTCGACTCGCCGCCGCGCAAGCGCTGCTCGCTGCGCCCGGCTAGACCGCCAAACCGGCGACGACGACGTCCGCGTATGGCTTCATGCCGGGGGCGCCGAAAAGTGTCGCGCGCCAGACTCGCGCTTGTGCCAAGGTGGGCATGTCGGCAGGTACCTTCCTTGGAGTTGCCCATGCCTCCCCAAGCATTGTCAAATCACCGTGCCTACAAGCGCTTCCACCGTGAGCAGATGGAGGCCGAGCACCTCGGCAAGATCGCCCTCCTGCACGACGGCGACGTAGTCGGTGTCTACGAAGACAGAGAATCCGCGTACTCAGTCGGCGTGACCAAGTACGGGCTTGGCGGGTTCTCATTTGAAGAGATCGGTGCACAGCCCCTCTTCGTGAGCCTCCCCATGGTGGGCCAGGAGCGTTGAATGAACTGACAGTGTCTGTTTGGAACCGGCAGGTTCTGGCCGAGACGCTTGTCGCAGTCACACCCGAGGCCCAGGCGCACCGATTCCTAGGGCTGGTTGACACGGGAAGCCAAAGATCGGCCGTGTCTGAACGCGTCATCAATTCGATGGAATCTTCCCAAGGCCCGATCGAGTACCTCGACGTTGGCGGCATCGGAAGCTCCGCCCGATCAACACCCGCGTTTTGGCTCTGGTTGGGTATCGAGCTCGATCCAGGGCATAGCCAACCAGTCCCGTGCGGGCAGCAGCTCTCCGTATGGCAGCTGCCGCCGCCTGCGCCGCCCAACTTCGACGTCCTGCTCGGCATGGATTTCCTGGGTCTTGTCGAGCTCACGCTCAACGATCGGACCTGCACGTTCAGGCGGGAGTGACGGGCCACGCTGCTCGTCTTCGGCTTCGGCCGGTCATCTTCCCGATTGGTGCTGCCTTGCTGCTGGCGAATCGTTAGCGTCGAAGTGAAGATGAGTATTCGGGATTCCGACGTGCAGCGCGTGCGCGAGGCCACCGATCTCGTCGCGCTCATCGGCCGCCGGGTGAGCCTCAAGCGAGTCGGCAGCCGCCATGTGGGGTTGTGTCCCTTCCACACCGAGAAGACGCCGTCGTTCAGCGTGAACGGCGCGGACGGCTTCTACCACTGCTTCGGCTGCAAGGCCTCCGGCGATGCCATCACGTTCGTACGCGAGACCGAGCACTTGGAGTTCACCGACGCTGTCGAGCAACTGGCGGCGGCGGCGAATATCACGCTCACCTACGACGCGCCCGGTGCGCAGCGCGCCAACCAGCGCCGCAAAGAACTCATGGACCTGCTGGAGACAGCGGCTCGCTTCTATCACGAGCGCCTCCTCAGCGGACCCGATGCCGGCGTGGCGCGCGCGTACCTGCGGCGGCGGGGGTACGACCGGGACACGGTGGTGAAGTGGCGTCTGGGATACGCACCGCCGTTGTGGGATGCGCTGTGCCAGCACTTGGGCGCCCCGCCGGCCCAGCTCGCCGCGGCCGGACTGGCGTATGCGGACTCGCGGCGTGGAAGCCGAGCGAGTCGCGGTACCAGCAGCTCAGCGGGCGACGAAGCAGGCGAGGCCGATCCGACCGCCAAGTCCGACCAGACCGGCGAGGCAATCGGGGCCGGCGAGGCCGACCAAGACGATGTTGGCGAGGCGGGCCGGGCGTCCGACTTCTTCCGGGATCGCATCATGTTCCCGATCTGTGACGCCAGCGGCAGGGTCGTGAGCTTCGCCGGTCGCTTGCTGCCCCGCACAGACGCACCGCTGCCGAAGGGACCCAAGTACAAGAACACCGCCGGCACCGTGGTCTACGACAAGAGCAAGGTCTTGTACGGCCTGCACATGGCCAAGCAGGCAGCACGCACGGCGGACCGGATCGTGGTGTGCGAGGGCTATACCGACGTCATCGGGTGCGACCTCGCCGGGATTTCCGAAGCGGTTGCCACCTGCGGCACTGCGCTCACCCAGCAGCACGCAGAGCTGCTGTCACGCTCGGCACAGCGCATCGTGCTGGCCTTCGACGCTGACGCAGCCGGACAGACCGCCACCGAACGGGTGCATCAGTGGGAGCGCACCTACTCACTCGACGTCTTCGTGGCGGCGCTGCCGCCCGGGTCCGATCCCGGCGACCTAGCCGCCACCAACCCGCCAGCGCTGCGCCGGGCGCTGGAAGAGGCCCAGCCGCTGCATGCATTCCGGGCAGAGCGCATCTTGGACCGGGCTGAGCTCGACAGCCCGGCCGGCCGTGACCGGGCGGCGGAAGAGGTAGCCGAGGTGTTCGCCGTCTACCCCACCGATGTCCTCGAGGACGCCGACTTGGAGCCCATCGCCCAGCGCATCCCGATGGAAACCGATGACCTGCGCAAGCGCGTCATCGCTGCCCACCTGCGATTGTCCGAGCGCCCTGCGAATCCGTCCTCCGAGCCGTACGACACGCCACCCCCGCCTGAACCTGGTGAGAGCTACTTCGATGCCTTTGACAACGGTCCGCCGGCCGACATGGACTCTGAGGACACCCCAGTGGTGAGATCAGCACGGCTAGGCCGAGGTACGCAGTCGCGGCGGGAATCGAGCCCCGAGCAGAGAGCCAACGACGATCTCGACCTGCTCGCGGCCGCAGTCGCTCCACAGGGAGACACCGCCAAACTCATGGTGGCCGAGATGTTTGCGACGTCGGCGGCCAGAGCGGCTTTCGACCGTCTGGCCGCCGATACGGGCGTGGGGGACACGGCGTCTTTCGCGTCAGGGACAGAGCCGGAGAAAGCAACGCCCGAACAGGGCACGGATCCTGCTGCTGACATGCTCGCAAGGGCACGAGAGCGGAGCTCTTCGTGGAGCGTGCCGCACGCACAGGACCGCGCGACAACCGCCATGCGGCACCACGTGAACGACTTGATTCGGAGCATTAGCACCGGCGGGGAAATCCCTGGCGTACCTGCGGACTGGGCCATGTCAGAGACCGAGCAGCTCGGGCATCGTCAGGAATGGCTCCGCTGGCTGCAGTCCTGCAAGGCACAGCTGAGCGATCCAAAAGTCCGCGTACATGTGGCAAATGATCTGGCGAAGCGCCTGCGAGGCAGCAGCGACACGGAACCACCGAACGTCATGCAGCCGGGTGACGAACCGAGAGCACCGACCGGCACGGCTGGTTGACGAGTGCTCCGGGGGTGGGGCTCGAACCCACGACAAACGGATTAACAGTCCGCTGCTCTGCCAACTGAGCTACCCCGGACCGAACGGGTCGATTCCTTCCCGAACGTGCGGCGCAACGATACTGAGTTGTCTTGCGCTGCTGACGGCGCGGTCGGCTGGGCACGCCGACGGCAAGTGGGCCGGGTGGGGATCGAACCCACGACCCAGCGATTATGAGTCGCCTGCTCTGACCACTGAGCTACCGGCCCGGCAGCACCGTACCGGCCCCGAGCGCCGATCTGGGGATAGGTCAGTGGCTCGCTCAGGGGCTAGTAGTTTGCGCGTAGAGCGCCACCGCGGCGCCGTGGGGGAGGAATGTCCACGATGCATACAGGGGAAGCGCGGCGCGACGCCGGAAATCTCACGAGTGAGCGACGCAAGTCTCTTCCCCGGCGGCCGCTCGGCTGGCGGATCGGGGTCATCGTTGCGGCATTCGCGCTGATCGCAGTTGCATGCGGCGGCGGCGGCGATGACGAAACAGGTGAAGGCCCGAGCGAGCAGCCCGAGACAACCGAAGCCGTTGAGGCTGCGCCCGAGACCACCCCCGATGAGACGCAAGAAGAGGTAGTGGAAGCCCGTGAGGCTGGCGAGGCCACCGGCGAAGACATTCGCGAGACAGAGAGCGGTCCCATCTACGGCGGCAGGCTCGTGTACGGCATCGAGGCCGATACGGCCAATCCGTTCGTGCACTACGCATCGTCGTGCGCGATCAGCTGCCGCATGATCTTCCGCTCCATCACCGACTCGCTGTATGTCACCGACAGCGACGGCGAGATCGTGCCGTACCTCGTGGAATCCGAGACGCACAGCGACGACTACATGGTGTGGACTATGACGCTCCGCGACGGCATCAAGTTCCATGACGGGACGCCGCTGACGGGCGAGGCCGTGGCCTACAACATCAATCTGTGCCGCCTGAGCCAGCTGACGGGGCCGGCGTTCCTGGGCATTGCCGACGTCGCCGGCGAGGGCCAGACGGTCACGGTCACCGCCAGTCCCGGACAGCCGCTAGCAGCCGGCCTCGGCCCCGCAGGGCGGGCCGAAACGTGCGGCCAGATGTTCAGCCAGGCGTGGCTGCACACACTGCCGAACAACCCGCTGTACGTGTCACCGGCATCGCCGCTGCCCCAGGAGATGCGCGAAGCGTTGCGAGAAGAAGCCACCGGCGATCCCTCCAACCCGGTCGGGCTGGGCGCCTTCAAGTTCGTGAGCTACACGCCCGGCAACGGCAACAGCTTCCTCGCCGAGCGCAATCCGGATTACTGGCGAGGCGAAAACGGCATCACCGGTGAGAACCTGCCGTACCTCGACGAGATCGAGTTCGTGGTGGCCGTGGACATCCAGGGTCGCTCGAATGGCCTCAAAGCCGGACAGTTCGACATCATCCACACGGCCAACGCCGATGAGATCTCCAAGTACGAAGGCGAGGACTTCGTGCTGCTGCAGGCCAACGACTACGGCGAGACCAGCCACATGCTCGTCAACGTCGCCGCGGGGGTGAATCCGGTGCTGGCGTTTGTGCGTGGTGCCGCTGAGCCGATCGCGATGGATCCCCTGGGGCTTAACTTGACCAATCCGCTGGTGCACCTGAGCTGCCGCAAGGCGCTCGCCCACGCATTTGACGGTGACCGCTTCGCCAACGAGCGCCACCAAGGCTTGGTGCAGGTGGCCAATGGACCGTTCCCGCCAGGCAGCGTCGGTTACCTCGAAGACTCTGGCTATCCGTCCTACGACCCTGAGGCCGCTGCTTCGGAATTTGAGCAGTGCAAGACCGACAGCGATCAGAATCCGGTGGCGTTCTCGTTCAACACCACCAACGACGCGTTCAACGTCGAATCGAACGAACTCGTCGTGTCGATGTGGACGGACGCCTTCGGCGACGAGCTGGCCGTGTCGATCCAGCCCATCGAGCAGGGCCAGTACATCAACCTGGCGCTGGCTGGTGTGTTCCAGATGCAGGGTTGGCGCAACCACGGCGGCGTGGACCCCAGCGAGCAGTGGTACTGGTGGCATTCTGCAACGGCGAGCCCGGTCGATCCGACGGTGCCCGAGCTGGCACTGAACTTCGGGCGTTTCCAGGATCCCGCAATCGACGCTGCGTACCAGGTCATCCGTCACAACCCAGACCCGGCTGCCCGGCTGGCTGCTGCCGAGGAGGTCAACCGGGCCTTCGGACGCAATGTCTGGAACCTGTGGACCTACTGGACGCTGTGGGGCATCATCGCCAACCCGCGGGTGCAGAACATCACAGACCTGCCCATTCCCGACAACGCGGAGAACGCCTTCCCGGTGATCTCTGGCAAGCACCACCTGACGCAGATCTGGTGCACAGAGGGCAATTGCCAAGGCTGAGTTCCCACCAGGACGGCACGGGAGACGGCAAGGGGTGAACCCGGTGCTCGCATTCCTGCGGGGCACCGACGAGCCGATCCCGATGGACCCGCTGGGGCTCAACGCCACCAATGATGCATTCAACGTCGAGTCAAACCCGGTGATTTCCGGCAAGCACCACCTGACGCAGATCGGGTGCAGCACCAATGGCACCTGTCAGGGTTGAGCATGACTCTGAGCGTTGCCTGGGCCACCGGAGTGAGCGGATGAAGCAACTCGTCCGCGACCAACTCGGGCGCATCGTCACCGTCGCTTTGATCGCCACGGTCGCTTGGGCGTGGTTCTTTCGACCCCCGTTCAGCTGGACCTTCGGCGTGCTCGTGGCGATCGGCACGACGGGCGCGGTGATCGCCGACGGGCGCTACGCACTCCGTCGGATCGCGAGCGTGATACCGATCCTGGTCGGGGTCTCATTCGTGGTGTTCGCGCTCATGGCGAGCCTGCCCGGAGATCCGGCGATCAACATCTTGGGGCCCGCCGCGACGCCCGACCAGATCGAGATCGTCCGTACCGAGCTGGGCTTGGACGAGCCCTTCTTCAGCCGGTACGGCAACTGGCTCGGCGGTGTGCTGCTCGGCGACTTGGGGAGCTCGATCGTGCTGCGCGAGGACATCGCTGACGGCATCTCACGATCCATGACACCGACGTTGCAGCTGATGGCCTACTCGGTGGTCATCTCGCTCGCAGTGGCGCTGCCGCTCGGCGTCTGGGCGGGGTACCGACAGGGCTCAGCCTCGGATCGTGCGATCAACAACGTGATGCTGGGATTTCTGGCCACGCCGAATTACGTGCTCGCGGTTCTGCTCGTGCTGTTCTTGGCAATCGGCGGGCTCAGTGTGGTCGGCAACGAGATCGGGTTCCACGCCCTGCCCGCGGCGCGCTACGTGCCGTTGGGCGACAACGTCGTGCTGCACTTCAAGCACTTGCTGTTGCCCTCGTTGTCGCTCGCGATGGGGCAGGCCGCGGTGTTCATGCGGTTGCTGCGCTCAGACATGATCGGCACGCTGCGTCTGCCGTTCATCGATCTGGCCCGAAGCAAGGGGCTGCCGACCAGGCGGATCTTGTGGCGGCATGCACTGCGGCCGTCGAGCTTCACCCTGCTGACCGTGGTCGGGCTGACGATGGGCCTGCTGATTGGCGGCGCACTGATCGTCGAGTTCATCTTCACGCTCCCGGGCGTGGGCGCTTACATCTTCCTGGGCGTGACGCAGCGCGACTTCATCGCTGTGCAGGGCGGGGTACTGGTGATCTCGACGCTGTACATCATCGTGCTCACCATGTCCGACTTCCTCTACTTGGCGCTCGATCCGCGGCTGCGTGGCAGGGAGGTCGGCGCCCGTGCATAAGCGGCTCGGATTCTTCTTCTGGCTGGCCGTGATCTACCTGGTCGTGCTTGGGCTCGCCGCCATATTTGCCGATGTCCTGCCCATCAAGGATCCCACCCAGACGTTTGCCGGCACGTCCAAGAACGGTCCCAGCCTGTCGCACTGGTTTGGCAACGACGGTGTGGGCCGCGACGTGTTCAGCCGGGTGATCTACGGGGCGCAGGTGAGCTTGGTGATCTCGACGGTCGGCACCCTGCTGGCGCTGGCGATCGGCGGTCTCTTAGGCATGGTCTCGGGGTACTACGGCGGGCGGGTCGACCGCTGGCTGACCGCCACGCTGAATGCGTCCCTCGTGATCCCGCCACTGATCCTGTTCCTGGCGTTGATCCTGTTCTTGGACTCCGAGGCCCGGCGCCGCATCTTCATCTTGATCTTCACGTTCGTGCTGCTGGCGATCGCCCCGATCGCCCGGGTGGTGCGCGCTGCCACTCTGTCGTGGGCCGGGCAGGACTTCGTGCTCGCAGCCCGAACGCTCGGGGCTCGAGACGGCAGGGTTCTGTTCCGCGAGGTGCTGCCGAATGTGGCGCCATCGCTCGTCAGCTACTCGCTGATCATCATGGCTGGGCTCATCGTGGTGGAGGGGTCCGCGGCATTTCTGGGCCTGAGTGTCCCGCCGCCCACGCCGACGTGGGGCGACATGATCAACAAAGGCAGGACGAACCTCGACGTCGCTGCGCACATCAGCTTGATGCCGGCGATCACCATGTTCGTGACCGTGCTGGCGCTGAACTTCGTGGGCGACAAGCTGCAGCAGTACCTCGAGCCGCGGGAGTCGGTGCTGTGACTCACAGCACTCGTCGACACGGTCCTGTGATGGTTCCCGCTGGGGGAGTTCGGTAGTGGCAGGCAGCGGCAACGCCCACCTGCGCTCCGGAACGATCCTGAGTGCGCGGGATATGTTCGTGGAGTTCCCAGCAGCGGGCGGCCGCACGGTCCACGCAGTGTCGGGCGTGTCGCTCGACCTGCTCGAAGGCGAGACATTGGGTCTCGTCGGCGAGTCTGGCTGCGGCAAGAGCACGACGGGACGGGCGATTCTGCAGCTGCCGCGGCCCAATTCGGGTTCAGTGCAGCTCACTGGCCGAGAGCTGACTGCTCTTGACGACGAAGCGATGCGGCAGGTGCGGCCGCGGCTGCAAATGATCTACCAAGACCCGATCTCCTCGCTGAATCCACGGCGCACGGTGCGCGACATCGTGGCCGAGCCATTGTTCATCGCATGGGACAACGCGACGAAGCGAACTGCCATGGCATTGTGGCAGGAGCGCATCGGCGGCCTGCTGGGGAGCCTGTTGCGGCGTGCCGCGACACTGCTGCGCATTGTGGGCCTGGCGTTGTGTGTGGCGTTTGTGCTGTGGATCGTGTCCGAGGCCGTCGAGGAGCGGGCCGCGGAGGGATTACTGGGTTGGACGCAGGTTCCCGCTGCGGTCATCGGCTTCCCGGCACTGGCCGTAGCGCTTCTGATGGCTGCGGTCGCTCTCGTGCTGGGCGTGACGTGGGTGATGCTCGCGCTGATGCTGCCCTTCAGCCTGATGTCCCGCCAGTTCGGGGAAGTGTCGGCGGCCGTCGGCCTTGCCGGGGTGTTCGTCACCACAGCTGCCAGCGCCTTCTTGGCCTGGCGCACGTGGTCGAGCTTCGGAGGCTGGGCGCAGTGGCTCAACTCGGGCGGGCTGAGCCTGTTCACCGCAGTGCTCGTCGTGTGGCTAGTGGTGTCGCTCGCGAAGCCCGAACGGGCAGGCGCCAGCGCCGTGGCTACAACGCTGAGCGCCATGGTGGTCCTGCAGGTCTTCTACGTCGCAGGTCTCGACGACACGGCGAAGCTGATTGTCTTGGTCGTCTCCGGTGCCGTGGACTCGTTTTTGTTCTGGTGGGTGCTGCGCCGCTACCGGGCCAACCGTCAGGTCCTGTGGGAACGCGCCGAACCGCGGGTGCGCGAGGTGCTGACCTATGTCGGGATCAACCCCGAGGATGCCCTGGATCGCCGCCCGTGGGAGTTCTCCGGCGGCCAGGCGCAGCGGCTCTCCATCGCCCGAGCGCTCGTCAGCGTGCCGCAGGTGATCATTTGTGATGAGCCGGTGTCCTCGCTGGACGTGTCCGTGCAGGCGCAGATTCTCAACCTGCTCGAGGATCTCAAGAATCTGATGGGCCTGACGCTGATCTTCATCGCACACGACCTGGCAGTCGTCAAAAACGTGAGCGATCGGGTGGCCGTGATGTATCTCGGCAAGCTGTGCGAGGTCAGCGAACCCGATGCGATGTTCGAGGCGCCGGCCCACCCGTACACCGAGCTGCTGCTGGCGGCGATCCCGCATCCCGACCCTGAGGCGGATCTTGGCGCCGGTCGCATCGGTGGGGAGTTGCCGTCGCCGATGGCGCCGCCGTCGGGCTGCCGTTTCCGCACCCGCTGCCCGCTGGCTGCTGAGCGCTGCGCCGCCGAGGAGCCCGAGATGCGAGAGATCGCCCCTGGGCGATTCGTCGCCTGCCACACGCCGCTGTTCGGTGAACACGCGCCGCCGGCGCGGGTCCAGATGAGCTCGGCTCGCCAGGGGCATCGTGAGTGACCAGGCGCCGCTGAGTGCGCCAACGCTCCTTGAGGTAGCGGACCTGCGGACCACCTTTGACACCGTTGCGGGCCCGCTGGTGGCTGTGGACGGCGTCGACTGGTCGCTGCGCGAGGGCGCCCGACTTGGTGTGGTGGGGGAGTCAGGTTCGGGCAAGTCGGTCATGTCGCGCTCGATAATGCGGCTGCTGCCGAAGTCGAAGGTGATCTCGACAGGGACGGTCACCTTCGACGGGATCGACATGATGTCGCTGAGTCACCGCCAGCTGCTCGACATGTGGGGCCCGCAGCTGGCGATGGTGTTCCAAGATCCGCTGGGCTCGCTGAATCCGGTGATGAAGATCGGCCGGCAGGTGGGCGAGGGCCTGCGAGTGCATCGCGACCTCTCGGCGCGTGCTGCACGCAGCGCCGCGCTCGAGCTGCTCGATGAGGTGGGCATTCCCGAGCCCCAGCGCCGGATCGACGAGTACCCGCACCAGCTCTCAGGCGGCATGCGCCAGCGCATCGTGATCGCTATCGCGCTGGCGTGCAGTCCCCGGCTGCTCATTGCCGACGAGCCCACGACTGCGCTCGACGTGACGGTGCAGGCGCAGATCCTGGACTTGCTGGAGACCCAGCGGGCTGAGCGTGACATGTCGCTGGTGCTCATCACTCACGACTTGGGGATCGTGGCGGGCCGAACCGACGAGGTCGTCGTGATGTATGCGGGCCGGATTGTGGAACGCGCTCCCACCACGACGCTGTTCCGCAATATGAAGATGCCTTACACCGAAGCGCTGTTCCGGTCGATCCCCAAGGTCACCGACGACAGCCACGCCCGCTTGGAGATCATCGGCGGGCAGCCGCCCGAGATGACCCGCTTGGGACCGGGCTGCAAGTTCGCCCCTCGCTGCAAGTACGCGCAGGACCTGTGTGTCGCTGAGGAGCCGGCCTTGATTGCGGCGCCGACGGTTCGGGACCCAGACGCCAGCGACGCAGACGACGCTGCGG
Organism: Candidatus Poriferisodalis sp.; assembly: GCF_965221945.1. Taxonomy (GTDB): domain Bacteria; phylum Actinomycetota; class Acidimicrobiia; order Acidimicrobiales; family Poriferisodalaceae; genus Poriferisodalis. The sequence continues at coordinate 1,412,107 of NZ_OZ244925.1, read as the reverse complement.
CCGACAACGGCCACGTGTACCGGTGCTTCTATCCGGTCGGCTCCCCAGAGGCCGCCGAGGCGCTCGAGCGCAACATCTCTTCAGGCCGCGTCAGCGAGACCGGCGTGGTCATCGGGACCGGCTGACCGCACCAAGAGCTGGACCGTTTTCAGGCAGAGACTTCGTCGTACCAGTCGTTGGCGTGGTGCAGCAGGTAGTCGCAAATCTTGGCACAGAGGTCGAACGGTTCACACATGTCGTCCTCGCCTTGCAGCAGTGCTTGGAGCGACAATTCTCTGCGGGCCACGATCATGAGCGTCCGCTTGGTCGGGTCGGTCACCGATATCAGGGAATCGATTGCGGATACCTCCACGGGCAGGGCCGTGCCTCCCAGACCCGCCAGATCGGTGGCCAGCACGAGCATGTCGGGGCTGTGATCGAGTGGCGGGAGCGCCCAGGTGAAGAGCAGCGGCAACCAGAACTCATCCGGCGGAAGATCGTCTTCGGGCATCGCCCACAGGACCTCTTCGAACGACAGGAGCGTGCGCGGGTCGGCCTCCAGCGTGAGGTGCAAATCGAGCGGACCGCCGCACGCTTCGGCCGGATGCAAGTCCACCTCCCAAGTCTGGCGCAGGCTGTAGGTCTCGATGAATTGCCGCTCGTCGTGAATGTGGAAGCCGTGCGCGTGCGCATGGTCCTTCAGGCTTGCCACGTAGCCGGTGACGTCGATCGCTGCCATCGGGACACTCCCCACGTGGCGCTGGGACAATGCGCGGAGGCTATAGCCCCGCACGGTCCGGCTCGACAGAGTTGCGCGAACCGATCTGGAGCGGCGCCGGCGGACCACTACGCTCCGCTCGATGCCGTCCGGAGTTCGCCCCGCCCGGATCTGGCAGAACTGTGTCTGTTGGCAGTGTGACGCGTGCAGGGGATCGCGATGACGGCCGCAGGCGACGACTGGCTGGGCTTGCTGCGACGAACTGCTGACTCGGTTGAGGCGGCGCTCGCCGGATTCGACCGTTGGCAAGACGGCGGCGACCGACCCGATCAGTACGCGCTCGATCAGATTGCCGACGCCGCAGCGCTGATCGTGCTCGACGCAGCAGGCGTGGGTGTGCTCAGCGAGGAGTCAGGTCTGCGCTGTGGGGCTGGAGGCGAGACCGTCATCGTGGATCCTGTCGATGGCTCTACCAACGCCTCACGGCGCATCCCGCACTACTGCATCAGCCTCTGCGTCGTCGACGGCGAAACGCCGGTGGCAGCTCTCGTACGCCACTTGGTCTCGGGTGAGGAGTTCACGGCGAACGCAGGCGGGGGAGCGAATCTCGACGGGCGTCCCATCTCGCCGAGCGGCTGCGAGCACGGCGCACGCGCGGTGATCGGTGTCTCGGGACGCCCCGGCCCCGAACTGCCGGTGTGGCAGGTGCGTGTTCTCGGCTCGGCGGCGCTGGACCTGTGCGCCGTGGCCTGCGGGCGTCTCGATGCGTACCTAGACCTCAACTCCAATCACGGTGTGTGGGACTACGCCGCCGGTGTGCTGATCTGTGCCGAGGCGGGGGCATGGACCGGCGAAGCGGAGGGCAGGGAGCTGTTCCATCTCGAGCACAGCCGACGCCTCGGGCCCGTCGCCGCGAGCACCCCCCGACTGGCAGCCAGGCTCGTCGGCGCCTGATTCGACGTCTGCCGCTGTCGAGACCGGCGGTAGCCTGCGAAGCCCGGCGTCCCGGGGCGCTTAGCTCAGTTGGCGAGAGCACCTCCCTTACAAGGAGGGGGTCGCAGGTTCGAGTCCTGCAGCGCCCACGCTCAACTGGCGCCTTGGTCGGACCCCGCAGGGCACTGTCTCAATAGATACTGGTCAATAGATGCCGGGAACGATCCGGTACTTGACCCGTGCCTGATACTCCGCCCATTTCTCGGGGCCGTACTTCTCGGCACAGTGCTTGTCGTCATCCATCTGCCTGTAGGTGAACATCGACACGATGAAGATGAAGTACGTCCACGCCCACAGATTGCCGAAGTGGCCCCATACCAGGGCAATGGACAGGGCAAAGAACCCCTCGCCCATGTAGTTGAAGTGGCGGGCGGTGCCCCAGAATCCGCTGCACAGGATTCTGCGGTCGCCGGCTTCAATGACCTGTGGCTCGATGAGTCCGAGGAACTTGCGGTCGGGCCAACGCTTGAAGGTGTACTTCTGCATGTTGGCGCCGCGCGAGATGCACCACCCCACCAGGAACAGCGCTGGCGTTCCAATGAGCCAGACGTACCTCCAGCCCGACGAGAAGCCGGGATCTGGGTGAGCGGCCATGCCCCACAGCGGGATGATGAACATCCACCCATACACGATGAGCCCGCCCCAGAACAGCTTGAAGCCGAGATTCTCGTGGATCAGGTCGTAGGTGTAGAGCTGGACGCGCTCGAAGACGAAGTAGTCGAACACGTAGAACGTGAAGATCGCTGCGTAGATGAAGACGCCGGGGTTGGAGTCGTCGCCGAAGCGGTCGTTGTGCCACGCGGCCCCGGACAGGACGTTGAGCGACAGCATCGTCCCGCCGACGACGTAGAAGTACATCTTGACGTCGAAGCGCCCATTGAAGAACTGCATCTCCTGGGCACGCCCGAACCACCACGCCTGGAAGCGGTTCTTGACCTCTCCTTCAGGCTGGCTGAACACGGCGATGATCGTCATGATGATCGTCAGCACTGTTCCGCCGGCCACGGCGTACAGGGATGACCGGTAGAACCAGTCACGCGGCATGCCTGTGAGCTCGAACCACCACAGCGCTTGAGCCACGACGAACACCAGCAGTCCGTTCAGCCGGTAGCTGCGAGGTTGGCCGGTCTCGCGATTAATGACGTAGCCGGGAACGTGCCGTCCGGGCAGGACCATCTGCAGCACGAAGAACGCAGCGAAGACGATGAGCGGGGTCCCGAACCCCAGAACCGCTTCGGTTGCGGTCAGTTCGACCAGGTGATCAATACCGAGCCAATCAAACATGACCGGCTACCCCCTCCGCCACAGACATGGCTGCCTGCGAGTATTGCCGCGCTCAGCGTGCTGGGGACGGACTCGCAGTCTTGCTCGGCGACGGGGGGGGGGGGGGGCTCCACGTTGGAGCGAACCGACACGGGACCCTCGCACTACGGTACGTGTCGGCCTACGGCCGGCGTGAACTGTCCACGTCCTACAGGAAGGTGCGTCAGCCGATGAAGCTCGACACCGGAGACAAGTTCCCCGATCTCACCCTGCGGGATCTCGATGACAGCGACGTCACCATCCCCGAAGTGTTCGGCGACGGCTGGGGCATCGTGCTCATGTACCGGGGCCATTGGTGACCGTACTGCCGTCAACAGTTGGTTGACTTCAACGGCGCCGCGTCACTGCTGAAAGTCCTGGACGCCAAGGTTGTGGCGCTGTCCGTCGATGACAAGGACACCACGGCGCTCCTCGCAGACAATCTGCAGTTGGGTCCCGTCCGGATGCTGCACAGCGCCGACCCGGCAGAGGTGTCGTCGGTGACTGGTGCCTTCATCGAGTCCGAGCGGGGCATTTTGCACGCCACCGGGTTCATCCTGGCTCCGGGGGGCAAAGTTGCCCAAGCGTGCTACTCCACCGGTCCGATTGGCCGCATCACGGCCATTGACACGCTGCGGATTCTTCGCTTCGTTCAGCGCGCCAAGTAACGACGGACGCCGGCTAGCCACCCCGTGTTGATGCTCGGCGGCTAGCCACCGACGATGAACCGCTGGTGGGTGCCTTGGGAGATCAGCGTGTCGCCGTGGGAGACCTTGATGTCGAAGACGAGGCGGCGGCGGTCGATCTCGCTGATCTCGCCTGAGACCACGACGTCCTCGCCCGAGGCTACTGCTGCCTCGTGGCTCACGCAGATGTGGATGCCGACCGTGGTCTGATTCTCTGCGAGGTGCGGCTGGACGCCGAAGAGGCAGGTTCCCTCGATGAGGCGGACCATGTCGGGCGTGGACAGCACCTTGTTGGGCAGGTGCGGCGGGGACATTTCGTCGGTCACACGGTGTGTGTCGCTGACGCTGAATCCGACCTCGATGGCTGCGCTCATGGCGGCAGACCTTAGAGCGTGCACTGCGCCTCAGTGTCGGGACCATCCCCACTAGCTTGCGGAGATGACTGAGTTGCATCTGCAGTGCGAACCGCTTGCCCCCTTGCTGGGTACTTGGCAGGGCACCGGCGTTGGCCACTACCCGACGATCGACGACTTCACCTATGTGGAGGAATTGGTGTTCAGCCACGTCGGCAAGCCATTCGTGTCGATGATCCAGCGCACCCGCAACCGCGTCACAGGCGAGCCGTTGCACTCCGAGGCGGGTTACCTGCGAGCCCTGCCCGACGGGCAACTGGAGTTCACGATTGCCCAACCGTCGGGCGTCACCGAAGTCCATCTCGGCACCGTGCGCACCAGTGACAGCGGCCTCGTGATCGAACTGTCGAGCGAACACGTCGGCCTCACACCGACCGCCAAAGAAGTCACCTCGGTGCGGCGCGAGCTCACGGTCGAGGGGATGAGGCTGTATTCGGAACTGTGGATGGCCGCCGTGGGCTACACCGAACTCGTCCATCACCTGCGAGGCGAACTCACCAGGCAGGACTGACCGAACCCGAGAGTTCCGAACGCACACCGGCGCAACCCGCTTCACCGGATTCGGCGACCCGCCACGCCCTACGCTGGCTCTACGGCGGAGGGGAAGTGATGTCACAGGTGTCCCAGGCCAGTGCGACAAACGGGGCGCATGCGTCCGATTACGGAGCGCCGACGGCCGCTGGCCGACCCGATGTGGACGACGAGACGCTCGCGGCAGCAGTGGCCGTTGCGAACATCCCGACGCTGCTGATGGTGCTGGTTCAGATGACGGGCGAACTGCATTGGCTTGAGGACCCGTACCGCCCCAAGCGGCAGCCCGGTCTCGGCGACAACGACAGCGGCGGCTTGATGCCCGAGCATCGCCAGGAAGTGCGCGAGGCGGCGTTCGAGGCGATGAGTGCCTGGCGCGACGGCCGCCCGATGGCGATCCCCGAGCCCGACGACGGCCTGATCGTGCGGATGCTGAGCACGGCAATGGGAGAGCACGTCCCCGACGAATACGGCGCATTCACTGGCGCCCAGCTCGGCCTCGCCAAGTTCCTGGACCACGATCCGGTCAACGTGCCTCCCGGCTTCAAGGTGCTGGTGATCGGGGCCGGTGCGTCCGGGCTGTGCGCGGCGATCAACCTGCAGCAGGCCGGCGTGCCCTACGAAGTTGTCGAGCGCAACGGCACGGTCGGCGGGGTGTGGTGGGAGAACCGCTACCCGGGGGCGGGCGTGGATACGCCGAACCACCTGTACTCGTACTCGTTCGCTCCGCACGACTGGAAGATGTACTTCTGCCTACGCGACGAGCTGCACGGCTACCTCGAGAAGGTCGCCGACGAATTCGATGTACGCCGCAGCATTCGTTTCAACACCTCGGTCGAGAGCATCAGCTATGACGCCGAGCGCCAGGTCTGGCGCGCCGAGGTGCGCCACGTCGCGGACAACGAGGGGCGCTGGGAGACCGGCAGTCTGGGCTTGAGCGCGACGCCCGACGAAACAGGCCTGCGCCGGCGGGATGACGGCGCGGCCACGGCGCCCGGTGCGAACGGGCACGCTCAGGGCGTCGACGGACCCACGGAGATCATCGAAGCCAACGTCGTCATCAGTGCCGCGGGCATCTTCAACCCGCCGATCCGTCCCAACATCGACGGCCTCGAGACCTGGAGCGGCGAGACCTGGCATACGGCGCGCTGGCCCGCCGATGCCGATGTCAGGGGCAAGCGTGTGGCGATCGTTGGCAATGGGGCAAGCTGCATGCAGACCGCCCCCGAGATCCAGCACGACGTGGAGTCACTCACGATCTACCAGCGATCCAACCACTGGGCGGCGCCGTTCGACCAGTTCCGCAAGGAAGTCCCCGATGCGATGCGGGTGCTGTTCGAAGCCGTGCCGCTGTACCGGGCGTGGTACCGGGTGCGATTGGGCTGGACATTCAATGACCGCATCCACTCGGCCTTGCAGACCGATCCCGACTGGGACCGCCCCGAGCGATCGCTCAATGCCCAGAACGATGCGCACCGCAAGTACTTCACGCGCTACGTCGTCGACGAGCTCGGCGACCGCGCCGATGAACTGCTCGACAAGGTGCTGCCCACCTACCCGCCGTTCGGCAAGCGGATGCTGATGGACAACGGCTGGTACCGGATGCTGCGCAACTCCAAGGTCGAGTTGGTCGACGATGCGGTTGCCGAGATTTCGGGCCAAACCATCCGTACCTCGGACGGCTCCGAACGCGAGGCCGATGTGTTGGTGCTGGCAACCGGCTTCGACGTGCTGCGGTTCATCACTACCTATGAGGCAGTGGGCCGCTCAGGGAGAACGCTGCGCGAATCGTGGGGCGACGACGACGCGAGTGCCTATCTCGGCACGGTGACGCCTGACTTCCCGAACTTCTTCACCCTCTATGGGCCGAACCTGCAGCCAGGCCACGGCGGGAGCCTCATCTTCGTTGTGGAGATGCAGGTCCGATACATCATGGACATGATCGGCAAGATGTGTGCGGCTGGCCTCGGAGCGGTAGAGGTGCGTCCTGAGGTGCACACCGATTACCGCCTCCGGGTCGACGAAGCGCACGAGAGCATGGTCTGGATGCACCCAGGCATGACCAGCTACTACCGCAACGAAGCGGGCCGGATTGTCGTGAATTCGCCGTGGCGCAACGTCGACTACTTCGACATGACCAAGGAAGCCAACCTCGACGACTACGTCTGCGAGCCCCGGGCGGCTGGCCGGGAGCTGGTCGCCGACTGAGTGACATCAACCGAAATTCAACGGCGTGACGCCTGAGCGCATGGCTATGTTCGGCACGGGGGCGGGGCCGTCGAAACCCCAAAGTTCGTCCGCTCTGGCGACGGCCCTGCCCTCTATCTGCGGATAGTAGCAACCGGGTGCGCCATGCGAGCCGGGTTTACGTCGCCAATTCGGCCGCAATGGCTTGCAGCGCGGTGTCGACGTCGGCCTCGTTGACGTCGAGGTGCAGCACCATCCGGGAGCGACCGAAGCGCCAGTCGGCGAGGACGCCTCGGCCTTCGACTCGCTTGCCGAGGGTGGGATCGTTCCGTTCGAGCTGTGAGAACACCATGTTGGTGTTGCAGCCGGTGACCGTGATGCCGTCGATGGCTTCGAGCCCTGCCGCAAGTCGCTGTGCATTTGCGTGGTCATCGGTCAGACGGTCGAGGTGATGCTGGAGGGCGTACAGCCCGCCTGCGGCGATGATGCCGGCCTGACGCATACCGCCCCCCAGCACCTTGCGCCAGCGGCGTGCCTTGCCCACCAGCTCGTCGGTGCCGCACAGCACTGAACCGACAGGCGCTCCCAAGCCCTTGGACAGGCACACCGACACGGTGTCGAACGGGGCGGCGACATAGGCGGGGGACAGGCTCAGCGACACCGCCGCGTTCCACAGCCGCGCCCCGTCGAGGTGCAACCCGAGGCCGTGGCGGTCGGCGAAGTCACGGGCTTCCTGATGCTGTTGGGGCGTCAATACTTTGCCGTCGATCGTGTTCTCGAGGCACAGCAGACGAGTACGGGCGAAATGGCTGTTGTCGGGCTTCACTGCCTCCTCGGCCGCTTCGAGATCGAGCATGCCAGTGTCGTCGGTGGGCACCGGCTGGGGCTGGATGCTGCCCAGCACCGCTGCACCGCCGCCCTCGTACATGTAGGTGTGGGCGTGGTGGCCGACGATGTACTCGTCGCCCCGCTCGCAATGTGCCAACAGCCCGCACAGATTCGACTGGGTACCGCTCGGCACATACAGGGCCGCCGCGGTGCCGAGCAGTTCGGCGGTGTAGCGCTCCAACTCGTTGACGGTGGGGTCGTCACCCCAGACGTCGTCGCCAACCTCGGCAGCGGCCATGGCGGCCCGCATGTCAGCGGTCGGGCGAGAAACAGTGTCGGAGCGCAGGTCAATCACGGCAGCAAGCCTGCCATGACGCCCGTCGTATGCAACCGGTGAATTGCCGTGGCGCGTCCTGCAGGGATGCTTGGTGTGAGCCGTTCGGCCCTGGCCACGGCATAGCCGACTGCCGGGCGTTGAGCCCTGAGGATCGACTGGTGCCGCCGTCGATGCGGCAGATGAAGGAGCGGCTCAGCCCTTGCCGTTGCGCAGCAGCTTGCCCGGCAGTGGGCCGTGCGGATCGACGGCGTCGGCGCCGTTGCGGCGGATGATGGTGCCGTTCACGACCACTGCATCGATGCCCTTCGCATCAGAAATGAGGCGGTCGGCGCCGGCGGGCAGGTCGTACACCCGGCGCTTGCCCAGATGGCCGACCTCGTCGGCGTCGAACACCACGACATCGGCGGGCTTGCCTTGCGCGAGCGTGCCACGATCGGAGATGCCGAACACCTCGGCGGGGCGCTGGGTGAGCATGTGGACGGCGGTCTCGAGGTCGAAGCTGCCCCGATCGCGCACGAAGGTCGCCAAGAACTCCGTGGAGTATTTGGCGTCGCACAGCTGGCTGGCGTGCGCCCCGGCATCGGACAGCCCGATCACCGTCGTCGGGTCATGCAGCAGCTCGTCGATGTCGTCGGGGTCGTGATTCAGCACGTCCTGGATGATGCGCATCTCCAGGTCGGCTTCGAGCGCCACGTCGAGCACCCAGTCCACCGGGTCTTGGCCGGCATCGTCGGCCATCTGCTGCACGTTGCGGCCTTCGAGTTCTGGGTTGTGGGGCAAGTAGCTGATTTCGGTTCGAGCCCAGCGGTCGCCGATCTTGCCGCCGTTGCCCGCCTTTTCCTTGAACTGGGCTCGCCAGTCGGCGTCGGCGTAGTAGCGCTTGCGCCCTTGGAGGTCGCTCTGGGACACCGGCATGAAACAGCGCAGGGCTTCGTAGATGAACGGTGCCTTCCAGCTCATCTCGAACTGGATGGGCTGCACGGCAACCTGCGGAAAGACTGGCAGGCCACGCGCGGCGATCTCGCGCGCACGTTCCAATTCGACACGGTGGCTGCCCGGACCTCGTGCCGAGCCCAGCAGCGCCGTCCAGCTCACGTGCGCCCCGGTGGTCTCGGCGATGCGTGCGAATTCGTCGTGGCTCAAACCCCGGCCCACCGTGGCTTGCATAACACCGCCCACGTCGCCCAGCGCCTGAGCGATCTCAACGATCTCGTCAGTGGTCGCGGCGCGGCTCGGCACCGGGCGTCCCTCGTAGCCGACATGGGTAGGTGCCTTGGAGGTTGCGAAGCCGAGCGCCCCGGCTCGCAGCGCCTCGGCCACCAGGTCGCGCTGGGCAGCGATCTGTTCGGGTGTGCCTTCCCGTTCGGTGGCCTCTTCGCCCATGACGTACATGCGGGCCGCGGTGTGCCCGATCAGCGCCGCCATGTTGACCGCAGCGCCGTTCGATTCGAGCGCGTCGAGGTACTGCGGGAAGGTCTCGAAGCCCCAGTCGCCGAGGCCGGCTCGCAACGCATCGACGCTCATGCCCTCGACGTTCTCGAGCGTGCGCATGATGAGATCACGGTGTTCGGGCCGCGTGGGCGCCACCGAGAAGCCGCAGTTGCCCATCACGATCGTGGTCACGCCGTGCCAGGGCGAGCAGCTGACTAGCCGGTCCCACATGATCTGCGCGTCATAGTGAGTATGGATGTCCACGAACCCGGGGCACACGATGCGCCCGGTGGCGTCGATGGTCTGTGCAGCTTCAGCGGACGCCGCCCCGAGCGCCACGACCGTGCCGCCCGAGATGCCCACGTCGCCGACGAAGCGGGGTGAACCCGTCCCGTCGATGATCGTCCCGCCCGTGATCTTCAGGTCATAAGCCATGTCGTACACCCCGTGCTCTAGCTGTTTGAGAAAAATACCCCACGTCGACCGCACCAGGTCGGTCTAACGTCACCGACATGGCGCTGCCGTTCGAGTTCTGCATCGAAGGCCCGCCCGTGTCGCAGCAGGCGAACAAGAAAGCGCGGCGCCGCGACTGGAGGGATGCGGTTCGCTCAGCGGCTAGGAGCGAATGGGACAGTAGTCAACCTATCGACGGTCCTGTCGCCGTGACGATCAACTACATCTACGAAGACGCTTCGCTCGATGTGGACAATGTTCCCAAGCCGATTTTGGACGCGCTCAAAAACTTGGTGTACCCGGACGACGACCGAGTGTTCGATCTTGCGTGCCACAAGAGGAGTTCTGGTGGCAAGCTGGCCTTGCCGAATGAGACACCCCTGTTGCAGCAGCATGCGGCGATGCACACTGAGTTCTTGACAGGGGATCCTGATTTGGGTCCGTGAGTTGTGGGTCTGATTCCCCGAGGATGGGAGGATGACCACGATGAAGAGGAAGCGTCATACGCCGGAGCAGGCGGTCCGCAAGCTGCGCGAGGGCGAGAAGCGCTTGAATGCCGGCGAGGATCTGGGCTTGGTGCTGCGGCATCTGGAGATCACCGAGTCCACTTGGAATCGGTGGCGCAGCACCTATGGCGGGATGAAGGCCGCGGATGTGAAAGAGCTCAAGGAGCTGCGCGTGGAGAACGCCCGGCTGAAGACGCTGCTGGCCGAGGCCGAGCTGGGTCAAGGCGATGCTCAAGGACCTCGCGGAGGGAAAATGGTGACCCCGGACCGCCGTCGGGCCGCTGTGGTGCGGCTCCAGGACCGGTTCGGGGTGTCCCAGCGCCGCGCGTGCCGCGTGGTGGGCCAGCATCGCTCGACCCAGCGCCGGCCCCAGCAGCTCGCGCTGACGCGGACGCGGCCTATGGGGAGTGGCTGTGCCGTTTCGCGCAGTCCCATCCGCGCTGGGGATGGCGCAAGGCCCACGACGTCGCCGCCCGCGAAGGCCTGGCGGTCAATCCCAAGCGCACTTTGCGGCTGTGGCGCGCCCATCGTGTTCAGCGGCCCCCGCAGCGGCGCCACAAACGGCAGCGCCTCGGCGACGGCACCGCGGCGAAGCTGCGAGCCGAGCACCCCAATCACGTGTGGGCGCTCGATTTCCAGTTCGACGAGACCGCCGCCCGGCGGCGCCTCAAGCTGCTCAACATCATCGACGAGTTCACCCGAGAAGCCCTGGCCATCCACGTCGGTCACAGCATCGACGCCGACGGCGCCGTCGAAGTCGTCTCCCAGATCGCCGCCCGACGAGGCGCACCGACCCATCTGCGCATGGACAACGGTCCCGAGCTCACCGCCGACGCGCTGCGGGACTGGTGCCGGCACACGTCCACCGACACCGCCTGCATCGAGCCTGGCGCCCCCTGGGAGAACGGCTGGATCGAGTCGTTCAACGGCCGCCTCCGAGACGAATGCCTCAACATCGAGGACTTCGCCAACCTCCTCGAAGCCCGCGTCGTCCTCGAAGACTGGCGACACGACTACAACCACCACCGACCCCACCGATCACTCGGCGGACAAACACCCGCCGCCTACGCTGCCAACCACCAACCGACAACGACTACAACCAAACACCCATAACAACTGGACCAACTCACGGGTCCCCGTCGTTCTTGCATGTGCTCGTCGACCGTGCAGATGTCCTGGGAGGCGTTACCTGATGCAACGAGAGCGAGACGCAACAGAACACACGGTCTTGCTGAGCACTGCGTCTGAGCATCGGCGCAAGGGATACGAGGTTGCGATCGAAGCGCCAGTGGGATTCTTGCCGGGCGTTCGAGCCGACCTCATCGCAACCAAGCAGGACGACAAACGCGTGGTCGAGGCCAAGACGCGATCCACGTTGCAGAACGATCCGTCCGCCGAGACACTGGCTTGCGCGGTCGAGGCGGAGCCCGGATGGAGCTTCGACCTCGTTCTCGTCCCTGAGCAGGTGCGCGTCGACACGCCCGAGTACGCGCAGCCAATTTGGATTGGTCAGTACCGAAACGAGCCGAGTACGCAGGTGCATAGGGTGCAGCCATGAGTGGTGCTGAGCTTGCGGACGAACTGGTCAACCGGGTGACGTGGAAGATCCCCAATGCCCTTGCGCTGGTGGGGTCGAGAGCCGTTGACGAGCGCAATGCCATGACGACCAGTTGGATCACGCAGTTGTCGATGGAACCGGTGCTCATCGGCGTCAGCGTCGAGAATGCCGCCGTCACGCACCGGCTGATCTCCGCCGGGGGCTCGTTCACCGTGAACCTCTGGGATGCAGAGAACACCCGGCCGTTCGTGAAGTTCTCCAAGCCTGCTGCCTATGAGCCCGCCGCCCACGACACGGCGAGCGACGCCGAAGGGCCGGCGACGGGAACCTTGAACGGCTGGTCGGTGTACGAAGCCGCCACCGGGGCGCCAGTGTTCGTCGATGCCGCCGCGTGGATGGACTGCGAGGTGCGCCACAGCGTGGACTTGGGCACTCACACGCTATTCATGGGCGAAATCGTCTCTGCCGGCATCAACAACGACGAGGTGCGGCTCGCCTCGATGTCGGACACCCGCATGAAGTACGGGGGCGTGAAGCGTCACTGAGGGCGGCCTTCCGGCGGCAACCGCGGGCGGCTCCGAGTCGGCTCGGCTACCATGGAACGGCTCGCGCGCTCCGCTGTGGTGAGGCGCTCGGGCGTACAGCCGACCGGGGATACCACGTGCCGAAAGTCAAAGACGACGCCATCTTGCTCGAAGGAAAGACCGTCGAGGCGCTCAAGGGCGGCCACTTCCGCATCGAGCTCGACAACGGTCACGAGGTGCTCGGGCACCTGAGCGGCAAGATGCGCAAGCACCACATCCGGATCCTTCCTGGAGACCGGGTGCAGGTGGAAGTCTCGGCGTACGACCTCAGCCGCGGCCGCATCACCTACCGCTACAAGTAATCCTCATGAGCAGTTCGGCGCAGCCGTCAAACGGCACGGTCGGCTTCAGCATCAACGGCGATGTGGCGACGGTCACGCTCAACCGTCCCGAGACGCTGAACTCCATGAACGACGACTTCATGAACGACGACTTCATGAACGACATCAGCGAGGCGTTCGCCATGGTGGCGGCCGATGAGGCAATCCGAACGGTCATCCTGACGGGCGCGGGACGCGGATTCTGCTCAGGCGCAGACCTGCGGAATGCCGCTGCCGACGACGCTGAGGCGTTCGATCCTGATGAGGCCGGCGACGCCACCACCGATTCCATGGACAACGCGTTCCATCCGGCGATCCGGGCGGTAGCCGAGTGCCCAGTACCGACAGTGGCCCGCATCAACGGAGTTGCCGCAGGCGGCGGCATCGGTTTGGCGCTCTCGTGTGACGTCGCTATCGCTGCCCAGTCGGCCTTCTTCGTCGCTACTTTTGGGCCTCGGCTGGGGATCGTGCCCGATCTGGGCACTACATGGCAGCTGCCCATGAGGGTCGGTCGGGCACGGGCGTTGGGCATGTCGTTGCTCGGGGAGCGCGTCACGGCCGAGCAGGCCGCCGAGTGGGGCCTGGTGTGGAAGACCGTCGACGACGCCGACCTCGACGCTGCGGTGGGCGAGGTTGTCGACGTGCTTCGGCGCAGTTCCCCGGCGGCAATGGCGAGGATCCGCTCCGCGGTGGATGGCGCCATGCAGCGTGACCTTGCCGACCAGCTCGATATCGAGATGGGTCACCAAGCGGTGCTCATCCCGCGCAACATGTCGCACGGCGCCGAGGCGTTCTTGGCCAAGACCGATCCTTCGTTCCCGGGCGAGCGTTACTGACCCTCTCGGGATAGGCGAGCCGCTGTTTGCTGCGCAGTGCCAGTGGCTGCGCTGACTTGTTTGCTGCGCAGCGCCAGCGGCTGCGCCGTGCTGGCAGACTGACGCGATGACCGACACGCTCGAAGCTCCGACGACTGCCGATGCCGCTGCGGCGCGGGTTGATGCCGCCATCGACGAACTGCTGGCATCACAGGACCCCAAGGAGCTGAGCTATGCGGAGTTCCGCGGGGCACAGTTCGACGCCGGTCTGGCTTGGGTGCACTTCGACGAGGGGCACGGCGGCTTGGGCGTCAGCCCCAGGCTCCAGCGCCGAGTCGAGGAGCGGCTGCGGGCGGCCGGCGCCCGGCCCATGAAGCCCGTCACGTTCTTCATGCACCTGGCCGGTCCGACCATTCACACGCACGGCAGCGAAGAGGTCAAGCAGCGCTTCCTGCGGCCGATGTTCACCGGCGAGGAGCTCTGGTGCCAGCTATTCAGCGAACCAGGTGCGGGCAGCGACTTCGCCGGTTTGGCCACGCGGGCAGTGGCTGACGGCGACGAGTGGATCGTGAACGGCCAGAAGGTGTGGAACACGCTGGCCCACCTCGGCGATTTCGGCATGCTCGTGACGCGCACGAATCCCGAGGTGCCCAAGCATCGGGGGCTCACCTACTTCGCACTCGACATGAAGTTGCCGGGAGTAGAGGTGCGCCCGCTGCGCCAGATCACCGGCGAGGCCGAATTCAACGAGGTCTACATGACCGATGTTCGTGTGCCCGATGCAAGTCGCATCGGCGACGTCGGTGACGGTTGGCGGGTGTCGCTGACCACACTGATGAATGAGCGCAATGCCATCGGCACCGGCAGCGGCGGACCGCCCAAGCAGGGATCGGGACCTATCTCGGTGCTGGTGAAGCTGTGGAAGCAGCGCGACGAGGCTGACCGCGACGCCGTGACGCGTGACCGGCTGGCAAAGCTGTGGGCGCGCTCGGAGGTGATGCGCCTTACGAATATGCGTGCAGGGGCCAGCCGGCGCAAGGGCAATCCCGGACCCGAGATGTCCATCGCCAAGCTGGCCTTTGCCGAGCTGAACCAGGCGCTCATGACCTGTGCGGTGGACATGATGGGCGCGGACGGGCTCGTCGGCTACGACTACACGTTCCGCCGCCCTGGAGACTTGTCAGTAGACGGGTCCGACGGCGGCGTGCAGCACGGTTTCCTGCGGGTACGCGCCAACTCCATCGAGGGCGGCACCTCGGAGATCATGCGGAACATCCTGGGAGAGCAGGTCCTGGGGCTCCCGGGCGAGCCACGGGTCGACAAGGACATTCCGTGGATCGAAGTACCGCGTAACTGAGAACCGTCGCTGCCGACGGACTGCTCACGGGCGCGACAGGGGCCAGGCGGGGCGCAGGCCCAGCCCGGTGTGCTGCCAGTTCAGTTGAGATCAGGCGCTGAGGCCGATGGTCCTCAGCTCTTGGCCTCGGTCAGCATGTCCTGCACGATCAAGCCCAGGTCGCCCATCTGCGGGATCAACTCCAGCCGCGCGTACACCTCCGGCGGCGGGTAGATCCCCGGGTCCTCCAGAATCTCGTCCAGGATGTAGGGCGTTGCGGCTGTGTTCGGGCTGCCGTAGTAGGTGTAGTTCGTCAACGCAGCGCCGTTCTGCGCGTCGAGCAGGAAGTTGATCATGGCGTGGGCCGAGCACACATTGTCGGCATTGTGCGGGATGGCCATCGTGTCCACCCAGCGGACACCGCCCTCGATCGGGATGGTGTACACGTGAGTCTCGTACGCATCGGTCTCGAAGAAGGCCTGGGCGAACCCGCCGCTCCAACCGTGCGCCACATCGACCTCGCCGTTGACCAGGTCGTCGCCGAAGGTCACCGAGTCGTACTTCAGCAGCCGATCATTGGTGGCCTTGAGCAGCGCACCCGCTTCGCGGATCGCCTCCTCGTTGCCGGACTCGATGGTCTCGGTGATGCTGTAGCCCAAGTACTTCAGCGCGGCCGACACGGCCTCGGGCGCGTCGTCGAGCATGGAGATGTCGCCCGGCACCGTCGCCGCCGTCTCAGGATCGAAGATGACCGCCCAGGAGGCTTCGCCGCCGAGCGAATCGAGCACGTCGTAGGTCATGCCGATGCCTGTCGTGCCCCACTGGTAGGCCACGTGGAAGCGGTGCTCGGGATCGAACGGCGGGTTGTCCCACGCGTCGTCGATGTTTGCGGCATTGGGCAGGGCGTCGAATTCCAGTGGCAGCAGCAGATCCTCGGAGATCATCAACGCCACCATGTAGTCCGATGGAACGACCAGGTCGTAGATGGCGGCGCCTGACTCGACCTGAGTGAGCATCTGCTCGTTCGACTCATACACCGAGTAGTCGATGCTGATGCCTGACTCCTCCTCGAAGGCGACCAGCAATTCCTCGTCGATGTAGTCGGCCCAGTTGTAGAACGCCAGATCGCCGTCGGTCTCGCCGGGTTCGCAGCCGACGTCGGCAGCCGCAGCGTCACCGGCATCTCCGGCATCGCTGGTCGCAGCAGTGGTGGCCGCGGCGGCCTCGCTGGCATCGTCGCCGTCGTCTCCGTCACCGCATGCGGCGAGCAGCAGCACGGTTGCAACGGTGACTGCGAGCCACCGACTGCGGCGCAGTCGGCCTCGGGTGCTCGCTGAATCGGTCATGTTTCCTCCCTTGTGGACGTCCCAACGGAACGCCGCTGTATGTATTGCTCTGTGTGAGCGTGGTTGTGTCGAGTGGTGCCGGTTCACGGCGTGCTGCTCCGGGGCCGCTGCAGTGCCAGCGAGGCCACGACCAGCGTGATCGAGGCGGCCAGCATGAGCGTGGAGATGGCGTTCAGCTCGGGCGTGACACCTTGGCGGATGCTGCTGAAGACGTACACCGGCAGAGTCGTGGCGCCCGGGCCGGCGGTGAAGGCCGAAATGACGACGTCGTCGAGCGACAGCGTCAGCGCCAGCAGGGCGCCCGCCGCAATACCTGGCGCAATCAGCGGCAGCGTCACCCTCTTGAACGTACGCCACGGTGTGGCATACAGATCGCGTGCGGCCTCTTCGAGCGTGCGATCGAACTGATCCAGGCGAGCGCGCACGACCACCGCGACGAACGAGATGTTGAACGCGATGTGGCTGAGGGCAACTGTCGTGACACCCAAGGTGAGCCGCGGGCCGAACTTGTCGATGAGCTTGAACGCCTCGGCGAAGAACACCAACAGCATGACGGCCATCGTGATATCGGGGATGACGATGGGCAGGTAGACGGTGCCGTCCAGCGCTCGCCTCCCCTTGAAGCGGTAGCGGTCGAGCGCAAGCGCCACCGCTGTTCCCAGCACTGTCGACACGATCGTCGAGGTGATCGCGACGACAAGTGACACGCGCAGCGCGCTGATCACATGGGTATTGCCAAGAGCCTCGCCGTACCAACGCGCAGAGAGCCCTTGCCAGACATTGACCCGCTCGGAATCGTTGAACGAGAACACCACCAGCACTGCGATCGGCACGTAGAGGAACGTGAACACCAGCCACGCGTTCGCTGCAAGAAGGTGTCGAGACGAGCGCTTGGTGCCCGCAGTGTCGAGACCGCTCATGGCGCACCTGTCATGGCGCACCTGCTCGTGTGCGTTCGGCGTTCTCCGAGTTGCGCTGGTTGATCGCCACTGCAACGAGCATCGCCACGATCACCAGCACGCTCAGTGAGGCGCCCAGCGGCCAGTTGCGAGCAGCCTGGAACTGGCGCGCCACGTACGAGCCGATGAGCAGCGTCTTGGCGCCGCCCAGAATCTCGGGCACGACGTAGGAGCCGAAGCTGGGCACGAACACCAGCACGCAGCCCGCCACGATGCCCGAACGGGTCAGCGGCACGGTCACCTTCCAGAACGCCTTCGCGCCGCTGGCATACAGATCGCGGGCGGCTTCGACCAAACGCCAGTCCATGCGCTCGAGGGCCACATACAGCGGCAGCACCATGAACGTCAGGAATCCGTACACCATTCCCAGCACGACCGCAGTGGGTGTGAACAAGATGCGGAACGTGCCGAAGCCCAAGGCCTCGCTGAGCGCTGAGGCCGGGCCGTTCGAGCCGAGCAGGAAGCGGATTGCGAAAATCCGTACGAGTCCGTTGGTCCAGAACGGGATCATCACCAGCACCAGCAGACGGGCACGGACCCTGGGGGAGCGGGTGGCCAAGTAGTAGGCGAAGGGGTAGGCGACCACCAGGCACAGCACGGTCGTGATGAAGGCCAGCCAGGCCGAGCGGCCGACGATGCCCAGGATCACGTCGTCGGCGAGGCGCTCATAGGAATTGAGGTTCCAGCCGCTGAGCGAGGTGCGGCCAGTCGATGTGCGCGTGGCGAACGAGTACACGGTGATGAGGCCCAGCGGGACCATGAAGAAAATTCCCAGGTACAGCGCACCGGGCGAGGCGATGAGCGTCCCGATGCGCCGAGCCCGGCGCTGCGCGGTCTGCTCCTGGGGTGTCAGCAGCGCTTTCGCTGGGCTGGTTCGGCGACGCAGCGTGGGCATCAGTCCGCCACGACGGTCGTAGTGGCCGGCGCCCAGCTCACGCTGACCGGCTCGCCCGCGGCCTGTGCCGCCTCACCGGTCTCGACCCGGGCGGTAACCGTCGTTGCGTCGTTGCTCGTGCCGGACGCCGCACCGATGGACACCGTGTAGACGAAGGCGTGGCCGAGATAGGTGACGTCGAGAATGACACCGTCGAGGCACGGGGCACCGGGGGGCACCTCGCCTTGGGAATGCAGCCGCACTTGTTCAGGGCGCACACTCACCGCTGCCGGGGTGCCCGCAGCCAGATTGCTCTGAGCAGCAACGACTGCCCCAGCGTGCAGGCGCACCGTCGAGGAACTCTCCACGACGCCTTCGAGCAGATTCGTCCGCCCGATGAAGTCGGCCACGAAGCGGCTGGCGGGATGCTCGTACACCTCCGCGGGCGTGCCGACCTGCAGCAGGCGGCCTTGCGACATCACGCCCACCCGGTCGCTCATCGCCAGGGCTTCTTCCTGATCGTGGGTCACGAACACGAACGTGATGCCGACCTCACGCTGGAGGACCTTGAGCTCCACCTGCATCTCCTGGCGCAGCTTCAGATCCAGCGCTCCCAGGGGCTCGTCGAGCAGCAGCACCTTGGGGTGGTTCACGAGCGCCCGGGCCAGCGCGACCCGTTGCTGCTGCCCGCCCGAGAGCTGCGAGGGCCTGCGGTGTTCCATGCCCTCGAGCTGTACGAGCGCGGTTGCCTCGGCAACCTGCCGATCGGCCTCGGAACCGCGGATGCCGCGCATGTGCAGGCCGAAGGCGATGTTCTGAGCCACCGTCATATGGGGGAACAAGGCGTACGCCTGGAACACGGTGTTCACCGGCCGGCGGTCCGGTGGTGACGCAGCGACCTCGTCGCCGTAGATCAGCAGGCTGCCTTCGCTGGGAATGTCGAGGCCGGCGATCATGCGAAGCGTCGTGGTTTTGCCGCAGCCCGACGGTCCGAGCAGCGCGAAGAACTCGCCGTCAGCGATCTGCAGGTCGACCGAGTCGACGGCGGTGACATCGCCGAACCGTTTAGAGATGTAGCGCAGCTCCACAGCTGGCGCACCGGTGCTGGCCGGGATCTCGTCGGCGGATGTGCTCATGTGAGTCCCACGGGGTTGGGCGAGACGCCTGCATGCACTGCACGGGTGCAGATGAAGTCGTGCGCGATGGTCGCTGCTGCCAGAGCGGTGATCTCGGAGATGTCGTATGCGGGGGCAACCTCCATCACGTCCATTCCGACGATGTCGATCGGCGAGAGGCCACGCACGATCTCGAGCGCCTGGGCGGTGGTGAGACCGCCTGATACTGGCGTCCCGGTGCCAGGGGCGAAGGCCGGGTCGATGCAGTCGATGTCGAAGGTGAGATACGCCTGACGATCCCCAACACGTTCGAGCACCACTTCGACGACAGCGTCGGGGCCGTTGCGATGCACCCAGGGCGCGCCGAGGACCGTGAAGCCGTGATCGTCGTTGTGGGTGCGGATGCCGATCTGCACTGAGGCCGACGGGTCGATGATGTCCTCACGCAGGGCTCGCAGGAACATCGAGCCGTGGTCGAGCCGTCCCTCTTCGTCGGGCCAGGTGTCGGGATGCGCGTCGAAGTGGATGAGTGCCAGCGGGCCGTGCTTGGCAGCGTGGGCTCGCAGGATGGGGTAGGTGACGAAGTGATCACCGCCCAAGGTCACCATCTGAGCGTCGTGAGCGAGAATCTCTGCCGCGTGGTTCTCAATGCGCTCGACGGCGTCGGTCGGGTGGCCGTAGTCGATGAAGCAGTCCCCGTAGTCGGCAACGGCGAGGTGTTCGAAGGGGTCGAAGCCGAAGGGGTAGGCGTCAAGCTCGGCGAGGCCAACCGAAGCCGCCCGGATAGCTCGAGGCCCCAGCCGGGCGCCGGGCCGGTTCGAAGTGGCCATATCGAAGGGGATGCCCGACACGACGATGTCGGCCCCGGCGATGTCTCGTGTGTAACGGCGGCGCAGGAATGACAACGCCCCGCCATAGGTCATCTCTGGCAACCGGCCGCGAAGATCTTCGGACCGGAACGCCTGATCGCCTACAGTCTCCGCGCCGGAGCCGGCGATGAGTCCGCCACCGCCCGACGACGACTCGCCAGCGTCGCTCATGTGGCGTCGCCTCGAGAGTCTGGGTTGTGCCACACGATCAGCGCCGCCCAGCTCTCAGTGGCCGGATCAGTGATGTAGTTCGGCAATCCGCACACAGCCTCGAATCCATTCTCGATCTGGAAGCTCAGCGTGCGGTCATAGAGCCGGCCCGCTCGAACTTCCGCGATGTACTCATCGGCGGTCATGGTCACCTTGTGCTCGGCGTAGCCCGGGATGACGCCTCCCGCGACGATCCCCGCCAGCCCAAGATCGACGCAGACTTGCTTGCGCAGCTCGTACAGCTCGGCCCCGATGCCGCGGCGCCGGTACTCGAGTCTGGTGGCGATGCTGGTGCCGTAATACCAACGACCCTCCCGAATGTGACCACTGCCGCTGTGGTCGTCGGGCACGATGTCGGCGATCGTGTGTATCGGATTCGCCAGATCGAAACTGCAGCGGATGCCGACGCCCATGGCGACCAGCTCGTCGCCGTTGAATCCGGCGAAACAGCCTTCGGAGAAATCGCGCGCCAGCTGACCAAACGCGTCGGCGTCGTACAGGTCGTGCGGGTCGGCGGTCGGGTGAGAGGCCAGCTCCAGCGCCTCGAGCTCGGTGGCCCACTCCGGAACGATGCGGGCATAGCGCAAGCCCGAGCGCTCGCCGACAGACACAGCTTCGATCTCACGCATCGCAGACCCCCGCAGGCACCTGCGGCACCCCGCTGTAGTGCGAGACATTACTGCCGCGACAAGAACCGACTGGTCGCGGCGGTAGTTTCCGCGAGATGGCAGCTCACAGTGCTTCTGACGTGTGGTCACTCGAGACGGCGTCCACCACACCGCTGTGGATCGATCGTCTAGAACCGCCCATCACGGCGCGAGCCGGTGTCGGTGGCGATCTTGACGTGGACGTCGCCATCGTGGGCGGTGGCTTCAGCGGGTTGTGGACGGCGTATTACTTGCGGCAGCTCGAACCATCGCTGCGCGTCGCAGTGCTGGAACGGCACTACTGCGGCTTCGGTGCGTCGGGGCGCAATGGCGGCTGGGCGGTGGGGGAGCTTGCCGGCTCTGTCGATGACTATGCGCGGCGGTCGAATCCAGCCGAATCAGGGCGCCTGCTGCGGGCGGTTTTCGACGCAGTGGACGAGATCGGCAGGGTTGCAGCCACCGAGGGCATCGACTGCGACTACGCAAAGGGCGGCACGATCCGGGTGGCGCGCACCGTTCCCCAAGCCGAGCGCCAGCTAGCGGAGATCGCGGAGGCCCGGGCGCTGGGTTTGACGCCCGACGAGGTCCGCCTCCTCGATGCCGATGAGGCCCGGGCGCAGCTCAACGCCACTGACGTTCTCAGCGGGATCCTGCTCGGTCCGTCAGCCGTGGTGGACCCCGCCAAGCTGGCTCGCGGGCTTGCCGCAGTCGCCGAATCGGCAGGAACCGAGATCTACGAGCAGACCCGTGCGACAGCCATCGACGGCGGTGCGGTGCAGGTTGCTCCGGAGGGTCCCCGCGGCTCGCTAATGAGCCGGGGCCGCTGCGAAGTGCGGGCACCGGTGATCATCCGGGCCACCGAGGCCTATACCCGGGACCTGCGCGGGCGCAGGCGCGACATCCTGCCCGTGTACTCACGCATGGTGGCCACCGAGCCGCTGCCCGACGAGCTGTTCGACGACATCGGCCTGGCGCACCGCCCGAGCTTCGCTGACGATCGCCGGATGGTCATCTATGGCCAGCGCACGGCCGACAACCGCATCGCTTTCGGCGCCACCGGCGTGCCGTACAGCTACGGCTCACGGATCGTGCCGTCCGCCGAGGTCCACCTGGGAATGCACCGGCGGATCTGGCGCATCCTCGTGGAACTGCTCCCTCAGGTGGCCGACGCGCGTGTCACGCACCGCTGGGGCGGGGTGCTCGGCATCCCGAGAAACTGGTTGCCCGGCGTGAACTTCGACCTGCGGACTGGTCATGGAGTGCTTGGCGGATATGTGGGAGAGGGCGTGGCGGCATCCAACCTTGCGGGCCGCACGATGGCCGAGCTGATCTGCGAGCGCGACACCGAGCGCACCAGCCTGCCCTGGGTGGGAGTCACCTCCCGGCGCTGGGAGCCCGAGCCGCTGCGCTGGCTGGGCGTGCGCATCAGCCGAGCATTGCTCGGAGTTGCCGATGAACTCGAGCTGAGAACGGGTAGGCCCGACCGCCTGATGTCAGGGATAGCCAAGCTGTTGCGTCGCGGCCACTGACCCTCACTCAGATCGTCTCAGCTGAGGTATACGGCTCTCACCGGGATGGCAAACCCCTTCGTGAACGGAAAACGCTAGAGACCTCAGCCCATCGGCACCCTACGATGGTTGTATGAGCGCGAGGCCCGGCAATGATCAGGCGGCGAAGGCCCTGACGGTGCTGCACGAGTCCTGCCGGCAGAGAGATGAGCGGAGCTTGTGGCCTGAGCTACAAGTCCGGGACGCATTGACCGCTGGTGCCTCACTGGAACAAGTTGCCGCCGCCCTCGGCATCGATGAGGATGAGGCGTGGGAGCGCCTCACTCGCTGCCTTCGAGAGGCACTTAGCGAGACCGCGACCGCCAATGCCGACCTGGCCGAAATTGAAGCGCTTGAACTTGCGGTAGCCGAGACGAATGCCGTGCGCAGGGAACGCTCACAGCGCAAGGTGCCACCTCAGCGCCGATCTGGCCTGTCCCTCTGACAGTGCGCGCAGTCATCGACACGAATGTTCATATTTCCGCGCTCATCGGCGCAGGACCGCCGTATCGCATCATGCGTGACTGGCTGGCTCGTCGGAGATTCGAGTTGGTTGTGTGTCCACTCCTCGTCAATGAGATCGTCAAGGTCGCCAGCCGCCCCCACTTGCAGTCGAGACTGCGCCTTGACATTGTGAATGCCTACTTGCGGGATGTGGCAGTCGGGGCAACACAGTGGCCAGATCCCGACGCAATCGCCCAGACCACCCGCGACCGTCAGGATGACTATTTGGTCGCGCTTGCACGGGAAGCACGCGCAGACGTGATCGTGACCGGCGACAGGGACCTGCTGGAGTGGGAGGAACAGTCTCCCCCTGCAGTGACCCCGACGAGGTTCGAACAGATGCTCAGCGACGACGTCCGCTGAACGGAACACAGAACTATTCGTCGAACTCGAGCTTGTAGCCCTCGCCGTCGCGCACCATGATCCCGCCGGTCGGCGCGCCGAAGTGGGTGCCGATGACCAGCGTCTGGCTGTCTGCCCAGTCTGGAAACACCTCATGGCGGGTCGCTCGCGCCTCGTCGGAATCGGTGTCGAACATCGAGCTGAGCTCAGGATCGGCGAGCTGCAGTGGCGTATGCACCATGTCGCCGGTGATGATCGCCCGCTTGCCTTGCGACGAGATGACTACCGAGATGTGCCCTGGGGTGTGCCCCGGTGTCGACTGGAACGACACTTCATCGCAGATCTGATGGTCGGGGTCGATCATCTCGACGAGGCCCGCCGCCACGATGGGCGCCACCGAGTCGTCGAAGACGCTGTCGCCGAACAGGTCGCCGGTGCTTTCCCAGTGGTCGTATTCGGCCCGGCAGAACAGATACTGGGCGTTGGGGAATGTCGGCACCCATTCGCCGTTGACGAGCCGCGTATTCCAGCCGACATGGTCCACGTGCAAGTGCGTGCACACCACGTGGGTGATGGATTCGGGCGGGAAGCCCGCCTCGGCGAGATCGTCGAGGAACGGTCCCTGCTGTTCATGCCAGAGCGGGTTGGAGCGCTGCTTGTCGTTGCCGACGCAGGTATCCACGGCAATGCGGTGCTCGTCGGCCTCGATGACGCAGCAATGGATGCGCTGCAGCAGGTAGCCCTCGTCGCTCACGAAGTACGGCCGAAGCCACGGTGCCGCGTCGGCCCGGGCCAGCACGCCGCCCTTGGAGAGTCCGTCGAAGAGGAAGCGCGGCGAGGTGGGTGTGTCTGACTCTGAGACCGATGTGATCATGACGTCGCCGACCTGCCAGCGCAGCGGCTCGGCGCTGCTCACGGCTGACGGCCGACGTAGGCCAGGTAGCGCTGTGCCGCAGTTGCGTCGTCGGGCACGGGCAGCTCGTCCGCGATCAGCTTCCACTTGCGAGGAATGTCGCCGAGCGACTTGACCCGGGCGAGGCTGGATTCGCACAGGTCCTCGGGAAGCTCGACGGCAATGCCGGCGGATTGGGCGAGATCCCATGAGTGGGCCAGCGGATCCCACTGCACCATGCCCACGAAGTCCTCGAAGCTCATGGGGCCGAACCAGTACTGGTCTTCGGCGGACAAGTCGGCACCGTCGAGTGCGGTGGCAAGGCCGTCTCGGGTCTCGATCCAGCGGGCGGCAGGGTCGTCGGTCTCATCGGCCATCTGGGGCATGTTGATGACGCCGGTGCGGGCGATGCCGGCGAGGGCGTCGAGCACGCCGCACTGGTGGCGCACCAGCTCGCTCGCATTCCACGCCTCGCACGGGGTGGCATTGTCCCAGGCACCGGCGGGCACATCGGCCACCACCGAGTCGAACAATGCGACAGCCCGCTTGAAGGCGTCGATGGTTTCGCTCATGGTGAATGAATCCTCTCTGGTTCGACCATGTGGTCCGGTTGTGTGGTTCGGTTGTTCAGCAGCTCTGAGGCGAAGCGTCACCGCAGGAATCCGCGGCGATGCTACGTCGTCGCAGCAGGCGGCTCACGAGTGGCTCCGGCCCGGGGGTTGCAGCTCTCGCAGGAGTGATGGGTTCAGGCAACCAGGCTGACGCCGTTCGGGCGACCGGCTGGTGGGGTTCAGTCGACGAGGTTGACGCGCAGGCCAGCGAGCGCTACCTGGCTGTCGTTCACGTAGCAGTCCCGTGAGCGGGCCGCAGCCAGCACAGCCTCACGATCAACGGTCGTGACATCGATGCCCCCGAGGCCCTCGCCGCGGCCATCGGCCTCAGGCACGAACCTGAGCGTGGCGTTGTCGAGCTGGATCGTGGGGTGGCCCTCGGCATCGGATCCGAGGTCGATCTGCGCGATCTGGCTCCAGCGCTCGGCCAAGCGACCGGGATCGGGACTCTGGAGCTCGGCGGCGGCAATGCTGTTCACCTTGGCGGTGTTGACATAGGGCTCCCAGTACTTGCCTGCAGGCGTCCAGGGGCCGCCCAGGGCATCGCCGCCTGGTCCAGTCATCTGGTCCATCTCGAAGAACGCGCCGCCGGTGTCGGCCGGGTGCAGCTGCATGCCGACATGGCCCTCTTCGGGGAAGTTCATCTCGAATGCGATGCGGATGCCCATCTCGTCGACGTGGGCGCGGCGGGCACCAACGTCACTGACTTGAGTGATGACCATGTAGCCGGTGTCGCCGCCGCGCCGCTGCTGATACCGGCCGGCGGCAGTGTCTGGTTCAACCGGCGTGACGCATTCGAGGAATTGAGTGCCCACCGGCCAGAGCACATTCTTGAGGCCGAAGATGCCGACACCCGGATCGGTGAAGCACGGTTCAACGCCGAGGACGCTCTGGATGTCCGCCGAGGTCTGGGCCAGGTCGGCCGTGGTCACGGCGATTTGACGAAGACGAATCCACATGCGCGTCACCCTAGGGCCTGCCCAGCACGCGGGTTCTGTGGATGCTGGCGGGGCGTCGCATCGCACCCCCGCAGTGGGTTCGCCGCCGTGTACCGGGGCTACGTCTCTGAGGCTTCGCGAGGACGCCTCGCCTCGGAGCGGACAGCCCGAGACGGCTCCGCCTGATCGGCCTCGATCTGCGCAATCAGTTCAGGGTTGCGCAACAGCGCAGCCTCATGTGCCGACATCACGACAGCAGGCGTGAAAATCAGGGTGCCGTCGGCTTCCTCGTCAACTAGGTAGAGGTTGTGTTCTGGTTTTCCGAGCCTGCCGAGCGCTGCTCGACGTCGGCCGTCAAGCTCAACGAGCTGAGACATGGGTGAGACCTCCGAACACGCCGGTGCTTCGCTTGGCGAGGCGAAGCGGTGGACGCCAGTGAACGCATCTGAGTGTACACGTTGGGGCAATGTAACATCAGTCACTGACCCTCACTGTGACATTTAGGCAAATGGGCGAACTCCTATTCAGCCCTGAGGCCGACCGGCAGCTCGTCGCGCTGCGCGCCGACGTGGGGCTAAACGAGCTGTACGAACGGGTGAACGATGTCTTGGACGACATCGAGGACGACAGGCACAGTCGCCGCATTCGCCGTCGGCGCTACCACCGACCCGCCATGTGGGGCGTCCCCGTGCATGGTTCCGGCGAAGAGTGGCTGATCCTGTGGAGCGAGCAAGATCACGGCCCGCTCGTCCACTACATCGGTCCCGATCTCGCATAGTTGGCGGCGCCCACCCGGCGGCCACGAGCCGGACAGCGTGTCGCACCTCCGCAGTAGGTTCGCCTTCATGGACGACGAGCAGTACTGGGCGCAGCGCCTCGACGAGTTCCTTGACTACGTGAAGCGGACCACGAATGCGTCAGACCCCGCCAACGTCATCGCGACCCTTAGAAATGTCGTAGGCCGCTGGATCAAGTATGCGCTCCTGCAGCAGGCGCGCCCCGATGGACGAAACGAATCGCTCTTGGACGAGTGGGTAACGAAGGTGCTCACCATCGAACTCGGACCGCAACGGGATTACCGGGCTCGTGTCCGAAGATGGTGGAAGTGGAACCAAGACCGCACGCTGAAGCGACCCAGCGTGCCCGGTCGCCCGCCAGAGAAACCCGCGGCCAAGTGCGGCACGCTCCACGCTACGAGTAAGTGGGGTCCCCACTACTGCGCGTGCGGCGCGGTCAACTACTGCCGCATCGAGAAGGACGCAGCGACCTACAAGGTGTGCCCCAAGACAGACGAGGTTGTGTGGGTAGGAGCGCCCATCAAGCGCCGTGCTGGGAACAAGGTGGTCAACGAGGTGGTCAAGGCCACAAAGTCGCCCCGCTACAAGGTCGGCGACAAGTACCGCGTCGACCCCGGTCCCAGAGATGTCGAGTCGTCGTCTGACGATGCAGATGACCTCCGGAGTCGCTTGGAGAGGGCCGCACGCTCCCTGCTGTGCGGCGTCCAGTTCCTCAACGACTTCGTGGGATTGTTGGAGGACAAGGGGCAGGTGATCCTGTACGGTCCGCCTGGCACTGGCAAGACGTACTTCGCCCGGCAACTGGCGTGGACGCTGACAGGCATCGCGGACGACGACGAGTACGAGGACGAAGGGCCGTACTCCTTGGTGCAGTTCCATCCGGCGTATTCGTACGAGGACTTCTTCGAAGGGTTCCGGCCGCAGGTCGATGACGACGGTCAAATGACCTACGAGCTGTCGCCGGGGCCTCTTGTGAGGCTTGCCGAGCGAGCCGCCGATCGCCCGGACGAATTGCATGTCATGGTGATCGACGAGATCAACCGGGCGAACTTGCCACGTGTGCTGGGCGAGTTGTTGTACTTGCTGGAGTATCGCGACGAGTGGACTCAGACTCAGTATCGGCCGGTCGGCGGATTCACGCTGCCTTCCAACTTGTGGATCATCGGCACGATGAACACGGCAGACCGCTCCATCGCGCTGATCGACGCCGCTATGCGGCGTCGGTTCCACTTTGTGCCGTTCTTCCCCGATCGTGAGCCGACGGCGGGGCTGCTGCGGCGCTGGTGTGAGCAGAACGAGCCAGGACAGGCGTGGATGGCTGACCTGCTCGATGCCGTCAACAAACGGCTCCGCGGTGATCTTGGAGGTGACTACATGCTGATCGGGCCGAGCCACTTCATGAAGCAAGACCTGGACGAAAACAGCTTGCGGCGAATCTGGGAGTACAACATCGAGCCGCTCATCGAGGATCAGTTCTTCGGTCGACAGGATGTGATCGACAGCTATCGGTTTGGCGAAGTCTGGAAGCGCCATGGCCCCAGTGCGGCCGCGCCGGCTTCGGACATGGGAACGTCGGACGGGTCTGGTGAGGAAGCTGAGCCCGGATCCGACCACGATGAGAGCGCCGAGAACGACGGCGACCGGTAGATGTCAATCGTCGATGGTGCGGTGAGGCCGGACGTCTCTGAGATGGTTCGCGAGGCGGGTGAGGATCAGCGTGTCCTGCTTCACGAGTGGAGCACCAAGCGTTTGCAGCTCGACGACGACGCGGCCCGCTGTCTTGGGGAGACGCTTTGGGTGTCGGTGGCACCCGACCGGGAGCGAGGTTGGTGGAAGGTGTCGACGCGGCAGTGGGTGGGCGCGTTCACGCTGGGTGATCTGCGCATCATTGTGCGGCCGAAGATCAAGCCCGAGAACTTGTTCTTCCTGCTGGAAGTGGGATTGCCGCCCGAGGCGTGGCAGGCCGAGGCCATTGACTACGCCACCAACGACGAATTGCTGCCAGCACTGGTGTCGTTCTTCGCCCGCACCGCGGAGACGACGCTGGCTCGTGGGCTGTTCCATCACTACCGGCACGAAGAGGACGATCTGCTCGCGCTACGCGGCCGTATCGACTTCGTGCGGCAGTTCCGTCGGGGCGGTGTGCTGGTGCCGATGGCGTGTTCGTGGGACGACTTCACTGCCGACATCGACGAGAATCGCTGCTTGACCGCGGCGATCCGGCTGGCGCTGCGTGTGCCCGACGTGCCCCACGACGACCGGCGACGGCTTCGCCGGCTGCTCGCTGCGCTGGACGGCGTGGCCGAACCCGCAGTGTCGACGGCACTGGATCGTCTCGATCGCATCGGCTACACCCGACTCAATGCGCACTACCGGCCCGCGTTGCGGTTAGCGCGGCTGATCCTGGCCAACTGCACCCTGCAGGACCAACATGGCGACACCGCTGCGTCGGCGTTCATGGTGGACATGAACGAACTGTTCGAACAGTTCGTCACGTCGCGACTGCGGCGCAAGCTGCAAGGACGGCTCGACGTCGCCGCTCAGCTGCGTCCCCACCTCGACATCGATCGACGTGTGCAGATCAGACCGGACCTCACCCTGCGCAGCCATGGCGAGACCGTCGGCGTCGCTGACCTCAAGTACAAGCTCACGGACGGCGACTCGAGCACAGCGGACACCGTCGGACCTCTCGGACGGCACGGCGACTACTACCAGCTGCTGGCCTACACGACGGCGCTCAAGTTGCAGGAAGGCACGCTCATCTACTGCGCCGACGTCAACCGAGGCGATCCTCATCGTCAGCCAGGCAGCCCCGCTCCGTGGGACCGAAGCGTCAGCAGTGCTGGCGAGGCCGCTGACCACCACTGTTCAGCCGCGGCGCTGAATGTCTCCACAATCACCGTGCAGCACCTCGGCACCAAGCTCCACACGGTCGCCATCAATCTGTCCGGCAGCCCCAGCGATATCGACGTTCAGATCACAGTCCTCGCCGAACACCTTGTGCAGACGACGCACACATCAGTTAACTGAGGAAACGCCCGGGGGAAGAGGCCGACAGACCTCTGACGCTTGACTCAACGATTCCACGTTCAGCAAGGCGTTCCAGCGGATGGTCACCATCCGGCAACGGTCCGCGCAATGCGAGCGGCGGCTTCTCATTCCTGGCAGATAGAAGTGTTCTTGGGGGTGTTTGGCCTGCAGAAACTAGGAACAATGGACCCACGAAAGGTGGGAGAAATTCACCTACAAATTACGCATCAGACAGTGAATCAAATTGACATTGATATACTGGTGAAATACACATCAGCAGGCTGTGGAACAGCGTCTCTCACTAGGCTGCGCGCATGGAGCACGTTGAGCGTCGGGCACAGCAGCAGATTCGCGCTGCGCTCGACGCGTTTCGGGTCGTGGTGCTGCACGGCGCTCGGCAGTGCGGTAAGACCACACTGGCGCGGGCTGTGGCAGCCGAGCGGGGCGGCACCTACGCCACGCTCGACGATCCGGCTGTCCTCGCCGTAGCGCTCGACGATCCCCAGACGTTCTTGCTGAACCAGCCGCACCCGCTGGTGGTCGACGAAGTCCAGCTGGGCGGCGACCCGCTGGTGCGGGCGGTGAAGATGGCGGTAGACGACCGCGGCGAGCCGGGACGCTTCCTGCTGACCGGCTCCACCAACTTCTTGTCGGTGCCGACCATCAGCGAATCGCTGGCCGGCCGAGCCGCCATCGTGCAGCTCTGGCCGCTGTCACAATCGGAACTGACGGCGCAGGCAGCACCAGTCGGTATCGGCGGCGATCCGGGAGCATCCGGCCACGCCGACCTGGATGTGCTCACGAGTGGTTCCGCAGTCGCAGCTTGGTTTGACGGCGATTTCCGACTCGGCGGTTCGAGCGGTACGACCCGAGATGACTACCTGCACCGGCTGTGCCGCGGCGGCTACCCCGAGCCGTTCGAACTCGACGGGCGGCCCAGGCAGCGCTGGTTCGACAGCCACGTGACGACAGTGCTGAACCGCGACATCGTCGAGTTAGGAGCGCTTCGTGCGGTGCCGGCAATGCACCGCTTGATCCGTCTCGCCGCCGCGAGCACGGCCGCCGAGGTGAACCTCGCCGACTGGTCTCGGCGCCTCGGTCTCGACCGGCGCACCGTCGAGGGCTATCTCGGCTGGATGCGCACCGTCTTCCTTGTTCATGAACTGCCCGCCTGGGCCCGCAACCGCACACGTCGGGCCATCAAGCGACCCAAGCTGCACATGGCCGACACGGGTCTCGCCGCAGCACTCCTGCGGCTCGACGCCGCCGCGTTGCGCCACCCGAACGCCACCATGATCGGCTCGCTCATCGAGACCTTCGTCGTCAACGAGATCGCCCAACAGATATCCGCATCCGATGAAGCGATCGACCTGCACCATTTTCGTGACAGCACAGGCCGAGAAGCTGACCTTGTGCTTGAGCACACCGACGGGCGCCTCGTCGCAGTCGAGATCAAGGCCTCCGCGTCGCCAGCGCCGTCTCAGATGGACAACCTGGCGTGGTTGCGCGACCTCATGGATCGAGCCGAGCCGGGATCGTTCGCGGCGGGGGTGCTGCTGCACACCGGCCGCCACGCGCTCAAGCTGGGCGACCGTTTGTACCTGTTGCCCATCGACCAGCTCTGGAACACATGAATGGAACCGCAGGCACGGCGCTGGCCGGCAGGCAGCGTCGTTCAGCCCGATGAGACCGGCGGGCGGTGACGGTCCAGCAGGCTGTTCAGCTCAGCGCCGGCGAGCAGCCCCATCGCCAGCAGGTACAGCCACAGCAGCAGGCTGAGGGCGCCGCCGAGCAGGCCGAACACGGCGTTGACGCCATTGGAGGCAAGTTGCAGGTACGCGCCGAACCCGCCTGAGACGGCCAGCCACCACACCGTCGCCAGCAGTGCCCCCGGCACTTCTCGCCGCCATCTGAGCTTGTGGCGCGGGGCGATCCGATACACCGTCGCCGCCCAAGCCACAACCGCCACGAAGACGACGGGCCACCGCAGCCAGTCCCACGACGTGCTGAATGAGCTTCCCGCACCCAGCCGGTCCGCCAATTCGGAGCCGCCGCCGAACAGCGGCCCGACGACCAGCATCGTGGCCACCACGACGGCAACCACCAGCGTCAGGAACGTCAGGGCGAAGCCGACGAGACGGGTCGACAGCCAACTGCGAGCGCCGTGGTGGCCGCGTGTCACGTTCAAGGCACGTACCACGGCGATGAAACCGCGGGTCGACGCATAGGCGGCCACCGCCACGCCGAGAGTGATGGCCCGGGCGTCGGAACGGTCGAAGAGATCCGCCACAGTTGCATCGAGCGTGTTCTGATCGCCGAACGTGTCGCTGATCCGTTCGAGCAGCCAAGCCTCGGTGTCGGCGGCGGCGCTGCGGCCGATGAGCACGTCCAGCGAACCCAGTGCCGCCGCGAACACGATGACTGCTGGGAACAGCCCCAGCAGGGCGAAGAAGGCGATCTCCGCCGACAGCCCGCCGATCCGCTTGGCACCCCAGTCCTGCCGGACTTCGTTGACAATGTTCACGGCGCCGCGAGTCAGTGAGCGGGGTTGTGCTGTGCCCTCCGCTGCGTCCCCAGCAGTGCGGCGCGCTGCAGTGTCCTCGGCTGCGCTTTCCGTGGAGTGGGGCAGTGCTCTGTCCTCCGCTGCACCCTCGGTCGTGCGGTGCTCGCTGTTCAGGGGGAGTCAGCTTTCACGAGCTCTGCGGCCCGGGCGACGAGGCCGTTGCGGTCGATCTTCGCGGTGGAGGCCAGGGGGATCTCGTCGACGATCCAGACGTGGCGGGGGTGCGCATATGCGGGACCGTTGGCAAGCGTGTACTTCTTAACCTCGTCCACCGTGACTGTGCGGCCGGGTTCGGGACGCACGAAGGCCGCCGGCAGCTGGCCCTTCAGCTCGTCGGGAACCGGGACCACCACGGCTTGATGCACCGCCGGGTGCTTTTCGAGCATCTGCTCAACGGCGTCGGGGTAGATGTTCTCTCCGGCGCAGACGAACATGTCGTCGACTCGGCCTACGAAGTAATAGAAGCCGTCGGCGTCTCGGGTCATCAGGTCGCCCGTGTGGTACCAGCCATCGGTGAGGCGTTCGGAGGTGACCTCGGGCAGGTTGTGGTAGCCGGTCATGACCCCGGGAGAGCGCACCCACAGCTCGCCGGCGTCGGAGTCCTCGCCGGTGTTGGGGTCGACCAATCGCAGCTCCACCCTGGGGTGTCGATGGCCGACGGAGATCTTCGGCCTCGCCTTGCCCTCGGGATGGGGGCCGAACTCCAGCACGGCCTCAGTGGTGCCGTAACCGTTGGAGACGAGTGCTTGGGGGAGCAGCCGCTGCACGTCGTCGTAGAGGGCCTCAGTCAGGGGGGCTGAACCGATGAAGGCGCGCTGCACCGAGGACAGATCAGGGATCGGCTCACCGGCGGCGACGCGGGAAGCGATCTCGGCGGTGACGAGAGCGAACATCGTCGGCACGCCCGAGCACATGGTCACGCTGTGCCCTTCGATGGCCTCGATGTAGCCCGAGGCGGTGAATCCCGGCAGGAGCACCACGGTGCCCCCGTTTGCGAACGCCAGCTTGGAGGACATCGAAGCGTTCTTGTGGTAGAGCGGAGCCGAGACCAGCATCACCTCGCCCGGCATGGCGGCGCCGTACTCGAGCACCGTGAAGGTGACGTTGCCATGGGTCAGCAGGACACCCTTGGGCCGCCCGGTCGAACCGGAGGTGTAGATCTGCACGGCAATGTCGTCGTCGGCGACGGCGGCCGCTGCTCTCAGCGGCTCATGGACCACCAGAGCGTCCCATTCGGTGGTGCCGATGACGATGTGGGCCATGTCCGGCGGCACCAGCGGGGCGTGCTCCGCATCGGAGATGACCAGCTGCACGTCGGCGTCGTCGAGGATGTACGCCTGGGTCTCGGCGGGGAGCCGGGTGTTGAGCGGCACGAACACCAGCCCTGCGGCCGGGGCGCCGAACATCACGTCGTAGTACTGGCCGCAGTTCGCTGCGAGCAGCCCGACCCGGGTGAACGGCGCCAGGCCCCGGGCCGCGAGACCTGCCCCGCAGCGCAGCGCCCGGTCCCTGAGCTGGCCGGCGGTGACATGTTCCGGCGGGGTGGCTGACCTGTCGATGAGCACGACAGCGTTGTCGTGGGGGGCACGTTCGAGCAGCTCGGCGACGTTCATCGCCATCGCAGGCTACGACGGCGAGCCATCGGCTGTCTGCGGTGGTGATCCGCTGGCGGCTTGCGGTGGTGGGGGTGCGGCTTCGGCGAGCGTGTCGGCGGTGTTTCTGGTGTTGGGTGCGGGTTCCACCTCGACGAGCGTGTCGTGGAATGCCCCCGAGCCGACATCGGGATCGGGACCGCCGACCGCAGCATTGGTGAGCACGTTGACCGTGCGCGCGACCGCACTGCCGGCCCACCAGCCGAAGGGCATCGCCACCAGTCCGGGTTGCAGGCGGTCCGAGATGGTGGCATCGGTGAACAGCTCACCACGGCCGTTGTGGATGCGTACTTGGTCGCCGTCGGCGATGCCACGCGCTGCTGCGTCCGCAGCGCTGATCTCGAGGCGCGGCCGGGGAGGATCGGGAAGGTGATGCTCGAACCCGCCGTAGTGGCTGTTGAGGAAGCGCTGGTGCTGCTTCAGCGTCATGAGTGCGAGCGGGAAGCGTTCAGCCAGTTCGGTATCCCCACCGGGCGATTCTGAAGCGGGCTGGTAGCGCAGTGCGCCCAGCCGGATCGGACCGAGCTGGTGTCGCCGGGCAATCCCGGGCGCATCGGCATCCGACGGTGGCAGCGGGATCTCCCGATCGGTCAGCGCAGACCAGCCTGCTGGCACTGCCAGCCGTGCCCAGCCGTCGCGCTGGAGCCGTTCGAAAGTGATGCCCTCAAGCCACGGATGGCTGCTCGCGAGCAGGTCTCGTGCCACCTGTTCGTCGCTGTGGGCGAGGCCGGATGCGTCGAGCTGCATGGCATGTGCCAGTCTGCGGAAGATCTCGGTATTGGGCAGGCACTCGCCGAGTGGTTCGATGGCTGGCAGGTTCAGCGACACATACAGGTGGCCCCACGCATTCATCAGGTCGAGGTGCTCGATCTGGGTTGTCGCGGGCAGCACGATGTCGGCGTACCTCGCCGTGTCGGTCATGAATTGCTCGATCACCACCGTGAACAGGTCGTCGCGTTCGAGCCCGGCGAGCACCCGGTTCTGGTCGGGCGTGATGGCCGCGGGGTTGCACCCGTAGTTCACCAGCACCGTGACCGGCGGCTCGGAATCGGCGTCGGCGAGCACCGCGCCGAGAGCCGACATGTTGACGGTTCGCTCAGGCCCCGGCGGCGGCGCCACGTCGGCGAACGCTGTGTCGAAGTACGCCTGTGTGGACCGCATGTAGACAGAATCCGAGACGGCGGCCAAAGCGGCCACTGCTCGGTGGATGTCGTGGCCGTGCTCGCGGTGCTCCATTCCGATGAGCGCACGCAGCACCGAGGGTTGTTCGTGCGCGATCTGATGTGCCAGCGAGACGATGTCGGACTCGTCGATTCCCGTGATGCCAACTACGTCTTCGAGGCCCATGGCCCGAGCCTCAGCGCGGAGCTCTGGCCAGCCTGCGGTGCTCGATTCCAGTTGCGACTCGTCGATGAGGCCGTCACGGTCCAGCACGCCGATGACGGCCAGCACGAGTGCAACATCGGTGCCGGGGCGCGGCTGAATGTGCCAGTCGGCCCGCTGTGCGGTCATCGTCGAGACAGGGTCGACGACGATGACGCTGGCGCCGTTGCGACGGGCAGTCTCGATGTACGGCCACAGGTGCCGATTGGTGAGCAGCGTGTTGGTGCCCCACAACACGATGGTGCGGGCGCTCGCAATCTCGGTGGGGTCCGCACCGAGGGGCATGCCGAGCACATCGGCGGCACCGTGCCAAGCCGTGACGCCGCAGATGTGCCGGTTGTTCCGGGTTGCACCGAGAGCGGCGAAGAACCGATCCGCTATGACGCCTTTCTGGACGAGCCCCTGGGTGCCGTCGAGGGAATACGGCAGCACCGTCTCGCCGCCGTGCCGAGCAATGGCGTCGCCAATCCGCTCGGCGATCTCGGCAATCGCAGTGTCCCAGTCGATCGGCTCGAAGCGGGCCTCGCCTTTGGGTCCGATGCGTCGCAGCGGCCACAGCAGACGGTCGGGGTGGTACACGCGATCCAGAAACGGGTTCACCTTCGGGCAGAGCTGCCCATCGGTGAACGGATGGGTGGGATCGCCGCGCAGGTGCACCGCGACGCCGTCACGCACCGTGACCTCCCAAGCGCACGTATCGGGGCAGTCGTGGTGGCATGCCCCGCGGACAACGATGTCTGCGACGCTCACCCGAAGACGTCCCTGGACCACGAGATGCGGTGTGGCGCCCCGCTGTGGTCGTAGGCGTCGGCAACGCTCATCCGAGGATGTCCTTGGACGGTGGGTTGGGCATCACCCCTAGCATGGCCCATTGAAGCCGGGGCGCCCTCATCGAATCGTGGGCGCAGCGTGTGCGAGGCATCGCCCCATGTCACAGACGACGTCCTCGGCGACGCCAGTCGCCGCGCCGCCTCTTGGCGAGCCGTCGCGCCTGTTCAGCGGCCCGTTCCTGATCCTGAACATCAGCGCCCTGTTCTCCGCGGTGTCGTTCTCCTCGATGCTCCCCCTCACGGCCCTGCTGGTGACCAACCAGACAGGCGGCGGCGATGTGGCAGTCGGCTTCGCCATCGGGGTGTTCGCCATCACGGCGATCGCAGCCCGACCGTTCATCGGTCGCCTCGGCGACGAGCGGGGCCGCCGCTTTCTGATCGTTGTCGGCGGCTTCACGACCGCGGCCACGTTCTTTGCTCATGTCTGGGCCGACACCTATGCGGTGATCCTGATCATGCGCATGCTGACCGGGGCGTTCCAGGGGATGTTCTTCGTGGGCAGCGCCGCGATGATCAGCGATCTGGCCCCGGAGCATCGCCGAGGCGAGGCCATCAGCTGGTTTTCGGTGTTCCTGTATTTCGGAATGGGGCTGGGCCCAGGACTGGGAACGATGATCGAGGAGTGGGGCGACTCCGCGTTCGCATTCGGGGGCTTCGACGCGGCGTTCGCCCTCGCGGGAATACTGATGGCGCTGTCGGCTGTCATCGGCTGGTTTCTTCCGACGGACTCGCCGAGCGCGCTGGCCCCTCACGTCGCCGACGGCGCCGGCGGCCAGGTGAACGGGGCCTCAGGAGATGGCGCTTCGCGACTGCAGATGCGTCTGGCCAGCGCTGCACGTCCATTGGTGTTTCAACTCGTCGGGAAAGAGGGAGGCGCCGTCCGATTGCCCCCAGCAACCCCCGAACATCCGCCGGCGACCACCTCGAACGCCGGCGGGGTCTTCTACAAGCCGGCCCTGTGGCCCGGGACAATCCTCGCGATGGGAATCATCATCATTCCGGCGCTGTACGGCTACCTGCCCAAGCTCGCGGAGGAGCACAGCCTCGGCTGGCTCGGTCCGGTCTTCTTCGTCTACAGCATGTTGGTGCTCGTGCTTCGTATCATCGGGCGCAAACTGCCCGACAAGCTGGGCACAAAGCGCACCGCAACGCTGGCGCTCATCGGTGCCGCCGCCGGAATGGTGCTGATGGGCACGTTCGTGTCGATTCCGGGCCTGTACGTCGCCGTGGTCATCCTGGCTCTCGGCGGTTCGCTGCTGTACCCAGCGCTCATGGTCGCAGCAGTCGAGGGAGTACCGCCCAACGAGCGCGCCCGTGCCTTGAGCACCTTCACGATGTTCTTCGAGCTCTCGGCGGGAATTGGCGGGCCGATTCTGGGTGTCACGGCGTGGCTCGTCGGCGCCACGGTCGGTGCGTTCTATGCGGCCGCAGCGTGCTCGCTCTTTGGCATCGTGCTGCTGGGCATCTGGCAGCGCCGTGTCGCTCCTGGCGTCAAATAACAACGACGTCATACGAACTGAGCAGTCGACCGAGCCCCATCCTCCAAAACTCTTTGAAGTACGCATGCTCAATCTCGTACGCTGGCTCCATGACGCAGTCACGGCATCCTAAGGGTTCTCCTTGGGGCGGGCGTTTCAAGAATTCGGCCAGCAGGAGCGTCGATCCAAAAGGCGGGCGCGCTGCGACAGAAGCCGCACTTGCGGCAGGTCTC
This sequence comes from Candidatus Poriferisodalis sp., assembly GCF_965221945.1. Lineage (GTDB taxonomy): Bacteria > Actinomycetota > Acidimicrobiia > Acidimicrobiales > Poriferisodalaceae > Poriferisodalis. The sequence continues at coordinate 1,374,310 of NZ_OZ244925.1, read as the reverse complement.
GTTTCAAGTGATCAGGATTCTCCTGGCGACTCACCTGCAGACCCGGAAACGCCGCACTGGTTGGAGATTCCTGAGGAGCGACGAAAGGCACTGCTCGCAGAAACTGACAGCTATCTGGCTGAACTGCGAGCGCAGGTCGGTGAGCCGTCCAACAAGCACAAGCGGCGAGCTGCTGCCCTCGCCCAGAGCTTGAAGCAAGATTGAGAATCTGACATCACCTGATGCCGGTGCTGATCCTTGATTCGGGCGCCGTTACGCATCTGGCACAGCAGCGCGAGCAATCGCTTGCAGACATCGAAGAACTCAAGAGACAACGACTCTGGCCGCCGATCGTGCCCACAATCGTTCTCGCGGAGTGCATATCTGGAAGGCAGGACACTGATGCACTGGTTTACAAATTCCTCAAGATGTGCGAGACCCAAGACGCCTTGCCGAGAAAAATTGCCCAGCGTGCCGGAGACTTGCGAACTCGTGCGAAAGCAGGATCGGTGGTTGACGCCGTCCTCGTAGCGATGGCCGAGCCCGGAACGACGATCCTTACGGCGGATCTCAAGGATCTGGATCGCCTTGCGATCCACGCTCAGCAGGTCACGATTCGCTCTCTTCATCCCCGCCGACGAAGGAACCCGTAGGGGCGCGCAGGACATTCGGTGCTCAGACCTCTGAGGCCTCAGCTGGTGCCGAGCAGGACCATTGCGCCGATGTAGATGGCGAGTAGGGCGACACCGTCGACTCGGCTGGCACGCTTGCCTACGAGCGCGCCCAGGTAGGCCAGCACGACCACGACCATCATCGCCCCGATTCCGAGGCCGGTCAGCGATGGGTCGTCGATGGCTCCTGCACCCACCAGGCCCATGGCCCCGCCCACAGCAAGGCTGTTGAAGACGTTTGAGCCAAACAGGTTGCCGACGATCAGCTCGGTATGACCTTTGCGAGCGGCGGCAACAACGGTTGCGAGCTCCGGCAACGACGTGCCCACGGCTACCACCGAGAATCCGATGAAGCCGCCGCTGAGGCCCCAGCGCTCCGCGAGTTCGGTGGAGCCCTCCACCGCGAGCTGGGCGCCCACGATGACGCCGAACAACCCCAGCAGCGCCCGCATCAGATTGGTGAGCGGCTGGCCGACGTCTTGAGCGAGCGGAGGTGTGTCTTCATCGGGCGGAAGGGTCTCGTCGCGCGACGAGCGCACCAGCCACACCAACGTGATTGCCATCAGTGCGGCCAGGAAGCCGCCCTCGTAGCGGCTGAGGTTGCCATCGACAACCAACAGAGCAAATATCGCTGCGGTGGCCAGCGACCAGGGAACGTCGCGACGCAGCGCCATACGTGTGAACGGGATCGGGATCAGCAGTGCTGCCACTCCGAGACCCAGGCTGACGTTGGCCACGTTCGAGCCCACGATGTTGCCCACACCGAGCGCGGGCTCGCCATTGATCGCCGCCAGCGAGGACACGACCATCTCCGGTGCGGACGTGCCGAAGCCCAGCACTACCGCCCCGATCACTGCAGGTCGGATGCGCAGCGCGGTGGCGAGCTGCGAGGCGCCCGTCACGAAGTGATCACCAGCCCACACCAGCAGCACCAGGCCTGCCAGCAGCGCCAGCAATGCGAGGATCATCGCTGCGACGACCCCGATCCCAATGGCGCGGACCTAGTGATTGTGACGCGGGGTGCCATGGGTGCGAGCGGTGTCGCGGTACTTGACGGCCGGGCGAAGCACCATTCCCTCGTCGAATTGGCTGACAATCGACCGCTGGATCTCTTGCCACGGGGTATGCGATGGCGGCACGGGATAACCACCGGCCTCGTCCAGATCGGCCCGGCGGCGGGCCAGTTCGTCATCGTCGACCAGCATGTCGGCGCTGCCGCGGCGCAGATCGATCCGGACACGGTCGCCGGTGCGCAGCAACGCCAAGCCGCCGCCGACCGCTGCTTCGGGAGCCGCGTTCAAGATCGACGGCGAGCCCGAGGTTCCCGATTGGCGACCGTCGCCGATGCACGGCAGCGAATGGACGCCGCGCACCAGCAGTGCTGCCGGCGGTTGCATGTTGACGACCTCGGCACCGCCGGGGTAGCCGATCGGACCGGCCCCGCGAACGAACAGCATGCAGTTCTCGTCGATGTCGAGATCGGGGTCGTCGATGTTCGCCCGGTACTCCTCCGGTCCGTCGAAGACGATGGCGCGTCCCTCGAACGCGTCGGGATCGTCAGGATTGGACAGGTAGCGGTGGCGGAACTCGTCGGAGATGACGCTGGTCTTCATGATGGCGCTGTCGAAGAGATTCCCTGACAGATTGATGAAGCCGGCATCAGCCAACAGCGGCTCGCCAGCGCTGCGGATCACGTCAGCGTCCATGATCTTGGCATCGGCACAGTTGTCGCCGATGCTGTTGCCATTGGCTGTCAGCGCATCGGGATGAGGCAGCAGTCCGGCACGCATCAGCTCGCCGACCACGGCAGGCACACCGCCGGCGTGGTGATAGTCCTCACCGAGATAGGACCCGGCGGGCATCAGGTTCACCAGCAGCGGCACTGCGAAACCGTGCTTCTGCCAGTCGTCGTTGTCCAGCGGGACCCCGAGATGCGCGGCGATCGCGTTGAGGTGGATCGGGGCATTGGTGGATCCGCCGATCGCAGAGTTCACGACGATGGCGTTCTCGAATGCCTCGCGGGTCATGATGTCGGACGGACGCAGATCCTCCCGCACCATCTCGACGATGCGCAGCCCGGTGCGGTACGCCATTTGCGCCCTCTCGCGGTACGGGGCTGGGATTGCGGCGGAGCCTGGAAGCTGCATGCCCAGCGCCTCGGCGAGCGAGTTCATGGTGGTGGCGGTGCCCATCGTGGAGCAGTAGCCCACCGACGGGGCCGAGGACGCCACCAGGTCGATGAAGCCCGTGTCGTCGATCTCGCCGGCGGCATAGAGCTCACGGGCCTTCCACACGACGGTGCCCGATCCGGTCCTGCGGCCCTCGTGCCAGCCGTTCAGCATCGGCCCGACAGACAACGCGATGGCCGGCACGTTCACCGTCGCGGCCGCCATCAGGCATGCCGGTGTGGTCTTGTCGCAACCGATGGTAAGCAGCACACCGTCGAGGGGGTATCCCTGCAGCACCTCGACGAGGCCGAGATAGGCCAGGTTGCGGTCGAGCGATGCGGTGGGTCGCTTGCCGGTCTCCTGGATGGGATGCACCCCGAACTCGAAGGCAATTCCGCCGGCTTCGCGGATGCCCTCGCGTACTCGCTTGGCCAACTCGAGGTGATGTCGGTTGCACGGCGACAAATCAGAGCCGGTCTGGGCGATGCCGATGATGGGCTTGCCCGACTGGAGTTCTTCTCGTGTCAGCCCGAAGTTGGCATAGCGCTCGAGGTAGAGCGCCGACATGAGCGGGTCGCCCTCGATGTCGAACCAGGCCGCCGAGCGCAGACCGCCGCGCCCGATGCCGGGATCGGGTCCGCCGACAGGATGGATCGAACGAGGTTCGGAGGATGAGTGTGAATCTGGTTCGGAAGCCACCGGGCCACACTACGCCTCGCTGCGGGTCGCACAGCAGCCGTGCGGACCCCCGCTGGAGCACACGACGCAGCCACCACGGTGGGCTCACAAGCGCGGAACTAGTGTGTGGCGGGCCGATACCGCGCTGAGGGGGCACGCATGGATCCGAGCCCAGAAGTACTGCTGGATATGCACCGACGCATGGTGCGCATCCGTCATTTCGAGGAGTCTGCCGGGCGGCTGGCCGAGCAGAACCGGCTGCCGGGATTCCTGCACCTGTACGTGGGGGAGGAAGCGGTTGCTGCAGGAGTGTGCGCCAACCTCGATGATGATGACCAGATCAGCTCGACCCACCGGGGCCACGGGCACTTGGTGGCAAAGGGTGGCGACTACAGCCAAATGATGGCTGAGCTGATGGGCAAGGCCACCGGCTACTGCGGGGGCAAGGGCGGCTCCATGCACATCTGCGATCTCGACTTGGGAATGCTCGGTGCGAACGGCATCGTCGGCGGCGGTGTGCCCATCGCTGTCGGCGCCGGGTTCGCGAATAAGTACCGGGGCAACGACCGGGTCTCGGTGGTGTTCTTCGGCGACGGCGCCTCGAATATCGGGGCGTTCCATGAGGCTGCAAACATGGCGGCGGCATTGTCGTTGCCGGTGCTGTTCGTCTGCGAGAACAACGAGTACGGCGAGTTCACGCCACGTGAGCGCACGATGGCCATCACCGATGTGGTGGACCGAGCTGCCGGCTACGGGATGCCCGGGGCAATCGTGGACGGCATGGACGTGGTGGCGGTGTGGGAGGCAGCCAACGAGGCCGTCAGCCGGGCCCGTCGGGGTGAAGGGCCCTCGTTCATCGAGGCCAAGACATACCGCTTCTACAACCACCACGGGGTGCAGACGCTCGGCATGAAATACCGCTCCGACGACGAGCTCGCACAATGGAAACAACGAGACCCGATCGAGCTGTTCGAAGATCGCCTGGCGGCGGCCGGCGTGCTCGATGCCGACGGTGCTCAAGCCGTTCATGATGCCGCCGAGGCCGACATCGAAGCGGCGATCGCATTTGCCGAAGAGAGTCCGCTGCCCGACCCGGACAATCTGCTGGCCGACGTCTACACCGGCGCCAACTTGACCGCAGCCGCGTACTCAGGAGCATCATCATGACCGCCACTGCCAATGCCACTGCCGGTGCCTCAGGACGCAGCATCGCCTATGGAGCTGCTTTCGCCGAGGGGCTCGCACAGATGATGGAGGCCGACCCGAATGTGTTCGTGGCCGGTGAGGACGTCGGTCGAGCCGGGGGAGTGTTCGGTTCGTTCCGCGGGCTGAACAAGCGCTTCGGCGATATGCGGGTCGTGGACACGCCGATCAGCGAACAGGCCATCGTGGGTCTCGGCACCGGGGCAGCGGTCAGCGGCCTGAGGCCGGTCGTGGACCTGATGTTCATGGACTTCATGCTCGTTGCCATGGATCAGATCGTGAACCAGGCAGCGAAGCTGAAGTACATGTTCGGCGGCAAGGCCACGCTGCCGCTCACGATCACCACGAGTGCCGGAGCAGGGCTGTCGGCCGCAGCTCAGCACAGTCAGAGCCTCGAGGCCATGTTGTGCCACATCCCGGGCCTCAAGGTGGTCATGCCGTCGAACCCGTACGACGCGAAGGGCCTGCTGATCTCGTGCATTCGTGACGACAACCCGACGGTGTTTGTGAAGCACAAGCGCCTGCTGGGCATCCGTGGGGACGTTCCCCCCGACACCTACGAAGTGCCGTTGGGCTCGGCCAGCATCGTGCGGCCCGGCGACGACATCACCGTGGTGACGTACGGCCGGATGGTGCACGAGGCCACATCGGCTGCTGATGCGCTCGCGGCAGAGGGGATCGAGTGCGACGTGATCGACCTCCGCACGTTGCAACCGCTCGATATCGAGACGGTGATCCGATCGGCGCAGAGGACAAACCGCGTCGCCGTGGTGCACGAGGCGGTCCGATTCGGCGGCCTCGGCGGTGAGATCGCGTCGCAGATTGCTGAGGAGGCATTCGACTATCTCGATGCTCCGATCGAGCGCGTCGGCGCGCCGTTCAGCCCGGTGCCATTCAGTCCCGTGCTCGAGAAGGAATGGGTGCCCAACGCCGAGATGATCGGCGAGCGAATCCGAGCACTCGCGGCCTCGTGACGAAGGCTGCTGGCCCGACGGTCGGCATCGTTGCTAACCCGCTGGCCGGCAAGGACCTAAGAAGGCTCACCTCAGGGGCCACACCGGTGTCGGACGCCGTCAAGATCGGTGCAATCCGCCGTGCCGTGGTGGGCGCATTCGAAGGCGGAGCTGAGCGGGTGCTGGTCAGCGGCGACCGGGCGCGACTGGGAGATCGGGCGCTGGCGGGATTTGATCCCTCGGGACCGGTGGAGGTTTTGGAGCCGCACGGCTGGCATACCGGCCGCGACTCCCAGTTGGCAGCTGCACGCTTCTGTGAGCTGGGCGTGGGGGCGGTGATCGCGCTGGGCGGCGACGGCACCCAGCGAGATGTCGCGAAAGGCTGGCGAAACGTGCCGCTGGTGCCGCTGGCCGTCGGCACCAACAACGTCTTCCCTTCGCAGTTGGACGCCACCGTTGCCGGCTTCGCGGCAGGAGCGGTGGTGAGCGGTCTCGGGGTTGCGGCAGAGGTGGCAGCCCAGGCAAAGATCATTGACATCACGATGGAGTCGAGTGGCGGCTCAGATATCGCGCTCGTCGATGTGTGCCTGGTGCGGGGCGCGTTTGTGGGTGCACGCGCCGTGTGGGAATCGGCGTCGGTGAGCGAGATTGTCGCTGCCATCGCCGAGCCGGCATCGGTAGGACTGTCAGCCATCGCTGCGGCCGTCGCCCCGGTCGGGCGCCACGAAGCCGGCGGAGTCCATGTCCGCTTGGGGTGCGCGTCGCGCAGTGTGCAACACGGCAGACACATCCGGGCAGCAGTGATGCCCGGCAGCTATTCCGACATCAGCATCGAACATTGCGAGAAGCTGCGATTCGACCAACTGGTCACGTTGCGAGGTCCCGGTGTGCTGACGCTGGACGGAGAGCGCGAGATCGTGCTGGCCCGAGGCGAGAGGGCAGAGGTCACCGTCAATTCCAACGGCCCACAGGTGATCGACGTGGGCGCAGCGGTTGCGGCGGCACAGCGACGGCGCTACCCCGTCGGGCCTGCGGTTGCGAGCGGCTGAGCGAGGGGGCGCCGATGGCCACCGAGTTTGCGATGCCGAAGCTGGGTCTGACGATGGAGTCAGGCACGATCTTGCAGTGGCTGGTACCCGACGGTGCCCAAGTCCGCAGCGGCCAAGCGGTGTTGATCGTCGAGACCGACAAGGTCGAAACCGCGATCGAGGCGTCCGGCAGTGGCGTGCTGGCTCAGACGGGGGATGTCGGCGAGGAATACGCCTGCGGCGTGAGGATCGGTTGGTTCTTGGAACCGGGGGAGTCCCCGCCCGAAGCAGCAGCCGGACCTCGTCAGGCACCAGCGCAGGCTTCCACGGCGCCGCTGTCGCACACGCAGCCGGCAGCCGCCGCTGCGCCGTCTGCAGCACCGGCACGGGTTCCCGGGGAACGTGTCCTGGCGTCGCCTGCAGCCAAGCGTTTGGCGAGGGAACTCGGCGTGGAGTTGGCGGTCATCGCCGGGACAGGTCCCAAAGGCCGCATCACCGAGCGTGACGTGCGAGCAGCGTTGGACGCATCATCTGCTCCGGCCTTGGGCGAAGCAACTCCAATGGCAACAACTGCGCCGGACCTCAGCGCGGCAGTGTCACCGCCAGCAACTCTGGCGGCCCGGCAGCTCGCGGACCTGCTCGGCGTAGACCTACGTATTGTTCGAGCCAGCGCTGCCGATGGCCGTATCTCGCGCGCAGACGTCGCTGTCCACGTACGCGAAGTGCTGGCCCGGCTGAGCCCACCCGTCGAGCCGGCCCGGCCCGCCCCGCCGAGTGCGGCTCCCGAGACGAAGCCCGCCGCAGCGGACGCGGCACCACCACTTGCCCAGACGCCCACGGAGGAGATCCCCTTGCGAGGCATGCGCGGTGTCATCGCGGATCGGATGAGCGCGTCGCTGCGATCAATGGCCCAGCTCACGCTCACGATGGACGTTGACATGAGCGCAGTGGTGGCGGAACGGGCAGCGCTGGCTGAAGCTGACCGCAGCGACAACGGCGTTGGCACCGCCGATGCTGCAGTGCCCGGCTACACCGACTACGTCGTGGCCGCAACTGCCGCTGCGCTGCGTGCCCACCCGCGCATCAATTCCCAGGTCACCGCCGATGCGGTTGCGCTGTTGGGGGACATCCACGTTGGTCTCGCTGTCGCACTCGACGACGGCTTGCTAGTTCCGGTCATCCGCCACACCGACCGATTGAGCCTGAGCGAAATCGCAGCAGAGACGAAGCGCCTCGCCGGCGGCGCGCGCTCCGGAACGCTGGGCTACGACGACTTCCAGGGCGCCACGTTTACGGTCACCGCACTTGGCATGTTCGGCGTCGACGCATTCACGCCGGTCATCAACCCACCGAACACCGCCATCTTGGGCGTGGGCCGTATCCGTAACGAGACCGACTGGTCAGGCGACGCCCCCGCAGCCCGCCCGATGCTCACCCTCTCGCTGACCTGGGATCACCGAGCCTTCGATGGCGCCCCAGCCGCCCGTTTCGCCGGCGCAGTGCGCGACTGGCTCGAATCCCGCTAAGTGTCGATGTAGCTGCGCTTCGCGACCTCTTCGAGCATGACTTCTGTGGCGCCGCCGCCGATGGGCAGCAGGCGCGCATCGCGGCACATCCGCTCGATGGTCGACTCGCGCATGTAGCCGATGCCGCCGTGGAACTGCATGCAGTCGTACATGACCTGATTCACGACTTCGGCGCCGAGCGCCTTGACGCCTGACATCTCTTTGATGGCGTCGATGCCTTGTTCGGTCAGCCAGGCCGCGTGGTACATCGAGGCGCGCACTGCGTCGACCTTGGCCTGGTTCATTGCCATGCGCTGGCGGATTGCACCCAGGTCGTACAGCGTGGCGTCGAAGGCCTTGCGCTGCTGGGTGTACGCGTTGGTCAGGTCGATGGCGACCTGTGCTGCGCCGATGCCCATGCCGACGATCACCATCCGCTCGTTCTGGAAGTTCGCCATGGTGGCGTAGAAGCCCCGGTGCAATTCGCCGAGCAGGTGGTCGTCAGACAGCCACACATCGCGTAGCACGAGTTCGGCGGTGTCCGAGCAGCGCCAGCCGTGCTTGTCGAGCTTGCGAGCCACTTCGAAGCCCTCGGTGTGCGCAGGGACCAGGAACATCGAGATCCCGTAACGGTCATCGGGGTCGGTTCGAGCCGCCAGCACCGTCATGTCGCCGTACACGGCTCCGGTGATGAATGTCTTGGCGCCATTCAGCCGCCACCCGTCACCGTCGTGGACCGCCGTGGTGCGCAGCCCTGCCACGTCGGAACCGGCATCGGGCTCGGTCACCCCGATCGACAGCATGGTGTCGCCGGACTGAATCGAACCCAGCCAGCGCTCAAGCTGTTCGTCGGACCCCGCATTGAGCAGATGGGGCAGCGCCATGTCGGTGTGCACCAGCACATTTGCTTCGAAGCCCGCGTACGTAGAAGTGCCGAGCGCCTCGGAAAATACGGCCGAGGCGAGCGGACCGAGGCCCAATCCACCCCACCGTTCAGGCACCCGCAGCGAGAACATCCCCAGCTCGCCCATCTGTTTGTAGATCTCACGCGGAACTTGGCCGGCTTCCTCCCAGGCATCGCCGACCGGGGTGACCTCGTTGGCGACGAAGGCGACGGTTTGCTCGTAGATCGCCTGCAGTTCGTCGCTCATGTAGATGTTGCGATGGACGGTGCTCACTGATTCAGCTGGCAGATACTGGGGCGGAACCCTGCTTGACCAGTTCTTCGAGCGGGTCGCCGCGGCGGAACCGCTCGACCAGCAGGTCGGCGTCGAAATCCACGCCGATGGGGTTCGCCTCGAAGGTCTCCGAGCGCATGAAGTCCATGCACTCATCCATTGTCGGGTAGTTCTCGATCTGGAACTCCACACCGTTGCCGTCGGGGTCGGCGTAGTACATCGAGGTGGTGGGGCCGTGGTTGATGGTCCGCACCGGCATGATGTCCGCCGCCTTGAGGCGTTCGTAGAGGTCGAGGAGGTCGCCGAAGCTGCCCATTGAGTAGGCGATGTGCTCAAGGGTCCCCTTGCGAGAGTCGTAGCGACCGGGCTGGCCACGGTTCACGAATGCCAGCCGGTGATGCTCGTCGTCGTAGGAGATGAACGAGATGAACCCGCCGTTGTGGACGACCTTGGCGTCGAGCACCGTGCACCACCACGACTGGAGGCGCTCGATGTCGTCGGTGCGAAAGACGGCGTGCGCCATCTTGATCGGCTTTGCCATGTCCAGCCTCCCCGCGGTGGTCGGTATTCGGGGGCGACGCTTCACTCTTGCCGGCAGTGATACCTCTGCATCGCCCTGCCGCTCAGCTTAGGTCGATGCCCTCGAGGTGACCGGTCGAGCGCTACTCGTCCAGTATGCGGAAGAACTTGATCGGGCCGGCGCCATACATAGCAGTGAAGAATCCGTCCGGGTTCCCGAGCTTGCCTTCGAAGTTTCCTCCCGTGTAGTCGTAGTCCCAGCGGCTGGTGTGAAACGTGTGCCCCTCGTAGGAGTCGATGCCACCGATGCCTGGCAGCTTGGTACGCCAAACCGGACACGTCCTGGCACCGACAGGGCAATGGTTCGTGGACAATCGTCCACGGCATGAGAGAATCGGCGCTCGTGCAGAGGGTCATCGCCTTGGACATGGAGGGTGTGCTGACGCCCGAGATCTGGATCGCGGTGGCCGAGCGCACCGGGATCGCCGAGTTGCGACGCACGACCCGCGACGAGCCGGACTACGACACCCTGATGCAGTACCGAATCGACTTGCTCAACTCCCATGAAGTGACGCTGAGTCAGATCCGGCAGGTGATCGCTGAGCTGCCGCTGCTGGAAGGGGCCCGAGAATTCCTCGACGAACTCCGGCGCCAGTGGGTCGTCCTGCTGTTGTCCGACACGTTTGAGCAGTTCGACGACCACTTCCTGGAGCTGATGGGTTACCCACATCTGCTTTGTCACCGGCTCGACGTGGCTGATGGACGCCTGCTGGGATGGCGCCGCCGTGTCGAAGACGCAAAACAACGCGCCGTCGTCGCGTACCGGGAGCTCAACTATCACGTGACCGCGGTCGGAGATTCCTACAACGACCTGACGATGCTGCGAGCAGCAGACGTCGCGAGCCTGTTCAGATGCCCCGCAGCGGTAGCCGAGGCGAATCCGGACCTGCCCGCGGCATCCGACTACGGCGAACTGCTGCGCTGGATCGAGAGTGTGCACGTGCCGACCGAGCAGAGCGACTGGGACGGCTGAGAAGTCCGGAACAGTTCGGGTCGGACCGGACACGCGGATACGCTGCGAGCCACATTTTCCCCGCAAGAAGAACAGGGACGGAGCAGAGCAATGGCGATTGAGGTCGGCGATCAGATTCCCGATGTGACACTGCGTGTACTGGACGAGACCGGCATGCCAGCGCCCGTGCAGTCCAGCGAGATGCTGGGCAGCGGCAAGGTGGTGCTGTTCGCTGTGCCGGGCGCGTTTACGCCCGGGTGCACCAACGTGCATCTCCCCGGCTATGTCGAAGGTGCCTCCGAACTTGCCGGCAAGGGTGTTGACAAGGTCGTGTGCGTCTCGGTGAATGATGCCTGGACGATGCACGCCTGGGCCGAGGCCAACGGTGCGCAGGGCATCGAAATGGCCGCCGACGGCAACGGCGAGTTCGCCGAGGCCATGGGCCTTGTCATGGACGGCTCCGGCTTTGGCTTGGGCTCTCGCTCGCGCCGCTACGCAGCGGTTGTCGAGGACGGAACCGTGACGGCGCTCCAGGTCGAGCCCGGGGGTGGAATCGACGTCTCGAGCTGCTCGTCGATCTTGGGAAAGCTCTGATCCCAGCCGGACGCATGGGGGACTGCGACGCCGCCGCCAGGCCGACGTCGCAGCGCTCATGACAACCGACGCGCCGGCATCTGTCGACGCGTCAATGGTTGCGACATCGAAGTTGCATCTCGGTTTCGACGTCGGCGGGACGAAGATCTTCGGCGTCGCGACCGATGGCGCTGGCACGCTTCAGCGGACGGTGCGCGAGCCCACACCCAGAGGTGCCGGAGCGCTCGTGGAGTGTCTGGTTCAGATGGTCGGCGCGCTGGCGCCCGATCAGGGCCCTGCGTCGGTCGGTGTCGGCATAGCAGGGCTGATCACCAACTCCGGGCGGGTGACAGTCTCGCCCAATCTCGTCGGCGTGGACGGTGCAGACATCGGGGCTCGGCTCAGCGACGAGCTGGGCATGCCAGTTGCCTTGGACAACGAAGTGAATTGCGCCGCTCGTTGGGAATTGGCGGCCGGGGCGGCGCGAGGCGTACGTAATGGCGTCATGGTGGCCGTCGGTACTGGAATCGGCGGGGCCTTCATGCTTGGCGGCGAGGTACTTCGCGGTGCGGTGGGACTCGCTGGCGAGCCGGGGCACATGATTGTGGCCGCTGGCGGGCGCGAATGTGCCTGCGGGCGGAAGGGTTGCTGGGAGGCCTACGCGTCGGGTTCCGCACTGGATCGGATGGCCAGCGAGCGTCTCGGCGATGGCGCGCGTGGCCCGGACGTGACCGAGGCTGCCCGGCAGGGAGACACCATTGCGCTCGGAGTGCTGGACGAGTTCGCATACTGGCTCGCGCTGGGCATATCGAATCTCTGCATCCTGACGGACCCTGAAATGGTGGTGATCGGCGGGGGACTCAGCGAGGACTGGGACCTGCTCGCCGGATCGCTGGATGTGCTGCTGACCGAGATGCTCATTGGTCGATCGGACACCTTGCACCCCAAGGTGGTTCCCTCACAAGCCGGCGAACTCTCAGCGGCTCTGGGTGCCGCCCTTGGTGGCGCCCGTGCGGACAGTGCCGCCCTTGGTGGCGCCCGTGCGGATTCCGGTTCGTGCGTGGCTGCCCCTCGCGAGTGATGTGAGACCACTGCGCGCAGCCGTGCTGGCGTTGTTGACGGCAGCAGCCGGCCTGCTGCCCACGCTGGCGGCCGTGCGCATGAACGCCTCAGCCGATGAAGCCGCCGTCTACGCCGCTGCGCTTCGCACTCCGGTGTTCGCTCCCGCGGACCCTCTCGACCCCGACGATCCCGATGGCGGGAACGAGGCGTTGGCGTCGGCAGTGCCGCTCCTGCGGGCCGAACGCGCACCGGACGCGTTGTGGCGGGCGGCGCAGGAACACCACATCGGGACCGAGATGACGGCGTTCAGCTTGGACTGGCCCGAGCCGCACTGCCTCGCGATCTGGATCGACGGCACCGAAGTGTTCTCGAGCGATGTCGAAGTGGTGATTCCCGCTTCGGTTCAAAAGCTCATTACTGCCGCAGCGGCGCTTGCAGTGGTTGACCCTGCCGAGCAACTGGTCACCCAGGTGCTCACCGATGCCGAGATCGTCGACGGCGTACTCGACGGCACGGTCTGGGTCGTCGGCGGCGGCGATCCGCTGATCATGACTCAGTCGTACGCGGATTCGCATCGTCGCCAGCCGCAATTGCGCACGCCGATGGAGGATCTCGCAGACGAACTCGTCGGCCTGGGCATCCGATCGTTGCGCGGCAAGCTCATCGCCGATGAGTCGCGCTATGACGCGAACCGCTTTCCCGAGACATGGCCTCAGCGATACGTCACCCAGCTGCACAGCGGGCCGCTCTCGGCACTGAGCCTCAATGACGGCATCACGGGCTTCACGACCGCCTTGACCGCGGCCGTACACCCGGCGCGCTGGTTCGTGTCCACGCTGGCGGACCTGCTGACCGTGCGTGGCGTCTCGGTGGATGTCGAAATCGACGTCTCAGCCGCGCCGAGCGGCATGACCGAGATAGCGCGGCTGAAGTCACCGCCGCTCATCGAGATCATCCAGCAGATGCTGCGGGAGAGCGACAACACGACTGCGGAGCTCATGCTGCGCGAGATCGGTCTGCGAAGTGCCGGTGAGGGCTCGACCCCAGCCGGCGCTGCCGCCGCGGCGAGGATCGTGTCGGAGATGCTGCCTCAACAGTCACCACCGGTTGTGGTGGACGGCTCAGGATTGGATCGTCAGAACCAGTTGTCGTGCAGCTTGCTGACAGCTCTGCTCGACAGCTTCGGCACCGACTCGGCCGTGGCAGCGGGGCTCCCGATCGCAGCGCGCACCGGGACGTTGTCGCATCGATTTGCCGAGCACCCGGTGGCGGGCCGGCTGCATGCCAAGACCGGTTTGCTGACGGGGGTCAACTCGTTGGCAGGGTTCGTCCATACAGACAGCGGTACGGTCATGTTCGCCCAGATCCTCAATGGTGTGCCTGTCGATTCCCGGCTGGGTTTGGAACTGCAGGAGTCGTTAGTGGGTCAGCTGTTGCGATACCCAGTGGGTGATGCGGCAGCCCTGCGAGGATTGACGCGTGGCCCCGCCTGAACAAGACCCGGACCCCGGCCAAGGGCGACACGAGGCTCGCGAACGAACCGAGTCCGATGTCGCGCGCGAGTGGGCTGAGTCCGATGTCGCTCGCGAACGAGCGATGTTCCCTCTTGGTTCCCCGCTGCTGCCTGGTGCCGTGCTGCCGCTCCACATTTTTGAGCCCCGCTACCGGGCCCTTGCACGGCGGTGTACCAGCAACGATGAACCGTTCGGCGTCGTCATGATCGAGCGTGGCAGCGAAGTCGGCGGCGGGGATGTCCGTTCCGACGTGGGCTGCTTGGCATCCGTCGCGCAGCACCAAGAACTGCCCGACGGGCGATGGGTGATGCTCGCCACCGGTGGTCCGCGGATCCGCATCGCCGAATGGCTGCCGGACGATCCCTACCCGCGTGCTATGACGATCATCTGGCCCGACGAGCCTTCCGAGGTGGATTCGCAGACGCGCAGAGCGACGGTGGCGCGGCTCCGGCGGTTGCGAGCATTGGCCTCGGAAATCGGTGCCATGGGAGTCACCGCGGCTGAGTCAGCAGCGATCGACGACCACCTGGCGCAACTTGGGGAGGCCACGACGGACGCGACGGACTGGTCGTTCCAATTGGCGGCACTCGTACCTGCAGGTCCCTTCGATCGCTACGCCATGCTCAGCGCACCCGATCCGGCTGACCGTGTCGAGGTGATCGCAGGGGTGCTTGACGGCGTGGAAGAACTGCTGGGCGGCCGGTAGCGTCGCCACACGGGCCTGGGCGGCCCGCTCATGTCCAGCGGCGGACAATGTGCCTGAGCAGGCTGCACTCTCGCAGTCTGTGCCCAGCGGATGGTGCCTGAGCGAGTAATGCCACGACGAGACGTCGGCCTGCGAGCCGAGCTTTCCGAATTGGCCGCCATGTTGCGGGCCTACGTCGTTCAGGAAACGGTGGGCCCGCTGCGTGGGATCGGCCGCTATCTGTTGTTCGGATTTCTCGGTGGGGTCGGAGTGAGCCTCTCGGTCGTGCTTGGCGCATTGGCGCTGGTG
This sequence comes from Candidatus Poriferisodalis sp., assembly GCF_965221945.1. Lineage (GTDB taxonomy): Bacteria > Actinomycetota > Acidimicrobiia > Acidimicrobiales > Poriferisodalaceae > Poriferisodalis. The sequence continues at coordinate 1,359,273 of NZ_OZ244925.1, read as the reverse complement.
CGCGTCCTGCAGACCGAGACCACCGTCTTCGGTGCCAACTGGTCATTCGTGCCGCACTTGGCTGGCGCCGCCGTGCTGATCGTGGCGATTGTCACCATGGCGCGGGCGATTCGGCCCAAGGACGACGCCGCCAGACTGGCGCCGGACATCGAACGGTTCGATGACGGGGCGACCGAACGCGGAGAAGGCTGAGAACGACGTGGCCGAAACTTTCGAATCCAGCACCGACGGGCAGCGCATCACACCTCAGGACATTTCCGATCGCGTACGGCAGCTCATCGGTGGAGCCGGCAATGCTGCAGAGCAAGTGTCGAGTGCCGCCGTCGCGGTGGCCGCCGCGATCGGGACGGGTCTTGTGCTGGCCGCATTCCTGTTCGGTCGGCGCCGTGGGCGCCGCCGCAACACGATCGTCGAAGTCGTCCGGGTGTAGTCCGGGTTCACGACATGCGGTGGGCGTGAACATGGCAGCAAAGCGACGCATCGGAGGGCTGAAGGCTCGGACCATGGATGTCCTGTGGCGGCGAGCGCGGTCGGGCAACGGCAAGTGGCTGGCAGCGGCGATCGTCGTCAGTGGGCTCCGGCTGCTCGTGCGAATATCGAGGCGCAAGCGCGAGGTGGTGTTCAGCGGCGAGCTGGCGCCGGGTGAAGAACTCGCGATCCGGCACACCACACGCAGCTACGGCGAGGACAATTCGTCGGCGGATCAGATGTGAGCCACTCCGAAGCCGCGCCCGAGCACACGGCGCGCGACGACGCCGGCGAACAGCGAGGGGGCGAGCTGCGACCGGGTGAGACCGTGCTCATGATCGATAGTCGCCAGCGGCGATACCTCGTGTCGCTCAGCGAAGGCGGCGAGTTTCACACCCACGCCGGAGTGGTGTCTCACGACGAGATCATCGGATCGCCCGAGGGCTCGCAATATCGCAGTGGCTCGGGAGCCCGGTTCATAGCCATGCGACCGACGCTCGCCGACAGAGTGTTGAAGATGCCGCGCGGGGCCCAAGTCATCTATCCCAAGGATCTTGGCGCCATCTGGATGTTGGCCGATCTTGGAGCGGGCATGCAGGTGTTCGAAACCGGTGTGGGCTCGGGTGCGCTGTCGGCGACCCTGCTTCGCGCGGGTGCAATCGTCACCGGCTACGAGTTGCGGGACGATTTCGCCGAACGGGCTGCGGTCAATGTGGCGAGTGCAGAGGGGTCAGAGGCGCTCGACCGCTACGACGTTCAACTGCGCGACGCCTACGAATCAGTCGATCCCCCTCGACTTGGTTCCAGTTCCCAAGCTCGTGCCCCGGGCTCTGGCAGCGCCCAGTACGACCGGGCAGTCCTGGACATCCCTGAGCCTTGGCGGGTGGCGGTGCATCTGCCCGGTCGGCTGCGGCTTGGCGGAATCCTCGTCGCCTACAACCCGTCGGTGACCCAGGTGCAACAACTTCGCCGAACGCTTGACGACGGTCCATGGGCGTTCGTCGAGACCATCGAGGTGCTGCATCGCAGCTGGCACGTGCAGGGGGCCTCGGTACGACCTGACCATCGCATGGTTGCCCACACCGGTTTCTTGACACACGCCCGATTGATCGAGGAGTGACGCGCCCCATCGCCTCCCGCACACGAACCGAACCCCGGCGCCAGGCACGAACACCCCAACGCGCCGCAGCGTGGCTAACGCGGACGCTGTGCGCAGCTCTGCTGGCTGCCCCAGTGGGAGGCTGCGCTCGAGAACCCGACGATGCCGGACGGGAAGGGTCCCTGGTCCAACCGGTTGCTCGGATCGAGAGCAGCGAGGGACCGTTGTGGCTGGGCGCTCCGCCGGCATCATCGCCGGTCGACGACGATGTGCTCGCCGCGGCGGCTCGGGGAGTTGTTGCCGTGCGGGCGAGAGGCTGCGGGCCAGTGTCGAACGGCACGGCGTTCGCCGTCGCGCCGGGGGTCCTGGTGGGTGCTGCCCATGTGATTGCAGGGGCATCTGCCATCGAGATCGAATGGTCCCCGAGGGGTGCCACTGATCCGAGCACGTACCCAGCGGTCGTGGTGGGCTACGAGGAGGGACGAGACCTGGCATTGCTGCTGATCGACGCCGCGGTGCCGCCACTCGGCATCGATCAGGCACGGCTGGGCGCATCGGGGGTGGTGCTCGGATACCCCGAAGGCGGAGGGGTCGTGGCCTCACCAGCACGCATCGAGCACTACGTGAGCGCAACCGGGCTGTGGGGTGACGGGACTGCTAGAAGCGTGTACGTGGTTGCTGCCGACATCCGAACCGGACAGTCCGGCGCTCCGTTGGTCGATCAGGGGGGAAACGTTGTCGGTGTGGCATTCGGCACGGTGCGAGGCCCCTCGGAGATCGGATTCGCTCTCAGCCGGGCTGAGTTGGTGGGGTTCCTCGTCTCGGCGGGGGTCGATGCCCGAGTGGACACCCTTGGCCGCACTGTGATCAGGGCGAGACCTGGAGACCTCAGCGAAGTCCCCAACGGCGAATGCGGCGGCGGGTAACGAGGCTTACGCCTCGATCTGCGGCGTTTTCCTCATCTCGGCTTACGCCTCAATCTGCGCTTCTTGCTTCATCTCGGCTTACGCCTCAATGAAGATGCACTCCCCGGGGCACTCTTCGGCGGATTCGATCACGGCGTCGAGCTGGGAGTCGGAAAACTCGGCGAGACCTTCGACACCGCCCGGTTCGGCGAAGACCTTGTCGCCTTCCTTCACGTAGGCCAAGCCGTCGTCGAGCAGTGTGAATACATCAGGTGCGATCTCTTCGCAGAGCCCGTCACCGGTGCACAGATCCTGATCGATCCAGACCTTCATCGTGTAGCGACCCTTCCTCCGCGACGGCCCGATAGGCGAGCCCGCGCCACTAATGAAATCTACCGAGTCGGCGCACGTACCGCACGGCACCCGCGAGCGCTCCCGCCGCGGCCCGTCGGCCATCCATACTGCGCGTCACGTCTTCACAGTAGTGCGCGGGTAGTGTCAGCCGCGCATGGACCAGAGCGAATCCGAACCTCAGCGCAGCAGCGCAGCCGATGCGGGGGTCCTCCGCAGTCGCCTGCGCGCGCTCGAGGAAGAGGTCGCTCTGCTCCGACGCAAACTGGCCGACACGCCTGCGCGCGTCAGCACCCTCGAGGAGCGTTTGCTCGAAGCGAAGGGGCAACTGTCGGCGGCGGTCTCACAGAACGAAAAGCTGACCTACACCCTGCGCGAGGCACGCGAGCACATCGCGGCGCTGCGCGAAGAGGTCGACAAGCTGACCCAACCGCCCTCGGCGTACGGAACGTTCTTGTCCCGCAACGACGACGGCACGGCTGACGTGCACGCGAGCGGTCGCAAGATGCGAGTCGCCCTGCACCCGGACCTGGCCGAGACTGAACTGGTCGAGGGCAGCGAAGTCGTTCTCAACGAGTCCTACAACATCGTGCTGGCGCGTGGGCCCGAGATCTCCGGTGAAGTCGTCACGCTGAATGAGGTACTCGAAGACGGTTTCCGTGCCCTGGTCACTGGCCGCGCCGACGAGGAACGCATCGTGGAGTTGGCGGGCGACCTGCGAGGTCAGCCGCTGCGGTCGGGCGACAACCTGCTGCTCGACGTGCGCTCCAACATCGTGCTGGAACGCCTGCCTCGGCCCGAGGTGGACGATCTGCTGCTCGAGGAGGTGCCTGACGTCACCTATGACGACATCGGCGGGCTCGATACCCAGATCGAGCTGATCACTGATGCGGTCGAACTGCCGTACTTGCACCAGGACTTGTTCCGCACCTACGACCTGCCGGCACCCAAGGGCATCTTGTTGTATGGCCCGCCCGGCTGCGGGAAGACCCTGATTGCCAAGGCAGTGGCCAACTCCCTTGCCGCCAAGGTCGGCGAGGTCTCCGGCCAGCAGGGCGCGCGCAGCTTCTTCATCAACATCAAGGGCCCCGAGCTTTTGAACAAGTACGTGGGCGAGACCGAGCGACAGATCCGGCGCATCTTCGAACGGGCCAGAGAGAAGGCCTCCGAGGGTTGGCCGGTGATCGTGTTCTTCGACGAGATGGAGTCGTTGTTCCGCACCCGCGGCAGCGGCATCAGCTCCGACATGGAGTCCACAGTGGTGCCGCAGTTGCTTGCGGAGATCGATGGCGTTGAGGGCCTGCGCAATGTCATTGTGATCGGCGCCTCGAACCGTGAAGACCTCATCGATCCGGCGATCCTGCGTCCCGGTCGCCTCGACGTGAAGATCAAGATCAACCGACCTGACGAGCAGGCGGCGCTCTCCATCTTCAGCACCTACCTCACGCCGAAGTTGCCGATCGACCCGATGGAGGTGGCCGATATCGGCGGCGGAGACCCCCACAAGGCCGTTCGGATCATGACCGAGCGCACGGTCGACGAGATGTACCGCCCCGACGACTTCAATCGCTTCTTGGAAGTCACCTACCAGAACGGCGACAAGGAAGTCATGTACTTCAAGGACTTTGCATCCGGGGCGATGATCGAAAACATCGTGCGCCGGGCTAAGAAGAACGCCATCAAGCGGTCGCTCGCAACCGGCAGCAGCGGCATCCGTCTCGACGATCTCATGGGCTCGATCCGTCAGGAGTTCCGCGAACACGAAGACCTGCCCAACACGACGAACCCGGACGACTGGGCCAAGATCTCTGGCAAGAAGGGCGAGCGGATCGTGTTCATCCGCACGCTCGTCGACCCCGACGACAGCGATGCACTGGGCGGCCGGGCGATCGAGCGGGTCCAGACCAGCCAATACCTCTGAGTGCTGAGGCTCCCGCGGGCGCCGTGCGGGTGAGTCCCGTTTGTCCTGTTCGCGGGCCTGACAGCTAGGGTCCGGGGCGGTGGCGGTTCACAAGGTCGTTGGCATCGAGACCGAGTTCGGCATTATCCATCGCTGCAACGGCGACTCGAATCCGGTAGCGGCGTCGTCGATGATCATCAACGCCTACGTCAACGGATTCCTGTGCCAGCGCGTCAGCTGGGACTTCGAGGACGAGCAGCCGGGCACCGATGCGAGGGGCTTCAACGAGTTCGATGCCCTCGCGCCCGAGATCGAGACGCATCTCGTCAACGCTGTGTTGACCAACGGCGCTCGCTACTACGTCGACCACGCGCACCCGGAACTGTCGACACCGGAGTGCTCGGACGCACGCCAGTGCGTCATCTACGACCGGGCCGCTGAGGAAATCCTGATCCGCTCCATGGAGGCTGCGAACAACCTCCTGCCTGACGGCGAGGAACTGGTAATCCACAAGAACAACAGCGACGGCAAAGGCAACAGCTACGGCTGCCACGAGAATTACCTGCTGGACCGCGACGTTCCCTTCGGCCGCATCGTGACGTACATCTTGCCCTTCTTCGTGACCCGCCAGATTTTCTGCGGGGCCGGCAAGCTGGGCATGGAAGTGCCGATGGGTGACCGGTCCCCGACCCCATTTGGGGACAGGCCATTCCAGATCAGCCAACGTGCTGACTTCTTCGAGGAGGAAGTCGGGCTAGAGACCACGCTCAAGCGGCCGATCGTCAACACCCGCGACGAGCCCCATGCGGATACGCGCAAGTACCGACGCCTGCACGTGATCATCGGCGACGCCAACATGAGCGAGGTCCAGACATACCTCAAGCTGGGCACGACATCACTGGTGCTGGCGATGATCGACGACGACTTCATGTCCGAGCCGCTGACGCCTCTCGTGCCGGTTGCAGCACTGCGCCAGGTGAGCTTCGACACCTCCCTGTCGGGATTGATCGAACTTGTCGACGGCCGACACATACGGGCCATCGAGATCCAGTGGGAGTACTTGGATCTGGCCCGCAAATACGCTCAAAGCCAGGGATTGGAGGCAGTCGGCGGTGACGACATCGGCAACGACATCCTGGATCGTTGGGAATCGGTGCTCGGCGTACTCGAGTCTGATCCAATGAGCCTTGCGACACAGTTGGACTGGGTTGCCAAGCTGCGTCTGTACCAGGGTTTCGCACAGCGGCACGACCTCGATTGGGATGATCCGAAGCTGGCCGCATTGGACCTGCAATATCACGACCTGCGGCCGTCCAAGTCGCTGGCGCGACGCGTCGGTCTTGAACGGATCACCACTGACGACGAAGTCAATGAAGCAGTCTCAGTGCCGCCTTCGACGACACGTGCATACTTCCGAGGCCGCTGCCTCGAAAAATTCGGGGACGAGATCGTCGCGGCGAACTGGGACTCGATGGTCTTCGACATCGGGACGGATCCACTGCGTCGAGTGCCGATGCTGGAACCGCTGCGAGGAACCCGGAACCACGTGGGTAACTTGTTGGACGAATGCCGCGACGCAGCCGAGTTGCTGCGCCGGCTGGGCAACTAGCCGGCCACCAAGAAGGCAGACTCGGCGCATCCGCAGGCGGCAATCGGAACGTCCACGCATTCGAGACCCAGGCAATCGAAACCGGAGGAAGCCCGAGATGGCAGAACGCTCCCAGATGCGACGATCGGCTCCGAGGGAGACTGAGAGCACCGCGCCCGAGGGCGCATCGGCCGAAGGGGCGACCGAGCTCAAGGCGGAGCTCGACGACCTGCTCGACGAGATCGACGACGTGCTCGAGACCAACGCCGAGGAATTCGTGAAGAACTACGTGCAGAAGGGCGGCGAGTGACTCCCATGCCGTTCTTCGCCCCAGGAGAAGATCCAGGGGCGAGCTTCCTCGAACTGCTGCGACGCACCGGCAGCGAACCGTTCGCCGGGTTCGCCCCGGTCTCTGCCGCTGAGGGCGGCTTCGGGTCCTTCGAGGGGTCCCACGCCACCACCGTGCTCGCAGTGCGCAGCGCCACCGGTGTGGTGGTGGCAGGCGACCGGCGCGCCACCAGCGGTCATCTCATCAGCCATCGCGACATGCGCAAGGTGTTTCCCGCTGATTCCTATTCGGCGGTGGCCATTGCCGGCGCTGCGGGCCCGGCGGTGCAGATGGTCCGCCTCTTCCAGCTGCAGCTGGAGTATTACGAGAAGATCGAAGGCAAGCCGCTGAGTCTGGAAGGCAAGGCGAACCAGCTGGCGGAAATGCTCAGAGCACACCTGCCCCAAGCGATGCGCGGCCTCCCAGTGGTGCCGATCTTCGCCGGCTACGACCCCAGCGATGGGCGCGGCAGGCTGTTCCAGTACGACGTGACCGGAGGCCGTTACGAGGAACAGGACTACGCCACGGCCGGCTCGGGAAGCCTGCACGCGGGGACAGTGCTGAAGCTCGGCTTCCGTGACGACTTGAGCGAGCCCGATGCACTGGCGCTGAGCGTTCAGGCCTTGTGGCATGCGGCTGATTCCGACAGTGCCACCGGAGGGCCCGATCCGGTGCGCGGCATCTACCCGGTGCTTGCTGCAATCGGTCCCAGTGGCTTCCGCCAGCTGAGCGATGCCGACTCAGGGGCGGTCTTCGCAGAACTGCAAGCTGATCTCACTGGTGGCACAAGCGGGGGAGCGGCAAACGCCAATCCAGGCGAGGCACCGCGATGAGCATGCCCGGGCTGTACGTCAGCCCCGAACAGCTCATGCAGGATCGGGCGGATTATGCCCGCAAGGGCATCGCCCGGGGTCGCTCGCTGGTGACGCTGGAATACGACCGTGGCATTGCGCTGGTGGCCGAGAACGCCAGCGCGACGCTCCGCAAGGTGTCCGAAATTTATGATCGGATCGCATTCGGCGGTGTAGGCCGGTACATCGAGTTCGATCAGCTGCGCGTCGCCGGAGTTCGCCACGCCGAGCTGAAGGGCTACCAGTACTCGCGCTCGGACGTCGAGGCCCGCAGCCTTGCCAACCAGTACGCGCAGATGCTGGGGCAGTTCTTCACTCACGAGCTCAAGCCGCTTGAAGTTGAGATCGTGGTGGTCGAAGTGGGGATCGGCGACGAGGCCAACCAGCTCTACCGGATCCAGTACGACGGGACCGTCATGGACGAGGAGGCCTATTGCTGTATCGGAGGCGATGCCGATGCAGTTCGCGAGCGGGTCGCGGAGGGCTACGACCGCGAACTCGATGCCGACGCCGCCATCGGGTTGGCTCGAGGAGCGCTGGCAGGTCCTGAACGCGAGGTGTTTGCAGCGGATCTCGAAGTGGCACTGCTTGAGGCGATCGTGCCCGATGGCACCCATCGTCGGCGTTGCTTCCGGCGCCTGGACGATGCCGAGGTGGAAGTTGCCCTCGGCGACGATGCAGAACAGCCCCAGGATGGTTCTGAGCAGGAAGATTCCTAGATCGGAACTACGGTGAGCGCCGTGCAGCGGCGCATCATGGGTCTCGAGAACGAGTACGGGGTGACGTGCACGCTGCGAGGGCAGCGTCGGCTCAGCCCCGACGAAGTGGCGCGCTACCTGTTTCGCAGGGTTGTCTCGTGGGGGCGATCCAGCAATGTGTTCCTCGCGAACGGGGCGCGCCTGTATCTCGACGTCGGCAGCCATCCCGAGTACGCCACACCCGAGTGCGACTCCGTCTATGACGTGGTGTGCCACGACCGCGCGGGCGAGCGCATCCTCGAACAGCTCGTCGCCAGCGCGACCGAGCGGCTGGCCGAGGAAGCCTTCAACGGCACGATTTTCCTGTTCAAGAACAACACCGACTCGGCCGGGAACAGTTACGGGTGCCACGAGAACTACCTGACCAGCCGCGCGGATGACTTCTCGAACTACGCCGAGGTGCTGATTCCGTTCCTCGTGACCCGCCAGATCTACGTCGGTGCGGGCAAGGTGCTCAACACCGCCAAGGGCGCCCGGTACTGCATCACCCAGCGCGCCGAGCACATCTGGGAGAGCGTGTCGAGCGCGACCACGCGCAGCCGCCCGATCATCAACACTCGTGACGAGCCGCACGCCGACGCCGAGCGCTTTCGACGCTTGCATGTCATTGTCGGCGACTCGAACATGAGCGAATACACGTCATTCCTCAAGATCGGTGCCGCTGCGCTGATGCTGCGCATGCTCGAAGACCCGGCGGTGGTGCTGCGGGACATGACGCTCGAGAACCCGATCCGTGCGATCCGCGAGATCAGCCACGACATCACCTGCCGTCGCAAGGTGCGCCTCGCCAACGGGCGTGAAGTGAGCGCCTTCGACATCCAATCGGAGTATCTCGAGCGGGCACTGCGTTTTGCCGAGACGAACGACCTCACTGCAGAAGAATCGCGGGCGTTGGGTATGTGGGAGCACGCCATGACGGTGATCGGTGACGATCCGCTGCTGCTCGACCGCGAGGTGGACTGGGTCATCAAGCACAAACTGCTCACCAGCTACGCCGACCGCGCCGAAGTTGGCTTCGACGACCCCCACATCGCACTGCTGGACCTGCAGTACCACCATGTCCATTCGACGCGCGGCGTCTTCTATCTGATGCAGCGACGGGGACTCATCGAGCGAGTTCTCGATGACGCCGACGTCCGCCGAGCCACTGAGGAGGCCCCGCAGACGACCAGGGCGCGCCTGAGGGGGGCGTTCGTCCGCGAGGCCAAGGCCCGTCGCCGGGACTACACCGTCGACTGGGTGCACCTGAAGCTCAACGACCAGGCTCAGCGAACCGTCTTGTGCAAAGACCCGTTCCGTTCCCACGACGAACGCGTCGACAAGCTGATCGAATCGCTGTGATGAGCGCTGTCGCCCGCCAGAATCCGCGCTGCAACGCAGTCCCGCGCCGACACGCAACTGGCTGACGGCAGCCGATGCCGCGCTTTGCGCGCCTGCGAGCCACCGAGGTGCGTGATGTGAGGCCCGGGCTGGCGCGAATGACCCTGTCAGACGGCAGCGAGGCGTATGCCCTCACTGATCTGTGCGGACCGGTGGGGGTCGGCGATGAACTGCTCGTGAATGCCTCGGCGCTGGAGCTGGACCTCGGCAGCGGGGGGGCACATGTCGTCCATACGAATCTGAGCGCGCCCTATGCCGGTGATGATGTTCCGGGACGGGTCATGAAGGCCCGGTATCTCGCCGAGCAGTTGCCGGTCGATGCTTTCGAGGAGGCTGCGGGCACTGGCTCCGATCACCTTGACGTGTCCGTGCTGCCGTCGCTGGCTGGCGTCCGGGTCGTGCTGTGCGTGCTGCACAGCCATGCACTGGCGCTGGCCGCCACGGTGCGCGATGCCGTCGGCGTTGCACCGGGCTATGTCATGACCGACGGCGGGGCGCTGCCGTTCGTTCTGAGCGATCTTGCGGCCGTGAGCCTTGAGCGGGGCACGATCGCGACAGCTGTGAGCGCCGGGCAGGCCTTCGGTGCGCCGATCGAGTCGGTCACGGTCGCCTCCGGAGTCGCAGCATTGGCGCGCCAGAACATCGACCGTGTCGTCGTCGCGCCTGGACTTGGACACCTCGGCACCGCGAGCCCCCTGGGCTTCTCGGCGCTGGATCTCGTTGGCCACGCCGCCGTGCTGGACGGTCTCGGTGCAGCTACCGCGCTGGCAGTGCGCGCATCGTCGGACGATGAGCGAGAACGACACCGCGGTGTCAGCCATCACACCCGCTCCATGGCCGCGCTGGCCCCCGAACGCACTGTCGTGCCGGTTCCGGCGCGCCGTGCGAAACGTGATGCCGCATGGGTTGAGACTCTGGGAAAGCGGGCGATCCACATGGAGCCGGCCGCGGTCGGTGAAGCGCTTGCCCGCAGCGGGCTGAGCGTCACTTCCATGGGTCGTCCATTGGAACGCGACCAGCAAGCGTGTGAGTGGCTGGGGGCAGCGGCAGCCTGGCTGGCGGCGTCACCATGAGCGTTGCGGGCGAAGGCGGCGATTGCGACCCGGCTGACGGCCGGAGGCCATTAGGTCGCCAGCCGCGTATCGCGCGGGCCATGAGCCGGCGAACACGCAACCTGCTGTCGTGGGCGTGGGTCCTGCTGGCTGCGGTGACGCTCGCATTGCTGATGCGGATGTTTCTGATCGCCGCCTTCTCCATCCCCTCCGAGTCGATGGAGCCAGTGCTCCAGATCGGAGACCGCTTGCTGGTCTCCAAGCTCAGCTACCGCATCGGGGATCCCGACCCGGGTGACATCGTCGTGTTCCGGACGCCTGATGCGCTGAAGCCGTCGAAAACCTCTGAGCTCGTCAAGCGAGTCGTCGCCATCGGCGGTCAGACGGTCGAGGCCGAAGGCGGACAGCTCATCGTTGACGGCGTTCCGGTGCCAGAGGACTACCTCCCGGCCGATACGTACACCAGCAGCTTCACGCAGCAGCTGATTCCGGCCGGGTACGTGTTCGTCATGGGCGACAACCGGCTCTCGAGCCAGGACAGTCGCTTCTTCGGGCCGATCCCCGAGAATGAAATCGTCGGGCGGGCGTTCGCGCGTTTCTGGCCGCCCAATCGGCTCGGTGGTCTGTAGGACCGCCTGTGCAGGGTTGAGGGGGGCCGATCCGGCAGAGCGGCTGTTCAGGCGGGTTGTGCCTCGCAGATGTCGCCGTCCGGTGCCGGTTCGGCTGGTTCGCTCGGTGAAGTGACACCGGCGATCAGCCGGTCGACGTGGTCGCCGTACAAGCCGTCGAGGCCCATGTCGCGCAGTGCTGCGGCCAACCGGATGTGCTGGACATCCCACCCGAAGCAAAGACGTCCGAAGCGGTGGAAGAGCGCTGCGAGTCCTCCGGTCCAGTCCTTGGCGGGGAGGTTGACTGCGTCGATGCCGCTGTCGGCCATCGCCGCCGCCCGGCGCTCCGGACCTTCCTTCATTCGTCGTACGCGGGTCGAGTCGACAATGTGTGCAGTGGTGCGATTACGCAACTCGGCGAGCAGCTCCCAGTCCGCGTGGCACAGCCACAGGCGGTCTTCTGCCCCGGCGGATCGGGCGGCCTCGATGACTGCGTCAGCCGCCGCGGGGTCTTTCACGTCAACCGAGAGTTCGAAGTCGGTACCGCAGGACTGATACACGTCTGCAAGCGTTCCGACGTCGGGACCGATGCGTTCACGGGTGAATGAGCTGAAAGGACGGCGAACGCCCCGGTGCCAGACAACTCCGTCGTGGTCCAGCATCGGATGACCATCTCTGCTCAGCCAGACATCGGTCTCGAGGCCCGTTGCTCCCAAGTCCAAGGCCACGGCGAACGTCTCAAGCGCGTTGTCAGGGCCATGAGCACGCCCGCCCCGATGCGCGAATGTGATCGGTGGCGTGCACAATGACGGCAGCGGCTGCGGGGGCACGGCTCTATCGTGCCAATTTGGATGCCGCGTGCCGCGGAATTCACCAGATGTGGCCGATGTACTGCGGTTTACGACGGACGTTTCGGTCGTCTGTCGCGCCGTAGGGTTCGGCTCATGGGGGCGATCTGGCTGCTGCCGACTGTCGCGTTCGGCGTACTCGTCGTTGTCAGCACGCTCATGATTCGGCGGCTGGCCGTCGAGTTGCGGGCTACGGCTGAGGGGCTGGCATCCATCACTGAAACAACTGCTTCGGTGCGCGCCGACGTCGTTCGGGCTCGAGCCGCCATCGACAGCCTGGACCTGCCGTCGGTACGCGAAGCCACGGCCGAGAGAGCGCTCGGCATGGTGGTGCGATGGGCGGCCCGCCGGATGCTGCCGTTCTGAAACGCTGCCGTCTGGACCACCAGGGCCTGTGTGCTCGGCAGCAAAGCAGAACCGCCGCGCAGGGCCGGGGTTCTACCATCGAGCCGTGAGCCTGCAGCCCAACGAGGTGCTGATCATCGCATTCGTGGCCCTGATTGTGCTGGGGCCCACGCGTTTGCCGGGCGCAATCCGCAGCATCGGCCGCTTCTTTCGGCAGGTGCGGGACTTCTCGACGACCGTTCGTCAGGAGATGGACGCCACGCTGTCGCCGCCGAATGTGGAACCTGCATCGTCGCCCGATCCACCGACGCCAGCAGACCCGGCCGAGGCCCCTGGTGCGCAGGGTGAGGGCGAGTCCTCCCAGTCCGACGCGGCCGATCCGGCGGCGGATCGCTCGACCAGCGACGGCCCTGCGTGAGGCTCTGGCGACGGCGCCGGCCTCGGCCGGCCGTGATGGGCTTCTGGGATCACGTCGCGGAGCTGCGTTTCCGGCTCATCTGGGGCATCGTGGCTGTCGGCGGGGGCATGGTGGTGGGGCTCTTCCTCTACGACTGGCTGCTTGCCGAGATCTTCCTGCCGCCGTACTGCAACGTGCTGGAGGCTCAGGAGATCGATCGTCCCTGCAGCCTGGTGATCACGACACCGCTGGAGGGCTTTCGCACCCGCATCAAGGTGTCGGTCTATCTCGGTGTGGTGCTGGCCATGCCGGTGCTGCTGTGGCACCTGTGGCGATTCATCACGCCTGCACTTGATCGCCGGGAGAAGCGCTGGGTGGTGCCGTTCGTGATAGCGGGATTCCTGCTCTTTGCGGCGGGTGCCTTGCTGGCGTACTTCACCTTCGAGCGGGCGCTGGACTTCCTGATCGCCGTCAGCGGTGACGCCGTCGACCCGTTGCTCGGACCTGGCTCGTACCTCGGCTTGGTGACCTTCATGATGCTGGCCTTCGGCATCGGTTTCGAGTTCCCGATCGTCCTGGTGTTTCTCCAGATGGCCGGCATGGTGACGCCGCGGCAGCTGAGCCGGGTCCGCCGTTATGCCATTGTCGGCATCGTGGCCGGCGCGGCGATCATCACGCCGTCTGGCGACCCTGTGACACTCGCTGCACTGTCGGTGCCCCTGTACGTGTTCTACGAGCTGTCGATCCTGGTTGGCTTTGTGATCTTGCGACGCCGCAGCGGGTCTGCGGGGTGGCGATTTGGTCGCCGTCGAGCGCAGGAATCCCGGACACCCGCAGCCAGCGTGACGGACTCCTCTCCGTGAGTGCAACGGACGGTCAAGCGGATCCAGCGGGGCGATGTCCCGAAGCCACCAAGCCAGAGCAGCCGCCACCGCTCGTCGACCTGTTGGTAGCGCGGGGAATCTCGCCTGACGGCTTTCAGATCGAGGCATTCGAAGCGGTCGAGCGGGGCAACTCGGTGCTCGTGGCCGCACCGACGTCGTCGGGCAAGACGCTGGTGGCCGAGTACGCGATCGCAGCGACCCTGCAAGCCGGCAAGCGTGCGGCCTACACGACGCCAACCAAAGCCCTGTCGAACCAGAAGCTGCGCGAACTGCGCTCATGGTTGGGATCTGAACGGGTGGGGCTGCTCACCGGTGACAACGTGGTCCGCCCTGAAGCCGACGTCGTCGTCATGACCACCGAAGTGCTGCGCAACATGATCTACGCCGGGTCGCCGCACGTGGCCCAATTCGGCGTGGCGGTGCTGGACGAAGTGCACTACTTGCAGGATCCGTACCGGGGGGCCGTCTGGGAAGAGGTCATCATCAGCACTCCTGCACACATGCGCTTGGTGTGCCTGTCGGCCACGGTCAGCAACGCGTACGAACTCGCATCGTGGATCGAAGCCACCGCCGGCCGGTGCGAGGCGGTGGTGTGCACGCAGCGGCCCGTGCCCCTCGAAGACCGTTACCTGCTGTTCGAGCGGCACAGTCGGCGTCTGGTGGATCTGCCCACCTTGCGGGATGGTCAGCCCAATCCCGAGATCGAACGGTTGCTGGAACGTGCCCGTTCCCGTTCGGGAGGCCACCGTCGCCAACGTGGCGCAGGTGTGCGACCGGCGAGACCACGGCGCACTGAGATCGTGGAACACCTTGCCACCACCGCAAAGCTGCCCGCAATCATCTTTGTGTTCTCCCGCCAGGGTTGCGACGATGCCGCCCGGGCGCTCGCGGCGCAGGGCGCGGCCTTCCTGGATGCCTCCCAGCAGTACCGGGTACGCCAGATCGCTGCAGCCCACACCGCCTCCCTGGAATCAGGTGACCTCGACGCACTCGGCTACCACGAGTGGCTTGAGGGACTCACCGCAGGCGTCGCAGCCCACCACGCAGGTCTGGTGCCGGCCTTCAAGGAAGCAATCGAAGACTGTTTCGCCGCGGGGCTGTTGGCCGTGGTGTTCGCGACCGAGACACTGGCGGTTGGAGTGAACATGCCAGCCCGATCAGTGGTGATCGAACAGCTCAGCCGCTTCCGTGGGGAGGGCTTCGCCGCATTGACGCCGGGCGAGTACACCCAGCTCACCGGCCGTGCAGGTCGCCGCGGGATCGACGAGATTGGCTACGCCTACACGCTGTGGCACCCGCACACGGCGTTCGGCGAGGCGGCTCGCCTGGCTGCGAGCAACGACTTCGAACTTGAGTCCTCGTTCCGGCCGACATACAACATGGTTGCCAACCTCATCGCCAGCCGAACGCGCGACGAGGCAGTCGAGATGCTGCAGCGGTCGTTCGCCCAGTGGCGGGCGGATCGGCGGGTCGGCGAATGGACCGCTGCGCTCGAAGTCGAGCGCCGGGAGCTGCGTGAAGCCCGTGCACGACTGCGGTCGATGGGCGGTGGCCGCGCTCGCCCAGAGGCACACGCCCCGCAGCGTGGAGGTTCGGGAGTTGGTCATCGGCATCGACGCGGCAAACCCACCGATCGGCGCCTGGACCGAGCGCTTGTCGACGCAGAGCGGCAAGCCGAACGAACCGGAGCGCGGGTCAGCCGCTTGAAGGACCGGATCAAGCTCGCAAAGGGGGGCCTGGCCCGGCAGCTCGATGCCATCAACGAGATACTGAACATCTTCGGCTGCGCGGACGGCTGGTCGCTCAATCCGGCGGGTGAGTGCTTGAAGTCCGTGTTCCATGAATCGGACTTGCTGACGGTGCTGTGTCTGCGTGAGGGCGTGTTCGACGGTGTCGCACCGGCTCGACTAGCCGGCCTGGTCTCGGTGCTGACCTACGAGCATCGAAGCAGCCGGCCGCCGCCCGCCCCCCGGTATCGGGACAACGATTGTCGGGATCGGGCGGCGCTCATTCTTGAGCTGGCGACACAGATCAACCGCGCCGAACGCCAGCACAACGTGGTGGCCTCTCGCCCGCCTGATGCCTCGTTCTTCGCTACGGCACACGCCTGGGCGGACGGAGCAACCTACGTCGAGCTGTGGCAGGGCGATCTCTACGGTGGCGACGCACCTGCGGGAGGTGACTTCGTTCGCCAGATGCGGCAGCTGATCGACTTGGTGGACAGAATCGCAGAGGTTGCTTCGAACGGCGCCACACGACGCACAGCGGCTAACGCACGCTCGGCGCTCGACCGCGGAGTGGTCGCAGCAGCGGCGCGGGTCTCCGACGAAACCGTGGGCACGCCAGCTGCGACGGCGTCGGGAGAGGGATTCGTCCCAGCTCCTGTGGTGACCCGTACTCGCAGGCTTCCATGACGATTCAACGCAACCAGCCGTGGGGAACGGCCGCAACGCTGCCCGAGGGGGCACCGATCGCTGGCAGCAACGCGGAACTGCGTAGGTTGATCACCTGTCAGCGAGCGGCGGATCGCCCACCGTCGCCGATCGGCGTGACGGGCGGTGACCTGTGGCGGGTGGTGGGCGCACCAGCGGGCGGAGCGGAACGCCTGCGTTGCGAGATCGCCCGGACTGCACCGGTCGACCTCATCGAGGTGGTGGCCGATGAGGTGGTCCACTGGGCGTGCGTGCACGCCATTGCACGCAACTCGTGGTGGCGCGGACCCGCCATGGCGGCAATGAGCGCCGACCTTGCGGGGGAGTTTCGTCTCGCGCCCGCTGCCCATCCCAACGACGGGCGACTGCACGTGCTCACCACGGGAATCGATCAGCCGGCGCTGAGCTTGGCACAACGAGTGCTGGCCCGGCGGCGCCTGCGGTCGGGAGCCCACCTGCCGCATCCGGCCATCGCCATGCGGCGTGTGACAAGTACGGAATTCCAGTTCGGCAAACCCTTGGGGCTGTGGCTCGATGGAGAGCGGGTGGGCAGATGCCTTGAGCTGACTGTCACGATCCAGCCAGACGCCGCGCTGATCGTGTTCTGATCCGCGAACGCTTGCTCGGTGTACCTGTGGCCTGCCGCAACGGGCTGTGCCCCGGCGGCGGCCCGGGAACGAAGGTCCACGGAGGACAGGCCGGTGCGCCATACCATCGGCGCGGTGTCGTCGCTCGAGTTGACCTGCCGGTGATCCACTACGCCGCCGAGACGTTCACTCCTGATGAGCGGGACGTCTTGCGGCGCTATGTCACCAACCTGCGCCAGCCGGTATTCGCCCTCGTCAACCTTCCCGAAGTGGTGAAGGGGGCGTTGTTCGCTCGCTA
The DNA here is from genome assembly GCF_965221945.1 of Candidatus Poriferisodalis sp. Taxonomy (GTDB): domain Bacteria; phylum Actinomycetota; class Acidimicrobiia; order Acidimicrobiales; family Poriferisodalaceae; genus Poriferisodalis. The sequence goes on along the minus strand of NZ_OZ244925.1, from coordinate 1,342,194 downwards.
CTCCAGGACGCACAAGACTCTCCGACGGCTCCTGCTTGACGAGTTCGTCGACGATCTCGACATCTCCGGCGATGAGACCATCGACGCCACCGTCGGCGTCGAACGTGCCGAACAGCTCTACCAGCGCGTATTTGTGGAATACGGCGACGACTCGGTGGCCCAGCTCGGAGCAGTGCATCTCGCGTGTGAGCAGGCCTCCAACTTGCTCACCAAGATTCTCGAACGAGGACGGCTGATGTCGTACCTCGAGCAATCCACCCGCTACCTCGCCTACGACGAGCGTGTCCAGGGTCGTTACCGGTATCACCGACCGCCAAGCGTCATGAGTTCAGCCGTCGGAACACGCTTCATCGGCGATGTCGATCGCATGTTCGACGCCTACGGCGACATGGTCCGCCGGATGACCGCATGGCTGACCGACCACCACGACGCCGCCAAAGGCGGCACTGTGTCGTCTGTCACCGCCAAAGGCGGTGATCTTGCCCGTCGCCGGGCGATTCGAGCTCAGGCTTTCGACGCGGCCCGTGGGCTGCTTCCCGCAGCCAGCTTGTCCAACGTCGGCATCTTCGGCAGCGGGCAGGCCTATGAGGCGCTTCTGCTGCGGATGAGGGCCCATCCGCTGCCCGAGGCGCGCAGTTATGCCCAGTTGATGCTGACCGAGCTTCGCAAAGTCATCCCGTCGTTCCTGCGGCGTGTCGACCAGCCCGACCGGGGGATCGTGTGGTCGGACTACCTGGAGGCCAACCGCGTCGCGATGGACGAGTTCGTCGCCGAGCTGTTCGACGATGAGACACCCGAACCGGTGCCCGAGGTCGTCTTGACCGATTGGGACCCCGTCGGCGAGGAAAAGATGCTCGCGGCGATGCTGTTCCCCTACACCGACCTGCCCGAGTCGCAGATTGCTGCGCGGGTGAGAGAGATGACCGAGGCCCAGCGCTTGGACTTGGTGCAGCGCTATGCCGGTGAGCGAACCAACCGCCGTCACCGACCGAGCCGAGCGCTCGAGCGAATCGACTACCGGTTCGATGTGCTCGGCGACTATGGGAGCTTCCGTGACCTGCAGCGGCATCGCCTGCTGACGATCGAATGGCAGCCACTCGGGCCGCGTCACGGTTACGTCGTTCCCGGTCTCGTCGATGCCGCTGGTGGGGGAGAGGCGTACGACGAGGTCATGGAGCTGTCGGCGGAGATGTATGACGCGCTCGCCGACGCCGTAGGACCGCTGGAGGCCTCCTACGCAGTCGCCATGGCGTACCGGGTGCGCTACAGCATGCAGTTCAACGCTCGCGAGGCGATGCACATGATCGAGCTGCGATCCCAGCCGCAGGGGCACGAGGACTACCGGCGCATCGTGACCGAGATGTATCGCCAGATTGCCGAAGTGGCAGGCCATCGCGCCGTCGCTGCGATGTTGTCGCATGTGGATCTGTCCCAAGGCGTGCTGGGGCGTCTCGGTGCCGAGGAGGCCACCGAGCGCCGCCGCTCCGCCGAACCGGCCTGATGGACCCCGCCACATGAGCCCCCCAGCATGGACATAGCGGCCCGCCTCGCCGGTCGGGGAGATCTCGAAGCGCTCGCCGGTCTTGCTGCAGATGCCGTCGCCGAGCAGGTCGATGCACGTGGCGGCTGGGTCTGGTCGCGCCGGGAAGTGCGTGCTCGCCCGTTCGAGATGAGTCTTGAGGCCGCCTTGAGCGACCCGGATCAGCAGCTCTGGATCGGCACGATCGACGGCACTGCGGTTGGCTATGCCACAGCCGCCATCGAGGTGCTGCAAACCGGTGAGCTCCTCGGTCGGGTGCTCGATTTGTATGTGACTCCGGGCGCGCGGGAGGTAGCGGTCGGCGAGGCACTCATTTCAGAAATCCTCGGCTGGTGCGATCAACACCGTTGCGTCGGCATCGATGCGTTGGCCTTGCCGGGAAACCGAGCCACGAAGAACTTCTTCGAGACCTTCGGGTTCACCGCCCGCCTTCTCGTACTGCACCGAAAGCTGGAAGGTGAACCGCCCGCGAACGCGGGGGAGTGATGGGACTGAGACCGGAGATCTGCGTCGGGGGCATCGCAGTGCGGGGCCGCTCGGTGCTGCTCGTCAAACGAGCCCGTCCGCCCGCAGTCGGGATGTGGGCGTTTCCAGGGGGTCGAGTCGAAGCTGGGGAGCGCCTGCGTACCGCCGTGGAACGAGAGCTGGCAGAAGAAACGGGACTGACGGTGGAGTGCGGTGATCTGGTCGGCGTCACTGAGCACGTCAGCGCAACGAATCACTTCGTGATCCTGGACTACGCCGTTCGCTGCGGTTCTGACGCGATGCCGATTGCCGGTGATGACGCCGCAGCTGCGCGTTTCGTCAGCTTTGACGAGATCGGCGACGGCTTGATCCCGCTCTCAGGCGGGATGCGCGACTTCCTCGACCGCCACGTCATCAGGGGTTGAGTTGTCGTCCGACTCCTTCGGAGCGGCATCGCCCAACGCTGGGGAAGCGTCGTCGCCTGACTCGGGCGAAGCGTCGTCGGCCAACGCTGGGGAAGCGTCGTCGGCCGGCGTTTCGGCAGTGTCCGTCTCGGGTGCAGGATCGTCGGCAGTGTCGGCCTTGGGTCGGTCTGCGTCGGCCTTCTTGGACAGAGCGGCGGCTGACTGCTTCTTGGAGCCGCGGCGTGGCCGGCCACCCCGTCGAGCGGCAGTGGGGTCGATCCCGAGCGCCGTGGCGACTTCGGGCAGCCGGTCTGCGATCCTGCGCACGACTTCGAGCAGCTCGGCCTCGGGTTTGTCCGGAATGTTCGGGAGCACGACGTAGGGCCGAACAGGTGAGTAAGCAACTGCCTCGAGTACCACGGCGATCCGGTGCTGTGAGGCCCCAGAGCCGAGTGCGGCATTGGCCTGGGCCGTGAGTTCCTGTGCGATCTCGGGCGGCAACGGCGCACCGGCCTTGGGCGGACGAGAGCTCAGCCGCAGTGCACGCACGACGCGGCCTTCGGTCAGTGTCAAGCGCAGATCGTCATGCCATTCACGCTGACTGCTTTCGAGCCGATCGTTGAGGCCGTCTCGAATTCGATCTGCGAGTTCGCGAGCCTCAGCGTCTCTGGCGAAGTCCTCCGCGGCGACGAGAACAGAGCGAAGATCTCGCAGGTCGAGCTTTTCGATCTGGCTGATTGCGGCGTCAGCGCGGTCGCGCCACTCGGCAATCTGCAGCGGACCGACGAGGGATTCTGCCAACGAGATCAATCCTTCGGCCGGGACCTCTGGATTCCCTTCGTCCGCAGCTCTTTGATTTTGCGCATCGATTTCGGTACGTACTGCCGCGAGCCCTCCCCGAGCCACTTGTTCGGCTACGACCTGTTGTTCGACAGGCAGGGCGGCGATGAGCGCGTCTCGATGCTTGCGGCCCGGACGCAGTTTGCGGGCTTTTGGACGAGGGGGGCGATCAGGGGTTTCGGGTTTCGGTGCGGAGCGCTCTGATCTCTTGGCGCGATCTGCGGATCGGCTGCGCGGCGCTCGGTTGTCTCCGTCACGCTGGCGGCGTTGCTTTGACGCCTTGCCGCGTTTGGCGGTCGCGACCTCAGGAGCACCGTCACCATCGGAGCGCTCGCCGCGCGGCTTGCGCCGCGAGCGAGGTCCGCGATCGCCGTCACGTCGACCGGTTCGCTCCCCGTCGCGTTTGCGGCCGCCTCGGCGTGCCCCAACGCCGGTTGTCGTGACCGAGCCGCCTCCCCGCTCGGGCGGTCCGAGCAATTCGATCCGCTCGGATTCCGGCTTGCCGCTTCGGGACTTGGGCGGCAGCACCGCAGTGACGGTGATCCCGTCGATCTCGAAGTCGGCATCGACCCGCACGACATCGCCCGCAGCAATGCCCGCCGGCACCAGTTCGCCGTTGAGGGTTCCTTTGGGCTGCTTGGCTCCCGCAGCGCGCCATGTCCACGAGCCGTCGTCGCGTCGACTTGTCAGTTCGACCTCGATGCGTCGGCTCATCGTCGCTCCGCACGTCGGGCATCCTGCGCTGTGCGCAGCGGGTGCACGGGCTGTGGTGATGGCACGGCCAGCGTGCCGACGACGCAGCGTTGCGTGGGGGCAGCGAATCCCGCCGCAGGCCTCACCGACACGTGCCGGAGGGTAGTCCTTGCTGGCTCGTCAACGGCAATGAGAGCGAGGGGCGGGCCTCGACTGAGCCGATCCAGCGCAATTGACTCAGCGCAGACGCGCAGGGGTCGTACCCTCGCAAGTGCCGGCCGAAATGGTCCTCTGACAAATCAGATCACCTCGGCCGCGATGTTGCGCGCTCGCCGCGCGAGAACACCCAAGTCGCTGCAAGGCCAGCCACAGAAAGGAATCGGTGCTGATGGCCGGTCCGACTGCTCCAACGTCAATCGCCAGCGAGATCCACGAGGTGGATGTCGCTGATGAGATGCGCGACTCATTCATGCCCTATGCGCTCTCGGTCACCACAGCCCGCGCGATTCCGGACGTCCGCGACGGTCTCAAGCCCGTGCAGCGCCGGATCCTGTACGTCATGGACGACCTGGGCTTGCGCCCCGGCACGCCGTTTCGCAAGTCCGCCGGCGTGGTGGGGGAGGTGATGGGCAAGTACCACCCTCACGGCGACGGCGCGATCTACGAGGCAATGGTCCGCATGGGCCAGGCCTTCGCGATGTCCGCTCCGCTGGTGGAGCCCAAAGGGAATTTCGGCAGCCTCGACGACCCGCCTGCTGCGTACCGCTACACCGAGGCCCGCCTGAGCGCCCTGGCAATGACGATGGTTGCCGGCATCGATGAGGGCACGGTGGACCTCGTGTCGAACTTTGACGGCGAGCGCACCGAACCTGCGTGCTTGCCGGCGCTGCTGCCGAATCTGCTCGTGAACGGCGCCAGCGGCATCGCCGTGGGCATGGCCACCAATATGGCGCCGCACAACTTGGCCGAAGTGGCGTCGGCGATCAAGCTGGTCCTGCGCCAACGCCGGCCCAAGCCCACAACCGCAGAGCTGATGAGCCTGGTGCGGGGACCGGACTTCCCCTCGGGCGGCACTGTCATCGTCGACGACGGCCTCGCCGAGGCGTACGAGTCGGGCCGGGGCACGATCCGGATCCGGGCAAAAGCCCACATCGAACCGATCACGTCGAGGCGGGACGGCATCGTGGTGACCGAGTTGCCCTACATGGTGGGTCCCGAACGTGTGCAGGCCAAGATCCGCGAATTGGCCGCAGGCGGCCGGATCGAGGGCGTCGCAGCGGTGAACGACCTCTCTGACCGCAACCACGGGCTTCGCCTCGTCATCGAATGCAGGCCTGGTGTCAACGCCCAGGGTGTGCTCTCGCAGCTCTGGGGGCTGACGCCGCTCGAGGACACTTTCGGCATCAACAACGTGGCACTGGTGGGCGGCGTGCCTCGCCAGCTCGGGCTGAGGGCGTTGTGCGAGCACTACATCGAGCACCGTCTCGATGTCATCATCCGCCGGACGCAGCACCGGCTGGACCGGGCGCTCGAGCGCGAGCACATCGTGGCTGGTCTGCTCATCGCGCTCGACAACATCGACACGGTCATCGCCATCATCCGCTCTGCTTCCGATGTCGCTGCAGCACGGACTGAGTTGATGGCCCGTCTCGACCTGACCGAGATCCAGGCCAATCACATCCTCGACATGCAGCTGCGGCGGCTGACCGCGCTCGAGACCCAGCGCCTGCGGGACGAATTGGGGGAGTTGCGCGATGCCATTGCCCAGTACCGCAGGATTCTCAAATCAGACGCACGACGCCGGACGATTGTCGAGCGCGAGCTGGACGAGCTGGTGGAGGAGTTCGCGGTCCCGCGTCGCACAGAGATCCGGCATCGTGACGACCTCGTTGAGTTCGTGCCGCCATCCCCTCACGCCGATGCCGCAGGCTCGCTCGAATTCGACGGAGAGCGCGAAACGGCCGAGCGAACGAGCGTGATCACGCTCTCGACATCGGGCCTGCTTGGTCGGCGCCATTCCGAGGACCCGCTCAGCGCCAAGCCCGGTCGCCACGACGTCTTGGTGGCCACCGCGGCGGCTTCAGATCTCGATGCGGTGCACCTCATCACCGACCGTGGTCGTGTGCTTCGCACGGAGGTGCGAGCGGTGCCTGAGATGCTGCGCGGCAGCAGGGGAGCGCCCGTTCGCGAGATGTTCTCGTTGGCGCGTGGCGAGCAACCCGTCGCACTGTTCGGCGACGTCAGCGGACCGATCGCGATCATCACCCGAGGGGGCATCGCCAAACGCCTCGATGCGGCTGTGCTCGGCTCGATTCGCAGTGGAAACACGGTGATCTCGCTGAACGAGGGGGACCGCGTCGTGGCTGGCTTCGGGGCACCGGACGGAGGGGAAGTCGCGATGGTGGCCTCGACGGGCCACGTGCTTCGATTCGCCGCCGATTCTGTGACGGTGAGAGGGCCGAACGCTGCCGGGGTCACGGGCATGAAGCTGCGGCCGGGGGCCACGGTGCTGGCGGCTGCGCCGATCGCCTTTGGCACGCTGGTGGCGGAGGTGACCGATGAGGGGGCACTGAAAGTCACGGAGATGTCCGACATCCCGTCCCGCGGCCGAGGTACCTCAGGCTCGCCGACGGTTCGATTGTCAGGGTTCGAGACACAAGTGGCCTACGCGTGGGTGGGCGTGAACCGGCAAGTCGCGGCGATCACGGCACCCCATGGCGACATTTCGTCGCCCGATCCGACGCCAGTGCGGCCGCAATTGGAGTCGACCCGGCGCAACGGTGCAGCCCGAGGGGCGCAGACCCGGATCGTGACGTTGGGGGAGTACCGATTCTGATGGCCGCGGCCCCCACACCGGTTGGCACAGATTCCCGCGCGGCGACGGAAGGAACACCTCGCAAGATGGCAGACGAAGCTGATCGCGATGCCAGGTCCGAGCCCCCCGCACGCGCTGCCGATTCGAGTGCGGCGGCTGTCTACGACGCCGGCGCCATCGAGGTGCTTGAAGGGCTCGAAGCGGTGCGCAAGCGGCCGGGGATGTACATCGGCAGCACCGGCTCGACAGGTCTCGTGCACCTTCTGTGGGAGATCATCGACAATGCCGTCGACGAGGCTGCTGCTGGCCATGGTCGCAGCATCGAGATCACTCTGCACGATGATGGCTCCTATGAGGTCGTCGACCGGGGTCGAGGGATCCCCGTCGGCGTCAAGCACGACAACATCACCGCTCTCGAAGTGGTGTTCACCGAGTTGCACGCCGGGGGGAAGTTCGGCACTGGGGCGTATGGGTCTTCGGGAGGTCTGCACGGTGTCGGAGCATCGGTCGTGAACGCACTGTCGAGCCACCTCGTTGTCGATGTGAACCGCAAGGGCGTCACCCACCGCCTGGAATTCAAGGATCGAATTGCCGGACACACCGACAGCGCCGGCCGCTTCCGCGCCGGGCACAAGCTCAAGCGGGTCGGACGGGTGTCGGCGGGACGCACGGGCACTCGCGTGCGGTTCTGGCCCGACACCGGGATCTTCGACCCGTCGGCTGTCGTGGATTTCGACGAGGTGCGCGAGCGCATCGAACAGGTGTGCTTCCTGGTGCCCAAGGTCAAGATCACCCTGGCCGACCGCCGGGCGGATCCGCCGGTCGTCGAGCAGGTTGTCTCAGCGGGCGGCTTGGCAGACTTCGTCGACAAGCTGTGCGGCCATGACGCACCGGTGACCGGGCTCATCCGCCTGACCGGCTCGGAGGAATTCACCGAGCGGGTGCCCGTGGACGGCGAGCTCACCGACGTCACGCGCCAGTGCGATGTCGAGGTGGCACTGCGCTGGACGCAGGCCTACGACAGCCGCATTGTCGGGTTCGTGAACACGATCCCGACACCCGAGGGCGGCACGCACATCGCGGGATTCGAACGAGCACTCACGACAGCGGTGAACGCAGCGCTGGCCGAGGCCGACCCGCGCAAGCTGCGGCGCCTGCGCGACGATGCCCGTGCACAGCGAGAGGATGCGCAAGAAGGGCTTGTCGCCGTAGTGCGGGCCACTCTTCCCGAACCGCAGTTCCGGGGCCAGACCAAGCGCGAGCTGGGGACTCCACAGGTGCAGCGGATCGTGGCCAATGTGGTGCGCGAAGGATTGCGTGCGTGGTTCGACGGCAGCGCGGCGGGCTCGAAGAAGGTCCATGTGCGAGCGCTGATCGACAAGTTCGCCAATGCGGTCGTGAACCGTGTGGAGTCGCGTCGAGCCCTCGATCAGAAGCGCAAGGCGGCGTCACTCGGCAATAACGGACTCCCGGACAAGCTGGCTGACTGCCGGCTGCATCCGGCCGGCGAGTTGCTGATCGTGGAAGGCGATTCCGCCGCCGGCCCGGCAAAGCGGTCACGCGACAGCGCATGGCAAGCGGTGCTGCCGTTGCGAGGCAAGGTCGTCAATGCCAGCAAGGGAACTCTGAAGGCGGTTCTGGACAACGCAGAGGCCACGGCGCTGTTCACGGCACTCGGTGCGGGTTCAGGTGCTGCCTTCGACCTCGATGCATGCCGCTACGAACGTCTCATCCTGCTCGCCGACGCCGATGTGGACGGCAGCCACATTCGGTGCCTTGTCCTGACGCTCATCTACCACTACATGCGGCCATTGCTGGCCGCCGGGCGGGTGTACGCAGCGCAGCCGCCGACGCATGCGTTCAGCATCGGCACGCAGAAGAAGTTCGTGTACTCAGAGGCCGAGCGGGCAGCGTTCGTCGATGAGCTTGATGCAGCAAACCGGAGGTACCGGCTCACACGGTTCAAGGGTCTCGGCGAGATGGACGACGACGAGCTGTTCGAGACGACGCTCAATCCGCAGACCAGGGTCCTGCGCAAGATCAGCCTTGGAGAAGCCCACAGCGCTCAGGCACGCGCAGACGACGCCTTCACCGTCATGATGGGCGCCGACGTCGCACCTCGACGAGATTTCATCATCGAGCACAGCCAAAACTACGGCCAATCCCTCGACATCTGAACCTCAGCTGGGCACGACAACAGTCCAGTTCGGGTGCGACTGTCGATGGCGGTGACGCAGGTCTTCTTCGCCTTGGGGGCGACAGTACCTGCCATGGTGTCGTTACAAGACGCCGATAATAGACATTATGTAAAGTTAATGTCTTCCGGGGCCACGGCGGCTCCCGTGAGGAAGTCCCCCGGTCGACCGCAGGTGTACGAGAGCTCTCCGAAGGTGTCGTCAGTGAGCATGCGGCAGCTAGTGCGCTGTCTGTTGAGCCTTGGGAGCAACAGCTGCGGCTTGGCACGCAGGCGTAGCTCGGCTGGTGTCGTCGAAACACCACGGTTGCCATCCTGCGACGCGCCAGATCTCATACGCGGTCTCGAGGTTTGTCGCAGGGTTGAGCCAGGCATCGCAGGGTGACGACGGTCGGCGGCCGGTGACGATGGCTTCCTCTTTGGCGTGGAAGCACCATTGCGCGGTGGGTGTGGCATCAGTGGCGCCATCGCACTGGAGATCGGGCGGGTCGATTCCATCGGGCAGGTGTCTGACACGAGAAAGTCCATCGATGCCTTTTCCGGCCCAACAGGTTGCGTTGAGTTGAAGCAGCCCCCAGTCGTTGGTCGGTGAGACGGCGCGTTCATTGCAGAACGATTCCCGCCAGATCAAAGCGAGGACGACATCGGGATCCCAGTCCCCGGTGTCGGCCACCAAGGGTCGGTAGCGATCGCATTCGATGGGAACGCCTGGAGCCACGGTGCGGCGAAACTGGTCTCCGGGTTCAACAACGACGTGGGCGGTGGCGATCGGCGACGGGTGCAGATTTGGGTGCTCTCCAACCGCATCTCCCTGAACTCCGATTCGGCGGGGAAGCTCGGGCCCGGAGCTGTCGAAGAGGACCGGAGGCTGAGTCAAGGCACTGCTGGTGGCCTTGACGGAATCAGCCCTGGGTTGGAACGTCGGCTGTTGGGTGTAGCGATGTGCTGCGGGGGAACGCTCGGCTCGGGTGGTGGCGCCAAGGCTCAGAGCCAGCAATACAACGAGGACGACCAAGGCGACCGCTGAGGTCACCAAGGAATTGGCCGGAACGTGTCTCCTTTGGCCAGTACCCCGCATGCACCACTCCGCTGTTGCCAAACGGGTCGGAGGCTATGGGGCGCAGGTGACAACTGGTTGTCATTGCTCCGGCGAGCACCCCAGTGCGCGAGTACCTTGAATATGCGGCTTTGGCGCGTTATTTGCGCGCCTGTGGCCAGTTCGGATGATGCGGGGGCGCGCAATGAGCAGCGAGTACGACATTCACATCAAGGGCGGCACGATCGTCGATGGCACGCGAGTGCCGCGCTACAAGGGCGACGTCTGGATCTCCGACGGCAAAGTGGCCCAGCTCGGCGGTCGTCCCCGAGGCACTGCGGGGCGGGTGATCGACGCCACGGGGAAGATCGTCGCCCCCGGTTTCGTTGACCTTCACACCCACTACGACGCCCAGATTCGCTGGGATCCGTGGTGCACGATCTCGGGCTATCACGGCGTGACGTCGGTAGTGCTGGGCAACTGCGGTTTTGGATTCGCGCCGGTGAAGCCGGAATTCCGCGACCGCTCCATGCTGACCATGACACGCACCGAGGCGATCCCGTATGAGTCCATGCGGCTGGGCATGAACTGGGACTGGGAGACCATCCCGGAATACCTGGATTCGCTCGAGCGGGCCCCCAAGGGCGTCAACGTCATCCAGTACATGCCCACGGCCTCGCTCATGACCTACGTGATGGGACTCGAGAAGGCCAAGGCCGGCGAGCCGGCATCGACCGCAGAGCGCAAGGAGATGGCGCGCCTGTTGCACGAGGGCATGGATGCCGGGCTGTGCGGCTTCTCCATCCAGCGACTCGGTCCCGACAGCGTGCAGGCCGACTACGACGGCTCCCCCATGGTCACCGACATCATGTGCGACGAGGACATCTTGAACCTGGCGCGTGTGCTGGCGGAACGGGACGAGGGCTTCATCCAGATCACCCAGGGCACCGGCGACATTCGGGCCGACATCAAGTTCCTCGAGGTACTTGCAGCGACAGCCCAGCGGCCGATCCTGCACAACGTGGTGGTGCCTGCCCGCAAGGACCCTGAAGTGCACCGCCGTCCGTTGCGTTGGATCGACAAATGCTGGTCTGCCGAGCTGCCGATCTACGCGCAGTGCGGGACCGGTCGCGCAGGCTTTGCCTTCACGCTCGAGCACTGGAACCTCTACGACGCCTCCCCCGCTTGGCGTACGGTCACCACGGGCACCAAGGAGGACAAGATCGCCAAGATGTCCGATCCCGAGCTGCGCGCCGCACTCGTGGCTGAGGCCGCCGAGGCAGACCGCCGCCTGCAGGTCATCCAGGCCGGTGTGGGCGGCAATCCGAAGGGTCTCGTCGTACAAGGCGTGAACCGCCAAGCTGACATGCAGCAGTACGTGGGCCGCTCTGTCGGCGACCTCGCCGAAGAACAGGGCAAGCACCCCATCGAGGTCATGCTGGACCTGTCGCTCCAGGGCGATCTCAACGTGGAGTTCCTCGGCCCTGACAAGGGCTCAAATGCCGAGTTCATGGGCGAGATGATGCAATCGCCGTACGCCATCCCCGGCGTATCAGACGGTGGCGCGCACACCAAGTTCTTCAGCGGCGGCTCCTACACCACCGACTTCCTGGCGTGGCTGGTGCGTGACGAGGGCACTGTGACGCTCGAAGAGGCCCACTACCGGCTTTCGGCGCTCGCAGCGCACGCGGCAGGTTTCAAGGACCGTGGAACGCTGCGAGAGGGCGCTGCGGCAGATGTCGTGGTCTACGACATGGAAGAGCTCGAGATCGACCCGCCCTGGATCGGCAACGTCGAGCACGACCTGCCGGGCGGCGAATGGCGCCGTATCCAGCGGGCCAAGGGATACGACCAGATCATCGTCAACGGCGAGGTCACGTTCACCTCCGGCGATTGCACCGGCGCCACCCCTGGCCAGCTGCTGCGCCACGGCCGCGGTTAAAGGGAAGCCTCATGAGCACAATCAATGCAGACAACTACACCGGCCCCACCGAAGTGGATTTCCATTTCGATGTGATGTGCCCGTGGGCGTACCAGACGTCGTTGTGGATGCGAGACGTCCGTGACCGGCTGGGGTTGCAGGTGAACTGGAAGTTCTTCAGCCTCGAAGAGGTGAACTTGCGCGAGGGCAAGAAGCACCCGTGGGAGCGCGACTGGAGCTACGGCTGGTCGATGATGCGCATCGGAGCGATCCTCCGGCGCGATTCCATGGATCTGCTCGACAAGTGGTACGCCACGTCGGGGCGGGCCCTGCACGTCGACGGCAACCGCCCCCACAACCCTGACGTCGCCCGTCACTTGCTTGAGCAGATTGGCGCCGATCCCGACATCGTGGATGTCTCGATCTCCGACGAGACAACCCATGACGAGATCAAGGCGGAGCACCAGCGTGTCGTCGATTCCGGCGGATTCGGTGTGCCGACGCTGTTCTTCGATGACCAGGCCATCTTCGGACCGGTGCTGCTCGAGCCGCCTACTGGCGACGCCGCGCTGCGAATGTGGGACCTCGTCGTGGGCTGGCTGGAGTTCCCGCGCCTCTACGAGGTACAGCGACCCAAGATGGAAGATGACGAGCGCGCCATCTACGAGACGTTCAAGCCGTACCTCGAAGCGCGCGACTGGGTCAGCATCAATCGCGGCAAGGAAGTCGGTTTCGAGTCCCAGGCCGCCGACTGAGCCGCACTGCGGGCCACTACTACGGGCCATTGGGCACGCGCGGCGTGCCCCACCACGACGGTCAGGACGCCGTGCGCCCCTCGCCGTCGGGAGCGAGCAGCCCACCCGCTGCGGCGAGGGCACCCGCCATGGCTACGGCGCGCTTATAGACGGCTTCGAAATAGTGCTCCGCAACCGTCTCGCGTCCTGCGAGCGGCGGTTTGCCGAGCGAGCGCACCGTTGAGGTCGGGTCGGTCGTGATCGAGATGCGGCGCGCCTCGGTACCGATATCGGCGTGCGGAACCGCAGCGTCTTCGGCGCTGGCCGTCGTCGCCGCCGAACTGGCGGCAGCATCAGCGTGTTCCGGCGAAATCGCAGCTCTGGTTGAGCCATGCCAGAAGGCTGCGCTCGCCTCAGCAGCCTGCCGCTGCTGGACTTCGGCACCGTCAAGGCGCCGGGTGCGCGAGGTCTTGCGGCGGCGACGGCTGCTCATGACCCACCTGCAACTAAAGCACCGGCGGGCACCATCTCGGCGATCTCCGGCGTGTCGGCATCGATTCCGTCGAAGTCGTCGGCGAGCAGAGCATCGGCATCGATGCCCAGGGCGTGCCGGAGTTGCTCAGAGTCGAGATCGCCGATGGAGCTGGACTTCGGCAGCACCATGTCGGCAATGCGCCGTTTGCCAGCCACAACCTCTTCCACCCGTTCGTCGACGGTGCCTGGACAGACCAGGCGGTGGCAGATGACTGTGCGCGTCTGGCCGATGCGCCACGCCCGGTCGCGGGCCTGATCCTCCACCGCAGGGTTCCACCAGCGGTCGTAGAGCACCACATGGCTCGCTGCGGTCAGGTTCAGTCCCGTGCCGCCTGCTTTCAGCGACAGCACCATCGCCCCAGGTCCGTCCTCGGTCTGGAAGCGGTGCACCATGCGGTCGCGGGCTGTGCGACCCAGACCGCCGTGATAGCAGTCAATCTGCAGTCCGGTCCGTCGCGTCAGGTGGGTCGCCAGGCGTTCGCCCCAGGTGGCGAAGTGCGTGAATACCAGCGCCCGCTCCCCCGCCGCGAAGACTGCCTCGAGAATCTCCTGCAAGCGGTCGAGTTTGCCGCTGCGTCCGGCGATCTGGCTGTTGATGTCGTCGGGGCGGTAGTTGAGCGGGTGGTTGCAGATCTGCTTGAGCGCGGTGATGGCCGCCAAGACGGCCCCCTTGCGCCTTTCGCCTGCCTGCTCGCTCGCCGCGGTGTCGACGATCAGCTGGTCCAAGACTGCCTGGTACAAGCCGATCTGTTCGGGTGTCATGGCACAGTGCGCGAGCTCGTCGATTCGGTCGGGCAGCTCAGCGGCGATCTGGGGCTCCACCTTCGTGCGGCGGAACACCAGCACGCCATTGAGTGCATGCAGGGCTGATTCGGCAGCTCCTCGAGCGTCACCGGGCTGCTGCAGCTGAGCGATGAACGGCGTCCTTGAGCCCACCAAGCCCGGATTGCAGAAGTCCATGATCGCCCACAGGTCGCCGAGCCCGTTCTCGATCGGGGTGCCGGTCAACGCCACACGGATGCGAGCAGACAACCGCCGAAGCTGCTTGGCAGTCTCGCTGGTGTGGTTCTTGATGACCTGTGCCTCGTCGACCACGATGCGGTCCCACGTCACCTCTTCGAGTGCGTCCATGTCGCGCACTGCGGTGCCGTACGTCGTGATCACCACATCGATCTGTTCGCTGCGGTTACGCAGAGCGCGTACCAGCTCTGCGGGTTCGCGCCGAGCCGGACCGTGGTGGATGATCGCTGACAGCCCAGGTGTGAAACGTGCTGTCTCAGCCGCCCAATTGCCGACGACCGCCGGTGGCGCGATGACGAGTGCCGGCGCTTGACGCTGGTCTGCCGCGATGCGAGCGAGCATTGTTGGGGTCTTGCCCAGACCCATGTCCAGCGCGAGACAACCCCCAAGACCAGCCCCGTCGAGAAACTCCAGCCACGCGACCGCTTCGGCTTGATAGTGGCGCAGCTCGCCGACGAAACCTTCGGGGCTGGTCCGCGGCGCAGCGGAGATCTCAGCTGCGGAGCGCAGCAGGTCAGCCGCCCAGCCGCCTCCTGAGATGGTGACGCCGCCACGTACCGTCGGGCCCTCGAGGCCCAGTACCTGGCGCAGCATCTGCGAACCGGTGAGTGCGGTGACGTCTGCTCGTTCGGCAAGCGCAGCAGCCGCTTCGGCCAGGTCGGCATGATCGAGCGCGATCCATTTGCCCCGGTCTCGTACGAGTGGTCGTGCTTGTGAGGCCAGCTCGTGAATCTGATCCGCTGTGAGCTCCACATCTCCAAAAACAGCGGTCCAGCTCACTGCGGTGAGCTGCTGCGCGCCCAGAGCGCTGTCAGTGGCCTCGGTGGCGGTGAGACGCAGCGACGGAGCCGGACGCTCACGCGAGAGGTTCGGGACTTCCACCTTGAAGCCCGCGGACTGCAGCGCCGGGCCGGTGAGAGACATCAGTTCCCACGCCTCGTCCTGGCTGAGCACGACCTCCCCGCGTCGCTTGCCGCCAGGGCGCATCAACACCGGCAGCAGCCGTTCGAGGCGGGCGAGCTGGTCGCGTACTTCGGTGCGATGCGAGCTGACGCCGCTCACCATCGCCACCTCGACGGGCTCGGCCGTGCCCTCGGGGCTGAGGGCCAGCACTTGCATATGCCAGGCTCCGGCGTCATCAGGCTCGTCGAGCCGCACCACGAGCGACTGGCGCGCGGCGGCGGTCACCGGCCTGGCCCACAGCTCGATACGCCGGGCAAGATCCGAGCCTTGACTAGCTGAACCGACGAAGCGAGTGCCATCCAGGTAGGCCAAGAAGGCCTCTGCCATCTCCGCCCGGCTGCGGGGCTCCGGAGATGCTGCTGGAACGTCAAGGCGCTTTGCGGCGCTCGTCACGATGGCGTCCACCATGCCGGCCAGGGCCGATTGCACCGTCGTGCGCGGCTCTGCTTTCGGTTCGGGAGCCGAGACTGCACCCGGCAAGCGGTCGATGAGCGCTGCCAACCGGTCGGCTTCGGCCGAAGCCGGCTGCCACTGAACCGAGAATTCCGCCGTGTCGGGCCGCTTGCGATTGCGACGCTTTCGAACCCGGTGCAGCCGCGGCACCGTTCGTCCCCCCGCCACCAGTTCCACCGCCATGCGGGCAGTGGTCCGCATCCACAGCGCACTGGCACTGAGGAGGCGATCGTCGTTGGGGTCGCCGACGGTTCTGTCGAGATGCTCATTGCCGTGCAGGGATTCGTCGTCGTTCCCCAGACCGTTCTCGGAGATGACGGCAGAGGAAGTCTCGGCCGCTTCCGGAGATGCCGCCCCAGGACTGGTGACGGGTCCGTCGAGACCGACCAGCCAGCCCAGGACGTCGCTGACATCGGCCACGACTGCCTCGGCGCTGGTGCCCTCGGGCAGCTTGATATTCGGATGCGGGCGCCAAACGCTGTCCGGCGCGCCTGTAGCGACGAGACGGTCCATGACTCGCTCTGTGGCGTCGGGTTCGGTGCCAGCCCCCGAAGCCCACGCCACGATCCGCCCGGGCTGCCACGACAGCTGCAGCGCCGCTGGCTCCCGCAGTGGTCCCGCAGCGGCACCGGGGGCATCGTCGCTGGCCGTGCCGGAGGGGGTGTCATCGGGTGCATGCGTGGCGTCGAGACCTGTCAGGCGTTCGTAGGCGGCGGCAAGCTCACTGAAGTCGGCCTCGAAATCTCGTACCACCTGCCGCCGAATCGGACGCGGCAGACGGCGTGCCCCCGACAGGGAGGTCTCCGTTTGATCGAGCAGGTCCAGCAGGACCCGTTCCCAGCGCTGCGGATCGGTCTCGAGCGTGGCGACCTCTGCCAGCCCGGCGGTGCCATGCGCCTCTGCCCACACAAGACGAGCGATCTGCTCCCAGCGCATCGACGCCAAGGCAGAGACCGTCGCGCCATTGCGGAGTTCTGCGGCTGCCGCCACGGTGACGCCACCGTTGCTGACAGCAGCTGTGGCGCGTGTGAGGACCGCAGGCGCCGCCGCGCCATGGTTCGGAACCAGTGTCTGTGAGTCTTCGTCGCTCATTGCGTCATGAGGGGTACCAACAGGTGCACTACGCCGCCCGTCCGGACTGCGCTGCGCGCTTGGTCCGAGCTGTCGATGCAGGACCCGCTGCGGGCACAGTCACCGTGGTCGGCACTGTGGCCCCGGTCCGCTGCCGAGACTGCACGATTGATGTGCAGTCGTGGCTAGGCAGGGTGAGGGTACTGGACACGCTTCGCATCGCAACGCAACCCTCAGCGCCCCTAGGGCCCCGAATCTGCGAAGTGGTCAAAGCATGTGACGGGTCGCACGCTTACGCTGCGTCGGATGCGATGGTCCGATTCGTTTATCCCGACGCTGCGTGATGCGCCCGCAGAGGCTGAGGCCGTGAGCCATCAACTCCTCATCCGGGCCGGCTTCATCCGTCAGCTGCACTCGGGGCACTACAGCCTGTTGCCGCTCGGTCTGCGAGTGCACACCAAGGTGGCCGACATCGTGCGGGCAGAAATGGACGCCATCGGCGCGCAGGAGTTCTTGCTGCCGGCGATGCATCCCGCCGATCTCTGGCGGCGCAGCGGTCGATGGGCGCTCATGGGCTCGGAGATGTTCCGCCTGCGCGATCGCAACGGTGCTGATGTCGTGCTGGGCATGACACACGAGGAAGTCTTCGCAACGCTCGCGGCGGAGATGAGCTCGTATCGGGAACTGCCCCAGACCTGGTACCAGATCCAGACCAAGTTCCGTGACGAACCGCGCCCGCGCAGCGGACTGTTGCGCGTGCGCGAGTTCATGATGAAGGACTCCTACAGCTTCGACATGGACGAAGCGGGTCTGGACGCCTCGTTCGAGGCACACCGCGAGGCCTACTTGCGGATCTTCGAACGTCTCGATCTCGAGGTGATGACCGTGCAGGCCTCCTCGGGCGCCATGGGCGGCGATGCCAGTGTCGAGTTCATGGTGGCGTCGCCCGTAGGTGAGGACGACGTGGCCCGCTGCAGCTCATGCGGGTACCGGGCCAACGTGGAGCGAGCCCTCGCGGCGGTGCCGACCGTCACCGACCCGCCGTCGGTCACCGCACCCGAACGCTTTCCCACTCCAGGGGTTCGCACGATCGATGCGCTCGCCTCCTTCGACGGCGGCGCGCCGGCTGACCGGCAGATCAAGACCATGGTGATGGTCCTCGACGATCAGCTCACCCTCGTGGCCCTGCGGGGCGATCACCAGCTCAACCTGCAGAAGCTGGCCGATTGCAGCGGCGCCACCGATGTGCGACCCGCCACTGCACCCGAGACGCTCGCTCAGCTCGGTGCCAACCCCGGAAGTCTCGGCGCAGTCGGCGTCGACGATCTGCCGGTCTACGCCGATGAAGCGTTGCGCGGCCGTCGGTCCATGACGACCGGAGCCAATGAAGACGACTGGCACCTGCGTGGCGTGGATCCTGAGCGCGACATCATCGATCCGCGTTGGGCCGATCTGCGCGAGGTGTCGGCAGGTGAACCGTGCATCTCCTGCGGCGCTCGGTTGGAGATTGTGCGCTGCATCGAAGCTGGGCACATCTTCAAGCTCGGCCGAAAGTACTCCGAAGCGATGGGCGTGTCGGTGCTCGATACGAATGGTGTCGCCCAGACCCCCATCATGGGCAGCTACGGCATTGGGATCGGGCGGGCGATGGCCGCCGTGGCCGAGACGCATCACGACGAGCGGGGCCTGTACTGGCCCGTCGCCGTCGCCCCGTACGAGGCTGTTGTCACCGTCCTCGACCCGTCTGATGATGCGCAGTCGCAGGCTGGCGAGCAGGTCTACCGGACGCTGAGCGACCACGGTGTCGACTGTCTCTACGACAACCGGCCGCTGCGGCCCGGCGTGAAACTGGCCGATGCCGAGCTCGTGGGTATCCCCTACCGCGTCACGATCGGAGCTCGCAGCTTGGCGCAGGGCAACGTGGAGATCACTGAACGCTCGTCCCGTGACACGCGACTGGCAGTGCTCGCAGTCGCCGGTGCCGAACTCGCTGGAAAGATCCGCGCGAGTCGCCGCTGAGAGCTGCCGGCCGACGGCTCCAGTTGAGCCCGGCGCGATGTTGCCGTATGTAGACGTTTGCGCAAGGTACGTGATACCGTACCGCTGTACCGTTCTGCGGCACAGTTCCACTATGCGGAACAAAGGCTAGGTGGAACAACCCTTCCGCAGGACTCCACGCTAGATGTGGTACAGGCGACCGGGACGGGGGTGCCCGGCACACGTCATGACGATGGCGAGGGGGCAGTGCATGGCCGACGCGGCGACCGTCGACACCGACGATGCTGATGAAGAGATCGATCTCTCAGCCCTTGACGATGACGATCTCATCGCCCAGATGCACGACGATCTCTACGACGGGCTCGGGCCCGAGATCGTGGAGGGCACCGAGCTGTTGCTCGGGCGCGGTTGGGGAGCCGACAAGGTCCTCAATGAAGCGTTGGTCGAGGCCATGCGCATCGTCGGCATCGATTTTCGCGACGGGATCCTGTTCGTCCCTGAGGTACTGCTCGCGGCGAATGCGATGAAGGCCGGCATGGCGCTGCTACGGCCCCTGCTCGCAGAGACCGGTGCCGAGCCCATCGGCAAGATTGTCATCGGCACGGTCAAGGGCGACATCCACGACATCGGTAAGAACCTCGTGGGAATGATGCTCGAAGGCGCGGGTTTCGAAGTCATCGACCTGGGCATCAATACCGATGTCGACCAATTCCTCGCTGCTCTCGACGAACACCGGCCGGACATTTTGGGAATGTCGGCACTGCTCACCACCACGATGCCGTACATGAAGGTCGTAATCGACACGCTCATCGAGCAGGGCTTGCGCGACGACTATCTCGTCATCGTCGGCGGCGCCCCGCTGAACCAGGAATTCGGCGAAGCAGTCGGTGCCGATGCCTACTGCCGCGATGCGGCAGTTGCGTCGGAGACCGCCACTGACCTGATTCGCGTCCGGCGGGCGGCCGCGGCCTGAGATGGCCACCCCCAGCGCTCCCGCGGCGATTCCCAGCAGCAGTTCACCTGCTGCGAGCGGCGTGCATGCGTCGGCCGAACGCATCCTCGTGCTCGCCTGTGGTGCGCTCGTCAACGAATTGCAAGCGATCGTCGGCGTCCACGGTCTCGACCATGTGGATGTGGAGTGCCTGCCCGCCAAGCTGCACAACCGGCCCTCGCTCATCGCTGGAGCCGTGCGCGAGCGCATCGCCCGCCTGCAGGCCGCGGGTCGCACTTATTCCCAGGTGCTGCTCGGCTATGCCGACTGCGGCACCGCTGGCGCTCTCGATGATCTCTGCGAAGAGTTCACGGCGAAGTCTGCGACGGGAGGTGCTCCTGCGGTGTCGCGTATCGAGGGCGCCCACTGCTACGAGTTCTTTGCCACTGCTCAGCGCTTCGCCGAGATGTCCGAGGCCGAACCGGCAACCTTCTACCTCACCGATTACCTCGCCCGGCACTTCGACCTGCTCGTGTGGCGAGGTCTCGGCATCGCCGATCACCCCGAGCTGGCCGAGTTGTACTTCGGCAACTACCAGCGGGTTGTCCTGCTCACGCAGACACCCAACGGCACGGAGCGGGCTCGTATCACCGAGTACGCACGTGCGGGAGCGGAGCGTCTGGGACTTCCGCTGGAGATCGTCGAGACCGGCTACGGCGACCTTGAGACCGCGCTCACCCACGTTGCAGCACCGAGGGGCCGCTCTGTGATTGCCCAGGTGCCCGCGTGACCGACACCGTCATCAGCTCCGCCACGCGTGAAGTCGTCATCGGCTTCGACCGCCCCTTCGTGATGATCGGCGAACGCATCAATCCCACCGGCCGCAAGATGCTCGCAGAGGAAATGCGGTCAGGCGACTTCAGCCGGGTCGAAGCCGATGCGCTCGCTCAGGTTGCTGCGGGTGCCCACCTGCTCGACGTGAATGCCGGAGTGCCGCTGGCCGACGAACCGGCGATGCTCGCCGCTGCGGTCAAGCTGGTCCAGTCCGTCACCGACGTGCCCCTCAGCATCGATTCCTCAGTGATTGAGGCACTCGAAGCCGGCGTCGATGCCTACGTCGGCAAGCCGCTCATCAACTCGGTGACCGGTGAATTCGAGGTCATGGAGCGCATCCTGCCGCTCGTGGCACGAGCCGGGGCAGCCGTTGTCGCGATATCCAACGATGAGACGGGCATCAGTGAAGATCCCGATGTTCGCTTCGAGGTGGCACGACGCATCGTGAACGCAGCGGCCGACTACGGCATCCCGCGTCACGACGTGGTGGTGGATCCTCTGGTGATGCCTATCGGTGCCATGGCGACGGCGGGTCGCCAGGTGTTCCAGCTTGTGCGACGCCTGCGAGACGAACTGGGCGTGAACACCACATGCGGCGCGTCGAATGTGAGCTTCGGCCTGCCCAACCGCAACCTCATCACCGGCACGTTCCTGTCGATGGCGATCGGTGCCGGAATGACCTCAGCCATCATGAACCCGCTCCACCCCGAAGTGAAGGCAGCCGTGATGGCCGGCGATGTCCTGGCGGGCAACGATCGGAACTGCGCAGCCTGGATCTCCGAGTACCGAGATCGCAGTGCCATGGGGGCGAACAACGTTGCCGGCGGCCGAGCAGGCGCCGGCGACCGTCCTCGCCGGCAGGGCGGACGTCGCGCTCGCACTGGTTAGCGAGGTCCCGATGCCACCGGGCCCGTTCCCGCCTGCCGACCTCAGCCCAGGTTCGGTGATTGACGCCGACCGCGCGGCGATCGCAGTGGGCGAAGCGGTGGGTGACGAGGCTGGCGTTGAGACCCTGAGGTGCAATGTGGTGTTCACCCCTTCAGGCCGAGCAGGCACCGTGAGCGCAGGCACAACTGTGCTCGACGCAGCTCGCGACCTCGGAGTGGATCTCGACAGCGTGTGCGGCGGGCGCGGCATCTGCGGCCGCTGCCAGATCGTCCCCTCCATGGGCTCATTCCCGAAGTGGGCCATCACGGCCCGTGCCGACGCTCTCAGCTCGCCGGGCGCAACTGAGACTGCCTATGGGGGCCGTCGACCGCTGGGTGCCGATGCCCGACTCGGTTGCCAGGCCCGTGTGTGCGCCGACCTCGTCGTCGACGTGCCGCCTGAGAGCCAGCTGCACGGCCCTGTGGTGCGCAAATCGATCGATGTCGGCGACATTGCGCTGGACCCGCTGTCGACCTTGCACGCGGTCACCGTGCCGCCGCCGACATTGGACGAGCGCCGTGGTCTCGCTCAGATCGTGATCGACTGTGTGGCCGCCGAATGGGGTGTTCGTCTCGCTGGGATCCTGCCCGGGGCGCTTGCGGAGCTCCACGCGTCGGTCGCCGCGGGCACTCCCGACGATGCCGGCAACCGGCTGGTCACGGTTGCCGTTCGTTGGAGCGGGCCAGAACCGTCGGAGCGCAACGGAATGGTGGCAGCGGTCTGGCCCGGAGTCGTGACCGCAGCACTCGGTGTTGCCATCGACATCGGCTCGACGACCGTCGCGGGCCATCTGACCGACCTTCACAGCGGCGAAGTGCTGGCCTCGGCAGGCCGGATGAATCCCCAGATACGCCTGGGCGAGGACCTGATGAGCCGGGTGTCGTACGTGATGATGAACCCCGGAGGGGCGCCCGAGCTCACCGCGCTCGTTCGCGACGCCCTCGCAGCGCTGATCGCCGAGTTGTGCGCAGACGCCGGCTTGGAGCCGGCCTCGGTGCTGGAGGTCGTGCTTGTCGGCAACCCGATCATGATCCACATAGCGCTCGGCATCGACCCGACCCCACTCGGGCAGGCTCCGTTCACCCTGGCGACCGACGCCGCCGTCGAGCTCGACGGATCCGAGTTGGACCTGCCATGCTCAGCGGCTCGGGTCTACGTCGGGCCGGCAATCGCCGGGCACGTGGGCGCGGATGCCGCAGCAGCGGTGCTCGCCGGCGGACCGCACCGAGATGAGGCAATCACACTCCTGGTGGACGTGGGCACGAACGCCGAGATCGTGCTGGGCAGCTCGAACGGACTGTGGGCAGCCTCCAGCCCGACCGGTCCCGCGTTCGAGGGAGCGCAGATCAGCTGCGGCCAGCGAGCGACACCGGGGGCGATCGAACGGGTACGCATCGATCCGACGACGTGGACGCCCCGCGTGCGCGTCATCGGCTGCGACCTGTGGTCCGACGAACCCGGCTTCGCCGAGGCGATCGAGCGGCAGGTGGCCGCCGGTTCTCGCAGTGCTGCTGCAGGGGTGACTGGGATCTGCGGCTCCGGGATCATCGAAGTCATCGCCGAGATGTATCTCGCGGGCGTGCTCTGCGCCGATGGGGTCATCGTGGCGCCGCCGAGCGGGGGCGAGCGGGCAACCCGGGTGATCTCCGAGGGCCGCACGTCGTCGTTCGTGCTGTACGAGCCGCCCGAAGGCACCGGCGGCCCGACCATCACCATCACCCAGAACGATGTCCGGGCGATCCAGCTGGCAAAGGCAGCACTGCGCGCCGGCATCGATCTGCTGTGTGAGCGTGCCGGCATCGCAGCACCCGATCGTGTGCAGCTCGCTGGAGCGTTCGGCGCACACATCGATCCGGTGCGGGCGATGGTGCTCGGCCTCATCGGCGACTGCGACCCGGACGCAGTGTGCTCTGTCGGGAACGCTGCGGGCACGGGGGCAGTTCGAGCGCTGCTGTCAGGCAGTCAACGCGCCGAGATGGAACGGGTGGTCCGCGACATCCGCAAGATCGAGACCGCTACCGAGCCCCGTTTCCAGGAGCTCTTCGTGGCAGCCATGGCGCTCCCCCACGCCACAGCCCCCTCTCCGAGGCTCTCGACGGTCATTGAGCTGCCGGAACGAACGGACCCCGGTGCCTCCGGTGGCGCACGCTCTGATCGATCCCCACGCCGCTCCCGGCAGCGACGGCGGCGATGAGTGAAGGTAGGTCTGCAGTAGAAGGTTCTGCAGTGGAAGGCAAAAAGCAACGATGACTGAACGAACACGACGGCGAGGAGGCGGGCGGGCGGCCCGCCAGGCTCTGCGGGCGGCCAGTGACGAAGTCACGTACACCCACCTGACCCGCAGGCTGGCCCCGGTCAGTGTGCTGGACTCCGAAGGTCTGGCCCAGATTGAGGCGAATGCCGAGACGATCCTGTCCGAGGTTGGTATCGCCTTTCAGGAATTCCCTCGCGCCTTAGAGCTGTGGCGCGAAGCGGGTGCCGATGTTGATGGGGAGCTCGTCCGCTTTCCACGCGGTCTGTGCCGGCAGATCGTTCAGGACAACGCGCCCTCGGAATACATTCAGCACGCCCGCAACCCGGCTCGATCCGTGCCGATCGGCGGCGATGCGACGGTCTTTGCCCCGAATTACGGATCGCCGTTCGTGACCGACCTCGACAAAGGACGTCGCTACGCCACGCTCGAAGACTTCGAGAACGTGGTGAAGCTGACGTGGATGCTCCCCCACCTGCACCACAGCGGCGGCACCGTGTGCGAGCCGGTGGACGTGCCGGTGAACAAGCGCCATCTCGACATGGTGTATTCCCACCTGCGGTACAGCGACAAGCCGCTCATGGGTTCGGTCACCGCGGCCAAGCGAGCCGAGGACTCGGTCGAGCTGTGCCGTATTGCGTTCGGCGGCGACCTGGGCGACCGCGCGGTGCTGACGAGCCTCATCAATGCATCGTCGCCCCTGCGCTGGGATGCCACCATGCTCGGTGCAGCGGAGGTCTACGCGCAGCACAACCAGGCGTGCGTGATCTCGCCGTTCATCCTGGCCGGGGCCATGTCGCCGGTGACGGTGGCCGCGCTCGCGGCGCAGTGCCTGGCCGAGGCGTTGTCGGGCATGGCGTTCTGCCAGCTGGTGCGCCCGGGCGCGCCGGTGATCTTCGGAACGTTTGCCTCGTCGATGTCGATGGCGACCGGAGCCCCGACCTTCGGCACGCCCGAGGCAGGTCTGGCCATCTACGTCATGGCGGAGCTCGCCCGGCGCCTCGGACTGCCCTTCCGTTCAGGCGGGCAGTTCACGTCGTCCAAGGCTCCCGATGCACAGGCTGCCTACGAATCGGCATCCACGCTGCTGCCCACGATGGCAGCGGGCGTGAACTTCGTGCTGCATGCAGCGGGTTGGCTTGAGGGCGGCCTGGCCCTGAGCTACGAGAAGCTCATCATGGATGCCGACCAGCTCGGAATGATGGAGGTCTACGCCAAGGGCATCGACATGTCGCCCAACGGGCAGGCCGTCGAAGCGTTCCTCACGAACCCTCACGGCAATCATTTCCTGGGACACCCGCACACGCTGGAGAACTTCGAGTCGGCCTTCTACCAGTCCTCCATCGCAGACAACAACAGCTTCGAGCGTTGGTCAGACGACGGCTCGCTCGACGCAGCCCAACGCGCCAATGCGGTGTGGAAGCAGATGCTGGCCGACTACGAGCCGCCGCCGATCGACGACGCCATCGACGCAGAGCTCCGCGACTACATCGCCCGCCGCAAGGCCACCGAACCCGACGCCCTCGTCTGATCCTTCCTCGCGCCCAGTCGACGTCACACGCCCAAGAAGTCTGCGGCCGCCACAGTCGCGCGCGTCTGCGGACTCAGAGGAATTGACAATGAGCCTGCTGGGTACGCACCGCGAGTTCACCGTGTACGACGGTCCAGCGATCAGTACGGTGCGGGCGGGTGGATGGCAAGGAGATTCTCATCGTCGCTGGCCCCAACGGCGCCGGCAAAACAACCTTCGCGCTCGACTTCTTGAACGTCGAGGCGCGTGGCCTGGCCTTCGTGAACGCCGACCTCATCGCCGCAGGCCTGGCACCGATGGAACCGTGGCACGCCGATATACGTGCGGGCCGCTTGATGCTGACCGAACTCGACCGGCTTGCGGCGGAGGGCCGCAGTTTCGCCTTCGAGACCACGCTGTCAGGGCGCGGCTATCTCCGCAAGATCCGTCGATGGCGCAGCGACGGCTACCGGGTCAGGCTGGTTTTCCTCTCGCTGCCGTCAATCGACGACGCCATCGCTCGGGTTCAGCTGCGCGTCTCCCGCGGCGGGCACAACGTTCCGGAGGATGTCATTCAAAGGCGCTTCCGCGCAGGCTTCGACAATTTCCGACGCGAGTACTCCGCTATGGTTGATGAGTGGATACTCTTTGACAATCAAAGAGACGAACCCCGGGTTCTCGAATGGAGCATCCGCATTGACTGAAGCAGCCACAGCGAATGCAGCGGGTCAACTTGGCGGCGACCCGAGCAGCAACGGCAACGGTCTTCCCTCAGGGGACGAGTTCATTGCGAGTGTCACCAGGTCACTCATCCGGGCAGCGAAACAGGCGCATCTGATCGCCTACCAGACAGGCACGGGCGTGGCCTATTCGCGCGACGGCGTGTTCGGCGTGTACAAGCCCGACCCAGCGATGTACGAAGACCTCATCCCGCCTCCTTTCGAAGACGAACGGGTGCTGCACGTCGAATCCTGAATCTGGTGCGGGGCGCTGGGCATCGATGCTCGAGGCGGCCCTCGCGCTGTCACGTGCGACTGCGGACAGACCGCTTTCGGCGAGCTGAGACAGCTCAGGACGCGACGACGGCGGTGACGCCTACCACGGCCGCGGCGATGCCGATGGCCTGGCGCACGTTGATGGGATCGTTGTAGACAGCCCGGCCGACCAGGACGCTCATCACCGGGAACATGGACGCGCCCACGACAGTTGCCGGTGGGTCGAACCAGATGCCGACGATGTAGAAGATGGTGGCACCGGCGCTAGCGATTCCCGTCAGCACGGCGTAGCCCATCACCTCGGGCGGAGGCAGTGCCGGCAATCGGCGGATCGCAACCAGCGCAGCCATGGCCGCCACCGAGGAGAGCCGTTGCCCGACTCCCGGCCAGGCACCCGAGCTCTCGGAGAGGTCCACCAGGATCCCGAGTCCCACCCCGTACGCGAGACCCGACACCAGTGCCCATGCCGTTCCGGTCGCCACGTGAGTACCGCGGGTGCCCCCGGCGGTCACCAGTCCAAGGCCTCCGAAAGCCACCGCTGCGCCGACGATGGCGATGAGCGGCGGATCGTGGCCTCGCAGCGTGGTGTAAGCGAACGGGATGACGGCTGACAGCGTGGCGACGATCGGTGCAGCCACTGCCGACCCGGCCCGATCCAGCGATGTGTAGTAGCAGGCAAGACCCGTGCCCAAGCCGACGCCCGAGACCAGGCCGCGCAGGAAGTCGTCGCTGGCGAACGATCCTGGAACGAAGGGCACAATTGCGAGCGAGATGATCGCTGCGGTGCCCTGAAACGTGATCATCGCCGAGAGGACGTGGCACCGCAACACCACACGGCGTCCGAACAGGTCGCTGGTACCGATGCTCACTGAGGTGAGCAGACCGAACAGTGCCCCCATTGATCCTGCCTAGGGCCGTTGCGCCATCACCGGCGCCGGCGCAGCAGCGAAGCCACCGCAGCGGAGGCCCGTGCCGGGATCGGGAGGAACTGGCCTTGCTGTGCCACGGTCGGACCGGCAACGAGCAGCATGCGGGCAGCGACGAACACTGCGACCGCGACATACGCCGCCGCCATGACGAAGTAGAACGCGTTGAGCGTGACCGACATAGCGATTGCCGCACAGATCGGGCCCACCGTGGCGCCGACCCCGTTCATGCGCACCAGCACAGCGCTGGCTCCGGCTCGCTGGGAACCCCGAAGCCAGTCGTTTGTCTGTGCCACTGCCATCGAATAGATCGGGTACGCGAACGCTCCCATCACTCCCATGACGACGATGCCTGCGAAGCCTCGCTCGTCGAGAGCGAGCATGACGAGACAGGCAGCGCCGGCAATCGAAGCTGCTGCCACGATGACGATGCGCCGAGGCACGCGATCTGAGAGGCGGCCGAGCGGGATCTGCCCGAACAAGCTGCCGATCATCGGGGCTGCAACGAACAACGCGACCTGAAGCGGCGACAATCCCCTCGATGCGGCGTACACCGACCCGATGCCGGAGATGGATCCCAGAGCGGCGCCGACCAGGAACGCCACCACCACGCCGGTAGGTGCGGTCCCCATGAGCGTCCGCAGGCCGACTGATTCATGCTCCATCACCGGCGGGTTGGCAGATGCGGACAGCGACATCGGCACCAGCGCCAGCGAGACCAGCACGGAGACCACCGCGAAGAGGGCGAAGCCGTTGGTGTCGGCGACGGCCACCAAGAGCTGGCCCGCGGCAATGGCACCCATCGTGATGACCATGTAACGGGCCACCATCCGACCGCGATTCTCATTGGTCGCCAGCTCGTTCAGCCACGTCTCGGCAACGACGATCAACGCGGCAAAGCACACCCCCCACATAAAGCGACATGCACCCCAGGTCAGTGGGTTGACGAAGACCGCCTGCACGAGCACGACGCTGCTGCCGGCCGATGCCCCCGCAGCGAAAACGCGTACGTGACCGACCTGACGCAGGAGATGAGGAGCCAACGCGGAGCCCGCCAGAAAGCCGACGAAGTTCATCGCCATGACCAAACCTGCAACGGTCGAACCGAAGTCTTCCGAGGTGGCCCGAACTCCCAGCAAGGTGTTCTGCAGTCCGTTGCCGGCCATCAGGAGCGCGATGCCGGCAAAGAGGGCTGTGCTGCGGGCGGTGTGTGAAGCGAGAGCCGGGCCGCCCACGTGGGGTTCAGCGACTGTTGCGCGGGCGATCTGGGGAACATGGCCAGTTGCCATCTCATGTGCGCGGTGGAGGGCACGTTCGCGTCGGCTGATCCGTAGCGTCGTCGATGCGCCGCCTTCGGCGCCTGTACCGGATGCGCCGCCTTCGGCGCCTGGGGTCGGCTCGTTCGCCGACACCTGTGGCTAGTGCTCCGCTGTGTCAGTCGTCGGTGGCTCGAAGGCCGGCGCGTGTACGTACTGCCAGCCGAATCGACCCTTGATGCACAGGTGACCGCTCGTCACCGAGTGATCCGCGGGCGACATCACCTTGACGATCTGCTTGTCTTGTACATGCAGTTCGAGATTGCATCCCACGCCGCAGTAAGAGCACACGGTACGGGTGACGGACTGGTCGTCGGGGCGCCACTCCCCCACTGCGCGCAGATCGAACTCGCTCCGAAATTGCAGCGCCCCCGTCGGGCACACCGCAACGCAGTTGCCGCAATAGACACACGCACTCTCGGGCAGTTCGACGTCGTACTCGGTACGGATACGGGCATCGAAGCCACGCCCGGCCACGGCGATGGCGAAGGTGTGCTGGGCGTCGTCTCCGCAGGCTTCGACGCACTTGTAACACAGCACGCAGCGGTCGTACGCGCGGATGTACAGGTCGTCCTGGATGCGGACGGGATCGTCGACATGGGCGGGTCCCGAGGGGGCGTCGTCTCCCAGAGCCGAGCTGTACCGACCAGGGTCGGCGCCGTAGTGCTGCGACCATGAGTTGATCTCGGGTGCCTGGCTGAGGTCGTTGGCAGAGCCCAGGAACTCCAGCACCATGCGCCGGCTGTGACGCACCCGCTCGGAGTCCGTGCTGATCGCCATGCCGTCTTCGGCGGGTCGAGAGCAGGCGGGCACCAATGTGCGCGACCCCTCGAGTTCCACGACGCAGACACGGCAGACGTTGACCGGGGTCAGATTGGGGGCCCAGCAGATGGTGGGCGTCTCCACTCCGGCTTCGGTGCAGGCGGCCAGAATCGTCTCACCCGCGGGCACCGTGACCTCACGGCCGTCGATGCTCAGCGTGACAGGCGTCTCATCAACGTTCTCACCGGATGCGTTCATGCTTGATCGTCTCCTAGCAGACCGAGCCGCATCGCCGAGAGCACCGCGGAAGCCGCCGTGTGGCCGAGACCGCAGATGGACGCATCGCCCATGGCGGTGGCGATGTCCCCCAGCAGTTCGCGCTGGGGGTCCGTCGGCGCGCCAGCCACGCGGATCTGCGTCACCAGCTCGTGCTGACGGACGGTGCCCACGCGGCACGGCACGCACTGGCCGCACGACTCATCCCGGAAGAACTTGGCCAGTCGCTCGATCACGGCGCCCATCTCGGCGGTGTCGTTGAAGACCATCACCGGGCCTGAGCCGAGCGTCGTGCCCGCGGCACGCGTGTCCTCCAGCGAAAGCGGCAGATCGGTGGCGTCGGGTCCGACGAAGCTGCCCGCAGCGCCGCCCAGCAGGACTGCCTGCAGCGTGCCTTGCACGCCACCGGCCAGCGTCAGCAATTCACCCAGGGTCATCCCGAAGGGAGTTTCATAGAGCCCTGGTCTGCCGACGTGTCCGGACAGGCAGAACAGCTTCGTACCCGGCGAACCCTCGGTTCCCATACTGCGATACGCCTCGGGGCCGATTCGCAGGATCTCGCTCACGTTGAGCAGCGTCTCAGGGTTGTTCACGACCGTGGGACGGCCGAATAGCCCGTGCGTGGTGGGGAACGGCGGCTTGTTGCGAGGCTCTCCCCGGAATCCCTCGAGCGAGTTGAACAGAGCGGTCTCCTCGCCGCAGATGTAGGCACCGGCACCTCGGCGCAACTCGATGTCGAAGCGCTGGCCCGATCGCGCCGCATCGTCGCCCAGCCAGCCCGCGGACCGAGCCTGCGCGATGGCGTGCCGCAGACGCTGCGTGGCCAGCGGGTACTCCCCCCGGATATAGATCCAGCCCTGCTCAGCGCCCACGACTAAGCCGGCGACAGTGATGGATTCCACGATCGCCAGGGGGTCCAGTTCGCACAGCAAGCGATCCTTGAACGTGCCGGGCTCGGACTCGTCGATGTTGGCCACGACGTGCTTGGGGCCGTCCCCGTCAGCCACCGCCCGCCACTTGATGCCGGTGGGAAACGCCGCTCCGCCCCGGCCGGACAGCCCAGCGGCGCTGACCTGTGAGATCACCTCGTCAGGTCCGAGGCGCAGCGCTGCGTCGAGTGCTGCACCTCCACCGCGGTCCTGGTAGGCCTCCATCGAGGTGAACTCATCTGGGCCCCAATGGCGTCCCACCAGGTGTCGCAGCAAGCTGGGCGCCTCAGGGGTTGAAGCGGTGACGCTCACCAGCAGCGAGTCAGGGCCGCCGTCGTCAGCCGGCACTCGATCGGGTTCACGGCGACCCTGGATGAACACCGCCGGAGCGCGTTCGCATTGCCCAAGGCACGGCCCTTCGTGGACCGCGTGGCCCTGAGAGCGGAGATGCTCTGCCAACGGTGCCGCGCCGGCGAGTGCGCAGATCGGGTCGACGCAGACGTGGCGGACGCTGAGCTCGTGAGATGGGGCGTCGGTGCGGAACATCTCGTAGAAGGTGGCCACCCCGTAGGCCTCAGCCGGCGGCACACCCAGCGTGCGACCCACAAAGTTCAGACCGCCCGGCGAGATCCACCCCGCCTCTCGTTGAAGGGTATGCAGGGCGGGCAGCAACAGGTGCCGCATCTGCTTGCGGCGGCGTGTGCCTCCCCGTACGAGACGGGGGTGATCTACCACGACGGCTCCATCGCCGACATCGGTAACGCTGAGCGCGGCCATTACCGCTCGTCGTTCCGATGCGGTGGGTTCCGCATCGGAGAAGAACAGGTCAGCCACCAGCGCCACCTGCCGCAGCAACTGGGCTTGATGCGTCGCCTGCGGCGGCTGGGTTCAATGCGCCGCCTGCGGCGGCTGGGTCCAATGCGCCGCCTGCGGCGTCCGGGCCGGATCTCCGCGGGTCGATGCGTACCGCTGCAGCCTTGAATTCGGCTGTCCCGCTGCGCGCGTCCCAGGCGTCATTGGTGAGCAGGTTCGAATCGACCAGATCCGGGAAATGGAACGTCGTGAACACCAGGCCGGTGGGCAGGCGATCGGTGACGTGCACCTCCATGTCCACCGAACCGCGGGGCGAGCTCACCCGGACCGCATCGCCTTCGGCAATCCCGAGATCTGCCGCGTCGGCGGGACTCACTTCGATCGCGTCGCCGGATCGGATCGGCGAGGAATAACCGGCTGACTGCGCGCCCGTGTTGTACGAGTCGAGGACCCGGCCGGTGGTCAGGCGCAGCGGGAACTGCTCGCTCAATACCTCGGCGGGCGGGCGGTGTGTGACGACCGAGAACGGCGCAGGAGCGTGACCCCCCAGATCTGGCTCCCAGAGCCACTCGTGGAGGAACTCCGTGCCCGGATGGTCCTCGTCGGGACACGGCCACCGCAGGCCGCCGCTTTCGGTGAGCCGCTCCCAGCTCATGCCGCCGTGCAGCGGCGACAGCGACCGCAGCTCGTCCCAAAGTCCTTCTGGCGAGGTGGTGGGCCACTGCGCCCCCATGTGCAACGCCAAGTCGCTGATGATGCGCACATCGTCGCGTGCATCACCTTGCGGCGGCACTGCGGCTCGCACCCGCTGGACACGGCGTTCCGAGGACGTCACCGTGCCCTCGCTGGATGCCCAGCCCGCTGCCGCAGGCAGGACCACATCGGCCATGCGGGCGGTATGTGTCAGCGAGATGTCCTGCACGATGAGCAGATCGAGCCCCTCGAGCAGCTTGCGGGCGTGCGCCACGTTGGCCTCAGAGTCGGCTGGGTTCTCCCCGATGACGTACAGGGCTCGAAGCTCACCTTCTTCCATGGCTTCGAACATCAAAGTGAGATGCTTGCCGGGTACAGGGTTCAGCTCGCAGCCCCACGTGCTCTCGAACTTCGCCCGGGCCTGCGGATCGACGAGCGGCTGGAATCCAGGCAGACGGTCTGGCAACGCGCCCATGTCACCGCCGCCCTGAACGTTGTTCTGGCCTCGCAAGGGCACGAGGCCCGAGCCGCGGCGACCGACGTGACCAGTGAGCAGAGCCAGGTTGCACAGCGAGAGCACGTTCTCGACCGCCGTGTGATGTTCGGTGATGCCCAGCGTCCACAGGATCTGCGCTCGGGGAGCAGTGGCGTATGCATATGCCATGTCTGCAATGGCCTGAGCCGGCACGCCAGTCAGCCGCTCGCCTTCGTCGAGCGTGAACGGTTCGACCGATGCCGCGAAGGCATCGAAGCCCGTGGTCGCATGGTCGATGAAGGACTGGTTGTGCAGGCCCTCGGCAATGATCTCGCGGGCCATGGTGTTCGCCAGAGCGATATCGGTACCCACGTCGAGACCCAGCCACACGTCCGCAAACTCGGCCGAGGAGGTGCGGCGGGGATCCACCGCATACATTTCGGCTCCGTTGTCGAGGCCTCGCAACAGATGGTGGAAGAAGATCGGGTGCGCCTCGCGAGCGTTCGATCCCCACAGCAGGATCACATCGGCCTCGTGGATCTCTTGGTAGGAACTTGTCCCGCCTCCGAGACCGAACACCGTCGCCAGACCGACGACAGAAGGCGCGTGTCAGGTGCGATTACAGGAGTCGATGTTGTTGGACTTCAGCACCGTTCGCATGAACTTCTGGGCTGCATAGTTCATCTCGTTCGTGCTCTTCGAGCATGAGAACATGCCGACGCCACCGGCACCGTGTTGCTGCGTGGCCGCCGCCAAGCCCGTTGCGGCACGGTCGAGCGCGTCGTTCCAGCTCACAGGCCGCAGGACGCCGCCGTCGCGAACCAGCGGCGTGTCGAGCCGGGGCAACGATCGGTTGCGGTTCCTCAATCGTGAGTTGATCCGCTGTGGCATCAGCCTTCCCCCCAATGGATGACCCCGTCGCGCGCTCGGCCCCGATAGTAGGACGCGGACACGTCACCGTCCGTCACCTGTGTCCCGATTTGTTCCACAGAGCAGAACAGTTCCACAATACGGTACAAAATGGCGGTCAGGAGACGGGCCTGTGTCGCACGCGGGGTACGGTGGTGAGAGTGCAGTCCATCTCTCGTGCGTTTGCGGTGCTGCGCGCGCTGGCCGTCGGGCCGCAGGGCGTCACCGACGTTGCGGACAGCGTCGGACTGCCCAAGAGCACGGTGGCGCGACTGCTGACATCGCTTGAAGCCGTCGGTGCGGTCGCTCAGGACGACACCGGCGGCGACTACCGGATCGGGCAAGGGCTCATCGACATCATCGGTGCTGCTGGTGACGACCGAGGTCTGCTGGCTGCGGCGCGCCCACACCTGCACAGCCTGGTCAACCAGATCGGCGAGACGGCGGGAGTGAGCGTTCGTGCGGACCGGACGGTCTATTACCTCGACCAGGTCGAACCCGAATCTGAAGTGCAGGTGCGCTCGTGGATCGGTGAGTACTGCCCATTGCACCTGGTGCCCTCGGGACTGGTCTACCTGGCGCATCTCAGTCCCGAGTCCTTGGAGGAGTACCTCGCAGGCGGCCTCGAGGCGACGACCGCGAACAGCGTGGTCGACCCAGACGCGTTGCGGACCCGGCTGGTGCAGATCGCCAGCGCGGGCTATGTCTGGGTGTACGAGGAGTTCGCCGCCGGCATCAACTCGGCGGCGGCACCGGTGCTGAATGAGGAAGGCACCGCGGTGGCGGCGCTGCACGTGCATGGCCCCGCCTACCGGTTCCCCGATCCGAACCGCACCCACGACATCGGCCTCATGCTGATCGCGGCGGCATCGAATCTGGCCGAGCACCTCGCCGGCCGGGCACCCCTGTCGATGTGAAGCCGGGCTATCTGGGGCGGTCGCGGCGTCGCCGGATCTCGTCGGAGATCGCCGGCACCACTTCGTGCAGATCGGCGATGACGGCGTACCCCGCCTTGGTGACCATGTTGGCTTCAGGGTCGATGTTGATGGCGAGGATGTTCTTCGATCCCATGGCACCCACCCAATGCTGGATGGCGCCCGAGATGCCGCACGCGATGTAGATCTGCGGAGCAATGCGGGTGCCGGTCTGGCCCACCTGATCGGCGTGATTCCGCCAGCCGTTGTTCGTGACAGCACGAGAGCAGCCGACGCGGCCGCCGAGCAGCTCGGCAAGCTCTTCGAGCTGGGCGAATCCCTCCGCGGAGCCGACGCCGCGGCCGCCAGACACCACGACCGGCGAGGTCGACAGCGTGATGCCCTCGGTCAGGGTGACCCGGTCACGAACCAAGGTGCGCCGCGCCTCGGCGCCCACGTCGGGCTCGAAGTCGACAACTTCGGAAGCGACGACGTCGCCGGGTACCTGTTCGGCCTCGATGGCGTGCTGGGCGTAGGTCAACAACGGCAGAGTCGTGTCCAGCGTCACGTCCTCGAGCAGCGATCCGCCCCACTGGATCCGGGTGATCTGCCACGGTTCGCTTCCGGCCGACACGCTCACGCAGTTGGCCACGAGCGGCAGATCGATTCGGGCCGCCAGCTGGGCCATCGCTTCGGCTCCTCGATCGGTGCCCGCCGCGACCACCGCGGCGGGCTGTGAGGCGTCGAGGAACGACGTCAGCGCAGCGCCCCAGGCATCGGGCCCGTAGTCGGCCAGCAGCTCGTGGCGTCCGCAGTGCACAGTCGTTGCGCCGTAAGCCGCACAGGCAGCGGTGAGCTCGGCGCCGTGGGACTCGAACAGCGTCACGTCGCCCAACACGACTGCCTCGGTGGCTACACCGAGATCGCAAGCCAATGCCCGGGCAGCGGTGAGGGCCTCAAGGGCACCGCCGGAGGGCACACCACGGTCGTGGTCGATGAGCACAGCGACGCCGCTCACAGCACGCCCAGTTCGTCCAGCAGGTCCACCACGGCGGGAGCAGCTTCGGCACTGTCGCCAAGCACGACCGTGGTGCTGGCACGCTCGGGCGGTCGGTGCAGCCGCACCCGAGCCTGCCCTCCCGCTGCAGCGTCCTGCGCACCCTCGAGCAACTGGATCTGTGCCTTGCGTGACGCCAACCGTCCCTTCATCGTCGGGTAGCGGGGCAGGTTGATGCCCTCCTTGACGCCCATGGCGCAGGGAGCGTCCAGCTCGTACACCTCATAGCCGGCGTCGGTCTCGCGGCGAGCCACAAAGCCGTTCTCTGCGATGTCGATGCCCTTGATGCCGTTCACGATCGGGCGGTCGAGCGCGTGAGCGACACGGATGCCGACCTGGAAGTTCCCGCCGTCAGCCGACTCGTTGCCGAACAGGATGAGATCGAATTGCCCGCCGGCCGCCTCGAGTACCCGCACTGCGTCGGTGATGGCGACTGCAGTGCGCTGGGGATCCCAGTCAAGTCCGCCGGGGGCAGTCACCAGCGCTAGTGCGGTGCCTCCGACGCTGGCTGCGTAGCGCAACTGCTCGGTCGATTCTTCGGGTCCCAGGGTGAGCACGACCACGGCATGGTCGTCGCCGTCGAGCCGCTCGGTGATCTGCGCGGCTTCCTCCACAGCGCATTCCTCGTGGGGGCTGGTGGTGAAACCCAGGTGCGCTGTGTCGACCTGGCGACTGTCGGGGGTCACGTTGATGCGCGAGCCCACCGCCGGAACTCGCTTCACACAAACCAGGATGCGCACTGGCGTGCCCTTCAGGCCTTCATGGCGCTGTCATCGGGATCGAACAGTGCGAGGTTCGATCCGGTGGCCGCCACCGTCACCGGATACAACTCGTTCTGGTACATCACTGAGAGCTCGGTGCCCGCCGTCGCCAGCTCGCTGGGCAGGTAGGCCATCGCCAGGTAAGCGCCGAGTGATGGCGCGTTGCCAGCGGTCGTCACGCGGCTCACCCTGCCGTGCGAATCGGTGATCCGTTCGCCCGCCGGCGTCAGGACCGGCTCGTTGCCGGCTCCCATCGGGAAGCGGTCGTAGCCCTCGGCGCAGCGCAGACTCTCGAAGCGCAGCATTGCCAGCCGGGCTACGGGCGGTGCCTCGCGGGCTGCAAGGTAAGCCTCTTTGCCGATGAAGTCTGTGGCCTTCACGCGGGGCCGTGCCAGGCCCGCCTCCACCGGGTTGTACTCGTTCTCGAGCTCAGCGCCCATGAGCCGGTAACCCTTCTCGAGTCGCCCGGTGGTGCCGTAGACACCTGCTCCGACCGGTCGCAGGTTGAAGTCTTGCCCGGCCTCGGCAATGGCATCCCACAAAGCGAGACCGGCGCTGGTGGCGCAGTAGATCTCGAAGCCGGCATCACCGACATAGGAGATACGGAACATCTGCGCCGGGATCCCGGCCAGCAGCGCGTTGCGCACCTGCCCGTAACCGAACGCCTCCTGGGACAGGTCCGTCTCGGTCAGGGTCGCCAGCAGCGCGACAGCGTTGGGACCCCACACGCCATAGGTGGCGAGGGCCTCGGTGCGATTCTCGAAGGCCACGCCGCTGGCGGGCAGGTTGTGCCGGAACCAGTACTCGTCGCGGCCGCCGTCGAACGCACCGGTGGCGATGCGGTACCGGTCCTGCGCGAGGCGCACGATGGTGAGGTCCGAACGGAAGCCGCCGTCTGGTGTGAGCACAGGGGTATAGATCGACCGCCCGACGGGCAGGTCGCACTTGTTGACGACCATCCTCTCGATGTAGGGCACGACATCGGGACCCGACACCTCGAACACTTGGAAGGGCGAGATGTCCACCAGACCGCAGTGTTCGCGCAGGTGCAGATGCTCGGCATCAGTGATGGGGCTCCACCAGCGGGCATCCCACTCGTGAGTGCGGCCTCCGATGCCGTAGTGCTCGACGAGATCAGCGTTCGAGGAGTACCAATGCGGTCGCTCCCAGCCGCCGGCCTCGAAGTAGAAGGCGCCCAGCTCATCGGTGCGGGCCTTCGCAGGGCCGCACGTCACGTTGCGTCGAGTTGCCCACTGCTCTCGTGGGTGCACGATTCCGTAGGTCTTGTTGAAGTGCTCGTCGGCCCGGGCTTCGATGTGGTGGACGTTGCGGTCCTGGTTGTAGAACCTCGTCACGTCCGAACTGTGCGGATCGGTCAGCCGCGGGTAGCCGTAGGTCATCCATTCAGCAACCAGACGGCCGACGCCGGGGCCTTCCTTGACCCAGACTGCGGCCACCGACCACAAGTTCTGTACTTCGACGGTGGGTCCGAGCAGTGGGCCTGCGTCGGGTGTGAGTGACAGCAGGCCGTTGATGGCGTATTTGATCTCGCCGTCGCCCAGGAACTCCATCAGTTCGATGGCCTCTTCGAGCTGCTCGTCAAAATCGTCCGGTGTGAATGGCATCTCCGTGGGGCTGAGGGCCGCTTCCTCGTTCGAGGGGATGTCCTCGACGCGATGCAGGATCGGTCGATGGGCGTAGCTGCCCACCTCCATCGAGCCAGCGGACTGCCGCTCGTAGCAGAACGTGTCCATGTCACGGACGATCGGATAGGCCAACTCTTGATTGGTTTCCACCAAGATATCGAAGGGGCCGACGTCGACCATCTGGTGCACGGCAGGCGTCAATGGAATCGTCGCCCCCGCCATCTCTGCGAGCTTCGGGCTCCACACGCCGCAGGCGATCGCAACCGTGGAGCACTCGATGCGTCCCTTGTCGGTCACGACGGCCGCTACCCGCGCACCGTTGGGACCCGGGGCGGTCTCGATGTCGAGCACCTCGGTGTTCGCATGCACCGACAGGTGCCCGGCATCCTGGGCACGCTTGCGCATCTGCGTGCCCGTCTCCAGGGAATCCACCGCGGACACGCTGGGCGTATAGAAGCCGCCCAGAATGACGCTCGGATCGATGAAGGGCACCAGCTCGACGACCTCGTCGACGGTGAGCAGCTTGGACTCGATCCCCCAGCACTTGGCAGAGGTCATGCGTCGGCGGAATTCTTCGAGGCGTTCCGGCGAACGGGCCACCTCGAGCCCTCCGCAGGTGTTCTGCAATCCGAGAGCCTCGTATTGCCGCTGGCTCTCCACCGTGAGGTCGACGATTTCTTTCGAATGGTCGACGGGGAAGATGAAGTTCGATGCATGCCCCGTCGAGCCCCCCGGATTGGGCAGGGGACCCTTGTCGAGCAGCACGATGTCGGTCCAGCCGAGGTCGCTGAGATGGCCGACTAGGCAGTTGCCGACGATTCCTGCGCCGATGACGACACAGTCGGCCCTCTCGGGAAACTCGCTCATGCCAACCCCCTCCAACAGACAAGCATGCAACCGATATTCGGCCCTGGGCGCCGCCAGAGTACGACATGCGAGAGTGACCGATCCGGCCACTGCTGTTCTGTATGATGGAACAGTTCCGCTCAGTGGAACAGACTAGCGCGGAAGGGTAACTCAGGAACGCGCTGATGAGCGACACTGAGGGAACGTGAAGCGGCTGAGGGGCCGCATCCGTCAGCACGGCACAAGGGGCGCGCGCCATGACAGCAGCCAGTGAATTTCCGAGCGACCTGGAGATCGCCTCAGCGGCGACAATCCGACCGCTCACCGAGATTGCAGACGAGGCGGGCATTCCGTCGGAGTACCTCGAGCTGTACGGCACGGGCGTCGCCAAGATCAAGCTGGAGGCAGCGCAAGCAATGGCCGACCGGCCTCGAGGGCGCTATGTGGTGGTCACTGCCATCACGCCGACGCCTCTTGGCGAGGGCAAGACAACGACGACCGTGGGTCTCGGGCAGGCCTTCGCCCACATCGGCCGCACCGCCACGATTGCCATCCGACAGCCGTCGATGGGGCCCACCTTCGGCATCAAGGGAGGTGCAGCCGGCGGCGGCTACAGCCAGGTGGTCCCGATGGACCTGTTCAACCTGCACCTCACCGGCGACATGCACGCCGTAACCGCCGCTCACAATCTCTGCGCCGCCATGCTGGACGCGCACCTCTACCACGGCAACGAAGCCGGGTTCGACATCCACAACATCACCTGGCGACGGGTGCTCGACGTCAACGACCGGGCGTTGCGCAACATCACGATCGGGCTCGGCGGGCGCCTCGACGGCATCCCCCGCGAGTCCGGTTTCGACATCACCGCTGCGTCCGAAGTGATGGCGACCCTGGCGCTGTGCACCTCGATGGAGGACTTGCGGGCCCGGCTCGGCCGCATCGTGCTGGGCTACACCCGCTCGGGCGAACCGGTGACCGCAGAGGACATCGGTGCAGCCGGCTCGATGGCGGTGCTGCTGCGCGAGGCCATCAAGCCGAACCTGATGCAGACCTTGGAGGGTTCCCCGGCGCTCGTGCACACGGGGCCCTTCGGCAACATCGCCACCGGCAATTCCTCGATCGTGGCCGACCGCATCGGCATCCACACGTCCGATTTCCTGCTGACCGAAGCCGGATTCGGCGCCGACATGGGCGCCGAGCGCTTCTTCAACATCAAGTGCCGCTATTCGGGCGTCTCCCCCGACGCGGCCGTCATCGTCGCAACCGTGCGGGGCCTCAAGGCGCACTCGGGCAAACACCGCATCGTCGCGGGGCGGCCCCTGCCCCCGGCCCTGCTCGAACCCAACCCCGACGAAGTCCACGCCGGAGGCGACAACTTGCGCAAGCAGCTCGAGAACGTGCGGATGCACGGGGTGTCACCGGTGGTGGCCATCAACGAGTTCCCCGGTGATCACGGGGTGGATCTAGACGCCATCGCGGAGATCGCTTCCGAATACGGCGCCCGCTCGGCCCGGTGCACGCACTTCGCGAATGGCGGAACAGGCGCAGCCGAGCTCGCCACCGCAGTGGCCGAAGCCGCAGAGGAACCGACGGACTTCGCCGTGCTCTATCCCGACGACATTTCGCTGCGGGACAAGATCAAGGCCGTGGCAACCAACGTGTACGGCGCCGACGATGTGAGCTACACCGCCCGGGCGAACCGTGAACTCGACAGCTACGAGCGAAACGGCTTCGG
The DNA here is from genome assembly GCF_965221945.1 of Candidatus Poriferisodalis sp. Taxonomy (GTDB): domain Bacteria; phylum Actinomycetota; class Acidimicrobiia; order Acidimicrobiales; family Poriferisodalaceae; genus Poriferisodalis. Next base: position 1,302,007 of record NZ_OZ244925.1, on the reverse strand, counting down.
CAACCTGCCCGTGTGCATCGCGAAGACCCACCTGTCGATCTCGTCGGATGCATCGCTGAAGGGTGCGCCGACGGGCTGGACACTGCCGGTGCGCGAGGTGCGTGCATCGGTGGGCGCCGGCTTCGTGTACCCGATCTGCGGCGACATGCGCACCATGCCCGGCCTCGGCCGTGACCCGGCCGCCCGTCACATCGACCTCGACGCCGACGGCGAGATCGTCGGCCTGAGCTGAATGGAGGCACGCCGGAGGCTGCTGGCTGAAGCCCAGTGGGAGCTCATCCCGCTGCGGAACCTCGCTGAACAGCTGCCGCATCTTCCGCCCCAGTCGCCGGTGTCGGTGACCGCTTCGGCCTCGAAGACGCTCGAAGACACGCTGGACCTGACCGCGGAGCTGTGTTCGCTGGGCCATCGCCCGGTACCCCACATTGCTGCCCGCATGGTCGCCAGTCGTGATCACCTCGAAGAGCTGCTGGGCCGGATCGAATCGATGGGCCTCAGCGAGATCTTCCTGGTCGGCGGCGATGTCACCTCCCCCGCCGGCCCATTCGACAGCGCAGTCGGGCTGCTGGAAGCGCTGCGCGAGGTCACCCATTCGCTCATCCACATCGGCGTCACGTCCTACCCGGAAGGGCATGCGCTCATCACTGACGCTGTGCTGCATGAAGCGCTGCATGTCAAACAGGTGCTGCTGGCCGAGGCGGGCATCGAGGGCCATGCGTCCACCCAGATGTGCTTTCACCCGAAGGCCATCGTGGAATGGCTGGCCGCCGAGCGTGACAGCGGGTTCACCCTTCCCGTTCACCTCGGCATTCCCGGAGCGGTTGATCCGGCCCGCCTGCTGCGGATCGGAACTCGCCTGGGAGTGGGTGCGTCACTGCGTTATCTGCGCAAGAACACGGGTGCGATTGCGCGCCTGCTGCGCCCCGGCGGCTATGACCCGGGCGGGCTGGTCGACAAGATCGCGCCCCACGCAGAGCCACTCGACATCGCCGGACTGCACGTGTTCACCTTCAACGCGATCGCCGACACCGTCGCCTGGCGCGATGCAGCCTTGAGGGGGTGACGGGGATCCGCAGCCCGGTTTGTAGGGGGCCTAACCAGCAATGACCAAGACTCGGTCAGAGAGAGGCGAGCGCAACGCGGTACCGGGCATGTTGGCCGAGCCTGGTTTCGGGGGTGTGTGGTTAGAGCGGTTCGTCGTGGGTGTCGGTGTGCAAGGTGATGCTCACGCTCACGATTTCTGTTTCGAACCACTGCAGCGAGGCGCGGGACCACTGGAATATTGTCGAGTATCCGTTTCGGTGAACGGTCGCGTCTGCGGAATTGAACTGGCGGTCTCCGGTTGCGAGGGTGAATGTCTGCGCCGGTTCACCGCCGAGCCTGAGCCACAGGTCCTCGCCGACAGCTGCGAGCACCCCGACGGTCGTTTGCAGGGTATGGCTTGTGGCGAACTGGGTCGATGTGAGCGACCCCACCGGACCGAAGACGCTGTATCCGAGGAACGCCTCGTCGCCCAGCCGGCTCGCGCCCACTGACATCAGTGCCGTCCATGTCGCCTCGGCGGGCTCGCCGGCCGCAGCAGTGCCTTTCACCTTGATCTTGAAGCTGGCCGTCTCGTCGTATTCAGTCCAGGTCCGAACGTCGGAGCTGACCGAGAGGTAGTAGGACTTGTCGGCGATCGACCAGCCCTGCGCACCGCCCGGGTCCTCTTCAGTGGCAGCGGAGTCCTCGGTGGGATAGGTCTGCGGGATGACTGCGAATGGGTCTGCTCCGCTCGGCTCGAGCCACTCGATGACGACGAAGTATGTTGTCTCCGCCGCGAGCGGCGGGCAGGCGCCTTCCCACGTCGGCGCCTCAAAGGCGATCACTCCCGGTGTCGAGAAGCTCGACGGATTGGTCAGCGTGCAGTACGCGTCGCCCGGCTCGCCTTCGCTCGCGACCTCGCTGATCGTCACCCGAAGCTGGTCTGCCGCGTTCGACGCATCGTAGAAGTGCGACATGTGGATGTCGACGGCGTCGAGTGCGTACCCGTTGGTCTTCGAGCCCGTCGCGAATGCCTGGTCAAACCCTGATCGAGCTGCGTAGAGGGTGCGCTGAATCCCGCCGGCGCCTTCGGTCCCCACGTCCAGGTTGCTGACCAGGAACTGCGGCCTCTTGCTTACCTCCTCCCTCGCGGCGCTGGTCAGCGTCTCGCTGTTGCCGTTGTCGTCGATGAATGACACCTTCAACTTGATGGTGTTGCCCTGGTCGTCGTCGGTGAGCGTGTAGGCGGAATCGGTTGCGTCCGTGATGCTGGCGTCGTTGCGTATCCACTGGTAGTGGTAGGAAACGCTGTCCAGCCCGTCCTCGTCAGCGATGCCCGAGGTGTCCGCCGCCAGCGTCTCGCCCACCTGGGCAGTACCGCTGATGGTGGGGACGCCCGTGGCCGGGGTGTTGGCTTGTGGAGCGTCGATTTCGGCCGTGTCGATTCGCGACGTCAGCACGATGCGTACGCGAATGAGTTGCCCCTCTTCCCAGTCGACGTCCACGCCGTGCCATTTGAAGCTGCTGGCGCCGGAGTTCCCCGCGGGAAACTCCAAGGAGAGGTCGCCGACCTGCAGGGTGTAGTCCGCAGCGTTGGGAACGTCCTCCTGGAATGCCAGGCGCAGATCGCGGTTCGGTGTGTGGGACCAGAGCGACTTGATCTGCAGGTTCCCGCTTCCGCCGACATTGGAGAAGAGGTCGGCGCTGGCTGCCCCGATGGAGACGGTGGTGTACTCCACCACCGTCATGTCGGCCGACCAGACCGGCTCTGCAGGCTCCTCCGCGTCCGCCGACGCCGGCGTCGCCCAGACGGCCATGCCCGCCAGCACCATCGCCAGCAAGGCCACCACGATGCCCCGTGGGATCAGGGCCCCGGTCGACGGTTGAAGGAGAGCCGCAACCCTGGAGGCCGAGCCGATCCGATTGATGCGTATCTTCGATGTCATCAAATCGTCCTTTGGGGGAGGGTTTCTCGAGGACCTCGCAAGGTCGGTTGCGCGGTAATGCCGACGACCCAGGTCACCTCGTGGGGACGATCGTGAAGACGGGCGAGATCGCGTAGAGCGACAGCAGCGTTTCCCGAGGGCGCGCCACGTACCCCGAACTCACCTCGACGGCACCGAGAGGGGCGTAGTTGTCGTTGGGATCGTTCGGCGTGCCGGCGGCGACCAGCTCCATGGGCGAGTTCGTGCCCATCGGGGCTTCGGGATGCGAGGCGCCTTGGGCGTCGCACCCGGTCCAGATCATGTGGCTCCTGTCAACGCTCCAGAAGTTGCTCGGGTAGAAGTAGGCGGTGTTCCCGGTGACGTAGGCGCCGTAGTCGCTGTTGGCCCACTCGCCGCCGTAGAACTGGTCGTAGGTGTTGGCGATCAGTGTGGGGCGATCCTCCCAGCCGCCGTCCAGCCAGCGGATCGTCGCGCCAAGGGCGTCCGTCATCCCGGTGTTGGTCCGCGCGTCGACCTCATCGGTGCAGACCACCGCCTTGAACTGCGAAGCGACGCTGCGTATCACCCGATCGGTGAATGGCCCCAATGTTTCATCCCGCTTGCTGCGGCCAGAGGCTTCGAACTGGACAAGCTCGTTGTATTCCTCTATGTCCCCGGAGGTGGCGCCCGTTGGGTGGTGTGTGACGAAGACCACCCTGAACTGGTCCCCGACACGGGCGTCGTGCGGTGTGTGCAGCCAGTCGGGGGTCACCTGGTAACCGCTGCTCACGAAGCGGGCGCTGCCCACGAAGCTGCCCTCAACCGCCTCGCCGTATACGGCGATCTCGAGTGCGTGGCCGGTTGTGGACACGGTCAGGCTGCTCAGGTCGGCGCCGCGGTAGAACGCGTCGGCCATGCCGAAGCTGTTGAGCGTCTCGGGATGATCCTGGTTGTCGCTCGAGGTCCGCTGCAGCCTGTGCCCCTCGCCGCTGCGGTGGGTCCAGACCATGACGTAAGAGGTGTCGGGGGCCAGCCTGGTTCCCGTGGGCGCCTCGAAGAAGCTGAGGTTCCCTGCCGCGTAGCCGTCGGGGCTGACGAGGTCGAACAGCTTGTCGCCCGGCTTGCCGTTCGAATCGGCGTGCACGGCCACCTTCACCGACGACGGTCCGTCGGGTATCTGGGGGTCGCTGTTGGAGTCGTCGGAGCCTTCGACGTTGACGCCGATGCCCTGCAGCCGGTACCCGTACGTGCTGGGTCCGGTCGTGAAGCCCTGCGACACCACGTCATTGGTGGAGTCGACGGTGGCGTAGCTGTCGTTGGCCTGTCTCAGGTTCGACACCATCGCGTCGAGCGGCTCCCCGTCGACGGCCATCACCGGCGAGGGGCATGCGATATCCCCATGAGCTGAGAGGGTCACGCCCGGTGCCGACGGAGTGTCGGTGTTGTTGGCTATTTCGGAGCAAACTATGCGGGACAGGGTGACGCCTCCCCGCGTATGAGCCGGGGTGTCCCCAGCAATGCTCTCGACGGTCATGTGGAACACGTATGTACTGCTGCCGGCCACGGTTGCGCCTTGGGGAGCCGCCCATTCAGACATGCCTGGCGGGGAAGCCAGGCTCAGCGGGGCATCCACCAGGTCTCCTTGGGCAGATGCATAGGGCAGGGTGAACAGCGTGTCGCCCGAGTTGTTTTGCAGGTCGAACGGGATGCCAAAGAAGCCGCCCGTAGTTGCTGTATCGTCCGCCGCCACTGAAACACCGCGGATGAGGTAGCGGTCCGCTGATCCGACAGTCATCTCGAAGCAGCAGTCGTCGTTTGCCGAGATTATTTCTTGGTCACCCGTGTATCCCGTGAAGTTCCCAGCCAGGACGCCGCGGTCCCGCCTCGAGCCCTCGAGGGCCAGGCGCAGCGCGCCGCCGCGCGTCGCGGGACCATTCCAGCGTCCGGTCGAACCCAGCGCTCGCACCAGCGCATTGTCGAAGAGGACGGCCTCCGGCTCGCCGCCGGGATCCTCACCGTCCGATGCCGTCTCCATGATCGACAGCGAGGAGCCAAAACCCGACAGCACGATGAAGTAGTTGACATTCGGGTACGCGAAAGCCCCTTCAGGAGCCGTGAACTTGTTCAGGCCGACCCCGAAGGAGGCCGGGCTGTCGAACTCGAACAGCTCGCGTTGCACACTCGAAGCGCCATCAAGGATCGTCCCATCAACGCCGCCGATCCACAGCGAGACGGTCAGATCAGACGGCGCCGCGGCCAAGTCGATCGAGACGCTGGAGATTTCGTAGCCCTGGCCGTGACTGCCCAGCCGGAACCCCATCGCGTACTGCTGGGTGACATCCGACTCGAACGCCGACGACTGGCCAACATTGCTCACCAGCCGCGTGGTTGGTGCGGACAGCAGTACCAGCACTGTGGCGGTGTTGGACGAGCGACTCTTCACCCCAGCCCTGATCGCCTGTACCTGGTAGTTGTAGCGCACTCCGGGCTCGGTGGCGGTGGTGTCGAAGTACGTGGTATCGGTCGTGGCGGTGTCGGGCACCAGTGTCGTGAGCGTCTGTTCGCCCTGGTTGGGCCGGCGGCGCAGGATCTCGTAGCCGTCCACGGATTCGTCATTGTCGGTGGGCCGGTCCCACGTGAGCTCCACCCCGCCTCGCACCAAGCGGGCCACAAGGTTGGAGGGTGGCGTGCGCTCGTTTTGGGCCTGGGCCTGGGCCGTTGCTCCCGGGACGATCAGGGCGACGAGGACCGCCGTCCCGATGAGCAGGATGGACAGCGGCGCCAGGCGCCGCGAGCCGGTCACGGCTTACCCTCGGCCTGCCGACTCCCACCATAAGTGGGGGGGGGGGGGGGTACCGAGCGCGGCGATCGATTCGGGGGCCAAGAACTGGATGGAAGACCCCTGCGCTGTCTGGGTCGAGGCGCCCAGCATTGCGTGATGACTATTCATGAAGGTCTGAGGCTAACGCATAGCGCCCGTGGTGGGCACCCATGAGCCGGTCCGCCAGGATCCAAAACAGCGACCCCTGCATGCCGCCATCCGCCTCGTTGTCGAGGACAGCTACAGCGTCTCGGGCGCCAGATCAGAGAGTCAACGGGTTGTGTGTGCGCTGAATGCGCACGTGAGCCGGCGGATCACGCTGCTCGGGAGAACCGCGAGTGACCGACGTACGGCAAATGTGGTCATTTGCGGCCAGTAGCGACCATATTTTGTGCTGATTGGCTAGGGTGCGGAGCGTGGGTCGGTTGCTGCACCTGGACTACCACTACTGGCGGGGAACCACGACCACCTCAGTGCCATATGCAGCTTACGTTCCTCATCCGCTTGAGGGGTGGGCACCCGTTCCTTCTCCTGAGACGAGAGAGCGGGTGAGAAACTCGGAACGCCGCCTTACCGAAGTGCACCATGCGGTCTCGCCCACATCGTCGCTGAGATGGTGTCTGGGTCGCGCGGAAGGAATCTCCTCGAGCAGCGTCGAGGGCATCGTTACCACTTTACGGTCGTTGACTTTGCTGGAGTCGCTGGGAGGCAGGCGCCGCCATGAGACCGATGCTCGGGACAGGCAGGCGCACGGCAGTGTGCTCATGAACAGCCACGCGCTCGATCTCGGGGACCGCACCAATACCCAAGTGGATGTCTCAGACATCGAGAGGCTGCACCGGGACTTGTTCACTGACACGGACCAGCAGTTCGACGCCGGCAGGCTGCGAGACGAACAGGTCTGGATCGGCTCTGGGCAAAGAACACCGGAGCGAGCGCACTTCGTGCCGCCTCCGCATACAGAAGTGCCGCCGCTGGTGACGGATCTGGCGGCATACATATCTGACTCCGCGGTATGGGTGTCCCCGGTGGCCAAGGCGGCCATCACCCACACCCAGTTCGAGACAATTCATCCGTTCACGGACGGCAACGGTCGCATCGGGCGAGCGCTCATGCACCTGGTGCTGCGACGCGAGGGGCGCTTGCCGCTAGCCGTTCCGCTCTCCGCTGCGATCGATGCGCGCCGCGACGAGTACTACCGCAGCCTGCGCCCCTATTCGACGTTCATCGGAGACCCAGATGACGAGGGGCGAGCGGCGGCGATGCACGCCTCCACGCAGTACATCGCAGATGCGGTGATCGTGGCATGCGACTACGCCGAAGCAGCAGCACGATTCATCAATGACTGGGAGCATCGCTGCGCGGTTGCACGACTGCGGAACCGATCGGCGGCTCGGGAAATCATCGACGCAATGGGGGAAGCTCCGGTTGCGACTCTGCTTTTCCTGTCAGAGAAGACTGACCGGCCGAGGAGATCCGTCGCTCGTGGTCTGAGTCATCTCGTCGACATCGGGCTCATCGCCGAGAGCCGCGACATCGAAAGCGGTGCGCGGATATTTGAGATACCCGAAGTGCTGTCCGTCGTCGACAACCGCAGCGAGCTTCTTGAGGAGTCTTGGGGACTCAATCTCGCAGGAGCGCACGACATCGCCGAGCAACTACACGAACTGTCCGCAGCGAAGGCAGCAGAGCACACAACAGGCATGGTGGCGCAGCCAAGATGCGACCATGTCGGCGTACGCAACGGAAAGACATGCGTGCGGCGCTCCGGTCACCCAGGCGATCACTCCTACTGATCAGCCCGCCGATCCCACACCACGTCACCGACGCGGGACACGGTTTCGATGGCGAATCGGGTTCAGCAGGATTTGATGAGGCGTAGCCCGTAGATGGCTTCCATTTCGCGCAGCTCGTCGAGCACTTTGCGTGGCGGCTGGCGCGACACGCGGATGGTGGCAACGGCTGCATGGTGCTTCGGCCCGGCCAAGATCTCGTTGCGCATTTGCAAGACGTTGATCCCGCTCGCCCTCAACGCCATCAGAATGCCTGCGAGCACACCGACCTGATCACGATGTCGCACCACGATGGTGCTACGACCCAGGGGCCGCTCCGCACGATTCACGCAGTTCAGCACTTCGCCGGTCGAGAACGCCTCGAGGACTTCCACGACACCGTCGGCAATGTCCTCTGAGGCTTGCATAGTGGAGGCCCCGATGTGATGCGTGCCGGTCACACTTGGGTGCGACGCCAGCGGCGAGCGCCAGTTCGGCTCGGCTCCAGAGGGCTCCCCCTGGAAGACGTCGAGCCCTGCCCGCATGCCCCGCTCATCGAGTGCCCGCAGCAACGCCCCCTCGTCGACGATCTCGCCGCGGGATGTGTTGAGCAGGATCGCACCGTCGGGCATCTTCGCCAGAAACTCTGCATCCACGAGGCCGCACGTCTCGGGGTTGGCAGGCAGGTGCAGCGAGACGATGTCGGCCCCGGCCAGCAGGCTGTCCCAGTCGGGAACGACCTCAATCTCGTGTCGCTTCATCTCGGCGAGCAGAGCGTTCGAGCGATCCGAGCGATACAGCGCCGACACATCGATGCCGAACGCGACGGCACGGCGGGCTACCTCGATGCCGATGGCGCCCATGCCCACGACGGCCATTCGACGACCCTTCAGGCCAGAGGCGCCCATGTACTGGGCCTTGTTCCAGCGACCCTCGTGCAGGTCCGAGGTGGCGTCGGGGATCTGGCGGTCGATGGCCAGCAGCAAGCCCATCGTCAGCTCGGCAACCGCCACGGCGTTGCGCCCTGGCACATTGCAGACGTACACGCCGAACTTGCTGGCCCCGTCGCAGTCGATCGTGTCGGTTCCGGCGCCGGCGCGCAGCACCATGGCGAGCCGATCGGCAGCCTTGAACACCTTCCGCTTCACCTCGGTGCTGCGCACGACCAGGACTTCGACGCCCTCGATGTGATCGGCAAGTTCCTCGGCGGTCAGCTCGGGCTTGACGATGCAGTGGTGGCCCGAAGCCTCGAGCCGGCCGAGACGGCCGGTATCGATCTTGTCGGCAAAGAGAATGTGCATCGGCGTCACCGCTGGGACGGGGCTTGCGGTCATAGCGCCGCCGCAGCGGCCGGGACATGTACCCGCATGTCTAGCCAGTGTGCCAAACGCGCGGCCCTGCGCGGTGACACCTGTGTTTCCCCCTCTTGCCCGCTGTGCTCACGGGCCGCTCAGCCTCTAGAGCAGCTGGCCCACGTCGAGAATGAGCAGGATCACCAGCAGCACGATGATCCCGGCGTTGAGCACGCTGACGGGCCATTTCCAACGGTGATCGGAGTTCCACTGCCGCCTGATGCTGGCGACGTTCGCCCACAGTGCGACCAGCGAGATGGGAATGCCCACGGCAGGTCCGACGCCCGGCGCCAGCCCGATGAACGGTGCGACGAACGGGAGGATCACGTAGGCGAGCGTGCAGCGGATCGCGGAGATCAGAATCGAGAACCGCAGTGATCGGGCACTGGCCTCATCGAGCTCTGAAGCTGCGGTTGCAGCGGTTCCGGTCACGGTGGCCCATTCTCGCAGCCCGTCCCCCCGTCACCAGCCAGGTTGCAGCAGCCACAGGCTGCCGGGGTGCCGCCGGGACGCTGGCAGGCCGTTGGCGAAGCGCCAGTACCATCATCGGCAATCCACGGACTCAGGGGGAAGCATGGCCGGTGCACTTGACGGAATTCGCGTTCTGGACCTGTCCACGCTGGTGCAGGGTCCCCAAGCCGCCGAGATGCTGCACGACCTCGGCGCCGAGGTGATCAAGATCGAGCTGCCGGGCATCGGCGACGTGGGCCGCCACGTGGACATGCTCGAGGATTTCGGCCACACGTCAGTGTTCATTGCCTGCAACAGGGGCAAGCGATCGGTGTCGCTGGATCTGCGCGTCGAGGCGGGGCGTGCGGCATTCCTGCGACTGGTGGAGACCTCCGACGTGGTGCTGTCGAACTTCAAGCCGGGCACGCTCGACGAGTGGGGCCTGAGCTACGACGAACTGGCCGAAGTGAACCCCAGGATCATCTGGGCGGCAGGCAGCTTCTTGGGCCCTGTGGGGCCTGACGCCCAGCGCGAGGGCGCCGACATTGCGGGGCAGGCCTCAGGCGGCGTGATTGCCTCCAGCGGGTATGACGGCGGGCCGCTGTCGACCTATGGCTCGCTCGTGGCCGATCATTGCGGCTCGCAGAACCTCCAGACCGGGGTTATTGCGGCGCTGTACGCCCGGGAGCGCACGGGCCGGGGCCAGCGAGTCGACGTCAGCCTGCTGGGCGGGCAGATCTGGCTGCAAGCGGTCGAGTACACCCATCTGCTGCTCACTGGCAACGAGGCAGGGCGCTCGAACGGCGGGCATCCCCTGGTCCATGCGCTGTACGGCATCTTCCCCACTGCCGACGGCTACATCGCCATGGCGGGCTGCCCAGAGCACCTGTGGCCAGGCATGTGCAGGGCCATCGAGCGTCTCGACATGGTGGACCATCCCACGTTCAACGCCTATTTCGTGAGCCGGGAAGTGGCCGCGGAGATGCGGGCGTTCTTCATCGAGGTGTTCCAGACACGCACCACCGAGGAATGGTCGAAGCGGCTCGAAGCCGAGGAGCAGAGGTTCTGCCCGGTCCGCTCGCACTCCGAAGTGGTGGCCAGTGACCAGCCGTATGCCAACGGCTACTTGAGCAAGGCCGACCATGACGAGTGGGGCGAGCAGACCTGGGTGGGCTGCCCCATCACCATGAGCGACACGCCCACGCGGTTCAGCAACCAGGTGGCCGAGCTCGGACAGCACACCGAGGAGGTGCTGCTCGAGGCCGGCGCTGAGTGGGAGGAACTCGAGCAGTGGCGTGAGTCGGGTGCCTGGTAGTGGCGTGAGCCAGGTGCCTGGCAGCGGTGTGAGCCACAGCTGAGCCGCGGCCGCGTCGTCGAGGACGGGCCCTCCGCGCGGTGCCTCAGCCGAAAGGCGGCGATGCCCGGCAGCCCCGACGGCCTGGACTTTGTGCAGAAATGCCGCCACAGACGGCAAAACTGCGCAAAGAATGCGCGACAGCACCTTTCCGAGACATCACCTATCCGCGGGCCGCTCAGCCGCAGAGCTCACCGCCCGATACCACGGGGCGGCCGGCCAGCACAGTGTGACGCACCTTGCCGGTGAGTTCGCGACCCGCCCATGGCGTGTTGCGGCTGCGGGATTGCAGCTCGTCGGCGCGGACCGTCCAGCGCTGGGCAGGGTCGAACACTGCGAGGTTGGCGGGCATCCCGGCTTCGACGCGATGACCGTGCTCGGCGATGCCGGCGATGCGTGCCGGCGCAGCCGAGACCACCTCGACGAAACGGGCGGGCGACATTACCCCAGTCGCTACCAGCTCTGACCAGATCACCGACGCCATCGTCTCGACACCGGTCATGCCCGGGGCGGCATCGCGCAGCGACGTGTCCTTCAGCGAAGCGTGATGGGGTGCGTGATCGGTTGCGATCGCATCCAGCGTGCCGTCGCAGATGCCGCGGCACAGTGCCGCTACGTCGCTGCGCAGTCGCAGTGGAGGATTCATCTTGCCGGTCGTGCCCAGCCGCTCGACATCGTCTTCGGTGAGCACAAGATGCTGTGGGGTCACTTCGGCGGAGACAGCGACGCCGGTGCGCTTGGCCTGTTCGACCAGCTCCATGGCGTCCGCGGTGGAGATGTGCAGGACGTGGTAGCGGCCGCCGGTGCGCCGGGCCAATTCGATGTCGCGAAGCACCACCGACACCTCCGCAGCTGCCGGTCGGCCCCGCACGCCGAGCCGCCGGGACACAAGACCTTCGTTGATGACTCCCCCGGCAACCATGTCGGGGTCCTCGGCATGCTGGCTGACGACCGAGCCCGGCAGGCCGACGGTGGCGGCGAGGGCTGCTTCCATGAGGGTGTCGTCAGCCACGCAGTCGCCGTCGTCTGTGAAGACCCGCACGCCCATGCCGTAGAGCGCTGCGAAGTCAGTGAGCCGCTCCCCCGTTCGCCCGGTGGTGATGGCCGCTGATGTGCGGATATCGCAGGGTGCTCCCGCGGCGAGCGCCAGCACATCTCGGACCATGTCGGGCGTGTCGATCGTCGGCGTGGTATTCGGCATCATCACGCAGGCGGTCACGCCCCCCATGGCAGCCCCCGCTGCTCCCGAGGCGATGTCCTCGCTGTCGGTCCCTCCCGGCGTGCGGAAATGCACCTGGATGTCGACGAAGCCAGGCATCAGCCAGGCATCCGACGCGTCCAATGTCCGTCGGGCCTGAGACGCTTCTCCTGCCGGCACCACCGCCGAGATGCGTCCGTCCTCGACGATCACGTCGATTCGTTCACCGCCATGGGCGGAATCGGCCAGCCTTCCACCGGAGATCACCAGATCGGCAGCCATCGCCTCACCCTATGGCTGAGGGGAACAACCACGGTGGGAGGCGGCGAGGCGCCGCGCCTTCTCTGCGCAATTTTGCCGTCTGTGGCGGCAATTCTGCACAAAGAACTCAGACAGCATCTTCTCTGCGCAAGTCTGTCGCCTGTGGCGGCAATTCTGCACACAGAATCTCGGCGGCCGTACCCGGTACGGTTTCTCCCATGACGCTCGCAGAAGCTCCCCCGACAGCAAGCGAACTCATCTCGGGCGCCCAGCGCGCCGACTACCAGGCGAACGGCTACCTGTGCTTGCCTGGGTTTGTCGGAGCTGAGTGGCTCGATGAGCTGCGGGCCGTCACGGCGGAGTTCGTCGAGGCCAGCCGGGCGGAAGCCTCTTCGGGCAGGGTCTTCGATCTGGAGCCCACGCACACGGCTGACGTGCCGAGGCTGCGACGCCTGAATTCACCTGTGGATCAGCACCCGACATACGCCCGGTTCACCTTCGAGGGTCCGCCGGCGCAGCTGGCTTCGGCGTTGCTCGGCGGCCCCGTCCGGTACCACCACTCGAAGCTCAACTTCAAGTGGTCCGAAGGCGGTGAGGAGGTCAAGTGGCACCAGGACATCCAGTTCTGGCCTCACACCGACTTCACGCCGCTGACAATCGGGGTGTACCTCGAAGACGTCGTTCCCGAGATGTCGCCGATGGGCGTGCTGCCAGGCAGCCATCTCGGGCCGCTGTACGACCTGTATGCGCCCGATGGCAACTGGGCCGGTGCGATGAACGACGCCGACGCTGCCGGGCTCGACCTTGACGCCATGGTGTACCTGGGAGGTCCGGCGGGCTCGGTGACCGTGCACAACTGCTGCATGGTGCATGGCTCGATGCCGAACGATTCGCCCCGGCCTAGGCCGCTGCTGCTGCAGACGTACTCGGCCATTGACTCCTACCCCATCTCCCACGTCGGTGCGAACGGCGTGCTGGGCTCGAGCGGCGGCCGCCTCTGCGGCGGGGAGTCTTCCCAGATGCTCACCATCGACGGCCGGCAGATGCACGGGGCGCCGGACTGGTCACTCAAAGGCCCGCCGACGATCTTCGGCTCCCAGCAGAAGGACGACTGAGTCGCTGCAGGACCCGATGCGCTCTTGTCGAGGGGTTTCGCAGCCATGAGCGACGACCGCCAGCACGCGCTGCCCGAATTCGCTGCGGCTCTGGACGCTGTTCTGCGGCGCGAGATCGACGACTGCGAGGGGCTGGTCTCGGCCGAACGGCTCAGCGGAGGGGCGAGCATGGAGTCGTATCGGCTTCGGTGTCGCCGTGCTTCGGACCCTGATGGTGTTCTTGAGATCTGCCTGCGTCGGGGGCCTGACGGCATGGATCGCGAGGGCGACAACGTCACCGGCGTCGAAGCTGAAGCTCTGTGCATGAGCACAGCTCGTCTGGCGGGCGTGCCTGAACCCGAGGTGCTGTATGTGCTGACGCCTGCCGACGGGATCGGTGCGGGGTTCTTGATGGAGTGGCTGAACGGCGTAACGCTCGGCGCCCGCATCGCTCGGTCGCCTGAGCTGGAGGAGGCGCGCTCGAAGCTGGCGTTTCAGTGCGGGCAGGAGATGGCCCGTATCCATGGGATCGATGTGGGCGCGACCGGCCTGGGTGATGTGCTGCTGCGTGCACAGCCGAGTGAGTACCTGGCGGAGACCTGGGACCGGTATCGGGAGCTGCCGACGCCGCAGCCGATGATCGACTATGCCGCCCGCTGGTTGTCCGAACAGCTCGAAGGGCAGGATCCGGTCGAGCTGACGCTGGTGCACAACGACTTCCGCAACGGCAACGTGATGGTGGACGCCGACGCCGGGCTTGTCGCCGTGCTGGACTGGGAGACAGCCCACATCGGCGACCCGATGCGGGATCTGGGCTGGATGTGCACCAATTCGTGGCGGTTCGGGCAGCGGCATCTGCCGGTTGGCGGCTTCGGGCGCTATGAGGACTTGTTCGCGGGTTACGCCGATGTGGCCGGGGCGCCGGTGGATCCCAAGCGGGTGCAGTACTGGGAGGTGTTCGGGTCGTTCTGGTGGGCCGTGGGGTGCCTGGGCATGGCCGATCGGTACCGACAGGGCTCTGATGCGACCGTGGAGCGTCCGGCCATCGGGCGCCGGAGTTCTGAGTGCCAGCTGGACTGTGCGCATCTGATCATTCCAGGGCAGGTCGAGTTCGTGCCTGCGGTGCATTCGCTGGGTCTGCTTGAGTCCGATTTTGGTCGCCGGGCGGCGAAGGTGTCGGCACTCGGGGGCAGTGCGACCAGCGCAGAGGCGAACGCTGCGGCTGGGGACATGCCTCGTGTCGACGAGATCCTCGAGAGCGTTCGGAATTTCCTGCACACCGAGGTGCGGCAGGCAACCGAGGGGCGGACGAGTTTCTTGGCGCTGGTGGCGGGGAACTCGATTGACATTGCGCTGCGCGAGCGGCTGATCGGCCCGCAGCTGCATCGCTATGAGCTGGAGCGGTTGGTCTCGTTGATGGGCTCCCCTGCTGAGGAGGTCGGTGGCGTAGTTCGGGCTTCGGCTGGGGCTGGTAATGATGCTGCGGCTTCGGCTGGGCCTGATGCTGAGGTTGCCGAGCAAGTCACCGAGCTGCGCTGGCGGCTAGTGCATCGGCTGCGGGACGGCTCCATGGCGCTCGACGCTGACGGGCTCGCCGAGTACCTGCGGACCTCAGTGGCCCATCAGGTCGCAATCGATCAGCCGAAGTATTCGGCATTCCGCCACCTCGCTGCGCAGGCCAGCGAGTAGCTGTTCGACGAGTAGCGCCGAGCCAGCAGCACGCCCAGCCGGCGGCGGTCGCCCGCGAGCACCGCAGCAGTCTCGAAGTGATCGGCGGCTGCGAATGCGGCTTCGATATCGGCGGTGACCGCAGCCCTTGACGATCCAATCAGAATGAGGCGGCGACACGCGCGCCCGTGCTGGTCTTTCCGACGCCTCTGATGCCCTCGATCACACAAGCGGGATGGATGGACAGCAGATGTGCCAACCGTGCATCTGCATGCCGTCGCAAGTACTCCATGCAAAAAAGGCCAATTGCTTATCCATTAGATGGTAGATGGATATCCAATTAGTCGTTTATGCGAGTCGCCAATGAACGCAACTCGTTGGGGTTGTCAGTCATCGCCCGAGCGCGCTCGCTGACGACACCAATCCCAGAACTGTCACAGCGCTATGGGCGTGTTGATTGCAATGCTGTCAATGCATACTCTGTATACAAGAGATACGGAGACGGGTTCATGGCCAGTATCACAGTGCGCAATCTTGACGATGGGCTGAAGCGACGACTGCGCATACGCGCAGCAGAGCATGGTCGCTCCATGGAGCAAGAAGCTCGCGACATCCTCAAGGCAGCGTTAAACGAAGATGCAGCACCGTCAACGAACCTGGGTACAGCCATCCATCGGCTCTTCAGACCTTTCGGCGTCGAGAACCTGGAGATCCCACCTAGGGAGCCCATGCGCGAACCCCCGCAGTTCGACTGAGGGCCGCGACGTTGTTGATTCTCGACACCAATGTCGTCTCCGAGCTCATGCGCGAGCATCCCCGACCTGAGGTTCTGGCATGGATCGACCGTCAGCTCACCGATGATCTCTACGTAACGGCTGTGACGGAAGCAGAGGTCCGCACGGGCATTGCGATGCTGCCCGAAGGAGAACGTCGGCGTGGGCTGTCCGTCGCGGCCGCACGGGCCTTCGAGGTGTTGTTCGCCGACCGGGTCTTGTCCTTCGACAGCAACGCAGCTCAGGCGTACGCAGCGATAGCCGCCGCGCGTCGCGCCAGCGGCCACCCAATCAGCCAGGCCGACTGCCAGATTGCCGCCATAGCCCGCTCGTTGGGCACATCGGTTGCAACCAGGAATGTGAGCGACTTCGAAGGCTGCGGAATCGACGTCGTCAACCCCTGGACCGATGCATGAGAGTCATTCTGGCGTCGTTGAGCTATTCGGGGAACGCGCACGAGCGGTAGCCGTCATCGGCATCGAGCGTCTGTAGGTGTCCTACCGCCAGAGCGCGAGCAGGACGCCGATCACGCAGTACGAGATCAGCGGGTAGCCAGCGTTGATCGCGAAGAGCCGCAAGCTGCGGCCTTCGAACGTGTAGTTGATGCCGTTCGAGGTAAGCACGAAGCCGACCGCCGCCAGAAGGCCGAGGCCCAACCCTTCGCCGAAAGTGTCGACGTCGAGGCCCTGCGCCAGCAGTGCCAGGCCGAGCGTGAACACCAGGGCCAGCACGATTGCGACGACGTACGGGTACCACCGGCGCGGGGTGCCCTTCATCGCTTCCATGTCCTCATCGGTCAAGCCGACTTCAGCCATCCACGGCTTGGCGAACGAGCTGTACCAGGCGGCACCCAGCACCTGATTGAAGACGATCGCAACGATGATCGCCCACCAATTCAGGCTTCCCAGGTCCATCGCTTCCATGTGCACTCTCCCCGAGTCGCGACAGCCCGCGCTCAGCTCTCGTTCGGAGCATATGTCTCCAGATCTGCATGCCCGCCGGTCAGTGCATATGCGCCCCTCCAGATCCGAGCTCCGCATTTCGGCCACGGAAGGCACTTCGGACACGGGTCGCGGTCCACGGCAACAGGCGTGATTGCTCCCGCAATGCGTGCCCATTCGGCGGGGGCACGTCACAAGCTGGCTGTCGTTGAGCAACGCAGGCCCGCCGCAGCGATGCGTGCCTATCCGCAGGGAGGTGCGCGTCGCGGTGTGCCGTCGGGTGGTGTGTCTATGGGCCAGTGGCGTTGGTGATGGTCGAGATGGCAGGGCACGCACAACATCGCCAAGTTGGAGATCTCGGTGAGCCCGTCATCCTCGTAGTGATCGATGTGGTGGGCGTGGCAGTGCTCGGTATGCGTGGCGCAAGCAATGCAGCCGCCGTCCCGAATCGCCAGCACGATGCGCTGCGCCTCGCTGGCGCTTCGAGCACGCCCCAAGGCAAGCTCGGACCAGTCAGCCTTGAACATCGCCGGCAGCACCTTGGCATCAGCGGCAAGCTCAGCAAGCTGTCTCGCCGACAGCGGAGTGCCATCGTCGAGCCGAGGATTGTCGAGACCGCCCGACACCGTGTTGTAGTCGGCGACGATCACCAAGCTCGCCTGTGGCTTCTGGCGGCCCAGGATCAGTTCGCACAATGCATCGGCATTTCGCTATGGATAGGCGAACTCACCGCCGTCATCTCGTTGGCGCACCGCCCGCTCAGCCGCAGCAATCTGCTGGCTGATTTCGCGGCCGGCGATGAAGTCCAGATCCGCTCGGAGATGCCACATCCCGTCATCACCGAGGAGCATCGAGCAGCGACGCTCCTCGCGCTGCAGCGCCAGCTCGGCATCGACCGGGGTGCGATCGTTGGCTGCGGCCTCGGCTTCGAGGTCGGCAAACACCTGCAAGCTCTCATAGGCCAGCGTGTGACGGGCAACCACATCGGAGGGATACGCGCGGCACAGCTCGAGGAACTCGTCTTCGTCGCGACGGTGCTTCTTCGGCGACTCCCGAGCAATCACCTTGGCATGAGACAGCTGGATCTCACCCGCGGACAGCGCGTCGAGTGTGTCGGCGAAGTCGTGCTCGACAAGAGCTTCGGCCAGCCGTACCTCACTGCGAGCCTGGGCTGAGTTCATCCGCGTGTACTCACGCAGCTGCCACGCAGCCGACTGAGTCCCATCTCGGGACACCAGCTCGCCGAGCAGAGCCACATAGCGGCCCTCCAACCGGGCACGCTCCGCCACCAGATCCACCAACTCATCGACCAACTCGCCGTGCCCCAGCGCCCCGAAGTCGACTGCGTCGACGGGACCGTCATCGACACTGCCGCTGTGGGACTGGACCCCACCGGCAGTCGCGGCAACCAGCACAGCAGCATCGCCATCGGGGCGAACTGGCGGGGCCTCCAGCAACATAAGGCAAGTATACATACATACGTTCTCAAATGCAAACATTCGCGCGCTCGAATTTCGTCAACACATGCCAGAGGAGACACGGCGGGTTTGGCGCAACACTGTTTCTCGGGCGCCCGCTGAGCAATTGCCCGGATCGTCGGCCCGAGAACGCAAAGCCGCAGGTCACGGAATCGCTAGTCGGCCCCACTCCGGGCAATTCAGCGATCTCGGAGTTCGTATCCCACCCGAGCACTCAGGAGCGGCCTAGCTTGCGCGACGATGCGGGTGCACACATCGAACCGTGTCCCCGCTGAGGTCCAGCGATCTCTCATCGGAACCTGCCTCGCGGGCGCCGTTCTCGCGCTGACCGCGTGCGCCCCGGCCCCGACACGTCCCGAAGCCAACCCGACGCCGAGGCTGCCCGGACCGGCTCGACCAGATCAGACTCAGCGATCGCCACGCAGCAGCCTGCTGCGGACGCCACCTCGCGCTCGGAAGCCACAGGCGGGACAACCCCTTCAGACACTGCCCCTTCAGACACTGCCCCTTCAGACACTGCCTCCGCTGCTACACCAGACCGTTCAGACACTGCCCCTTCAGACACTGCCTCCGCTGCTACACCAGACCGTTCAGACACTGCCCCTTCAGACACTGCCGCCGGCGAGGGCGGCGCGGCCACGGGTGACGAAGGCGCGGCCACGGCCGGGGATGGCGCGGCCTCAGGCGAGGGAGGTGCCGACTCGGGCGAGGAAGGTGCAGCTACCAGCGACGACGGCACACAAGTGCTGCCACCGGTCACGTTTCCTGATGCGAGCATTCGGGATCCTGAAGCCGAAGCCGCTGACCTCGAGCGGCGCAGGAGCGTCATCGGCCTGTTCGAGCGGTTGCGAGTCGAAGCTGAGCAACGTCGGGGCTACGACCGCGATGCCGTGTTTGGCGGCTGGCTCTACAGCAACGGACGCTCCACCCGAGACCGAGTCCTCGCAGCGGAGCGGCGCCCCGATAGCACTTGGCGGTCGCTGTACGACAACGTCAGCGTGAGCTCGGCATCGAACCTCGACATCGACCACATGGTGCCCCTTGCCGAGGCGTGGGAATCCGGCGGGTACCGATGGACCGCCGACACCTGGACCCGATTCGCCAACGATCTCGGCGATCCCCGCTCGCTCATTGCCATCACGGCGTCGTCCAACCGCAGCAAGAGCGCTCGGGATCCTGCGCAGTGGTGGCCTCCCGAGGACGCCTACCGATGCCAGTACGCAGCAGATTGGGTCGCAGTGAAGGCTCGTTGGGATCTCGCTGTTGACTCCGTCGAGCAACGAGTTCTCGATGACGCACTCGACTCGTGCACCGGAGGCGAATTCGACTTCAGTGCCCCACAACCGGCAGCGACGACATCACTGACGGGGGACCCCGAAGACTCCACAACAGACGAAGCCGAAGCAGACGAAGCCGAAGCGGGCGAGGGCGAACCAGGGGACGGCGAATCTACGGACGCCGCCGAGAACGCCAGTGCCGGTAACGACTGCCACCCCGCCTACGAACCGTGCCTGCCGAACCTTCCCGGCGATGCGGTCAACTGCGGCGACTTGACGGCCGCCCAGAAGCCGGTGATGGTCAAGGTCATCGGCGAGGACCCGTACCGTCTCGACCGGGACGGCAATGGCGTCGGCTGCCAGTCCTAGGCAGCCCGAGCGCTCCCCCACTGCGGCTGCCAGTCCTAGGCAGCCCGAGCGCTCCCCCACTGCGGCTGCCAGTCCTCGGCAGCCCGAGCGCTACCCCACTGTGGCCGCCAGTCCTCGGCAGCCCGAGCGCTACCCCTCGGCGGCGGCCTTGATGGCAGCGAGGGTCGTGGCCATACCGGCACGGACTACATCGGCACGCGCCGCCAGCTGCTCGGCGCTGAGCGGCTGCAAGGTGGGCGGCAGCGACAGGACGTCCCAGGCTTCGGTCAACGTCGTGCCGCCCGCATCGTTGGACGCCATGCGGTAGGTCCAGCGCACATAGGGGCCTTCGGGATCCTCTGGCCGGGTCACCCATTCGAAGCACTCGCCGGGCTGCGCCACGGTGACGGTGCACGGCACGCTCCACTCCCGTTCGCCGATGCGGTTGTGCCCTTCGAACGTGGAATCCTCGGCTCCTGGCGTGCCGCTGGTCCAGTCGGCTCCGGCGTTCTCGGGGCTCCAGTCCCCCATGCGCCCCACGTCGGAAACCATGGCGAAGACGGCTTCTGGCGTGGCGGCGATCTCGACGGTGGCTTCGTGCTGCATTCCGTGAACGGTCATCGTCGAAACCGTAGTTCCGTGCGCCTGCCTGCGAGCAGTGCAGAGCACCGCGCACGAGGCCGCTGCGCCATACCATTGCGGCGACCGCGAACGGCCCAACCGAAGCTGTTCGTGCACGAACGCACAGACAACAGGAGCGTCGATGGGCGAGATTCCCCGTACTGAACACCGTCGAAGCCCGATCCGGCGCCTGGGCCGCACGGTCGAGCCGATCCACACGGTGGCCTACTACTCACCGGAGATCTACGGATTCAACGACGACGGTTTCAAGGGCTGGTGGCATGCGTACTTCGCGTATCGCTCGGCGCCGATGGGCAGGGCCAGCGCAGCGACCGTGACCGCGGTGTTCTACAACTTCGCTCCTCGCATGGTGGGGCGAGCGGTGCCGGGCTGCTGGGACATCATGGAGCCAGACGCCGTCCGTGCCCGGCAGCTGGAGTTCACGACCGCCTCGATGCAACGGGCCTTGGGCGAGTACCCGGATCCGGGCGATATCGCTGCGGCTGCGTCCGCGCTGCGTAGCTTCGCAGGCGATCTGCCCATCGGGGCACGACCGCTCTATGCAGGGTGGGCATCGGAACCGTGGCCGAGCGACAGCACCGGCGGCGGGGACGTCATGGACCTGTGGCACGGCTGCACGCTGCTGCGCGAGTTCCGCTTCGACGGCCACAACATCGCGCTCGCCGCCGGCGATCTGGATCCCGTCGAGTGCCACGTGATGATGACCACGGGCGGCCACGGCAACGGTGCCACCATCCAGAAGATCCGTGGCTGGAACGCTGACGAGTGGGATGCCGCGTGCCAGCGGCTCGTCGACCGGGGCTGGATCACCGCCGACGGCGAGCAGACACCCGACGGCAACGCCGCACGCCGAGCCGTCGAGCACGACACGGACCGGCTGTCTTGCGCCGCAGCCGACGCCCTGCCGGCGGGCGATCTTGAGGCTCTCTTGGGCCGTCTCGAGCGCATCATGGGCTACCTGGTCGAGACCGGCATCGTCGCAGGCGTCTGGCCGCCGCCGCACGTCACTGTCGCTGCCTGAGGACCTGTGCCTGAGCGAACTGGGCCCTCCCGCTCTGCCGAGATCAGTCCTGAGCCAGACGACGGCAGCGGGCGCGACTTCATTCGCGATCTTGTCGTAGCGGACCTCGCTTCGGCGCGGTTCGCGGGCCGAGTGCAGACCCGCTTTCCGCCGGAGCCGAACGGGTACCTCCACATCGGACACGCCAAGGCCATCTGTCTCGACTTCACCGTCGCTTCCGAATTCGGCGGGCACTGTGTCCTCCGCTTCGATGACACGAACCCCGCCACCGAGAGCCCCGAATATGTCGACGCCATCGTTGACGACGTGAGATGGCTCGGATTCGAGCCGCACGAGATCCGTTACGCCTCGGACTACTTCGAGCAGTTGTACGCGTGGGCCGAGCTGTTGATCGAGCGAGGTCTTGCCTACGTCGATGATCAGGACGCAGACGCCATTTCGGCTGGGCGCGGAGGCTTCGGCCGCGCAGGCACGGAGAGCCCGCACCGCGACCGGCCGGTCACCGAGAACTTGCGCCTGTTTCGCGAGATGGCTGCTGGCCGGCATTCCGAGGGCAGCCGGGTGCTGCGCGCCCGCGTCGACATGCAGCACGAGAACATGCAGATGCGTGACCCGGTGATGTACCGGATCCGTCACGAACACCACTACCGCAGCGGCGACCGATGGTGCATCTACGCCACCTACGACTGGGCACACGGCCAAAGCGATGCCATCGAAGGCGTCACTCATTCGCTGTGCACGCTGGAGTTTCGAGACAACCGGGCGCTCTATGACTGGTATTTGGAGCACCTGCCACTCGATGAGCTCGGCCATAGCGGTGAGCGGCCCTACCAGACCGAGTTCGCCCGGCTGGAGCTGAACCGGACGATCACCTCCAAGCGGGTCCTGCGCCGGCTGGTGGAGGGCGGCCATGTGGACGGCTGGGGCGATCCCAGGCTGCCGACGCTGCGAGCCCTGCGGCGGCGCGGGTATCCCCCTGCAGCCATCCGGGAGTTCTGCGCCTCTATCGGGGTTGCGCGTACCAACAGCCGCCATGCTCCCGAACTGCTGGAATCGTTCGTGCGGACGGAGCTGAATGCCGTGGCGCCTCGCCGTATGGCCGTACTGCGGCCGCTGAAGCTCGTCATCACCAACTGGCCTACCGATGACGACGGCGTGCCCGTCACCGAGTATCGGGAAGCCGTCAACAACCCTGAGGACCCCTCCGCCGGCACCCGGCAGGTGCCCTTCAACGGGACCCTGTGGATCGAGCAGGACGACTTTCGCCTCGACGCGCCGCCGAAGTACTTCCGGCTCACGCCTGGTCGGGAGGTCCGGCTGCGAGCGGGCTACTTCGTGCGTTGCACCGACGCGGTGACCGACGACGAGGGCAATGTCACCGAGGTGCACTGCACCTATGATCCGCAGACCTCAGGCGGCCAGGCGCCGGACGGCCGAAGGGTCAAGGCCACCATTCACTGGGTCAGCGCAGAGCACGCAGTGCCCATCACTGCCGTTCTGTATGAGCGGCTCTTCGACGCCGAACTGCCAGGCGACCGCACCGGTGATCCCCTCGACGACCTGCATCCGGACTCCCGCGAAGTTCTTGTCGGCGTCGCAGAGCCGGCAATCGCGGATATTGCTGCTGGCACCGTGGTGCAGTTCGAGCGACTCGGCTATTTCTGCGCGGACGGCCCTGTGTCGGACGGCCCTGTGTCGGACGGCCCTGTGTCGGACGGACCTGTGTCGGACGGACCTGTGTCGGACGGCCCCGTGTCGGACAGCCCCGTGTCGGACAGCCCGGGGGCCTCGCTGTTCCACCGCACCGTCGGGCTGCGAGACGAGTGGGCGAACATCCAGAAGCGCCAGGCCCAAGCCGCCAAGCAGGGCGGCAAGCGGGGCTCCAAGGGCGGCGGCGAGCGAGGCGGCAGTCAGGGCGGCGAGCGGGGCGGCAGTCAGGGCGGCGAGCGGGGCGGCAGTCAGGGCGGCGAGCGGGGCGGCAGTCAGGGCGGCGAGCGGGGCGGCAGTCAGGGCGCAACAGAGGGCGGCGAGCAGCCGCAGAAGGAGGCCACGTGAACGCACCGCAAGCAGGCGAATCGGGAACTGCTCCAAATGACGCTGCTCCTGGCGATGCCGGCTCGAACGACGCCGGAACCCGTGACCGGGTGGCAATCATCACCGGAGGCGGCACCGGTGTCGGCAAGGCCTGCGCGCTGGCGCTCTCGGAGGCCGGCTGGAAGGTGGTCATCTGCGGCCGTCGCCGAGAGCTGCTCGACGAGGTGGTGGATCTGTGTGCGGATGAAGCACTCGCCGTCACCGCTGACGTCTCGGAACCGGACCAGGTCGATGCTCTGTTCGCAGGGACCACAGACCGGTTCGGCCGTGTCGACCTGCTGTTCAACAACGCCGGCATGGGCACCCGTCCCGTTCCGGTTGATGAACTGGCGGTCGCGGACTGGATGGCCACCGTCGGGGTGAATCTCACC
This sequence comes from Candidatus Poriferisodalis sp., assembly GCF_965221945.1. Classification (GTDB taxonomy): domain Bacteria; phylum Actinomycetota; class Acidimicrobiia; order Acidimicrobiales; family Poriferisodalaceae; genus Poriferisodalis. Next base: position 1,278,144 of record NZ_OZ244925.1, on the reverse strand, counting down.
GGCTCATGGCTGTGCGCCCGTGCGGCCTTCGCTCAGATGAAACGCCAGCGGCCCTCCGGCGGTCGCATCATCAACAACGGGTCGGTGTCAGCGCAGACCCCCCGCCCGCATTCATCCCCCTACACAGCGACGAAACACGCCATCACTGGGCTGACCAAGGCACTGTCGCTGGACGGGCGGGAACATGGCATCACCGTCGGGCAGATCGACATCGGCAACGCCAAATCGCCCCTGACCGCGGCCATGGCCACCGGCGTCCCCCAGGCCGACGGGAGCATCCGGGCCGAACCGCTGATGGATGTCGACGACGTGGCCGGCGCCGTCCTCTACATGGCGGAGCTGCCTGCCGACACCAACGTCCTGACGATGACGGTAATGGCCAACGGAATGCCCCTGGTCGGACGCGGCTGAGAACGTCAACGGATAGGCACAGACGCAATAGCGGCGGAGGCAGCAGGGAACTCTGCGAGGTTGGGACCTGCCGGATCCCCGGAGCAGAGGGCCCTGCCGCCTCCGCCGCGGGCACACGCTTCGCCAGCGGGCACACCTGTCAGCGTGGCACGCCTGTCAGCGTGGCACTGAGGACTCGAGCGAGTAGGTGCGGGAGGGCGCCTCGAACCGGCGGTCGCCCAGAGTCTGGCGTCGGTGGCGGCTACGGAGCTCGTTGGGTCTGGTGGAAACTGCCGGGGGTGGCCTTGGTTGAGTTTTCGTCTAACAGGGTGTGTTTACAGTCCATGTCATGAGGTTCACGGACATTCACAGCGATTCGGCGGCCGGATCGGCGTCGGGTTCGACGCCATCGGGCGAGTCTGCTGCCGCCGTGCCGGCGGGAAGGTCGTTGCCGGCCGAGTCGGCGTCGCCGGTCGAACCTGTGCTGGCGGTGGGTGCGTCGCTGCGTGAGGCCGAGACGGTGCCGCCCGCCCATTCGACGCCACCAACTCTGGTACCCGCGTCGGGGTCGGTGCTGTCGGTGCTGCGCGGAGCGCGTGACGTAGTGGCGCGGGCGTCGCTGGTCCCGCTCAAGGGTGCGCCCAGCGACACGCTCGCCCAGGTGGTCGAGCAGGCTGAACGGCTGCGCGCGGCCGCTCAGGCGATGCTGCTGAGCGCCACCGCCGCGCTGGAAGCCTCACAGGCAGGAGCGGGCCGCTCGGCGCTGCGCGAGCGGGCACGGCAGAGCAGCCGCAACGCCAAGCGCACCACACAAGACAGCGGACAGATCGCGCAGATGCCGAATGTGGCGCGCGGCCTCGCGGTGGGCGATCTCACCGTCGAGCATGCCGAGGTGCTCGCGGACGCGGCCCGACAGACCAGCCCCGATGCCGTCGACACCGCCGCGGACCTGCTCGAGACCGCCGCTGCGGTGTCGCCCGAGATTCTGCGCCGCGACGCCCGCGACTTCGCCGCCCGCTATGACCCCGACGCGGTGCGATCAGTGCTTGCGCGCCAACGCCGCGAACGCAGCGCCGCATTGTTCGTCGACCACACCAGCGGCATGGGAGTGCTCAACGCCCGTTTGGACCCGATCAGCTTCGCGTTGATCCAACAGGCAGTCGAGAACTACAAAGACGCCCTGTGGCGACAAGACGGCGGACGCGACGGCACACCCAACCAGATCCGCGACAACAAACAACGCCTCGCGGACGCCGTCTTCGAGATGCTCACCGACCGCAATGCTTTGGTCACCATCGACCACCCCACGGCTCCAACGCCACAGGCACAGCACCACTCCCCCTACAGCACCGACACCGACCCGGGCCGTGACGTTGCCGATCCCGGGCGCACTGGCGATGCCCGACATGACCGCAGCGGCACAAGCGATGGCGAGCGCGACCGTGATGGCCGCGGCGAGTACGAACACCGCTGCGATGGCGACCACAGCCCGCAACGCAGCGATGCGACACCCCCCACACACAGCGAGACCGTGCCGGTCGGCGCCGCGGGCCGCTCGATCCAGCGCTGGCGGCCTGCCCAAGCACCCAACCAGCTCGTCATCGTCGCCGAGATCGGCGTCATCGACGGCACCACACCCCACGGACGATGCGAAGCCCTCGGCGTCGGGCCCGTACCGGCCGAGATCCTCAACAACCTCTCGTCCGACACACGCATCAGCGGCGCACTGTTCGACACCGCAGGCCAGCCGCTGTGGCTCGGGCGCAGCCGACGGCTCGCCACCGCAGCCCAACAGCTCGCCGTCGCCATACGCGACCGCGGCTGTGTTCTGTGCCGCGCCCCGATGCATCGCTGTGAGTACCACCACATTGACGAATGGAACGCCGACGGCGGCACCACAGACCCTCCCAACCTCGCAGCACTGTGCGACGACTGCCACAACGGCCTGCACGAACACAACCAGCGACTGCGTCGACACCCCACCACCGGCCGCTGGGACACCGAACCCCGCGACGAACCCGACAGCACCGACGGGGCCATAAGGAACACGGGCCCGGCGAGACCCCGCAGCGAACCCGCCAGCGCAAACGGCGCCGCAGAGAACACCAGCCCGGCAAGTCCCCGCGGCGAACCCGACAGCGGCGAGCGAGGAGGCAACCCGCCATGATCAAACCCCTGCGTCTCCAACGAACCCACAGCGGTTCATACGGCCACATGAACGGCGACTTCGGCCGCAACCACTACATCAAGTTCCAGTAATGGCACCCCAGTAATGGCACCCAAGGACCCGAGCGAGCAGGCGCCGGAGGACACCTTGAACCGGCGGTCGGCCGCGGCTGAAGGCGCCAGTGGGCATACCTGTCAGCGCGGCTCCTTAGGCTGCGCGCCATGAAATTCGGGTATCTCACTGGCAATCATCACGGCGGCATCGACCCAGGCGATCTGGCCCAAGAGCTCGAAGAACGGGGCTACTACTCGGTGTGGTACCCCGAGCACACCCACATCCCGACCTCTCGCCAGAGCCCGTACCCCAATGGCGGGCAGCTGCCGGGGACCTACTTGCACATGATGGACCCGTTTGTCTCCATGGGCGTTGCGGCTGCGCGGACTTCGACGATCAAGCTGGGCACGGGCATCTGCCTCATCCTGCAGCACGACCTCATCGATCTCGCCCGGACCGTGGCGTCGACCGATGTGCTGTCGGACGGGCGTGTCGTGCTCGGCATCGGCGTCGGTTGGAACTCCGAGGAACTGGCCGATCATCGACCCGACATGCCGTTCCGCCAGCGCTACGGCGCCATGCGCGAGCGTGTGGCTGCCATGCGGTCCATCTGGGCGAACGATCCGGTACCGGCCTTGGACGGCCGATGGGACAGCCACAGCGAGTCGTGGATCTACCCCAAGCCGGCGAATGGCTCGGTTCCGATCGCGCTCGGCAATGCGGGCCCCCTCGGCATCGGGCACGCAGCGGAGTACGCAGATGAATGGTGTCCCATCGATGTCGGCGTGATGAACGTGACCGGCAAGCCCGACGTGGTCGGCGGCATCGAGCGATTCCGCCGGCTCGCCGCCGCGGCAGGGCGCGACGACGCCGACGACATTCCCATCACGCTCTACATCTGGGGACGGCCGCGTCTGGACCGGCTCGAGGCCTACGCCGAAGCGGGAGTCAGCCAATTCGTGTTCACGCCCGTCAACTTCGACCTGCCATCAGCAGACGAGACGCTGCAGTACCTCGACGAGCTGACGCTCACGCTCGAAGCATTCAATAACTGAGACTCCCTACCGGGCCCGACGAAGTACGCTTGCCAAAGAGGCCAGCCTCAGCCGGGTGGTGGCCGAGTCCGAAAGGCGCTTCCCACCTGGAGAGGCTGGCCCTCACGCGAACGTAGCGACGCACTCGTGCCGGAACCCAGTGAATTCCGCGCAGGCTTGAGCGCCGGTAGCTGACAGGCGCGTTCGGGCTAGAGGCCTGAGCGCCTGGGTCCGATGGTTGCGTTCGGGCTAGAGGCCTGAGTGCCTGGGTCCGATGGTTGCGTTCGGCCTAGAGGCCCGGGCGCCAATGTCTGATGGTTGCGTTCGGGTTAGAGGCCCGAGCGCTCCAGGATGTGCACGCCGCAGCTGGAGCCGAGGCCGATGACGTGGGCCAGACCGACCTTGGCATCGGGGACCTGACGGTCGCCGGCCTCGCCTCGGACGTGGGTGGCAACCTCGAACAGGTTGGCCACGCCGGTAGCGCCGATCGGGTGCCCTTTCGACAGCAGGCCGCCTGACACGTTGACCGGGATCTCGCCATCACGACATGGGCCGCCCCGGTCGATCCACTCGCCGGCGCCGCCGGGCTCGCACAGGCGCAGGTTGTCGTAGTGCCGCAGCTCGGCCGTCGCGAAGCAGTCATGCAGCTCCACGAGGTCGAGATCGGCTGGGTCGACGCCCGAGTCCTCGTAAGCAGCGTCGGCTGCATTACGCGTCAGCGTGTTGACATCAGGCTGGACCTGGCAGCCCTCGGTCCAGGGATCTGAGGTCAGCACCGAGGCCGAGACCTTGACGGCGCGTCGTTGCTGCTCACGTGGCAGCGTCCGCAGCTTCTCATCGGAGACCAGCACGACTGCAGCAGAGCCGTCGCCGGTGGGGCAGCACATCAACAGTGTGTTCGGGTAGGCAATCACCTCAGAACCCATGACCTCTTCCAGCGTGAACGCCTTGCGGTACTGCGCCAGCGGGTTCAGCGTCGAGTGCTCGTGGTTCTTCTGAGCCACCTTGGCGAATTGCTCGAAACCCACACCATCGTTCTCGTAGGCGTACTCCATGCCGGCCTGGGCAAACACGCCCGGCATCATGTTGGTGCCCAAGCGCCCCTCGACACCGACCACGGAGCCGAAGCGGCCCTTGCGCTCGAAGACGTTCTTGTCGGAGCGGGCGGCCCGATCGCCACCGAGCATGCCCATCTTGCCCATCTGCTCGACGCCCACAACAAGGCCCATCTGCGCCTCACCGGATTTGATCGCCATCATCACGGTGCGGACCGCCGTGGCGCCGGTAGCGCAGGCGTTGGCCACGTTGTAGACGGGAATGCCGGTCTGGCCGATCTGCTTCTGGAGGCGCTGTCCGACGCCGCCGTTGGCTTCGTAGAGGCAGCCCGCCGCCAAGACGTCCATGTCGGCCATGGTCACCCCGCCGTCGTCCAGTGCTCCCAGCGAGGCTTGCGCTGCAAGGTCGATCAGGTCTTTGTCGGCGTACCGGCCGAACTTGGTCATGGATGTGCCGAGAATCCAGACGGGGTCCTGATTGCTCATGGCTGCTCTCCTGTGGTGAATGGTGGTGCTGTTGGCTGTCTGTGTCGAATGCGGTCTGTGTCGAATGCGGTTTGTGTCGAATGCGGTCGTTATGCGGTCGAATCGGTGTCGCTATCAGCGGCCCTGCTGGAGCCCTCAGGCTGGCGAAGGCTCGTATCCGAAAGCAACGGCTTCGTTGCCTTCGTCGTCGGTAGTGGCCACGTAGGTTGCGAGGCGCACGCGCATCCCGAGGCTCACGTTCTCGGGCGTGGGTTCGACATTGACGATGTTGCTCTTCACGCGCCCGCCTCCGTCGAGATCGACCACCGCGGACACATACGGAGCTGGCACTCCCCGCGCAGCGCGGTGCACGATCGTGAACGCCCGCACCGCGCCCGTGTTGGCGAGCCGGGTCGTCGAAAACTCGCGAGCCCCGCACGCGGCACATGCATTCCGACGATCGAAGTAGGTGACCCCACAGGCATCGCAGACGTTGGCGACCAAGTGGGGGTCTTCCCCCAGCTGCAAGTACTCGACCATGGAGATTTGGTTCGGCCCAGTCTGGTTGGATTCAGCCTGCTCGCCCACGTCAGCGTTCCTCGGGGGTCATGTCGGTGTCGTCGTGGGTGATCGGTGGTTGGGTTCAGCTTGTTCGCCCACGCCAGCGTTCCTCTCACGTCGAGATCAGTACAGGGGCTGGGCGCAATGCCAGCACCGAGCCGACTCGCGCCGGCACGGCCGCCCCGCAGCAACTTACCAGTGCCCCAGCCAGTGGCCCCGATGAACCAGCGGGCGATCGACTGTCGCGTTCAACGCTTCGGGATCGGGTTCGTTCGCTTCGGCGAAGAGCGGACGCCGAGGTCTGTCCTGGCTCGCTGCGGGTCCGCTCGCAGCCTCAGCTGATCGATCAGGCCATCCCACGCCAACCACACCGACGGGTTCATGCGACGGCGGGACGCCGAGCGCCCCAGCAACTGCTTCGGCGTGTTCGAACATGCCGAAAAACAGCACTCCGAGACCTTCGTCTATCGCGGCGTACTGCAACGCCATCGCAGCGAAGCTCGCATCCACCGTCCAGAACGGCGTCGACCAGGCATCAGGGCCTTCGCCGAGCCCCGTGTGTGCCTTGTCGGACTCTGCGTAGCGCTCGACGTACGCCCCTGGGTCGGCCCAGACGGTGATCAGGACCGGGCAGGAGACCAAGCTGGCCCAACGAAAGCTGTCCCGACGATCTGCCGGCAGCGTCGCGTCCCAGTACCGAGCCGTCTGGGAGGCCCCGCTGAGCACGACGAAGTCGAAACCCTGCGAGTTGCCGGCCGATGGGACGCGCCTGGCCGCATCGAGGACCCGCGCCAGGAGCACATCGTCAACAGGGTCCGGCATGAAATGCCGGGTCATCCGCCGTCGGCGGGCGAGTTCGCCGAAGTTCCCGCTCACAGGACCAAGTGCTCAGCCCGCCCGGGACCCCAATGGGCCGGGAGCGCTACAGCAGTTTCGCGAGATCTTCCCGTGTGGCCCACCCGAAAGCGATCAGCGCGTCACCATTCGCCGTGTCGAAGCCGTCAAACAGTGCGATCAACGCCGGATCAACCTTCTCGGGCCGTGGAGCGGTGTGGTTCAGCACGAACGAGGGCCCGCCGTCGCCATAGACCTTGAACTCTCGAGCCTTGTACTCGCCCTGAACCTCGAATCGCTTTGCGAGTCGCCGCCCCCAGGCGCGGTCCTCACCGTTGGGCTCGTAGCCGGGACGTGGCACCACCCGATCCAGCGGCTTGAACGCCGTGAATGCAGCTGCGTCGGCCATCTGGGAGGCCACCAGCACGTCCTCGTCGGGGAACGCGAGCACGGCACGGCGAAGTTGATCGGTGACCATCGCACGCAGTGCGCTGTCACGACGGGCCGAGCGCCGTGTTGCACCGGCACCCATCAACACGGTGGGATCGCCGCCTACGCGTTCGAGTGTGCAATAGCCATATGCGGCGAGCTTGACGCCGTCTCGCACGTGGGTGACGAGCACCCAGGCATCCCGCTGCTTGGAGAGATGCCCGACATCGAAGTGAACGTTCTCACCCGTGACCAATTCGGCCATCTCGGAGATCTCGGCATCGCTGAGTGCGGTGCAGTCCTTTGTCTCAACCTCGAGCGCCATTTTGGTTTTCGCCCCCTGTGGTGCTCGTTGACCGAACCCCAACGGCCGGCCAGACAAATCCTTCAGTGCTAGCTCAGTGCGCGGACGCGCCTCCTGCCACAGCGATGCCAGGCATGCGACAACCGTCGCCGACCGATCTCGCCCCGATCACAGATAGACACCGCCACGCTCTGCCGTCCTCGCTGGACCGGGCTGCTCGCCGGCTTCGAGGGCATTGCCACGCATACTGCGTAGTTGCCGCTCAGCCATCATCTGCTGCGCCGACACTGCAGCTTGGATGCCGTGGAACAATCCTTCGAGCCATCCCACCAGTTGGGCCTGAGCGATACGAAGCTCAGGGCCAGAGGGGATGTCCTCTTCGAACGGCAGCGCAATCCGGTTCAGCTCGTCAGCGAGCGGTTCGGACAGCGCCGTTGCCAGTTCCTCGACGGACAGGTGGTACACGTCGCGCATGCGATCGCGACCTGCTTCGTCGAGTTCCGCATGGCGGACCTCTTCGAGCAACTTGCGAATCATGCCGCCAATACGCATGAGCTTCGCCGGTTCCGGAACGAAGGGCTCGTCGTCGACGTCTTCCGTGAGAGGTCCGCTATTCAGCAGTTCACCCTGTTCTGGGTCTTGAACCGAATCGCCAACCACCATCGAAATGCTATCTGGCGAGGGCGCGATCCCCGTCGGCGCAGGCTCAAGAAAGCCCCGTAGACACTGGGCACATGTCGCTTCAGAGCCAGCCAGCAGCCGGTTATGAGCCTGGCTACAACAGTGCGAAGGGCACCATCATTTCTTCTGAAGTCAAGCCCCCGTGCCGGCCGATCAGGCCATGATGCGGCTGGTCTTCATCGGGCATAGTGAAGGCCTGCAGGCCTCGGGGAACGAGCGCGACATCTCCGAGACGGCCCCTGGCCGCCTTCGAGACATGTTTGCCCAGCCAACGTTCGTCCAGCACTTGGCTCACGGGAGCGATCTCCGCGAGGGCGGCGTATCGGTCACACGCACCAGCGAGTTGAGGCTCCGCACCTGGTCGAGCGTGCAGCCACAGCATCCTGGCCTCACCCGACCAGCCGGTAGTGAGCTCGGTCACCTCAGGGTCGATCATGACGAGCGGTTCGAGCACTTCGACGAAGCCGTGATCGGCCGTGACGATGAGCGGAGTGTCGCCAGGCAGCCCGGTACGCAATTCAACGGCGAGGCGTTCCACCTCAGCGAGTGCAGCTCGATAGTGGTCGCCCAGTCCGAATTCGTGGGCGATCTTGTCGAGGGTGTCGTAGTACGCGAACACCAGCCGAAATCCCGCGGTAACTGCGCTCAAGACGCATTCGGCAATGTCGTTCACTTCGCGCCAACCCCAGAACGCACCGCCCCGCAGGTGAGCCATGGTGAACCCACTGTGGCGAAACTCCGCCCGCGTCACCACCGCCGCCGGCTGACCGCAGAAGGGCACGACGGGTTGCAGTTCGTCGGCTGGCAGCGCAGCGCGTACGTCGGTGCCGCCGGCGCGCCAGCGAAGAGCATTCAGCAGTCCCAGCGGCGTTGGCACCCGATACCCGACAAGGCCGTGTTCGCTGGGCGCAGCACCGGTTGTGAGAGATGTCAGGGCCGTCGCAGTCGTGCTCGGCGCAACGGTGGTGATGGGTGGCGTGCGGTCGCTAGCTGCTGCAAGCACCGGGGCCAGTGATCTGTTGCGCCGCAACTGATGCCATCCGAGACCATCGACCACCAGCATGACCACGGTGGGAGCCGAAGCGATGGGATCGCCGATGAGTTCCGTCTCTACGCCGGCGAGGAGACCCGGCATCACCTCAGTGATGCAACGACCGCCGTAAGCGGGAAGGACACGCTCGAGTACCAGCGGCTCGCTGTCGATGGCGCTGCGGGTGGCGCTGTCCATGATGCCGACCCTACGAGCACCCGCAAAGGCGGGGCTACGCTGCCAGCGTGGCAGTCTCGACGCGGGGAGACTACGCAAGCCGCGCGTTGCTGTCCCTGGTCCTCAACGACAACGGCAGGCCAACGTCTGTGCGCGACATCGCGGAGCGCACCGGTCTGCCTCAGCCGTACCTCGAGCAGATCTTGCTTGCCCTCAAGGGGGCCGGGTTGGTCCGCTCCAAGCGCGGTGTCGGGGGTGGGTACGTGATGGCACGCGACCCTTCCGAGGTCACGATCGGGATGATCGTTCGGGCCGTCGACGGCCCGATCGCCCTAGGCGATTTCGGCCAGCCCCATCAGGACGGCGCCTGTGACCACGAGGGGCAATGCGTGCTCCTCGCGATCTGGGACTCAGTCGGGCATCGCATGCGCGCCGAACTCGATTCCTACAGCCTCGCCGCTGTGGCAGAGGTTGCCCGCGGCCGCGCGCCGTGGCCCGAGACCGCCGCCGAAACGCCGTAACGACCCAGCTCGGCGGCTGATTTCGCCCGTTCAGTTCGGCCGCTCAGTTCGGCCGCTCAGTTCGCACATTCACTTCATCGAGAATGCCGACGGGTCCGAACCGAACTCTCGCAGTGCTTCGACGAAGTCTGCGGGCATCGGAGCGGCAACGCTCATCTCGGCACCCGAGGCGGGGTGCTGGAATGTCAGATGCGTCGCATGCAACAGCGGACGGCTGATGCCGAAGGGATCGGGCACGCCGTAGGCGAGGTCCCCGAGCAGGGGCAACCCGATACTGGCCAGATGCACCCGGATCTGATGCGTCCGGCCCGTGGAGAGCTGGCAGCGAAGCAGGGATGCCTCGACGGGGTGCGTGAAGAGCTCAACGGTGCTGTAGTGCGTGCGAGCCTCGCGTCCGGTGGCCATCACCGTCATCAACGTGCGGTTGTGAGGATCTCGGCCGATACGGGCATCGATGGTGCCTCTGGGCGAGGGAGGGTGCCCGCGTGACAGGGCTGCGTAGATCCGGCGAACCTCTCGCCGCGAGAGCTGTTCGATAAGGCCTTCGTATGCCAAAGCACTGCGAGCGCAGACCAAAGCCCCGCTCGTCCCCCGATCAAGCCGGTGCACGATGCCCGGCCTTTCGGATTGACCGACGTTGGCCATGTCGGGGAACCGCTTGACGAGCGCGTCAGCGAGCGTTCCGCTGGAATGGCCGGTGCCTGGATGGGTGACCACGCCGGAGGGCTTGTTCACCACCACGACATCGGCATCGACATACAGGACATCGAACGAGACGATCTCGGGCTCCCGCTCTTGAACGGCATCGGGAGCCCGATCTGGCAACACCTCGACCACCTCGTTGGGCGCGAGTCGTCTCGAACCCACGGGCGACACCTCGCCGCCGATCAGGACACAGCCGTCGGCCACCATCTTCGCCGTCTCGGACCGTGACCGTCCTGTCAGCAGCGACAGCGCCCGGTCGAGGCGTTCCCCTGCCAGGGGGGCGGGGATCTCGAACCTGCGGCGTCGCTCGTTCACTCAGGCGCCCCGTCCGGGGTTCGGAGGGAACGCCTCTCAGTGCGATACAGGTGGAACAGCACGATGACGAGCCCGACGGTGATCGAGGCGTCCGCCAGGTTGAAGATCGGCCACCACCCAAGATCGACAAAATCCACGACTGCACCCCGACCCCAGCCCGCCCCGCGAAACAAGCGGTCGGTGAGATTGCCCAGTGCCCCGCCAATGATCCCTCCGAGACCGCTCGCAGCCCATCCTGCTCGGACGCGCCGACGTGACGACCACAGCACGCCGATGATCACGATGGCGGCCAGCGCCAGTACGGGACCGAGACCGCTCCCTGCCGAGAAGGCGAAGCCGGTGTTGTGGACGAGTCGCAGGCGCAGCGTCCACACCAGATCGATGATCCGATCGTCGAGTGCAACGACGGCCCAGGCTTTCGTGATCTGGTCAATACAGAGAACGACGAGCGAGGAGATCGCGAGCTCAAAATTGCGCGCCAAGCGATCTGGTGAGGCAGCCGGCCGGTTCGCGAACACCTGGGGCCCAGCTAGGGCCGCCGCCACGCCGGACCGCTGCTCTTGACCTCCACACGCATTGATGCGTGCGGGATGGCCTCTAAGCGTTCCTTGGGGATCGGCTTTCCCGACACGATGCAGATGCCGTACGTGCCGTCTTTGATACGCGCGAGCGCAGCGTCAATCTCGGCGATTTCCTCGCGTTCTCGAGCAGAGATCTGCAGTGCCCGATCGCGCTCGACGGCGATGGAGTCTCCTTCGCCGGACTCCTCGTCGAATTGCACATCACCGGGCTCGCGCTCGTTGACAAGCTGCTCGGCTTCGGCTTCGTATCGCTCCGCATGGGCTGTGTAGCGGCGGCGCTCTGCCAACAGCGCCTGGCGTTGCTTCTCCAGGAACACTTCGCCAAAGCGCGGCTTCGCCGGTTTGCGGCGTGGTGCGGTCTTCTTCGCAGCCGTCTTTGCGGCGGCGCCAGCCTTGTGGGCGCCGGTCTTGCGGGCGCCAGCCTTGTGGGCGCCGGCCTTGTGGGCGCCGGTCTTGCGGGCGCCGGCCTTGTGGGCGCCGGTCTTGCGGGCGTCAGTCTTCTTTGCAGCAGCATTGTCGCCGGAAGGGTTCGCGGCATTCTTGGGTGCCGGAGCCTTCTTCGCGGCATTCTTGCGGGCAGCAGCCTTCTTCGCAGTAGCCATGGCCCCTCCCCTGCTCAGCGAAGCGGCAGTCTAGGTCTCCACTCCTCGGAGCGGGTGGCGGATATCAGCTCCGTCGATTTCCGTGTGCCAGGGGTACCCTCACCATCTCGTGGGCCAGCCCGCACCATCGCTGGGACGATGACACAGCCTGCAGGAGGCCCTGGTGATGCGAGAGCCGACCGACACCTTGTACCCACGTGTATCTGCCCAAGCTGATTTCCCTCGAATCGAGGAGAGAATCCTTGCGCGCTGGCAGGACGAGGGAACCTTCGAGGCGTCGATCTCCAACCGCCCCGCGGACGACGAGTTCGTCTTCTACGACGGACCTCCTTTTGCGAACGGTTTGCCCCACCACGGTCACCTGCTGACCGGCTACGTCAAGGATGTAATCCCCCGTTACCAGACGATGCGCGGCCACCGTGTCAACCGGCGATTCGGCTGGGACTGCCATGGGCTGCCCGCCGAGATGGAGACCGAACGTGAACTCGGCGTGAGCGGGCGGGCCGCCATCACCGAATTCGGTATCGAGCGCTTCAATGCCCAGTGCCGCGACTCGGTGCTGCGGTACACCGCCGAATGGCGCAAGACCATCACGCGACAAGCCCGATGGGTGGACTTCGACAACGACTACAAGACGATGGATCTGCCCTACATGGAATCGGTCATGTGGGCGTTCAAGCGACTCTGGGATCAGGGCCTCGTCTACCAGGCATTCCGGGTCATGCCGTACTCGTGGGGCGCCGAGACCCCACTGTCCAATTTCGAGATCCGGCTCGACGACGCCACAAGGCCACGCCAGGATCCCGCCATCACGGTCTGGTTCGAGCTTGATGACGCCGGTGACACGGCTGGCGCAGCCGGCGCAAGCGACACACCGGGCGCAAGCGACGCAGCCGGCGCCAGCGACACACACGGACGGCTGCGGCTGCTGGCGTGGACGACGACGCCATGGACCCTGCCTTCCAATCTGGCGATCGCCGTCGGCGGGGACATCGCCTATGCCGTTGTGGAATCTCCGGCGCTCGATTCTGGTCGTTACGTGCTCGCATCTGACTGTCTCGAGCACTATGCCGCAGACCTTGAGCCGTTCACGGTCGTCGGAACGCTGAGCGGCGCTGAGCTGGCGGGGCGTCGCTACGCGCCGATGTTCGAGTTCTTCGACCATCGCAGCGAAGCCTTCCGGGTGCTCAACGGCGACTTCGTGGACACTTCAGAGGGCACCGGCGTTGTTCACTTGGCGCCAGGCTTTGGCGAGGACGATCAGATCATCTGCGAAGCCAACGGCATAGAGATCGGCGATGCCGTCCCGGTGGATGATCGCGGTTGCTTCACCGAGCCAGTGTCGCCGTGGGCGACCCTCAACGTCTTCGAGGCGAATCCGCAGATCATCACGGAGCTGAAGAGTCGCCACCGGGTGCTGCGACACGACAGCTACCACCACAACTACCCGCACTGCTGGCGCACCGACACGCCGATCATCTACAAGGCCATCAGTTCGTGGTACGTCAAGGTCACGGCGATCTCGGATCGCTTGGCGCAGACCAACCAGCAGATCAACTGGGTGCCCGACCACGTTCGCGACGGCCGGTTCGGACAGTGGTTGGCGGGTGCCCGCGACTGGTCGATCAGCCGCAACCGATTCTGGGGTTCGCCCATCCCGATCTGGGTCAGCGACGATCCCGAGTACCCCCGTATTGACGTCTACGGCAGCCTCGACGAGCTTGAAGCTGATTTCGGCGTGCGCCCGATTGACCTGCATCGGCCCTTCATCGATGAGCTGACGCGAACCAATCCCGACGACCCCACAGGCCGCTCGACGATGCGGCGGGTGCCCGAAGTGCTCGACTGCTGGTTCGAATCGGGTTCGATGCCCTTCGCGGCAGTGCACTACCCGTTCGAGAACTCCGAATGGTTCGAGAACAACTTTCCCGCCGACTTCATCGTGGAGTACATCAACCAGACGCGCGGCTGGTTCTACACGCTCCATGTCCTGGCGGGAGCGCTGTTCTCCCAGCCGGCGTTCCAGAACGTGATCTGCCATGGGATCTTGCTGGCGGCTGACGGCAACAAGCTGTCCAAGCGGTTGCGGAACTACACCGAGCCCACCGACATCTTTGCCAATCAGGGCTCAGACGCCCTGCGTTGGTACTTGATGGCGACAAACATCGTCCGGGGCGGTGACACACGCATTTCTGACGCCGGCATCGATGAGGTCGCCCGTCAAGTTCTGATCCCAATTTGGAACGCGTACGCGTTCTTCACGCTGTATGCGAACGCAGACGGCTACGAGGCGCAGTTCCGTGTCGATTCGGACAACGTGCTGGATCGCTACCTGCTGGCCAAGACCAGGGCCACGTTGGAGTCGGTCACGGCCAGCTTCGACGCCTACGACCTCCCTGGCGCGACCGCCGAGCTGCAGGCCTTCATCGACGCCCTCAACAACTGGTACATCCGCCGCAGCCGTGGTCGATTCTGGGGTGAGGCCGCGATTGCTTCGCCTGTGGGTGACGGCCGGCCGACCGGCGATCTTGACGCCTTCGACACCCTGTACACGGTGCTGCAGATCTTCTCATCCATGGCCGCCCCGCTGCTGCCGATGATCGCCGAAGAGATCTACGGCGGGCTGACCGGCGGCGACAGCGTGCATCTGAGCGACTGGCCGGATCCGGTCACGCTGCCGTGGGACCCAGCACTGGTCGAGCGCATGGACGCTGTGCGCGCTGCTGCCTCCGCTGCGTTGCGGGTACGCGAGGACGCAGGCTTGCGAGTGCGATTGCCGTTGCGGCGCGTCACGGTGGCCGGTACGGGGGCCCAGCAGCTTGAACCGTTCGCTTTCTTGCTGGCGGAAGAAATCAACGTCGCAGAAGTTGTGCTGAGCGACCAGTTGGGCGCGGTGGCGACCCTCGTGTTGCGTCCTGAAGGATCCGCGCTCGGGCCCCGACTGGGCGGCGCAGCCCAAGAGGTATTCGCCGCTGCTCGTTCGGGTGATTGGCGTTCCGAACCGGATGGCACCGTTGTTGCAGGCGGGCACCAGCTGTGCGAGGGCGAGTTCCAGTTGAGCCTGCAACCCGCCGACCCCAGCACAACCTCAGTGCTCGACGCTCAGCAGCTTGTCGTCGTGCTTGACACCACGGTCACACCCGAACTCGAAGCCGAGGGCGCCGCGCGCGATCTGATTCGCAAGATTCAGCAAACGCGTAAGGAAGTGGGTCTCGACGTCACCGACCGGATCAGCCTGAAAATCCGCTGGACTCCACCGAACTTGGACGACATTCGTCGTCACGAGCTATTGGTGACAGCTGCGGTCCTCGCTGAAGAGATCGACTGGTTCAGCGGTGGGGACGAGCCCGAGATTGAGCTCGCTGTATTTACAGAGGCTGCTGGCGCCTAGGCCTGCCGGCTGCGCCGGACGTGTCCTAGGCCGACTGTCACCTAGGCCGACAGTGGTTCCTTGCGAATCAGCGCCTCCAGGAAGGGATCGTCGAGTTCCGCGAGCACGAGCGGCGTCCGGTCCGCATCGATGACGACATCTTCGTCGTCGTCGTCGTCGTCAACGTCAACGTCATCATCGCCGAACCCAGAACTTGCTTCACGGATCGACGCTGCGTCAATCGACTCTGGGGCGGCCTCAGTCCGGCCAGCAACTCCAGCGGAACTGGCGGCGAGCGGTGCGACGATGGATGGCATGGCGGCCGGCTCGGGGCCAGAGCGCACTGACGCCGCCACGGGTTCGACATCGGGCAGATCCTGGCCGATCAAGTCCTCTTCGGCCTGGTCATCCTCGTCGGCCTCGACTTCGACGGTCCCAGCGGTCGCTCCGGTGCTCGCCGGGAAGGGCTCGAGGGCAATATCCGGTTCCTCGGCTTCGATGACGTCCACGCTGTAGCCAGCGTCGGAGAGCGACCTGGAGATCTCGGCCCGCACGAGACCCGACAGCGCCTCGGTGAGATCGTCAGTCGCTGATTTGAAGACGTCATCCAGTGCTTGAGTACCGGCTGCCTGGAGCTCCGCAAGAGCCTCGGCGATCTGTGCGACGGTCTCGGGCGAGAGCTGAACCTCCACCGGACGCGATGGCGATCCCGATTCCACGCTGGTCATGCGATGGTCGATCTCAGTGACCTGTGCCGCAAGAGATGCGATCTGCACACCGAGGCGCTCAAGCACACCAGTGCCTTCGGTGCTGGGGGTTTCGACGGGTGGGGGTGTCGGGCTTGCCATGGCGCGGAATGTACCAGCGTCTCAACAGCGCAGCAGCATGCCGGACACGAGCACCTGCAATCCGATGATCAGCACGATCGGCGAGAGATCAAGCGAAACTCGGCCCAGTCGTATCGCAGGCAGTGCCCGCCGAAGCGGACCCATGACCGGCTCGGTAATCCGCACCAACCAGGTCCGCACCACCATGACTGGACTGTCCGGGGACAGCGGGATCCAGCTGAACAGAACGCGGGCGAAGACCGCGAAGACGTACAAATTCGTCAGCGTGCACAGCAGGCCTCTCATCGTTCGGCCAGATGGCCCGGGTTGGAGCGTTTCAGCGGTCGACGCCCCCTGTTGGAACCGTTTGATGTTCGCTGTCGCTCACCACGACATTTGCCGGCACCAGCATGTACACGGCGTTCGCAACTTTTCGCATCTCTCCATCGCGGGCGTAACACAGGCCGCTGGCGAAATCCAGCAGCCGACGTGCTGTGTCGCGGTCGAGTCCTTGCAAGTTCAGGATGATCGGTTGATCGCGCTTGAAGCGGTCGCCGATCTGCTGCGCGTCGTCGAACATGCGGGGCATCAGCACGAACGGCTGTGCTGTCGATGTCGCCACGCGGCGCACAGCGGATGTCGGTACGGGCGCCCCCGAGTGCGGTGTTGCCGACGGTGGTCGTTCGACCACTGTGACGCCGCTCTGGCTCGTTTGATCGGCGAAAGCATCCGGCGCGGGCATTTCGCCCGGCAGGGCGCGCTCGGCCGGCGGCGCATAACTGTCGTCGGGGCCGAGGCCCAGATAGCTCATCGCCTGCTTCATGAACGAAGCCATGCAGTACCTCAATAAGAGCAGCTTCGATTGGAGACTGTCTCGGTTGCAAAGAGTACCGACTCGCCAAGATACGGTCAGGCACCCCGCGTAGAGGCGGCCCGCGGCGGTCGATTGCCGAACAGGGCGGTCCCGATGCGCACCATCGTCGAACCCGCCCGGATTGCTTCTTCGAGGTCAGCGCTCATTCCCATGCAGCGGTGCTCGAGGTCGTGGCGATCCGCAAATCGAGCGACCTCGGCAAACGCTGCTTCGATCTGCGATGACGTGCCTTGAGGCCCGATCGCCATACAGCCCTGAACATCGAGTCCGGACTGGCGGGCGGCAGCAACCAGCGGCGGAGCCTCGGAGAGCGGGCATCCGCCCTGGGTGGCAGTGCCGCTCACATCGACCTGCACAAAGACCGCGGATCGGGGACTGTGCCGTGCAATCTGTTCGACAAGCCGTGTCCGGTCCACGCTCTGCCACAGATCCACCACACCTGCCAGCGGTCGCACTTTGTTGGACTGCAGCCGTCCGATGAAGTGGACCTCGATCGTGCTCCTGGTCTCCGGCAGCAGCTGATCCCACTTCCCTTGCAGTTCCTGGGCGTAGTTCTCGCCGATCATTCCCAAGCCGGCAGCTGCCGCGGCGTCGATTGCAGAGGCGTCGAATCCCTTCGTCACAGCCACGATGCCGGTCCGAGCTGGGTCGCCCCCGGCATCAGCAATCCGGTGTTTGACGCGTTCGACGCGTTGGCGGACCTGTCCGGCATCAATCACCGGACTCGTCTCCTGCTCCGTCGGCGTCCAGGCAGACCAGCAGCGCAGTCCGGCCCTTCTCGGCACGAGTCCGGTGCGAGAAGTAGCGACCATCGCAGGCTGTGCAGCGATCCAGCTCGGTGTCGAGAATCGCTCCCCCGCTGCGAAGCGTCCGCCGGGCAGCCTCGCCAAGGTCGAGCGCCGGCGTTCCCCACGCAGTCCTGCTCGCCACTGAGGGGCCCAAGGAACTCACGGCAGCGTCGAGTTCATCTGGCCCGAATTCGTAGTGCAGGCGGCAGATGTGAGGCCCGACGACCGCACGGATGTGGCGGATCCCGTGATATCCGAGTTCCGCGAGCGTCGCCTCCACGACGCCGCCGAGCAGACCGCGCCATCCCGCGTGAACCGTCGCGACAGCACCACGGCCTCTCGCATCTGTCCCGTACAGCGCGATCGGCACACAGTCCGCTGTACGCACTGCGAGGGTCGCTCCAAGCGTCATCGTCCACGCGGCGTCGGCGCTAGTGCCGCGATGCTCCCCAGGATGGGAAACCTGGACGACCTGGGTGCCATGGGTCTGCTTGAGGACGGTGACCGCGCTGGGACCGAGCCCCACCAGGGGGGCGCAGTCGCCGTCGCTGCGTTCAGTGACGGCGATGCGCACCGTGCTGGTCCCGCAGCGCCGGCGCAGTGTCAGCATTGCGAGTGCCGACCCGTTCGGCTTACGCCGTTTCGCAGCCGCGTGGCCACGTCAACGCACGGCATCGCTGTGCCGTCGTTCGACGGGGATGCACCCTCGCCGGGGGCGTCACCGCAGGAAGCTGGGTACGTCGAACGATTCGTCGTCCTCGTCGAGGTCGCCGAATGGGTCGGCCAAATCGTCAGCTTCTTCGGAGCCTGCGTAGTCGCCCAGGGCGGTGCCTCCGGAGCGAGACGGCGTGTATCGGTCAAAGCCCGCCGCGATGACGGTGACACGGATTTCTTCTCCGAGCGAGTCGTCGATCACCGTGCCGAAGATGATGTTGGCCTCGGCGTGTGCCACCTCGCGGATCACTTCCGCCGCCTCGTTGACCTCGAACAGTCCCAGTTCGGGTCCGGCGGCAATATTCAGCAAGATGCCGCGGGCTCCATCGATGGACTCCTCGAGCAGCGATGACGACACCGCTTGGCGAGCAGCGTTCTTGGATCGGTTCTCGCCATGTGCACGGCCGATTCCCATCAGCGCCGTGCCGGCGTTGGACATAATCGCCTTCACGTCTGCGAAGTCGGTGTTGATGAGGCCAGGAGTCGTGATGAGGCCCGAAATGCCGGACACGCCCTCACGCAGCACGTCGTCGGCCATCCGAAAGGCATCGATGATCGACGTGTGCTCGCTCGCCACCGTCAACAGCCGGTCGTTCGGGATCACGATCAAGGTGTCGACTCGTTCCTTGAGCCGTTCGATGCCCTGCTCAGCCTGGATCTGACGGCGCTTGCCTTCGAAGGCGAAGGGGCGGGTGACCACGCCGATGGTCAGTGCACCGACTTCCTTGGCGATTTCTGCGACGATCGGCGCACCACCGGTTCCGGTGCCTCCGCCTTCCCCAGCGGTGATGAACACCATGTCCGCGCCCTGCATTGCTTCTGCGATCTCATCCCGGTGTTCCTCGGCCGCCCGGGTGCCGATCTCGGGGTCGCTCCCCGCTCCAAGTCCGCGCGTCAGCTGGCGACCGATGTCCAGTTTGACATCAGCGTCGCTCAGCAGCAGCGCTTGAGCGTCGGTATTGATGGCAATGAATTCGACGCCGCCAAGGCCGACATCGATCATCCTGTTGACGGCGTTCGAACCACCGCCGCCGACGCCCACCACCTTGATGATTGCCACGTAATTCTGTGGTGAGGCCACAGGGCTCCTCGCGTTCGCTGGCCGGCCGCGACATCAATCGTGCCGTCGGCAGGCACCTCCTAGGGAAAATAGCGCAATCCATGACAGTACCGATGCCTCCGTTGATGGGCAAGACCCGCGCAATGGGATGACCTGGCCGATCAGTTGGCTCCGCGGACCACGGGGAGATGCGGAACCGATACATCGAGGATGTCATCTGAGTGCTCGAGATCGGAGATGACTGCGGCAATTGCGGCCGTCTTCGCACCGATCGCCGACTCGTCTCCCAGCGCCACCTCGAACACGACACCGCCCGGTTGTTGCCGGACGCGTGCCCTCACGTCCCCGCGCCCGTCACGCCACAACGCAACGACTGTGAAACCGTGCTGGCCGCGCGCTGCGTCGAGGACCCCAAGCAGGGCTTCGGCATCGCTGGCGAGGTAGCCGCCTGGTTCCGGCGCAGCGGAAATCCCCGACAACCGCGGCAGTTCGGGTGGGGCTGCGAATGGTGATGTGAGGATTCGGCCTTCAATATCGGTGAGCACCCAGCTGCGGGGCGCGGCGAGTGCCAACGCCACTGCCGTTCGCTCGACAACGTCCACTTCCACCGTCGCGGGCCATCGCCGCCAGATCCGAGCGTCGGCGATCCACGGCAGTTCCTCGAGCGATTGCTCTCCATGTTCGGAATCCAAGGTTCCCATGAAGTCACCGGCGCGAATGCCTGCTGCCCGGTACGCCTCGTCGTAACTCACTCGATGCAGACCGCTGAAGTGGATCCGATCGACCTCAAACGTGCCTGCGGCGAGAATGATCGTGCCGATCGAGAGCACGAGCGCTGTGAGCGCAACTCCGATCAGCCAACGCTTGGGGCCTTTCCCTCCCGGTGCGGCGGCCTCCGCAGGTTCGCCAGGCACGCTCAGGTAGGGATCGGTGCGGCACCGAAACCAACCATGCGGATCTCGGGCTGCAGCACGATGCCCGACGAATCCGCGACACGGCGGCGGACCTCGGCCATCAGTGCGACGACATCGGCTGCAGTTCCGCCGGGGTCCGAGACGATGAAATTCGCGTGCAAACGCGAGACCTCGGCCGTGCCGATACGCAAGCCGCGCAGCCCTGCTTGATCGATGCGTGCGCCTGCGGACTCTTCAGACGGGTTCATGAAGACCGAGCCGGAGTTCTGGCCGCCTGGCTGGTGTTCTCTGCGCCAGCGGACGATCTCCGCGATCTGGTCGGTCACCTTTGAGGGAAGTGCGCGATGCCCTTGCAATCGCGCACTCACCACGACATGGCGGTTCGCCAAACCACTGTGGCGGTAGCCCAGATCGAGAGCATCGACGGGGCGAGGCTGGCGCACTGGGGGTGCTGAGGGGCCTTCCAGGTCGGCAATGTCGGCGTCGATCAGGCAGGACGCAATATCGCTGCCATGCCCTCCTGCGTTCATGCGCACGGCCCCGCCAACAGAACCCGGGACTCCCACAGCCCATTCGAGCCCGCCGATCCCTGCTGCGGCGCATTGGCGCGCGAGCACGGGCAATGCCACCGCTGCACCAGCGGTGAGCGTGGCGTTCGCGTGATCGAATTCGATGGTGCTGTAGGCATCTCCAAGCAGCAGTGCGATTCCTTCAAAACCCCGGTCCGCGACCAGCAGGTTCGATCCTCGTCCGACAACGAGGATTTCCAGCCCGGAGGCTGCACCGGCTTCTCGCGCCCGTTGCAGGTCGGCGAGGCCATTGGCCACGAATGCCACCGCAGCAGGCCCTCCGACTCGCGACGTGGTGATCGAGCCCAACGGTGCATCCATGCGAGCGTCGTAGCCCAAGGCTGCTGCGGCTCGTCGGACCGCATCGGGATCGGACCATCGCTCAGTGGGCATGCAGCAACTCATCTGCGAGCGTCGTCAGGTCTCCCGCTCCCAAGGTGAGGCACAAGTCACCTGCTCGCAGGTTCGCACGCAGGTACGAACGCAGCTCAGCCCGCCCCGGGAGATACGCCACGGAGGCGTAGGGATGCGAGTCGAGAACGACGCCGAGCACAAGTTCTGTGGACACGCCAGGCCGTGGCACCTCGCCGGCGGGGTAGATGTCGGTGAGGACCAACTGGTCGGCGCCTCCGAATGAGTCCGCGAAGTCCTGCCACAGCGCCGCGATCCGCGAGTAGCGATGGGGTTGGAAAACCGCAACGATGCGATTCCAGTCCCCGCTGCGAGCCGCAGCGATTGCGGCCGTCACTTCAGCCGGAAGGTGCGCATAGTCGTCGATGAACGAGATGCCGTCGCGCTCGCCCCGCCGTTCGAATCGCCTGGCCACACCCGCAAAGCGCCCCAGTGCCTCGATCATCGGTGAAGCTGTGGCGCCGAGTTCGAGTGCTGCGGCCAGCGCACCAGCGGCGTTCGTGACGTTGTGCAGCCCAGGCAGCGGCAGTTCGCAGCGCCCGATCGAGGTGGTGCCCGCGAACAACTCGAACTCTGCACCGCTGCGCGAACTTCGTGCGCCAATGATCCGGTATTTCGCCTGCTCAGATCTTCCGTACGTCGCGCAGCCGCCGACGCGCTCTGCCATCGCGGCGGCCTGTGGGTCATCGGCGCACACCACGCGCGGCCCGTTCGCGCTGCTGCAGAAGCGCTCGAATGCCCCCGTGAGCGAGTCGAAGCTGCCGTAGTGATCAAGGTGATCGGGCTCGATGTTTGTCACGAGCACCGCGTCGGCGTCGAGTTGGAGGAACGTTCCGTCGGACTCGTCGGCCTCGACAACGAACCACTCCCCCGCCATGTCCCAGACGGCACCCGAGCCGATCTCGTTGAGTTCACCGCCAACCAAGAACGACGGGTGCTCTCCGGCAGCAACGAGACAGAGCGCCAGCATCGACGACGTGGTCGTCTTGCCATGGGTCCCTCCGACCGCCAGTGTTCTCTTGCGCTGGCAGATCTGGCTGAGCAGTTCGGCTCGACTGAGGACCGGTATCCCCCGGCGCCGGGCTTCGGCGAGCTCCACATTGCTCGAGGGCACAGCGCTCGAATGCGCCACGATGTCCGCGGAGCCCACATTGACGGCGTCGTGGCCGATTGCTGTTCGAGCTCCGTGGGCGGCGAGCCGCGTCATTCCCTGGCCCGGTCTCAGATCACTGCCGCTGAGGGCATGACCCATCTCCGCGAGCACCAGCCCGATCGCATTCATTCCCGCACCCCCAGCCCCTACCAGGTGGATGCTGCGAGATTCGGCCAGATCGGGCTGGATCCTGGTCACGATGTGGGTTCCTTCGGCGAGCGCTCCCTCATCACGACAGAGCCCGGGACCACCGAGCTGTGCTCGATCACGAGTTGTGCGACGCGTTCTGCAGAGTCTCGACGACCGAAGGTCGCAGCGGGGGCAGCTTGCGTTCCCCTGTCAACTCCCCTGGCGCCGCCGAGTTCCGACATCTGGTCGATCTCGGCAAGCACCCGCTGCGCATCGAGTTCGGCATCCGGCACCGCGCGTGCCTGACCGGTCGACACCAAGTGTTCGGCATTGCGGCGCTGATGGTCGTTGGTTGCGATGGGCAAGGGCACGAGCACCGCCGGAGTGCCGATCACCGACAACTCGGCAACGGTGGAAGCTCCGGCACGGCAGATCACCAGGTCAGCTGCAGCCAGCGCCAAGGGCAACTGCTCGTCAAAGGGCACAGTTCGGTACCACTCGGTGACGTCCGAACCGTCGGGGCGCGGCGCTGGGTGCGGCGGGCGGTCATCCCAATCTCGTTTGCCTACGACGTGATACACGAATACGCCGTCGCGGCCGCGCAGTGACGGAAGCGCCGACCACACGGCTGTGTTGATTCGAAGCGAACCCAGCGAGCCGCCGAACACCACGATGACGGTCGCATCGGTGGGCCAGCCGAGCCGGGTGCGGGCATCGGCCGCCTCGAGCACTGCCTGGGTGACCTCGGGGCGCACGGGATTGCCCGTCACCACCTCGCGCTGCAAGCCGGTTCCGTGTGCTGGTACCGCAGCCGCTCGTGCGAAGCGACCCAGCAGTCGGTTCGTTGTCGAGGCGACAGCATTCTGCTCTGCGATCACCAACGGCACTCTCCAAACCACGGCGCCGACCGTCGCGGGCAGCGCGGCGTAGCCGCCGAGCGACAGCACAGCGGCAGGTCGGCGTCTTCCGACGAGCGCGATCCCGCGCAACGTTGCCCAGGCCAAGCTCGCCGCCGCCAGTGCATTCGTCAGGTTGATTTGCCTCGCAGTGAGGCCTCGGCCTCCAAGTGCGGTCAGACCGAAGCCCGCTGCCGGCACGATTTGTGCGTCCATTCCTCTGGTGCTGCCGACGAAATGGATCGCGCCGGCGGGCCACCCGCGTTCAGTCAGTGCGGCGGCCACGGCCAGGCCCGGCATGAGATGTCCGGCAGTTCCACCCCCGGCGATCAGCACGCTTGGTGCGGCAGAGGCTCTGTCGGGTGCGGGCACGGCTCAGTCGGACCGCCGGGTGACGTTCAGCAGCAACCCTGCGGCCGCTGAGGTGACCACCAAAGAGGAGCCGCCAAAAGAGAGGAATGGCAGCGTCACACCGGTCACCGGCAGCAATCCAACCACACCGCCGACGTTCACCAGCGTCTGCAGCACAAACCAGATCGAGATGCCAGCGGCCAGCAGCGAGCCGAACAGGTCAGGCGCCTTCTGACTCGTCCGGAAACCACCGATGCCGACGACTCCCAATAGTGTCAGGAGCCCCAGCGCACCAAGAAGCCCCATCTCTTCGCCGACGATGACAAAGATGAAGTCTGTGGGGGCATTGGGCACCCATCCCCACTTCGCCTGGCCTGCTCCGAGTCCGGTGCCGCGCAGTCCGCCCTGTGCCAGGCCGACCAGGCTCTGGAACGTCTGGTAGCCGCTCGAGGCACGCTCGGAGATCGGATCGAGGAAGCCCGCGAGGCGCGCTCGGCGGTACGGCGCCGCATACGCCAGCAGAGGCGCTGCAATTCCGACTATCAGGGCAATCTTGCCGAGGTCCCGGCCTGGCAAGCCTGCGACGAACAGCATCCCGACCCCGATGCCGACCAAGATCAGTGTGGTCCCTAGGTCCGGCTGCAGCAGCACGAGGGAACAGCCAGCGGTCAGCAGGAGCATCGTCGGGCGCAGGATCCGATCGGGACGGTCGATCTGATCTTTGCGAGCGTCGAGGAACGCGGCCATCGCAACGATCAGGGCCAGCTTCGCGATCTCCGACGGCTGAACACTGAGTTGCCCGATCTCGATCCAGCGACGAGCACCGCCCGCGCGTTTGCCCACCGCCAGCACGATGACCAGCAGACTCACGCTGAGGGCTACAAGGGGCAGCGCCAGGTGCCGCCAGCGCCGGTAGTCGATGCGAAGCGTCACCAGCAGCACGCCCACGGCGATGGCCGCCGACCACAGATGTCGTGTGAAGTACTGCAGGGGGCGGTCGGGCCCCTCGACCCCAGTCGCTGAGGTGGCAGACAGCACCAGGACCACCCCAGTGAGGAGCAGCAGGAAGACCGCGGACAGGAGTGCGGCGTACCGCACCGAAGGCCCCGATTGCGCGCGAGGAAGATCCAGCCGGCTCATCGCACGTCTCCGGAGCAGGTCTGGGGGTCAAGGCGCGATGCGAGATCCGATACGGCTGCGATGAAGTGCTCGCCCCGTTCGTGGTAGCTCGAGTACCAGTCGAACGACGCACATCCGGGTGACAGCACGACGTCTCCGGCCGGTTGGGCCATCCGGTAGGCGATCTCCACGGCCTCGGACATCGAGTCCGCCACGGAGAGCTTGATCCGACCATGCACGGGTCGGCTGAAGCAGGCGATCACATCAGAGGCAGCCTCGCCGATCGCTACGACACCGCGTACATGGGCAGCCACCGCAGCGAGGTCGCCGAGATCGAGACCCTTGTTCCGCCCTCCTGCGATGAGGACCGCATCGGGGAATCCCTGGAGCGCGGCCACGGTGGCATGAGGTGCTGTCGCTTTGCTGTCGTCATGGAAGCTCACCGCTCCGATTCGCCCTGCGAGCGCGAGTCGGTGCGGTAGACCGTCGAACGAGTGTAATTCAGCCGCCACTGCCTCTGCGGAGGCCCCCATCTCCAATGCGATCGCCGCTGCTGCTGCGGCGTTCGACAGGTCGTGGGGCCGACGCCGCGGCAGTTCTGCAGCTGCCACGAGCGCTGTGTGATGCGCCACCAGGACACCGTGCTCGTAGCGCACATCGCAGGCTGCATCGAGCGACTGAGGCGTCGCAAATGTCACACGGCGTGAACGGATCCCCGACGTCCATGGCTCGACGTCGGGATCGTCGAACGGCACCACCGCGACATCGTCAGGGCCTTGGGTGGCCCAAATTCGCGCCTTGGAAGCGGCATAGTCCCGCAAATCGACATGCCAGTCGAGATGGTCGGGTGCCAGATTCAGCCACGCGGCCACAGCAGGGGCAAAGCTGCGGGCTCGGTGAAGCCTGAAGGACGAGGCCTCCACGACGAAAGTTGAGACGTCCCGGTCGATCGCATCCACCAAGGCAACATCGGTGTTCCCGGCGCCGAGGGCACTGATGCCGCTCCGGTTCAGCATTCGTTCGGTGAGCACCGTGACCGTGGTCTTGCCATTCGTACCCGTGATTGCGGCAAGCGGGCGGTTGTCCCACTGTGCCGCCAGATCCAGCTCGCTCACCACCGGCACTCCGGTCGCATCGGCGAACGTGTAACTGGGGTGCCGTGGCGGGACTCCTGGAGAGGGGACCACAGCGGCAGCGTTCGACACCAGAGCGCTGAGCAGACCGTGATCGGTGGAGTCGTGGATCTCCACGGAAGCGAGCCCTGCGGAGGCAACCCTCGCGGCAGCCGAGTCGGGACGGTCGTCAGCCACGATGATCTCATGGCCTCGAGCCCCCAGCGCCGTTGCCACCGCGCATCCCGTCACGCCCATGCCGACGACCAGCACCGGTCCGTCGTCAGGACCTAGGGCGTCGAGCATCGGACGGCGGGCATCCGAGGGATGATTGGGGCTCACAGCGAACCTGCCGGCAGTTCGACCAGGTCGAGACTCAAGAAGTCGGCGTAGTAAAGGCCGAGCGCGAGTGCCACGAGCAGGCTGTTCACGACCCAGAGGCGGATGAGCACGGTGGTCTCTGGCCACCCGCCCAGCTCGAGGTGATGGTGCATGGGGGCCATCCGGAGCAGGCGGCGGCCGAAGAGCCGGAACGAGCCGACCTGGACGATGACAGACGCCGTCTCGATGACGTACAGGCCGCCGATGACGGGCAGCAGCAGATCTACGTGCAGAAGCATCGCGAGCCCGCCCATGGCGGTGCCGATGGCCAGCGAGCCCGTGTCGCCCATGAAGATCCTCGCCGGCGGCGCGTTCCACCACAGGAACCCCACGCAGGCGCCAGCCATGGCAGCAGCGACGATGGCGAGATCCAGCGGATGCTTGACGTCATAGGAGATCGGGTGACGGAATGCCCAGTAGCCAACGACCACGAACGCGGCGAAAGCCACTGAAGCGGCGCCTGCGGCAAGGCCGTCCAGGCCGTCGGTCAGGTTCACGGCGTTGGAAGTGCCCAGAATGATGAGCACAGCCCACAGGATCCACACAGCGGCGGGGACTCGCAGTGCGTTTCCGCTCAGCCGAGTGAAGCCAATCGCCGCGTCGAGATTTACCCACCACACCGACGCAGCCGCGAATCCGACGCCCACTGCGATCAAACCGATCAGCTTGGCCCGCTTGTTCAACCCCAGATTGCGTTCACGGCTCACCTTGATCCAGTCGTCGGCCAAGCCGACGAGGCCCGCAGCGCTGACTGCCGCTAGCAGCACGATGCCCGAGCGCGTCATGACCGTCTCGGCGCGCAAGTGACTGACCACGTAGCCCACCACGGCGGCAGCCACGACTGCGGCACCTCCCATTGTCGGCGTGCCGGCCTTTGTGATGTGCCCCCGGGGACCGTCGAGGCGAATCGGCTGGCCGACGCCGCGTGCCTGCAGCCACGGCACGAGATATCGCGTGCCGATGAGCGATACGAACATCGCGGAGCTGGAGGCGATGAGCAGGGCGATCATTGCCTCGCACTCCTGCGAATCTGCAGTGCGTCGGCCGCCACGATTGCGTCGTCGAACGGCGTTGAGCGGCCTGCTGTCACCTGGGTGGTCTCGTGACCCTTCCCTGCCACCACGACGACGTCCCCAGCCCGCGCACCCTCGATGGCAAGCGAGATGGCCAGGGATCGATCGAGTTCGACGTGCAGGCCGTCGCCGGTGTCATGTCGCCCGCCGGCACCAGCGGCGATCTCTGCCGCGATGTCGGCGGGATCCTCGCTGCGAGGGTTGTCGGAGGTCAGGACCAGCATGTCCGCATGGTGATCTGCTGCGGCGCCCATGGGTGCCCTCTTGGATGGATCACGATCGCCACCCGCACCGAAGACCGCCCAGAGGCGGCCATCGGGACCACTCAGTTCGCGAGCACTCGCCAGCGCCGCGGCGAGTGCTTCGGGCTTGTGGGCATAGTCCACGAGGACGGTGATGTCATCGCCGGGACCGTTCACGGGCCACAAACGCCCTCGCACCGGTTTCACCGCGGCGATAGCGGGTGCAATGGCACTGTTGTCGAATCCGAGCGCGCTCGCTGTTGCCGCTGCAGCCGCCACGTTCGCCGCGTTGAATCGTCCGAGCAGCCCGCACCGGATCGGTCGGCCGCGCCATCGACCGCTGAGCCCATTGACGCTCACGGTGACGTCCTCGATGTCGGAGGGCTGCCATTCGACCACTGTGCCGGTTGTACCAGTGGCCATGGCTGCCAACCGGCGACCCCATCTGTCGGCCACGTTCACCAGTGCTATTTCGCAGCGGCCGTCGAAGAGTCGCGCCTTTGCGTCGAAGTAGTCCTCCATCGTGATGTGGAAGTCGAGATGTTCATGACTCAGGTTGGTGAAGACACCGGCCGCGAAGCTGGCACCGTCGACCCTGCCGAGTGCGAGGGCGTGCGATGACACTTCGAGCACGACCATCTCAGTTCCCGCATCTGCGGCTTCGCTGAGGCGTCGGCACACCTCTGGCGCCTCCGGTGTGGTGTGCGGCTCAACCAGGGTGCCCATCACCTCGCATGAGGTTCCGCAAGCGCGTGCTATGGCGCCGATCGCGTGCGCCACCGTGGTCTTGCCAGAGGTCCCGGTAACGCCGACGACCGCGCAGCGGCGCCACGGCTGGCCCCATACCGCAGCTGAAGCGGGGCCCAGCGCACCTCGCACACTGGGCACGGCGATCTGGGGCACACCAACGTCGAGGACGCGCTCGACCATCAGCGCAGCGGCGCCTGCCGTAATCGCCTCAGACGCAAACGCGTGACCGTCGTGGTGCCGACCCACCACGCAGCAGAACAGCATCCCGGGCGCGACTGAGCGACTGTCGTGGCTGATGCCGTGCACGAGCGCGGCTCCACCGTCCATCTCGTCGGCGTGGCGACCCGACGGCGCAACATAGGTTCCGCCGGTCTCGGAGGCCAAGCGCTGCACCGGGATCGGGATCGCAGAGCGCGGCGAGCTCATGGGCCGTTCTCATGCATCGGGCGAGACCTGCAGCATCCGCAACGCGTACTCGGCAACTTCAGCGAACACCGGTGCCGCCACTATGCCGGCCCGGTACTCATCGGGTTCATCGAGGACGACAACCACGGTGAGTTCTGGACGGTCAGCCGGGAGGAAACCTGCAAACGAGCTCGTGTACGCGTCGGAGCTGTAGCCGCCGTCTGGACTGGGCTTCTGCGCCGTGCCGGTCTTGCCGGCTACCCGGTAACCGTCAATGGCGGCCCGCTTGCCCGTTCCCTCAGCGACCACGTCGGCCAGGATCGACTTCAATTCCCCAGCTGTATGTGGCGACAGGACACGGCGCGTCACAGCAGGGTCAGCCGGCCGCAGCGCTCCGTTGCTGTCCACGCTTCCCAGGACGAGCCTGGGCGTGACATAGACGCCGTCGTTGGCAATGGTGTTGTAGGCGGCGGCGAGCTGCACCGCTGTCACTGCGATGCCCTGACCGAACGCAATCGTGGCCAAGTCCGTGCCTCGCCATTGGTTCGCGGCACGCAAGATGCCGCGGCTCTCGCCGGGCAGCGCTGGGGCGCCCTCAGCCCCGGTCAGGCGACCGAAGCCGAACGCCCGCAAGGAGCGCTGCAACTGGGCTGCGCCGAGTTGTTCGGCCAGCCTGATCGTGCCGATGTTCGACGAGTGGATGAGGATTTCCGCCGTCGTCATCTGGCGGTCAACGTCGGAGTACGGCTCGGTGAATTCCTTGTCGGCGAACATGTAGGCGGCTGGTGTCGAATGGCTCTCAGTGGGCGTGGTCACGCCCGCTTCCAGTACGGCGGCGACAGTGAAGCTCTTCGCGACCGAGCCTGGCTCGAATGCGTCGGTGTATGCCGGGTTGTATGCCACCGGCCCGATCTGTCCAGTCTCTGAATCGCGGGCCACGCCAGCCAGTGCAAGGACATCGCCGGTGTCGGTCTGCATCACTACCACCATGCCGCCGCGCGCACCGGTCGAGTGGACAGCGGCGCTCAGCGAGCGCTCGGCAACCCATTGCATCTGGGTATGCAAGGTGAGGACCACGTCGTCGCCGTGGCTGACCGGCTCAAAGAGCTCCGTCCCCGTTGGGAGCGGCATCCCGCCCTGTGTGATCCGAGCAACCTCGAGACCGTCCGTTCCGTCGAGCACTTCGGTGAACTGCTTCTCGGCACCTCCCAGCGGGTTCTGGTCGATGTCGACAGCTCCGAGCAGACCGCGAGCGAAATCGTCCCCGTTGGGCCGCAACCGTGACGATTCACCCCGCACACCGACACCTTCGAGCTGCAGCTCCTGTACGGCCAGCCCTTCCGATGGACTGACCTGGCGCGCCACGTAGACGAAGTGCCGATCGCTCGCGAGCCTTTCGGCGATGACACCGATGTCAATGTCCAACACTGACGCCAAGGCTGTCGCAGTCTGATGCGGGTCGGTGACGAGGCGAGGGTCAGCCCAGATTGTGGGCAGGTTGTGGGACACTGCGAGGAGGTTCAGGTTTCGATCCAGGATCGCTCCACGTACCGATTCGAGTTCCCACTGAGCGGTCCCCTGGCGCTCCCCCAGCGCGGCGTAGGTCTCGCGGTCGAGCACCTGTACTTGGACCAGGCGGGCCGCAAGGGTGGCCAGGGCAATGGCTGTCGCGATGATGAGCAGGAGCGCTCGGCGACGCGGCGGGCCGGTTCGAACCTTGCGTCGGTGCGACTTGGGCGACGCAGAGTCAGCATCAGCCGTGCGCCCGGATTCGAGGGCCGATCCAGGCGCGCCGACCGATGGGTGCCAGTGCAGTTCGGCTGGTGCCCCAGATCGCCGAGTGGTTGTGGAATCGGCGTGCGCAACAGGCGGACGCAACCCTGGCGGGGCACCCATCGATGGGTGCCAGGGCGCCGGGGCTACGCGGCGTTCGTCTCGGTCAAGAACGTCGGTCATGCGCTGTAGACGCATCGGTCAGCAGCGTCTTGATCGAGAGCCAATCTCCGCCCTGGTGGACGGTGCGTGACGGGGGCGACACCGCAGCGATGTAACGCGGCTCGATCCGCACGTCGATCGGATCCGCCGCGTTGACGAGGCCGAGCGCGCCAATTCCCATCAACTCGATTTCCGCCGGACCATGAAGTGTCTGAAGCTCGTAGCGAAGATCGATCAGGCGTTCCCGCTCGACCGCGATCTCCGATTCCAGCTCGGAGAGGCGGTACTGGCCTGCAGCCAGCATCGAGTGAAACACACCTAGTCCCGCTAGCACGGCGATCGTCGCAGCCGCCAGGAGCGCGGTGACGCCCACGAGCCGCAGGCCCACGGCGCGACGTCCGCCAATGTGCACCAATTCTGGCGGCGCATCCGCGACCGTGAGGTGAGCAGTGGCGAGAGCCATCGAACGCTGTTCGGTTCAGGGGCCGCTCGCAGATCAGCGGCTGGCGGGGTCGAGCCGTTCAGCAGCCCGCATCATGGCGCTGGAGGCGCGGGAGTTGCTCTCGACCTCGTTTGCGCTGGGCCGCACGATCTTGCGACGCAAGAGCCGAATCGTGGGTGCGGCGCCGCAGATGCACGGCAACGTCGACGGGCACTCGCAGACGCCGTCTGCTGCTTCTCGCAGAATGATCTTCACGATGCTGTCTTCTCCTGAGTGATAGGCGAGAGTTGCAAGGCGTCCACGTGGTTGCAGGCGCGCGAGCGCAACTCGCATTGCGGGTTCGATGAGGTTGAGTTCGTCATTCACTTCGATGCGGATCGCTGCGAACGTGCGCATCGCCGGATGGCGCCGGCCGCGTCGAGCCGCTGCGGGCACAGCTGCCCGAACGGTGTCGGCCAGTTGCCGAGTGGTGTGCAGCGGTCGTGCTGCGACGATCGCCGCAGCGATGCGGTTCCCATGACGCTCTCCGGCGTTGTGCCGCAACAGATTGCGCAACTCGGTGAGGCCGTAGGTGTTGACGACGGTTCCCGCATCGAGTCCCGCCCGGGGGTCCATGCGCATGTCCAGCGGGGCGTCGTGACGGTGCGCGAAGCCACGCTCAGGAGCATCCAGTTGGTGGCTGCTGACGCCGAAGTCGAACAGTGCGCCGACGAGGGGTCCTTCCTTGCTGGCATCGACCAGCTCGCCCAGGCGATCGAAGGATTCGCAGCAGTAGGTGACGCGATCACCGAAGGGCGCGAGCCGTTGTCGTGCGGCCGCGATCGCCGCGGGATCGCGGTCGATGCCGAGCAGTCGCCGTTCGGAGTGCTGCCCCAGGAGTACCTCCGCGTGGCCGCCGCCTCCCAGGGTCGCGTCGACGAACAACCCGCCGCCAAGCGGCGCGAACACCTCGGCGATCTCAGAGACCATGACCGGTTGGTGAAACGACCTGGTGGCCGCCGCAGCGCTCATGACTGCTCCGATGCTGTGCCGCCGCTCTCGGGTGCCGCCAGGAGCGATTCGCCTTGGGCGTTCATCTCCTGCCAGCGACCGGCATCCCAGATCTCGACCTCGTCGATGGCGCCGATCACCACGCATTCGCGCTGCAGGCCTGCAAATCGTCGCAGTTCCTCGGGAATGGCGATCCGGCCCTGCTTGTCAGGCAGGACCCGTGCCGCCCCCGCGCCGAATGAGCGCTTGGCGGCACGTCCATACGGCCCGCCTGAATGTGAACGCTCGGACATCTGTGCTGCGATCTCGCCGAATCGGTCTGGTGTCATCAGTGCGAGACAGCCTTCGCTGTGCTTGATGAGGAAACCCGATGGCTCGAACGCGCCGCGGAAACCCGCCGGGAGCACGATGCGGCCCTTGGCATCGAGCGAGTGCTCATGCCGGCCGACGAAAAGACTCTCCACCCCACGGCCTCCGCAGCGTCCGATTGGGAACCTGGATTGTATGGGCATAGGTGCCCCTGCAAACCACTTCGCACCACTTTATGGGTAAAACACCCACAATGTCCACCCCACGTGCGTCGGATCATCCAAATCGGCTGCCAGCACCGTCGCGGAAACCAGGTCCCGGCACCGGTCCCGGCATCGGGGCTGTCGGGCAGGCCCGGTGAAATGCTCAGGTGTCGTGCGCGGTAATGAAACTCACGACCAACTCGGCCATCCCCGACGGAGTGACGTCGACGCCGAGGTCTGCCCAGCCAACGGCCCGATCGCGGACCCGTGCGGCAGTCTCTGCGTCCAACAGAGGCGCCAACGGGCCGAGATCGAACCGTTCGTAGGCGACGCACTGGAAACGGCTGCCCTCGCGGGTGCGGCGCTGGGAGATGCCGACCAGTTTCCGGCCGCCCACTGCCACCTCGCCTGGGCCAAGCGAGGCGAAGCACACCAGGCCGCCCGACGGGCCAGCCTCGTAGTGGCCACGATGCACGTTGGCCGGCATGCCGACCGAGGAGAACGCCGCAGCCAATCGGCGGCCCAGCCAATCGAAGGCCTCGCCGACGTCTGCACGCCAGAGCGGATCATCGGCCGGCACGAACACATCCACCCATGTGCACACATCGGGATCCAGCCACACAAGTCCCCCACCGCTGCGACGCCGCAGGACATCGGTGCGCGTGCCGCTGAAGGGGTCGACAGTCGCAGATCCCAGGATCAGTGCCGGCTTCGTCGGGCGCAGCCATGAGACGCGCCTACGGCGGTCCTGCGGCATTGGGCGGGCGTGCAGCAGTTCGGCGCTCGCCTGCCATTTCTCGCGTATCCACTCGCCCACCGGTCCACGATGGCAGACCGCCGGCGACGTTGGTCACCAGGGACTGTGCGCGGGGCTGATCAGCCGAACTGTTCAGACGAGTTGGTCAGACGAGTTGTTCAGCCGAACTGTTCAGCCGAACTGTTCAGACGAGTTGGTCAGACGAGTTGGTCAGACGAGTTGAGGACGCAAATCGGGCAGGTAGTCGGTCCACTCCGTTGGAGCGTCGCCTCGCATGGCGGCCACGACGGCGAGCGGTTCGGGAGCGTACGGCGTCCTGCGCAGCCGGTAACGGCTTTCCGACAGGAGCGAGTCTCCCTTGCCCACGTTGCAGGACCGGCAGCAAGCCACCACGTTTTCCCACGTGTGCTCCCCGCCACGGCTTCGCGGGTGGACATGGTCGATGCACTCCGCCCGGCGCCCGCAGTACTGGCACCGGTATGCATCACGTGCAAAGACTGCTCGCCGGTGGAGTGGAGCTCGGCGGCGGTACGGCGCCCGTGCGTGGTATGTCAGCCGGACGATCGAGGGCACCGACATCGACATACGCGGTGAGCGAATGCTCCCAGGCCGGGTGTGGATGACGTCGGCCTTGCCCGCCAGCACCAGCAGAAGAGCTCGTCGCACGGTCGTGATGGACAACGGCTGATAGGTGACGTTGAGCACCAGTGCCCGTTCGGACAGAACCGAGCGGACCCGTGAGACCTTGCCGTGGGGACGAGCCGGGTGGCCGTTCGCGCCAGCGCGTCCGTTGACCGGATCGGCGACAGATCGCCGCGCATACGCGACGGCTCCTGGGGAGGTCATGTCACCGTGATGCCGCAGCGGCGGCTGGCCAGCGTCGGCACCATTCCAGCCATTGGATCAGATCTTCGGGTTCAGCAGATGCACTGCCATCATCACCGAGGGCAGTCAACAGTCGGAATCGCACGTAGTCGCGGTGAGGAACCGGCAGGAACGGCGGCCGGGTCCACCAACGCATTGGCACCAGCCGTCTCATGGCGCCAGCAGCCGCAACCCACAGTCGAGGGCGCGCCACCACCGCAGACAGCGCCCCGAACAAGCGGGGGCGGCGCGGTGTCCGATGTCGGCGCACCGGGCCACTCTAGAAGCGAACGTGCCCGCGACGGCGACGGTCAACGGACGCTGAGTAGCCTCAGAGCGTTCGGGAGGCTGGGATCCCAGAGAGTTGACTGCTGTGCGTAATCACACACCCCCACAAACGCACCCGGCCGATGCTGAGACGTTCCGCCGCACATTCGAACGCATCACTGCGAACGTGGAGCGTGTCATTCGCGGCAAGCCCGACGCCGTCGGCCTCTCGCTGCTGTGCTTGCTGTGCGATGGGCACCTGCTGATCGAGGACGTGCCAGGCGTCGGCAAGACGAGCCTTGCGAAATCGTTGGCGTCTTCGATTGATGCACCGTTCGGCCGTATCCAGTTCACCCCTGACGTGCTGCCGTCCGACGTCATCGGCGTGAATGTGTGGGACGAGCGCGAGCGCGTATTCGACTTCCGGCCCGGTGCACTCTTCTCGAGCATCGTGCTGGTCGACGAGATCAACCGGGCCTCGCCCAAGACGCAAGCGGCGCTGCTCGAGGCGATGCAGGAACGGCAGGTCACCACTGACCGCACCACGCGCCCGCTCGGCCAGCCGTTCATGGTCATTGCTACGCAGAACCCGATCGAGCACGAGGGCACCTACCCGTTGCCTGAGTCCCAACTGGACCGATTTCTCATGCGCATCAGCGTCGGCTACCCCGACGCCGACTCGGCCGTCGAGGTGCTCGACCTCCACGACGGCACAACGGAAATCACGCTCGAAGCGGTCGCGACGGCCGGCGAGGTGCTGGCAATGGCGCGCACCGTCACCGAAGTACACGTCGCGCCGGTATTGCGCCGATACATCGTGGCGGTGGCCGATGCGTCACGACGGCGCGGCACGATCACGCTAGGTATCAGCCCGCGAGCCACGCTTGATCTGCAGCGTATGGCACAGGCGCGTGCGCTCGCCGCCGGTCGGAACTACGTGGTGCCCGACGATGTGAAAGCTGTGGCCGAACCGGTACTCGGCCACAGGATCCGACTGAGCCCCGACGCGCAACTGCAGGGACTAACCCCGCAATCAGCACTGCGCGACGTCTTCGAGGCCGTCGCGGTCCCCACTGCCACCGGCTGAGAGGCGAAGCCGTGGCCCGAGCGGCCCGTGAGCGCAGCGAACAAGAGCGGGAGATAACAAGTGTTGCGCGGCAAGGCTCACCA
Organism: Candidatus Poriferisodalis sp.; assembly: GCF_965221945.1. Classification (GTDB taxonomy): domain Bacteria; phylum Actinomycetota; class Acidimicrobiia; order Acidimicrobiales; family Poriferisodalaceae; genus Poriferisodalis. The sequence continues at coordinate 1,242,164 of NZ_OZ244925.1, read as the reverse complement.
ATCCGCCTAGGCATTAGGAACCCTCGCTGCGATGCCCCGAGGGCCCGCATGCTGACTCGGCGGGGCTGGGTCGTCGGGATCGGTTCATTCGTCGCCGCTGGCGCCGGGCGCCTTTTTGGCATCGGGGAGCTCTTCGTGCTCGCAGTCGCCGGGATCGCGCTGGTCTCGGGGGCCACCATCTGGACGCGTACGCGAAGGATCCGCCTCAGGATCCAGCGTTCAGTCCAGCCTGTACGCGTTCACGCCGGCGGGCAAGCGCGGGTGGAGCTCGCCGTCACCAACCTCGGCGGACCGGCCCCGGTACTTCAGCTGACCGACCCCGTCACCGGCACGCTCGGCGCGCGCTTGGGAGTGGGCCCGCTGCTCGGGGCGGAGCGCGTGAACGCCACGTACTTGCTGCCCACCGAGCGCCGAGGTCGGCTGAGGGTCGGTCCCGCCGATGTTGCGGTTGTCGATCCGCTGGGGTTGTCGCGCACGCCCATCGGTGCCGGACCGCTGACGACGCTCGTCGTCTACCCCGCCACCCAGACACTCGTACCGCCTCGACTGGCCCGTGGTCCCGAACCGCTGGGAATTGCTGCTGACGTTCACACGTTGCAGCGCATTGGCGAGGATTTCTACGCCCTGCGCGACTACACGGCTGGCGACGACGTCCGCCGGATCCACTGGCCGTCGACGGCGCGCCTGGGTCGTCCCATGGTGCGGGAAGACGAGGTTCCTCGCCGGAGCCGGGTGACGGTGGTGCTCGACACTCGCAGTACAGCCTTCGACACCGAGCGCTTCGAGATCGCGGTGTCCGCGGCCGCCAGCGTCGTCCTCGCCAGCGCCTCGAGACATGATCCGCTGCGGCTGTTGACGGTGGCCGGAGCAGACACCGGTTTCGTCACCTCTGGGGAAGGCCTGGCGCAGCTGTTCGATCACCTCGCCGAGGTGTCCACGTCAGGCACGGGCTCGCTGCGTGGCGTGCTGGCAGCGGCGACAGCCTCGGTGGTGGGTGCAGTGGTTGTGGTGCTCGGGGGTACAGCCTTTGACGCAACTCGAGATATCGAAGCGATCGCGGCAGCGGGTTCGCGCAGCTCGTCGCTGACGGTCATCCGCGTGGGCGGAACCGGCGAAGTGCTCCCATCGGCCGGTTCGGCCTATGTCGACATCGCTACTGCTGCCGAGCTGGCGCCCAAGTGGGCTGCAGCCCAGACGGCCCAAGAGTCGGGGGCGGTGCGCGCATGACGCGGCGAAGCCTGTGGCAGGTCGAGACCTCTCTGTGGCTGCTCACGCTGCTGGCCGTGCTGATGGCTCGTCGCCTGTTCGACTCGTGGGACTACGCGCCCTTGTGGCTCATCTTGGCCATGGGAGGTCATGCAACAGCGGCGGTGACGAGACGGCAGCGCTGGCCGCTGGCAACCGCCGCTACGGCTTCTGTGGTGATGCTGATCATCGTCGAGGGGCTGGCGCTGTACTCCGACACGTTGTGGCTGCGACTGCTTCCCAGCGCCGAGACACTGCGACAAGCGTCGACCGATGTGGCCGCCGCCTGGGAGGCGTTCGGCATCGTGGAAGCGCCGACGCCGGCCACTGCAGGATTCCTGCTGGTCGGCGGCGCGGCAATCTGGCTCACGGCCTTCATCGCGGACGCAGCGGCGTTGCGTGCGAAAGCGATCGGAGAAGCGCTGCTTCCCGCCTTCGTCGTGCTGGCGTTCATCGGGGCATTGGGCACCGATGCATGGCGTGTCCGCAGTGCTGCGGCGATGGTCGTGTGCGCGGTGGCGTTCGTGGCTGCTCACGGCATTCACCACACCGGGAACCGGATGCCGGTCGGCGCGTCGGAGCGGCGTCGGGCAACCGTGCCCATGCGCACTGCACTGCGGTTGGGAACTGCTGCCGCCGTGGGCGCGGCGCTACTCGTACCGTTGCTGCCCGGCAGCGACGCCCGGGCGATCGTCTCGTGGAAGGACCTCGACGGAACCGCACCGGCATCGAGGGTGACGATCAGCCCGCTCGTCAATGCTCAAGGCCGCCTGGTGGGCACCTCTGGTGCCGAGTTGTTCCGTGTCCGAGCGGATGCGCCCGCGTACTGGCGAGTCTCGGGTCTCAGCCAGTTCGACGGAACCTTCTGGGGATCCGAGCAGCTGTATGGCGATGCGTCTGAACACTTGGACGGACGCTCGTCTTCGGAGCTGCTCACCCAACAGTTCACGATCGGGGCGCTCGACAGCATCTGGCTGCCCGCTGCATACGAGCCGGTCGCCTTTGACGGTCCCGAGGCGCTATACGACCCCGAGTCCGGCACCCTGGTCACCGAGCACAGCAGCGTGCTCGAGCCGGGGTTGACCTACACCGTCAGCTCGAACGTCGACATTCCATCAGTTACAGGGCTCGTGGCTGCAGGCGGCGACGTTCCGCCCGACATTGCAGAGAATTACCTGGCCCTGCCCGAGGGTTTCAACCAACGTGTGGCAGACCTCGCTGCTGACGTCACGGCGGATGCCACGGGCCCCTACGCAAAGGCCCTGATTCTGCAGAATTTCTTCCTCGAGAACTTCGTATATGCGTTGAGGGTGCCAAGCGGGCATGACACCGATCGCATGGAACAATTCCTGTTCTCCGAGCGGCGCGGCTATTGCGAGCAGTTCGCCGGCACCTACGCGGCGATGGCCCGGGCGATCGGGTTGCCTTCGCGTGTTGCCGTGGGCTTCACCCCAGGGGAATTGGTCGAAGGCGAATACGTGGTCAGGGGCGAGCATTACCACGCGTGGCCCGAGATCTGGATTGGTGGCCGCTGGGTGTACTTCGAGCCGACTCCAGGGCGGGGCGCCCCTGGGGCAGTCGTCTACACAGGAGTGCTTGCCCAGCAAGTCGTGCCCGGAGATCCGAACGCAGCGGGCGAGGAAGGCTCAGGTTTCATCGGTGCGTTGGGTCTCGAAGATCTCGAGGGACTGTCGGGTGACCTCGAAGGCTTCGTGGACGTACTCGACTTCGAAGGCTCGGCAGCGCCTACCGGGAGCTGGTCGGAATGGCTCGTTGTCCCCTTCTATGCGGTGCTGGCGGTCGGCGTGCTGTGGCTCATCACGGTGCCGTCGGCTGTACGAATCCGCCGAGCGCTGCACCATCGCCGCGCACGTCACGATGCGCGCGCTGCGGTCGGCGCTGCCTGGGACGACGTCGCAGAGACACTCTTCAGCCTCGGCATCGACCAGCGGGCCACCGAGACGCATACCGAATTCGCCGGTCGTGTCGACCACCGACTGCGGATCGATTCAGGCGAGCTGTACTCACTGGCCATTGCTACCCAGGAGGCCGCCTACGCGGCGGAGCCTCCCTCGCCGCAGACCGTCCTGGGGGCGAGGCTGAACGCTCAGCACCTCGAAATGCGTATCCGGTCTGCGCGCAGCAGGTGGGATCGCATCGGCACCGCGTGCCGTCCTGCTGCCCTGGTGGCAGGACCTCGCTCGCGCCGCCGCGACCGCGCATACCTCAACGGCGCGGAAGTGGGCAGCCACTGACGGCACGCGCCGTGGTAGCGCGGCAGCGTCGGTCGAAGGTGGTCTAGCTGGGGTCGTTGCGGAAGCGGCGCCGCATGCGGTCGCCGAATGAGTCGGCGCTGTTCGGTCGAGAGCGCTTCGCGATGGAATCCGAGACTTTCTCGAGACCCAGCTTGCCCATCTTGCGAACGTTTCGCTCGATCACGACGGCGCTCGCGAACACCACCAGAAACGCAACAAACGACAACGCGAAATGGATTTGCAGACCCAAGCCGATGCCGACCAAGCCCAAGATTCCGCCGAGCACTGCCCATCGGATGTTGCGCAGGGCATGGCGGGTCAGCGTTGTCTCCGAGACCTCCCGCGCGAATTCCGGGTCGGTGTCGTAGAAGTCCTTCTCAATCTCGAGGAGGATGCGTTGTTCGTCGTCTGAGAGCGGCACGCACAGACTCCAAATGCTGTATTGCCGATGTTGATGCCAGTGTAGGACCGTGCTCAGTGCTACTACCACGCACCCCTGATGCATTGCGCTTCCAGCTCGCTTCGGGGCGCGACGTCTTCAGCGGCCCCAGCGGCGTTCGCCTGGCACACCGTCACGCAGGGCCGCCGAGCCGTGAGCGATCACAGCTCGGCCGAAGCGGCTGCGAATGGCGTCGAGAGCTTCGGCCAGCTTGCGGTCGAGTTCGGAATCGCCAGTCGGGCCGTGGTGCGCATCGCCGCCGGGCCCACTCTCACCATCTGGAGGCAGACCCAAATCGAATGCAAGCTGGAACGGCTCTGGCGACTCTGCCAGGTTTTCCCCCCGAAGTCCCGCCCCGGCCACCGATTCGGCCGATGCCGTCTCGGACAGATTCGACACTCCGACCCCCAGCAGGCGGATCCCCCCGCTGGTGTCCAGCGTGCCGACCAGCCGGTGCGCCACGTGGGCGAGCGTCCGGCCAGTCTGGAACAGCTCTGGGAGCGTGTGCGCCCGCGTTTGCATCGCAAAGTCGGGATGCCTGATCTTTACCGTCACCGTCTGCCCGGACAGCCCGCTGGCCCGGAGTCGAGATGCGACGGCATCGGCGAGGCGAACCGTTTCGCCCCGTATGAGATCGGGATCGTCGAGGTCGGTCTCGAATGTTTCCTCGTGACTGACTGAACGCGGGATCCCGCCTGGGTGCACAGGCCGGTCGTCGATTCCCTGTGCCAGCGCGGCGAGGTGCGCGCCGTGGGCAGCGCCCACGGCCGCGACGAGCTGCTCCACCGACTTGTCTGCCAAGTCGCCGACCGTGAACGCGTCGATCTCGTTGAGCCGTCTGAGCGTCACCGGGCCCACGCCCCAGAGCGCCTCCACACGGTGAGCCCACAGGAAATCCAGCTGTTCGGCAACACCGACCACTCGAACGCCGAGTCCCGGCTCCGGTCCGGTCGATCGTACGGTCGGTTTCGCCGCAACCGAGGCAAGCTTCGCCAAGGTCTTGTTGGACGCGACGCCGACAGAGCAGTCGAGTCCCACGGCTTCGCGTACCGCATCGCGGAGAAGCCACGCAATCTCCCGAGATGTGCCGAATAGCCGGTGAGCTCCGGAGACATCCAGAAAGGCCTCGTCCAGCGCTATCGGTTCCACGTGGGGTGTGATCGATTCGAAGACCTCCGCGATGGCCGACGAGGCCTCGATGTAGCCGGAGAAGTCAGAAGTGACTACGACGGCGGTGGGGCAAAGACGGCGCGCCTGGGCGGTCGGCATAGCGGCGTGCACGCCCGACGCGCGCGCTTCATAGCTGGCCGAGGCCACGACGCCGCGCCTGCCGGATCCTCCGACGATCACCGGGCGTCGGTTCAGTGACGGGTCACGCTTGCGTTCGACCTCCACGTAGAACGCGTCCATATCGACATGCAGGATCGGAAGCTCGTCGGAATCCGACCCACCGAGGAGGTCATGGCGCGCTCGACTCATGGACTGCGCAATCGGACTGATCTGGACGAGTTCGCCTTCGGGGACCGATCCCCAAGTCGCATCGGCCGCTCTTAGGGCGTCGTGGGCGCTACCACCAGACCGGTCCGGTGGTCGCCAGTCACGGAGTACCGGAACTCATGGCCTCGTGGAGCACCTCCGTCCAGGTAGGCCAGCAGCGGCTCAGCCATCCAGGCGTACTGACCGCTGAGCAGTTCTTCGACTTCACCGACTTGTACCCATCGGGCATCGAACACGATGCCGTCGGGATCCGCGACATCCAGTTCGCCGCTCCACTGCTGAGCCTCGTGAACCTCCACCTTCAGCAACCAACCAGGTCCATCTCGACCATCCGCTTCGACGGTGTACAGCGGGCCATCCCAGGCCGAGACCTGCAAGCCAGTTTCTTCTGCGACCTCACGGGTCAGCGCTCCGAGCACCGTCTCACCCGGATCCACCACCCCGCCCGGCGTGCTCCAGTCGGTACTGCCATTGCGCCGCCGGTTGTTGACCATGAGCACCGCGCCGTCCCGCGCGAGGATCCCCCCGGCAACTGCCCATCGGTGCGTATCGGTCGGCACTCAGGAAGTCTGCCACGGAGGTGTTGACTGCCGGGTGGTCTGGGTTGCATCTGGCGGTTCGTTGTCTTGGGGGCAGACCGTCTCAGGGGTGACAGCCCGTCACGTGCGTGGCCGTACCATGGCACGGATGAGCACGCAGGGCGACAACGAGCGGCACAGTCGTGCAAGTACGCCGGTCACAGCAATGAGTACCGACGATGCTCTGCTTACTGCGGCGCCGACCGCTCTGCCGTCGGTGTTGGCCCGGGCTGTCGCTTTCGGTGCGATCGTCATTGCCGCAGTGTGCGGAGGCCTCGCGGGCTATGCGACGAGCATCCTTCAGTGCGCTGAGGGGTGCATCGGCCCGACGCTTGGCGGTTCAGCCATCGGTGCAGCCATCGGAGCTCTGGCGGCTGCAGCAGGAGTCGCTGCACTGGCAGCTCTGGTACTGCGCTCGATGAGCGAATGGGCTGACCAAGCCCCAGCACGGCGCCGCCAGCACAGCTCAGCGAGACTCCGCCGGCACGGTTCGCGAACGCGGCGTGGTCCGAACGACTCGCAGTCCGACGACAAGGCGGTACGGCATTGACGACCAACGTTCTCGCAGTCGAAGACGACGAACGGATCCGGACGGCGCTGCGCCTTGCACTTGAGGACGAGGGCTGGCGAGTCAGCGAGGCAGAGTCCTGCGAGGAGGCCTTGGAGCGCTTTACGCCCGACGGCACTGACGTCGTGCTTGTCGACATCATGCTGCCCGGTCTCGACGGGTTCGAGCTGTGCCGGGCCATCCGACGGATCAGTCATGTGCCGATCATCATGGTCACAGCCCGCGATGACACCCATGACGTCGTAGCCGGGCTCGAGGCGGGCGCGGACGACTATCTCACGAAGCCTTTCGCTCCCAAAGAGCTGTCTGCGCGCATCAGAGCCCTGTTGCGGCGAAGCCGGACCGTGGACGGCAACGGACTGCCCCGAACTGTCGGCGATCTCGAGATCTATCCCGACGAGGGTGTCGTCCGCAAGGGCGGTGAAGAGTTGCACCTGACCAAGACCGAATTTCGCCTGCTCTGCGAGCTGTCGGACAATCCCGGCAAAGTGATGAGCCGCGAGCAGCTGCTTGAGCGAGTCTGGGGGTACGACTACTTCGGGGACGGCCGTCTCGTCGACGTGCACGTGCGCAGGCTGCGCCTCAAGATTGAGGATGACCCGGCCAACCCCCGTTACGTAGCGACAGCACGCGGCATGGGCTACAAGCTGCGAGCCTGACATGAGGCCTCGCTGGCCGCGCCCGCTGCGCCGGCTGCTGTGTCGAATGGCGGCAGCCGATCGCAGGCGAGAACCATGAGGCCTCGCTGGCCGCGCCCGCTGCGCCGGCTGCCGCTTCGCGCCCGCGTCGTCGGTGCCTTCACGCTCGGTGCGATGCTGGCGGCGTTCTTGCTCGTCGTGATGACGTACAGCCTCTCCCGGGGTTCGATGCTGGGTCTGCGCCACGATTCCTCCGAGGCCCAGTTCTTCGCCAACGCGACGCAGGTGCAGAGTTCGCTGCGTGCGGAAAGTCCCGACTTCGCCGTGTTGCTCGAGTCGCTGCCAAGTCTCAGCGGCAGCCGTTCCATCGTCCGCACCGGACCGGATACCTGGCGATCCCCGTCGCTCGTTCCCAGCGATCTTCCCGACGAGTTGGTGGCTGCGCTGGAGCGATCCGACCAGGCCCATGCGATGCGATACCGCCTCGACGGCGTCCCACAGCTCGCGCTCGGTCTGCGGTTGCGTCCCTCGGCGGTTTCCCAGCTCAGCGAGACGCTGTATTTCGAAGTTGTCCCGCTCTCGGAGATCGAGGCCACCCTCGCAAGCCTGCGCCTCATCCTGGGTGTCGGAGCAGCGCTGGTAGTTCTGATCGGCGTGGCAGTCGGGGCATGGGCAGGAGGGCGCTTGCTGCGACCATTGGCGACTGTCTCCGACGCTGCGAATTCGATCGCTCATGGCCGTTTCGACACACGCGTCGAGCGCAGCGACGATCCCGACCTCGCCGTGATCGTGGAGTCGTTCAACGACATGGCCGATGCGATGGAGCGCCGCATCGCTCGTGATGCCCGATTCGCATCCGATGTGAGCCACGAGCTGAGATCACCCTTGCAGACGCTGCGAAGTTCGATCGACTACCTGAACGGACATCGCGACGAGCTGTCGGCGCAAGGAGCCACGGCGCTCGATCTGCTCGCTTCAGAAGTTGACAGGTTCCAGCAGCTGGTGCAGGACCTCTTGGAGATCTCCCGGCCCGATGCCGAAGGATCGGTCTTCGAACGAGGGCTCGTCAACGTCACCGAATTGGTACAGCATCGTGTCGGCGAGCACCGTTCCGGCCAGCTCGGCCCGGAGGTGGAGCTCGCCATCAGCCCCGCCGCAACAGATGCAGTCGTGATCGGCGACAAGCGAGGTCTCGCACAGGTCTTCGACAACTTGCTGCGCAATGCCGAGAAGCACGGTGGCGGTGTCACCCGGGTGGAGATCTCCCGGCCGGGCTATTTCGTGCGGGTTGCCGTCGAGGACGACGGTCCGGGTGTAGCGCCTTCGGAGCGCGAGTTGGTCTTTGAACGCTTCACTCGCGGCGCTGCGGCACGCAAGCGAGGCGCCGGCTCCGGCGCGGGTCTCGGGCTGGCGCTGGTGTACGAGCACACCCGGCGCCATGGCGGCTCAGTGCACGTCGAATCCCGCGTCGACGGCCAGCGCGGTGCACGTTTCGTCGTCAAGCTGCCGATTGCGGGGCACCGGTGAGATTTCCGAACGGCGCGATGAGGTGCCTGGGTGTGTCCCTGGGGTGCGTCATCGCGCTGGCGGGTTGCGGCCTGCCGACCGACGAGACCCCGAGGGCTGTCGAAGTACCAGCGGGTGTCTTCCCCGAGCGTGATGCCCAGCCAGTTGTAGGTGCGGCGGCCGACACCCCCACGACATCGCTGCATGCGGTGTATTTCCTGCGCGACGGTCTTCTCGTGGAGCTGCAGCGACCGCTCGCTGTACCTGTCTTCCTCGATGCGCCGCTCAACAATCTGCTGGCCGGCCCGACGCCGACCGAAGCCGAGAACGGCCTCGAATCCGCAATCCCGGCAGGCACCGAAGTGGTGGACGTGCAGCTGTTGCGCAACAACGTCGTGTCGATCCACCTCAATGAGGTGTTCTTCGAGGTGGAGGGGGCACAACGAGTTCGCGCCGTGGCACAGCTGGTACTCACCGCTTCCGCGCTGGCACGTGATAGTCAAGGCGTGCTGTTCTACCTCGACGGGTTGCCACAGTCACTACCCGACGGAGCGGGGGCCATCGCCCAGGTACGACCGGGTCAGCTGCCACGTGTGCTGCAGGTCAGCGACTTCAGCGAATTGATGCCGCTCACTCCCCTGCGTTCTGTCTCGAGGTCCTGACTCGAACCTTCCAGCTCCCTTGGCCCCTGAGGCGACGGGGTCCGTGATGGGCGGCCAGCCGCCCGTAGCGCGAGCGGGTTCCCGCTCGCATCAGCGCCACGAACATCAGCATCGTCGGGAACACCTCAAGCCTGCCGAAGAGCATGAGTGCCATCAGCACGGGCCGCGAGTGGCGCTCGAACTCCAGTGCCGTATCAGTCGGACCTGCTGCGCCCATGGCAGGGCCGACGTTGCCGATGGCCGACAGTGCGCCGGAGAACCCCGTTTCGAGGTCATTGCCCAACGCCGTCATCGTCACCCCGCCGACCACGGCGAGCCCCAGATACAGCAGCACGAAGCCCAGCGCCCGGGCCGCGACCTCCTCGGCCACGACCGTGTCGCCGATGCGCATCGGCAGCACTGCTCGGGGGTGGCGCGCCCGGATCACCTCGCGCACGGCGTAGCGGGTCACGATCTGGAGGCGGAGCACCTTCATGCCGCCCGCGGTCGAGCCGCTCATTCCACCGACCACCATCAGCACCAGCAGCACGACCTGCGCTGACGGCGCCCAGATGGCGTCGCTGGTGTAGTCGCCGGCGGCGTATCCCGTATTCGACCCCAGCGACACGGCGTAGAAGACCGAATCGCGCACGTTGGCCCCAAATCCATTCCGCGTGATGTTGAGCGCGGTCAGCACGACAGCGGACCCGACGATCAGACCCAGGTACCAACGCAGCTCCGAATAGCCCCGCAGCATCGATCTGCTTCGCATGATCGTGTGCCAGTGCAACGAGAAGCTCGCTCCGCCGATGATCATCGCCGCGAATAGCACGAGCTCGACCGAGATCGAGTCGAAGTACGCAATGGAGGCCGAATGGGTGGAATAGCCGCCTGTCGCGACAGAGGTGAAGGCGTGAGCGACGGCATCGAACAGGCTCATCCCGGCGATCACGAGCGCCAACGCAACGGCAAGTGTGAGCCCCCCATACAGGATCCACAGCCGCCGGGCGGTGGCTGCGATGCGGGGCGTGAACCGATCCGCCGTCGGGCCAGGGGCCTCGTTGGCGATCAGCTCCAGGCCGCCGATCTTCAGCGCGGGCAGCACCCCTACCGCCAGCACGATGAGGCCCATGCCGCCGAACCACTGGGTCATGGAACGGAAGAACAGAATCCCGTGGGTGACGCCGTCGATGTCGGCCAAGATGGTGGCGCCGGTGCAGGTGAAGCCCGAGATCGACTCGAACAGCGCATTATCGGCCTCACTCCACGGGATCACCCCGCTGAGCAAGTACGGCAGCGCTCCCGCCACCGACATCGCGAGCCACGCCCACGCCACCGAGGCGAAGGCAAGCGGTGAATCCGCTCGCGACGATTCGGTGGCGCTGCCCATCATCGTGCCGCCCACGCCGGTGGTGACCGCTGCGGAGACCAGCAGCGCCATCGCGCCGCCGCCCCCGTCGATGAATGCGACGCCTGCCGAGATCACCATGCCGATGGCGACGAAGATCAGCGCGGCCCCGCTCACCCGCACTGGGGTGGACTCGATGCGTCTCCCCAACTCGCCGACGGCGCTGCTCATCGCATCGGGGCCCGCAACGGGTGACGCCGCACCCAGTAGCCGTGACGCACGGCTGCAGTCACCGGGTAGGCGGCAACGCTAAGTGCCACGAGCGCCGCTGTGACCGACATTCTCCCCAGCAGCATGAGCAGGCCCGCGGTGAGGTGGCCGAGCCAGCCCAGGGCGGCGAGGTGACCCACTGAGCCGACGTCCCCCGCAGCGGGGCCGACGTTCGACAGCGCAGATACGGCGTACGTCAGTGCATCGACGAGGTCCAGGCCGCTGGCGCTGAGTGCGACCGCGGCGGGGATCACCACGAGGGCGGCGAGCAGCGTCTCTCCCACGATGCGACTCATGGTGGTCTCCGAGATGGAAGAGCGGCCCAGGTGCAGTCGCCGGACGAGCGACGGCTGGGTCGCGCGGCGCAGCTCGCGCCCGATGTAGGACGCAAGGGTCAGTACGCGCACCATCTTGAAGCCGCCCGCCATCGAAGCGCTCATGCCGCCCACCATCATGAGCATTAGCAGCATCGCCTGGCTGCCAGCCGACAGCTCGACCATCGGGACCACTTCGAAGCCGGTCGTGGAGATCGACGAAGTGACGGAGAACAGCGACCTGCGCAGGTGATCGAGACCGAAGTCGCCGCCGGTCCACAGCGCGACCGCAACTGCTGCGAAGACGATCAAGGTGACGTACAGGCGGAACTCGTAGCTGCGCAGGAATCGAGCCAGGTCACGACGCCGGAGTGCCACAAACATCAGCGGCAGGCTCACGCCTCCCGCAGCCATGCCGAAGATCGCCACCCACTCGACGGGGCCAGAATCGTAGATCCCGAGCGAATCGGCGTGCGTGGAGAAGCCCCCGGTCGAGGCGGTGGTCAGTGCATGCAGGCCACTGTCAAGCAGTGGCATACCGGCTGCGGCGTACCCGATCGCAATTGCCGCCGTGAGCGCCGCGTACAGCAGCAGCAGTCGGCCCACGGTGCCCGCGCTTCGGGGCGCCAGACGCCGAGCGGCGCGAGTTGCCACTCCCCCGTCGGCGTCGAGTCCGCCGACGCCCAAATGCGGAAGCACGTGCACCAGCACGACGATGAAGGCGGCACCGCCGAGCCATTGCACTGCCATTCGCAACGCGAGCATCCCGCCGCCCAGCTCGTCGGGGACGATCGAGGTGCTGTTTGTCCCGGTCACCGCAGCTGCTGCCTCGGCAAATGCGGTGGCCAGCGCGGTGGGTTCGACAGCGCCCGTTGCTATGTGAGCCACCGCGACGACCCCAACCGCGGCGAACGACGCCAGTACCAGCGCTGTGAGGGTCTGGCGCTCGGTGATGCGTCGCTCAATGCGGCACAGCCGCAGCAGTCCCACGGCGACAACAGCGATGATGCAGCCAGCGATCAGCAGTGCCAGCGCGTCTGAGCCTGAGTTCCCGCTGCCCGCGACCCGCCCGCCGACCAACCAGTCGAACACCGCACACGCCGCGAAGACAGGCAAAGCAGAGGCCAGGACCACCAAGGCCGTCACGGCGAGTGTCGATTCGTAGGGACCCCTCGCCCACGAGTGCAGCGCGCTTTGCGCTGCCCGCACCGCGCGCACCACGAGATGTCGGATTCGTTGGCGCTGCGGGGCCCGGCGAGCCGGACGCGGTGTCACCGAAAGGCCTGCTTGACCTCGTCCACGCAATCAGGCGTCACGAAGGCGACCACGTGGTCCCGCGCCCTGAGCTCGCTGTGGCCGCGGGCAATGCGAGCCTTGCCGTCGCGCAGGATGGCCGCCAGCAGCATCTGGCCAGGAAGGTGAAGATCGCGCACCAGCGAACCGTCAGCCCGCGAGCCCGCACCCACTTCGAACTCCAGTATCTCCACGTTGCCCTCAAGGAAAGTGGCGACCGCGGTCACGTCGCCGCGGACCATGCGCAGCACCATGTTGGCGCTGGCGGTACGGGGCGACAGCGCCGCGTCGATACCGACCTGTTTCAGCAACGGCAGCAGCGACAGGCGGTGCACCACGGCGATGGTCTCCGCAGCGCCCTCGGACGTGGCGTAGAGGCAAGCCAGCACGTTGGCATCGTCCTCGCCGGTGGCTGCGACGACGGCATCAAAGCTGCCGATGTCCTGACGAGCCAGGACGTCGATGTCGGTGATGTCACCGTGCAGCACCAGCGCACCGGCATAGCGCTCGCTCAATTCCAGACATCGTTCATGGAGGATCTCGATGATGACCACATCGATGTGGCGTTCGAGCAAGCGGCCGGCCAGAATTCCGGCCGTGCGACCGCCGCCCAGGATCATGACCCGGCGCAGGTCGGAGTGGCGCAGTCCCATGAGTTGCACGAGTTCGCGGCGACCCTGGCGGCGGCAGACAACCCGCACGAGATCGTTCGGCTGCAGCGTGGTCTCCCGCCGCATCACGGTGACCTCACCGTCGCGCGCCAAGGCGCCGAAGATGAAGTCCCATTCCGGCTCGTAGTAGGCGCCGAGCTCGGCCACGGTCTTGCCGACCAGGGGGGCATCGGGGGCCAGGCGAGCACCGACCACCAGCACCTCGCCGTTTGCGAGCTCATTGATGTCGGACGCGCCGTGAAAGACGAGCAGATCCATGATCGCGTCGGCGGTCTGCTCGTCGGGATCGAGCACCAGATCGACGCCGATGGCGCTTCGCAGCTCGCGGCCCGGAGCACCGCGCAGATCGCTGTCCTGCAGGCGCGCCACGGTGGCCGGCACGCCCTGCTGCTTCGCCTGCATGCACGCGAGCAGATTGACCTCGTCGGAATCGGTGACCGCCACCACCACGTCGGCTCTCTCCAGCCCGGCCTCGGCGAGCACGTTGGGGTTCGTGCCGCTCCCGTTCACCGTGAACAGGTCGAACTCCGATGCGAGCGCATCTAGCCGGCCCGAATGCTGGTCGACGACGACGACGTCATTTCCCTCTCGACTCAGGCGCTCGGCGATGTAGCTCCCGACCTCGCCGGCCCCCACCACGAGAATCCTCACAATTGGCGACCCTACTTCGGGGCATGCTGAGGGTTGTTCATCTTGGACAGGGACATCACGGGCAGGAGAACGACATGGCACTCGTGGTAGCGATCGATGCCGGCACGACTGGTGTGCGCTCCATGGCAGTAGATGAATCCGGCGGCGAGATGGCCTACGCCTACCAGTCGTTCCCGCAGCACTACCCCGGGCCGGGTCTGGTCGAACACGACCCCAATGAGATCTGGGGAGCCACGATTGCCACTCTCGATGAGCTGTGCACGCGGCTTCGAGCGCTTGGTGACGGGATGATGCCCGCAATTGCCGCTATCGGCATCACCAACCAGCGTGAGACGGTCGTTGCATGGGATCGTCGAACCTCCGAGCCGCTCGCCCGCGCCCTCGTCTGGCAGGACATCCGCACCGCGGCGCGCTGCGGCGCGCTGGAGGCTGCTGGACACCTCGCCGAGGTTCGGCGCCGCACTGGTCTCGTGCTCAGCCCGTATTTCAGCGGCACCAAGATCGAATGGCTGCTGCGCCACGGCGGCCTACCCGCGAGCGGTGATCTGGCCATGGGCACAGTGGACAGCTGGCTGATATGGAGGCTGAGCGGCGGAACTGCGTTCACGACAGACGTCACGAATGCCTCGCGCACCCTGCTGTACGACATCGCAGCCAACGGATGGTCACAACCGATGTGCGATCTGCTGTCTGTGCCCACAGCCGTTCTGGCCGAGGTGCGCCCATCGGTAGGTCGGTTCTGCCGGACTGGCGACACCACTCCACTCGGCCCGGGCATTCCGGTGAGCGGCGTCGCCGGCGACCAGCAGGCGGCACTCTTCGGCCAAGGCTGCCATGAGGTTGGCATGGCCAAGAACACTTACGGCACAGGATCGTTCGTGCTGATGAACGTCGGCGGCGCGTGCCCGGAGCCGATCGAGGGGATTCTGACCACCGTGGCCTGGGACCTCGGCGAGGGTCCCACCTATGCGCTGGAAGGCTCGATTTTCGCTACCGGAGCCGCTGTGGGCTGGCTCACCGAGATCCTCGCCGGAGCGGTCGATCCGGCGGGAGCCGAATCGCTGGCCCGCAGCGTGCCCGATAGCGCCGGGGTCGTCGTCGTGCCCGCCTTCGCCGGCCTCGGCAGCCCCTGGTGGGATCCGAGCGCACGTGGAGCGATCATGGGCCTCACGTTCGCAGCCAAGCCGGCCCACATCGCACGCGCCACGATCGAGTCGATGGCGTTGCAGACCCGAGACGTCGTCGAGGCAATGAGCGCGGGCGCCGGCCGAGACATCGCCGAGCTGAGAATCGACGGCGGGGCAGCAATCAACGATCTGCTGTGCACTATCCAAGCCGATCAACTGGGTGTCCCCGTCAGCCGACCAGTGGTGACCGAGACCACCGCCTTGGGGGCGGCGATGCTGGCCGGGCTGGCAGAAGGGGTCTGGACCTCGCCTGACGAGGCTGCATCGCTGTGGCGACTCGATCAGCGCTTCGAGCCTTCGGTTGACCGGGCGGCCCCAGACAGACTTCACGCGCTGTGGCGCCACGCACTCGGACGGTCATTGCGCTGGTCGCCCGGTGAGGAATCTTCGTAAGCGGCACGGGACGTGGCGGAGGCCGCAACGTCCCCGGAGGTGCTCAGCCGGCGGGAGTCAGCTTGTCCAAGGCGACGCGTAGCTGGCTGATTGCCTGACGAATACGGTGCTCATTCTCGACGAGTGCGAACCGCACGTGGCCCTCGCCCCCCGGTCCGAAGCCCACGCCCGGCGACAGAGCGACGTTGGCCTCCGTTACCAGCAGCTTGCAGAAATCGACCGATCCGAGATGGCGATAGGGCTCAGGAATCCTGGCCCAGGCAAACATTGTTCCCTTTGGCGGTGCGATGTCCCAGCCGATGCGGCCGAGGCCGCGCACGAGAACGTCTCGCCGTTCGCGGTACGTCTCGCGCACCTGTGAGGGAAAGTCTTGGTCCTCGTTCATGACGACCGTGGCGGCAATCTGGATCGGCTGGAAGGTGCCGTAGTCGAGATAGCTCTTGAGCTTGGCGAGCGCAGCGATCATCTCGGCGTTTCCCAGGCAGAACGCCACTCGCCAGCCGGCCATCGAGAACGACTTCGTCAAGCTGTAGAACTCGACTGCGACCTCCTTCGCGCCTTCGGCCTGCAGGATCGAGGGTGGCTCGTAGCCATCAAAGCCCAATTCGGCGTATGCGAAATCGTGCACGAGCAGCACCTCGCGCTCACGAGCGAAGTCCACGATCCGCTGCATGAACTCGAGATCGACGCACGCCGTAGTTGGATTGTGCGGAAACGACAGCACGATCACCCGTGGCCGAGGCCATGAGTACTCGAAGCGCTCCACCAGGCGTTCGAAGAAGGTCTCGCCGACGTCGAGCGGTACTTCCCGCACGCTGGCCCCCGTGAAGAGCGGCCCGAAGATGTGAATCGGGTAGGAGGGTGCTGGTACCAGGCAGGCGTCGCCAGGTGCCAGCAGTGTCCACATGAGGTGAGAGAAGCCCTCCTTCGCACCGATGGTGTTGATGACCTCGGTGTCAGGGTCGAGTTCGACTCCCCACTTGCGCTGGTACATGTCGGCAGCGCCAGCGCGCAGCTTGGGAATGCCGCGGCTGGCCGAGTAGCGGTGGTTGCGTGGATTGAGCGCGGCCTCCGCCAGTTTCTTCACGGCGCGCTCGGGTGACGGCAGATCAGGGTTGCCGAAGCCCAAGTCGATGACATCGGCGCCTGCGCGCCGACGCTCGATTTTCAGCGTGTCGATGATCGTAAAGACGTACGGCGGCAAGCCACCGATGCGGCGAAACTCCATGCTGCGTGTGACGACCTTCGGCCCTTAGGCCACGGGGCCGGTCTCGAGCCGCGCCGCGAAGTCAGCCAGCGCGGTGTGGGCGATACGGCGCTCCGCACGACGCTTGACGAAGCCGGGCAGAGGAACCGCCAGCTCCAGGGCGAGTTGGTACAGCACCTCGGTACGACCGGGTTCGGTCATGGGGTTGAACTCGTACCTGCCGTCGAGCTGCTTGACGACATCGCCGTCGACGAGCTTCCACGAGATCTGGTGGGGAGCCCCGCCGTGGTCGTAGGCGAGCGTGTACCTGGCCGTCCGCCCCAGCGCCTCGACGCGGAACGAGGCTTGAGCGATCCGGCCGACCGGATCGCTCTCGATGACGGACGCGGAAGAAATGTCGGTAGCCCACTCGGGGTAGCGCTCGATGTCGGTGATCAGCGCATAGCAGGCTTCGGGGGACGCAGCCACAACTGTGGTCATTGTCATCTCATCGATCATCTGTGCGTCCCTGGTCTCGCGCGCTGTCGGCTCCCATTGTCTCAGGGTCCAACCCCGCCGTGGCTCATTCTCGCAGGATGACGTGGCCGCTGACACTCGCGGCACGAAACTCACCGCAGGGCCGCCTCGAGCTCTGCTGCCAAACATTCATAGGAGAAGCGCTGTTCCGCCTCCGCGCGCGCGGCAGCACCCATTTCCGCTCTGCGAGCGGGAGATGACAGCAGCTCGTCGATGGCGGCAGTCACCTCGTCGATGCTCGCAGGCCGATCAACGACGAGTCCTGTCCGGCCGTGAGCGACCGCCTCGTGGCTGCCACCCGAACGACCGGCAACGGCTGCCACGCCGCACGCGGCCGCCTCGACGAACACGATGCCGAACCCTTCCTGCTCCAGTCCTGCCCACCTGCTGCGGCACGGCGCAGCAAAGACGTCTCCCATCGCCATGAACTGCGGCACGGCATCGGCGCTGATGCGACCCAGGAACGTGACCGGAGCAGCGAGACGGCGCCCGAGCCGTTCCAGCCGCGGTCGATCTCGCCCTGCGCCCGCAATCGCCAACTGGAGTCCGGGATGCTTCGAGCCCAAGCCTGACACCGCTTCGATGACTCCATCGAAGCCCTTGCGCGGCACCAGCCTGCTCAGACCCACCACGAGTGGCCCCGAGCCCAGACCGAAGCTGCGGCGAGCGGTGTGGCGCTCATCGGGCCCGAACGGCACGAACCGGTTCGTATCGACTCCGGGGGGAATCTCGGTAACGGGCAGCTCTCGCGACGCACATCGCTGTGCCTCCGCTGCTGCATATCCGCCGGCTGAAATCACCATCGAGGCCGATCGCAGTACGCGAGCCAGCACGCCAGACAGGCCGGGCAGTCGCGCCGGCACTGTGACCTCGGCACCATGGAGCACCACGCCATAGGGCATGCCGAGACGCGGGCCCAGCGCGCCGAGGGGCAAGGCGGGGTCAAGCAGCACGATCTCGGCGCCGACCTCTTCGGCCAGGGCACGGATCCGCCTCCCCAGGCCCGGATGCGGAAGCAGGACAGGATCGGGGGTACGCACGATCCGCATGGGCTGGGCGGCGTCAAATGGGGCCGCGTTGCGGTGGGGTGTCGTGAGCACCGTCGTGGCGTCCGCCGGAAGGCGGCGCCACAGCTCCCACAGGTAGTTCTGTATCCCTCCGATCTTGGGCGGAAAGTCGTTCGTGACCAGCAGATGAGGTCGCATCAGCCGCCAACGCGCCGTGGCTGCACCACCGACGCAAGCTCCCCAGCCACCAGCCCGTCCGGATCGTGCTCGCCGAGGCCCTCAGCTCGTGCACGGTCGACGAGATCCTCCCGCCCGAGCCGGCGGGCTGCCCACACCGCATGGCCGGCGACGACAGCCGACGGCGACGCCAGGGATCGGCACAACACGTCTTGGGTGGCCGCTGAGTCGGGATCGCCCACGTTTCCGAGTACAACCAGCGCATTGCGTCGCAGGTACTCGGGTCGCCGGCGCGGGATGTACCAGTGACCGAACGTTGCCATGAGGGCATCGTCAGTCATCCGGAGCACTTCGACGACATCGACGTAGCTGCTGCGCGCAGCGCGGGCGTTTCCGAGCGACACCGCCACGCGCCGTGACTCCGATGTACCCGTCGCCGGATCGTTGAACGGGCAGACAACCTGGCAGTCATCGCAGCCGTACAGTCGGTCCCCCAGGGCAACGCGGAACTCGGTCGGGAACGCACCGGGGGCCTGGATCAGCCATGCCAGGCAGCGGTTCGCATCGAGCACCCCAGCGGTGTCCAGCGCACCGGTGGGGCAGGCCACCTGGCAACGACGGCAGGTGCCACAGCCGTCGGGCTCGACTTCACCCGGGATCGGGAGTTCGGCAGTCGTGACCACCGAGCCGAGCACGGTCCACGAGCCGAGCTCACGAGACAGCAGCATCGTGTTGCGGCCCAGCCAACCCAGACCCGCACGGGCTGCGGCAGCTCTATCCACCAAGCGGTTGTCGTCGTAGACCGCAACCGCCTCGAAGCCGCTGGCATGCAGGACCTCGCTCACGCGCTCAAGACCTTCACGCAGCGCGCCGTAGGCATCGGTCGCCACGTAAGCAGCCACCGATCCGCGGACGCCTGCCAAGGGTGCGTCATCTGGTGCGCCGCGCTCGTCGGGTGGCCTGTAGGTGCGTGCGCACACCACCACGCTGCGTGCGCCCGGCAAGATGGCCGCCGGCGTGGTGGAACGCTCGGGCCGTCCGTAGGTGAACCACATGCCTGCATGCAGGCCGGCCGCCTTGCGCTCGGAGATTGCATGCCGCTCCTCGACGAACGGCGAGACATCGGTCACGCCGAGTGCATCGAGGCCGGCGTCGGCGCCAGCCCGTTGAACCCGCGCCAGCAAGGTTCGGTCGGCGGCTGCAGCCATCTCTCAAGTGTGCCGTGAGCTGCACGCCGAACGCCGCCGATCAGGGTCGCGGCCCGGCTCAGACCGGTTCTCTTATGCTGGAAGCGGCGCTCAAGCCGCGGCCGGTGCGATGTACGAAGACCAAATTGACGTCTGGGTCGGCCGCCAGTACGGCCCTTACAAGATCACCGGGTTGCTGGGTCGCGGCACCGTGGCGCACTGCTACCGGGCAACGACGCAGCGAGGAGACGAGGTCGGTCTCAAGGTGTTGACGCCCTTTGCTGAGGCCCGGGCGGAAATCCGATCGCTGTTCGAACAGGAATACGAGCTGATGGCCCGTTTGGACCATCCGCACGTGCTCGCCGTCCACGGTGCCGGTGTGATCGGCGGCGCTCACTTCATGGAAATGGAGATTGTGGACGGCGAGACCTTGGCCGACCGCTGCGGCAGCCGCCACCCCCCGACCCTGACCGCGGGTATCGCCGTGATCCAGCAGATCTGCGCGGCCCTCGATCATGTCCACGAGCACCGGATCATTCATCGCGATGTCAAGCCGTCGAACATCATGCTCGAGACCCGGCCCGACGGCAGCGACCGTGCGGTGCTCTTCGACTTCGGGCTGGCATACGACCTCGACGGGCCTCCGTCGCCGCCGGACCGGGTGTACGGCTCGCCGATGTACCTCTCCCCCGAGCAGGCGTTGGCGAAATCTGTGGATGCTCGCACCGATATCTACGGTCTCGGATCGACGCTGTATGTCCTGGCTGTGGGCTCGGCGCCGTTCTACGGCGAGCGGAACGACCTTCTGCACGCACACGTGCGCACACCGCCGCCCGATCCCGCTGAACGTGGCGTGTCGGCCGCGCTTTGCGAGATCATCCTGACCGCCATGGCGAAATCGCCCGAGGATCGCTTCGCGAGCGGTGCCGACCTCGCCGCTGCGCTGGCAGCAGTTGAAATCCCCCAGCACGAAGGCGAGCGCCGCCGGGGGCTCCTACGCCGGCTGACAAGCCGGGCATAAGAGGCCGCGCGGAGAGGTGACGTCTCGGAAAGTTGCTGTCACGCCTTCTTTGCGCAAATTTGCCGTCTGTGGCGGCATTTCTGCGCAAAGTCCAGGCCGTCGGGGCTGCCGGGCATCGCCGCCTATCCGCTGAGGCACCAAGACACAGCGGGACGCTGTGTTCAGCTCATCCCGTGGCGGTAGCGCTCGACGAGCTCCGCCTCGTCGACGCCGTACACCAACACCGTCTGCGGTGGGCCGCCGTCGAATGCGACGATCGCCATCACCCGACGGTCCCCCGGTCGTAAGCCAACCACAGTGCCCGTTCGTCCGACCAAGCAGGAACGGCGCTCGTCGGCTGTCTCCGCTAGTCGAACGACGTCACCGACGCCGAAAGGGAGCGAGAGGCCGACAACCACGCTAGGTGCCGTCTGCCGCCAGCCGCGTCGTGAGCTCGATCGCCGCTTCGAGCTTCGCGGCTGCACGCCCGTCAGCCACAGCGTCGCGGGCCAACTCGAAGCCTTCCGCGAAACTCTCAGCCAGTCCCGCGACGACCAATCCCGCACCGGCGTTGAGCTCCACGATCTGAGCTCTGGGTCCGGTCTCTTCACCGGCAACGATCGTCCGCAGGATGTCTGCGTTCTGCTGCGGGGTGCCGCCCCACAGAGCGGCTCGATTGACGCGTTCGAGGCCGATCGACGTCGGATCGAACTGGAATTCGTCGGTGATCTCTCCCTCGCGCACTTCGTAAATGCGCGTGAGGTCCGTCAACGTGATCTCATCGAGGCGGTCTGCGCCATGGACAATCAGCGCCAGTTCCGCACCCCGGGCCGCGAGCACCCCGGCGACGCGTGGCGCCATCACCGGGTCGCTGACCCCGAGCACCTGACGTTTCACGCGGGCGGGGTTTGCCAGCGGTCCTAGGAAGTTGAATGTGGTGGGCACACCGAGCTCGGTGCGCACCGGCCCTGCGAAGCGCATTGCCGGATGAAATTTCTTGGCGAATGCGAATCCCAATCCGATCTCCGAGATACACCGTTCGACCGCGGGCCCGTCCAGATCGATCGCAAGACCCAGCGCTTTGAGGGTGTCGAACGAACCCGACGACGATGTGGCTGCCACCGAGCCGTGCTTGCAGATCACCGCGCCGGCGGCCGCCGCAACGAACGCCGCCATGGTGGAGACGCTGAGTGCGTGTTGCTGCCGCCCCGGGGCTCCGCCACTGCCGACGATGTCGATCGCGCCGTCGGGGGCCGTCAGCGGGACTGCCGCATCGTGCATGGCGTCCACGAGACCTGTGAGCTCAGGGACCGAACCGCCCTTCATTCCAAGAGCGATGATGAAGCCGGCCAGCTGGGCATCGGTGGCGTTCTCGCTCAGGATGCTGCCGAGCGCTGCGCGCGCCACTTCCGGGCTCAGGTCTATGCCTGCCACCAGATCTGTGAGGACGGCCTTCCAGCCGCCGAAGTGTGCGAGTGGATGTGCAGGGACCCCGTCAGGATCATCCATGTCCGAGGCGCCAGTCTCTGTGGTGACAGTGTTCACGGTTCGGACACTAGCGATGTGCCCAAAAGCGCCCGGTCGCACCTCTCGCCGCGTGCTGTGCGGGCGCGGCGGTCTGGATCAAGTCGTTCAGTTCGAGCTGGCAGCCGCCTGAGCGTTGCGAGCACGCGCTGCGGCGCGGCGCCTTCGGCGAATGATGCGTACACGCTCCGCGGCCGTCTGCCCGCCCCAGACGCCCTCCTTCTCCCGAACTGCAAGCGCGTATTCGAGGCATTCGCCCGATACCGCGCAGGCCGCGCAGACCGCTTTCGCCTCGAAGGCGCCCTCTTCGTCGCCCGCTCCGTCGCTGTCAGGCGGGTAGAAGATCTCGGCTTCGAGGCCTCGACACGCAGCGTGACGCTGCCATGCGAGCAAGTCGGTGGCGAGGCCACCGTGCTGATCTACGACAACCCGGATGGGGTCCGTGCTCGCGGGTTGTGATCTCACGACCCGTGGGCTGACGCGTGTTGTTGCTGTGACAGTAGGCATCTCACGCGCAATCTTGCCGATGCGTTGCCTCTTGTCAAGGGCTTATTGAGCGTTCAGTAGCCCCCGAAGATCCTGATGAGTGAGGCTTGCACTGAGGGCGCAGACTGTTCTCCAACGCCCTTGGACACACCCTTGGCCCTCGACAACCTGATACCTCACGCCGCAGGCGGAAAGCCACACCATGCGCAGTTTCTTACAAGTCTTCGGTCAAAGCGTCGAGCGTCGAGCGGTCGTGCCTGGCGCGCTCGTTTCGGTTGGTACCGCGCTTGTGGTGGGCGTCGCCCTCGGGAGCCTGGTGCCGGAGCAGACTGCTGCGGCGTACGCCGTCAATGGTCTGCTGTTCGTCGGACTGATCGCCGGGGGCGCTGTCGCTGCGGCCAAAGCTCGCGAAAATCACCTCCTGTCGGCAATCCTGACCTCTGGGCCCGTGATGGTCCTGGCCGTGGTGGTGCAACTGATCCGTCGCTTCGGTTCCGGCGAGGCGGTTGCACCCCTGGGGCTCCCGCTCGTGATGCTGTTGGCGGCGTCGCTGGCGACTTTGGGCGGCGTGCTTGCCGGCATCGTGCGACAGCGTCGACGTTCGTTGCTGGATCCCGAGGACTCACGCCGTTCGCGCAAGCGCTGACCTACCCCTTGGTGCTCGGTTACCCGCTCTCGTTCGCTGCGCTCACGGGCCGCTCGGGTCCTGACTAGCCTTGTTGGCTGCGGTGAGTCGGCCGGGTGGCCGCGGTCCGGCATCGCGTCATTGACCCGAAGCCGGCCCGAGGAAGGTCGGGACTCCACAGGGCAGGGAGCTGGCTCGCAACCAGGCGCCGCGAGGCGACGGAAAGTGCAACAGAGAGCAAACCGCCGATGGACCGGGCTACCCGTCCGGTCACAGGCAAGGGTGAAACGGTGCGGTAAGAGCGCACCATCGCCGGGGGCGACTCCGGCGGATCGGCAAACCCCTCCCGGAGCAAGGCCAAGCAGGGATCGGACGGCCCGTCCAATGATTCCGGGTAGGCCGCTCAGATGGATGGCCACCCCGACGGCGTCAGCCGACGGACAGAATCCCGCCTACAGGCCGGCTCACCGCCCCCCACTGGCCAGCGGAGAGTTACGACGCTCAGCTGCTGGTACGAGGCCCGCCGGGTTCCAAGTGCGACGTGTCGTTGAACGCACTGAGCACTGGCGCACCTGACCGGAAGCCGATCCGAGTGATCTGGGCCTGGGCGACATGCATGCGCCAGCCGATCTCTTCGGCGGTGCCGAGGGCCCACCGAACCGCCGATTTGATCGGTGAGACGTGCGTGAAGACCGCGATGGTCAGCTCTGCTGCCTCGGCGGCCACGACATCGCACGCTGCAGCGACCCGAACATTGAGAGCTGCCAGCGACTCGCCTCCTGGCAAGGTAAATCCGGGATCGGCACGCCATTGCTCCCACATCTCGGCTCGCACCTCCGAGATTGGGATCCCGTCCCACTCGCCGTAATCCAGCTCTGACCAACGCTCGTCAATGGACATCTCGAGCCCCAGCAGCTCACTGGTGGCATCTGCGGTCTGGCGAGCTCGCAGCAGCGGCGAGGACACGATCCTGTCGGGCCGGTGATCGCCACGCGAGAGCGCAGCAGCGATCTGATCGGCTTGCTGAACGCCGACCTCGTCGAGCTCGTTGTCGACGCGCCCCTGCAACAGTCCCGCCGCGTTGGCACTCGTGCGCCCGTGGCGCACGAGGATCAGCATGGGCGCCCGTGGCGTACGAGGATCAGCATGGGCCACCTCCGCCTCGCCGGTACTGCGGTCCGCCACGGTAGGCCAAACGTCCAGCTCGCCAGAAATCGGCCCGAGCCGCCGAGCTGTGCACCATACCGCTGGCGCGCCAAATCCACCAGCAGCCGGCGAGACCTACGAGTTCCATGGTGCCGATCAGCCACACGCTCCTAGCGGCAAGCGGCAACGTCGCGCCTGCCGTGTCGCCTCCCACGGGCCACCAGAACAGTGCGGGCTGGATCCACGCACCTTCGAACACCTGATGCCAGAAGACACCGATCGGCAGCGCCAGCCAGCGGCGACGCGTCCGCCGACGCCCGACGGTCGCCAGCATCACTGCCACAAGTCCACTGGCCGGCAGCGCCAATGAGTGAGTGAAGGGCGCTCCGCCAGTTGCAGCATGCATGACGTCGGGCAGCAGCGCCCCCGCCACGATAAGGCGATGGTCGATGGCAGGATCGCCGAAGCACCAGCGCATTGCCACCAGTGACGTCGCCACGAACCACAGCAACATCAGTCCGTTCCCCTGCGTAGCTGGGCCGGTGGATCCACCGGCTCAGCGCACGAGCAGTGCCCCACATTGGGGACACTCGACTAACTCGTCGGGTTCGAGGTGCACGATTCGCTCGAAGTCGACCGAAGAGACCTCGAGGTGGCACGCGCTGCAGGTGGTGCCGACGAGCCGGCCGACGACAGGAGCGCCCCGGGCAATCGCCCGGCGCTCCTCATAGACCGACACCAGATCGGGATCGGCTGAGCCGACGAGCGCCTCCCGCTCGGCGATTACCTCGTTGTGCTGAGTGCCGGCCTCGCTCTCCGCGGCGGCGATTGCAGCGTCCACTGCTGCCTTGTGTTCCGTCGCCGTTGCGTGGCGTCCCGCCAGATCGGCTCGGGCGCTGCTGAGCGGCTCAAGCTGCTCCATCAATTCGAGGATCTGGTCCTCGATCTCTATCTGGCGTCGCCCGAGTGATTCTGCCTCCGCCGTGAGCGCTTCCGCCTCCTTCGGGGACGTCAGGTGGCTCTCGTACAGTCGCTCGGAATTGTGCGCGCGCTTGGCCTCGATGCGTGCGACTTCATCTTCCTGTTTGCGCTGTTGGCGCTCCAGGTCCCCGATCTGAGCGTCAAGCATCCTTGCCTCAGCTGCCAGCTTGGCAAGCTCGGCCGCGATACCGGTGCGGGTCTCGCGCTCAGGCAGGTGCTTGACGTGATGATCGATCTGTTCCAGCCGAACGTCGAGGTCCGCGAGCTGGCCGAGTGCTGCCAGCCCGCTCGACCGGGCGCCGGGCTCACCGGTCTGAGCACCTGGCTCGGAAGCGTCTGACGTCATCGGTGTCCAGTGGTCGAGTGAACGTGCATCGGGCTCAGGCCTGGTCGTCTTGTGTTCCGTCCCCGCCGGGATCTCCACCAGTTTGATCTGTGCTGCCCTGCGGGATGGATTCGTCAGTATCGCCCACGGGTTCGGTCGCTCGCGCCCTGAGCTCGGTTGCGATCTGGGTGCAGCGGATCCACTCGAACCTCGTCTCGCCATCGGCTGCTGGCACTGCAACCTTGCAGAGCGCATCAGGCAGTGGCTCGAATTCGTTGTCCGCGGTTGGGCGAACCATGCTGCATGGCAGGTCGAATTCGAGCGGAGGCTCCGACGGCGTCACGGCTACGGCGATCGAGCAGGTATCCCCGGACAGGAATAGGTACTGGCTGGCCCGAGACGGGGGCGGCGCGGGCGGGAATCCTCGTAGTTGGGTGTTCTCCAGAGCCCGCTCCATGTAGGAGGACCAGATGCGCGCCGGGATCCAGCCCCCGGTGGCTCGCCGACCCTGGATTTCGCCCATCGGGACCTGCTCGTCGGGATGGCCCATCCACACTGCGGTCGACATGTGCGGCGTGAAGCCCACGAACCAGGCGTCATGAAATGACTGCGTCGTGCCGGTCTTGCCGGCGGCGGCTTGTCCGCTCGCAAGCTGCGCCCGCGTCCCGGTGCCAGATCGCACATTTTCCTCGAGAACCGAAGTCACCCAATCCGCTGTGACCGACGACACCACCCGCCGTCCGTGCGGCGCATGCTCGTAGAGCACTTCCCCGAAGTTGTTCTCGATGCGGGTCACATAGAACGGCTCCATCCGAACTCCGCCGTTGACGAACGTGCCGAAACCCAAGGCCTGTTCGAGGGGGGTGATCTCTTGCGCGCCCAGCGAGATGGACGGATACGGCAGGTAGCTGTCCTCGCCCGACCGGCCGATGAGGCGATTCGCCATCCCGACGACCTCATCCAGACCGGTGACCAGGCCCAGTCGGACGAACGCGCAGTTCGAGCTGGCGGTTGCCTGCTGGGCCAGCGTGGCGACCCGACCTGGGCTGTTGGCGAAGTTGCTCACCTTGTAGTCGTCGAGCGGCGGGTTGGGGAACACGCATGGTCCCTGCCCGCTGATCGTGTCGAACGGATAAAGGCCGGCGCGCTCGATCGCGGCCGAAAGGACGTAGGGCTTGAACGACGATCCGGGTTGGCGCCGGCCTTGGGTGGCGAGGTTGAATTCCGAATCGCTGAAGGCAGGTCCGCCGATGAACGCGAGCACCGCTCCGGTGGACGGATCGACGCTGACGATGGACACCTCGAATTCGCCCGTGCCCTCCGGCAGGACCTCCGCCACGGAGGTGCGCATAGCCCTTTGCAACTCGGGACGCAGCGTCGTCCACACTCTCAGACCGCCGCCGAACACCTGGCTGAAGCGGGCCTGGTAGGTGTCTCCGAGAGCTGGGTTGGCCAGCAGGGCCCGCCGCACTTCGACCAAGAAGTAGTCACGTCGAAGCGTCACGTCGGTGCGACGCGGCGACAGGTTGCGACTTGGCAGCGGCCGCCGTTCGAATGCGTCCCGCTGGGCCTCCGTGATGATCCTTGCATCGACGGCTTGCTGCAGCGACCTGCTGCGCCGTCGGGTCATCGTGGAGATGTTCTGATCGAACCCGTCAAACAGGCCGGGGCTGCGAATGAGACTTGCCAGGAATGCTGCATCGCCCACGTCGAGCGCCGAGACGTCCTTGCCGAAGTAGGTCTCGGCCCCGGCTTGCAGTCCGTACGCCCCGTTTCCGAGGTACACCTCGTTGACGTAGAACTCGAGGATCTGTTCCTTGGAGAAATCTTCCTCGAGCCGGGCCGCAATCACCGCCTCGCGGATCTTGCGGTTGAAGCTGCGCTCGCTGCCCACCACACGGAGCTTGACGATCTGCTGGGTGATCGTGGAGCCACCTGACGCAATCCCGCCAGCGGACACGTTCGACGCCAGTGCGCGTGCAGTCGCCCGCAGATCCACACCGTTGTGGAGCCAGAACTTGCTGTCCTCCACCGCCACGATCGTGGCAAGGACTTCGTCGGGCACCTGGTCCAGCGTGATGATCTCGCGGTCGATGTCATTCAGCAGGATGCCGATCGGATTGCCGTCGGAGTCAAATACCTGGGTCCGCTGAGCCCCGGGCCGCAAGTCGATCGTGATGTGATCGCGGTCGCGTTCGACGGCGTCGAGGGTGCTTGCGACATGGGGCGCGGAGGCGCGGGCGCCGATCGTGACGACGGCTGCGCAGAGCGCGATCATCACGGCGAGTAGGGGCAGCCGGGCGAGCCGGCGGACGATGTCCACGTTGAACTGCAAGGTACCGGGCCGACATCGCGCGCCCGGCGCGCCACAAACCGGCCGCTGGGCATCACACTGGTGCCATGAGTCCGGCTGCATCTGGCGAGTGGTCCCTCGACGGGGCACACCTCGATGCCCGTTGTGTCTGGATCATCGACGGCGGCCCCAGCGCGCCGCGCCGACTCCCGCCCGGTGAGCCCACCTGCGTGATTGCCGTGGATCGTGGCTTGGCCCACACGCTGCGGCTGGGCTTGCGACCCCACGTTGCCGTCGGAGACTTCGATTCGATCGATGCCGGAATGCTGGCGCGCACGCGTGACGAGTGGCCCGACCTCGTAGTCCAGCGACACCATCGGCATAAGGCGCACAGCGATCTGGACTTGGCCCTGAGCTTCGCGTGGGGGCTGGATCCCGCTGAGATCGCACTGGCCAGCGGTGCCGGCGGCAGGCTCGACCACATGATGATCTCGGTGACGATGCTCGCACGGCCTCGCTATGCCGCGCTGCCGCTCGTGGCCTACGTCGGCGCGAGCGTCGTACGCGCTGCAACCACCGGCATGACCATTGCATTGCCGTCGGGCGACGGGAATCTGCTGACGCTGCTCGCCGTGGGCGGAGCCGCCAGCGTGCGTACGACTGGGCTGCGATGGAACTTGACCGGATCGATGCCGCTCCCCAGTGCGGCGTCGCTCGGACTGAGCAACGAACTCACTACACCTTCGGCCCGCCTCGGAGTACAAGCGGGCACCGTTCTTGCGATACAGACACATGGCAAGCCGCTTCCGTGAGCGACTCGCCGGGAGTGAGGCCCGGCGAGTTCGTGTCTTCGCCGCTTTCGCGTGCGCAGCGATCGTCCTTGCCGCTGGCTGCGCGGACACGGACCGGGGATCCGCTGCGGTACGCGTCCTGACATATCGCGACTTCCACCTGCCCGCCGACGCCCTCGAAGCATTCACCGCCGAGACGGGCATCGAGATCGTGGTGTTCCGGGAGGACACGCCCGACGATGTCATCGAGTTGCTGGAACGCAGCCGTACCCATCCCGTGGCCGATGTTGTGGTGGGCATCGACACGCTTGACCTGCAGTACGTCATCGACAGTGGCCTCACCCAGCCCTATGCGCCGCTGGCGCCCGGTCCGCTGGTCGAAGACCTCGCTGTCAACGCCCACGCATTGACGCCGATCAGCTATCTCGATGCCTGCCTGAACTATCTGCCGTCGTTCTACATCGTGCCCGAGCGTCGCATTGACGAATTGCCCGACGCTGAACGCCTGCCGCCACCGGTGCCGCGTGGCCTCGACGCCCTCCACGATCCCGCCCACGCCGGAACTGCGGTGATCCCGGACGCCGCAACGAGCCGGATGGGCGTGTATCTGCTGGTTGCGCTCGAGCGGCTGTATCCCGAACGCGGCGGTGACGAGGTGACACCGTGGCCCCAGATTCTCGACCAGATGCTGCGTTGGGGAGTTGAGCTCGCACCGAGTTGGGAGATCGCGACCTTCGAGCGCTTTGCCGGCGGGGAGCCTCCCCCGCCGCGGCCGATCAGCCAGGATGATCCCGATCCTGTGACGCTGGAGTCGCTGCGGGGTCGCCTGCCGATGACGTGGGGCACCACGGGGCTGCCGTCGGTCTATGCCCAGTACCAACCCGGTTTGCCCGAAGCGCTCGACATTGCGGTGGTGACCGACGACTGCGTTCGCATCGGGTTCTATGCCGGAGTCGTCGCTGGAGCGCAGAACCAGTCCCTCGGAGGGCGCCTGATCGATGCCATGGGGGAACCACTCTTCCAATTCGGCGTGAGCGATCGGTTCGGTTCGCGCCCGGCGCGCAGCGACATCGTAAGCACACCGGAATGGCAGGAATTCGGGGTGAGAGTGCACCCGTATCGGCCCGATCCTGCCTACGTGGGCGCCAACTGGAAGGTATGGCAACTCACCTGGAGTCAGGTCGTTCGGAACTTCCAGACAGGCCCTGCCCCGCTTGAGCCCGAGGTGACGGTGACCTTGCCCGACAACTAGGGCGTCGCGGAGCGGCTGGTCAGAGGTTGGCGAGGATGCGTCGTGCGGCGCGGGCAGCGGTGTCGGTGCGGGTGCTGCCGGTGATGCGCCGCACGTCGGCGCTGCTGGGTGCGGCTTCGGTGATGGCTGACCGCACGTCGTTGGCGACTG
Organism: Candidatus Poriferisodalis sp.; assembly: GCF_965221945.1. Taxonomy (GTDB): domain Bacteria; phylum Actinomycetota; class Acidimicrobiia; order Acidimicrobiales; family Poriferisodalaceae; genus Poriferisodalis. The sequence goes on along the minus strand of NZ_OZ244925.1, from coordinate 1,212,003 downwards.
CGGCGCGGCCGCCCACGATGATGACCCGGCCAGGTCGGTAGTCGCGTATCAGTGCTGCTGTCGCCGCGGGCAATGCTCCTTGGTTGGTGTAGGCGACCGCAGAGTTCTCGGTTGCTGCTGCCAATGCCGCAGCGACGCCGACGTCGGGCGGGGACCAGCCGTTGGCAATCACCAGAGTGACGCCGTCGGGGGCTGCGGCGGGGTTGCCCAGCACTCGCCGTGCTGCCTGAGCGGCGGTGTCGATGCGGTCGTCGCCTGTCAGGCGCGAGACGCTGGCGCCGCCTGCCGCAGCAGCGATCGCGTCCCGGGCGCCCGAGCTGATCGCAGCAGTGCCTCCCACCAAGATCACCCGCGCTACCTCGTAGTCACGCAGCAGCGCCGCCGACGCCTCGGGCAACCGGTCACTCTGGGTGTAGACCACCGCGGCGCGCCCGCTGCGCGCAGCCAGTGCCGCAGCGGCGCCGATATCAGGCGGCGACCAGCCATTCGCCACGATCACCGTGACCCGACCCGCTTCGGAAGGGGCGCCCAGAATGCGACGCGCCGTGCCCGCCGCCGTGTCGGCACGATCCGCACCGGTGATACGTGAAGTGCCGGAATCTGGTGACGCAGCGCGGATCTGTGTGCGGACATCGCGCGACACCGCAGCATTGCCGCCGACAATGACCACTTCAGCGGGTGAGGCCTCTCTCAGCAGCACTCTCGTTTCTTCGGACAGTTCGTCGCTCGCGGTGTACACCACCACCGCGCTATCAGAACGCGCCGCCAGCACCGACGCCACCCCCACATCAGCAGGACTCCACCCGTTGGCCACCACAAACGTCGCGACGCCAACATCAAAATCACCGCCGCCGCCTCCCCCACCGCCGCCGGGGCCAGTTGGACCGGTCGGGCCAGTAGGCCCAGTCGGGCCGACCGGTCGTGTCGGGCCGGCCATTGCCTGCACTGAGTTGATCGATTCGGCAAAGAGAATCTGGGAGTCAAATGCGTCGGCATACTTCACTCGGACTCTCAGCCAGTAGCCCAGATCGTCAGCGACAGGCCGGTAACTCGACGACATGGCGCTGTCGATCAGCTCCCAGTTGCTCGGGTCGTTCCGGTCATCGGAACGCCACCACATCCACTCGTGATCGGTCACCGGGACATCGGGCTCAGTCAGGACCGCTCGTAGCGTCGAGCCCACCCCAGGCAATGTCGCCGAGAGTTCCAACATCCCGAGCTCGTCTTCGTTCTCGACCGTCACCGTCACCGGAAGCGTGCCGTAGTGGGTGCCGTCGAAGGCACGCACGGTGATTTCGTAGTCATTGCGGCGGTTCGAATCGGCGGGTTGCTCGTAATCGGGCGGCTGGAAGAACTTCAACTCGCCGGAGTCGTCGATCTCGAAATCGCCACGGTCGGCTCCCGCGAGCGACCACGTGACCGCCACACCCTCCGGATCGACCGCCGAGTAGCGGTCGACCTCACCATCACTGTTCTCGGTCCAGGTGAAGCTCGTCTGCCCGGTCACCACCGGCGGCTCGTTCACGCCGGTGACTCGGACCGTCACGTCGAGCGTCCCGTGCTGCGACTGGGTGCCGTCGTCGGCACGGACGGTGATCTCGTAGTCGTTGTCGAATGCAGCATCGAAATCCGGCCGGTTCCTGAAGCTCAGCACGCCCGAATCCTCGTCGATCTCGAAATCGGTCCGGTCGGGTCCGGCAAGCGACCAGGTGACCTCCTCGCCCTCGGGGTCACGTGCCGTGTATTTTGCAACCGCGTCGGTGCGGGTCTCGGCATAGCTCGGCACCAGCGGACCCGTAACCGTCGGCGCCTCGTCGACGTCTTCGACGGCGATGGTCACCCGTTGAGTCGCCGTCAAATTCGAAGGATCGCGCGCTGTGACGGTCACCTGGTAGGAGGATTTGCGCTCGTGGTCGAGCAGCACCTTCGTCCGCAACTGACCGCCTCCGGGATCAATGTCGAACGATGCGGCATCGCGGCCCCCGAGCGCATAGGTCAGGTCGTCGTTGTCGAGATCGTCCGCCGCAACAGGCAGACCAATGTCACGATCGGGTGCCGTGTTCTCGTCCACGGACCGAGCGCCCGTTTCCGTCGATGGGAACGTCGGAGCTCGGTTGCCTGACGGTGCCATACGGACGGCATCGTCAGGCTCGGCGCTGACAGTCTTGTTCGGACCGTGTCGATCCCGGTAGGACACAGTGGCGCGCAGGTCGTAGCCGACATCGCCATCGGCTGGCGTATACGACGATGACGTCGCCCCGTCGACGGCCGCCCAAGGTCCGCCGTTCAGCGAGCGCTCCCACAACCATGTTGTGCCGCTCACACCGCCGTCAGGGTCGCTGAGCGTCGCCCTCAGGGTTGTGCGGGCTTGCGGCTGGGGCGACGAGAACGACAGCGTGCCGTCCTCGTCTTCGTTCGTGACCGTCACGGTCAACGGCTGGGTTGCTGTCAGCCGGCCGTCGGAGGCCTGCACGGTCACCACATAGGAGTTGTTGCGCCCCGAATCCACCGGAGTCTCGAAGTCCGGCATGGCTGCGAAGGTGACGACGCCCGTAGAGCGCCCGATGCTCAGATCCTCGCGGTCGGTTCCAACCAGCGTCCAGATCACATCCTCGCCTTCGGGATCTTCTGCTTCGAACCTGGCCACCTGACCCGCGTGACCTTCGACAACGCTCTCGCTGGTCGGCCCTAACGTGATCATCGGCGCTTCATCGAGATCGGTGACCGTGACCGAGACGTCGAACCTGTCATCGACTGCCGTGTCAGCATTGCCCTGAGCGTCTTTGCCGTCGGAAGCTTCCACAGTGACGCGATACCCGCTCTGGGCCTCGTGATCCGGTGGGTCCATGAATCTGAGGACTCCGTTGCGGTCGATTTCAAAGTCGAGATGGTCGCTGCCCGAAAGCGTCCAGGTGACGCGCTCCCTGTCTTCAGGGTCGCTCGCCTCGTAATCCGCAACGCTTCCTGTGGTGTTCTCGGCGAAATTCCTGGTGGATGGACCGGTGATGTCCGGTCGCTCGTTCACGTCCTGCACCTCGACCTCCACCGAGACGACGTCGGCGTTTTCGCCATCGGAGGCCTCGACGTCGACCTGGTACTTGTTGTCGCGGTCGCGGTCGTCGGGCATTTCATAGTTCGGCGGATCCTTGAACCTCAAGGAACCCCCGGCGATCACGAAGTCGAGCCGGTCATCGCCTGAAAGCGTCCACATGATGCTGTCGTTCTCAGGATCGTCGGCGCTGAAGAACAACCCCGTCGAGATGCTGTTCTCGTCGACCGCGGCCATGCCGTCGCCGGTGAGTGACGGTTTCTCGTTCTGGTCGGTGACCGTTACCTCGATTTCGAAGTCGACGGTGGTCGTGCCATCGAACACCTCGAGAATCAGGTCGTACACGTTGTTGCGGCCACTGTCAGTGGGCATTTCGTAGTCGGGGACACCGTCGAAATAGAGCCTGCCCAGGCTGTCCATGTCGAACTCCGCAGCATCGGTGCCCACCAGGTCGACTTCGACGATGTCGGTGTCAGGGTCGTCGACGTCGTAGTCGAAGATCACCGCGTAGTTGCCCTCAGGGTATTCGATCTGGTGCGGGCTTGCTAAGTCGACGCAGACCCCTGGCTCCGTGCAGTGCACCACCTTTGGGGGCTCGTCGGCATCAATCACTTCGATGGTCACTTCGATGGTGTCGTCGACCGCTGTGTCGACCGTGCCGTCGTCTGCCTTGGTGTCAGTGACCGACACTGTGACGGTGTAGGTGGAGCGATCCTCGTAGTCGGGATCGAACGCGGTGGTGATCTGCCCCGCCGAGTCGATCGCGAACGAGCCCGCGTCGGTCCCGCCCACGGTGTAGGTGAACGTGTCGTTCTCTGCGTCATGCGCTTCCACGGTTGAGCCGACCGCTGCACCCGAACCGGAGTTCTCTGCAATCGAGCGCGTGGTGCGCTCGCCGTCGGCAAAGAACGGCTCGCTGTTGGTTGCGCCTGGCGTTCCTCGTGCGGTCGCCGACCAGTCGCCCTTCCGGTCGGCCACGCCGGTCAACGCTCGGACCTGCACGTCGCGCCGGATCCCGTCGCTCACCTCCGAGCCGTCCAGGACATGTATGCAACTGCTCGCGGTGCATGAACTCATGTCAGAGGACCACCGAGCGTCCGACTTGTCGGAAGCATCGCTGCGAATGTGCCGCACCTCGTAACCGGTGATCGCCGAAGCACCCGTGAAGTCGGGCTCCTCCCACGCCACCGTCAGCGAGCCGGAGCCGGGCTGCACGTAGCTCAGCGATACGGCATCGGGAGACTGGCGGTGGCCGTACACCTTCATGTCCCACGAGTTCACGGTGTTGCTGGCGCCGCCTCGCGCCTTGTCGGTGACGCGCAACGTCCAGGTGCCGCGGGGGTCCTCGCCGAGGTGCTTGGCCGAGCCGAACCTGAACACGCCGGTGAGCGGGCATGGGCGATTGGAAGTGCAGTCAGTCGAGTTCTGGACCGTCAGCACCGAGGTTGCGCCCGACGGGGATTCCAGCTTGATCTCGAGATTGCGGAAACTCGGCGCGTTGAAGTCGACATTGACCTCCACGAACTCGGTGAAGTCCACTTCGCCTTCGAGGCGGACAGTGCTCGTGACGGCGCGGCGGGTGTCGGGGATGCTGCGCGCTGAGGCGTACGACGCCGTCGCAGTGCGCATCGCGGGCACCTTGGTCCAGCTCCCGGCGAGTGCCACCGCAGCCGAGGCATCCACCACGCCGAAGCCGTACTGGTGATTGAAGCTGTAGGTGCCTGTCGTTCCGTACTTTGATGCGCCTGTTTCCCAGCCCGCGTCGGTGTCGTCGTTCGTGCGGGCCGATGCCGCCAGGATCAGCTTGACATCGCGCCACGACAGCGTGGAATCGACATCTCGGACAAGCGCAGCGACGCCGGACACGATGGGAGCAGCCGAGCTCGTGCCGCCGAAGCGGTCGGTGTAGCGGCTGTAGCGCCAGGTGGTCGCAATGCTCGGATACACCTTCTCCGTGCTGTCGGAGGGCGCGCAGACCCACAGGTTCGGTCCTTGCTCGGAGTAGTCCGAGCGCTTGCCGTCATTGTCCACGGCGCAGACCGCGGTGACGCCGTAGTAGTTGGCGACCTCGTCCAGCGAGGCCCAGTCGCCGTCGTCGTCGCCGTTGCCGGCTGACCAGACGTAGACGACGCCATTTCCGCCGGATCCCTCGGTCACGCCGGCGTCGATCGCGCGTTCCCACAGCCGTCCCGCACGGGAAGCCCGCGGACCTTCTGTGGGTCCCCAGCTGTTGTTGGAAATCGACGTCGTGACGCGTCCCTGCGACGCAGCCCTCGCAGCGTTGAACGAGCTGAATGCACTGAGCAGGTCGTAGGCGTAAATGGTCGCTCGGGGCGCCACGCCGCGCATGCCGACGCTGTTGTCGCGCGCTGCGATGAGGCCCGCCACCGCAGTGCCGTGGCTCGACCGCTCACCGAAGACGTCATCGACGCTGCGAAAGCTGTAATTCTTGGACCTGTCGACGTTGGCCTCCAGATCTTCGTGGAAGTAGTCCAAGCCTTGGTCCACCACGGCGACGTTGATGCCGCTGCCCTTGTAGGTGTCCCACACAGTGCCGAGGTTGATGTCTTCGCCGGCCGTGCCCCCGAACTGTCCGGTGTTGTTCAGGTGCCATTGACACCCGTAGAACGTGTCGTCAATGCCGGACGGTGCCGCGGGGCAGGTTTCTGCCAACCGTCCGAAGGCGCCGTCGGGCCGCAGGAGCACGAGATAGGTGCCGGTGTCGCCCGCCTGGTCGGCCTGCACTTGCAGGTAATAGGTGCCAGCCGCCAGCGTGTCGTAGATGGCAAAGGTGTCGATTGACCCGATCGAGATGCTGTAGCTGTTCACGTTGAGATCGGCACCGAATGAGTTCTGCAGCGCTACCTCGATATCCAGGTCACGGCTGGACCCGACCAGCGCCACGCGAGTGGATTCGTCGAGCGTGAACTCGAAGAAGTCGGTGTCGCCTGTCGCGCTGATCTCACCGCCGGCGGTATGGCTGATGTCGATTTCGTGTGCTGTCGCCCGAGAGCTGCCCGGTTCCGGCGATTCGTAGACGAACAGGTAGTACAGGCCGGAGTCGTCGCCGAAGAACGGCTCGACCCTGATGTAGTAGGTGCCCGCGGCGAGCGTCTCGCGCAGGGCGAACTGGAGGCGAGTCGGCTCCAAGTACGCGTCGTCGTTCGTCGCGACGATGGAGCCGTCGTCGTTCAGAATTACGCCGTAGGTGTCGGCCACGAAGCCGCTGGCACGTGCAGTGATCGTGGTCTCGGCTGCCAGTTCGAGCTTGAAGTAGTCGATGTCGCCGTCGTCGAGCAGGGACCTCGCCCCGGTGTCGTGCAGGACCGCCCTGGTGACGCTGCCGAGCTCGATGTCGGTCGCATCGCTGAGGCCGGTCGTGTCGGCGGCGGTTTGCAGGTGCAGCGTGTAGGCACCCGTAGAGCCGCCGTAACCGGTGACCTCGATGTAGTAGGTGCCGCCGGTCAGCTTGCCGTCGAGCTTGAAGTTCTCCGGGCCGCTGGAGAGGTTCGAGTCGTCGTTGCTGTCGATGAGGCTGCCGCTGCTGCGATACAGCTTGCCGCGGGTGTCGGTGGTGCCCGTCGTCAGAATGAAGTACTCCCGAGTGCCGCTGACCGGGAACCGGAAGTAGTCCACGTCGCTGGCGGAGTCGAGCACGCCCCGCACCGGCAGCTCGTTCACGATTGCCGTCGCTGTCCCGCGTGACGAACCTGGATCCCCCGGCGTCTCTGCCACGCTCGTCGCCCACGCCCCGTCGCTCGAGGTCACAGCGCGCACCTGCACGTCGTAGGAGGTGCCGTTGGTGAGCTGGCTCACGATGACACGCAGTGCCCCAGTCGACCAAGCATTGTCGAGGACGGTCCACTTGGAGTCATCGGCTTTGTCGGTGTCGCTCGCGCTGGTCTCGATGTAGCGCAGGTCATAGGCCGTGATGTCGGCAACGGTGACACCGTCGGGGTGGCCCCAGGCCACCGTCAGAGCCTGATCGCCGGATGCCACCGCAGTGATCGAGGGCGCTGCGGGCGTCTGGGCTGCGGCGAGGCCGTGCCCGAGCCCCGGCAATGAGAGCATCCCCGCCCCCAGGCACACGACCAGCGCTGATCGCCCCAGCCGGGCTATCGCTGAACGAGAGGGGCGCCGTGCTGGTGTCTTCACTTGGTGACGCGCTCGATCCACCAGTTGGGGCTCGACAGCTCCACGCCGTCCTGGCCGGCAAGCGAATTGGCCAGGTTCAGCGACGGGAAGCCCGGTTCGGTCTCGATGAAGTAGCCGTTCGTCACAAAGTCGAGTTCGGTCAGACGGCCTGCGTCGATCCCATTGCGCCCGAAGAAGGCGTCGACCGCCGAGTAGTCCCAACTGGGGTCGAGCACCAGCACCGCACCGCCGGGCAGTGCCATCAGCTCGCCCGACTCCGACCAGAAGACGGGGTTGCCTTTGGCACGCAAGTCCTCTGTGGCTGCGCCTCGCACCACCACGTCGTTGCCGGCGGTGGCAATGATGTCCTCCCGTGAGATGCCGTCGCCGTCGGGTTGGACGACCAGGTTCGGATCGCGCCACACCTCCAAGGCGCGATCGCCGTCCTCCCACGTGTACATCTGGCCCAACGTCGGCTGTTGTGGCTCCGGCGGCGGCTCCTTGGATTCCTCGCCAGCCGATTCGACGTCTGCCGGTCCGATCTCGTCGTTGCTCCACACCGCCGTTGTTCCCGAGTCCGTCTCGACAACGGCTCGCGAGTCCCGGGGGGACTCGTGCTCGGGCATCATCGCTGGAGCCTTTTGGACGAGTGGGACCGCCGCAGGCTCGAGCGACGGCAGTTCAGCTGAGAGTGCTTGCGTCGGCCCCAAGGACAGGCCCGTTGCGGTTACCTGAGGAATGTCGGCTCCAGGTGGCGCACCCGCGCTCACGACAACGCCAGCCGCAGCGTTGGCCGACGAGGACGTCACCTGCGATCGCCAGTACAGAACGACGGCGACCACGAGCACGACCGCGACAATGGACATCATTCGCACCACGGTTGCCCGCGCCCGACCCGACCTCATCAATTCGCAACAATATGGTCGCGGCGGACCCAAATTGGGCATCTCTCGAAACGTTGTTCGCTGATCTCAGCTCCTTAACGACCGACGAGAGTCGGGTCGTACAGCACCGGCCTGCCAAGACCGTCGCGACCGACCAACGTGCATGCAAAAACGCCCTTTGCACGCAGCACGTTGGTAGCTGCATCATCGAGACGTTCGAGGCTGAGTCGGCCTTCGTCGACCGCCGCCTCGATCTCGGAAAATGCGGCGGCAGCATCCTCAAGACCGCCGACAAGCGCCAGATCTGCGCCGGCGGTGATCGCCAGCAGTGCAGCTTCGCTCACCGACCACTGGCTGCGGATTGCGCCCATGACCAGCGAGTCGGTCACGACCAGCCCGCTATGACCCAGCTCGTCGCGCAGCAGGCCGCTGATCGCCGCTGGCGACAGAGACGCCGGCATCCCGCCGGTCAGTCCGGGGACGTTGAGATGTCCCACCATGACAGCCGCATCTGTTGCCCCGACGACGGCTGCGAAGGGAATCAGGTCGCGCTGGCGCAGCTCAGAGAGCGGCGCGGTGGATGCGAGTTCCTCGTGAGTGTCCGCAGTCGCCCCGCCGTGACCTGGGAAGTGCTTCACGACGGGAACCACTCCCCCGGCACTGAGGCCTTCGACGGTGGCCATGCCATAGTCGGTGACCGTGGCGGGATCGTTGCCGAATGACCGGTCCCCGATGCCTTCGCCGGCGCCGACATCGATGACCGGTGCAAAATTCATGGTGAAGCCCAGCGCTGCCATCTTGCGGGCGTGACTGGCTGCCTGGTCGGTTACCTCAGCCGGGGACTTGCCGGTCTGCGCAGCCGCTGAGGGCAACCGACCCACTACGCCGGCGAGTCGTTGCACTCGACCACCCTCCTCGTCGACGGCGAAGATCAGCGGGATACGGTCAGCGAATTCCTGCAGCTCGGCAATACGGCGCCAGACATGCTCGGTGACCGGGCCCTGGAGCAGGATGCCGCCGATGCGACGGTCACGTGCTTCTTCTACGGCGAAACCGAGCGAGCGCTCACCCAGCGCCGTCATGATCGTCTGTCCGATCCGGACCGGCAGCGACAGCTCAGCTGTGCACCATTGATCGACATCGGTCCACCACGCCCCCGAGAGCAGCTGACGAACCCCGACGCCCGAGAGCCAACCCAACGGTCGTTCCTCACCGGTGAGCACGGTCGGTCCCGGATCGCCGATCGCTACCTCGCTGTTGTCTGCGAGCTGCAACCACACGCCAAGGGCCCCGGGCGCACCGAGGCGCGCACCAACGACATGGGTATGGATCGGGGGCTGATCTCCGACAATCGGCAGGATCGTGGTGCCGATGGGCTCGATCGAGCCGTCGGCGCCGATCACCCAGTAGCCCACGCCGCCCGGTCCCCGCAGCACTGACACGATCCGGGACGCCGCTGGCGCCCCGTCGGACCCAGGGATCTCCTGTTCGGGCGCCACCGTGACCAGCGGCGGCAATTCGGAATCGCTGCTGGACTGCGCTGCGGCACCCGGCGGTGCAGCCAGCCAACTGACCACGCTGACCAGCACTGCGAGGCCGAGCGCTGCCCGCACCGAACGTGATGGCGGCTGCCGCCGAGATGCGGGCAGCGGTTGGCCCGGCGCGCTGATGCCGTAACGCGTCATTGCGACGACAGGCGTTGATCCAGCTCCTCGGCCGACAGCAGCTGATGCGGTAACTCGACACTGCTGGCGCCGTCGGGATCCACCTCGATGGGTGCGGTGAAGTTCACATCGCGGATAAGGCAGAACGTCTCGTCCTCAGCCGGGCAGTAGAACACGACAGCGGTGGCGCTGAGCACGGCTGTGCCCGAGTCTGCTTCTACTGTGGCGGCGAGCCGCACAGGCATCTCCGGACCCCGGGCCTCGTAGCGAGCGCTCCCTTGCGGATGGACCAACGCAGTGTCGTCTGGTGACCATTCGAACTCGAACAGTCCCTCGACATTGAACTTGTAGCCCTCGGGCACCGTGAGTTCGAGCACGATCTCGATGGGCCCTGGCGCGACTCGCTGTGGCAACAGCACTACCTCGTCGTCGATCACGCCGGTGGCCGTCACCGTGGCGATCTCCAGGTTCGACAGCGCCAAGGTGGTCAACTCTCCCGTCGCAAGATCGAGCATTCGTATGCGGTGGTTGTTGGTATCGGCCACGTACAGCGTGTCCGAGGTAGCGCTGAGACCGCTCGGCTCGGCCAGTTGGGTTTGGGTCCCGCTGCCGTCCCGCAGCCCTGCCGTCCCGTCGCCCGCGACGACTGACGAATTCATCGTGTCGAGGTCCAGCACTTTGATGCGATGGTTGTACGTGTCTGCGACATAGAGCAGGCCCTGCCCGGGAGCGTCGCCGACGTACTCGATGCCGATGGCGTGCTGCAGGAGCGTCTCTTCGAAGCTCCCGATCTCATCCCCCCACACAAAGAGATGCCGGCCAACAAGCGTGTCCAACTGGCCGTCGGGGCCGAATGAGACCTCCCTCACCGCGCTTGCTTCGGGATCGGTGAAGTAGAGCGAGGCCTCATCTGAAGTGAGTCCTGATGGCTGCGAGAGGGTGGCCGTCAGCCGGTAGCCGTCGTCGAGACCTTCAGCCCCGGTGCCGGCGAAGAAGTCGAGTGCGCCCCGCGTCAAGTTGAGCAACCAGATCTGGTGGCGTCCAGCACCAGCGATGTACAGAAGATCGCCTCGCAGATGCAGGTCCCATGGCGACGCTATGGCCGTTGCGGTTGCGGGGCCGGGCCCAAAGGCGGTGACGGGTTCACCGGTCCCGGCCACCGTGGTCACCTGGCGAGTACGCAAGTCGGCAGCCCGGATGAGATGGTTCTCGCGATCCGCGATGTAGAGCGTTCTGCCGTCGGCATCCAGTGCCATGCCCTGCGGCCTTCGGAACGTGGCCGCGGCGAACCCGCCGTCGGCTCGGCCTTCTCCCCCTGTGCCGATCACATCGATGAGCTCGCCGTCAAGCTTCGCTACGAGGATCCTGTGGCGTCCCGTGTCGGCAATGAAGAGCCGGTCACCCGCTTCATCGGCAAGCACCTTGCCAGGGAAGCTGAGCACTGTCGGCAACGCGGGAGTGATGTTGAGCAGTTCGCCGAGCGGAGTGGGGTCGATCAGCCCGTTGTGGCCATACTCGGCGGCCATCGTGGCGATGACCGGTTTCAGACGGTCGTAGACCCCTTCGCCGGCGACCATGCCGACCACCTTGCCCGTAGGGTCGACGACTGCCACGGTCGGCCAGGCGTTCACGCCGTAGGCAGTCCGCAGCAGCTCCAAGTTGTCGTTCACGATGGGGTGCTGGCGGCCGTACCGGATCGATGCCTCGCGCACAGCCTCGGACGTGCGCTCGGAGTCGAACTTCGCCCAGTGCACGGCGACAACGACGATCTCGTCGGGGTGCTCGCGCTCAAGTCGATGGAGGTCGGGAATGATGTGGATGCAGTTGATGCAGCCCTGAGTCCAGAAATCAAGGATGACGATCTTGCCACGCAAATCGCCGCTCATCGACAGCGGCCTGCTGACGTTGAACCAGTCGTAACCGGCTGGGAATTCCGGCGCGGCAACGTTTCCCTCGAACGTCAGCGGCACTGGCCCGGCCTCGGTGGTTGTCGTCGCTGCAGTTGCCGAATCCGCCTCTTCACCCGGGGTGCCTGTTGCCGGCTGAGAAGTGCTCGTGCTGCTCTCGGCGACCTCGGTCGTCGCGGTCGTTGGTTCACCGGCCTCCTGGGAGGCACAGGCACTTGCAAGCAGCAGCGCCGCGACAGCCGCGGCGGTCCAGCGCCGCGCCGACCTGCGTTGGGCCCAGCGGTGTCGAGGTGAGCTGCGGGGCCTGCGAGCGACGCCTCCCATGGCGTCCCGCATCGCCTTTAGGCCCTGCGAACAGCGCGGCGCGAGTCCACGACGCCGGTGTCAAAGCCGGCGCGATGCAGGCCACCGTGAAACCGGGCGTGCTCGATCTTGAGACAGCGGTCCATCACGACTTCGAGGCCGGCGTCGTGGGCCAGCTTGGCAGCCTCGGAGCTCCACAGGCCGAGCTGCACCCAGAACGCCTTCGCGCCGATGTCGACAACCTCAGCCGCCACGCCAGGCAGGTCGGCCGGTCGGCGGAAGACATCCACCAGATCGGGCATGACCGGCAGGTCGGCGAGGCTCGGGTAGCACGGCTTGCCAAAGATCTCATCGGCCACCGGGTTGACGAAATACACGTCAAAGTCGGTGCTGGAGCTGAGCAGGTAGGTCGCGACGAAGTTCGACGGCCGTGCCGGGTTCGCCGAAACGCCAACCATCGCCACGGTGCCCGTGCGTTGGATGAGCGCCAGCCGCTCGGCAGCGCTGGGCTCGGTCCAGCCGTCGACCGGCTCATGGACAATCGTCATGCGGGCACCGCCTTCGCGAGGGCTTGATCCAGATCCCAGAGGATGTCGTCGAGGTCTTCAAGGCCGATCGATAGCCGGATCATGTCGGCGCCGACGCCTCCGGCTGCCAGTGCTTCTTCGGACAGTTGCTGATGTGTAGTGGAGGCTGGATGGATGACCAGCGTGCGTGCATCGCCGACGTTCGCCAGGTGGCTGACCATCTGCAGTGCCTCGATGAAGTCGGCGCCTGCTTGGCGCCCGCCCTTCACGCCGAAGGTGAAGATGGCGCCAGGTCCCTGGGGCATGTACTTGCGTGCAAGTTCCCGGTAGGGGGAGGACGCCAGGCCCGAGTAACTGATCCAGTTCACTGCGGGGTGAGCTTCGAGGTGCTCCGCAACGGCCTGCGCGTTGGCGACATGCTCGTCCATGCGCTGGGGCAGCGTCTCGAGACCCTGCAGCAACAGGAATGCATTAAGCGGTGACATGGCAGCGCCGATGTCACGCAGCTGCTCGACCCGCAGCTTCGTGCAGAAGGCGTACTCGCCGAAGTTCTCCCAGAAGCGCAGATCGTTGTAGCTCGCCACCGGTTCGGTCATGTTGGGGAACCGACCGCTGCCCCAATCGAAGCGACCCGATTCGGTGACGACTCCGCCGATCGAGTTGCCGTGCCCGCCGATGAACTTCGTCGCCGAATGCAGCACGATGTCGGCGCCGTGCTCCATGGGCCTGCACAGGTACGGCGTGGCAAACGTGGAGTCGACCACCAGGGGAAGGCCGTGGGCGTGGGCAACCTCGGCGATCGCAGCCAGATCAGGAATGGATCCCGACGGGTTGCCGACGATCTCCGTGTAACAGAATTTGGTGCGGTCATCGATGGCGGCGGCGTACGCATCGACGTTGTCGCCATCGACGAATCGAGCCTCGATTCCGAAGCGTCCCAGCGTCACGTCGAACATCGTGTGGGTGCCACCGTAGAGCGCCGACGAGGTGACCAGGTTGTCGCCGGCTTCGCACAGCGCAGCTGCAGTGAGGAACTCCGCCGACATTCCCGATGCGGCGGCAACGGCGCCGATCGCGCCTTCGAGACTTGCGATCCGTTCCTCGAACGCATTGACGGTGGGGTTCGAGATGCGGGTGTAGATCGTGCCGTACTTCTGCAAGGCAAACAGATCCGCAGCGTCCTCGGTGTCCTCGAACACGAAGCTCGTGGACTGGTAGACGGGAACTGCGCGAGCTCCTGTGGCTGGATCGGGACGGCCGCCCGCGTGCAGGGCGCGTGTGCGGAACCCGAACTGGTGATCGCTCATCGGACGCAGCCTACGACGGGCTCCCCGCCCAGTGAGTTCGCCCGATCCACGGGGTCAGCTCAGCGCCCCAGCTCAGCGAGGTCGGCCAGCGGCATACAGCCGGGCACGTTCGAGCGCCTCGGCTGGCTCGACACCGGCTACGCCTGCCATCCAGCAGGCAATCGGTGCAGCGATCCGCTCCGAATCGTGCGCTGCGACACCAGCGAGGTTCAGGAGTGCTTCGGTGACTTCGAGGCCGGGCGCAGGTGCTCCGATCGCCTCGGCAAAGCCCGCCAGCCACTGCTGTGCTGTCGTACCCGGCTCTTCAGAACCCGTCTCGTCGCTCATGACCCCAGCGTACGTATGGCAAGTCGAGACGCTCCTGCGACCACGCCAAGCACACCAGGCCGACCACACCGGGCGATCACACCATGCCAGCCACACCAAGCCGGCCGCATCGGGTCTGTGGCATGGGCTCGCTACGGTGCACCTCGACCGGGCGGCACCGACCGCAGAGGGGACAGCGATGAGCGACGACGGGGGCATCTTCGGGCCAGAGCTGTACGAGTTCCTCGAAGAACTCGAGGCCAACAACAACCGGGAGTGGTTCAACGAGAACCGCGAGCGATACGAGGAGGAGGTCCGTGAACCCGCCTTCGACCTCATCCGTGCAGTTCGGCCGCTGCTCGCCGAGATCTCCCAGCACATGACCGCTCGCGACACCAAGCTGGGCGGCTCGCTCATGCGCGTGTTCCGTGACACACGCTTCTCGGCCGACAAGACGCCCTACAAGACCAACGTGGGCATCCAGTTCCGGCATCTGCGCGCCAACGACGTTCACGCTCCCGGCTTCTACGTGCACCTGTCCACCGAGAGCTGCTTCTTCGGCGCCGGCAGCTGGATGCCGGACCGGGATGCGTTGGCTGCCTACCGGGTCGCTATCGACGAGCGTCCTGAGACGTGGATCGCTGCCCGAGACGCCTGCCAGTCCGATGGCTGGCGGATGGAAGGCGAGCGGCTCAAGCGCTCGCCCCGGGACTGGTCCGTCGATCACCCGATGATCTCCGACCTCAAACGCAAGAGCTTCATTGCCGTGCGCGACTTCGACCACGGCGTCGCGCTCAGGCCCGATTTCCCCTCGGTCATCACTGCGTGGTGCAACGAGATGCGCCCGCTCATGGCATTCCTCTGCCAAGCCGTGGATCTGGATTTCTAGATCAGCGGCCTGACGGTTGATGTTCGGGCCTAGCCCTTTGAGCGCAGCTTGGGGTCAAGAGCGTCGCGCATCCCGTCGCCGATGAACGTCACACTGAGCACGGTGATCGGTTTGGGGTCTGATTGCCCGCAGTTGCTCTGCTGTCTCGAAGTGGCAAGATTTCCGGCGGTGCGTAGGACTCGACCGGCGGCGGCTTGCCTTCGTATCGCTCCACCTCGACGAGGCACGTGTGCGCCGAGGGTCCCTGGCCCAGTCGGCTGGTGCCGACGTCCGCAGTGAGCGTGTTCGGATTGCCCGCACGGCAAGTGCCATCAGGCGCAGGGTCGTACCAAGCGCCGGTGGAGAGCTGAACCGCTTCAGGGAGGAGCGAGTCGTCGAGCACGGCACCGGCCAGGCAGGCGCCTCGATCGTTGTACAGCCGCACCACGTCGCCGTCCGAGATGCCGCGGGCGGCTGCGGTTTCGGGGTGGATGCGCACCGGTTCGCGGCCTGCCACTTTCGTTGCCTGGCTGGGCGCCGCATGGTCGAACTGGCTGTGCAGTCGCGCCACCGGCTGATTGGAAACCAAGTGGAGCGGCCAGCGGTCACTGCCGGCACCGCCGAGGCGCTCGAAAGGCTCCATCCACGCCGGGTGCGGCGGGCAGTCGTCGTAGCCGTACTCAGCGATCTTGTCGTTCCACAGCTGGATTCGGCCGCTTGGCGTGTGTAGCGGCTTGCCGTCGGGATCGGAGCGGAATGCTTCGAGAAACACCTGCTCGGGATCACCCATCAACGCCATGCCCGGTGCCATGACGTAGCCCTCTCGTCGGAACTCTTCGTACGGCGGTGCCTCGGGATCGGCCGCGCGATGAATCTCGTAGATGACTTCCACCCACTCATCGGCCGTGCGACCCTCGGTGAACTGCTCTCCGAAGCCCAGACGCTCGGCCAAGCGGGCGAAGATCCAGTAGTCGTCCTGTGACTCCCCCACCGGCTCGGCTACCGCTGCCATAGCGATCAACATGGTCTCGGCACCGCCGATGTCGTTGCGCTCGAGCGGCGTTGTTGCCGGCAGCACGATGTCGGCACGACGTGCCACGGACGACCAGAACGGCTCCTGGACGACGATCGTCTCGGGTCGCTGCCACGCCTGCATCAATCGATTGAGGTCTTGGTGGTGGTGGAACGGGTTGCCGCCCGACCAGTAGACGAGTCGGACATCGGGGAAGCGCCCCGTGCGCCCGTCGAAATCGAACGGTTCGCGCGGTCCCTCCAGCATCTCGGTGATACGTGACACAGCGATCGTCGGGGGCCCGGGCTGGCGCATGGGCACCGGAAGCCCGGGGATGCGAGCGCGTGCCTGCCCGGCTCCGGTGTTGCCCTGGGTGCCGAAGCTGAACGCGTATCCGCCGCCGGGCAGACCGACTTGGCCGAGCACGCATGCCAGTGCAAGCGCCATCCAGTACGGCTGCTCGCCGTGGTGAGCTCGCTGGGTGGACAGGCTCAGATTCACGAGGGTGCGCTTGCGAGCCATCTCGTGTGCCAGCTCGACGATGTCACCAGCATCGACTCCCGTCACTTCCGCCGCCCACTGCGCGGTCTTGGGCGTGTCGTAGTCGACAGCATCCGTCCACGGCGTGGGACCCCGCCAGTCGCCGCAGGCTGCCGCGAGGCCTTCGCCGAAGACATGGGCCCGCAATCGATCCCACCCCTCGCAATAGGTCGTCAGAAACTCCTCGTCGGCGAGGCCGTCGGTCACGAGCGTGTGAATGATCCCTGCCATAAGGGCCACATCGGTGCCGGGCCGTATCGAGAGCCAACGCGCATCGGCCGACTTGTCGAAATCGTCGCGCAACGGTCCCACGTTGAGGAACTGCACGCCCGCCTTGCTTGCTCGGGCAACCCAGTCGTTGTGATGATGTGGGCCCTGACCGCCATAGGTCACGTGGCTGTTGCTGGCACGCATGCCGCCGAAGCACACGAATAGCTCCGTGTGCTCGCAGATCACCGACCACGAGGTCTGCCGTGCCAGCCCGGCGTGGTAGCCAGTGCCGACCATGTAGGGGAAGATCGCCTCAGCAGCGGCCGACGAGTACGTGCCCTTCTGGTCGGTGCAACCGCCGAAGAAGCGCATGAAGCGATGCTGTTGGCTTGAGACAAGACCGAAGCGGCCCGCGGATCCCCACCCGTAGGACCCGCCGAAGACAGAGGCATTGCCGTGGTCGTCGCGCACCCGGGTCAGCTCTGCGGCCACCAGGTCGAGTGCTGTGTCCCACTCGACCTCCACGAACGGGTCGTCGCCCCGCAGCTCAGTGGCCGCCCCGGGTCCGTCGCGCAGCCACGACTGCCGTACGGCGGGTCGCATCACTCGGTTCTCGGCGAAATGGCGCAGTGACTCCCCGAGGTGCGACGGCTCGGGATCGGTGGGATGGCCACGTACGGCTACCACTTCGCCGTCTCGCGAGTCCACGAGGAAGGACCCAAAGTGCGTTCCGATGGCTGTCGTGCGCACGCCTGCGGTGGGGATATCGCTTGCTGCGCTCACGCCGATGCCGCCGCAGTGTCGGCTTGGGGGGTCGCATCCCGGGTGTTCGCTCGCTGTTCCCAGGCCTCGGCCAACAATTCAAGGCTGGTGATTCGCTCGGGGAGCCCGAACGTCGACGTGTGAATCATCAACTCGCCCGCTCCGGTGGCGCCAGCAAGCTCGGCCAGACTCGCCGCAGCGTCGTGGGGATTCCCGACAATGGCATTGGTCGGCATAGTGGCTGCACGCTCCCACTCCGGATGCGACATCGCCTCGTCTGGCGGCAGCAACGGCCAGAACCGGCCCGTCCGGATGCCCCACCGCCGCAGCAGCGACGGCGCAGCGTGGTACTGGGCAGTGGCAGCGTCGGCCGCTGTGACCAGTCCGACGCTCACGATCACGAACGGCTCGTCGAGTACCGGTGAGGGCTGGAACCGCTGGCGGTAGAGATCCAAGGCCCCGAGCACACCGTCGCCGTCGAAGTGATGTGCGAAGGCAAACGGCAGGCCTAGGTACCCGGCCAATTGCGCCGAGTAGCCGCTCGAACCCAGCAGGAGCACCGGCGGCGCCGACGTGGCCTTCGGGGTAGCGCGGAAGTCGATCCAGGGTCCTTCTGTGGTCCGCACATCGCCGAGATATGCCATGAGATCGATGAGGTGGCTCGGAAAGTCGTCCACTTGCCAGGGGTCGGGTACTGCACCGTCTTCGGTGGGACCCCGCACAGCGGCGGCGGTGATGCGATCGCTGCCAGGTGCTCGCCCGACGCCGAGATCGACGCGCCCGGGATGCAACGCCTCGAGCATCGCGAACTGCTCAGCGACGACGGCCGGGCTGTGATTGGGCAGCATCACACCGCCCGATCCCAGCTTGATCCGTTCGGTGTGGGCAGCAAGGTGCGCCATCAGCACAGCGGGCGAAGTGCTCGCCACGGTGTCGATGTTGTGGTGCTCCGCGACCCAGAACCGCTCATAGCCCAGCCGGTCAGCCGCACGCGCCAACTCCGTGGTCTCGTCGAGCGCCTGCGCGCTCGTGCCGCCCTCCGAAACGGTGGCCAAGTCCAGCACCGACAGCGGCAATGCCTGCACAGAGTCGTCCGCAGAACTCACAGCCTCAGGCTAAGAGGCCGCTCGAAAAGGTGTGCCCGCTGTGGAGGCGGCAGTGCCCTCTGCTCCGGGAATCCAGCAGGTTCCAACCTCGCAGAGTTCCCTGCCGCCTCCACAGCTATGACATCTGTGCCTATCCGCGGATGCTCTGAGGCGTGGTCATGGGCTGCGGGAGGCGACGGGTCCTCGGGCGGGCGGTCCGGTGCCTTGGGGTTCGGGCGGTTGCAGGCGAGGTCGTCCGTCGGGTGGAGTGTGGATCTGACGGTGGTGTTGGTGGAGGCTGCTGTGGCAGTCAAAGCACAGTGATGCGAGGTTGGGGATGTCGGTGGGGCCGCCGTGTTCGTGATAGTCGATGTGGTGGGCCTCGGTGTGCTCTGGTGTGAGCCCGCAGCCGATGCAGCCTTGATCGCGTATTGCGAGGATGAGCCGCTGGGCGTCGTTGGCGTTGCGGGTGCGTCCCAGCGCGAGCTCTGACCAGTCGGCTTTGAAGATTGCGGGCAGCACGTTGGCGTCGACGGCGTGCTCGGCGAGCATCTTGGCCGAGATAGGCGTGCCGTCATCGAGACGAGGGTTGACGAGCCGGTCGTTGACGATGTCGTAGTCCGCGACGATCACCAGGCTCGTCTTGGCCCGGCGGATGTTGGCTGTGCCGGCGATGAGGTCGCTGATCGCGTCGGCGGTGAGCTGCGCACGCGTCGGCACCACCCCAGCACCGCCGCCGTCGGTGTCATCGTTCGAGCCGTCATGACCCGCCGTGGCGCCGTCGGCGCCGTTGGGGGTGCCTTCTTTGTTCTCGGCGCGGCGTCGCAGAGATCGCACCATGGCCTGCAGGGCGATGTTGACCTGGCGTCCCGCGAGGAAGTCGAACTTGCCGTTGAGATGCCACATGCCGTCGTCGCCGAGCTTCATCGACCCCCAACGCTGCGCGCGCTGCTGTGCGAGCTCGGCGTCGATCGGGCTCAGATTCTCGGCGGCGGCATCGGCTTCGAGATCGGCGAACACCTGTTGGCTCTGATAGGCGAGCGGGTGGCGGGCCACGGTGTCGGAGGGATAGGCCCGGCACTGCTCGATGAACTCCGCTTCGCTGCGACGGTGCTTCTTGGGCGCCTCTCGGGCGATCACTTTCGCATGGGACATGCCGATCTCGCCGGCTTGCATCGCGTCCAGCGTCGCTGTCATGCCCTCGGTGACCAGGCTCTCGGCCAGGCGGGCCTCAGTGCGTGCCTGCGACGCGTTCAGGCGCGTCTGGTCACGCAACACAAATGCCGCTGACTGCGCCCCGTTGCGCGATGCGAGCTCGGCTACCGCTGCCAGGTAACGGCCCTCCGCACGTGCTCGCTCAGCGGCCAGCTCGACCACGAGATCTTTCAGATCGCCGTAGCCCAACGACCCCAAGCTGTCGCTCTCATCAAGGCCGGACCGAGCCTTGGCGGTGTCGCCGCAGCCGGCCGAGGGCTCGGGCACCGCACCGCTACCACTGCACCGCAGCGAACCGTCCCGCCCGGCAACAGAACCCGCCATGCCGCCCGCATCACCCGGCGACCCAGCCGCATCGGCCGCATCGACCCGGCCCTGGTGCGAGTTGTGGAGCGACTCGTCGAAGCGCCAAATGGCCGCCGGATCCGGCCACGCCGGCGCCGAACCGGCAGCGTCGAAGCCGGTACCGGCAGGCTCCGAGCCGTCGGCGTCGAGCCGGAACAACAGGTCGGCGAACATGAAAATAGCATACACATGTACGCTGTCAATCACAAGCAAATATGCACACGAATTTCAGGAAATCTTCTCGGGAGGAGGTACGAGAATCAGGCCCCATCACCCCCGTCGATTAGCAGAATGCTGCAAGAGTCGGTTGCCTCGCCGCCGGTCGACTCACCGACCAGCGGTCTTGCGTTGGCTAGTCGGTGATCTCGGCATCTATTCAGCAGTCTGCTGGAGACGATCCCAGTAATTGGCACGGGCTTCACTCGGATCGTGATACGCATTTCTTCGCTGGTAGTCTTCATGCAACGGACGGAAGCACAAGGCCCCTATACCAGATCTGGTATAAGAAAAAGACCAGCCTCTGGGGCACCCCCTAAGCGCTATAAGAGCTCTCGTCTCTGACCATGTCAAACCTTGGCATGCACTTCTATCGGTATCATAAACACAGCTATTACCTCTATGGACACTTATCATTTCTCTCAAGGTTGCCAGACCCTCATTACTCTCCATAGTTCTCGCGAAGACTATAATTTCCTGACGTACTGCAACCCAATCTGGGCTGGGTAATACGGGTTCAGTTACTACAGTGATCTCCTCAGATTCTTCAGTCTCGTCCGGTTCAGTTCCCTCCGCCTCGTTCTCGCCGCCGGATGGCTCGGTTGAGGTGCTTGTTCCGGCGGTGAGCTCTCAACCCAATGCGCCCGCGGCGGCGGCGTCAGCGATCTGCTCGTCGGTGAGCCCCAGTTCAGCGCTCAGGACGTCGAACGTGTGCTGGCCGAGCATGGGCGCTGCAAACCTTGGTCCGTGGTCGTAACCGGCGATCTGGTACTGGTGACCGGAGTAGGGCACGGTCCCCATCCGGGGGTGCTCCAACCACCGGTGGAAGCCGCGGTGCGCATACTGCGGATCTGCCAGCAGGTCGCTGCTGCGCTGCACCATGCCCGCCGCAATCCCAGCGCCTGCCAGCAGTCGTTCCAGTTTCACGGCGTCCTGGGTGACCGTCCAGGCGGAGATCACGTCGTCGAGCCCATCGTGGGCTGCGAGACGGCCCTCCAGCGACGACAGCTCGGCCGCCTGCGCCCAGCGCGGAGCGCCCATCAGCTCCACCAGCGTCTTCCATTGCGCATCGTCGGCAATCGTGATGGCGCACCACCGATCGTCGCCCTTGCACGGGTACACGCCCTGGGGTGCCACATCGGGACTCCGGTTGCCGTTGCGGGTCGCCACCGTCCCGCTGTCGGCATAGTCGGCCAGTGCAGGTGCCAGGAATTGCAGGCCGCATTCGAGTTGTGCCGCTTCGATGACACAGCCCTCGCCCGTGCGGCGCCGGCGATCCAGCGCTGCGAGCAGCGTGGCGGTGATGATGCGCGGCGAGATGGTGTCGGTGTAGGCCAGATACGGCCCGTCCGGTGGCAGATCGGGCCATCCCACGATGGGATAGAAGCCGGCGATGGCCGCAGCGTGATATCCGAAGCCGCCCATTTTGGACAGCGGGCCGCCGCTGGCCAGCAGCGACGTATGCACCACGATGGCGTTCGGGTTCAATTCGGCGATGAGCTCATCGTCGGCGATGTTGCGATCGAAGGTGCCCGGCGTCCACGATTCCACGACCACATCGGCCCAAGCGATCATCCGGCGTGCGATGTCGACGCCGGCAGGCGTCTTGAGATCGATGTCGATGCTGAGCTTCGACGTGTTGAACGTTCCGAAGAAGTGCGCCATGTCGACATCGATGACGTCGTCCTTGAACGGCGGATTCGCACGCAGACCGTCGATGCGGCCGGCGGATTCGATCCGCACCACCGTCGCGCCGTGATCTGCGAGGGATTTCGCCGTGATCGGGCCGACTCCGATCCAGCTGAAGTCCGCGACCCGCAGCCCGGCGAAGGGCAACTCGTCGTTCCCGACCTTCCAGGCAGCCGGTTCCCCCGCCGACTCCGGCGGCTCGGCCACGCCAGCAGTTCGAGTGGTCTCGCCAGCCCGGGCAGCTTCCGCCCGGATCTCAGCGCCGTGCTCGTCGAGCAGCGGCGGCTGTCGCCGCCTGCCGATGCGAACGCCGTCGATGGTCGCCGGTCCGCCGGGGAGTTCCACCTCCGACGTCCCTGCAAGCTCTACGGGACGCCAGAAATCCCGCACCCGCAGGTGTTCGAATTCGACCAGATCAGCCACCGTGTGAACCGGAGCGATGGTCTCGCCCAGCTCCACCGACCGCTGCAAGAGCTCAGCGTTGGTATGCCGCTTGCACAGTCCCACCATCGCCTCGTAGAGCTCATCGAACGTGCGGCTGACCGGCTCGCCTTTCGAGGCGCGCAGGTCGTAGGTGTCCCAGTCCTCGGCATGCCAGCTCTCGTCGGCCAGCCCTTCTTCGATGTACCACTCGAGCAGCCGACCGGTCGCCACGCCTCGAGCAACACCGATCGCCCAGCCGTCCTGCGTGCGATAGCGCATCTGAAGCGGCGCAGCGAGATTCACCATGGTGCCCGAGCGCTGGAAGTCTCGGCCGCAGATGGCATGGGTTTCCATGGCGTTCAGCAGTGTCCACGTCATGGCGGCCTGCGCCGCCACGGCGACGTGCTGCGCGGCGCCGTCGACACGCATCCGGGCGTGTGCCATCAGCCCCGCTGCGGCGGCCTCAGCACCGGCGTGTCGCCATGCTTGGGCAATTGACGCCTTCACCGGGGCCCGCTCGTAGACGCCCTGCATGTTCGCGGAGCCACCGAGCGCCGCCAGGGACAGCTCCGAGGCAGCATCGGCGCTGCGAGGTCCGTCCAGTCCGAAGGGCGTGACCTGGACGTGAATGATCCGTGCGTTCAGCGAGCGAAGATCATCATGGCGGTAGCCGGCTGCGGCAAGGGTGCCGGGCACGCCGGACTCGTAGATGAAGTCGGCATGGCTGACTAGCCGTTCGAAGACAGTGCGATCGGCGGGATCTTCGAGGTCGAGCACGATCGCCCGCTTGTTGGAGTTGTACGCACAGAATTGCCAACTGCGAAGGCCCGGCTCCGCGTCATCGGGCGCCCTCAACGGCAATGCCATACGGGCTGGGGTGCCGCCCGGCGGCTCGATCTTGATCACGTCGGCGCCGAGCTCTGAAAGCATCCACGGCCCGATCTCGCCCCGATGATCGGTCAGGTCCAGCACCCTCAAGCCGTCCAGCGGAGCCGTCGCAGCTGCGGGGGCACTATCAACGTGTGCGTTCATGCGCCGTCCGTGGGCTGGTCGCCGGCCAAGTGCCGACGGGCATCGCCCCACGACGATACGCAGGCGCTCACCGCTTGGCTGCGGTTAGCTTGCCCGGATGGCCCACGCTGAGTCTCCGCTGCGCACGGCGGGACCTCCTGAACTGAGTGACGAATTGCTCGCCCGTGTCCGGGCCGGCGGCGCCGACAGCGACGCCGAACGAAATCCTGACCGGGAGATCCTGGCTGAGATGGGGCGCCGGGGACTGATGCGGATTCTCGTACCCGAAGAACTCGGCGGACTGGGCCGCCACCCTGGGGAGTTCATCGAGTTCACCCACCGGGTGTCCTACGAGCATCCCTCCACCGGCTGGGTCGCCATGACCTGCAACGAGGAAGCCGAGATCTTTGCAGCCAACCTCGAGCCCGAGACCGTAGCGAGCTTCTATGCCGAATATACCGATGTCGTCATTGCCGGCTCCGGGGTGCCGCGCGGCATCGTGAGCGAGGTCGACGGCGGCTGGAACGTCAACGGGCGCTGGACGTTCGTCAGCGGATGCACCGGCGCCGACTGGTGGGTGGTCGCCAATGTCGTCGAAGGCACCCAGCCCAAGAAGGTCTGCCACGTGCTGGTGCCAGCCGATCCTTCATGCATTGAGGACACCTGGCACACCGTGGGTCTGCGCGGCACCGGAAGCCACGATGTCGTGCTGAGCGACTGCTTCGTGCCCGCCGACCGCGCTGCGGTTGTCGAGAACTATTCGCTGCCCAAACCCAACGAGCATCCGTTCTACCGACTGCCTTCAGGGCTGAGATTCCCGTTTCCGAAAACCGGCGTGGCGTCGGGGATCGCTCGCCGCGCCATCGACGAGTTCGCTGCGCTGGCGGACGTGAAGACACCGCTCTTCGCCCGCTCCGAATTGGCGGGGAGACCTGACGCGCATGCTGCGATGGCCCGTGCCGAAGCCTTGCTCGGCGCGGGCCGAGCCTTCGTCGCCAATCAACTCGACGAACTGTGGGCGACTGCATCCGCCGCGGGCGAGGTCACGCCGGCCCAGCATGCCCGTGCGCGCCTGGCGTGCTCGTGGAGTGTCCAGAACTGCATCGAGGCCGTCGAGACCCTCGTGACAGCCGCGGGCAGCACCGCCAACTTCACGGCATCGCCGCTGGGCGGCCTGCTCAACGACGTGCGAGCAGTAGCAGGGCACTTCATGGTGGGCAGCTACCAGATGGACACCGCGGGCCGGGTGCTGCTGGGCCTGGACCCGGGCGATCCGAATTTCTGAGCCTCAGACTGGCGATGGCAGGCTGACGTTGCACCAACCCGCTCGCTACGCATGAGCGCTGCGACTGAATCAGGCCGGGTTTGGTGGAGGCGTTGGAGGTCCCTGTGTTTGGTGGATGCGTGATGTTGGATTCATGCTGCCGGTTGATGTTGGTGTCGAGTCTCGAACTCGATCGGGGTCAGCATGCCAAGGGAGGTGTGGCGCCGTTGTCGGTTGTGCCAGATCTCGAGATATTCGAAGATCGCGTTGGCGAGCTCGATGCTTGTGTTCCCGCCTTCGAGGCAACGGAACGGGCACCCGCCCACGGCGTCTGAACCGCCGTCGCTCAGAGTTACATGAGAGACGACCTGCTCGTCGAATGCCGGGCATCCAGGCAGGCATGGGGCGACTACATCGGCTGAGCGCCCGCGGGCCGGTCTACTACTCTCTGCGCCCGTGAGCGAAGCCCAAAGCACGAAACCGGTAGCCACGCGACTATCGAAGATCCGGGGTCACTTGCGACAGAGGCTCGCGGCTCGCCGTCAGGAACGGCGGCGAAGGCGGGAACGAATTGAACGAGGCGAGGTCATACGCCGAGGGCCACTCGTCAGCATCTACGGGAAGGAACGAGGCGTCCTGCTCCGAGACTTGCCGCGGCTAGTGCAGTTAGAAGGGGCGGCATTTGTCAGTGCCATATTGCTGTTCATCGTCGGAGGTGCATTTTTTTCGGAAGAACTCGAAGAATCCACATTCGCCACTCTCACCTACATCGGCCTAATCGCACTTCTCTTTGTCATCGGCAGCGGGAAGCTCCGGGGCAAGGATTAGCCGCCGCGCCGACCACATCCGATGAACACCATCTCGGCCGGATACACAAACTTTCTGACAAGCCCTTCGGCGGCTTGCTGAACGATGTCCGGGCCGCTGCCGGCCACTTCATGGTCGGCAGCAACCAGATAGACAACGCAGGACGGGTACTTCTGGGCCTAGACCCAGGCGATCCCAACTTCTGACTGCCTGCGTCTGAGGTGCTCGCCGTCGGAGATGCGCGCACGACCATGCCAGGCGCTGCGCCCTTGCACGCAACCTCACGACCGTCGTCGATAATCGCTTGCAGCAACACATCGTGGTTCTTACCGTGCCGCGTAGATGGACGATACAGAGGGCCGAGCGATCATCACGCCGTCAGCACGCCGCCATGGCGTTCCCGATGCCGACATCCTGCACGCCGTTCGCAACCCGCGTCAGGTCGACTTCACTGACGACGGGCACATCTTCGCCATAGGATCGCAACGAGATGGCGCGTTTGTCGAGCTGGTCATCGTGGATGACGTTGCGAACGGGCTTCTCCGGATCATCCACGCGATGCCTGCGAGAACGACACGCCTAAGGTGAAGCTATGCCGTTGAACCTCGACTTCACGGGAATGACCGAAGAGGAAATCGACAGCTACTGCGAAGCACACGCGGACGGGATCTGCGCGTATGCGCACTCGTTGGATCCCGGCCACACGACTCCCATGACCGCAGCGGAACAGCAACTCTGGCGCTGCGCCCTCTCTGCCACGAACGACCGTCAGCAGGTGTGTGACCTCGTCGCAGATGCGCGCCGCACCGGCAGCTCACCGGAGCGCATCGCCAGGCTGCTCAGGCTCCCCGTCGATGAAATACAGGCTCGCTTCGGCAGTACGAGTTGATGAGACAGTTCGCCAGCCGTATCGACACCCGCAGCAGCGAGTTCTCCAAGAACGCAGCTACGTATGCCGACCTGCTCGCCACGCTGCGCGATCGCCAACAGTTCGCCATATCGGGCGGTGCGGGCCGCGAACGCTCCATCGAGCGCCACCACAGCCGCGGCAAGATCCTGCCTCGGGACCGTATCGATCTGGTGTGCGACACCGACACGCCCTTCCTGGAGCTGTCCACGCTGGCCGGCTGGGAGCTCTATGACAACAGCGCTCCAGGCGCCGGGATCGTCACGGGTATCGGCGTGGTGTGCGGCGTGCCGTGGATGTTCATCGCCAACGACGCCACCGTCAAAGGAGGCTCGCTGCTGCCGGTCAGCATCAAGAAGCACGTGCGGGCCCAGGACATCGCCGCCGAGAACGGGCTCGGCGTCATCTACCTCGTTGACTCCGGCGGTGCATTCCTGCCCCTGCAGGACGACATCTTCCCCGACAAGGACCACTTCGGCGGCAGCTTCTACCGGCAGGCTCGGCTCTCCGCGATGGGCCTGCCGCAGATCTCTGTGGTGCTCGGCGGCTGCACCGCCGGTGGCGCCTACGTGCCGGCGCTGAGCGACGAAGTCATCATGGTCGCCGGCATCGGGCGGATCTATCTGGGCGGCCCGCCAATCGTCAAAGCAGCACTGGGCGAGATCATCGAGCCCGACGACCTCGGCGGTGCCGCTCTGCACACTCGCGTCTCGGGCGTCTCGGACTACATGACCCCGGACGAGCGCTCCGCCTACGGCAAGCTGCGCGGACTATGCGCTGCTGTGAACCAGCGTCCGGTTGATCACCGGGAGGGCTGGATGTCATGGGCTGAGCCCGAGGTGCCTCTCTACGATCCGGCCGAGATCTATGGCGTCATCTCCGCGGATGACCGCATCGGCTTCGACGCCCGCGAAATCATCGCCCGGCTCGTCGACGGCTCTCGCTATGGCGAATTCAAGCCGGAATGGGGCAACGACATCACCTGCGGCTTCGCCCGCATCTGGGGTCATCAGGTCGGCATCATCGCCAACAACGGGATTATCTTCTCCTCCGACGCCCTCAAAGCCACGCACTTCATCGAGCTGTGCGAGCAGCGCCGGGTGCCGTTGCTGTTCCTGCAGAACACGACCGGCTACATGGTCGGCAGCGATTCCGAGGCAGCGGGCATCGCGAAGCACGGGGCCAAGATGGTGTCTGCGGTGGCAAACGCCACCGTGCCGCGTTACACGGTGCTCATTGGCGCCTCCTACGGGGCAGGGAACTACGGCATGTGCGGGCGGGGCTTCAACCCCAGATTCCTGTTCGCGTGGCCCAACAGCCGCATCGCCACCATGTCCGCCGAGACGGCACAGACTGTGCTCGTCGACATCAGGCTGGCCGGAATGCGAGGCACCGAGACCACCGACGAAGAGATCGCTGCAATGCGGGCAGAGGTGGCCGACCAGTACGAACGCCAGAGCGACCCGTACTACGCCACGGCCCGCCTCTGGGACGACGGTCTCATCGACCCGGTCGACACGCGCGATGCCCTCGGGCTGTGTCTTGCGCTGGCAGCCCGCCAGGACGCCCCTGCCCCCGGCAGCGGCCTCGTGTACCGGATGTAGCTGGAGGCCGTCCCCTTTTATGAGCCTGACGTCATGAAGCTGCTGGTCGCCAACCGGGGAGAGATCGCGAGCCGGGTCTTCGCGACCGCGCAGCGCTTGGGATGGCGCACCGTCGCGGTGTGGGCCGAGCCCGACAGGGATGCGCCGTTCGTCCGTGAGGCGGATGAATCACGGTGCATCGGCCCTGCGGCGCTCGACCAGTCGTACCTGGACGTCAACGCCCTCCTGACCGCAGCAGCCGAGACTGGCGCCGATGCCGTCCACCCTGGGTACGGCTTCCTGTCGGAGAACGCGGGATTTGCGCAGGCCGTCGTGGACGCCGGGCTGACCTGGGTGGGCCCGAACCCTGATGCCATCGCCCAGATGGGCGCCAAGGTGGAAGCGCGAGCAATCGCAGAATCCGCAGGTGTCCCGATCATTCCCGGCGCCGCAGCCGGAGACCTGAGTGCCGCTGCCTTGCAGATCGGCTATCCGATGCTGGTCAAGGCATCGGCCGGCGGCGGTGGCAAGGGCATCCGCATCGTTCGTTCCCCGGACCAGTTTGAGGCTGCGCTGGCAGCGGCACGCACAGAGGCGCTGCGATCCTTCGGTGACGACCGGATCATTGTCGAGCGGTACATCGAACGTCCGCGCCATGTCGAGGTGCAGGTGGTCGGCGATCAGCACGGCAACGTCGTTCACCTCGGCACGCGCGACTGCTCCTCGCAGCGCCGCTACCAGAAGCTGCTCGAAGAGGCGCCGGCACCGAACCTTCCCGACGCCACCCGAGAGGGACTGCACGATGCTGCCGTGGACCTTGCCCGCCATATCTTCTACGACAACGCCGGGACGGTGGAGTTCATCGTCGACGCCGACACAGGAAAATTCTTATTCCTGGAGATGAATACCCGCCTGCAGGTCGAGCATCCGGTCACCGAGGCGATCACCGGACTCGATCTCGTGGAACTGCAGCTGCGCGCCGCTAGCGGCGCACCTCTGGGCATCACCCAATCCGAGGTGACGTTCGCAGGCCACAGCATCGAAGCCCGCATTAACGCTGAGGACCCTGCCGATGGCTTCAGCCCCCGAGCGGGTCCGGTTCGCCACCTGAGCGTTTCCTCCGGTGTGCGCTGGGACTCAGCGGTGGAACTCGGCAGCGAGATCACGCCCTACTACGACCCTCTCATCGGCAAGCTCGTGGTCAATCGTTCCGAGCGGGCAGCGGCGCTCGACGCGATGAGTGACGCCCTCGATGATCTCGTGCTCGGACCGGTTCCGACCAACGCCGGCTTCCTGCGCTGGCTGGTGAACACGCCCCTGCTGCGTGATGGGGAGATGACCACCAACGTGATCGACTCGCTCGCCTCGGGCGAAATGCCCGCACCTCCGTCCAGCAGCGACGCCGCTGGGGTTACCGCTGCGGCTTGGCTGGCCTCCCAGCAACGACAGCGAATCTCACTCGACAGCGGACCTTGGGCGGCTCTTGGGCCGTTCCGGCTGACCGATCACCGAACACTGGCAGCAGTGCTGCTCAGTGACGCTGCGGGTGATCTCCACGAAGTCCCAGCGGCATCGATCAACGGCGCGGATGCGAACTCCGTAGTCGCCAGCAGCACCGATGCCGGCTCGGTGGCAGTCAACTTGGACGGCCACACGGTCACGTTCGATGTCCCCGATCGGTCCGACGCCTGGGCGCCGACGGCAACCGACGACACCGGTTCGGTTGACGCCGTCGCTGCACCGTTCCCCGCCGTCGTTGTCGAGGTGGCCGTCGTGCCCGGCGACGTCGTGGCCATGGGCGACACGGTCGTTGTGGTGGAAGCCATGAAGATGCTCCACTCGCTGAGCGCTCACGGGGCCGGCACCGTCGCCGATGTGCGCTGCACCCCCGGCGATGCCGTTGAGGCGAACCAGGTGCTGGTCAGCTTCGCCCAGCACTGAACGATCGGCAGAGTCACTCAAGAGGCACGCAGGAGAGGCGACGAATCCGCTTCGGGCGAGCACCTCGTCGTCGCTACGGTGAGCCGCTGTGAGCGTCAAGGAGATTCTGATCGTCGCCGGGCCCAACGGCACCGGCAAGACGACGTTCGCGCGCGATCACTTGGATCTCGAAGCCCGCGGGCTGACGTACCTCAATGCCGATCTCATCGCTGCAGGGATCTCCCCTGATGAACCCGCCCTCGCAGAACTGCAAGCCGGCCGGCAGATGCTGGCCGAAATGGATCGGCTCGCAAACGACGGCCACAGCTTTGCGTTCGAGACCACCCTGTCGGGACGGGGATACCTGCGGCGCATCCGGCACTGGCGTAACGACGGCTACCACGTCACACTGCTGTTCCTGTGGCTGCCGTCGGAAAGCGTTGCCATCGCCCGAGTGCGTCGGAGGGTCTCCCTCGGCGGGCATCACGTGCCAGACCAGACGGTGCGCAGGCGGTACCATGCGGGCCTGGAGAACTTCTGGCACCTGTACTCGCCCGTCGTCCACCAATGGGAGTTGTGGGACGCCCGAGGGAACCGGCCACGCATGATTGAACGGAGCGGCAACCTTGACTGATCTAGTCAATGCGACCGACGGATGCGCCCAGGAGAATCGCTTGAACGCCAATGGCCGTCTGCGGTTCTCGGGCCCCGAGTTCACGGCGAGCGTCGAGCGGTCCCTGATTCGGGCGGCGAAGAGTGCACATCTTGAGGCGTACCTCGCGGGCGAGGGCGTTGCGTACGACCGCGACGGCGTGTTCGGCATCTACAAGCCCGATCCGGCCATGTACGAAGACTTGATCCCGCCGGACATGGACAGAAGCCGCATCCCGCCCCAATTCGAAGACGAGCAAATAATCCCCGACGTTCCGACGACGTTTCCGCAGGAAATCCTGGACGGACTGAGGGCGCTAGCCAACAACTCCCGACCGACCGAATAACCCGAGCGGCAAGGTCGTCAGCACCTCGTTGCCTGTTTTGGTGATGAGCACCTGCTCTTCCAGCTTGACGCCCTCCCAGCCCGAGCGGGGCCCGACGAAGGCCTCGACGCAAACGACCATGTTGGGCTCCAGTACCCCGTCGTAACCGACCCGATCCCACTTGTGCCGGAACGTCACCGACGGGTACTCATCACACAGACCCACTCCGTGTGCCAGCGAGGTGTAGTGGCGGTACTCGTCGGGATCGGGGTACCAGGCTGCCTCTGTGATCTCTCGGAAGGGCGTCCCAGCGTGGAAGAGCTCGGTATTCCGCTGGATCTGCTCGACTGCCAGCGACCAGGTGTCGTGCTGGCAAGCCGACGGCTGACCGTTGCCGCAGAGCCAGGTACGCGACATGTCCACGCAGATGCCATAGGCACCGACGAGGTCAGTGTCGAAACCCATCAGCTCTCCGGCTTGCACTTGTCGGCTGCTGGCCTCGTGGTACCAAGGATTGGTCCGTGGCCCCGACGACAGCAGCCTCGTCTCGATCCACTCGCCGTAGCGTCGCAGGCTGCCTGCCCACAGCGCTGCCCACAGGTCCAGTTCGCTGACTCCAGGCTCGAAGATGGCTTCCATCTCGCCGATGGCGGCTTCGCAAGCATGCACCGCGCAGCGCATGGCCCGGATCTCATCGACACTCTTGACTGTGCGGGCCGTCTCCATCAGCGGCTCCCCTGCCACGAGTTCGATGCCGTGCGACTCGAGTGCATGTGCAGCGCCCAGGTCCAGCCGATCCACCGCCACTCGCCCACCCGACAGACGGCTCGAGGTTCGGGCGTGTTCGACGACGAGCGCAGCGACCTCGGCGGCCCAGCGCTGAGCGATCTCATCTGCCCTTGGGCCAGCGAGGAAGTGCGTGTACGACGGGGCCGGGCGGATCTCGTCGACGACCTCGGAGTGCGCATCCAGGAACTCGCCATCGGAGAACTCGAACACGACGACGGGTCCGTCGGTGTTGACCACAGCGAAGCGGACTGCGTTGTGCATGGTCCACAGCGACATGTTCGTGGTGTCGGTGGCGTAACGAATGTTGACCGGGTCGTACAGCAGCGCTGCGTCGCAGTCGGCACTGCGCAGTCGCTCGCGGACTCGTTCCAGCCGGTACTTGCGCATCGCCGGACGGTCAGGAAGCTCCAGTCCAGCGGTCAGCCATTCGGCTTCGAGCTCCGCGCCGGGACCGAGCGCGTGCATGTTCAGCTCCGTGTGGTCCAGCAGCCATTCGAGCGGCTCGGCTCGGGCACTCCCGATCTTGGGCCGGTGCCGACTCTCGAAGGCCTGTTCTGCCATAGCGGACTGCTCTCGCCTGCCCTGCGTGCTGAAGCCGGCGCCTGACGCCGAGGCACTGCCCCGGCGACGCGCGGCGAGCTTAGGGTCTGACCATGACAACGGAGAGCCACCCTGACGGCACGCTCACAGGGATCACCATCCACCCGATCAAGGGCTGTCGGCGCGTCGAACTCGATTCGGCCGCGGTCTCAGCGACCGGTCTAGACGGCGATCGCGCATGGCAGGTGGTGACGGTTCCTGACCATGACGGCGCCCTCGGCGAAGCGGTGACGCAGCGGCAGGGTGCAGCGCTGGCCACGATCGCTCCCGAGCTGATCGACGGCGGCTTGACGATCAGCGCACCCGATGTCGGCACGATCGACGTGAAGCGGCCTGATGCCAACGACATCACGGTGCATGCGCTCATCGGCGACGAGGTCGCCTGCGCAGATGCGGGTGACGAAGCTGCAGAGTTCTTCAGCGAGGTCTTGGGATTCCCGGCTCGGCTCGCTGCCCTGACTCCCGAGTCGTCCCGCCCAGTGCGACTCTTCCGGGGACGGCTCACCGGCTTCGCCGACGCAGCTCCGGTGCTCGTTGCGAACACTGCCTCCCTCGATGACCTCGTAACCCGGGCGACCGAGCCCTTCGGGATCGAACGATTCCGGGCAAACCTCATCGTCACCAACGAGCAGCCGTGGTCCGAGGACACCTGGACCGAGTTCTCGATCGGCGATGCCGACCTCGTCGCTCGGATCGCGTGGCCCCGCTGTTCCGTCCCGCAGATCGACCAAGACACGGGTGAGCGACACCGCGAACCCGCCTTGGTGCTGCGCAAGCACCGCTGGTGCTACTCCGCCGAAGGATTCTCTCCCGGCATGCGGGGAATGCTGGAGGGCAACGCCATGTTCGGCATCGCCTGCACCATCGACCCCGAAGGCGCTGTGCTGTCGGTGGGCAATCGAGTCACAGTCGCGGCGACCGGCCCCCCACTGCTCGACCCGCCACGCTGAGGCACCGACGGGCAATCTCCAAGAGAACAGCCCGGTCGACTGGAGCACCGTGTGGATGCCGTCGGACATTCGCTCGTAGCGAATGCATGAACCGTGCAAGCGACTGCTCATGTCAAACCGGCGACTAGTGATCTCGCCACTCGTATTGGCTGAAGTCGACTATCTGGCTGCGAAGATTGCCGGTATCGACGCCGAATTGGCGATGCTGTCAGAGCTGTCCGCGGGCGCATACGAGTTGGCATCCCTCGATCGTGTCGACCTCATTCGGACTCGGGCAGTCGTCGAGCGGTATAGAGACCTGCCCCTCGGCCTCACCGACGCCTCCCTCGTCGTCCGCGCTCACCGCTACGAAACCGACTCCATCGCAACGTTGGACGAAAGACACTTCCGCGTGGTCCAGTCGCTCAAGGGACGCCCATTCGCAATTCTCCCCGCTGATCGATCCCCGGCCTAGCTGGATGCTGGTCAGCGTCGGTGGCGGCGAGCTGCCGAGCAGCCTGCGTTGTATCGGCCTGCCTGAGCCTGCATTCCTGTAGGGCCGAAGACCTCCGGTTCAAGCGAATTGGGCGACCTCTGCCTGATGAACTCGTGCGGACGCGCCCTGTGGCGGTTGGTTCTGGTGGGCATCTGCGGCCCCAAATGTGAATCATATACATGTTTGCATGCGCTATCGTTCATGCGTCATTCAGTCAATGCCAGTTCGAGTCCCAGCGTGGTGCTGTGCGACAGCGAGCTGTTGTGGGCCTGCAGCAGGCCCTGAAGCCCTCTAGGAGTGAAGCCCGTGGCCTCTGACCCCCCCCCCACCCCCGCAATGAGCACCTCGGGGCGCAGGCGCAGACGGGCTGTGCCCGCAGCGCTGGCGGCGATGGCGCTCGCAGCAGCAGTGCTGTCTCCTGCCGTGGGAGCGTCATCTAGCTCGCTGCATCCCAAAGGCCTGTCCGCGTCGCTGGCGGACGGGACGGTCACGCTGAGCTGGAACGCGCCCGTCGACGACGCCGAGGGGGTCACCGGCTATCAGGTGCTGCGACGCCGTCCCGGGGCGGACGCAGTCGGCACGTTCCATGTGATCGCCGACGACACCGCCACCAGCGACCTCTCGTTCGTGGATCGATGCGCGGATCAGCCCGGCACCGCCTACACCTATCGGGTCAAAGCGCGCCGCGGCGACCAGCTCAGCCGCTGGGGCAACTACTCACGCATCGACCTCGCCGCCGGCTACGTCGCTGCTGACCCCCAAACCGGCTGTGATCCCGACACCGGCGCACCCCCCACCACAACCAACACCGACCCTGACAACAACGACAACAACGACGAGGGCGACGGGAACAACGACGAGGGCGACGGGAACAACGACGACGGCGATCCCGACGACGGCGAGGGCGGTGTTGCTGATTCGGCGGTAGCGGTGGACTCGAGCCACCAGCAGAATAACCAGAACAACAAGCAATTCGTGCCCGACCCCGACGACGAGGGCGTCGTGTTGCGGTCCTCGCATCCCAACACAGGCACCGTGCAGTTCCAGGACCGCTCCACGCTGGCGGGCCTGCCCGCGAGCTACCCCAACTCGCTGGGCTACGACCCCGGCGAACCCCCAGCGTCTGCCACCGCCGATGAGATCACAGGCCATTCCACTTCGAGCTTCGTGCCCCGCAATGTCGCCGCGGAACTGACCCATGACGGCATCACGATCTCATGGCAGCAGCCGTCGGAGCTGTCCGCCTGCGCCGACTACGAACGGGTCGACAGCGGCGGGGCACAGACCGTGCTGCGCCGCCGACCGCACCCCGACGTCCCCGACGCGTGGATCTACGAGTACGTGCCCGTCGCGCCCAAATGGGAATGCATCGATGACCGCCCCCTGGTCGGCTTTGAGGTCTACCGCACCTCGTTCGGGCACGTCTACCGCAACGGCAGCATCGTCAACCTGTCGGACAACCAGCCCTACGTGGTGGGCACCACAAGGAGCCAGCTGACGCGCCCCGGCGGCAGTTTTGTGTTCGAGGACACCAGCCGCGACGCGCTGGTGGGCCTGCGCCGGCACAACTATCAGGTACGCACCCTGTACGGGCTCGACGCCGACAGCAACCACGACCGCGACTTCGGCAGCCGCCTGTCAGCGGACACATGGATCGAACGCGAACACGACGCAGCACAACCCAACGCCCAATCCCCCCAGAACCTCGCCACCTCGATCCCCACCAAGGACGCTGTGTCCAATGGGGCCACCCTGGGCATCCACCTCGACTGGAACCCACCCACAACCGACGCATCATCGGTCACCGAATACGTCGTCCAGCGCCGCATCGTCAGCGCTCGCGACCGAATGCTGCCCTATGAGGACATCCATACCATCACCGACACCAGCACCACCTCATGGATCGACACCACCACACCCGATGTCGTCGACACCGCCAACCAGCGACTCCTCCGATGGAGGCAGTTCCTGTACCGGGTGATCGCCGTGCGCGGCACCGACCGCAGCAACCCCTCCGCAGAAGCATCCACCGACTCCGACCGCCAACTCCCCGCCGACGGCCTCCTCACAGTTACCAGCGTCTCGCGCACCGGCGCCGTGTTCCGCATCAACACGAGCGGCAACGACGCGGAGGGCAATCCGCTGTCTGACTCGGCCAGAAACTCGGTGATGTACAGCGGATACGCCAAACTCCTGGGTGTGCACATCGGCACCAAGAGCGTGGTGCATTATCCAGTACCCGACGACACCTTTTCTCCACCGCGACCGCAGGGAACCCCTCCCATCGTGGACATGGGGGTGAGCGGTTTGGAACCGAACACGACATACACGGCCGAGGTCGCGTTCTACATTCCGGCCGAGGAAACGCACGGGCAGGAGTACGTCCCGACGCATACCGGTGGATTCAACTCTGGGGGACACTACGGGCCGAGGCATCTGGTGGGCATCGTCACCTTCACGACGCTTCCTTGAATGCCATGTCGCTGCCCGGTGCGACTGTTCCAAGGGTGCCTCACAGGATTCGCCGATGCCGCACCGGGCTGGTCGCAAACGTGGCCTCACTGGACGACCTCGTGACGTGAACCATGTGGTGCAGAGTTTCAGTCAATTTCAATAATTCTGACGAGGGTCTCTGCAGAGGCTGCTACCGTTCGGCACATGGAGCTGAGCGCGCTCGCGCAAGTTGGCACGATGGTGCTGGCGGCATTGGCGATCGTGTGGCACCAGCAAAGATCCAGCGACAAACTCCGCGACGACATGAGCGCTCAGATCACCGGGATACGCGACGAGCTACGCGGCGAGCTCGGCGGGGTCCGCGGCGAGATCAGCGGGGTACGCGGCGAGCTCGGCACAGTGCGTTCGATTGTCGTCGAAAACGGCCAGCGTCTTGCACGTATTGAGGGTTATCTGGGTATCGGCATGCCGTCAGAGGCTGCGACGGCTGCGGCCGGTGTCCGCGTAGCTCAGCAAGCCAAGCTCCCAAGCACTGAAGAAGCAAGCGAAGCGCCCTGAGACCTCGGGCGGCCCAGCGCTCTTCACGAGGCCGGTCAGATCAGCTCAACTCGCTGAGCACTTCGTCGGTGTGCTCGCCCAGGATCGGGGCGCGCTGCCAGGCCCACCAGTCGACATCGGTGGTGAACGGCGAACCTGGCACCGTGAAGTCGCCCAGCACCGGATGTTCCTCGGTCCGCCACCAGCCGACTGCTTCGAGGTGCGGGTCGTGGCGCAAATCGCCCACGGTGTTGACCGGCGTGATGGGAATGCGTCGCCGCTGGCCTTCGACGAACAACTCCTGCTTGGTGAACTGAGTCGTCAGTTCCTCTACCCACGCGTCCACCGCCTCGAGGGCCTCGCGGCGCACCACGATGTCCACGAAGATCTCGTCGAGAATGCCCTCGTTGCCGGTGAGCTCGTTCACCCACTGCGCCACTGCATTCCAGTGCGTCGGCTGGATGGCGATGATGGCGACATAACCGTCGGACGCTGGGTACATGCCCATCGGGCTCGTGACCGGCCGGCGATTACCGGCACGAGGCCTCGGCACCTGGTCGTCGAGGTACAGCGGCACGCCCGTCTCGGGCGAGAGCCACAGCCCGACCTCCTGCAGCGACAGATCGATGGTCTGGCCCAGCGCCAGCTCGCCGGCTGCCGTGGCTTGGTTGCGCGCACGCACCGACATCATCGAGCCGATCACCGCATGCAGCGACGCACCGTGCATCAGCACGCCGATCTCGCCCGCCGGTGTCAGCGGCGGACCGTGCGGGAATCCCACGGTGGACGCCAACCCGCACGATGCCCAGCCGATGAGGTTCGACGAGCGCCAGCCGCGACGCGGCCCCGTCATGCCGAACGGCGTGATCGACACCCACGTCACGTGCGGGAACCTCTCGACGATGCCGGCCACTCCGAGGCCTCCCTGGTCGCTGTCTGCCAGCCACGGATAGGAGTCCTGGATGGCGGGCAGCGCGTCGTCGAGCACCACGTCGGCCGACCCGATCAGGGCCACCAGCGCCGCGGCATCGTCGGCATCGGTTGGGTCCAGCACGACGCTGCGCTTGGTCGCGCCGTAGTAGGCCCACCACAGGCTCGCTTCGGGACCCTCATGGCCCGGCGCCAGCGGCGGCATCCTGCGAATTGGACTTCCGTCGGGCGGCTCCACGCAGATCACATCGGCACCGAGCGCCGCCCACACCCGGGTTCCGTACGCACCCGACAGCCCGGTCATGTCGAGTACCCGCACGCCGGCCCACGGGCCCTGTCGTTGGGGTGTGGCGCTCACGCCGCACCACCGGTGACGTTGCCGTCGGCGTCGTAGAACTCCGCTATCCCGACCGATTCGTACCACCGGTCGAAGGGGCGCTCCAGGATGACTTCGGGCCGGGCGTCGGCGAATGCCACCCCGTCGGCAACCATTTGCGCCGCTTCGCTGTCCGAATAGCCGAGCTCGGTGAGCACATCGACCGTGTCGCCGCCCATGTTCGGACCCGCTCGCGTGACATAGGGCGGCGTTCGGCTCATGCGCAGCGGATTGCGAACGAACAGGTCCCGTCCCAATCTCGGGCTTGGCACCACCGAGTACGGGCGGCGGTCGTGCACTTGGGGATCGGCCATCACGCCGCGATGATCGAGCACTTCATAGGCCGCAACGCCAATCGCCTGCAGCTCGGCGGCGGCCTGCTGCGCGCTGCGGCGGGCGGTCCACAACGAGAGCTCAGCGTCGATGGCGTCGTGGTTGGCGATGCGGTCGGCGAGCGTGTCGTGCGGGTACCTCGACAGAGCCGGCTGCGCGCTGCCGTCGTACGCGTCGATTGCGGACCATTCGGCGAGCGCGGCAAGCGAACGCCATGCGTCATCGCTTTGCACCTCCACGGCCACCCAGCGATCGTCGCCGGCACACGGGTAGATGCCAGCGGGCGCTGCCCACGACACCCGGTTGCCGTTGCGGAACGGTTCAGGCACGCCCAAGTCCTGGCCGACCAGGTACGGCCCCAAGAACGACACCGTGGTCTCCAGCTGGCTGATGTCGATGAATCGGCCCTCCCCGGTGCGGTCCCGTTCATGCAGGGCGCTGACGATGGCCAGCATGGTGTGCAGGCCGCCCATGTAGTCGGGCGGTGCGATCGAGGGAATGCCGGCAGGCTCCTCGTGGGGGAAGCCCGTGAGCGCATCCCATCCCACCAGCGGGGCCTGGTTCGGCCCGAAGGCACGGAACGGGTAGTACGGCTTGTCCGGGTCCACGCCGAAGCCGGTCATGCCCGCATAGATGATGTTCGGGGACACCTCGACGACCGAGGCGTAGTCGAGTCCGAGCTCGGCAATGCCGGGTGCCGCAAAATTCGTCAGGAAGACGTCACAGGTGGCCAGCAAGCGCTTCGCTGCTTCGAGTGCCTCGGGGTGCTTCAGCTCGAGGCCCACCGAGCGCTTGCCGGCAGACATTTCGGGCACGTACGGGCCGGTGTCGCAAAAGACGTCGGCCAGCTCGGGTTCGCGGGCCCATGCTGAGCCGAACGCTCGCGCCACATCGGGATAGCTGCGGGCCTCAACTTTGAAGACCTTCGCCCCGTGATGGGCCATTGCCTTGCCGCAGCACGGTGCCGCCACGGCGATGCTGATTTCGAATACCCGGACCCCCGCAAGTGGTCGGTTGTCCGCCGTTGCAGCTTCGGATTGCTGCTGTGGTCCCATAGTTCGGTGACCTTAGACGCAGCGCGTATGGGCAGCCCCCTCCCGACAGCCACTCGTTCGCTGCGGCAGGGCTTCGGGGCCATGAGTACTCAGCTAGGCCCGGCCGCCGCTCCGCTCCCGCAATCTCGCAGACCGCCCCTGCGGCACCGGATCACGCTGCGTGCTAGGAACAGGCCGTTGGCGGCTGAGTACGTCAGCCGCCCCACTCAAGGAGCAGCGCAGTCATGTCAGAACCCGACCATTCCGGCGACTCACCCACCGAAGTCGTCGACAACTTCATCGCCGACATCGAGGCCAAGGACCTCGAAGCAGCGATGTCCCACGTGGCGGAGGACGTGTACTACGACAACGTCCCGATCGGCGACATGGACGGACGCGACAAGATGCGCGAATTCTTGACGCCGATGCTGGGAGGCGCCGGTCCGGTCGAGTTCGAGGTCATCCGCCAGACCGCCACCGGCAACACGGTCATGAATGAGCGCGTCGACCGCTTTCACACTGGTTCGGGTCGACAGATCGAGCTACCTGTCATGGGCATTTTCGAAGTCAACGACGGCCTGATCACCTTCTGGCGCGACTACTTCGACAACGGCACGTTCATGCGCCAGATCAAGAGCGGTTGAGCCGGCCGTGGCCTATCAGTACGACGGCTTCGACCTGACCGGCAAAGTCGCGGTCATCACGGGCGGCAACGGCGGCATCGGACTCGGCTACGCCCGCGGCATCGCAGCCGCGGGAGCCGACGTCAGCGTCTGGGGCACGAATCCCGACAAGAACTCGACGGCCGAGGCCGAGTTGCAGCAGATCAACCCGTCCGCCAGCGCGCTTCGCTGTGACGTCTCCGACGAGGAGCAGGTCGAGAACTGCATGGCTGCGGTGATCGAGCGCTACGGGCGCATCGATGCCTGCTTTCCGAATGCAGGCATCGGCACGCAGAACCGGCAGGGCTTCCACGAGCACTCCAACGAGGACTGGTACAGCGTCATCGACGTGAACCTGCACGGCGTGTTCTTCACGTTGCGCGCCGCAACTCGCCAGATGATCGCCCAGGGTGAGGGCGGATCGTTGGTGCTGACCTCGAGCGGCACCGCCATCCAGGGCTCGGCACGCGGTCAGGCCTACGCGGCCACGAAGGGAGGGGTGCTGGCGATGATGATGAGCCTGTCGGTCGAGATGGCTCGCTACAACATCAACGCCAATGCCATCATCCCCGGCTGGGTCGACACCGCCATGACCCAGCGGCTGTTCACCTGGGACAAGTTCGTCGACAATGTCATGCAACGTATTCCCATGCGCCGGTGGGGCGTGCCGGACGACTTCGGAGCCATCGCTGTGTACCTGATGAGCGATGCTGCGCGTTGGCACACGGGCGACGTCATCAAGATCGACGGCGGTTTCAGCATCTTCTGACCC
This sequence comes from Candidatus Poriferisodalis sp., assembly GCF_965221945.1. Classification (GTDB taxonomy): domain Bacteria; phylum Actinomycetota; class Acidimicrobiia; order Acidimicrobiales; family Poriferisodalaceae; genus Poriferisodalis. The sequence continues at coordinate 1,171,176 of NZ_OZ244925.1, read as the reverse complement.
CCGACGCCTAACATCGGGACATCGGCGGTGCTGGTCGCTCGGGGGCGTCGCCAGCGGTGACCGCCGGATCGCTACCGACACGCACCGACTTCGCGCGTGCCGGACTCCAGTTGAGGGGGACCCGTGGAGGAATACGACGTTCACATCAAGGACGGCACCATCGTCGACGGGACTCGGGTGCCCAGCTTCCGGGGAGACCTGTGGATATCCGACGGTCGCATCGCCCAGATCGGCGGCCGCCCGGACAAGCCATCCAAAGAGGTCATCGACGGCGGCGGCTGCATCGTGGCACCCGGCACCATCGACCTGCACACCCACTACGACGCGCAGATCCGCTGGGACCCGTACTGCTCCATTTCGAGCTGGCACGGAGTGACGTCGGTCGTGCTCGGCAACTGCGGTTTCGGCTTCGCCCCGTGCAAGCCCGAATTCCGTGAGCGGTCGATGCTCACGATGGTGCGCACCGAGGCCATCCCGCTTGCGGCGATGCAGGAAGGGATGCTGCCGAAGTGGGACTGGGAGACCATCCCGGAGTACCTGGACTCGCTGGATGCGGCGCCCAAGGGTGTGAACGTCCTGCAGTACATGCCGACTGCGTCGCTGATGATCTACGTGATGGGCCTTGAAGCTGCAAAGTCGCGGCCGGCCAACAACGCCGAACGCAAGGAGATGCAGCGCCTGCTGCACGAGGGCATGGATGCCGGGCTGTGCGGCTTCTCCATCCAGCGTCTCGGCCCCAATTCCACACAGTCCGATTTCGACGGCACGCCGATGGTCACCGACACCATGATCGACGACGACATCTTCGTGCTGGCCGAGGTACTGCGCGAGCGCGACGAGGGCTTCATCCAGCTGACGCAGGCCACGAGCGCCGATGTCAACAACCCTGAGGACCTCTCCTTCAAGCGACGGCTGGCGGAAGTCTGCGGCCGGCCGATTATCGACAACGTGGTGCCGGTCAGCCAGCGCAACCCGCGGGTGCACGAGGAGCGGCTCGAATGGCTGGAGCAGGCCCACAACGACGGGCTGCGCATCTTCGGCCAGGGTGCCTCGATCCGCACGGGATTCGCCTTCTCGCTCGACGAATGGAACCTGTACGACTCGAGCCCGGCGTGGCGCGAGGCCACCACGGGCTCGCTGGAGGACAAGATCCGCAAGATGTCCGATCCGGCCATCCGCGAGCGGCTGCGTGCCGAGACCGACGAGGCGGCGACGCTGTTCGCCAACACGCAAGGCGCCGTCGGCGGGCCTCCGCGCAAGCTGGTCGTGCAGGGCGTGACCCGGCGCGAAGACCTTCAGTCCTACGTGGGCAGGTCGCTCGGCGAGATTGCCGAAACCGAAGGCAAGCACTACATCGACGTGATGCTGGACCTCTCGCTCGAGACCGATCTCCGGACCGAGTTCCTGGGCCAGGGTCCCGAGTTCAACGTGGATCACATGTCCGCCGTGTACACCGACTCGCCGTACACGATCCCTGGCGTGTCCGACGGCGGGGCGCACACCAAGTTCTTCTCCGGCGGTGCGTGGACGACCGATTTCCTGGCCTGGATCGTCCGGGACCACAAGCGCGTGACCGTCGAGGAAGCGCACTACCGGATGTCGGCGCTCGCAGCCCATGCCGCCGGCTTCAAGGACCGTGGCGTGCTCAAAGAAGGCGCCCCGGCCGACGTGCTCGTGTATGACATGGACGAGCTGGCCATCGATCCCGAATGGATCGGCGACGCGGTCTACGACCTGCCAGGGGGCGAGTGGCGGCGCGTCCAGCGTGCACACGGTTACCGGCACATCCTGGTGAATGGCGTCGAGACCTTCCAAGACGGCGAGTGCACCGGGGCCACCCCCGGCAAGCTCCTGCGCCACGGCCGCGGCTAGCGGCGAGGCTGACAGGCCCCGTCTTCCCGACTTTGTGCAGAAATGCCGCTGTAGGCGGCAATCTTGCGCAGAGAATTGCTCGGCGTCGGACTTTGTGCAGAAATGCCGCCGCAGACGGCAAATTTGCACAAAGAAGGCGTGAAAGCAGCGTTCCGAAACGTCGCCTATCCGCGCGGCCGCTTAGCTGGCGGCGATCACCTCGGCGAGGGCAGCAACGCCGCCGCGGATGTCATCGTGGGACAGGCTGCCGAAACACAGGCGCATGCGCCGCGCACCCCACTGCGGGTCGACTGACCAGGCCGCGCCCTCGTTGAACTGGATTCCCCGCTCAGCGGCGGGCGCCAGGTAGCGGGCGGTGTCGGTGCCGGATGGAAACGTCAGCCACACGAAGATGCCGCCCTTGGGATCGGTCACCTGCACTGGCCCGCCGAGCTTGATCGCCACCTGCGACAACGCGCCGAAGTGCGTCGCCACGGCGTGACGCATGACGTGGCACTTCTCGCGCAGCGTGGCTCGAAGCTCGCGCACGTGGTCGACGAAGTGCGCCGCCGAATACTCCGCCAGAATCAGCTGCTCGACAGCGCCCGTGCCGGCATCGTCCTTGAGCGCCAAGAGCTGTCGCATCACCGGTGCTTCCGCAGCGATGAAGCCCACACGCAGCGCCGGCGCAATGGACTTCGAGAACGACCCGCAGTACACAACCCGGCCGACATCGCGGCCGTCGCGTGCCAGCGCAGCGATGGCCGGCGGGCGCTCGCCATCCCACTGAAGATCGGCGTAGCAGTCGTCTTCGAAGATCACGACATCCCACCGCCGGGCAACCTCCAGCAACTGGTGCCGTCGTTCGGTCGGCATGACCGAGCCGGTCGGGTTCTGCACGGTCGGGATCGTGTAGATGAGCTTGGGAAGGCGGTCTTGCGAGGCCAGCTCACCGAGCAACTGATCGAGCGCTTCGGGCACGATGCCGTCATCGTCGAGTCGGGCCGGCTCACAGCGCGCTCCCGCCCGGGTGAGCTTCGAGATGATCCCGCCATAGGTGGCTTCTTCGGCAACCACGACATCGCCCGGTTCGACGAAGGCCGCAATCACCAGGTCCAGTGCCTGCAGCGAACCCGAGACCACGAGCACATCGTCGGCGCTGATGGGCAATGCAGCCTCGGCTGCCAGATTCGCAGCGATGAACTCTCGCAGCGCCTCGTAGCCCTGCGGGTTGCCGCCGAGGTTGTACGTGGCGAGTGCTGGGCCGTGCCTGTTGATGGCGTTGACGGCCGCCTCGGCCAGTCCGCCCACTGGCACGCTTGGCGAATCGTTGTTCCCGCCGACGAAGCTGTAGCGCTGGATCGGCGTCCAGGTGGGCGCGGGAGGGGGCAGGCCCGACGCCATCTTTGATCGCACGTCGAAGGACGCGTGTGTTGGCTCCGTGTGCGACATCGTGCCCGGGTGTCCAGCGATCAGGCGTCTGAGACGACGATCCGCTGCGCGAACAGCCACTGGCCGTCGACCTTGCGCACGACGTCGTCGTAGTGCCCCACGAGCAGGATTCTGCCGCCATCGGGCAGCGGCTTGACCATCTGGAGGTGGCTGAACACGGCGGCTTCGGCGCCGTCGCCATCGGCAACGACGTTGGTCACCCAGTGCTGCGCAGAGGCGAATTCTGCGTACTGCTCCTCGATTGCGTAGGCGGCGGCAAAGGCCCGCAGCTCGTCACGGCCGTTGAACGTGCCAACTATCCCGATGAACTCGCCGTCCGGCGTGAAGGTATTGGCGTAGCCGTCGGCATCGCCGGTGTCGATCGCCTTGTTGTAGCGAGAGATCAGATCCCGGATCTCGACCCGGTCGTCATTTGTCAGCGCCACAGCTCTCCCCCAGTGCATTGCCGGCGTGTTGGCGTCAACCTACTTCGACACCGGTCGGGCTGGCTTCGCCCGCCGGTTCTGTTAGCCATGCCTATCGAGATCCAGCAGGCATAGCCATCACCGGGCATTCACCTATCTGGATACCTGCCGACGCCCTTGCTTATACTGCGTTCGGTGCGCACCGTCCGGGCATTTCGGTCGAATCGAGATCGGCGACTCGCTGGTTCTGCTGCGTTGGATGGACCTGCCCCTCAGGTCCACGAACGGCATTGGCCAACGGCACGCTCAATCACGCTCGAGAGCGTTACGCACTCCTACGGCCAAGCTCAGGCGCGACGTCCGCTCGAAGGAGATCCGCCCAACCATGACGGCTACTCAGTCCGCGACTTGTCACTGCATGTCCACCCCGGTGAGTCGGTGGCCTTGCTGGGACCCAGCGGGTGCGGCAAGACCACCCTGCTCCGCCTGATTGCGGGACTCGAACGCCCGCTCGCAGGCACCATCGGTCTCGGTGACCGGCTCGTTTCGGGCCCGCCTGGGCGGGGCGGCACCTGGGTGGCACCCGAGTCGCGCCGCATCGGGATGGTGTTCCAGGACTGGGCGCTGTTCCCGCACCTCACCGTGGCTCGTAACGTCGGCTACGGGCTCGATCGGATCAAGCGAACGCCCCGCCGAATCGCCGAAGCGCTCGACTTGGTGGGTCTTGCCGGTTTCGAGGAGCGCCTGCCATCGACCCTTTCCGGCGGTCAGCAACAGCGCGTCGCGTTGGCGCGGGCTCTGGCGCCACGGCCCGGAGTGCTGCTCCTGGACGAGCCCTTTTCGAATCTCGACGCCTCGCTGCGTGAGGAGGTCCGCAGCGAGGTCCGCCGGCTGTTGATCGAACTCGGCATCACCGCCGTGTTCGTCACCCACGACCAGGACGAAGCCTTCGTCGTCGGCGACCGTGTCGGCGTGTTGCGCGAAGGCCAGCTTGCCCAAGTGGACACCCCGGACGGCCTGTACCGCCGACCTGCCGATCCGTTCGTGGCGGACTTCGTGGGCACAGCGTCGTGGCTGCGCTGTGTGGCATCCGCCGGCGTCGCACACACGACGCTCGGCCGCCTCCCGCTCGGCGGCGCCGATGCTCCCCGCAGCAATGGCATCCATTCCGGAGATCCAGTGACGGGCACGGTGGACGTCATGCTGCGCCCGGAGCAGCTCCGCCTCGCGCCGGGAGCGTCAGCCGAAGTCGAACTCGTGGAGTTCTACGGGCACGACTCGATGGTGGTGGCGAATCTCGATGGCACGCAACTACGGGTGCGCTGCGGGCCCGATCCCCATGTCAGTCGCGGCGATGCCGTGGCAGTCGAGTTCATCGGCACCGACGTTGTGGCGTTCGTACCCCATGGCCAGTCCGCTCACAGCCTCTACGAGGAAACCCTGGAACGAGCCGAGTTGCGATCGCCAGCGGGGACCGAGGGCTCACCCACCCCCGCCGAACTCGAACTGTTCGCCGACTGAACGCTCGCTCGGAATGGGGCTGCTAGTGCGCTCCCGGCACAAGCTCAGCTCATGCTGGCCCGCAGTGGGACGATGACCTGCTCGGCGAATCGATGGGCGGGCTCTGCGCTGTCAGGATTACCGAAGTCGAGCACAAAGTGCCGGATCCCAACCTCGATGAGCGAGGCGAGAAACTCGGCGTAGGAGGCTGACTCGCTGTCAGTAGTGGGCAGCGCTCGCTCGACGGTGGTTGACATCTCCAAACCAGACGGGTCGCGCCCGAGGCGCTCAAGCTCGTCAAGCACGATCCCGCACTTGCGACGCAGCGACTCCAGATCGCGTCGCCAGGGTGTGTTCCAGATATCGGCATGCCGGGCGGCGACCTTGAGCCCGATCTGCTCGCCTGAAGCCCCGACGCAGACCTGCGGCGGGATCTCCGGCAGCGGTGGCGCTGCCGCCCCGTCGATGCGGTAGTGCTCGCCCTCAAAGCTCGGGTCGTCGGTGGTCCACATCAACCGGCAGATCGTGATGACCTCTTCGAGCTGGGCAAAACGCACCTTCGGTGACGGGAATTCGTAGCCGTACGCCCCGTACTCGCCACCTCGCCACCCGGCCCCGATGCCCAGGATGAACCGGTTGCCCGACAGGTATTGCAGCGTCGCCGCCATCTTCGCTGTCAGCGCCGGCGGCCGGTAGCCGTGCCCGAGCACGTGGTGGCACAACTGCGCGCCGTCGAGGCGCGCAGCGCACCACGTGATGGTGGTCCAAGCCTCGAGGAAGGGATCGGTCTTTGCATCGAACCCGTAGAAGTGATCTGCGATCCACAGCGAGTCGAAGTGCCCGATCACTTCGGGCAGGAGCCATTCCACCTGGTCGGCCACGATCGGCCGGTGATCGCTCCACCGGTTGCCGATGCACGGCGACAGCCATCCGAATCGAAGTGCACTTGAAGCGTCCGCAGCGTCGTTCACCACGTCACGCTAATGCTCTGATCACCGATATCTGAGCTCGTGTTCGTCGAACTCGAGCTCACCGTGACTACTCGCCCAAGCGTTCCGGCTTCACAGCGGCAGCGTTCCTTCGACTGCTCGCAGTGCTGCTTTGCGCTCGGCGACGTCTGGGAGCACTGACTCCACGAGTGCCCAGAAATCGGGGCCATGGTTGAGTTCGGTGAGATGGGCCAATTCGTGGACGACGACATAGTCGAGCAATCCCGGCTCGAGCATCACAAGTCTCCAGTTGAATCTCAAGGGGCCATCGGCAGCACAGCTCCCCCATCGTTTGCGCTGGTCCCCGATGATGACTTCGGGTTTGGCGCCGCTCCCCATCACCGGCCACCATCGATCAACGCCGATCGAGACGTGCTCGCAAGCACGAAGCCAGTACCACTCGGCGACAGCACTGCGGACCTGCAGTGCCACATCGGCAGGGCCCACTTCCGGCGGTAACAGCACCTGCAATTCCCACGGTCTGAAGCGCACGTCAACGTCGGCGATGTCGTCGCTGCCAACGGTCAAGCTCAGGCTGCGTCCGTGGTATGGAAGCGTGCCAGGCAGCTGGGGCGGAGCTTGCTCGGCTGGCACAGTCGCAAGGCGGTCCAGGACCCATCGCGCCTTGCTTCGCACGAACGCCGCGATGTCTTCGGGGCGCGTTGCTGCCGGGACCGCCACACGCACGCCGTTCGGACCGGCGGTGATCTCCAGGGTCTTGTGCCGACGCGCGCTGCGCCTGATCTCATAGTCGATGACGGCGTCGCCGAATCGAATCCAGTCGTGTTCAGAGAGGTCCACCCCGCGATTGTGCCCTCAGGCAGGAACAGAATTCATCTCAATTTCTGAGGTTTCTCGAAACGCTCCACAATGTGTAGAATTGTACAATATATACACATCGAGAAGGTTGCGTACATCGACAAGCATGCGGGTACCGACAACCGGGCCTCGGGAGGGCGGCGATGCGCACCAACATTGAGATCGACGACGAACTGATGGCTGCAGCCATGAAATGGGGCAGCTTTCGCACCAAGCGTGCAGCTGTGGAGGAAGGACTTCGCCTGCTGGTTCAAACGAGGACGCAGGGCCGCATCCGCAGTCTGCGAGGCAAGCTCCCGTGGGAAGGATCGCTCGATGAGATGCGCACTGACCGATGATCGTCGTCGATTCGTCGGTGTGGATCGACTTCTTCAACGGCATCGACACACGCCAGACCGATCTGCTGGACGAACTGCTGGGATCCCAGCCGATTCTCACCGGTGACCTGATTCTCGCTGAGGTCCTGCAAGGGTTCCGAAGCGATGCTCACCTGCGCAACGCCCAATCCGTGATGGACACGCTGTTCTTCGAGTCGATGGTGGGACGGCATATCGCCATGGCCAGCGCTCTCAACTATCGGAAGCTACGCACCAAGGGCATCACCCCCCGCAAGACCATCGACATGTTGATCGCCACCTTCTGCATGGAGAACCGGCATCAGCTGCTCCACTCAGATCGTGACTTCGAACCCATGTCTGAACACCTCGGACTCGCGGTGCTCTAGCGGTCGGTCACTGTGACCACATAGCCGACGATGCGGTGCCGCGCGACACAGCCCAAATGTGCGCCGGGGGTACCTCGAGTTTCAGCGGGCCAGGCCGGGCGCGTTCAGGGGCGGACGGCACGCTTGTGAGGGCGTCGCGCCAATTCCTCAAGCGCCGGCTGGGCCAGCTTGACGAACGTGCAGGCCAACCTGCGGGTCTCGCGCGGATCAATGAGGTCCACGACGTCGCCAGCCATGGCGGCCTTGAACGGCGATCGGAGCCGCAGCAGCCGTTCCTCGATCATTTCCCGGTGCGCTTCTGGGTCGGGCGCGGCTTCGATCTCGCGCCGGTACGCCGCCGCTACGCCTCCCTCGATGGGAATGCCGCCCCACTCTCCCGCCGGCCATCCGAATCGGAGGTTGAGCGCGTGCGGCAGGCCGATGCTGTTCGGCGCATCGGCAGCCACCCCGTAGGACTTGCGGACGTTGAACTCCACCTTGGGCACGCTCGCCTCCGCTGAGGCGATCAACGCACGCACCCCGCGGCGCATGGTGGCCTTGCGTTCCGCGGCCGAGCCCAGCATGAATCCCGGCATGTCCAGGAAGATCACCATCGGCAGATTGAAGGCATCGCACAGGTCGACGAAGTGGGCGTACTTGTCGGCGCCGTCGCCATCCATGGCCCCGGCCAGCCGCATCGGGTCGCTGCCGACCACGCCCACGCTGTAGCCGTCGAGGCGGCCGAACCCGGTGATGATCGCTCCGGCGTAGTGGCGGCGCATCTCGAAGAACTCACCGTTGTCGACGACGTGTCGGATGAGCGCCCGGGCGTCGTAGCCGGCTCGACGGTTCGTGGGGATGATGTTCAGCAGCTCTTCGGGCCGGCGATCCGGCGAGTCGCCGGTGTCCACCCGTGGCGCCACCTGCGAGACCGTGTTCGGCAGGTACGACAGGAACGTGCGGATCTGCTCAAATGCGTCCTCTTCGCTCTCGGCCACGTTGTCGACCTGGCCGCTCTCGTACACGTGCATCCGGTAGCCGCCGAGTTCCTCCTTCGACAGCATCTCGCCGGTCGCGCGCTGCACCACTGGAGGACCAGACGGGAAGATCTGCGACTGCCCCTTCACCATCACCGTGAAGTGCGACATCAGCGCCGCTGCCGCTGGCCAACCCGCCACCGATCCCATGATCCCCGAGGCCACCGGGACCTTCGTCATCATCTCGACCGACTGCCACCACATGTCACCCGATGGCAAGGCCATCTGGCCCGATTCCTCGTCGGACTTGGAGCTATGGCCCACGCCCTCTCGCAGTTGCACGTACGGGATGCCGTAGGTGATGGCCAGCGGCTGGGCGAACTGGTGCGGGATCTTGTGAACGTTGTGGGGGCTGCCGCCTGAGATCGTGAAATCGTCACCGCCGATCGCGACCGGCCGGCCGTCGAGCTCGGCAAGACCCATCACGTAGCCGCCGGGCGTGAACCCGATGATGTTGCCGTCGTCGTCGTATTCCGGGCCGCCCATGAGCCCGCCCATCTCGACGAATGAGCCCGGGTCGGCCATCTTGGCGATGCGCTCGCGCACTGTGTACCGGCCACCCTGGTGCTGACGTTCGATGCGTTCGGGTCCGCCCATCTCTGAGGCGAGCTCCTTGAGGTAGGCGATTTCCGCGATCGCCTCCTCCCAGCTCATCCCCGGCTTCCAGGCTTCCCGATCCGGATCAATAGGCATCTTTCCGCTCCGATCTCCTCACAGAGACATCGCCTCGCACCCTGCGGCTACGCGAACCGCGTGTAGTGCGCCTCAGCGTCGCTACGAATGTATGGGGCGCTGATCGTCTATGCCGAGAACTCGTCCTCGGGGGCAATGTGCTCCAAGAAGCAACTCGGATGACTGATGCCGGCTGTGAAGCTCGAGCCCGTATTGCCGCTCTCGGAGTAGCCCTTCACTATTTCGCCATCTCGCAGCAGGATCGGCTCTCTCGCGTCGCGGCGTGACTGGCTCCGGTGCAGGTGCTGGTCGACCTCATCCCCAGAGTCGACGACGACGAAGATGCAGTCGGTGGCAGAGAGCTCGTGCCACTGCCACCAGCCTGCCAGGATCCCTTCTCCGACGACGCATGAAACCTCTGGGTGCTGCGTACCGGGTTCATCCCTCCAGTCTAGCAGATCTGCGGGCTCGGGTCCGCTGTGCGCCCGGCACTCCCAGCTCGTGTCTCCCTCGAATTCGCCCGCAGACTCCGGCTCCTCTGCCGGGATGTCGTCGCCACCCTCAACGCCGCCGCTGCCCGAATCGTGGCGACGCGCATAGGTCTCCTCGTCAGGAACGCTGTGGTCGCCGGTTCGCTCAAGGAAGCACTCGGGACGAGACGTCGCGGAGATCATCCCGTCAATGTTCGCTGACGAGCTGTAGCCGATAACGGCCTCGCCGTTCGCGAGGGCGACCGGATCGCGCGCATCGAGCCACCACAGGCGTTCCACATCATCCTGGTAAATGGGTTTCTGCGGTTCACCAGGCCCCGAAGACCATGGCTCCGGCGCCACGGCGACGAATACGCAACTGTCCGCCGAGAGTTGAGACCATTGCCACACCCCTGGGGCGATGTCTCGTCCAACGACGTACTCAACGGGTCCCTCGGCGTCTGAGTCGTCGTAGTCGTGCCTGAAATCAACCAGCGTGGCCAGGTCTGAGGCGTGGGCCGGGTCGTCTTCGGTATCGCTCGCGGCTGAATCGGGGGGTGCCGTGCTCGGCGCGGGTGCGGAGGCGTCGGTGGTTGCCGAGTCCGACTGAGTGGTCGACGTGGCCGCTACCGGCGTGCTCTCGTGAGGCGCGGCCGTGCTCGTCGACGCTGCGATGGCCGGCGCAACCCCAGCCGGACCTGCGTCGGGTTGGTCACTCGCGCACGATGCAGTCAGACACAGCGCAATGGCAACTGCGCCAAGCCATCTCCTCGACACTGATGCGGACACGACATGGAGATTAGATGCACGCTGGTGACGGCCGATGGCGACCGCAGTAAGTTTCGGCATCTAGGCGCGGGGTTCGCGGCGCCGTCGAGAGCGACAGGGGATCACCATGGAACTGGGACTGTTCACCATGCCGAGCCATCCGCCCGAGCGCGACCTGCGCGAGGGCTGGGAGTGGGACTTGCAGGTCATCGAGTGGGCTGACGAGTTCGGCTTCGGCGAGGCGTGGATCGGCGAGCATCACGCCGCTCGCTGGGAACCGCACCCGGCCCCAGACCTGCTCACGCTCGAAGCGCTGCGTCGGACCAAGAACATTCGCATCGGTCCCGGCGGATTCCTGATGCCCTATTACCACCCTGCAGAGCTGGCCAACCGGATCTCGCTGCTGGATCACATCTCCGAGGGCCGCCTCAACTTCGGCGTTGCCGCCAGCGGCCTGCCCAGTGACTGGGAGATGTTCGGGGTTGACGGCATGGCCGGCGAGAACCGGGAGATGACCCAGGAGTCGGTCGAGTTCATCCTGAACCTCTGGAGCCAGGAGCCCGGCTGGACCCACGAGGGCAAGCACTGGAAGGGCTCGGTACCGCACGGCATGCCCGACATGGACCTCGTGCATCACCTGCGACCGCTGCAGCAGCCGCACCCGCCGATCGGCGTGGCAGGGCTGAACTCGCCGTCGCCGACGCTGGAGATGGCAGGGGAAAAGGGCTGGATCCCGATGAGCCTGAACCTCAACCCGCAGTATGTGAGCGGCCACTGGGATTCCTATGAGGCAGGGGCCCGCCGGGCGGGACGCGACGTCAGCCGCAGCGATTGGCGCATGGTGCGCGAGGTGTTCGTGGCTCCCACCGACGAGGAAGCCTGGGAGCTGTCCTACGGCGGGATGATGGGCCGGATGATGACCGAGTACTTCATTCCCCTGCTCGGCGCCTTCGACTTCCACAAGTTCCTCATCGACGAGCGCAACCCACCCGTCGGCGGCGTAGTCACCGTCGAGTACTGCGCCCGCAACAACTGGTTCGTGGGCTCGCCCGAGACGGTCGCAGCTTCAATCGAGAAGGTGTACGCCGACGTCGGTGGTTTCGGCCACCTGCTGCTGTTCTGCTTCGACTATGCCGAGACGCCCGAGTCGGCGGACGCATGGCGGCGGTCCATGGACCTGCTGGCTAGTGACGTCATGCCCCGGGTGTCGCACCTCACCGGAGACTGAGACACACGTGCCGACCCGTCCGACGCTAGGACACTCCGCTCGGGCGCTGGGCGGGCGCGCACGTGGCCGCGTCTCGCAGTACACGGGCATCGGGACTCGGCAGATCGCACGGCGCCCGCCAACCTGGCTTCCATCTCCCGAGCTGGCCAAAGGCGATCCGAGGCTCGGGCTACGAGACCGCTGGTACCTGCTCGGCACCTCAAGCCTCGTGAGCGAGGAACCTGTGGCGACTCGCCTGCTCGGCGAAGACTTGGTGCTCTGGCGTGACGGCAGCGACGCGCCACGCCTCATGGGCGATCTGTGCCCCCATCGAGGAGCCCGGCTGTCGATCGGCGATGTCGTGGATGGGGAGCTGCGATGCAGCTACCACCACTGGCGGTTCGACGGCGACGGGCAGTGCATCTCGGTGCCGTCCCAGGGAGGTACGTGCTCGCTGGCCGAACGGACGCGGGTAAGCGTGAGCTACCCAGTCGTTGAGCAAGCCGGCTACCTGTGGGCCTGGATCGGCGAAACCGAGCCAGCTCCGCTCGACCTTCCGACGGAGTTCAGCGACAGCCGCTACTCGACATTTCCCGAGACCGTGGAATGGGGTGCGAACTGGCTGCTGGCGCTCGAGAATCTCGTGGATCTCATGCATGCGCCGTTCCTGCACGCACGCTCGATCACGCTGAACGAAGGCATCACTGACGACCGCGTGGTTGTCGACGATCACGACGACGGCTTCGAAATTCGCCGACGCGACCAGGCGGGCACCAACTTCGACTGGATCGATATCCACACCGGTGCGCTCAGCTACGTTCGTCTCGATATCCCGCTGCCGCCCAGTGCCGGGCCCGGTCCCGCGCTGCGGATCCTGGGATTCCTGACGCCACGCGACAACGCAGCAACGCTCGTGCACTTCCCGCGTTTTCGGGAGGTGGCGGGCCGCGAGCGCCGCATCTGGCGGACGCTGTACCGGCTGCGCATGCGCGGCACCCACCTCCACGTGCTCAACCAGGACAAGGAGATGCTCGAGAGCCTGCGCACCGTCGAGGAGGCCCGACGTGACGAGCATCTCGCTCAAGCCGACCGCCCCGTGGTGCACTTGCGTCGGGCGCTCGAACCAGACTTGGAGGCGCAACGGGAACGATTCGGGCTGGCACCCGAGTCGGCCCAGGCACCCGTAGCGCTCGCAGACTGACGCCGACCCGCACCTAGCCGCCAACCGTTGACCACCTCAGGACACGAACGATGAGCCAGACCGCCGCCGACCGGATCGAAGCAACGGATACGTCACCGCAGGAATCACGAGACCTAGTGGCGCGCATCGAGGGCATGTGCGCTATGCGCGACACCCGGCGGGAGGATTGGGACACGCTGGCGTTCCAAACCAAGGCGGGACCGCAGTACCGGCGCGCCCAGATCCGCTATATCGGCTCGGGCGGCACCGGCAATCATGAGGGCGACGAGCAAGCCCTGGCCGCCGAGCACTTCACGTTCTCCAACATGCTGCTGCCGCCAGGAGCCGAAGGCCCCGAGCACACGCACCATGACGTAGAGGAGGCGTTCTTCGTGCTCGAAGGCGAGCTCGAGGTCACGATCCACGACGGAGACGACTCCGCCAGCCAGCTTCTCGGCTACCGCGACCTGATCAAGATCCCCGCCGGCACCGCCCGGTCACTGCGCAACGTCGGCGACACCGATGCGCTGTTCGTGGTGATGCTCGGCGCGTCGAAGCCGCAGCTGCCCACCTACCCCCAGCACTCCCCCATGGCGGGGATCACGCGGGACTGAGCAACCCACACGACCGGCTCGACCATGAGCCTGAACGGTCGCCGTGTCGTCGTCACCGGCGCCGGGCGCGGGCTTGGCGAGGCGATGGCACATGCGATCGCCTCGAATGGCGCATCGGTAGTCGTGGCCGAGCTGATTCCCGAACGCGGCGAGCGCGTCGTCGGCGAGATCCGGGCTGCAGGCGGCGCCGCCGAGTTCATCCCCACCGATGTGAGCGATGAAGCCTCGGTTGCTGCGTTGGCCGAGCATCTTGGCTCCGGCGGGCCCCTCTGGGGCGTCGTGAACAACGCCGGACTGGCCGACGCCGTGGGCGGCAAGACGTTCTGGGAGATCACGCCCGACGAATGGGATCGCATCCAGGCCACCAATTCCCGAGGGCCATGGCTGGTAAGCCGGGCGCTGGTCCCGCAGTTGCTGGCTGGCGGCGAAGGCCGGATCGTCAACATTGCCTCGGATGCGGCGCTGTACGGCTCGCCGCGCCTGTCGCACTACATCGCTTCGAAGGGAGCGCTGATTGCCTTGACGCGGGCGATGGCTCGAGAGCTGGGCGACCATGGCATCACCGTCAACGCCGTGGCGCCGGGACTAGTGGAGGGGCCGTCCGCTGAAGAGATCCCGGCCGAACGCCACGCGCTGTACGCCGAGATCCGGGCGATCAGCCGGCCCCAGGAGCCCGACGACGTCACCGGCACAATCGTGTTCCTGCTCTCGGCGGAAGCCGCCTACATCACTGGACAGACGATCGTCGTCGACGGTGGCTTCGTGATGCCATGAGCGCAGCCCAGCGCAGAACCGGCGGCGACCTGCTCGTCGAGGTGCTGGTGTCGCTCGGCGTCGACACTGCCTTCGGGGTGGTCAGCGTCCACAATCTCCCCCTCGTCGATGCGCTTGCCCACCGCCTGCGATGGGTGCCCACCCGCAGCGAGGCAGCCGCTGTGAACGCAGCCGACGGCTACGCCCGGGTCCGCGGCACGCCCGGCTGCGCGGTGACCTCGACGGGAACGGGCGCAGCGAATGCGGCTGGGGCATTGGTGGAGGCGCTCACGGCCGGCTCGCCGGTGCTGCACGTCACCGGACAGATTCCCAGCGAGCATCTCGGCGCAGGCCGCGGAGTCATTCACGAGACACGCAATCAGCTGGGAATGCTGCGATCGTGCTCGGTATGGGCGGCGACGGTCGGCGTAACACCGTCGACCGACTTCGCCCACGCAGCCCGACGGCTGGGCACCCATCCGCGTGGACCGGTCAGCCTGGAGTGGCCGATCGATCTGCAATACACCGAGCCAGCCCTCTGGGACCATCTCCCCGAAGACGCTCCCACGAGTCTTGGCTTGGACAACACCGGCGGTGGGCACGAGCTCATCGAAGCAGCCGCACTTGTCAGCGGCTCCAGTGGCGCAGCTGCGCATCATGACTCGACGAGCCTTGGTGTCGCGACCAAACCGGACGATGCTGTGTTGGACCGGACTGCCGAGCTCATCCTCGCAGCGGAACGACCCTTGGTGTGGGCAGGAGGCGGTGCCATCGGTTGCAGCGTTGCGATCGACGATCTGTTGCGCTGCACCGGTGCTGGCTTGTTCACCTCGAACGCAGGGCGCGGTGTCGTGCCCGAGACCGACGACCGGGTCATCGGCAATTTCGCGGCGTCTGCGACCGGCGCCGAGTTGCTCGCCCAAGCCGACGTGCTCATCTCGATCGGCACGCATTTCCGCTCGAACGAGACCCGCGGCTACCGGCTGGCCCTGCCCGCCACGCACATCCAGATTGACATCGACCCTGCGGCCATCGGCCGCTCTTACCCGGCAGATGTCGGGATCGTGGGCAATGCCCGCACGTTGGTCGCCTCGCTCGTCGCCCGTCTCTCCGATCGCCGCTGTGCCCTGCAGCCGGAATGGCACGAGAGCATCACTGCCGCCCGTGAGCAGTGCCGGGCTCAGCTGCGGCGAGACATCGGGCCGTACGCGGCGATCTGCGACATCATGGCGGGCGTGCTCAGCGACCGTTCACCCCGTGTGCGCGACATCACCATCCCCAACAGCTCGTGGGGCAATCGCCTGCTGCCAGTGATCGACCCATCCACGAACGTGGTTCCCCGGGGAGGCGGCATCGGACAGGCTGTCGGGATGTCGATCGGCGCAGCAGTGGCCCGTGCCGATGAACCGACCATGGTGATGGTCGGTGACGGCGGTCTCGTCCCTCAGCTCGGCGAACTGGCCACGCTGGCCCAAGAAGAACTGCCGGTCACCGTGGTGGTCTTCGACGACGGTGGCTACGGGGTGCTGCGCAACACCCAAGACCGGCACCTGCATCGACGCTCGGGCGTGGATCTGTACACACCGGACCTGGCCGCGACGGCGGCAGCCTTCGACTTCGGCTACTTCGAGGTGTCCACGCCGCAGCAGTTCGCCGACGCCTTCGAGACGGCGACCGCTGCGGGACACCCGCAGATGATCCGTGTGGACTGTGATGCGCTGGGGCCGATGCCGGTCCCGTTCGTCCCGCCCGTCGAGATGCCGCCGACAGCCGGGCCATGAGTCCCGATATGCGCGGCGTCCAGACATGAGTGTCGAGACCGACCCCGCTCAGCACGCGGCACCGGACGGGCTGATCTCGCGAAGTCATCTGGGCATCGAGCCGTTCGCGTTGTACCGACCTGACTCGCTGGCGGATGCCGCTTCGATGATCGCCGCCGGTGCATGGGCGCACGCGGGCGGGATCGACGTTGCCCAGCGGCTTCGCAATGGCGAAGCGGCACCTGCCCTCGTTCCGCTGTGCAAGCCCGGACGAAATTCTCCCAGCGGGCTGGAGGTGCTCGACGAGATCTCGCTGAGGGACGGCGTGCTGTTCATCGGCGCGGCTGTCACCCACGCCCGGATCGAAACCGACCGACTCGTACGGACGGTGCGGCCGGACCTCGCTGATGCATGGCGGACCATCGGCAACGCGCGCATCCGGTCCACCGGCACGCTGGGGGGCAACCTCATGGCGTTCGACTCTGGCTACGACGCAGCGCCGATCCTGGCTGCCGCCGGAGCCGAGCTGATCTTCATGGAACCCGATGGCTCCGAGCGGCGCTGCGCTGTGGCGGACCGGCCACACGATCGCCTGCTCGTCGGCTGCGAGGTGCCGCTTGCCGGCCATGTCGTCTATGAGCGATCGCTGAAGCCAGTCGCTTCTGTGGCTGTCGGCGACAACCACATAGCGATCGGTTGCGCCTATCGGGAGGTCGAGGTGCTCCCGAACGGCGCTGCGGACGCCGCTGCCGCAAGCGCTTTGCTCGGCGCGCTGCCCGATCCGACCGATGACGTCTTCGCTTCGACTGCCTACCGGCGCCGAGTCATCGACGTGCTCGTCAGCCGCTGCCTGGAGCTCCATGCAGCAGGTGCGATGAATGATGGCGGCCTTGGCAGTGATGGCGCGTACCCGCCTGATGCCTCGCGCAGGGAAGCCGTCGCATCTACCGGGCACCCTCCAGAATCCCTGTCGGACGACTCAGAGCCTCAGCGGATAGGCGGCGATGCCCGGCAGCCCCGACGGCCTGGACTTTGCGCAGAAATGCCGCCACAGACGGCAAAACTGCGCAAAGAAGGCGTGACAGCAACTTTCCGAGACGTCACCTATCCGCGCGGCCTCTCAGTGGATATCGAGCTGCGGCTCAATGGGGAACCGTTCAGCGCGTCGACCCCAGCGTCGGAGATGCTGGTTGACACCATCGGGTCACGCGCTGGACTCGGCGGCACTCGCGTCGGATGTGATCAGGCCGTCTGCGGTGCCTGCACCGTGCTCGTCGACGGCGAACCCACAGCCTCGTGTTCCACGTTCGCGTGGCAATCCGACGGCCGCGACGTGCTCACGATCGAATCGGGCCACATGGCAGCGGCAGGCGGCCTGTCGGCCGGCCCTGCGGCCGCGCTGCCTGAGGTCCAGCGAGCCTTCGCCGAGTTCAGCGCTTTCCAGTGCGGCTACTGTACGCCAGGTCTGATCCTCACCGCGAGCGCCCTGCTGGCCCGCCATCGGGACCCCGACCGCACAACCATCTGCGACTGGCTCGATTCGAACGTGTGTCGTTGTACCGGCTACCTCATGGTCATCGAGGCAGTGGAGGCAGCCTCAGCTGCACTGCGCTCCCCCAGTAGCCCGATGCAAGACGGTGCACCATGACGCGCTCAGACGCCGCGGCGAAGACGTCCGGCACCGCTTCGTACGCAGTCGATGTCGCGCTCGGCGGCATGCTGCACGCCAAGGTGCTGCGCTCGCCCCACCCACATGCGCTCGTGACCCGCATCGACACCGTCGCGGCCGAGCAGGCCCCCGGTGTTCGGGCCGTCTTGACACGGCGGGACCTGCTCGACAGTGAGCTTCGAGAACGTTGGGCTGGCGACGACCTGGGGCACCGCCCTGTGGCCGGGCCACTGGTGGCCTCGCACAGCTACGGCTACTTCGTGAAGGACCAGCCGATCCTGGCGCTCGACCGGGTGCGCTACGTGGGCGACGCCGTCGTCGCGATCGCAGCGGACACCGAGCTCGACGCGGCGCGGGCCCTGTCGCTCGTACAAGTCGACTACGAGCCGCTGCCGACCGTGGCCGACTTCGATGCCGCTCTGGCCGACGGCGCGCCAGAGTTGTTCCCCGAAGCGCCGCTGGCCATGGCTCCCATCTACGGCCAAGGCGCCAGCGGCGGCACCCGGCCCAAACCGAACGTCTGCTACCGCTTTGCCTACGAGACCGGCGACTCAGCGGTCTTCGATCGCTGCGACCACATCTTCGTCGACGTGTTCGGCTTCGACGGCCGACAGCAGCACCTGCATCTTGAGCCGTTCGTGACGGTCGCCCGATGGTCCGGACCCCGCGGGTCGGCCCCAACCGCGGACAGCGGCGACAGCACAGACGAAGGCGACGACAGCACAGCTGACAGCAGCCGTCTCGAACTCTGGTCGAGCTGCCAGAACCCGTTCCCGGTGCGCAAGGAGATGGCTCGCCTGCTGGGCATCGGCGAGCACCGGGTGCGCATGCAGGTCAGGTACCTAGGCGGGGGCTTCGGCGCCAAGAACGGCTGCAAGACCGAGCCGATCGCCGCATTGCTGGCCCGCAAGGCCGGTGCACCGGTCCGGTACTGCCTCACGCTGGACGAGGGCTTCTTGACGATGCGCCAGCACAACGCACGCCTGAAGTTGCGGACCGGCGTGATGTCCGACGGCTCCCTGGTGGCCCGCGACGCCGAGGTGCTGCTCGATGCAGGCGCCTATGCCGATGCAAGCCCCCTGGTCGCAGAGAAGGCGGGCTACCGGGTCGCCGGGCCGTACCGGTGGCAGCACATCCGTACGGTCACTGATGCGGTGCTCACCAACACCACTCCCGCGGGCCCGTTCCGGGGTTTCGGCGGCACCCAGGCCAACTTCGCCTGCGAAAGCCAGATCGACATGATCGCCAAACGGCTGGGGATTGACCCCGTCGAGCTACGCCGCCGCAACCTGATCGGATTGGGCGAGGCCTACGTGCCCGGCGAGTCCGCCATGGACTCCGATCTCACCGAAGGTCTTGAACTGGTGGCCGACCGCATCGGCATGGACCAGGCACGCCCTGCCGGCCGAGGCCGGGGCGTGGCACTGGGCTTCAAGGATTCGGGCGGGGTCAACAAGCCAGCGCAAGCCCGGGTCAAGGTCGCCACAAGCGGCGATGCGTGGGTGCAATGCGGCACCGTCGAGATGGGTCAGGGTGCCCAAACAGCGTTACGTGAGGTCGCGGCACGAGTGCTCGACGTGCCCCGATCGCGTGTCCATTGGTCTGACCTCGACACCGATCACACCCCGTTCGACCAGGGCACCAATGCCTCCTCGTCCATCTCGGTGATGGGTCAGGCCGTGCAGAAGGCCGCCGAAGCTGCTCGTCTGCGCATCCTGCAGTTCTCAGCCACAGCGCTGGGGGTGCCGGTGGCCCGTGTCGATTTCCGAGACGGCATTGTGCTGGTTGCGTCCCAGGACGGTTCCAGCAAGACGGACCGACGCCCGCTTGCCCCGCTGGTCATGGGTATCTATGGCGGGACCGGTTACGAGTTCACCGGCGAAGGATTCTTCAAGGCCCCCAGCGACAGCCGGGCCCCGTTGGAATCACCGTGCGTGTCGTGGGAGTACGGCTGGGGGGCTGCGGAGGTTTCGGTGGACGCCGACACCGGAATGGTGACCGTGCACCGCCTGGTCGTCTCCGGCGATGCCGGGGCCGTGCTGCACGAAGGAGCCTGCCGCGGTCAGGACGAGGGTGCCGCGATCATGGGGCTCGGCGGCGCTCTGTTCGAGACCATGCGCTTCGACGGCCCGGTGCTCGCCAACGGCCGACTCGTCGACTACCGCGTGCCCCGGTCCAGTGACGTGCCAGCGGAGTTCATCTCGATCACCCAAGAGCAGGGACACGGACCAGGCCCCTTCGGGTCGAAGGGCCTAGGTGAAGGAGCGATGCTGCCCGTGGCATCGGCCATCGCGAATGCCGTTGCCGACGCAACCGGGGTGCGCGTGACCTCAATGCCCCTGACCGGTGAAACGGTCCTTGCCGCGCTCGATGCCGCCTGGGACAGCCCATGAACGCCAGCGCCACCGAGCCCGCGTGGGCGATCACTCACCTGCGGCGCATCGCCGTGCGCTGCAGCGCATTCGACGAGTGCGTCGATTATTACGCCGGCCCCTGGGGATTACGGCAACTTGGCGACTCCGATGACAAGACGGCGGTACTACGCGCCACGGGCGCTGAACACCATGTGCTGGAGCTGCATCGAGCTGATCGCAACGGCATCGATCACATCAGCTTTGGTCTCGCCGACAACGGGGCCATCGACGCGGCAGCGGCCACGCTGGCGGGCCGCGGCGTGACCCTGCTCAGCGAGCCGGCCGCACTGGACCGGCCGGGTGCGGGCTACGGATTCCGCATTGCCGACCCTGAAAGCCGGATCGTCGAGCTGGCCGCGTGCACTGAGGCCGCGGCGGCGCTGCGGGCCGATGCCACGCCGACCAAGATCGCCCATGTCGTGCTCAACACCGCCGACATCGAGGCGCTCTGCGACTGGTGGTGCGAGGTGCTGGGCTTCCGGGTGAGCGACTGGAGCGAACGCCAGATGGTGTTCCTGCGCTGCAACGCAGACCATCACTCCATTGCGTTCAACCGGGCCGAATGGGCATCCCTCAATCACGTCGCCTACGAGGTCCCCTCGCTCGACGCCTACATGACCTCGCTCGGACGCCTCGCGCGGGCAGGGCACGCTGTCGGCTGGGGCCCAGGCCGCCACGGGCCGGGCAACAACGCGTTCGGCTATTTCGTGGACCCTGCGGGCACCGTGCCCGAAGTCACTGCCGAAGTGCAGCAGGTCGACGAGGCCACCTGGGTGCCGCGAACCTGGCCACGCACCCCGGAGCTGTCCGATCGCTGGGGCACAGCAGGCCCGCCATCGGCCGAAATGCGGCAGCACATGGCTGGAACGCCCGAATAGCCGGGCCGACTAGCCAAGGCTCCGCAGCGAGGCCGCGGCCCTTTCGACCGCTTCGGGGGAATCGCCGATCAGCACGATCACCGGGTCGGGTTGCCGGGACGCTGGCTCGATGCGCCAGCTTCGCCCGACTGCCTGGAGCTCGTGGCGGCTGCCGTCGGGACTCGTGAACCAACCCTTCGCTCGCACCAGCGGCACAGGCGGGAGCTCGAACCAGCGGGCGACGTCGGTCACCTCCCATGGCCCCGCCGGGGCGACGACCGCAGTCGCAACTTCGAACGGGTGCCCGCCCGCATCGGCACGAAACGTTGCTCCTCGCACTGCGGCGCCGAGCAGCACCCGGGGATCGATGCGCCCGTGAGCTGCGGGGACCACCATGCGGCCCGGCGCGATCTGGCCGATCCGGCCAATCAGCGCCTGAACCTCTACGTCGCTCACTAGGTCAATCTTGGAAAGCACCACCATGTGCGACACGTCGATCTGGCGACGTACGGCAGGCGCCATGCGGGGGTCGTCGAGCTGAGCGGCCAGGTGCTGCGCATCGGTGACGGCCACGACGCCGTCAAGCGTGCAGCCCGCCGCAGACTCGGTCGCCGCGGCCAGCGTGGCGGGGTCGGCGATGCCGCTGGCTTCCACCACGATGGCGTCGCTGGTTCCCGCGCTGGCGAGGCGTTCCAAGGTCTCGGCGAGGTCGTCCACCAGGGCACAGCAGGCGCAGCCATTGGTGAGTTCCACCCGGTCAGGCGTTCGTGACGCGACCTCCAGGCCATCAAGGGCCGCTGCGTCGATGTTCACGGGCCCGATGTCATTCACGACCGCAGCGATTCGCAGACCAACGGGTTCGGCCAGCAGCCGGCGCAGCACCGTGGTCTTGCCGCTGCCGAGGAATCCCGTCAGCACCGTGACGCCGACGGCATCTCCACGGGCATCGTCGCCCTGCCGGCGAGCCGCTGCGATCGAGCCGATGGCGGACTGCCAGGCAGCATCGAGTTGTCCTGCGTCGGCATGCGTTGCGCCGTCCCCCGCTGGGCCGCTCGCGTCCATGGCAGTGATTATCCCCTGACGCAGTTGCGCTGGAACCCAGCATCGACCGTCAAGTGCAGCTCAGGGTCTCCGAATCAGGCCTCAGGTCTGCTTCACAGGTCCATGTGTCAGTACCGGGCATTAGTACACCTTGGGCACGATGCGCCACCGCACCCGCTCGCGGTACTGCTGCCACAGGCGGCCGTATTTCTGGGCGCAGCGTCGATCATCGGCACGCTCCCGCGGGACCAGCAGCGCTACGTAGTACAGCGGGTACAGCCAAGGACCGAGCACCAGCGGCCAGCCGAGAGCCAGCGCTAAACCGGTCGCCATGGCAATCTCGCCGAGGTAGTTGACGTGCCGTGACAGACCCCAGAAGCCGCTGCACAGCACACGGCGCTCACCGTCTGTGAGCACTCGGGGCGCCAGACCCAGAAATGCCCGTTCGGGGTCTTGCTTGAAACGGAACTTCTGCAGGTTCGCGCCCCGCGACAGCGTCCACCCAGCAAAGAACACCAGCGTCGCCGTGACCATCAGCCAGACGGGCATGTGCGGATTGGGGCGATCTGCCACCGACCACAAGCCCACCGCGTAGAAGAACGGGTACCAGCAGAGGCAGCCCCACACGAGCTTGAACCCCACGCGTTCCGCGAAGAGGTCATAGGTGTAGAGATGGACCCGCTCGAAGACGAGGTAGTCGCACACGAACCAGGTGAACAACACGACGTAGAGCACGACCCCCGGCGATGGATCGTCGGGGTAGGCCATGAAGTGGTGGGCCGCGAACGAGAGCAGGTTGAGCTCGAGCAGGACGGCGCCCGCCAGGTACAGGAACATCTTTGTGTCGGCACGGCCTCCGAATGCCTGTGGGTTGATCCGGCGCCCGAGATAGAGCTCCGCCAGCAGGCCTCCTCCCCTGGAAGCCGCACTCAGCACCACCGCTGCGGATGCCAGCAAGCCCAGGGTCAGAGCACCCGCAGCGCCCGCCCAGCGGTGCTGCCAGAACCAATCCCACGGCATGACGCCCGAGGAGCACGCGGTGATCCAGAGCCCCAGCGTGACCACGAGCACCGGTAGACCGTTGAGTCGATAGCGCAGCACCTCACCGCTGTGCTCATCGCGCACGTATCCCACCACACGCCGCGCCGGCAGCGCTAGGTGCAGCACCCCGATGAGAGCAAGAACAGCCCAAGGCGCAAAGAAACCCGCCACGAGGTTGGTCACGTCAGGTGTCTCGTGTTCCTGCCGATAAGCCGGATCGCCGCCTTCCGAGGAAGGAGGCGTCCCATGAGCACAGCCGTGATCCGGTTGACAAAGCCCGGCACCAGCCGCGGCCCTCGGCCGAGCCCATCGAGTGTTCGGCGCGCAGCCTCATCGGGAGACAGCATGCCGGGCACGTCGCGGCCGAACGATCTCATATACCCCGGGGTGCGCATCGCGCCGGCGCAGCAGGCGACAACGTCGATGCCGTGCGATCGCAGTTCGTACCAGAGCCCCTCGGCGAGAATGAGGTTGAACGCCTTGCTGGCCGCATAGACAGATATGTGAGGTGTCCCTTGCAGGCCCGATAGCGATGACATCAGCACCACCGCGCCCTTGCCCCTGCTGCACATGGACGGAACCAGCGCGCGCAGGGCCAGCAGCGGTCCGCGCACGTTGACGTCCACCGCCTGGGAGATCTCCTCGTCGGGGGCTTCCAGGAACGGGCCCACCGGTGTGAACGCCGCGTTGTAGTCGACGATCCCGAGGTCCAGTCCAGCGACGGCGTCTGCGAGCGTTTCGGCGAATGCGGGGTCGGCCAGATCCAGGACCACGCAGCGAACTTCGGCTCCGTGTTCGGCGGTGAGCTGTTCAGCGCGTTCGGCCAGCAGGTCACCCCGGCGCGCCACCAGCACCAGGTCCATGCCACGTACGGCGAGCTGGGTGGCGAACGCTGCACCGAGCCCTTCCGAGGCACCGGCCACGACGGCCCACTTCCCGTATGTGCTCGCGAGGGAACGATCCCGCCCCAGCGATCTCCCAATAACCGGCACCCGTCCTCCCGCGATCAGGAATTGCCGCTTGCCTCACGTCACGATGTGGGCTCGCCTCCGAGCACGGTGTCGTAGACAGCAATGTCTCGCAACGCCATCGGATCGATCTCGTAGGGATCGTCGTCAAGCACGGTGAAGTCGGCGAGCTTGCCGGCCTCGATGGAGCCCAACCGATCGTCGCGGGCCAGCACGTGGGCGGCGTCGATGGTGATGGCGCGCAGTGCCCGATCCACTGAGATCCGCTCCCCCGGCGCCATCACGGTTTCGCCGTCGGCGCCCACTCGATTGACGGCACACCACGCAGCCAGCAGCGGCGACAGCGGCGTGACGACCAGATTGAAGTCGCTGTGCAGCGCAAACGTGGCGCCCGCCCGTACCAGCGAACCCAGTCGGGCCGTGGCCTCACTGCGGTCGGGGCCGAACCCGTGATCTGAATGCAGCTGCGCCCGGAAGTGCACGAAATAGACGTTCACGCTGGCGAGCCCGCCCAATGCCGCGAGCCGCTTCGCCTGCGCTGGTGTCGAGATGCAGTAGTGCTCGATCGTGAAGCGATGATCGAAGCGAGGGTGCTCGGCCTGAAGCGCAGCGAGCGTGTCCAGCGTCATGTCGACCGTGCGATCGCCGTTGGCGTGGGAGTGAAT
This sequence comes from Candidatus Poriferisodalis sp., assembly GCF_965221945.1. Taxonomy (GTDB): domain Bacteria; phylum Actinomycetota; class Acidimicrobiia; order Acidimicrobiales; family Poriferisodalaceae; genus Poriferisodalis. Next base: position 1,146,342 of record NZ_OZ244925.1, on the reverse strand, counting down.
CTGAACGCCTGCCTGCCAGAACGGCCGCATCCGCTCCACCATGTCCTCCCATGGCACCTCACCGGTGTGGGCAGTGTCTTCGTCGAGGTAGCCCGGTGCGTTCATGACCAAGGTCATGGACGGGTAGGAGCCGTCGTTCACGTACTTCACGCCGTGGGTGTTCAGCCGATCGTCGCCCTCGGCCCGCTTCGAAGCCAAGAAGTCGAGCATGTCGCTGCCGTAGGTGCGCACCAGCTTCGGCTCGAAGGGAATCATGTAGATGCGCAGCGGGAACGTGCCATCGGCGATGGCCGCTGCATGGTCGTTCCATTCGGGCTCGAAGCCGTCGGCCATCCCCCACATCAGGTCTGCCGTGGTGGTGACACCGGCTGCCCGGGCGACCGCACCCATGCGATCGATGGCCGCACGACCAGTACCCGGTCCGTACACCGAAGCGGCAACCGGGCGCGTCGCCCGCGCCGTTGCCTCGGTCTCCACGAACCAGCCATTCAGCCGACCGTCGGGATAGCGGCCCAGACCGTGGCCGATGCTGTCATCGTCAACGCCGATGAGCTCCAGCATCGGCGAGTTCACATAGACGATGTGCGGCGCGTACGCGCAGACCCACATCGGCACGGTGTCGCTGATCTCGTCGAGCATGTCGAGGTCGAGGTGGCCGTCCTGGCTGGCGGGGTCGTAGCCCCAGGCGGTCAGCGGCTCGCTGGGATCGGCATGCTCGGCAACCAGCGCCCGCAGTTGGTGCAGCACTGCGTCACGGCTCGGCAGTCCCTTGCGCAGCCCGGTCGGCGACGCCGAGTCGATCGGGCCGACGTAGTGCAGGCCCATGTAGGTGCCGCTGAGGCGCAGGTGAGTGTGCGGGTCGATGAAGCCCGGAAGGATCACCTTGCCGGCGTAGCGATCGTCGACCTCGAAGGGGTAACGCCGCAGCCACGGTTGCATCGATTCCACCGACCCCACCGACACGATGCGACCGTCTGCGACGGCGACGGCGCTGCCATGAGGTCTGCCGGGATCCATCGTGTGAATCCGGGCCGCCGGGTACACCGTGATGCGTTCCATGCAATCCCCAATCAGGTCATAGTGGAAATGGTCTGCTCGGACCGCGATGGTGCCTCAGGCTCAAAGCACGGGTAGTCGGTTGAGCATTTCGCAAGGCCCGCACCGACAGTCTCCTAACTGTGAACGACGAATGCCTGCCGTCGGCCGAGGCCGAAGCGGTAGATCGAGAAGTCGGCGTCGAGGGCCAGGGCCTCCCGGATGCCCAGCCGCTGCATGATCGCCCAGCTCGTGCGATCAACCAGAGAGAACCGTTGGTCCGCAAACGCCTCGCCGATGCTTGCCGCTGCCTCAAGATCTGCGACGATCGCCGGCTCGATGCGGGCAATGCCCATGCGGATCCCGTTCACGAGCCTCTCCGCGACGGCGATCCCGAGGCGCCTCGTGGCAAGGAACCAAGTCTCGACGATGACATGGTCGCTGGTCACCAACGCGCCAGCGAACTCCTCGAGTCGACGTGCTGCCCTCACATGACCGGCGTCGTCGACGTCTGCGGCTGCGTACCACGCTGAGGTATCGACGAAGACGCTCACTCGCGACTGCGGAGCGTCGCTACCGCCTCTGCCACAGCGATCGCCGTGCCTTCAGCGGCAATGTCGCTACCCCCCGAACTCCCGATGCCGACGATGGCTGAAACATCAGCATTGGCATCGACCCTGCCGAGGTCGCGATCGACCAAGCGCCGGATGTACTCGGCCATCGTGATCCCCAAAGAGGCCGCCTTCTGTTTCACCTGCACATGTTGCTCTGGTTCCAAGGCGATCTGTGTACGCATGATGTTACATCATAACAGCACTCACGTCCGTCCACAGCTCGCAGGACCGTGATGCAGTGCGAAAGCCAAATGCTGCCGCCATCCGAGGTCCAACGACGAGGGACCACGCCGGAAGTTCCGGCTGGGTTGTTGCCGAGATCGAGCCCGCTCAGGTCACCGAGGTGATGAAGGTCTCCAGCGCCTCGATGTGCTCTGCGGTGCTCTGGAGGTTCGCAGCGGGATTGCCGCCCCACTCGCATGTGGTGCTCTGGCAGTTGACGGAGAAGTGAGTGAAACCAGCGTTGCGTGCCTCGGCGACCAGCCCTGTCCACCGATCCGGGCCGATGCCGTAGTTGGCCTCGGCCTCAAGGGCGAAGTCAGTCGGGTCGCGGCCTTGGGCAGCGAGCATTTCCCGCAAGGTCTCCGCCAGCGCCACCGTGTCCGGCCCCGAGTCGCCGAACGTGAACCCGTCCCCCCATCGGGCGGCCCGTCGCAAAGCGGCAGACGTGTAGCCGCCGAACCAGATCGGGATGCGGCGGGCGGGCCGCGGCCGGATGCCGGCCCGGTCGATCCGGTGAAACTCGCTCGTGTAGTCGATGACGTCGTGCTCCCAAAGCGCACGGATGACCGTGATCTGATCGTCGAGCAGGGCGCCGCGCCGCTCCCAGTCGGCGCCAAGCGACTCGTATTCGACATAGTTCCAGCCCGAGCCCACGCCCAGCCGGAAGCGCCCGCCCGACAGCAGATCCACCTCGGCCGCCTGCTTGGCCACCAGTGCCGCCTGCCGCTGCGGAAGGATGATGATTCCGGTCTCGAACTCGATCGTGCTGGTGACGCCTGCCAGGTAGCCGAAGAGCACGAACGGCTCGTGAAAGTCGTCACGCTCGGTGTAGGGACCCCAGAACGCCGGCTCGCGCCCGGAATGGGAGGCGCCGAGCACATGGTCGTAGCTCACGATGTGGGAGTAGCCGAGCGACTCGGCTGCTTGGGCCCAGTCGCGCAGGGTGATCGGGTCGGTTCCGATCTCGCAGGTCGGCAGGACCGCGCCAAACTTCATGAGCTCAGCACCTCATCTGCTCACTTCAGGACTCGCAGCGGCACGCTGCGGGGGCCGCGAATCGGGCCGACCGGCCACGCGACCTCCTCGGGCTCGCGATTGGCAGAGGGGGCCGTGGAACCGTTCTGTCTGGGCAACCGGGCAGTGCTCGCGCAGGTCGGCCAGGATCTCGGGTCCGTTCGTTGCCCATTCGTCGCTCAAGTCGTCGAAATCGGTTGCCCAATCTGCCACCGGGGGTCGCTCAGCCATGTCGATCTCCACTCCGCTGCAGCAACGATGATGTCCCGCCCCGCAGGCCGGCTCGCCCGCAGGTGCTCCCGCGATGGTATTCGCCGACCCCGCCGGCTCGCCGGAAAGCCCCAGCCGTGCCCTCGAGGCATGAGCCAGGCGGGACGCGTACCGTGGTGGCGTGCCGTTGTCGGTGATCGGGATGATCGGCGTGTCGCCGCCCAAGGACGACTCGACCGTGCACGTCATCGAGGGCGGGCTGTCCCGCCAATTCCTCGAGGACTTCAGCCGCGCACACGATGAGGCCGGCTTCGACCTGGTGCTGGTGGGCTACACCTCGACGTCGGCCGACGGGTGGTCGGTGGCAACCCACGCGGCTTCGGTGACCGAGCGGCTCGGCTACCTCGTCGCACACCGGCCGGGCTTCGTAGCCCCCACGCTCGCAGCCCGCAAGGCGGCGACGTTCGACCAGCTCAGCGGCGGCCGCTTCGCCCTGCACATCATCGCCGGGGCCAGCGACAAGGACAATCAGCGCGACGGCGACTACCTGCCGAAGGCCGATCGGTACGCCCGCGCCGGCGAGTACATCGACGTCATGCGCCGGACGTGGACGTCAACGGAACCGTTCGACCACGAAGGGGCCTATTACCGATTCAGCAATGTGCGCGCAGACGTGCAGCCCCTCCAGCAGCCTTCACCACCGATCTTCTTCGGGGGTTCCAGCGGTGAGGCGCTGGAGATGGGGGCCGAGCGCTGCGATGTGTACGCCGTCTACGCCGAGCCCCGCGCCGCCATCGCCGAGCGCTTCGACGACTTCCGCCGCCGGGCCGCCGCCTACGGACGCACGCCGCGTTTCTCGATCAGCGTGCGGCCCATCCTGGGTGACACCGAAGACGAGGCCTGGGATCGTGCTCATCGCATCTTGGGCGGCATCGAGGCTGCCGGCACAGACAAACTGACCGTGGCAGGCAGTCATCGGGGCAAGCCGTACGACCACGGCGGCGAACGAATGCTGGCCTATGCCGCTGCGAGCGACGTGCACGACGAGCGGCTCTGGCTCAAGATCGCCGAGGCAACCGGCGCCCCGGGCAACACCTCGTGTCTCGTTGGCACTCCAGAGCAGGTGGCCGAAGCCATCCTTCGCTACTACAAGCTCGGACTGCAACCCGGGGGCGGACTCAGCGACGTGGGTTACGTGCTGATCCGGGGGTTCGACCCCTTCAACGACGCCGTGGACTTCGGCCGCGAGCTGATCCCACGGATCAAGACTGGCGTGGCGGAGCTCGATGCGGCATCGGACCACAGCGAGGCGGCTGAAGATTCCGGAGAGGCTGCCTTGGCCGCTGCCGATTGAGGCATCGGGCCGACAACAGGCCCACCGGACGATCGAACACCGCATAATCAGACCATCGAAATTGAGGGAGGAACCCATGCTGGACTTGGATCTTTCGGGGCGGGTAGCACTAGTGACCGGCGGCTCGAAGGGCATCGGCAGAGCGTCGGTGAAACTGATGGCCGATCACGGTGCGACGGTCGGCTTCTGTGCTCGCGGCCCGCAGGCGGTCTTCGATCTCGACAGCTACCAACCCCCGTCGGGGACCGGGTCAGCACACGGGTATTTCGGCGACATGTCTGAGACGGATGCCGTGGAGGAAATACTCGAAATTGCCGCGGAACAGATGGGTCCGATCGACATCCTCGTCAACAACGTCGGCGCCTCGCCGTCGCGCAACTTCCTGTACATGTCCGACGACGACTGGACCGAACTGCACCAACTCAACCTCATGTCAGCGGTGCGCTGCACACGTTTCTGCCTGCCGCACATGCGCGAGCAGAAATGGGGTCGGGTCATCATGATCGCCAGTGGCGCCGCGTTCTCCCCCAATGCCGCTCTCATCGACTACGCCGCCACCAAGGCAGCCATGGTTGCCACAGCCAAGGCGCTGGCCGGCAAGTACGGCGCCGACAACGTGCTCACCAACACGATCATCCCCGGGCTCATCCGCACCGACATGTGGGAACGGGCGGCCGCTGAGATCGCCGAAGCAAACGACACTGACGCCGAGGCCATTTTCGCCCGCAACTCCACCGGCGTGCCCTTGGGCCGCTACGGCACCGCCGAAGAGGTTGCTTCGGGCGTGGTCTTCCTGGCCAGCAACGCCGCCGACTACATCAACGGCATCTGCCTAACGATCGACGGCGGGGTCGGAACCCACGTCTGAGCCGCCGACAGCCTTGACACCTTCGCGGCACCCGTTCAGAGAATCCCGGTTACGTTCCGCGCATCCGCCAAGGCAGTGCACGCCCAGCTCGTGCCCACATGTAACGACTCACGCACCGGCAAGGTGCGGGGCCCGCTGCGATCAGGGCGGGACCCTCGCCCACCCCGAAGGCGCCTGCGAGTGCGGGACTTGAGCGACCCACGCACGCGGCGCTGTCCGAACCCGGCTGGGACCCCGCTGTCGTGTCCGTAGCGCATTGCGTTGTGCCCGACTGGCTCCAAGACACCCGTCGACTCCATTTCCCCGCAAGCCTGCGCTGCTAACACGTCACCGGAGTCGGACAGTGTGAGCGTCGCCGACTTCGCGAGCGCTGAGGTCCCAGCCGCTCAAAGCACAGCGAGCCGCGCCGCATGGTTCGACAACTCTCACATGATGAAGCGTTGCCCATTCAGATTGCAGCGGAAGCAGCGGTAGTCGTAAGACTCGGGCAGCTCCCCATGCGTGGCGAATGCCTCCGCATTACCCCTGTTCACGAGGATTACTTCGCAACCGCAGTTCATGCACGGCTCCTCGGCGGGCACCTCGTGGCACATCGCCGCCCGGTGATGACGCGCCGCGCGGTTCTGATGCCGGTTCGGGCTCGCGAGCCACCCCAACACCGCGGCGACGGCGATGACCGCAGCGAAGATCAACAGTCCCTCCACGACCGCAGTCTCGCGCCACCAGCGATCCACCGCTTCGAGCGAGCTGATCGTCGCGACTCGCCTTCGCTAGCAGCTCCACCGGAGTTCCCAATGGGACTACGGCACGTCAGAAGAGGTAGCCGCGGGGTGGTGTTCGCGGCCTCGGATGCTGCGAAGTACATCAACGGCAGCTGCCTCACAATTGAGTGTGGTGTCAGCGCACACGTATGAGTCTCAGCAGCGAGGAACACCATCTGACGAATCCATCATCGTTCCCGTTGTGGCGGGCAGTCATCGAGGTAAGCCGTCTGACGGTGTCAGCGAACGAATGCTGCCCAATGTCGCAGCGAGCGATGTCCACGACGAACGGCTCTGGCTGAAGATTGTCGAAACTTCCGGCGCTCTCGGCAACACCTCGTGTCACGTCGGCACGCCGGAATGGATGACCGACACGATGCTGCGCTACTACCAGCTCGGAGTACCGGCCAGAGGCAGGTCGAGCGACGCGGCATCGGTGCTGATCTGGGGCTTCAACCCCTTCAACGACGCCGTAGACATCGGCCGCTAGCTCATCCCACGGACCAATGCGAACATCGCCGAATTCGATGCAGTATCGGGTTACGGCGAGATCGCTGAACAATCCGGCGAGACTGCTCCAGCCGAGTCAGCCGAGATCAGTTCGGGTCCTCGGGCTTGTGTTCGCGCCAGCGCCAGTAGTCGACTCTGCCCACATCGCTCGCCCACGAGCGCCAGCACAGCAGAGCCAAGCACGACGTGATCGCTGCGCCGATGAAGTAGATCGCCGAAACGGTGTCGGTATAGGCGTCGCCCCCGAAGGTCGGCGCCGCACCCCACGCAACGATGGAGCCGATCGCGATGACTGTTGCAACCAAAGGCGTCCAAGGCACGAGGGGGCCGGGCCGGTACGGAGGCGGCTGAGGCTGTTCGTCGTCGCTCATGCGCGCACCGTAGCCGGCCCCGATTGCTGCGCTCACGGTCGCGTTCGGGACAGCGATAGGGCGACGGTTGTAAGAAATGGCTGCGACATGTGGGTTCCGTCCGGTGTCCGACGACGACTGGACCGACCTGCACCAACTCAACCTCATGTCGGCAGTGCGCTGCACCCGGTTCTGCCTGCCGCACATGCGCGAGCAGAAATGGGGTCGGATCATCATGATCGCCAGTGGCGCCGCCTTCTTCCCCAACGCAGCGCTCATCGACTATGCCGCCACCAAGGCAGCCATGGTTGCCACCGCCAAGGCTCTGGCGGGCAAGTACGGCGCCGACAACGTGCTCACCAACACGGTCATCCCCGGGCTCATCCGCACCGACATGTGGGAACGGGCAGCCGCCGAGATCGCAGAGTCGAACAACACTGACGCCGAGGCGATCTTCGCCCGTAACTCCACCGGCGTGCCCCTGGGCTGCTACGGCACCGCCGAAGAAGTTGCTTCGGGCGTGGTGTTCCTGGCCAGCAGCGCTGCCAACTACATCAATGGCACCTGCCTGACGATCGACGGCGGGGCCGGCACCCACGTCTGAGGCGGCTGCGATCTGAATTGGCCAACCCCGAGAAACGCGGCTCTGAAACTCCGTACAGCCGCGGGCTAGCTTCAGGGCGCACGGGCGCCCGCTACTTTCTGGGCGCGAACCGCACGCACAGGACTGGAGCGAGACAATGGCGCACGCCTACACCAAGAAGGGCCTCGAGACGCAGGAGGCTGTGCAGTCCTTCATGGACGACCACATTTATCCCAATGAGCAGGAGTACCACGAGCAGTACGCCGAGCTCGCCGCCGCGGGAGACGTGCACGCCACGCCCGCGATCATGGAGAAGCTCAAGGCCGCCGCCCGCGAACGTGGCCTGTGGAACCTGTTCATCCCCCACCTCGACCCGCAAGCTCCCGGCACCAAGCTCTCCAACCTGGACTACTCGCCGATTTCAGAGCAGCTCGGCAAGGTCACGTTCAGTTCCGAAGCGCTGAATTGCTCCGCGCCCGACACCGGCAACATGGAGATCCTGAACCTGTACGGCTCGGAACGGGTCAAGCAGCAGTATCTGGCTCCGCTGCTCCAGGGCGAGATCCGGTCCACCTTCTCGATGACCGAGCCTGAGGTGGCCAGTTCGGACGCTTCCAACATCCGCCTGCGGATCGACCGTGACGGCGACGATTACGTGCTGAACGGCCGCAAGTGGTTTTCCTCAAATGCGCTGCGTCCGGAGTGCCAGGTGCTCATCGTGATGGGCAAGAACGACCCTGACGGGCCGCGTCACCGCCAGCAGTCCATGATCGTGGTCCCCCGGCATGCCGAGGGCATCAGGGTGGATCGCGATCCGCTGGTTTTCGGATTCCACGATCGTGGTGGTCACCCCGAGCTGGTCTACGAGAATGTGCGCGTGCCCGAGGACCACATCCTGGGCGGCGAGGGCGAGGGCTTTGCCATCAGCCAAGCCCGCCTGGGCCCTGGCCGTATCCACCACTGCATGCGATCAATCGGCGTGGCCGAGCGTGCGCTGGAATGTATGTGCCTTCGCGCGCTCGAACGCGAGACCTTCGGCAAGTCGGTCGCCCAGCAGGGCCTGATCCAGGACTGGATCGCCGATGCTCGCATCGAGATCGACCAGGCCCGCGAGTACGTGCTGCACGTGGCGCACCTCATGGACACGATCGGCAACAAGGCTGCGGCTCAGGAAATCTCCGGCATCAAGGTGGCCGTGCCGAACATGGCGCTCAAGGTGATCGACCGCGCCATCCAGGTGCACGGTGCTGGCGGCGTTACCCAGTTCTTCCCGCTGGCGGAGATGTACGCCCACATGCGCACCTTGCGGATCGCTGACGGCCCCGACGAAGTCCACAAGATGACCATCGCCCGCCGCGAACTCCGCCGCCACGATCCCGACTTCAGGATGACGTAAGCCATCCGGAACATCAGCCACAGCCGGGCGCGCGCTCATCCAGCGCACCGCGCAGCTGGCAGTAGCTTGGCGCGATGCTCGCAGTTGGCGATGTGGAGTCGTTCTACGCCAACGGCTTTGTCACGGTCGACGCGCTGATCGACCGGGCTCTGGTCGATCCCCTGAAAGAGCGATTCGAGCGGCTGTTCCGCGGCGAATTCGAGACGGGCATCTCTCCAGACGAAGTCAACTGGCTCGAGGACCGCAGTGATCCGACGCTCACGCGGCAGATCTGCAACGGCTGGAAGGCCGACGGGCTCATCGCGTCGACTGTGCTCGACGCTCGCCTAGGTGAGGCCGTTGCCAAGTTGGCCAGCTGGCCCGGTGCTCGCATCGTCCAGGACAATGTGCTGTGGAAGCCGCCAGGAGCCCGGTCACTGGGATTCCATCGCGACAACGCCTACCTGTCCTGGTACACGCCGACGGAGATGTTCTCGTGCTGGATCGCACTGGACGACACGGTGGCGGGCGGAGGCACCTTGGAGATTGCGCGGGGCTCGCATCGCTGGCCTACCGCAGGCGACCTGTTCGGGGAGTTTCATGCCCCCGACGACTACCGGGCTCCGGTCGCGGCAGCCGCTGAAGTCGCGGGCGTCGAGTTAGACATCGCGCCGGTCGAAGTGACCGCGGGAGGCGGATCATTTCATCACGGCTGGGCCTGGCACGGCTCGGGGCCCAACAGCTCCGACCGTCACCGGCGAACCCTGGTGCTGCACTGCGCCAGCAGCGACGCCCGGTTCAACCGGGACGGCTTCGGCGAGGGCAACGGACCCATCTACTCCCGCTACGCCCGCCTCGCCGACGACGAGATGGACGAGAACCACTTCCCGATCCTGTGGCGCAACGACGGATACCGAACCCCCGGAATTTAGGGGCCGCGCGGATAGGTGACGTCTAGGAAAGTTGCTCACGCCTTCTTTGTGCAAATTTGCCGTCTGTGGCGGCATTTCTGCGCAAAGTCCAGGCCGTCGGGGCTGCCGGGCATCGCCGCCTATCCGCTAGGGCTCTTGGTTCGGTGACCACAGGTCATTGCGGCGTAGCGGCGACGTTCGGCGTGGTGTCCTGTGTGGCTGGGGTCCCTATGACGGTCCGAGCGTTCGGCGAGCGATGGCTGCGGCGGTCTGGGTTCGGGTGGCTCCGCTGTATCGCAGCACGGTTGCGTCGGGCAGGATTGCGCGGGTCTGGTCCTTCACTGCGGCGGTGATCGCGGCAGGCCCGCCGATGAACACCACTCTGGTCGGCCGGTAGTCGCACAGTATCTCGGCGGCTTCGGCGGAGAGTCGCCCACTTTCGGTGTAGAGCACCGCGGAACCCGCGGTGCGCGCCGAGAGCGCGGCTGCTCCGCCGATGTCGGGAGGACTCCAGCCATTGGCCACGATGATCGTCAGCTCACCGGCTGGTGCCGCGAGGTGCGGGCCCAAAAACCTCCGGGCCACGCCTGCGGCTGTTGCGGTTCTGGTGGCGCCGCTGACGCGCTCAATGATCGCACCGGGCACAGCGTTGCCTATTTGCGACACTGCGGCAGGATCCACGGCGGCCTCGCCGCCCACGATGAGCACGCGGGCCGGTCGGTAGTCGCGCAGCAGTCGCTGTGTCGCATCGGGCAAGGCGCCGGATGTGGTGTAGGCGACGGCTGAGCGAGGCGTGCGTGCAGAGAGTGCCGCGGCCACGCCGATGTCGGCGGGGCTCCATCCGTTCGCGATGATCACGGTCGCCCCGCCCGCCTCGGAGGCGTCCAGGATCCGTCGCGCGACGCTGGCTGCGGTGTCCGAGCGTGTCGCTCCGGTGATCCGCTCAACCGAGTCCGATTCCGAGGCGCGCCGCATCGAGGTCAGCGCTGCGGCGCTCACAGCGGTCTCGCCGCCCACCACGATCACTCCCGTAGGCAGATAGTCGACCAGCAGATCGCGTGCAGCCACTGACAGTCGGTCGCCTGTGGTGTAGATCACAGCGGAGTCCGGCGTGCGTGCCGACAGCGCTGACGCGACACCGATATCGGATGGGCTCCATCCATTGGCCACGATCACCACTGCTGTGCTCGGCTCAAAACCGCCGCCACCACCGCCACTACCGCCACCAGCGCCGCCACCACCACCCCTGACAGGCCCTGTTCCCGGCGTGGTGCGTGGGGCGGTCACGGTCACGATGACGGTGGTGCTGGCTCTGGCACCGTGGGGGTCGGTTGCTTGGACTCTGAGTCGGTAGTTGGGTTGGGTTCGGCGGTCCGACACGGTGTTGGGCCCGACGCCGATCTGGCCGGTGCCAGGGTCGATGGTGAACGACGGTGCATCGACCTCGAAGAGGCCGTACGTGAGCGGTTCAGCGTCGATGTCGGTGGCTGTCACCGGGTGGCCCACTGGTGCTGCGGCTGGGGCTCCTTCGGCGATCGTGCGTGTTGTCGACGTTGTCGGGAACTTGGGCTGGTCGTTGACCGCGTTGACGGTCACGGTCACAGTCGTTTCGTGGGTCAGGCGTCCGTTGGAGACGGCGTAGGTGAAGATGTCTTTGCCGTTGAAGTCGCTTGCGGGGGTGTAGGCGAGGGTGTTGTCGGCCTCGACGCTGACACGTCCGTGCAATGGCGCGTCGCCGAGTGCCACGGTGAGGGTGTCGCCGTCGGGGTCGGTGTCGTTGGTCAGCACCGCGATGACCACGCGGCTGTCCTCAGCGGTGACGGCGGTGTCGTCTGCGGCGACGGGTGCCTCGTTGACGTCGGTGATGTTGATGATGACTGTGACGTCGTCGCTGGCGCCTGAGGGGTCGGTAGCGGTAACGGTGACGGAGTAGGGCCTGCCGGCGCTCTCGTGGTCCAGCACCGCGGCTGAGCCGACACGGATCTGGCCTGTGAAACCGTCAATGGTGAACAGGTCGTCGTCTGGACCCGACAGGGTGTAGATGAGTCTGTCGGCATCGCCGGAATCGCTGTCGGTAGCTGTGACCGTCGCACCCACAGCGGTGCCCGGCAGCGAGTTCTCCGCGACCGAGCGCGCGACGGGATCGTCGCCGAAGTCCGGCGCTTTGTTGAGCGCGATGGGCGCGGCGCGGGTGGGGAACGCGGTTTCCGCCGCCATGGTGTCAGTGCCGGTGCCGGTGCCGTCGAGGTAGGAGACCTCGACTCGCAGGTGATAGCCCTCGTCGGCGGCCACAGGTGTGTAGCTGCCGGTCGTCGCTCCCGCGATGTCGCCCCAGAGGTCGCCGCCGAGGCGGCGCTGCCACGTCCACTCCTGTGCCGCCAAGAAGCCGTCGGGATCGACGACCGCGGCCCCGAGAGGTGTGCCGACCTGGGGTTGCGGCGGCGACAGCACCAACATGCCGAGCTCGTCCACATCGGCGACCGTGACCAGCACATCTCTCACGACGAGATCGCTGGCACCGGCACGGGGCTGGACCTGCACCACATACTCGTTGTTGTCGTCATCGTCGCCGGGATGCTCAAAATCCGGCGGACGCACGAAGCTCAGCACACCGCCGCTGCTGATCCTGAACACGGCAGCGTCGATAGCGCCCAGCGACCATCTGATGGTTGCCCGCTCAGGATCCGTCGCGGTGAACGCGGCCACCGGCGCCGTGGCGATCTCGTCGTAGCTGATCAAGAAAGACCCGGAGACGCTGGCGATTGTGGCCGCCTCGTCGACGTCGAAGACAGTCACTGTCACGTGACGGTTAGTGGTGCCCTCGCCGTCGGAGGCCTGCACCGCGACGTCATAGACGTTGTCGGCGCCGGCGTCGGCTGGCATCTCGAAGTCCGGCGGAGAGCGGAACCCCAGCGTGCCGGCGGCGATGTCGAACCGAGCGGCATCCGCGCCGCCCAGCGACCACGTGACCGGATCGCCCTCGGCGTCGGTCGCGGTGAACGTGGCCACTGCCGCACTCCCGTTCTCTGCGAACGGCACATCGCTCGGTCCCATCACCATCGGCAGCTCGTTCTCGTCGATCACCGTCACGGTGACCGTCGCGACGGACTGACCGTCGTGCAGGACCACAAGCACCACCGTCTCGCCGTCGTCCTCCACCGCGTCGACAGCCGCCGCGATCCCAAAACTCGTCGACCGGGCACCAGCCCCGAGCGTCAACTCATAGGGCGCTGCCAGCTCACTCCCGTCGGAGTCGGTTAACACGAAGTCATCGCCGACAGCGGCACTGCCTGCCGCACTCATCGACAGACTCTGGGCCTGCTCGAAGGTGACCCCGACGGTGTCAACCGTCACCGTCACCTCGGCGCCCTCGACAATCGCAGGGACCCCCGCGGAAACCCTGAAGCGCGCAACGTCGTCGTCTCGCACCGCGACCGTGGCACGGTTGGGCGAGCCGGTCACATACCTCGCCGGGCTCGCGGTATCAGCGCGCACCAGCGCCGTCACCGTCGCCGCGTCCTCCACGACTGAGTCGTCGACGGTCCTCGCTCGCAGCTCAACGGCGCTCTGGCCGGCTGCGAACGTCACCGTCGACGCCGTCGCGCCGCTGAGGATCCCGCCGGTCCCCGTCACCTCGACGCGCACAGTGAGCGCCTGAGTCAACGGGGTTCCCAGCGTGGCGGTGCGCTCCAACACGAACACCGCATCACCCCCCTCGGTTACCCCCCCCCCCCCCGCGATCGTCACCTCGGGCGTGCCCAAGTCGCTGGCAGGCACAGTGACGGTGCGCGAGCCGATCAACGTGCCAGTCGACGCCAACCGGGCGCTCAACACGACAGTCTCGGCCAGCTCGGCATCAGAATCGTCCACCGCCCTCAACCCCGCAGTGACCGAACTGGCGCCCGCCGCCAGCGTGACCGAGTAGGGCGCCGAAAGCGTCCGGTTCTGGGAGTCCGTGAGCACGAAGTCGTCCCCGGCGTCAGCCGACCCGGCCACAGCGATGCCGATGGCCTGGTCCGCCGCGAACGTGACGCCGTTGGTGACAGCGAACGTCAGCTCAGTCTCGCCCCCTTCAGAGACTTCGTTGCTCGCGGCGCTGAACCCGATCACAGCCGTGTCGGTGTCGGTGATCGTGACCGTTGTGTCAGCGGTCACACCCGCCGAGAACCCCGACGCCAGCGCGCCGAAGCTGAGCACCACCGTCTCGGAACCTTCCACCACGGCATCGTCTCCCGCCTCGAAGGACACCGTCTTGCGGGTCTCGTCCGCCGCGAAGCGCACACCGGAAGCCACCGTGAACTCGCCGAACGAGGCGCTGAGGGCCGACGCGACGATCGGCACCTCGATCTCCAACCCGCCGCCGTGGGCCCTGCTCAGCTCCACCGGCACCTGCAGTGTCGCGCCCTCACCCACGCTGTAAGAGGCAGCACCGAACGTCACCATCACCGGCGGGCCGATCACCACAGCCGGGGGCACGCTCGCCAGCATCATGCCGTCGGCCGCGCAGACACCGCCATCGTCACACGCCTCGCCTGCGACGAACGCGACGGAGATGGCGCCCGCACCCTCAGGCGCCAGCGTCACCAAGTACGCATTCGCCGGCTCGCCCGCCACCAGATGAGGCACCACCGCCGTGACCGTCGCGCCCTGAACGCCCAACGACGGGCTGGAAGCCCCAAAGTCCGCCACCGGCCGGTTGAACGCCACCGCCACCTGCGGGGCATCGCCCACCCCGGAATGGGCCACCGACGTGTAGCTGCCCGCCAGTACCCGCGCCTCGGGCGGCGCAGGAGCCCGCGCCAACGCTTCCGGCGCCATGACCGTGGCCTTGTTGGTGCGGGTACCGCCCACTGACAGCCATTCGCTGCCGGTGTCCGGATCCACTTGGGTGAACACGTCAGAGGTAGCGGCGAAGGGGACGGTTCGATTCGCTCCTCCCCAGCTGATCAGCCAATGGCCGTTGCTCAACCCCTCGATGTGCCCGGACCGGTAGCCCAGTTCGCTCCTGGTGCCGCGCAGCGAATGGTCGCGCACGAACACCGCCTCGCCGTTGTCGAGGTCCAGGGCGTACTCCAGGCCGCGGCTGTACACGGAATTCTCTCGGAACAGATTCTGAAGCGTCCAGGGGTTCCTGGTGCACTCCACGCCATTGTCATACAGGAGCAGGTTGCCGTTGGGCAGCAGCGACGACCCGTGCTGGCCGCAGAACTGCTTCTCGGGGTCGCCGACGATCTCCAGCGGCGGCGGCCCGATGTCGCGCTCGGCCCACTCGGCGACGCTCAGGTTCGAGGGCCCCACCCTCCAGCGGACATCGCCGGTCGCGGCATCGATGGCCAGAACCCTCGAGCATCCCCGCATCGACGCGATGATGTGCCCGTCCGCCATCTGCATGGTGTTCAGATGCGCATAGTCGCCGTTGACAGGCGGGAACCAGTGCTGCGCGCAGTCCTCGAGGGGCATGTGGTCCCACGAGTTCCATCTGAACGTCTCGCTGCCGCCCGGGGTGACGATCTGGATGATCGAGTCCTCCACATAGGCATCGGCCCCGAAGGGCGCGCCGCGGCTGTCGCTGAAGGTCAGATGGGACAGGTCGCGCTCGGTGCCCTGGTAGGCCATCAGCATGTAGTTCCCGTTGTCGAGCAACCGGAAGTCGTGGCCGTCCTGGCGCGTCAGGGGCGGCACCGTTCTCGCCACTGCGAGCTCGTCCAGCTTCTCGTCCAGAATCCAGGTCAATCGACGCTGGTAGGAGTACCGGGGCTCGCCGTTGATGTCGGGATAGAACCGGAAATACCCTCCGGCCGCCTGCCCGACGCGGCGAAGGATGCGGGGAACCCCGTTGTGATCCATGGCCATCAAGTGGTTGCTCTGCGAGAAGAGGATCAGCTCGTCGAGCACGCCGGTCTCGCCCAGCGGCTTCTCGACCACGATCGGTCGCACCTCGTCACCGAAGCAGTGCACGACGTACTGGGTCGCAGCGCCCTGCGCGTCGGCAAGGGCAACGCGCACCGAGCTGGTGCCCGTCACCGGCATCGTCGCGGTCACTGCAACGTCCGCACCTGCATTGGCAACTTGGGTGCCGTTCACCGAAATCCGGCTCGTCGCCTCAGCAGGGTGCATCGTCAACGTCATCGTGTCGGTGTCGTTGCAGCCCACGGAGTAGTGCAGCGTCTGCGCATCGAAGGCCGGCCGCATCAGCCGCCAAGCATCGTCTCCGGTGGCCCCAGCCGAGTCGTCGGTGCTCACCGACAGGCCGCTGAGCTGAGCAGCCGCCACCACCTCAGTCGCCGTCGCCTGGGCATGCGTGCCGCTGCCGTGATTGTCGCTGTAGGAAACGCCGACCCGCAAGAAGCTGCCTGCATCGGCCGCCACCGGCGTGTAGCTCGCCGAGTCCGCCCCCGCGATCGCGGCCCACTCGTTGTACCCGACGCTGCGCTCCCACACCCAGGTCGCCGATCCGTCAACCACACCGTCGGGATCGGCCAGCGCCGCGGTGACGGCCACGCTCGTGCGGGGACGCTTCGTCGTCAGCGACACCGCACCGTCCTCGTCCGCGTCGGTCACCGTCACCGTCACACTCAACGCCGTATCAGCCGTCGACGAAGCTGACGAAGCCAGAAGCGTCACCACATAGGCGTTGTCGTTGTCGCTGTCGACCGGCGCCTCGAAATCCGGCGGCTTCGCGACGATCACCGGCGCCACCGGGTCAGGGTGGAACCGCAGCACCCCCGACGGCTCGTCGATGCTGAAGTGCGCCGCGTCGTCACCGCCCAGCGTCCAGGTGATGCCGTCACGGTCCTGGGACGACGATGCCGTGAACGTCGCCACCCGCGACCAGCCGTTCTCCGCGAAACTCACCTCCGAGGGTCCTTCGGCCGCCTCGAGCTCAATGACATTCCTCAACGTCACCGACACATCCGCGGTGACGTCGTTCGTCCCGTCGCTCACCTGCACCGTCAGCTCATAGATGCCGTCGGCGCCGACGTCGTCGGGCTCCTCGTAGTCGGGGGCCGCGCCGAAGGCCAACACTCCCGACTCGCTCAACACGAACCTGGCGGCGTCCGCGCCGCCCGCCACAGACCAGACCAGTTCGGACTCAGCCGTGTTGTGATCTGTGGCGCCAAGCGTGGCTATCGATGTCGCGCCCTCGTCAACCTCATACGGACCAGCGCTCGTGATCGTCGGCGCGCCCGGGAACCGGGGCCGCGGCACACCGCTGAAATCGAGCGTCGCGGTGGCCGGTATCGAATAGATACCGGACCACTCCGAAGTACCCGTCGAGTTGACCGCCCGGATTCGCACCTCGATGCGGCGCTCGTTCTCCAGACCATCGAGGATCACGCTCGACCCGTTGAATATCGCCAAGATCCCCCGTGCCGCGCTGGGCAGCCGTAGCCAGCCCTGACCGTCGAAGTGCTCGACCTCGTAGGAGTCCGCGTCCGCAGCATCGTCCCAGTCCAGCAACACCCTGCCGTAATGCAATGCCACACCAGCGATGTTCTGCGGAACCTCGGGAGCGTCGCCTGACGCCGCCGTCGCCTGTCCCACCGTCAACAGCCCGACAGCCAATACCGCGACCAGCGCCGCCAGAGCGAACACGTTCATGCGAACCACCACGGCGCGGGCAACCGACACTTCTGCTCCCGTTCAGCAATCTGCCGACCTGACGATCTGTGGACCCCGATTGCTTGTTTTTTTGGGGGGGGGTACGCTGCCGCTCGGTTGACATGCGTTTAGCTCATATATGCCTGAGTCTATTGAGCGCAGCCCTGATCGTTATGGGGGTATTGGGATGAGGATGAAGTATCGAGGCGGCGTTCGGCAGAGTGTCCAGACGTTCTGTACGGGCTTGTGGCGTGCGTCGGGTGGGTTTGCCCGGGGCACAGTGCTGGTCAGCGTGCTGGCCGTCGGGGTGCTGACGGTGGGGCAGGCGGCTGCGTCCTCGGGTGACATTCCCGAGGCGCCTCAGAACATCACCGGCGTGGCTCTGCATCACGCGATGGTGCATCTGGACTGGGACGATGTGATCGGCGCGGACTCCTATGAGATCGAGCTCTTCGACGGCCAACACGGCTGGCAGCGGCTGCCGAGTCCCGAAGATGGGATCATGGCGGTCTTCACCGATTCCAGCGTGATCCTCGACGGCCTCGACGTTGAGCGCTACATGCAAGTGCAGATTCGGGCTGTCAACTCCGCCGGCGCCTCCGCGTGGTCCGAGATCTACTCGATGCCGGGGACTTCGACGTTCAGCTTCAGCGGCCTGCCGCGGCCGAGGCTTGTCGGCGCGCCCAGCGTGCCGACCGGTGTCGTCGCGAGTGCCGAGCTGCCGTCTCGCATCGACATCACCTGGGCTGCCCCGACCGATGTCGGCACCAGCGACGTGACTGATTATCGCGTCGAGTTTTCCCTGAACCCCGACTCGGACTACAGCTGGCACCTGCTGGGCCATACCGGCGGCCCGACGACGATGATGAGCCATACAGAGCTGCAGAGCCGTCGGAGCTACACGTACCGGGTCTCGGCAATCAACGACTCGGGGCGTGGCCCGCACTCGGTGGTGGCAACCGGCTCGACACAGGCGCCTTCGGACCAGCGACGCATCTGCTCTGACGCTCCCGAGCATGAGGTCGCATTGAGTTCGGGGCTGGTGCCGTCGGGCCATGGGCTGGAGGCCGGGGACCGTTTCCGGCTGCTGTTCGTGACCTCGGAGCACCGCAACGCTGTGCCTACCGACATCGGCGCCTACAACCGTTTCGTGGGGGACGTCGCCTCACGCGGCATGACGGCGATTCAGCCCTATGCGTCCGACTTCCGGGTGGTCGGCAGCACCAGGGCGGTCAGCGCACGCTCCAATACCTGCACCCAGTGGACCGAGGAGAGCTTGGGTTACCCGATCTACTGGCTCGGCAACGCTGGTGCTCGCGCCGCCGACGACTACCGCGACTTCTACGACGGCAACTGGGACAACGCCCGCAAGATCAATGAGCGAGGAGAATCGAGCGGGTTCGACTTCGGCACCTACAAGATCGCCACGGGCAGCACACACGCCGGCTCACCCAAGAGACTCAGCATTCCTTTTGACCCCGACGATCCTGTGGACGTCGAGGAACTGGGCCACCTGTCGCATCCGTGTCCTTGGCTGACTCTGGGCGAGAAGCTCGATCAGGCTCCCCAGGATCCATATTGTCAAGCTATCGAGACGGGCGCTAGCACATCCAATACCGAGCCCGACTGCGCTTGGAATACCAACTGGGGCGTGTACACCTGGTTCTGTCAACAGTGGGGGCCACTCGAGGATGTTCAGGGCTACCACGACGGATTCGGGTTTCAAACGACGTTCTCGCACCAAGGCAAGCACGTCCGCGACAACGAGTTCTATTACTACGCGATGTCGCCGGTGTTCCGGATCGAGGGCGGCTGCGATTCTCTGTGGTGCGGCACTGGCACCGTCCTGCCGGTCTCAGACAACAGTCATCACACGTCGTTCACCTTGTCCGAACCGTTCACCTATGGCGGTGTGGACTACGAAGTGACCGGCTTCTCAGCCGATGTGTCGGCGAACGAGGTCAGCCTGACCGTGAGCCCGTCGCCTGCGGCGAACGCCTTCGACTTCCTCACGCTGAACAGCGACGAGCTGCGTTTGCTCCTCAAGGACGCCGGGCAGTCCGACGGCACGTTCACATGGAATGCGGCGTCGTGGATCGGCACCGACGGAGGGCTGTTCAGCGACAACGCCGACTTCACGGTGACCTTGGACGTCGATCTCGTGCCTGACGCCCCGACCGAGCTGTCCGCGCAGGGTCGCGGCCGCGAGGTCATCGATCTGCAGTGGGCGGCGCCCGCCGATCCCGGAGGCGGAGCGATCACCGGCTACCGGATCGAACTGTCCCTGAACGGCGGCTACGACTGGAATGTGCTGGTCCCCAACACCGGCACGGCCGACACGACGTGGACGCACAGCGGGCTGAGCGCCGGCGCACGCCACTACTACGCGGTCTCGGCGATCAACGGGGGAGGTTTCGGTCCGCGCTCGGAGACCGCGTTCGGGGCGACCACACCCGCACGCGTGCCAGATCGGCCGATCAACGTCGAGCTGACCAAAGCCGACGACGAGCCGCACATCCTGGTCTGGGACGCACCCGCCGACGACGGCGGCACGGACGTGACCGATTACGTCGTGGAGCGCTCATGGGACGGTGAGAGCTGGGAGCGGCTGCCCAATATCCGCTCGGACGAGCTCTTGCTGTTCAGCACCACATACCTTGACGATGTGCAGCTCGACCGTTCGCTGCGCTACTACCGCGTCTCAGCAGTCAATCGGGTCGGCACCGGCCCGGCCAGCGTCATTTTGCAGGACGGCACCGCGGTGATCACCCCGCCGGACAAGCCCTCGGAGCTGTCCATGCAACGCTCCGGCGACCTGATGACGCTGAACTGGAACCCGCCCGCCGACGACGGCGGCAGCGCCATCACGGGCTACAAGTTCGAGAGTTCGCGGAACTGCGTCGAGTGGGATCTGAGCGAGTTCGAGACAACCGCGACCTCCTACAGCGAGGAGGCACCATCTGAAGCTGTGGTGTACTGCTTCCGGGTTGCAGCAGTCAACGCTGCCGGCTCGAGCTCTCAGTACGCCTTGGCCACCAGCGCGGCCAGCGCACCGGATGCGCCCGAGAGCCTGTCGGCCTCGGCGACCCAGACGGAGATCACGCTGTCGTGGGAGGCGCCCGCCGACGACGGCGGTGCGAAAATCACCGGTTATCACATCGACTGGTCGCCTGACGGGGTCGATTGGGCCTTGCTCGAACAGCAGACCGTGTACACGGAGAATCGGTTGACGCACCTCGGCAGGGTGTCCTCTGAGCACAGCTCCCTGATCCCGGACACCGAGTACCACTACCGGGTCGCTGCACAGAATTCGGCGGGCACGAGCGCGTGGGTCAGGCTGACCCACTCGACCGAACCCGACGTGCATGATGCCGCGACGTGGTCGGCGCTCTTGACAGTGGGCGCGACTCAGTACGGCGAGGATGCATTCATGGGGTACAGCGTCTTCAATCCGGACACGAACACGCCGTTGGGGTCGCTGTCGTCGACCGATTTCTTCGTCGATAAGAACGGCCACACCATCGCGGTCCTAGCAGTCGTCGGCGACACCTTGTGGCCGACTCTCGGCCACAACGTAACACCGGAGTCCTTCACGCTCGCGATCGAGGATCAGCAGTTCAGTTCCGCGGACGCGACGGTGCCCCGCCAATCCACCTACTCCAGGGTGTACCAGTGGCCCGGCACCACGCTGGACTGGTTCGAGACCGACATCGTGAAGGTCAGCCTCACCATCGACTCCCCCGCCGAGGAGACAGGGCCCGCCGGCTTGCCCGAATCCGCTGAGTAGATCGAACCTGCTGAGCCGCGGCAATCCCGTATCGCCGGAACAGAATTCTCCTTGGCCGTGGGCGTTGCGTCGGCAGCGGCCGGTTAGGAACGCCTAGCGTCTCGTGTCAGCGACGGGAGGGGCGTCGATGGCACTGACGGTGCAGAGATCGCCGGCAACGAACGACTACCGGCTCCTCGTGCAGGACGACCGGATCCACGGCAGCCTCTACACCGATCCGGGCGTATTCGCGGACGAGATGGAGCGCATCTTCACCGACGGCTGGGTCTTCGTGGGCCACGAGTCCGAAGTGCCCGACATCGGCGACTGGGTCTCCCGGCGGCTCGGCACCGAACCGGTGCTCATGGTGCGCAACCGTGACGGCGCCATCAGCGTGGTTGCCAACCGTTGCGCGCACCGCGGCACCACCTTGTGCCCGCAGAACGACGGCAACAACCGCAACTTCCGCTGCTCCTATCACGGGTGGACCTACGACCTTGACGGCACGCTGCTCGGCGTTCCCGGGCCCAAGGGCTTTCACAAGGACACTGCCGATCTGGGACTCGACCGCCCCGGCCAGGTAGACGACTACCGAGGGTTCGTGTTCGCCAACCGGAGCGGCACCGCCGGGCCGCTGAGCGAGCATCTCGGCGCGGGCGGCACTGACCTCATCGACCGCACCTCGAACATGTCGCCAACCGGCCGAGTCCGCCTGTCAGCAGGCTGGATCGGCCAGCGGATCGATTCGAACTGGAAGATGTGGCCCAAGAGCGACAACGACGGCTACCACCTCAACTTCACGCACGCATCGATGGCTCGGGCAGTCCCCGACACGTACTACGACGAGATCGTGATGACCGGCGAGGGCGCCTCGGAGTCAGTCACACGGGCCTACGACGGCGGCCATCTCGAGCTGGACTTCCGTCGCAGCTACACAGCCGAGCTGGCCTGGCTCGGCACCACGCGCGAGAAGGTCGCCGACTACTGCGAGGCCCTCGAGCATTCCTACGGACCCGAGAAGGCCAAGGCGATCATGTGGGACGGACCGCCGCACGCACTGGTGTTCCCGAATCTGTTCCTGGCCGAGATGAACATCGCCCGGATCGAGCCCGTGGCGCCGGGGGTCACGGTGCACCACCACACTCCCCTGCTGGTCGAAGGCACCGATGAGAGCATCAACCGCCGGCTCGTGCTGCAGTCAGAAGCGGCGATGGGTCCCGCATCGTTCTTCCTGACCGACGACGCGGTGATCGCCGAGCGCATGCACCGGGCCTTCGAGGGAGCAGTCGTCGGCAACGACGGATGGGTCGACCTCAGCCGGGGCCTCGAACGCGAGCATGCAGAGGACGGGCAGCGCTGGAGCGACATCACCGACGAAACCACCAATCGCGGCTTCTGGCACCACTACCGCGACGTCATGGCCAACGTCATGGTGAACAGTCCGCACAACGGAGCCTGAGCCACTGCCATGACGACCGTCGACGAGCCAACGCGCCGCGACATCGAGGCGTTCGTCTACCGCGAAGCCCGACTCGCCGACGAGTCCCGCTATAACGAGTGGGAAGCACTGGTCACCGACGACATCCACTACTGGGTGCCGTGCGGTCCCGGCAACTATGAGCCCGGCACCCGAGTCAGCTACATCAACGACAACCGGGCACGCCTCGGCACCCGCATCCGCCAGCTGGCAACCGGCGTCCATCACGCGCAGGATCCACCTTCGTCGATGCGACGGGTCGTGTCGAATATCGAGATCCTGAGCGCCGAGGGCGACGAATACGAGGTCGGCAGCAACTTTGTGCTCTACGAGCATGCAGTCCAGGCAACCGGGCACCTGCGCCTGTGGGCGGGACGGGCGACACACCGCCTGCGACGCACGCCCGACGGCCTGCGCATGGCGGCCAAGAAAGTGGAGCTCGTGAACTCCACATCGCCCCTGCCAAACCTGCCCTTCATCATCTGATGCAGCTTTGGTGGAGTGATTCGCCCTGGGTCGTGCACAGTTGGCTGACTCCGCCTGGGCCTCTGACGCCTTCGGACAGGGCGGGGTAATCTGGGCAGCGATGGTGCTAGCCGCCGACGCTCCGATCGTTGGGACCGGCAGGGACTACACGCACCTGGTGCAGGACTACCGGGTGCACGGGAGCCTGTACACCGACCCGGCCGTCTTCGCCGACGAGATGAAACGCATCTTCACCGACGGCTGGGTGTTCGTCGGCCACGAGTCCGAGATCCCCGGTGGCGGCGACTGGGTTGCCCGGCGGCTCGGCACCGAGCGAGTGCTCATGGCTCGTGCCCACGACGGCGAGATCAGCGTGGTCGCCAACCGGTGCGCACATCGGGGCACCACCCTGTGTCCCCAGTCCGAGGGCAACAGCCGCAACTTCCGCTGCCCCTACCACGCCTGGACCTACGACCTCGACGGGATGCTGCTGGGAGCGCCGTTCCCGCAGAGATTCGCCAACGAGAAGCCCGACGTCCGGCTCGACCAGCCCGGCCAGGTCGGCATCTACCGGGGTTTCGTGTTTGCAAACCAGAGCGGCACGGCCGGCCCGCTCAGCGAGCACCTGGGATCCGGCGGCAGCGACCTGATCGATCGTGCAGCCGACATGTCCCCCACCGGACGGCTGCAGCTCAGGGACGTGGCTATCGAGGCCGAAGGCGCCGAGAAGGCAAAGCAGATCATGTGGGACGGGCCGCCGCACGCGTTTGTGTTCCCGAACCTGTTCCTGGGCGAGATGAACATTGCCCGCATCGACCCGCTCGCACCCGGGCTCACCGAGCACTATCACACGCCGCTGCTGGTGGAGAGCTCGGACCTTGGCATCAACCGGCGCGTGATCCTGCAGTCCGAGGCGGTGATGGGACCAGGCGGCGCGAGATCTCCGAGTTCCTCTAGCACGAGGCGGTGCTCGCAGACGAGTCGCGGTACGAGGAGTGGGTTGACCTGGTCACCGACGACATTCACTACTGGGTGCCGTTCAGGGCCGGTGACTACGAGCCGGACTCCCGGGTGAGCTTCCTCAACGACAACCGCAATCGGCTGACGACCCGCATCCAGCAGCTGATGAGCGGCCGGCGCTACTCGCAGGTGCCGCAATCACCGATGCGGCGGATCATCTCGAACATCCAGATCCTCGCCGTGCATCCCGGCGAGGGCGGCGACAGCGGCGACGGCAGCGAGGGCGGCGAGGGCGGCGACGGCAGCGAGGGCGGCGACAGCGGCGACGAGTACGAGGTGGGCAGCAACTTCGTCCTGTACGAGCACGCTGTGCAGGCGACGAACGACATGCACATCTGGGTGGGCCGTACAACCCATCGCCTGCGCCGCACCCCCGACGGCCTGCGCATCGCCCGCAAGAAGGTCGAGTTCGTCAACTCCACCTCCGCGCTGCCGAACATGGCCTTCATCATCTGATCGACGCCATGACGCACGCCGCGAAGCGCTCCCTGAAGCACGCCCTGAGAGACTCCTTGAAAGACCAGTCGTGCATCGTCGGCGTCGGCGAGACGGCATTCGTGCGGGGATCGGGCCGGACGGTGCTGAGCCAGGTGGCGGAGGCCTCCAGCCGGGCCATTGCCGACGCCGGGCTTGTCGGCAGCCAGGTTGACGGGCTGGTCCTGTCGGGCAGCAAGGTGTTCGGTGAGGCGCTGGCCGCAACCGTGGGCTTGAGCGATCTCACCTACATGGCCTCGGTCCACCTCGGCGGGGCCAACCCCGTCGCCGCACTGCAGAACGCGGCAATGGCTGTCGCCACCGGGGTGGCGACGGCGGTGCTGGTGCCCTACGGCTGGAACGGCTACTCCGAGACGCGGATCAGCCGGCGCGAGGAGGGGCAACCGGGCACCGACGCCGCATCCGGCGCAGAACCCGTTGCCGGCGACGACACCATGAGCCAGGCAGTGGCCAACGCCTATGCCCCGATGGGGGTGTTCGGGCCGGTGCAGTTCTACAGCTGGCTGGCGACGCGCCACAGCCAGCTCTACGGCATCACTCCCGAGCACACGGCAGAGATCGCACTGCTGAGTCGGGCAAATGCGCAGTCGAACCCCAAGGCGTACATGCGCGGGCGACCGCTGACGCTCGACGACTACATGGCGTCGCCGATGATCTCCTCCCCGCTGCGCATGTACGACTGCTGCTTGGAGACCGACGGGGCGTGCGCAGTGGTGGTGACCTCAGCCGGGCGCGCCGCCGACGGACCCCATGCGCCCGTGTACATCAGCGGCGTCGCCGAAGGGCACCCGTACCCCGCGGACGATTTCGAGAGCCGCGCCGACCTGGCCGACATCGGCTTGGTGCGCGCAGCGCCGCGGGCCTTCGCCATGGCCGACGTGAGCCCTGCGGATCTGGACTTCGCCCAGATCTATGACTGCTTCACCTACGTGGTGCTCCTGCAGCTCGAAGCCCTGGGGCTGTGCGGCACGGGCGAGGTCGGCGACTACGTCAGCGGGGGCCGGTTGCGGATCGACGGCGCATTACCCATCAACACCCACGGTGGGCTGCATTCCGAAGCCCATGTGGAGAGCCTCAACCACATCGTCGAAGCCGTCCGGCAGCTGCGCCACGAAGCCGACCTGCAGGTCGACGGCTGCGAGGTCGGGTTGGTCACGGGCTGGGGCAACTTCGCCGAAGGCTCCGCCGCGATCCTGCGCCGATGACTTCGGCAATGGGCGACGCAGCCGAGTCCGACGGCGGCAGCGCCAAACCGCAGGTTGCATCTGACGGCGGCAGCGCCAAACCGCTGCCGCGGGGCGAGGGCCTCTGGGGCGAGTTCTTTGCCTTCTGCGGCCAGGGCGAGCTGCGATTCCAGCGCTGTGAGGACTGCAGAACATGGAGGCACATGCCACGCGACGGGTGCCGCAACTGCGGTTCGACGCAGTGGACCTGGCAGCGCTCCAACGGTCGCGGCCGCATCTACACCTGGACGGTGACCCACCGGGCCCTGCACCCCGGCTTCGCTGACGACGTTCCCTACGCAGCAGTCATCGCCGAGCTGGACGAGGGCGTGCGCATCACCGCTCTGGCAGACGGGATCGACGCCGAAGACCTCCGGCTGGGTATGCCGGTGCAGGTCGTCGTGCGCGATGACGGCACCTACCAGATCACCCCGCGCTGAGCCACGACCTCAGACCCACGACTCAGACCGCAGCAGGTTCATCCTCGCTGACGCCGGTCATCAGCAGCCCGACGCGGTCCGTCGTGGCCTCGGCGCGAGGCAGGTCACACATGGCTCGCCCCTGGAACAGCACGACGATGCGATCCGAGAGCTGCATGGCCTCATCGAGATCCTCGCTGATGAGCAGGATGGCAGCGCCGGCGGCACGCTTGGCGAGCAAGCGTTCGTGGACATACTCGGCCGCGCCGATGTCGATGCCTCGTGTGGGCTGAGCGACGATCAGCACCTCGGCATCGGAGGAGAATTCCCGAGCAATCACGACCTTTTGGATGTTGCCGCCCGAGAGGTGCGAGGTCTGCGTGGCGATCGACGGCGTCTTGACAGCGAATCGCTGCACGAGGTCTCGACAGCGCTCCGCGATGGCGCGGAACTGCAGCAGTCCGGCGCGTACGTAGGGCCGCTGCTCGTATTCGACGAGCATCAGGTTCTCCGAGACCGTCAGCTCCCCCACGGCGCCATGCCGCATGCGCTCCTCGGGCACGAACGCCACACCCCGACGCCGCACCCGCTTCGGCGACGGCGTATCGATCGGCACGCCGCCGACCTCGATGGCTCCAGATTCTGCGGGCCGCAGACCGAAGATGGCCTCGGCCAGTTCTCGCTGCCCGTTGCCCGACACTCCGGCAATGCCGACGATCTCGCCACTGGCGACTCGCACCGAGAAGTCCTCCAGCGCTGCGTTGCCCCGGTCGCCTTGGACGCGCAGGCTGTCGACGACGAGCAGGTCGTCCCCGGCTGGCTGCGGCGGGACATCGCGGCCAAGCCGTACTTCCCGGCCCACCATCATCGATGCCAGGCCTTCGCGGGTCGTCTCTGCTGGTGTCGTGCGGCCGACGACGCGTCCGTCTCGCAGCACCGTGATCTCGTCGGAGATCTCCATCACCTCGGCCAACTTGTGGGAAATGAAGATGAGGCCGCGCCCCTCGTTGGTGAGCGAACGCAGCGTGGCGAACAGATCGGTGACCTCGGGCGGTGTCAGGACCGCCGTGGGCTCGTCGAGCACCAGCAACCGAGCCTCACGATACAGCGCTTTGAGGATCTCGGCCCGCTGGCGCTCGCCGACCGCAAGCTGCCAGATGTACGCATCGGGATCGATCTCGAGGCCGTGCTGCTCGGAGACCTCAACGAGCCGGCGGCGCACCGGACCCATGTCGGCGAGTCCGCGACGCCCATGCAATCCGAGCGCGACGTTCTCGGCCACAGTCAGCGTGGGCACCAGCATGAAGTGCTGGTGGATCATGCCGATCCCGTGGCGGATGGCGTCCGCAGGCGAAGTGACGTCAATCTGTTCGCCCTGGATCCGCACCGTGCCCTCATCGGGCCGATACAGCCCGTACAGAATCTTGACGAGCGTGCTCTTTCCGGCGCCGTTCTCGCCGAGCAGCGTGTGCACGTGCCCGGGCTGGACGACGAGATCGACGTCGGAGTTGGCGATGACGCCAGGGAACCGCTTCGTGATGCCGCGCATCTCCAGCATCGGCGCCGCCGGGGCCCCGCTTGATGGCGAAACCCCGGCGGCCGTCGTGCCGTCGTGCTGATTCATCTGCTGTGCCACGGGATCATTGACAGGCAGGTGTCACGTGTTTGTACACCTCGTCAAACTTCCGCAGCCCGAAGCAGCGGCCTATTCGATGCCCGTGGAGATCGAGCCGTCGGCGATGCCGTCGGCAACGGCCTGGGCCGATTCGAGAATCGAGGCATCGAGGCCGTAGCCGTCGTTGAACTCGATCACGATGCCGCCATTGGCGAGCGTGGCGACCATGACCTCGCCGCCGAGCGTGCCGGCTGAGATCTTGTCGATGATGTCCGCCAGCAACACCTCCCAGTGGTACACCTGCGAGGCGACCACGATGCTCTCGCCGAGCGCCGTCTGGTTGGCCTGCGTGCCGAACCACGCAACGCCGTTCTCCTTGGCGACGCCGGTGGCACCGACCACCATCTGTGCCGACCCGGTCAGGACATCGGCATCGTTGGAGATGTGGGCCTCGGCCGCTTCGGCCGCCAACGCAACGTCGCTGAAGGAGTCGGTGTACACGATGTTGGTCGTCACCGACGAGTCCGTTGCTGCAACGCCGGCGGCGAAGCCGTCGACATAGAGCTTCGCGTCGCCGACCGGGATCGGGCCGATGACGCCGATCACGCCGGATGCGGTGATCTGCGCTGCAACAGTTCCGGACACGTAGCCGCCTTCGTCGGAGCGGACCGTGTAGGCGAAGACGTTGTCGTGGCCCATGAAGTCCGCGGCAGTACCCCACGCGAAGGAAGTGTCCGGAAAGTCCGGAGCGATCTCCCCAAGCGGTCCGCCGTACTGGCTGCCGTGCGCGATCACCAAGTGGTAGCCGTCCTCGGCGTAGCCACGGATCGCCGCAGCCGCCTCCTCCACGATGAAGGTGCCATCGGTGACAGCGATCTCGATCTCACGGGTTGCTCCGATTGCGTTGACCGCGTCGACCATGCTTTGCGTGAACGCCAAGTCGTTGCTGGCGCTCGGCGCCACGATCGCGATTCGAAGAGGTCCTTCGTCGACCTCATCGGCGCCGGTGCAGCCTGCAGCCAGCAGGACAAGCACGGCGAGTGCCGCCAACAATGTCGTCAAGCGGCGACACTCTCGCCCGTTCCGTGCGTCCTTCGACGCGGTACGTGTAAGCATTTGGTCCTCCCAGATAGTCCCGGCCGGAAGTCGCGTCCCGCGGGCGCGATCCGCGACAGACCGCGGCCTCCGACTGCCCCGCGATGCTAGGTCAAGCTCGGCCCCCTTGATGCCGCACGCGGTCAACATCGGGTTCCAGTCGTGTGTCAACTGAGGGTGCACCTGTTGGCGCTGCCTGTTGTGAATGCCAACGCCGAAAATCCGCAGTCCCCGCTTTTCGGCCCGCAGTAGGATCGGCTCATGGACTGGGGGTCGGTGCCGCCGCTGCTCACCGTCGTTCTGGCGTCGGTCGTCGCCTTGGCGGGAGCGATGTGGGCTGTGGTGAGAGTGATCCACAGCGAGATCTCAGAACGCTTCGACTTCCGCTTCGACTCAATCGACTCCCAATTCGAGGCGATGGATACGAAATTCGATTCCCGGTTCGACGCGATGGATGCGAAATTCGAGGCCCGGTTCGACGCGGTGGATGCGAAATTCGAGGCCCGGTTCGACGCGATCGATTCCCGGTTCGACGCCGTGGACTCGAAATTCGATGCGGTGACAGATCGAATCGATGGGGTCGACAAGCGGATCGACGGCATCGACCGTCGGATCGACGAGTTTCGGGCTGATTTTCGCACCCTGACGGAGCGGGTTGACCGGTTGGTCGAGGGACTTCCGGGGTTGCAGCTCGCGTAGCGCCCGACGGCGTGCAGGTCGCCCCGATCACCGCACTCGGCCCCTGATCAGCGACGATCCGCTGCTACCCATCACGTTCGAATGGCACCGTCAAGGCGGCCGGTGCGCCGATGCGCCGGCTGACGAGCACCAGGACCACGATGGTCAGGACCGCCGGTGCCATCGCAGCGATCGTCGAGGACGCGCCCATGATGACGCCGAGGGTCTTGAGCTGGAGCACGGTGGATGACACGACGCCGAACAGCAGTGCTCCTGCCATCACGCCGCTGGATCGCCAGGCCCCGAAGTACACCAGAGCCACGGCGATGAACCCCTGGCCGGACGTGAGGTTCTGCTGGAAGATGCCGACATCGAGGGCCAACGTGCCACCGGCCAGACCTGCCATCACGTTGCCGATGATGATTGCCTGGGTGCGTACGACGTTGACCCGCACACCGAGCGTGTCGGCCGCCTCAGGTGTCTCGCCCACGGCGCGGACGTTCAGGCCGAACGTCGTCTGATTCATCGCGAACCAGACGACGGGAACGAGCGCGAACGCCACATAGGTCAGCACGCTGTGCTGGAACAGCATCTCCCCGACCACCGGCAGATCCGACAGGCCTCCAATGTGGATCGACCTCAGCCCGTCGATGGGCACCGGCGTGCCCACCTGTTTGCGGAACAGCAAGTCGGTGAAGCCCAGTCCGAACAGGAAGATGCCGATGCCGCTGATGCCCTGAGTGGCATGCATCACCACGGTGATGAAGGCATACACCAGTCCCATTGCCGCACCGGCCGCCAGAGCTGCTACAACGCCGGCCAACGCGCTGCCAGTGCGCAGCGCAGTGATGTAGGCCGCGTACGCGCCGATCAGCATCACGCCTTCCACGCCCAGGTTCAGCACCCCGGAGCGCTGGCCGATCGTCTCGCCCAGCGCTGCGAGCAGGAACGGTGTCGCTAGCCGGATGCCTGAGGCCAGCGTGGCCACGAGCACGCCCACGGTGAAGAAGTCGCTCACGCCCTGCCCCCGTAGCTCTTGACCTCGCCTGCCCATGTCCTGAGCCGGTCGCGCAATCGCAGGCTGCCTACTACGAACACCACCACCACGCCGTTCAACGCGACCACCAGTGCGGCGGGTACCTGCACCGCGCGTTGCAGGTCGTTCCCGCCGGTGAGCATCCCGCCGAAGAGGAATGACGCGGGCACGGTGAAGAGCGGGTGCAGCCCGCCGAACAGTGCCGCCACGATGCCGTTGAATCCGGCGTTCTGCGTGAACGCTGCGGCGCCGCCCTCGCCGATCAAACGGTGCGATTCGCTGCCGAACACGAGCACTGCTCCGGCGATGCCGCAGCAGGCTCCGCTGAAGGCGAGTGCTTGCGTGATGCTGCGCTTGACGGCCATGCCGGCGTATTGGGAGGCATCAGGGTTGTGGCCCACGGATCGCAACCGCATGCCGAGTGCGCTGCGGAACAGCAGCAGGTAGCCCAACCCCGCTACCAGCACCGCAACCAACACGCCGATGTGCAGCCGGGTGCCTCCAGGCAGCAGCGGCAGGTCGGCATTGGCGCTGAGGCGGCGCGTCTGCTGGATCTTGATCGCACCGGGTTCGATGAGCAGGTCCTGCAGCAAGAAGCTCAGCAGGTGCGCAGCGACGATGTTCATCATGATCGTCGAGAGAATCTCGTTGACGCCTGCGTACGCCTTGAGTGCGCCGGGGATCGCTCCCCAGAACCCGCCGCCGAGCGCTCCCGCGATGATCACCAGCGGCACCAGCAGCACCCGGGGCAGGTCGTCAAATGCCATCGACGTGGCCGTAGCCGCGATGGCACCCAGGATGATCTGTCCCTCGCCTCCGATGTTGATGACGTCAGTGCGGAATGCGATGCAGATCCCCACGCCGACCAGGGCAAGCGGCATGGCCCGCACCGCTGTGTCTGCGAGGTTGTCGGCGCTGCCGAACGCGCCGGTGATCAGCTTGCCGTAGGCGAAAAGCGGGTTGGCACCGAATACAAGCAGCATGACGGCGCCCACGATGAGCGCCGCTATCGTCGCGACGGCAGGCACTGCGATGCCCACAAACGGCCGTAGCAAGCGGGCTAACCGGCCCGCCGCAAATTCGGGGGGCGCGCCGTCGTCGCCGGTCGTTGGAGATGTCAGCGCCATGCCCCTCTCGCCTTCTGCATCCCTGCTAGTGACTACTCGAACTTCGGAGGGCGCTTTTCCACGAACGCCCGCTGGGCCTCTCGAGCGTCACTGCCGTGGAAGGTCTCGCCTTCCAGGCTGAGCGACAGCGGCAGGATCTGGGCCGACATCTGCCTGATCCAGTTGTTGATCGGCACCTTAGAGGCGCTGATGGCCTTCTGCGAACCTGCGGCGAGCTGGGCTGCCTTCTCGAGTGCTGTGTCCCCAATTGCGTCATCGTCCACCAGGAAGTTGACGAGTCCCATGTCGTAGAGCATCTGACCGGTGACTCGTTCGCCGGTCATGAGATGCCATTTGGCCCGGTTCACACCCATCAGCAGCGGCCAAATGACCTGTCCCCCATCGCCGGCGCCGATGCCCATGTTGACGTGGGTGTCCGCGAACACCGAGCTGTGCCCCGCCACCACCACGTCGCACAGGAGCGCGATGTTGGCACCGAGGCCCATGGCATAGCCCTGCACGGCCGAGATGATCGGCTTGCGCAGCTCAAGGAGATGGTCGACGATCTGGCGCCCCTCCTCGAAGCTGACCGCCGGTCCGCCGGCATCACTGAAATCGCCGCCGGCGCAGAAGGCACGGCCTGAGCCGGCGAGCACGACGACCTTCACGTCGTCGTCGGTCTGCGCTTCTCGAGTGAATGTCGCCATTTCGTGGTGCATCTGCCCGTTGACCGCATTGAGTCGCTCAGGACGATTCAGCGTGACGACAGCGACGCCGTTGTCCCGCTTGTCGATGAGCATGGCCTGGTAGTTCTCTTGATCGAGCGGCATGGCGAGTCTCCCCCTGTTTGCCAACGCTTGGTGGGCGCTCAACGTACTGCGGTGAGGACCCGGCCGACCTCGGTGTGGGGCCGGCCGACGATGCGTTCGTAGTTGGCCGGGTCGGTGGCGCCTTCGGTGACCATGACGAGCACCGTGGCGTTCTGCGGGTCGTCGAGTGCGCTGCAACCCTCAGGATCCCCGAGCAGCGCTCGCAGGCCCGCCAGCGATGCGCTGCCGGTCTCGCCTGCTACCACCTGGGACTCGGCCAGGTCGGCCATGGCCCGGCCAGCGGCGTCGCTGTCCACCGAGACGCACCAGTCCACACCGCTGGCCAGCATCGGCCATGCCAGCGGTGAGGGCACCCCGCAGTTCAACCCGACCATGATCGAGCGGTGCGGACCCGGGGTCTCGGTGATCTCCCCTTCGAGCGCTGACATCTGCACGCAATTCGCATCGTCGGGCTCCACCGACACCAGCAGCGGCCGGTGCTCGCCGCTGCGGTAATGGGTGACAGCCGCAGCCATGAAGGCGCCGACTCCGACGGGAACTGCGACGAGGTCAGGCTGGGCGATCCCGTTGGCGGCGAGCGCATCGTCCACCTCGGAGAAGATCGTCGTATAGCCCTCGGCAACGTTGGCGGGAATGGTCTTGTAGCCCGGCCACGAGGTGTCCGACACGACCAGACAACGCTCACCGGCCATCTCGGCGCTTTGTTCGATCGCATCGTCGTAGGTGCCGTCCACCACGGTCACCGTCGCGCTCTCGTCCCCGATGGCGGCGATGCGAGCCTCTGACGTGCCGTCGGGAACCAGGATGTGCGCGTCGAAGCCCAGCAGCCGGGCCATGAAGGCAACCGCCCGTCCGTGGTTGCCGTCGGTGGCGGCCACCAGGGTCATCGGCCGAAGGTGAGCCAAGCTGGCTGCCAGCGCATTGATGTTCGCCCACTGCGGTGGCTCGCTGCCGAGGTGCTCGCAGATGGCACGGTACGACGCCCACGACGCGCCAAGGATCTTGAACGACGGCAAACCCATGCGCTGGGTCTCCGCCTTCACGAGCACCCGTCCGACGCCGAGGCTTTCGGCCAGCCGGGGTGCGTCGATCACAAGCGTCGGGGCATACGCCGGCAGCCGACGGTGAAATGTCCGCACTTCGGGCGGTGCGGCGGGCCAGTCCCGCCCGTCGAACAGGGGGTTGCGGATCACCAGTGCAGCCATCGTCGGCCTCCTCAGTCGAGTTCGTCGAGTGCGGTGAAGAGCCGCTGGGCTTGCTCGGCGGCTTTGGTGCGTACCTCCGTCGGGTCGACACGGGTGGCGACCCCGGCTGAGAGCACCTGCTCGCCGTCGATCGTGACGTTGAGGGCCCTGACACCAGGCGTGTAGGCGAGATGCCATGGGTCGGCGCTCGGGTATGACCAGCGCACTGAGTCCTCAAGCGCCTCGGGCATCAGCTTCCAGCCGTTCGCGAGCCATTCCCACGGTGTGTCTAGCCCGGCGGTCACGTCGTGTTCCCGCAAACGCACATAGGCGACTCGGAACTCGTCGAGCATGTCGGCGCCGATGCCGTCAGTGCCCAGCGCTATGGGGTTCGTGGCAGCGAACCGGGCCGGATTGGCGTAGCCGACGGCGTTGTTCATGTTCGAGCGAGGGTTGTGCACGATGGTGCCTTCGAGGCCGTGATCGGTCGGCAGATGAACTCCGTGGATGAGCAGCCAACGCTCGTCGCTCAGGCCCGCCAGCCGCTGCGCAGCGTCGGCGTCGGGCGGCCCTTCTGCGACATGGATGTGGACACCGACCTCGTGGCGGCGGGCCAGATCTGCAGCTGCTTCCAAGGTGTCATCGGTGCAGGTGAACGCCGCGTGGACGCCCACATACCCCCGACCGCCTGCTGCGAGGTAGCGGTCGTTCTCTGCCAGGCCGCGCCGAGCCCCGTCCGCACCGTGACGGTCAGTGACGCCGTAGCAGCAGCTGGCCCGCACGCCGATATCGGCGCACGCCGCCGCGATCACGTCGAGCGAGCCTTCGATGGCGTTGGGCGACTCGTGATGATCGACGATGGCCGTGCAGCCCGATTCAAGTGCTTCGAGTGCTCCGAGCTTCGCCGACCACTCCAGCATCTCGAGGTCGATCGCGCGGTCGAGACGCCACCACACCAACTCCAGGATCTCTGCGAAGCCGCCTGGGGTGCGCGGCGGGGCAGGCATGCCTCTCGCCAGCGCTGAGTACAAGTGGTGGTGAGAGCACACCAGTCCCGGCGTCGTCGCGCCGCCCTCATTCACGGCTGCGAGCGTAACCCCAGCCCCGGAGCCGGCTGAGCCGCCCTGACGTCCGGATTTGTTCAGGTCGGGTTGATCCGGTCAGGTTGATCAGGTGCGCAGTTGGGGCAGCAGCTCTAGGAGGCGGTCGAGCTGGGTGTCGACGTCAGGCGATGCCAGACGGATGCACAGGTGCTCGCAGCCGGCATCGATGTAGCTCTGAAGCCAGATGCCGACTTCTGCAGCGGTACCGGACTTGGTGCCCATGATCTTCTCCAGCACCGCTATCTCGACGCCGTAGTAGAGCATCGAATGCTCGGCCACTTCGGCTGCTGCGGTGGCGGGCTCGCCAATGTTGACCGTCAGGTATGCCGCAGCGGTGATCGCCGCGGGGTCACGGCCCGCGTCGGCGGCAGCGGCTCGCACCGTCGCGAGCTGACCTGCGAAGTCGTCGACCACAGGAGCGGTGGGAAACCAACCGTCGAAGTGCCGGCCAGCACGTTCGAGGCCTCGCGGGCCTGAGCCCCCCAGCCACATCCGGGGACCGCCCTCGGTTGCACACACTGGCTGCAGTCGCAGGTCTGCCGGCGTGTCTGTTGCTTGCCACAGTTTGCGGGCGTCATGCACCACCTGCATCATCCGGCCACCCCTGCGGTCGAATTCAGCACCGACGAGATCGAAGTCGTCCCGGACCTGGGGCAGACCGGGCCCTGCGCCCACACCGAGGATCAGCCGACCCCCCGACAGCGCGTCGATCGTGGCGGCTTGCTGAGCAAGCTGCGCAGCAGGTCGCATCGCCGCCAGCAGTACCGCCGTACCGAGGTCGATGCGCTCGGTGACCAGCGCTGCAGCCGCGAGGACCGAGAGCGGTTCCGCACGCGGTTTGGCCAGCAGCGAATCTCCGATCCATGCAGCGTCGAAACCGGCCTGTTCGGCCCGGACGGCAAGGTCGACGAGCCGGCGAGGGTCCCCGTCGTGAGGCGGGTACATCCCAAACTCCCGCGAGGGCAGCAGCAGGCCGAACGTGACTGAACCGGGTGACGTCATGGCGTGAACTCTGCCACTTCGATCACGCGGGCCGCAGAGTGGCACCGCTCGGGGTCAGGCTCGCGCAACGACTGATCGAAGCACGTCGACGGTGCTGGGTCTCCTGCGAGTTCCAGGCCTTCGGTGGCCGCTGCGAGATGGGGTTCGGGTCAGCCCGCCACTGCGGCGCGATCGGTTTCGCGCTGGTCCATCAGGCGGTCGAACTTGGCGTCGATCCAATCCCTGAGCTTGTCGAGTTGGCCAGCCAGCTCGTCCTTAGTGACGAAATGCTGCAAGTCGGATTTGGTGGCGAGGTCCGATAGCGGAGCAGGGGCCGAGCACGTCATGACGTACTCGGCAAGTTGCTCGTCAATCTGCTCACAAAGCCAAGCGTAGAGGCGAGATTGATCTTCTTGTCTGCCTGACTGCTTCAGTGTCCAGGCTCAGACCCCGGCGTCGGCACGCTCGCGGTTCGACGGGTTGCGCATCGCCAGCACCCCCCAGTTCGCAGCGCCTCGTCGATATCGGTGCTCAACGAGGGCGGATTTGTGCTGTTCAATGACGTTTGATACATGTTTTCATGCGCTAACGTTCAAATTTCGTCCAGTCAGCTATCAGTTCGGGTCGCCGGTGTGATGCCGCGCGACAGCGAGCTGTTGTGGCCTGCAGCAGGCCCTGAAATCCTCTTGGAGTAAAGACCATGGCATCTGAACGCACTGCGCGTCGCATACCTCCCCGCGGAATGAACCCTCTCAGGCACAGACGGGCTGTGCCGGCGGCGTTGGCTGCGGTCGCGCTCGCGGCGGCGCTGTTGTCGCCTGCTGCGGGTGCATCTGCCAACGCGCTGCGAGACATTGACGTTGGAGGGACAGATCCGACCGGAGTCTGGTCGGACGGCACCACGATGTGGGTGGCCGACGACAGCAACGACAAGATCTACGCATACGACCTGACCACCGGCGAGCGCACGTCGGACTCGGACATCGACACGCTCGACGACGCCGGCAACGACAAGCCCGGCGGGCTGTGGTCAGACGGCACCACCATGTGGGTCTCCGACGGGTGGGACGAGATGATCTCGATCTATGCCTATGACCTGGCTACGGGCGCTCGTAAGGGCACTGACGACTTCTACGCCTGGATCCTTGGAGACGCTGACAATCTCAGCCCCAAAGGCCTGTGGTCCGACGGCACCACCATGTGGGTCTCCGACTTGGCGGACGGGAAGATCTACGCCTACGACTTGAACGCCAAGTCGCGCCAGCCGAGCAAAGACCTCAACACCCTCAAGAATGCGGGCAACAGCCGCCCCGCAGGGCTGTGGTCTGACGGCACCACCATGTGGGTGTCCGACGAATATGACGACAAGGTCTACGCCTACGAGCTGAGCACCGGCGACCGGCTCGGCCATCTGGATTTCAACACGCTCAGCGGTACCGACAACAGCCGCACCGACGATCTCTGGTCGGACGGCACCACCATGTGGGTGTCCGATCGAGGGGACGACAAGCTCTACGCCTACACCATGCCCGGCCGCACCCACCTGCAGTCACTGGAACTCGACGGCACCGACCTCGAGACCTTCGACCCGGCGTCGGAGGCTTTTGACCCGTCGGACACTGACTACGCGGTGCGCGCGCCCAGCACCACTGCCATGACCACCGTGACCGCGAGCGCGCTGTACTCAGACGCTGAGGTCTCCATCTCGCCTACCGACGAAGACACGAGCACTGACGGTGCTCAAATCAGTCTGGTCGCCGGCGAGAACACCATCACCGTCACAGTGACCCGCGGTTCGCACACCCAGACCTACACCGTGGTCGTCACCAGATCCAACCTGGCCGTCATCCGCAATGACGCCACGTTGAGCGCTCTCGCCCTCAGCGACGTGGACATCGGCACGTTCGATTCCGCCACCGCCCACTACACCGCAGGCGTGGCCAGCTCTGTGGCAACCACCACCGTGACCGCCCAAAGCACCGACACGGGTGCGACGGTGACCATCTCCCCCGATGATGCCGACGTCGGCGCCGACGGACACCAAGTCGTCCTGGACGAAGGCCTCAACACCATCACTGTCGCCGTGGAATCCTTCGACACCACGGTCA
This sequence comes from Candidatus Poriferisodalis sp., assembly GCF_965221945.1. Classification (GTDB taxonomy): domain Bacteria; phylum Actinomycetota; class Acidimicrobiia; order Acidimicrobiales; family Poriferisodalaceae; genus Poriferisodalis. The sequence goes on along the minus strand of NZ_OZ244925.1, from coordinate 1,108,332 downwards.
ACAAGACCTATACCGTCGTTGTCGCTCGGGCTTCCACCGAAGCGTTCAGATGGGCCGTGCTGTCGGACATAGACGGACTCGCTGAGGGCAACCGCATGCCTCGAGCCACGTGGTCCGACGGCACCACCATGTGGGTGACTGATCTCAGCGGAGCGCTATTCGCCTACGACCTGGCCACCGGCGCCCACGACTCATCCAAGGACATCACCACGCTGGCGGATGCGGGCAATCACAATGCCCATGGCCTGTGGTCCGACGGCACGACGATCTGGGTATCGGACGATCGCGACCAGAAGTTGTACGCATACAACTTGGCGACCGGCGTTCGCGACACCAGCAAAGAGTTCTATACCGGCGTAGACAACCGCGCGCTGCAGTCCGATGCACGGCTCGAAGGCTGGAATTGGGTTCCCAAGGGTCTGTGGTCCGACGGCACCACAATGTGGGTGTCCGATCCAAAGAACAACATCAAGATCTTCGCCTACGACTTGGCCACCGGCGACATGGACTCAAGCAAAGAGATCAGGACGCTCTGCTCCATCTGGAGTCTCGATCCCCGGGCATCTGACAACTGCCACCCTGCCGGACTGTGGTCCGACGGTGAAACCATGTGGGTGGTCGACACGATGGACAAAAAGCTGTACGCCTACGACCTCGATACGCGCGAGCGACAAGCCCACCTCGACTTCGATGGTCTGAGCGATGCTGGCAATAACAGCCCGAAGGGAAGCTGGTCCGACGGCACGACCATGTGGGTGCTCGACCACCACAAGGGCCGGATATACAGCTACAACATGCCCGGCGAACTCGAAGAGCAGTAGGCGGCAGCAACTGCATTTGTGAACCCATGAGTGTGGCTGTGGCCAGCATCTCGCTGGCCACAGCCACACTCCTACGACTGCGTGAAGCTCGTAGGGAAAACGGTTCAGACCCAGGCGTCTGCGCGTTCGCGGTTTGACGGGTTGCGCATCGGCAGCTCGTTGTGCCACACGCCTTCGTACTCCCGGACAGCCGCTGCGACGGCACCCGCCGTCGGCACGAGCCCGATCTCGCCGACACCCTTGATGCCGTAGGGAGCGCCTGGCTGCGGCGACTCGACCAGGATCACGTCGACATCGGGCATGTCCTTGGGCCGGATGATCGCGAGGCTGCGAAGCGTTGAATTGAGCGGTCGCCCGTCGGCGTCAGCAGGGAAGCCCTCGCTCAGCGCATAGCCGAGCCCCATGTGCACGCTGCCCTCGATCTGGCCCTCGCACAGCACAGGGTTCACAGCCCTGCCCACGTCGTGCGCCGCGATGACCCGCTCCACCTTGCCGGACTCGGGATCGAGGATGACGACTTGGGCGGCGTACCCGAACGTGGAGTGGATGACCGGGTTCTCCAAGCCTTCCGACAGCGAGTTGGTCCAGTCCACCCGGTACTCGCCTTCGTAGTCCACCTCGGGCTGGCAGCCATCGGCTAGCGCTGCGCGGCAGGCATCGGCCACGGATCCTGCGCCCATGAGTGTGCCGCGGCTGCCAGTGGTCTGGCCGGCGCCAAGCTCCCGGGTGGAGTCCACGATTACTCGTACGGCCTCCGGATCGACGCCGAGTTCCTCCACGGCGACCTGCAGCGCAACGGTGTGCACGCCCTGTCCCATCTCGGTCCAGCAATGGCGGACCTCGAGGGTGCCGTCAGCACAGAAACGCACGACGGCCTTCGCGATCTCCTTGAAGCCGTTCCCCAGGCCCGAGTTCTTCAGCCCGAGCCCGATCCCGACGGGCTTTCCGGCAGCACGGGCCGCCTCGTAGGGCTCGCGCACAGCGTCCAGGCAGGCCTGGGCGCCCAGACAGCCGTCGTCCATGATCTGGCCCGGTCCCCACACTCCCCCGGGCACGACCACGTTGCGCTGACGCATCTCGAAGCCGCTGATGCCCAGGGCTTCGGCCAGCCGGTCCATCACGCCTTCCATGGCGAACTGCGCCTGGTTTGCGCCGAATCCACGGAATGCGCCGCACACAGGGTTGTTGGTACGCACTGCGACGGACTCGACATCTACCGCCGGCACCAGGTACGGCCCGGTGGCGTGCCCAGCCGACCGTTCCAGCACCTTCATGCCGACCGAGGCATACGGGCCCGAGTCGCCGAACATGCGCGCCCGCACCGCGGTGAGCTTGCCATCGGCGTCGCAGCCGACCTCGTAGGTCATGCGGATGGGGTGCCGCTTCGGATGCATGAGCAGCGATTCCTCACGTGACAAGGTGATCCGCACCGGGCGGCCCGTCAGCCACGCCGCGAGCGCTGCATGGGCCTGGTTCGACATGTCCTCCTTGCCGCCGAACGCCCCGCCGTTGGAGACCAGCTCTGTGGTGACCACCGACGGGTCCAGTGCCAGCACTGCGGCGATGTCGTTGCGGTCGTCCCAGATGCCCTGCCCGCCGGTGTACACGTGCAGTCCGGCGGGGACCCCGTTGGCAGGGGTGGGAACGGCAAGGGTCGACTCGGGTTCGAGGTAAGCGTGCTCGATGCGCTGGGTCTGGAAGGTCTCGGTCACGGTGTGCGCCGAGGCAGCCAGCGCGGCGTCGACGTCGCCGCGGGCGTAGGTCGAGCGTGACAGCACGTTGCCGTCGAGCTCCCACACGGCGTCGATGTCGCTGTCTTTCACCCGTACCGGGTCGGTCATCGGTTCGAGGACGTCGTAGGCCACATCGATCAGCTCTGCGGCGCGCCGGGCAGCGGGCCGATTGTCGGCCACGACAGTGGCGAGTACGTCGCCGAGGTAGGACGTGCGCCCGCCCACCGGGATCATCACCGGCCAGTCCTTGTGGATGAGGCCCACCCGCAGCACGCCGGGAATGTCGGCCGCGGTGAACACGGCCCGAACACCAGGCACGGCTTCCGCCGCGCTGGTGTCGATCGACAGAACATCGGCACGGGCGTGGTCGGCGAACCGCAGGGCGCCATGCAGCATGCCGTACGGGGCCGTCACACCGCTGATCGACGAGTCGATCACGATGTCGTCGATGTACGGACGGCTGCCCAGCGTCAGTTCGCGGGCCTCGTAGCGGACGCCGGAGCTGCCGATGCCCTTGGGCGGCAGCGCCACCGGCACCTCTCCCGCCGCCAGCGATTCCACCGCGTCGAGGATCTTGGTGTAGCCGGTGCAGCGACACAAGTGTCCGCCGAGGTGACGGCTGGCTTCTTCACGGGTCAGCGCCGAGCCCTTGCGGTCCAGCAGGGCCTTCAGCCGCACCACGATGCCGGGCGTGCAGAATCCGCACTGCAATGCACCGTGTGCCGCAAAGGTGTTCGCCATGGCGTCCAGTTCGGCGGGGTCGAAGCCTTCGACGGTGGTGATCTCGGTGCCGGCTGAGCGCTCCAGGCTGGTCTGGCAAGCCACCCGTGCCCTGCCGTCCACCAACACCGCGCAGCAGCCGCACTGGCCCGACGGGGCGCATCCGTCCTTGGGCGAGATGATGCCCAGTTCATCTCGCAGAGCCGCAAGCAGATGCTCATGGTCGCTTGCGACCGTGACCGGCGAGCCGTTCAACACGAACTCGGTCGTCATCGGCAACCTTTCTCCGGGACCTAGGGATTATCTGTCCCTTCCCCGCTAGCTATTGTCGCACCGCCGCGCGGTCATTCACACCACCGCTCAAGGCGGCGGGATGGCTCCCTTGCGTTCGCCGATCAACTTGTACGTCTCAGGCCGCCGGTAGCGATCGAAGTCGAACACCGTGTCCTTGTATTGCGAGCACCAGTCCAGGTCGCACCGGGCAGTGATGAGCTCGTCGCCGTCGGTGACCGCCTGGGCCACGATCTGGCCCGACGGTGCGATCACTGCAGAGTGCGCCAGCGACTCCACGCCCTCCTCGGTGCCGCCCTTGGCGACCCCTACCACCCAGGTGCCGTTCTGGTAGGCGCCCGCCTGCATCACGAGGTGATTGTGGAAGGCCTGCAGCGGGTCTTGGATGGGATCGGGCGCGTAGTGCAGCGGTGTGTTGTAGCCGATGAAGATCATCTCGACGCCCTGGAGGCCCATCACGCGGTAGGTCTCGGGCCAGCGGCGATCATTGCACAGGGCGATGCCCATGACGCCGCCGAATGCCCGCCACACGCTGAAACCCTCGGAGGATTCCTCGAAGTACCGGCGCTCAAGATGCTGGAACGGGCGTTGGGGTTCGTGCTCTTCGTGTCCCGGGATGTGCACCTTGCGGTACTTGGCAACGACGGTGCCGTCGCGATCAACCAGGATCGCAGTGTTGTAGCGATGCCCGTCGGGCGTCAGCTCGGCGTACCCCAGGTGGAAGCCGATGCCCAGCCGCTTGGCCTCGTCGAACAGCGGCTGGGTGTCCGCCGATGGCATCTCGGTCTCGAAGTACGACAGCAGCTCGGGCGAGTCGTCTGGAAAGAACCAGCGGGGGAAGAAGGTGGTGAGCGCCAACTCGGGGAACACCACGACATCGCAGCCCCGCTCGACGCCCTGGCGCAGCAGCGCGACTAAGCGCTTCACTACGCTGGCACGGGTCTCGTAGCGGGCGATCGGGCCGAGCTGCGCGGCGCCGACGGTGAGGGGTCTCATGTCGCAGCCCCGCCGTTCGCGAGCACATCGTCGATATCGCCGTCGGCGAGGCGCCACACGACGTCGGCCAGCAAGTTCGCGCCTGCCTCGATGTCCTCCGGTGCGGTGTACTCAGCCGGGTTGTGGCTGACGCCGTCGAAGCTAGGCACGAAGATCATCCCGGTCGGGCAGACACGGGCCAGCATCTGCGCGTCGTGTCCGGCGCCCGAGGGCATCCGACGATGGCTCAGGCCCGACTCGGCAGCGCATCGCTCGACGAGGTCGATGACGCTCGGATGGAATTCCACCGGCTCGAAGCGGGCCATGCGCCGCATGGCGGCCTCGAGATGCTCGCCGTCGGCGATGCGGGCCACGATCTCGTCAAGACGTGCCTCGGCGTGCTGCAGCATGCCTTCGGAAGTGTTGCGGAGGTCCACCGTCATCGTGGCCGAGCCCGCAATGACGTTCACCAGGTTCGGCACGAGCGAGATCGACCCCACGGTGCCGACCTGCGAGTCGCCGATGTTGTGCGCCATCTCGCGGACCTCACCGGCAATGCGACACGCAGCCAGCCCCGCATCACGGCGCAGCGGCATCGGCGTGGTGCCGGCGTGGTTGGACTGCCCGCGCAGCGTGACTTCTGTCCATGAAATGCCCTGCACGCCTTCGACCACGCCGATCTGGATCCCGTGGAACTCGAGCACCGGACCCTGCTCGATGTGCAGCTCCATGTAGGCATACGGCACGGTGCCCGGCACTGGTGCCGAGCCGCGATAGCCGATGCGGTCCAGCTCGTCGCCGACCGAGATACCGGCCCGGTCGGTGACTTCCAGCGCTTCTTCTAGAGCCATTCCGCCCGCGTAGGCAAGGCTGCCCAGCATGTCGGGAGCGAACCGGCTGCCTTCTTCGTCGGTGAAGTACGCCACCGAGAGGGGTCGGGCGGGCTTGTTGCCACTCGCCAGCATCGACTCGATGACCTCCAGCCCGGCCAGCACACCGAGGTTGCCGTCGTACCGACCGCCGGTGGCGACTGTGTCGATGTGACTGCCCATCATCACAGAGTCGGCGACGCGTCCCGGCTCGGTGCAGGCCACGACGTTGCCGAGCCCGTCGATCGTGACTTCCAGCCCGAGGTCGGCCATCCACGTGCCGACCAGGTCGCGACCGGCGCGGTCCTCGTCGGTGAGCGCCAGGCGGCAGTTGCCCTGCGTGCCCTCGATGGCACCGATCTGAGCCAACTCGTCCAATCGGCCCATCAATCGCCCGCCGTCGATCCGCGGCGCCCCCCCTTCAGATCCGCTCATGGGCTCATTCTCTCATTGGCGCAACGCAATCCCGCCCGCGCGAGCCAGCCGCGTGCCCCTGTGCACCCGAGAGCGCGAAGACGACCTGCCGTCGGCAAGCGCCTCCGTCGTCCCGCTCAGATGCCTGAGGGTATCCAACCGAAATGCGTGGCCAAGATCTGCGCCGATAGGGCGATTCCCACCGAACCTACGAACCAAGTGGATCTCTTGCGATCCGCCTCACGCTGCGCAGCCATCTCCGCCCGATCCGCCTCACGCTGCGTAGCCATCTCCGCCCGATCCGCCTCACGCTGCGCAGTCATCTCCACGCGGTCCGCTTCGCGCAACAGGAGCAATCGGTCGAAGCGCGACTCAAGCTTGCCCATGTCGGATCTGACCTTGCCGACATCGGACCTCGGCACGGCCACTTCGGACTTGACCTTGCCGACATCGGACTTGGTAGCCACATCGGTCAGCGGTGCGGGCAGCAGGCACGACATCACATATTCCGCGAGGTGCTCGCCGGTCTGCTCACGCAGCCAATCGTAAAGGCTGGAACGATCCTCTTCAGACACGGCGGGCTCTTTGCACCGGGGACACAGCGCAGACCGTACGGCCGCACCTTCCGCTGGCAAACTGAATTTCAATATCTTTCGCGACAGGACCGTGATTGGCTGGCGTCAACAACTGCGACTCAACTCAAGCTCGACGCTGAAAGGTGATCTCACACGAAGGTGGCGGCGACCTCGTCGTTGAGGTCGTTGATCATCTCGTCCCACAGCCGGGGCAGATCTCGCAGCGAACCCCAGAATGCCTGGTCGCGGCGGGCTTCGAAGTCCTCCAGCGGGACACCCTGCTGCTCGACCCAGGTGTAGTAGCCAAGGTTGAAGATGCGGTCGCGGCCCCGGTCCGTCAGCACCTCGATGTGAGGCGCGTGCTCGCAGCGAGCGTCGGGCGCCAGATGCTGCTCGAGAATGCTGCGGGCAGCGCCCGCATCGAAGCTGCCCGCATGGCGTTCCGCAACATGGCGGTCCCGCTCGGAGTAGTACATCTCGAAGCCGTCAGTGGCCACGGTCATGACCACGTCGTCGGGCCCGAGGCCCAGCTCGTTCGCGGCACGGGCAGCCGCGAGGGTGTTGCAGATCGACGAGTAGCCGAAGTGCCCGAGGTGGTCGAGCACCCACGATGCCGCCCCGAGGTGCTCGCGCAGGGCGTCACGGCCGGCTTCGGTGTTGAACACCAGCCCGAGCCCGTCGGTTGCCCGGTCGCTGACGCCGACGATGACGTCGGTGTTCATGACGTTGTGGATGAGCGGGATGTGCTTGTCGCCGATGCCCTGGATGTTGTGCTCGCCGTAGCCGTTGTAGAGCATCGTCGGGCATTCGAGCGCCTCGACCGCCACGATCTGCGCGCCGTGTTCGTCCTTGAGCCGGTCGCCGGCGCCCAGCGTGCCTGCCGAGCCGCTGGCGGCAACGAACGCGGCCAGCTTCGGCTCGGAGCCTGCGGGCGCCTTCTGGCGCAGGTGTTCAAACACACCAAGCAGCGCCGCTCCGGTGACCTCGTAGTGGCCGATGTGATTCGAGAACTCACTGAACTGGTTCAAGATGAAGTTCGCCGGATCCGCTGCGAGCACAGCGCACGCGTCGTAGATCTCCTTGACGTTGCTCTCCGAGCCGGGCGTGCGAATCACGTCGGCAGGGTCGGCGACCCAGTCGGCCAGCCAGTCGAACCGTTCACGGCTCATGTTCTCTGGCAGCACCGCAACGCCGCGGCACGCCATGATCCGGCTGATGGCCACGCCGCCGCGGGCGTAGTTGCCCGTCGACGGCCACACCGCCCGGTGCGTGATCGGATCGAACTGCCCCGAGGTGACACGCGGGGCGAGGCAGGAATACGCAGCCAGCACCTTGTGGGCACCGATCATCGGGAACCGGTTGCCGAACAGCACGACGACCTGAGCAGGCGTGCCGGTCAGCTCGCTCGGCAGCACGACATGCTCAGGCACGTCGGTGCGCCCCCCGGCGCCGTCGTTGAACCAATGAACCCGAAACAGGTTCAGCGGATCCGCAAAGTCTGGGTCGACGTCGGCGAGCGCTGTGTCGATGTCAGGGTCAATGACGGAAGGATCGGCGAGTTCGGCGAACGTGGGCAGCCTGATGCCCTGTTCCCGGAACCGCTCGACAATGTGGGCTCGGCCACCGGCGTCGGTGACCTCGGTGGCCAGCTGGGCGGCGTAGCTGGCGGGAAAGGGACCGGCGGCGCCGGAAGGGGTGCCCGTGGAGGTGCAGGAGACCATCGGGATCTGAGGCTATGTTCCGCGGACAGCGCCTGACGTCCGCGGGGACTTCCGCAGCGGGGCGCATTGGACGGCCCGGATCGATGGCGGTGAACCGATGACTTCAACACGCGTTGCGCTGTACCTGCAAGACGCCCACCCGATCGGTGAGGCAATGGGCTTTGCGCAGTACGCCGAGGAACGCGGTTTCGAGGCCGTGTGGCAGGCCGACTCTCGGCTGGTGCGCGAGGCCAGCGTGCCGATGGCAGCGTTCGCTGCAACGACCTCGCGGATCAAGGTGGGAGCAGGCGTCATCGACATCTGGTCGCGCAACGCTGCACGCCTGGCGTCGATGTTCTCCACGCTTGACGATCTCGCGCCGGGCCGCATCATCTGCGGTCTCGGCGCATGGTGGGACCCGCTGGCCGCGAAGGTCGGCATCAGCAGGGCTCGCCCGCTCGGCGCGATGCGAGAGGTCACCACCGTGGTGCGGGCGCTGCTCGCCAACGAGAACGTCAGCTTTCACGGCGATCACGTCCAGCTCGACGACGTCGAACTCGACTACGTGTACCAGGAGCGACGGCCCAAAGACGTGCCGATCTACATCGGTGCCACAGGCATGAAGATGATGGAGCTGTGCGGCGAGATCGCCGACGGCGTCGTGCTGAACTACCTGGTCTCGCCTGACTACAACAGCCGTGCCATGGAGGCGCTCGAACGCGGCGCCGAATCAGCCGGCCGCAGCGTCGACGATCTCGACCGCCCCCAGCTGGTGGTGTGCTCGGTGCACGAAGACCGCTCGACGGCGCTCGACATGGCACGCAACATGGTCACCCAGTACCTGGGCCAGCAGCCCCACATCATGAAGGCCTCGGGCGTACCCGAATCGCTGCTCGAAGAAGTCGGCAAGGTACTGACGTGGCCAGCCACGGCCGAACAGGTCGAAGCAGCGTCACAACTCGTTCCCGACGACATCGTCCAGATGCTCACTGCCTCGGGCACGCCTGCGGAGGCTCGCGAGGCCGTCGACGGCTACTTGGCCAACGGTGCCACCTGCCCGATCCTGTACCCCCTGGGCGACGTCGAGGCCATGATCGACGCGTTCGCTGTCTAAGCCCGCGCGGGCAGGTGACCAGCAGCATCACGGCATCCCCGGCGCTCGGGGAATCAAGTCGCCCAAGCTCACCTACCCGCTCAGCTCTTGAGAGGCCGCGCGATTGGGTGTGTCCGCTGCGGAGGCGGCAGGGTCCTCGGCTCCAGCAATTCAGCAGGTTGCAACGTCGCGGAGTTTCCTGCCGCCTCCGCAGCTATGACGTCTGTGCCTCTCCGCCGACGCTCTGAGACTGGGGCCGCGCAAGGTTCGCAAGCGTTGCCGGAGGCTGGCTGTACGTCCCTCCCAGGGCGAATCAGCCAGCTCGCGCGACAGGCGGCGTTGCTGTGGCATGCGTAGCGACCGCGGGCGACGGTGACCGGCGCGTTGACCGGTGGTCTTGCATGTGCGAATCGACGATTTGGGCACGTCTTGGCTGTCTGTCAGCGGAACGTCACATCCGACGGCGCGCCGGCGGACCTTCCAATGCAGCCGCATGACCTGGGTGGGTGAAGACATGAGCGGCTCGTGTCAAAGGTGCCGAGTATTGTCGTCGGGCGGTCCAGTGGGGAGTTTGCCGATGCGCGTTCGAGGTCGACGTTGGGTTTCTGCTCTGTTGGCGTTGGTGCTCGCGGTGCCGTTGGTGCTGCCCGCTGCGGCAGGTGCCCAAAGCGGGCGTGGTCGGCTCTGACGCGGCTGCGCAGTCCGACATCTACAGCGCAGTCACCCTCGCTAGGGTGGTGGGCACGGATTGTGTGATCCTGGCGGGTCCACGCGACGGCCCGATGCCCGCCAGCCAGCAAGCACGTCTCGACGCCGCGAACGATGGTGGTTTCGTGCTGGGCGGCATAGCTGCGGTGCCCACCGCGAAGATCGCCGGTCGTGACATGACACGCCTCGGGGGCGCTACCCGCTGGGCCACAGCGCAGCTCGTCGGGCGACGTGCCAGCGGCGACACCACCGCCGGTACCAGCACCTCAATCGAGCCGTCCACCGGCGAACCCGAGGAGGCCGGAACCGGGGAAGAGGAAACCGTGCCGAATCCTCTGCCACCCAGCCCAGCTTGGCTTGAAGTACATAGGGAAATTGAAGCTTTCGGAGGAGGGACGTGGACTTCTGAGGATCAACAGACCTTGGCAGACATGTTTAGCGCCCATATCGGCAATGGTTGTGTTTTTGATGTCCACCGAGGTACATGTCAGGGTCTGTCAGGGTATGAGACTGACGCTTTGACGTCTCTGAGGGCATGTCCTGTAGGCTGGTCTTTCTCTTACGTCACCACCTCGCCAGGAGCCTTGTGCTTCCATCCGTTGCATGAGGATTATGACCAAAGAGCTGCGTATCACGGCCCGAGTGAAGCAAGTACAGAAGTCGTATATCCTCCATACTGAGGCTCAACCCGTCACCTCCCGCGCCTTCCGCTCCCTCTTCCTGATAGGCAAGGAAGGAGCGAGTACGGTGCAGATTGGCCAGTGTGACAAAGTGCTGAGACCCGATTATCTTGGCCGTGAATTCTCATATATCTTGTGACAACGTCGTCATCGACCGATTGTGAACGCCTTGTCCCCAGTTGGGTCTTCCTGTGAAGATCTTGCCATTTGACGGTGCCCGGACCGTTGTCAGTATTCGGTATACAAGACCAACGCCGAGCTAGAACTTCAGGAATTCAGGTGACCAGTGTCTCGGTTAATCCTCTCTGTATTGGAAGGAAGAGACCGGCGTTCTTGACGCTGGTGAACCCGGTCTACCTCGCTGCGAGCAGGCCAGACATTACGCAGTAAAATCGTTGTCCCAACGCGGCAATCGACGAGAAAGGCTGAGAGAGCCTGGTTCCACTTATTGGCCGACTTGTTGCCGAGCGGTTTCGCTGTCTCGAATCGGCGGTATCGGTCCTTTGCCAGCGGCTTTCTCTCGATATGTTTCTCGTACATGCGGTGCAGATATATCCCGAAACTCGTGGCTGTTTTTGCGTGTGATTGGTGCGGTACATGTGTATGCTATTTTCATGTTCGCCGACCTGTTGTACCGGCTCGACGCCGACGGCTCGGAACCTTCCGAGGCCGGGTTCGACGCTGCAGGTGCCGAGTCGGCGTGGCCGGACCCGATGGCCATTTGGCGCTTCGACGACTCGCACCACGGCTCGCGGTACGGCTGGGCCAATTCGGCTGGGTCGCCGGGCGATGCTGGCGGCACGGCCGGTTCTGTAGTTGCGCGGGACGGTTCGCTGCGGGACGGTGGGTTGCGGTGCAGTGGTAGCGGTGCGGTGCCCGAGCCCTCGGCCGGTTGTGTCGACACTTCCGCAGCTGGGTGCGGCCTTGATGAGAGCGACGGCTTGGCGTCGTTGGGTTACGGCGATCTGAAAGATCTCGTGGTCGAGCTGGCTGGCGAGCGGGCGCGCATCGAGGGCCGTTATCTGGCCGCGGTGGGCGAGCTCGCGTCCCGCAACGGGGCGCAATCGGCGGCGTACGTGTTGCGTGACCAGACGCGTCTGAACGCGTCGCAGGCACGCACCGAGGCCCGTCTGGCCGAGAGCCTCGTCACCGAGGGCATGACAGCGACGCTCGACGCGTTGCAGGCCGGTGAGATCGGGATGTCTCATGCGAAGGTGATCGCCCGCGAGGCACCCAAGAAGCATCGTCGCAGCGAAGCGGAGTTCATCGAGCTGTGTCGGGCCTATCCCTCCGACACGGTGGCCCGCCACCCGCTCGCCTATCAGAGCCAGCAGGTGTTCGCCGATCTCGACGCCGAAGCCGCCGCCGAGAATCTCGGCCCGATCGACGCGGAGCTTGCACAGCAGCGTGCGCAGCGTTGGGGGTCGATGAAGCTGGGCGACGACGGCATGTGGCATCTCAACGGCAAGTTCGACTTCCTCGCCGGACGCCAGGTCAACATCGCCCTGCAGGCCATGGCGCGGTCGCTGCGACGCCGCGCGGAGAACGCCGACGACACTCCCAACAACGGCGACGCCACCGACCACAACGCGACCGGCAACGGTCTCGCCGCGGGCCTCCCCGACCCGAACGACGGCACCGATGCTGGCGGCGCTGGGATTGTGCCGACACGTGCGCAGCTCACCGCGGACGCGATCAGCGACCTCATCGCCGGCACAGCCAACATCCGTCGGCGCAACACAAGCCTGGTGATCATTGCGGACTACGACATGGTCAACGACCGACTCGTCAACCCTCGCCTCGATGACGGCACCCCATTGTCAGCCAAGATGCTCGTCGACCACGCGGTCAACGCCAACGTGCTGCCCGCAATGTTCAAATCGGACTGGTCCGAACTTGCCTTGGGGCGCACCCGCAACGCCAACGACGCCCAACGGCTCATCCTCGCAATGCGCGACCAGGGCTGCATCGGCTGCGACCTCACTTCCGAGCACACCGAGGCTCACCACATCGACTACTACGAGAACGGTGGCCACACCGAGATACCGAATCTCGCATCGCTGTGCTTTGACTGCCATGCCGACCTCCACCAACACGGTCGCCGGATCGACACACCACCCGACGGAAAACCCCGCCTGCAACCACCCGAACCCCAAGGCACCGGACCGCCCAACCGGGCACCCACAGCTCCCGCCGCCTCCCGTAGCCCATAGACACACCTCAGGACGCACACCCCACGGCCAGCGAACCCGTCTGCTAGCACTCGCACTCCGAGGCACCGGACCGCCCGAAGACGTCCTCACGCATTCGCCGCTTGACAAGGGAGCGACGGCCAGGCCCGTTCCAGCACCCGACAGCACCGGCCGAAGCAGCCAGTCCGGGGGCCGCCTAGTAGCCCAGTTCGGTCGCCGCGCGTTCGAGCGCCACGGTGACTGACCAGTGGGTGCGCGCCAGGCGCAGATCGTTGTTCGAGCCGTCGGCGTACAGACCCGCAGCGCTCATCCAGAACGCCGCTGAGCGCATGGCGTAGAGGAGCTGGTAGTAGGCGCAGCGCTCGGGGTCGATCTCGATGCCGGTGGCCTGCTGGTAGCGCTCGAAGAACAGTTCCCGGGGCACGACATTCGAGAGCAGGTCGGTGCCCTCCCGATTGAGCTCGGTCAGCATGTAGGCCACGTCGTACATGGGGTCGCCGATGACCTGCAGCTCCCAGTCGAGAATCGCCGACACCTGGTCGTCGTGGATCAGGACATTGCCGGTTCGATATGCGCCATGCACGAGCGTGAGCTGCTCGGTCGTCGGCGCGTTGTGCTTCAGCCAGCCGATCAAGTCGGCGAGGATCGGATGGCCCGGATGTCCGGAGTCGTCGATGAGCGCCTGCCACTTGGCGATCTCGCGCAAAGCGAAATCGTTGCCCTCCTCCGGGACCCCGAGGAATTCGAGACCTGCCGCCTGCCAGTCGACGTTGTGCACCGCCGCCAGGGCATCGGTGAAGCTCGCCGGCAGCACGCCGCGCCCGGCCGCCGCGGCGTAGTACTCACGGCCCGCTCGGCGCCACGGGCTTGGGCACTCGCCGCCAACTCTCTCCATGACGATGGCGGGGGCTCCGAGCACCGCAGGATCGGCCTCGTACCAGTACGCCCGAGGTGCAGGGACGTCGGTGGACTCGAGGCACCGCAAGACTCGGAATTGCTCGGCGAGGTCAGATTGCTCTCGCAGCAGTGCATTGCCGGGATCCCGACGCAGGCAGAAGCCCTGTCGCTGCTCTCCGACACTGTCAGCCCACACCGCCTCGAAGAGCCACGTCTCGTGAGACCAGCCCACAGCGATGCGCTCCGGGTTCACGATGTCGACTGGGCCGCTCGCTCCGAGGCGCTCCTGCAGGTACTCGCCGAGTACGCCCAACAGGTCTTGTTCCCCGGACCCGAGGTCGCGGTCCCCCGCCGCGGTCACTGCGCGATGTCCATGCGTCGGTCAATATCCCGGCGGAGCATCTGCCGGATGGCCGCCAGAGCCGAAGCCGCTTCGGGCCGATCGGGCCCCCACTGGTACACGGCGTCGATGACGTCCGACGCTGCCGCAATCGACGCTTGGGTGCGCATACGAGCGACGGCGTCCCGAATCTCGGAAGGGACATCGGTCGTGGCATCCGCTCCGGCAAGCAGCGTGTCGAGTTCGTCCGACAATGCGGCGACGTCGCCGGACTCAGCGGCGCCATGCTCGCTCCCGAGCCGGGCCTGCTTCGCAAGTCGCTGGAGAATCACTGCCGCCATGAACGCCTGCGTCCGGGCGTACTCGTCGCTGATCGCTGGTGCGATGTCGCTGCGCACCGTGTCGGCCAGCCGTGACAGCAGCTCGTGGTCCTCGGGGCTCACGACGCGGGTCTCATCGTCGGGACCCGAGAATCGACCAGTCACCGCTGCGCTTGGCTGCAGCGAACCGATGCACGGGCCACATGTCCTGATCCTCGCCCCACCAGGTGCCGATGCCGTCGACCTCCCACTGCACCAGGCTGTTGATGTCGATGAAGCTGTGGCGGTTGATCACGATTCGGCTGACCGAGCGTCCCAAAGCCACGAATTGCGCTCCCGAGGCGTCGACGGCATCGATGTGCAAATCGGTCACCCATCCGTCGGGGTCGCGCTGCACGGTCCGCTCGCCATCGACGAGGCTGATTTGTGAGTCTCCGCGCTGGACAAAGCCGTAGGAAATCCGATCGGTGCCGTCGCGAGTGTTGGTGACAGCCAGGAAGCCCGAGCCGTCATCACCAGCACCGGTCACGTAGGCCGCCTGGCGTGGACGATCTTCTGGCCGCCGCCCCCACGTTCGGTCGCGCATCGACCAGCAGTCGATGTCGATGGCTTCGCCGTGGAGATCGATGGTCCCAGTCACCCTGCCGATCTGGTCGAAGTGCGCCGAATGGCCGAACGTCGAGCCCCCCGCCGTGAGCGGCCGCGGCGGCAGTACGGCCTCATAGCGCAAATCGGCCGTGAATCGGCCCGGGTCGTCGTAGCCGAGCCGGTACGCCATCGTGGGAGTCTCGACACGGACGCTCACACCGTTCGGCAGCGTCGCATCGCGCAGGTCGAGTTCTGGCGGCAGCCGCAGAGCGGTGAGATTGGAGCTGTAGGGCACTTCCCAGGGCAGGTGCGCTGTGGCGTCCCACACCCATGCCCCTCCGGAGATCGTGCCGATGTTGTGACGCGCCAGCGTGTAGAGCCATCCCCCGAGGGCTCGTTCGCGTTGATGGAACGAGAACCACGCTGTCTCGGTGAACCACCAGTCGTCGCCCCTCATATGCGCGTGGAACCCGTCGTCGTCGGGTGTGAAGACGGGGACGCTGTCGGAGGGCTGACTCACCTGGCGCAGCGTAGAACGACCCGCTGGGTCGGCACCGGGTGCACGGGTGAGTGGCGCTGCAGCGGGCGCAATGCTCGATCGCCGATACTGGCGTTGTGGCAGCGGTTCAGGGACTCGATCACATCGTGCTCAACGTCACCGACGCCGAGCGCTCGCTGGCCTGGTACCGGGACCGGCTGGGACTCACACCGGTTCGGTACGACGAATGGCAGGCGGGCGAGGCGCCGTTCCCCTCAGTGCGCATCGACGAGGGCACCATCATCGACCTCGTGGAGACTGTTCGCAGCGGCGAGAATCTCGGGCACTTCGCCCTGTGGATCACTGGCGATGCCGAAGAGATTGCTGCACATCCAGACGTCGAGGTCGTCCGACGTTCGCCGCGGGTCTACGGAGCACGTGGCTGGGGCTCGGCCGTCTATGTCCACGATCCCGACGGCAACGAGGTCGAACTGCGCACGTACGGCCCCACTGAACCGCTGGACGGCGTCTAACAGTAAGTCTCAGTAAATTCTGTTGCTTTAACTTCTCGCGACTGCTGTCATGCGGCCATGGCATCGACAAGCAGACACCGACACACGCACGGCACCCCAGGCGATGACCAATGACGGGGGCGATGGACGCGTTGCTCGCCGTTGGGGTACCAAAATCAGCACTCGTCGTCTGGTCCGTGCTCGTCACGATGCTCAGCATCGGAGGCCAGTTCGAACTGCTCCGCCGCTACCGCCGCCAGGTCACGCGTAACAAGGCGGAGCTGCGGGCGCTCCGCCAACATTTGACGGACTTCAAGCGCGAAGTAGATGCAGATCTCGCGCGAATGCAGGCGGAGGTGGACGCGCATGTCGTGTGGAGCGAGGCCAGCAGCCGGTTCCTGCATCACGGCCTGGTGGCAATCTCGCAAAGGAGCAGTTCGAGCGGGTCTACGGCCCATCGCGCCTGCGTCACCGAGCACCGGGGCACCCACAGTCGCCGAGCAGCGTCGTCCACGTGGCGGCCGATTCGCCAGACTTCTCGGGCCATTCACCTCCGCCGTGACCTATGCCGGTGAGGCATCACCAGCCCACGGAGGGAGCCGTGCCGACGGCGGTCCTGCCACTGGGCCCACACTGTAGCAAGCCGTGCTACACTGGCCTGGTGGAACGTGAGATCAGTCAGCGCGAACTCCGCAATGACAGCGGGAAGATCATGCGCTCTGTCGGGATGGGCGAGTCGTTCATCGTCACCAGCAACGGCGAGCCGGTAGCGCGCCTGCTTCCTGTAGGTCGCCGCCTCTTTGTGCCCGCCCACGAGGTGCTCGACGCATTCAAGGGCGCGCCGCAGATCGACTACGCAGAGTTACGAGCCGACCTCGACGCAATCATCGACCAAGACCCCTGGCCTCGTGCTTGAATCGCCGCAGTCCGCGATCGGATTGCTCGACACCTCGGTCGTGGTCGACTTGCGGAGTCTCGACACGACGGCCCTGCCAGCGGTGCATGCCATCAGCGCCATCACACTCGCGGAACTGGCAGTCGGCCCACCCGTCGCGCCGAATACAACCGAGCGAGCCGCGCGACAACAATTTCTCCAGCACGTCGAAGCCACTTTTCACCCCATCGCATTCGATGTTGACGCTGCTCGGGCATACGGTCGGGTTGCGGCGACGGTCGCGGCCGCGGGCCGCAAGCCCCGCGGTAGCCGTGCGGTCGATCTGCTTATTGCCGCCACCGCGATGGCTCATGGACTGCCCTTGTACACGCGCAATCCCGACGACTTCGTGGGCTTGGATCATCTCATCGAGATCGTCGCCGTCTGAACCGTGTATCGGCGGTGCGGCGGCCCGTGAGACGAGTCCGGCGACTCGTCCCGCCGACGCGTACTGTTTCGGCATGGCCGAGCTTGCACGATTCACGCTGGACAGCAACGAGGACGAGATTGCCGAAGTGGTGCGGATCGACGGCGGCGCCATCATCGAGGACGCCATCGATCTGCACATGGTGGAGCGGCTCGAGGCCGAGTTATGGCCATGGATCGACAAGACACCCGGCGGGCTCGACAACTTCTCAGGTCACAACACCACCCGTACCGGAGCGCTGGTGGCGCGCTCGGCGGCGTGCCGTGAATTGGTGATGCACGACACGGTCATCAGCATGGCCAACCGGTTCCTCGGCCCCTACACGAACAAGATCCAGCTGCACCTGACCCAGGTCATCAACATCAAGCCGGGCCAGGGCACCCAGCCGCTGCACCGAGACCGTCTGGCATGGGGCGGCTACATCCCCGATCAGATCGAGCCGCAGTTCAACACCATGTGGGCGCTCACCGATTTCACCGACGAGAACGGCGGCACTCGGATCGTTCCGGGAAGCCCTGGTTGGGACGAAGAACGCCGGGCCACCGACGACGAGAAGACCCAAGCCGCAATGGGCGCCGGGTCGGTCTTGCTGTATTCGGGCTCGGTGATCCACGGCGGGGGCGAGAACCGCAGCGATGCCGACCGCACCGGCGTCAACATCACCTACACGCTCGGCTGGCTGCGCACCGAGGAGAACCAGTTCCTGTCCTGCCCGCCCGAGGTCGCCAAGGACCTTGATCCGGAGCTGGCAGATCTGATGGGGTACTCGATGGGCAACTACGCCCTCGGCTACTACTCGGACCCGCATGGCATGCCGGGGCCAGTCGACCTGCTCACACCGGAGATCGTGCTGGGGCGCAAGCCGAGTTCCAAGCACTCCAACTCTGCGCTCCTGACGCCCCAGGAGTGAGTTCGCCGCTGCGCGCTGCACCGCCCGCGCCCGCGGGCTGCGATGCCTGGGGTGCGTGCGCATGAATTCGACATCGAGCCTGCCGCTGCAAGCTCGGCGGGATCAAGCGCTGGGCGCCGGCGCGCCGCTCTTCTATTCCGAGCCGCTGCACATCGTGCGAGGCGACGGGGTCGAGCTGTTCGACGCAGACGGCCGCCGCTACATCGACATGTACAACAACGTGCCCTGCGTGGGGCATGGCAACCCACGTGTTGCCGAGGCGATGGCCGCCCAGCAGGCCACGCTGAATGTGCACAGCCGGTATCTGCACGAGGGCATCGTGAGCTTCGCCGAACGACTCGTAGGCCTGCATGCCGACGGAATCGAGAGCGCCGTCATCAGCTGCAGCGGCACCGAGGCCGTCGAGGTGGCGCTGCGCATGGCGCGGCAGGCAACGGGTCGGCGGGGTGTGATCGCTACTGATGCCACCTACCACGGCAATACCGAGGCGGTCATCGCGCTGACGCTGGCGGCGAGGCGGCCCGACGAGCACCCCGATATTGCGACGATTCCGTTCCCCCAGCGCTTCCGCCCCATCACCGACGGGCTTGACGACGACGAGCTCGCCGACGCCTATCTGGAAGAGTTCGCTGCTGCCATCGACCACTTGGAGGCATCGGGACAGGGGGTCGCGGCGATCATTCTGTGCTCGATCCTGGCCAACGAGGGCCTGCCAGACATCCCCGGCGATTTCATGGCGAAGGCTGCACAGATGGTCCGCGACGCCGGCGGGCTGGTCATCGCGGACGAGGTGCAGGCCGGCTATTGCCGCACGGGCCGCTGGTGGGGCTACGAGGTCACGGGATTCGAGCCGGACATCGCAGTGATGGGCAAACCGATGGGCAACGGCCTGCCCCTGTCGGCGACGGTCGCAAGCCGCGAGCTCGTCGAGGGTTTCCGTGCCAGCACCCGACACTTCAACACCTTCGCCGCCAGTCCCCTGCAGGCCGCTGTTGGTCATGCGGTGATCGATGAGATCGAAGAGCGGGATCTGGCCGCGAGCGTCAGCGAGATCGGCGGGAAGCTGAAGGCTGCGCTTGCCGAACGGGCCGAAGGGTGCTCCTGGATCGGCGACGTCCGCGGGCACGGCCTGTTCATCGGCGTGGAGATGGTGACGCCCGGTGATGACCTGGCGCCCGACCGTGCTCGCGCGGTGGAGGTCACCGACCGGCTGAAAGACCGGGGCATTCTGGCGTCGAACGCCGGCGCGTTCGCCAATGTGCTGAAGCTCCGGCCGCCGCTCGTGCTGCAGCAGTCCCACGCAGACGAGTTCTTGGCAGCATTCGACGCTGTGCTGGCGGACCTCGATGGTTGACGGGGCTGCGGCCCCGTACGAATCGCCGGCCCGCGAGGCGCTCCGAGCGTTTGGCCTCGGTTCGGCACACGTGCAACTGATCGGCATCAGCGAGAACGTCACGTTTCGCGCTGACGACGACCGCTCACCTCAGGCCTACGTTCTGCGATTGCACCGGCCCGGTTACCACACCGTCGACGAACTCAATTCCGAACGCGTCTGGCTGGAGGCGCTGCGCAGCAGCGGCATTTCCGTGCCGACGCCGGTTGCGGCACCCGACGGCCGCTACTTCGTGCCAGTGGAAATCGCCGATGACGAGACACGACAGGTCGGACTCAACCTCTGGGCGCCGGGAGAGATCGTCGGCGAGCTGCTCACTGCGCACAAAAAGAGCACCGACGCAACAGAACCGGCCGAGATCACCGGGCCGTTCGGGCAGCTCGGTGGCCTGATGGCAGCGATGCACAACCAGGCGGCCAACTGGACACCGCCGTCATCGTTCCGGCGCCACCGCTTGGACTTGGACGGCTTGCTCGGCGATGCACCCTTCTGGGGCCCATTCTGGGAGAACCCGGTGCTCGATGGGCGCGAGCGGGACCTGCTGATCACGGCCCGCGATCATTGCCGGGAACGGCTTCGTCGCTATGGCGAGCCGCGCCGGACCTTCAGCATGATACATGCCGATCTGCACCTGGCAAACCTGCTCACCCACAACGGGCAGCTCAGCGTGATCGATTTCGACGACGCCGGCTTCGGATGGCACCAGTACGACATCGCTGTGGCCATGTTCCATTCGAGAGGTACGGCGGATTTTCGGGCTGCCCGGCAGGCGTTCCTGCGCAGCTACCGAGCAGTCCGCCCCATCAGCGATGACGACCTGGCGCTCGTGCCGATGTTCGAGCTCATCCGCGGCATGGCAATCCTCGGCTGGAGGGCCCAGCGGCCCGAGGTCCTATGGCCCGACGACCAACTCGAGATATTCCGCAGGGGCGTCGTCTCTGGTTGCAAGCGGTTGCTCAGCGGTTCAACGGCCTCGGCCTAGGGTGCGCAGATGCATCAGCTCATCGGGGGCGAACGGCGCATCGGCCGCAGCATCGCTGCGCTTACCGTTGTCGAGCCCGCCACTGGTGCCGTGCTTGCCGAAGTTGACACAGCGTCGCTCGCAGACATCGACGATGCAGTCGCCGGTGCGAACGAAGCTGCGAATGAGCTGGAGCGCCTGAGCTTCTTTGACCGGGCCGAAATGCTGCATGCTGCGGCGGGGTGCATCGAGGCCGCAGCGGGACCGCACGCTGAGCAATTGGCTCGCGAGAGCGGCAAACCACTCGCAGCAGAGGCTGCCGATGAGTTGGCCGAATCGGCCGAGATTTTCCGGTTGGCCGCCGAGGAGATCAAACGGCTCGAGACACACGTGCTGCCGAGTGTCGATCCTCGCAAGCGGGTGTTCACCCACCGCAAACCGAACGGCGTCTACGCCTTGGTCACGCCGTGGAACTTCCCGATGAACATCCCCGCAGAACTGCTCGCAGCCGCGCTCGCCGCAGGGAATCCAGCGGTGATCAAACCATCCCAGAACGCTCCGCTCTCCGCGCTGGCGCTCGCCGAGGCCGTCGCTGAAGCGGGGTTCCCGCCCGGGGCTGTGTCGGTGGTGATGGGCCGCGGCGAGGTGGGAGAAGCCTTGGTCTCGCACCCGGGCGTGGACGGCGTCGGATTCGTGGGCTCGCAGGCGACCGCTGAGGCAATCGTGGCTGCCGCGGGCATGAAGCGCACGATCATCGAGGCGTCAGGCAACGGGCCGCAGATCGTGTTCGACGACGCCGACCTCGCCGCTGCTGCCGACGCCGCGGTGTTTGGCGCCCATTTCGTGTCTGGACAGTGCTGTGTCGCGACCGAGCGCCTGCTGGTGCACAACTCGATCCACGACGAACTGGTCGCGCTGGTCATGGAACGCGCCGAAGTCATCACGCTTGGCGATCCGCTCGAAGACACCACGTTGATGGGCCCGCTCAACAACGAGACGGTCGCAGCTCACATGGATGCCCACGTCGCCGATGCCCAAGCCCAGGGTGCCCAAGTGCTGCTGGGCGGCGCCCGCGAGGCCGATCGTCCGACCGGCTTGTTCTACGAAATCACGGTGATCGACGACGTCATACCGACCATGGATGTCTTTCGTGACGAGACGTTCGGCCCGGTCGTGCCCATTACCGAGTTCGAATCCGATGACGAGGCGTTCGCCCTCGCCAACGACTCCGACCTCGGCTTGCAGGCGTCGGTGTTCACGGCGTCGCTGGCCCGTGCATACCGGGCCGTCGACGAGCTGCGTACCGGCACCGTCCTGGTCAACGAAGGCACGGCATTCTGGGAACAGCACCCGCCCTTCGGCGGCGCCTCACGCACCGGAACCGGCTGGGGCCGCATCGGCGGCAAGTACACGATCCTGGACATGACCGACCTCCGCACCGCCATCATCGACACCGGCCATCGCGGCTGATCCTCGTTCCTCCGGTGGGATCAGACTCGAGGATCGAGCAGCGTTACGAGGCTTGATCGGTCACCCCAGGCCGCGATCTCACGGTCGGCGGTGGCGAGGCGGAATCCGCCGACGATTGCGGTGGCCACGATGATGCGGTCGGCCGGGTCACCGTGAAAGCCCTCGTCACCCAGTTCGACGGATCGAAGAGCGATTTCATCGTCAACGGGCACAGATACCAGACCGTCAGCCACCAACCGCTGCCGCAACGCCCGCAGCGGCTGGCCGAGTTCAAGTCGGCCAGCAGAACGCAGCTGCGCCAGTTCCCAGAACGTGAACGCCGACACGGCGACCTCGCCGTGCTCCCACGCCTCCTGAATCCGGTTCCGGGCCAATTCGCCGAGGCGCGACACAGCCGCGACGAGCCACACCAGCACATGGGTATCGAGGAGGATCACTGCTGCGATGATCGATCGGGGTCCAGGACCCGATCCGGATTGCTGACGACCTCCCAGTCGCCAGCCGGAACCGCGGGTGCGACAAGGTCGTCAAGAGCCCGGATGTGCTCCTTGTAGCGCCCCCACATCTGAGGAACCGACCGGCTCGCGGGCACGAGTCGCGAAACCGCCCGGCCGCGCTTGGTGATGACGATCTCGATCCCGGTCTCGTTGACCTCGTCCATCAAGGCGAGGCAGCGGTTCTTGAATTCACCAGCAGGAATAGTCCGTTCACCGGCCCCGCCTAGGGACATCCGACTACCTCCCCACATCAATCGCCGTGTCCATTATAGCCATAGCCAGTAGCCATAGCCAGTAGCCATAGCTACACAGATCAGATTGAACCCCCTGCGACGCCACAAGAACAACTGATCGACACCGGTCAGGCGTCCTAGAGGTCGAGGTGGAGCCGTAGGGCATCGTTCCTGACGATGACTGCGGGACGTCGGCGGGCTGCCTCAGAACCCAAGGCGAGACCGGATCGGAATGGCGGCGCGGGGTAGCGTCGGTTGTCGCTGCGTCGCGGTTGGCAGGAGGGACGCTGTGTGGGAGATCACTGAGGCTGATCTCGCACCGATTGCGTTGGGGGCAGCGGTGCTGGGCACCGGTGGCGGCGGGAATCCCTACCTCGGGCGATTGCGGGTCCTCCAGGTGCTGCGAACCGGCGGGCGGGTGCGGGTCATCGAGCCCGACGAGATCGCTGACGACGACTTGCTGGTGGCCGTCGGGGGCATGGGTTCGCCGATGGTCAGCCACGAAAAGCTCGCTGGCGGCGACGAGGAGACCGTGGCGGCCCGGGCACTCGAACGCCACTTGGGGCGGAAGTTCGACGCGATCGCCCCGTTCGAGATGGGCGGCAGCAACTCGATGGTGCCGATGGTGGTGGCTGCCGCCATGGACATTCCGATCGTGAACGGCGACGGCATGGGACGGGCCTTCCCCGAACTGCAGATGATCACCTACCTGATCTACGGCGGGAGCCCCTACCCCGCCGCCATTGCCGATGAGCGTGGCAGCCAGGTCGTCATTGCCGAAGTGCCCGACGCCAAATGGCTCGAGCGCATTGCCCGGGCAGCGACGGTCGAGATGGGTGCGCACACGGGGCTGGCATCAGCCGTCATGGACGGCGCCTACTGCCGTCGCTCGATCATCCCCAACACACTGCGGCTGGCCAGCGAAATCGGGCACGCAGTGCATCACGCCCGTGAAGTCAAGGACGATCCGGCAGAGGCCATCCTGGGCGTCGCTGGTGGCATGCGGTACCTGCGCGGCAAGGTCACCGACGTGCATCGGCGCAACGCAGCCGGCTTCGCGCGCGGTCAGATGACCGTGGCGGGAACCGGCGGCGACGCCGGCCGCACCATCCGCATCGACTTCCAGAACGAGAATCTCGCCATCTACGAACACGACGAGCCCAAGGTGATGGTGCCCGACCTCATCACACTGGTCACCACCGATACCGGTGAGCCGATCACGACGGAGCTCCTCCGCTTCGGCGTGCGTGCGGACGTGCTGGTGCTGCCCGCGCCCGACTTGCTGCGCACACCCGAGGCGCTGGCCGTCGTCGGGCCGCACGCCTTCGGCATCGACGCCGAGTACCAGCCCGCTGTTTGAGCCGTCTCTTGCGAGCGCCAAGGCTTCGCCGGCGCTCGCCCGAAAACAGTTCAGACGAGGGTGAGTACCTCGTTGGCGGTGAGGTTGATGATCTCCGCCAGGCGGTCGGTGGCAAGCGGGAACAGCGCCACCGAGTCGGCACCTCCCGCCCACAGCGCCTGGATCTTGGCGGCGCACTCGGCCGGTGTGCCGGCCACGGTCAAGTCGGCAACCCACTGATCGGGCATGCCATCTCGCACTGCTCTGTAGCCGCCCTTCTCGATCAGGATCTGAAGCTCGTCGGAGATCCCGTACACGTCGGTGAGGGCATTGGGTCCGTGCTGGCGGTAGAAGGCGAGCGAGGCCCGGGCGGAATCTCGTGCTGCTTGGCCGTCTTCGTCCACGGCATACAGCGCGAACACCGTGATCGGGTGGGAGTCGGTACGGCCTGCGAACTCGCGACCCTCGTCGATGCGTTCGGTTGCCCATTCCACGTACCGCAGGCTCGAGCAGACCGACAGCACAGTGCCATCGGCGATCTCGCCGCTCAAGCGAAGCATGTTCGGGCCGGATACGCCGAGTCGCACGGGCATCGGCGGGCCCGTTTCGGGATAGGTGAGCTTGATGTTGTTGAACTCGAAGACTTCGCCCCGATGATCGAGCGTCTCGCCAGCAAGCAGGGTCTTGACCGCCGTCACGCATTCCCGCACTGCTGTCAACGGCGACCGGGGATGCAGGCCCATCTGGCGAACCCACACCGGAACACCCAGTCCCACGCCTGCCACCAGCCGCTGCGGGGATGAGCGGCTCAGCGTTGCCAGCTCCATTGCCAGCACTGATGGGTGGCGCGCCACCGCCGACACGACACCGAGGCCCACCTTGATCTCATTCGTGGCACCGAGCACTACCGAAGCACCTGAGATGCCGCCGGTGAAGAAGTAGTCCTCAGCGAGCCAGATCTCGTCGAAGCCGCTCGACTCGGCCTGCGCTGCTGCAGCTGCGATGGCCTCGGGTGCTATCGCGCTGCCCAGGATGAGCCCGATCGATCCCTGGTTGCTCACGTGCCCGCTCCTCCGTCCGATGAGCAGGGGACCACCGCCAAGTCCCCCACAGCCTTCACCCGGATCCGAATCGCGTGCGACGGCAGGTACGTGAGCGGGATCTCGTCCACGTCGGTGATCTCGACCGTGGCCGCGTCGGCACCTGTGTCGACCGCACGCTGTGCGGTGACCGACCGGGCTTCGGCCATCGCCTCGTCGCGGGTCATGGCCGCCATCGAATAGACCCGGTCGGTCTCTGCGCCGACTTGGGCGATGGCTGCGCCGATCGCGCTGGCGACCGAGAAGTGGTCCGGCCGGATCGTGTCCGATGCACCGGCCAAACCGTCGCGCACCAACACTCCCCCACCACCGACCACCACAACGGGCACCGGGTCGGCCGAGGTCTTCATCTGCTCGACCGCAGTGGCCAGCATGTCCTGCATGCGTTCGACCGCACCGCTCACGACCTCAGCATCGAGGGCCCCCACCGAGGAAGGATCGCCGATATCAGCCATGCCGGCAGCAGTTGCGATGTCAGTGGCAGTCAACTCGTCGCCGCCGAACACCAACGCCCGCTCAGTGAGCTCATAGCCGACGCTGTCGGGACCCACTGTCACACTGTCGTCTCGGCCGTTGCCTGGCCGCACGAGGCTCCCCCCGCCCAGTCCCATCGACAGCACATCGGGCATCCGGAAGTTCGTGCGTACTCCTGCCACCGAGACTGCCGTCGAAGCTTCACGCGGGAAGCCGTGTACCAGCACGCCGATGTCGGAGGTGGTGCCGCCTACGTCCACGACGACACCGTCGCGGATGCCGCTCAGGAAGGCTGCACCGCGCATTGAGTTCGTGGGACCCGAGGCAAACGTGGCCACGGGGTATCGCCGGGCAAAGTCGGCGCTCATCAGCGTGCCGTCGTTCTGGCTGACGTGCAGCGGGCAATCGAGGCCGAGCTGGACCAGCGCCGCGGTCAGCCCCGCCACGGTGCGTTCGGCCAGCGGGCGCAGGCACGCATTCACAATCGCCGCGTTCTCGCGTTCGAGCAGTCCGAGCCGTCCGATCTCGCTCGACAGGCTGATGTCGAGCCCCGGCACTTCGTCGAGCAGGACCTCTTGCGCTTCGGCTTCGAAACTGGCGTCAACCGGCGAGAACACCGACGCCACGGCCACCGATCCCACGCCCTTCGAGGCGATGTCTCGCGCCGCGGTGCGCAGCTCTTCGTGGTCGATCGGGCTGATCAAACGGCCGTCAAATTCGTGGCCGCCATGGCAGAGATAGACGTGGTCGCCCAGCACGGCACGCAGCCGATGTGGCCAGTCGATGAAGGGCGGCAATCCCTTGGTGGCGGGCAGCCCAAGGCGCACCACCGCCGTTGGCACGAGCCGGCGTCCCTCCACCAGTGCGTTCGTGAAGTGCGTCGTGCCGATCATCACGGCGCCGATGGCGTCCGGAGACAGGCCATGGGAACCGAGCAGCGTCCGGACAGCCGTCACGATGCCGTCGGTGACCTCGGGAGTCGTCGTTGCCTTGGCCCAGCCCACCACGTCATTGCCCGACATGGCGACGGCATCAGTGTTGGTGCCGCCGACGTCGACGCCGATCCGCAGCGTCCCTGACGGCGAGGCCTGTTGCGCGCTCACCGTGCTCGCTCCAAGGCATCGAGCACGGCCTCCGGGGTGATGGGCAACGTGTCGATCGGTGCGCCGATGGCGTCCGCGACGGCATTGGCAACAGCAGCCGCCACCGGAACCACGGGCGGCTCGGCTGCGCCCTTCGCGCCGTAGGGACCTGCAGGGTCTGCGTGTTCCATCACGATCATCTCCACCTTCGGGACATCTGCGGCCAGCGGCAGGCCATGTTCCTTGAACGTACGCTGGACGTAACGGCCGTGATCGAGATCGACGCGCTCGCTCAGTGCAAAGCCCAAGCCCTGTGCGACGCCGCCTTGGATCTGACCCGCAATGGCGTCAGGGTGAATCGCTCGCCCGACCTCCTGGCACACCACGTAGCGCTCCACCGTGACTCGCCCGGTGACTGGGTCAACGCTGATCTCAGCTTGGTGCAGGTGATAGGTGGGCGTCGGCCACCCCTTGATCAACATGCCGGTGGCGCACATGGGATCGTGCGGTGGCGTCGGCGTGACATACGAAGCGCCTGCCGCTATCGGTCCCTGCGTCCATGTGGCTGCTTGGGCGACCTGGCCGAGTGTGAGGCTCGCGGCAGGAACACCGGCAACCGTCACGACACCATCTGTGATCACCAGGTCCTCGGGAGCCGCCTCGAGCATCTGCGACGCCCGGTCGAGCACCTGGCGCCGGACTTCCGCAGAGGCGTCGGCGATAGCGCGGCCGACCACGTGGGTGGTGCGACTGCCCTGCGATCCGGAGTCGTAGCCCGTGGCGTCGGTGTCGGGCATCGTGACCAGCACCTGATCGGCTGCTAGTCCCAATGACTCGGCCGCAATTTGCCGCAGCGCAGTCGCGACTGCCCCCGAGCCGTTCTCGGTCGCCGAGGTGATGACCGTGGCGGTGCCGTCCTCATTCAGTTTCACCGTGGCGTGGCCTGGCATCGGATTGGTCAGCCAGATCGCTGCCGCCATGCCGACACCGCGCAGCAAGCCGTCACCCCCACCGCGCTGTTCTGCATTGCGCGACACGATGTCGCGCTGTTCTGCATTGCGCGACACGATGTCGCGCTGTTCTGCATTGCGCGACACGATGTCGCGCCAGGGCGCCAGTTCGTCGACTCGTTCGAAGGCCTCGTGCAGTATCGACACCTGTTCGAGCGGCTGCCCATTGCGCATCAAGTGGCCGTCCTGCGCCAGCGACGAGAGCCGGAACTCCCGGCGGTCAAGGCCGAGTGCATCCGCAATGGCCTCCATGTGGCGTTCGTTTGCGAACACCAGCCAAGGTCCGTTTACTCCCCGGTAGGCGCCGGTGGGCGCCGTGTTCGTGTACACGTTTCGGGTCTGGATTCGGGCAGTACCCACTCGGTAAATCGAGCCGAAGACGAACATCGGGATGGCCGACAGCGACGGGCCGTTGTTGGCGTACGCGCCGCTGTCGGACACGATCTCGACCTCTGTGGCCAGGATCGTGCCGTCTCGCCGCACCGCGGAGCGAACCGACACCAGCGCATTGGCGCGGCAGGGAGCCACCAGCCGCTCTTCGAGTGCGCTGTGCTGCATGCGGATGGGGCGGCGGTAGCGCTGGGCCAGCAGTGCTGCGAACGCTTCCAGGCTGACATCGAGCTTGGCGCCGAAACCGCCCCCGATGTGATGGCCGATTACCCGGACCGCTGAGGGCGTCACGCCGAGCATCTGAGCGACTCGGTCTCGCAGCCGGAACGGATACTGGTGGGAGACCTCGATGGTGTAGCGACCCGATTCGAACGTGGCCAGCGCCATCTTGGGCTCCAGATGCGCCTGGTATTGCCGGGGCGTGCGATAGGTGCCCTCCACCACCAGGTCTGCCACCACGAACGCCGCATCGAGATCGCCAGGGTCGTGGATCACTTCGGCCACCACGTTGCCGTCGCGTCCGATGTCGACGCCGCCGGCCACGGCGTAGCGATTCCACGCGGAGTGGACCAAGCGAGCACCTGGCGCGAGGGCCTGTTCGGGCGTGGAAATCGGCTCGATCGGCTTGATGTCAGGGACCACGGCGCTTGCGCCGGCCTCGGCTGCGGTTCGGTTGTCCGCGACCACTATGGCAATCGGCTCGCCTTCGTACGCCACGTAGTCGGCAGCCAGGAAGGGACAATCGGACACGATCACGCCAGTGCGCCAATCCGGCACGTCCACCGCGGTCAGCACTTCCAGCACACCGTCGATCTCCAACGCCGGGCCTGCGTCGATGGCACGGATCTGGCCGGCGGCCACGGGCGATCGGGCGAGCGCAGCCCACAGCATCCCCGGCCGCACGAGGTCGGCGCCGAAGACAGCTTCGCCGCGCAGCTTTGCGTCGGCGTCGCTGCGGGGCGGGCTGACGCCGAGCGCGCTCACGATGACACCGCCGTCGCAGCATCGAGCGCTGCATCCACGATCTGCTGGTAGCCCGTGCAGCGGCAGATATTGCCCGCCAGGGCCCGGCGAACCTCATCCTCGGTGGGCTGGGGCACCTCGGCGAGCAGGGCCGTGAGGACGATCAGCACGCCGGGCGTGCAGTAGCCGCACTGCACTGCCGCGTGGTTCACGAATGCTTGCTGCAGCGACGTCAGTTCGCCCGCCCCGGCAAGTCCTTCAACTGTGTGAACGGTGCGTCCGTGGGTCGAGCCAGCGGCCAATATGCACGACGCTGCCGGACCGCCGTCCACGAGCACCGTGCAGGCGCCGCACTCGCCCTCGACACAGGCTTCCTTCGAACCGGTGAGCCCGAAACGATCTCGAAGCATGCCGAGCAATGTCTCGCCCGCACCGACTTCAAGCAGGTGCGCTCGGCCGTTCACCGTGAGCCGGATGGCGACGGGCTGCTCAGACGGACCGGCGGCCGTCATTCCCCCGCTCCGAGGATCTCGTCGACGCAGTGCTGTGCGAGACGGTTCAGCAGACCGGGGAGCACACGTCGCCGGTACTGGGCAATCTCGGTTCGCTCCGGTGCAGCCGCGTGGGCCAGCTCTTCGCCAGCCTCGTCGAAAGCGACCGGGCCACCGTCGATCTGTGTGCCCAGCATGGCCGTCTCCGCCGCCCGCGCCCGATGCGGAGACTGACTGCCCCCGCACACCGCGACCCTGGCATCGCTCACCGTGCCGTTCGGCGCTGCCGACAGCCGCAGCGCCAAGCCCACGACAGCGCGATCCATGGCACTGCGACGACCCACCTTCAAGTAACCCTCAGCGCAGCGCTCGCCGAGCGGTTCAATCTCGACGGAACGCAACAACTCGGTGGGCCGCAGAACCGTTCCGCCAGTTCCATCGAGAAACTCTTCAAGCCCAAGGCGTCGGCGCCTCGACTTGGACACCAACGCCAGCTGGGCATCGGAGATCAATAGCGCAGGCAGCGTGTCGGCGGTCGGTGCGGCGCCGCACACATTGCCGCCCAGCGTGGCCACCGTCTGGGTCTGCCAAGCGCCCACGGCAGCGGCGGCCTGGGCCAGCGCCGGATGCTCCAGCGCAATGAGCGAAGAGGTGGCGAGCCTGCGCAATGTGACCAGTGACCCGATGCTCGTCACACCGCCGACCTCGGACATGCAGCGCAACCCATCGATGCCACCGATGTCGATCAAGGTCGCCGGTGCCCGTTCGCCGCGCAGGTATTGCGGCATCACGTCGGTCCCGCCCGCCAGGACACAGCCCTCGTTGCCCCACCGGCTCAGCTCGTCAACCGCCTCTGCGACGCTGCTGACCCTGCAGAACCGCACAGCAGAACCTCCTCAGCGCCCTCAGACAGGGTGCCCCTCAATCGGGGCGATGGTAACCCCGGTCCCGAGTCACGGTTCGCCGAATGCCTCAGCGTCCTCCCAAGCGTCTTCGCTGTCGAGGTAGTCGCTGGCTGCGCCGAACAGGTGAGTGATCACGGTCTTGTGGCCGGGATTGGCCACCACGAAATGCATGTGGCCTGGACGCCAGTTGTGCCGGCCGTTCTCGAACAGCAGATCCCCGCCGGGTCGTCGCCGGGGATCTGAGACGGCACCGGGCGGATGCCCCTGATCTCGTAGCGGCCGTCGCTGCCCGTGGTGAAGATGCCGCGCATGTTCATGGCCGTCTGATCACCGTCCTGTACGTCGTAGAACCCGTTCGACGCCGTCTCCCACACGTCGAGCGTTGCGCCTTCGATCGGATTGCCGTCGAGCCCGAGCACGTGGCCGACAAACGTGATCTCGTGGTCGTTCTCCATGGAATCCACGATGATCGAGTCGCCCATCTCGCGGTGCGGCGCCCCTCGACGTGGAACGGGCCGAACACCGTCGGCTCGGTCGAGCCCTCGGCCGCCACGTGATCGATCATCTCGACGAGCATCGACATGCGGGGCTGCTTTCTGTCATGACGCCTCCTGCGCTCTTGGCACTTTCTCGACGTCCACTTCACAGGATCGCCGTTGGCCGAGTTGGCCAGCGCGGGGATGCTCAGCAACCAAGAGCGAACGCGAGCGCATTGCACACTGAACGCATCGTGTCCTCGCTGAGCTCGCCCGCAAGCGTGGTGAGCGATGAGCGTCGAATGGTGTGCAGACCGTCGCAGTTGACCACGGAGTCGTCCGTGAGATTGGACGCTGTCTCGCCGACAGGCACCTCAACGGCAAGACCACGAATTGTCGAAGTGATCTCGGCGACGGTGACCAGTTCACGCACATCTATGACCTCGGAACGGGTGAGGACCAACACTGGGCGCCGCTTGTTGCCGACTTCGGCCCACCACAGCTCGCCTCGGTTCACTCGTTGCCCCAGGTCTCGGCCTCATCCCAGAAGGCGTCGGGTTCTTCGGGCATCCGTTGATAGGCAGCGCGGTCGGATTCAGCCAGCGCTCGTTTCACCGCGGCAGCAACTCCTTGGCGTGCAGCGGCGGAAACGTTGACCTGCAAGCGCTGAGCCTGTTCGGCGAGATCCTGCCCGAGAGTGAACGTCGCGCGTGTTGTCGCCATCACATTACGCTAGCAAGTTATGCCAGCATGTATGTGCAGCACCCGGCTGGTCTGCTCAGCGCCCCACACGCTCCCGTGCGGCCGATGCTGAGGACCCGCGTGTTCGCCCCTGGCTCAGTCGGCAGCAACCGGTGGCGTCGTCTCGCTCATCCTGTCCCACACCACCTGGTCCGGAAGGCTCATCACCATGTCGTAGTGATCGGTGGGCATCAACCGGGGCATGCCCGTAGCCGAAGAGGGCTGTGGGACGGGTCCGGCCGGTTGGGTGTATTCGGCGGGGTACTTCAGCGCCTCGAGCTCAGCGTTAGAGATCTCGCACAGCCCCAGAACCTCAGGGTCCACCCACTGCTCGACCGGAATGGCGGACCCGCAGGCCACTTCGAGCGCCAGCCCTTCGGGGCCGGCGAAGTAGATCGACTGGATGAAGCCGTGGTCGATCGGGCCAAGAACTTGGACACCGCGGTCACGGATGCGATCCCGCAGCGCCATGAGGTCCTCGAACGTGTCGACGTTGAAAGCCACATGCTGCATGGTGCCGGCAGTGACGGGCTCGCCGGGGCCTCCCGGATGGGTGACGCCCAACTCGATGTCCTTGGCGTTGTCCGGATGCTGGACGAACGCCACATAGCTGTCGGGCGCCAGTTCCACGAAGCCGTGATAGGTGCCGTCCACGCCGTGCATCCAGTACAGGGCCTTGAGCGGCAGCCCGAGCACGTCGCACCAAAACTCGAGCTGGCCCTTCATGTCGCGGGTGGACAGGGCTAGGTGGTTCACACCGTTGGGATGCAATGCAGTCATTCGAGCCGCCCCTCCTGCTGTCAGTCCAGCGGTACCGCCGACGCGGGGCACCGCGGCAGGCACAACACGTCGGCACGCGGCGCAGCCCGCGCCTGCACTGCCGACTATATGGCCCGGCGCACCTCGCCGACCGCCCTGAGTGAGCTCAGGAAGTCGCCAGTGGGGCAATCACGTGCTCGGCGAACAGGTCGAAGGAGCGGTCCACTTCGTAAGCGCAAAGATCGCCCCAGGCGAACACGCCCACGAAGTAGTCGGTGCCAGCCTCCTCGGCGAATCGTTCGCAATGCTCACGGATGGTCTGGGGTGAACCGACGACGACGGCCTCGAAGTGCTTGGCCTTGTCGTAGTCGCCGCCGAGCGTGGGGTCATTCGGCGGGATCATCTCGTAGCGGCGGAACAGCCGGGTGAGGTGCTCGGTGAACGCGACCCACGTCCTGCGCCCGATCTCGTCGGCTTGGGCATCGGTAGGAGCCACAACCAGTCGGCGGAGCCCCCCGATCATCGGCGGGTGGTGCCTGCCGACGCCGTCATCGCCCAGGAGCTCGTGGTAACGGGCCGTGCTCGCGGCCACGGCAGCGAGCGGCCCAGCAGCCATCGTGCGCACGCGCATTTCGGCGGCTGTCTCAAGCTGGCCCGGGCGCCACAGCGGCGGGTAGGGCTTCTGGTATGGCTCGAAGGTGATCGGCATATCGGCGAACGAATGGAACTGCCCTTCGAAGCTGAAGTTCCCTGTCGTCTGCATGGCAGCCAGGATCAGATCCAGCGACTCGTCGGTCTTGGCGATGGCATCGTCAGGGTCGAGGCCCCACAACAGGTGCTCGGGCACGCTGATGCCTTTGCCGAAGCCGATCTCAAGGCGGCCTTCAGAGAGCTGGTCGAGCATGCACAGCTCTTCGGCGAGCCGGATCGGGTGATAGAAGGGCAACAGGTGCACCAGCGAGCAGATGCGGATGCGGCTGGTGCGCTCAATCGCGGCGGCCAAGAAGACATTGATGCTGGGCGCGGCGTCGAGCGGGATGAGGTGGTGCTCGGACTTGTGCCACCCCCACACCCCGGCCTCCTCGGCCCTCACCAGCAGGTCAAGTCGGTGCCGGTAGAGCTCGTGCGCGGGCACGTCGCCAGGTTGCTCCAGCTGGTCGAAGATGCCGAACCGCATGAGCGGCGAGAGTACTTGTGCGCCGGCCCGTCGACCGCAGCGGACGCGAGATTCAGCGAGGTCACAGAGCTCATGGCCGCACGCCGCACCGTCGGCCGGGGTGGCCCGGAGCTAGGTCAGATGATGGCGCTCTCGACGAACGGACGGTTCTCGACGATGCGCTGATACCCGAGCGGCGTGAGGTCCAGCGTCCGGTACTCGCCATAGGCGATCCATTCAGAGACGGCACGGCCGATCGCCGGGGATTGCTGCATGCCGTGACCGGAGAAGCCGTTGGCGAAGATGAAGTTGCCGATCTCGTGGTGGGGTCCGACCACGACGTTGTGATCGAGCGTGTTGTAGGCGTAGTGGCCAGCCCACTGGCTGGTGATCTTGAGGCGTTCGAACGCCGGGACCCGGTGGACCAGCACCGGCCATACCTTGTCTTCGAAGATGTCGTGGTCCATGGAGAAGTCGTCGTAGTCGACTACTGGATCGACATCGGGTGTGCAACCGCACATGTACGCGTCGCCGTCGCTGCGCATGTGAATGCCGGTTGGGTCGATGGTGAGCGGCAGGGAGCCGTCGAGCGGCTCAGCAGCCTCGAAGACGAACGTGTAGCGCTTGCGCGGCTCGACCGGCAGAGTTGCGCCGGCCATCGCGGCCACCTCGACCGCACGCGGGCCCGCTGCGTTGACCAGCGTCCCGCACTTGACGGTCTCACCTGAACTCAGCACCGCGGCGTTGACCCGGCCCTGCCCGATGACCACGTCAGCGACCTCGCCCGTCAAGTACTCGACGCCGTTCTGGCGGGCCTTGCGTCTCCACCAGTCGAACATCGTGCCCGAGTCGAAGTAGCCCTCGTCGATCAGGTTGTGGCTGCCGCAGACGATGTCGTCGACGTTGTAGAAGGGGTAGTCGGCCCTAATCTCGGCGGGACTCATGATCCGGGTGCCGGCGCCGAGTCCGGACTGGATGGCCTGGTTGCGCCGCAGGGTGGCCGCGAACTCTTCGTCACTCGCGAGGTACATGTAGCCGAAGTGATGCACGAACAGGTCGGGGACTTCGGGGTCGCCGCCGAGATGTTCCCGGAAGTGCCGCACGAAGTCGGCGCCGAAGCGCGAGATCTGCACGTTCAGCGGGTTGGAGAACTGCTGGCGCATGCAGCTGTTGGTGAGCGATGTCGAGGCCTGCGAGTAGGTCGGGTCACGCTCGACCACCAGCACGCTGCCGTCAAAGTCGTCGTTGGCCGACAGCGCCCAGGCAATGGACGAGCCAATGACGGCACCGCCGACGATCACGACGTCGTAGGCGTCCCGCAAGGGCGCATCGTGGGCAGTTGGCATTCGTTACGGTCCTGTGGTGAGCGGGGACGAATCGGCGCTGTCAGATGATGGCAGCACGGGACACCCGCGCGACATCACCGGACACTGCTGCGGGGCATTTGGGGACGATCGGGGGCTGGCACATGAGATTGCAAGGCAGGGTGGCGCTGATCACCGGAACCGGCAGCGGGATCGGGCGTGCCACGGCCCTGCGCTTCGCCGCTGAGGGAGCGCGCATCGTTGGCGTCGACATTGCCCCTTCGAACGAAGAGACGGTGGACGCGGTCCGCGCGGCGGGCGGTGAGGCAATCGCGGTACGTGCTGATGTCGCTGTCGAATCGGACGTGGCAGCTGCGTTCGGACGCGCCGAAGCCGAATACGGCGGGATCGACGTGGCATTCAACAACGCCGGGATCATGCTGGATGCCGACACCGACGCCATCGCGACCGCCGACGAGACCATCGACCGAACGTTCGGCGTCAACGTGAAGGGCGTGCTGTACGGCTGCAGGTACGCCGTCGAGGCGATGCGGCGACGCGGTGGCGGCTCCATCATCAACACCGCTTCGTTTGTTGCGTCGGTCGGCGCAGCGACCCCACAGATCGCCTACACGGCATCCAAAGGCGCCGTGCTGTCGTTGACCCGGGAGCTCGCCGTGGTGCATGCCCGGGAGAACATCCGCGTCAATGCGCTGTCGCCGGGACCGCTGCGCACCGAGATGCTCATGTCGTTCCTCGACACACCCGAGAAACGTCACCGGCGGCTGGTCCATGTGCCGATGGGCCGCTTCGGCGAGGCCGACGAGATGGCGTCCGCGGCGCTGTTCCTGGCGTCCGACGACTCTTCCTACATGACCGGCGCGAACCTGCAGGTCGACGGTGGCCTGACCGCCGCCTACGTCACCCCCGAATAGTGCCCCTGACGGTTGAGGCGCCATTCGCCTCTTTCGGACAGTTCAGCTAGCAGCACTAGTGTCCGGGCGCAGGAGCGGCGGGAGCCGACGACTGCCGCACGATCGAGGCCTTGGGGGGCGGGATGCTGGGTCCGTATCGCGTGCTGGATCTCACCGACGAGCGCTGCTGGTTCGCCGGCAATCTGCTGGCCCAGCTCGGCGCCGATGTGGTGCTGGTGGAGCCCCCGGGCGGATGGCCACGCGGCTACGCCCACGATGCGTACAACCGCGGCAAGCGCTCTGTTGTCGCGGCCACCGCCGACGAGGTGGCAGCGCTGACGGCCAGCGCCGATGTCGTGCTGCACAACGACGCCACGCCCTTCGAGCTTGACCTCGCTGCCCTGCGAGACGCCAACGACCAGCTCATCACCGTCCATATCACCCCATGGGGCGAAACCGGGCCGAAAGCCGACTGGAAAGCAACCGACCTCACCCTGTTCGCATCAAGCGGCCAGCTCGCGGTGACCGGCGACAGCGACCGTCCTCCTGTGCGCATCAGCATCCCCCAAGCGTGGCTCCACGCCGGCGCCCAAGCAGCGGTCGCTGCGCTGGTGGCGCTCGAGCATCGGGCCCGCACCGGACACGGTCAGCACGTCGACCTGTCCACGCAGCAAGCAGTCTGCGAGACGGCACTGTCCGCTATCTTCTACGCCCCCGCAGGCCTGGAGGAGGTGCGGCGGGAGGCGGGCGGGGTCCGCTTCGGCTCGCTCATGCTCCGCACGATCTATGCGTGCATAGACGGCTACGTGATCGTCACCGTCGCCTTCGGTCCGATGATCGGGCCGATGGTGAGGCGATTCCTGACGTGGATGAACGAAGAGGGCTTCTGCGACGACGAGACCCCCAACAAGGACTGGGTGAACTTCGCGCTGCACCTGCAGTCCGGCGAGGAAACGATCAACGTCATCGAGGGGGTGATGGACGACATTGCCCGCTTCTGCATGACCAAGACGAAAGCCGAGATGATCGAGCGGGGCCTGCGCGACTCGCTGCTCATCTGCCCGGTCAACACACTCCAGGACGTGCTCGACAGCCCGCAGCTCGCCGCTCGCAACTTCTGGGACGATGTCGACGGCACCAGGCTTCCGGGGCGTTTCGTTCTGGCAGAGGGCACCCCCCTGTCGCCCCTCGGTCCGGCGCCCGAGGCGGGCGCACACACCACCGAAGTGCTGACCGGCCCCAGTGCGGGTTTGCCGTCAGTGACGGAGCCGCTGCCCGCGGGTGCCCGCTCGGACAAGCCACTGGCCGGTCTGAAGGTCGCGGACCTGGCCTGGGTTGCCGCCGCTCCCCTGGCAACGAAAATCCTGGCGCATTGGGGCGCGACGGTGGTGCGGGTCGAAACGCAGAACCGGCCGTGCCTGCTGCGCGGCGCCCTCGGCCATCGAGACGACGTGCCGGATCAGGAGAACGCCATCGCCTGGCATTCCACGAACGCCAACAAGATGACGATCTCGCTCGACCTGTCCAAGCCAGAGGCCCGCGAGGTCGTGCGCGATCTCGTCGCATGGGCCGATGTTGTCGTCGAGTCATTCACACCCGGCACGATGGCCGCCTGGGGACTCAGCTACGACGACCTGCGCGAGGTCAACCCCGAGCTGGTCATGGTGTCGAGCTGCGTGATGGGCCAGAGCGGGCCGCATCGGGAATTCGCCGGCTTCGGCAACATGGCTGCTTCGGTAGCTGGCTTCTTCGACATCACCGGCTGGGCCGACCGCGGCCCCGCCGGGCCGTATCTGGCCTACACCGACTACTGCTCGCCCAGGTTCACCGTGTGTGCGCTGCTTGCCGCGCTGGACCACCGCCGGCGCACAGGTGAGGGCCAGCATCTGGACTTCTCCCAGATGGAGGCAGCGGTGCACCTGCTGGCGCCCGCCATCGCCGAGATGCAGGCCACCGGTGTGCGGCGCACCCGCCGGGGCAACGAGGACGACCGCATGGTCCCCCACGGCGTGTACCCCGCTGCTGGCGACGACGAGTGGATAGCCATCGCGACCGAAGACGACGAACAGTGGCGGTCTCTAGCGATCGAGATGCGACGGGAAGACCTCGCCGATCTCGACGAGCCTGCCCGCCGGGCCCGCCAGGACGAGCTCGAGGCGATCATCTCCGCCTTCACCGCACGGCAGAACGGACCCGGCCTCATGCATCGCCTGCAGGCGCACGGCGTCCCCGCTCACTACGTCCAAAATTCGGGAGCCTGCATCGACGACCCGCAGCTCGCCCACCGCGGCCATTTCCAATGGGCGCCACATCAGTACGCCCGCCGCACCATCGTCGACGCGGTGCCGTACACGCTGTCGGCAGCGCACAACGGATTCGACTGGGCCGGTCCCACCTACGGCGAGCACGCATTTGAGATCCTTAGCGACCTGCTCGGCTACGACACCGATCGCATCGCCGACCTGGCCGTCGCCGAGGCGCTGGAGTAGATCGTTGGGCCGGCGGTTTCGCTGGGCGCAACGCGCCACCCTCGCGACGTCGCGGCGAGCCGGCGCTTCAGCTTGTTGACGCTATGAAGTCGACCAGCACAGCGGCCAGCTCGGGGCCGCGGTCTTCCTGAAGGAAGTGCGAAGCGCCCTCGATGGTGGTGTGGGCTTGACCCTGTGCGCCGGGAATTCGCGCCCGGAACGGCCTGTCGGCGCCTTGGGTGACGGGGTCACTGTCACTGAAACAACACAGGAAGGGCTTCGTGAACTGCTCGAGCACGCCCCAGGCCTCGCGGTTGGCGGACGCTTCAGGATCGTCGGGCGAAGTGCAGACGAAGGACGGCCAGATGCGAGCGCCGGCCTTGTAGGAATCGTCGGGAAACGGCGCGTTGTAGGCGTCGACAACCTCGGGAGCAAGGTCGGTCAGGCACCCGCCGTTCACAATGTCGCCGATCGGGAACACGGGCGATTCCTGCGAGAACTTCTGCCAGGCCATGAAGGCATCACTGGGGCTGCGGTCCCCCGTCGGCAATCCGGTGTTGGAGATCGCCACACGCGCGAAGCGGTCGGGCTGGGCGGTCACCAAGCGCAAGCCGATCAGACCGCCCCAGTCCTGGCCGAAGAACGTGATATCGCCGAGGTCAAGAATGTCGAAGACCAGGCTCGACATCCAATCGACGTGGCGGGCGTAGCTGTAGTCGGTCATTTCGGCAGGCTTGTCGCTGCGGCCGAAGCCGACCTGGTCGGGAACGACGACCCGATGGCCGGCGTCGGCGAGCGGTCGGATCATGTGCCGGTAGAGGTACGCCCACGAGGGCTCTCCGTGCAGCAGCAGCACGGGCGCTGCATCTGGGGGTCCTTCGTCCAAGTAGTGCACTCGGAGCGTGCCGCCGTCGCCGTCTCCGATCTCCGCATAGCGGGGTTCGAAGTCGTAGTCAGCCAGCCCGTCGAATCGTTCGTCGGGTGTGCGCAGGATGTGCATCGGTTCAGTCTCCACTATCGATTTCGGTCGGGGTCTCGAAGCGTTCGGTGAGCAGCCGCATCATCTCGCGCGCCACCATCAGCGGTGCGAGGGACCTCGATCGCCGGAGCATCTTGACATCATCTCGTTCACTCGACACTCTTCGATCAGCTCAGTGCCCATTTCTGTGCCGACAATCGACAGCATCCCGATGGGGGAGACAAACTGATCCACATGGCCGCATCGATGCCGTTGCCTCCGACCGGTCAGGAACCAAGCCAGCTACGCCTCGAGGTGACGCTCGGCGACATCACAGCGGAACGGGTCGATGCGATCGTCAACGCCGCCAACGAGACGCTGTTGGGCGGAGGCGGTGTGGACGGCGCCATTCACCGGGCAGCGGGACCAGAGCTGCTCGCACACTGCCGCACGCTCGGAGGCTGCCCTACCGGTCAGGCCAAGATCACGCCCGGTTTCCGGCTGACGGCCCGCTGGGTGATTCACACCGTGGGGCCGATCTGGCGTGGCAGCGCTCACGGCGAGGCCGAACTGCTGACTTCGTGCTACCGGGAATCGCTCGTCCGGGCGGACGAGGTCGGTGCCCACACAATCGCCTTCCCCGCGATTTCCACCGGCGTGTATGGCTACCCCGTCGCGCCAGCCACGCAGATTGCCGTCGACACTGTCCGAGCCACACCGACCCAGGTCGAACTTGTCCGCTTCGTCTGCTTCAACGACGAGGCCCTCAACGCCTACCAAACCGTCCTCGGCCCGGTCCCATGAAGGCACAGCTGTCCCACGCAATAGCTGTCATGGTTCTCGCTGCGTCCCTCGTCGCCTCGGGATGCGGCACGACGGATGCAACGTCGGAGGCCGCCAACGGCACTCAGGCCGATTCGACCGCGAGCGCCGACGCTCCCGTCGACGGGGCGGCGGTGTACCAGCAGTACTGCGCAGAGTGCCACGGGGTCGACCTCCGAGGTACGGACAAAGGCCCGTCGCAGTTGTCCATCATCTACGAACCCGGCCACCACAGCGACTACGCCTTCCGCTCAGCCATCACCGAAGGCGCGCCCGAGCACCACTGGTGGTTCGGTGACATGCCGCCAGTCGAAGGCATTTCCGATGACGAGATCGAAGCGGTCATCTCGTTCGTCCGCGCTGAACAAGAACGCCTCGGCTTCGAGGAATAGCCCGTTGCGCCTACGCCGTGGCTGCGTCGATCTGCTCGCGGGTCAGCTCGATACCAAAGCCAGGCGCGTCGCTGGGCTTGAGCCAGCCATCGTCGGGCAGTGACATGCCGGGGGTGGAACGCCAAGCATTCATCAGCGACTCGCCCGGCTGGCAGCCGACATACATCTCTGCCCAACGATTCTGGGGCAGCGCGTGGCAGAGGTGCTGGCCGTAGCTGTCATTGCAGCCCCCGTGCAGGGCCAGCTCGATGCCCGACGAGGCAGCGATGGCCGCTATCCGAAGCACGGCCGTGGCACCACCCACCCATTGAATGTCCGGCTGCAGTACGTCCACGAGGCGCTCTTGGGCGGCATACGCGAAGGCC
The DNA here is from genome assembly GCF_965221945.1 of Candidatus Poriferisodalis sp. Taxonomy (GTDB): domain Bacteria; phylum Actinomycetota; class Acidimicrobiia; order Acidimicrobiales; family Poriferisodalaceae; genus Poriferisodalis. The sequence continues at coordinate 1,067,492 of NZ_OZ244925.1, read as the reverse complement.
CGGTCGGTCAGCCAGCGCTCTCCCGCAGCCAGCATCTGGGTGGGCAATCGTCGGCGCACGTCTGCGTATCCGGGCCAGTCGTCGGGCTGTGCGAAGTCTTCGATCCAGGTCAGTCGGTACGGGGCCAGTGCCTCACCAAGACGCACGGTGTAGGACGCATCGAGCGACGACCAGCAGTCGAGCATGAGGTCGGCGTCAGGACCGAGTTGCGAGCGTGCGTTGGCGACCAGACGCTCCGTCTCGGTGATGCCAGCAGTGCCTGATCCGGGCCCGACCGATCCGGCCAGTTTGAACGCGTCGAATCCCCGCTTGCGCGAGTCGTCGAGGTCGTTGCCAGTCGCGTAGCAGCGTGTGCGATCCCTCGCCGGACCGCCGATGAGCTCGTAGACAGGCCGGCCGAGAACCTTGCCCTTGAGGTCCCACAGTGCGAGGTCGACCGCGCTGAGGGCGTATGCAGCCAGTCCTGCCGCCCCGAAGGCGCTGTTGGCACTCCGGCTCATCATGTTCCACAGACGCTCGACGGCCGGCACGCTCTCGCCGACGATCATCGGGCCGTAGAAATCGTTGATGATCGGCACCACCGGTCCCCCATGACAGGTCATGCCCACGCCGAAACTGCCGTCCGATGCCGTGACCACGCACAGAACCTCGTCCCAGCGCGGCTCGAATCGTTCGGCCTGGCCGACGAAGCTGCGGTCGCTCGACAGCGGGTGCATCATGCCCGTCGAATCCCACGACACAGTAGGCGGCGCCGTCCGTCCGAGCACCTCAGGCCGCCGCAGCGGCGCCGCCGTCACCTCGACGATCGTCGGCGTCATCATCGCAGCGTAGGGCCTTCAACAGGAGTGCCCTAGGAGGCTGAGCCGGCAGGCGGCGAAGCCGTGACCCGAGCGGCCCGTGAGCGCAGCGAACAAGAGCGGAAGACAACAGCTCCGACAATCAAGTGATTGCCTATCCGCGCGGCCTCTAACGTTTGCGTCGGTGTGCTGCGCGCCGCCCATCAGCATCGGCAACACTGCACTCGCTCTCGCCAGTTGAGGAACGACTTCGATGACATCTGCAACTGGACTGGTCCTGACCGGGCCGCGATCGTTCGAGCAGCGCAGCTTCGAGCTGCCAGACATCGGCGGCAACGACGGCCTGCTGCGCATCGAGGCATGCGGGCTGTGCGGCACCGACCACGAGCAGTACACCGGACACATCACCAACCCGCATGCGTTCATCCCTGGCCACGAGGTGATCGGCGTGGTGGAGGAACTGGGCGACCAGGCCGCCGAGCGCTGGGGTGTGAACGCGGGCCAGCGGATCGCCCTCGAGGTGTTCCTGTCCTGCCGGGAATGCAAGCAGTGCCGGTCCGGCCTTTACCGGCGCTGCGAACGCAACGGCCTGGCGACGATGATCGGATTCACCGACGCCGACACTCCCCCGGGCTTGGGCGGCGGCTACGCCTCGCACCTGTACCTCGGCCCCGACTCGATGCTCATGGCGGTGCCCGACGAGCTCGACCCGGTCACCGCCACGCTGTTCAACCCGCTCGGTGCCGGCATCCGCTGGGCAGTTGAGATCCCCGAAACTCAGCCCGGTGATGTTGTTGCAATCCTCGGCCCCGGAGTGCGCGGCCTGTGCGCTGCCGCCGCCGTGAAGGAAGCCGGCGCTGGGTTCGTCATGATCACTGGACTCGGAGCACGAGATGCGGAAAGGCTCGCCTTGGCCCCCGCCTTCGGCGCGGACCTTGCCATAGATGTCTCCGAGACTGACCCGAACCGCGCACTGCGCGAGGCGATCGGCCGCAAAGCCGATGTCGTCGTTGACGTGACGGCGAAGGCTCCGGCAGCATTCGCTCAAGCCATCCAGATCGCCCGCCCGGGCGGCACGATCGTGCTGGCTGGCACACGCGGCACTCCCGAGACGCCGGGCTTTGACGCGGACCACATCGTCTACAAGGAACTGCGGATCATCGGCGCGCTCGGCGTCGATGTCACGGCGTACCGCCAAGCGCTCGACCTGCTGGTCTCGGGGCGCTACCCCTTCGAGGATCTGCCCCGCCAAGTAGCCGGATTCGACGACCTCGAACCCCTGATCCAGCTGCTCGCCGGCGAGCAACCCGGCACGCCGCCCGTTCACGGCGTCTTCGCGCCGTGAACCATCAGATACGGCACGGCGTGTTTGCACCTGAACCTTCTGAGAGCATGAGCGGATAGGCACAGACGCCATAGCTGCGGAGGCGGCAGGGGACTCTGCGAGGTTGGAACCTGCCGGATTCCCGGAGCTGAGGGCCCTGCCGCCTTCGCAGCGGGCGCACCTATCCGCGCGACCCATTACCTAGGAGTCACACGATGAGCCGACCGGTCTTCGAGACATTCAACTCCGAGTGGGCCGACAAGGTCTTGGGCCGTGTCTCCCGCTCAGGTATCGACGGCTACCTGGGCATCAAGGCAGTGGAGTTCGAGGCCGGGCGGCTCGTGTGCGAGATGCCGATCACCGACGAACTGATCACCGCGATGGGCACCATGCACGGCGGTTGCCTCTCGGCCATGTGCGATCACGTGCTCGGCGTGGTCATGTACCCCGTCATGCCTCCGGGCTACTGGGCTGCGACGACCGAATTCAAGATCAACCTGCTCGCACCGGTCACTGGCGGCACCTGCGTGGCCACCGCCGAAATCATCTCGATGAGCAAGCGACTCGCTGTCGTGCGTGTCGAGATCACCAACGGTGCGCGGATGGTCGCCGTCGCTCAGGGCACCACCACGATCGTCGCGCCGAAGACTTCCGGCTGACCGCAATCGGCGGCGCTCCGCTGCGAACTACCGCCTACTGACGGGCCATCTCGGCTCGGGCCGTGGCCGCAACGTCGGCCTCGGTCCTTGCCGAAAGGTTTATCTCCACATCGTGCAGAGTCCCCGCAAACGGAAACGAGCCGTCGTAGTGCTCTGACACTGTTGACCCGTGGTCGTGGCCGATGCTGGAACCGACCGACGAGATCATCCACATGATGTACGGCAGCTCAGCGGTGCCAGCCGGCTGGCCGTCAACCGCCAGTTCGATGACTCCACCCGCCCTGTCTGTACGTCGGAGCCGCATCGACAGCTCGCAGTCGCCTTCGGGCACCTCGATGGTCGACTCCACGACGGTGCGATCAGCGAACGCGTTGTAGTCCACAACGAGGCGTTCGTTCTGGACGAAGACCGACACGCCGGCACCTGCGGTGCCCGTCGCCCAGATGACGCCCTCGTCGCCCGCACCCCGACTCACCCGGGCTGTGAGGTCGAACAAATTGCCACCGGCAGACGGGGACGCCCCCATGGGGATCCGGGACAGCGGCGGCCGGTACACATAGCGCCGGCTCGGCGGGTGCGGCGAGTTCTCCCGCAACCGTGCCCCGAACAGCAACATGCCGCTGCGGTCGTCAAGCGGCAGCACGCCGTTGCGCTCGGCCTCGGACCACCACAAGCCGATCAGCTCTTCGAGACGCTCGGGTTGGTCGGCCGCAAGGTCGTTGCATTCGGAGGGATCCGCCCCGAGATCGAACAGCTCCCACGGCTCGGTGTCGAAGTCATCGTCCGGGAGGTGACGCACCACGGCCTTCCACCAGATGCCGTTCCCGAACGCGACCAGGGCACGCGACCCGGAATTCTCGAAGTACTGCAACGTGTTCGTGGCCTGGGCATCAGGGTCCGCCAATACCGACGCGAACGAGTTGCCGGTGACCGGGAGCTGGACCAATCCTCGGTACGTCTCGGGCGGCGTGACACCGAGGAGCTCGTAGAGCGTGGGGGTCACGTCGGACACATTGACGAATTGGCTCCGCTTCGTCCCTCGCTGATCGGCGGCGATGCCGGCTGGCCAGTGCACCACCATCGGCACGTGCACCCCGCCCTCGTGGGTGTTCTGCTTGTACCAGCGGAACGGCGAGTTGCCGCATTGGGCCCAGCCCCACGGGTAGTTGGTGTGGCTGTTGGGCCCACCGATGTCGTCGAGCCGCTCGACGACCTCGTCGATCGACTCAGCCAGTCCGTTGAAGAACTTGAATTCGTGCATCACGCCGGTCGGTCCGCCCTCCTGGGACGCACCGTTGTCGGCCATCACGATGAAGATCGTGTTGTCGAACTGGCCGAGATGTTCGAGCCCGGCGACGAAGCGCCCGATCTGGTCGTCGGTGTGATCCAGAAACGCGGCGAAGGCCTCTTGCAGCCGGCAGGCCAGCTTCTGCTCGTTCGCTGACAGCGCGTCCCACGGCTTCACGCCCGGGTTCAGTGGCGCCAGCACGGTGTGCGGCGGGATGACGCCCATCTTGATCTGCCGGTCGTACCAGCGCTGGCGCACCACATCCCAACCCTCGTCGTAGCGGCCCCGGTACTTCGCGAGGTATTCCGGCGGTGCTTGGTGCGGAGCGTGCGTGGCACCGAAGGGCACGTAGGCGAAGAACGGCCGGTCGGGACGCACACCCTTGCTGTTGCTGATCATCTGCAGCATCTGATCGACGAGGTCTTCGCTGAGGTGGTACCCGTCCTCGGGTCTTGCGGGCGGGTCGATCGGGTGATTGTCAGTGACAAGTTCGGGGAAGAACTGATCGGTCTCGCCTTCGAGGAATCCGTAGAAGCGATCGAAGCCCCGGCCGAGGGGCCACTGGTCGAACGGGCCGGCGGCGGAGCTGTTCTCGGTCGGCGCGAGATGCCACTTGCCCGTGCAGAACGTGGCGTAACCCTCGTCCCTGAGCACTTCGGCGATGGTCGCCGCGTGGTTGGTGATATGGCCGAGCTGGTGGGGAAAGCCGGTCTGGAAGTTCGACACCGACCGCATGCCGACGGCGTGCTGGGCCCGTCCCGTCAGCAGCGATGCCCGGGTCGGCGAGCACAGCGGCGCGACGTGGAAGTTGGTGAACTGGAGCCTGTTCGCGGCGAGCGCATCGATGTGGGGTGTGTCGATGTCAGACCCAAAGCAGCCGAACTGGGCGAAACCGGTGTCGTCGAGCAGCACGAACACCACGTTCGGCGCGCCGGGAGGCGCATGAGGATGTTCCTCAAACCACGGCTCGGACTCGGCAACGGTTCGGCCGATTCGGCCCTGGAATGACGGGTGTGCACTTCCCACTGCCATGGTCAGCCTTTCGTGAGCGAAGTCACCGGGACGCTACGCCACTTCGTCGAGGCGGACGCCGACGATCTCCAACCGAGCCGCCGAGGCAGTCGAAGGCGAGGCACCACAACAATCGGGAGCGGAAACGCACATCGGTTGACGGTCTGGGCACGTCTGCGCCCGTCGCGATCGCTACACCGGCAAGATGTCGACGTCGAGTCGGGCGGCTTCTGCGAGCGCATCGATGTCGGCAGGATCCGAAGTCACGATCTGGTCGCCGGGGCGGCAAAGCGCGACGAGCGCCGCGTCGATGGCGTCGACCAGGCCAGTCCGTGCCAGTAGAACACCGGCCCGGCGGCCGAGGTCATTGTCGAGAGGAACGACAAGGGTGCCGAGCAAGGCCATTGCCAAACGGGCCTGCCGTCCCGATCCGCCTCGCCACACCTGCGCCACGATGCCGCCATGGGTCAGCGGGGCGCTGCCCTTCAGGTGTGCATCGTCCACCCGTCGCCAAAGGGTCCGATCGTTGCGCTCCAAGGCGACGAGTGCGCCCGCGTCAAGCACCAAGCTCACGCTGCGCCCTTCGACGAATGCCATCGGCGCGGACCTGCTCGGCAGCAATCTTGTCGAGACGGCGTTGTTCTTCGAGTTCCTCCGAATTGATCTTGCCGAATTCGGCCTCGTAGTCCGCAATCGCCTCATCGAGAGCCTTGTGGCGACGTCGATGCTCGTTCTTGTCCGCCATTGCCTCGTTCACCCAGGCGCTCACCGACGAGGCGTCGCCGTCGTTCACTGCACCGCTCGCAGCCTCGATGAGGTCCTCATCGACGGTGACCGCAATGCGACGCTTCGTCATACCTTTATCTTATTTCCGGTGCACGCTCCCTCGTACCACTGGGGCGCTCCGGCGCCGATCACGCAGCGCTCGGCTCCCGGCCCAGCAGGCGCCTGAGGCGTTTGACGGCTGGGGTCCAGATCCACTCTGGCTGTGTGACTTGGTGGTGATTCTCGCCGGGCAGTTCCATGGGGTCGTAGTAGTTCTTGTCGGAGTTCTTGCGCATGTCCGTCGTCCGCTTGAGCACTTGCATGTGTGCGTAGGCGGTTCCCTTGTGGGTCCAGCCCTGCCGGTTGTAGTTCCAGTTGTCCGGTGCCAAGCGTTGCGCTGCTTCAAAGTGCCGCAGTGCACGCTCACTGTCGCCTTCCGCTTCGAAGTGCAGCGCGAGCTTGAACGTCGGCTCCGCCAGCAACGTGTGGTCGTCAATCGGCTTGCGGCGAGCAGCGAGCTCCTCGCTTGACCAAACGAACTCGCTGTCCGCCCCCCGCTCGATCCAGTCGCGAGTCGCAGAGGCAAACGCGTCGCTGCCGATGCGGACCTTTCCGAGTCCGAACTTGATCGTGGCCTCGGCCGGGTACACCCCTTCGTTGCTGCGAACGATGCGCCCTTCCTCGTCGATCCATGCGGCCGACGGCACGTTGACCCATCCGAACAACGAGCTGATCCGGTGCGTCGAGTCGACAATGCACCGATACGTCGGCGAGGCCCGGTCGAGCCACTTGCCGGCTGCCTCCTCGCCTCGTGAGTCTTGGGCCACACCGATCAGCTCGAATCGGTCGGGGCCGATCGAGGTGTAGAGCGCCTGCCAGACCGGCAGGCTGATCCGACAACCTCACCAGGAGGCCCAGGTGAACAGCACCACCTTGCGACCTCGCAGGTCGGACAGTTGCAGTGTTTCGCCGTTGCGCTCGGTCATCTCGAAGTCGGGAGCGAACCCCGACTCCAGCCCCATCCGCCGGACTTCGGGCACTGCGCTGAAGCTCCACACGTCGCCGTCGCGTACATGCTTCTGGCCGATCTTGTCGGCAAAGGCCGAATAGCAGAACCACACCCAGTCGTCGGCGTCAGCGATCCAGGCTTCACGCTCGGGTTCGAACAGCGGCACGCACAGCTCGCCGAGGCAAACACCCTCAGGTTTCAGCTGCCAGCCGGTGGCTGCATTGAGCTGGTCGATCCGCACCCACAGCAGCGACGTGTCGTCGGTGCGCTGGGCAATATCGCTCATCTTGTCGTTGGCGAGGATGATCACGTTTGCCCTTGCTGCGGTCGAGGGGCTGAGCTGCCCGAGCCCACACCTACAGCATTGCAGCGCCGAGCCCGACAGGGTGCACGCCGGGCTGTGCTGCGACGGCGGGCCGGGCTGCAAGAACCAGCTACGGCAGCGCGCCACCTGGAGCTAACCCGAGCAGCGCCTGGCCGTACCGCTCATAGCTGACGGCCGACACCATGAGGTGGGACTGGATTGTGTACACGTCCCGAAGAACGCTCTGCATCTCATTGCCGTTCATCACCGCGCTGCCGCCCGTGAAGCGAAACAGCTCGCCCACCAGGTCCACGGCCTCATCGGTGCACCACACCGCTGCCACTTGAGCCTCGGTCACGAGTGCAGGGTCCGGAGGCCCGTCGACCGCAGAGTCGAACATGCGCTCGAGCACCTCCGCCATCCCGGCCGCGCACGCATTCATCCGGATCGTGCCCTGGCCGAGCGCTCGCTGGAACACAGCACGATCGGCAAGACTGACCCCGCCGACGTAGCCCCGCTTCTTCTCGATGGCGGCCTCGCTCATGGTCCGCAGCGCCAAGCGGCCAAGGGCGTACGCGAAGCTACCGTGCTCGTTCACGACGTACCCGGGCAGCCCGAGCCGGTGCAGCGCCCCTCCCCGCAGCAGCTCGGCCCCCAGCAGATCCATCGCAAAGCGATCGGGAACGAACACGTCGTCCAGCTCGTAGTCACAGCTGCCCGTGCCGCGCATGCCCAAGGTGTGCCAGTTGTCGTGCAGGATGACGTCGCTGGTCGGCACCAGCGCCCTGATCAGCGGCGGCCCGTCGCTGAACACCGGCACCATCACCCAGTCGGCGTGCTCGACCCCGCTGCCCCAGGCCCACCGGCCCGACACCCGGTAGCCGCCGTCGACCCTCTGCGCCATCCCGCCGGGCCGCAGCGCGCCTGCCATGAAGGGGAAGCCGTTGGCGAGCACCTCGTCGACGGCCTCGTCGGGTAGCTGGGCCAAGGAGGCACCCGACGCCGCGGCGGTGATGAACATGCACCACGCAGCCGCCGGGTCGATCATGACGACGGCTTCGATCACATCCATCTGGGTGACCGGGTGAGCCTCTGCGCCGCCCACTTCGCGGGGCGTCTTCAGCATGAACAGGCCGGATTCACGCAACGCTTCGACCGATGTCGTCGACAGCCGCCGAGCCTGCTCGGACTCGTCTCGGCCCGCGGCCAGCGCTCCGGCAACCCCCGAGACCGCTAACAGCAGGTACTCCCGGTTGGCCTCCCGGTCAGGCGGAAATCGGTTCTCGTAGGTACTCATCGCCTGCTCAGAGCGCATCGACGATGTGCTGCACCTTGCTCAAGTCCCGCGACAGCAGTGACGCGCGTATCTCTTCGGGCTGGTCTGCGAACTTGGGGTCGCACTGGGGACCGTTCAGGTTGTGGACGCCGGATTCCTCGACGGTTGGGCCCCACTGGTTGCCGCCGTTGTGGCCCATCTGCCCCGGATCGGTCATGTCGATCGTGTTGGGCCCGAAGCTGGCATCCACCCGGTCGCCGTCGCACATGTGCTCGTGGACATGCCCGTACGGGTCATGCCAGTAGTCGTAGATCTGCGAGCCGTACACATGACGGCCCACACCCCACGCGAGCGAGTAGGGCGCACCCTCGGCCGCACGCTCCCGAAAATGCATGTGCCCCCGGAAGACGTCATCCATGCTGAACACCTCGAACGCGGCGTGGCTGAACTGGGCTGCGGGGGTGCCATCCATCAACGGCAGCACGAGGATGCTGTGGTGATCGGTCTCGGCCGCACCCCGGTCCATGCGCATGAACTGGAACATCACGTCGGAGCCTGTCGCCTTGATCAGCTCCACCAGCGGCGGTGGGAAATGCTCCTCTGCGCCAGGCGGGATGATCATCCGGGCCGGATCGCTCACCAGCATTCCGAATGTGTCCGACAGGAACTTCATAAAGGCCTGGTGGGCTCCCGGAGGCACGGCAGCAACCACATGGCCGAGCCGGTACACCTCGGGCGAGCCGGGATCCTTCTGAATCGGGTAGCGATTGCCTCCCACATCCTGTTCGACACCCACTCGTTCATCCACGCCGGCGTGGTTGTAGGTATGCCGGCCGCGCCGGGACGCGAGCGGTTCGGCCTGCTGGCCGTGCACCGCCTCGAGCACGAACCCGGTGATCGGTTCGACGAAATGAACGCGCTTGCCGCCGCCGAGCTGGCCCTCGGCGCCGCCGATGTCGTGCACCGGTGAGCAGCCAGGCACTGCACCGGCCAGCGCATGCAGGTCATCCTCAGTGTCCACCCCGAATGCGAAGCCGATGAACTTCGCTGGGCCTCGATGGACGACGTGCAGAAATGGCATCGGCTCGAGGCCACGGGAGATCAGCGCGTCGTCGTCGCGGTGAGCCACGACGAGCCCGAAATCGGTCACAAACGTCTCCATGGCGTCGAGATCGGGAGCCGAGAATCGGATGTACGCGACATCGGCTGCCTTCACAATCGGTGCCGCTGTCTCGGGCAGTGTGGCGGTGTCAGCCATGTCGTCTCCTCGCGGGCGCAAGTACGGTAACCCAGCGGCCGAGCCCCGTCCCTTGCGATCGCGACATGGCATCGGGCCGCACAACTGGGGAAGGTGATCTCGATGGATCTGGGTTTGGCCGGTCGCTCAGCGATCCTGATGGCGTCTAGCCGGGGACTGGGTCGAGCATGTGCTCACAGCGTGGCCCGCGAAGGCGTGAACGTCGTCGTCAACGGCCGCACAGCGGACGATGTGCATGCGACTGCGGACGACATCGCCTCGACCCACGGCGTGCGTGCGCGGGCGGTTGTGGGCGACGCCACCGAGGCCGATGTCCAGGATCAACTGCTGGTCGCATGCGGGGATCCCGACATCGTGCTGCTCAACGGCGGCGGTCCCCCGCTCACCGGCTTCCGCGACATCGAGCCCGAACAATGGCAGGACGCGGCGCAGCGTCTGCTGATCTCGCCGCTGATCTTCGTGCGCCGGGTGGTGCCGGGCATGCAGGAGCGGGGCTTCGGCCGCATCGTCACCATCACGTCCGCAATGGTGAAAGCGCCCAACCCTGCGCTGAGCCTGTCAGCGGGCCCTCGGCTCGGCCTGACCGCGGTGCTCAAGGCGCTGTCCAAGGAAGTCGTCAGGGACAACGTGACGATCAATCAGCTGCTGCCCGAGCGCTTCGACACCGAGCGTCAGCTGTACATGGCAAACGTGCAGATGTCTCGCCGGGGCATCTCTTACGAAGAGGCACGCGCCGAGCAGGAAGCGACGATCAACGCCGGGCGGCTGGGGCGGCCCGAGGAATTCGGCGACGCCTTCGCCTTCATGTGCTCGGCCCAAGCCGGCTACATCAGCGGCCAGAGCCTGCAGCTCGACGGCGGGAGCTACGGCGGCGTCTTCTGAACCGGCGCCCACCGCAGACGACGGCGGCCGGCGATCAGATGAGCGGCGTGGCCGGGTCCAAGCCGAGCGGCGGGTGGCGATCAGACCCGAGTTTGACGGGTGTTTTGCGTTTTGGCAGGTCAGTGGGGGCGCGCGGGTTGGTGTTTCCACTACATCGGTTCTGGGGAGGGGGTACGCGTTAGTGGATGCGGGCTTTGTCCCAGGTGCGTGTGGGGGTGTGGGTGGCGGCGAGGATCTGGTTTTGGAGGGGGCTGCGGCGGGTGGTGAGGGTGATGTGCTTGTCGTGGGCGGTGAGGCGGACTTGGCGTATGCGGTCGAGTTCTCGCAGGGCTCGGGCGGCGGTGAGGTGCTGGTCGGGCTGGTCGGGGTCGGCGATGTGGGCTGTTTGGAGGTCGCGTGAGATGAGGGTCTCGGCCAAAGCGGCGTAGACGCACACGGCGATGTGGCCGCGGACGCGTTTTTCGGTCCAGTGCCGTATGGGGCGCAGCCGCAGGAAGTCCTTGAGGGTCCGGAACCGGTCTTCGACGTCGGCGAGCTGACGGTAGGCGGCGACGACGCGTGCGGTGGGGGCCTGTTGGGCGTCAAGGCTGGTGGTGAGCACGTAGCGGCCGGCGAGGAGTCTCTCGTAGGCGTGAGCGTGTTCGTCGTAGTGGTAGACGAACCGGCCGGGCGCGATCTCGAGGTCGAACAGGGCGGCGACGCCGCTGGGCCCCAGGACGCGCTGCGCGGCGCGTCCGATCAGGGCGGGGTCTGCGAGCCGTCCGGCCCGGACTCTGTGTTCGAGGGCGACCAGGCCGGCTTCGGCGCGGGCGACGAGCTCGGCTGTGCGCCGCGTGTCGCGTCGGGCGCGGGCGTCGGACTCCACGACTATGGCTCGGGTGCCGTCGGCGAGGACGGCCTCGGCGGCGCGGCACCGACAGGCGGCCACGTCGGTCCAGGCGGTGTCGGCGCCGATGGTCTCGAGGGCTTCGCGGCAGGCCTTGTCGCGGTGCAGGCGGGTGGCGAGCACGTGGTCGCAGCCGGCGTCGGCGACCGCGGCGACGTTGCCCGCCGAGACCAGGCCCCGGTCCGCGACCACGCAGATCCTCCCGACCGCGAACCGCTCGGTGAGGTCGGCGAGCACGCCGGGCAGCGTGGACGCGTCGTTGGTGTTCCCGGCGAACACGTGGTGCGCGATCGGGACGCCGTCGCCGGTGCACAGCAGCCCGATCACGACCTGGGGCCGGTCCGGGCGCCGGTCGCGCGAATAGCCGAACGCCTTGGACCCGAACCGCTCCGAGGGACCCGTGGAGCCCTCCAGATAGGTCGAGGTCAGGTCATAGCACACGAACCGCAGGTCCAGGCTGGTCAGGTCGCACAGCCGACCGAACAGGAACTCCTCGGTCGAGTCCTTGACGTCCGCGACGGCGTCCAGCGCCCGGTAGTACTGCGCCGGCGACGGAGCGGACCACCCCTCGGGCATGACCACGTCGGCTGCGGCCCACTCGGGCAGCCGCCGCTTCGAGCACGGCGCGACCAGCCGGTTCGCCGTCATCGCGAACACCGCGTCGCCCAGCCGGTCGGCGCCGCGCGCCGATCCCGCCTCGGCGAACCAGCCGCCCAGGCCCAGCCGCTCCCACACCGCCGCCGCGCACGCCACCCCGCCCGCCGCGGGCGCCCCCTCGGCCTCCACCGCCCCAGGATCGACGCGTTCGCGTTCCAGATGGGCCTCCAAGGCTGCGACGATGCGCTCGAGCTGGCCCGAGCGTCGCAGCGCTGAGGCCTCGCCCAGCCGCAGCAGCGTGCGGTGCCCGACCTTCGCGCCGTCGCGCACCGACTCCACCAAAGACAGATACTCATACGTCTTGTCGCCCCTGCGCCGCCTCGTCGTCTTCACGAACACCCCAGCAGCATAACACCCACCACTCCCGCCAAGCTGCAAATGTCGCCCCTACAAAACCATCACGGAACAACCTCGCCGCACCCAAACCCGCAGGTCACAAACCCGACACCCGCCCAACACGCACCCCAACCCGTCAAATTCGGGTCAGATGAGCGGCGTGGCCGGGTCCAAGCCGAGCGGCGGGTGGCGATCAGATGAGCGGCGTCGTCGGTTTCAAGCCGAGCAGTGACCGGCCCATCTGCTCGCGGCACATGTCCGACTCGAAGAAGGCATGCGTTGCCAGCATGTTGATGTCCCGGAAGAACCGCTGCACGGGCGAGTCGTCGGCGAAATTGGATGTGCCCGAGTGGTGGATGATGTCGTTCACCGCCCGGCGGCAGTGATCCACCACGAAGCCTGCTTGCGCCTTGAACCGGATGCGGTCGGAAAGGCTGAACGTGTGGCCCGACACAGCCAGCTCGATGGTCTCGCGCACCTGATCTGCCACCAGCCGTTCTGCCACATGTGCCGCCGCGGCGGCCTCGCCGAGCTGGATGTGCGCGAGCTTGTCGTCTGCCACGACGGCGCGTGTGTGCGTCCGCACCCGGTGCTTGACGATGTGCTCGAACGCAGTGGCCGCTCCCCGCAGCCCGCCAGAGAACACCGGCATGGCTTCGCAGTAGATGAACGGCATGAGCGGCAACAGGTACACGGGGTCGTCGTGGAGCCGTGCGCCCGGCGTGTCGCCGTTGACGAAGTCCATCAGCCGCAGCACCCGATGCTCAGGGACGAAGACATCGTGTATCTCGAAGTCGTTGCTGCCGGTGCCCGACATTGCGGCCATGTTCCAGTTGTCGACGAGCGTGGTCTCCTCGGCACGCATCGCCACGATGTAAATGTCGCCGTCGCTGCCCCGGCCGCCGGTGCATACCCAGTCCGCGTGCACGATGCCGGTGCCCCATGGCGAGCGTCCCGAGGCGATCAGCCCTCCGTCGGTCAGCTCGAAGCCAACTGTGGGAGCAGTGGTGACCGGAATGAGGGCGTAGTTCTTGCCGTCGAAGAACTCTGCTTGGGCCTCTTCGGAGAACTTCAGCGCCATCCAGTTGTGGCCGCTGTAGAAGGCCAGGATCCAGCCCGTGGACATGCACGCCGCGCTGATGATCTCCACGACCTCGCGATGGGTGTGCAGCGAGCCCTGCAGCCCGCCCCAGCGCCGCGGTACCAGGATCGAGAACAGCTCAGCGTCGATCAGCTCGCGGATCGTCTCGTCGGGCGGGCGGCGCATGGCTTCCGCATCTGCTGCCCGCTTCGCGATGACGGGTGCCAGCTCGCGTGCCCGGCCGACAAGTTCTGCGTGGTCTGCCATCTGCCGTGTCGCCGCCGGGTGCTCAGGTCGCCTCGGGCGGCGCTACAGCGGCGTCGGGCACCCAGTTGCCATGGAAGCCGTAGGGCACCCGCTGCGGAAGCGGCACCCGGGCCACCGGTGAACGGCTGAGATCGCTGGCGTCGAGGATGACCAGCTCGCTGCCGTCGGTCGTCTCGTCGTAGACGAATGAGATCAGCCAGCCGTCATCCTCGGCGATCCCGCCGGGATCGGGCACAAAGACCGCCTCGCCGCTCCCCCGGCCGGGGCCATGATCGTGGAACAGCGCTATGCCGGTGTCGTAGTCGATCTTGTAGTTGGCGCCCCCGATGAGGCCGTCGCCGACGCCCACCGTGTAGCCGAAGCGGTGCTTGCGGGTGGTTCGATCGCTGCGGACCTGGGGGAACTCGTGGAACCGGTCGTCGACTCGCTCTTCGGTGACCTGGCGAGACGTGGGGTCGATAGTCCAGCGGTCGAGCGTTGGGCTGGAGTCGCCTGCGGGGCCCAGCAGGTCCCGGTCGAACATCTTGTCGTAGCGGCACAGGTCGATCACCACCCGCCCGTCAGCGTCCTCGTAGGCGTTGAGCGGGTGGAACACGTAGCAGAGCCCGACGTCGCACCAGATGATCTCGTCTGCTGTGCCGTTGCGGGGCAGCAGTCCTACGCGGGCGCCGTAGCCGGGATCCCACCGGAATGGGAATGAGGATTTTCCGCTGAGCGCGATGTCCAGGTCGACCGTGACGGGCAGGTCGTACACCACCGCGTAATTCTCGGTGAGGGACATGTCGTGGATCATCGACATGCCCGGGAGCGGAATGTCAACCGTTGTGCGCACCTGGCCGTCGGTGCCGATCACGACGTACTCGATGTGGTCCAGCAGGTCCTGCCACGCATAGCAGACGGCGTGCATCTCGCCCGTGCTGGGATCCACCTTGGGATGGGCGGTGAATCCGGTCTGCAGGGATCCGAAGAAGTCGTTGCGGCACACCGTGTCCAGCTCGTAGCCGATCTCGACCGGCAGGGCACCGGCCTCGACCAGCGCCCAGGTCGTGCCGGCGTAGCCGCCCACGCTGGTGTTCGGCGAGAAATCGAGGCCGCGGGTGGGTCCTGGGACTGCGGGCTCGCCGAACAGCTCGGTGACGTCGTGCCCGCGTACCCAGCGGTTGCGGTACCACTCGGCGCGGCCGTCTCGCAGCCGCACACCGTGAACCATGCCGGTGCCGGTGAACCAGTGGCTCGTGGCGGGATCGGTCGGCACCACCGGGTTCGGGCCGTTGCGCAGGTAGCGGCCCTCGAAGGCTGCGGGGATCTCTCCGATCACTTCGAGATCGAACGCGGTGACCTCTTCGGTGACTCTGGCGAAGTTGCCCTCGGTGTAATTGCTCGGCGGCTGTGCCCCGGCGGTTTCCGCAGTCTCGACTGTCTCGACTGTCTCGGTCATCAGGGACTCCCCAGTTTGCCGCCAGCCAGATCGACGTACCGGCCTATGACGTTGCGAGTCACGGTAGCCACGTCGTGGTGCTCGAGGCCATAGGCCCAGTCGGTGCAGCCTGTTGTGAAGACCTCGCCGTGGCCCCGTCGGAACCATCCCATCACGGCTGCCCCGTATGCGAAGCGTTCCCGATTCTCAGGAGTGTCGCCGCCGCCGAGGCGCTCGGTGACCCAGTTGAGTTCTCCGACGTAGCTTTCGGGCATTTCGGGCGGTGCTTCCGAGGTCTCCCACAGGTGCGCCGGCGCCGTGCCCAGCACCTCGAAGTTCGCCGGGGTGCCACCGGTTCCGGCGCTGACCGGCAGCCCGTTGACCAAGGCCAGCTCGCAGCCGTCGCACTCGTAGCCGACGACCACCGGCTCTGCGCCCACTACGTCGCCCGCTATCAGCCTCAGTCCGTCGAACGCCCAGTGCTCCGGTCGCCAGATCGTGTACCCGCCTGAGCCTTTCGGTGCCCGTCGGCAGTGGGCGTAGCCGCCTCGGGTGAACGAGACGCCGGTCATCTCGGATTCGGGCCGGCCGGTGAGCGGGTCGCTCCACATGGTGGACACCGTGTGCTCGGCGTCGGTTCCCATCACCGGGTCGAGGTGGAAGTCGAGCTTGTAGCCGATCACCCGGTCGTCGTCGCCGAAGCGGACCTGCCAGAACGAGGTGTTGCCCGAGAAGAAGGCGACGGCACCGCCGGTCTCGACCCAGTTCTCGACGTGGTTGCGCATTTCGGCAGACCAGTACGAGTAGTTGTCAAAGTAGTCGGCGACTTCGGCACGGGGCAGCTGCCCGAACCAGGCGACGCGGTAGCGATGCGGATCGGGCTTGTCGAGGAAGCCGCGTGGCAGCGGCCGCTGCTGGGAGGACACATGTCCGCCGGTGTAGAAGCTGGGCCCGCCCCAGTCGTTGTAGGCCGCCCAGGTCGAGGTGGACAGCACCAGCAGCGTTTCGCCCGGCTCGGCGGCCCGAACGACGAAGAACGCCTCTGCTATCTCGCCGTCGGGGCCGTGCAGGCGAACGAGATGGAAGCCCGGCTGCCATGCCGGGTCGATCTCGAGCTGCAGCGTCGGGATCCAGCCGCAGCCCTCGGCGGCGCAGTCGTCGGGGACCGGCTGCTCTGCGGTCGCCACCTCCCATGCGGCCACGAGCTGCTCGGCGGCGCCAACCCGCAGCACCTCCACACGGCATGAGCCGCCCGTGGAGCTGATCATCAGGTCGACGGTGTCCCCCGCCACGCCGCTGTGCGGCCAGCAATAGCCCGCAATCATGCGGCGACCGTAGTTGCCCCGTTGCGGTAGCGGCGTGGCCGGTCGTGCACTCTGGAGTGCTCGGATCCGCCAAACGTGTCGCGCTCAGATCTGTCAAACGCATCGCGCCTGGTCCCGCCATATCGACATCGCCGCAGAAAGTCCACAAATAGGCACATGACATGCCCGCTTATGGGCATATGGATTGCTCATGAACAGGCATGTCAATGCTCGACAAGTGAGACGCTTCTCGACGCAGCTACGGTGACGCCCGGCAGCCCCAACGGCCTGGACTTTGCGCAAGAATGCCGCCACAGACGGCAGATTTGCACACAGAATGCTTCAGTCTCAACTGTGTGCAGAAATGCCGCCGCAAACGGCACATTTGCACACAGAAGGCATGACAGCGACTTTCCGAGACGTCACCTATCCGCTCGGCCCTTAGGCCGTGTCGATTTCGGCGAAGACGTCTGCTGGGTCGGCGTCGGGCGGCGCGAGGCAGCACAGGCGGGCGGTGAAGCCGACGTAGTCCCACATGAGGTGCTCGCCGTCTCGCCAGCGGCGTATCTCGATCGGCCCGGTGCCGACGTCGAGACCCTGGGGGCGCAGCACATGGACACCGTCCTCGAAGCTGGCGATGACATGGATCTCGATCGACTTGTCGAACTCGGCCACATCGTGCACGCCGTTCTCCAGCGTCCCGTCGCAGCGCATGTCGTGGATGATGCTGGCGCCGGTCACCACCACCCGGTTGCCTGCTTGTTCGATGCGCTGAACGCGACCGAGGGCGGGATGGTCGGGCTGGGCGGCGCCGCCTTCAGTCACCTCGATGATCTGCCAGAAGCCCCGCATGTCCGGTGCGCCGTCGCACAGCGGCTCGGTGCAGCGAGCCAGGACCGGCGGCGGCCACTGCGTCCAACCGCCTGCGGGCGTGTAGGCGACGGGGATGGAATCGGCCGTCAGCGTCATGGGGGCTCCTGTCACTGGCGGGTCGGCGAGTGTATGGGGTCGGTCTTGGGCGGCTCAGAGTGAGACGGTGGTGAGATCGTCGCCGATGATCACTTCGCCGTCGAAGTGCGCCGCGGCCAGCTCGATCCACTCGGGATACTGCTCGGGGGTGGGCGCGGGAACCATGTGCGTCAACACGAGCCGCTTGGCGCCCGCCCGGGCGGCGGTCTGGGCCGCCTGCTGCACGTCGGAGTGGTAGTCGAGGATGTCCAGAAACATCTCGTTGGGGCTCAGCTTGACGAGGTCGCTCCGGATGACGGTCTGGACGTAGGCATCGGCGCCCGCTGCCAGCTCGTCCACGCCATCGCACGGCACAGTGTCGCCGACCACGGCTGCAGCTGCGCCTTCGTGGGTGATGCGGTAGCCGAGCGTGGGCCGCACGGGCGCATGGTCGGTGGCCGCGGTGCTGATCCGAACGTCGTTGACGTCGAACGAGTCGCCTGGCGCCAGCTCGGTCACGTCGACCTGCGGGGCGTTGACGAGCACGTCGTGGTGCTCGATGCGATAGCCGATGTCGGCTTCAAGCGCTCTCAGCTGACGTTCGACGAATTGTGCTGTGCCGTGCGGGCCGTACACCTGCAGCGTCGCGTTGCCCTGGCACATGATCCAGTGGGTCGTGATCACGTCGTTGAGCGCGCACACATGGTCGCTGTGCAAGTGGGTAATCAGCACAGCACTCAGGAAGATCGGAAGCGAGCCGCCGCCCGCCATGCGCATGACCGTGCCGCGGCCGGCGTCGACGAGGATGTGCGTGTCGCCCGCCTTGACGAACGTCGACGGCCCGGCACGGTCGGCGTCGGGCAACGGTGAGCCCGTCCCGGTCAGCACGATGTCCATGACGTTCTCCTTCTTGCACTTCAGCGTCGCTGTTCAGGCCGCCGTCAGCTGGAACGCTGCACGGTAGGCATCGCACACCGCACGCTCGTCGTCGTCGGCGAACCGGCCGAGCAAGACGCTGTTCTCCAGCATGGCGACGTACGTCCTGCCGCCGAAGAGCGCTGTGCGCTGGCGTTTGTCACCAATGACGAGCGCCGTCCCCGTGGTCTGAGTGTGCGGGGCATCGACGGCGGCGTACAGGTCGGGGCGGACCCCCTCGGGCAGCGAGTCGAGACCGTCGAAGGCCGCTGCCGCGAGGGGTCCGTCCGCGATGATCTTGGCCCGTTCGGGGTGCAGCAGCGTGAGGAACGTCACAGGGCCGCCGTCCGGCTCGACACGCACCCGCGGGAGCAGCTTGCGCAGGCGTGGCGGCACGTCGTCGGCCAAGTCGAGGGCGCGTGCGGTGGGAGCGATCTGAGCGGTGATGTCGATCGGTTTGCCGCGTCGCAGTCGGCTGATCGTCGCTCGCAGGGCGTTGGCCGGCGGCGAGGTGTTGAACAGCAGCTTGCCCATCTTGAGCGCTTCTTTGATCGTTCCCTTCGTGTCCTCGAAACACTCGGCTTGGTAACGGTCGAGCAACGAACTCGGGGCGGCGCCAGCGGCCACCAGCTCGATCTTCTGGCACAGATTGCGGGTGTTGCGGATGCCCATGTTGAGGCCCTGGCCCAGGAACGGCGAGGTCTGGTGGGCGGCGTCGCCGCAGAGGAAGACATTGCCGAATCGCCAGCGGTTGGCGATGAGCGAGTTGAATTTGTAGACGGTGTGGCGGAGCAGCTCGGTGTGGTCGGGATCTGAGAACGGGGCTATGAGCTCCCGGATCCGCTCAGGAGACTGGATCTCCAAGATGTCGTCGCCGGGGTTGATCCGGAACTCCCAACGCACGTAGTTCTCGACGCCCATCGGTAGGTAGGTGGTGGGCCGCTCCTGGTCAACGATCTGGTAGGCGCACCCGTTGTCGCCTCGGCGGTGCTCGGGGGCCGAGATGGCGTCGACCACCAGGAACGAGACGTTGTCGCCGAGCTGGGAGAGGCTGCCGCCGGCCTGCTTGCGGACGAAGCTGTTGGCGCCGTCGCATCCGAGCAGGTAGGTCGAACTCAGCTCGCGCATCGCGCCGGTGGCGAGCTGCTCCATGGTGAGCTGCGATTCGCCCTCGGTGTACAGCTTGCGGGCGCTCCAGCCATAGAACGTGTCGATGTTGTCCGCCCGGCTGATCACGTCGCGGAGGATGTCCTCGACCTGCGGTTGGACGAACCAGTTGCGGGTGTCGCCGACCTCGAGCGCGGTCTGAGCGAACGGCTCGTCGAGCTTGTCCTGATCGAGGTAGTAGCCCGCGCCAGGCGTCCGCTTGAGCGAGATGCGGTCGAAATCGCCCCCCAGGATCTCGGCGAGGATGGCGCACGAATAGGCGTCGAACATGACTGCCCGCGGGTAGGGGTACGGGTTCCCGTACTCCTCGATCAGCGCCACCGCCATCCCGGCCCGAGCCAGATGCAGGCTCGCAACGCTGGCGACCGGTCCCCCGCCGACGATGATCGCGTCGTAGTGCTGGCGACAAGCGAGCGTCGTGGACACCGCCGAAACCCTAAGCCGCCGCGCCGATAGGCGTCATCTCCGAACGCTGCTGTTGCGCTTTCTGTGTGCAGAATTGCCGTCTGTGGCGGCATTTTTGCGCAAATTCGGGGCGGCCAGAGCTGAACGGCATCATGCGGCCGTCAGCCCAGCGGCGGGGTGTGCTCGAAGGGCAGGTCTTGGTACAGGAACTGGTTGACGGTGATCCGCAGCACGACGCTGTCGTCGCCTCGCGATGGGAACGGCTTGCCCGTGTACTTGTGGCTGAGCGCATCCAGGGTTGCCATGTCGGAGTCGGGCTCTACCACGCAGGTGCCGCGCAGCTGGAGCTCTTTGTAGGGGTTGTCGACGTCGACGATCGAGATGGCGACACGCGGGTCTCGCAGCACATTGCGAGTCTTCAGCGAGTCCTGTCCCGTGGCGATGGTCACGGTGGACTCGTCGGCAAGGTCGATCCAGACCGGGTCGAGCTTGGGCGACCCGTCCGCACGCAAGGTTGCTAGGTGCGCGAAGTTCGGCCTGCGCACCAAGTTCTGAGCCTCGGCGCTCATGATCTTCGGTGATGGCGTGGTCATGGGTTCTCTCGCTTCGTGGATCAACCGGTCGGGTTCACCGTAAGCGAGGACGCCTTGCCGACGCCACGGCGCGGTCGTACGAGTCTGTGGCGGTCGGGTGCGCTACGGGACGGTGATGGCTGCGGCTGCCGGGTGGGCTACTGGACGGTAATGGCTGCGGCTGCCGGGTGGGCTACTGGACGGTGATCGCCGCAGCGATGTGCGCCTCGCCGAGCTGGCGACGGCCGCCGAGGAATTCGAGTTCAAGAACGAACGAGAAGCCGACCAGGTCGCCGCCGCCAAGCGTGACCAGTCGAGCAGAAGCAGCAGCAGTGCCGCCGGTGGCCAGCACGTCATCGACGATCAGCACCCTCGCCTGGTTGGCGACGGCGTCGGTGTGCATTTCGAGCCGCTCTGCGCCGTACTCAAGTTCGTAGTCGGCGTGCAGGGTCTCGCGAGGAAGCTTGCCCGACTTGCGTAACGGCACGAAGCCGGCGTCGAGCCGATCCGCCACCATCGCACCGATCACGAAGCCCCGAGCCTCAGGCGCCGCCACGAGGTCAATGCTGCGATCCTCGAATGGCGCCGCCAATTCGTCGACGCACAATCTCAACCCCGCCGAGTCCGCCAGCAACGGTGTGATGTCCTTGAAGACGATCCCCGGCCGCGGAAAATCCGGCACATCCCGAATCAACAACTGCCACACGACATGTTCCTCTCCCACGCTCCGTTCATTGGCTTTCTCGCGTCGTTGGCCAGCGCGAGACCATTGGCCCGTCCTCCCACCAAAGCCACTAGTTGTAATGCCCATGGACGTTGTTGACGGGCCTGGTCGTGGGATGAGTTGAGCCTCCGTGGCAGTGTGGGGTTTGTTGGAATCCCAGACTGCGAACGGAGGCTCAGTGATCAACGGTAGTTCAGGGACGGTTCGGCGGGTTGCGCCGCGGCCGAGGTTGTCGCCGCATTCGCGGCTGGTGATGGTCGAGCGGGTGCTGGGGGGTCAGTCCCCGACTGCGGTGGCGGCGCAGATGGGCTGCTCGCGTCAGACGGTGCACAAGTGGGTCAAGCGTTTCGCTGCTGAGGGAGCAGCGGGCCTGGAGGACCGCGCGTGCCGGCCTCGCAGCTCGCCGGCACGCACGCCTGCGGGGGTCGAGAAGCGGATCTGCGCTCTGCGGCGCCGCCGCCGGTGGGGCCCGGCGCGGATCGGGGCGGCACTGGGGGTCGAGGGCTCGACGGTGCACCGGGTTCTGTGCCGTCACGGCCTGAACCGGCTGAGCTGGATCGATCGGCCCACCGGGCAGCTGGTGCGCCGCTATAAGAAGGCCCATGCGGGCGAGCTGGTCCACATCGACGTGAAGAAGGTCGCCAAGGTGCCCCCAGGAGGCGGATGGCGGGTCCATGGACGCGGGTCGCCCAAGGCCAAGCGCCGCCGGCGCCTCGGCTACACCTATCTGCACGTCGCGGTGGACGACCGCAGCCGGATCGCCTATATCGAGGCGCACGACGACGAGAAGGCCGACACCGCAGCGGCGTTCTGGCGTCGCTGTCGGGACTGGTTCGACAAGCTCAACGTCGGCATCGACGCCGTGATGACCGACAACGGCAAGAACTTCACGTCGAAGACCTTCGCCGAGGCCCTCGGCGAGAACCGCACCAAACACCGGCTCACCCGCCCCTACCGTCCCCAGACAAACGGAAAGGTCTGTGAGTATCGGGTTGCGGGCGCCATTGAGGCCGGTCTGACCCAGGCAAAAGTCTGACTTCGTGTCTTTCGTTCGATCTGTCGGCCGGCTGAGGTGGCGTCCGCGCGCAGCCGGCCGAGCGGCCGTGACCTCATAGGAGCTTGGCCAATAGCCCCGTCACAGGCTTGTCCGTCCGCCCAGCCGGCTCGTGCCCATCAGCACACGACGAGCAGGAGCAGAGCATGACAGATCGATCAGTCATCGCTGGCGTCGACACCCACAAGCACACCCATCATGCAGCGGTCGTTGGAACCGACGGCCGTTTCATAGCAGGAAGCGGCTTCGCGGCGACCTCAGCGGGCCACGAGCAGCTGGCGGCCTGGTTGACCCAGCACGGGCGCGTCGTCGCTGTCGGTGTCGAAGGAACCGGCAGCTACGGGGCTTCGCTTACGCGCACCCTCGAAGCACGCGGCATCGCTGTGGTCGAGGTGAACGCGGCGGATCGGTCACAGCGCCGCCGTCGCGGCAAGTCGGACACTCTCGATGCCGAGCAGGCCGCGCGCTCGGTGCTCGCTCGCACCTCCACCGCAACGCCGAAGTCAAAGAACGGCGACGTCGAGGCGATCCGGGTGCTGCGAATCGCCCGCAGCACCGCGGTAAAGAGCCGCACCAAGGCAATGAACGCCATTCACGCGATAGCCGTGACTGCGCCTGATGGCCTGCGCGACGAGCTCATCAACCTCAAGAAGCGCTCCCTGATCCGCCGATGCCGAGAGCTCCCCCCGCCGGCCGTCCAGACCGACATCGTGCTCGCCAGCACCGTCACCTCACTGAGAACGCTCGCCGAAAGATGGACAGCGCTCGACAACGAAATCGACGACCTCGACACCCAGCTCGACGCGCTCGTGAGCCGAGCAGCCCCCGATCTGTGCGCGCTGCACGGCGTCGGAACCGAGATCGCCGCCCAGATGCTCATCACCGCCGGAGACAACCACGACCGACTCAGCGGCGAAGCCGCTTTCGCCCGGCTCTGCGGCGTCGCACCCCAACCAGCATCGAGCGGCAAGACCACAGGACGACACCGACTCAGCCGAAGCGGCGACCGAGCCGCCAACTCAGCCATCTACCTCATCGTCATCACACGCCTGCGCCGACACGAACCCACCCGCGCATACCTCGCCCGCCGCACCGCCGAAGGCCTCTCCAAACGCGAGATCATCAGATGCCTCAAGCGCTACGTCGCCAGAGAGATCTACCACGCACTCCCAAAACGCCCTTGACAAACATAGGAGCATCGAGCGGTTCAACCGAACCATGAGCGAAGAGTTCCTCTACAACTACAAATTCCGCTCAGAACCCGACCGGCGCCGCAGACTCCAAGCCTGGGTGCACACCTACAATCTCCACAGGCACCACACCGCCATAGGCGGCACACCCGCCAGCCGCGTCAACAACCTCTGTGGGTATTACAACTAGTGGAGTAGCCACCCCTCAATTGTGTTTGATTCTCGGCCCCAGAACTACGCTCAGCGTTCGTGGCGCTCCGGGTCGGCGATGACTGCTAGCGCAGACTTCGACGAACGAGTTCGCGCGTCGGCACTCGCTTTCTTGCGTGTCGTCCAGGATCGCACTGGCGGTCCCGTGCGGCGAGAAGACGTCGCCGGATTCGAGATCGATGGCCAGCGAATCGCCCTCATGGACCCACAACGCGGTATTCGCAAGCCAAAACAACTAGATGCGGCGATCAGCATTCGGACAGTCTTCTCCGTCGACCTTGATCGGCGGCCGTATGACGACGAGAGGGGTCCCGACGGGTACCTGCGTTACAAGTGGCGGGGAACCGATCCCAACCATCCAGAAAACGTTGCGCTACGACGTGCGATGCAAGCCAATCTTCCGCTGATTTGGTTTCAAGGAATTGCTACGGGGTTGTACCTACCGATTGCTCCCATCTGGTTCGTCGACGAAGAGCCTGTCGATCTCCAGTTCGTGGTCGCATTCGACGAGCAGCAGCGAGATACCTGGGCTCGAACTGACGATGCACGCGTGATCGACCTCCGGCGGGCATACGCAGATCGCATTGTCCGGGAGCGCCTGCATCAGCCCGTATTCCGTGAACAAGTTCTCACGGCCTACGAGAATCGCTGCGCGCTTTGCCGCCTTCGCCATCGCGCGCTTCTCGACGCCGCCCATATTCGCGGCGACGCACAAGGGGGCGAGCCCGTCGTCACAAATGGCATCGCCATGTGCAAGATCCATCATGCTGCTTTTGACAACCGGTTCATGGCTGTGCGCCCTGACTACGGAATCGAGGTTCGCGCTGACGTGCTCATCGAAGAAGACGGCCCGACGCTCAAGCACGCTCTTCAGGGACTCCACGGCCGCAGCATCGAGGTTCCTCGACGAAGGTCCTTGCGGCCCAGTTCTGCACTTCTAGAAGAGCGGTACGAAGAGTTTCTCAGCGCCAGCTGAGGCAGGGTGGGCTACCGACGAGGCTCCACTGTCTCTGTCGTTCCTGCGACAACCCTTGGCCCGTACTTCCGTTGCGCTGCTTGCTTCGACACCCCGAGCATGGCCCCGATCATGGACCAACTTCGACCCTCGACTCGTGCTGACCGCACAGCCTCTACAAGCTCTTCGTCGATGGTGTCACGTCGAGTCGCGAGTTCGCTGATGAGCCGAAGCGATGCGGTGTCGGCTTCGACGAGATCTGCTGGGTCAACTCGATCCGCCCACTCTTCCAGCGCCTCGGCGCGCTGCGCTCTCGTCAGGCTCATCGTTTCAACGAACCTCTCAAGGGCTCTTGGTGAACAGCCATGGCATGAATGATCGCAGCTGCGTCAGAGTTTGGCGGCGATTTTTTGCAGCGTGTTCCAGTTGCGGGCGGTGGCGACGATGCCGAGCCTCTTCTCCAGGTACGCGTAGGAGAGGGTCATTGCCTTGACGCCGTCTGGCGTCCAGACGAATGCCTCGGTGCCTTCGATCGCGATGGCCTCGGGATTGTGGTCCTCCGCCAAGAGCGTGGCCACGGCCTCAGGATCGGGCTTCTCGGAGAGGAAGTTCACCAGGTAGCGCGAACCGTCGGTGACGGTCCCACGAAACGGATTGCGGTCGAGCACCGCACGAATCTGGCCTGCTGTTCGAGCGACGCAAGGAACGTTGACGTCGAACTCTTCGGAGAGCAACTGCTGCCCTGCGGCAACGACCTCCTCGGGCACCGCCGATGCAGCCGTGAGAATCACGTTCCCGCTTTGCAAGACGGTGGCCACGTCGAAATAGCCCTCGTCGGCCAGAACCGACCTCAGCTCCGCCATCGGCACCCGGTTGTGAGTTCCGACGTTGATGCCGCGGGGCATGACGAGATAGCGCTCAGTCATTGGCGGTTGGGGATGTCGATGAGGCGACCTCGTGGGATGAGGCGGTCGGGGTCGTGCGCCTGCTCCTGGTACATGAGCGGGTGCGGCGCCATGGGCAACGAGAGCTCGCTCGGCGACACGCCGTCGGTCGGCAGCGCCTTCACCACGAATCTCTGCGGCGACGTCACCGGCACAGCATGCCTGAGCCCGGCGTTTCCCGATTCCCGTCTCGGCCGGTCTTCACAGCGCAACAGGCTGTCAGCGGCAGGCCCGGCGGCGATGTTCGGCTTGTAAAGAGCGGCGAAGTCCTTGACGTTCTCGGTGACGATTGCACGGCCGTCTGAGATCGCAGTGATGAACAATTCGGCATCGGGTAACCCCACCAGTTCGCTGCGCTCCTTGACGGCGACAACATCGTGTCCGAGCAGTCGCAGCTCAGCGGCGACCGCTGGCGCGTGCATCTCGTCCAGAAGCGGCCTCACCCTGGGAGCAGTCGATGCTCGTTTTCCCAGACAACCAACTCGGGTTCTGCCGCTTCGTCGTTCCGGGCGATCTCAGATTCGATCTCGTCCGTGTACTCAGCGTAGTAGCGACTGGCTGTTCGGACCTGAGACTCTGCGAGACCCATGTGGGCAGCCGCACTGACAGCTCGTTCATCGAGGCTGCCTCGCAGGTCTCTCAACAGTCCGACGATCTCCCACACGTCGGGCCCCGCTGCCAGACCAGCTCGGCGACCAGTCGGCCCGTCGCGGAAGACGACCCCCGGGTGAGCCTCCATCCGCAGGCCCTCGTCGATCCCCCCCCCCCCCCCCGATCGATGCTCAGTTGCGGACGAGGCGGAAGACGGGGATCTCGCGGCCGTGCTCGCCGGCGCTCTTCTCGTACTCGGCGAATTGCGGCATCATCGCAGCCTGGGCATCGAAGAGCCGCTTGCGCTCGTCGCCTTCGGTGAGATGCGCTGTGGCTTCCCAGGTCTCAGTACCGACCTCAACCGTGACCGTCGGGTTGGCAACGAAGTTGTAGTACCACAGCGGATTCTCAGCAGCGCCACCCTTGGAGGCGATGACCACGATGTCGTCGCCGTCGGTCGAGTACACGAGCGGCGAGCACAGCTCACGGCCGGTCTTTGCGCCCGTCATCGTGACCAGGATCATCGGAGCGCCCTTGAGCCAGCCGCTGCAGTTGCCGTCGTTCTCGCGAAACTCCTTGATCACGCCTTTGTTCACCTTGAGAAAGTCCATCGGGTGCTCCTGCCAGACGAGCTTCTGCCTCGTCACGTCGTGGATGCCGCGCCACAGCGACGACGGCGAACGTTAGCGGTACGCCTCGGGGTTGCTCAGGCCGAGTCGTCGCCGTCAAGGCTCGGTTCGTTGTGCCGTGGCAGGGCCGTCAAATTCCACCGCTGCGCCGCGCGGCAGCTCAACTACCACCGCAGCACCGCCCAGAGCAGCCGATTCGCCGATCTCGACCGTTCCGGAATGCCGATCGACGATTGCCTTGACCAAGGACAGACCGATGCCGGCGCCGCCGGAGTCACGCTGCCGGGATTCGTCGAGACGTACGAACCGGTCAAACACCCGCTCCCGGTCGGCAGCGGCGATGCCAGCCCCGTCATCCTCGACCACTGCCCGCACGGCGTCCGCGGAGCTCATCGTGATGATCTGCACCCGACTCGCGGCGTGGCAAACGGCGTTCTCCACGACGTTGAACACCGCACGTTCGATCTGTGTGCTGTTGCCAAGTGCCAGAGCGGACCCATTGGAGGAGACAGCGATGTCGACATCGGCATCGTCCAGCCGGCTCGCGACCTCCCTGCACACCGTTGAGAGATCGACCGTCGAGAAATCCCGGTCATCGCGCTGTGCGTCGAGTTGAGCCAAGTCCAGCAGGTCTGCTGCCAGACCCTGCATTCGCAGGGCCTCGGCCTCGATCTTCGGGGCCAACGCAGCAAGCCGCCGGGGATCGCTGCTGATCTGGGCAATCTCCGACACGGCGACGATGGTCGCCAGTGGTGACCTGAGTTCGTGACTGGCGTCTGCCACGAACGCTCGCTGGCGATCGGCGGCGGATTCGAGCCGGTCCAGCATCTCGTTCATCAATCCAGCCAGCTCTGCTATCTCGTCGTCGCCGCTGGGTTCCGGTACTCGTTCATCAAGTGTCGACCCGCTGATCGCTGCGACGCGGCGGGAGATGTCGCGCACGGGTCGCAACGTCCGCCCGACCGTGATCCAGGTCGCGACGCCGAGGAGCAGCACGACAACCGGCACGATGATCTTCAGCGCATCTGCCACGGCGTCGACGCCGTCCTGAACCTCTTGTATCGATGCCTCAGCGAGTTGCTCGTTTCGCAGATCACTGCTGGAGGCTTGCTCTGGGTCGCCAGCAGAGCCATCGGCATCCCGCTCGGCCATGGGTGCACCGTCGTCGTGGGCTGCACCGCCTGCGGCACCCTCTGCGTCGTCGCTCTCGCTGGACCCTTCGCCACTGGCCGCATGCGAAGCCGACTCCAATGCATCGCCCAGTGCAGCCCGCGCATTGTTGGCAAGGTTCCGCTCCACGAGCTGCACGATCACTATCGAGGCCGTCACCAGCACGAGCGCGGTCGCCATCGTTGCCGCCAACGTGGTCCGAACCTGGACAGAGCCGAGCCTCGGGAGCCTCATATCGCCGGCTCGACTATCCGATATCCGACGCCGCGCTGGTTGGTGATCGTCCTGACTCCGAAGGGCTCATCGAGTTTGCGACGCAGGTACCCGATGTACACCTCGACGATCTTGGGGTCGACGTCAGTGTCGAATCCCCACACCCTGGCGAAGATCTCCCGTTTCGAAACGGGTGCCCCGCCGGCGCGCATCAACACTTCCAGCACTCCGAGCTCGGTCCGGCTCAGGCCAATCTCGTGACCCTGACGCCGAACTGAGACAGTCGCCGGATCGAACACCAGGTCCCCCACCTCCAGCACCGCTGGCCGCGGAGTCGCCGGCCGGCGGGCGAGAGCCCGCAGACGGGCCAGCAGCACGACGAACGAGAACGGTTTCGCCAGGAAATCGTCTGCACCGGTGTCGAGCGCCTCGGCTTCGTCCCACTCGCCGTCTTTCGCGGTCAGCATCAGGATCGGTGTCCAGTCGCCTTCTTCCCGCAGTGTCCGACAGATCAGATAGCCGTTGAGGCCCGGCAGCATGATGTCCAGAACAATCACGTCGTAGCTGCCCTCGCGAGCCCGCCACAGGCCCGCAGCGCCATCATGCTCGACGTCTGCATTCATTCCGTGCTCTGCCAGACCGTCGCGGATCACTTCCGCCAAGTTGACTTCGTCCTCAACCAGCAGAACACGCACGTGCCCATCTTGGCCGAGATATGCCTAAAGGAAGCTGAGAGAAAACTGAGAAGACAGGTGGTAGTTCTTACCGGTCTCTCAGGGTTCGGGAGCGACTATGCGTCTCGATGAGGTCGCTACCGCGATCGAAACCAAGGAGCCCTTCACTCATGACCAATCGCAAATGTTCTGTTGTCGCCGCACTGGCCCTGTGCTTGGGCCTGCTGCTCGCCGCCTGCGGAGGCGACAACGAATCCGAAGGCGAACACGCCGGCGGCGAATCCTCCGGCGAACACGGCGGCGGTGAGTCCTCCGGTGAACACGGTGGCGAAGAGTCCTCGGGCGAACACTCCGGTGGCACCGAGAGCGCTGAGGGCGACGAGGAATCCGGCACGCAATACACCAAGAACGAGTCGTTCGACGAAAGCCGCAGGGGCGCCCGTCTCGTCCTTCGCTACGACCCCGACCAAGATGCCTTTGTCGGCACCGTCACCAACACATCCGACGCCGTGCTCGACCAAGTCCGCGTCGAAGTCCACCTGTCCAACGGTGTCGAACTCGGACCTACCACCCCAGGCGACCTGCATCCCGGCGAGTCAGCCCAGATCGCCCTCCCCGCGGACGGTGAGCAATTCGACACCTGGAGCGCCCATCCCGAGTCAGGCAGGGACGAGCACGGGACCGGACACGAGGGCGAGGGAGATGCCGAGTAAGTCGGGCCGTCGAACGAGAGCTACTCCGACGCAGCTGGAGGACGGTCGTCTCAGGCCGGGTTGCCGTCCTGGGTCACCACGTCCTGCATCTCGCGGACGTGACGCAGCCACAGACCGCCGCCGTTGTACGGGCGAGGGTCGTAGGAGCGGTGCCCGAGCAGCCGCTGGACGCGCTCGCTGCACCCTGAGAGTTCGCCGAGTGCGAAATCGAGCGGACTGGCTTCCTCGGGGGTCAGCCAGCCAGCTACGAAGCTGACGTGCATCGCCCGGCGCCACTGATCGGCTGTGAGATTGGCGCCGCCCCCGTGCAGTACATAGCCCGAGTAGACCAGCGCGTCCCCCGGCCCAAGCTCAGCCGGCACCGAGGGGCGCTCCTCATAGCGAGCAAGCTCGGCCTGCCGATGGCTGCCCGGCACCACCCGGGTCGCGCCGAGTTCCTCGGTGATCTCATCGAGACCGATCATGGCGCTGACGGTGACCTCGGGGGAATCGGGCCACGTCGCCTTGACGAACGCCCACCAGTTGTTTGCGTCGCGGTGCAGCATCTGCTCCGGCTCCCCCGGCCCGATGTACATCACCTGGGCGGTGTTCAGCCAGTACGAGCCGCAGACCGGCAGCAGCATCGCATCGGCGATGGCTGCATACAGCTCGTTGTCGAGAATGTCGAAGAACGCCGGCGACAGCCGAGCCAGGCTCGAGAAACGGATCGTGCTCGCGCCGACGAACCGCTTGCCGTCCTCGCCAAGCCCTTGGGTCGCTCCTCCCGGCTCGACACCTTGGGCGAAGTCGTCGGCGGCAGCACGCATCTGGGCGATGGTCTCAAGGGGAAACATGCCCTCGACGATCACGCCGCCGTCGTCACGCAGCGCCTCGAGGACGGGTTCTGGCCCCGCTGCAGCGGGAGTCCTCTGGAGCGAACGGATGGCGGTCATGCTCACGGCGACACCTCTCGAAGTCTCTGGCCTGCACACCGAGCGATCGACGATGACGCTACTCGTCATCCGCTGCCTCTCATCCGTCGGAACTCCCCTTGCCCACGCCTCTTGGCGTGCGAGAGCAATTAGTTGTCGACGAGTGCTTGCAGGTCGGTGCACGCTTTGTAGAGGACACGCGCAATCTGAAGGCTCGGCGGCACGTCCAGTCGTTTGCGATAGGTCGTGAACTGGTCCTCTGCGACCGGTTCAAAGCAGAACATGCCGACGGCGTCCACGACCTGTTCGGCAGTCGAGGCCCACCTGAGCGCGCGGTCAAAGTCCGATTGGCCAACCACGCGTACACCTACGAAGAAATAGATCTTCGGCTCGATGCCCCGGAGCCATGTTGTGATGTCGCCACCGCCGGCTCCCCCAGTGCGCTGGCCCTCGCCCTCAGCCGTGCGCCTTCGGCTGTACTCGCCCTTGAGATCAATGCTCTTGAAGGCCAGCTCCTTGACGCGCTTGTCGATGTCTGCCGAGCCAGGCCGCCCAATCGGATTTTGCCTCGGGTTGTTGGAGTGCTTTGGCGTCCCGAACATCTTCGCCTCGAGCAGGAACCGGATTGGGCCCTCATCCGGGTAAGCACCGTCAAGGTTGTGGACAGGAACGATCAGCCCGGGAACCCGAGACCTCGTCGCCAAGGCTTCGATCCCGGCGCAGCTCTGGAGCAAGACGGCGAGCAAATCGTTGAAGAAGTCTCCCTTGCCATTTTGCAGATCAGCAGTGAGTTCGGATTTCGCCTCGTCGTTCAGGTCAGCTCCGGCAGTGGCGGCAACGGAAGTGTCGAATGCCTCCATTGCTTTCAGGAAGGCGTCCTCGACCTGTTCCCAGCTTCCATACCCTCGCTGAACTGCCTCCTGGAAGACGGGGACGAACGGGCTGCAATGAGGGCTGGTCATCCACCGAGGCGTCGACGTCGCGCTCATTGACTCCTCTGTCCTAAACCCGTGCTGAAGACCTTCGAGCCGCAAGTGCGGCGAGCGTGCCTTCGTCGAGTCCATAGATGCTCGCGGCCGTCTTGGTTGCTGCCCTGGCGTCTCGGCGGCGAAACGCTGTGCGTAGCTCGTCTGCGTCCCCGGTTGAGACATCAGCCGGAAACGGCAAGCGGATCTTGCGCAGGTATTGCGCTTGGAAGCGATACGTCCCACCTCGCATCTTGACGCAGTAGGCCCCAACGAAGAGGTTCGCGATATCAGACAGCAGGAGGCCGCCAAGCACTTCGAGGTCCCAGACATCCGAGACGACGAAGTAGAGGTTGTGGTGGGGGTAGTAGTGCCCCTCGTCGAGCACCGGATGAGCAGCCGACTTGATGTCCGGGATCAGCAGCTTGGGTCGTTCCCGCAGTCCAGGGGTCACACGGTCGATTGTTCTGTACCAGGTGCTCGGCCGTCGCCTCGCAACGTGCCGGCGGCGTACCCGTGACTCGTGGACTCGAAAGTACGCAGCAAGACGGGGGAACTCGACGAGGTCCACGAGCCGCCCGTCCTCCCATGGGTTGATCAAGTAGCGGCCGCCCCACTTCGGTTGCCCGCTGACGATGTCGCCAGCAGTCACGAGAGGCAGCAGCCGATCGTCCTCGATGCCCTGCGGGGCATCAGAGATGTAGACGTCATCGCAGCCGGTCGCGACGCCGATTCCGACTCGCGTCCCGGTCCGCGGATCTTCCAGCGGAGGGAATCGGGATTCGAGGTCTGCCAACAGTTCGAGGACGTGGGGCGAACCTGTCGGCCAGTGGTCGCCGCCTGTGAACCATCCCCTCAGCTCCGCGACCTCGAAGGAAGCGTCGGCCGGCTCCTCGTCTGCTTCTGAGCGAAGCCAGGGTGCAAGACGGCGGCTTGCCGCTTCGTCGAATGAAGGACGGGCCTCGACGAGCTTTACCCGTCCTTGCGGCGCATTGCGCAGAACGGTGATGGCTGGGTAGGAAGACACCGAGGCTTCGAATGCGTCGGCGTCGTGCATCTCGATGAGCGCTTCAAGTGCGTACCGGTCGCCGACAAGCTGGCGCAATCGGGCGCCGTACTGGTTGCGCATCCAACGATCAGCACAGATGAACCCGAGACGGCCGCTTGGCGCCAGCAGCGCCAAGCCCTTCTCGAAGAACCCGACGAACAAGTCTGCTCGGCCCCGCATCGTCGAGCATTCGGACCGGTAGGCGTCGCTGACTTCGTCCGGTATCTGCTCCAGCCGGACATACGGCGGATTGCCAACCACGAAGTCGGCGACGTCGTCCCCATGATCGGTGAGCAGGAAGTCGCCCGTCGTGACCCAGCTTTGGGTCAGGTGCTCGGCAGTGCTTAACGACTCGCCGAGTTCCAACAGCTTCGCGGTGACGGCCTTGCGCGTGTGGTCGGCGTTGTGCGCCAGTAGGTCAAAGCCCCGGACTGCGTCGTCGAGATCAGCGAGTACTCGCCCATGCATTGCGCTGGATTCGGACAGCCGCTCGACGATGGGAAGCAGGAAGGCCCCGCAGCCACACGCCGGTTCCACGATGGTGGATCCACCGAGGTCAGCCTCCGGCCGGTACCCGACCAGGTCCAGGATGAGGTCCACCACCCACCGGCGAGTGAACACCTCGCCGTGCTCGCCCTCAGGGTTCGGCGTCCACGCCGGAGGCGGCAGTGCCTCGCTCGTCAACGTCAACTGGGTACCCCTCATCGCCGAGCCCCGACTCCTATCGCCAAACTACATCCGTGTAGCTCCACAAGCCGCGACGCTAAGACCGCCCTGTGACAAGCCCGTCACACCCAGGCCCGAACCACTGGCCCAAACAGCATGACCGTCACACCCCCTCTCTAATCTCGCTATGGACATCGAGCGAAAATCGAGCGAGCGCTGCCGTTGGTGTTCCTTAGCTCTCTATGCCTCCCTTGCCCTATACGTTGCACTCGGTTGATCGACAGAGGGCGCCGCTACCCAAACGGCGTCAGCTGAGGGCGAAACTGATCCGAGTAGCGTCGCTGAGCGAGGGCAATCGAGGATTCAGGGGGTACCGATGGACATCGTCAACGTTGACCACGACCGGGCTGCGCAGTTCACCGACGAGGTCGTGGAGCTGGTCTACGCCACCGGACCGTCGACCTATGACTACCAATTTGGCTCCCGCACGGCGTTGGACCGCCTGCTGGGCGACTCGTGGCTCGCCAGAGGCACGCTCTATGGCTTCGACGAGACCATGCTCGCCCTCGACGGCGACGATCTGCTGGGCATCGAGATCGGGTTCTCCGGTCCGGAGTTCGACCGTCGCAAGAAGACCCTGCGGCCGCTGTGGCAACCGATGCTCGACGACGGCGTGGTCACGCACGACGAGCTTGCCGAGATCGGCCGACGCTCCTACCTCGCCAGCTACCTCAACGTCGTCATCCCCTCAAGTGCCTACTACATCCATGCGCTGGCGGTCCGGCCCGATCGGCACGGCCAAGGAATCGGCGCTGCGCTGATGAAGGACGCCATCGAACGGGCCACCGACGAGGGATACCGGGTGGTCCACCTCGATGTGCTGTCCGACAACCCTGCCGTCAAGTTCTACGAGGCATTCGGCTTCGAGGCGCTGGCACAGACCATCGCGCCCGTCCCCCACAGCCACGGCATCCCGATGGAACAGCGAATGGCGCTCGACCTGCGCTGACCCGCAGCCGAAGCTGGCATTGTTCGCCGGTTCCGACAAATCCCAGGGGGATGACCGTGACTGACTTCGTTCGCACCGACGACGCGCACTTCGACGCACTCAGCGACTGGAACTACGAGCCCCGGTACCACCAGTGGAAGGACCTGCGCGTCCACTACATCGACGAGGGGCCGAGCGACGCACCCGTCATGCTCCTCCTGCACGGCATGCCGACGTGGGCGTACCTCTACCGGACAATGATCCCGGGCCTCGTCGACGCGGGATATCGCTGCATCGCTCCCGATCACCTCGGCTTCGGCCGCAGCGACAAGCCGACCGATCCGAACTGGTACTCGATCGCCCGACACACCGAGGTCCTGACCTCGCTCGTCTGCGGCCTCGATCTCTCGGACATCACCGTGGTCTGCCAGGACTGGGGCGGCCCGATCGGGCTCGCCCAGGCGGCGATGATGCCGGAGCGATTCAGCCGGCTCGTCATCATGAACACCTGGCTCCACCACCCAGAGTTCGAATACGACGAGAGCTTTCTCAGGTGGATCGACGCCTGGCGTCCCGGCGGCCGCTATGCGCATCCGCGCCCGAGCATCGGGCTCGTGCCCCTGCTGGCCGGCCGCGTCGTCCGCTCACGCGACGTGGTTCCCGCGATCAAAGCCGGCGTCGAACCGGACCTAGAAGGCGAAGCTGCCGTGAGGTATGCGGGGTTCTCCGCCCCCTTCCGCGGCCTTCCTGAGGAGGGATTCAACGGCGCCCGCTGGTTCCCGCTGTCCATCCCCGTCGGCGACTACGACAGCGGCAACGGCGCCGGGCAGGCCCTCCACTACCGGGTGCTGCTGGGCTGGCATAAGGCCACCCACTTTGTGTGGGGCGCCCAAGACGAAGGCTTCAACGAGGAGTGGGGTCGCACCTGGGCCCGGCAGATGAATGCACCGATCGACGTGCTGCCCGACGCCGGCCACTTCCTGCAATTCACTCACGGCCCCGAGATCGTCGAGCACATCCTGCGACGCGCCGACGCGTAGCCGGCCGAGCGCAGCCGGTCGCCTCGGGGCTGGCGACAACTACTCCTTGTAGGCGACCACTTCGATCTCGATGAGCGCCCCGGGAATGATGATCCCGGCGATCACGGTCGTGCTTGCGGGCGGGTCCGTCGGGAAGTACTTCTTCCGAGCTGCGCTGTACTCGCCGTACTGCTCGGCGCCGGTGATGAACGCTTGCAGCTTGACGACATCGGACATCGAGAAGCCTTCCTCGCTCAGCGCGAGGCTCATGTAGTCGAAGATCTCCTCGGTCTGCCCGCCCATTCCCTTGCTCAAGTCGTTCGCGATGGAACCCGAGATGTAGATGGACGGTCCGGCTCGCACCGCTACGGAGAAAGCCCCCGATCGGATGAGCTCAGGAACCGGATGGGCCTCGATGAGTGCTTCTGAAACTATGACCTTGCCAGCCATCAATCATTCCCCCTTGTGATCGGATGCGATTCTTGGTCTCGTCATGTTCCCACGACCATCAGGTCAAGAACCGAGGCTTCTCCACGCCGTAGTCGCCCCACATCGATTGTCGTCTGATCGCGTTGGGTCCGCGGAACTCCGGTATCACGTACTTGCCGATGAGCTCGATCGCCTTCAGGTGCTGTGAGACGCCGAGATCGTCGATACGCAAGACGATCTCGTCGACACCCATCGCCTCGAGACGCTTGATTCGCTCGACAAGGTCGTCGGGCGTGCCGATCATGATCGTCGGGGTGAACTCTCCAAGGGCCAGGGGATCGTTCTCGTGTTCCTTCATCTTGCGGATCTCGTTGATGCCCTCGAAGCCCGACCGCTGATCCAGCTGGTCGTACATGTCATACGTGCTTCGGAAGAACCTGATCACGTCGTGGCGGGATTCCTCGACGGCCGCTTCCCGGGTTGCAGCGCAATGACTCGTGAGAGGGCAGAAGCAGAGCGACGTGTTGACCGGGTACTTCGCAATCGGCTCCGGTGTCTTGCAAGCGTCGCGGTACAGCCCAATGAGCCCTTCGAGGTAATCCCAGCCCAAGTACGAGTCGTTGGTAATGGCCCCAAGGCCCATGTTTCCCGCAATCGTGTGTGTCTCGGGACTGATGGTGACCACCCAGATCGGAAAGAGCTCGTCCCGGTAGAGCCGCGGGGTCACCTCGATCGGCGGGATCTTGTAGAACTCGCCGTGGTGCTCCATCGGGAACTCCGTGAGCGCCTTCACTGTCACTTCGAGGCCTTCGCGCCACTGAGCCCGGGTGTCGGAAGGGTCGACCTCGAACGGATCCAGCGTCTTTACGTTGTTTGATCGAGCCGTGCACAGCTCGACTCGACCGTGAGACAGGATGTCGACTGTCGCCAAGTGATTCGCCACCTTGATCGGGTGGTTGAACTTCAGCATCAGGATCGACATGAATCGGAGCTTGATCCGGCTCGTGCGCATCGCGACTGCGCCGTAGAGCGTCTCGGGCGCAGCGATCGTGGCACCAGGGGCAAAGTGCTGCTCAGAGGTTCCCCAGAAGTCCCACCCCATCTCCTCGCAGAGCTCCGCCTCGCGGATGACCTCGTGCAGCCGGTGATGATGGGTCATCCCCCGCGGTGTCGTTCCCTCGCTCAAGAACCCGAACCGCATGAGTCAACTCCCCCTGCGTGCGCGCTTTGATGCCCCGGCGCAGCGCAATCATCCTCGCACAGGCCTCTTGCGGAGGTCCCGGGCGCGCATGGTTGATCAGAACGGCCGGTTGACGTACAGGCTCTTGCGCCCAGTGACAGGGTGCGTCCGCACGATCGGGTGCTTCTGGTCCGGAAACTGCTCGGCAGTTTCAGCACGTTTGCGGTCGCTCATGCCGCGCCCGAACGCTTTGATGTAGGAGTGAATCGCAAAACGGCCGTCGATCTGCTCCTTGACGTCGTCGGGAAGCCGTTCGTAGGCCATTTCCATGTTCGCAAAGCAGGTGTCGCCGCCGTAGGGCGGCACGATGCGGCCCATCAGGACCGAGCCGAGCGGAGGGCACTCACGGAACGTCACATCGGAGTGCCAGGTCTCAGCCGCATAGAAGCTCTCAGCCGTCGACTCCAGCACTAGGACCTCCGGGTGATCGTCCACGTGCGGCGCGAAGGGGTGAATCTCCAGTTCGCCCAGTGCCCGCCCATACGCCACATGCTCAGCCTGAGTGAGCTGCTGATCCCGGAAGAACAGGACCTTGTGGGCCAACCAGGCGTCCCGCAGCTCGGCGATCAGCTCGTCGTCAAGCTCCCGCAGGTCGACGTTGGCGATCTCGGCACCGATCGAGCCGGTGAGCGGCGCTACTCGTATGCGGTTGTACTCGTTCGGCTCC
Organism: Candidatus Poriferisodalis sp.; assembly: GCF_965221945.1. Taxonomy (GTDB): domain Bacteria; phylum Actinomycetota; class Acidimicrobiia; order Acidimicrobiales; family Poriferisodalaceae; genus Poriferisodalis. The sequence continues at coordinate 1,029,964 of NZ_OZ244925.1, read as the reverse complement.
ACCGCATCGACACGCACGTCACTCCCCTTCCGAGGCTCGCGACACATACTGTCAGCAATGGTCGATTCATCGCGCAAGTGAGTGCACATGAGCAGAACGACACCTCCGGCCGGCCCCGTGTCGCTGTGCCGGCCGGACTGGCTGTACAAGATCGTCGTCGACTATGCGGGTTTCGGCGCGCATCTGACAGGCACAGATGCAGATCGCTCCACAGCCGATTGGCTCACGAATCTGATCTCTGAGATCGGCGGAACGGCGACTTTCGAGCCCTTCGCCTTTGACCGTTTCGACGTGCGCGCCAAGCTGGTTGCCAACGGCCGAGCGGTGCCGTCGGTTCCGCTCTACTACAGCGCGACTGGCAGCTTCGACACCGACGACGCGCAGGTGGTCAGGTTTGGCGCCGGCGTTGCAGGCTCGGCCCCGGCATTCGAGGAGCGGCTGCGCAGCCTGGACTCACGAGCCGTTGTCATCGCCGTCGACGGGCCCGACGAACTGCCGGTGCAGTGCAATCGCTTCCCGACCAAGATGCTCGGTCTGCCAGGTATGATCGTGCCCGGCAACTGGTTCGATCGGCTCGGCAAGGCCCAGCTGAGACTCCGGTTTGACGCCTCGATCGAGCCGGCGACCAGCGCAAACGTTCTGGCGACGTTCGGTTCGGCGGATTCGCCGGCGATCGCCGTCACTACCCCGCTGACTGGATGGACGCCCGCCGCCGGCGAGCGGGGCACCGGGCTCGCAGCCGCCCTCGCTGTCGCGGTGGAGCTGTCAAGCGAGTACTCCGTGTACTTCTCGGCGTGCAGCGGGCATGAGATTGACCACATCGGTCTTCGCCATCACCTCGCTCAGCGTGACGTGCGGAGCGTGCCAGTCGTCCACTTCGGCGCATCGATCGGCGCTGGAGCGGTTGAGCCCGGCGTCTCGGGAGCGCTCGAGCTTGCTTCGACGCGGATGGCGCTGACGACCGCTACCGGACCATGCAGGGCAGATATCGCCGAATTGACGACAGGTGCCAACTGGACCCTGCGCGATGTCGAGCCTCCCTGGCCGGGCGAAGGCGGCACGTGGCAGGAAGCCGGAACTTCGGTGTTGTCGTTCCTGGGACCGTTCACGCTCTTTCACACCGCCCACGACACACCTGAGCGGGCCACGACGCCAGAGGCGCTCCAGCTGGCGACAACAGTCGCCCTCGCAGCCGCTCGCCGATTTCTTGAGGATGCAAGTCAGTGACGTCACGGCAAGCCAAAGCCAAGATCTGCGAGCCAGGACCGACGACCTGGGCGGCCCCCTGAATTCTCTTGGGCATGAGCACACCTCCTACGCTGAACCCTTCAGTCCGACGCACACGCTCTGGCGACCTCTTCACGAACTGACACGCCCAAACCGCAAAGGAACGCTCGATGACCGACACGGCACCTGTAGACGATTGGGATACCGACTACGACATCTTCGACCCGGGATACGTGACCGATCCAGCGCCCGTGTGGGAGGAGTTGCGTAGCCAATGCCCCATCGCCCACAGCGAAAGGTGGGGCGGCTCCTACTTGCCCACCAAGTACGACGATGTCCAAGCCCTCGCCAAGATGGTGCCTGAGCTGTCCAGCAGAGACATCTTGGTGACATCGTCGCCGCCGGAAGTCATCGAGGAGCTTCGAGCAGACCCGGACTTCGAGAAATACGGCACCAACGCCGCTCCCATCTCCGAAGATCCGCCCATCCACGGCTGGACCCGCCGCCTGCTGCTTCCCCACTTCTCGCCACAGGCAGTGGAGGCACACCGCCAGTACACCCAGGAGCTCGCCGATCGCCTGATTGATGAGTTCATTGATGCGGGCAAGGTCGACGGAGCCGGGCAGTACGCCCAGCAGATTCCGCCCCGTGTCATCGCTCACCTCCTGGGAATCGACGAGAGCCGGGTGGATGAGTTCACCCATTGGGTGCGATGCATATTGGAACTGGGGCTCGCCAAACCCGAACTTCGCATCGAGTACCGAAAGGTGATCCGGAAGTTCTTCCATGAAGTCGTTGAGGAGAAACGGGCCAATCCCGACGACGGTTTTGTCTCGTCGCTGCTGGCGGGCACTGACGACCATGGCAACCCGATCGATCCCATGATGGTGGTGGGCATGCTCAATCTGCAGCTCATTGCAGGCATTGACACCACATGGAGCTCGATCGGCTCGGCCCTGTGGCACTTTGGCACTCACCCTGCCGACCGTGAACGCATGGTGGCCGAGCCCGACCTGTGGCCTTCAGCCATCGAGGAGTTGCTGCGCTTCTACGCACCGGTCACGATGGGCCGCCGTGCCACCGAGGACGTGAAGGTACGCGGCGTCACGATCCCCAAGGGGAGCAAGGTGCTGATGAACTTCCCGGGTGCCAACCGCGACCCCGAGATGTTCGAGCACCCCGACGACGTCATCCTGGATCGCCCCCACAATCGCCACATCGCGTTCGGCGCGGGCATCCATCGCTGCGCGGGCTCAAACCTGGCCCGCCTCGAGATGGACATTGCGCTGCGCACCTGGTTCGAGCGCATCGGGGACTTTGAGGTGAGCGAGCCCGACGAGGTGACCTGGGCAGGCGGACAGGTCCGCGGCCCTCGCTACCTCCCGATCCGCTTCCCGTCGACCGGCTGACGCTGCGCAACTGCGGCGTGCCCTCCATGAACCGCGACGACAAGGCGGCCAGCCCTGATCCGGTGGGTCCAAAGGCGCCGACGCCGTTCACCGTCTCGGCCAACTCCGCGGCGGCCGCGATCTCCTTCGACGACCCTGGCGACTTCGATCGAGCAACCCGGGGACTCATCACCCAGCTTGACGGCGGTCGAGTCACCCTTGGCGACCACGTCGTGTTCGACGTCGCCCGCCATGACTTCGTCACTGAAACGGCCGAGGCTCCCCCCTCGGTGCACCCAGGGCTGTGGCGGCAGGCCCGCCTCAACGTCAACCACGGGCTGTTCGAGGTGGCCGACGGCGTATGGCAAGTCCGGGGCTACGACATTGCGAACATCACGTTCATGGCCGGCACCGACGGCTGGCTGGTCATTGATCCGCTGACCAATGCGGCGGCGGCTGCGGCCGCGCTGGACTTAGCCAACCGCACCCTCGGCGCTCGCCCGGTGACCTCGATCATCTACACCCACTCCCACGTCGACCACTTCGGCGGCGTGCTGGGCGTGACGACTCACGAAGCCGTAGCCAGCGGCGACGTCCAGATCGTCGCCCCCGATGGATTCCTCGAAGAAGTGGTCAGCGAGTTCGTCATCGCAGGGCCGATCATGGGCCGGCGGGCGGCATACCAGTTCGGTCCCCTGCTGGCGCCCGGACCGCTCGGGCATGTCGACTGCGGTTTGGGCTCGGCGATGGGCTTGGCACGGTCAGACCTGCTGGCCCCGACTGACACCATCACCGAGACCGGCGAGGAACGGACCCTCAGCGGCATCCGGATCGTCTTCCAGAACACGCCCGATGCCGAGGCACCCGCCGAGATGAACTTCTTCTTCCCGGACAAGCGGCTGCTGTGCATGGCCGAGAACTGCACGCACACGCTGCACAACCTGTACCCGATCCGCGGTGCGCAAACCCGTGACGCACTCGCATGGAGCAAGTACATCCAAGAAGCGACGGACCTGTGGGACGCCGACACCGACGTCATGTTCGCAAGCCACCACTGGCCCCGGTTCGGCAAGGACGACGTGCGGGCCTTCCTTTCCTTGCAGCGAGACGTGTACCGCTGGATGCACGACCAGACGATGCGGCTGGCCAACCAAGGGTTGCGGCCCACCGAGATCGCAGCCCAGCTTCGCCTGCCCGCCGAGTTCGACCAGTCCCACGTGCAGGGGTACTACGGCACGGTGTCGCACAACTGCCGCTCGGTGTACAACCGCTATCTCGGCTGGTACGACGGCAATCCGGCCAACCTGGATCCGCTTCCGCCAGTTGAGGCAGGCTCGAACTACGTCGAGTTCATGGGCGGTGCCGAAGCCGTGCTGGAGCAGGCGCGCCGATGCTTCGAGCGGGGCGAATACCGCTGGGTTGCCCAAGTCGTCAATCACGTGGTCTTCGCTGACCCGTCGAACCAGGAAGCTCGCAACCTGCAGGCCGACGCGCTCGAGCAACTCGGCTACCAGTCCGAGTCGGCGACGTGGCGCAACGCCTATCTCATGGGTGCAAAGGAGCTCCGCGAGGGCAGTCCCGACTGGGGCCGAGTTCCCACCCGGGACATGTCAGGGGCCATGACCGCCGAGCATCTGTTCGACGTGATCGGCGTCCGTTTTGATCCTGCTGCGTTCGACGCAGGTCCGTTCACGTTGAATGTCCACCTCACCGATCTCGGTGAGAACCACGTGTTCGGCGTCGGCCGCTCGGCCATCCACCACAGGCCCAATGCCGTCGATCCCGATGCCTCGGCTTCGATCCGCACCGACCGGGCAACATTGGCTGCGGCGCTCAACGATGTGGCAGCGCTCGAGCGAGCCGAAATCTCCGGCAATCAGGAGTTGGTGCGAGCGCTGCTCGAAAGCCTGACAGTGTTCACCACGGCACCCCTGATCGAACCCTGACCCCGGCACCCTGGGAGACACCCATGCCGCTCGACAAGCCCTACCTCGACGTGCCCGGCACCACCATTTTCGATACCGAACAAGCCCGGAAGGGCTATTGGCTCAACCAGTTCTGCATGTCGTTGATGAGTGAGGCGAACCGCGAGCGGTTCCGTGCCGACGAGCGTGCCTACGTCGAGGAATGGAACATGTCCCATGAGCAGAAGGCCAGTGTGCTCGACCGCGACTTCAACCGCCTGATCGGCCTCGGCGGCAATATCTATTTCTTGGCAAAGATTGGCGCCACCGACGGCTTGTCGTTCGTCCAGATCGTCAGCTCAATGACCGAGAACGACGAGGAGGGCCACAAGGCGATGATGCTCGCTGGCGGCCGATCTCCCGACGGCAACCGCTACCTGAGCGAGTGGGAGGCGCAGCAGTGAGCGCTCGCATCACCGCCAGTGTCTTCACGAGCCACGTGCCCGCCATCGGCGTCGCCATCGACCAGGGCAAGACCGGCGAAACCTACTGGCAGCCGCTGTTTGCAGGGTTCGAACCGGCCCGAGCGTGGATCCGGGAGAACCCGCCCGACGCCGTGATCCTCGTCTACAACGACCATGCCAACGCGTTCGGGCTTGAGATGATCCCGACGTTCGCCCTTGGCCTGGCAGCGAGCTACGAACCCGCCGACGAAGGCTGGGGACCCCGGCCCGTGCCAACCGTCCACGGCCACCCGGAGCTGGCGGCGCACATCGCGCACTCCGTGATCCAGCAGGACTTCGATCTGACCCTGGTGAACGAGATGACGGTCGACCACGGGCTCACGGTCCCGCTGTCGATCATGTTCGGCCAGCCCCCGGCATGGCCCTGCCCGGTCGTGCCGCTCGCTGTCAACGTCGTGCAGTACCCGGTCCCATCGGGCCGGCGCTGCCTGCAGCTCGGCCAGGCCATCCGGCGCGCCGTCGAGAGCTTCGACAACGATCTCAACGTTCAGATCTGGGGCACCGGCGGCATGAGCCACCAGCTCCAAGGGCCTCGCGCCGGTCTCATCAACCAGCCGTGGGACAAGGCATTCATGGATCGACTGATTGCCGATCCCGCCGGTCTAGCCGGCATGCCCCATATCGACTACGTCCGCGAGGCCGGCTCCGAAGGCATCGAGCTGGTCATGTGGCTCATTGCACGAGGGGCGATGGCCGACTGTGCCGATGTCGCCGACCCGGCCGGCCGTGCCGACAGTGCCGCGCCCACAGTTGTCCACCGCCTATATCACGTGCCGGCCAGCAACACCGCCGTCGGCCAACTCATCCTGGAAGATCACTCCTAGCGCTCTCGCGCCTGTGTCCGGCGACACTGAAAATCCGGCGCTACCAGCGTCGCTAGCGTTAGACGACGATGTCGATCACGGGTGACCCAATTCTCGGCGAGGACGCCGACCTCGACGTCACCGAAATGGGCAAACGCCAGCGCAACAAGCTGGACAAGCAGCGGCGCATCGTTGCCTCTGCCACCGCCCTCTTCCAAGAAAAGGGCTTCGAGGACACCACCACCGCGGAAATCGCCACGGCCGCAGGAATTGGCGCAGGCACGCTCTATCTCTACGTCGAGTCGAAAGAGGAGCTGCTCGTCAGCGCATTCGTCCACGTGGCAGGCGAGGCGTGGACCGAAGCCTTCGAGCTCGTCGACCGCTCAGCGAGTGTGGTCGATCAGATCATGACGCTGCTGCTCCACGTCACCGACCACCACGAAGCGGATCGCCGACTGGCTCGATCGTTCTTCAAGGAGCTCCCCTATGTGAGCAGGTCCGGCCGTACCGGTACCGAAGCATTCACTGACTGGTTCTCCAAGCAGCTCGCCTCGCTGCTCGACGACGCGAGCGCTAACGGCATGCTCAACCCTGATGTGCCCAAAGCCACGCTCGCCTTCAACCTCTATTCGCTCTGGCAGGTCCTCATGCGGCGCCTCGTCACAGACAGGATCGCCTACGACGAGATGGTGACCCAGCTCGAAGACGCCGTCCGAGTCGCGGTGTGGGGATTGACGCCAGAAGCCTGAGCCCTCACGCAACCTTTCGCTCAGACCGTCGGCCGCAATTCACTGTGCAGAAATGCCGCCTCAGGCGGCAAAATTGCGCAAAGAACCCGGAGGCTTCGTGATTCAGGCCGTAACGTCTCCGCGCCGCCTGTCAGGCGAGGTTGGCGCCGCCGTCACTGTGGATGAAGCGGCCGGTCATGCCCCGTGACGCTTCGGATGCGAGGAATACGTAGCTCTCGGCGTGGTCCGCGGGGCCGAGAGCGACATCGAGGGGGCTGCGCTGGCGGATGGACTCGGCTCGATCCGGTTCCTGCCCGAGCGATCGGTCGTGCAAACCCAGGGAGCGAAGGCCACGCAGGTCGGTGCTGTGCGTGCCGCCTGGGGCAACCCCGTTCACCCGTATCTCCGGTGCAAGCTCGTGGGCGAGCGACATCACGCAGCCCCGCACGGCGAACTTGCTGGCCACGTACAGGATTCCCCCGCGGCCGGGCATGAAGCTGCTGGTCGAGCCGGTGAGAATGATCGACCCCCGGCTCTCGCTCAGAGGCTCGATGGCAGCCCGGACCGCCAGCAGCATGGAACGCACATTGACGTCCATGGCCTCGGTGAACGCTTCGTCGAGGACGTCATGGGGAAGCTCGGCCAGCCCGAGGTAGTAGTCGAAGAGCCCGACGCAGCTCACCAGCGTGTCGATGCCCCCGAATGCGTCGAGCATCGCCGCCACAGCGGCGTCGTTGTCGTTCGCGCTCGTGGCGTCGCCGCAGATGACAGGCCCGGCCGACACCTCGGCCAACGCCTCGCACTTGAGCGGATCGATCTCCAGCGTGCCCGCGCTGGCTCCCTCGGCCAAGAAGGCGTCATGCACACCTCGGCCGATGCCTGAGCCTGCCCCGATGATCAGTGCTCGTTTGCCGGCCAGCCTGCTCATGGAGAGATCGTCACAGGAAGATGGCCAGGTTCTGGGTGCGCAGCACCGATTCGTCGATCTGGATGTCCCTCGATCGCAGGCGCATCCCGTCCGGCGTCGGTACCAGGACGTCGGTCCGACCGGCGGACAGCAAGCTCGGTGCTGTCCGGTCGCCACGAGAGCGATACAGCAGCACCGCCGATTCCACGATGAGCTCGTCGCCGTCGCCCTCGAAGGTCCGGACATTGGAGATGTGGTGGCGGATCCGGCTCTGGGGATCCTCGGTCCACGCGTAATCGGTCCCGAACCGCTGCACTCGCTTGGACAGCGAGAACCAGTCCTCGTCGAAGTGATCCATCGTCTGCACGTCGGCCTCGTCGGCTGCTTTCACGGCCGTGACTCGCACCGGCATCCGGTAGCGGATCTGCGGATCCATGAGCTCAAGCCATCCCTCGAAGTCGGCACTGTCAAGAAGGTGCGCTTCCTCCACCAGGAATTGCGCAGCGGACTGGTGCCGCGAGTCGCTGTATGGCAGCGGGGCCCGGGCCCGCTGCAAACTCATGCGAGCGTCTCCCCCATGCCGAAGGCGATCATCTCGCGTTCGGGTGCTGGCCGGGAGACCAGTTCGGCCCACATCGAGAACCAGTGGCGCTGGTTGTGCTCGCCGAAGCCCTGGTACGCCGTGCCTGGGCCACCGAAGCCCTCGAATTGCTCGACAATCGGATCGCCGTCGAGCGTCAGGCCCATGCGGTTGTTGAGGAGCAGATTTCGTGCCATTGATCCCCGTGCCATCGTCGTGATCGACACCCAGTTCTCGACATCGTCCTGCTCGAACATCCCCGACGACCCGAAACACATCAAGTACGCCTTGTACGAAGCGGCCTTGTAGTCGTCCGGGGCATCGGCCGCCACGCAGAACCACGAGTACACCTCGGTTTCGCCGGGTCCGACGGGCTGCCACAGGCGCACCGAGATGAACGGCGTGATCCGCCCTTCGCCGTCGGTCTGGGGCCAGTTGTGGACGAAGCTCAGGTTGGGGAACAGCGTCGCCGCCGACGGCATGAAGCCCGACTCCCCTGCCAGCGCACGTTGGGGAGCACTCAGCCTCTCCTCCATGCGGTCGATCATCTCGTCGGGGTAGCCGACGTACTGCAGTCCTGTTCTGAACCCGTTGCCCGCCGGCAGCTTGTAGGTGGTGCCGCCGCCGGGTCCCGCGTGCCACAGCACGCCCTCCTTGCGCTTGTAGGGCTTCGGCTCGCCGAAGAGCTCAATGTCGACCACGCTCGCGTGGGTGTGGGGCGTGTGGTAGCTGTCGCCCATGAAGTTCTCGGCACCGATCTTCCAGTTCGCCTCGATGCGCCAGCGCTGCGGGCCGCGGAACTCCATCCCCGCAGCGCTCTGGCCGGTGTAGAAGTCGAGGTAGAATGCAAAGTCCCCCAGCCAGGTCTCGAAGTCGGGGGCGTCCGGGTCGAGGCTGGCGAAGATCATTCCGTTGTGAACTGCGATCGACGGGGCCGGCAGGAGTGCCTGACCTTCCTTGATGAAGCCCGCATTGCCGCCGTAGGCGTCCGCGTGGAACGGCAGCCCGGCGAGTTGGCCGTCGTTGCGGTAGGTCCATGCGTGGTACGGGCACCGGAATGTCCGGGCGCTGCCGCGTTCGGCACGGCAGACCTGCATGCCTCGGTGGACGCACATGTTGAACATCACATGAATCTGTCCGTCGCTGTCGCGGGTAACCAGGAACGAATCGTCCAAGATGTTGCGGACGACGTAGTCGTTCGGCTTGGCGATCTCGAACTCGTGGGCCAGGAAGTTCCACGACCGGCCGAACAGCCGAGCCCGCTCCAGCTCGAACACTTCGGCGTCGTTGTACAGGTATGCAGGAATGAGGCCCTGACGCACCGCGGCGGTGACCTCGTCGATCTCCATAAGTCCTCCCCCGTGCCCTAGTTCAGCCCAATTCGGTCCTGTTCGAGAGCCGCCAGGTGGTGTCGCCACAGGGTCTCACGGTTGAAGGCCCCGCCGAGGTCCGGCATTTCGGCCAGGTCGGCGCTCGGAATCGCCTCGGGAATCATGCCTGCGGAGCGCACACGCAGGTGAATACGGGCAAGCGTGTCGAGCTGCAGGGCCCGCAGCACCGCCTCGGCGACGTCAGCCCCGATGGTCACCACGCCGTGCCCCTTCAGCACGAGGGCCTCGGCGCTGCCCAGCGACGCCACCATCTCTGCGGCCAGCTCGTCGGTGCGGATCAGAACCGAACGCGGGTGCACCGGGATGCCGACGGCTGCGAGATGGGTCGCCGGGATGTCGTAGGCGCCGAAGATCGGCTCGAGTGCGAACCCCGCAAGGCTGGCCACCACGACATCGGGCGGATGGGCGTGCACCGCACAGGCAACGTCAGGACGGGCCGCAAGCACCGACGTGTGGATCGGCAGCTCGTTCGGCACCCTGTAGTCGCCACCGGGATCGTCGATGATCTCGCCCGAGTCGACATCGACGACGCGCACGTCTTCTGGCGTCGTGAACCGAAGTCCCGCTTCCTCGGGCCCACGGCACCGCACCAGCGCCCGGTTGCCGTCGAGCCGCAAGCTGATGTGCCCCAAGATGTTCTCGACCAGCCCGCGATAGGCCATCACCCGACACCCAACGGCAACCTCACGCCGAAGCCGATCAAGGCCGCCGCTCACGATTTGAGGCTATAACCGCACTGTCATGACACCCGACGACTCTGCGCATCCCGAACGCGACCGACCTTCGACTGAGTCCAAACCGGACACGAATACTCACGGGCCGCTGGCGGGGGTCCGGGTTCTTGACCTTTCGTCGGTGTTGATGGGTCCGGCTGCCACGCGCATGCTCGGGGACCTCGGCGCCGATGTCATCTTCGTCGAGCCTGCGAAGGGCGACCGCAACCGCACCATGGGGTCCGGCCCGGCCGAGGGGTTCTCGGGCATCTCGCTCAATCTCCTGCGCAACAAGCGCAGCGTTGCGATCGACCTCAAGCAACCGCGTGGCCGCCAGGCATTCCTGGACATCGCCGCGACGTGCGACGTGATGATCACCAACCTCCGTCCCGGCCCGCTGCGACGCCTCGGCCTGCATTACGAGGCGGTACGGGAAGTCCGAGACAACATCGTGTTCTGCCGGGCACACGGCTACCCGTCGTCAAGCGATCAGGCGGACGCACCCGCCTATGACGACATCATCCAGTCCGCCAGCGGCGTCGGCGACCTCTTCCGTCGAATGGGTGGCGAGCCGATGCTGCTGCCGAGCCTCGTTGCCGACAAGGTCTGCGGACTGACCATCGCCAACGCTGTCCTCGCCGCCCTGTACCACCGGTCCCTCACCGGCGAGGGGCAATGCATCGAGATCCCGATGATCAACGTCATGCGGGCCTTCGTGCTCACCGAGCACGGCTCGGGCGCGATCTCCGAGCCTCCCGTCGCGGACGCCGGCTATGCCCGCATCCTGACGCCCGAGCGCAAGCCGCAGCCGACTGCTGACGGTTGGATCAACATCCTCCCCTACGACCAGGCGCACTACGTCGCTCTCTTCGAAGCCGGGGGTCGCCTCGATCTCGCCACTGATGAACGCTTCGCGACGCCCATCGAGCGCGTCGTCCACAGCGACAGCCTGTACCGCGACGTCGCGACCGTGCTCAGCCAGCGCACGACCGCCGATTGGCTGGAATTCTGCGCAGCGCACGGGATCCCGGCGACTGAGGCCGCCACGCTCGACGAGCTCATCGAGCAGCTCCCGGTCGACGAGCACCCCGTCGCAGGTCCGTACCGGGTCATCCCGCCTCCCGAGCAGTTCTCCGAGACACCTGCCGGCATCCGGCGACCTGCGCCCGGCATCGGCGAGCACGGCCGCGAAGTCCTGTCCGAGATCGGCTACCACGCAGCATCGATCGACGAACTCGAAGCCGAGGGCATCCTTGCGTCACCCTGAGCGGTGAGCACCGAGAGTGCTCGCCAGAGCCTGACCTACGATCCGCTCACGGGAGAACGTCTCCTAGCGGAGCGATTCACGACAGAACGGAGTGACGATGCGTTTTGGCGGCAAACGGGTGATCGTGACCGGCGGTGCGTCCGGCTTCGGGCGAGCGATCAGCCAGGGGTTCGCCGGCCGCGGCGCCCAGGTGATGGTGACCGACATCGACATCGACGGTGCCGAAGCAGTCGCCGCCGATCTGGATGGGGCGCTGACATTCCGGCTCGATGTCACCGACGAAGACGCCCATGCGGAGCTGGCCCAGCTGATGACCGACACCTGGGGCGGCATCGACATCGTGGCCACGAACGCCGGGTTCTCGCACCGGGCCGGCTACACGCTGAACGTTCCCACTGACGAGTTCGACCTCATGTGGGCGGTCAACACGCGCAGCATCTACTTCGCAGTGAAGCACTTCACGCCGCACATGGGGCCGGGGAGCTCCATCGTGAGCACGGCATCGATCGGCGGGAAACGGCCTCGCAAGGGCTTCACGCCCTACAACGCGTCCAAAGCGGCGGCGATCATCCTGACGAGAGGCCTGGCCGAGGAGTTTGCGCCCGACATCAGGATCAACTGCGTCGCACCCGTGGCGTCGGAGACTGCGTTCTTCGTTCGGGCGACCGGCAGCGACACGCTGCCCGATCCGCTGAAGCAGTCGATCATCGACGGCATCCCAATGGGCCGCATGACCGACCCCACCGACGTCGCCAACGCCGTGATGTTCCTTGCCTCCGACGAGGCCAGCTTTCTCACTGGCGTCTGTCTCGACGTCGACGGCGGCCGCAGTATCAGCTAGGGACGCAGTGATGTTCGCTCGCTCCGGCGTCGCACCGCTTCGGTAGGGTCCCGAGGGTGAAATTCGCCGCATTCCTGGCCCCCCACCATCTCCCCGGGGAGAGCCCTACGCTGCAGCTGCAACGGGATCTCGACCTCGTCACCCACCTCGACCGGCTGGGCTACGACGAGTTCTGGTGCGGCGAGCACCATTCGACCGGCTGGGAGACGATCGGCTCGCCCGAGATGTTCCTGGCCGGCGCCGCCATGCGGACCAGCCGCATCAAGCTGGGCACCGGCGTCACCTCCATCCCCTACCACCACCCCTTTAGCGTCGCCCAGCGCATCGTCCAGCTTGACCAGATGAGCTTCGGGCGGGCGATGCTCGGCACCGGCCCGGGCGCGCTGCCGTCCGATGCCCACACCCTGGGCATCGATCCCATGCTGTTGCGCGACCGCCAGGACGAAGCCATCCCGGTCATCAAGCGGCTGCTTGCAGGCGGCGAGCGCTTCACCTACGAGTGCGACTGGTTCTCGATGTACGACGCCAAGCTGCAGATCCTGCCGTACCAGCACGAGATACCGATGACGACGGCGTCGATGATCAGCCCGTCGGGCATGACGCTCGCGGGCAAGTACGGCATGGGCGTGCTGTCGATCGGGTCAATGTCCACCGACGGTCTGGCATCGCTCCCGCTGCAGTGGAGCTTCGCCGAAGAAGCCGCGCAGAAGCACGACCAAGTTGTGGACCGGGCCAACTGGCGGGTGATGTTCAACTTCCATGTGGCTCCCACCCGCGAGCAGGCCCATCGCGAGGTTGAGCACGGGCTGCTGCGGTGGCACAACGAATACAACGTCGACACGTTGCAGCGTCCGGGCCTCGAGCCGCTGGGGTCCACTGCGGAGGCCATCGACTTCTACGCCAACCCTGACACCGCCGCGGGCGTCATCGGCACGCCGGACGACCTGATCGAGAACATCCTGCGGATGCAGGCGGTCACCGGCGGGTTCGGCGTGATGATGGGCTTTGTCAATGACTGGGCCGAACCCGAGGCCATGTTCCGCAGCTGGGACCTGGTGGCGCGCCACGTCATCCCCGCGGTGCGCGGTCAGCTCGCGTCGATGCAGGAGTCGAACGAGTTCGTGATCGAGAACCGGGAGTACTTCGACCGGGCGGGCAAGGCCATACTTGCGAAAATCTTCGACAACGAACGAGCCGCCGCCGCGCTCAAGGGAGGCGGCACCGGCAAGACCGCATTCACGCCTCGCCTCGGCGCCGACACCGACTGACAGCCGCACCCGCCAACCCGCGCCGGCGCCCGACTGGGGCCAACGCTGGCCCGCCTAGGGTGCGGGAATTCTGACTCCCGGGGATCCCAAGCGGCTCGAAGCCGTCATCGGTGTCACCTCACCTGTGCTGCAGTCGGGCATGGGGGGCGTAGCCGGCCCCGAACTCGTCGCTGCGGTGAGCAACGCCGGAGGCCTCGGGATCCTGGCCGCGCTCAATCTTCGGCCCGACGCCGTGCGCTCGGCTATCGAGCGAGTGCGGCAGCTCACGGATCGGCCATTCGGCGTCAACCTCTGGCTGCACGACGACGTTCGCACGCCGCCTGACGTCGCCAACCACTCGGACCTCGTCCGCTCGGTGCAGAGCGTTCTCAACGAACTCCGACCCAGATTCGACCTTGCCTCGACACTCGAAGCACCCCGGCCGATGCCCGATCTCGTCGATGCCGCGCTCGCGGTGATGATCGACGAGCGCATTCCCGTTTTCTCTGCGGGTCTCGGTATCCCCGGGGCTGAGCTGGTCGAGCGGTTCCACGAAATCGGGACTCGCGTTGTGACCATGGTGGCGACGACAGCCGACGCCGCCAGCGCCGTCGCTCACGGAAGCGATGTGGTGATCGCGCAGGGTCTCGAAGCAGGCGGGCACCGCAGCCACGGCCGCAAGCTGCCTGCCGCCGAAGCCGTCGGTACCGGGACGTTCACCCTGGTCCCCCAGGTTGTCGAGGCGATCGATGACCAGGTTCCGGTGGTGGCGGCCGGCGGCATCGTCGACGGGCGCGGCCTTGCGGCGGCCACGATGCTCGGCGCTGCAGGCGTGCTCATGGGCACGCGATTCGTGGCCACAGCCGAATCACAGGCGAGCCAGCTCTGGAAGGACCGCCTCATCTCGGGACACGGCACAACCGTGCTCACCGACGGTTTCACCGGCCAGTGGGCGCGGGTCCTGAGGTCGGAGTTCACCGACCACTGGGCGCAACAGGGCGGAACACCCTTGCCCGGCCTGCTGCAGGCCGCAGTACGTGCGGACCTGCAACGGGCCGCGGTGGCCGCCGACGACGACCAGATGCAGCCCCTCTATGCCGGCGCCGGGTTCGATCTGCTCGACGACCTGCCGGGCGCCGGCGACGTCGTCACCAGCGTCGTTGAGGAAGCGAGACAGCTCCTGGGCCGGTGACAGCGACGGTTGTCGCTATGTCGACCCGTCGGCGGCGCTCGCCAAGCCGAGTCGCTGTCGAGGTCCAGAATGCGGACAATCGCGCTGGTGCGCTCAGCATGGCGCCCCGCCGTCCGGTCAATCAAATGCGGTGGCCAGCCAGGCAGCCAGTTCCGGTTGGCGCTGGCGCCAGTAGGACGAGGCTGTCGTGAAGCTCGCCTCCGGCGCTGCCTCTGCGAGCCATGGGTCGTCAGCCACGTCGTCGAAAGAGCCGAGTGCCATCACAACGTGCGCCACGCTTGCGTGATCCAGACCGATTCCGTACCGCTCGGCGTACAGACGTAGCCCCATGCTCGGGCTGATGCCGGCATCGACGGTGATGCACATGAGGTCGAAATAGTCACGAAGCTCGCCTCGATCGCCGATCACCTTGTACCTGGTTGCTGCGATGTCGCGAACCGATCCGACAGCCAATCCCTCGATGAGTCCCGGCGGATCGATCTGTCTCTGGTCGCGCGCATGCAGGAACTGCACCTTCACACCATCTGCCTGGCACTTGAGCGTGCCGTCCGCGACTGACATGACCGAGACCTCTGCGATCGCTCGCAGGTCGTCCAATATCGCTCCCGAGTCGAACACCTCATGCACGAAGACATCGAGGTCTCTGCTGCGGCGGTGCCGCAGGTGCACGGCCAGCGCGGTACCGCCCACCAGCACGCCCGACGGCGGGGTGACCGCTGCGACCAGCGGCCAGCAAGCGCGGGTCTCCGGGTCGAGCACATCGGACCAGTTCTCGAGAGAGTCGCTACCGGGCCCCTCAATGCCGGATTCGCCACTGCCGGGTTGCTCGCCGAGAGAATTCACTGCGGCGCGGTACAGCGATGCGCCAGCGCGTTCTCTATGAGTGCACGCGCCCTGGGCTGGGTCGATCTCAACGGCAAGCAGTCTCGGAGCGCACTGGTGGACATGCGCACTGACGCCCACAACGCCGCGCGCGCCGACGGGCCATTGAGCAGCCGGTTGGCGACGTAGGCCTCATCGTCGGGCAGTCGCAGCGACGACGGATCTGGGTGGTTCCAGAACAGCGACCAGAATTCGGATGGCAAGTGCCCCGCATGCACACGTTTCGGCGATGGCGGAGGCAGGCCTACACCTTTGGCCTGAGCAAGCAACTGTTCAAAATCAGGGGAGGCAACGGCAGGCTCCCAGACACTGACCTCACATACGCCACTGCGGCGGCCCCGCTCCGAGGCACGAATTCTCACCGTGCCGCGTGCGGACAGCGTGTCCAGCGCGTGGCGCGCCGCTGACCATGACACCGTTGCGGCCCTGGCAACGCCCGCAACGCTGCGGAGACTGGCGGACGACGTCACCGCAGCGAGCACCAAGCGTTCGACTCGCCTGAGCTGGTCCGGTGACTCGGCACACGAAGCTCCGACGTCGTCCGGCTGCCGCCCCTCCACAGTCCTGCACCGCTCCCGGGCCGCCTCACGGAGGAAGCGCGCAACTGTCTCGCCGGAAACAAGTGCGGCCTCGCGGATCCGGTCAAGATCCTGTTGACCGATCCTCAGCGACAACTGCGCCGAACGGAGTTGCGCGGCCATGGATTCATCGTATCAATAGTATCTCGCGTTTATATATACATTCGCGCACAGCTCCCCTTGACCCATGATGCGGCTCGGGGGGATACGCCGATCTCGACCGGATCACTGCAGTGAACGCCAGATCTTCTCGGGTGTCAGCGGCAGGTCGAGATGCTCAACGTCGTAAGGCGCCAATGCATCGAGCACTGCACTGTGAATGGCGGGGGTCGCGACGACGGTCCCGGACTCGCCGATGCCCTTGACCCCCAGTGGGTTGAGGGGCGAGGGAGTCTCGGTCTCGTCGCACTCGAAGAAGGGAAGCTCCGCAGCGGAGGGCAGAAGGTAGTCGGCGAGGCCGACGGTCATGGGAATGCCCTCGTCGTCATAGAACATCTCCTCATACAGCGCAGCGCCGACAGCCAGCGCCAGGCCGCCGTGTACTTGCCCGTGGGCCAGGACCGGCTGCAGGATCACGCCGGCGTCGTCGACGCTCAACAACCGGCGCACCTGCACATCGCCAGTTGAGGGGTCAACCTCCACTGCGGCCACGCAAGCACCGAACGAGAACGAACCGGCCCTGTCTTCGGGCTGGAAGTGATGGTCGACGCTGAGCTCGCCCAGGTCGGCCCAGCCGAGCGAACGGGCCGGTGTCCCCACCACATGGAACAGCCCGCGCCCGGTGTCGAGCGTCACATCGTCGGGGTCGGCTTCAAGCAGCTCGGCTGCACGCTCTCGGGCCGCTGCCACCAGGTCGATGGCTGCTCCGTGGGCAGCAGAACCGCCCAGCTGGGCCGAGCGGGACCCGATCGTCCCCCCGCCGATCGGGGAACGGTCGGAGTCGTCGTGCGAAATCGTGATGTGGTCCACGTCGAGGCCGAGCTGGGCCGCAACCACGGGAGCGAACGTCGTCTCGTGGCCCTGGCCGTGGGGCGACGTGCCCACCACCACGTCGACGGTGCCGTCGGCTGCGAGCTGGGCCGTGGCCCGTTCCCCCTCGCCGCCGCCGGTGATCTCAGTGGTGCAGCTCACGCCGATGCCGAGCAATGTCTCGCTGGTCCCGTTTGCTCGCCGATCAGCCTGCTCGGCGCGCAGACCCTCGTAGTCGGCCAGCTCCACAGCCATCTGCAGCGCTTCGGGGTAGTTCCCGCTGTCGTAGGTGGCTCCGACGGCCGTGCGGTACGGGAACCGGTCGGCTGGCACCAAGTTGGCCATGCGGACCTCAAGCGGGTCTCGACCGATGGCCTGGGCGAAGCGATCGACCGCCCGTTCGATGGAACAGGCCGCTTCGGGTCGACCGGCGCCCCGGAACGCCACCGTGGGAGTCGTGTTGGTGACCACCGAGGTGCCGCGCAGCGTTGCGTGAGCGATGTCGTACACCCCGGTGCCGCTGTTGCGGAGGTTCGTAGTGACGTTGGTGCCCATGGCGGGATAGGCACCGCTGTCCTGTAGCGCATCCACCGAGTAGGCCACGATCGTGCCGTCGCGATTGCCGCCGATACGGATCCGGTGACGGGAGGCCCTTCCGTGGCCCATGGCCAGGGATGCTTCGGAGCGGGTCTGCGCCCAGCGGATCGGCCGTCCGAGTTCGCGCGCCGCCCACGCGACCGCCACATCTTCGGGGTAGCAGCCCCAGCCGCCCTTGGCGCCGAACCCGCCGCCCACGTCGGGCGAGATGGCCCTCACCGTTCCGGGTTCGAGCCCGAGCAAAGTCTCGATGACGTGCTTGGCGCCCGCAGGCCGCTGCGAGCACACCCACGCCGTGCAGCGCCCGTCGTCACCCCAACTCGATGCGCCGGCGAGCGGTTCGATCGGGTGCGGGCCCAGACGCGGGTGCGCCAAGTCGAACTCCACCATCACGTCGCAGCTGGCCCACACCTCTTCGGGGACGGGGTCGAGCTCCCAGGCCAGGGCCACATTCGTCCCGGCGTGCTCATGCAGCAGGGTCGCGCCATCGAGACTCGCATCGAGGTCGACGACTGGGGGCAGCGGTTCGTAGTCGACCACGACGAGCTCGGCTGCGTCCACCGCCGCGGCACGCGTCTCGGCGATCACCAGTGCGATGGGTTCGCCGACGAAGCGGACGGTGTCGTAAGCCATGAGGGGCCGCCACAGGTCGCGGTTCATCGACGGGAGGCGAGGCGGGAACGGCCATCCGTCGACCTCGGGGCCGAGATGCACGGCGAGCACCCCGTCGGCCTCCCGAGCCTCGGTCACGTCGACCGACGCGAGCCGCGCATGGGCTTCAGCCGAGCGCACGAAGACGGCTTGCGCCGCTCCGGCCAGCTCGGGGACATCGAGTCCGTCGATGTAGGTGCTCTGACCGCGTAGCAGCGGCTCGTCTTCGCGCCGCCCGCTAAATCCTGAAGTAGCCACGGCTGCAACGTAGCTTGCCGCTCCTACGGCGAGCGCGGCGCTCCCGGACAGCGGGCTTGCTGCCCGGCTGGCCGCTTGATTGAAGCAATCTGTTGCCGAACGCGTGGCCGAGCACTCCCGGCTGGGACCGCCGCTGCCCTGGCGGGGCTCTCGTACCGGGAAACGCGGACGACCAGCGTGCAATGATCGACGCCGCACGGCAGAGGATCAGAGCGGCCGATGGAGATCACACTTGACACCAGGGGCGGCCCCTCGAATGGTCCGTACTTCGAGGATGCTGAGGGCTTCAACATGCCCGAGCCGCCCGGCAATGGGAGTCGCCGAATCCCGCTGGGTGACTTCCCGACCGGCCCCGAGGTGGGATCCCGCTTGCCGGACATCGTGGCGACGGACCAGTCAGGCCGCCGAGTTGATGTGCACGCTGACCGGGCGGGTCAGCCGGCTGTGGTGGTGTTCTACCGCTCGGCGGTGTGGTGACCGCCGTGCCGCACCCAGCTGGTCGAGCTGGAAGGGGGCATGGACGCCTACCGGGCAGCGGGTGTGTGCCTGTATGCGCTGAGCTATGACGAGCCCGACGCCTTGGCCGACTACGCGGCGGCCCATGACACGACCTTCACCATGCTGTCCGACCCCGACAGCGAGGTGATCAGGTCGTTCGGGATCCTCAACACGCTGATCCCGCCAGATGACCACCCGTGGTACGGCCTTCCGTTCCCCGGGTCGTATGTCGTTGATGCGGACGGGACCATCGTGGCGAAATTCTTCGAGCTGCTGGCGCCGCCGACCTCGCCCCTGACACTCGCAGGGTCGGGCGAAACGCTGCAGACCTACGAGGGGGACGTGGTGCTGCGGTTGCCGGTAGCGCAAAACGCGCGGCAGATGCGCAAGGACGACGACGGTCGCTACGTCACGATCAGCGGTCGGGTTCGCTGGCAGGCCTGCGATGACGTCGAGTGCTTCGGGCCCGAATCGATGCCGTTCAGCTTCCGTGTGGAGGCCGGCTTCCCGGTACTGGGCGACATGGGGCCCGGTGTGGGCCGCGTGCCGGCCATGAACGGCGCACAGCATTTCCAGAGGCTGATCGACCGCCGTGCCAGTGACGGGCCCAGCGCCGACGACGAGTGACCCAACGAACGGAGTCCCCGATGGCTGACGACAACCCCTTCAGCGGGGGATGCGCCTGGATCCAAGGTGAGTTCGTCCCGATCGGCGACGCCAAGATCCCGCTGCTCGACGTCGGATTCGGCCGGTCAGATGTCACCTACGACGTCGTTGCGGTGTGGAACGGCAAGTTCTTCCGCCTGGACGAGCATCTGGACCGGTTCGAACGCAGCATGAAGCATCTCCACTTGAACCTCGACGTCAACCGCCAGCAGATCACGCAGATCCTGCATGAGTGCGTTCGACGGTCGGGGCTGCGCGAGTCCTACGTCGACATGATCGCGACGAGAGGGTGGCCCGGCCGTGAGAGCCGCAATCCCTGGACCTTTCGGAACCAGTTTTATGCCTATGCGATTCCCTACGTGTGGATCGTCGAACCCGACAAGCAGGAGGCTGGATCACACCTGATCATCGCCCGGGACACGGTGCGCATTCCCGAGGCCTCTGTTGACCCGACGGTCAAGAACTTCCATTGGGGCGACCTGACCCGCGGCGCGTTCGAGGCCCGCGAGCGGGGCGGCGGCGTGGTCGTGCTTCCTGACCTCGACGGGAATCTCACCGAGGGGCCTGGGTTCAACATCTTCCTCGTTGCCGACGGCCAGCTGTACACGCCCGACGCTGGGGTGCTCGAAGGCATCACCCGCCGGACGGTCCTCGATCTGGCCGCCGAGCTGGGGCTGCCCACCCATGTCGCACCGATCCCGGTCGGCGACGCCGGCCGGGCCGACGAGGCGTTCATGACCAGCACAGCCGGCGGCGTCATGCCGGTCACGATGATCGACGGCCAGCCGGTCGGCGACGGAAACCCGGGGCCGATCACGACCCAGCTTCGGCAGGCCTACTGGGACGCCCACGACGATCCCCGCTGGACCACCCCAGTCTCCTACTAGGCCGCCCCGCTGCTCCCCTGCGTCAGTTCGAGGTCGGTGCGAACAATCCAAGACGAATGAGAGCGACCACCTTTGAGACATCTCAAATGAGGATGTCTAAACTAGTGATATGACGGCGTCGGCTCGACGGGATATCACTGCGGATGACTTTGCACGCGACCCGCACGCGGCCAAGTACCGAGACGAGCTCGACCGGCACCCTGGGGCCTACCGACAGCTCTTCGCCCTGCTCAATGACCGCGCAAATGAGCAGCGCCTCGTCGATGCCGAAATGCATGGCTTGCCGGCCCTCTGCGGCGTGGTGCGGTTCATCGAGACAGACCCGAAAATCGTGGCGGTGCTCGCGGGAGGCCCATCTAGTTTTCGGACTCGTCAGACCGTCGGAGTTGCCGTGAAGCTCAAGATGGCGAAGCTCGGGTGGCATGCCACCGGCAGGAAGGGCGCCGTCAAGGGCTCCGCGCACTTCACGAAGGCAGAGCGTTACGTTGCCGACGCCGCTATGCCTGCCACCGCTGCCCTCCCTGCCTCCCCAGCATCCCGGGCGCTCGCGGCCCTCGACGCCGTGTCTGCAATTGGCGACATCGACGAGCGTGAACAGACCGGCCGCGAGCTCTTCGAGGCGCTCGCCGCAACACGCCGCTCAGAGGGACGTCCGTTCTGACGTGCTGATCGTCCTCGACAGCGGGCCTCTCGGACTGCTCAGCAACCCGACACCTCACGGTGCCGGGCACGACGCCCAGCAATGGGCGCGCAGCCACATCGCTGCTGGGGTCCGGTTCGTTGTTCCCGAGATCGCTGACTACGAAGTGCGCCGAGAACTCATCCGTGCCCGGAAAGACCTAGGAATCGCCCGGTTGAACGAACTGTGCAACGGTCTCGGCTACCAGCCGCTGTCCACGCCGGTCTTGCGTGCGGCTGCCGAACTCTGGGCGATGGCACGCAACGAGGGCTATCCAACCGCGCACGATGCTGCACTCGACGGCGATGTCGTACTCGCGGCCCAAGCCCGAAGCCTTCAGTCCGCCGCGTCCAGCGAACTGGTGACTGTGGCAACGACCAACGTCGCTCATCTTGAACGCTTCGTGGATGCCAAGCACTGGGCCGAGATCTGACCCTGTCAGCAGGCGGGCGCCGGGCACACCCACTAGCAGCGTTGGCTGATCATTCCCGTTGAGCCGAGGGAGCCAATTCGAGGTCGGCAGTGACGAGCGGCGTGTCGATCACAAGGCCATGATCGGTCTGCTCGACGGTGGCGCTCTCGGGGCCGATGATCTGCCATGACCCTGGCTCGGTTCCCGTGACCCGGAACGTTGTGCGCTGCATCGGGTCGTCGTGCAGCGGCACGAGCCCGAGCCGGAGGGTGCCGTCGGCCCACTCGGCCCGGCGGAGGGCGACGCGGGGGAAATCCACGTCGACCACTTGGGGGCAACGCTCCAGCGGCGCGGCCGAGAGCGCAGTCCACCGCCCTGGACCACCCGCCTCGGCCGCTGCCAGGAAGGCGTTGAACTGGCCTCGCGGGTGCTCTTCGTCCAGGCCCATGCCCCAGGTGAACTCTCCCCGGTCGTGGTCCCACGTCGGTTCGTACGATGCCTCGACGGCCGATGCCAACCGCTCCTCCAAGTCGGTCATGCCCCACTCGCGGGCCAGCACCAGCGATGAAGGGATCCCGCGGCCAGCGATCAGCGGCAGGTCGAGGTCCTTGTCGAGGCGGGCCGAACGGCACGCGGCATCGAACAGGCGCCGGGCCTCTCCGGCCTGCTGGGGAGCCACGTAGAACGACGTGGTCAGCGCGGCCCGGACCGGCAGGTGGTGGTGCACGTCGATCAGCGGGTCGTAATACATGGTGGTCGTCGTGGGCTCGGCCTCTCCGACCAGATCCAAGTAGTGCTCGCGGGCGTACTCCCACCAGGGGCCGAAGGCGGCGGGGTGATGGTCAGTGCCGTAGCGGTTGTCGTGAAGCCTCAGACCGAGGCCGGCTCCGGCCAGTCAGAACGGCCAGATCTTGGTGTTCTCTCAGTGGCAGCCGATCGGGGCGGCCAGCCACTGCTGCCGCAGGTGGGCGGCGATCTCCGAGTGAGTCCACGTGAAGGTGTGCTCGCCGTCACGGATCATCTCGAACGGCTCATTCCAGCGGCTCTCGGCGGCAATCATCTCGCGGATGCCGAGCAGCACTAGGAAGAAGCCTTTGTAAAAGAGCATCCCGTCGGCGGCGACGGGGTCCATCTGAACGCCCCACGGCTCGATGCCGTTGGCGGTCCAGCCGGGCACGTCGTAGTCGCCCCAGAGCTGGCGCGGGATGAACGGCCGGTAGGCGTCGGGGTAGTCGGCCCGGTCGGGGTCGGGGCCGAACTGGGTGAGCCAGTCGGCGGCGGACCACCATCCGGTGTGGCGCTCGATCAGCTGGTCCAAGACGGCTACGTACCGCTCGGTCCACGCCGGTGTGCGGTGCGCCATCAGGCCGAGGGCGTAGGACGAGTCGACCAGGTCGAATCGATGCCAGCTGGCCATCGGCGGGTCGGAGCGGTCGTCCCAGTGGGGATGCGGCTGGCCGGTGCGTGACCAGTCGTCGGGAGTGTGGGCCTTGCGGTCGAGGTACCGGAGCCACCCCAAACTGCGATCGGACAGCATCAGCACTCCTTCCCGTTGTGTTGGTCAGCTACTCAGCGGTGTGGACGTCGATCCCGTTGGCCTGGACCATTCGCTCGGCCATGTCTCCCCCGGGTGCCCGATTGCCGCGGCCCCGACGCTAGCCCTCGCCCACGAGCGGCATCCCTGCTGGCCACTCCCTCAGGCGGTTGCGAGCGGCCACCGCTACAGCCAAGGGGCGCAGAAGCTGACGGGCGGTATCAGGCGCTGGCCAGCGAGACCACCTCGAACAGCGACTCGTAGCCGGCGAGCCCGGGCGGATCGGTGCGCTGGGGCAGCCAGTACAAGATGATCTCGTCGGCCAGCCCGTCGTAGTCGGCGATGCGTGCGGCGCACTGGGCCGGCGTGCCGGTGATGCTCATGGTGTCGACGACTTCGTCGGGCACCAGGTCCATCGCCTCGCGCATCTGACCCTGGGGCACGAGGTGTGCCGCTGCGTCGGCGAACTCGTCGAAGCCGAGCTGGCGCAGCTGCGAGACGTAGTACGGGTGCGGCACCGGGTGGAACAGGCCGCAGATGGTGGCTTGGGTGACCTTGCGTGCCAGCTCGGGGTCCTCGTTGATGCTGATGAACGACCCCATGGGGAATGCCAGGCTGTCGGGGTCGCGACCGGCATCGCCGGCAGCCTCCCGTGCCGCCGGACGGACGATGTCACGCATGAATTCGACTGAGGACATCACCCCGACGCCGACCCCGTCGGCCACCTCGCCTGCCAGGCGGACCATCTTGGGCCCCGAGGCGGACAGGTACACCGGGATCGACGGCCGTGTCGGCTCCCAGCTGGCCCGCCAGCGGATCCGGTGGTGATCGCCCTCGTACCGCACCGGCTCGCCCGCCCGGCCGGCGACCGCACTGCGGACAATCCCGATGTAGTCGCGCAGCTTGCCGAGCGGGCGGAAGTCGTCGATGCCCATGTACCACTCGTTGAAGTGGCGGTTGCCGGTGCCGAGTCCCAGCGTGAACCGTCCCTCGCTCATCTCGTCGAGATCGCGGGCCGCGATCGCCGTGAGCCACGGCTTACGGGCATACGCATTGGCGATGTAGGTGCCGACGGCAACCCGCTCGGTCGCGGCGATGACGGCGGCTGCCGACACAAACGCACTGCGACCGGCTTCGACGGTGTACATCGAGTCCATCCCGGCGGCTTCCCCTTGCCGGGCCAGCTCGACGAAGTCAGCCATCGAGTCTTCAAATCCGAGCAGCAGGCCAAGCGCGGGTTTCGACATATCTGGTGCTTCTCCGGGTCGGGACCTAGAAGATCTTGCCGACGAGGTCGGCTTTCTCGACAGCACCCATGAGATCGTTCCAGCCGTCATCGGTGGCGCGCACCCATTTGGAGACGTGCTCCATGCGCATCATCTCGGCGATCTCGGGGTCGTCGGGATCCATGGCCACGAGCAGCTCCACGAACTGCTCGCAGGTGTCGTCGCTCAGGCCGGGGCCGGAGGTGAAGGCGCAGTGGCAGTAGGGACGGGTGCGCCACACCTCGACGATGTCCTCGTCGGCCAGCTCGTGGCGGCGCTTCAAGTACCCGAGCCACGGCTCGAAGATCACCCCGGCATCGGCTCGACCGTCCATGACGGCGCCGAAGATCGTCCGGTCGTCCACCCATGACTGCAGGTTGGAGTACTCCGTGGCTTCCAGCTCGACGAGTTCGTAGTCCGATGTGACATCAAACCCGTCCTCCGCGAGCTGAGCGACCGGCAGCAAGTACAGCTCGCTGGAAATGTCAACGCCCAAGGCGAGCCGCCGCCCACGCAGGTCATCGAGATCGGCGATGGCGGCGTCGGCCCGGGCGACGATGAGCGAGTGGACGTCCTCGTCGGTGTCGCGCATCGCCAGCGTTCGGCAGGCGCCCGGTGACTGCAGCAGCAGCTGCGCATGCGCCATCGGCGCGTTCCACGCGATGTCGACATGGCCATCCAGCACCGCCGTGCACAACGCGTCGTAGGTGGAATACAGCGCGTACTCCGTCTCCAGTCCGGCCTCGTTGAAGTACTTGCGGATGGCGTTCCAGATGTAGACGGCTCGCTTCGGATCAGCCGCCGTGGCACCGATCATGAGCGGCCTAGGGCGTTCGGTCATGAGCTCATCCCCCGCCGCCCAACGTAGCGCCGCTCTCGGCGGCGATTCCTCAGCTCAGGTCGAACCGGTCCAGGTTCATGACCTTTGTCCAGGCCGCCACGAAGTCGCCTACAAACTTCGACTCGGCGTCGTCGCACCCGTAGACCTCGGCGATGGCCCGCAGCTGGGAGTTCGAGCCGAACACCAGGTCGACGGCACTCGCTGTCCACTGGAGCTCGCCAGAGTCGCCGTCGCGGCCTTCGAAGATGTGCTCGGTGTCGGACATCTGCCACTGGGTGTCCATGTCGAGCAGGTTCACGAAGTAGTCGTTGGTGAGCGACCCGGCCCGGTCGGTGAGCACGCCGAGCGACGAGCCGCCGTTGTTGGCACCCAGCACTCGCAGGCCGCCGACAAGCACGGTCATCTCAGGCGCTGTCAACGACAGCAGGCTCGCTCGGTCCACCAGCATCACCTCGGGGCGGCGTTTGTCATCGTCCCGCCAGTAGTTGCGGAATCCGTCGGCAGTCGGCTCGAGCACGGCGAAGGACTCGGCGTCGGTCTGGCCCGCCGACGCGTCTGTGCGTCCTGGCGAGAACGGAACCACGACGTCATGGCCGGCGTCGCGGGCCGCCTGCTCGACCCCGGCGCACCCGCCCAGGACGATCAGATCGGCCAGGGACACCCGCTTGTCGCCGCTCTGAGAGCTGTTGAACTCAGACTGGATTTCCTCCAGCGTCGCCAGTACCTCAGCCAGCTCAGCGGGGCCGTTGGCCTCCCAGCCGTTCTGAGGTGCAAGCCGGATGCGGG
Organism: Candidatus Poriferisodalis sp.; assembly: GCF_965221945.1. Lineage (GTDB taxonomy): Bacteria > Actinomycetota > Acidimicrobiia > Acidimicrobiales > Poriferisodalaceae > Poriferisodalis. The sequence continues at coordinate 1,003,749 of NZ_OZ244925.1, read as the reverse complement.
CACCGTTGGCCCCACCTCGCAGGTCGCTGTCGCGGAACGTCGACGCCGACGCCCAGGCCGTCTTGACCATCTGTGAGACCGACAGCGGGGAGCTGAGGACTTGAGCTTTGAGCGCCGCTATGTCGGCACTACCGACCAGATCGTGGTCGACGGCCGGTACCGGGTCCTGCCAGATCAGCTGCTCGTTGGGGACCTCGGGTCCGAGGTACCGGGCGACCGGGCCCATGTCGCGATGGGTGAGCTTGAACCATGCCCTCGCGAACGCGTCGGCGAACTCGTCGGGATGGGTACAGAAGCGCCGCGAGATCGGCTCGTAGATGGGGTCCATCCGCAGCGCCAGATCGGTGGTCAGCATGACCGGCACGTGGCGTTTCGACGGGTCGTGCGCATCGGGCACGGTGCCTTCCGCAGCGGGATCGGTCGGGACCCACTGCCACGCCCCCGCCGGGCTCTGGGAGAGTTCCCACTCGTAGCCGAACAGGACCTCGAAGAACGTGTCGTCCCACGTCACCGGCGTGGGCGTCCAGATGCCCTCGAGCCCGCTGGTGATCGTGTCGCCCGCCTTGCCGCTGCCGTAGGTGCTCGACCACCCGAGGCCCTGCTCTTGCAGGCTGGCGCCTTCAGGCTCGGGGCCGACGTGCTGGTCGCCGTCGGCGGCGCCATGCGTCTTGCCGAAGGTGTGGCCCCCGGCGATGAGGGCAACGGTCTCTTCGTCGTCCATGGCCATGCGGGCGAAGGTCTCCCGGATGTCCCTCGCCGCCGCGAGCGGGTCAGGCGTGCCGTTCGGCCCCTCAGGGTTCACATAGATCAGACCCATCTGCACGGCGCCGAGCGGGTCGGCCAGCTCACGGTCGCCGCTGTAGCGCTCGTCGTCGAGCCAGACGGTCTCGGGACCCCAGTAGATGTCCTCCTCGGGCTCCCACACGTCCACCCGGCCGCCGCCGAAACCGAAGGTCTCGAAGCCCATCGACTCCAGCGCGACGTTGCCAGCCAAGATCATCAGATCGGCCCAGGAGATCTTGCGGCCGTACTTCTGCTTGACCGGCCACAGCAGCCGGCGGGCCTTGTCCAGGTTGGCGTTGTCGGGCCAGCTGTTCAGCGGTGCGAACCGGTGCGTGCCCGAGCCGCCGCCGCCCCGTCCGTCATGGATGCGGTAGGTGCCGGCGCTGTGCCACGCCATGCGGATGATGAGCGGCCCGTAGTGGCCGAAGTCGGCCGGCCACCAGTCCTGCGAGGTGGTCATCACCTCGGCAAGGTTCGCCTTCACCGCCGCGAGGTCGAGGCTCCCGAACTCGGCGGCGTAGTTGTACTGCTCGTCGGTGGGGTCGATCAGCGGCGAGTTCTTGCCGAGCGGCCGCAGGTTCAGCTGCTCGGGCCACCAGTGCTGGTTCGCGAGCGAGCCCATAGCTGCGCTCTCATGCAGCACCGGGCATCTGCCGTTCGACGCTGTTGTTGTACTGGCGGTGCCGGTATCGGTCATTGCTGCTCCTTGGCTGAGAGTTGGAGTGATGTGTGGTCTTGCAGAAGTGCTTGTCGGGCCGGTTGTGGACCGGGTCGGCAGGCTGAATTGCTTGCCCTCATGCGCCACTCGTCCCGACCGCTGGCTGGCAGTCCCCGCAGTAGCCCCAGTAGATGACCTCGGCCTCGTCGATCGAGAAGCCGTTGTCGTCTGCGGCCTCGAGGCACGGCCGGTACCCCACAGCGCAGTCGACATCGACCATGCCTCCGCAGGCCCGGCACACCAGGTGATGATGGTTGTCGTCGACCCGGTCCTCGTATCGGGCCGCCGACCGTGCCGGCTGGATGCGCCGGATGAGACCTTCTTCGGTCAACATGGTCAAGGCGTCGAACACTGCCTGTCGGGATACTGACCCGATACTGGCACGCACATCGTCGACCAGATCGTCAGCAGTGGCATGCGGTCGGGCCGACACGGCACCGAACACAGCCAACCGCTGTGCGGTCACTTGTATCCCTCGCTCCCGCAACATCTGCTGGGCTTCGATCACGCCGAAAGGATACATGATTCTGGACTTAATCCAATATCAGCATACATCTTGAACTACATGACCATCCAGCAGGCGAATCGAGCGGTCGGCAAAGGCTGCGGCGCGGGCGTCGTGAGTCGCCATGACGATGGTGCGGCCGTCGTTGGCGAGAGTCCTCAAGAGACCGACAATCTCGTCAGAGCGCACGCTGTCCAGGAATGATGTCGGCTCGTCGGCCAGGAGCAGCTCCGGTTCGTTGTAGAGCGCCCGAGCGACAGCGACCCGCTGGGCCTCCCCAGTCGACAGCCGTGAGGCAACGGTGTGGGTGCGGTCAGAGAGCCTGACCGCATCAAGCAATTCGGTGGCCCGAGCCCGCCCCTCGGCCATGGCACGGCCGTCGAGGAGCAACGAGATTGCCACGTTCTCCCAGGTCGTCAGGGTCGGGACGAGCTCGACGATGGGCAGCACGATGCCGATGCTGCGCCGACGCAGCCGGGTGCGCTCGTTGTCGGTCAACGCAGCGAGGTCGACGCCGCCGAAGCGGATCGTGCCTGCGGTCGGCGTGTCGAGCCCGCCCAACAGGTGGAGCAGGGTGGACTTACCGCACCCGCTCGGTCCCTGGATTGCGACGAATTCGCCGCCAGAGACGCTGATCGACACGTCGTCGAGTGCGGTAACGGTTCCGTCAGTGCCGAAGACCCGGGTGACGCCGACGGTCTCGACAATCGGCATCACAGGGCGAGCGCACGCCGTAGCTCGCCGAGCCGCTGGGCGGTGTGGTCCATCCAGCGCAGATCTGCCTCAAGGTGGAACAGGGCGTAGTCGAGCAGCGCACGCTCGTGTTCGCCGGCATCGTCTTTGGCCTTGGTGAGCTTCCGCATCCGACCTGTATGGCTCTCCCGTTGCGCTTCGATGATCTGCCTGGCGTCCCTGCCCGACAGCACGGCGAGAGTGACCTTCAGGAACAGGGCACTGTCGATGGGTGACTGGGCTGGCTCAGGCTCGCCATACCATCGCTCAAGGTCAGTGACACCCTCGGCGGTGATGGCGTAGGTCTTGCGCTCGGGACCCTGTCCAGGGGTGGTCTCGGCGAGTTCGACGAGACCGTCGCGTTCGAGGCGTGAGAGCGTTGCGTAGACCTGACCGAAGCGCAGCGGTCTCATCTCGGCGAACAAGCTGTCGTACGAGCGCTTCAGGTCGTAGCCATGTCGTGGAGTGGACTCCATGAACCCGAGCAAGGCGTGTTGCACGCTCACGACACGAGTGTGGCACAAGTTCACCGTCAATACACACTCGGTATACACAACTAGAATAGTTGCCAATGAACCTTGACGCCATGAACCTGAAACGTGTCCACCGACGCGGCGCCCAAGAGATCGTCGCCCTCGACGACGTTTCGCTCGACATCGGTCCTGGCGAATTCGTGACCGTCACCGGTCCCAGCGGCTCAGGCAAGTCGACGCTGCTGCACCTGCTCGGGCTCATCGACAAGCCCACCGCCGGCACGCTGTGCATCAACGGCGTCGACACCGCCGGCCTGTCCGACGATCAGCGTTCAGCATTCCGGCGCCGCACATTCGGATTCGTGTTCCAGTCGTTCCTGCTGCTGCCGGGCCTGGCCGCGTGGGAGAACGTCGCCCTCGCCGAGTTGCTCGACGGCAAGCCGCTGCGCACGCAACGACACAGGGCACTGGCACTGCTCGACGATGTGGGGCTTACAGATCGATCGGACCATCCGCCCCATGAGCTCTCAGGAGGCGAGCAGCAGCGCGTCGCCATCGCCCGCTCGCTCATGACGGATCCCGAAGTTGTGTTCGCCGACGAACCGACCGGGGCCCTCGACCAAGCCAACTCAGCGAGCATCCTGGCGTTGTTGAAGGAGCTCACCATCGACCGGGGGCGGAGCCTCGTCGTCGTCACCCACGAACCCGCCATTGCCACCAGTGCCGGTGCCAGGATCATCAGCCTGCGCGACGGCAGGGTCGCCGACGACCCGGTGCCGACATGATGCTCGATCGGTTCCGGTTGCTTCACCTTCGTCGTCTGCGGGACCACCGCTTGCGCACGGCCGTGTCCGTCTTGGGCATCGCCTCAGGCGTCGGCCTCATCGTCGCCATGTCGTCGCTGCTGACGTCCGCGACTGCCACAGCCGATGCGACCGTGGCCCTTGTCGGCGGGGCCCGCTATGAAGTCACGGTCGCCACAGCGGACCTCGAACGGGCACGCGACGCAATCGCAGACGTAGAACGAGTGGAGGGTGTCCGCCACTTCGTCGAAGTGCCCATGATGATTGACGACGTCCAGGGATGGCTGGTCGCGCTCGAAGACCATGACGGGCTGACGACCCGCCCGGCACAAGCCCTGGCGGCAACCACGGGCATCCGGACCGGGTCGGCGCTGCCGGTGTCCGGTCGTCATGTCTTCACTGGTCCCACCGGCGAACCCATGGCCGGCCAGATCGCAGGCCGAGCCGACTCCGAACTGCGGGGTCGCTACGGCGGGCGCGTCGCAGTCGCTGACCTCGAGACTGCGCTTCGCCTGCGTGGACGCACCGGGACCGAGACGCTGCTCGTCTATGGCCAGCCCGACCCGACCGCCCTGGCGACCGCTGCGGGCGATGCGGACATCCGCGAGGCAGCCAACAGGGTCATCCAAGCCCGCAACACCATCGGCATCTTGTTCACCATGCTGTCGATCTTGGGAGCCATGGGGCTCGTTGTGGGCGGGTTCCTGCTGTTCAACACCATGAACATGACCGTTCTCGATCGGCGGCACGAGATTGCATCGCTGCGAGCGCTCGGCGGCGACCGCCGAACGATCCTCACCGGCGTGCTCGCCGAAGCCGCAACGCTGGGGGCGGTCGGCTCGGCGCTCGGCCTGGTGCTGGGGACAGCTATGGCTCGCTCGGTGATCGCCTCGGTGCCTGATGCGTTCGCGCGCGCCATCGGAACACCGCTGCAGACCTCGGTCCCGGCGACACTGCTCGTTGTCGCATGGCTCCTGGGTGTTGCCACCGCCATGGCATCCGCAATCGTCCCCGCACGCCGGGCGCTTCGCATCGAACCCCTCGAAGCGCTCCGTCCAGAGGTGCAGCCTTCCGAGCATCACCTCACCCGCCGCTGGTGGCTCATCGGTGCGGGCGTCCTGCTCTTCGTGATCCCTAGCGGCCGGCTGGCCTTCGGAGCGGCCATGGCGGGGCTCCTGTGCATCGCCGCCGGTGCCGCCCCGTTCATCATCGCGATGACGGTTGGCATTGCTCGACGGCTGGGTGCCAGCGGCGAGCTCGCAGCCACAGCGCTGAAGCGTTCGGGGCGGCGCGTGTGGGGCACCACAACGGTGGTGATGATCGCTGTCGCCATCGCCGTCACCACCTCTGGCCTAGCTGTCAACCTGCGGGACACCACCAATGAGAACCTGTCCACGATCCTGGGAAGCGACTTCTGGATCGGTACTACGTCCGGTGACAACATCGCTCTCGTCGGCCTTCCAACGGCGTGGACGACCGAGTTCGAATCCATCGAGGGCGTGCGTTCGATCGCCGCCAACACCTGGGTCCCCGCCGAGTCAGGACCCCACATCGTCGGTGTCCAAGGTGTCTACGGCGACAGCGCCTACTCCTTCACCCGGCTCGCCACCGATGACGCACGTGCCCGGATGGCCGCCGGAGAAGGCGCCGTTGTGATCAAGCAGACAGCGCTCACGTTCGGCTACGAAGTCGGCGACATCATCGACATACCGGGCGCGACACCTTCCCTGCGACTGCCGATCGTCGCCATCACCGGCGCTATCGCTCCTGGCAGCGGCGGCATGGTCAACATCTCCCACGATCTCTTCGCCGCCCACTACGGAATCGACAGCTTCGCCCGTTACGAAGTCCAACTTGAACCCGGGGCCGACCCGAGCGCTGTCCGCGAGCAGCTCGACCGGATCACCGCCGGACATCGGGTCCAGATCTTCACCGGCGAGGAGTTCGGGGCGGACGCTCGCCAATCCTCCGACCAAATCCTCGCCCTCATCGCAATGATGCTGCTCGTGATTGTCACCTGCGCCGCAGTAGCGCTCCTCAACACGCTGCTGGCATCAACGCTGGAGCGCACCAATGAGTTCGCGGTGCTCCGAGCCATCGGCGCTACCAAACGACGCATCGTCACGAGCGTTGCAACCGAGGCCCTCGCTATCGGCCTGACCGGGGCAGTACTCGGGGCAGTCGCTGGTTCCGCCTACCACGCCAGTCTCGTGAGCACCATTCGGGCCATAACCGCGTTCGACATCGACTACGCCTTCAGCCCCGCCGCCTTCGCTGCCGCCATCCTCACCGGCATCGCCATCGCCGGAGCCGGCGCAATCCTGCCGTGCCGCCGGGCCAACCGACTCGACATCCTCAACGCACTCGCCCGCTGAGCTCTGCTCCTTCAGAGCAGGTCGGTGGGTGCGGGGTCGAGGCCGAGTTCCAGCTTGCCGGCGAGCTCTGCCGTGCGATCCCAGTCGAAGACCATGTGCCCTCGCAGCGTCAGCAGATCGCGGGAAATGCGCTGCAGCGGCGAATCGGAGAGGTGCACCGACGCGCCCGACCCCTCCAGCACGGTGCCGACTGCCTCGATCGATAGGCGAACCGTCTGGGCAGCTGCGAGCCGTACTCGCCCCCGGTCGACCGTTTCGAATACTCCTCCCCCGTCGTAGACGTCGCACACCTGGCTCACCGCGTCGTCCCACACGAGTCGAGCGGCTCGCACCGTGGACAGTGCCTGCGAGAGGCGCACCTGAGCTGCCGGCTGTTCCGCCTGGCGATCGCCCTTCGAGTACGCCAGCACCCGCGAGGTCAGGCGCTCACGGAAGAGCCCGACAGCGGCTTCGGCCCCGCCTAAAGCTGCTGCAGCAGCGACGAGCGTCAGCACAGGCACCATCGGATAGCGCACGAAGGGATCGGCGCTCAGTTCCGCACCCGGCGGGAAGTTCCCGGCAAGCTCGAGGGCGGCGAGCGTCTGGTGGGCAGGGACGAACACCTGATCAGCGACCACATCGTTACTGCCGGTCCCTCGCATGCCCGAGGTGTGCCACACGTCGACGACCTCGACGTCCGCTATCGGCAGCACGAAGAACCGCGCCTCGGGGCCCTTGTCCCCCCGTATGAGCCCGTTAAGCATCACCCAGTCGGCGTGCTGCACTCCCGTCGCCCACTGCCACCGACCGGTGAGTTCGTAGCCGCCGTCGACCGGCGCGGCGGTCCCCGTCGGAGTGAGCGTGCCGGGCATCAGCACGTATGGCCTACTGCCCCAGACCGCTGCCTGGAATTCCTGCGGCCCTCGTGCCACGAACCAGTTGTGCAGCACCAAGAACAGCAGCGTCCACGCAGAGGAGACGCAGCCATGGGCGAGGATGCGTGTCATCTCGCCGAGTGACCGCAGCCCGAGGCCGTGGCCGCCGCGCTCGCTGGGCACCAGCATCTCGAAGACTCCGCTCGCAACGGCGTCGCCCATCGTCGCCCGGGGCAGTTCGCGCAGCTCTTCTGCCTCAGCGGCTCGTTCCGACAGCCGCTCGACCATCGACGTCGCCCACGCCACGACATCGTCGTGCGACAGTCGCCCGGCCGAACCCCCCTTGCGCGTCACGCTCACCGTTTGGAACCTAGTTGTCGACCTGGCATCGACTTGCAGGCTGCAGCCGTTTGGGAAGATGCCGTTGTGGCTGGCGTCATCGACGAGCTGCTTCGGCGCATTGCAGGGTTCCACCGCAGCCGCTCAGCGGTTCCCGAGTACCCGATGGTTGATGAAGTGCTCGGCGCGCTCGACGAGGCGCGCAGCCCTGCCCTCCTAGAGCGCCGCAATCTCTCGGTGCTGCGGCACCTCGACACCGTGGAACGCAGCGGCGATCCCGCCATTGACGCGGTGCTCGAGGAATTTCTCTCCCTCGCCCCCGCACTGCCCTGGATTCAGACCGCCGGCTACCGCGGCGTGCTGAGCGATGAGTTCCACGAGAACTACGGCTACGTGCAGCTAGTGGGTCCGAATTCGATCGTCGAGCATCGCTGCGTGCGAGTCGGCATCGCCGTGTGGGGCCCGAACCTGCACTACCCCAGCCACCACCACGAGGCCGAAGAGCTGTACCACGTGCTGGCCGGCGAGCCGTCGTTCACCGGCAGCGACGGAGCGAGCAGGATGACGCGGCCCGGCGATTCCGTGCATCACGCACCATGGCAGCCTCACCAACAGGACTTCGGCGCAACGCCAACGGTGCTCCTCTACTGCTGGACCGGGGCCGTAGTGGCCGACGCCGCCCTGACAGACGCAACGCTTGCCGGGAGCGAGTCGCTTCTCAGGCCTCGGCGACGGCCTTGAGGTTCTCCAGCGTCTGGGCGATGTTCTTCACCAGGAGGCAGTGACGGTTGTGCTTCTGGAAGAACTCCATGTCGAGAATCGGCGAGTCGAAGCTCTCGGTGACCCGGCAGCCTGAGCCAGTCGCCTCGATCTCGTAGCGCCAGAGCGTGCGGCGGCCGTCCTGGGCAGGCACCTCGAAGGCCCATTCCCGACCCGGCTCGGCGGCCACGACGACACAGCCGGCGTCCCACTTCATGTCGCCGTTCTGGTTGTAACCCCGGAACTTCGCACCGACTGAGGGACCGGTCGAGCCGTCCTCCCACTCGGACTTGTAGCACTCGGGGCTGATCTCGCTGATGCGGGACAGGTCCGTCAGGATCCCGTACACCGCCGCTGGGCTCGCGGCAATGTCGATGCTGGTGCTTGCGGTGGTCTCAACCATGTGCGCTGTCCTTCTTCGGGAGTGGGAGCAGCGAGAGGCTATCGACATGCAACCCGCAGAATTGCATTCGATTCCAGGTGAGGCCATCTGGCAACATGCGAAGCGCGGCCAAGACCGGTCGTCGAGCACCTGCTCGTGCACGCGCACTATGAGACCCCGCCCATCGAGAGGATTCGCCTGCCATGAGCACTGCCGGACCGCTCTCGGGTCGCGTCGCACTGGTGACAGGAGTTTCCCGGGACGCAGGCATCGCAGCTGCTCTTGCGCAGCGGCTGCATGATCTCGGCGCCACGGTCGATGCAACCGGGTGGCCCGCTCACGACGCCGAGATGCCATGGGGCGAACAGCCCCTGTCGCCGGTGCCGTTCGAGGTCCATCGCCACGATCTTGAACAGGCCGAGACGCCCAACTCCCTGGTCGATGAGGTCATCGAGAGGCACGGCCGGCTGGACATCGTCGTCGCGGCGCACGCCCGCAGCTCGCACCAGTCGATGCCCGAGGTTGACGCGAGCGAACTGGACCGTTGCTGGGCCGTCAACGTGCGCAGCATCGTCCTGCTTGCCCAGCGATTCGCCCAGGTCCACGTGCCAGATCCGCCGCCAGCACCGCCGGTCGGACGCATGATCTGGTTTACCAGCGGCCAGCACCTCGCACCGATGGACGACGAGATCGCCTACGCCGTTTCCAAAGGCGCGCTGCACCAAATGACGGCCTCCATCAACCACGCACTTGCGAGCTCCCGGATCGTGGCCAACTGCATCAACCCGGGCCCGGTTGACACCGGGTACGCGACTGGCGACATGCATAGAGCGGTGAGCGCGCAATTCCCCGATCAGCGGTGGGGCACCCCCGATGACATCGCCAACCTCGTCGAGTTCCTGGTCACCGACAGCGGCGGCTGGATCCGAGGCCAAGTCATCGACGCCGAAGGCGGCCTCGACCGCGCCCCTCGCCCTCGCCAGGACGATGTCGTGGCGCAATCTGCCGGAAAGCTCACCGGCATCTATCGGAGGAATGAGATGGAACAGCTCCGCTCCGAGTGGGATTGACGTGACGCACTGCGGTATCGGCTGACGGTCGTGCGGATTTCCCGCACGAAATGGTGACGGACGTTGGCGGCGCCCCGGTTCCGCCCAGGACACAACGTCAAGGTGGCAGAGAAGGCCGCTAGATGAAGGAGGGGGTCTTGGCAAGTTTCTGAAAGGTGTCATGCCATGTCCACCGGCCAAGCTGGCGACCAGACCGCTGGCGCGTGGAGTCAAGTCCTAGACGAGGCCCGGGAGATCCGGAGCAAGCAGGACAATCGCCTCGCGAATGCGCAGCGACAATCCCAACTGATTGTCGCAGGGTTCCTCGCCATGACGGCGATCTTGGTGACCGCCGTCTCCGTTTCCGTCGCAGCTCGACCAGAAGCCGCCGACACCTCGGTTTCCGAAGGCGAACTGGCGCCCTACGTTGCTGGTGCCTTCGCGGGGTTCGCACTCGTCAATGGCGTCACATGGATGCGTACCCACACCTTGGCGCGACACTGAAGAGAGGTCGCCGAGTTCGACGCGCTGACGAGTTTCCCCGGAAGCGTTGACGCAGTGCCACGGCTACAGCGCCACCTCGTGAACACCTACTTGGACCACTTCAACCACAACGAAGAAATTCTGACGAAAGTCCAGCGACGGGTCGGCGCCCAAGCAGTTCTGACTCTCCTATTCGTCTACACGGTTCCACTTGGGTGGGTATTACTGTGACGATCGTGGACTCAAAGACGGCGCTCAGGGATCGCGGGACGCGCTACCCAGGCGCCGATGTCAGCCGTGGATTGATATTCGACTTCGGGCTGCCATCTTTGTGGCGGCGAATGTGGGGCCGTCTCAAGCGTGATCGGCGTCCTGAGCGCGTTCGGAATGGCGACGCTGAGCGTCACCGCAGCCAGTCTTGCGACGTCAGTCGAACTTGATCACCGACCGGACGACCCTGCCTGCGCGCATGTCAGCGAAGCCGTCGTTGATCTGATCGAGGGTGACCATCGCCGACACCCATTCGTCGAGATGCAACCGGCCTTGGAGATACAGCTCGACGAGCCGCGGCATGTCAATGCGGAATCGGTTCGATCCCATCGCCGATCCTTTCAGCGTGCGCCCCCGCAACAGGTGCATCCCGTCAACGGAGATCTTCTGATCCGCCGGGATCATGCCGACGATCGTGGCAGTTCCGCCCAGGACCAGCATGTTGAATGCCTGCTCGGCAGTGGTGTTCATGCCCAGGCATTCGATTGCGTGGTGCACTGCCCCGCCGGTCAGGTCCAGCACCGCCTCGACAGGGTCTGATTCGAGCGGGTTCACCGCATCGGTTGCGCCCAGCATGCGCGCCAGCTGCAGCTTGTCGGGATTCGTGTCGATGGCAATTACTCGGCCCGGTCCCATTCCAGGTGATCGCTGGCACCAGGAGGCAGCTTGACCGTGATGTCCGAGCAGGTGGACGGCTGTCCCGACAAGCAGCGTTCGCACTCGCCGCAGAAGACGGAGAGACAGGTGATCACATGGTCGCCTGGCTTGACATACGTGACGTCGCTGCCGACCGCTTCGACGACTCCGGCCGCTTCGTGACCAAGCACTGCCGGCAGTGGATGCGGGAAGAGCCCCTCAATGAAGTGCAGGTCGGAATGGCAGAGGCCGGCATAGGCGGTGGCGATCAGGACCTCACGAGGACCAGGGCTGCGTGTCGCGACTTCAGTGATCTCCATCGGCTGGTGCGTTTTGTGCAGGACTGCCGCCTTCATATGGGCGCCTTTCGATCAGGTTGTCTCTCCGGCCCGGGGCCGCTCTGTCAGGGAGGTTGGTACAAGACATAGGACGCGAGTGCGGCCCACTGCTCAACGCGCGATCCACCAAGAGAGTGGGTTCGCTGAACTGGCTCACACCTCGAATTGGACCTCGGTGAGCTCTTGTGACGCGTCCCACAGCCGCCGTTGCAGCTCCGCATCGCGTGACCGGGCGCTTGAGGGCACCAAGACCGGATGGCCGCGCATCTCCATGAAGCCGTCCGGCCCGTAGAACTGGCCGCCGGAAGCGGCGGGATCGGTCGCGGCCCGCAGCGTCGCGAGGGCGCCCATGGCTGCGCTGTGCCGCAACGGCCCGATCAGCGGATGGACAATCCGTATGCCCGGGAAATGTCGCAGGATCCCCGTTTCGGACCAGCCCGGATGGGCCGCCAACGCTACAGTCGGAGCCCCTGCCGCCACCAGCCGGCGCTGCAGCTCGCGGGTGAACAGCAGGTTCGCCAGCTTCGACCGGCCGTACGCAGCGGATTGGCTGCGGCCTTGCGCGACTCCGAAGCGTTCGAAGTCAATCCGTGAGCGGTAGCGGTGAGCGTTGCTGCTCACCGTGACAACCCGCGAACCGGCAACGGGTATCAGCCGGTCCAGCAACAGGCCAGTCCAGGCGAAGTGGCCGAGGTGGTTGGTGCCCATCCGGATCTCGAACCCGTCGGCGGTCTGACGGCGCGGAGTGTGAAAGACCCCTGCGTTGTTGACGAGCAGGTCGATTCGCTCGAACCGATCCCCGATGGCTGACGCCGCTCCACGCACCGAATTCAGCGACGCCAGGTCGAGCTCCTGCAACACGAGGTCAGCACCCCGATGTTCGGCCCGGATGGCATCGACCGCCGTTCCCCCCTTGTCGAGATCCCGCACCGCAAGCACCACCATCGCACCACGGCCTGCCAAGGCCCGCGCCGTCTCGAGACCGTTCCCCGAGTTGGCGCCCGTCACAACCGCCACCCGCCCCGATTGATCAGGAATGTCCGTCGCAGTCCACTTGTCGCTGGTCACAAGATCAGTCAGTCTGGCGGTAGCCCGCGAAGCGTCGGAGACGGAGGCTGTTGGTCACGACGAACAGCGACGATATGCCCATGGCACCTGCAGCGATCATCGGGTTCAGGATGCCAAGCGCCGCAAGCGGGATCGCAGCGGCGTTGTAGGCGAAGGCCCAGAACAAGTTGCCCTTGATCGTCGACAGTGTGCGGCGCGACAGCGCGATGGCATCCGCGACGGCACGCAGATCGCCGCTCACGACGGTGAGATCGGAGGCCTCGATGGCCACGTCGGTACCAGTCCCGACGGCAATGCCGAGATCGGCCTGCGCGAGCGCCGGGGCGTCGTTGATGCCATCGCCCACCATCGCCACGCGCTTCCCGTCGGCTTGGAGTTCTTGCACGACGGCGGCTTTGTCACCCGGATAGACCTCGGCGATCACAGACTCGATGCCGACCTTGGCTGCGACCGTCCGGGCAGTGCGCTCGTTGTCACCGGTGAGCAGCGTGACCGCCAGACCTTGGTCGTGCAGTGCCGCAATCGCCTCCTGCGAGGTCGACTTGATGCGGTCGGCGACCACCAGGACAAGCTCGGCTGAGCCGTTGCGACCGGCAAGGACGGCTGTCGCCCCTGCGGCCTCGGCGCTCCCGGCCAGTTCAGCGACAGGTCCGGGCACGTTGTCGAACAGGCTGCGTCGGCCCACTCGAACCTCCACGCCGCCGATCGTCGCCGTCACCCCGGAGCCCGGCGTGGTCTCAAAGTCATCCACCTTGGCCAACCCGTCGACGGAGCCAGCAATCGCTTGAGCAATCGGGTGCTCCGACAGCGCCTCGGCCGATGCCGCCAGCCGGTGCACCTCGTCACGCTCGGCGGCCGGAAGCTCGCCCGCATGGACGCCGGCGAGCGTCATGGCTCCCTCGGTGAGCGTGCCGGTCTTGTCCACCAGCACGACGTCCACCGAGCGTGTGTCCTCGAGGACTTCGCCTCCCTTGATGATGACCCCGAGCTGTGCGCCGCGACCAGTCCCCACCATGATCCCGAGCGGCGTCGCCAACCCGAGGGCACAGGGGCAGGCGATGATCAGCACCGCTACGGCCGCGCTGAACGCTTCACTCGCCGCGTTGCCCAGCGCCGACCACGCCACCAGCGTCACGATTCCCGTCACAAGGGCGAAGGGCACGAACACCGCCGCGACCCGATCGGCGAGACGCTGCACCTCTGCCCGGCTGCCTTGGGCCTGGGTGACGAGCCGGATGATCTGGGCCAGCGCCGTGTCGGCGCCCACCTTCGTCGCCTCGACGACGAGCGAGCCGTTCGCATTGATGGTGGCGCCGATCACCTCATCGCCGGGCCCTACCTCGACCGGCACCGGCTCACCGGTCACCATCGACGCATCGACCGCCGAACGCCCCTCGGCGACCACGCCGTCAGTGGCGATTCGCTCCCCCGGCCGGACCACGAACCGCATCCCGACCGCCAGATCAGCGAGCGCGACCTCGCGCCCGTCGACCAGCCGAGCTGTCCGGACACCCAGATCGGCCAACACCCGGATCGCATCGCCGGAGCGGCGCTTGGCTCGAAGCTCCAGCCATTTTCCCAGCAGGATGAGCGTCACGATCACGGCGCCGGTCTCGAAATACACATGGCCGTCGCCGACACCGGCAGCCGACACGGTCAGCGACCAAGCCAGCGCCGACAGCGACCCCATCGACACGAGCGTGTCCATGGTGGTGGCGCCGTGCCGCAGGTTCACCGCTGCCGCCCGATGGAACGGCCACCCCGACCCCACGATCACCACCGTTGCCAGCACTGCAACCGGCCATTCCCAGCCGCCGAACTGCAACGCCGGGATCATCGAGACCAGCGCCGACGGCACCGTCAGTGCCACACCGATGACCAGGCGAGTCAGCAGGTCTGCTTGGCGTCGCAGCTCGGATGCGGCACCTTCGCCGGCAGCGATGACTGAGTAACCCAGCGCATTGATCTCGGCGGCGACGATCGCCTCGTCGAGCGATCCGTCATGGGTGATCGTGGCGCGCCCGGTGGCGAAGTTCACATTCGCTGCAGCCACGGCATCCAGGTGGTCGAGCCGACTCTGGATCCGGCTCGCGCAGGCGGCACAGGTCATCCCGTCGATTGCCAGGTCGGATCGAACGGTTGCCTCGGCGGCCACGCGTCCAACCTAGAGGTTCCACTCGGCTGGAAGGTCAAGTCGACTAGCGGGATCGGCTGATCACCTGGCAGCGATTGGGGTCAGTGCATGATGCCGGGTCGAGCCCTTGTGCCCGCCTCAGCAGCGCAGCCAGCTCTTTGCGGGCCGACCGCAGCTGGGCGACTTGGGCGTCGATGGCATCCACGTGGGCCTCGATGAGCGTCGTGGTGTGCGCGCACGAACGCTCGCCGACGCTCTTGAGCTCAAGCACCGAAGAAATCTCGGCCAATGACAGACCAGTGGCCTGCGCATCCCGGATGAACTGCAAGCGCGCCACCGCGTCGCCCTCGTACTCGCGGTACCCGCTCGCTGTGCGGTCTGGTTCATCCAGCAGACCGATCGACTCGTAATATCGAATCGTCTTCGTGCTCACCCCGCAGCGATCGCCCAGCTCCCCGATCCTCATACGCACGACCGTACCTGACCTCCTCGCCTCAACCTTCCAGCCAGAAGGAATCCCGACGGAGGAAGAGAGATGAGAATCACCGCTGTCGTGCTCGATTCGATCGGCGGTCCGGTGAGCGTCGACACGCTGGACCTGACCTGAGGCCGCGACGCCTCTGTCGTGTTCGAAGCCATCGGCAATTCCGGGGGCCGGCATTGACATGGCAAATTTTGCCAAACCAGTGCGCTCAGGTTCCATGGCCACGATGAACGTGTCACTGCCGACCGATCTCAAGAGCCTCGTCGACTTTCAGGTCATTCAAGGCGGGTACGGATCGACGAGCGAGTACGTACGTGAACTGATACGGCGCGACCTCGACCGCCGTCAGTTGAGCGCTGCACTCCTCGACGGCGCTCGCTCTCCCATCGCCGGCAGCGCCGACGCGGCCTACTTCGCGTCACTCCGAGATCAAGCCCGATCCGGCGCCTGAACACACATCGGTGCGTGCCAACCTCCGCGGCGGTCCCGTCGGCGTTCAGCCTCGGACGAACTGGGCGACGGTCTCGATGTTGAGTTGACCGGCCAGCCCAGCCGTGCGGTGCACGGAGGCTGCCCGCCACTCGTCTGATGACGCCATTGCCAGTAGTGCGCCCCGGTTGGGGTACTTGGCGATCGCGACTTCGTCCCACAGCTCCTCGACCTGGCCGAGTGCCAGGAACGTCACGTCCGCCGCGAACTGGATCTCGCCGCCGTAGTCCTGGATGATCTTCATGACCGCTCGGCCGTAGAGCTGGTACGCCTCGTAGCCGGTGAGATCGGTTTCCCGCCCGTCCTCGTACTCGGCCTTGTCCTTGAACTTCAGCAGGTTGACCATGTAGATCGGCCCGTCGGGACCGGGCTGCATCATCTCGTCGATGCGCCCCGGGCTCGTGGGCATCACTTCGTTGACGACCTCCATCAGGTCACCCTCCTGTCGTGGACGTGGGCCCCATCAGTCAACAACATCCATGGGCCAGAGACCTAGGGTCGGTTCCTCACGACATCGGGGGGATCCATGGCCGATCTGGTGACACGAACCCAAGCAGCGCCCGTCGTGTTGGGTGCAATTGCCTTCGGCAAACCCAAGGAAACGACTCGCGACCATCCCCTGGCAACCGACGACTCCTGCAATGACCTGCTTCGAACCTTCGCAGAGCTCGGCGGCGAGGAACTCGACACGGCGAGGCTCTACCAGAACGGCCAGAGCGAGGCGGTCATCGGCCGGCTGCCGGCGAGCGCCCCCATCAGGGTGGGCACCAAGTATCACCCCACCCTCGACGGAGGCCCGGTCACGCAGATGGAGCAGTCGCTCACAGCCCTGCAGCGCGACTCGGTGTCGATCTACTACATCCACATGCCTTCGACCGAGATGCCGCTCGAAGACACGCTCGCCGAGATCAACGAGTGCCATGCTGCCGGCCAGCTCGAGCGGTTCGGCCTGTCGAACTTCCCCGCTTGGCAGGTTGTCGAGATCGCTCAGTACTGCCAGCGCCAGGGGTACGTGATGCCGACCGTGTACCAGGGGGTGTACAACGCCCTGAACCGCACAGCGGAGTACGAACTTGTCCCGGTGCTTCGCAACTACGGCATCAGCTACTACACCCACGGGTCGCTCGCGAGCGGGTTCCTCACCGGCAAGTACCGCAAGGGTGTCGAGCCGGTGAAGGGGGTCGACCGCTTCGCTCAGTCGCGCCGCGTCAGGCAGTACCAGGAGCGCTACCTGCACCGGGATGAGATGTTCGCAGCGCTCGATGCCATCACAGCCGCCGCGTCAGCAGCCGGCCTCAGCACGCTCGAAGCGGCCGTGCGCTGGACCCAGCATCACTCCGCCGTCGATGCATCGCTGGGCGATGCGGTGCTCATCGGCGTGTCACGCATCGAACAGCTCGAGCCGATCATGGCGGCGTCAGGGGGCGGACCGCTGCCAGATGCCGTCGTCGAGGCATTCGACATGGCGCACGACTGCGTGAGGATGAAGTCCGAGTACTACATGCAGTACCCCTACCCCACCGAGGGCAGCCCCTGGCGCTCGCGCTATTGACGCGGCGCTGGCGCCGCCGCCTATCGCAGACTGCTCGAGAGGTCGGTCAGGTCCGGCCGACGAGCAGGGTGAGCTGCCCGCTTTGCTGTTTCTTGCCGGTTTGCAGCACCCGCCCCGTGGGCACGGAGGTGATCTCGACTGCACCATCGTCGAACCCGGCACTCACGGACTCGGCAACGAGGTCCATGTCGCGCATCGGGCCCCAGAAGGGCTCGTGGTTGTTGTAGGTGTCCCAGTCGATCATCGCCTGAGTGACGGGATCGACGCCCGCGTACCCGGCGAAGTCACCGTGCACCATGAGCCCGCCCGGAGCGAGCAGACGGCGGCACTCGGCCAGGGTTCTCCGCAGCGCCGCAGGGGCAATCTCGTGAATCACGATGTGGGACACGATGAGATCGAAGCTGGCGTTGGGGAAGTCGGTGCACTCGGCGTTCTGCTGGGAGAAGTGCACTGCTCGCCCAAGTAACTCGGCCCTCGCGTGGGCGTATCGCAGCACGGGCGCGCCCAGGTCGATGGCGTAGACTTCGGCCTCCGGAAAAGCGTCGACATACGGCAGCGTGGAATTGCCGGAAGTGCAGCCCATGTCCAGAATCCGCCGCGGTGAGAACTCGGGGTACGAGACCGCCAGGTAGTTCTGGCAAATCGACTGCCCGTAGTCGTCATTGAGGGCGCCCAACTGGCCCATCGCGTACACGTAGACGCCACGGTCGAACACCGCTCCGGCCGACACGTCGTCGTCGGTGTACTCGCCCCGGTAGCCGCCTGGCATGGCATGGATGTCGACTTCGGCGTTGTACCAGGGGATCTCGAGATCGGGGTCGAGTCGCAAGGATCCAAACCCCGCGTCGGCTGCACGCGCACGCTCTGCGAGATCGTCGGCCTGGCGAGCCACGGCATCGCCGACCGAGCTCCACAGCAGGTGCTGGCTGGATCGCCGGACCGAACTCCACAGCCGGTAGTACGTGTCCGAGCTCAGTGCTTCGCGGACTTCGTGGCGATCGGCCGGTTCGGCGCCGTGCTCGGAGACCCACCGGTCCCGCACCCGACAGTCGTAGATCTCCCGTACGCCGGGACTGGCCCGGGTCGCGATGTGCGACTTCAGCGCCTGGACGAAGCTCTCCCGAGCGACCTCGTCGTGCGTCTCGGTGGGAAGAAGTGCGTGTCGTTGCTGGCTCATCTGGCTGTCCTCTGTCTATAGCTCGGCGAAGGCACGGTCGACGACTTGGAGATACCGGTCCCGCGTTTCGCCAGCCAGCGCCTCTTCACGCATTTCCTCGAACACGCGGTACACGCGACCGGCGAACGCCGCCGCCTCGGCCGCTCGGGCTGCGATCTGGTCGCCGTCGGGTCGGTACGCCTCGATCGCCGCGGTGACGTCGATGCCGGCTTCGGTGAGCACCGCTTCGAGCGTGTTCTGCCGCTCCCGCAACGTCCACACCTCGGCCGCCAGCGCCGTCACGATCGCCAGGACCGCATCGGTCGCGCCCTCGTCATCGAAGAACGTCGGCCGTGCGCCGCGCGCCGTCGTCGGATAGCTCCGCCCTTCGGTCGGCTGAGCTTGCGGCGCTGTGGGCTCGCCCATCACCCCAGCTTCCCAGAAACTCGTTCGCCCGGCCGACTGTCCTGCACTTACTCTGCCTCGTCGTTGCCGGTCATTGGGCGGGTTGTCGCAATACACATGTTTACACCACCAGGTGTAAATTGTGCCCATGAGCCGGACCAACATCGATATCGACGACGAGCTGATCGGACGAGCGATGAGCAGATACGGGCTCAGAACCAAGCGCGATGCAGTGCATTTTGCGCTGGAACACCTCGTCGGAGGCGAGCCGATGAGCATCGAGGAGCAATTGGCCACCAGGGGCATCGGTTGGGACGGTGACCTCGATGCCATGCGTGCCGACCGCTTCGGGGACTGGGGGCAAGAACCCGATGCTTCTGGCTGACTCATCCGCGTGGGTCGAGCACCTGCGCGGTGCCGATTCCGATGTCGCGTTCGCACTGCTCGATTCGATTGAGCAGCACGAAGTGTCGGTTATCGATCCGGTCGGGCTCGAAGTCATGGCTGGCGCCCACGCCGGGGCTGTCGGCCGAACTCAGCGAGTCTTGGAAGCTCAGCACTTCGAAACTCTGGAACCCTGGCGAGACTGGCTCTCCGCGGCATCGATCTATCGGGAACTGCGGCGGCGAGGCATCACCATTCGCTCCCAGATGGACGCTGTGATCGCTGCAGTGGCCATCCGGCTCGACATTCCTGTCCTCCACTGCGACCGCGACTTTGACGTCATCGCGCAGCACACGTCCCTGCAAATCGTGACTGTCTGAATCAGCTCGACCTCAACATGGGTCACCATCCAGAGGATTATGTAGTAACATTGCTACATATCTGGAGGCAGGATGTCCACGATCAAGCTCACCAGCCGCGAGTTCAACCAAGACACGGGACGCGCAAAGAAGGCAGCGCACGACGGACCGGTCTACATCACCGACCGCGGACGGCCCTCTCACGTCCTGCTCACGTTCGCCGACTACACACGCCTCGCCGGAAACCGAGCCAGCATCATCGACCAGCTCGCCGACCCTCCGGGAATCGAGGACATCGATTTCCAAGTGCCTGCGTCGCACCAGACGGCTCAGCCCGCAGCGTTCGATTGATGTTCGTCCTCGACACAAACATCGTCTCCGAGCTTCGCAAAGCCCGCTCGGGCAAGGCCAACCTCGGCGTCAACGAGTGGGCGAGCGCTGTACCCACCGCGCTCATGTTCATGTCGGTCGTCTCGCTGCACGAACTCGAACACGGCGTCCTCCTTGCCGAACGGCGTGACCCGGCGCAGGGCGAACTTCTTCGGGCATGGCTCGACGGCAGCGTGAGCTCGGCCTTCGAAGACCGACTTCTCCCCGTCACTGCCGAGATCGCCCGCATGGCAGCGGCACTTCATGTTCCCGACCCAGCGCCCTTCCGAGATGCACTCATCGCTGCGACTGCCCTCCACCACGACATGACCGTTGTCACCAGAAACCTCAGCGATTTCGAGCGATTCGATCAGCTCCGAGTCAGCAATCCTTGGGACTGATCCGTCGGCCGGCGGCGAACACGTCGAGGATCCAGGTGGTTGCCGGCGAGTAGACATCGATGAACACCGCCGGCTCGTTGCCGAGTACTTCGCCGCCGTGCGGCACGCCGCCTGGCGCATACCAGCCGTCGCCCGGCCCGATCTCGGCGGTTTCCTCGCCCACTGTCAGGAGCATGTGACCCGACAGCAGCAGGCTGAACTGCTCGTGGGGATGACTGTGCATTTCATAGGTCGCACCCGGCTCGTAGACCGCCCGGATCAGGTGCATGTGCTCGCCGGTCACGATCTGCGCCTCGACCTGGTCGGCGTCCCAGCGCGTCGTGTCGAGCTCGTCCCAGCGAAAGATGCATCTCCCCGTGACCTGGGCACCGTGCTCGTTGAACTGCGGCTGATTCGACAGCGGTTCGTTCATGCCGCTCCGTTGCTCCGACTGAACCGAAATGCGTCTTTCGGCAGTCTCGACGCCGAACATACACTGGTGTCAGTGGCAGGCTCACAGACCCGCCAACAGCCGCTCGAGACCGCTCGGGGGTGATGCCATGCCCCTGTCGCCCGATGGCGGTCGCACAATGTGGAACTTCGCGCCGGAGCTACCGCTGCGCTCGGCGCCCTTCCTTCATTGGCCGCCCCGACCGGTTGCCATCGCAAAGCACCTCGGCCGCACCTGGCTCCCGTTGCGGTCCCGCTTCTTCATGCTGGCTGTGTCGTTCGGGATCTGGGCATGGTTCATGCCCTCGGCCGAGCGCACCAAGCACTTCGAACTCGGCTGGATTCTTGAGGTATGGCTTCGCAACTTGATCCTCGTGACCGTCGTTGCAGGCGGGCTTCACGTCTGGCTCTACGTCATGGGTCGCCAGGGTGACGGTCTGCGCTATGACGCCCGGCCGTTCGGCCGGAACAAGCGGGTGTTCCTGTTCGGAAATCAGGTGAGGGAGAACATCTTCCTCACGCTCGTACCCGCCGTCGGAGTCTGGACCGGGTTCGAAGCACTGCTGTTGTGGGCCTACGCCAACGGGTACGCACCATCGATCACGTTCGGCGACAACCCCGCCTGGTTCGTGGTGTTTCTGGCGATCATCCCGTGGTGGTCTGTCCTGTACTTCTCGGCTCACCACCGGTTGCTGCACACCGGCCCGGCGTACCGCTACGTCCACTCCTGGCACCACCGCAACGTGAATGTGGGGCCCTGGTCGGGACTCGCGATGCATCCCGCCGAGCACCTTGTCCTCTTCTCCGACGTGGTGCTGCTGTTCCTGTTGCCGTCGCACCCGGTGCACCTCTACTTCATGGCCATGCACCACGGCATCGGGGCGCCTCTGTCGCACACCGGCTACGACGCTCTGCTGTTGGGGCCACAGAAACGCCGCCAGGCCAGGTTCGAGCTGGGCGATTTCCACCACCAGCTCCACCACCGGTTCATCGAGTGCAACTACGGCGGACTCGAGTCGCCGCTGGACGAGATGATCGGCTCGTTCCACGACGGCACACCGCAGGGCGACGCCGCGCTGTCCCGCAGCCGTCACGAGCGGTCGAGCACCCGCACGACCAGAAGCGACACCAGAAGGGATCACGGTGCCGGAGCCGGCTGAGCGGGGGTCTCACAGATGTTCTTGATCCTGTGGGCCACGCCCCGTTCGATCTCCACGGCGTTCGAGTGGATGATGCGCCAGCGAGGCGACTTCGAGTGCTTCCACGAGCCGTGGAACGAGCTCTACTACTACGGCGAGGACCGCCGGTCGCAGCGCGACGCCCATGTCCCCGCTCGACCGGGCCACAACTATGCGTCGTTCTGGGATGAGATCTCAGCGCTTGCCGAGGCTCAGAGCGTGTTCGTGAAGGACTTTGCCTATTCGATCGAGCACGACTTCGACGACGCCAAGCTTTCGGCGACGACCCACACGTTCCTGATCCGGGACCCGAAGCGGGTGGTCCAGGGGCTGGGCCATCACTGGCCGGACTGCACGTGGGACGAGGTCGGATTCGGGTCGCTGCACCGCCTGTTCCGCCGTATCGCCGACCGCGACGGCACGGCCCCGCCCGTCATCGACGCCTCCGACCTGACCGGCGACCCTGGAGGAACGATCCGGGCCTATTGCGACGCCGTCGGCATCCCGTTCATCGCCGAAGCGCTCGAGTGGTCCCAGGGTGAACGCACCGAAGTGAGCTGGTACGGCGAGGGCGCCGGCCTATGGCACGATGCGCTCCGTCAGAGCACCGGTTTTTACCAACCCCCCACGGAATACCCGCCCTTGGAGGACACGCCTCGCCTCTACGAGCTCTACCAGCGAAGCCTGCCCCTCTACGAAGAGATGCTCGCCCACAAACTCGATCCCGCCGCGTAGCAGGGGCCCCCGTTGCTGCCGAGCCGTTTGAGTCAGTAGACGTAGGCCATGCGACGGTTCGCCATCGGTCTCCTAGCTGCGTTTCGAAGGGTCTCCTTGCTCGTTTTGAGAGTGCGTGGCAAGACGCACGACGATGTGGCCGCCCAGCGCGTCACGAGCGGCCAGTCGTGGAACGAGTTCTGCGACTCGTTGAAGGCGGCGGGAGCCGCGTTGAATTTCCCCGGCGCTCCTCGGGACCCTTTCAGCCAAGCTGAGGGATACCGGTACCTCAGCCGTCTCGCCCGCGCCGGTCTGACGGCGTTCGTCGAACACGCCGACCCCAACGCGCCCGTGCTGCATCGTGTTGTCGACGAGACCACGAAGCTAGGCGCGGACAATCCCGACAACTTCTATCTGACGGCCGCGCTGGACGGGAACTACGAGTACACGATCACCGGTCGGCGCAACAACATCGCCTACCTGAGCTTCGGAACCCAGTCCGGCAACTACGGCCAGGGCGGCGGTTTGCCCCCTACGGGATACATCGAATCCGACGAGATCGAGATGGACCCCGACGGGTGCTTCGAACTGGTGCTCAGCAGCACGCCACAGGGCACCAACTGGCTCCCGATGACGTCCGAGACCGGCACGCTGGTGGTCCGCCAGACGTTTGGGGACCGCACTACGGAAACCCCGGCAGATCTGACCATTGAGCGCATCAATTGTCCCCCCGACCAGCGCCGCCCCTCCCACCTGACGGCAGGGGCTCTGGATGAGGGGTTGAAGAAAGCGGGGGCGCTGGTGATGGGCGCACCATTGCTGTTCGCCAAGTGGGCGCGTGACTTCTCCAAGCACAGCAATGAACTGCCGATGTTCGATCCGGATGTATCACTGGCCGCCGGCGGGGATCCGAACATCACCTACTACCACAGCCATTGGGCACTGGCGCCCGACGAAGTGCTGCTCATCGAAGCCACGCCTCCCGAGTGCGAGCACTGGAACTTTCAGCTGAACAACTACTGGATGGAGTCGCTGGACTATCGCCATTTCACGATCCACACCAACAAGCATCTCGCCCACTGCGAAGCCGACGGTTCGGTGCGCCTGATTGTGGCGCACAAAGACCCCGGCCTGCCGAACTGGATCGACACCGCAGGCCACACGTCCGGCACTATGTGCTTCCGGTGGGTGCGCGCCGCCGAGCACCCCCAACCGAGGTGCCGAGTGGTCAAGCTGAGCAGCCTGCAGGACTAGCCCAGTGGCAGCTCACTCCTGCAGCCGGAAGGTGTCGTGACTTCCACGGACTATGAGAACCCCTATCGTCCTGCCCCCATCAGGATGTTCAATCGGCTAGGCACGGCAGGTCTGCACTTCGGGCTCTCGGACCGCCTGGACGTCGGCGCACTGCGTGATGCTGCGCAACACAAGACCGGCTTGACGGACTTCGGCGACGACGGGCACCTGCGTGCCCTCGAGGTGCTCGTCTCGTCAATCAACAGCGAAGCCCGCCTGACCCCGACCGGTCGGCAGATACAGAAGTCGCGGCTCGTCGGGGTGCTGGTTCACCGGCTGCGGATCGAGAACCTGCTCAAGCGGCACCCCGAGATCGACGACATCGACCTCGGCACGATCATCCTGGTCACCGGATTGCAGCGCACCGGTACCACGTTGCTGCAGCGCCTGCTGAATTCCCATCCGGAGATTCGGGGCATCTCGGGCGCGGAAGCGCTGGTGCCGGTGTCGGCTGACAATGAGACCGAACGCGCACAGCGGGCTCGCAGATGGCGTGCGGTGCTTGCCGAGAAGACGATCTCCTACCTGGCACCTGAATTCATGGCGATCCATCCGGTCGGGCACGACCAGGCGGAAGAGGACGTCCTGCTGCTCGACCTGAACTTCATGAGTCAGTCAGCCGAAGCCATCATGTGTGTGCCGAGCTATTCCCGCTGGCTGGAAGAACAGGACCACACGCAGACCTATGAGTACTTCCGCCGGGTTCTGAAGGTGCTGTCGTGGCAGCGGCCCGGCAGCGCCTGGGTGCTCAAGACCCCGCACCACATGGAGTACCTCGACGTGTTTGAGAAGGTGTTCGACGGCGCCACAATCGTGCAGACCCACCGCGATCCCCGAGTGACGCTCGCTTCCTTTTGCAGCATGGTTGCCCATGGCCGCGGCATCTTCAGCGATTGGGTCAATCCGACCGAAATCGGGCAACACTGGTGCCACAAGACGCACAGGATGGTCCAACTGGCCATGCAGACCCGGGCCGAGTCGCCAGCCGGACAGTTCGTTGACGTCTCCTACTACGACCTGACGAACGACCCGATCGCCGAGGTCCGGCGGATCTGCGGGCTGGCGGGGATCGGTTTCGATGACGAAGCCGAGCGGGAAACCGTGCAATACACGGAGGCGAATCCGCAGAACCGCTTCGGCAAGCATGCCTACAAGCTCAGCGACTTCGGGCTGAGCGAGCAGGTCGTCGATGAAGCCTTCTCCTCCTACCGGGAGACATATGCAATCCCGTTCGAAGAGGCCCCGAGCCAGCCATCGAGCGCCAATCATCAAT
Source organism: Candidatus Poriferisodalis sp. (assembly GCF_965221945.1). Taxonomy (GTDB): domain Bacteria; phylum Actinomycetota; class Acidimicrobiia; order Acidimicrobiales; family Poriferisodalaceae; genus Poriferisodalis. Next base: position 978,562 of record NZ_OZ244925.1, on the reverse strand, counting down.
CGACCGGCGAGGCACCTTCTGGCATGACACAAGAGAAGAGAAAGTTCCCTGGCAGCGCCATCGTCAACGCCATGAGCGCGGCCCTTCGGGACCTCCGGGATTCGAAGAACCCTGACCTCAGTCCGGTCCCAGACGACGTGCGGATTGACGGCAAGACGTGCCTCGTGACCGGCGCCAACAGCGGGGTGGGTCGAGCTGCTGCTATTGATCTCGCACGGCGCGGCGGGAATATGATTCTGGCCTGCCGCCCTGGCCATGCCGGAATCTGCGACGAGATCAAGCGACAGTCTGGGTCCGAGACCGTGGAATTGGTCGAAGTGGACCTCGCCGATCTCCGCTCTGTGCATCGCTTCTGCGACCAGCTGCACGAGCGCGGCACCCGCCTCGACATTGCGGTCATGAATGCCGGCCTCTTGTCGCGCAGGTCGAGGCAGACCCCGCAGGGATACGAGGTCATGTTCGCGGTCAACTTCTTAGCGAAACGGGTGATGATCGACCGATGGCTCCAGGACGGCGTCATGCGCCCGTCGAGTCAGTCCGGTGAGGCCCCGCGGATCGTGTTCGTCTCATCGGAATCCCACCGGTCCTGCGACCCCATCGATTTCGATCGCTTCGGTGCCTACACCGAACACGGGATGACCGAAAGCCTGCAGCAATACGGCCAAAGCAAACTGGCCCTCTGCACGTTCGCAACCGAGCTGTCCCGCCGCCTGAACCAGGGCGAAGGAATCGACGTCGCAGTACACGCGTTGTGCCCAGGAGGCGTGGCCACAGGTATCGCCAGAGAATCGCCGACACTGCTGAAGCCGATCATCAACCCGGTGCTGCGATTGTTCTTTCAGTCTCCCGAAGAGGCCATCGGACCGGTCGTGTACCTCTGCTGCGCTGAAGAAGCGGGCAGCTCCACAGGGATGTATCTGCACATGATGCACCGGAAGCAGGTGTCGCCCCCGGCATCGGATCCGGAAAACGGAACCAAGCTGTGGGATGCCAGCGAAGCCCTGGTGGCGAAGTCGAGCGAGCTCAGATGAGTGCCTCCGTGCCGGTCGAGCTGCGGCTAACCCATCTCCAGCAGCTGGAATCCGAGGCGATCCACATCATGCGCGAGGTGGTGGCCCAGCTCGAGCGACCCGTGATGCTGTATTCGATCGGCAAGGACTCGTCGGTTCTGCTGCACCTCGCCCGCAAGGCGTTCTTCCCCGGCAGGATCCCGTTCTCGCTCCTGCACGTCGACACGACGTGGAAGTTCTCCGAGATGATCTCGTTCCGGGACCGGATGGCGGATGAGATCGGGTTCGAGCTGATTGTGCACACGAACACCGATGGCGTGGCGCAGGGCATCAACCCGTTCGATCACGGGTCGAAGAACTACACCGACATCATGAAAACCCAGGCGCTCCGCCAGGCGCTGGACGCGGGCGGGTTCGACGCAGCGTTCGGGGGCGCTCGGCGTGACGAGGAGAAATCACGGGCCAAGGAGCGGGTGTTCAGCTTCCGCGATGCGCATCATCGCTGGGATCCGAAGAATCAACGACCCGAGCTGTGGCACCTGTACAACGGGCGGGTCAACAAGGGGGAATCGATCCGGGTGTTCCCGTTGAGCAACTGGACCGAACTCGACGTGTGGCAGTACATCCATCTCGAGGACATCCCCATCGTTCCCCTCTATTTCTCGGCGGAGCGGCCGGTGGTGGAGCGCGACGGCGTGCTGATCATGGTGGACGACGATCGGTTCGTCTTCGAAGCGGGCGAGGCGCCGGAACTGCGCACGGTGCGGTTCCGCACGCTCGGGTGCTATCCGCTGTCGGGCGCCATCGAGTCGACCGCCACCACGCTGCCCGAGATCATCGGCGAGATGGCGGCGGCAACCCGCTCCGAACGGGAAGGCCGGGTGATCGACTTCGACCAGTCGGGCTCGATGGAGGAGAAGAAGCGCGAGGGGTACTTCTGATGGCCCCCGAACACGACCTCCTGCGGTTCCTCACCTGCGGCAGCACCGACGACGGAAAGTCGACGCTGATCGGCCGCCTGCTGCACGATTCGCACTTGATCTACGAGGACGTGCTCACGAGCCTCGAAGCCGACTCGGTGACACAGGGCTCAGCGGGCGACCGGGTCGACCTGGCGCTGCTCACCGACGGTTTACGGGCCGAGCGGGAACAGGGCATCACCATCGACGTGGCCTACCGCAACTTCTCGACTGCCCGGCGAACGTTCATCATCGCCGACACTCCGGGCCACGAGCAGTACACGCGCAACATGGCGACTGGTGCGTCGACTTGCCAGCTGGCGGTCATCCTGATCGACGCCCGTCACGGGGTGCTCCCCCAGACCAAGCGCCACAGCTACATCATCAGCGTGCTGGGCATTCGCCAAGTCGTCGTCGCGGTCAACAAGATGGACCTGGTGGGCTGGTCCGCCGAGCGGTTCGCCGAGATCCGCGAGGACTACCGGTCATTCGCCAAGACGCTCGACTTCGGCGAGCCGTATTTCCTACCGCTGTCGGCCCTGCTGGGCGACAACGTGGTCGATGCGGGCGACAACCTCGGCTGGTTCGACGGGCCACCGCTGCTGGAGCATCTCGAAACCGTCGATGCCGATGCCGATGTCGATCTGGACCACTTCCGCATGCCGGTGCAGATGGTCACCCGGCCGAACCCAGAGTTCCGTGGTTACGCCGGCACGGTCGCGTCGGGGGTTCTTCGGCCCGGCGACCCGGTGGTGGCGCTGCCGTCGGGGCTCGGCTCGACGGTGGAGCGCATCGTGACCTTCGACGGCGACCTCGACGTTGCCGGTCCGGGCCGGGCCGTCACGGTGACGCTCGCCGATGAGATCGACATCAGCCGCGGCGACTTGTTCGTGAAGCCTGGCGACGCGCCGCAACGTGCGCACCAGCTCGACGCGATGGTGGTGTGGATGGACGAGGCCGAGATGGAACCCGGCAGCTCGTACCTGCTGCAGTCGGCCAACACTGTTTCGAACTGCACGATCCGCAGCCTGCGGCACCGCGTCGACATCAACACCGGGACCCATGAGCCGGCGCTGGGGCTGGGGCTGGGGCTCAACGACATCGGACGCTGTGTTGTGGCGTCGGACCGGGAGCTGACGTTCGACCCGTACCGGTCCAACCATGCAACCGGGTCATTCGTGCTCGTGGATCGGCTGTCCAACGCCACCGTGGGTGCGGGCATGATCATCGGCGCAGCCTCGGCGTGGGATCACGCGCCCGACGCTGCGCTGGTGCGGCAGCGCTCGGAGATCAGCGACGCCGAACGGGCCATCCGGTTCGGCCAGCAGCCCTGCACCATCCTGCTGACGGGACTCACCGCTGCGGGCAAGTCCACCCTCGCAACCGCTCTCGAGCGTGAGCTGTTCGACCGGGGCAAGGTGTCGATCCGCCTCGACGGCGAGAACGTTCGCATGGGCATCTCCCGGGATCTGGGCTTCAGCGCCCAGGAACGCTCGGAGAACTTACGCCGGGTGTCGGAAGTCGCGCGGCTGGTGAACGGACAGGGGTTGATCGCGATTGCCGCGCTGGTGGCGCCCAACGGGGAGGTGCGGCGGCGTGCCCGTGACTTGGTGGGCGCCGACCGCTACGTGGAAGTGTTCGTCGACACGCCGATCGAGGTGTGCCGCGAGCGTGACCCTCACGGCTTATACGCGATGGCCGACAGCGGCGAGATCCCCCGGTTCCCCGGTGTCTCAGCCACCTATGACCGGCCGGCAGACGCCGACCTGCGTGTCGACACCTCCACCGAGAGCGTTGACGAGTGTGTGGCGGCGATCGTGCGGGTGCTGACCGAGCGGGGCTTCCTCCGAGGACCGAGCACGCCGTGAACAGCGACGCCGCGCCCGAGCCCGTCTCGCGCAACATTGTCCGCGCCGAAGGGCGGGTCAGTGGAGCCGACCGGGAGGCGCACTTCGGCCACCGCGCTGTGACTGTCTGGTTCACCGGGCTCTCGGGCAGCGGCAAGTCGACCTTGGCGTTCGCCCTCGAAGCAGCGCTGCTGGAGCGTGGCGTCGCTGCCTATGTCCTCGACGGCGACAACGTGCGCTTCGGGCTCAACCGCGACCTCGGCTTCTCGCCCGAGGACCGCACCGAGAACATCCGCCGCATCGGCGAGGTCTGCCGCCTGTTCCAAGACGCGGGAAACGTCGTGCTGACGGCGTTCATCTCCCCCTACGTCGCCGATCGCGACCAGGTGCGTGCCATCCACCCAGAGGGCACCTTCATCGAAGTCTACATCGACACCCCACTCGACGTCTGCGAAGCCCGCGACCCCAAGGGCCTCTACGTGAAAGCCAGAGCCGGCGAGATCCCCGACTTCAGCGGCATCTCCGCCCCCTACGAGCCGCCCCCCGCACCCGAGATCACCATCAACACGTCCCAGCCCCTCGACGACTGCATCGCCCAGCTGCTCGCCGATCTCCCGCTCACGCCCAGCCGCTGAAAAGCTCAGGGGCACTCTTGACGGGTCTGGCTACTGTCTTGGCGTGGTCGTCAAGCGCTCGGTTCTCGTAACGGCGAGGCGTCGTCGCCGCAGCCGGGCATTGCTCGACATGATCGCTTCATGGGAAGCGGTTGAGGGGCCCATCGCCCAAGAACATCTTGAGAGCGCCGACGCAGTTCTGGACCGCCAAGGGATCGGCTGTTAGACGTCAAGGGTCGTCTTGCCGTCGTCGCTGAGCATCTCGGCACGTTCATCCTCACCACCGACAGCGACGACATGACGTCGCTTAGAGGCCGCGCGGATAGGTGACGTTTCGGAAACTTGCTGTCACGCCAACTCTGTGCAAGTTTGCCGTCTGTAGCGGTATTTCTGCACAGAGTCCGACGCCAAGCAATTCTCTGTGCAAATTTGCCGTCTGTAGCGGCATTTCTGCACAAAATCCAGGCCGTTGGAGCTGCCGGGCATCGCCGCCTATCCGCCAAGGCTCTTAACGCTCGCTTCGAGACCTTTTGACACCAAGGCTCAGCTTTTCGCGCGAATGTGACATCGTGGGAAGACGCTCGCGTGAACGCAGGCCAGATGGAGGATCCCGCCGCCAGCCGTCGCCAGCGGCTCTCGGAGATCGATTCCGAACTCAGGGCATTGCCAGCCGATGCCTTCGCCCGCAAGTACGAGCTGCAATCGGAAGCCGATGAGGTCAGGAAAGAACTAGCCGACCTGGTTGCCGACGATCTGGACGAGGCCAGGCGCAAATGGGTCGAACGATCGGCCCGCAAGGGTTCTCACGCCGAGCCTGATCCGGCCGAACAGGCAGCCCGCATCGTCTCGCCGATCGAAGGCGGGGCTGTCGTCTGACCCGATCCGCGCAGAGCACGTTGGCCAACTTTCCACAATGTCGCTCTATCCGTTCTGATCAGTGCACCATCTCGACGACGAACGTTGCACTGGCTTCGTCATCCCGGCGCTAGTCCCAGGTCCCGAATTGGAAGGCTTCGCTGGGCAGTGCTCGCCACTGCTCCCATACCGCTGGGTCACCGTCGGTGACGTCGATCCCGGAGTGGGGTCGGCCCCACAATCCGAGCAACACCTGGACCGGCGGTCCTTCAATGACCACAGCGGCTGGCGACGCTGACTCAGGCAGCGGCTCAATGTTGACACTGCCGACCGCGTCGCCGCGACCCGCTCAGCATGATCCAGCATCGTCGACCCCTCTCCGCTTCAGATGTTGTTGGATCGCATCGCTATTCCCAGTCGAGATCGATGTCGATCGAAACCAGCTCGATCGCACCGTCAGCCCCAAGCTGGCCTACGACGTTGAGCGCCCGCACGAGAACGCCGCTGGTTATCAGGATCCGGTAGTCCTCGCGGCGATCAGTCAAGTCTGTTGTGTCGACTCTGCTTCTTCGATCCGACGCATGATCCGCTCTCGGGACCGGGCCAACAGGTCTTGTGGGGCGTCGTCAATGTCCCAGATGATGCTGTCTTCAAAGATGGCGTCGACCTGAGACGAGTCCATCGCCTCCAGCTCAGCTGCCGTCCACACCCGTCGGGTCATGAGCCCAAGGTACTCGGTGCCTGCGATATCGCCGGGTAGGACGAATCAACCGCTGAGGCGGCTGCGCTCAGCTTGGTCCGTGCTGTCCAGAACAGGGCGACGACGGTCGTAATCTGAGCAAGGAATGAGTCAGCGACTCAACACAGGGAGCCATGCCATGGGACAGATGAACGAAACAGCCGCCGCATTCTTCGACGCGTGCGAGAGCGGACAAGGCTGGGATGGGTGCTCCCAGTACTGCACCGACGATGCGACGTTCTCCGCACAGTCCGAAGCGATCGGCGACCTCACCGACCTCCGCTCCTACACCGAGTGGATGAAGGGCATCCTGACGATTCTCGAAGACGGCTCGTACGACCTGAAGTCGTTCGCGACCGACGAGGAGCGGGGCAGCGTCCTGGCCTATGCGGTGTTCAACGGCACCCACACGGGCGACGGCGGTCCGGTTCCGCCGACCGGGAAGGCAGCCAGCTCGGACTACGTGTACGACATGCGGTTCGAGGGCGACAAGATCGCCCACATGACCAAGATCTGGCACTCCGGCGTCGCCCTGCAACAACTCGGCTGGGCCTAAGCTTCAATTCCAGTCCTACCACCAGATCCGCCGGGGTCGAGGTGTGCCAGGAGACCAGATCGTGACGCCAATGCGGACGAACTGCCCACGTGACTGCTACGACAACTGCGGGATCGTGGTGCGCTCCGGCAAGGGCGGTCGGGTCATCGTCCAAGGCGATCCCGATCATCCAGTCAGCCGAGGAACGCTGTGCGCGAAGTGTGCAACGGCCTACAACGGCGTGTGGCAGGACCCCGAGGCCCGCCTCGCCACTCCGCTCCGCCGGGTCGGCCCGAAGGGCGAAGGCGCATTCGCACCCATCAGCTGGGAAGACGCCCTGGCCGAGACCGCGGAACGCACGCAGCAGGTCGTCGACGAGCGCGGCCCCGCGGCCGTGCTCCACACCCACTACTCGGGAACGATGTCGATGCTGGCGTTCATGTTCCCGCTGCGGTTCTTTCACCGCTTGGGCGCGACCGAAGTAGAGCCGGATTCGATCTGCAATCTGGCCGGACATATCGCGTGGACGTACATGTTCGGCACGTCCGTTGCGGGATTCGACCCGCGCACCGCGGCCGATTCATCGTGCATTCTCGTGTGGGGCGCCAACCCCTCTCACAGCGCCCCGCACATGGACAAGAACTGGCTGGGAGACTTCGACGGGTCCGTCATCGTCGTGGATCCGATACGCACGGCCACCGCGGCTCGGGCCGATCTTCACCTCCAGCCGTACCCCGGCACCGACGCCGCGCTGGCGTTTTCCATAGCGCACGAACTCGGCGCCATGGCGGCCTTCGACACCGAGTTCATCGCTGACCATGTCCAAGGCGTCGCCGAAGTGCTCCCCGCCATCGAGACGTGCACGCCGGAATGGGGTGAGGAACAAACGGGTGTCCCGGCTGGTGACATCAGGCAGGCTGCGCGGCTCTATGCGGCCGGGCCGGCGCTTCTGTGGGCCGGTCAAGGACTCCAACGTCAGCCCACGGGCGCAAATGTCATGCGTGCCGTCGGCTTGCTGCCGGCGCTGACTGGCAACATCGGCAAGCCCGGCGCAGGAATCAGCTACCTCAATGTTGCGGCGGCCATGCTGGGCGCGGACTTCGACGAGCTGTCCGGCACGTCACTGGCCCAAAACGGCGCTCCCAAGGTCAACCACATCGGCCTTGCAGCCAAGCTCGAGAACCCCGAACGATTCGGGGCGTTGTTCAGCTGGAACACGAACCCGGTCGCCTCGGCTGCCGAGCAGGACAGGCTCCGCTCGGCACTGTGCCGTGAGGACCTGTTCACCGTCGTCGCGGACTGCTTTGCGACAGACACGGTCGACTATGCCGACATCGTGCTCCCCGCCGCGAGCTTCCTGGAATTCGACGACCTCACGTTCAGCTATATGTCACCGATCGTGGGAGCGCAGCAAAAAGTCCGAGAGCCAATCGGCGAGGCGCTGTCGAATCAAGAGATCTTCCGCCGGCTCGCTGGGGCGATGGGCCTTGACGAGCCAGAGCTCCACGAGACCGACGACGTGTTGATCCAGCGGCTCCTCGACCAACTCGACCTCGGCCTCTCCTTTGCCGAGCTGGCAGAGCGAGGCCACGTGTACCTGGGCCGTGAGCCAGTCGATTTCTTCGCCGACCGACGATTCCGCACCCCGTCGGGTCGAATCGAGATCGCATCTGACGCTGCAACGGCGGCCGGTTTGGGGCGGGCTCCGGTCCCAACGGCTGACGCCCGTGAAGCCGACGGGATCTTCCGGCTGCTGTCGCCTGCCTCACAGTGGCGGCTCAACGACTCCCACGCCAACGACCGCACCATTGGCCGGCGAGCTGGTCCTGCAACCGTCACGATCCACCCTGCAGACGCGGCCGATCTCGGCATCGCCCACGGCGACCAGGTCCGAATGCGCAACAGCGCAGGCCAACTCGAGGTCGAGGCAAACGTGGAGAACGCTGCACCTCGTGGCGTTCTCATCAGCTACAAGGGACGTTGGCCCAAGCTGGAACCCAGCGGGTGCAACGTCAATGTCCTCCACGAGGCCATATCGTCCGACATCGAGGGCTGCAGCGCAGTGCACGCCACGCGGGTCACGCTCGAACTAGCAAATTGACGCCGTCGGACCGCGCTCGGACGCCTGCCTGACGTCGATATCGATCTCGATGCCGTCGGGCTCGATGTCGAGCAGCTCGGCGACCACCGTTCGCGCAACACGCTCAACATCGCTCCTGCGGCGCGTCTGGCTGACGCCCAGCATGTTGGGAGGCAGACCAGAGGTGATCTCGATCTCCCACCAATCCCCGTTTCGTTCTGCAACGGCTCTATAGGGTGCGCTCACGAGTTCTCTCCCTGCGCCACTCGCTCGAGGTGCGCCTCCAGCTTGCCGAGAATCGTCCGTGCGGTTCCATCTGCAATCACTCGGTGCCTCGGGATCGGGAACCGAAAGCCGGCACACTCCCAGATGTCATGCTTGCCCTGGCGCAGGATGACGGCTGTGCAGCCATGGGCATCGGCGAGCCGCCGGATTCGACGCACCAACTCCGTTCGTTTTGGCACCGTAGTTGTCTACGACACCCCAGACAAGCAACGCAAAGGGATTCGTCAGCAGAACGCCGTGAATCCTCAGAGGCTGAGAACAGCCCGGAGGCCTTCGTCGATGGCGTCCATGAGCGCCCCGGGCAGTTGCCCTGCCGCCTCGGCCAGCCACGAGCGGTCGACAAGCTCCAACCCGAGCGGCACCGCGACAGAGTCCGTCGGCAAATGAGCCATAGGTAGCTACTTTTACTGGTATGAGGTTGGTGGGAATCACGAAGCTGAACAGCCGGCTGGGCGAATACGTCCGGCTCGTGATCGCCTAGACCGATGAGCGGCGGCGAGATGCATCTGAGCGCATTCATCCAGGCATCTCCTAATCATCAGATCAAGGGGATGTGGAAACACCCTGCCGACGAGACGTCGTGGGGGTACCGGACGCTCCGCTGGTGGCAGCAACTCGTGCGCACCCTGGAGAGGGGCTGCTTCGACGGGATCTTCTTCGCAGACGTGTTGGGCACCTACGATGTCTACGGGGCGAGTCGCGAGGCTGGCTTGCGCGGTGCAGTCCAGATTCCCGGCATCGACCCCACCCTGCTGATCCCTGCGCTGGCGGCGTGCACCGAGCACCTCGGTTTCGCAGTGACCATGTCGACCAGCCACCACGCTCCGTACCACACGGCCCGGCTGTTCTCGACTCTCGACCACCTCACGGATGGCCGTGTCGGCTGGAACATCGTGACCTCGTACCTGTCCGATGCCGAACGTCAAGGACTCGGCGAGATCCTGCCCCACGACGCTCGTTACGACCGGGCCGACGAGTACGTCGATGTCTGCCTGAAGCTGTGGGAACGCAGCTGGGAAGACGGCGCGATCGTCCTCGATGCCGAGGCCGACACGTTCACCGACCCGGCCAAGGTGCACGAGATCAACCATTCCGGTGAGTGGTTCACGGTCGAGGGCCCCCACATGGTCGAGCCCTCCCCTCAGCGCACGCCAGTGCTGTATCAGGCGGGAAACTCGGCGCGCGGTGTCGAGTTCGCGGCCAACACGGGAGAGGTCGTGTTCATGTCTGTGCCCGGCAACGACCGGGGTGCCGCTGTTGTGGCATCGCTGCGCGAGCATGCCGTGGCAGCCGGCCGCGATCCCGAGCAGATCAGGGCCCTGCAAGTGGCGCGGGTGGTGGTCGCCGAGACCGATGCGCAAGCCCGGGCGATGCGCGACGAGTGGTCACGTTTGTTCTCCGTCGACGGCTACCTCGCTCTCTACGGTGGCTGGACGGGCATCGACTTGGGCGGTCACCCGCCGGACACGCCGATCGACGACATCGAAGCGAATGCGATCCGCACCCAGGTCGAGCGCTGGAAACTGGAAGATCCCGACAAGACCTGGACCGTCGGCGATGTCGCCCGACGTCTTTCGGAGACTGCCGGCGGGCTGGGGTTTGTGGGTTCACCGGCCACCGTTGCCGATCAGATGGAGGCATTCATGGAGACCACCGGTGTCGACGGGTTCAACGTGACGACGGCTCCTGTCCCGTGGGGGTTCACCCAAGTGGTCGACTCGCTGGTGCCCGAGCTCCAACGGCGTGGTCGATTCCGCACCAGCTACGAGGGCACGACCTTCCGGGAGAACTTCTTCGGCGCCGGCCAACGCCATCTGCACCCCACCTACCCCCGCCTGAAACGAAACGAGATCAGCCCATGACGCCTGCCACCAACCTGTCGATCGACTCAGCCCGCGTCCGTGCCCTCGTCGTCGAAGCCGTCACCAAGTCGGCCGAACTCATCGACACCCCAGCCACAGCCGAGCGATGGGACCAGCCCTCGGCCCTCGAAGGCATGACGGTCGGAGCACTCTGCGCCCACCTGGTACGCGCCGCCGGCGCCACCATCGCCTACCTCGACCGCACCCCACCCGACCGGCGCCCCGACGGCGACCTCCTCACCGCGGTCACCTACTTTCACGCCGCGGTCGACTCCCCCGTCCACGACCAGATCAAGGATGTCTCCGCCGCCGAATCGGCCATCGGTCACCAAGCCACCGTGGACAAGTGCCGCCAACTGGTCGCCGACCTGGACACACGACTGGCTGATGAACCCGCTGGCCGTCTCGTCGCCGCACTGGGGGGCCGCCTGCTCACCCTCGACGACTTCTGCCGCACCCGATTGATCGAGGTGCTCCTCCATCTCGACGACCTCGCCGTCAGCACCGGCCAGACCCGCCCGACCACCGACCCGCTCGGCCCAGCCATCGTCATCGAGATCTGCATCGACATCGCCCGAAACCGCAACGGCGACTGGAACATCCTCTACGCCCTGACCCGAGCAGAACGCTCAAGCGACACCGCCGTCTTCCCCGTCTTCTAATCCCCATCCCACAACGCACCCACCTGCGCAGAGCGACGCCCGATATGAGTTCGACCGCCAAGTTCATGTTGATGGCGCAGCCCTCGGCGCCGGCGATCCCGCACGCCGAGGTGCTCGAGAGGTGGGCGGCCGAGCTCCGCGCCGAGTTCGAGGATCTCGAAGTGGTCATCGCCGTGACCGACGAGGAGATTCTCAAGCAGCTCAGCGATGCCGACGCCGCGTACGGCGTTCTGCCGAAGGGCTGGCACGCGCCGCAGCTTCGCTGGCTTCAGGCCCCGATGGCGAACCCGCCACTCGGCTATTTCACCCCCGAGCTCGCCGCCCATCCCGTGATCGTCACCAATATGCGCGGCGTGTACAACGACCACATCGCCACCCACGTGATGGCGTTCCTGCTCGCCCTCGCCCGAGGGTTGCCGCACTACGCACACGACCAGCGCAACCGGGAGTATCGACGTGGAGTTGCCCCGGTCCTGCACCTCGCACACTCGACCGTGCTGTTTATTGGCGCCGGAGGTGTCGCCCACCAGGCAGCCCGCTACCTGCAGCCATGGGGGCCGAGAATCGTGGCCGTCGACGCCCGCCCCGAGACCACATCGGGCGGGGCGATCGACGCCGTGTTCGGCACCGACAACCTCGAAGCTCAGCTTCCGCTGGCCGACGCAGTCGTGATGACGGTTCCCCATACACCCGACAGCGAGGGGATGCTGGGTCGTCGACAGTTCGCGCTGATGAAGCCCACGGCCGTGTTCATCAACATCGGCCGCGGCATGACCGTCGTGCTCGGCGATCTCGTCGACGCACTGGAAGCCGGCCAGCTCGCGGGCGCGGGCCTCGACGTCTTCGACCAGGAACCGCTGCGGCCGGACCACCGGATCTGGACGCTGCCCAATGTGCTGATCACACCGCACGTGGCGATGGTCGGCCCCGACATCGACCAGCGCCGCTTCGACCTCATCGCCGACAACTGCCGCCGCCTGCTCGCCGGCGAGCCGCTCCAGTACGTAGTCGCCGACAAAATCCTCGGCTTCTGACACGCTGCCAACGCCGTTGACGCGATCCAACATACGTTGTATGGTGTCAACATGCCGAGGGCGCGGCACCCGAAGAAGGCGATCGAAGCCGCATTGGCCGAACTCGAAGCCGCAGGCTGGACCATCGCACCGACAGCATCGGGGCACCGCTGGGGTGTAGCTCGCTGCGCCGATTCCAGCCGATCAGGCTGCCAGGTCTCCATCTGGTCGACACCACGCAGCCCCGACAACCACGCCCGCCAGCTCAGGCGAGCACTGGACCGATGCATCCACATTTCCGAACGAGACAGCGACACCTGACCATGACCACCCACACCTTCACCCTGATCGTCGACGGCCCCGACCTCCAATCAGACGAATTGATCGACGACGTATACGAGGCTGGCTGCGATGACGCCCTGATCGGCCGAGCCGACGGCATCCAGTTCGCCGACTTCGACCGCGAGGCCGACACCTTCCAATACGCCGTGCTGACTGCGGTCGCCGAACTCGAGTGCATCGCGGGCATCACCGTGACTCGACTTGCAGATGCCGGACTGGTGTCCATGGCCGACATCGCAGCCCGCACCGGGCGAACCCGCGAGAGCGTGCGACTCCTCATCACCGGCGAGCGTGGACCCGGCGGATTCCCACCCCCCGTCACCGACCCCCGCGGCCGCTACCGGCTCTGGCGCAGCGACGAAGTCGAGACCTGGCTTCGAGAACACCTCGCCGCGACCCTCGACAACGCAACTGATGATCACATCCGAGCGGCCATCAACGCCTGCCTCGAACTTCGCCATCACCGGGCCCACCTCGACGACACAGAGCGCTCGAAGCTTCGAACCCTCGTCGACATCTGAACAACCCAGTGACCGGCAACTGCCGTCGGCTGTTCGCCGGCGAACCACTCCAGTTCGTCGTCGCCGACTGCGGGGAGTTGGCCGACCACCTCGGCGGCTGAGGGCCCCGCTTTAATTCAGGAGGCGAGCAGGCGCCGGGCCGCCTCGACGACTACCCCGACCGCCTGCTCCTCGGTGGCTGCGATGCGGGCCTCGTCGACAACGGCTTCGGACTCGGTCCGCTGAGCGATTACCCCGGCGACGCACCCGGCCCGCCAGCCGTTGGCCGCGCACATCGTGAACAGCGTTGCCGACTCCATCTCGTAGTTGAGCACGCCGATGCGACGCCACTCGGCCAGGCTCCCCCGCAGCCAACCGACGACATCGCCGGCCACGGTGTCGTAGCGCTCCTGGCCAGGGTAGAACGTGTCGCTCGACGCTGTGATCCCGACCCGGTGGGGAGCGTCGAGGGCGACCGCGGCATCGACCAGGGCCCGGGTGCACTCGAAGGAGGAGGCCGCCGGATACTCCACCGGGGCGAAGTGCCGGCTCGCCCCGTCGAGGCGGACCGCGGCCTGGGTGATGACCAGGTCACCGATGCGCAGATCAGGCTGGATCGACCCGGTGGTGCCGACCCGCAGGAACGTCCGCACGCCGAGCTGGGCCAGTTCCTCGACGGCGACCGAGGTCGACGGCCCGCCGACGCCGGTCGAGCAGACCACCACTGGCTGGCCGTCGATCGACGCTCGATAGCTCGTGAACTCCCGGGTCGAGGCCAAGTGGGTCGGCTCGGCCATCGTCTCGGCGATCCTTGCCACCCGGGCAGGGTCGCCCGGCACGATGGCGAGCGAGGCCCCGCCGAGATCGGCGGCGGTCACACCCAGGTGCATCACGCGCTCATCACTCATCACCCGACCCTATTTCTCAGCCGCCGACTGCCTGGTCGTCGGGGACCTTGCGAGTCCTGAGTAGGTGGCGGCAGTCCGTGCTGAGCTGGCCGGCCACATGGCAACCGCCAAGGTGGCCGACGACAAGCCACCCGCCTTCGTCCCCGGCACCTCGCGCCGAGATGCCCGCCGGTGACGATGGTTTGCGGCAGCTTGACGTCGACACAGAGCGTGACTCTCCCCCAGAACCGGTCAGCTACAACGCGCCCCCTGCGGTCGGCCGTCCCGTACGATCGTACAGACGTTCAGTCTCGGTCAACCACGATCACCCACCTGCGCAACGGCCAATTCTCCTCGGAGGGCGAAATGGATCGGACTACTGCACCTGCACCACTCGGGCAGGGCGAGAATCATGTCCCCGTCGCGTCCCTGAACTCGCTCGTCGACGTCGAGCGATACCCACTCGATCGTCCCGAGTCCGCCAGCTACCGCGAGCTGGTCGCATCGGCTCGAGCACACTTGGACCAGGATGGTCTTGCGGTTGTCCCGGGGTTCGTTCGAGCCGACGTGGTTGCGCAGATGACGGCTGAGATCGACGCCCTGGCCGACCGCCGCGACTACAGCAGGAACCTGCGCAACCCGTACTTCGTCGAGGAAGTCGATCCGACTCTGCCCGAAGATCACCCGCTCAGGTTCTTCCAAGCCCAGTCGAACCACTGGCTGTGCATGGACCGGATCCCCGACGAATCGCTCATGTACCAGCTGTATCGACGCCGCGAAATCCTCGACTTCATCGGCCAGGTCTTACAGCTCGACCCGATCTACTTCTACGAAGATCCGATGGTCGCGATCATCGTGAACATTCAATTGCCCGGCGAGACGCTCCCGTGGCACTTCGACGGCTCGCCGTACGCGACGTCGATCGTCATCAGAGAGCCCGAGCGCGGCGGAGTGTTCGAATACGTGCCCTTCCTGAGGACCGAGACCGATCAACGCTTCGATGCAGTCAAACGAGTGCTGACGACGGGCGAAGGTGTCCTGCGGCTGCCGGGGCGCCCTGGTGACCTGCAGATCTTCGAGGGTTGGTGCTCGATGCACAGAGTGACACCCGTCGAGATCGGCGAGCGCCACTGCCTGATCCTGGCCTATGGGGACGAGCCGGGCCAGACCTCGGATTGGGTCTCGCGCGAGAAGAACTTCGGGCGGCTCCATCCTTACCACCAGATGCTCAAGGACTCGGGAGAACCGGGAGCCCTCGGATCGGCGCTGACATCGAAACCGGCACATCAACGAAGTGAGGAATCACATGCCAGCCGTAGTTGACCTTGAAGCGATAGTGGTGTCAGTTCCTGCTGAAGGAAACGCCTTCACCGAAACCGACACCGAGGACATGCTGCTCGTGCTCGTCACCGACTCCGACGGTCGCATGGGCTTCGGGGAGTGTGCGTGTGCGCCCAGCGTCCTGAAGGAGCTGATTGAGTTCCCGAGCGAGCACTTCTGGGCCAACGGCATCAAAGAGCATGTCATCGGCAAGGACCCGATCGAGGCACTGGCCATCTACGACGTCATCTACCACTCGAGCTTCTACCACGGCCGCAGAGGACTGCTCATCAACGCCCTGTCGGCGGTCGACATCGCCCTCTACGACCTGGCCGGCAAGCAGCTCGACAAGCCCGTTTGGCAGCTGCTGGGAGGTGCCCGCCAGCCGGGAGCGCGTCCGTACGTGACCCTGTATCCGGGCGACACCAGGGGCGAGCCGACCGCCGCGATCCTCGAGAAGATGGAGGTGATCGTCGATCTCGCCCGTCAGTCGGGTTTCACCGCCATGAAGCTGCCCTTCGTCGGGCTCACCGAATTGCCCGACCACCAGGTGGTCGACCTTGTCGGTCAGCTCCGGGCCATGATCGGTGACGACATCGTGCTGGGAACCGACCCCGGGTATCGCTGGACCCATTGGCAGGAGGCACTGTGGGTTCTCAATCGCCTCGATGACCACCGGGTGTACTTCGCCGAGGTGCCGCTGCGTCACGACGACATGGAGGGGTACCGCCAGCTGGCGGCCCGCTGCCCGCTGCTCATCGGCGCGGGCGAATTCTCGACTGGCCGTTGGGAGGCCAAGGAATGGCTCGACAATGCCAAGGTGCCGTTGCTGCACTGCGGCATCAGCCGAGCCGGCGGCTTCACAGAGATCGCCCGGATCTCGGAGATGTGCGAGCTCGCCGGGGCCTTGCTCATGCCCCACAGCTACGCCTCGGCGATCTCCGATTTCTGCAACATCCACATGCAGATCGCGAGCATGCAGATTCCCATGATCGAGTTCCGCACCATCGAACCGGTCGCCTCGATACTGCGCCGCGACCTCGTCCACCCGGCGATGCCCGAGATCGTCGACGGCTGGGTCGCGCCGCCGACCGCACCCGGGCTGGGCCTCGAGCTCAACATGGATCTGGTCAACCAGTTCCGGGTTCAGACTTGACCGAGACCGACCTCACGGCCCGCGATCTGCAGGCCGAGAATCAGTTCCTCGGCAACGCGGCTGGTCATGTCCGCCGTCAACCAACGTCTCGCGCAGATCGCCCTCCTTGCGCGTTACCGCTCATCCACCCCAGAATCGGCCGAATCAGACCTCGGTCCCGATCGCTATCGGCACATGGGGGTCAGTTGTTCCGGCGACGCCATGACGGTCGAGCTGATGCCCTACTAAGTTTCCGATAGCGGCGTGAATTTCGTAATGCGAAACCGTGAGGAATGGAGGGACGTGATGTCAGATTTGTCCGAGGTAGATCCGGCAGGGACCAGGGTCGCGTTGGACCAGGCGACCCATGCGCCGGGCGCGATCTATGCCAGCCCGGAGATCTTCCGTCGCGAGGTGGCCGAATATTTCAAACGCGAGTGGCTCTACGTAGGACGGGTCGAGGAGCTGGCCGATCCGGGTGACTACATGGCGCTGCGCCTGGTTGGCGAGCCCGTACTGCTCTCGCGCGATCGCGACGGTCAGCTACACGCCAGCTACAACATGTGCGTCCACCGAGGTGTCGAGGTTGCGTACGGATCGGGCAATCTCAAGGCATTCAGCTGCCCGTACCACGGTTGGGTATACGGCCTCGACGGCCAGCTGAAGGGGGCCGCCTACATGGCCGAGACCCAGGGATTCGACGTCGCCGATTGCGCCCTGACACCACTGCGGCTCGACGTCTGGCGGGGCAACATCTTCATCAACTTCGATCACGATGCCGGACCGCTGGCTGATGCGATGGCCGGGATCGACGAGGAGTTCTCTTTCCTCGGGTGGGAGAAATGCCGCCTGGGTAACAAGCTCGAAATCGACCTCGCGTGCAACTGGAAGTTCATACACGAGAACTTGATGGACTTCTACCACGTCGGGGTGCTGCACGCGGACAGCTTCGGCGCCAACTTCAAGTTCGAGCCCGACCACGTGAACGTCAAACCCGACGGCGGTCTTTCGATCTTCTACGATGCCGGCCCTCCCACGCCGGGGGCCGAGCCACTGCTCGGCAAGATGCCGTGGCTGGAGGACAGACCGCACAGTTTTGCCTGTACTGCGTTCACTTCGCCCAACCTGACGTTTTTCGGCCGCATCGATTGCATTCGGCCGATGATCGCGTGGCCGATCGACGAGGGCCGCACCCGGGTGGTCATCTACCACCTGTTTCCCGAGGAATTCTTCGACAGGCCGGACTTCGCTGAGACGCTGAAGATCTACCACGACTTTCAGATCCTGGTACTCGAAGAAGACCGAATCATGATCGAGTCGATGCAACAGGCGATGAGTTCACCCGCCTACCGGCCCGGGCGCATGAGCACCCTGGAGAAGGGCGTTCACAACTTCCTCAACGGCTATCTGGACCGCGTGATCGGCGGAGCGACCCCATGACAGCCACTGTTGCCGGCGCAGCGGACGTGCTGATGCGCGACTACATGGCATTGGAGCCGAACGAAACCGTCCTGATCACCGCCGACACCGACAGCGACGAAGTGGTGTGGCAGGCGGTGCTCCAAGCATCTCTGCTCGCCGGTGCCAATGCATCGGTCCTGTTGATCCCGCCGCTTCCGTATCAAGGCCGCCTTGCCGACCCGTACCTCACTCCGGCGGTTTCGGCCGCAGCGTTGGCCGCAGATGTGTGGATCGATCTCACGTTCCCCTACCTCGCCGGCTCGGAGCTTCACGATCAGGCGATGGAGGGCGAGCACATCCGCTATCTGCTAGGTGCCGACCTGAACGCCGGGGGCCTGTTGAGGCTGTTCGGGCGGGTGGATCTCGACCGCTACTTCGCGGTACACCATGCCTTTGACGCGCTGGTGAACGAAGCGGTCGGCAAGACCGTGCGCATCACCGACAACGCCGGCACCGACGTGAGCTTCATTCTCGGGCAGCGTGGATTCGACAAGCCGCGACGAGCCGACAAGCCGGGGACGGTCTTGGTGCCGGGGCAATGCACGTTGTTCCCCGATGTCGAAACGGTGAAGGGGCGCATCGAGGTCGGAGCCATCTTCCACGAGTACTACACACCGCTCGCTGCACCCATGACCCTCGAGATCGATGGCCGCATTCGGGCCATTGCGGGCGGAGGCAATGAGCGATTTGTCGCCGACCGAGCGCTGCGGCGGGCGGGTTCGGACGGCGACTACGGATATGTCATTCACTTCACCCACGGCATCCATCCCACGGCCCGAGTCACCGGCGACTCGTTCATCGAGGACACCCGTGCCCAGGGCAACAACGCCATCGGAATGGGCATGCCGTGGTGGGACCCCGGCGGCGGTGAGAACCACCCCGACGCTGTCTTGTTCTTGCACACGATCGACATCGACGGTCGACGTGTCGTCGAAGACGGTGCCATCGTGGGCCCTGAGCCGTTGGTGGCTCTCGCGGCCGAGCTGCAGCCCGTCATCGGCTGAGTCGCCATGAAACCCGCTCCGTTCTCGTTTGTTGCTCCCGAGTCGCTCAACGCGGTGGTCCGAGCCCTGGCCGAGTACGGCGATGACGCTCGGATTCTCGCAGGCGGCCAGAGCCTGGTTCCGCTCATGAATCTCCGGCTGGCCCGACCCGAGGTGCTCGTGTCGATCAACCGCTGTCAGGAGCTCGACTACATCCGGCTCTCGAACGATCGCCTCGTCGTCGGTGCGCTCGTGCGCCAGATCGACGCCGAGACCGACTCTCTGGTCGAAGCCGAGTGCCCGTTGTTGGCCAAGGCGCTACCCCACGTCGGGCTGCCCGCCACGCGCAACCGTGGCACCGTCTGCGGCAGTCTGGCCCACTGCGACCCGCTCGCCGAGTTGCCGGCCGTTGCGCTCGCGTTGGAGGCCGATCTGGTGCTCACGAGTGCCGCTGGCGAACGTCGGGTTCCGGCCCACGACTTCTTCGTAGCTGACATGACCACCAGCATCGAGCCAGGTGAGGTCGTTTCGGCGGTCACGTTCAAACGCCAGGATCGGGGCGAGCGAAGCGCCCTGGCTGAAGTCTCGAACGGGGGCCACGTATTCCCGGTAGGCGGGGTCGCACTGCGGTGGGCCAGCGTGGACGGCGTCTGCACGATGGCACGCATCGCGGCGTTCGGCGTTGGGTCGGTGGCCCAGCGTTTGATCGACGCCGAGGGCGTGCTGGTCGGCTCCGACCTCGGCCCCGCGGCAATCGCAGCCGCCGTCGCGGCGGCCCGCAGTGCAGTCAATCCGACCGGCGACATCCACGCCGACGCCGAGTACCGACGACACCTTGTCGGCGTCCTTGTTGAACGCGGCCTGCTGGAAGGCGAGGCTCCATGACAGATGAACACCTGGTGAAGCTCACCGTCAACGGGCGAAGCCGAGAATCCCGAGTGGAGGCTCGGCGGTTGCTCGCCGACTACCTGCGACACGATCTCGGCCTGACGGGCACCCACATCGGCTGTGAGCAAGGAGTGTGCGGTGCATGCACGGTGTTGCTCGACGGCCGCACCGCCCGCAGCTGCCTGCACTTCGCCGTGGCGGTTGACGGATCGGACATCCGCACCGTGGAAGACCTCGCAGGCCTCGATGAGCTCCATCCGATCCAAGAGATGTTCCACCAAAAGCATGCCCTCCAGTGCGGTTTCTGCACACCGGGATTCCTCCTCACGGCGGTCGAGCTGCTGGAAAGCAACGCCGACCCCGACGAGGCCACCATCCGGGAGGCACTGATGAACAACGTCTGTCGCTGCACCGGCTACGCCAACATCGTCGATGCGGTAGCTGAGGCCGCGGTGGAGCTGCGACGAGGGAACCGAGCATGAGCAGCGACCGGCAAGGCGCTGTTGGGCACGGCGCTGTTGGCCAAAGCGTCTTGCGTCGAGAGGACGACTACCTCCTTCGAGGCCAGGGCCGCTTCGTCGACGATCTGCCCGCGCCGATCAACACCCTCCACCTTGCCTTCGTGCTGAGCCCCTACGCCCACGCCCGGATCTTGTCGATCGACGTGAGCGAGGCGCGCGCTCTCGACGGCGTGGTCGACGTCCTCACCGGCGAGGATCTGGCAGCCCTGGTGAAGCCGATCGCTGCTCAGATCGAGCTGCCCGGCTACCACCTCAACAGCCGCGACGTGCTGGCTGTCGACGAAGTGCGGTTTGCGGGCGAGGCGGTGGCCGTGGTCGTGGCCGAGAGCCAGTACCTCGCCGAAGACGGCATCGAGCTGGTCCAAGTCGACTACGAGCCGCTTCCTGTGGTCACCAAGATCGAAGAAGCGACCGATCCCGCCGCCCCGCAGGTCAATCCGACAGTGCCGGGCAACGTCTACTACGAGGGTCGATTCACAACCGATGGCGTGGCCGCTGGTTTCGAAGCGGCGGCCCATGTCATCTCCGAAAACTTCCACTCGAACCGTGTGACCGCTGTTCCGATTGAACCCCGAGGGTGTCTTGCTGTGCCCGAGCAGGCGGGCAACCTTGTCTTCTACTCCTCGACCCAGATACACCATCTGCTACGGACTGCCCTGGCCGAGTTCCTCGACGTTTCAGAGTCAACCCTGCGGGTCGTGGTTCCCGACGTCGGCGGCGGATTCGGCATCAAGGCGGCCCTCTACCCCGAAGAGTTCGTCTGCGCCGCGCTCGCCCTGCGTTTGCGCCGGCCCGTGAAGTGGATTCAGGACCGGTACGGAGCCCTGCTCACCGATGTACACGCCCGTGACAACCGCTACCGGGTTGAGGCCGCGGTCGATGATGACGGCATCGTCCTCGCGCTCAAGGCCGAGATTCGAACCAATGGCGGCGCCTACTCAGCGTTGCCCTTCGGCTGCACCCTGGAGACCACTGGTGGCGCCCGCATGATCGTTGGGCCGTACCGGATCACCGAATACTCCTACACGGCCACCGCCGTCGCAACCCACACCGCGCCTGTGTTGGCCTATAGGGGCGTGGCCCAACCGGTTTGCTTCATGGCGATCGAGGGCATCATGGATCGGATTGCCCGCCGGCTCGAGCTCGATCCAGCCGAGGTTCGGCTGAGAAACATGGTGCCCACCTCAGAGCTGCCGTGGACCAACGTCGTCGGGGTCCGCTACGACACCGGCAGTTTCGTCGAGTCGCTCAAGATGGCGATGGAGATGGCGAAGTACGACGAGTTCCGCGCCCGCCAGGCGGCCCAGGGCCGACTCGTCGACGGCAAGTACCGGGGCATCGGCATCTGCAGTTTCACGGAGGTGAGCGGGACGGGAGCCCCAGGCTGGCGTGCCCGCGGGCTGACCCGCCTACCCGGATTCGACAGCGGGACGGTGAAGGTGGAGCCCACCGGCAAGGTGACGGCCTTCGTGAGCCACGCTCATTCGGGACAAGGCCACTTCACGACCTTCGCGCAGGTCGTCGCCGACGAGCTCGGGGCCCGATTGGAGGATGTGACTGTCATCGAGGGCGACACCGCCGCCGGGCCCTACGGCACGAACACCTTCGCCAGCCGCAGCGCGGTCACGGGCGGCGGAGCGCTGGTGCGGGCGTCGGAGAAGGCCAGACTGAAGCTGGCGCGGATCGCCGCGGACATGCTCGAGTCCACGCCCGAAGACATCGTGGTCTCCGACGGCCAGATGCACGTCGCCGGCGTGCCGAGCCGATCGCTCTCATTCCAAGAAGTCGCCGAGACGGCTTACGCGATGAACACATTCGACCTCCCCGAAGGCGAGAGCTTTGGCATCGAGGAGACCGACTTCTACGACCCGCCCCTTGTCACCATGGCCAATGCCACCCACATTGCACAGGTGGCTGTCGATGCCGGAGACGGGACAGTCGACATCGAGGGCTACACCGTCGTACACGACTGCGGTCGCGTCATCAACCCGATGATCGTCGAGGGTCAGGTGATGGGCGGTGTGGCACAAGGCATCGGCGAGGCACTCATGGAAGAGTTTGTGTACGACCCCGACGGCCAGGTCCGCACGGCGACTCTGGTCGACTATCTCCTGCCCAGCTCGGTGGACGTTCCCAGCTTCCAGATCGCTCACATCGAGTCTCCGTCGATCGATGCCGTCGGTGGGTTCAAGGGTGTGGGGGAAGGCGGTGTGATCGGAGCAGTACCCGCGCTCGTCAACGCAGTCGCCGACGCTCTGTTCGATCTCGACGTCAACGTCAACACCAAGCCGCTTCGACCCGCGCTGCTGTCAGGCCTCATTCGAGAGGCCGGAGGGTGACTGCGGCTTCGGCCAGCCAAGGGGTGAAGTCCATCGAGGTTGGTGCCCGGGTGCTGGCCGCCCTCGTCGAGGCTCCCGGTGCCCTCCCCCTCGGCGAGCTTGCGTCGCGGGCTGACATGATGCCGAGCAAGGCGCGCCGATATCTCGTCAGCCTGATCCGCTGCGACCTCGTGCTGCAGGATCCGATCACCGGTCGCTACGATCTCGGCCCCGGCGCGCTGCAGTTGGGCTTGGCCGGTCTGCGGCGGCTTGACGGGGTTCGCTTCGCGACCGACGCGTTGGTCGAGCTCAACCAACGCCTCGATGTAACCACCGCGCTATCGGTGTGGGGCCAGCACGGGCCGGTGATCATTGGCTGGCGCGATGCCAGCGAGGTTGTTCACTGCAACTTGCACATCGGTTCCGTGCTGCCGCTCATCGGAACGGCAACCGGCAGGATCTTCTTGGCCTACCAGCCATGGCGAATGATTGACGAGAGGGTCGCCGAAGAGCTCGAACGGCTGGCGGGTTCTCCTCTTGGTGATCGCTATCGCGATGCTGGCGCGGTGCAGGAGCTGATCGATCAGGTTCGCCGAGACAGGTTGGCCATCTCCCGCGGCGACTATTTGCCCGGGCTCAGCGCCGTCGCCGCACCGGTGTTCGATCATCAAGGTCGACTTGTTGCGTCGACCGCAGTTCTGGGTCGGAGTGGGACGATGGATGGTGTCGGCCCAGATTCCCCCTCAGCGGCTCTTCGCCAGGCGTCGGAGGAGGTCTCCCACAAACTCGGCTATTCCGCCACGTTCGACTGACGGCGCACGGCACCGCTGCGAAGGTCAACCGACCGGCGTGGCTTGCGGTTTGGCGTCGGGAACCTGTTCGTGTCGGAGGGGGGACTTGAACCCCCACACCCTTTCGGGCACTAGATCCTTAATCTAGCGCGTCTGCCAATTCCGCCACTCCGACATGAAAACCCAAAATCGCTGCATCGCAGCCCCCTTGAGGGCCACAGCGGAGCGCATCAGCATAGCGCTGCCGTCTCGGCTGTTCGGCGGCGATCAGGCCTCGTCGATCGCTGTTGCCAAGGCGTCGAGACTCACCGGATCCAGTTCGCCTCGCCACGACCACACGACGATGTCGATTCCGGCGTCGAAGAAGTCCTGCGCCCCTGCCACCGCCTTGTCGATGTCGCCGTCGGCCTCGAAACCGAGATGCACCGACCGGTCGATCTCGGCCTCATCACGGCCCACGCGTTCGCAATGCGCCCGCAGAATCTCGTCCAGCTCCTGCCACGCTGCGACATCGGCCGGGAAGGTCATGTCCCACTGATCGGCGTACTTCGCAGCGGTGCGCAATGTCCGCACCCGGCCCTGCCCGCCGATGACGATCGGGATCCGCTCCTGGATCGGCTTGGGCTCGCACCACGCGTCGGTGAGCTCGAAGAAACGCCCCTTGTGCGTGGTGGTCGTTTCGGTCAGCAGCTTGACGATGACCTCCATGCCCTCTTCGAGCCGATCTGAACGGTCGCGCAGCGGACCGAGATCGATGCCGTAGGCGTCGCTCTCCATGAAGTTCCAGCCGGCGCCCATCCCCAGCTCGAAGCGACCATTCGAGATGTGGTCGAGCGTGGCGGCCATGTTGGCGGTCACTGCCGGATGGCGGTGGTGCATGCCGTTGACCATGGCGCCGAGACGTATTCGCGTCGTCGCCTGTGCAAGCGCCGCCAGCATCGTCCAGCCCTCAAGGTTGGGGCCGTCGTACGGCGGCGCCAAGGGATAGAAGTGGTCCCAGTTCCACGCCGACTCGAAGACCTCGAACTCGTCGGCGGCCTGCCAGATCGCCAGGTACTCCGGCCAGCTGGCGTGGTGCGGAGGGGTCTTGATGGCGTGACGTCCCATGTGGGCTCCTTGTCGCAGACGACCCGAACGATACGTGGTGAACTCGCGACCTTGACTTGGTTGGGAAAGGGCTCATGGCAGAGATCGACAAAGCGGACTTGATCATCCGCGACGCCCGCCTGATCGACGGGACCGGCGCTCCGTCGACCCATGGCGACATCGCCGTCGCCGACGACAGGATCGTCGGGCTGGGCGATCTCGGCCACGCCGAGAGCGCCGTCGAGGTCGATGCGGGCGGCAAGGCGGTGGCACCCGGCTTCATCGACGTGCACACCCATGACGACCGAGCGCTGCTGGTCAACCCGTTGATGGCGCCCAAGGTCAGCCAGGGCGTCACCACGGTCATCACCGGCAACTGCGGGGTCAGCTTGGCGCCGCTGCGGACCACCGGACGGCCGCCGGCACCGCTCGATCTCGTCTGCCCCGACGGCGAAGGCTTCTTCGCGGACTTCGGTGACTACCTCGCGGCTCTTGACAATGACCCGGCGGCTGTCAACGCACTCTGCCTGGTCGGCCACGCCTCTCTGCGGGTCGAGGCCATGGATTCGCTGAACCGTCCGGCGACCGGCGACGAGATCGCGGCCATGCGCAGCCGCCTGGAACGGGCGCTGGAGGCCGGTGCCATCGGTCTCTCGACGGGTCTCTACTACGCCCCGGCCGCAGCCGCGCCGACCGACGAGATCATCGAGCTGGTCACAGCGGTCCGGGCAGCGGGCGGCATCCACACGACGCACATGCGGGACGAAGCCGACCGTGTCAGTGACTCGCTGGAAGAGACCTTCACCATCGGCCGCGAAACGGGCGTGCCGGTGGTGATCTCACATCACAAGTGCTCCGGGCAGGCCAACCACGGCCGCTCAGCCGAGACCCTGGCGCTGATCGAAGCGGCTCGCCAGCGCCAAGAAATCGGCCTCGACGCCTACCCGTACATCGCCAGCTCGACCACATTGGGCTCAACCAAGCTGTCGGACGCCAGCAAAGTGCTGGTGACGTGGTCCAAAGCGCAGCCCGAGGCTGCGGGGCGGGATCTCGCCGAGATCGCAGCCGAGATGGGTCTCGACCCCGAAGCTGCGGTCGAAGCGTTGCTGCCCGCCGGCGGGATCTTCTTCATGATGGACGAGGTGGACGTGCGCCGCATCCTGGCCTACCCGGGCACCATGATCGGCTCCGACGGCCTGCCGCACGACGAATTCCCGCATCCCCGCCTGTGGGGTACCTTCCCACGGGTGCTTGGTCACTATGCGCGCGAGCAAGGCCTCTTCTCTCTGGAAGAAGCAGTGCACAAAATGACGGGACTGCCGGCCCGACGTCTCGGTTTGGCGGATCGGGGCGTGCTGGAGGCCGGTGCGATGGCCGACCTCGTTCTCTTTGACCCAGAAACCGTGATCGACACCGCCACCTTCGAGCAGCCGAAGCAGCCGGCGCGCGGCATCGAGCTCGTCATGGTCAACGGCAGGGCGATCTGGCGGGACGGCGCCAGCACCGGTGCACGGCCGGGCCGGGCAATCAGGCGAGCAACAAGCCCAGAATCAGCGTCGTAAAGCCAAACGAGACGGCAACCACGACCGTGATGCGGCTGAGGTTCTTCTCGGCAACGGTCGAGCCCGCAGCAGCGGTCCCGACGCTGCCGCCGAACATGTCGGACACACCGCCGCCACGGCCGCTGTGCAACAGCACAAGACCAATCAAACCGAAGGCCGACAGCAGGTGAATGCCGCCGACAATCCACGTCATCACGGGCAACGAGGCTACCGGCGCACAGGCGCTGCACCCATGGCGACGAATAGCGGTACCGCACGGGCAATTGCCCTCATGAGACAGCGGGGTCCGTCGTCGGTCAGTTCAACGCTGGATCGGTGGACGAGTTCGGCCCGAGATGCGCCAAACCAGCATCTATGTGTGCGTAATATCGACATCGAGACATGCGCTATTGCGACATTGATTGCTGCGCAATAGCGGTAGGCTTCGCACGTGACTCTCTATCTCGACCGCTTGGTTGATCCTTGGATTGTTGAAATCCTTGGCTCTGCGCCAGCGATCATGATCACGGGAGCCCGCGCCTCAGGCAAGACCACGACTGCGCTACGACATGCAGCCAGCGTCGTGCGCCTCGACTCCGAGCGCGAGGCGGGGCCATTCCGGGCGGACCCCGACGCGGCGTTGCGGGATCGTCCCGAGCCCGTGCTCCTCGACGAGTGGCAGGCCTGCCCCGAGGTGTTGGGTGCTGTCAAGCGTGCCGTCGACACCGAGCGGCGTGCTGGAAGGTTCATCCTGACCGGCTCCACGCGGTCCGATGCCGATCCCGCGCTGTGGCCGGGAACCGGCCGGCTCATCCGGGTTGCCATGCACCCGCTCACGGTACGCGAGCAGCTCTCGCGACCAGGCCGACCGTTCATAGATGCGCTTCTCGCCGGGGACCTGCCCCCGGTGCTCGCCGATCCGCCCGACCTGCGGGGCTATGCGGAGATCGCGCTGCGGGGCGGATTTCCCGAGCCGGCCACCGAACTTGAGGGAAATGTCCGTAGAGGCTGGCTCGACAGCTATATCGAGCAGCTCTTGGTCCACGACCGCGCAGGCTCGGACCAGAGCCCCGACCCAGTGCGTCTTGGCGCGTTCTTCACGGCATACGCCCTGAACTCAGCGGGAATCGTGAACGATGCCACCCTGAACGAAGCGGCTGGGCTGGACCGACGCACGTCCCGCTCCTATACGACGCTGCTGAGCGATCTCGGTATTGTCGCCGAGCTTCCCGCATGGAGCACCAACCGTCTCAAGCGTCTGGCACGCGGGCCGAAGCGGTACATCGCAGACACCGGCCTGTGGGGCGCGGCCGTCGGCGCCGATGTCGCCTTGGTGATGAGCAATGGCGACCTGCTCGGCCGCTTGATCGACACGTTTGTGGCGAACCAGCTCCGCGCTGAAGCAGT
The DNA here is from genome assembly GCF_965221945.1 of Candidatus Poriferisodalis sp. Classification (GTDB taxonomy): domain Bacteria; phylum Actinomycetota; class Acidimicrobiia; order Acidimicrobiales; family Poriferisodalaceae; genus Poriferisodalis. The sequence goes on along the minus strand of NZ_OZ244925.1, from coordinate 950,921 downwards.
TGTGGACCCACATCGACCGACATTGCACCATCTGCGCGGTCGTGACGGACGTCACGAAGTGGACATCCTCGCCGACCTCGGTGCACGCGGTCTCGTAGCGATCGAGATCAAGGCCCACAGCGCTCCGAAGCCTGCCGACGCCCGGCATCTGGCATGGCTGCGCGACGGGCTGGGACCCCAGTTCAGAGCGGGCGTCCTACTGCACACGGGCCCGGCCCGCTATCGCCTCGGCGACCGCATCGAAGCAATTCCGATCTGCACACTGTGGAGCTAGTAGCACTCGACACGAGTGCCGATCCAGGGGCGGGCAGGTCGCTCGGGACGCATCTTCAAGGGCGGATCGGGTGGGTGATCGGAATGCTGCCCTTCGCGCCTGGCACCCAGCCTTCGAGGATGGCGCTGAAGCCGCCCGCTCCCCCGCCGGCACGCACCACCATGGGCGACCACGGGGGCAGCTTGCGCAGGTTCCCGCCCGAGGAGCCTTCGGATGACCCGAACACGAGCCCACCGTCAGCGGACCCGCCCTCATTGCCGGTTCCTGCGATGCCCTTCAGGTGCTGCAGGAACTCGGCGGGAAGGCCTTCTTCGATGCCTCCCGCGTCGCGGGCTGCGAAGTCGAGGTCCATCTGCAGCAGCGGCTCGAGTTCGTCGTAGAAGCGCTGCTTGGTCCAGCCCGAATCGGCGAACGTCGCCATGTGCTCGGGCGTCATCACCAGCATCGCCTCGCCCGGCAGCTTGCGATTTCCGACGCACAAGAGCTGCTGAGCGATCATGCGGATGAGCGAGTCGGGAGTGCGTGAGATCTGGTCGATGCAGCCGATCGGGCCGTGCCCAGCGAACAGCGTCACCGTGTCCTGGCCGGGCTCGAAGCCCCGGGTCACCGACAGCGGCGGCCAGCCGTCGGGCAGGCCCTCCTCGTCCTCGGCGAAGCACCACCCCACTTTCGACGGCGACCCCAGTGCGGAGCGGTCGATGCCGCCGATGCCGGGCTTGCCGCCGCCCACGTTGCGGATCACCAACTGCAGCGCTCGCCCGATGGTGGAGTTGGCGCGATTGCCCTGGCCGAGCGCGTTCTTGTCGGTGTTCATGCCGATGCGGCGCCGGATCGGGCCGTTCACGATCACGATCGGTCCCGAGAACCATAGCGTGCACAGCAGGCCGTGCATATTGAACGTGTCAGTACACGCAGCCTCGACGGCCGCAAGTACCACCGGCAAGTACGCGGGCTTGCAGCCGGCCATGACGGCATTTACGGCCACCTTCTCCACCGTGCACTCGGCCAGCGTCGGCGGCACCACGGCCACGATCTCGTCAGGCGCCCGAGTGGTCCCGGCCAGCATGGCGGCCACCCGTGCCTCGGTCGGCGGCACCACCGGCAGCCCGTCGGACCAGCCGCGGTCATAGGCAGCCTCGACTGGATCCTCAGCAGAGGCCAGCTCCACACGGCGGCTCGTGAACGAGGTCGCCCCAAAGCGCAACGCCAGCTCGTCGGCCCGCAGCGGATCGACCGACATCGAGCCGCAGCCAGGCCGCATCTCGGCCAGCTCCAAGCCGAGGTCGTCGGCGCCACTCAGCGCCTCCCAGCTGCGACGATCCCACCCCACCGTGCGGGCCATCTCACGGCCGTCCATCACCGCCATGAGCGTGGGCACCGTGGAGATCTCGTGATGCCACGACACGGAGAGGTCGGCATCGTGAACAACATCCGCCGACGATCCCGTCAGACCCACTGGAAAGGCGGGGTCGTCCTGGGTGAACACGGTGAGTCGGATTCCGCTGCGTGCCGCATGGTCGACGAGCTCGGCGAGCACCGGCTCGATATCGCGGCACGTCGGGCAGTCGCGTTTCACGAATGCCACGAGGCCGTCCGAAAGGGACGGGCGCCCACCACCGGAGTCAGCGGCTGGAAACTGGCTTTCAGGAGACACGCCGTGACTCTAGGTTCGGCCCCCTGACCGCCGCTGCCGGCGCCACACACGCCTCATTTCGTTTGCGAACCGCGCGCCGTGCAGGCGCTATCTGGCCGCGTTGACGATTCGGGCGAATTGGGTGGCGTCAAGGGAGGCGCCGCCGACGAGGGCGCCGTCGACATCTGGCTGGCCGAGCAACTCTGGGGCGTTGACGGGCTTGACCGATCCGCCGTATTGGACTCGCACCAGCGAGCCGGTGCCGGGGCGCATCTCGTCGATGACACGACGCGCACTGGCGCACATGTCCTGGGCATCCACGGGTGACGCATTGCGGCCCGTACCGATTGCCCACACTGGCTCGTAGGCCACCACCAGCGTTTCGAATTGCGCCCGCGTGAGCTTGGCGAGGCTGCCCCGGAGCTGCGTGGTCACGACGTTGGTGGCGCGGCCGGCTTCGCGTTCTTCGAGCGTCTCGCCGACGCAGACAATCGGGGTCATGCCTTGCTTAGCCACTGCTGCGGCTTTGGCTGCGACGATCTCGTCGGTCTCGCCGAAGAGGGCTCGCCGCTCGCTGTGGCCGACGATGACATAGGTCACGTCGAGCTTGGCCAGCATGGTTGGCGAGACCTCGCCGGTGAATGCGCCCTGATTCTGGTCGTGGCAGTTCTGTGCGCCGAGCTTGAACTCGAGGCGGTCGACGTCAATGACGGTCTGGCATGATCGCAGGTCCACAAATGGCGGATGGAGGCTCACCTCGACCTGGTCATAACGGTGCCGGGCCAACTCGTAGCTCAGCTTCTGGCAGAGCTGGATGGCCTCGAGGTGGTTGAGGTGCATCTTCCAATTGCCCGAGATCAGTGGCGTTCGACTCATCGTCCCTCTCCCCGACTGGCTCACCGCTGTGGCGAGTCTCGCAGCGCCGCTAGGCCGGGCAGGTCGCCGTGCTCGATGAGTTCGAGGCCTGCGCCTCCCCCGGTCGAGATGTGATCCATGTACGGCACCAGGCCGAATTGGGCCACGGCGGCCGCGCTGTCACCGCCCCCGACCACAGTGAAGGCCCGGGAGTCGGCCATCGACTGGGCGACCGCACGGGTTCCAGCGGCGAACCGGTCGTCTTCGAACAGCCCCATCGGGCCATTCCAGAACACCGTCCGGGCTCCAGCGATCACGTCGTCGAATTCCGCCGCCGAACCGGGTCCGATGTCGAGGCCGCGGCAGCCGTCGGGCAGGCTGCGCCCCATCTGGCGGACGGTGCCGCCGGGATCCAGTGCCGTGATGTCGCTGGGCAGCACGATGCTGGCGCCGCCCGCGAGCAGGCGCTCGCAGGTCTCGATGAAGTCGGGTTCGCAGAGCGAGTCGCCGATGGGGTGGCCCATTGCGGCCAGGAACGTGAAGCACATGCCCCCGCCGATGACCAGCGTGTCCACCACCGAGAGCAGCGCTTCGACCGCGCCGAGCTTGTCGCTCACCTTGGCTCCGCCCAGCACGGCCACGAACGGCCGCTTGGCGTCGGTGCGCAGGCCGCCCAGTACTTCGGCTTCCCGGTGCAGCAAGCGGCCAGCTGCGCTCGGCAGGTACTGCGGCGGACCGACGATGGAAGCGTGCGCCCGGTGGCTGACGCCGAAGGCGTCGTTCACGTAGCCATCGAAGGGGGCGGGGCTGCCAGCGCCGAATGGGGCAGTGACTGCGCCGCCTACCAGAGCGTCGACGAACGCGGGGTCGTTGGCGGTCTCGCCGAGGCGGAAGCGGAGATTCTCCGCCAAGGCAATGCTGGGCGCCAGCTCTAAGAGACGCTCGGCGACCGGGGCCAGCGAGAAACGCTCGTCGGGTGCGCCGCCGGGGCGGCCCAGGTGCGAGCATGCCGTGACGGCAGCGCCCCGCTCGATCAGCCAGCGCAGGGTCGGCAGCGCCGCACGGATGCGCAGATCGTCAGCAATCTCAGGCGTGCCGTCGGGTCCGTCGCGCAGCGGAAAGTTGAAGTCGCAACGCACGAGGATCCGCCGGCCGTCGAGGCCACCGAGCCGTTGCTCGAGATCCTCGAGCAACGGCAGCGTGCCGACTTCGCTCATCGGCTGCAGATGATGTCCACGAGATCCACCAGCCGGTTCGAGTAGCCCCACTCGTTGTCGTACCAGCCGAGGACCTTGACCATGCTGCCCATCGCCATGGTCAGGCCGGAATCGAACACGCAGCTGGCCGGGTTGCCCACGATGTCGCTGCTCACGAGCGGGTCCTCGGAGTAGTCGAGCACTCCTGCCAAGGGTCCGCTGCCAGCGGCGGCGGCGAAGGCCTCGTTCACCTCCTCGACGCTCGGGCTGGCGTCGAGGGTCGCTGTGAAGTCGGTGATCGAACCGTCGGGAATCGGAACACGCAGCGAGGTTCCGTCCAGCCTGCCCGCCATCGACTGCAGCACCAGCCCAGTCGCACGGGCGGCACCAGTCGAGGTCGGGATGATGTTCACCGCTGAGGCGCGGGCCCGGCGCAAGTCGGAGTGCGGTCCGTCCACCAGCGACTGGTCGCCTGTGTAGGCGTGGATGGTCGTCATGAGGCCCTGCTGCACGCCGAATGCCTGGTCGAGCACCTGCACCATCGGGACGAAGCAATTCGTGGTGCAGCTCGCGTTCGAGACCACCTTGTGCGCTGCGGGGTCGAACTCAGCGTCGTTCACGCCCACGACGAATGTGGCGTCGGCGCCCGACGCAGGGGCCGACACGACCACGAGCGGGGCACCAGCGTCGAGGTGCATGGCCGCCTTGTCGCGGGAGGTGAAGATGCCTGTGGATTCCACCACCACATCCACCCCGTAGTCGGCCCACGGCAGATCGGCAGGGTTTCGCTCCGACAGCACCGGCAGCACCTTGCCATCGATCGAGATGCCGCCGTCGGTGGCGGCGATGTCGTGCGACAGGTTGCCCAGCACTGAGTCGTACTTCAGCAGGTGGGCCATCGTCGCCGTGTTTCCGAGGTCGTTCACCGCCACGATCTCGATGTCGCAGTCGGGGCGGTCGGCCGCCCGGTAGAAGTTGCGCCCGATCCGGCCGAAGCCGTTGACGCCCACGCGCACGCTCATCTGCTGCTGTCCCCTTCGCTCCACGAACCTCGCGGGCTGCCTTCGCCCGGGCCCGATCTACCGTTAGCTGTCTAGCGGGCTGGCGGCGCTTAGCGGGCGATGTCGCGGTGGCGGCAGTGGAGATCGTGGCCCTGCTCCGCCAACAGGCGAGTCACTTCTTCGGCAATGGCGACGCTGCGGTGCCGACCGCCTGTGCAGCCCAGCGCGATCGTCAGGTACGACTTGCCCTCGGCGCGATAGGACGGCAACAGTGCATCGAGCAGCGGCATGAGGTGCTCCAAGAAGGCGTCAGTAGCCGGCTGGACGAGCACCCACTCCCGTACCCCGGGATGGAGCCCGGTGTGCGGCCTCAGCTCGGCCACCCAGTGCGGGTTCGGCAGGAAGCGACAGTCGAACACCAGGTCAGCTTCCCGCGGCACACCGTGCTTGTAGCCGAAGGACATGATCGCAGTTCGCATCTGAGGCTCGTCGCCGGATGCGCTGAACTCGTCACGCACTCGGTCGCGCAGCTCGTGGACGTTGAGATCACCCGTGTCGATGACCACATCGGCGGTCTCGCGCACATCGGCGAGCAACTCCCGCTCGAGCTCGATGGCGTCGATGACCGAGTCGGCCACCGGCTCGGCGCCAGACGGTTCCTCTGGAGGGTCTACCGCGGGCAGATCGCCGGTGTGCAGGGGATGGCGGCGCCGAGTGTCGTCGTAGCGCCGCACCAGCACGTCCGTGGGTGCATCCAGGTACACGACCCGCACCGACGCGTTGCGCTCGCGTAGCTGCGTTATGGCCGTTACCAAGTCCTCTCGGTATTCCCGGGTCCCTGCCACCAGCGCCACGCGGCGCAGCCGGGCACCGGGCCGGGCCACCATGTCGGCCACGTCCCCGATGAGATGCGGCGGCAGGTTGTCGATGACGAACCAGCCGACGTCCTCGAGCGCATTCGCCGCCGTGGAGCGGCCTGCTCCCGACAGGCCAGCCACGATCACGAACTCTGGCCCCTCAGCCACGATGCCGATCGTATTGGGCCGATCGTATTGGGCCGATCGTATTGGGCCGATCGTATTGGGCCGATCGTATTGGGCCGATCGTATTGGGCCGATCGTATTGGGCCGATCGTATTGGGCCGCGGGTACGGGTACGCCGCGGGCCTCAGGAGCCTGCCAGCGCCTCGGCAGGGTGCGTAGCGGCGTACACCGCCTCCGCAACAGCGTCCGGCAGCCAGCTCAAGGCCCGCAACTCCTCCAGCGTGGCCGCCTTCACTGCGCCGACACTGCCGAACTCACGCACCAGGCGTGCCCGTCGCTTGTCCCCTAGGCCCGTGATCCCGTCGAGCACCCCGCGCTTCATCGCCTTGCCCCGCAGCCGCCGGTGGCACGACACGGCGAACCGGTGGCTCTCGTCGCGCACCCGCTGCAGCAGGTACAGCGCCTCAGACTGGCGAGGGATCCGCAACGCCTCGGACCGGCCCGGCACGAACACCTCCTCGAATTGCTTTGCCAACGCACACACCGGGATCTGCTCTCGCAACCCCAATTCGTCGAGAACCGCCGCCGCAACGCCGAGCTGCCCCTTGCCGCCGTCCACCACGAGCAACTGGGGCGGGTACGCGAACCGCCCCTGTTCGGATGCCGGCAATTCCCGTTCGGTCAAGTAGTTCCGCAACCGGCGGCGCAGCACCTCGTCCATGGCGGCATAGTCGTCATTGCCCGGGACGTTGCGAACGCGGAAGTGGCGGTACTCGCTTCTGCGAGGCAGGCCGTCTTCCAGCACCACCATCGAGCCGACGTAGTTGGTGCCCTGCAGGTGGCTCATGTCGTAGCACTCGATGCGCAGCGGCGGCCGCGGCAGCTCCAAGTGCTCCGCCAGCTCGTTCAGTGCACGGGCACGGCTGTTGTGGTCGGTTCCACGGCGCAAGCGGTGCCGCGCGAGCGACTCACGTGCGTTGTGCCGCGCTGTTTCCATAAGCGCTCGCTTGTCGCCGCGTTGCGGGATGCGCAGCGTCACCCGAGATCCGCGCTGCCCGCTCAGCCATTCCTCGTAGAGACCCGCCTCCGCGGGGGCCTCAGGCACCAGCACCAGCTTCGGCCAACCGAGCGGATTCTCGTCGTGGTAGAGCTGCTCCAGAACACGTGCCACCAACTGTGGGCCGTCGAGCTCCTCGACTTTGTCCACGATGAACCCCCGCTGGCCCATCACCCGGCCCTTGCGGACGAAGAACAGCTGGACGGCTGCCTCGAGCTCGTCGTCGCTCATGCCGATGACGTCGAAGTCTTCGTTGCGGGTTCCGGCGAGCTGCTGCTTCTCGATCGCCCGACGAACGCTGGCGAGACGGTCTCTCAGCCGGGCGGCGAGCTCGAATTCGAGTTCCGTCGAGGCGTCGGCCATGCGCTGTTCAAGGTCGTTGACGATGGTGTCTGTGTCGCCTTCGAGGAAGCGAACCAACTCCCGGACAAGCCGGTCGTATTCGTTCCGCCCGATTTCGCCCACACACGGTCCGGCGCACTGCTCGATGTGGTAGAGCAGGCAAGGGCGGCCGAGCCGCTGATGGGTTGCCAGCTTGCTGTCACTGCACGTGCGGATCGGGAAGGTTCGCAAGAGCAAGTCGAGTGTTTCCCGGATGGCGTACGCATGGCCATACGGTCCGAAGTACCGATTGCCTCGCTTGCGACGCCCGCGCATGACCATCGCGCGCGGCCACTCGTCGAGCAGTGTCACCGCCAGGAATGGATACGACTTGTCGTCCCGCAGCCGGACGTTGAACCTTGGTTGATGCCGCTGGATGAGGCTGTACTCGAGCATGAGCGCCTCGACCTCGGTGGAAACCTCGATCCACTCGACCGAAGCAGCCGTGGCGACCATCTGGGCGGTGCGATGGTGCATCCCCGCGGGATCGCCGAAATAGCTGTTCAGGCGCGAGCGCAGGCTCTTGGCCTTGCCTACGTAGATGATCCGTCCGTCCGCGTCCAAGAACTGGTAGCTCCCCGGCGTATCCGGTACCGATCCCCCCTCAGGACGCAGGCCCACACCCGCAGGCTAAGAGACGGGAGGCGCATGCAGCGAATCCCCGGTGAGAAGCGGCCCGCTCCGTTCTGTGTGCAGAAATGCCGCCATAGGCGGCAAAATTGCACAGAGAAGACGTGGCACACCCGTGCAGCCACGCATAGGTGGATACCGCGGGGGCGTGTAGTAAGTTGCGCCGACGTAAGGCCGAGTCTCGGCGCGCCTGCCTTGGCGTGCCCAGGGGGTTGGCATGGTGCGGTCATTCCGCATCACGTAGCTGCGCAGGAGGCTGCAAAATATGGAACTCGCACAGGAGCGGGACGCAGGCACGAACGTGATCAGTCCCGCGGGCCGGGTGGATGGATCGAATTCGCCGAATTCCACGAGGCGCTGATGGCAGCTCTCTCGGGCGATGACAGCCGCGTCGTCCTCGACATGGGCGGCATCGACTACATCAGCAGTGCCGGCCTGCGTGTGCTGCTGCTGATCGCCCAGCATCTCGGCAGCAGTTCGATGCCATTCGCCGTCTGCTCCCTTGCAGCCTCGGTCGACGAAGTGTTCCGGATCAGCGGTTTCAATCAGATCATCACGGTGTACGGGACGCTCGACGAGGCGAAGGCACAACTGGCGTAGTCGCGCCCATGTCCCAGCCCTGGCGCATCCTCGTCGTCGACGACGAGCCTGATCTCGAGCCGCTCGTCCTGCAGCGGATGAGAAGGCACATCCGCAGCGGCAAGTACGAGTTTGTGTTCGCGGGCAACGGCCTGGAGGCGCTGGAGAAGCTGCGGGCGGACGACACCATCGACCTGGTGTTGTCGGACATCAACATGCCGCAGATGGACGGGCTGACCCTGCTGTCGCAACTCGGCTCGCTCGATCACGACCTGCGAGCAGTGATCATCTCCGCCTATGGCGATATGGCAAACATCCGCACCGCGATGAACCGCGGTGCCTTCGACTTCGTCACGAAGCCCGTCGACTTCGACGACCTGCAAATCACGATCGAGCGCACCGTCGAACACCTCAGGCAGTGGCGAGAAGCCACCGCATCACGCGACAAGCTCGTCACGCTCCAGAACGAGCTCGACATTGCTTCTAACGTGCAGCAATCGATCCTGCCCGACGATTTCCCTGCGACGTCGGCATATGAGATCAACGCCAACATGGTGCCGGCTCGCAACATCGGCGGCGACTTCTACGACTACGTCGCAGTGCCGAACGACCGGATGTTCGCAACGGTTGCCGACGTGTCCGACAAGGGCATCCCTGCAGCGCTGTTCATGATGTCGAGCAGGACAGCGCTCAAGGGCGCTGCCATCGGCACCGGCTCGCCACGAGAAGCACTGATCGAAGCGAACCGTGTCCTGCAAGCGGACAACCCCACCTTCATGTTCGTGACCGTGATCATGGCGGTATACGACCCCAACAATGGCGAGGTGGTATACGCCAGTGCGGGGCACGACCCGCCAGTCGTCGTCCATGCTGACGGCAGTGCGCAGCAGATGCCCGCAACCGGCGGCATCGCCTTGGGCATCGCCCCCGAAGCGGTCTTTACGAAGAACCTGACAGAGAACAAGATGACACTGGCCCCCGGCGAAACCCTGGTCCTGTACACCGACGGCGTCAGCGAGGCGATGAACGTTGACCAAGAAGAGTTCGGCACCCAACGACTCCTGCAGATTTTCAACGGCAGACCGCCCCAGAACGCCAAGGAAGCAATGACCGCGATCTTCGACGCGGTAGCGGAGTTTGCCGGCGAGGCTCCCGCCTCGGACGACATCACCTGCCTGGCCTTGCACCGGAGCGCGTCGTGAAGCACGCGAACCAAACGACCGAAGATTCGACTGTCATGCCCCGAGGCGCCCCGCGCCGGGGAGCCGCCACCACGGAGCATTACTCATGCGACGTTCGTTGAACATCACCCCCGTGCCGGGCGCTGCGGCGGCCGAGGCGCTTCCACGAATCGTCGCGTTCGTGGAGGAAATGGCCGAGCTGGACGATTGGGCGCCGGATCTCGTCTTGAGGTCGAATCTCATCCTCGAGGAACTCATCCTGAACACGCTCACGCACGGGCGCACCAGCGGGCTCAGCGATATCGAGATCACATTGGAGAGTGGCGTGAAATCGGTCACAATCACCATCGTCGACGACGGCGCGGCGTTCGATCCGTTGACCGACGAGCCATCACCGGATACCGAGTTGCCCCTGCAGGAGCGGTCGATCGGCGGGCTGGGCCTGCACCTGGTTCGCACCATGGCAGAAGATCTCGCGTACAAGAATGCCGATGGCAAGAACCACCTGACGCTGGTCGCCCGGGCTGGTGCCTGACAGAGCGCCGCCGCGCCTGCTCCTGTCATCGCAGCGGCGTGCCGGCGCCTCGGCTGCGGTCCTTGCAATCTTCGCCGCCGCGCTGCTGGGCGCATGCAATGGATCGGAACCAGGCGCCCCAGATGACGGCGGGGGTTCCGGCGACGTGACTGCGACGCTGGCTCGCCCAACCGTTCCGGAGACGCTGAACATCGAGACCGGTGTGTACGACGATCGGGTGGTGTTCGGCCAATCGGCCGCGCTGAGCGGACCTGCCCAAGCACTTGGCCGTGGAATGGAACTCGGGATTCTGGCGGCGTTCAACGAGGTCAACCGGGCTGGCGGCGTGAACGGGCGCCTCCTCGAACTCGTGTCACTCGACGACGCCTACGAGCCCGAAGCAGCCGTCGCCAACACACGCGAGCTCATCGAACGCGAGGGAGTGTTCGCCCTGATCGGCGCCGTAGGGACGCCGACGTCCCGTTCAGCAACCCCTGTGGCTGCTGGGGCCGATGTGCCGTATGTGGCGCCGTTCACTGGGGCCGGATTCCTGCGGAACGACGACTGGACGAACATCATCAACCTCCGTGCCTCCTACGCCCAGGAGACCGAGGAGATGGTGGAGCGGCTGACGGTGGATCTGGGCATCGAACGCATCGCCGTGCTCTTCCAGGACGACTCGTTCGGTCGGGCTGGTTACTTCGGCGCGCTCGCCGCCTTGGACCGGCGTGACATGGAGCCCGTAGCGATCGGCTTCTACCCCAGAAACACCATGGCCATCAAGTCGGCTCTGCTGGACTTGAGGTCAGGCAGCCCCGAGGCCGTCATCATGGTCGGCGCATACGAGCCGGTGGGCACGCTCATTTCGTGGGCACGCAATACAGACTTTGACCCCGTCTTCATCACGCTGTCGTTCGTCGGTGCAAACGCGCTCGCAAACCAACTGGGCGCCGAAGGCGAGGGCGTGCTGGTCACCCAGGTGGTGCCGTTCCCGTTCGATGACTCCACACCGATGGTGGCCGCCTATCAGGCCGCCTTGCGCGAGGTCGATCCCGGGGCGGAACCAGGCTTCGTCTCGCTCGAGGGCTACATCGCAGGCAGGCTCGCGATCGCAGGCTTGGAGCAATGCGGCAACTCGGTGACGCGAGACTGCTTCCTGAACGCCATCTTGGGGGCTGACGAACTTGACATCGACGGCTTCACGATGAACTTCGGCGACGGCGAGAGCATCCTCGAGGACAACCAGGGCTCCGATGCTGTCTTCGTTACCCAGATCGGCCCCGATGGCGCCTACCGCTCCCTCGACACGCTGACGAGCACAGATCAATGACCGACGCAGCGACCACCGACGAGACACCGACAGGCAACGGCGACATCGTCGAGCCCGATCCGGCTGCCGAGAGCGACGGATCGGCCGGCGAGAACGCCGAGGGTGCGCAAGCTCCCACCGCTTCCGGCTCGGGAGCGCCCAGCCCCAACGGCGTGCACGACTACCGCAAGCCCTCGATTCATCACCGGATCTCGACCCAGATGTATGCGGGCATCGCCGCCCCGTTGCTCCTGACGCTGGCAGCCAGCCTCGTCGCCTGGATCTCCTTCACCCGTGTCGGCGAGGCAGAAAGGGAGGTCAACGAGGGCGCCATCCCCGAGCTGAGCGCTGCGTTCGGCGTCGCCGAGTCCAGCAACCGACTGGTGGCCGGCGGGCCCGGGCTCGTGTCCTCCACCCCGGAGGACTTCGACATGGTCGTGGCAGGCATCGCAGCTGCGCGATCGGAATTCGAGTCGCAGCTGGAGTTGCTGTGGAACCGCGGCACCGGTTCGGTGTGGCTCGGCGAGATGCGCGGGTACGCCGCTCAGCTCAACTCGAACATTTCCGCCATCGAGACCGAGATGCCGGAGTATTTCGCACTCGGGGATCAGGCCGACGAGCTCAGGGCCAAGGTGGACGCGGCGGTGAGTGAACTCGAATCCCAAATCGTGCCGGCGCTCGACGACCAGCTCTTCTACCTCGTTGCGGGCCAGCGCGATCTCGAGACGCTGCCGGTGCCCGAAATCGTCCACCGATCCGACGAACAAGTGCGGCTGTACCGCCACTGGTCGGCTTTGGGCGGCGACGTGACGCGGACCGCGGAGCTGCTGGCCAACGCATTCAGCGCGTCGGAGTCGGCATTGATCGAGCCCCTGCGCGAGAGCTTCGAATCGGCGAGGGATCGCATCGAGATCAGCGTCGCCACGCTCGACGACGCAGCAAGCGAAGACCTGAGACCTGCCGTCGACGTCCTGTTCGCACTGGGACTCGATGAGGGGAGCGTCTTCGACGTCATGCAGCGACGCCTGCAGATCGAAGAGTCTCAGCGCTTGCTGCTCGCCGAGAACCAGGACCTGGGAGTGGCGCTGGTCGGCGAGATCGAATCGCTCGTCGGCGCCGTGGAAACCGATGTGGATTCGGCCACCGAAGCCTCGGCTCAAGCCGTCAGCACGGGGCGCCTGCTGCTGGTCGTCATCAGCGTCGTCGGCATCATCGGCGCGCTGGCAATCAGCTGGCTGTTCGTCGGCAAGCGGATCCTGCGACGCGTCGGCCAGCTGTCCAACCGCATGCGGGCCCTGGCGGGCGGCGACCTCGAGACCCCCGTCGACACGAGGGGCAGGGACGAAGTGGCCGATATGGCCGACGCGCTCGAGCAGTTCCGCAAGGCGGCACTCGAGGTGCAGCGGCTCAACCTCGTGGAAGAGCTCGCCAACCAGCTCAGCGAGCGCAACGAGCAGCTGTCCCAGACACTCGCCGACCTGGACCGTGCGCAAGACCAGATCGTGGCGAACGAGAAGCTCGCGGCTCTCGGCGAGGTGACGGCTGGCGTCGCCCACGAGATCCGGAATCCGCTGAACTTTGTGAAGAACTTCGCCGAGTCGTCAGACGAGCTCCTCGAGGAACTGCTCGAGGCAATTGCAGACCCCGAACCGCCCGACGACCAAGCCGACTACGTCGCCGAGATCACCGGCGACCTCAAGCAGAACCTGACTCGCATCCGCGGCCACGGCGACCGAGCCAATCGCATTGTGGAAAGCATGCTGATGATGGGTCGGGGCGGCGGCGAGTCTCGCCCTGTGGAGATCAACGCGCTGCTCGACGAGCACGCCATGCTCTCCTACCACAGCGCACGAGCGCAGGATGCCGACTTCAACGTGACCATCGAGCGGGACTTCGACCCTGACGTCGGCGAGCTGCAGGTCATACCGCAGGACATGGGCCGGGTGTTCCTCAACTTGGTCACCAATGCCGGCTATGCGGCCAACCAGCGCTGGCGGGAGCTCGGCGGCGAGCCGGGCAAGATGATCGCGCTCGGCGACGGCGACGACACGCCCTATTTCCCGACCATCTGGCTGAGCACCCAACGAACCGACGAGTCGGCGGTGATCAAGGTGCGCGACAACGGCACCGGCATCCCGCCCGATGTCGCCCAGCGGATCTTCGAGCCGTTCTTCACGACCAAACCCACCAACGAGGGCACTGGGCTGGGCTTGGCGATGTCAAACGACATCGTGCGAGGTCACGGCGGTCAAATCACGGTGGACAGCGAGCCCAACGAGTACACCGAATTCACCGTGGAGCTGCCACTTGTGCCCGCCGCCTCGCCCGAGGCCAACGAGGCGACCGCAGCAACCTGAGCCGGTAGGTCAGGTTCCGTCCGGGAAGGGATCCTCCCAATCGGGCGGCAGCGGGATCTCGAACGCATTCAGCGTCAGCGAGATCAAGCAGTAGTAGCCCACCGTGGTGACGAGCTCGATGACGCCTTCCGTACCGAACTCAGCGACCGCGTCGGCGTAGGTCTCGTCGCTCATGCCGTGGGATTCGAGCAACTCGGCGGCGACCCGGTACGCAATGGCTTCCTCGCCCGTGAACTCCGCCGGCAGGCCGTCCCGGAGCGCGTCGAGGTGACGCTGTTCGATGCCCGCCATCTGAGCCAGGCGCTCGTGCGCAGCAAACTCGAACTTCGACCGGTAGTGCGCCCCAACCGTGCAGATCGCTGCTTCCTTGACCGGCTCGGGGAGATCGCCCGCGAACCGGACCGCGGCACCCAGTGCCTGGGTCGGTCCCCCGATGGCGGGTGCCCGGACCCAGACGCCGTAGGGACCCACGATGCTCTTGACTGCCAGATTGGCCGTTGCCGCGCTGCGCGGTCCGCTGCGCAATGCGTCGTACACCTCGCGCCCGCCGCCGGTCAGCTCCTCGGGGGTGATCTCGGGCAGTCTCATCTGATCGCTCCTTCGCTCAAGCGCGCTCGTTCAACCGGACAGTTCAGCCGACCAGGGGCGCCAGATACCGACCGGTGTGAGATTCCGCTGCCGCGGCCACCTGTTCGGGGGTTCCCGCTGCCACGACGGTGCCGCCGCCGATGCCTCCTTCGGGCCCCATGTCGATGATCCAGTCGGCGGTCTTGATGACGTCGAGGTTGTGCTCGATGACCACGACGGTGTTTCCGCCGATGACCAACCGATCGAGCACGCCCAGCAGCCGCCGGATGTCCTCGAAATGCAGGCCGGTGGTGGGCTCGTCAAGGATGTAGATGGTGTGACCTGTGGAGCGCTTCGACAGCTCGCTGGCCAGCTTGACCCGCTGTGCTTCGCCGCCCGACAGCGTGGTTGCGGGCTGACCCAACCGGATGTAGCCGAGGCCCACGTCGACGATCGTCTGCATGTGACGCCGGATCGGCGGCTGCGCTGAGAAGAACTCGAGGGCGTCTTCGCACGGCATGTTCAACACGTCGGCAATCGTCATGCCCTTGAACCGGATCTCGAGCGTTTCTCGGTTGTAGCGAGCGCCCTTGCACACCTCGCACGGCACGTACACATCGGGCAGGAAGTGCATCTCGATCTTGAGGTTCCCGTCACCCGAGCAGGCCTCGCAGCGCCCGCCCTTGACGTTGAAGCTGAACCGACCCGGCAGGTAGCCCCGCACCTTCGCCTCGTTCGTGGCGGCATACAGCTTGCGGATGTGGTCAAAAACGCCGGTGTAGGTGGCGGGATTGGACCGAGGTGTGCGCCCGATCGGCGACTGGTCGATGTCGATGACTTTGTCGAGGGCTTCCACGCCTTCGATTGAGGTATGCAGGCCTGGTACCTGCCGGGACGAATAGATCCGCTGCATCAGCGACTTGTAGAGGATCTCGTTCACCAGCGTGCTCTTGCCCGAACCCGACACACCGGTGACGCAGACGAAGCAGCCCAGCGGGAACTCCACGTCGATCTTGCGCAGGTTGTGTTCCCGTGCGCCGCGAACGAGCAAGCGGTCCTCACCGCGGCGCCGGCGTTGCGACGGCATCGGGATCTCCCGGATGCCTGAGAGATACTCCCCTGTCACCGAACCGGGCGCGCTGGCGAGGCCGTCCACCGGCCCGCTGTAGACAATCTCGCCCCCGTGCTCGCCGGCCCCGGGGCCGATGTCGACCACCCAGTCCGCCACCGAGATCGTCTCGAGATCGTGCTCCACGACCAGCACCGTGTTGCCGAGGTCGCGCAGATGCAGCAGCGTGTCGATCAGCCTGCGGTTGTCGCGCTGGTGCAGCCCGATCGACGGTTCGTCCAGGACGTAGAGCACGCCTTCGAGTCCGCTGCCGATCTGGCTCGCGAGCCGGATGCGCTGCGCCTCGCCCCCGGCCAGCGTCGCCGCCGAACGGTTGAGCGTGAGGTAATCGAGGCCCACATCCAGCAGGAAGTTCAGCCGGGCGTCGATTTCCTTGATGATCGGTGCAGCGATCATGCGCTGGCGATCGGTGAGTTCGAGGCCGTCAATGATCTTCGCTGCTTCGCCGATGGAGGCTGAGCACAGCTCGAAGACGTTGCGACCGGCGACGCGTACCGCCAGCGACACCTCGTTGAGTCGAGCACCATCGCAGGTTCCGCATGGAACCTCGCGCATGTATCCCTCGATGCGGTTGCGCGACCAATCGCTTTCGGTATCGGCGTGGCGGCGGCGCAGGAACGGGATGACGCCCTCGTAGCGAGTCGTGTAACTGCGCGAACGGCCATACCGGTTGCGATAGCGAACTGTGATCTGCTCGCCGGGCGGTGCACCTTCAAGCAGCAGCTTGCGCTGACCCGCTTCGAGCTGGGACCACGGCACGTCAAGGGGGATGCTGTGCTGTTCGCCGACCGCCTCGAGCAGCCGGATGAACCACTTGCCGGTGGCGCCAGCCCACGGGGCAAGCGCTCCGGCGGCAACCGACAGCTCGTTGTTCGGAACGACCAGCTCGGGATCGACTTCATATCGAGTGCCGAGGCCATCGCACGTGTCACAGGCGCCGTACGGGGAGTTGAACGAGAAATTGCGCGGCGCCAGTTCCTCGAACGAGCGGCCGGAGGTCGGCGAGTACAGGTGCTGGCTGAAGGTCAGGATCTCCGATTCGGCTGTTTCGCCGTTTCGGGGCGGGACCATGTGGATCCACACGTGACCGTCAGCCAGGCCCAGCGCAGCCTCCACAGACTCCGTCAGGCGCTGCTCAATCTCGCTGCGCATCACGAGCCTGTCGACGATGACCTCGATGTCGTGGTTGACATAGCGGTCTAGGCGCTCGATCTCGTCGGCGTTGCCAAGGTCCAGCACTCCGCCGTCCACCCGTACCCGTGCGTAACCCCGCCGTGCAAAGTCGCCCAGCTGCGTGTGGTAGTCGCCCTTGCGCCCGCGCACAACCGGAGCAAGCACCTCGAAACGGCTGCCGGGGGCCAACTCCATGATCCGGTCCACGATCTGCTGCGCCGTCTGGCGCTCGACGATCTCGCCCGTCTGCGGATCGTGCTGGATGCCGATGCGGGCGTACAGCAGCCGCAGGTAGTCGTACACCTCGGTGATCGTGCCCACCGTCGAACGCGGGTTGCGGCTGGCGCTCTTCTGATCGATGGAGATTGCCGGCGAGAGACCCTCGAGGAAGTCCACGTCGGGCTTGTCCATCTGCCCAAGGAACTGTCGCGCGTAGGCCGACAGCGACTCGACATAGCGCCGCTGGCCCTCGGCGTAGATGGTGTCGAAGGCGAGCGACGACTTTCCGCTGCCCGACAATCCGGTGAAGACGATCATGCGGTCGCGGGGCAACTCCACGTCCACATTGCGCAGGTTGTGCTCCCGCGCGCCGCGGACGATCAGTCGCTCACCCATGCAGGGCGATCCTACCCGTGCCCCCTGTTGTCTCCCCGGACACAAACATAAGTTCGTCGGACGCCACGCACACGCCTTGAACGTTGCCTCAATCGGCAGAACTAGGGTCGCGATCGCGAACGCACGCAGGGTGCTGGCGGCCACGAGGCGCCGCCGGAGACCTGACACCAATCACCCGGGACAACCATCCGAGACAACCATCCGAGAACGAACTGGGGGCGGTCATGTCATACGAAGTACGAGGAGTCGTGGCGAAGGCTGTAGGCGAGCCGGTCAGTGTCGAGACCATCACGGTTCCCGACCCCGGACCTGGCGAAGTGATCGTCGACGTGCAGGCGTGCGGTGTGTGCCACACAGACCTGCACTACCGCGAGGGCGCCATCAATGACGAGTTCCCGTTCCTGCTCGGGCACGAGGCGGCAGGCGTCATCTCGGAGGTGGGTGACGGTGTCACCAACGTCGCCGTCGGCGATTTCGTGGTCCTCAATTGGCGAGCGGTCTGCGGCAATTGCCGGTCGTGCGAACGGGGCCGCCCCTGGTACTGCTTCGCAACGCACAACGCATCGCAGAAGATGACGCTCGACGGCGTCGAACTCTCGCCGGCGCTGGGCATTGGAGCATTCGCTGAGAAGACCCTGGTGGCAGCAGGACAGGCCACCAAGGTGAACCCTGCCGCCCCGCCCGAGGTGGCCGGCCTGATCGGCTGCGGGGTGATGGCCGGCTTGGGCGCAGCGATGAACACCGGCGGCGTCGGTCGCGGCGACAGCGTGGCCGTCTTCGGCTGCGGCGGCGTCGGCGACGCAGCCATCTGCGGTGCACGGCTCGCCGGAGCGCACACGATCATCGGCATCGACATCGACGACCGCAAGCTGGAATGGGCCAGCGAGTTCGGCGCCACCCACACCATCAACTCTTCGGGCATGAGCAACGACGAAGTCGTCGAAGCGATCCGCGAGCTGACCGACGGCAACGGCGTGGATGTTGCCATCGAGGCAATCGGACTGCCGCAGACCTATGAGCAGGCCTTCTATGCCCGCGACCTGGCGGGGACCGTCGTGCTGGTCGGTGTGCCGAATCCCACCATGAAGATCGAACTGCCGATGATCGAGGTCTTCGGCCGGGGAGGCCAGCTGAAAAGCTCGTGGTACGGCGACTGCCTGCCGAGCCGAGACTTCCCGATGCTCATCGACCTGCACCTGCAAGATCGGCTGCCGCTCGATCGGTTCGTCAGCGAGACGATCGGCATCGAGGGTGTCGAGGAGGCCTTCGAGAAAATGGAGCGCGGCGAGGTCCTGCGCTCTGTTGTTGTCTTGTAGCCCGTCCTGCTGTCACCCGTTGTGGAGGTCGGAGGCGTGCAGTGGCCAGCCCGGGGGTGGGGCTATGGGCTGCGGGCGGTGGCTGGTTCCCGGGCGGGCGGCCCGTTGCTGTTTGGAGCGGGTGGCAGCAGGCGGGGGTGGCCGTCGGATGGGGTTTGGATTTTCCGGTTGTGCCGGTGGAGGTCTGTGTGGCAGTCCCAGCACATCGATGCCAAGTTCGGAACTTCGGTGAGACCGCCGTTCTCGAAATAGTCGATGTGGTGGGCTTGGGTGTGCTCAGAGGTGAGCTCGCAGCCGATGCAGCCCCCGTCGCGTGCGGCGAGGATGAGCCGCTGAGCATCGCTGGCGTTGCGGGTACGCCCCAGGGCCAGGTCGGACCAGTCGGCCTTGAACACCGCGGGCAGCACCTTGGCGTCGATGGCGTACTCGGCGAGCATCTGCGCTGATAGCGGCGTGCCGTCGTCGAGACGAGGGTTGACGAGCCGGTCGTTCACGACGTCGTAGTCCGCGATGATCATCAGGCTGGTGGTCGCCCGCCGCGCTGTGGATGTGCCGGCGATGAGGTCGCTGATCGCATCGGCAGTGAGCTGCGTCTGCGTGGGCTCGACATCACCGCTCACGTTGCCGTCGACATCGATGCCCACACGGCCTCCGCTGCCGCCATTGCTGCCGCTGCCGCCATTGTTGCTGTTGTCCTGGGCGCGGCGGCGCGCCGATCGCACGGCCGCTTGGATCGCGCTGTTGAGGTGGCGGCCGGTCATGAAGTCGAACGTGGCAAACAGATGCCACATACCGTCGCTGCCCTGCCGCATCGACCCCGACCGCTCTGCGCGTTGCAACTCAAGCTCCGCGTCGATCGGGCCGAGCCCCTTCGCGGCGGCCTCTGCCTCAATGTCGGCGTACACCTGCTGGCTCACATAGGCGAACGGGTGACGCGCCACCGTGTCAGAGGGATACGCCCGGCACAACTCCAAGAAATCTTCTTCGCTGCGACGATGCTTCTTGGGTGCCTCGCGGGCGATCACCTTCGCATGAGACGCCAGGATCTCTCCGGACTTGAGCGCATCGAGCGTGGCGGTCATCTCGTGGGAGACGAGGCTCTCGGCCAGCCGGGACTCCGACCGTGCCTGGGCTGAGTTCATGCGGGTCAGTTCCCGCAGCTGATGCGCCGCCGCCTGAGCGCCGACTCGCGACGTCATCTCGCCCAAAGCAGCCAGATACTCCCCCTCGACACGAGCACGCTCACCGGCCAACGTCATCACCCGGTCCTTCAGGTCCCGATAACTCAGTTCACCGAGTTCGACATCGACAGCCGCAGCTTGACGCTGCAATGGCTGAACGTCCGGATCCTGATGGCTGAGCCCGCCGAATTCGGCATCGGCCGCGCTGTCGTGCCGGGCGTCAACCTCACGAGAAGAGCAAGCGCCATGCCGCCCGACGTCTGTTTCATCGACAAAACCGGCCGTACCGGCTGCCGATGTTGCGCCGCAATTGCGGCGTGCAGACGGGTCGATGAACATAAAGAAAGCATACACTCGTACGCCAGCGATTGCAACCATTCGCGCGCACCAATTTCAGGGAATTTCCGAGAACCACGGCGAGATTTCTGGATATAACAGATTGCCAGAACTCAGCTGCTTCATGCGTCGAAGTACGGGTCTCAAAACGTTTGACAGTGCTCTAGCGAACGCCGACAATGGCGCATGACTGCAGGTCATTCGCTTACGCGATCAGTGGGAGGTCGCGAATGGCGGGACGTGATGGCGACAACCGTGACAGTGACAACTCACTACACCCCCCAACATCCGAACCGCATATGAATTCGCCAGCGAGTCGCCGCGACTCAGAGCCGAATTGCTATAAACCAGCTCAACGTTTTGCTCTGAAGCTTAGAATGGCTCAGACCCGCTGCCCCTCATTACGTATAAGTCAGGGCGGCGGGTCGTTCGGAGCGTAGCTGTATGAAGAAGTTAGTTACTGACGCCAGCATACTATTCCGGCTAACCACCAGCCTTCAGGACAAGCGAGTCTGTTCCTCAACTCAGTGAATTCTCCAAGACTCATATCAGAGCACTTACCGAACTCTATAGAGAAATCACAGCCATAGAACTCGGACTTCATTTGCTCCAGAGCCCGAGTGTCTTCGGGATCATCACATTCTCTGTAATCAGAATTTGTAGTGTCATGCCAGCCATATTCTTCCGTAAACTGAACTGACGCAGCACCGTGCGCAATATATGCTGGGGATGCCGCTATGGACTCCTCCTCCTCGGTCACGGTCTCTTCTTCAGAGCCGGTCTCCTCGGGTTGAGTGGTAGTCGGTACAGCGCTGGTTGTCGGCACCATCTCGACCGCCTCGGAAGTGTCCGTCTCGACCTGCTCGCTTGACGGAGTCGCTGCGTCGGTTGTCGGCGCCGGCTGGGGCACGGTCGTCGCTGAGGGCCGCTTCGACCGATTCCTGCGCATCCTGTCCCCCGCCGCTCTGGCCTGTGATCACTGGCCTGTGATCACTGGCACAGCCGGGGCGGCGTGGCCAGCATGTTCAGATGAGCGAGCCTATTCGCGAGGTGCGACAGCCAACCGGACTTCGATTGCGATCGGACCATCTGCGGTAGTTCTCAATCCAAGCAGTCAGCGGTGGCAGCGGCGAATTGCAGCAGCCGTCGTGCTCAGGCGCTGGCGTCTCTGAGGTCTCGGCGGAGTTCGCGTAGCTCGTCGCGCAGGCGGGCTGCGTACTCGAATCGGAGGTCGGCGGCCGCCTCGGCCATCTCCTCCTCCAGCGAGGCGACGAGGCGGGTGAGATCGTCGGGCGGGAGGTCGCCGTAGGCGGCTCGCATCCGCTCGGCGTTGACGCGCCCTGACGCCAGCTTCTCGGGCACAGGAGCGGTCTGGGCAGGGCCCCGCAACACCTCCAGGATGTCGGTGACGGCTTTGCGAATGGTCTGCGGATCGATGCCGTGCTCGGCGTTGTACGCCTGCTGCAGACCGCGGCGGCGATTGGTCTCGGACACGGCACGCTGCATCGAGGGAGTGAACTGGTCGGCGTACATCACGACCTGCCCGTCGACGTTGCGTGCGGCTCGGCCAATGGTCTGGATAAGCGACGTCTGGCTGCGCAGAAAGCCTTCCTTGTCTGCGTCGAGAATTGCCACCAGGCTCACCTCGGGCAGGTCGAGGCCCTCTCGCAGCAGGTTGATGCCCACCAGCACATCGAATTGCCCAAGCCGCAGGTCCCGGAGAATCTCGATCCGCTCGATGGTGTCGATCTCGCTGTGCAGGTAGCGAACCCTCACACCCAACTCCAGCAAGTAGTCGGTGAGGTCTTCCGCCATCTTCTTTGTGAGCGTGGTCACGAGCACCCGCTGGCTCTGCGCAGTGACCCGCTCGATCTCGCCCATCAGGTCGTCGATCTGGCCCTTGGTCGGACGCACGACAATCTCGGGGTCGACCAAGCCGGTGGGCCGGACGATCTGTTCGACCACTTGGGAGCTCGTGCGCAGCTCGTAGTCCCCCGGCGTGGCCGACAGGAAGACGACCTGGTTCAGCCGGTCCATCACCTCGTCGAAGCGCAACGGCCGATTGTCCCGGGCCGAGGGCAGCCGGAAGCCATGTTCGACAAGAGTGTCCTTGCGCTTCCGGTCGCCGGCGAACTGCCCGTGCAGCTGGGGCACCGCGACATGACTCTCGTCGATGACCATCAAGAAGTCATCGGGGAAGAAATCCAGCAATGTGTACGGCGGCTCGTCGTAGGTCCGCCCGTCCAGGTGCATCGAGTAGTTCTCGACACCGTTGCAATAGCCCAGCTCGCCCATCATCTCGAGGTCGTACTCGGTGCGCATGCGCAGACGTTGTGCCTCGAGCAGCTGGTTGTTCTTCTCGAAGAACTGCAATTGCTCTGCGAGCTCGGCCTCGATCTTGCCGATCGCGACCCGCAGCTTGTCCTCGCCGGTGACGTAGTGCGACGCAGGGAACACGGTGACCTCTTCGAGTTCGCCCAGACGCTCACCGGTCAGCGGGTCGATTCGGCTGATGCGGTCGATCTCGTCGCCGAACAGCTCCACCCGCACCAGGAACTCCTCGTAGGCGGGATGGATTTCGAGCGTGTCGCCGCGCACCCGGAACCGGCCTCGAACAAGGTTCATGTCGTTGCGCTCGTACTGCATGTCGACCAGACGACGCAGCACTGCACGCTGTTCGACCACCTCGCCCACACGCAGGTACAGCATCTGGCGCAGGTATTCGGAGGGCGCGCCGAGCCCGTAAATGGCCGAAACCGATGCCACCACGATGACGTCCCGACGGGTCAGCAGCGCCGCCGTGGCCGAGTGGCGCAGGCGGTCGATCTCGTCGTTGACGCTGGAGTCTTTCTCGATGTAGGTGTCCGAGGCCGGCATGTAGGCCTCAGGCTGGTAGTAGTCGTAGTAGGAGACGAAGTACTCCACACGATTGTCGGGAAAGAATTCACGGAACTCGTTCGCAAGCTGCGCCGCCAAGGACTTGTTCGGAGCGAGCACCAGCGTCGGACGCTGCGTGCGTTCGATTGCCCACGCGATCGTGGCGCTCTTGCCCGAGCCGGTGATGCCCAACAGCGTCTGGAACCGGTCCCCGCGGCTGACGCCGTCTGCCAACTCTGCCACCGCGCGCGGCTGGTCTCCGGCGGGCTCGAAGCCCGCCTCGACCCGGAACGGATAAGCGGCGGTTGGCTTCGGCAACCAGGGACGGGTTTGGCCGGTCTCGTCCCATCCTGGATCCCCGTGTGTCGGGGCCGTCGAAACCGATGCCATGATTCCGAGGCTAGGGCCGGGACGCGTCGCCATCCCGCCAGCGCCAGCTCTTCCGAAGGGGGACACTGTTGCGGCGACCCGCGCCGTGGTGGCCCCCTGCGGCCAGCCGGTGTGGTTATCCTGCCGCGCTGACTGCCGACCTAATGAAACTCGACCTCACCACCGCACGAGACCGCCCATGAGCCGCGACGAATCCGACGCCCCTGCGCCACCCGAAGACGCGCTCGACGACGCCTCGATCGACGACGTCATGCTCGACGACGACATCGAGCCGATGGAGGAGGATCTCGAGGCCGAAGAGCTGGGGGTCGGGGATCCCGACGATGACCTGGCCGACGACGTCGACAACTTGGATGTCGATGAGACGACCCCTGACGAAAAGGACTCGAAGTCGAGCCGCGAGGTGCCCGATGGTGTGCGCCCGACCGAGGACGAAGACGACGACGATGACGACGAGGAACTTGAAGCCGACCTCGGAGAGATCCTCAAGGAACGACTCGCGTCCGAAGACGACGACGAGGACGACGAGGACGACGAGATCGGCATCGTCACCGGCTCGCGTTCGTCCTCCAAGCAGGAAGACGAGATCCTCTGCGAGGGCTGCTTCCTGCTCGTCAAGCCGTCGCAATACGACACGCGGTCGCCGGAACCCAGCTGTCCGCACTGCGGAACACCGCTCGCCTACTGAGTTGACGCGAGGGCCGGCCGACCGGGGAGGGCCCTCGTCGAGTGGTTCAGGCCGCAGGTTCGCTGTGCGGCAGTGCGCTCGCCCATGCGAAGGCCGCGTCGATTGCGGTCTCCAGCTCGGCCAGATCACCTGAGTTGTCGATGACCCAGTCGGCGATGGCGAGGCGCTCTTCCCGAGGCAATTGCGCGGCGATGCGCGCACGTGCGTCGTCGGCAGAGAACCCCCGAGAGCTCACGAGACGCTCGACCGCGACGTCGGTCGGTGTGTCGACGACCAGGATCCCGCTCGTGCGATAGCGGGGCCGTTGCCCCTTCGCCAATCCCTCTCCGAGCAGCGGGATATCGAGCACGACCAACCGGTCCGTCCCGTCCAGCTCGCTGAGCCGGCGACGAATCTCACGACCGACCGGCGGATGGGTGATCGCATTCAGGTCAGCGAGCGCGCCAGGGTCAGAGAACACGATTGACGCGACTGTGCCGCGGTCCAGCGTGCCATCGGGAGCCACGATGTGGTCCCCGAAGCGCGCCACCATCTCAGCGAAGACCTCGCCCTCGGGATCTTGCTGCTCGCGGACAATTGCGTCTGCATCGATCAGCGCAGCCCCGCGCAGCACAAACCCTGTCGCGACAGTGCTCTTGCCACTGCCGATGCCGCCGGTCAGTCCGACTGCGATCATCAGACCGCGTTCGCAGGGGTGCGGACGGGCTAGCCGTCACCCTCAGGGACGGCCGCGGCGGGCTCACCGTCGGGACCCTGAGTCTCATAGTGCGCGAGGGCCTGGCGGTAGGCCTCTTCGCCATGTTCCTCGTAGTACTCGCGCCACGCCCGCTCAGCTTCTGATTCCTCGCCTGCGGCCGGCGTCTCATAGCTGAACTCGCCGATGAAGTTGCCTTCCTCGTCGTAGGCATGATCGCCGAACGCTTCGCGGTATTCCTCCGCAACCACGCCGCCCTCAGCCGCTTGCTTGATCGACAGGCTGATGCGCCGGCGCTGCAGGTCCAGATCGATGATCTTCACCCACAGCTCCTCACCAGGGGTGACGACCTGCTCAGGAAGCTCGACGTGGTGCGCGGACATCTCGGAGATGTGCACCAGGCCCTCGATGCCGTCGCCGACCTGCACGAATGCGCCGAAGGGCACCAGCTTCGTGACGCGGCCATAGACCAACTCTTCCACCCGGTGGCTGCCGGCAAAAGCTTCCCAGGGATCCTGCTGTGTCGCCTTGAGCGAGAGCGAAATGCGCTCGCGGTCGCGGTCGATCTCGAGTACCTCCACCGTCACCTCGTCGCCGATGCTGACGACCGAGCTCGGGTGATCGACGTGCTTCCACGACAGCTCCGACACGTGGATGAGGCCGTCCATGCCGCCGAGGTCCACGAATGCGCCGAAGCTGACCACCGAAGAGACACGACCGGTGCGTCGCTCGCCTCGCTTGAGGTCGCGCAGGAAACCCTCTCGCTCCTCCTTGAGGCTCTCTTCGAGCCATGCACGCCGGCTGAGCACCACGTTGTTGCGGTTCTTGTCGAGCTCGATGATCTTCGCTTCGAGTTCGCGGCCTACATAAGGGGCCAGATCGCGGACTCTCCGGAGCTCGACCAGCGACGCCGGCAGGAAACCCCGCAAGCCGATGTCGACGATCAGTCCGCCCTTCACGACTTCAATAACAGGACCCTTGACAACACCGTTGGACTCGCGGATTTCCTCGATGCGGCCCCACGCTCGCTCGTACTGAGCCCGCTTCTTGGACAGCACCAAGCGGCCGTCGGGGTCTTCCTTCTGGAGGACGAGCGCTTCGATCTGGTCGCCGACATCGACGACCTCGGACGGGTCGATGTCGTGTCGGATGGACAGCTCCCGTGACGGGATGACGCCCTCGGACTTGAAGCCGATATCCAGCAGCACCTCATCGCGGTCGACACGCACGACGGTGCCGGCCACGATGTCGCCGTCGTCGAACTCGACGATGGTCTGCGCGACGGCGTCCTCGAAGGAGATGTCAACCAGGTCGTCGAGAGTGACGGTTCGCGGCACGTACTCGCCTGCATCGGTAAAGGTGCCGAAGTCGCTCTTCGAAGCACCGTTGGCCCCTTCGTCGCTTGCACCGTCACCGCCCGGCCCCTCCGGTGGGGCCTCGGCAGAATCTTCGAGTTCGGGAGCGGGGGCAAGTGCGTCGGTCACGGAGGGAATGCTCAGGTCGGCAATACGGGCGCAGGCGGCCGAGCGAGCCGCACACAGCGCACGGGAAGGCTACCGGTTTGGTGCTGTTCAGCCCTTGGCGTCTGCCCAAGTGGAGCCCATCGCGATGTGGACTTCCAGCGGAACCGCCAGATCGGCGGCATGCCGCATTGTCTCAACCGTCAGCTCGGTCACTTCGGCGGCCTCAGCGGGGTGCACTTCCAGAATCACCTCGTCGTGCACTTGGAGCACCAACCGGCTCGCTGGGGATAGGTCCCCCAAGGCCGCATCAAGCCGGACCAGCGCGACCTTGAAGATGTCCGCGGCGAGTCCTTGGATCGGAGCATTCATTGCCTGACGCTCAGCAGCCTGGCGTACGCGGAAGTTGCGAGAGCTCAACTCGGGAAGCGGGCGGCGACGTCCGAAGGCCGTCTCGGTGTAGCCCCGATCACGACTCTGCTTCACCACCCCGTCCATGAACGAGCGCACCTTCGGGAATGCTTCGAAGTACGCGTTCAGTATTCCTGCCGCCTCGTCCGTGGGCACGCCGAGGCGCTGGGAGAGGCCGTACGCCTCCATCCCGTAGGCCAGCCCGTAGCTCACCATCTTCGCCACCGACCGCTGCTGCGGGTTGACGTCGCCCGCGCTGATGCCGAACAGCGAGGCGGCCGTTGCGCTGTGGATGTCTTGTCCTGCCTCAAAGGCTCCCACGAGGCCCGGATCGCCGGACAGGTGGGCAATCACGCGCAGCTCGATCTGGTTGTAGTCGGCGATGAGAAGCTCGAATCCATCGGCAGGCACGAAAGCACGCCGGAACAACCGGCCCTGTTCGGTCCGCACCGGGATGTTGTGCAGATTCGGGTCTTCGGAACTGAGCCTGCCGGTGCGAGCGACCGTCTGGTTGAACGTGGCGTGGATGCGATCATCCGGGGCGACGCACTCGAGCAAGCTGACGCCGTAGGTGGATCGCAGCTTCTCCACTTCCCGGAAAGCCAGCAGTCGGTCTACGATCAGGTGCTCCTCTCGTAGCGACTCCAACGCTGCTGCGCTCGTGGAGAACCCGGTCTTCGTCTTGCGCTGTGGCGTCAGCCCTAGGTCCTCAAAGAGCACCTCAGCCAACTGCTTGGGCGAATTGACGTTGAGATCGTCCCGGCCGGCCAACTGTCGCACTTCGGCTTCCAGCGCGAGCACTTCGCCGGTGAGATGATCACGCAACGACTCCAGCTCGCCGCGGTCGACGCCGATCCCGACGGTCTCCATGCGAGCCAGGACCGAGATGAGCGGATGCTCGATGTCCTGATACAGGTCGGACATTCCCAGGTCTGCGAGTTGCCGGTCGAGCATCGGCGCCAGCATCGCCACGGCGAGTGCGTCGCGACCAGCCACCGCGCCCCCAGATGGCCCGCCGGCGTCGAGATCGTCGAAGCCCAACTGGCCCTGGGTGTCCCCGTCGCCGAGCTCGGTGCCGCAATGTCGAGCGAGGAGCGTGCCCAGCTCGTCGCGTCCCTCGGATGGCTGGATGAGGTAGGCGGCGATCGCGGTGTCCACGGCGAGCCCCGCGAGCGTCGCTCCGGCATCGAGATCGCCCGCAAGGCGTGCGAGTGCGCGCATCAGCGACTTCGCCTGGTGAACGTGGACGCCTGGTCCATCGCTCCCGACCAGATGCGCTACTGCCCGAGCAACGTCCGGCAGCACGAGATGCTCGGAACCGAGAGCGAGCACGGTCCCCTGCGAGGGGTCGATGGCGACCGCAAGCACACCCAACGTGCCAACACCCTCGATGGCGAACCCGAGTGCGACAGGTTCGTCTCGTTGGGCCAGTTCGCTCAGCAGTGCTGTGGCGTCGGCGCTTGAGGCGATCGGCAGCAACTTCGCGTCCGCAAGCCGAGCCGTGTCGGGCGAGCTCGTGTCCGGCGTCAGCAGGCCGTCCAGCGGTGTGCCGACCAGGGCGTCCCGGAGTCGGGTCTGCAGGCTGCCGAACTCCAAGAATTCGAACGTGCGCGTGACGAGCTCGGCGTCGAAGCTGTCCCATTGGAGATCTGCTGATGTCACTTCGATCGGCGCATCCATCCGCAAGGTCATGAGGTCGATGTTGCGCCGCACGACATCGTTGTGCGCCGCAAGGTTCTCGGCCAGCTTCGGGGTCTGCTCGGCGGCCGCGGACAGCAACGCCTCGACGCTGCCGTACTTGTTGAGGAGCTTGGCGGCAGTCTTCTCTCCGACCCCAGGCACCCCTGGCAAGTTGTCGGACGGATCGCCACGAAGTGCGGCGTACTGCACGTACAGATCCGGGGTGACGCCGGTGCGTTCGGCGATGCCCGCTTCGTCGTAGAGCGCATAGTCAGTGACGCCACGCCGGTTGTACAGCACCCGGATGCTGGGATCGTGCACAAGTTGGTACACATCGCGGTCCCCGCTGACGATCAGCACATCGTCGCCGCGTTGTTCGGCCTCAGACGCCAGGGTGGCCAGCAGGTCGTCGGCCTCGAAGCCGGAGCAGTCGACGGCCGAGATGTTGAGCGACTCGAGAACTTGCCGCACCAGACCCATCTGGTCGATGAGCGTCGAGGGGGTTTCATCGCGGTGCGCCTTGTACTGCGGCTCCGCGATGTGGCGGAACGTCGGCTCGCGACGGTCGAAGCACACCGCTATGGCGTCGGGACGGTGATCCCGTACCAGGTTGATGAGCATGGACGTGAACCCGAAGACGGCGCCGGTGGGCTGTCCCGAGCGGGTGGCCATGTCCTCGGGGACGGCGAAGAACGCCCGGTAGGTGAGGGAGTTCCCGTCGAGCAACAGGAGCTTCGACATCGGAAATCTCCCAACGGGGTCGGTGGCGGTGGCCTCAGGCTGGCAGATCCGGCCGGCAGCTTCAGACTGGCAGCTTCAGGGGGTCAGCAACCCATCGACGATCTGTTGAGCGATGTCCCGCATCTTCGCGCGGTTGGCCATCGCCGTACTCCGGATGAACTCGAACGCGTCCTGCTCGGAGAGCTGGAAATCGTCCATGAGCAAGCCTTTCGCACGTTCCACGGCTTTGCGCGTCTCCAGCTTCTCCTCGAGGCTCTCGACCGTGTCTTCGAGCTCTCTCATTTCCGTGAAGCGACCCCATGCCACCTCGATGGCCGAGACCAGCTCTTCACGCTGAAACGGCTTCACCAGGTACGAGAGCACGCCGGCGTCTCGGGCTTCGGAGATGAGATCGCGCTTGCTGAACGCGGTCAGGATGAGCACAGCGGAGGTGCGGTCGCCCGCCACCTCCCGCGCTGCGTCCAGGCCGTCGCGACCGGGCATCTGGATGTCGAAGATGCACACCTCAGGCTGATGTTGGCGGGCCAATTCCACTGCCTCGTCACCGCGACCCGTCTCCGCCACGACCACGTAGCCCTCGTCTTCGAGCATCTCGCGCAGATCGAGCCGGATGATGGCCTCGTCCTCTGCGATCACGACACGCTTGGACACTCGGCTCCCCTGGCGGAAGAAGGTCGCACCGGCGGGCGGTTCCCGCCGGGCTGCTGCGGATCGGCCAGCCTACCGCTGCGCCTCGGCGGCCTCCCCGAAAATCCTGCCGAAGGGGGCTCTTGGGCTCGCATAGGCTAGGAATGCGCGCACTGGTGAGACGGCGCCGGACTTGGCAGACACCGCTCGGGTGAACCGGCACCGTCTCGCAGCGCACCCTAGAGATGCGCGCGAGATGTACCCGCTATTTTTTTCGAGTGCCCGGGGCGGGATTCGAACCCGCACGCCCGCGAGGGCAGAGGATTTTGAGTCCCCCGTGTCTGCCGTTTCACCACCCGGGCTACGGGTTGCCCAGCGTACTCAGCGACGCGGTCGCCCTTGCGCCGGATCGCCACCTACCCTTTGCGCTGAACCCCGATGAATGTTCACCGCGTCGTTGCCCGGGCACGCGCCCGTCTCGCTGCACCGGCGTTCCCGAGGAGGCCGAGTGCTCGCATTCACATTTCCGGGTCAGGGCTCTCAGCAGCCCGGCATGGGTGAGCCCTGGACTTCGCACGAGTCGTGGGAGCTAGTCGAAGAATCATCTGACGCCTGCGGACGCGACGTCGCGGCGCTGTTGTGCGAGGCCGACGCCGACGAGCTGCGCCATACCCGCAATTCGCAGCTCTCCACCTTCGTGCTGTCCATGGTCGTGCTCGATGCAGTCGAGCGCACCGGTGCGACTTTGTCGTTCGCCGCAGGGCACTCGCTCGGCGAGTACAGCGCGCTGACGGCAACCGGCGCTTTGGCCTATGACGATGCCGTGCGGCTCGTCGCCGAACGCGGCGAGGCCATGCAGGTTGCCGCCGATGAGCAGGAAGGAACGATGGCGGCGGTGCTCGGTCTCGACGACAACCTGGTGGCGGAGGCGTGCGAGGCAACCCCGGGCGACGTCTGGGTCGCGAACTACAACGCTCCGGGACAAGTCGTCATCGCAGGCTCTCCTGACGCCGTCGCCGTCGCTGGCGACGAAGCGAAATCGTCGGGGGCGAAGCGCCTCATGCAGCTGCCCGTCGGCGGCGCATTCCACACACCGTTCATGCAGCCCGCCCGAGACCGGCTGCGCAAAGCGCTGGCCGAGGTCGAGATCCGCGCTCCGAGCGTGCCGGTCGTGGCCAACGTCGATGCGCGCCCGCGTTCGGATGCCGACGAGTGGCGCACGGTGCTGGCCCAGCAGCTCACGAGCCCGGTGCTGTGGCGGGCCAGCCTCCATGCGTTGGCCGATTTAGGAGTCACGACGTTCGTGGAACTCGGTCCCGGCAAGGTGCTGACCGGCATGACCAAGCGCACGCACAAGGGTGCGAGCGTGCTGTCGGTCAGTGCCCCCGCCGAGATCGACGCCTTCATGGAAGCCCTGGCGACTGATGCCCCCGCGGCGCCCACAGTCATGGGGGGCGAGAACCTCTACGTCACCGAGCGACTGATCGTGAGCCCGTGCGCAGGGCTCTTCACTCTTGGCGCTGGTGTGAGCGACGGCCAGCAGATCCGCGTCGGCGATGTGATCGGGCACGTGGCCGAGGAGGAAGTTCGCTCTGCATTCGCGGGTACTGTCATGGGAATCATGGCCGTCGAAGGTGAGCGAGTCACCGCACGGCAACCCGTCGCGTGGCTGCGAACGGCAGACGGCACCTGAAGGGGAGGCCACAGATGACGCTCACCGCGGGCAGTGCCTCGAGCGCGCGCATCGTCGGCATCGGTACGGCGCTCGGAGAGCGCGTCATGACCAACGACGACCTAGCAGAGATGGTCGACACTTCCAATGAGTGGATCCTCGAGCGCACCGGCATCAAACAACGGAACATCGGCGGCACCACTGCCGGGTTGGCGGCACGGGCGGGAGCAGCGGCGATGGAGGTCGCCGGAGTCGATCCTTCCGGCATCGACATGCTCATACTTGCGACCACCACGCCGGACCGCTGCGTTCCCGCTTCGTCGTCGAGAGTGCAGGAAGCCCTCGGTCTCGACTGCGGCGCAATGGACGTCAACGCCGCGTGCTCTGGCTTCGTGTACTCGCTGGTTGCGGGTCACGGCATGATTGCCATGGGTCACGAGCGTGTGCTGGTCATCGGTGCTGAAGTGCTCTCCCGGATCATCGACTGGACTGACCGGGCCACCTGCATTCTCTTCGCCGACGGTTCTGGAGCTGCAGTGCTCGAGCGCAGCGAAGAGGGCTCCGATCTCCTCGGCTGGCATGTCTCCAGCGACGGCTCCATGGAGGAACATCTCTACTGCGAGCACGACGGCTACATCCAGATGGCCGGCCAAGCCGTCTTCAAGAAGGCCGTCCTCGTGATGGAGGAGTCGGCACGCCAGTCGATGAAGCAGGCCGGACTGACGCCCGACGAGATCGACGTGGTCGTTCCGCACCAGGCAAACATCCGCATCGTCGAGACCGCCTGCAAGCGGCTGGGCATTCCCTTTGACAAGGCTGCGATGGTCATCGGGCACACCGGCAACACCTCGTCAGCGTCGATCCCCCTGGCGCTCGATGACGCCGTGCGCGGCGGGCGCATCAGCAAGGGCGACCACGTACTGCTGGTCGGATTCGGGGCTGGCATGACCTCTGCCTCGGCGTTGCTGCGCTGGTCGGGTGCTCCGGCCCAGGCTTCGTGAGCCGGAAGATTCCCGCCCGACCCGGCGACCAGCATCACTTACTCGGCACACGATGAACGCCTCAACTACGCGCCCCTCAACAGCACGCACGGTGCTCGTCACCGGCGGCAGCCGCGGCATCGGCTTGGCGACAGCGCGGCTGTTCGCCGACGCTGGCCACCATGTCGCTGTCACGAGCCGCACCGAGGCGCCTGACGACGAGCGACTGCTGTGGGTGGCGTGCGACCAGGCCGACAGCGATGCGGTCGACGCCGCCTACCGTGACATCGAAGCAGAGCTGGGACCGGTCGAGATCTTGGTCGCGAACGCCGGCATTACGCGTGACCAGCTCGTGCTCCGCATGTCCGACGAGGACTTTGCCGCTGTTGTCGACACGAATCTCATAGGCGCGTACAGGATGGCCAAGCGGGCAGCGCGGCCGATGCTGCGGGCGCGTTGGGGACGGCTGATCTTCGTGTCCTCGGTAGTCGGGCTGCTGGGGTCTGCGGGACAGGTCAACTACGCCGCATCCAAGGCTGGCCTCGTGGGGATGGCCCGATCGCTGGCGCGCGAACTCGGTTCACGTGGCATTACCGCGAATGTCGTTGCCCCCGGGCCGGTCGCCACCGAGATGTTCGGTGCCTTGAACGACGAGCAGCAGGCCGCGATCACCGAGGCTGTTCCGCTGGGCCGAGTGGCAAAGCCGTCCGAGATCGCCGCTGCAGTGGCGTTTCTGGCGTCCGACGACGGCGCTTACATCACCGGGGCCGTAATACCCGTCGACGGCGGCCTGGGGATGGGTCACTGAACGATGCAGTATGCGAGCAGGACGTTGACCGTCCGCGATCTACACTTCGCACTCGCACGGCCGTCGCGGGATCGTGCGGGTGAGAACCCACACATGAGGGGATCAGCATGAGTGACACGTTGGATCGATTCCGGGACTGCGCCGTCGAGGTGCTGGCCGTGGATCCCGAGCAAGTCACGCCCGAGGCCAGCTTCGCTGACGATCTCGACGCCGACAGCCTGGATCTCGTCGAGTTGGTGATGGCCCTCGAAGAAGAGTTCGACATCAACGTGGACGAGGAAGAGCTGGAAGGCGTGACCACCGTCGCCCACGCGATCCAGCTGGTCGAATCCAAGCTGTGAGCGTCGCCCTGTGAGCTGCACCCAGTGAGCGACAGCCGTCGTGTAGCTGTCGTCGGCCTCGGCGTCATTTCGTGCGCCGGGACCGGCGTGGACGACTTCTGGCAGGGGTTGAACTCCGAACCGCCAGAGGGCGAACGTCGCGTCACCGACTTCGACCCCGCGATGTACTACGACAACCCCAAGGAGGCGCGGCGGGCTGATCGGTCTACTCAGCTCGCCATGGCATCGGCTGCGCAGGCCATCGCCGACGCAGGCGACTTGGCGTCCGATCCGGCGCGTTGTGGCGTGATCTACGGAACGGGTGTCGGCGGACTGCAAACCTTCGAAGACCAGGTTCTCGTGCTTGACCGCAAGGGTGCACGCCGGGTGTCGCCGTTCATGGTCCCGATGATGATGCCCAACGCTCCCGGTGCAGCAATTTCGATGCGGTATGGCCTGGCTGGCCCCTGTGAGGTTCTGACCACAGCCTGCGCAGCAGGGACTCACGCGGTCGGGTACGCAACGCGGCTGATCCGCGCCGGAGCCGCCGACGTGATCGTGGCCGGCGGCTGCGAGTCGGTGATGACTCCCGTGGGCACAGCGGGCTTTGTCAACATGACCGCGCTGTCGACGAGCGGCGTCTCGATGCCGTTCGACAAGGAACGCGACGGCTTCATGATGGCCGAGGGCGCCGCCACTCTGATCCTCGAGGACTGGGACTCGGCGGTCTCGAGGGGCGCAACCATCCACGGGGAAGTCCTCGGCACCGCTTCGAACGCCGACGCCCACCACATCACTGCACCGGCACCCGGTGGCGTGGGTGCGTTGCGCTGCATGCAGCTCGCCATCGAAGATGCCGGATTGACACCTGCCGACATCACCCATGTGAATGCTCACGGAACGTCCACCCCACTGAACGACGCTGCAGAAGCCGAGGCGCTCAACAAGCTGTTTGGCCCGGGCGGGCCGCTGGTGACCTCAACCAAGGGCGTCACCGGCCACGCGCTCGGGGCCGCAGGAGCGTTCGAGGCCGTGGCGGTGCTGATGTCGATGCGACATCGCAAGATCCCGCCGACTGCCGGCTGGACCACACCCGATCCCGAGCTCGCGGAGTTCCGCCTGGTGACCGGTCAGGCTGCCGACTGGGAGCCGGGCCCCTCGCTCAGCAACTCGTTCGGTTTCGGCGGCCACAACGGCTGCCTGGTGCTGGGCCCCGCGACCGCCTGAGCCGCAGCGCGGATAGGTGGTGGCTCGGAAAGTTGCTGTCACGCCTTCTGTGCGCAGATTTGCCGTCTGTGGCGGCATTTCTGCGCAAAGTCCAAGCCGTCGGGGCTGCCGGGCATCGCCGCCTATCCGCTAAGGCTTCTATCTGATGGACGAGTCCACCACCGCCATACTTCAACAGAGCGGCGCGCCGGCCATGGGCATCGGGATGGTACGACACGGCCAGCCGACGAAGTTCCAGGTGCTCGGCAATTGCGTCCGAAACGCCGCCGAAGATGTCGCCGTTTCGGACAGTTGGCATCTCGGTTCGTGCACCAAGCTCTTCACCGTCGCACTCTGGGCACGGCGCTCGATTCCGGCTTGGATCCATCGCTCTCGGCCGAAGTCCTCGAAGGCTCCCCGACGACATGTACAGCGACAACCCCCGGGTCTATTCGTCAGCAGGGACGATGCACATGAACCTTCCTGATCTGACCACATTTGTTTCGACTCTCCTCGATTCCGAGCAGAACTTATTGGGAATGGAATCGCGAAATCGGGTGTTGGAACTCGTGTGCTCGCACGAGCCGGCGCCACCCGTCAGCGCTGCGACGCCAGCAAGGAACTCGACACAGACGAAGCGACGAACCGGTCACTACGAGATCGTCGGTTCGAACACTCTGTGGGCATCAGCAGTAGCCATCGATGGGACGCTTCGGCGGGCATCTGTCGTAGTAGCGAACGACGGGCGAGCCCGAGTCGTCGCCGCGGTTTCGCTGCTTGCGCGGCAACTCCTGCAAGGGACACGCCACGCCAGCTGACGTCGGTGCTGAATTCGTCGGCTACAAGCTGTCGTAGGTGGCGGTTTCGATGTCTTCGTACAGCTGGTACGAACGTGCATCCGCGAACGGCACGACCTGGCTGATGTAGCAGCCGGCCAGCTGGTTCTGCAGATCGATCCAGAAGAACGAGTTGGCCAGCCCGGCCCACATGAGACCGCCCGCCGGGCGACCAGTCGGCGCTGGCTCCTCATTGATCTGGAAGGTGAGTCCCCAGGACTTCTCGAGTCCAGGGAAGAACTCGGCATCGTTGGAATACGGCGGGATCGCGGTGTGCAGCATCGTGACCCGCAGGTCGCCCATGGCGTTGGAAACCATCTGCTGGTGCGTGTCAGCCGAGACGATCTCGCGGCCGTCGAGGCTGCCGCCGCTCAGCATCATCGCCAGGAAGCGGCAGTAGTCGTCGATCGTGGAGTACAAGCCGCCCCCGCCCATTTCCATCTCGGGATCCTGGGGGATCTCGAATGGCATCTCGACCAGCGAGCCGTCCTCCATCCGGGCATGCATGGCCGAGAGTCGCGACCGCATGTCGTCGCTGATTCGAAACGCCGTGTCGGACATGCCAAGCGGTCCGGTGATGTTCTCGGCGAAGTACTCCCCCAGCGACATTCCTGACACTGTCTCGACCATTTGGCCGGCGTAGTCGATGCCTGTTCCGTACATCCAGCGTTCGCCCGGATCGAAGAGCAGCGGAATGCTGAGCGTCGACTTCTGGCACTCGGTGATGCCGGGCGTGCCCGTGGCTTCCTGGTACTGCCCGAGCTCTGCGCTCCAGATGTCGTAGCCCATGCCGGCGGTGTGGGTCAGCAGCTGTCGCAGCGTGATGTCGCCATCGCGGGCCCGAGTGACGGGTGCACCGCTGTCGTCGAACCCGGAGAGCACATCGAGCTCGTCCAGCAGCGGCAACGTTTCCCCCGCGGGGCCGTCGAGCGAGAGCTTGCCCTGCTCGACGAGCTGCATTGCCGCGGTGCCGGTCAACGCCTTGGTCATCGAGGCGATCCAGCAGACGGTGTCGTTGGTCATCGCCACATCGCTGTCGGCGCCGCGTGTGCCGGCTGACCCGGAACAGATCTCGCCGTCTGGTCCGACGATCTTTGCCACTGCGCCGACGACATCGCCGTCGGCAACTCCCCGGTCGAGAATCCCCTGAACTGTGTCTGCAAGTGCCATGAGCGTCTCCTTGTCCGCAGCCAGACGTGGCCCGGCGCCGGGCGGCCCAGCGTGCGCGACGCTAGTTCGCGCTCCGGACTGCGTGACACCGACGTGACCTCATCTGGCGGCTGAGCGAGACGCGACCGCGCTGAACGCTGCGCGAGACTCGGCCTCACGCAATCGGACCCAAGGGGACGTCTCATGGCAGAACCACAGCAGCTTCCGCTTACGCAGACCCACATCGTCCATTCCGACCTCATGGACTTCGATTTCGAGATCACCACGCAAGGCCCGCCGATCGACTGGCCCGAACCGCTGCCGGTCGTGTACCAGACCGATGCCAACTTCGGCATCGGCTTCGCCGCCGACGTCGGCGATTCGATGGGTGGGCTGTTCGGCTGCTACACGCTGTTCAACCACGGCGGTTTCTTCAACCGCTATGTCATCGGCAGCCCGTGGATCTGCTGGCATCATCTGCTGGTGTTCGACTACGAGGCGGCGTATGCCGACGCCAACGACGACCTCGATGCGGTCGTGTACCTGGCTGCAGGCTGAGGCGCTGCTGAACTCGACCGCGGACCGGAGGCGGTGCCGAGCGGACGTCTTGGAACGCGCATGGGTGCTCGTAGCGGGCGCTGCTGTGCTGGCCGCAGCCTGCAGCGCCAGCACCGTGCAGGTGGCCCCGACGCCGACAACGGCCACGGTGGCACCGGCCCCAGCGACGAACGACGCCATGGATGCAGCCGCGAGTCACGGGCAGCCGGCCGCGTCGCCTGTGGCCACGACGATTTCGTCGCCCGCTGGTGAAGCGGCGCCTGCTGCGACAACCACCGCAACACCGTCGACGACTGAGCCCGATCTGAGATGGACCCTGCTGGCAGGCGGCGATGTGCTGATGGATCGCAGCGAGGCCGCCGACATCGATCCGTTCGCCGGCATCGAGCCATCGCTGGACACAGCCGACATTGCTGTCGTGAACGTGGAGATGGCCATCAGCGAGCGTGGCGAGCCCGCCGACAAGGAGTTCGTCTTCCGGGCGCCACCGTCCGCCGCCGAGCACATCGCTGGCGCTGGCGTGGACGTTGCCAACTTGGCGAACAACCATGCCGGCGACTACGGGCCTGATGCGCTCGTCGACACGGTTGAGCTGCTCGAGGCCGAGGGGGTGATCGCGCTCGGGGCGGGAGCCACCAGCCCCGACGCCTACCGGCATCGGATCATCGAGGTGCGACCAGGCGTTCGCGTCGCGTTCGTCGGGGCCTCGATGGTGGTGCCGCTCGACTTTCCGGCCACCCGGACGCGCGCAGGCATCGCGTCGGCCTATCAGCGCGACCGAGTACTCGCGAACGTCCGGGTGGCTGCGGGGGACGCCGATGTGGTGATCGCGGTCGTGCACTGGGGCGTCGAGCGGATGACCTGTCCCGATGGACGGCAGCGCGACTTCGCCTTCGAGCTGTTGCGCAACGGCGCTGATGCGGTGATCGGCCAACACTCTCATGTGCTGCAGCCCGTC
Organism: Candidatus Poriferisodalis sp.; assembly: GCF_965221945.1. Lineage (GTDB taxonomy): Bacteria > Actinomycetota > Acidimicrobiia > Acidimicrobiales > Poriferisodalaceae > Poriferisodalis. The sequence goes on along the minus strand of NZ_OZ244925.1, from coordinate 912,599 downwards.
GTATTCGGCGACGGGAAGCTGGTGGCCTACTCGCTCGGCAACTTCGTGTGGCACTACCGGTCCGGCATCACCGGTGAGACCGGTGTGCTGCAGATCGACTTCGACGGCGATGAGATCGCGGGTTGGTCGTTCCACCCGCACCTACTCGACATCAGCGGTGCTCCCGTTCCCGCCGCCGAGGGCGGCCGAGTGGACCGGATCAACGACATCATCTCGGGCGACTGCGCCCGCCACCAGCCTCCTCCCATCACCACTCCCCCAACGCCAGTCAGCGGCGCTGGATGAGGAGTGGGATCTCCTGCGGGTAATGTACTTCTCGATGTACATTTCTGAGTTTGCGATAACGGATCACCAATCCATCGCCGAGGCACGGCGCAATCTGTCGACGCTGGTCCGCGAGGCAGAGAGCGGCAAAGCAGTCCAATTGACCCGCAGGGGTGAGCCCGTGGCAGTCCTGATCAGCTGCCGGGCTTTCGAACGGCTCGCTGCCAGCCATCGGAGTTTTGACGAGGCGTATCGGGAATTCGCCGACAGCGCCAGACTCACCGAGCTGGAACTCGACCCTGACGAGCTCTTCGGAGATCTGCGCAACGATGTACCCGGCCGCGACGTGTCGCTGTAGCCGATGCAGTACCTCCTCGACACGAACATCGTCTCAGAACCGTTGCGGCCGCAGCCGAATGCGGAGGTGCTGCGCAGTCTTCGTGAACATGACGGTGAAATCGCGATACCGGCACTGGTCTGGCACGAACTGCGCTTTGGGTGCTGTCGACTTCCCCAATCGCGGCGACGCGAGGTGATCGAGCGCTATGTCGAGGAAGTCGTGCTGGAACGCTTCGAAGTGGTGGATTACGACCGCAGGGCGGCTGACTGGCACGCTCGGGAGCGCGCACGACTGGCTGCTGTCGGCACGACACCGCCCTTTGTCGACGGTCAGATCGCGGCCATCGCAGCGGTCAACGGGTTGATCCTCGTGACCGCCAACACGTCGGACTTCGCAGTCTTCGATGACTTAGACATCGAACACTGGATGTGAAACCGCCGCCCCAATGTCAGCGATGCGCTCCACTCGCGCGCTCAGCCAAGCACTTCGGCTGCCGCGAGATCGGCGATGCGGTCGGCGTCATAGCCCAAGAACTCGGTGAGCACCTCGAAGTTGTCCTCGCCCAAGCACGGCCCGCCGCGCCATACGACCGGAGGCGTACGTGACATGCGCGTCCGGCAGTTCTGGGTCCACATGGTCCCACGATGGCTCTGGGGAACATTGATGTGGTGTTCGCGAGATGTGAGCTGCGGGTCGTCGCAGCAGCCCTGCGCGTTGTTGACCGGGTAGGCGTCGATGCCGTGGGTCTGGAACGCCTCGGCGGCCTCGACGTTGCTGCACTCGGAGGTCCACGCCGAGATCGCCTCGTCGATCACCGCAGCACGCTCGCGCCGTACGGCCTGGTCCCAGCCAGCGGCCCCGTCAATGTCCAGCCCCACTGCGCCGGCGAGTGCCGGCCACCGGTCGTCGGTACAGGCGATCGCCACCCACTGGTCGTCGCCGGCGCTCGGGTAAACGCCGTGCGGGCTCATGTGCGGGTCCTCGTTGCCGCAGCGCTCGGGATCCCGGCCGTTGACCGAGGCATCCAAGATGGCCGGAGCCAGGTAGTGCAGGGCTGCCTCGGTCTGCGACACGTCGATGTAGCAGCCGTCGCCGGTGCGGTCCCGGCGCTCGAGGGCGGCCATCAGCGATGCAACGATGACTCGTGGCGCCAAGAAGTCCGTGTAGGGGCCATACGGTCCGGCGGGGCCGCGATCGGGCCATCCGGTGATCTCGTAGAAACCGGCAATGGCCGCTGCCATGAATCCGTAGCCGGCGAGACTCGAATAGGGCCCGCTCTGGCCCAGAAGTGAGCTCGACAGCACGATGATCCGGGGATTGATCGCCGACAGATCCTCGTAGCCGTAACCCATGCGCGCTGCCGCACCCGGCGCCCAGGATTCCGTGGCAATGTCGGCCCAGCGGATCAGGTCGGTGACCACCTGGCGAGACTCGGGTTTGCTGAGATCGAGGCTGAGGCTGCGCTTGCCTGCGTTGTACACGCCGTAGCCGACGCTGTTGTCGGGGTGTGGGTCCTCGTCGACGAACGGGTTGACCGTGCGCATGGTGTCGGGCCGGCCCTCGGTCTCGACCTTCACCACGGTGGCGCCGTAGTCGGCCAGAATGCGCACCGCCGAGGGCGTGGCGATGACCCATGAGAACTCCACCACCTTCAGGCCCGCGAGCGGCAGCACGGCGCCATCCAAGGCGGCGCCATTTGGCTCAGCGTCGCCCGAGGCAGAGCCGCTGGTCGCAGGGGCTCCGGCGGCGACCACGGTTGCCGCATGGGGTTGCCGTTCGGTGTCGATCGCGTCGTCGTGAGCTCCGAGCTGTGGCACGACCGGCGTGCGCTCGGGCGCTTCGTCGCTGAAGTGCACCAGCGGGCCGCAGAAGCGAGCAACTCGCCCATCGTCCAACTCGGAGTCTCGCCAGAAGTCGCGACTGGCGAAGTGCACATTCGTGAGGAGATCGCTGACCAGTGCCGATGGCGTGATCAGCAGATTCCGGTCGAATGCCGCAGCCCACAATTCCTCGGTCGTCTTGGTCGCGAGAAAGCGGGCGTGAGTCGCGAACGACTTGCCGATGATCTCGGGCGAGCGCTGGCCGCTGAGAACCTCGACTGCGATGGTTTCCCAGTCCACCGCTTGGAGCTCCTCGTCAGCGAAGCCCTCGGACGCCTCCCACTCCACGAGCCGTCGCGTGAAGGGCGCAAATGCCACGCCCATGAGCGCGACGCAGATGGTGTTGCCGTCGGCGCACGGGAACATCATCGGGATGTCGATGCCGCCGAGGCTGAGGCCGCCGGCGATGCGGTCGATGGGGTTGGCATTGACCCGTGGCGACATGTTCTGCGGCTGGCCGTGGGTCATGGATTCCATCGCAGAGATGTCGACGTGCTGGCCGAGACCGCTGCGCTGGGCCTCACGGAGTGCAATGAGCGTCGCCGCAGCGGCGTCGCCGGCGGCCTGCAGGAAGCTCTGGGGTACGCCCGAGACTCGCACCGGCGAGCGGTCCTTGTCACCGCTGGCGTGAAGGAACCCGCTGCCGGCAACGGCCGTGAGATCCGAGCCTGCCCAGGTGCTGAGCGGACCGGTCGAGCCGAACGGCGTCACGGACGCATGGACGATGGCAGGATTGACGGCGGCGAGCTCGTCATAGCCGAGACCCAGTGCAGACATGTGGCCGACCGGCGCGTCCTCGATGAGCGAGTCCGCGCCCCTCACGAGCTCCAGCAGTCGCTGCCGACCCTCCGCAGTGCTCAGGTCGGCTGTGACGCTGCGCTTGCCCTGGTTGTAGGCCCAGTGGCCCAGCGAGCGTTCCAGGTCCGGCTCGTCGTCGACAAATGGACCCAGATGGCGGCTGCGCACGCCGCCGGGCGGCTCGACAGCAATCACCTCAGCTCCCAGGCTGGCAAGCAGATAGCCCGCGAACTGGCTGATTCCCTCGCAGAGATCCAAAACCCGGTAGTGCTGCAACATCGTGTGATTCACCCCTCGTCTGCGCCGGCACGAAGCGCGGCCCGATGCCGATTCTTCCCTGTTCGGGCGATTCATGCGAACCCCCGGCAATCCGAACCGCCCAACGGTGTGCCGAACGGCAAGACTGCCAGGCTGCGATGACTCGCCAGGGCAAGGTGCTGCTGCGCTTACGCATCGAGTCATGGGGGCCCATCTCGAAGGGCGGCTTCCCAGCTCGACTCGTCGAAGGCCAATAGCCCTTTAGCCACTGTCGAACGGGCGGTACCGTCGAGGCGATGGCACTTGCCGACAACGACGCGCCGGTGGGACGGCGGCTGTTGAAGGACTTCGCCTTGCGACTGCGTGGGTGCGACGACGAGATGCGGTTGCGAATCGTGCTCCATGAATTCGGATTGGTGTGGGAGGACACGCCGCTCGTCGCCCGCCTGAGACTCGTAGCCAACGAGCCGGGACCGGTAGATGCGCGTTGGGACGCATTCTTGGCCGCTTATGTGGAGCATCGCTGCATGCATGAGGGGATCACCGCCCCTGCATGGGTCTACGACGACGCCCGCGATCTCGACCAGTTTTGGTTTCCCGGCCCCGATCTCGATTTCTTTCACGTCGAAGCCATCGTCCATTGCCCTGCAGCGTTTGAAGCTCGGCGCGTCTTCCTGCCCGCTCGCGAACTGCTTGTGGTCTGAGATGTCACCTCCTCCACCAGCAGCAATGCTGCCCAGCATTGGGCCATCTGCTCGACGAGGTAGCGGCCTACCGGACTTGGACGACACGGCCTGCAGACCCCCAGGCCCCATCAGCAGTGAGGACGGGCAGTTCGAGACGCTCCCCGAGAGCCATGCAGAGCCGATCCGCGAGCGACAGACCCTCGCCGTGCTGGTAGCGATGCGCGGCCCATTCAGCATCTGCTGCAGTCACGGGCTCGATCCGCAGGTCGTAGCTGAGCAAGAGCGCTCTCGCCAGATCCCAGTCGCCACATGCGGCGATGATCCGTTGCGCAACTTCGGACCAGTTGGCCGCACCGCAGCAGGGTTCATCGCTCAGCGCGGCGTCGACGGCCTCGGCGCCGTCCTCCCCCTGCATGAACGCCAGCACCGCCGATGCGTCCAGCACAGCGCTCACGCTGCGTCCTCGCGTGCTGCGGAATGCCGACGTCCCGACAGCAGTTCGGTGACGAGATCCAGCCCGGCCAGATTCCGTCGAACGCGCTCTTTGAGCTGGCCCCGGGTCAGCAGCACCAACCCGTCCTCAGACTCGACCAACACCATGGGGGTGCCCTCGGCGAGACCGGCACGGCGCCGCACCTCCGACGGCACGACGATGCGTCCCCGGTCGCCCATCAGGACAGTGTGTGTGCCACTCATGGGATTAACATACCACTTAACTATCAATAGTGGGACAGCGATTTATGGGACCCACGGCGGCCGTGTCGTCAGAGGCCGTCGTTGTTGTCGACGTCGAGCTGCCGAATCAGTGTCGGAGGCGCTCGGTGCCGGTAGCTGTCCTCGAGCCAGTCGGCCAAGTCGTCGAGATCGACGTCGGCCATCCGGACGAGCACCGCGCCGTAGCCGTCGTAGTGCGGGACCGTGAACAGCACGTCGGGATGGTTCTCCAGCAGGACCGACTTCATCTCCAGCTCGCAGAACACCACCAGCACCTCGGTGTCGTGCACCGAGTCGCGGTTGTATTCACGCTCGCTCCACATCCGGCACACCAGCTTCTTGCGGACCTTGAGCGCCGGCGTCCCGTACGAGGTTGATTCGACCACTTCGGGCAGCTCCATCCCGAGCCGCCGCACATCATCAAACGTCGCCATGGCTTCTGATGCCTCTACGACCGCTCGATGCGCACGCCGAACTGTTTCAGGGCGTCGGTGACGCTCACTGCTACGGATGTCACGAAGGTGATGCTCCGCACACTGAGATCGTCGTGGATGTAGTGGATACGCACCGCGATTCCGTGATAACGACGTCGCCGTTCGACCGGTGCTTGAACCTTGTTCGGGACCTAGATCGGGATTCGGGCGCCGCTGCTCACCCCTTGACCGAGGCATTCAGCTTGCCACTGTGGGATGTCACGACTCGTCGGGGTCGCCGCGCAGGATGACGATGCCGGTTGCCACGACATCACTCCGCTGGTTGCGCACCTCCACGCCTCGATCGTGCTCCCCGAAACTCACCGGCGACACCGTCAGGTCATCGCCAGGAAAGACCGGTCCGCGCAGCCGAACGTCGAGATTCAGAATCGCATCGGCACCGAACTGCGCGGCCAGCGCATCGAGCGCGATCGCCGTGGTGTGGGAAGCCTGCACCACCACGTCGGGCAGCCCGGCCTTGGCTGCAAACTCCGGGTCGGTATGCACCGGATTCGCGTCCTGCACCCCGTCGACGAAGCTGCGCATCGCCTCGCGGGTGACCGTCGGAGCGGCCGCCGGGGTGAACTCGAAGTCAGTCACGTGCTCGCCGCCCCCGCCGAGCGCTCGTCAACGGCCGCGTCGGAGTCCTCGGAGGAATCCGCCGGCTTGCGTTCGACGAAGACCGTTCGCTGGCGCTGTATCAGCTCCCCGTCGGCGTCGCGGTACTCCGACAGCACAGTGGCGAGGTGCAGCGTTCCCTTGTCGATGATGTCCTCCACCGACACCACCACGGACACTCGCTCGCCCAGACGGAACGAACGGTGCCACTCGAACGACTGGCCGCCGGCCAGGCCTCGCTCCAGGCTGAGGCCGATGGGCCCCACCACCGAATCGCTGCCACCCACGGTCGGACCGAAGAAGGGCAGCCGCAGCGCTACCTCGCCTGCGGTGGGCGTTCCAAGCGCATCGACCAGCAGCGCCACGGATTCGGGTTCGACGACCACCTCGGTCTCCACCAGCACTTGGCCCAGCGTCTCGAGATTCACGCCGCTACCTCGCTCCGCACGCTCAGTTCGAACTCAGCAGTTGCCACACCTGCACCAACAGGTCCTCATCGTCGCCAGCAGACGGCGGATCAGAAGCCGGCTGCATGTCCCATCCGTACGGCTTGTTGATGACCTGGACGCGAGGCTCCGGCGATGACTTGTCGCCGCGGTCGAAGGCTCCCACGACGAGCGTGTGGTCGCCCTCGGCAATCCAGAAGCACTCCCAGTGCACCGACGACGATGTCTCGATGATCGCGACCTCGGGTGCCGGCCGTGAGACCTTGACCGCGAGCCCTGTAGCTCCAGGATCCATGGCCAGCTAGAGGAACCGGCGGTTCAGCCGATTCGGCGGCACCTCGATCCCCAGCTCTTCAAGCAGCGGCCTCGTGTCAGCGATGTACTGCCTGCGGAGGTCCGCGTTGTTCTTCTTCCGCAGGCCCCACCGCACGTAGGCGTCGCCGAAATCGGAATCAGACCGTCCGAACATGTCCAACGCCGCCGGCCACCAGACCCCGATCCGCTCGTTCGCCTCCTCCAGGCCCTCGGGCGTCGAGCAGACGAGGCGCAAATTGCGCAGTCCGAGCGTGCAATGAAACAGTTCTTCCTTATGCACGCGTGTGGCGATGTCTGCCAGCGGCTTGTAGGGCACGCCGTCCCATGTTTCGCCGATGTACACGCCGACCCGGTCGATCAGCGCATGGAAGTACGACAGGTCGCAGAACGTGTCCATCGGCAGCCGGAACGCGTACTGCTCGATCGGGCGGTCAACCTTGTCGACTCCCAGTCCGGCCAGGATGTGAGCGTTGATGATCCCGTGCTCGACCTCTTGCTGCATCAGCTTGACCAGGAGCCCTTTGGTCGCTTCGTCGGGCGCGAACCGCAGGCAGCGATCCCACAGTTTGGTCAGCAGGTCGGTGTAATGAGGATTGGTGCTGTTCTCGACGTGGTAGCTCAGCATCCGCACGAGCAGATCAGCGAACTCGGCCGGCATGTCGGGGTCGCCCTCGTCCCAGATTCGCTGCGGCTCGTCTGTTCGTTCCAGCGTTGCCGTGCTCATGTCACTCCCACGTCGTCATGATCTCGGTGGCACATTTCCAGCAGCATCCCAGCAGCATCCGAGAGTACTCAGCCTCAGGTCTGCGCGCCGGTCTCAGTGCCGAGGTACGCGGCACGCACGGCTGGGTCGGACTGCACCTCGTCGGGGGTGCCGATGCTGATCACCTGGCCCTGATCGAGCACGTATATCCGATCGCTGATGCCGGTGATGAAGTTGAGATCGTGGTCGATCACCAAGACGCCCGCGTCGACTGCCGCAGCCATGTGGCGAATCCGCCGGATCATTTCGGTTGACTCGGCATCGCTCATGCCGCTCGTGGGCTCGTCCAACAGCAGGAATGCCGGCGCCATGGCTGCTGCGCGGGCTAATTCCAGCCGACGGGCGCTGCCGTAGTCGAGTTCGCGGGCGCGGCGAGCCCTCACCTCCCACAGGCCAGCCTCGGCGAGGAGCGCTTCCACCGGCGGATGGGTCCCCGGCCGGTGCCGGGCTGCCACACGGCTGGCCAGCTCCACGTTCTGGCGCACGGTCAGCGCTCCGAAGAGCCGCAGGTTCTGGAACGTACGCAGGAGACCTGCACGAGCGATCTCATGGCTCGGCTCGGCATTCAGCTCGCGCTCGCCCACCCTGAACCAGCCTTCAGCAGGAACAACTATCCCGGTGATCACGTTGACCAGCGTCGTCTTGCCGGCCCCGTTGGGGCCGATCAATCCGACGACCTCGTCGGGCGCGACGGTGAGGCCTGCACCATCGAGGGCTCGAAAGCCGCCGAAGTTGACAACGAGATCTCCCACCTCGAGGGCTGCACCCTCATGGGCCACCTCGGCGTGCAAGCCCACTGGCGCTACTTCGGCCAGCGGTTCGGGTCGAACCTCGGGCTTACGGCGCTGCCACCGACGCCACAGCGAGGCATCCAGCTCCCAGTCCCCGAGGAGGCCGTCAGGCCTGAAGATCATGAAGCCGAGCATTGCCAGGCCCAAGAAGACCGTCTGAAGGTTTTCTCGGAAGATCCAATCCAGCGGTCCAGCGTCGAGGCTGAGTCCGAACACCTCGAAGCCGTCCTGTCCCAAACGCCGGGCCAACTCGCGCCCGACGGTCATCACCGCCACTCCAACGAGCGCTCCGGTGACGCTGTTGCGGCCGCCGACTATGAGCATGGCCAGCGTGAGCAACGTATAGCTGAAGAAGAAATCGTCGGGAAGGATCGAGCCGTTCTGGTACACCCGCAGCGACGACCCGACGCTGACGATCATGACGGAAATGAGCAGCGCCGCTGTCTGCTGCACGAGCGGGTTCACGCCCATGGCGCGTGCAGCCAAGTTGTCTTCGCGGGCCGCCACCGCGAGCTTGCCGCTGCGGCTCTGCCCATAGAGCCGAGCGATGATCAACGCCGCTAGCAGGCAGAGATAGATCGGCAGCTTGCTGTCGAGCGCCGCCCCGACCTTGAACGTGAGACCTGCACGGTTGCCACCAGTCAGGTCAGGCCAGTTGCGAGCCACCTCATGGGTGACGAACAGCAGAGCCAAGGTGATCACCGTGGCCGCGACAGCACCCGATTCCGCGCCCGAGCGCGCCAATCCGATGCCCACGACGAGCGCTACCACCACGGTCACCCCGATGGCCACGGCACCGGCCAGCAACGGGTTCAGCAGAACTTCCTGCAATCCGAATGGAGAATCTGGAATGCGCTTGAGCTTCTCCTCGGGACTGATGGCAAAGATCGCGAAGGCGTAGCCGGCGATCGCGCCGAAGCCGATGTGGCCGAACGACAGCACACCGGTGTTGCCGACGTAGATCTGGATGCCGAGCACGATGATGGCGTCGATCAGCATGACCGTCACCAGACGTTCGGCGGCTCGGGCTTGCAGACTCTGGTAGATGAGGCCACCCGCCACAAACACGGCGAAGAGCACGGCGCATCCCGCGATGGGGAAGCCGATGTCGCGTCCGAAGCGAGGAAACATCAGACCCGCCCAATCAAACCCGCACAGCGTGTGCCACCCGAACGAGGCCCTGCGGTCTGAAGATGAATAGCAGGGCGATCAACAGGAACACCACGCCTTCGGTGAGGCTGGCGATGCTGTCGGGCAGGCGCGAACGAAGGATCACTTCAGCCAAGCCCAGGACCAATCCCCCGATGACGGCCCCACGCAGACTGCCCAAACCGCCGATCAGTGCGGCCAAGACGCCCTTGAGCATCGGAGTGATGCCAGCGCTGGGGTTGATGCTGCCGGCTCGCATCAGCCAGAAGACCCCGGCAATGCCGGCCAGCAGACCCGACAGGGCGAATGCGCCCCGGATGACGGTGTCAGAACGCACGCCCATCAGCCGGGCAGTGTCGAAGTCGGCTGCGGCGGCACGCAGCGACAGCCCGAACATGGTTCGCTGCAGCAGCAGGGTCGTGCCGATCAGCGTCAGCACGGTCACAACTATGACGACGGTGTCGTACACCTCGATCCGCAGCGGCCCGACCGAGTAGGTGTTCGTCACCCACGAGGGCCTGCGGAACGGCTTGACCGACGCCGACACGTACAGCAAGAAGATCGCGGAGATGACGAAGTGCACGCCGAAGGAGGTGAGCAGCAGCGTGAAGTCTGAGCTTCCCCGCACCCGTGAGAAAGCGACCCGCTCAATCACCAACGAGGTCAACACCGCTCCCACCACGATCAGCGGGGCCACCACGTACCACGACCCGTCGCGTCCCAGGGTCCAGAGCGCGATGTAGCCCCCGACGGTGATGAGTTCACCGTGGGCGAAATTCAGCAGGTGCATGACGCCGAAGACGACGGCAACGCCCAGCGCCAGCAGTGCGTAAATGCTGCCCCGGCCAAGGCCGTCGATGAGGTTCTGCGCCAGCTCGGTCACCCCGTGGGACCCCCGGCACTGCGAGATTCATGCGCGCCTGAGGCGGGCAGCCCCTCATTCGCAGGCATGACATGGCCTACGAAAGTGTCGAACAAATCGTCTTGTTGACTCAGCTCAGCACCGGTGCCCGAGGCCACTACCTCGCCGCTGCGAAGCACATACGCGCGGTCAGCCACAGCGAGCATCCGTGCTGCGTTTTGCTCCACGACGAGCAGCGTGCGTCCCTGTTCACGAAGCGTGCCAATGAGCTCAAATACCAGGTCGACCAGCAAAGGCGCGAGCCCCAGCGAGGGTTCGTCCATCATCAGCAAACGGGGAGCCGACATCAGCGCTCGCCCAATGGCCAGTTGCTGAGCCTCACCCCCCGACAGATAGCCGGCCGAGACATCCCACTTCTCCCTCAGCACCGGAAACCGGTCTGCCATTTCATCCAGCAGTTCTGCGCGCTTCGCCGCTGGCACCGTCACGCCGCCGATTCTCAGGTTCTCCTCCACGGTGAGGTCGGCGAAGATGCGTCGGTGCTCTGGCACGAGCGCCACGCCCGAACGCAGCAGCTTCTCTGGCGAGTGGCCAGTGATGTCGTGTCCCTCGAAGGTGACGCAGCCCTCTGCCGGGGACATCAGCCCGGAGATGGTCGACAGCAAGGTGGTCTTGCCCGCGCCGTTGGGCCCGATGAGGCCGACGACTTCACCGGACCCGACGCTCAGGGACGCGCCGCGCAATGCAGCTATCGAGCCGTACCGTGCGGTGAGGCCTTCGACTTCGAGCATTGGAGATCGCGAGGACGCCGCGTCCGGCGTTGTGCCCGCTCCTGCGGCGCCGAGACGGACCTATTCGATTGTGGCGACGAGTACATCCTCGCCGTTCACAATGCGATTGATCGGCACCGCCTTTGGCGGGATGCCGTTCGTGCCCTCGTAGGTGATCTCACCCGACAGTCCCTGGAATCCAGAGATCTGCTTGACGGCCTCGCCGATCTCGGCAGTGTCGTCGCAGCCGCAGTCGAGCATCCCCTGGATGCCGATGAACATCGAGTCGACATAGAGCGCCATGAAGCCACGACTGTCGAGCGCCTCGCCTTTGGCGGCCTCGAACGCGGCGAGCATCGAATCGATCCGGTCGCCCGCAGTGATACTCGTATGCGGCGTATGGGCGATGCCCTCGTTGTTCGCCTCGACCTGGATGCCGGTGGCGTCCAAGGCGTCGGTGCCGATGTAGGTGAGACCGTCGAGACCTTGGCCTTCGAGCTGGCCACGCAGGGCAGTCACCTGGAAGCCCAATGCGGCCGAGAAGACAGCCTCGTTGTTCTCTGAGATCTGAGCGATCTCATTCACCTGGGACGAGAAGTCAGTGTCGACGAACCACACGTAGGTCTGAACACTCACCACCTCGCCGCCGCCAGCTTCGAAGGCGGCGATGAACGCATCGGGGTTGACGCCGGTGTAGGGGATGCCCTCGCCCTCGGTGAACACGATCGCCCGGGTGATGCCCTGGTCGAGCGCCCACGTGGCCGCCGCACCCGACATCTGGTGGTCGTCGAAGGTGACCAGGTACGAGTTGTTGGAGGCGTCTGCCAAAGTCGGCTCGGTCGATGCCGCTACGAACAGCGGAACATTGCCGCCCGTGGTCTGCAGGATCGGCAGCGCGAAGTCAGCGAACGGCGGACCGATGAGGAAGTGTGCGCCCCAGTCCAGCAGGTCTTCGGTAGCGAGCGCAGCGTCGGTGCCGACTTCGGCTACACGTACTTCCACCGGCCGGCCGTTGAAGCCGCCGCGACAGTTGGCGAGTTCCGCGACGTACGGCACCACCTTGGAGCCCGGGATGTCGACGAAGCCGACCACATCGCTGAAGTCCATTGCCATGCCGACCCGGATCGCGTCGCCAGTCGGCGTTTCTTCGCAGTTCGCCAGATCGGCGCTCAGAATGTGGTCGATATCGATGCTGCTCATCGTGACGGCGGCCGCCGGTGCTTCCGTGGCTGCCGGCGCTTCGGTGGCAGCCGGTGCCTCAGTGGCGGCTGGCTCGCTTTCCGTGGTGTCGTCGTCGCTGCTGCACGCAGCTCCGAACAGCGCCAAGACGGCCAGCAAAGCCAAGATGCGTCGTTTCATGTTGGGCCCTTCCCCTAGATCAGATCGATGCTAGCCCTCTACTGATTAGGGCTCGTATAGCTTCTGCTGATCGTTACCCCCAATGCAGCAATGAGGAACAGCGATGGCCAATGACCGTGTTCGCATGCTGTGGCCTGACCATCTCGGTCTCGCTCGGGGGAAGTACGTTCCGGCGGCGCTGGCGCACGAGGGCACCGGACACGCTGCAGCCGTCTACAGCCTCGCCTACGACCGCTCATTCATCGCAGCGCCCGGATCGGGCGTGCTCGACGGCTTTCCCGACATGCATGCCACCTTCGACGAGTCCGATCTGCGGCCAGGCTGGGAGGACGATCGAACCCAGGTAGCCGTGTGTGACCTGTCACAGGGCGGCGAGCCCTTCCGATACTCGGCCAGGTATGCACTGCGAAAAGCGATCGCCGACTGGGAGGCCTTGGGTTACCGCCCCATGGTCGGTATCGAGTTCGAGGCCTACGTGCTGGAATTCACTGATGGGGACGGCTGGCAGCGCTGGCACACGCCCGAGTCGTTCGTCTACGGCACCGGCCGCTCCGTCGACCCCATCGGCTTGATCGACGAGATCGTCGATCTCGCAGACGGCAGCGAGATCATGCTCGAGTCGGTCAACGCAGAGTTCGATTCGGGCCAATTCGAGCTGACGCTCCGCTACGCCGACGCGCTTCGGGCCGCCGATGACGCATTCCTGTTCAAAGTGCTCGCCCGCGAGTGCGCCATGCGCCACCGCCGGCGGCTCACGTTCTTGGGCAAGCCGTACGCGGAGTTGGAGGGAAACGGCGTACATGTCAACTTCTCGCTGGTTGACGCGAACGGAGAAAACGCTCTTGTCGACACCGGCACCGAAGACGGGCTTTCCGAGTTGGCGAAGTCATGCTTGGCCGGACTGTGCGCCCATCACCAGGGACTCACACCGCTGTGCGCCCCAACGGTGAACGCGTACCGGCGTCTGAAACCCTTCACGTTCAGCGGGCGGCGTGCCAACTGGGGCTACGACCACCGCGTGGTCGGCACTCGGGTGCCGCCCGAACGAGGCGAGCGCACGCGCATCGAATCTCGCCTCGCAGATGGCACCTGCAACGTCCACACGGCCATCGCCGCCGTGCTGCAGGCTGCGCGTCTCGGTGTCGTCGACGAGCTGGACTGCCCGGAGCCTGAGACCAACGACGGCATGGAAGCGTGGAATACCGAGGTCACCTCGGCGCTCAATCTGGCGGACGCGCTCGGGCACTTGCGAGCAGACGCCGCGCTCGCGGAGGCTGTGAGCAGCGACCTTGTCGACAATTTCTTGGCCATCAAGGACGCCGAATGGGAGCGCTATATGGCAGCCGTCGGCGAGCCCTCGGAGAGCATCAGCGAGTGGGAGATCAGCGAGTACCTGCCGTACCATTAGTGCCCGCGTTGATTACCCGAGGCGGGGCGCGTGACCGTCAATGCTTCTGTGTGCAAAAAAGCCGTCTGAGGCGGCATTCCTGCGCACAGAACTTCCTTGCAGGATTCTGTGTGCAAAAAAGCCGTCTAGAGCGGCATTTCTGCGCAGAGAATTGAGGCCGGCGGGGCCAATCAGGTGAATTCCAGATAGCGGTCGCGCTCCCAATCGGAAACATCGTCGCCAGCGGGGTCGCAGCCAGCTTCGAGGAACTTCTCCAACTCTGCGTTGGCCATGAGCAAGAAATTCGTCGAGAACTCCTCCCCCAGCGCGGCCGAGAGCGCACTGCCCTCGTACGCCGCGATGCCGTCGGCGGAGTTGGCCGGCAGCGGGGTCGCGCCGCCGGGGTCGTCGTACATGTCGCCCTCGCTCATCGGCCCAGGATCAGCACCCCGCTCGAGCCCGTCGGCTCCCGCCGCGAGCAATCCCGCGATCATCAGGTAGGGGTTGGCGTCGGCGCCTGGTGCCCGATACTCGACCCGGTTCGCATTCCCCGCACCCACGGTGCACCGACACATCACCGAACGGTTGTCGAGCCCCCAGTGCACATGGGTGGGCGCGAACGTGTAGGGGCGCACTCGCTTGTAGCCGTTGGGCACGGGGCTGCCGAGCAGCGAGAGCGCGCCGGCGTTGTCGAGCTGGCCGCCCAGCCACTGCGACATCACGTCATTCGGCGCATCCTGGGAGGAGCCGAACACGTTCTGGCCGCCAGCCGACAGGCTTGTATGCACGTGCATGCCGCTACCCGACGGCTCGGTCCACGGCTTGGGCATGAATGTGGCCTTCAGCCCTGCTGATGCTGCGATCTCCTTGACGATGCTCTTGTAGAGCGCCGTGTTGTCGGCCGTGGTCATGGCATCGGCGTGGGCCACGTTGATTTCGATCTGACCCGGTCCGTACTCGGGGTTCGACGACTCGACCGGTATCCCTGCGTCGATCATTGCGAGACGCATGGCGAGCAGCACGGTTTCGATATCGCCCCGGTCGGTCAGCGACGAATACTGGATGTGACTCTGCACGTGCGACCAGTCCGCCTCGCAGAGGTAGAATTCCATCTCGGTGGCCACCTCAGGGCTGTAGCCGAGCGCCTCGCATCGCTCGATCTGGCGAGCCAGCACGGTGCGCGGCGCTATCGGGTGCAATTGGTGCGTCGGATCGAGGCTGTCGGAGAACACCAGCGCGTAACCGTGGCGGTGCCCGAACAGGCGCAGCGTGCCGAGATCGGGAACAAGATGGGTGTCCAGGAAACCCTTGGCCATGTTGATGTAGGGGCTGTCGACGAGATCGTTGTGCAAGTCGAAGATGTAGATGGCATCCGCAAGATGGCAGCCGTTCTCCGCTACGGACCGAAGGAAGTGGTCCGCGGGAAAGCGCTTGCCGCGCAGGTGTCCGTAGGTGTCGACGATGGCGACCTCGACGGTGTGCACGTCAGCCAACCGCAGAGTGCTCTCGAATTCGGCGAGGGTTGTCACAGGTTTGCCTCCTCAGTCCACCGAAACGTCTGCACAGACTTACCATTCACCCATGACATTGGGGGCCGATCCGGCCACAGAGATCGACGTCGCCGATGCTCGCCGGTATGCGGATGGCGTCCCCTGGGACGATTTCCGCACGCTGCGCCAGCGTCCCGGGCTGCACTGGAACCCCTACGAGGACCACGGATTCTGGGCCGCGACGCGCCACGCCGACGTGTGCGAGGTGTCCCGCCACCCAGAACGCTTCTCGTCGGCGATCGGCCACGTGAACCTGTGGGACCTCGAAGCCGACGCGCTCGAGGCGCGCCGTTCGATCCTCGAACACGACCCGCCCGCGCACACTCGCCTGCGCCGGGTGGTCAGCAAGGCGTTCACACCCCGCCAGATGCGCCGCTACGAAGAACGCACGCGTGCCATCGCCGATGAACTGCTCGACACCGTGGTTCGCGAGGGCGGGGGCGACTGGGTCGATCTGGTGGCAGCGCCACTGCCGATCAGGGTGATCATCGCCATCTTGGGAGTGCCACCCGAAGACGCTGGCTACATGGTGGAGCTGTCGAATCACTTGGTGGAAGGCACCACAGAGGCCCAGTCGTTGCCGCCCGACGCGTACGGCAACACCACACCGCTGGGCTTGCTGCCATTCGGCAGCCCGGCTGCATGGGGTCTCTACGAGTACGGGGCGAAGCTCGGTAACCAGCGCCTGGACCGTCCCACTGAGGACCTCGTGAGCCTTCTCGTGCATGCCGAGGTCGGCGGCGACCGGCTGACCGCAGCCGAGTTCCGCAACTTCTTCCAGGTGCTGGTGTTCGGCGGCAACGAGACGACGCGCACGGCGATCACCCACGGGACGATCGCGTTCGCTGAGCATCCTGACCAGTGGGATCGGCTGGTGGCCGATCGCGAACTCGTGCCCAACGCAGTCGAAGAGGTCATTCGCTGGGCCTCGCCGATCCTGCACATGCGCCGGACCGCCGCCGTCGACACCGAGTTGGCGGGCACCCAGATCTCGGCGGGCGACAAGGTCGTCATGTGGTACCCGTCCGCCAATCGGGACGAGCAGGTGTTCGAGCATCCTGACGAATTCGACATCGGCAGGGCCGACAATGAGCAGATCGCCTTCGGAGGCGGCGGGCCGCACTTCTGCCTGGGTGCCTATCTGGCGCGGATGGAGCTGACGGCGCTGCTCGAGGCCATGCTGGACCGTGGTATCCGGCCCGCCAACGCTGCCAACCTGGAGCGCATCCCGTCGAATTTCGTTCACGGCGTTGCATCGGTTGACGTCTCAGTCGCCGATTCGTCTGCACCTGCGACCGCCCCTGTGCGAGCCTGAGGCCATGAGCACCTGGGCCGAGCCGTACCTCGACGACCTCGGACCCGACGACGCCAACATCTCCGACCACGACGTCTGGACCCAAGGCGTCCCCCATGCGACGTTCGCGCGGATGCGACGCAATGAGCCGGTGGCGTGGATTGACGAGATCGACGGACGGGGCTACTGGGCCGTCACCAAGTACGACGACGCGTTCCGCATCAGCCGGGACACCCAGACGTTCACCTCGTCGCAGGGCGTCCGCCTCGAGGACATGGCGCCCGACGAGCTGGAAGCCCGCACGACGATGATGGAGATGGACCCTCCCTCCCACACCCGCTACCGCCGGTTGGTGAGCCGGGGATTCACGCCACGAGTCGTCAACACCTACGAGGCAGCCATCCGCGGGCTCGCGTGCGAAGTGCTGGACCGGGCGCTGCCACAAGGCCGATTCGACTTCGTCACCGAAGTTGCGACGGAGCTGCCCATGCGGATGCTGGGACGCATGCTCGGCACCAGCGACGAAGACGGCCACCAGCTCGTGGAGTGGGGCGACGCTCTGCTCGGCAACACCGATCCGGACTTCACCGACTATCCCGTCGGGCTCGTCGACACCGACGAGTTCCGCTTCATGCCGTTTCGCAGTCCCGCCACAGTTGAGATCTTCGAATACGCCTCCGAGCAGGCCACCAAGCGCCGCGAGTGCCCGGCATCCGACGTGATCAGCCAGCTACTGGCCCCCACCACCGACGGCACACCGCTGACAGACCTGGAGTTCAAGAACTTCTTCACGCTGCTCATCGCGGCGGGCAACGACACGACTCGGTACACGATGACGCACGGACTGTGGGTGCTTATGGCTCACCCCCATGTATTCGACGCGTGGCGCGCCGCGGTTCTGGCCGGCGACGAGGCTCTGACCGCCACCGCCAGCGAGGAAGTGCTGCGCGCCAGCTCGGTCACGACGCACTTCCGGCGGACAGCAACCACCGACACCGAGATTCGAGGCACCAAGGTGCGGGCGGGCGACAAGGTGGTCCTGTACTACGTCAGCGCAGACCACGACGAGGATCGTTTCGCCCACCCGTACAGGTTTGACTTGGCGCGTCAGGACAACGAGCACATGGCCTTCGGTCGGAACGGACCTCACCTGTGCCTGGGTGCATGGCTGGCGCGCACCGAGATCAGGGTGGTGTTCGAGGAGCTGCTGCGGCGAGTGGTCAGAATCGAACAGGACGGTCCGATCGAGTGGCTGCGGTCCAACTTCATCTCTGGCATCAAGCACCTGCCGGTGTCGGTCGTCGAGCGCGCCCCATGAAGGCGCTCATCGTTTCGCACGAGGCCGGAACCAAGCCCGGTTTCGTCGGCGATCGCCTCACCGAGCGCGGCGTGGAATGCGACCTGCACGTCATGGTGCCCGACACCTCCGATCCCGAGCGCTTCGAGCCGCTTCCGGCCGACGGCTTCGACCTCTTGGTGATCATGGGCTCGTACTGGTCCGTGTACGAGGACGCGATCAGCGCCTGGATCGGCGACGAACTGGTCCTCATTCGCCGCTCACACGAGAGCGGCACGCCGGTGCTGGGCATCTGCTTTGGGGGTCAGGCTCTTGCTGCCGCGCTCGGCGGAACGGTCGAGCGATCACCCGAGACTGAGATCGGCTGGTACGAGATCACGCCCGCCAACGGAGTGAGACTGCCGATCTCAACTGGGCCATGGATGGAATGGCACCACGATCGCTTCGCGCTGCCGCCGGGCGCCGAGCTGCTGGCCAGCACCGAGGCCTGTCCACAACTGTTTCGCGTGGGCCGCAGCGTGGGCACCCAGTTCCATCCCGAGATCAGCGTGGAGCTGGCCACTGACTGGATGCGCGAGTCGAGCGACAGCTACCTCGACTCCTGCGGTGTGACCCGCGAAGGCATTCTCGCCAACGTCAGCCACAACGAGCCCGCGAACCGGCGCAACTGCTTCGACCTGGTCGATTGGTTCCTCGACGACGTCGCGAAGTCCTAGACCCGTCCTAGGCGAACCCGGGCGGGCCCAGCGGCCTAGTCGCCGAGGTGTTCGCCGAGGTACTCGGCCACCCGTGCGATGCCCTCGTCGGCCTCAGGGAACAAGCCCGCCATCGAATGCCAGACGTGGATCATCTCGGGCCAGACCTCGAGGGTCACATCGACGCCCGAAGCACGAGCCTTGTGGGCAAGCCGCTCGCTGTCCGACAGCAGGACCTCGTCGTCGCCGCAGTGAATCAGCAACGGCGGCAGTCCCGCGAGATCGCCTTCCAGCGGTGCCGCATACGGATCTGCAACATCGCCGTCTGCGCCAAGGAAGACACCGGCGATCCGGCTCAGATCGTCAGCGCTCACCATCGGGTCGCGGTCCGAGCGGGTGACGGCGCTCTCCCCGGTGCCCGACATGTCAACCCACGGCGATATGGGCACCGCTGCTGCGGGCAGTGGCAAGCCCAGGTCCCGCAGCTTCATCAGCGTCGACATGGTCAGACCGCCGCCGGCGGAATCGCCCGCGATGGCGATCCGGTCTGCCGAATAGCCCCGCTCGAGCAGCCAACGATAGACCGCCACGGAGTCCTCGACGGGAGCGGGGTGCGGATGCTCGGGTGCGAGGCGGTAGTCGACCGAGAGTACCGGGCAACCCAGCTTCAGGGCCAGGTTCCCGGTCAGGTTCCGGTGCGAGCCGATCGATCCGGCGACGTAGCCGCCGCCGTGCACGTACTGCACAATTGCGTCGCTGCTGTGGGCGTCGGGCGTCTGCAGCTCGCAGGAAACGCCATTGGCATCCACCATCTCGCCGCTGACTCCTGCCGGCAACGGCCGTGCAGTGAGCTCTATGCCCTTGCGCATGGCTTCGATGTCGGCTGGCATCTGCTGCGACGCGATGATCTCGCGGATTCTGTAGAACTCTGCGCTCGCCATCGAGCCCTCCCCTGCTTCGGCCCGCATCGGGTTGATCCAGATCAGCCGCCACAACGTAGTCAGGCACTGCGCCGTAGTGTCGATGCGCCGTGTCGATGCGGCCCGAGCCGGACGATGTCGAGGCCATGGTGGACGCGGCGATCAAGCGCTGGGGCGGGCTCGACGTGCTGTTCAACAAAGCCGGCACGTTGCGGCCCGGCACCGCGGTGGAGCTTGAGCCCAACGACTGGGACCTCGTCATGAATGTCAACGTGCGATCGGTGTACCTGGGCGCCAAGTACGCGGTCCCGGTGATGGAAGCCCGCGGCCACGGCTCGATCATCAACACCGCTTCCGTCAGCGGGCTACACGGTGACGGCGGCTCCGTGGTCTACGCCGCCTCAAAAGCGGCCGTGATCAATCTCACCCGCGCACTGTCGACTGATCACGCCCCCGCCGGCGTGCGCGTCAACGCCATCTGCCCCGGCACCATCGAGACACCTCCGGTGCAGCGGATGATGAGTGACCCAGTCATCCTCGAACGCAACATCAACGCGCACGCGCTGCGGCGTCTCGGCCATCCCGACGAAATCGCGAGCGTCGCAGCATGGCTGGCCAGCGAGGAATCCTCGTTTGTCACCGGTGAGGCCATCGTGGTGGACGGCGGCCTGCGAGCGCAATCGCCACTGGGCCGCCTTGCCGATCCCCGCCCCGCCCACCTGCGCCGAGAGGGGCGCCGGGACTGTTCAGGCGCCTGCGCCAGCTTCTGCGTCGGCGAAGAGGAACATCATCGAGGCTTCGCAGACCACCTGACCGTTCACGCTCGCCGTGCCCCTTGCACGGCCGCCCCTAGTTGACAAGCGATCGATCGTGGCTTCGAGCCGCAGCGTGTCGCCCGGAATCACCTGGCGGCGGAATCGGGCCTTGTCGATGCCACCGAACAGCGCGAGCTTGCCTTTCAAAGACGAGGCCGAGGCAGCTGCGAGACCCGCCGTCTGTGCAATGGATTCGACCATGAGCACCCCGGGCAGAGTCGGCCTACCGGGAAAGTGACCGTTGAAGAACGCCTCGTCGCCGCTGAGGTGCCAGAGCCCCACGCAACGCTCACCGGGCTCGAGTTCGACGATCTCATCGACGAGCAGGAACGGCGCTCGGTGCGGCAGCAACTCCTTGGGGTGCGGGAAGTCAGACTCGCTCACCGTGGCGAAGCTACCGCCTGTCCGCGCCGAGGGGCCGAACGGTCCGTGAGCGCAGCCAACAGGAGCCCCGAACCGCGTACCGGCTGTTCACTCTGTGCCGAAAGTGCTGCGCTGGTAGGCCACGACGGCGGCAATCTCAGCATCGGTGAGAAGCCCGCCGAACGGCGGCATTGAGCCGCGGCCGTTCCACACCACCGACAGGTGGTCGCCAACGGTGAGCCGTTCGCTGACGCCGCCGAGCGCCGCACCCACCCCCCCAGTGCCATCGCTGCCGTGGCACACCGAGCAACTGTCGCCGAAGACCTCGTTACCGAGCTCCACATCGGCGTTGTTGAACGCCAGCTCCAGTCGCTCCAAGTCGGCCTCGGTCGCATCGCCCCCACCACAGCTCGCGAGCCCGATCGCGATCGCTAGCGCAAGCGTTGGTACCCGCCACCTGCGGCACTTCACTTCGCCACGACTCGGCGTGAATTGCGTACTCATCGGGTCACCCGGGTCGTGCCGACGCCGGTGTAGCGGCTCGGTGGCTCGTTCCAGCGGCGGGACATCCAGTCGGCATCCCGGTAGTGGGCGTGGAAATGGTCCGGTATCTGGCGCATCACCTGGTCCACGATTCCGCCGTTGGGTCCGAAGCGTTGCTCGCCTGCATCGGTCAAGCAAGCCAGCATCGCATCTAACTCCGGGGCGGGCGGTTCGGTTCCGTGCCGATTCCACACCACCATCGGCGTGGCGCACACCTCGCAGTCCGCCACCCAGCAGAGCTCATCTTCGAAGTACCAGTGCGTGAAGCGTGCCGCCTCGCACAGTTCGCAGTCGGGATCGAGCTCGGGCGGATCCGGCGGCGCGTCATCACAAGGTGCCGGTGCAGCAGCGTCAGGTTCGGCCGGAGTCACCGCTCAGCCGCGATCGAGCGCCGTCCGATACGAGGCCACGAGCTCGCCAACCGCCTCGGGACCGTCGGACATCAGCGTCCGGACGACTGCGGAGCCGATGATGGCGCCGTCGGACACCTCGCAGGCCTCGACGGCTTGAGACGGCGAACCGATGCCGACGCCGGTGAGCACGGGTCGATCGGTGACGGCCAGGCACCGTGCGGCAATCTCGGTGGCTGTGCGGGCAAGTGATGCCCGCTCGCCGGTCACGCCGAGCAGGCCGACTGCATAGACGAACCCCCGCGACGCTCCGCACAGTTCCGCAAGCCGGTGGTCTGGCGTGGTGGGCGCTGCCAGCAGGATCACCTCGATGCCGGCCTCGGTGGCGTCGTCGAGCCACGGCCCAGCCTCGATGTACGGCAGGTCGGGCAGGATCGCCCCTGACATGCCCGCCTCGACAAGCGCTGCGGCGAAGCGCTCGTGGCCTTGGTGGTGGCAGATGTTGTAGTAGGTCATCACCGCGTGAGGTACACCGGTGTCGAGCTCCCGGGCTTCTTCCAGTACTGATGCTGGTGTTGCGCCCTCGTCCAGCGCAGCAGTGGAGGCCTGCTGGATGACCGGTCCGTCGATCACCGGGTCCGAGAAGGGAATGCCGATCTCGATGGCATCAGCCCCGGCCGCCGCGGCCGCCTCTACAGCACGCTGCCAGCCCTTGTAGCCACCGGTGACGTACGGGATCAGCAGCTTCGCGCCGCTGTCGCGCCGAGCCCGCAACCGTGTCTCGAGCGTCCCGAATGCTGGGGTCTGCACGTCGCCGGATGCGCCGTTCACGAGACGGTTCCCTGCATGCCGAGCACATCCATCATCTGGTCGACGTCCTTGTCGCCGCGGCCCGAAAGGTTCATGAGCACGGTCTGTCCCTGCATCTGGTGCGCCTCGCGCACGATCCACGCAAGCGCGTGGGCGCACTCCAGCGCCGGGATGATGCCTTCGGCCCGGCTCATCAGTGTGAACGCCTCGACCACCTCGTCGTCGGTCACGCTCGGGTACTCGGCACGGCCGATCGCCGCCAAGTACGCGTGCTCTGGCCCGACGCCGGGGTAGTCGAGCCCGGCCGAAATCGACTCGGCTTCGAGCACCTGGCCCACTTCGTCCTGCATGAGGTAGCTCGTCATGCCATGGACCACTCCAGGCACGCCCCGCCCGACGGCTGCTCCGCCGGCGGGCTCGACACCCACAAGGCGGGCATCACCGTCAGCGAAGCCCGAGAAGATGCCCGCGGCGTTGCTGCCGCCGCCCACGCATGCCACCACGACATCGGGACTGCCGCCCATCAGGTCCTTGCACTGGGCTGCAGCCTCGTCGCCGATCACATGGTGAAAGGTGCGCACCATCCACGGGTATGGATGCGGGCCCATCACCGAACCGAGGCAGTAGTGCGTGTTCTCCACCGTGGCCACCCAGTCCCGCAGCGCCTCGTTGACGGCGTCCTTCAGCGTGCGGCTGCCTGACAGCACAGCCTCCACCTCGGATCCCAGCAACTGCATGCGGAACACGTTCAGGGCCTGACGGTCGACGTCAACGGCACCCATGTAGACCTTGCACTCCATCCCCAGCAGTGCGGCCGCAGTGGCGGCAGCAACGCCATGCTGGCCGGCCCCCGTCTCGGCGACGAGCCGGGTCTTGCCCATGCGCTGGGCCAGCAGTGCCTGACCGATCACGTTGTTGATCTTGTGGGAACCGGTGTGGTTGAGGTCTTCCCGCTTGGCCAGCAAGCGAATGCCGAGCTGGCGGGACAGATTGCTGCACTCGGTGAGCGGTGAGGGGCGGCCCCCGTAGTCGCGCAGCGTGGCCTCGAACTCGGCGATGAAGGCCGGGTCCGCCCAAGCCTCGCGAAACGCTGCTTCGAGTTCCTCGCACGCCGCGACCAGGGTCTCGGGAACGAATCGGCCTCCGAAGTCGCCGAAGCGGCCATCGGGTGTGGGCTCGCCCATGACCGACCTGATATTCGTCGTGGGCTCGCCTGTGACCGGCCTCGTGCCCGGCGTGGGCTCGCCCATTGCTGCTGCCATGTGGTCCCTCGCTCAGTCGTCACGCCAGTCGTACGGCGCCGAACCCGGCATCTGCACCTCGTCAGTGTCGTCGTACAACGCCCCTGCGTCATTGGCGTTCGCAATGAATTCGCGCATCTTGAGTACGTCCTTGCGGCCCGGCTCTGACTCGACGCCCGAGGCCGCATCGACTCCCCAGGGACGCACGATCTCGATGGCTTGGGCCACGTTGGAGGGGCGCAGCCCGCCAGCCAGCAGCAGCCTGATGCCGCGATCGCGACCCTCGAGTTGACGCCAGTCGAAGACGCGTCCACTGCCAGGTTCGGAGCCGTCCAGCATGAGCACCGAGGCGCCGTAGTCGCGCACTCGCTCCACGTTGGGATCGCCTGCCACGAACGCCTTGATGAGTCCCGGCACGCGCTCGGCGATCCAGCGGCTGTCGGCGGCGGTCTCGTTGCCGTGTAGCTGTGCCAAGCGCAGGCCGGCTCCGTCCATCACCTGCACGACGCGCTCCGCCAGCTCATTGCGGAAGACGCCGACCGTGACGATCCCGCCGGGCAACCGGCGCACGATGTCACGCGCGAGTCGCGGAGAGATCTGGCGAGGCGAGCCCGGCACGAAGTTGAAGCCGACTGCGTCTGCGCCCATGCCCACGGCTACCAGCGCGTCCTCCTCGTTGGTGACACCGCAGATCTTTACGAACACGTCAGGTGACCTCTCGCCGCTTGGGGGCCCTGGGTCATCGGGCGCTGGTGCATCGGGCCCAGCGTCAGAAGTCGACGCCTTTGGCGACGATCGGGTCCAGGAAGATGAGCTCGGGCCGGCCCGCCATGTAATCGCGCATTGCCCGTCCGAAGACCTTCATCTCCTCCGAACCGCCATGCGATTCAAGCGCGGATTGGTCGGTGTACAGCTCGTAGAACCACACGACATCGGCATCGTTCTGGTCCTTGTGCGCGGCATAGACCTCGGTGCCCGGTTCTCCGGCAGCGTTGCTCATGCCGATGTCGGCAATCACGGCGAGCAGATCGTCGCGCTTTCCTGGTTGGGCGGTCAGCTTGGCCAGCAGTGCGGTCTTTGCCATGTCGAAACTCCCTGCGATCCAGTCGTGTCAGCGACAGCCTGCGAGCGTACCGGTGAGGGCCTCTGAGCGGGCCGATCAACAGGGCTCCGTCAGAACAGCTCAGCGAGCAGGACCGGTTCGCCTGCGGTCGTGTATGCCGTGTTGCCGGCATCCCGGCGCGCCAGCGCGAACCCCACCACGGCGTCACCGAGCGCTGCCGCATTCCGCACGGTGGCGATCGCAGTGCCAGTGCCGTCGTGCAAGTGATCGTTGGGCGCGAGCGGAACGGAAGCCCGGAGCCGGCACACGCTGCGGCGTCCACCCGTCCGCGAGTCGATCCGCTCAACCAATTCCTGGCCGCGGTAACAGCCCTTGGTGAACGACGCTGCGCGATCCACGAGTCCGGTCTCGTTGGGAATGTCGCCAGGCAGGATCTCTATGCCCATCGCCGGCAAGCCGAATGCCATGCGCAATAGGTCGTACTCGTCTGCGGAGATGACCTCCACCGCCGCGAAGTCGGGCCTCTCCGCACTCTGCGCCGGTGCCAGGACGTCGAACCCGGCTGCAAGCGGCCAATTCGAACGCCGCACAACGAGCGACGACGATGCCGTTGCGTCGTTCACGGCGTCTTGCAGTGCGTCGACGGCTGAGGCGGGACCTCGAAGCGAGTGCATCTGCCACTGCTGGGGAGTGAACTCGACTCGGGTGCGCAGCTTGAAGCGCTCCAGTGACGTGGCCATGGCCTCACCGAAGCCGGGCTCGGTGTCGGCGACGTAGGTGTCGGGTCCGGTACGGCAGATGGCGAAGAGCGCTTCAACGCGCCCCCGCGGTTCCAGCAAGAAGGACAGGGTGCTCTCGCCCGGGTCCAGCGCTGTCACGTCGGCAGAGATCTGACCGTGGAGATACACGGTCGCCTCTGGTCCGGACACCGCCACGACGTCGCGCGGGATGGTCGCCACAACAAGCCGATCAAGCTGAGGCTGCGGGGTCATCCGTTCCTCCAGCCGGGCAGCAGCCGATCCACTGCATTGCGAATCAGCGCTAGCCCGACACCGTCGTCGAGCGACATGATCGACTCGGGGTGGAACTGCACCGCCGCGACGGGCAGTTCACGATGCTCCACGGCCATCACGATGTCGTCGTCGAGGCTCACTGCGGTCACTTCCAGTTCGTCGGGCACCTCAGCACGATGGGCGAACAGCGAGTGATAGCGGCCCGCCCGGAACTCCTTCGGCAAACCGTCGAGCAACTGCCCGCCGAGGGTGCGGATGGCAGAGGGCTTGCCGTGCATCGGCGTGGACAGCTGCCCGAGTTCGCCCCCGAAGTACTCCACGATCCCCTGCAGGCCCAAACAGACACCGAAGAGCGGCAGGCCGGCATCGATCGTGGCGCGCACCACAGGGCCGATGCCGAAGTCGTCGGGGCGGCCCGGACCCGGCGACAGCACCACGAGGTCGAACTCGTCGGCACTGATCTCCGCTGCCGGGAATCCAGCCCTGCGCGTCAGCACAGTGGCACCGGTCTGGCGCAGGTAGTTCGCGAGCGTGTGCACGAACGAGTCCATGTGGTCGACGAGCAGAACGCGCCGATGTCTCTGCTGGACTGCAACAGCCCCCGCGGCCGGTGCCGAGCGCGGCCGCCGGATCGCGTCGAGGAATGCGGATGCCTTCAGCTCGGTCTCGGACTCCTCATCGTCGGGAACTGAGTCCCACAACAACGTGGCGCCGACCCGCACCTCAGCGTGGCCGTCCGTCACCCGGATAGTGCGCAGCGTGAGCCCCGTATTCAGGCTGCCGTCGAATCCGACCTTGCCGACCGCGCCGCCGTACCAAGCCCGGGCGGTGCGCTCGTGTTGCTCGAGGAACATCATCGCCGCCGTCTTGGGTGCACCGGTCACCGTCACCGCCCACGTATGGGACAGGAAGGCGTCCAGCGCATCGAATTCGGGGCGCAGGCGGCCTTCCACATGGTCGACGGTGTGGATGAGGCGCGAGTACATCTCGATCTGGCGGCGACCGATCACCCTCACCGAGCCGGGCACGCAGATGCGGCTCTTGTCGTTGCGATCCACGTCGGTGCACATCGTCAGCTCGGACTCATCCTTCGCCGAGTTGAGCAACGCCAAGATCTGCGAGGCATCGTCGATGGGATCCTGACCGCGAGCGATGGTGCCCGAGATGGGGCAGGTTTCGACGCGGTCGCCCTCGACACGCACGTACATCTCCGGGGAGGCTCCCACCAGCCACTCGCCGGATTTGCCAGCACTACCCAGGTTGATGAGAAATCCGTATGGCGATGGGTTTTGCTCCTTAAGACGGCGAAACAGCTCCGAGGGCGGTTCGACGCACGGCTCAGAGAACATCTGGCTGCTGACAACCTCGAACAGGTCGCCCCGGGCGAAGTACTCGCGTGCAGCCCGCACGCCGGCCGAATAGCCGCCCGGCTCGTGGTCCCGGCGCGCTTCGAGGTCGAGATCAGGCTCGTACGGGACGCGCTGGCCGCCACCCGCGAGCCCGGCAGTGCTGCGACCAGCCGCGGCGAACTCGTAACGCAGTCGCTGCGCAATTCCGCCTTGGTGATCCACGATGAGCAGGTCGTCTGGCAGGTACAGCACCAGATCGCGCTGGTGGGGCGGGCGCGGCAGCGTCAGGGGAATGGGCTCAAACTGGAAGGCGAGGTCGTAGCCGAATGCGCCGTAGAGGCCCAGGTGCGGGTCGTCGCAGCTGAACAGGTCGACCAAGGACCGCACGACCGTGAACGTGGACGGCTGGCGGCTGCGCTCCTCTTCCGCAAAACGCCGGTCCGGACGCTCAATCGTGCAGGCCACTTCGCCGCCACGCTTGCTCAGGTCGTGTCGCAAGTCGACGACCCCCGCAGCTGCTCCCAGCGCCGCCAGCGCCTTATGGATCGGCTCGAGCAGCACTGTGCCCCGTTCATTCAACGCCCGCACCGATACGTCCTGGGCCCGGCTGGTGATGACCAGCGGCGGATCGGTGAAACCCATGTCCCAGCGGGTATAGCGACCGGGATACTCGTAGCTCGACGAGAGCAGCACGCCCCGGGCCTCGTCCAGCCGGTCCACGAGATCTTCGACCTCAGCAATGCCGTCCACGGTGGTCGTAGCCAGCGAGATCGTGATGCCCCCGACGGTGCGAAATTGCGTGTCGGCGGTGGTCATAGGTCCAGGGTCACCGTTTGGTCACAAGTACAGGCCGGTGCTGCCTGGCTCGATCCGGGGCGCCGCGATGGCGTGAACATCCCGCTCACGCAGGATCAGGAAGTCGTCCCCGTGTACCTCGACCTCATGGCGGTCCTCGGGGCTGAACAGCACCCGGTCGCCCTCCTGGGCGCTGCGGACGTTCGGCCCCGCACCGACGACCTCGGCCCACACGAGGCGCCTATTCTGCTGCGCCGTCGCCGGGATGAGAATCCCGCCGCTGGTGCGCCGCTCCGATCCATCGTTGGGGAGTCGCACCAACAGGCGGTCGTGCAGCATCTTGATCGGCCGCCGCTCGTCGTCGTCGTGGTCGACCGCAACGGGCGTCTTGGCCTTGCGAGCACCGGTCTTCGGACTCTTTGAGGGTCGGGCGGCCTTGGTCGCCGATCCGGTCCCGTGCTCATTGTTTGTCTCAGGAGCACTCACCGCCCGCACGGTACCGTTCACCAGCGTGAATGACGCAGCGAATTCAGCGGTCGCACCCCAGCCAATCGCCGTGGCGGCGTCCGATGGCACCGAGCTCGAAGCCGAGCTGGCTTGGCCATCCGCAGCCACCGCTGTGGTTGTGCTGTCGCACCCGCACCCGCTGTACGGCGGGGACATGTGGAACCCGCTCATCGATCATCTCTTCAGAGCTCTGCCCGCGGCCGGCGTCGCAGCGCTTCGCTACAACTTCCGCGGCGCCGGCAGTTCCGGCGGCAGTCACGACGATGGAAAGGCGGAGCAGCTCGACGCGGCAGCAGCGTTCGACGCGGCAGCGCGCCTGGCAACGGAGCAACCGGGCAGCGATCCCCCGCCGCCGGTTGTGTCAGCAGGCTGCTCCTTCGGCGGCGACGTCTCCCTCGCGGCCCATCACGACCATCTGGCGGCGTGGATCGGAATTGCGGCGCCTCTGAGGATTGTGGACCCGGCCACAATGTCGTCCCCGACCGACCCGCGTCCCAAGCTGCTCCTGGTGCCCCAGCACGATCAGTTCCGGTGCCCCGCTGAGGCAGCCGAGATCACCGAGAGCTGGACCAATACCCAGCTCGAGGTGATCGCGGGCGGCGATCATTTCCTGATGGGTCATGCCCGGGCGGTCACCGAAGATATCACTTCGTTCGTTGCCGGCCTGTAGCAACGCCGGGGCCTACACGATGCGGGAGGACCGGTCGCCCCAGTACTCGTCTCGCAGGATGCGCTTGTAGAGCTTGCCAGTGGGAAGGCGGGGCAGCTCGTCCCGGAAGTCAACCGAACGCGGCATCTTGTAGCCCGAGATGTGCTCGCGGCAATACGCCAGCAGCTCGGACGCCAAAGCATCGCTCGCCTCGACACCTGCGATCGGCTGCACGACGGCCTTCACCTCTTCGCCGAAGTCGTCGTTGGGCACACCGAACACCGCCACGTCGGCAACCTTGGGGTGCAGTACCAGGCAGTCCTCGATCTCTTGGGGGTAGATGTTGACCCCGCCCGAGATGATCATGAAGGCCTTGCGGTCGGTCAGGTAGAGATAGCCGTCTTCATCGACGCGTCCGACATCGCCCAGCGTTGACCACAGCTGGTGTTCAGCGTGGCGGGAATCAGCGGTCTTGGCTGGATCGTTGTGGTATTCGAACGCCGGTACCTCCCGCTCGAAGTAGATGGTGCCTGACTCGCCAACTGGCAGCTCGCTGCCCTCGTCGTCGCAGATGTGAATGACCCCGATGAGCGGCTTGCCCACCGTGCCTGGGCGCTCGAGCCATTCTGGCGAGTTCACGTAGCAGAAGCCGTTCAGCTCAGTGCCGGCGTAG
Source organism: Candidatus Poriferisodalis sp. (assembly GCF_965221945.1). Lineage (GTDB taxonomy): Bacteria > Actinomycetota > Acidimicrobiia > Acidimicrobiales > Poriferisodalaceae > Poriferisodalis. Next base: position 882,799 of record NZ_OZ244925.1, on the reverse strand, counting down.
TACTCGTGCAGGATCGGCCCCCACCATTCGATCATCTGACGCTTGACCTCGACCGGGCAGGGCGCTGCGGCATGCACGGCGACCTCATGGCTCGACAGGTCGTGGCGGGTACGGGCGTCGGGGGGCAGCTTCAGCATCCGGCTGAACATGGTCGGCACCCACTGGCTGTGCGTGACGCCGTACTGCTCGATGTACGAGAGCGCCTCGACGGCATCGAACCGATCCATGACCACCGCCGTGCCACCCATCGACTGGGTGCCGGTCGTGAACGACAACGGCGCCGAGTGGTACAGCGGCGCGGGCGACAGGTAAACGCTTCGGTCGCCGATGCCGAAAATGCCCCCGACGAGCCCGACACCGATGAGATCAGGATCGGTGATCGACGTTCCGTCGAGCGGCCGCATGATGCCCTTCGGCCGACCGGTGGTGCCCGAGCTGTAGAGCATTGCCGAACCGCGTGGCTGGGAGGCGAGCGGCTCGGCAGGGTGGGCTGCGATCGCATCGGTGAACGAGTCGAAGCCGTCGGCGGCCCCGTCCAGCATGAGCCGAACGTCGCAGTCGCCGATGAGCGGGAGCATCTCGGTTGCAGCCTCAGCAACCGCCGGCGACGCCACCAGAACCCGAGCGCCGCAGTCGTTGACGATGTACGCCGCCTCTTCCGCAGTCAGGTACCGGTTGACCGTCGTGAAGTACAGACCGCTGCGCATAGCGCCCCAGTAGGCGTCGAAGTAGCCGATGTTGTTGTCGGCGAAGACCGCCACATGGTCGCCAGGGCGCAGACCCGCTGCCCACATGAGCTGGGCAAACTGTGAGCTGCGGGCTTCGAGCTCGCCGAAGGTCCGTACCTGACCGTCGCGGGCCATGATCACGGCGGGACGGTCAGGATCGGTCTTCGAGAACGTGCCGGGATAGCTCATAGTGCCGAAGCTACTTCGGCGCCTTCAAGTACAGACTGAAGCTATCCGGCGTCCTCGCACTCCGGCCTGAAGCGAAGGTCAGTCAGACGGAGGGCGAACGGCGACGCCTCCATCCAGGAGGGCCCGTTTGGCGTCGGTGATGGTGTGCTCACCGAAGTGGAAGATCGACGCAGCCAGAACAGCATCGGCACCGGCAATCACAGCGCCGTCCACCAAGTGCTGGAGCGTGCCGACGCCGCCGCTGGCCACGACAGGGATACCGACGGCGTCGACGACCGCCCGGGTGAGCTCCAGGTCGAAGCCCGCCTTGGTGCCGTCGGCGTCCATAGAGGTCAGCAGGATCTCACCGGCCCCCAAGTCGGCTACTCGACGTACCCATTCCAGCGCGTCGATGCCAGTGTCCTCGCGCCCGCCCTTGACGTAGACATTCCACGTTGTGTTCCCGTTTGCATCGGCAGGGTTCGACTTGGCGTCCACGGCCACCACGGCGCACTGGCTGCCGAACTCGTCGGCAATCTCGCGCACCAATTCGGGGCGGGCCACGGCAGCCGAATTGACCGACACCTTGTCAGCGCCCACCCGCAGCAGGGCCCGGGCATCGTCGACGGTACGGATGCCGCCACCAATCGTGAAGGGAATGAACACCTCCTCGGCGGCGTGGCGGGCGAGCTCGATGATGGTGTCGCGGTCGTGAGCGGAAGCGGTGATGTCGAGAAAGACAATCTCGTCGGCGCCTTGGCGGTCGTAGGCGGCCGCCAGCTCGACTGGATCCCCTGCGTCTCGCAGGCCGACGAAGTTGACGCCCTTGACCACCCGCCCGTCGTCCACATCCAAGCAGGGAATGACCCGCACGGTCTTCATGAGAAAGCCTTCACGATTGGCCGGCCTCGGGGATCGGCTCGTCGTGGGCTGCGCTCCCGCGTGCCACCACCACGGCGGCGCCGGGCGAGATCGCGCCATCGTGGAGCGCTTTGCCGACGATGGCCCCAGCGAGCGTGTGGCCATTCGCCGAACGCAGGTCTCGCAGGTCGGCAATGTCGGCGAGACAGCCGACCCCACCGCTGGCAATCACCGACATGGCCGGCGGGCGCTGAGGCGCGTCCAGCACGTTCCGCAGGCCAGACAGGTCGCTCCCGCCGCCCATGCCATCGCGGGCGATCTGGGTGACGACAACCGCCTCGGCACCGCTGCCAGCCAGCCGGGACAGCGCCTCGGACAGGCTCACACCGCTGCGATGCTCCCAGCCGCGCGTGGCGACTTCGCTTCCCCGCACGTCAAGGCCGACGGCGACGCGGTGCCCCGCAGAACTCAGCTCCCCCACAAGGTCCGGGTTCTCGACTGCCGCAGTTCCCACCACGCAGCGCGTGATCCCTGCGTCGAAGAGCGCTTCGGCGCTGGCGCGGCCGCGTACGCCTCCGCCGCATTGCACGCGAACGCCAGCATCGCCGATGGCGGCAACGACCGACCGGATCACATCCCGGTTGGTGCTGTCGACAACGCCCGATCGGGCTGCGTCAAGGTCGACCATGTGAATCCAGCGCGCGCCTGCCTTCGCGAGTTCGTGCGCTACGTCGACCGGGTCGGCGTCGTAGCGCACTTCGCGGTCGTAGTCGCCCTGCAGGAGGCGCACGCAACGGCCCTCGCGCAGGTCGATCGCCGGATACAGCTCGAAGCTCATCGGCTGCACCGGTCTGCCGCCACTGCTGCCAGGAAGTTCTGCGCCAGCAGCTTGCCGGCGTCGCCGGATTTCTCGGGATGGAATTGCGTGGCCCAAGTGCGGCCGCTCTGGGTGACCGCCGTGATCGGTGTCGGATAGTCGCAGGTCGCGACCACCAGGCCGGCCTCGGTGTCGGGCGCGTAGCTGTGGACGAAGTACATCCAGGCGCCGTCTTCCAGACCTGCCAGCAGCGGGCAGCCCGGCCGCTGTACGTCGAGGCGGTTCCACTGCATTTGCGGGCGCACCATGCCGTCCGGCAAGAGCCGCACTGTCCCAGGCATGACGCCCAATCCGGGTATTCCTGGGGCCTCTTGCGAGGCTTCGAACAGCATCTGCATGCCGACACAGATGCCCAGGAAGGGCAGTCCGCTCTCGATGGCCTGGAGAGCCGGCTGTTCCAAGCCGGTCACACGAAGTTGCCTCATGCAGGTGCCGAAATGCCCGACGCCTGGCAGCACGACCCCATCGGCTTCGCTGATGAGTCCGGGATCGGCCGTGAGGCGGGCGTCGGCGCCCACTCGTTCGAGTGCCTTTTGGGCCGAGCGCAGGTTGCCAATGCCGTAGTCGAGCACGGCGACCAACGGTCGGCCTGAAGCCGTTTCGTTTGATTCGGTCACTGTGCGGTTGCCTTGAGATCTACTTGACGCGGGCTTGGCGGTGCGCCGGTCACCGGGTGCCCGTCATAGGACGCCCTTCGTGGAGGGCAGCACGTCATCGGCAATTCGGATGGCGTCATAGAACGCCCTCGCAGCACCCTTGAAGCTGGCCTCGATGATGTGGTGGGTGTTACGTCCCCGCAGCATCACCAAGTGCAACGTGATGCCCGCAGACATCACGAGCCCCCGCCAGAACTCCTCGCACAACTGCGGGTCGAAGGGCGGGTCGCCCAGGATCTTCTCGCCCGGGGGATCGATGTCGTAGTGCAGGAACGGGCGGCCTGAGAGGTCGAGCACAACCTCGACTGCGGCCTCGTCGAGCGGCACCGTGTACGACGAGAATCGGCGCACGCCAGCCTTGTCTCCCCACGCCTGCTTCATGGCCTCGCCAAGCGCGATTCCAGTGTCCTCGACGGTGTGGTGGGCATCGATCTCGAGGTCACCGACCGTGCGCAGCTGCAGGTCGAAACGGGCGTGCTTGGCCAGCTGGGCGAGCATGTGGTCGAAGAACGGCAGGCCCGTCGAAACGTCGTTCTGGCCGGTGCCGTCGAGATCCAGGGTCAGGTCGATCTGGGTCTCCTTGGTGTGGCGCTGCACAGCGGCGTTACGAGAGGTGTCAGGGCGAGCAGTCATGAGGAGTTCACTGTTTCGATTGAGGCCGGGTCGATCGACATCGGTCGCATCAGCCTGCGACCTGAGCGGAGGTTTCGCACCCCAAGGCAAAGCGGCTTCATGCGAGCACCTCCGACAGGGTTTCGAGAAATCGGTCGTTCTCCGCCGGCGTGCCGACCGTCACCCGCAGGCAGTCGGCCAGCCGCGGCCAGCCAGAGCAGTTGCGCACCAGCACCGAGTGATCGACCAGCCGCTGCCAAACGTCGTCGCCGCCCATCCCGCTCGGCGTCGTGCGGAACAGGATGAAATTGGACTGCGAGGGCCAGATGTCGAGGCCCAGCCGGCCCAGGGTCGTCTCGATCCGCTCGCGCTCGGACACGATCGCAGCCACACGCTGCTCCATCTGGTCCGCGAACCGCAGGGCGACGCGTCCGGCAATCTGTTTGAACGTGTCGACGTGGTACGGCAGCACGACCTTGTCGAACTCAGCAGCCATTCCTGCGGGTATCACCGCATAGCCCAGCCGCGCCCCTGCCATCGCCCACGTCTTCGAGTACGTGCGGGCGACGACGAGATTGGAGGGCCCTCCTGCGTCGTTGCAGAGGTCGATCGCGCTCCAGTCGGCGAATTGGCCGTAGGCCTCGTCGACCACTACGAGGCCCGGCGCAATCTCCAGTGCTCGTTCGAGCACCTCAAATCGCTCGGGCGTGCCGGTGGGATTATTGGGCGAGCACAGGAACACGATCGAGGGCTGGTGCCGCTCGATGACGCGCTCCAACTCGAAGACGCTTACGCTGCCGTCCGCGTGCCGCTCGCCTTCGACCACGGCGCTCTGGGTGCTGCGCGCGATCTGGCCGTACATCGCATAGGTGGGCTCAAAGGTGGCAACGCTTCGACCAGTTCCGCCGTAGGTCAAACAGACGGTCTGCAGCACCTCGTTCGAGCCGTTGGCCACGAAGATGCGCTCAGGCTCGATGTCGTGCAGCTTCGCCAAGTCGGCCCGTAGCCCGCTTGCCGTGCGATCAGGGTAGCGATGCCACTCGACGTTGCGCAGTTCCGCCGCGAGTGCCTCAGAGAACTCTGGCGGCGGTCCCACGGGTGCCTCGTTCGTGTTGAGGCGCACCTTGACGTCGATCTGCGGCGAGTGATACCCCTCAAGCAGGCGCAGGTCGTCACGGACTGGCGGCTTCACGGCCGAATCCCCGATGTGGACCATTCCTTGCGGCGCGAGACAGAAGCGGCGTGTGCCCACAGCCCCTCGGCTTCCGCCAGCTCAGCCACTGCCGGCGCGAGTCGATCGAAGCCGGCTTCAGTGACATCGACCACATGCATCCGCTTGGTGAAGTCGTCGGTGGTGAGCGCTCCCGCAAATCGGGCCGTTCCAGCAGTGGGCAGCACGTGCGATGGCCCGGCCACGTAGTCACCGACAGATGCCGGTGCCCATGGCCCGACAAACACTGCACCGGCGTGACGGATCTTGCCCACCAGTTCTTCGGCGCCGTCGCACATGAGCTGGAGATGTTCGGGCGCAACGAAGTTGGCGACCTCGGCAGCCTGAGCGGGGCCGTCAACAAGGCACACGAATCCGTCGGCATCCAGGGTGGCCAGCGTTTCGTCGCGCCGTGGCGACAGGTCGACGATCTGACCGATCGCGTCGCAGACGGCGTCCGCGTAGGCAAGGTCCCAGGTGACAAGCCAAGCCTGGCCGCCGGGGCCGTGCTCGGCCTGGAGCACTACATCGGTGGCTGCAGCGGCTGGCGGGCACGTCCCGTCGGCAATCACGACGATCTCCGAAGGCCCCGCGAACGCAGACGCAACGCCCACGTCTCCCGCAACGAGCTGCTTGGCGGTGGCGACCCAGGCATTGCCGGGTCCGGCCACAACATCAGCGGGACGGATGGTCTCGGTGCCGTAGGCCAGAGCCGCAACAGCCTGCACGCCGCCGACCCGGTGGACCTCAGTGACACCGCAAAGGTGCGCCGCAGCCATCACCGATGGCGCCAGGTTGCCGCCGGGACCTGGCGGGGAGCAGAGCACGATGTCGTCCACCCCGGCCGCTTGAGCGACCAGCACGGTCATGAGCACAGTGGACGGGTAGGCGGCCAACCCGCCCGGCACGTACACGCCGGCCCGGTCCACCGGCTGGCTGATCGAGCGCACTGAGACGCCGTCGCGCTCATAGGTATGCCCAACAGCGGCTTCTGTGCGATGGAACTCCAGGATGCGCTGGTGAGCGGTCTCCATGGCGGAACGTAAGGAGGGAGACAGCGACTTCCACGCAGCTCGGAGATCGCTCTCCGGGACCAGCGCGTCGGGCACATCGACGCCGTCGAAGCGGTGAGTGAGCTCCCGGACAGCCGGATCGCCGCCGGTTCGGACATGATCGATCAGCTCGCGAACGGCTGTGGAAGACACCGCAGCATCCATTTCGGGGCGCGGCAGCAGTTCGGCTATTTGATCGCTCCGACCCCGCAGGTCCAGCCGCTTCAACACCGCGCCGAGGGTACCTGCGACCCTCTGCGCCACTGCCTCGAATTTGAGTAGCGCAGTCGTCGCTAGCGTGCCGCGGGTGATCAGCGCTGCGGAGCTCTCGTCGATCGAGACCGCTGTCGAGGAGCTCGGAGCCCGCGTTGCCCGAGCCGCCGATGAGCTGATGGGCACAACCCACGAGGACGTCGGCGTCGAGCTCTACGAGGTGGAGCGCTCGCTGCGGATGGCACGGCGCCGGTTGGCCCAGGCCACCGACGCCCTGCGCTGAACGCCAGCTGGGTTGGCGATCACGAACGCTCGGAGATGGCCTCGGCGGTGGCGACGATCTTGCGGGCGCGGGTCAGGTGCGGAACGTCCACCATCGGGCCTTTGTGGGCGAACGCCATCAGGCCCGCAGCCTCGGCTTCGGTAAACGCTTCGAGCAGTTCACGAGCGTCAGCCAATTCCTCAGCGCTGGGTGTGAACGCGGCGTTGACAATGTCGATTTGTGCGGGGTGGATAGTGATCTTGCCCGTGAATCCCATGGCCGCAGAGGTCGCGCATTCGGCAGCCAACCCCTCGTCGTCGCGGAAGTCCACGAACACCGTGTCGAGCGGTTGCTTGCCCCACGCCGTGGCGCCCACCAAGCACATGACCCGGGCGTACTCGAACACTGGGAGGTAGGCGCCTTCCGCATCCCGGTTGGCCTTCGAACCCATCGCTGCGGACAGATCCTCGGCACCCCAGCTCAGCGCGTCCACACGGTCGTGGCGTGCCAGCTCGCCGATGTTGATCAGGCCCTGCGGTGTCTCAGTGCCCAGCACCAGCAGCACTACGCCTCCGGGCGGGTGGCCGTGCTCGAGTTCCCAGCGAGTGATCATCTCGTCGAGCTGGACAACCTCTGCCGCATTGTTCACCTTCGGCACCAGATAGGCGTCGGGCGGGCAGACCATCGTCTCGGCAATGTCCGCTGTGCACCACGGGCTGTCGAGCGGGTTGATTCGCACCACCCGCTCCTTGGCGCCAAAGTCGACATCGGCCAGCCAACCCGCCAGGGTGGCGCGGGCACTGTCCTTGTTGTCGGGCGTGACGGCGTCCTCGAGGTCGAGCACGAGGCTGTCCGCATCGGTAGCAAGTGATTTGTTCAGCATGCGCTCGTTGGCGCCGGGCACGAAGTGCGACGACCGCCGCACTGTTCCGTTGCCAGCATTCGGGGACTCCGTCATTCGGTCAACTCTCCTGGATCTCGCGGTGTCGTTGCGGCCGGGGTCGGCTCGGGATCAGGCCGCGAAGGCGCTCGGGCAGAAGTCGTTCAACACGCAATCGTCGCAAGCCGGCTTGCGAGACGAGCAGACCCGGCGCCCGTGCAGGATCAGCCGCAGGCTGAAGTCGCCCCGCTCGTATTGCGGGATCATCGGATTCAGCGCCAACTCCACCTTGACCGGGTCTTCCTCGTCGGTGATGCCGAGACGTCGTACCAAACGGCCGACATGGGTGTCCACCGGCAGCCCAGGCAAGTCGAATGCCACCGAGCGGATGACGTTGGCCGTCTTGCGGCCCACACCGGACAGCTTGACCAGGTCCTTCAGGCTTGTCGGCACCTCGCCGCCGTGGTCAGCCAGCAGCTGTCGGGCCATCCCCTGCAGATTGCGCGCTTTGCTGCGAAAGAAGCCGGTCGGATGCACCAATTCCTCAAGTTCGGCGAGATCGGCCGATGCCAGTGCCTCGACGTCGGGATACTTCGCGAACACAGCGGGAACGGTGGCGTTGACACGCACGTCCGTGCACTGCGCCGACAGGATCGTCGCCACCAGCAACTCGAACGGATTGCGGTGCTCGAGTTCGCACACGGCCTCGTACTCGTCCTTGAGTCGTTCGTGGGTCCGCTGTGCGCGCCCTCTCGGCGATCGAGGCCTAGCCATGGCGAGTTTCTAGCGCTCTTGCTGAGCGCGTGCCCCGCGGCGGGCTCGGGCGCCCCGCTGGATCGAGACCAGCTTGTCGGCACGCAGCTGCCCGCACGCCGCATCGATGGAGGTGCCCCGGTTGACGCGCACGGTGGCGTTCACTCCGTAGGACGCCAACTCTGACGTGAAATGCTCGATGCGCCCCGATGGCGATGGCGCGTGGCCGTAACCCGGCGTTGGATTCAGCGGAATGAGGTTGACATGCGCCGCAAGCGGTCGTGCATATGCAGCCAGTTCGGCAGCGTCACGGTCGCGGTCGTTGACGCCGTCGATCATCGCCCACTCGAGGCTGATACGGCGCCGCTTGGCACGGCGGTAGTCGGCCAGTGCGCTCGCAAGTTCGCGCAGGGGGTACGTGCGATTGATCGGTGCGATGCGATTCCGCAGGCGGTCGTTCGCGGCGTGCAGCGAGACTGCCAGATTGACCGGCAGGCTGGCAGCTGCCAGACGCACAATGCCCGGAATGACACCCACAGTGGACACCGTGATGTGCCGGGCACCGATGCCCATGTCGCCATGGAAACGCTCCACTGCTGCCCACACGGCGTCGTAGTTTGCGAGTGGCTCGCCCATGCCCATGAACACAATGTTGATGGCTCCGCCGCGGGCGGCTCCGCTGTTGACGGCTCCGCCGCGGGCGGCTCCGCTGTTGACGGCTCCGCCGCGGGCGGCTCCGCTGTTGACGGCTCCGCCCGCCGAGCTGCTGTGGCTGGTCGACGGCTGCTGCAGCGTGCCGAGCACCTGCTCGACGATTTCCCCGACACTCAGATTCCGGTCGAATCCCACCTGACCCGTGGCGCAGAAACTGCACGCCATGGCACAGCCAGCCTGGCTGCTGATGCACAGCGTGGTCCGATTGCGGTAGCCCATGAGCACGGTCTCGACCAGGTGTCCATCACGCAGCGACCACAAGTGCTTGCGGGTCTTGCCGCGATCCGCTGTCTGGGTACGCACCAGCTTCAACGCTGGTGGCAGCAGTTCGCCGATGGCCTGTCGCAGGCCTTTGGGAACGTTGGTGAGCTCGGCCAGCGGGCGGCGCTGTCCGTACAGGCCATCCCACACCTGGTCCAGCCGGTATGAGGGCTCGCCATCGAGCAGCTCACCTAGCTCCGCCCGGCTGAGGTCCGCGAGTGCGGGATCGGCGACGGAGGCTGTCACGACCGGCCAGTGCCGTAAGACGCGAGCGGTCCGATGCCCGTGAACAGCCGCCGCACAACGGCAACCTCGAGGCCGAGATCCCCGTAGAGCGTGACGGCCGGCGCGTTGTCGGCGTCGACGTAGAGCATGGCCCGAGTCAGGCCAACGTCGGAGAGATGCTCGTAGCCGGCCAGCGTGAGGGCTCGGCCGAGTCCCCGTCCGTGATACTGGGGATCCACCGCGATGACGTACACCTCACCGACCGGCGGGTCCTCATCGTTGTGCACCTTCGTCCAGCAGTAGGCAACGATCTGCCCGTCGATGTCGTACACCCGAAAGCCGTCGGCGTCGAACCACGGTTCGGCTTGACGCTCAGCGACCTGAGGAAGCGTCCATCCACCCTGCTCGCGGTGCCACGAGAACGCCCGGTTGTTGACCTCCACCCATGCCTGCTCATCTTGGCCGACCACGAACGAACGCGTCTCGATTCCGCTGGGCTGATCCATCGGCAGGGACCGCTCCATCCGGTACAGATCGCGCTCGAACGTCAGGCCCAACGAGGTCAGCTCACGCCCGAGGGCAGTCTCCGAAGGCGCCACATCGCTGCCCGCCGCCTCGGCGTGATCAGGATGGTCGATCCAGACCGACAGCGGGCCGGCAACGTCGTCGAGTTGCCGCCCTAACGCTGCAGCCAGCGCTCCCGCCGGCCACTGTGCGGCGTTGGCCTCCACGAGAGGGCCATGCTGATCAGCACCGATCGAGATGACGGGATCGGCACTCACTGCCAGAAGGCTAATGCTGCGCGGTTGAGGCCCCCAGGCCGTACCAGCCGGCCGCATGCGCCGCGCCGAAGGGGATCGTGCGGGCGCAGGTGCCACACTTGCCCGGTGAACCAGATGCGGTGGCTGAACCGCAGCCAGCCTCAGACGCTCTACAGCGCCGTGCTGCTGTGCTACTTCTCCGCTGTCCTGCTGCTATTCGGAAACCGCATCGACTGGCAACTCGCAGTCGACGTCTTCGAGGGCATCGTCTCGCTGTTCGCCAGCGAACGCACAGCCATCGAGCTCAGCGACAGCGTCGTGCCGCTGGCCGTGACCGTGCTGCTCGGCGGCTCACTCGTCGCGGGCGGCTTGGGAACCGCCAACGAGCGGCGGTGGGGCCACTGGCTGTGCTCCGCAGCCGCGGTCTACTCGGCGGTCGCGACGCTGTGGTGGGGTGCCCGCACCAGCTTCCAGCTCGGAATATTCATGCGGCTCCTGTTCGACGCTCTGCTTCTGGTGCTGCTCTTCCACCCGATCAGCCGCAGTCATCGACGCGTCTGGTTCCGGTGAGTCTGCGTCTGCGTCGACGGAGACGGTCCGAACTGCCCAGTCCGCAGGACAAGGCAGACACCGTCGAGCAGATGTTTGACGAGATCGCCCCGCGCTATGACCTGCTGAACCGCCTGCTGACGTTTCGGCTCGACACCCTGTGGCGACGGCGTGCGGTGGTAGCACTGGGCCTGCAGCCGGGCGAGACAGTGATTGATCTGGCCTGCGGCACCGGCGACCTGTGCAACGAACTCGAGGCGGCGGGCTTGTTCGCCGTCGGAGTCGATTTCTCCGCCGGAATGCTTCAAGCCGCGACAACTCGTGCTCCGCTGGTGCGTTCCGATGCGCTGAACCTCGGCGTGCGCGAGGGCTGGCTCGCCGGTGCGACCTGCGGCTTCGCGCTGCGAAATTTCGCCGACCTCGATCGCTTCTTCGCCGAGTTGGCTCGGGTGCTCCGGCCCGGCGCTCGGGCGGCGATGCTCGAAGTCGCCGAACCTGCCAATCCGGTGCTGCGTGCGGGACACAAGCTGTACTTCGGCAAGGTCGTCCCCGCCGTCGGCAGCCTGCTTTCGAGCCGGTCGGCCTACCGCTACCTGCCCGAATCAGTAGCGTACCTGCCCGCGGTGCCCGAACTGCTCTCCCGGATCGCCGAGGCGGGATTCCACGATGTCCAGCGGGACGCGCTCAGCGGAGGCATCGCTCAGCTCATCACGGCAACGCGAGACGCCTGAACAGCGCCCGCAGGCGGAGTCCGTTTAGGTCTACGGCACTGTCTTGGCGAGATCGGAGACAACCTCGGCTGTAGGAAGTTCAGCGAGCGAGGCCGGCGGGCACAGGATCTTGCAGTCACGCGAGCCACCGCCCACGATGATCGCATCGCAGTCCATGACCCTGCTGTCGATCCACACGGGAATGTCGTCGGGCAATCCGAACGGTGTCACGCCGCCGATCATCATGCCGGTGCGCTCCATGGTCTCAGGGGCATCCGCGAACGATGCCTTGCGAGTACCCAGCCTGCGCCGCACGATGCCGTTCACATCGAGCCGGGTCGTGGCAAGCACCACGCAGCACGCCATCGGCCGCTCGGCCGACTTGCCCACCACGCAGATGGCGTTGGCCGACGCGTCCATCGAGTAGCCGTATCGCTCGCAGAACTGCGCCGTGTCGGCGAAGTCGGGATCGCATTCCACCAACTCGTATGCCACGCCGAGCGCGGCGAGATGATCCAGGACTGCCTCGGAGCTCATCGCGACATCTTGGCGGATCGCGGCCGAGATGCCGCAGGACGCACAGCTTCCGACATTGGGTAGACGCGGTTCATGCGCCCAAGGCCAATCCGACCGTGAGCAGCGCGCCCACGACGAGCTGGAGCCGCCCGGTCCCCACCAGCACTGCCACCAGTGCTGCGCCCGTGGCACCGCGCAGCACCGTACGCACGGGTGAGATAGCCACTACGACCGAGGCGAGCCCGAGGATCGCCCAAGGCCGCAGAAGCGACAGGTACAGCGGCGAGATCACCACGATGAACACGACGGCCACGTACATCGCCCTGGTCGGCCTATCGCCCACGCGCACGGCCAGCGTGCGCTTGCCGGCGCGCTCGTCGGTAGGCAAGTCCCGCAGGTTGTTCGAGATCAGCAGTGCTACTGAGCCCAGCCCGACGGGCACCGACGCGGCGAGGCCCACCATGGTCAGGCGGGCGTCTTGCACGAATGCCGACCCTGCAGTCGCTACCAGACCGAAGAAGACGAACACGAACAGCTCGCCGAGGCCGCGGTAGCCGTACGGCCGCCGGCCGCCGGTGTAGTACCACGCGGCCAGCATCGACGCCGCTCCCGCCACAATGAGCCACCACGAAACGGCTGCTGCGACGACCATGCCGACCGCCGCCGCCACCCCGAACGCAGCGAACGCAGCATTGCGCACGGCGTTCGGCGAAGCTGCGCCCGACGCCACGAGGCGTTGGGGGCCCACCCGGGTGACATCGGTGCCTCGCACGCCGTCGCTGTAGTCGTTGGCGTAGTTCACTGCAATCTGGATGAACAACGACACGACCAGCGCGCAGACAGCCCGCCACCACACGATCGCACCCTCTGCCGCGGCATCCGAGGCTGCGGTGCCCACGAACGGCGGCACCAGCGATGCGGGCCAGGTACGGGGTCGTGCCCCTGCGAGCCAGGTTCGAACGCCGGTCATTCCTGCAGCGCATCCTGCGGAGCGGCGTCGTCGGGAGACAGGGCTGGGTCCGCCACGGTTTCGAAAGCTAGGCGCGAATGGCGGAATGGAGCGCACTGACGAAGATCATGCTCCTAGTCAGCTTCGACGTCTGTGTCGCTGCTCAGCCCGCAGCGGCCGCCCACGGAACTGATTGACCCGCCTGGTAGTGGTCGGGCCGGATGCCGAAAGCCTCGATCATCCGGTGCCATCCACTCGCGGTAGCAAGCAGCGCACCGAGGCGCAGAATCTGCTGCTCGTTGAAGTGATCGTTCAGCCGCTCATACATCTCGGGCGGGATCACGCCCGAGTGCTCGAAGCCCGACAGCCAGTCGCACAGCGCCAGTGCGGCCTTCCACGACTCGGGCAGCTCCGATGCCTCGTAGTCGGTCAGTTGTGCGACGACTTCGTTCGTGAGTCCGGTGCGCACCAACGATGCGCTGCGCACGAGGCTTCAGTGGAAGCACTCGTTCCGGATGGCCATCCGGATGCGGCACAGCTCGATCATGTGCCGATCCAGCGCACCGCGATCCTCGTCGGGATGGCCGCCGTACACGGCACCGACCCAGCCGAGGAACAGGTCAATGGTGGTCTCGTCCGCCGCGAGCGTCCGAAACAGGTTGTCGTCGGTGTAGGCCTTCGCGTACCACGTGTCCAAGCGCCGTTGCTGCTTGTCGTCCAGCTCGGTCACCTTCGGCAAGTAGCCGTGCTCGTTGGCCATGACTCCCCCTCGGCGCGGATTGCTCGCTGCCAACGACGCTACCGCAGCAGCCACAAGTGCACCGCTGTGCCCACCGGACTTTCCAGGCACATGCGTTCGGACTCGCGCCTAGTCTCGGCCTGAACCAATTGCGGCCAACTCGGACGGCCGACCAACGCGAGGGGGCGTGACATGAAGGCTGCTGTGCTCTGCGAACAGCCCGGGGACCTGGTAATCGAGGATCTGCGCATTGACGCACCCGGGCCGAACGAGGTGCTGATCCGCACCGTCGGTGCCGGTCTGTGCCACAGCGATCTGCATTTCATGGAGGGGCTGTTCCGGACGCCGCTCCCCCTGGTGATGGGCCACGAGTCCGCCGGCGTGGTCGAAGCGATCGGTTCCGACGTCAACTACGTCTCTCCCGGCGACCATGTCGTGGCCTGCCTGTCGATCTTCTGCGGCCAGTGTCACCGCTGCCTATCGGGCAATCCTCATCGCTGCACCAATGTCCGGGCAACATCCCGCCCGAAGGACGCAGCCGCCCGGCTCAGCCGGGACGACGGCACCGAAGTCGGCCAGATGGCCCGCCTCGGGGGATTCGCCGAGGCGATGCTGGTGCACCAGAACGCGTTGGTGAAAATCCGTCCTGACATGCCGCTCGATCGGGCGTGCCTCATTGGCTGCGGAGTGACTACCGGGTTCGGTGCGGCCGTCAACACCGCCGGTGTCGGCGTCGGCAGCGTGGTCTGCGTGATCGGCTGCGGTGGCATCGGGCTCTCGGCCGTGCAGGGCGCAAGGGTCGCCGGGGCGGGCCGCATCATCGCCGTCGACATGACCGATGAGAAGCTTGAGACAGCCCGCCAGCTGGGCGCTACCGACACGGTCAATGCCGGTGAGGTGGACGACGTCGTCACCGCCGTCAAGGACATGACCGGCGGCGGCGTGGAGTACAGCTTCGAAGCCATCGGCTTGGCCCAGACCGTGCAACAAGCCTTCGGGATGCTCGACATCGGCGGCACCGCAACCGTGATCGGCATGGTTCCCTCCAAGACCAGGGTCGAGCTGCGCGGCATCGACTTCCTGTCAGAAAAGAAGCTGCAGGGCTCGATGATGGGCTCGAACCAGTTCCGCAGCGACATCCCGATGATGGTCGAGCTCTACCTCGACGGGCGCCTCATGCTGGACGAGATGATCTCGGGACGCATCGGCCTCGAACAGGTCAACGAGGGCTACTCCTGGATGAAGGCCGGCACCTCAAACCGAACCGTCATCACCTTCGACTGACCCCGAAGTCGACCTGCAGCGCCCAAGACTTCGACTGACTCCGATGCCGTCGGAGGCCTTGCCAACGCCGTCAAGTGAGCGGAATTCCACCCTCGATGCGGTGCGTGGCGTGGCGGTGCTCGGCATCTTGGTCATGAACGCCGTGTCGTTCGGCCTGCCCGCTGCGGCGTACACCAATCTCGACGCAGCCGGATCGCGCACGCTGCTGGACTGGCTCATCGGCGGTGCCGGAGAGATCTTTGCCGATCAGAAACTCATGGGTTTATTCTCCATGCTGTTCGGCGCAGGCATCGTGCTGTTCGCTGAGCGCGCCGCTGCGAAGGGTCGGCGCAGTGTGCTGCTGAGCCTGTGGCGCAACGCACTGCTGCTCGTCATGGGCGTGGTGCATCTGCTCGTATGGGACGGCGACGTGCTCACGGTGTACGCCTTGTGCGCCCCGGTCGTGCTTGCGCTGCGGCGACTGCCGCCCAAAGTGCTCTTCGCGTTGGGCGGTGCGTTCTACGCAGCGGTGGCAGTCATCTCTTGGAGCGTGCAATCGTCTCTGCGAAGCTTCTCCAGCGTCCTCATCGACTTCTGGCACTACGGCGACTACTACGACGTCGTAGAGACGTGGTTTCTCGCGGATTACTTCGGGCGAGCCTTGGGCGCCATGCTCATCGGCGTGGCGCTGTACCGGACGGGCGTCATCGGCGGCAACAAGGCGCCGTCGTTCTACCGCCGCATGGCGGCATGGGGCCTGGGCATCGGGCTGCCGCTGTCGGGTGCAGGTCTCGCGCTGATGGTGGGAACCGATTTCGACATCGACTGGGCCATCGCAGGAACCATCCCGAACACCGTCGCCACCGTGCCCATCTGTATGGCTTACCTGAGCTTGATCGTGCTGTGGAATCGCCGAAGCAATTCGCCGGCGCGGCGGCGCATCCGAGCCGCAGGACAGATGGCGCTTACGAACTACCTCACGCAGACTGCGGTGGGCATGGTGGTGCTTCGATGGCTGCTCGGTGACGTTTCGCTCACCCGCAGCAGCATCGCCATATTCGTGGTGAGCGTGTGGGCGCTGCAGCTCTGGTGGTCACAGGCGTGGCTTGCGCGATTCGGGTTCGGGCCCCTTGAATGGCTGTGGCGTAGTGCGACCTACCGTCGCTGGCAGCCTCTGCGCGCTCGCTAGCCACAGAGCGACGAGAGCCTGAGCGGGTGCCGTTGGGCTCGGCTACGACAGGATCTGCGTGGCCTCCATGTAGCCGGGCTCGAGGAACTCGACGCCGGGCGTGACGCGAGCCAGTTCGTCCGCGATGCTGGATGTGTCCGTGGGCACTGAGAACCCCGGCAGCCAGTTGTCGTGGTGACCGAGGATGATCTTGCGGGGCCGGAGTAGGTCGGCTTGACGGCCGATGAATTGGGCCAGCGAGCCCTGGATGGGCTCGCCGTCGATGTTTCCCCGGCCAGCCGCCGCGAGGATCGCCACATCAGGGCGAAGATCGTGCATCACCCCTGACCAGTGCCCCGAGGTGTCCTGGAACAGCACTGAGCCGTCGGGTGCCTCGATCAGGAACAGCAGCGCTCCCCCGTCGCCCCGATTGCTGTGACCGACTGCTGATGCCGCGATGTGCTCGCTCGTCGCTGGATCGACCTCGCTGGCCAGGTACTTCATCAACTGGGCGAAGCGCTCCTGCTGTTCCTGCCAGGTGACGCCCAGGTCACCGAGGCACACCTCGCCAGGTTGGTGCATCTGGGTGTGCGACCACACGCAGGAGTGCTGGCTCGGGTACACCGACACGCGTACACCGTTCCCCCGGTCCCCCCGGCTCAAGTCGACCGTCTCTCCACCGGCTACGCAGATCATCCGGTCTGCCGGGATGCCGGCTTCGGCCATGAGCCGCACTGACTCGTACGAAGCAACCAGCGTGGCGTCGGTGTTGGCAACGATCCGCTCAGCGCCATAGAGGTGGTCGAAGTGGGAATGGCCCACGAGTACCCAGTCAGCCTCGGTGACATCGTCTGCCCGCAGGCCGGGTCCAACGGCGTTTTGTGCCCGGTCGATATAGGCATCCAGAAAGATGGTGAGACCTGCGGTGCGCAGCCGGAATGTCGCGCACCCGTACCAATCGAGCGTCGTGGCCATGGCCGGAACCATACGCCCGGGCTCAATCGCTCCGCGGGCCGGGCACACTGGCGCGACTATGGGTGGCTGCCGCAGCGAGAAACGCCGGGCTTCTACCCGCGTCGGTGCTGCGCTGGCGTTGCTGACCATGGCGACGCTGCCGTTCGTGGCCGGATGCATGTCGAGTCGTGACAGCGAATCGGCCAGATCCCCAGACGCGGCACTCGACGGCAGCCTGCATGTCCTCGTTGCCGCCTCATTGCTGCCGGTTGCCGAGATGCTCGCCGGCGACTTCGAACAGCTCCACCCAGGCGTGGACGTGCTGATCGCGGGGGCAGGAAGTTCAGCGCTGCGCGAACAGGTACTCGCCGGCGCACCGGCCGACGTGTTCATCCCCGCTGACCCTGTCCATCTCGACACCATCCGCGACGAAGTCGGGTTGGCGAGCGCACCCGTCGTGGTGGCCCGAAACTCGCTGGTGCTGGCAGTACCGGCGGGCAACGACGCCGGTGTGACGTCGCTCACCGACCTGGCCCGGCCCGAGCTGCTGATCGGGCTGTGCGCGGCCGAGGTTCCCTGCGGCGCTCTGGCCCGAACAGGCTTGGCTCAGGCCGGGATCGAACCGGTCCCGGACACCGATGAGCCGAACGTACGCGCCCTGATCACCAAGCTGGCCGCCGGTGAACTCGACGCCGCCGTGGTGTATGCCAGCGACACTGCCCCGAACGCGGGAGTTGGCTCGCAGAACGGTTCCATCGTGAGTCTGGGCTGGACCGCCGGTACAGCGCCTCGAACGTCATACGCTGCCGCAGTGCTGGCCGATGCGCCAAATCGTGCAGCGGCCGAAGCGTTTGTGAAGCACCTGCGGACGAGTTCGGCGCGTGGTGCGTTTTCTGACCACGGATTCGGCGCGCCATGACCGACGGAACGACTCCTGTGAGTAGTGGCCGCTCCGACGGACGAGTGATGCGCCGGACGCAGCGGGACCTGCCGCCGTGGCCCGTGGCAATTCTGGCGACCGTCGGCGTCGTGCTGTTCGCCCTGCCCGTTGTTGGGTTGGCAGCGCGCACACCGTGGACCGGGCTCTGGACGCACCTGTCGAGCCGCTTCGTGGTGGACGCCGCAGTGCTCTCGGTGGTGTCGTCTGTTGCCGCCGCGATCGTCGCAGCCGCGGTCGGCGTTCCCTTGGCGTGGGTGTTGGCGCGGGTGTCCTTCCGGGGCCGCTCGGTGGTTCGAGCACTCGTGACGCTGCCGATGGTGCTGCCACCGGTCGTCGGCGGCGCAGCGTTGCTGTTCGCGCTCGGACGCCGGGGCGTCGTCGGCGGACCACTGCACGACGCCACCGGGTTGCTGCTGCCGTACTCGATCTGGGGTGTCATCCTGGCGAATGCGTTCGTCGCCACACCGCTCGTGATCCTCACCGTCGAAGGGGCGCTGCGGAATCTCGACCGGCGCTATGAGGCCGCTTCTGCCACGCTCGGAGCGTCGCGGCTGCGCACGCTGTGGCGGGTCACGCTGCCGATGATCGGACCGGCACTGGGTGTTGCTGTCGTGGTGGCGTGGGCTCGGGCCCTCGGTGAGTTCGGTGCGACGGTGACATTTGCGGGCAATCTGGGGGGACGCACCCAGACGCTGCCGCTCGCCGTGTTCGTGGCGCTCGAAGCGGACCGTGACGCCGCCGTTGCCATCAGCTTGGTGCTGGTTGCCCTGTCGCTGGGTTTGCTGATCGCCCTGCGGGACCGTTGGTGGCCGAGCCGATGACTCCCGCAGCACGCAACACAGCCGACGGCGCTCTCGATGCCGACATCGGGCTGCGGCGGGGTGATTTCGAGCTGGATGTCTCGCTGCGCGTCGAAGTCGGCGAGACGGCGGCGCTGCTGGGACCGAACGGCGCCGGCAAATCCACGATTGTGGCGGCGCTCGCCGGACTGCTACCGCTCGAAGGCGGCGGCATCCACCTCGCCGGCCGCGTCCTCGACGACCCGGCGGCCGACGTCTTCGTCCCGCCCGAACAACGTCACATTGGCGTCGTGTTCCAAGACCAAGTCCTGTTCCGACATCTCAGCGCGCTCGACAACGTCGCCTTCGGCTTGACCGCTCGCGGGATGCGCCGGGCCGAGGCGCGCGAACAGGCACAAGCGTGGCTCGGTGCAATGGACCTCGGCGACCTTGCCCACCGCCGGCCCAAAGCGCTGTCGGGCGGCCAGCGCCAGCGGGTCGCACTGGCCCGAGCGCTCGCATGCCAACCCGACCTGCTGCTTGCGGACGAGCCGCTCGGATCGCTGGACGTCACCGCACGCAATCGCCTCCGGCGCAATCTGGCAGCACACCTCAGCAGCGGTCGCAACGGCGGCAGCGTGACACCGGTACCGCTGCAAGGCGCCGGGAACGTGCCCCGATTGCTCATCACTCACGACCCCACCGATGCATTTGTCCTGGCCGACCGGGTGCACATCCTTGAGGACGGTCGCCTCACCCAGTCGGGCACGCCCGAAGAGTTGCGACGGGCACCTGCGACGCCATACGCGGCCGACCTGTCAGGCATCAACCTGGTGCGAGGCACGGCGCAGGGCGGGGAGGTCACCGTGACGCCCGATGACCCCTCGACGGCGGGTCAGAGCCGCAGGCCAGCCACCGTGCTGCACGCCGCCGACACAACAGCGAACGGGCCGGTCCTGGCAACGATTCACCCGCGGGCGATCGCACTGCATCGCGAGCGACCCAGCGGCAGCCCGCGCAACGTGTGGCGCACGACCGCGGACGCCGTCGAGCCGCTGGGAGACATCACCCGCGTGTTGCTCGGAGCGCCGCTGCCGCTCACCGCCGACATCACGCCCGGCGCGGCCCACGAACTGCTGATCCGGCCCGGCACCGCCCTGTGGGTCTCGGTCAAAGCCACCGAGGTCGAACTGGCGCCCGACAGCCGCGACTAGTCAGCCGGAGCGGCTGACGGAAGTCCACCCCTTGTCGGCGCCGGGGCGATCGTCGAAGGCGGCGCTATAGCGGTCGACGAACCCGGGGTCGGCAGCTGCGGCGACGGTCGCCATGTCGGCATCGGTCATCGCAGACTGCCATGCCTCAATGAGTTGGTCTTCGGCCCCGTAGTCGAACCGATCGCCGATCGAACGTTCCATGGCACTGCCCGGCGCAGGGTGGTTGGCCTCGTCGGACAACCAGCGCGCAGTCTCAGCGAGACCTTCGACTGGGTCGATGACGTCGCGGTAACCGAGCTGATACATCGCCTTGTCGCACCCGATCATCCGATGATGCGGGGTGCTGCGCAACGTCAGATGATGGCCGACGGCTGCATATTCCCAGGGAATCGACACGATCTCAAAGGTGTGATCCAGCGCGGCAGCGAGAATCTCCACCCATTGGATGAGCGTGGGCGTCCATTCGTCGGCAACGTTGTACGCCTCGCCAGCCGAACGCGCTCCGCCGTCAACGGTGGCTAACAGCATCGCTGCGGCATTGCGCGCGTGCGCCTGTCCTTGCAGGGTCGTGCCGCCATCGGGCAGCACGATGTGCTCCCGCCCGTCGAGAACGCGCCGCACGATCTTCCACTCGCGCGGGCTGATCTGTCCGGGCCCGTAGATCCAGGGGTACCGCAGGTGCGAGGCGGTGGGATGCTGCGCGAACACGACCTGCTCGGTCACGGCGATCTGGCGGACCTTGCGATTCACGCGGAACTCAGGCGGCTCGTCGGAAACCAGCCGATCATGCTCGCGGGTGGGAGCGCGCATCCCGGCAGGCCAGAGCGCATCGGCATCGCCCCAGCCCGAGTACACGGGGAACCCGCCGACGCTGACGAACTTGCTCACGCGCCCCGCCAGCACCTTGGCGATCTCCCGCAATCGCCCGTACATGACCGCGGCCAAGTCGTACTCCGCTGCACCCAGTGCGCCGGCGAATTGATCGGCGTCGAACGGGTCGGTATGGATGTGCTCGACAAGGTCGGTGATCTCGTCGACCTCGTGACGACCCGTGTGCAAGATCGTGACCCGGTAGTCACGTTCGAGCAAGCCCTTCACCACGTGCGGTCCGGTGGGACCGGTGCCGCCGACCACCAACGCCGTTCGTTCGCTCACGCCTTGACCTCCGTCTCACCCGTCGCCCGGCACCCGGACCGTGAGACGGCCCCACAGTCGATGTCGCTCGGGAAATGCCAATGTCCTGGCGACATTACGGCCCTGCCTGCGCAGCTCGCACCGAGACGCCCGCTGCGTCAATCGTGACGTTCCGTGATGCTCGCACCGTTCGCCGGTACGCTCCCGCAACGATGAACGCGAGTGTCAGCGGAACCGGGTCATGATCGAGTACAGGCGCGGTACTCGGGTAGTAGTGACCGAGGACATCTCGGGCGTCCCCGAAGGCACTGCAGGCAAATGCGGACGCGGTATCGGCTTCGCCATCAAGCGTTACCGCGTGCGCTTCGACAATGACGTCGAGGCCATATCTGTTGCGCACAGCAAGCTCGTGCCCGAGGGCGAATGGTCACAGTTCCTCGCCAAGCGGGCGCGTGCAGAGATCGAAGCAGCAACCGAGCGCGCCCGGATTGCCGAGGCCCGTGCCGAGGCCGCCGAATCGCGCGGACTGCCCGCCCCAAGCGCAGAAGCACCGGCCACAGAGACTGCCCCCGAACCAGCACCCGCTGCAGAAGCCTCCGGGAGCGACGAAGCCGGAGATCCCCGCTTGGCGGCTCTGCTCTCCCGTTCCAAGTCGGCACGTGCTGAAACCGGCGTCCCCGCTCCGGAGAGTCCAGCGCCTGCAGCCTCGGAACCGGCAGCCGCCCAGCCGGCTCCCGCACCGGTCGCCGAGGGTTCACCAGAGCCCGCCACAACTGCGCCTGCCCAGCGAGCTCGCACCGCAGCTCCGTCAGGCCCCGAACGCGCCGAGATTCCCGAATTCGTGCCTGGCCCCGAGGTCGATGCCGACTACACGCCTGCCGCGAACCGAGTCAGCGAGCTGCTGGGGCAAGTCCGCAAAGACGACTGAGCGGCAAACAGGCCCACACACACGAGGACCTGAACGCCCCAAGCGGCACAGCGAGAAACTTCAGTCAACGCCTGGCAGCGGGAACGGCTCGGGGTCTGCGAACCGTCGCACAACGTTGGCCGTGATGCGCGCGATGTCGTTGTCGTATCCGTCGCGCGCCAGCGCGCCGAACCACGAGATCGAACCCACAGAGAACACCGCCCCGCCATTGGGCGTCTCGTAGAACACCATGTCCGCGCGCACATATGGATCGGGCGTGGGAAAGAACACCGAGCCTTCGAACTCTTCTTTGGTCCGCAGCATGTCGGGCCCGAACGTGGTTGCCGAAGCCAGCACCACAGCATGGTCGGGCGATCCGAGGCGGAGGTCGTAGCGGTCGACCTCCTGGCCGGCAGCGCCACCGCCGAGTCCTGACGTGCCGATGCGCTCGCCGGGCACCCCTTCGAGGATCCACACAGCTCGGGAGCTGTCGGCGTGGGGATCTCGGACAAAATAGGTGGCCTTCTCGAAGCCTTGGGCGGCGAACCCGATGCCGCAGATTTCGTTCGGCGCCCGGCCTTGCCGACGCCACAGCCCGCCGTACTCACCACCCCAGGCGTGGTAGCTCTCCCCCGGCCCGGTCTGCCAATTCCGCACCCCGTCCTCTGCCCGGCGTAGCTCGATGGCACCCGGCCAGTCGTCACTGAATGCCACCCGCCAATAGAAGCCATTGCCGCCGAGGTACATGAGCCGGCCGCCTTCGCGCTGCCAGTCCGCGAGCGCGTCCAGCATGGGGGTCGACCAGTACTCGGGGTGGCTGCCGGTGACGAGCACTCGGTACGGCACGATGGCTGCGAGACCTTCGAAGTGCAGATCCTCGTCGGTGACGATGTCGTGACCGACTTCAAGATGTTCGAGGAAGGCGTTGATGTCGGTGTCGGGCGTGAAGTTCCAGCCGTCGGCCCCTGGGCGGAGATTCAGCACCGGCCGCCGGCGCGAGTTGAACATCACGCCGCTTCGATCAGGGTGCTTCTCGTAGTGGCTGCGTCCCAGTTCGGGATGGTCGCGGATGTACGCATGCTCAGGCCGCAGGCGTGTCTTGGTCGGGATGAAATCGGCGCCCTCGAACAGCATCCGGTGGTTGGCGTAGGCCATGTAGGTGGCCGTGGGCATGAGCAGTGCCACATCGGCGGTCGGGGCGCCTGCGGCGGGCCGGACGAAGAACGGCACCCGGTCCTCTCCGGCGGCACCGCTCACTCGGAATGCGTAGATGCCGCTCGGCAGATCGTCGGGCAACGCTGCGGTGACCGTGGTCTCCCACCCGGCGTCGTACAGGTCATCGTGGTGGAAATGGATTGCGTCGAAATGCGCCGGGTTGTCGATCCAGCGGTGTGCCGAGCCGTCCCATGCCGGTCCCGTGATGGCCCGCGTCGGCAGCTGGTGCAGCACGACTGGCCCACAGTTCGGGTTGCTCGCGGGAACTCGACGCCCTGCCATGTCGGAGGCCAGATCCCACGATGCCGAGAAATCACCGGACCGCAGGTTCGGCCGTGCGATGCGGCCGTCGAACCGTTCGCCTCCGGGGCCCGCGCCCAGCCACAATTCGACCGGAGCCAGTACACCTGCGCCGACTGGCGCCCCCGGCGTGGCTGAGACTCGGACCGCGTGCCGAACACGGTCGTCGCCCCCCGAAGCGTCGAGTTCGGCTTCCAGTTCCACAAACGTCATGTCACTCAGCCGGCTTGCCTCGACGGCATCGCTCCCTGGCGATTCGGAGCGCGCCGTGACCAGGGCCGCGCTTAGCGTTCCAGTCTCGACATCGAGCTCGACATCGAGCAGGTACCACCGGTTGCAGGTCAACGGAAGCTCGTCAACCGTCACTCGCGTCTCGGTGCCAGCCGCCGAGGTCGATGCGACGGCGCGCCCGTCCACGAGGTCGAGCCGCAATGCCTCGAACTCCGATGAGTCCCTCGGCGCGTCAGACGAGCGCGCGGTCAGCGTCACGATGCGCGCCGGCCGATCGAGCAGGGTTGGCATCACCCAGACCCGTAGTCCAAGGCGCTTCGCGCTCGGCACCCCATCCACAGATGCGACCCCATGCGAGCCAGGGGTGAGCGGCTGCTCGTCGAGCTCAACCGGCCAGTTGTCGATCGCATCGACGGGACGTTCTTCAAAACCTGGGCCGTAGCGGGTCGGATCACCACAGACGATCCTGGTGACATCGACCACAGCAGGGCCTGGCCGGTGAGTCGATGCCAACAGGTGGATGCTCTCGCCGGCGCGCAATGTCCATGGTTCGCAATAGCCGACGATCTGCTTGGACGGACCGGCGGCGTCGGACGCGGTGGACTCAGTCACAGCGACGCGCTGAGACTGTTCGTCGGGCTCAGACGGGTGCCGAGATCAGCGCTGCGACCTGAACGTGTCGTAGTCGGTCACCGGCATGCCGTCGGCACGCCAGCCGCCGAAGCCGGTCATCACATGGCTGACCCGGGGAACGCCCATGTCGCCCATCGTGTCAGCGGACAGGGCCGAGCGGGCGCCTCCGGCGCAGCACAGGATGAACTCGCGATCCTCGGTGAAGACCTCTTTGGTGTAGGGCGAATCGGGCGAGACCCAGAACTCGAGCATGCCTCGGGGCGTGTGCATCGAGCCCGGAATGGCGCCATCACGCTGCAGTTCGCGCACGTCACGGATGTCCACGATCAGCGCTCCCTGCTCGGTGACCCGTCGGTGCGCCTCCTCCGGCGAGATGTTGTCGATACGGGTCTTGGCCTCCGCGACCATCTCGTTGACTGACTTGACGCCCATCGGTTCCTCCTTGCGGCGCTGCATTCGGGTTCAGCCGGCGGCCATCGTTGCACCGCAGCGAAAGCAACGGGCGCCGTGCATGCAGTCTCACCGACGCGGGCGCCCGAGTCCACTCGACCGGGCGGTCAGCACTCCCGAAGGGTTCGCGCTGGCACACTTGCGGCGGTGACAGAGCCGCTCCGAACGCCGCCAGGCCGCTTCTGTATGGGCGTTGACACCGGCGGCACGTTTACCGACGCGGTCGTCTATGACCACAACACGGATCGGGTGGTCGCGGCAGCCAAGACGCCGACCAGCCATGAGGACTTGTACGGCTGCGTCGTGGCGGCGATGACGAATGTGCTCGCCAGCAGCCACGTCAGCGCAAGCGACATCGGACTTGTGGCGGTCTCGACGACGCTGGCGACCAACGCATTGGTCGAGGGCGCTGGACGACCTGCCGGCCTGGTGGCCATCGGGTTCGAGCCCGAAGCGCTGACTCGCGTCGGACTGCGCCCCGGCACTGCAACCGGCACGAGCGAGGATCTGAATTCACGAGCAGACACCTCTCCCGCCGAGGGCGGGCGCGATCGGCCGACCAGCGACCTCGCGACAGCTCCAGTCGTGATCGTGGGAGGCGGGCACAGCGCCCACGGTGACGAGCGCGACCCGCTCGACCTCGGCGAGCTCACACGAGCCATCGACCGAATCGACGCTTCTGTCGAGGCATATGCCGTCGCAGCTCAGTTCAGCGTCCGCAATGCCGCACACGAACTCTCCGCACGGGACGCGATCCGCGAACGCACTGGCAAACCTGTGACCTGCAGTCACGAGCTGTCGCCGCGGCTGGGCGGTCCGCGACGAGCGGTCACGACCCTCCTCAACGCGCAACTCATCTCGGTGACTGCCCGCTTCACCGAAGCAATCCGTGCCGCCATGGGATCACTCGGGCTCGACGCACGGCTGATGATCGTTCGGGGCGATGGCTCGCTCGTCTCGGCCGAGTTCGTGGCACAGCGGCCGATCGAGACGGTGTTGTCGGGGCCTGCGGCCAGCGTGATCGGTGCCCGCCACCTCGCCGCATCGTCTGCGACGGATGCAGATGCACTCGACGCGGGCTGCCTTGTCGTCGACATCGGCGGCACGACGACTGACATCGCAGCGATCCGCAACGGCGCGGTCGTCCCTGCTGACGGCGGCACTGCAACGGTCGGCGGTCACGCCACGATGGTCACGGCACTCCCGACGATGACCGTGGGCCTTGGCGGCGACAGCGAGATCAGCATTCCTCCCGACGGAGTCCTCGGCGAACTGGCCGTTGGTCCTCGCAGAGTGGTGCCGCTGTGTGTGGCAGCGCGACGGCACCCCGACGCGGTGCTGCCGATACTGCAACGTCAGCTTGAGTCCAAACGTCCCCTTGCAGAGTTCGGGGAGGTGCTGTTGCGGGCCGCGATCCCTGCGTCGACTGAGCACCTCGACGGTCTCGAGAACGAGGTGCTGCAGCTCGTCGATAGCGCCGGCGGCGCGCTGCCCTTGGAGAACCTGAAACGGTCGGCCCGCTGGCGCAGTGCCGTGGGAAGGCTTGAGCGCCGCGGCATGGTGCGACGCGCTGCATTGACGCCGACTGACGCCTGCGTCGTTCTCGGGTTGGTCGATGCCGAATCGGTGGGCGATGCGGCCGCGGCCCACGCAGGAGCAGAGCTGTTCAGCCGCCAGCGCGACCGCTACGGCGTCAACGTCGGTACCGGCGCCGCCGACCTGTCCCGCCGCGTGATGCGCTCCGCGCTGCGAGGCGCCGCTGAAGCGCTGCTCAGCGTCGCGCTCGGTGCGGACGGCATTGCCCCTGGCGAAACCAGGCGACCGCTTGCGCAAGCAGCTCTCGACCGCCGGCATCGCGACCTCGGGCGAACTACCGCCAGCGAAACCGGCAGCACTCACGGTGATCGCTCAGCCAACCCGCTGTGGGGCTTGCTCGAGCCCAGCGAGCAGCCGGGCGTGCCGGTCGCAGGCGATGTGGCATCGATTCCGGCTGATCCAACACCGCTCGCCCACCTCGGCGCAGGTGTCGCATCGCCAATCGTTGCCATCGGAGCCCCCGCCCCCACCTATGCCCCGCTTGTTGCGGCACTGCTCGGCACCACTGCTGTGGTTCCAGCGCATGCCGAAGTGGCCAATGCAGTCGGTGCAGCTGTGGCCCGGGTCCGCATCACGAAACAGATCACCGTGACCGCGCCCCGTCGCGGCAGCTACCGGGCACATTGGGGCGACGATCCGCCGGTGTGGCACAACCTCGACGAAGCCCGCGAGTGGGCGACGACCCAAGCAACCGAAGCCGCCCAAGCCGAAGCCGCCGCAGCCGGCGCCCACAACGCCGAGGTCACCGTCAACTGGACCACCCGCACGGCCCCCAGCAACGGTCGTGAGCTGTTCGTCGAAGCCACCCTCACGGTCACCGCCGCCGGTCGCCCCGGCAGTAACTATTGAGCCAGCGAAGAAGCGTGCACCAGCCGTCCCTCGGTTCGGCAAGCGGTCTGCACCGTGCCAAGCCAATCCACATCGGGTACCGGCCGAGCGGTAACCGGATCGTCGGCGAACACGGCTTCGATCGCCGCGGCCATCCCGAGCAACTGCCGGTCGCTGTAGCTCGGACCCACAAGCTGCAGTCCGAACGGCGTGCCCTGGCCGTCGAGTCCGCAGGGCAAGGCTGTGGTGGGATGGCCGACCACGGTGAGCGCCGCCGACAGTCCCAGCCATGCCATGTAGTTGCGAACAGGTCGCCCGTCGATCTCAGCGGGATACAGCTGGTGCCAGTCAAAAGGCGGCACGCTCACGCCGGGGCAGATCAGCACGTCAAGGGTGTCGAACAACGCGTCAGTGGCCCGGTACAGCTCTACCTGCCGCCTCCGCGCCTTTGCGATGTCCAGCACCGTCGTACGCAAGGCTTCGTCGTAAGTGGCGCGGATGTTGGGGTTGAAGCCGCCGTCGGGCCCGGCGGCGTCGGGATCGAAACGGTGGATGCTGCGGTGGTAGTTGGTGGCGAAGATGTCCGACCGGAGCTGCCAGTCCACTTCGAGCGCATCGCTGAGGTCGAGGGCGGCCTCTGACACCGAGCCGACGATGCCGCTCAGCCGCTCGACACGGTCGGCGAACACGGAACGGACAGCCTGAGAGACCAGCAGGCCACCCAAGTCGGCGCTGACGCCCACACGCAGCGATGCCACATCGACCACAGAGAGGTCTGCGAACTCCCCAGCGTTCAACGGGAACGCCATGGGATCACGGCGTGCCGCACGGTCGCGGCCCGCCACCACCGACAGCAACAACGCCACATCAGCGACGGTGCGGGCCATCGGACCCTGCACGCTGTAGTTGGTACGCCCAATCGTGCGCTCGTCGTGTGCAACCGTGCCAGGCGTGGAGCGATGAGCGGCCACACCGCAGTACGAGGCCGGGATGCGCAGGCTGCCGCCATGGTCAGATCCGGTAGCCAACGGCGCCATCCCGCACGACAGCGCGACAGCGGAACCGCCCGAGCTGCCCCCACAGGTCCGTGAGGGATCGAACGGATTGCCGGTGGCGCCGAAGAGCCGGTTCACGGTGTTCGCGCCGATGCTGAGCTCAGGCGTGTTCGTCTTGCCGATGATGACGGCGTCGGCGGCCCGGACCCGCGCCACGATGCCGTCGTCGGCGATTGGCACATTGTCTGCGAAAGGCACAGCGCCAAAGGTCGTGGTCAAACCTGCGGTGGCCTGGATGTCCTTGATCGCCACCGGCAGGCCCGCCAGCGGCCCCAATTCGTCGCCGCGGGCGCGGGCGTCGTCGATTGCACGAGCCGTTGCTCGCGCTGCGTCGTCATCGCGGTTGACGAGCGCATTCACCGCCTCGTTGGTCGCATCGGCCCGTGCAAGACACGACTCCAGCAGTTCGACGGCCGACAGCTCGGCGGTTGCCATCAACTGCCGTGCCTGGGTCGCGGTGAGATCGCAGGGTTCACCCATCCCCCGGAGCGTGCCACAGCGGCCCGCCGCCGGCTGCTCTCAGCTGCCCTCGGTAGTCTGACCGGCCATGAGCAGCGGGGACGGGGCCAGCTCGAACGGCCACAGGTCGTACGTCAACGAAGTGGTTGTCGTGGGTGCCGGGTTCGCCGGCATGTACATGCTCCACAAGCTGCGCGGGCTCGGTTTCGACACCGTCGTGCTCGAACGGGCCGACGGCGTGGGCGGCACGTGGTACTGGAACCGCTACCCCGGCGCTCGCTGCGACGTCGAGTCAATGCAGTACTCGTACTCGTTCGACCCCGAGCTTGAACAGGACTGGGAGTGGACCGAGCGCTACTCGTCCCAGCCGGAGATCCTGCGCTACGCCAACCATGTCGCGGACCGCTACGACCTACGCCGCGACATCCGCTTCGAGACCACCGTCGAACGCGTCGACTGGGACGACAAGGCCCGCCACTGGAGGCTGCAGACCGACCGCGGCGAGTACCGGACGCGTTTCGTGGTCATGGCGACCGGCTGTCTTTCGACGGCGAACACGCCCCGATTTGATGGGATCGATTCGTTCGAGGGCGACACGTATCACACGGGCCGCTGGCCGCATGAGGGCGTGGACTTAGCAGGCAAGTCGGTTGCAGTGATCGGCACGGGCTCGTCCGCAGTGCAGGCGATCCCGGTGATCGCACAGGAGTGCGAGGAGCTGACGGTGTTCCAGCGAACGCCGAATTACTCCATCCCAGCTCGCAACGAGCCGCTTGACCCCGAAGAACAAGGCCAGTGGAAGGCGAACTACTCCGATCTGCGCGCCAAGGCGCTCAAGGAGATGCCGGCCTTCCTCACCCGCCTACCCCGCTCGGATGATCTCGCCAAAGACGCAGATCCTGACGAGTTCGTCGAACGGCTTGAGCGCCACTGGGAGGTGGGCGGCTTCACGTTCTATGGGGCCTACGGCGACACCGCACTCGATCCCGAATCGAACCAGCGCATCGCTGAATTCGTGCGCGCCAAGATCGCCGACGCCGTCCACGATCCCGAAGTCGCGGCGAAGCTCACTCCGCACAACACCATCGCCTGCAAGCGACCGTGCCTGGACACGAGCTACTTCGAGACCTACAACCTGCCCCAAGTACGTCTAGTAGACGTATCGGAGTCGCCGATCGAGCGCATCTCCCCCGCCGGCATTGTCGTCGACGGACAGGAGTACGCCGCCGACGCCATCGTGTTCGCGACCGGCTTCGACGCCATGACCGGGACACTGCTGCGCATGAACGTCACTGGGCGCGGCGGCATCCGGCTGGCCGAACATTGGGATGCCGGTCCTCGCACCTACCTCGGGCTCGGCGTGGCCGGCTTTCCGAACCTGTTCACCGTGTCGGGTCCGGGCAGCCCCTCGGTGCTGACCAACATGATCGCGTCGATCGAACAGCACGTGAACTGGATTGCGGAATGCCTCGGCCACCTGCGCGAGTACGGCATCAAGACCATCGAGGCGCAGCCGGAAGCCGAGGCGAAATGGGTCGACCACGTCAACGCTGTCGCCGACATGACGCTGTACCCGACGTGTAACTCGTGGTATCTGGGATCCAATATCCCGGGCAAGAAACGGGTGTTCATGCCCCTCGTCGGCTTCCCGCCCTACGTTGAGATCTGCGATGCTGCGGCGGCCGACGGTTACCAGGGCTTCGCCTTGGCCTAGACGGCCGTCCACCACACAAGGCTCCAGATGCGATTCACTCCGACGGAACTGACCGGCCCCGAACTCAGCCTCCAGGCTGAGGTGCGCGAGTTCCTGGCAGCCGAACTGCCGCCGGGCTCCCACGAACCCTGCCTGGGAATGGCTGCGGACCACGACCGCGAGTTCTCGGCCAAGATGGCCGCCCGGGGCTGGGTGGGCATGGCGTTGCCGTCACGCTGGGGCGGCTCGGACCGCACCGCCGTGCAGCGCTTCATCGTGGTGGAGGAGATGCTGCGGTGGGGCGCGCCGGTGGGGCATCACTGGGTGGGCGACCGCCAGACCGGCAACGTGATCCTGAAGTTCGGCACCGACGAGCAGCGTGAGCGATTCCTGCCGCCGATCTGCCGGGGAGAGCTGGGCTTCTCCATCGGCATGAGCGAGCCTGACAGCGGCTCGGATCTGGCGTCGGTGTCGACCCGGGCCGAGCGCGCCGACGACGGCTGGATCGTGAACGGCACGAAGATCTGGACGTCCAATGCGCACATGAACGACTGGTTCATCTGCCTGTTGCGGACCTCACCGATGGAGGACGGCAACAAGCACGCTGGGCTTTCGCAGTTCCTGATCGACCTGCGCTCGCCGGGCCTCGAGATCAGCCCGATCCCATTCCTCGACGGGAGTCACCACTTCAACGAGGTCACCTTCCACGACGTGTATGTGCCCGACATCAATGTCGTCGGCGATCCCGGAATGGGCTGGCATCAGAACACCACCGAGATGGCCTACGAGCGCGGCGGCCCCGACCGCTGGCTGTCGCCGTTCTCGACGGTGGAGCAGCTGCTGCGCGAAACGGCAGGCACGCCGATGGAAGACACGGTGTCGGATCTGTTCGGTGAGCTGGCGGCCCGCTGGTGGAGCATCCGGAACCTGTCGCTGTCGGTGGCGCGGCTGATCGACGAGGGCGAGGCCCCGTCGGTGGAGTCCGCGCTGGTGAAGGAGATGGGCACGCGCTACGAGCAGGAGGTCGTCGAGAAGCTCGTGCAGCTCATCGACGAGGAGTACTCGCCCGAATCGGAGTCGCTGTTCGAGCGAATGCTGGCTCAATGCGTAGTGACCTTCCCCGGCAACACGATTCGGGGCGGCACGATCGAAATCCTGCGCTCAGTCGCCTCCAAGGGCCTCCAAGGGCTGCCGACATGACGGCAGCCCGATCGACACAGCCTGCCGGCATGACGGCGCGTGCTCCAGGTGAGCCGGTCGTGGTCGACGAGTTGGTCACCGAGACCGCACACCGGCTCTTCAACGAACTGTGCACACATGAGGCAGTACAGGCTGCCGAGGACAGCGGCGGCGCACCCGACATCTGGGAGGCATTCCGCGAGACCGGCTTCGACCTCATCGCGGTCCCCGAAGAGTCAGGCGGGTCGGGTGGCACGCTCGCTGAGGCCATGGAGGTGCTGCGTCTGGTCGGCTACCACTCGGCGCCGATTCCAGCCGCTGAGAACGGCATCCTCGGAGGCTGGCTGCTGGCCGAGGCCGGCCTCGAGCGCCCCGACGGTCTGGTCACGGTCGTCCCGCCTCGGCCAGCCGAGGGTGGCTGGTCGGGCGGTGGCGCGTGCTCGGTGAATCTCAACGGCGACGGCACTGCAGTGCTGACCGGCGAAGCCCATCGGGTGCCGTGGGCGCGCAGCGCAGAGGTGATCGTCTGCGTCTGTGCCTGCGATGGGCAGGCAACCGTGGTCGCGGTGCCGGCATCGGAGTGCGAGATCACGCCGCTGCCGAACATGGCCGGCGAGCCCCGCGACACGGTGCGCTTCGATGGTGTGACCGCACGAGCGGCACCTGCGCCCGACGGCGCCGACGCTGGGGCGTTGGCGCAACGCGGCGCCTTGTCCCGGGTGGCACTGATGGCCGGCGCTATCGAGAAGATGTGTCAGCTCACCGTCAGCTACACCAACGAGCGAGTCCAATTCGGTCGCCCCGTGGCGCGATTCCAGGCCGTGCAGCAGCACCTGGTCTGGGCCGCGCAAGATGCAGCGCTGGTCCGCATGGCCGCCGAAGTGGCTGCCCGGGAGGCCACCCGCGGTGACGCGCCGTTCGAGATCGCCGCAGCGAAGCTCGTCGCCAACCAGGCGGCTGCTCGGGCGACGAAGGCCTGCCACCAGGCCCACGGCGCCATGGGCATGACCCAGGAGTACCCACTGCACCACTTCAGCCGCCGCCTGTGGAGCTGGCGCAAGGAATACGGCTCCGACGCCCACTGGTCGGCCGTGCTCGGCAACATGGCCACCAGCATCGGCGCCGACGGCCTCTACCCCCTCATCACCTCCGGCACCGCAGCCCTCTCCTGAAGCATGAATGAGACGCCGCAAGTCCCTGGGATCATCTTTCAGGTCAGCGAAGATGACGTTGACGGCGGGTACTCGGCCAGCGCCCTCGACTTCGGCATCCACACCCAAGCAGAATCCGTCGAGGAATTGTGCGTCAACGTTTGCGAAGCCGTCGAGTGCTACTTCGGCGAAGCAACCGCACACCCTCGCATCATCGGGCCGCCGGAGACGTTAACCTGCTCCGATCTGTGAAATTTAGGGAACTGATGACGCGGAATATCGGGAATGAGTAGCGCGAAATAGCGGGAATCGAGACTTGCGGCCTAGACTGGTGCCATGAGCCAGTACGTGCTCAGGACAGCGGATGCCCTCATCACCGACTATCTGGCCGAGCTGCCTGCGGTGCTGGTCATCGGACCACGCGCTTGTGGCAAGACGACGACGGCGCGTCGCTACGCCCGCACCGTCGTGCGCTTGGACTCTGACGAGGCCGCCGCATTCCGTGCGAACCCAGACGCTGCGCTGCGGGAGCGAGACGAGCCGGTGCTGCTCGATGAGTGGCAGATGGTGCCCGACGTGCTCGGTGCTGTGAAGCGTGCCGTGGACACCGATCGCCGCCCTGGTCGGTTCCTCATCACCGGCTCGTTTCGCTCCGATCGCGACGATCGTTTCTGGCCGGGAACAGGCCGTGTGGTCGTGCTGCGTATGTACCCGCTGAGCGTGGCCGAGCAGCGGCAACAAACACAGAGCACCTTCATCGACCGGGTGGTAGCGGGCGAGCCACTGTCAGCAGGTGACCGAGCGCCGATGGACCTGCGGGATTATGTGGAGCTTGCGGTGTGTGGTGGCTTTCCCGAGCCGGCTCTCGAGCTTGGCCCCCGCACCGGGCGTGCGTGGCTCGAGAGCTACGCCGACCAGATTGCTTTGCGTGACGCCCGCATCTACAGCGAAGCGCCTGACGCAGCCCGCCTGCAGCGGTACCTGCAGGCGTATGCGGAGAATTCGGCAGGAACACCGAGCCACAAGACGCTGTACGACGCAGCGGGCATCAGCCGCAAGACCGCTGTTGCCTACGACCGGCTGCTAGCCGACCTGATGGTGACCGACGATCTGTCGGCGTGGTCAACGAATCGCTTGAAGCGCATGAGCCGGGCGCCGAAGCGCTACGTGATCGACTCAGGGCTCCTTGCCGGCATCCTGCGCGTAGGCATCGACGATGTGCTCGCGTCCGGCGACCTGATCGGCCGCTTCATCGACACTTTCGTTGTCGCTCAGCTGCGTGCAGAAGCTGCTGCCTCGACCACGCGCTACCGCCTGATGCATCTGCGCAGCGGCGACGGGCGCCGCGAAGTCGACATGGTGGCAGAGCTCGGAGGCGGCCGAATCATTGGCGTCGAGATCAAGTCGGCCGCGGCGGTGAGCCGTTCCGACGCCCGGCACCTCCAATGGCTGCGCGACTCGATGGACGAGCGCTTCGTCGCGGGCATCGTGTTCCACACCGGGCGCGACACCTTCGACCTCGCCGACCGCATCACCGCAGTGCCGATCTCAGCCCTGTGGGCCTGAGATTCCAAGCTGCCGACGCTGACGACTTGACGACCCTTCGGGAATCTGCGCAAGGCGACGTCCCACGACGGCTGGCATGGCAGTGATGGAGCATCCGGTGACCTGAGCGCTCCGCGGGCGGCGCATCTACGCTCGCCGTCATGAACGGACTTGACACCGCTGACAGCGCATTCGACGAATTCGGCCAGTACGGGGACATCTCGGTCAAGCTGAGCGACGACCACGTGGCGGTCGTGGAGATCCACCGGCCACCGCACAACTTCTTCGATCTGGAGCTGATCGACGGGTTGGTCGCCGCCTTCGGTGACCTCGACGCAGAGGACGGTTGCCGAGCCAGCGTGCTGTGCGCCGAGGGCAAGAACTTTTGCGCTGGCGCCCAATTCGGTTCCGGGGGGCGCGGAGGCGAGATCACAGCAACGAACGCTGACGGCAGCCCGCGGCACCTCTACGACGCTGCCTTCGACCTCTTCTCGAAGCGCAAGCCAGTGGTCGGGGCCGTCCAGGGCGCTGCAGTCGGCGGCGGACTCGGCGTGGCGTGCTTCCCGGACTTCCGCGTCGCCGCGCCCGAGGCCCGCTTCACTGCCAACTTCGCCCGGCTGGGCTTCCATCACGGATTCGGGCTGACCGTCACCTTGCCAATGCTGGTCGGCCACCAGCGAGCAATGGAGCTGCTCTACACGGGCAGGCGAGTCAAGGGTGACGAAGCTGTCGAGATCGGTCTGGCGGACAAGCTGGTGCCGCTGGAGGGACTGCGCTCGGCTGCGTACGACTTGGCCTGCGAGATCGCAGGGTCTGCTCCGCTAGCCGTCGAGTCCATCCGGAACACGATGCGGGGCCACCTGGCGGACGCCATCAAGGCTGCGACCGACAACGAGAAGGCCGAGCAGGATCGGCTGCGGACCACCAACGACTGGCGCGAGGGCGTCAGCGCCATGAACGAGCGCCGCACGCCGAACTTCACCCGCAGCTGATGGCGAATCCCTCGTCGAAGCCAGCCAGCGCTCTGGTCGCCGACGACATTCGAGCGGCACTCGACGGCCTGCTTGAACGCCGCACCGACCAGACTCGGCCGACCTCGATGGGGGCAGGCAGCGACGACCTCGACAACGGTCGGGCCTACCTGGCCGCAACCGTGGAGGGCGGCTGGCACGTACCGACCTGGCCGGCCATCCACGGCGGCCGGGATGTGTCCCCGGCCGAGAACCAGCTCATCGGCTCCGTACTGCGCGAGTACGTGGTGCCCGACCTGTACCCGTTCGCAATCGGGCTCGGCATGGTTGGCCCCGCCCTGCTGGCGCACGGGACCGCCGAGCAGCAGGATCGCTGGCTGCGACCGATCGCGTCAGGAGCCGAAATCTGGTGCCAGATGTTTTCCGAGCCCGAAGCTGGCTCGGACCTCGCCAACGTGGCCCTGAGCGCTGAGCGAGACGGCGATGTGTGGCGTCTGGGCGGCCAGAAGACGTGGACCAGCCGTGCGATGTGGGCCGAATGGGGAATCTGCTTGGCCCGCACCGACCCCGCACAGCCCAAGCACAAGGGCCTGACGATGTTCGTGGTGGCCATGGACGCGCCCGGAGTCGAGGTACGGCCGCTGCGCCAGATGAACAATGACGCGCACTTCAGCGAGGTGTTCGTGAACGACGCTGTCGTGGCTGACGAGTGGCGCGTCGGCGATGTGGGCGAAGGCTGGCGGGTTGCCATGACGATCCTGGGGCACGAACGGGCCGGAGCCGGCAGCAGGGGAGGCGGTGACGGTGCGAAGCGGGGAACCCGTGTCCCGCCGTGGATCGCCGACCTCGTCAAACTTGAGGCGTTGGGCGGCGATGTCCGGCGAGCCGAGGCAGTTTCCGTCTACGCCGCAGACATGGCGTCGCGCTGGACGGTGCAGCGGGCGGCCGACGAGGCTCGGTCAGGCGGCAGTCCCGGGCCGGCCGGCAGCGGCGCGAAGCTGCGAACGGTTTCGTCGTACAAGCGACGCGCCTATCTGGCGAATCGCGCCGCTGGCGCTGCGGGCATGCTCGAAGACGGTCACGGCTACATCGAGACGGTGACGGCACCGTCGATGTCGATCCGGGGCGGCACCGACGAGATCCAACGCAACATCCTGGGCGAGCGGGTGCTCGGCTTGCCGGGCGAGCCGCGCCTCGACCGCGATGTGCCATGGCGCGATTCCCGAAAGGGAATGCTGTAGACACGCGCTTGCATGGGCACTCTTCCCACCACCTACGGCGAGGTGATGTTCCTCGAAGAACACGGTCCCGATACCTACGTCGGGGTGAGTCCGGAGTACATGTGGGGCCGCATCTATGGCGGCCAGGTCATTGCTCAAGGCCTGTGGGCGGCATTCCAGACGGTAGACGAGACGTTCGTGCCGCATTCGGTCCACGCGTACTTCATCCGCGGCGGCACGCTCGACGAGCCGGTCCGCTACGAAGTCGACCGGCTACGCAACGGGCGATCGTTTTGCACACGTGCCGTCGTCGCCCGGCAAAGCGGTGGCGCAATCCTGAACCTGTCGTGCTCGTTCCACGTTGCCGAGCAGGATGCCCAAGTACAGACGGCGCGAATCCCGCTAGCACCCGATCCGGAGGATTGCCGCAACACCGACGAGGAACGGTGGCCCTGGATCATGGAGCGCCGACCGCTGGTCAGCTATCCCGGGGCCGGCCAATCGATGGGCTGGGTACGCATCGTCGACCCCATCAACGACGATCCCCGCCTGCACATCTGCGGCCTGGCGTTCACGTCCGACGCGATCCAGTTCAACGCCGCTCGATCGCTGCACCCGTTGCAGGTGACCCGCGAGCGGTACCAGGAGACGTTCATGGGTGCATCGCTGGACCACGCCATGTGGTTCCACCGCCCCATGCGGGCCGACGAATGGCATCTGTACCAATTCGACTGCCACGGCCTCACGGGCGCCCGCGGGATGACGGTCGGGAACCTCTTCTCCCCCGATGGCCGCCACATCGCGACCATCGCCCAGGAAGTGCTCTTGCGCGAGCGCCGTCCGCAGTCCTAGCAGGAGCGCGGATAGGCAATCCCTCGGTTGTCGAACCTGCTGTTTTCCGCTCTCGTTCGCTGCGCTCACGGGCCGCTCGGGCCACGGCTTCGCTGCCTATCGGCTCAGCCTCCCCGCAGGAGCAGCCGGAGTTGAACTCAGCTGGGGCAGCGGCAGGGGGCAGCGCCTGAACTGGAAGCGACCGGGTTGGCAACCACCACGTTGTCGCGGACCTCGTTGTCGCCGGTTTTGACGTACCACTCCCATTCGACACCGGCCGGATCGGTGACCCAGGTCTCGACCTTGTCGGCGTAGCAGCACATGGTCTCGTCGACGCCGGTCGTCTCTAGGCCGGCCGTGGTGAGGCGCCGTTGCGCTGCAAACACCTCATCGTCCGACGTGGTCTCGACGCCGAGATGGTTGATCGTGCCGCCGTCGCCCGGCGACTCGAACAGCACCAGCTTCAGCGGCGGTTCGTCGATAGCGAAGTTGGCGTACCCGTCGCGCCGCTTCGCAGGTTCCGCGCCGAACAAGCGCGAGTAGAAGTCGACTGCTTCGTCGATGTCGTCCACGTTGAGCGCCAGTTGCAATCTCATGGGTTCACACTACGGCGAGCGCCATGCATCGCGAAGGACGATCCCGGACATCTGTAGGTGCGTGCCAAGACCGGGCAGCGGAACCTGATCTCCCGCTCGTGTTCGCTGTACTCACGAGCCGCCCGGCCTCTAAGGTGCGCCGCTGTGACCCCGCCAAGGCAGCTCAACCCCGGACAGCTCGCCGCAGCCGACGCGCTCTCGGGCTTCTACGCGAACGGCGGTGACGTGCCGACTGGGGTATTTGCCGATCTGGGCTTCGAGGACGGGCTTGGGATCCAGTGCGAGATGCAGCGACGAGCGGTCGCGAATGGCGCTACGCAAGCAGGCTGGAAGGTGGGTCTCACGTCGGATCGCGCACGCACTGCCGTAGGTATCGATGACCGCCCATTTGGGCACGTCAATCGCGTGCTCGAATCGCCAGGCTCGATCCCGTCGGCAGAGATCAACAAGGTGAGCATCGAGCCCGAGATGTGTTTCGTGATCGGCGAGCGCATCGCCGGTGACAATGTCGATCCGGCCTCGGTGCCCGCCCGCATCTCACAGGCCTGCGCCGGCTACGAGGTGAACGAAGCGCGGGTCGCCGTCGGCGGGAACCTGGCCATGCTCGTCGCCGACAACCTGACGAACTGGGCCATCGTGCAGGGTTCCGGCGTGGCCGCCCCGGCCGCCGTAGATCTCGACCGCTGCGTGGTGACGGTCTCGTGCGATGGCGAAGAGCGCTTCAGCTGCACGGCCGCGGACGAGGTCGACAACCCCTACCTGTCGATCGCCCGGCTCGCCGCCACACTGCACCGGCACGGCATGGCCCTCGAGGCGGGTCAGAGCGTCATCACCGGTGCCTACGCCCGCTTCCGGGTTGAATCTGGTCAGACCTGGACGGCTCACTACAGCGGCATCGGAGCCGTGGAGGCGACCATCTCATGAGTTCTGCAATACCCGGACCGACGATTCTGGAAGTGCCCGACGGGCCGCTCAACGTGCTCGTCACCAAGACGCTGACGCTGCCCGACGTCAGCGAAGCTGACGAAGCCGCAATCCGTGCCGCGGCCGGGCCAGGTGCCGTGGTGAACATCGCGGACCGGCCACGAGACGGCGTTCCCTTGGCGGCAGACGCACAGGTGATCCTCGGCATCGTGCCCGAGTGGCTGTTCGATGCAGCGCCGAACCTGCGCTGGATCCATGCAACGGCATCAGGCGTCGATATGTTCATGTACCCGACGTTCCTCGCCAGTGACGTCGTGCTCACTGGCGAGAAGGGCTTGGTCGGCAGCCACCTCGCAGACCACGCTTTCGGCCTGCTGCTGGCGCTGGTCAGGCGCATCGCAACGGCCACCAAACTCGGTCCCGAGGGATGGGACAACGACCACCGAGAGCGGATGCGCTACAGCGAACTCGAGCTCGAGGGCCTGACCATGGGCATTCTGGGGTTCGGCGGCACTGGCAGGCACCTCGCCCGCCGAGCCGTGGCGTTCGGCATGAAGGTGCAGGTGATGGACCTGTACCCGGTTTCGCCCAGCGACGGCGTGGACAGCGTCGGCGGCCCCGAAGCGCTCGCCGACATCGTCGCCACCAGTGACGTGCTGGCAGTGGGCTTGCCCCTCACCGACGCGACCCGGGCGATGTTCGACGACGAGATGTTCGCACTGATGCCCGATGGGGCGATCCTGCTCAACGTGACCCGCGGCGAGATCATCGACGGACCGGCGCTGGAACGTGCGCTGGCCGAGGGCCGCATCGGCGGGGCGGCTCTCGATGTCGCACCCACCGAGCCGTTGCCCGCCGACAGCCCGCTGTGGGGCTTCGACAACTGTGTCATGACACCCCATACCGCTGGAGCGAGCCAACACCGCGCACGGCGCAACCTGAAGCGGTTCTGCCGCAATCTGGTGGCATTGCGGGAAGGTCGCCCGCTGGAGGGCGTCGTCGACAAGCAGACGGGGTTCTGAGCCGGCGCACTCATTGCACAGCCGTCCTGCTCGCTGTGCATCGAACGACGGCTCAGACCACCCAAGAACCTGGCACCAATATTTCGACACCGATCTGTCATGCAAAATCCGACTGGACAGGTCGGGATTCACCGGTACAGTGCTGCCGCTCGGCACCGAGGCCGAGAAAGGCATGGCCCGCCTCATGGGGCGTAAGAAATGGAGGTCGCCATGAGCGACTCAATCGAAACCCAGAACGAGCTATGGGGTTTCGAAACCCGAATGATTCACGCGGGCCAAGCGCCTGACAGCGCCACCAACGCCCGCGCCGTACCGATCTACCAGACCACCTCGTACACCTTCGAGAGCTCCGAGCACGCCCAAAAGCTGTTCGGGCTGGCCGAGATCGGGAACATCTACACGCGGATCATGAACCCCACCCAGCACGTGCTGGAGGAGCGGGTGAGTGCGCTTGAGGGCGGAATCCGCACGGCAGTCGGCTTGCCCGGCGCGCTGGCAGTGTCCTCCGGCCAGGCCGCGGAGACGCTGGCGATCCTCAACCTGGCAGAGTCGGGCGATCACATCGTGGCCAGCCCGTCGCTGTATGGGGGCACGTACAACCTGTTGCACTACACGCTGCCCAAGATGGGCATCGAGACCACGTTCGTGGACGATCCTGACGATCTCGACTCGTGGCGTGCTGCGGTGCGTGACAACACGCGGGCCTTCTACGGCGAGACCATCGGCAACCCGAAGAACGACATATTGGACTTCGAAGGCGTGTCCGAGGTTGCCCATTCGGTCGGCGTTCCGCTGGTCGTCGACAACACGGTGCCCTCGCCGTACCTGTGCCAGCCACTGGCACATGGAGCGGACATCGTGGTGCATTCGGCCACGAAGTTCATCGGCGGGCACGGCACGTCGATCGGCGGGCTGATCGTCGACGGCGGCACGTTCGACTTCGGGGCCTCGGGACGGCACGCGATGTTCACCGAGCCCGATCCCAGCTACCACGGTCTGGCCTACTGGCCGGCACTCGGTGCAGGTTCGTTCATCCTGAAGGCACGTGTGCAGCTGCTCCGTGACATCGGCGCCGCTGTCTCGCCCATGAACGCTTTCCTGTTCCTGCAGGGGATCGAGACATTGTCGCTGCGCATGGAGCGGCATGTCGCGAACGCCGAGGCGGTCGCCCAGTACCTCGAGTCCCATCCGCGGGTCGAGTGGGTCCTCTACGCCGGACTGCCCTCCAGCCCCTACAACGACCGGGCACGCAAGTACCTGCCGAGGGGGGCCGGCTCAGTGCTGGCATTCGGGATCGAAGGCGGCACCAAGGCCGGCCAGAAGTTCGTGGAGAGCCTGCGGCTGCACAGCCACGTCGCCAACATCGGCGACGTGCGCAGCCTGGCGATCCATCCGGCCAGCACGACGCACAGCCAGCTGACGCCCGAAGAGCAGTCCAACACCGGCGTCGAGCCGAACCTCGTTCGACTCTCGGTCGGCATCGAGACCATCGATGACATCATCGCCGACCTCGACACCGGCTTCGAAGCTGCCGCCGGCATCTGAGGGCGGGAACATACCGCGGTCGGCGCTCACTGCCGACCGACGGGACTAACGAACGGCGCCAGCCTCTCTCAGGGCTGCGATCTCATCGGATCCCAGACCGAACTGGGCCAGGATCTCATCCGTGTGCTCGCCCTTGATCGGGCTATGTCGGCGAATATCGCCAGGCACGCCGTCAATCTGGGTGGCATTGCGCACGATGCGAATGTCGCCAGCAGTTGGGTGATGCACC
Source organism: Candidatus Poriferisodalis sp. (assembly GCF_965221945.1). GTDB lineage: Bacteria > Actinomycetota > Acidimicrobiia > Acidimicrobiales > Poriferisodalaceae > Poriferisodalis. The sequence continues at coordinate 841,071 of NZ_OZ244925.1, read as the reverse complement.
GCCGCGGCCATGCCGAGGTGCTGAACCTGCGGGTCTGCGAATGCCTCGGCAACGGTGTTGACGCGCCCGCACGGGATGCCCACGGCGTTCAGCCGCTCGACCCACTCGTCGCACGTGACCGCGGCGAGCCGCTCGCCGATGATGGCGTTCAGCTCGGTGCGGTTGGCCGAGCGTGACTTGGTCGACGAGAAGCGTTCGTCGTCGGGCAGATCCGGTCGGCCGATCTCCGCGCAGAACGCCTGCCACAGGCGGCCTCCGGGGGCGGCGATATTGATATGCCCGTCGGCTGCGGAGTAGGTCCCCATCGGGATCATTGTGGGATGGTCGTTGCCAGCCTGTGGCGGGTCCTCCCCCGCCACGGTCCAGCGAGCGGCTTGGAAGTCGAGCATGCCAATCATCGACTCGAGCAACGATGTGTGCACCCAGCGGCCGAGGCCGGTCCGGGATCGTTCGATCAGCGCCACCAGCACGCCGATGGCCAGTTGCAACCCGGCGGTCACGTCGCTGATTGCCACACCGGCTCGCACTGGGCCGTGCCCCGGCAAGCCAGTGACCGCCATCATCCCGCCGAGGCCCTGAGCAATCTGGTCGACGCCGCCGCGCGTTGCGTAGGGGCCCTCTTGGCCGAAACCGGAGATCGAGCCCATGACGAGTGCCGGGTTCAGTGAGTGCAAGGTCTCCCAATCGAAACCCAGCCGGTACTTGACCGTCGGTCGCAAGTTCTCGATCAGCACATCAGCAGATTGCACGAATCGGTGCAGCAGGTCGCGGCCTGACGGGTGCTTGAGATCGATTACCACAGACCGTTTGTTGCGATGAATATTGAGATGGTCGGGCGAATGCTCGCGGCTCTCCTCGAAACTGCTGCCAGGTGCGTCGACCCGGATCACGTCGGCGCCCCAGTCCGCGAGCTGACGCACGGCGGTGGGACCTGCCCGAGCAATGGTCAGGTCGAGCACGACGAAGCCGACAAGCGGGAGGGACTGCTCGCCGGCCGCAGGGCCAGGTGCTGATGCCTGGCTCACAGCCTCAACTGTTCGCAGGGTCTGCTTGGGCACCACGCACGAGCCGGCCGGGACGGGCACCGGTGAACTCGCCGTCGGTCGACACCTCGGCTCCTGCCACGAACGTGTGCCGGTACCCCGTCGACCGCTGGATCAGGCGCTTGCCGCCGCTCGGCAGGTCGTACACCAGATGGGGCCGTTCCAAAACGAGCGCGTCGAAGTCGACGATATTGAGATCGGCGCGGCACCCCGACGCCAGCAAGCCGCGGTCGGCCAGCCCATAAGCCAGCGCGTTGGCCCGGGTCTGCTTGTGCACCAGGTACTCCAAGGGCAGCCCCTCGCCACGGGTGCGATCCCGAGCCCAGTGGGTCAGCAGGTACGTGGGATAGGACGCGTCGCAGATCGTGCCGACATGCGCTCCCGCATCGCCGATCCCGCAGATCGTGTAGGGGTCCGCCAGCATCTCGCGGATCACTTCGAGGCTTCCGCCGGTGTAGTTCTCGAAGGGGTACAGCAATAGGGCGTCGCCGTCGCCGTCGGACAACAGATCCAGAGCCAGCTCCCATGGACTCATGCCAAGATGCGCCGCGCGGGCGGCTACCGAAGCACGTGGGTCAGGTTCATAGTCGGGCACCTCGCCGAGCTCGAAGGCGCGTGTGAGGGCGTAATCCATCCACTTGCTGAATCCGTCGACCGGCCGCTCCGAGACGAGCGCGCGCCGCAGGGCCTCGTTGTTGCGCATGCGAGCTGCTCGCTCGGGCGTCGGCAGGTGGGCAATCTCTCGATAGGCCGGGTGGTTTCCGAAGGGATTCACCGACACATCCAGTCCGAGCAGCACGCTGATCGGCCGGCAGCCCACCTGTCCGTTGGCGGCGATGCCGTCGGCGTTGGCAGCATGGATGTCCGCCAGCGTCTCGCGCCACAACTCGGGCGAATTGTCCACCTGCAACAACAGGACCGACAGCGGGCGTCCCGAGAGCTCCGCCGCAGCCCGCAGCGTCGCGAACTCGCCGGGTCCGAAGTCGGAGTTCACCTGCAGCACCCCAGCATCCGCGTGTCGCATCGCACGGGCGACGGCCGCCAGTTCGGGATCGCCCGCCGATAGCGACGGCGTCAGGCGACCGTCTGCAGCCTTGTGCTTGGTGGTGCGGCTGGTGGTGAAACCGAGCGCTCCCGCCTCCAAGGCCTCGGTGACGAGCGTGGTGATCCGGTCCAGCTCATCAGCGGTCGGCACTTCGGCATGGTCGGCACCTCGATCTCCCATCACGAAGAACCGCAGCGCCCCATGCGGCAGCTGGCTGCCGATGTCCATGACCCGAGGTGTCCCTTCGAGAGCGTCGAGGTACTCCGGATAGCTGGTCCAGCAGAAGTCGATGCCGTCGGCGAGGACGGTTCCAGGAATGTCCTCGACACCTTCCATCAGGTTGATGAGGTAGTCCTCGGTGCCCGGCCGGACCGGGGCAAACCCGACGCCACAATTTCCAAAGATCGCTGTGGTCACACCGTGCCATGACGACGGCGTCATCTCTGGATCCCAGGTGGCCTGGCCGTCGTAGTGCGTGTGAATGTCCACCCAGCCCGGGAGCACCAGTTGCCCGTCGGCATCGATCTCGCGTTGACCCCGGGCGGCCACCTCGCCCACCTCGACGATCGTGCCCCCGTCGATGGCCACGTCCGCCGTTCGCGGTGGGCCGCCGCTCCCGTCCACCACAGTCCCGTTACGGATCACGACCTCAGCCATGGGAGTGAGCGTAGTGAGCGACGCGCGTTCGGAACTGAAGCCACCCTCCGGTGGGTCGATCAGATCCAGGCTTTGATGGACGCGATCAACCGCCAGATTGATGCAACCACATGTGACCGAGAAAAATGACCAGTAACTGACTAGTCAACTCGCTAGCATGCATCCAGACGCGATGGGAGCCGGACGAGGAGCAGACTCGTGGCATCAGATCCAGCGCCTCCGGTCTCGGAGGAACACCACCCGGGCACGGTCAGTCCCCTGCGGACGATCGCCGCCGCGGACTTTAAGGCCAGGTGCCTGAAGATCCTCGACGATGTACGCGACTCGGGAGATCACATCACCATCACTAAGCACGGTCATCCGGTAGCGAAGCTCGTTCCTGTCCAGCCCGTCGGGCGGAGAACATCGATTATCGGGGCGTGCAAAGGGTCGATCGCCTATGACCCCGATGAGACCTTCGAGGGATCCACAATCGCCGAGATGGACGCCTGGCAGGCGAATCTCGACGACTCACACGCAATGGTCACCGAGGGCTGATGCTCCTGCTCGACACGAACGCGTTCTTGTGGGCACTCAAGGACGATCATCGACTCAGCAGTACGACGCGCAGGCTCATTGACGAGGCATGGGCGATCGAAGCCGTCGCGGTCTCAATGGTGACGTTCTGGGAAGTCGCCCTGCTCGTCGATCGGCAGCGCCTCACGTTGTCCGCTGCGCCAGAAGCGTGGCGCCAAGAACGAATAGCCGAGGGCCTCATTGAGCTACCTCTCCATGGCGAAGAGGCACTCCGAGCGGTCCGGCTCGGCAACGAGGGTTTCCATCGAGATCCTGCCGACCGCTTTATCGTCGCCACTGCGCTCGTGGGTGGCCACACACTCGTCACGTCCGATCAGCAGATTCTCTCGTGGCCAGGTTCTCTTCCGCGGATCGATTCCCGCGGTGAAAGCCCACGAGAAACCCCGCTCCCCAGGACAGGTGCATGACGGCGAACGCTGCGGCCCCGCGAAGGCGATCTGCGAGCGCGGGAAGGCGGGGGCCAAGGCGTGCTGCGGCCAGCGCACAGGCGCTCAGGTATGCGCCGGGCAGAATCCCCCCACGCAAACGTCCCCGCACCAGTTCGAGCGCTGAGAGCACGAGGCCGACTACGAGCGCCGGCGCCGCAAGCTGCCGCGGCTGCGTCGAGCGCGGGTGGCGACCGATCACCACGCGCTTCCAGATGCCGTAGTCGTAGTACTGGCGTGCCAGTCCCGCCCAGCTGGTTCGGGGCTGGTAATCCACGACCAGGCTGGGGTCGAGCCACACCACATGCCCCTGTTCGCGCAGGCGCCAGTTCAGCTCGTAGTCCTGGTTTCGTTCCAACGACTCATCGAAACCGCCCACGGACCCAAGCACGGCAGGGTCGAACACACCCAGGTACACGGTGTCGGCTGGCCCCTCGTGACTGCCGTGCCGGAATGCGGCCGGGCCCCCTCCGAACCGCGAGGACACGGTTGCCGCGATGACCCGACTCAAACCACGCTGCCCGACCGGCCGCTGCACACCGCCGACATTCGCTGCGCCGGTGCGCGCCAAGGTCACAACCGCCCGCTCCACGTAGTCAGGGGGCAGCCTGGCCTGGGCGTCAACCCGCACGATGACGTCGCCGGCAGCAGCGCCGATCGCGAGGTTGAGACCCGACGACGTCGTGCCAGCACGGTTCTCGACAATCTGCAGCGGCCACTTGCAACTGGCCTCTGAGGCAACACGATCGGTCCCGTCACTGCTCGGCGCCACGGCCACGATGACTTCCAGCGGCCCGCCAAAGGTCTGCGCGCTCACCGCATCGAGACACTCGGGCAGATCGGACGCACAGTTGCGCGCCGGAATCACCACAGAGACGTGCCGCCCGTTGTCCGTCTGTGCGCCGCTCACCGGGCGTTGCGGCGAGCCATGACGACGAGGCTCTTCGCCATGATCTCCCAGTCGAGTACCGGCGACCAGTTGACGACGTACTGCAGGTCGTGACCGAGCTTGTAGCCCGGATCGGTTTGGTAATGGCCCTGCGTCTGTGCGAGCCCCGTGATACCGGGCGGCACATCGTGACGTCGGCCGTAACCGGCAATCTCGCGTTCCAGCCGGGCAACGAATTGGGGCCGCTCGGGTCGGGGCCCCACCAGCGACATCGTGCCGACCAGCACGTTCCACAGCTGCGGCAGCTCGTCGAGCCGGGTGCGGCGCAACCAACCCATACCTCTCATGACCCGTGGGTCGTTCGAGGTAGCGAGCACAGGCCCATTGCTCTCCGCGTCACGCGTCATAGTGCGGAACTTGAGCAGTACGAACGGCGCTCCTCCACGGCCCACTCGCTCCTGCCGATACAGCACACCTCGACCACCACCGATTCTCACGTACAAGGCGACTGCTGCGGTGAGCGGCAGAGTGAATGGGGCGAGGAGCAGCAGGTACGCGAGATCGAGCAGTCGCTTGAAGCGCAGGCGGCACATCGGCAATGCATGCTCCCGCAGCGCCACAAACGGCATGCCCCCGATCTGTCGGCTGCGCTGTAGTCCCAGCAGCGTGTCAGCTGGTGTGATGCGGCGAAAGACACTGATGTTGCGCAGTTCCAGTTCATCGAGCGGCGCGGGATAGATGGCGTCGAGAGGCTGTCCGGACAACAGCAGCAGTTCGGTGGCAAGCAGGCGATCTGCTTCGGGGAGGATCAGGGTGGGGTCGGTCAGGCTGCCGACGACCACGGCGTCGGCCTCAGCGTCGGCAAGATGCTCGCGAGCTGAGTCGATATCGGCCGGGGTGCCCATCAGCAGCATCCGAGGCTTGCCGGTGCGCAGCTGACGGACGCGCCGGGCCCCCCAGCGATTGAACGAGATCAGCACGGCACCGGCTACCGCCAACACCACCAGGTTTCCCCGTGGCATGAGGTAGCGACCCGTCAACAAGGTGACCGTGGCGTCGCCGCCCACCGCCATGAACGTCAGCAGCATGGCTCGCGGAAGCCAGGGCCGATGCCCGAGCCGTTGCTCGAACTCGTACAGACCGCCGAAGTAGTAGACGGTCATGTGCAGGGCGGTGGCGACGGCAAAGCCGATCAGGTAGTGGGTCCGCGGATAGGTCGGCCAGTCCAGGCCGAATCGCACAACGGTGATGGCCACCATCAGGCCGAACAGCGTCACCGCATCGACGACGTAGAGGAACCGGAATCCCTGACGGCTCGATCGATGCCATTCCGGCGGGGCAGCCAGCGTCATCTCGTGTGCATGATTGGCCGCGACGCGTGGCTGGGTGCGGGACTGGACCTTCACGCGAAACAACCCATCGCTCGCTCTACCGTCGTGCACCCTGTCGGCCGGCGAAGGTGCAGTCCGCAAACTATCGCTCCCGCCGACTTCAACAGTCTCGGAAATGGGGCCGATGGGCATACGCCTCCCGTTGGCCAATGCGACAGCAAGGCTACGCTGCGCTCCCTCGACCGCTCGCGGTGCGTCACAGTCTGCGGTCCTCTCGGTCGCGTTCTCCTGGCCCAACCAATGCGGATGGAGAGGCCAACGATGACGACATCCCAACGGCGCGTGACACGCCTTCTCTCTGGTTGGACTGTGGTGGCCGTCATCTGCGTCGGGGTGTTCGCTGTGTGGGCGCCCGATCTCGATCTGCCGCTCGGCAACAGCGACGATGGTCGCATCTTCGGCCGTGCAGGACTCCAAGCACGGAACTACTGGGAGTTGGGACCGGTGGAGTCCCGGTTCGGCGCGGTGATGGATCCATACATCCGCGCCGAATTCGAAATCCCACCTCGCACGGATCCGCCCCCCGCCTCAGTCACCTATGCGCATCACCCACCGCTGCGACTGTTCATCACGATCGCCTCCATCGGAGTCTTCGGCGACAATCTTCCAGCCCTGCGTATCACCGACTTCCTGATAGGCGCAGCGACGGTCGCTCTCATGGCCGCTTTGCTGCGCGTGGTCGGAATGAGTTGGGGACCGACGTTGCTCGCGGTGTTGGTCATGTCGAGCACGGGATTTTTCTACGTCTTTGCACGTCACGGCATCAGCTTCTCGCTGCTCTTGGCCCTGACCGCCACGGTCGCGAAATTGCGTCAGATCGAGCGACCGCCGCGGTGGGCGTTAGCCGGAGCCGCCGCGCTCGCGGCGTTCACTGCGTTGCACTCGTGGATTGCCATCGCCTCGCTCGGCCTTCTGGTGCCTTGGCTGTTTATCGGAACCATCCAGCGACGGCGACAGGGCGAGAACCCAGGCTCGACCCCACCTCGCAGCCTCGGTCAGTTGGCGCGCCTCGGTTGGTCGCCCTCACTTGTCGCTATCTTCGCCGGCGCGGTCGCAGGTGGGTTGCTGACGGCAGCGTGGTTGCTCAACGCCACCGACATCTCCGAACTCAGCGAACGGATCGCGTTCCGCACCGGAACCGATGTCTCGACAGCGATCGAGCAGAGAAACTTCAGCTTCGGGGAGTTCCTGTCACGCCAGTGGCGTTTCGCGAGCCACGAACTCATGACCTCGTGGTGGCTGAGGCTGCTGTTGCTACCAGCGCTCGTGGCTGCGTTCGTCGACCGTCGCACCCGTGGCCCGGCGCTCGTCACCCTTGCTGTCGCAGCTTCGCTGACATTTGTCTTCCAGCAGGGCGCTTGGATCCATCGTCTCTGGAATTTCCCTTGGCTTGCTCCGACTGTCATCGGAGTGGCTGCGCTTGCCGACTGGGTCCGGCGTGCCCTGAAGGGCCCAGCCGCAAAGCTGCGCTGGCCGCTCGGCCTTGCCGCTGCAGTGGTCCCGGCGATCACCCTGGCCTTCGTCGTAACAGGACCGACAAGGGACTTCTACCTGACCGGTCCGGCCGACGCCGGAGCGGTTCTGGAGCGAGCTACGGCGACTGCGCCTGAAGTCGCTGAGGCGCAACTCATTTGGATCACGTCGGGCCTGTCGACAGCCCGGTGGGCCTCCTACTATCTTGATTTGCCCGTGTGGTCGCTGGATGAGAGCAAGCTCGACGACGTCGTCGCATCGGACTTAGTGCTCCTCCGCAATGACCGCATTCCCGAATTCATACCTGAGGCTGCACTAGCTAATGCGCTGGCGATTGGCGAGTCCTACACGCTGATCACTGCTGAGGAGTTGGTCGAATGAGCCAGCCCACACCTCCTGCCGATATCCGGGGCAACGACTGGCGTTCGCTTCCCGCGGCTCCAGCGGAGCACTTCGTGCCAGAGCGCTCGGTCAGCGTTGTGATTACCTACTTCGAGGCACCCGAGGCTCTCGAACTGACTCTTGCTGCCCTCGAGAGGCAGACGTACCCGCGTGACCTCTTCGAGGTAGTAGTCGTCGACGACGGTTCACGAGTATCGCTGGAGACACCGTCACATTGCCCGTTCAAAATCCGAGTCGTGCACCAAGAGGATCTGGGTTTCGGCCTCGCACGGGCCCGGAACACCGGCGTCAGAGCCGCTTCCAACGACATCATCGCGTTCTTGGACTGCGACATGATGCCCGAAGCCGGCTGGCTGGCTGAGCACGCCCGCTGGCATCACGCCGCAAGCGACGTCCTGACGCTCGGTTTTCGGGCCCATGTCGACGTTGCAGGCATCGACGCAGACGCCGTCAGGAATCGAATCGGGTCGCTGTCCGACCTGTTCGAAGGCCGCGCAGTCGACAGACCGGAATGGATCGAGTTCCACATGGTGCGTACCAATGAGCTCACCTCCGACGCCGACGATCTTTTTCGTGTCGTAACTGGTGGGAATCTTGGTGTTTCCCGATCATTCTTCGAACTTGTGGGCGGCTACGACGAATCGTTCACCCAGTGGGGTTGCGAGGACACTGAATTCGGATACCGAGCCTTTACACGCGGCGGCGTACTCGTCCCGGCGCGCAGCGCGATGTGCTGGCATCAAGGGCCGGGGGCGGCGCCGAGCAGCAACGAGAAGGCCAGCCTCGAGCTCCAACGGGCCAAGATCTCTCAGCTCATCGCGCACCACGGCTTCAGGCAGGCGAAGCCGGGCCGAAGCTTCTCGGTGCCGCAGTACGTGGTGACCGTGACTCCCGGCAGCGCTGATCCCGAGACACTGCTCGACACGGTCGAGCGCATTCTGGGCAGCACCCTGCACGACCTTGTTGTCTGGATCAACGAGTCTCCGCACAGCCGCGCCGGCAACGACCCGGAGTATGAGCGCCTCCGGCGGCTCCTTGGCGGAGATGCGCGCGTGCAGTTCGGGCCTGATGGCGCGGCAGCCGAGGAACTGCCGGCAGCGGCGTTCCATATCACGGTGCCTGCAGGCGCAGAATTGGCCAAGGACGACCTGGCGCGGCTGAGTCGAACGCTCAAATCAACCGCGCAGACCTCGCTGGACTTGGCGGATGGCAACAGGATCTCGCTCACTCGAGCTCGCCTTGTGCATCGGGTCGTGCGCACGGGAAAGCCGCTGGAGCACGTTGTGGCGGATGCCTCGTGCGAGGCACCGAAGAATCAACCGAAGAGCCAGCCGCCTCCGCCTGAGGGTGCCGAGCGGCCTGCGCGACCAGCGCGGAAGTCTGTGCCGACGCTGCCTCGACGGGAAGAGCGGAAGGCAGCAAAGGCGGCAGATTCCGCTGCGCGGGCTGATCGTCGCCGGACACATGCCGTGAGGCAGGCCGCACGGCCTCCCGCTGCTGAACGAATCCAGAAGATTCGCGACATGTCCCGACGCTTCTCGCGGCAAGCGGCCCAGATTCGGAGTCGTGAAGAAGCGACACACTTCGTCCGCGCCGTCGGAGCCTGGGTCGGGGCGGCACTTGCGTGGCGATTGCGTTGGATCGCCTGGAAGCACCGGCGAGCCGCACGATGGCTGATGTGGAAGACCCTGCGCGCCCAAAGCTGGGCCAAGCGCGCCTCCAGACGAACCATGTGGAAGACCCTGCGCGCCCAAAGCTGGGCCAAGCGCGCCTCCAGACGAACCATGTGGAAGACCCTGCGCGCCCAAAGCTGGGCCAAGCGCGCCTCCAGACGAACCATGTGGAAGACCCTGCGCGCCCAAAGCTGGGCCAAGCGCGCCTCCAGACGAACCATGTGGAAGACCCTGCGCGCCCAAAGCTGGGCCAAGCGCGCCTCCAGACGAACCATGTGGAAGACCCTGCGCGCCCAAAGCTGGGCCAAGCGCGCCTCCAGACGAACCATGTGGAAGACCCGCCGGGCCCACAGGTGGACACGCCAATCCCTTGGTCCGTCAACCTTGGGAATCCAACCAGCGACCTATCGCCTCGGACCCCATCTTGTGGCGCGCGGAACAACGGCGAGCGAGATCTTCGAGGCTTCGAGTCGGGTCGATGACGAACTTGGACACGCGACACGGGCCGTACTGATCGACGACACCTCTGGCGCGCCTTTCGAGACTGACGGCGCTTCAGTTCGCATCATCAAGGTTGCCGACCTCGATCCCACTGCACGGGTGCCCGCTTTCGACGCCGAGCAGGTGAATCCTAAGAATTGGTCTTTGGAGTGCCGTCGTATGCCGGCGGCCCTTGGTCCTGTTGCGCTCCTGCCCGAAGAATTGGAAATCCGCAAGACGACAAATCCGGACAAGATCTTGGCCTGCCGCCGATTTCACCATGTGGTCGACATCGGGCTTTATCACGAGAGCACTCCACGGCGAGCCGCGTCGCTTGCCGCGCTCGCTGCAAGCGGCGTCGTAGTTCACGTCATCGACGAGGATCCGAATCTCCGAACACTGCTCGGGCCCGATCTCTACACGTTGATGAGGGACCCCAAGATCCCAATGTCAAGCGAACAGGAGAGGGAATCGCTCAGTGTGGCCATGCGACGCGAGGCGTTGCGGAACCATTCGCTTCGAGTTCGAGCCCGCCAAGTGTTCGCTGTCGCTGACCTCGAGGCACCCGCGCCGCCTCTGGTCTCAGTTCTGCTGGCGACCTGCCGTCCAGCGCTGGTCGAATCTGCCATCAAGAGTGTGGCGATACAGAGTTACCCACACATCGAATTGGTGTTGGCCCTGCATGGCGATGGCTTCGACCATGCTGAGATTGATGGCCTTCAACGGCGACTGCCCATCGCCAGCAAGGTCGTTCCAGTGCCCGCTTCCGCACCGCTCGGCGCCGTGCTGAATGCGGCCGTAGAGGCTTCGTCGGGCACCTTGCTCACCAAATTCGACGACGATGACTTCTACGGTTCCGAACATGTGTGGGATCTCGTGCTCGCCCACGAATACTCACGGGCATGCCTCGTCGGGAAGGCGGCCGAGTACGTCTATCTGGAACGCAGCAACCGCACGATCCACCGCTTTCGAGGCGGCGCCGAACGGCTTAGCTCCGAACTCAGCTTGGCCGGCGGCGCGATGATCATCTCCCGTAACGACCTCGACTCCATCCTTGGCTGGCAGGAAATCCCGTCTGGGGTCGACAAGGCCTTGATCGAAGATGTCGTTGCCAGCGGACGTCGCCTCTACCGCACTCATGGCAAGGGCTATGTGTTGGTGCGGCACGGCGATGCGCACACGTGGGGAGTCAACGACGCGTACTTCGAAGAACAAGCCCATGAAGTCCGCGAAGGGTGCGACCTCGCCTTCGCCGGGTTCTTCCCTGAGCCGCGTGACCCACTGCTGGCCGGAGACGAATCGCCGCGAGACTGACCTCGCGCCCCTTACGACAGCCCTTGCGCGTGTCTGCAGAGGAATCGCCAATGGTCCGCCAGCATGAGCCTGAGGTCCCGCTGGGCACTCCATCCGAGCTCTGCGGCAGCTCGACTGCAGTCCGCCCAAGACTCTGCAAGATCGCCGGGCCGGCGCGCCACAACGTCGAACGGAATCTCCCGCTGAGTGATCTCCGACGCCGCCCGAACGACCTCGTTTACCGACGTACCGACGCCAGTTCCGAGGTTGAACACCCGGCTGCTGTGGTTACCGAGGTCGGCATTGAGGGCGGCGACATGGCCCTCGGCGAGGTCCATGACGTGCACATAGTCGCGGATGGGAGTGCCATCGGGGGTGTCGTAGTCGTCGCCGTAGATCTCCAGTCTGGAACGTGTGCCCAGAGCTACTTGCATGACGACTGGCACCAGGTTTTGTGCTTCGCCGAGCGGATTCTCACCAATAAGCCCGGAGGGATGTGCCCCGACAGGATTGAAGTACCGCAGGAGCACTGTCCGCACTTGCGAGACGGCTGCGGCGTCAGCGAGGATGCGCTCGCAGATGAGTTTCGTGGCGCCGTAAGGACTCTCGGGAACCACCGGCATTTCTTCGGTGATGGGCAATTCCTCAGCTGAGCCGTACACAACTGCGGAGGAGCTGAATACGAAGCGTGAAACTCCACGCTCTGTCGCCAGCTCAATGAGCGTCAGTGTCGAGTCGAGGTTCTTCCTGTAATACCGCAGCGGTTCCGAAACCGACTCGGGAACGCTCTTCAGTGCCGCGAAGTGAATGATGGAATCGATGTCATAGGCATCAAAGATCCGCCGAACCGTCAAGCGATCAGCGGCATCTCCATCGACGAATTCGAGCCGCCTCCCGGTCAACCTGCGGAGCGCCACTACGACACCGCGTTGGGCATTCGAGAAGTCGTCGAGAATCACCGCGTCCCTGCCAGCGGCGTGCAGCGCTGCGACGGTATGGCTGCCTACGTAGCCGGCGCCGCCGGTCACCAGTGTCGTCATCGGGCGACGATGTCGATCGCATGGCGTGACGCCCGAACAGTTTGTACGGACAACGACGGTTTCCTCGGGCTGGATCGCATCATGGAGGCGTTCGTACGCGTCGTCGACATCGTCGTCACGCCCGCGCTTCGAACTCGCATTCTACTGGGGCGGCCGGAGCTAGCCCAGCGAGGCTATACCTCTCGCCCTCGGTAGCGGGGCCCTCGGTAGCGGTTTCTGGATGGTTCACATGACACCGAGCGCACAATGCCACCCGGTATTGTGTGCGACTGGCTAGGTGACCGCGGTGGCTCGGCTGCACATGTCAAGGAGCAGGACTTTGGAGCGTCTCCGCGAACTATTCGCCGAACGCCCTATGGGCGCGGCTCGGCGGTGCCACCCGGCAGGAGTTTGGCTGCCTTGGATGCTGCCGCTGCTCATCCTCACTGCATGCCAGAGCGTGACTGTTCCCGCGACAATTGCCACCGAACCTGCGACATCGCAACCACCAGCCACGGTCCAGACCCAGTCCACCGTTGTTGTTGCGTCCAGCCCGGTTCCGACAACTACGACGACGTCCGTGGTTCCCACTCAATCCGAGGCCACCACGACCACAAGTCCCCTCTACACCGCCCCGTTCACCGGATTGCCGACGGCGAACGAGATCGTGCGGCCGGCCGCCGTCGTGAAGATCGACAACCACCCCCGTGCCCTGCCTCAGTGGGGCATCAACCAAGCCGATGTCGTCTATGAGGAAATCGTCGAAGCTCGCCTCACGCGGTTCGCGGCGATCTTTCATTCCAACGATGCTGATCTGGTTGGCCCCGTTCGGTCGGCTCGCACGGGTGATTTCGCTCTGCTGTCGAATCTCAACCGACCCATCTTCGTGAACTCGGGCGCCAATGCGTACACCTCGCGAGCACTTCGGAGCGTCGACGCTGTCAATATCACTGACGGCGGATCGCTTGCCAGGGGAGTCTTCGAGCGCTCTCCTGCCAAGAGGGCACCGCACAATCTGATTACCGACACGGCCCGGATTTACGCTGCGGGCACCGCCGAGGGCAGGACGCCACCGACGTACCTCCGCTTCCGCGCCGAAGGTGACGCGCTGCAGCGAGCCACCGCGGTCAGCGGCGTCGATGTCGACTTCGGGCAGATCGAAGCGTCGTACCGATGGGACACAGCGCTGGGAGGATGGGCTCGCACCCAGAATGGCAAGGAGCACACGGACTTCGACGGCGTGTGGGTCGCGCCTGAGAACGTCATCGTGCAATTCGTGCGGTATCGCCAGAGCCCGGCGAATCCGGCGACACCTGAGCCCGTGCTGACCGGCACCGGCGAGGCGTGGATATTCAGCGATGGCCAGGTGGTGCAGGGCACTTGGGAGCGGCTGTCCGAGCTCGACGTCACGGTGTTCCGTTCCGACAACGCCCTCATCGTGGCGCTCACACCCGGACGCACCTGGATCGCGCTTGCCCGAGCGGGCTCCGCCGAAATGGTTCCCTGATCTGCGTTCTCTGATCGGCCTGATCGCAGCTACGACGCGGTGCCAGCGGCTCAGGCGAAGTCGTGACGAGGCACATGCGACCACAGTCGCTCAAGGTCGTAGTACTCCCGGGTCGGTTCGTGAAAAACGTGTGCCACGAACTCGCCAAAATCGAGCAGGACCCACTGGGCCTCGTCCAGCCCCTCAGTACGGATCGGACCTTCGCCACCAGCGGCCTTGACGTGTTGTTCCATCAGCTCGGCTATGCGCCGCACCCGGCGCACATTGGGCGCGCTCGCAATGACGAACCAATCGGTGATGGCCAGCACGTCACCCACATCGAGCACCACGATGCGCTCGGTCGACATCTCGGACGCTCCATCCACGGCAGCCCGGACAAGCGGCGGGACAGTCGGGGCGGCGCTGCTTGGGACCGGCCCGACGGCGTGGACCCCAGTAGAAGCCGGGGACGCCTGCGGAACCGATGCCACGTTCACGGAGAATAGAGGCTGTGCCGGGTGATGTAACTCATTACGGCGGGCGGCACGAGCCGGGTGACCTCGGGCGTCGCCTCCGATCGAGTGCGATGGACGAGCAGATCGCGCACCAATGTGGCCGACGCCTCGACGGGATCCATGAACACCGTCTCGGTGCGCCAGCCCTCGACATGAGCGGGTGGCTCGCTCCGCGGCTGCACCACCGCGAGCCTCACGCGCTCAGATAGCTCCGAGACTCGGTGCCAGGTCGGCAAGCCGCTCGCAGCGGCGGGGCCCACGATGAGCACGGTCTCAATACCGAGACGCTCGAGCGCGATCACGGTGTCGATCGTGTAGGTCGGGCCGCCGCGCTCAATCTCGAGCGCACTCACCTCGATGCCGGCGAGACCGCCGAAGGCCAGCTGCGCCATGGCCAATCGGTGGTTCGCCGACGTCACCGAGCGCTCAGCGGACTTCTGCCACGGATTGTTCGCTACCACCACATGCACGATGTCGGTGCCCAACTGGTCCCGTGCGCAGATCGCGGCGGCGACGTGTCCGACATGGGGCGGGTCGAAGGTGCCCCCGAAGATCCCTTGTCGCGGCGGCACCGCCGCAGTGTAGAGTCACGCTCCACATCACATAGGTTGCGTGCACCGAGGCACCGTTGCGTCATTGAGCAGGCCTCGCGTGTCGCTTGTTGCGCGCGCTGTGCGCCATGTGTTACGTTTGAACGTCCGCCCATAGCAGAGTTCTGCACGGCCCGGGTTCTCGGGCCTCGCATCGCATGCGGGCGTACAACCAAGAACGGCGCCGCCACCGCGGCGGTGTCATGCCTGAGTCCGGGCTGAGTTGGCCTGCCGAGGGCAAAACATACCCGGTGCCCCCCACCGGGTCGCATGCACTAGGCGGCATGCAAATCGAAGACGAAGAAACCGGCTGCCCCCTGCCGGTTGGAGCGTGTGTCATGGATTCAGTTGGCCAGTACCTGAACGAGATCGGTGCGGTTGCACTTCTCACTGCAGAGGACGAGCGCATGCTCTCCCAGCAAATCGAAGCGGGACGAGATGCGCGGACGCGCCTTGACAGCGACGAGGAACTGTCCGTGGCCGAGCGGCGCGACCTGCGCAAGGCCGTGCAGACCGCCGCTGCCGCGCGTGACCGATTCATCCGGGCGAACCTTCGCTTGGTCGTGTCCATCGCGCGCCGCTATCCGCTGCCTCCGACGCTGGAACTGCTCGACCTGATCCAGGAGGGCAACCTCGGCCTCGAGCACGCAGTCGAGAAGTTCGACTGGCGGCGTGGCTTCAAGTTCTCCACCTACGCGACGTTCTGGATCCGCCAGTCGATTGGACGGGCGCTCGATCAGAAGGGCAGCCTCATCCGGCTGCCGTCCGATCGTTCCGCCACACTGCGAGCTGCGCTGCGCCACAACGGAGGCGACAGCGACTCACTCGACGACGAGAACGCGTGGCTGCAGCGGATCAGCACACCGACGTCGCTCGACAAGACGGTCGGCGACGACGGCGACAGCGCGCTCATCGACCTCATCGGCGACGATGCGCCAGGACCCGAGCACTTCGCCATCGAATCGGATCGCCGCGGCATGGTGATGTCCATGCTCGGCCGGCTGGACAAGCGCGCCCGCTATGCGGTGGCCCGCCGCAACGGGATCATCGACGGTGAGCAGCGCAGCTACCGCGAGATCGGCGAGGAGCTCGGCGTAACTGCCGAAGCGGCACGCCGTCTCGTCAAGCGCGCCGTCGATGAGCTGCAGAGCCTCGCCGCTGACGGCGAGTTTGTAGACATCGATGCCGACGCCGACGCTGTCTGACGACGCAGTCTCACCTTCCGGCGCGCCTAGCCCCGACGGATCGCCTGAGCACGCACCGGGGTGGCATTCCGGCTCGTGGACCGGGCGGCCGGCAGGCCAGCAGCCCGAGTGGCCTGATCCTGCAGCGCTCTCCGAATCACTGGCCGAGCTGAGGCGCCGGCCTCCGCTGGTATTCGCCGGCGAGGCAAGGCGACTCACCGAGCATCTTGCACGGGTGAGCACGGGCAACGCTTTTGTGCTGCAGGCCGGCGATTGTGCGGAGTCCTTCGAGCTCTCGACTGCTGACCAGATTCGCGACCGTCTCAAGGTCATCTTGCAGATGGCCGTCGTGATGCAGTACTCCGCTGGCTTGCCGATCGTGAAGGTGGGTCGGATCGCTGGTCAGTTCGCCAAGCCGCGCAGCAAGCCCACCGAGACCCGCGACGGCGTCACACTGCCGATTTTCCGGGGCCACATCGTCAACGACATCGCGTTCGACTCCCAGTCCCGGACGCCGGATCCTTCGCGCTTGCTGCAGGCGTACAACACCTCTGCGGCAACCCTCAACTTGCTGCGTGCATTCACCCGGGGCGGCTACGCCGACCTGCGACAGGTGCACACGTGGAACCAGGAATTCGTGGCATCGAGTCCAGCGGGTCAACGCTACGAAACACTGGCCAACGGCATCGATGCCGCGTTGCGATTCATGAACGCGTGCGGTCTGGACACCGATGACAGCGCCATGAGGCAAGTGGAGCTGTACACCAGCCACGAGGCGCTGCTGCTCGGGTACGAAGAGGCACTGACCCGCACTGACAGCATCACCGGCGACTGGTACGACTGCTCGGCGCACATGCTGTGGATCGGCGAGCGCACCCGGGAACCCGACGGTGCCCATGTCGAGTTCCTGCGGGGCGTGCACAATCCGATCGGGACGAAGCTGGGACCGACCGCGACACCCGACGAAGCGCTCGCGCTGTGCGAGGCGCTGAACCCGAAACAGATACCAGGGCGGCTCACACTGATCAGCCGCGTGGGCGCCGGCAACGTCTCGGCGTCCTTCGGGCCGATCCTGCGGGCGGTCACACAGGCTGGGCACCCGGTGGTGTGGCAGTGCGATCCGATGCACGGCAACACCTACACAACCGATGAAGGGGTCAAGACCCGCCACTTCGACGCAATCTTGGCCGAGATTCAGGAGTACTTCGCAGTCCACGCCGCGGTAGGGACGTGGCCGGGCGGTGTGCACCTGGAGATCACCGGAGACGCAGTCACCGAGTGCATCGGCGGCGGCGACGACCTCGCCAAGCACCAGCTGGGCGACCGCTACGAGACGATGTGCGACCCCCGACTGAACGCTCGCCAATCACTCGACCTGGCCTTCATCGCAGCCGAGTTGCTCGCCGAAGTGATCTAACACGCCGCCCTCGCGCACAGCGGAGGCTGGCGAGGCCGAGTTGTCCTAGGCCAAGTTGTCCTAGGCCAAGTTGTCGACGAAGCCTTCAAGCTGGCGCAGGTTGCGGCACTCGAAGACGCCGTCGGTGTAGGTCGAGTACTCAGTGATGACCGAGTCCCCCGTGTCCCAATACGAGCGCGGCTCGGGATTCAGCCAGAACACCGAACGTGCCCGTTTCTGGCACTCCTTCAGCACCCACGCGTTCGTCGAGTGGTAGTTGTTGCGGGCGTCGCCCAGGAACACCATCGTGGACTTCGCGTTGACGTCCTTGCCGAAGTTCTCCCAGAACACGCCGAAGGCATGGCCGTAATCGGAATGGCCGTCGACCCATACGACATCGGCCTCGGTGTTCACCCGGTGCACCGCGTTGGTGATGTCTTCCTCGTTCCGGAACATGTGGGTGACCTCGTCGATGCCGTCGATGAAGACGAACGAGCGCACCTTGGAGAACTGGTTCTGCAGCGCATACACCAGATGCAGGGTGAAGCGGGCGAACGCCGCGACGGAGCCCGAGATGTCGGCAACCACGATGAGTTCAGGCTTGTTCGGACGTGGATGACGGAAGCGGGGCTCCGCAGGCACGCCGCCATAGCTAAGTGAACGTCGCACAGTGGCCCGAAAGTCGAGCGGACCACGGCGCTTGTGCTTGCGCTTGCGCGCCAGGCGCGCTGCCAGCTTGCGCGTAAGCGGTTGGATGGCTTTGCGGATGCTCGCCATCTCCTCACGGCTTGCGTGCATGAAGTCGACATCTTCGGGCAGTGGCTTGCGCAGGGTCTTGGCCATCGCTTCGACGCCCCTGTCGGCAACGAGGCGGCGCCGGATCTCGGCTTCGATCTCCCGCTTCAGCTGCTCAATACGGTTCTCGAATTCCTCGCGTTCGAGCCGTTCCGCCAGCGGGGTCATCTCGCCCTCATATCGCTGGGAGGATTCCTCGATCAGCCTGTCGAGCATCCCGTCGAGGTCGAGGTTGCGCAGCGTGCGGTACAGGTAGTAGGTGCCGCCGACGGGCCGGCCCGGCTCCATACCCGCGAACTGCGTCACTGCCGCTCGGGCCATGGCCGCCATCATCGCCTCGTCGGCGTTCAGCAGCGCCCGGAAGAGCATCTCGGCGATCTCCTCGGGGGACATGTCCTGCCCACCCCCGCGGCCACCCATGCCCTGCATCTGCTGGGACATCCACTCTTCGAGATTGTCCGGATCGAATTCGCCGTTGCCGTCTTCATCGCCGACGCTGTATTCAGGGCCCCGCAACGAGAAATAGACCTCGAACACTGTCTCGAATGCCCGCCAGTGCTGCTCGTTCTTCACCAGCGTGGCTGCGAGCGCGTACTTGAATGCGTCGCGATCCTCGATGGGAATGTGCTTGACGGCCTCCATGGCATCGAGGTTCTCGGTCAGCGACACCGGCAGCCCAGCGCTGCGCAACTCCCCGACGAAGCCACTGAGCAGGTCCAGCATTTCCGACTCCCGTCCCTGGCAAGCCCTGGTGGGCTAGGCCTCGACCGTCAGCTCTTTGGCTGCCTTCTCGATGTCGGACTGATACTTGAGCAGGATGTGAAGCGTCTGCTTGGCCTGCTCGACACCAATGTTCTCGATGCCCAACAGCACGAGCGTGCGAGCCCAGTCCAGCGTCTCGGACACCGACGGCGCTTTCTTGAGCTCAAGCTGGCGGATCGACCGGACCACTCGCGCGATCTGTTCGGCCAAGTTCTCGGTGATGTCAGCGACCTTGGTGACGACAATCTGCTTCTCCCGTTCGAGGTCGGGGTAGTCGATGTGCAGGAACAGGCAGCGGCGCTTCAGGGCCTCGGAGAGTTCACGGGTGTTGTTGGAAGTCAGGAAGACGAGCGGTATCTGGGTGGCCACGATGGTGCCCAGCTCTGGGATCGAGACTTGGTAGTCCGAGAGGATCTCCAGCAGCAGCGCCTCGGTCTCGATCTCGACCCGGTCGACCTCGTCGATCAGCAGGACGACCTTGTCCTTGGCGCTGATGGCTTCGAGTAAGGGACGCGTGAGCAAGAACTCGTCCTGGAAGATGTCGTCCTGCAGCTCCACCCAGTCCTCGTGCTCGGCGTCGGTGCCGCGGTCTGCCTGGATGCGCAGGAGCTGCTTCTTGTAATTCCACTCGTACAGCGCCTTGGCCTCGTCGAGTCCCTCATAGCACTGCAGACGGATCAACCGAGCACCGGTCATGGCAGCGACCGACTTTGCAAGCTCGGTCTTGCCCGTGCCGGCCGGTCCCTCCACCAGGACCGGCTTGCCGAGCCGCTCGGCCAGGTACACGACGCTCGCGATGCCGTCGTCGGCCAGGTATTGAACTTTCGCCAATCCTTCGCGGACACCCGACAGGTCTCCGAACACTGTTTCGCTCATGTTGGGTGTCTCCGGAGTCAAATTGGGCAGCGGGCAGGTCTGACAGTGTGGCAGCCGCGGCGGCCTGTCGGCACGGTCAGCCCCGAGTGTGGCCCCGACCGGTCACTACGAACTTCGTGGTTGTGAGCTGTTCAAGGCCCATTGGGCCACGCGCGTGCAACTTCTGGGTGCTGATGCCGATCTCAGCCCCGAAGCCGAATTCCTCTCCGTCCACGAAGCGAGTCGAGGCGTTCACGAGCACCGCAGCGGCGTCGACGCGGCGTGTGAATTCCTGCGCAGCCGAGAGGTCACCGGTCACGATGGCTTCGCTGTGCCCCGAGCCGTAACGGTTGATGTGGTCGATCGCAGCTTCGAGGTCATCGACGACCGCGACGCTCATCTTGAGCGCCAGGAACTCCGTCGCGAAGTCTTCGGGGCTGGCTGGCCCGATCTGCGATGAGATGGCCCGCGAGGCAGGATCTCCCACCAGTTCGACGCCGTCCAGATCGTCGACGATGCGGGGCAAGAAGGTCTCGGCCACGTCTCGATGGACGAGGAGCGACTCTGCGGCGTTGCACACCGAGGGCCGGCTGAGCTTGGCGTTGGAGACGATGTCTGCTGCCATTTCGAGGTCGGCCCGGGCATCGACATACACGTGGCAGTTGCCGTCGCCATCGATGACGTAGGGCACGGTGGCGTTGGCGAGCACCGACGAGATGAGCGCTGGACCACCCCGCGGGATCAAGCAGTCGATGCAGGAGCGCAGCTGCATGAACTCGGTGGCTGCGCTATGTCTCGTGTCGGTGACGAGCACCAGCGCATCGGCGGGCAGGCCAGCGGGGACGATGCCCTCGCGCAGCGCCTCGGCGATCGCAATGTTGGAGTTCAACGCTGCCGACGAGCCGCGCAGGAACGCCGTATTGGCGGACTTCAGGCACAGTCCGAACGCGTCGGAGGTGACATTGGGTCGGCTCTCGTAGATGATGGCCACGACGCCAAGCGGCACCCGTACCCGTTCGATGGCGAGCCCGTTGGGCCGTACCCATCCGTCGACCACCTGACCGACTGGGTCGGCGAGGGCCGCCACGTTACGAAGGCCCGCAGCCATGGCCCCGATACGGACCGGATCGAGTCGCAGCCGGTCGACGAGCGTCGCCGAGGTGCCAGCAGCCTCGGCGTTGGCCACGTCGTCACCGTTGGCAGCCAGAACGTTGTCGGTTGCCTCTTCGAGAAAGTCAGCTGCGGACAGCAAGGCCTCGTCTCGCACGGCGCCAGGCGCCTGCGCCAACACGGTCGCAGCGGCCTTGGCTCGCAGGCCCAAAGCGGCCATGATGCTGGCGTTTCCGGTCATCTCCGGTGCAGTTCGCGCGGTGGCGTCAGGCACCTGAGCAGACTAGTGGGCGGCCCCCAAATTGATGTGGAGAGCTCCTGTGCAGCGTGCTGCTCGCCCGTTGCGTTCGCCTCGCCCGCTCGCCAGCAGACCGCCCGCTGCGACATCAGCCGAGAACGACGAGGTCGTCGCGGTGAACGACGAGCGGATGCAGGCCCTCGGGCAACTGATCGCTGCGGAGTCCGGCTGTGGCACGCAACCCGTCGGCATCCACAGCCGCGAGGCCCTTGGCGAAGATCTGGCCACCGGAGTCGACGATTTCGACGGCTTCGCCAGCGGCGAATGCACCGTCGAGGCCGACCACGCCAGCCGCTAGCAGCGACTTGCCGCCGGCCATCACGGCTTGGCGGGCGCCGTCGTCGACCGTCACTGAGCCCCGGGCCGCTACCGCGAATCCGATCCACAACTTGCGTGCGGAGACGCGAGCATCGCGGGCGGGCACCGTGGTGCCGACGCCTGGGCGGCCGGCGGCAGCGTCGGCGACGACATCGGGCCGGCGGGCCGCAGCGATAACGGTCCGCACACCGCTCCAAGAGGCCATGCGGGCTGCTGCAAGCTTCGAGGCCATGCCGCCGCTGCCGACGGCGTTGGCCGATCCGGCTGCCGCAGCCAGCGAGGGGCTCACCTCGAGGACTTCAGCAATGAGCGAAGCGTCTGGATCGACGCTTGGGTCCGCAGTCAGCACACCGGGCGTATCGGTCAGCAGGATCAATGCGTCGGCGCGCACCAGGTTCGCTACGAGCGCCGCAATCCTGTCGTTGTCGCCGTAGCGGATGGCGTCATCGGCGATCGCATCGTTCTCGTTGACGACCGGCACGACTCCGAGGTCCAGCAGATGGCCCAAGGTGGCCCGTGCGTGCAAGTACTGGTCGCGATCACGGAAGTCGTGAGGCGCGATCAGTACCTGGCCCACGACCATGCCACGCTCGGCGAAGAGCTCCCGGTACGAGGCCATCAGGTCGATCTGCCCGACGGCGGACAGCGCTTGCAGTCGCTCGGGTTCCGACGGGCGTTCGACGCCGAGCCTCTGCACACCTGCCGTTATGGCCCCAGATGTCACCACGATGACCTCATGACCGGCCTCACGCACCGAGGCAACTTCATCGGCCAGCTTCGACACCGCATCGAGATCGACACGGCCGTCCGATGTCGTGATCGACGAGGTCCCGATCTTGGTGACGAGTCGCAATGTGGGTGACATCGACATCAATCCTGCCTCGCCGCAGCCTCGATCACCCAGAACTCATTCACGGCCAGCGGGCTCACGTGTCGGGCTCATAGGTGAACTCGAAGTCGCCGATGCGTACGAGGTCGCCGGACCGTGCGCCACTGCGGCCCAAGGCCCGGGACACACCCAGCTTCTCCAATCGCCGCTGAGCCCATGCGAGCGCCGCCGGATCCGTCAGGTCCGACAGGGCCACTGCCCGGCGAGCCTGTCGGCCTTCGATTTCGAAGATCCCGTCTGCGAGGTGCAGAACAGTGATGCCGGCGGATTCGGGGCGGTGCACCACGTACTGCGTGGGGGCTTCGTCGGCCTCCCTGGCTTGAGAGACCAGATCACGCAACTGGCCGAGCACGGAGGCCACGCCTTCACCTGTCACGGCGCTGACGCGCGGGCCGTCCCAATCGAGGTGGGCGACATCTGCTTTCGTTCCCACGATCAACCGTCGGCGGGCTGCGAGAACGGCGTCATAGCGCTCAAGTTCCGCGATGAGTACTTCGATCTGCTCGCGGGGATCGCGGTCGGTCACTTCGGCTAGGTCAGCCATCATCAGCAGCACTCGGGCTCGCTCGACGTGGCGCAGGAATTGGTGACCGAGGCCCTTGCCCTCGGCAGCGCCCTCGATCAGCCCAGGCACATCTGCGATCACCATCTCGAAGCTGTCGGGATCCAGACCACCCCTGCCGTCGCCGAGTCGGACGACACCGAGGCTGGGCGTCAGGGTCGTGAAGGGGTAGGAGGCGACCTTCGGCCGTGCTGCAGACACCGCACTGATGAAGGTGCTCTTGCCTGCATTCGGGAATCCCACAAGCGCCACGTCGGCCATCAGCTTCAGCTCCAGGCCGAGCCAACGCTCCTCGCCCGGTTCTGCCTGTTCCGCAAATTGAGGCGCCCGCAACCGGTTCGAGGCGAAGCGGGTGTTGCCCCGGCCACCGCGGCCACCCTGAGCAGCCAGCCAGCGGTCGCCGGCATTCACGAGATCGGCCAGCACCGTTCCGTCACGATCCCGCACGATCGTGCCCTCTGGCACACGCACGATCTCGTCGACTCCCTTGCGGCCGTGCCGCTTGCGGCCCTGACCGTGGGCACCATTGGTCGCCCGCCGGAACGGGAAATCCCGGAACGCCAGCAGCGACGCCACGTTGCGGTCTGCTACCACCCACACATCGCCGCCGTGGCCGCCGTCGCCGCCATCGGGACCGCCATGCGGCACATGCGACTCGCGCCGGAACGAAACGCAACCCGCCCCGCCGTCGCCGCCTTTCGCGTGCAGCTGACACTCATCGACAAAGTCGCTCATCAGCTTTCGCCTGTCTCAGGCAATTCCGGCTGGATCCTCTCAGCGCCCACGCGGACGCCTCGAAGTTCGGGTGATGACCTACGAGAGCTACGACGTG
The DNA here is from genome assembly GCF_965221945.1 of Candidatus Poriferisodalis sp. GTDB lineage: Bacteria > Actinomycetota > Acidimicrobiia > Acidimicrobiales > Poriferisodalaceae > Poriferisodalis. Next base: position 817,113 of record NZ_OZ244925.1, on the reverse strand, counting down.
ACGACGTCGACCAGCCGGCGGCCCCGCCGATAGCCGAAGCGGACGACGCCGGGAGCCGTCGCGAACAGCGTGTCATCCTTGCCGCGACCCACGTTCTGCCCCGGATGGAACTTGGTGCCTCGCTGGCGCACGATGATGCCGCCAGCGTCGATGGTCTGTCCCGAGTACACCTTCACCCCGAGACGCTTCGCGACAGAGTCGCGCCCGTTGCGAGTGGAGCCTCCGCCCTTGGTCTTCGACATGATTCAGTCCCTTGCGATCGCGGTGATCTCGACTGTGCTGTAGCGCTGCCGGTGGCCCCACCTGCGCCGGTTGGTGGTGGCGTTCTTGTAGGTGAAGCCGTCGATCTTCGGGCCCTTGGTCTCGCCTACCACGCGGCCCCGCACAGAGGCACCGACGAGCTCGGCGGGCGTCGCCAGCACCATGCCGTCATCGACCACGAGGACTGGCGTAAACGTGACCTCTTCGCCGGCCGGCACCTCGAGCAGCTCGACATCAAGCCGTTGGCCGGCCTCGACGCGGCGCTGCTTGCCGCCGGTGGCGATGACTGCATACATCGACTGGGAAGGATACCGATGGGGCTAGCCGATCGGCGCATGAATTTCGCTCTTCGAATTAGGAGAAGAGCGATTCGCGCAACTGGATGCCCCTCCCCTCGCACACGTCGCAGGGATCTGACATCGACTCGAGCAGTCCCTCTCCTGTGCGCATCCGAGTCATCTGCACGATGCCCATGTCGGAGATTGGCTCAGTCGCGGTTCGGGTCTTGTCGCGAGCCAGTGCCTCATTCAGCGTGGACATCAGCTGTTCGCGCTGGCGCTTGTCATCCATGTCAACGAAGTCCACGATGATGATCCCGCCGATGTCGCGCAGCCGCAGTTGCTTGGCGATCTCGGTAGCGGCTTCGAGATTGTTCCGGAACAACGTCTCGTTGAGGCTTGACCTGCCGACATTGCGCCCCGTATTGACGTCGATCACGGTCAGCGCCTCGGTGTGCTCAATGATCAGCGATCCTCCCGACGGCAGCCAGACCTTGCGGTCGGTGGCCTTGCGCACCTGCTCGGCTACATGAACTCGCTCGAAGAGCGGCAACCGTTCAGCGACGGGGTCGTAATAGCGGATGCGATCCATCAAGGGCGCGGCGACCGCCTCCATGTAGCCCTTGACCTGTTCGAACAGCACCGGATCGTCGATCACCACTTCGCGGAAATCGGCAGTGAACTGTTCCCGGATGATGCGAACCGCCAATTCCGGCTCGCGGAACAGCAGCGCCGGCGCCTCGGAACGCTTCGCCAACTCCGAGATCTGGGTCCATTGGCGTGTGAGACGCTCGATGTCCCGCCGGATCTCGGCCGGAGTGACATTCTCAGCCGCAGTCCGCAGGATCACGCCAAATCCCTCGGGGATTTCCTTGGCCAGCAGACCACGCAGCCTCCGCCGTTCGCGGGTTGGCAGGCGACGAGAGATGCCTGTGACGCTGCTGCCAGGAATGAGGACCACGAAGCGACCGGGCAGCGACACTTCGGTCGTGAGACGCGCGCCCTTGTGGCCGATCGGGTTCTTGATGACCTGGCACATGATCGTCTGCCCGTTGCGGATCAACTCGCTGATCGCAGGACCGTCGACCGTGCGGCCTCGGCGCCCGCCGGTGCGCTTGCGCTCGGGGCTGGCATCTTCATCGCTGTCGTCGTAGGCGACGGTGAGGTCGCCACGGTAGAGAACGGCTTGCTTAGGCGTTCCGATGTCGACGAATGCAGCTTCCATGCCCGGAAGTACCCGGCGCACCCGGCCCTGGTAGAGGTTTCCGTAGATCTCGGAAATGTCATCGGAAGGACGGCTCACGTAGTACTCGATGAGCGACCGGCCTTCGAGCACCGAAATGTGAGTGGCGCCTTCGGCCACATGTACGCACATCCGGTAGCGGCCGAGCGGCTTGCCGTTGCGGTACTGGCCCCGACGCTCGGAGAGCTGCTCGTCGTCGAGCTCGACGGGGCTCTGATCGGCCAGGATCGCCTCGACGGGAGCGTGGGAGCCGTTGCGGTTGTCGGTGGTTGGCGTGCCGGCCTGGTTGGATCGAACACGCCCGCCGCGTCCACGGCCACCCCGCCGGCGTCGGCGCCGCCCGGTGGTGCCTTCGCTCTCGCCAGCCTGAGGTGAGGGTCGAGTGTCGCCGATCTGGGGTTTGCGAGCAGGCGGCGGAACCCCTGGCGGGGCTGGCTTCGCGAACTCGGATTCCGCTTCTTTCGATACTGCGTCGGCCTTGGGCCCAGCCTTGGCCTTGGGCCCAGCCTTGGCCTTGGGCTTGTCGGGAGCCGGAGTCGCCCGCCTGCGTCTGGTCGGCGGCCCTGATGCTGCTTCAGGCGGTGCTGGAGCAGCAGCCTCCGGTTCGGGTGCGTCCGGCTTGTCGCCGCTTGAGGGCGCGACGAGCCGACGCTTGCGAACAGCGGGTGCGGTATCTGCCGATTCGCTCGACGTCTCGCTCTGCGGGTTGTTCGTTGTGTTGTTGGTGGTGTCGTTCAGTGTTGATTCACTCACTGAGGGCTTCCTTGTGTCTCTGGGCGCACTGGGCAGGCACGGCCGGTTCGGCTCGTCCTGCGGCGCCACACGTCCATTGATGTGTTCTACGGGCAATGCCCATCTCGTGTGCCGGCGCGAGCGCTGGCACCAATTCGCTGGGGCGCACGACCCTGGGTGTCGCCGACAGCTCGGCAGACAGCACCGCTCCCCGCCCCGAGGAAGCCTCGACGCGAAGCGCGGCAACGCCTGGTCGTATGTCTGAGCTCAGGGTCTTGCCCTTGTGCACTCGTTCGGTCACCACGGTCTCGGAAGCCAGGAACTCCTCGACCGCTTTGGTTGCCGTAACGGCTTCGAGCCCGGCGATCTCGAATTGCCAGCCGCACGAACGGACCGCCGCTTGCAGCGAGGGTCCGCTGCCGTCGGTCAGCACGACGGCCGACACGCTCATGCCGACCGGGAGCGCTTCGGTCAGCGCTCTCGCCAAGGTGCAGTAGCTCGCCGTCGCTACCTCGGACTCGTCCTCGCACGAGTCATGAGGACCTGAGCGGCAAACGATCACCGGACCGTTGGGGCCGTCGCGCACCGCGTCAGCGGCAAGCGGCAGTTCCAAGAATTCGGCGTCGGACTCGTAGCCGGTCGGCAACGCCAAGCCGAAGCTCAACTTCATGCGAGGCGAGAAGCCCTGGCTATAGGTGACCGGAATGCCGACCTTGCGCACGGCGCGCTCGGTCACGCGGGCCACATCCCGGTGTCCAATGAACCGGATCTTGCCGACTTTGCGGAAGCGAACGCGCAGCTTCAATGTCGTCTCCCACCCATGCGGGTGGGAGCGGCACTGCGGCTCGGCATCGGAGCAATGAGGCCGCGCATCACGCGCCGCCTCCCGCCGATGCACCTGCGCCCGCCAGCAAGCGGGGGCGCAGCTCGACCGGCACCATATGGCCGGTCGCGAGATCCTGTCCCGTCCCCTGACTGCCGCCATTGGGGGCGACAGGGGACGCAACCATGTGCTCGATCCCATATTCAGTACAGGCCCCGCAGTCGTAACACGGGGTCCAGCGGCAGTCAGGCAGGCCATGGCCCTCGAGGGCGTCCTGCCAGTCTTGCCAGAGAAAGTCGCGGTGTAAGCCGGCACCGATGTGGTCCCAGGGCAGCACTTCGTCTTCGCCTCGATGGCGATACACGTACCAGTCGAGACTGAGGCCGCACGCTGCCATCGCCTCTTCCCAAAGATCAAGGTCGAAACGCTCGCTCCACTCCTGAAATGTGCCGCCCTTGCGCCACACGTATTCGATTGCCGCGCCCACACGCCGGTCGCCTCGACTGGCGATCCCCTCGGCTGCCGAGGCCGCCGGGTCGTGCCACTTGAGCTGGACACGCCGGTTGCGACCCAGCGCCGCTCGCACCAGCCGTACCTTGCGGGCCAGCTCGTCGGGCGGGTTCTGCCCGAACCACTGGAACGGTGTGTGGGGCTTCGGCACGAAGCCCCCCAATGACACCGTCACCGAGGCACGTTTGTTGTACTCCTGCCCGATGCGCGCGCACGCATCGGCGAGGTGAGCGATCGCCTCGGTGTCAGGGTCCATCTCCGAAGGCAGACCCGTGAGGAAGTACAGCTTCATGCGGTGCCAGCCCTGGCTGTAGGCAGAGCGCACGGCGCCGTACAGGTCTTCTTCAGTGATGAGCTTGTTGATGATCTGGCGCAACCGCCACGAACCCGCTTCGGGGGCAAAGGTGAGCCCCGTGCGGCGTGCTCGCGACACCTGAGCCGCCACGTCGACGGTGAAGGCATCGACTCGCAAGCTCGGCAACGAGACGCTGATGCGGCTTGGGTCTAAACCGTTGCCGTCGGCTGCGCCATCTGTGCCCATCGCGTCGGCTGTGCCGACTGTGCCCATCGCGCCGGCTACGCCGGCCGAGACCGTGTCCCGGACCAGCTCGGCGATGCCGCTGTAGTCCGCCGTGGACAGCGACATCAGGCTGACCTCGTCGTATCCGCTGCGTTCGAGGCCTGCCGTCACCATCTCTCGGACCTGCGCGGCGGGGCGTTCGCGCACTGGGCGGGTGATCATGCCCGCCTGGCAGAAACGGCACCCCCGGGTGCAGCCCCTGAACACCTCCACCGACAGCCGATCATGGACGACTTCGGTGACCGGCACCAGCTGACGGCGGGGATAGGGCCACTCGCCGAGGTCCGCAACGGTGCGCTTGGCAACGAGCGGCGGCACGTCGGGGTACTTGGGCGTGACCTCGACGAGCGCTGGGCCGTCATAGGCGACGTCGTACATCGCCGGCACGTACACACCCTCGATGCCTGCGAGGTCCCGCAGGATCGTGGTGCGAGTGCCAGGACGCTTGCCGGTTCGCTTCCAGGCACCGACCGCCTCGGTGATCTCGCCGACGACTTCCTCACCTTCGCCGACGACGAAGAAGTCCACAAAATCCGACAGCGGCTCGGGGTTGAATGCGCAATGACCACCAGCGCCGATCAGCGGGTCGGCGTCGCTGCGCCGATCCGCCCTCACCTCCAGCCCCGCCAGATCTATGCAGTTGAGCACGTTGGTGTACACGAGCTCGGCAGAGAGGTTGAAGGCGATGATGTCGAAGGAGGCTGCGGCTCGATGCGTATCGACCGAGAACAGTGGGAGCCCAGCGGCTCGCATCTCGGCCTCAAGGTCGATCCACGGTGCATACGTGCGCTCGGCGCTGGAGTCCGGACGTTCGTTCAGCAGCTCGTAGAGGATCTGAAGGCCTTGGTTCGGCAGGCCGATCTCGTAGGTATCGGGATAGGCCAGAAGCCACGAAGTGAGATGGGGGCCGACCGCCGGTCGCTGCATCCCGTCCTCGCAGCCGATGTACCGAGCCGGCTTGGAGACACGTGGCAGCAGGGGCTCGAGCCGGGGCCACAGCGTTGTCATTGCAACTCCAACGTTACCGGCCCCTGTGGATAATGAAGCGTTTCAGCGCGCCGTGGTTGCTGGTACGCCCTTAGAGGGCGTAGCGGCGCGATCCGACGCTGATGACGATGCCCACGGCGGCGAAGGCCGTGATGGTGCCCGAACCGCCATGGCTCATGAGCGGCAAGGGGATGCCCGTAATCGGCATGATGCCGATCGTCATGCCGATGTTCTGGAACACCTGGAACAGCAACATGGAGAGGACGCCGACGACAAGTAATCGTCCGAAGGGGTCGCTGGCGACGCGGGCTATCTGCCAGATGCGCACCGACATGTACGCATAGAGCGCGAGCAGGAGCGAGCCGCCGACGAGGCCGAATTCCTCCCCCAGCGCCGTGAAGATGAAGTCGTTGTGCTGTTCGGGTACCAGGGAGAGGTTCGTCTGCGTGCCCTGCTTCCAGCCCTGACCCCAGATACCGCCCGCACCGATGGCGATCTGGCTCTGCCGCAGGTTGTAGGAGGCCTCCAAGGGCTCGAAGTCTTGATCCAGGAAAGCCGTCAGGCGGTTTCGCTGCGTCTCATTCAGCAGCCGAGGCCCCTGGAGAGCGTCGATGCTGAACACCAGCACGAGAGCCAGGACGCCGGCCAGCGTGATGACGACGATGTGCCGCAGCTGCGCACCCGCGACGAGCAGCATGCCCATCGCAATAGCCACGAAGACCAGCATCGTGCCGAGGTCGGGCTGCAGGTAGATCAGGCCCATCGGCACCACCAGCAACAGCCCGGCGTTGAACAGCGTGTCGAAACGCAGGTACCCCTCGTGGCTGGCAACGAATGCGGCCAGCGACACGATCACGATGAGCTTGGCGAACTCCGAGGGTTGCACCTGGAATCCGAACGCCGGCAATTCGAACCAGGATCGCGCGTTGCGAATCTCCGGGCCCCAGCGCAGGAGTGCCCCCAGCGCGATCAAGACTGCGAGGTACGCAGGCGTGGCGTAGAAGCGCAGCGCCCGGTAATCGACAACGGCGGCGACGACCATGACCACAATGCCGATCCCCACGAAGATCGCTTGACGGCGCGCCACGGTCCATGGATCGCTACCTTCGAAGGAGAGGCTTCGCCACGTCGAGGCGTAGTTCATGGCGATTCCCAGGCACGCGATCGCAACCGCAGACAGCGCCAACGTGTAGTCGGCGAACCAGGCCGGAGATCGCAATTCACGCCGGGTTTGTGTGCGATTCAGCAGACGCCCGATCACGACGCCACCTCCACCCTGCGGCGGGGCAGATCGCCCAGGAGCGCTCCGTCGATCTGGTCCACATCGGGGATGCCGTCGCCGTCCGCGTCAGAGGGCGTGTTGGCCCGTGGCAGCTGGATGCCCCACGGGCAGCCTTCAGGCACATAGCCCAGGAACGCCGGATCGCTTCGCAGCGCCTCTGGCACTTCAGGGCACTCGGGCTGGGGCGGCACGAACGCAATCTGCGGCTCGGGCCAGCGCTGCTCGTAGGCCCGCACCGCCTCAATGATGCGCCGAGCCACTGGCGCTGCCGCCTCGCCGCCGTATCCAGCCTCCTCCATGACGACAACGACGGCATAGCGAGGGTCATGCGTGGGTGCCCACGCGACGAACACCGCAGTGTCCTCCTTCTTGCGTCGCAGCACTGCGTTCAGACCCTGCGCCTGCGCCGTGCCGGTCTTGCCCGACACCCGGTAACCCTCGTGGTCGTAGCCCTCGAACGCCCTGGCGGCAGTGCCTCGCAACCGGGAGTTGGTGACGTTGCTCAACCCTTCCCGCACCACCGAGCTGCCGTCGGGGAAGTCCACGACGTCGAGCACCCTCGGCTCGAACGTGAGCACCGCCTCGCCGAATGTCTCAGCCTCCCGCGACACGACCGCCTCGACAATGTTCGGCGAGAAGCGGGTTCCGCCATTGGCCAAAGTGGCGTAGGCATTGACGAGCTGCATCGGCGTCACCGCCACCAGCCCCTGGCCGATCCCGGTGTTGATGTTGTCACCCGGGAACCAGCGCGACGGCTCGTTGTAGGGGTTATAGGCCTCGGGGCTCAGCTCGAACAGGGTTTTCTTCACGTCACCGTCCGGCACCCGGCCCGTCTTCTCGAATGGCAGCTGCACGCCAGTCGGCGCGCCCAACCCGAGCGATCGGGCCATGTCCTGGATAGCCCACTGCTCGGGACCGTCGATCCAATACAGGTCATCGGAGACCTTGTAGAAGTAGGCGTCGCTCGACCGAGTCAGCGCTCCGGACAGGTCCAGGGTCCCCAGCGCGGCCCGGTCCGAGTTGAAGAAGGTGCAGCGGCCGGTACAGCCCCGCTCGTCGGGAATCTTGTAGTACCCGATGTCGTGGTACGAGGCTCGCGGCGAGATGAGACCCGCTTCGAGCCCGGCAAGCGCCGTCACGGGCTTGAACACCGAACCGGGCGAGTAGGTGCCCTGAACTGCAAGGTTGTTGAGCGCTCCCGGCGAATAAGGGTTCTCGAAGACCGAGCGGTACTCGGCCACGGTCAACCCCTCCACCATCCAGTTGGGGTCGTAGGTCGGGTGCGACACCATTGCGAGCACGTCGCCGTTGCGCACGTCTATGACCACGGCTGCTCCCGTGAGTGCCGGGTAGAAGAAGCCCGAGTCCTCGCTCACCGTCTTGCGGGCTCCGATCAGTCCCTGTCGCAAGTACGACTCCGCCGCAGCCTGCAACTCGACGTCGATTGACAGCACGATGTCATGACCCGGCTCCGGCGGGACATCGGCCAAGATCCGCTGCACGCGGTCGCGCCGGTCCACCTCGAGCTTGGTGCGGCCCGGCTCGCCATGGAGCTCCGCCTCGAATAGACCCTCAATACCTGCCCGGCCGACTCGCTCGTAGGGCAGGTAGCCGTCGTCGATCAGCTCCCTGTGCTGGCGTTCCGACATCGCTCCGACGTAGCCCACGATGTGCGCCGCGATCTCGTTCTGCGGGTACACGCGCACCCAGTCCCATTTGGCCTCGACGCCGGGAATGGACCGCTCGGCCACCCGCAGCAGGCCGTCCTCGTCGAGGCCCGTCGCCACCACTTTGGGGGCGAGCGGGTGCGTGCGCTGGTCGGCAAGGCCCTGGCTGAGCTGGGCGACCGGCACATCGAGCAGGTCGGCCAGTTCGGTCAGCACCGCCTCGGTCTGAGGCTCCGTGTAACTCGAATGGTCGATCGTTACGACACCGGTGCGGATGTTGTCGGCCAGGACCACACCGTGACGGTCGAGGATGCGTCCGCGCGTCGGCGGGGTGATGATGATGCGGACTTGGTTCGACTCCGCAGCTACGGCGAATTGTTCCGACTCGAGCACCTGCAGGTACCACAAGCGAGTGAACAGCGCTCCGAACAGGCCCACCATCACGATGCCCAGGAAGGCCATTCGCCGACGGACGCGCTCATCCACTGTGAGACCTCGTTTCCCGTTCGGCGGTAATGCGCGGGCGGATGATGAGCGCCCAGCGAACCACGCGTTCGAGCAGCCAATTGGTCAGCAGCGACGCGACACCGGTGACGACGGCGATGCGAACAAGCGGAGCCTCCGTCACATAGACGAGATCCATCAGCCAGCCTGCGCTGGCGAACAGGCCGATCCCGCCCGCCGCCAGCACCGACGCCAAAGATGCACGTGCGAACCAGCGCGCCGAGGGGATCTGCTCCGTCACGGTGCCTGACAAGTAACCAACCAACGTCAAGACCAGCAGGGACATGCCGAAAGGCGTGTGAAGGATGAGATCGGAGGCCAGTCCACAACCTGCGCCGAAGGACGCCCCGGTGCTGCGACCGCCGACCATCCCCCCTGCGACGGCGAGCAGCACCAGCGGATCGACAATGACGCCGGCCGGGGTGATGTGCGCCAGCAAGCCGACGTGCGCCATGACAGCAGCAACCAGCACCAGCGCCGATCGGGCCAGCGGCCCGGCACCTGCCATCACTGCCGGTCCCCTCTCACGATGCCCCGTCCGTATTGACGGGGGTGACCGGGGTGTCTGATGGCTCGCGATCGACAATCACCGGCTCGGGGACATCGGGCTCGTAGAGCAGCACCTGCACCCATCGCAGCCGCGTCAGATCTGCGGCAGGGTGGACGGTGACTCGCTGCGCTCCCCGGACTGCGTCGGGCTCGACATCGGTGACCGTGCCCACAAGCAGCCCGGCGGGAAACGTGCTTCCCTCAAAGCCGCTGGTCACCACGGTCTCGCCTGGGATGACGACCGTCTCAAGCTCGATGTAGCTCACCTCCAGGTCGCGACCCGGGCCTCGTCCCGAGGCCAATCCGTCGTCTCCGGATCGGACGATGCGCACGCCGGCGTCGAAGTTGGGATCTGTCAGCAGCTCTACCCGCGAACGAGTGGTGCTGGCCTGCACGACGCGCCCGACCAAACCGTCGCCGCTCTCGACCGGCATTCCCTCGCGTATGCCGTCCCGGCGTCCTTTCGCCAGCTCGATCGTGCGTTCGAAATTCGACACCGGTGCATCAATGACTCTCGCTGTGACCCGAGGGATTGCTCGGGCGGTGTCACGGGCGCCCACCAGAGCGAGCAGTTCCTGCCGGTCCCGTTCCAGCTCGCCGACGCGCAGCACCGATGCCTGCGCTTGCGCCAGCTCGCCGCGCAGCTCTGCGTTCTCGGCCTCTAAGTCGTCGAAGCTGACGACCCCGCGCCAAGCGTTGCGAAACGGCCCGACCACCCAGTCTCCGAAGGTTCGCACCGGTCCCAGCAGGTCCAGCGCTGCGCCGCGCGCGGTGTCCAGCACGCCGCCAGAGCCACGTGCGTCGAGCGTCAACAGTGCAATGGCCGTCACAACGAGCAGGGCCAAGCGGAGCCAGGTGCGTCTCCGAATGCCGGCGCGGCGGGCCACGGCCGGGGGCGTCAGCGCCCCTCGGTGGACGAGTACAGCACTCCGTGGAGGACGTCGAATTCTTCGAGCGTCTGGCCGGAGCCACGCACGACGGCGAACAGCGGGTCCTCCGCGATGTGAACTGCAACGCCTGTTTCCGAGCGCAGTCGATCCGGCAGACCGCGCAGCATCGCTCCGCCGCCGGCAAGTGTGATGCCGTAGTCCATGACGTCGGCTGCCAACTCCGGCGCGGTGTCGTCGAGCGTCGCCTTCACCGAGTCGACGATTGCGCTGACGGGTCCCGCAATTGCTTCGCGGATCTCGACGCTGTCGACGCTGACCGATTCGGGAAGCCCACTCACCATGTCGCGGCCACGGACCTCGGCGTAGATCTCCTGCTGCAGCGGCCACGCAGAGCCCAGCGCTAGCTTGACTTCCTCTGCGGTGCGCTCGCCAACGATGAGGCCATGCTCCTTCTTGACGTGAGCAACGATGGACGCGTCGATCATGTTGCCGCCGACGCGGGCAGAACGAGCCGTCACGATCCCGCCGAGCGAGATCACGGCGACTTCAGTGGTGCCGCCGCCGATGTCGACGATCATGCTCCCCTGCGCCGTCTGAACCGGCAGCCCAGCGCCGATCGCCGCTGCCATCGGCTCCTCGATGATGTACGCCCGGCGTGCACCTGCATACTCGGCGGCTTCCAGTACTGCGCGCTGCTCCACTCCGGTGATTCCCGACGGCACGCAGATCACCATGCGCGGCTTGGGCCAGCGCGTCTGGGTGACCTCGTTGATGAAATGCCGGAGCATCTTCTCGCAAATGTCGAAGTCGGCAATCACGCCGTCTTTGAGCGGACTGATCGCTGTGATGTTCCCTGGCGTTCGACCGATCATCCGCTTGGCCTCTTGGCCGACGGCCAGCGAATTGCCCGTCATCGAATCGACGGCCACTACCGAGGGCTCGTTGAGCACGATTCCCCGGCCGCGAACGAACACGGTCGTGTTCGCAGTACCGAGATCGACCGCGATGTCCTTGCCGCCGAACATGTGTCCGCGCCGGCGGGGTCGGGACGGCCCGTTCGCCGCCATCAGCTGCCGACCTTGTTGTTCGACGGGACGACGGACGGAAAGAACAGGGCGATCTCTCGCTGGGCGGAGGCTTCGCTGTCGGAACCATGCACGAGGTTCTCGGTGGGAGACAGGCCGTAGTCGCCCCGGATGGTGCCGGGTGCGGCAGCGGCGGGATTGGTGGCACCCATCAGGGTGCGCACGACGGCGAAGACGTCGCCGCCTGCGTCGGCAGGGCCTTCCAGCACCATGACGATCGATGGCGAGCGCGTGATGAAGTCCAGCAGTGGCGCGCAGAACGGCTTGCCAGCGTGTTCGGAGTAGTGCCGCTTGGCAGTATCGCGTTCGATTGTCCGGTGCTCCAAGGCCGCGATGGTGAGCCCCTTGCGCTCGAACCTGCCCAGGATCTCGCCGACGAGGCCGCGCTCGACAGCGTCAGGCTTGCAGATCACCAGCGTTTGCCGCATCGCTGTCTCCCTCAGCCTGCTGCCTCGCACCGACGCGTTGCGCGATGGGCTGCGCGCCAGAGACTAATGCGGGTGACTCCCCAGCAGTCGCCGGGCTTCGGCAGCGATGTACAGCGAGCCGCTCACCAACACGATCCCATCGGGACCGGCCCGGTCGCGGGCGTGCTGCAGCGCATCGGTGACGCTCGCAGCCGCGATGATGTCGAGCGGCCGGTCACGGCCGGCCGCTGCGTTCTCTACAGCAGCGGAAACCTCGCTCGGCGGGATCGCACGCGGCCATGACGCCGCAGTTGCAACAACCGCATCGAATGGCTCAAGATCGAGCGCTTCGCAGAACTCGCCGGGATCGTGTGGTCTGTTGGCACCGATCACGAGCACATTCGAGCCGTCCGTGCCTGCCTGCGAAGCGACTTGCGGCTCTCCCGCCAGCGTCGAGCCCATGGACAACGTTTCCGCCAGCGTTTCTCGCAGCGCAGCGGCACCAGCGGGATTGTGGGCCCCGTCGATGACCACCGTCGGCTGACGATTCACGATCTCAAAGCGCGCCGGCAGGGTGATGTCCCCGAGCGCGGCAGTGATCACATCGTCGTCGAGGCTCCGGCCGAAGAATGCCTCAACCGAGCTGATGGCCGTGGCGACGTTGATCGCCTGGTGAGCACCGTGGAGTGGCACGAAGTGATCGGCGTGCTCCCCAAACGGTGTGCGGACAGTCACGAGCTGACCGCCGACGGCGGGTTGGCGGTCGGCGACATCCCAGTCGACGCCGCGGCGCCACAGCTCAGCGCCGATCCCTGCCGCCGTGACGGCCACAATCTCGACGAGCTCAGGGGCCGTCTCGCCGCAGACGACGATCGCCCCTGCGGAGATGATCCCGGCCTTCTCCGAGGCAACGTTCGCCAATGTGGGCCCGATGATCTCGAGGTGGTCGGCGCCGACGTTGGTGATGACTGCCACTGCAGCGTCCACCACGTTGGTGGCATCCCAGCGGCCGCCCATGCCGACTTCGATCACGTTGACGTGCGCAGTGGAGGCGAACCAGTTGTACGCGGCGGCAGCCATCACCTCGAAGTAGTTCGGCCGCTCGCCGCAGCGCTCGGTCACCATCGACTCGAAGACGGCGACCTCGCTGATCGCCGTTGCGAACGACTCGTCGTCGAGCGGCTCGTTGGCCACGGTGATCCTGTCGTTGACGCGCTCGATGTGGGGTGACGTGTAGCTGCCCGCGGCAAGCCCGCACGCCCCGAGCAGCGCAACTGATAGCCGCGCCGTGCTGCCTTTGCCGTTCGTGCCGGTGATGTGGATGGCCGGCACGCTGTCCTGCGGGTCGCCCAAGACACCCATGAGTGTCCACATGCGATCCAGCGTGGGTGCCGTCGCCTCGGGGCTGCCGAGCAGCCGTTCGAGGTCGATATGGGAATCCAGCCAGTCGAGTGCGGCCTCGTAGTCGCGCAGCGGCCCGGCTGCCGCTCCGGTCGGCGCAGGGCTCAAGATGCGCGGCGTGTGACGGTCGAACGGGGCACCAGCGTGGGATTCACCTTGTCGAGGACCACGCTCCGGTCGACGATGCAGCGGGCCACGTCATCGCGGCTCGGCAAGTCGTACATCAACCCCAGCAAGACTTCCTCGAGGATCGCCCGGAGCCCCCGCGCGCCCGTGTTGCGGAGCATCGCCTGATCCACGATGGCTTCGAGAGCATCCTCAGTGAATTCGAGTTCGACGTCGTCAAGCTCGAACATCCGGCGGTACTGGCGCACCAGCGAATTCTTCGGCTCGGTGAGGATCCGGCGCAATGCGTCGGGACCCAGCGCGTCGACGACGCCGACGACGGGGAGCCGGCCGATAAATTCGGGAATCAGGCCGAAGTGGCGCAGATCTTCGGGCAGCACATCGGGCAGCACGTCGAGCGCTGAGCTGCCGGCAGCGTTGCGCAGCGTCGCTCCGAATCCGATGCCCCGCTCCCCCACACGGTCAGCAATGATGCGCTCGAGGCCGTCGAACGCGCCCCCGCAGATGAACAGCACGTTGCTGGTGTCGATCTGCAAGAACTCCTGGTGAGGGTGCTTGCGGCCGCCCTGCGGAGGCACCGAGGCCACGGTGCCCTCGACAATCTTCAGCAAGGCCTGCTGGACGCCCTCGCCTGAGACGTCGCGGGTGATCGAGGCGTTCTCGGCTTTGCGGGCGATCTTGTCGATCTCGTCGATGTAGACGATGCCGGTCTCGGCGCGCTTCACGTCGAAGTCGGCCGATTGGAGCAGCTTGAGCAGGATGTTCTCGACGTCTTCTCCCACGTAGCCGGCCTCGGTCAGCGCCGTGGCATCAGCAATGGCGAACGGCACATTGAGCATGCGCGCCAAGGTCTGCGCCATCATCGTCTTGCCGCAGCCCGTGGGGCCAATCAGCAGGATGTTCGACTTGGCAATCTCGACATCCTCACCAGCACCAGGTCCGGAGGGCTCAAGACGCATCCGCTTGTAGTGGTTGTAGACGGCCACCGACAGGATCGTCTTGGTCTTGTCCTGGTCGATGATGTAGTCGTCGAGGAAGGCAAAGATCTCGCGTGGCTTGGGGACTGACTCGAAGGGCGTCTCGGTCGATGTCTCGACCTCGTCGTCGATGATCTCATTGCACAGGTCGATGCACTCGTCGCAGATGTAGACACCTGGGCCCGCGATGAGTTTGCGCACCTGTTTCTGGGATTTGCCGCAGAACGAGCACTTGAGCAGCTCGCTGCCCTCGCCGAACTTCGCCACGCTGCACCTCCCTCCTGCTGAGACTTGGTCGTCGGTAGATATACAAGGCTCGCACACGGTCCGTCCGCACGCGACCTCACAGTTGCTCGCCAAGGATGGCACAGCGCGCACTGAACAGTGCGATCTGTTTCATCCCGGCCGCTCGGTATCCACGGGGAGCGGTCGAGACGCACCGGTAGGCTCTGCGCTTCGTGAAGACGACGCTGACGCCGCTGGATTCAGCGGATTTCATCGGGCGCGCGCCGATTCCTGAACCCGATCCTCCGGTCGAGGACGAGACGCCGGCTGACCCCGACACCGACGACTCCAGCGACGGCGAGACTGCGACAGAACGAATTGTCGGTCCCCGCGTCAAGCTGACCGTCGAGGTCGACGCCGAGACGTTCGACGCCGACATCGAGGCTGCGTTCCGCAAGCTGGCCCGTGAGGTGCGCATTCCCGGATTCCGACCCGGCCGCGCACCGCGACGGGTGCTGGAATCGCACTTCGGATCCGAGGTTGGGCGCGCACAAGCGCTCGAAGAAGCGGTGCCCCGCTACTACGCCCAGGCGGTGCGTGACAACCACGTCGACGTGGTGAACCAGCCTGAACTCGAGCTCACTCTCGATGGAAGCGAAGGGCCGGTGGCGTTCGAGGCGACGGTCGAGATCCGACCGGTGGTGTCGATCTCGGGCTACAAGAGCCTGCAGGTCGAGATTCCAAGTCCCGAGCCGCCCGAGTCCGAGATTGACGCCCGCGTCGACGAGACGCGCCGCCAGTTTGCCGATATCGCGGACGTGGAGCGCTCCGCAGAAGTTGGCGACCGTGTCACGATCGACATCGAAGGGTCCGTGGACGGCGAGGCGCTGCCCGGACTCTCAGCCCAGGACTACCTCTACGAGGTCGGCAGCGGTGGCATCGTGCCCGAGGTCGACGAGCAGCTCATCGGCTGCGAGGCCGGGATCGAGTTGTCGTTCAGCGCGCCACATCCGGTGCAACCCGACATGGACATCGACTTCGAGATCAACGTCAACACGGTGTCGGAGTTGGTCCTGCCTGAACTCACCGACGACTGGGTCGACGAGAACACCGAGCACGACTGCATCGCGGACCTTCGCGAGGCCACGGCACGACAACTGAGCTTCGGCCGCATCATGCAAGCCAATATGGCTCTGCGCGACGAAATACAGAAGCAACTCGCCGACCTTGTCGATGGACCGGTTCCCGATGCCATGGTGAGCGGGGCAATTGCGGATCGCATGTCAGAGCTGGGCAGCGGGCTGCAGCAGCGAAACATGACGATCGAGGACTGGTTGGAGGCAACGGGCCAGGAGCCTGCGTCGTTCATCGGGGAATTGCGAGACGATGCTGATCGTGGCGTGCGTTTGGATCTGGCTCTACGTGCCCTGGCCACGGCTGAAGACCTGCAAGCCGACGACGATGACATCGACGCAGAGTTGGAACGGACGGCAGCCAACGATGGCCGCAGCCCGGCCCAGCTGCGCGACGTCATGGCAGATGCCGATGGACTCGCTCACCTCACATCAGCGATTTGCAAGGGCAAGGCGCTTCAATGGGCCATCGAAGCCGCCACACTCATCGGACCGGACGGCGACGCCATCGACCGCTCAGCGCTCGAATTCCCGTCGCCCGATGACTCGCAGAGCGTTGACGACACCGAAGACGCAATCGACAAAGACGACAAGGACACACCGTGACGACCGAGTTCTCCGCACACGCGGATCAATCTGATATCAGCGCCGGACGGCACAGTGCCCGCAATTACCTCGTGCCCACCGTCGTGGAACAGACCAATCGGGGTGAGCGGGCGTACGACCTGTACTCCCGGCTGTTGAAGGAGAACATCATCTTCTTGGGCACGCCGATCGACGATGTCATCGCCAATCTGGTGTGCGCGCAGCTGATCCACCTGGAGTCGGAAAATCCCGACAAGGACATCAACATCTACATCAACTCGCCCGGTGGGGACCTCAGCTCGCTGTTCGCCATTTACGACACGAGCCAGTACATCCGCAACGACATCACCACTATCTGCCTCGGCCAAGCGGCCTCTGCCGCTGCGGTGCTGCTGGCTGCGGGCACGCCGGGCAAGCGCATGGCGCTGCCCAATGCACGGGTGCTCCTGCACCAGCCCTACGGGCAGGCGATGGGTCAAGCCACCGACATCGAGTTGGCAGCGCGCGAGATCGACCGGATGCGCGAACGGCTTGAGCGGATCATTGCACACCACACCGGCCAGGAGATCGAGCGTATTCACACCGATACCGACCGCGACTTCATCATGGATGCCGAAGCCGCCAAGGAGTACGGGATCATCGACGAGGTGATCGCGAACCGCCAGGTGCTCGAGGACGGCCCGATCCGCGCTGCGTAAGGTGAGCGGACGACGGGAATCGAACCCGCATCATCAGCTTGGAAGGCTGAGGTTCTGGCCGTTGAACTACGTCCGCGGAGGCGGTCAGGGTAGCGGCGCGACGTTGGCGGCCTAGTTCGGCCCGACAGCAGCCTTGGAGCCAGGCGGCAGATTGAAGGGCAGTTGCGTCGTCATGGCTGAGCGGTCGATGCCGTCGAGATTGACCCGCAACGCCGTGTCCGGCTCGAACCAGGGCTGATCGAGCAGCGCGAGGCCGATGTTGGTGTCGAACCTCGGCGAGCGAGCAAGCGCTCGCAGCGTGCCGACTGGGTGACCGTCGGGGCACTGCACGGTGCGCGGCGACCGCATTGGCGACGGCGGGTCGCCATCGACGACGAGACCGACGAGGCGTCGCTGGGTGCCCGAGGCCCGCCGAGCCACCAACGCGGCTTGGCCGATGAAGTCGTGTCCCGCTCGATGGTCACCATCGTCTTCCGGGCTGACGAACCGGCTGATTCCGGCCTCGTCGGGATCTGTCTCGGGATCGGTATCGCCGCCGAAGGACAGCAGGAAGCTCTCGATGCGCTCGGCGTTGTTCGGCGCGCCCACTGCAAGCCCGAATGGTCGACCCGCTTCCCACAGCAGGTCCCAGAGCTCTTCTCCCCGAGAGCCGTCCATCAAGAAGAGCTCGAAGCCGTCTTGGCCGGACCACCCAGATCGACACACGATCATGGGGATGCCGTCGTGCTTGTGGCGGACGAAACGGAAGAAGCGCACGTCGCGCACCCAGTCCCCCAACGCCGCCGCCACGACATCAGCGGCGCGGGGGCCTTGGATCGCAAGCGGCCAGACGTCCGGCTCGGTCACGTCGACGTCGAATCCGCGTTCGCCCGCCACCGCTCGTGCCCACAGCAGCACGTCGCTATCGGCAATCGAGAGCCAGAACGTCGTCTCATCGATTCGCAGCGCCATCGGGTCGTTGACAAGTCGACCCTCGTGGTCGCACATCGGCGCATAGCGGGCCGCACCGACCTCGAGGTCCCGCAAGTCTCGGGCGCAGAGATACGTGACCAATCGGTGCGCATCCGGTCCGGCGATCTGCACTTGACGCTCGCAGCCGACATCCCAGATCGCCGCAGATTCCGTCAGTGCCCGGTAGTCCGCAGCAGGATCATCGGTGCTGATAGGCAGCACGGTGTGGTTGTAGACCATCGCCTTGGTCATGCCTGCTGCTACCGCGCGGTCAGTGAACGGCGTGATCTTGGTCCGGGGACCGATGATCAGCTCCACCCCGAGCTCCAGCCCTGCGAGGCGAACTAGCGACCGGTACGCAGCTAGGTGCCAATCGCCTGCAAGTGGCCTGCGTCGCGCAGCCGCTCGAAGAACTGCGGTTCGTAGGCGGACTCAGAGTCTGCACGCACTGCGGTGTCGATGGCGTGCGCATCTTCGCCGACCAGGATCCGCCAATCGCCCGCGAGGACTCCCGCCAGGATGATCTGGGCAGCTTGAGCGGCTGTCGTCGGGGCATCGACACGGAAACGGGTATTGCGATCGACGACCAGCGCCTCGATCTCGGCATCGCTGAACTGATCGATTGGGATCCCCCGGGCCGCCATTGTCTTGCGCCGCAGTGGGATATCGAGACCATGCGCCTCGATGCTGTTGAACGCGATCGAGGTGCCGATGTGACCGGGCATGACGACGTGGGCGCTGACGTGCGGCGCGTGGAGCGCGAGGTCCACCATGAGTGCTTCGGTGAGGCCCTTCACGGCGAACTTCGCAGCGGAGTAGGACGTGTGGGGCACGCTTGGCCCGACGGTCGCCCAAAACCCGTTGATGCTGCTGGTGTTGACCATCGCCGCCGCATCTGAGCGGACGAGCAGGTCCATGAAGGCACGTGCGCAATTCAGTACCCCGTTCCAGCACACCTCGAAGGTCTTGTCCCACGCTGCGCGTTGATCATCGATGACGAAACTGCCGCCGCCGCTGATACCGGCGTTGTTGAACAGCAGGTTGATGTGGTCGGTCTCGTGGGCAGCGGCGACGTCGGCCGCAAACGCTGCGACGGCGTCAGTATCGGTGACATTGCACAGGTGTGTCGTGATGCGCACCCCTTCGGAGGCGTCCTGACTGGCGAGTTCCGCTGTCTCGGAAAGCGTCTCGCTGTTGAGGTCGCAGGCAGCGACATGCGCTCCCGCTGCCGCGAGTTGGCGAACCAACTCACGGCCCATGCCGGTGCCGCCGCCGGTCACCACTGCGATACGCCCAGCAAAGTTTGATACAGCCATGCGTCTGTCTCCCCCACTTGTGCACGCAGACGCGGCTCCGTGCTGCGTGTTGGTCGGTCGTGTCAACTAGTGCTGAAGTCTCGCAGTGTCACGATGCTTCCGCGTCAATGCCAGACGCGACCTCGCCAGGTCAGCCTTCCGGTGGGCCGCCCGCGAACATCTCGGCAGGTGGTATGAGCACCTCGGCACCGGTGCGCGGCTAGCGGCCGAACGCCTGCAGGTAGCCCGCTTTGCGCAGCCGCTCGAAGAACTCCGGTTCGTAAGCCGACTCAGGATCGGCGCGCACTGCATTGTCGATGGCGTGCGCGTCATCGCCGACCAGGATGCGCCAATCGCTCGCAAGGACACCCGCCAAGATGATCTGGGCGGCTTCGGCAGCTGTTGTCGGGGCATCGTCTCGAAAGCGCGTGTAGAGGTCGAGGACCAATGCCTCAACCTCGGCGTCGCTGGACTGATCGAGCGCCACCCCCCGGGCCGCCACGGTCTTGCGCAACACCGGCGCATCGAGACCGTGAGCGGAGACGCTGTTCAGATCGATCAATGTGCCGATGTGGCCGGGTATCACTACGTGGGCGCTGACGTGGGGCGCGTGCTGCGCGAGATCCACCATCAGCGCCTCGGTGAAGCCCTTGACAGCGAACTTTGCCGCGCAGTACGCCGTGTCCGTCACGCCTGGACCGAGCGACGCCCAGACGGCCATGGCGCTGCTGGTGTTCACGATCGCTGCCGCATCTGAGCGGACGAGCAGGTTCATGAAGGCGCGAGCGCAGTTCAGTACCCCGTTCCAGCACACCTCGAAGGTCTTGTCCCATGCAGCTCGCTGATCGTCGATCACGAAGCTGCCGCCGTGGCCGATGCCGGCGTTGTTGAACAGCAGGTTGATGTGGTCGGTTTCGTGTTGTTCCGTTACCTCCGCGGCGAACGCTGCCACGGCATCTGCGTCGGTGACATCGCACAGGTGCGTGGTGATTCGCACGCCGCTTGCGGCCCGCGACGTGACCAACTCGGCGGTCTGCTCCAGCGTCTCATCGTTGAGATCGCACGCCGCTACGTGTGCGCCTGCCGCTGCGAGCTGGCACACCAGCTCGCGGCCCATGCCGTTGCCGCCGCCGGTGACCACGGCAATACGTCCCGCGAGTTCAGTGACGGCCATGGATCAGCCTTCCGGCGGACCGCCAGCGAACATCTCGGCGGCCGCGGCTTCCATTTCCTCGGGGGTCACGTCTCGCACATGGGTGGCGATTGACCAGTTGTGACCGAAGGGATCGCGGATGCCGCCGAAGCGGTCTCCCCAGAACATGTCCGTCGGCGGCATGGTCAACTCAGCACCTTGCGCCACGGCCGCCTCGATGGTGGCGTCACAGTCGACGACGTAACGGTGCATGGTGACCGAGGAGCCGCCGAGCGCAGCGGGGGCTGATTCCGAGCCGGAAAACTCTGGAAAGTCGTCGGCCAGGAAGATCAGACCGTCGCCCAGGATCAGCTCGGCGTGAATCAGCTTGCTGCCGTCGGGTGTGGCCTGCCGGTTCGCCTCGCGGGCACCGAACGCGGCCGTGTACCACTCGATGGCATCGGCAGCACCGCCGGGCGAACCATCGGTGCGGGCACCAATCGTCATGTAGGGCACGACAAAGGGCCGGTCGGCGGGAATCGGTTGCACATCGCTCATGGCGCGGACTCTAGCCACGGCTCGCCAAGCGGAACGCTGCTCCCTACAGCACGCCCGATCAACCCCCAACGCTGCTTCCAGAGCCGCTCTCAAGAGCATTTTCGATCACCTCGCAACGCTGCTCCCGGCGCCGCCCCCAAGTGCGTTCCCGTTCACCCCGCAAGGCTGCGAAGATGCGTCATTCGGCGCGCTCGTCAAGCACTGGGCGCTGCCGGCAAGGAGGACTCTCATGAGGCAAGTCGACCACTGGATCGGCGGTCAGCGAACGCAAGGGTCGCCCAAGACCATGTTCGAAGTGACCGACCCGGTCACCGGCAGTGTCATCGCCACGGTTCCCATGGCGTCCGCGGGCGACGTGGACCTGGCCGTGGCCACGGCACGCACGGCGTGGGACGGTTGGCGGGAGGCCTCCATCTCGTCTCGAGCCGCGGTCATGTTCGCCTTCCGGGAGCTACTCGAGGAGCACCGCTTGGAGCTGGCCGAGATGGTCTCGGCCGAGCACGGCAAGGTGCGAGCCGACGCCCTCGGCGAGGTGCGGCGAGGGATCGAGGTGGTGGAGTTCGCCTGCGGCATCGGCCAGCTGCTGAAGGGCGAGCGCACCGACGACATCAGCACCGAGCACGACGCCTACACGGTCCGCCAGCCGGTCGGCGTGGTGGCGGGCATCACGCCGTTCAACTTCCCGGCGATGGTGCCGATGTGGATGTACCCGGTAGCCATCGCCTCCGGCAACTGCTTCGTGCTCAAGCCGTCCGAGAAGGATCCGTCGGTGGCGGTGCGCATCGGCGAGCTGTTCGCCGATGCCGGGCTGCCCGACGGCGTGTTCAGCGTGCTCCACGGCGATGCGGACGCGGTGAATGGCCTGTGCGAGCACCCCGGGATCGACGCGGTGAGCTTCGTGGGCTCGACGCCGATTGCTCGTCATGTGCACCGCACAGCGTCAATGGCTGGCAAGCGGGTGCAGGCGCTCGGCGGTGCCAAGAACCACATGATCGTGTTGCCCGATGCGGTCATCGGTCAGGCCGCTGACGCCGCCGTGTCGGCCGGCTACGGCTCTGCCGGCGAGCGCTGCATGGCGATCTCGGTGGTCGTGGCGGTGGGGGCAATCGCCGACGACCTGTCTGAGGCGATCTGCGAGCGGATCGACGCACTGCGCATCGGCCCCGGACTTGGTGCCGAGGCCGTCGACATGGGCCCGCTCGTCACTGCAGAGCACCGTGATCGAGTGCTCAGCTACATCGACCTGGGCGAGTCCGAAGGCGCAGTTCTGGTACGTGACGGCCGTGGCCTTGTGGTGGACGGCCACCCGAACGGCTACTGGGTCGGGCCCACTTTGCTCGACGAGGTCACCACCGAAATGAAGGTGTACGAGGACGAGATCTTCGGACCGGTGCTGTGTCTGGTGCGCGTGGAGTCGTTCGAAGAGGCGATGGAGCTGATCGAGAACAACCAATACGGCAACGGCGTGGCGCTGTTCACCCGTGACGGCGGTGCGGCACGGCGGTTCCGGCGGGAAGCCCCGGTCGGGATGATTGGTGTCAACGTGGCCATTCCGGTGCCGATGGCCTACCACTCGTTCGGTGGCTGGAAGGACTCGCTGTTCGGCGACCACCACATGCACGGACCCGAAGGCATCCGCTTCTACACCAGGCTCAAGGCGGTCACCGAGCACTGGCCCGACCCCGCCGACCGCGGCGTGGACCTGGGATTCCCCACGGCCCGCTGAGCAATCGCTGGAGCATCAAGCGCACAGAACTTTCCACAAGATTTTCCGCAATGGTTTGAGTTGTGCACAATAATTCCACAATGTGCACAACTCTGCTAGAATGGGTGCTGTGAACGCCGAAAATGAGGAGCACATTTCTGCACCGGCAGAGCTCCAAGCGGAACTGGACGCCGCCGTGCCGCACCTTCGGGCTGCGGCTACCGATTACGAGACGGTCGAAGTCAAGTCCGCGGCGAGCGGCTTCCCAGAGAGCGCGCTGAAGTCCATCTCGGCGTTCTCCAACGGCCGAGGGGGCCTACTCATCCTTGGATTGAGCGATGCGGATTTCCTACCAGTTCCGATCAACCCGGCGAAACTCGCCGCCGATCTGGCGTCGAAATGCTCAGATATCCTCGAGCCCAGGATTCGGCCGAATATCGGCATCTGCGATGTCGAGGGCCAACCTGTCGTTACGGCTCGTATCCCGCCACTGGGACACCAACACCGACCCTGCTATATCCGAGCCGAGGGAATGAGTCAGGGTTCGTACACACGGGTTCACGACGGCAACCGGCGCCTGACGGACTACGAGATACATGTGATGGTCTCGGGTCGCGGACAGCCGAACGATGATGCCGCGCCGGTCGACGGGGCCCGCTTGGAGCATCTGGACGATGCGCTAATGAGCGACCTGCTGAGACGGCTTCGCCGACGCCGCGGCGAGATCTTCACCGAAGCCGCCGATCATGAAGTGCTGCACATGCTCGGCGTTCTGATCGATCCGCAGCCCAGCTCGCCCGTCACGCTTGCGGGTTTGCTGGCACTCGGCCGCTATCCGCAGCAGTTCGTGCCACAGTTGGCCGCCTCATTCGTCGTGCTGCCGACAGAGGACGGGTCGCCTCTGGCCGACGGAACGCGTTTCATCGACAACCAGCCGCTCGACGGGCCGATACCGGCCATCGTGGCGCAGGCCGTCTCGGCAATGCAACGCAACATGCGACGACGATCAGTCGTGGAAGGCGCCGGCCGCCAAGACATCTGGGACTATCCAGCAGAGGCCATCCGCGAAATCGTGGCAAATGCTCTCATGCACCGCGACTACAACCCGAGCGCTCACGGCACTCAGGTGCGCATATCCCTGTATCCAGATCGATTCGAGGTTGCCAGCCCCGGCGGGTTGCACGGCATCCACTCAGGGCACACCGACGTAGCGCAGCTCATTGATGCCAGCATCAGCAGCACCCGAAATGCGCTGCTCGCACGGTTGCTCGAAGATGTCGTCATCCCAGGTACCGGTAGGCCCGTGTGCGAGAACCGAGGTTCAGGATTGCGTGCAGCAGTACAGGCCCTCGATCGGATGGGAATGGGACCGCCTGAGCTAGATGACCGGGTACGCGAGTTGGTCGCCACGGTCCGCGATGACTACTTCCGCATCGGTGTCTCGGCAATAGGCGGCTCCGACCGCATTCCAGGCGCCTTCGACCACGATCCGTGGTCACCCACGTCGGGGGCGAATGCGGGGCGGCAGGCTCAATCGCACGAGCTGTACAAGGGCACCCCAGACCAGGTGATCCGTCTGCTTGAGGCTGGCCCGCGCAGCAGCGTCGATCTGGCAGGAGCGCTCGGCACCTCGAAACAGACGGTGCTGAACTGGCTACGTCGCCTCCGAGCCGATGGCATCGTGGCATCCACACACGCCGAACCCCGTACCCGTGGCAACAAGTGGATGCTGGTGCCGCAGTAGTAGCCATCGGTGTGCTGGTACCACACCACGCAAGCGCGACATTGCACGAACATCGTGACTTCGGTGCCATCGACTAGGAAATCAGGTCGTGACCGATATCAGGGAACTGAGTGGATCGAGTCGTTCAGACGAATTGGACGAAGTGCTCGACCAACACATGATCGAGGAACTCGCCGGTCTGCGCTCCTTTCAGCGAGGGGTCGGATACCTGAATGACCGTCGGGTGGAATCGGCGGCAGCGAGCGACAAAGGGGTGCGCGCGACGGTGCGCGGAACAATGCCGTACGACGTCGAGTTGTGGCTCGACGCCGACACGCTGAACTGGTCGTGCTCGTGCCCTGCGGCCGAAGACGGCTCGTTCTGCAAGCATTGCGTCGCCGTGGCATTGTCGCTGCTGCGCACCGGCGAGCGTCCCGAAGGCGCGAGCGAGCCGACGCGGCCGTCGCAGCACAGCCGAAGCGCCGACCCTGATGTCCTCCTGCTCGAGGGGTTCGTGCACCGGCTCGATGTCGAACGGCTGGCGGAGATCGTGCTGCAGCAGGCTGCCGACGATTGGCGCTTACGCGAACGCCTGCTGCTCGAAGCGAGGTCCGAGCAAGGCATAGGGCCGGACCTCGATGAATGGCGTCAGCGGATCAAGGGCGTTCTTGGCGCCCGGCGTCATGTGAGCTATCACGAAGCTCCTGAATGGGCAGCGATTGTCGACGACATGATCGACGCGATCGTGGATATCTGCGATGCAGGTCATGGCCCCGAAGCAGCGCAGCTCGCTGAATATGCGCACAGGCGGGCGGACATGGCCATGGGCCGTGTGGACGACTCTGACGGGTGGCTGACGGTCATATCCGACCGACTGGCGGATCTGCATCTTCAGGCGTGCGAGCAGAGCACATCAGACCCGGTCAAGCTGGCGAAGCGCCTCGCGAAGCTCGAAATGACGTCAGAACTGGACGGATTCCACCGGTCGGCAGCGAGATATGCGGAAGTACTCGGCCCCTCAGGGCTGACCGCGTTCCGCCGTGCAATCGAGCCCCAATGGCGGCAGATCGACCCCAAAGACGACGGCTGGTCGTCGGACGTGTCCCGGCTGCGTGAAGCGATGATCGGTTGGGCGCTTGCCATGGACGACCCCGACGCGCTCATCGAGGCGCACCGGCGCGAGCGAATTCACCCCACCGACATGGTCGAGATCGCCGCTGCGTTCGAACGGGCCGGTCGTGACGACGAAGCTGTCGAGTGGGCCCGTCGGGGTCTGTCAGGCATGAGGCACGGCTCATGGCATGCCGGTAATACCCGCGATTTTCTGGCTCGCAAGCTGCGCGAGCGGGGCGAGACCGGAGCCGCCGTCGATCTGTACTGGAAGACGTTCGAGGCGAGTCCGTCGCTGAGCAATTTTCGCCGCCTGAAGCAGGAGGACACCGGTGTCGACTGGCTGAGCCGAGGCCGCAAGCATCTGCTCACACTGCTCGATCCGAGCGGTGACAACACGTTGCTGGCTAGCAGGGCGCCGGCTGATGGTTCGGTGCCCGAAGACGTCATGTCTGACGACGCTTCCGCCGCGCCCGCAGCAGCAGCAGTCATCTTGACGGAGATCCTGCTCTTCGAGGGTCACGCTCAGCAAGCATGGGACACGGCTGTGCAGCTGGGCACGAGCAGCCAGATGTGGATGACGCTCGCGAGGGAGCGAGAGCAACACTCACCTCGTGACTCGATCACGGTCTATGCCTCGGCGGCGCTGGCGATCATCGATCGCAAGAAGGCCAACCAATACAAGTCCGCCGTCGATCTGATGTCTCGAATTCAGCGTCTGGCAGCCGATGCGGACGAGCCGCAATTGTTCGATTCGCTGCTGCAACGCGTCCGGACTGAGCACCGGGCGAAGCGCCGGCTCAAGGAGCTGCTTGACCGCGCGGGTTGGTGATCCCGTCGGGCGATCTGCGGCACCCGGACGCTTCGATGGCCGTCACTGCTCGACGAATGGGTTGATGACCCGCAAGCCGTCGTAGTCCTGCTGTGCGCTCATGTCCTCGGAGTACACGGCATCGCAGCCCAATGCCTGCGCAGCAGCAAGGATCGCGCCATCCCAGTAGGACAATCCGAAGCGCTGGCTGAGCGACACACCAGCACGAAAGACCTCGGCCGTGATCGGCTGGACCGAGAAGTCGTCGAAGACGCTGAGAAAGCGCATCGCCAGTTCGGCACTGAGGGCATGGGGGCGGCTGCGTCGAGTGGCCTGAACGAGGAACTCGGCCAGCACCTGCACCGAGAGCGCCAGGTCGGGCTGCTTGAGCAGCGCCACGGCGAGTCCGTGCTTGGCGGCATCGTCGGGCGCGGGACTTGCCGCGTAGAGCAGGACGTTCGTGTCAACGAGACGCACTGCGCTCGTGCAGTTCTTCGCGCGACAGATTGTCAGCCGTCCGGAAGCCGCCAGCTGACGTAGCTATGACGCTCAGCACGTCGTCAAGGTGCCTGCTCCGCCGCTGCTGTGCCGTCTCAGGCAGGTCGTCGTCGTCATGCAGCACGCCGCCATCGCCACTCGCAAGACGCCTGAGGTAGCCGCGAACCAGCGCAGACACCGAGGTGTCCAGCTCAGCAGCGCGAATGCGCGCCAACCGGTGCGTGTCGTCGTCAATTGCCACCGTGATGTTTCGCATGTCCATCAGTCTCCTGCTGTGCCACAGTAATTGTGACACACGTTATCTGCGTGCCACAGCCATCGGCTTGGATCGCCGCCCCTCCGCCCACTTACGAGCGGGTCCGAGGGTGCTGTGCACACGCGGGGCGGCACGGCGGTTCCGGCGGGAAGCCCCGGTCGGGATGGTCGGCGTGAACGCGGCGATCCCGGGCCCGACCGCTGACCCCAACATCATGGCTGTGACACCCCTCTCGTACATTTGTTCCCATGAAGAACGGCGGCGAATCCGGTTCGCAGGGCAGGGCCGCAGACACTGCGGTGCGTGTGGACCCGGTGGAAGTGTCGGGGCTGTGCGATGCGGGCTTGCGTGCCCGGTTGAGAGAACTCGGCCGGGCCGATTCGGCGCTGGCGGCAATGAAGGCTGCTGCGTTGGGCGAGATCGCCCGCCGCAGAGGTGCGTCCGCTGCCGAGCACGCCGCCAAAGACACGCTGCTGATCTCAGGGCGCGCGGCACGTGGGGATGTCAAAGCAGCGGTGGCGCTGAGCGAACTGGACATGACTCGTGAGGGTCTGGCCGATGGTTCGGTTCCTGTGGGGCACGCACGACTGATCGCGCGTGCCGCCACCGAGGGCCCCATCGACGAGGGGTTCCTGGCTGAGCGGGCACAGCGCGAGGGTTATGACGAGTTCCGTCGCACCGTGGCGCGTCATCAGGCCGACCAAAGCAGCGACGACGGCGCCTCGCTGCTCGAGCAACAGCACCAGGCGCGCTCGGGGCGGGTGTTCACGAGCCGTGACAACGGCATGGTGGTGCTCAACGCACAGTTCGACAGCGTCACTGGCGCTCGCCTGGCGACGGTGATCGCAGCAATGGAGCGCCACCTGTACCACCACGAAGACCCCACAGCGCGGCCCAGCCATCCCCAGCGCACTGCCGACGCGATAGCGAAGCTGATTCTCGAACCTGACGCGCAGCGGCCTGCGGGCACCTCGCTCCTGGTCGTGGCGGACTACGACATGGTGAACCACCAGCTCACCAATGCGCGTCTGTCAGACGGCACACCGATCCCCATCGGGGAAATCGCCAACGTTGCCGCCGATGCGCATGTGCTGCCCGCGATCTTCAACCACGCGACAGGGGATCTGCGAATGGGACGCCGCCGCCGCACCGCCACCGACCTTCAACGCGCAGCGCTAGCGTTGCGCGACCAAGGCTGTGTCGGCTGCGGTGTGTCTCCCAACCACTGTCGATCCCACCACATCATCGAATGGCAGGACGACGGCCCCACCGACTACGGCAACCTCGTGTCGGTCTGCAACCGATGCCACGACAAGATCCACCACGAAGGCTTCACCGTCGAACAGAACACCGACACCGGCCGCTACCGGCTCCAGCCCCCGACTCGGCCACCCAACGACACCAAAGGCCGAACCGGGTCGCGAGCACCGCCACGCTGAGCGCCCATTGGCGCACCAAGCGCACAGCACTTTCCGCAACGATTCGATTTGTGCACAAAGTTTCCGCAATTGAGTGTCGCTGGGCGGCGGACTTGCCTTGGGGGCAAACCTCCGCATTAGCGGAACGCACCACGCTCGTACAGCTCATCGCGAGACAGGTTGTCGGCCGCCTGGAAGCCGCCAGCCGACGCTGCGACTTCGCTCAACACGTTGTCCAGGCGCTTGGTACCCCGCCATTCCGGCCTCCACTCGTGAGGTCGCCTCGATTGGGAGCGCGAACTCATGTGGCGTGCGCCGGGTTGAACCACGACAGGCCGTCGAAGCGAGCGAAACCGGCATCGGCGGTGGCGACGCGGGCACCGCTGCTGATGGCCAACGCGGCGATCCAAGCATCAGGCACAAGGTTGCCGGCGATGAATGAGTCGCGTTCAGCGAATTGCGAGAACTGACGCCAAGTCGCCTCGGTCACCTGCAACTGCCGGGCAGCCGGCGCGGCGCGCAACGCGTCCACGAATGAGAGGGCGGCCGTGGTGGGGGCAGGATTCGCGAATACCCGGCGATTCGTCACGACACGGAGAAACCCGGTCAGGACTACGTCGATGAGACCGAATGGTTCTGGGCCGTCGAGCGCAGCGTCCAGCCAGCGGCGGAACGTCTGGTGCTCGTCGAGATCGCCACGGTAGGCATACACCAGCACATTGACGTCTGGGCAGATCATTTCCAGCCGTCGGCGTCAAGGGCGCTGCCGAGTGCCTCTTTGTCTGCGGGATCGACGAGAACCTGATCACTCGCGCTGCCCCATATCGGCAGCGGCGCCCGGCGAACCTCCGACACCTCGCTCAGTACGTGGTGAAGACCTTCAACGACCAGAGCCGTGAAGGTGCACCCACGCTCTGCGGCGCGGCGCTTCGCCATGTCTGCAAGCCCATCGGGCAAGTTGATCGTCGTTTTCACATACACAACCATATCGCGAGATATGCAGATATGGCTCCATACGCCTACGACGAGCTGCTCCATGAGCACCTCAAGCTCGACACCGCCTTAAGGAGTCCTGCGCCGTCGGCACCTAAACCATGAGGAGACAAACCCAGCGGTAATGACTCTGGTGCAAGGGGTCAGGACTCAAGCCAATTGGGCCTGGTCGTAGAGTCGGTCGGAGAGCGAGGTGATTTCGTCTGCCATGGCGAGCTTGGCCCGCCATGTTGCCGGGATCGCTTCTGCTCCGTAGTGGGCACCGGCGATCTGGGATTCCCGACCGCCCGCTGAGCTCGGGCGACCCTACGCCCCATTGCTTCTCGGGTTTCCATTCTCCCTGACCGATGAACTTGTGATCATTCCGTCCCAGGTCGTCAGGTGTCAGCGAGTTGAATCGTGTCGTCACGGCCAGTGCAGCCCAGGCGACGGCGACGGATTGGCGTTCGCCCATGCATCGAGGCGACGCGCGAGCGCTGGCCCCAACGCGCTGCCCGAGGGCAAGTCACTTTTTCGAACGAAGGTGACAAGTCCATGGGGAGCGCCGCGCTCCAAGTTCTGTGCCACCAAGGACGCGTAGTCGGCGAAGTTCTCCGTCACGACGACGCGACCCTCATCTGCGGCCAACCCGTAGAGATGCTCGTCGTCGCTGCCCGCCAACACTGAGCCAGCGACGCTGCGGGCGTCGTGGCCCAGTCGCCGCAATTCGGCAGCAGCCGCGGGCGGGAACATCTCGTCGAGCAACCACTTCACGTCGAGAGCATGCGCTCGCGGCGATCAGCGAGCTCCCGCAGTTCCTCCGCGACTCTGGCGTCGGTCGCGATGCGGTCGTCGATCTCATCGGGGAATACGGCGTAGTAGTCGGCGGCGAGCCCGATCAGTTCTGGTGCAAGGCCCGTTTCCTCGGCGACAAAGTCGACGGGCTGTCTGCCAGTGCCGTGAGCGCGCTTGAGGTCACGAACGACCTCCCACACATCGGGTCCCTTCGCCAGCCCAGCGCGACGACCGGTCGGGCCGTCGCGGAACACAATGCCGGGAAAGCGCCGCATCTTGAGTCCTTCGTCAATCAGCACAACGGCAAGCGTCGACGGCGGTGCGGAGACCCGCTGGCTCTCATCGTCCAATCGCGCACGCACATCCTCTGGCAAACGCAACGATGTCGGACGGCTCATGGTGCCTCCTTCGAACGTCTCGCGCTACAGCGTAGTGCGCTGGCATACGACTGGTCTACGCGTTGACGGGACTTACCACACTTTCCGCAACGGCTCGAGTTGTGCTCAAAGTTTCCGCAATTGAAGGTCGCGCGAACTCGGCTGGCGTTCCGCCGAGCGCTCAGGCCAGAGCAGCCTGGTCGTAGAGGCGATCGGCCAGCGAGGTGATTTCTTCCAACATGGCGAGCTTGGCCCGCCATGTCGCCGGGATCGCCTCGGCCCCGTAGTGGGCTCCGGCGATCTGGCCGTAGATGGCACCGGTGGTGTCGGCGTCGTCACCGAGGTTCACGGCGAGCAAGGCGCCCTCGCGGAAGCCGTCGGAGCGGTGGAAGGCCCACAACGCCGCTTCCAGAGCGTCGACGACGTAGCCCGTTCCCTTGATGTTCGGCGGTTCACGATCCTTGAACGAGCCGCCGGCGACGAGCGCAATCTTCTCGGCTAGGGGGTCGCGCTCCCAGAGTCGTTCGACGGGGCAATAGCCCGCTGTGAGCAGCGTCTGCTTGTCGGCGCCCTGCAAGGCTCCGACCAGCAGGCCAGCGAAGTAGCGGCCGGCATCGACCGCTTCCCGCGCCTGGTGCGTGACCCGGGAACTGTCGGCGGCCATGGAGATGGCCTCCTTAGCGTCGCCCGCGTAGTGCATCGGCACCGGCGCAAGCCGCATCAACGAACCGTTCCCGGCACTCATGGGGTCCGAGGACCCGGCATACGGGCCGCCGTGCTGGACAAACCGCGACAGCGCTCGGCTGACGGTGACCCCGATGTCGAAGCAGTCCCCCGTACAAGACAGGTAACCCTCGCGCCACCAGCGCACGTAACGCTGCATCTGATCGGCCGGGTCGAACCCGTCGCCCTCGACCAGGCTGGTGGCCAAGCACAGCGCCATTGAGGTGTCGTCGGTCCACTGGCCTGGCATCAGGCGGAACGGACCGCCGCCGACCATGTCATCGATCGGCTCGAACGAGCCGGGATTCTTGAACTCCAGTGTGGTGCCCAGCGCATCACCTGCGGCGAGTCCGAGCAGACATCCCCGAAATCGATCCCGGGGTGTGGAATCACTCACGCGGCCCACCCGAGACTGGTTCGCTCCAGTTGCGCACGTACTCGCGTTGCCGCGGCATTTCCGGCGAGCGAGGCGTGCGGTATGCCTTTTCCATGCCCGTCCACCACGTCGCGATTTGGTCGAGAGCCTGCTCGCCCGTCCGGCCATGGCGCACCAGCCAGCAGCCGACCACTGTGCCGGTTCTGCCAACGCCACCCCAACAATGCACGTAGACCGTCTTGCCCGCACCTATGGCCTCGTCAATCACGTCGAGGATTTCGGCAGTGTTTTGGGGGCTGCGCGGCACATCTAGATCAACGATGGAATGCCGGGAATGCTGGAATGGCGTGCCGAGTCGGCTGGCTTCTTCGGAAGCAATCGGGGCGTAGGGCGCCAATCCTTCATACGGCTCGGTCAGGTCGATGAAGTGGCTGATTCCGGCCTGAAGCAAGACCCTCAACTTGTAGGCGGCTTCGTTCCGGTTCGGCGCCCCCGGATACTCGCCCGCCAGGAAGCGGCCATGATCAACCCAGTAGGTGTTCATCGGAAGTTGATGGCAGCTACAAGCACCGCCCATGTCCGCCGTCATTGGTCACCTCACACCCGGCAAGCTCCGCCGCTGGCCAGTCGGAATCGCTTGTCAATCTCTGAATGACCGTGTCGCCACTGGTCGGGAAGGCGGGATTTGAACCCACGACCCCCTGCTCCCAAAGCAGGTGCGCTACCAAGCTGCGCCACTTCCCGAGTCTGATCAGTCAGCTCCAGAGTCGATCGTACCGGCGCGGCTGCAGCTGGCCCGGGTCGGTTTCGAGCTCAGTCGTCTACCGAGATGACCTGTGTGGGGCAGCTGGCCGCTGCAGTGCGAACTGCGCTGTGCTGCTCGGCGCTGGGGCTGTCGTTCAGCAGTTGCACGAGACCGTCGTTGCCCACCTCGAAGATGCCCGGGGCGATCATCTCGCACGACCCGCTGCCGATGCACTTGTCGACGTCGATGGTGATCTTCACTGTGCCTCCAGGTCGTCCAGCCCCCAGGTCGTCGAGCCCGCACGTTGCTAGGTGCCCACGCAACGTGCCCCTGGAGATCCGGCAACACGCTACGCCACGCCGCTGCAACGCCCTACGCATCGCGGCCCGGTTGCAACCGGGCACGCGTGACGCGGGGCCGTTACTCTCAGCGGCGGCCGCGACCGGCCACAACGGCAACCACCAGGAGGACCACCGTGAAAATCGGCGTGATGATGTTTCCCACCGACAAGGCCATCGGGCCCGTCGAGTTGGCCAAGGCCACCGAGGAACGAGGCTTCGAGTCGCTGTGGTTCCCCGAGCACAGCCACATCCCCACCAGCCGTGAGACACCGTGGGGCGGCCGCGAGGGAGCGCCACCGCTGCCCGAGGAGTACTGGCGCACGCACGACCAGTTCGTATCGCTGGGTGCAGCCGCCGCAGTAACCGAGAACATCATGCTCGGCACCGGCATCACGTTGGTCGCACAGCGAGACCCGCTGTGGCTCGCCAAGGAGGCCGCCACCGTCGACCGGATCTCGAATGGCCGGTTCATCTTGGGCATCGGTTACGGCTGGAACAAGGAAGAGCTCGCCAACCACGGCGTGAAGTACACCGACCGGCGTGCGGTCACCCGCGAGATGGTGCTCGCAGTGCGCGAACTGTGGACCAAAGACGAGGCCGAGTTCCACGGCGACTGGGTGAACATCGACTCGTCATGGCAATGGCCCAAGCCAGTGCAGGAAGGCGGCCCGAAGGTGATCCTGGGCGGGGCCGCAGGTCCGCGCACCATCGCCGACATCGTGGAGTTCTGTGACGGCTGGATGCCGATCTCAGGCCGTTACGACCTGGACGTGCCGGTCAAGCAGATCCGGGAGTCCGCGATCGAAGCGGGCCGCGATCCCGACGAGATCGAGTTCGGGCAGTTCGGCACGCCCCCCAAGCCCGAGATCCTCGACAGCCTGGCCGAAGTGGGCGTCAGCCGGGTCGTGCTCGCGCTCCCGCCGGCACCTGCAGACACCGTGCTGCCGATCCTGGACAAGTACACCGAGCTGCTGTAGCCGCGGGCATCGTCGCCGCTGGAAGCGCCAGCGGGGACAATGGCTGCATGACCGACAGCGCGCCAGGCGTAGAACTCCTGGACTTCACGGACCAGCTCGGGCGGCGCCTTGGCACCGCACCACGGGCCGAGGTTCACGAACGCGGTGACTGGCACCGCGTCTTCCACTGCCTCATCGTCACGCTGCGCGACGGGGTACCGACGGTCGTGTTGCAGGGACGATCACGCTCCAAGGCGGCCTATCCGGGGCTGTTCGACATCAGCGCGGCAGGGCACCTTGCCGCCGGGGAAACACCGCTCGATGGAGTGAGAGAACTGGCCGAAGAACTCGGTGTTGCTCCCGATACCAGCGATCTCGTGCCTCTCGGGATCCGCAGAGTGGCGGACAACAGCGGTGAGGGCACGCTGAACTGCGAGCTGATCAGCGCGTACCTGCTGCGTGACGACCGCTCGCTCGCGGATTATGCGGTCGCTCGTGACGAAGTCGATGCTGTGTTCGACGTGCCGATTGCGCCGTTCCTCACGCTGCTCGAAGGCGGCCCGCCGATCACCGTCGAGGGTGTCGCAGCGGCTGGCCATCCCGACGCTCACGATGTCACCGCCGAGGTGACGCTGGACAATCTTGTGCCCGGCACCGAGTACTGGGTGGTGCTGATGGTGATGGCCCAGCGATTCTTGGCCGGCCAGGGCCCGCTCGCGGTCTAGTTCTCCAGCGACGGCACGACCAGCGAATCCGGCTCAGAGCCTCCGCCACTAGGCGACGAGGGGGTTCTCCCAACGGACCTGGGGAAAGCGGGCGAAGTCGGTATCGGCACTCATCACCGTCAGGCCATGCTCAACAGCCAGCGCTGCCAACATGGCGTCAGGCACCAGGTTGGCTGTCACGTGGTGCTCGACGACGAGTGCGCCCAAGATCGCCGCGGTTCGCTCGCCTGATGGCGGGATCCAGGTCGGCCCGGCGTCAAGCCATGCGCGTACCCGTTCCCACGCTTGGGTCGCGGTCAATGGTCGGTTCCACACACGCGGATTGGTGCTGATCCGCATGAAGGCTGTGACGGTCTGAAGCGGTAGTGCCACACGGCGATTGCCCAGCAGAGTCTCATCGAGCCATTGCTTGGCTCGTTCATGGCGAGCCGACGAGGCGTCGGTGGCGTACAGCAGCAAGTTGGCGTCGACGAGCACACTCAGCCTTGGGGAGAGTGCTCGTCGACCCGGTCGCGCATTTCGAGCTCATCAAGCATCCCGAGGACCTCGCCGATGTTGGTGACATCGATCTTCTGGCCCATGTCGTAGCTCTTGTGAACGTATGGCTTCGAGGCCGCAGGCCTGGCGAGACCTTCCCGGGCGAGCCGGTTGAGCGCCTCGCTCATGCCGATGCCCTCAGATCTGCGGAGTTCTTCGACCGCTGCGACCACGTCATCGGCCAACGTCACCGTCGTACGCATGCCATCACTGTAGCATCATGATGTTCCAACAGATCAATCATGATGCGGACCTGCTGGACCTCAACGCCGCAGTTCAACTTGCCGCCGACGATTGTTCCGACGTGGCTCTCAGAGGTGTTCGGCGATGATGGCCAACGCCTCCGCGCCATAGGCCTCGAGTTTGGCCGGACCAATGCCCGGCACGGCCAGTAGCTCGGCATCGTTGCGGGGACGCTGGGTCGCCAGGGCGATTAAGACCGCATCGGCAAAGACGACAAATGCGGGGAGGGCATCGGCACGGCTTCGTTCAAGGCGCCAGGTGCGTAGCGCTTCGAACAGTTCCGCGTCACGAGGATCTGTCGGCGGTTGGGGTTTGGTCTTGCGAGGCGAGCTTGAGCTTCCGATGCCCGACAACCTCGCAGCACCCCCGGATGCCTTATCGGCATCGGCACTCGAATTGCGCCCCGCACCTCGGGACGCCACGGCCGCCGGTTCGGTGGGCGCCGGAGGAGCGAGCTTGCTGAGCTCGCCGACGAACGAAGAGGACGGATCGTCGCAGACCAGCGTCACCGATTGCGAGCATCGGGTCAGCGCGACGTGAAACACGCGTCGTTCTTCCTCGACGTCGTGCGCGAGACGGTGCGGCATGAGCCCCGCTGACGCCTCATAGATGATGACATGGGGCCATTCGAGGCCCTTCACCTTGTGGACCGTCGCCAGCCGGATACCGGGACGCCGAGTCGACGAGCCGCCGTCGGCGCGACTACGTACAGATTGCTCGTCCACACCGAATCCGGCAACCTCGCGGTCCCCGAATCCGGACAGCCGATCGGACAGCCAACCGCTGAAGCCTGCCGGCTCGGGGTGCAGGTGGGCGACCGAGATGAGGGCGCGCAGATCGTCTCCATGAGCAGAGCGATCGACTGACCGCCGGGACGCGTCCAAGCGTGTATCCAGGCTGTTGCCGAGTCCGAGTTCATCGCGCACGAATTCCAAGATCTGCCTCGTCGTGAGCCTCTTGCCGTCCGCGAGTTCCAAGAGCAACTCCACATCGTCGGCGAATTCGCGGATCTTGCCCGCGGTGCGCTCGTCGCTGAGGCGCCCGGCCAGGGCGCGTAGCTCCCGGACGCTGCGCTGCTCGCCGATCCACTCGATGACACGAGGTGAGATGCCTCGTGGCGGGCGACGTGCGGCATCCGAGAGCGACTGAGGCGGCAGCGCTCGTTGCGGCGCGATCGCGAGGGCCAGCCAGGCAAGTGCCGCCGAGACACCGGTTCGTTCCAAGAACCCCCGCCCGAGAGGCGCGTCAGCAGCGACACCCATCTCGGCGAAGACGATCTGTGGCACAAGCAGGGTGCTGTTGACCCGCGCCAGCACTGCGATCTCCGAAGGCTGCGCTCCGCGATCGATGAGAGCCATGACCGCAGCGCGCAGCGCGCTCGCTGGATCAGCGCCCGTGACGATCCGCAGATCATCGGCGCCATCGGCATCGGCGATCCCAGCAGCGCCGATCTGCTTGTCGATGCGCTGGCGGTTGTGCGACAGCAGATTGACTGCGGCGCTGACAACCTGCCTCGGGCAGCGGTAGTTGACATGCAGCGGATGCCGCTTCGCACCGGGAAAATACGTCTCGTAGTCGATCAGCCACTGCGGCGACGCCCCCGTGTAGCCGTAGATCGTCTGGTCGTCGTCGCCGACACCGAACACGTTGGCTCGCGGACCGGCAAGCAGCCGGATCAGAAGCAAGTGCGCCGGTGTCAGGTCTTGGAACTCGTCGACGAGCAGCACGCCGCAGACACGCCGCGCCGTTGCGCGTGCCGCGGGATCGCTCAGCAGGATATCGATCGCCCGAAGAACTTGCTGGTCGAAATCGACCAGTCCATCGGCGGCGAGGTCGTCGACGAAGCGCGGCGCCACCGTCGCAAAGTCGGATACGTCGGGTTGGAAGGCCTGCTCGACCTCGGTCGGATCGCGCAAGCCCAGCCGGGAGGCGCTGAGCGCTTCCAGCCATGGAGCCAACTGATCGGTCATGGCCCGCCGCCGACGCTTGACGATGCCATCGAGACGCTGCCGCACTCCCATCTCGTCGATCACCTCGACGCGCCCATGCCGGGCTGGTCGGGCGAATCGGCCGGAGCCGTTGCAGATTGCCAGCGCGAGGCTGTTCAGCGTGCGCACCTCGAGTCCCGCAAGATCGGCCGTGCGCTCCTGCATCTCGGCCCGTGCACGCACGTTGAACGCCACCAGGCACACAGCGCTGCGGGCTACGCCGAGATCTCGCACCAGATAGCGCGCCCGCTCGGTGAGCACACGGGTCTTGCCAGATCCTGCCGGCGCGACAATGCAGGCGGCGCCGCCAAGATGACCAACCGCGGCGCGCTGATCGCCGGCCAGATCAGCCTCCGGCGCACAGGGCCGAACGACGGCCAGGCTCCCCGCGGCGAGATTGGCGGCGGGGATCACGCCATGGGTGAGATCGAACGCGTCCAGAGGTCCCCCGTCGCACCACGCCGGCCCGCTGTCCGTTACGACGTCCCCCTCGCCAGAACCTGCGCAGATCCTTGCTCCGAGCGATACGGCTGCATCGACGGGGGCGAACCGGGCGCGACGCGGGTCGCGAGCATCCACGACGTTGGAGCACAGCAGGTGAGAGAGGACTTCGGCTCGCATCGTCATGCCGACGCTGAGCTCCCACCAGCGGGCCTCCCAGACCGGCGTTCCGCCGGGCACATCGCCCTCAAGCTCCACTACCAGCGGGATTCGCTTCGACCACGCTTCACGAAGCCGTCGCCCGATCTCCATGGTGAAGGCGTCGGGCTGCACCACGAGACGCTCGCAGGCATCCCACGGCGAAGGTGCCGATTGCCCCCGTCGCACGAGGACGCTGCGCCCGAGCTGTGGCGGGCCCGCCAGCGCGGTCGCGTTCACATTTCCTCCAAGGCGAACAGCACTCGAATTCCGTTGCTGGTCCCGGTCTGCACCGACCGTTGCGCTAGCGGCCGATGCCGATGAGGTGCATCGCCTCCGCACGGGTTGCGGTGTTGCGGAATTGGCCGCGCACGGCTGAGGTGATGGTGAGCGACCCGGGCTTTTGCACTCCCCGCATCGACATGCACTGGTGCTCGGCCTCGATGACCACGAGGGTGCCGCGCGGCTCAAGCACCTCCATCAGCTTGTCGGCGACCTGGGTCGTGAGCCGTTCTTGCACCTGTGGCCGGCGGGCGTAGGCCTCCACGAGGCGTGCCAGCTTCGACAGCCCCGTGATTATGCCCCGCTCGCCTGGGATGTACGCCACATGCGCCCGGCCGACGAACGGCATGAGGTGGTGCTCGCACATCGAATAGAAGGGGATATCACGCACCATGACCATCTCGTCATGGCCGGTCTCGAACTGCACCTTGAGGTGATGCTCGGGGTCTTCCCGCAGGCCAGCGAACACCTCCGCGTACATGCGGGCGACGCGCTTGGGCGTTTTGCGTAGCCCCTCGCGGTCGGGGTCCTCGCCGATGGCAATCAGGATTTCCCTGACCGCTCGCTCGATGCGGTCGGTATCCACCACCTCTTCGGTAACGGCGCCATTCGTCTCCGCGATCGACGTCACCTCACCTGAGAGTCCGGATGTCGAAGCAGCATCCGTGCCAGAAACTGAGCCCTGCGGCATCCGCTGAACCTACCCGCGTTCGCCAGCGACACCATCGCAATTTGGTGAGGCGGCGCCGGGTGTGCCGAGCGTGTGCCCGTGCGGTCGGCGCCTGCAGAGCGACGTGATGGTCAACAGCCCTTACCAGGTGCCGAGGTTAAGGTCATCTCAATGGGCATTTTCGGCGAGCTCAAGAGCACTTGGAGCCGGACAAGAATCCTGGCCTCCACTTCTTATGGAGTCTTGAAGCGCGACAGGTTCCTCATGGCCTTCCCGGCCTTGTCACTGGCTGTGGTGGCGACAATCAGCGTTGTCGTCTGGGCCGTGGTGTGGGTCACGACCTCTGGGCTCAGCTCCAGCACGGTTGCCGATCCCGGAAAATGGGCAACCGAGCCCACGGTGTGGATCGTGCTTGTGGGTTCCGTCCTGCTGTGTACCTTCGCCTCGGTTTTTTTCACCGCTGCGCTTACCTATGGGGCCTGGGAGCGGTTCCAAGGCAGAGCACCGACCTTCGAGAGCTGCATATTGGCCGCCAAAGCCCGTCTCCACGTCATCGTGCCGTGGGCCATCCTCGCAGGCTTTGTAGGAGTGGTCTTCGAAGTGTTGTACCGGCTCCCCAGAATCTTCCGCCACATGGAACAGGCTGGTCGCCACATCCCCGTGGTCGGCCACTTCGTCGCCATCGGGGCAATGATCGTGGCCTTTGTACTTGAGTCCATTTGGTACTTCGTCACCTACCTCGTCGTACCGGTTCTGGTAGTGGAAGAGACCGGCCCGATCGCTTCCTGCAAGCGCTCCTTCGGCCTGTTCCGCAAGACGTGGGGAAAGAGCCTGATCGCTCGAGTGGGGTTCGAGCTCATCGGCCTTCTCATCCTCCTGCCAGGTCTGGTGCTCGCGACCCTTGTCGTGCTCATCGGGTTGGGAAGCCCAGTGGCGCTGATTCTCGGAATCGGTATCGGCGTGGCATGGCTGCTGGCGATGATAGTGGCCATGTCGGCAATTGTCGGCGTTTTCAAGATGGCGCTGTACCTCTACGTGACGACTGGCGAAGTGCCTGGCGAGTTCCAAGGCACTGGCCTTGAGAACGCGTTCACAAACAAGAAGGCCCTCAAGGCCGAACGAAAAGCTCGCAAGGCTCGAGGGAAGGTCCAAATGCGCCCCCGGCAGGACTCGAACCTGCAACCGGCGGGATAGAAGCCCGCTGCGCTGTCCAGTTGCGCCACGGGGGCTTTGGCCACGTAGACCCGGGGCCATCCTGCCATCGAACTAGCGCCGGTCCAAGGGTTCAGCGACATGGCGGTGGCCTCCTCGGTACATTCGAGAGTCCGGCCTTCGCATGGCTCCGACCCTCAAGGGAGGCTGAACGTGACTGCGACGAACTCTGGCTTCCGCTTCGACACCGGCGATCTTCAGTGGATCCACCACGAGGGCGGACCGCGGTTCGAGTTTCCGATCGACTACGACATCGCCGTGCTCGGCCACGAGGAGGACGTCGGGCGGCTGGACCTGCTCATTCGTTGGGCACCGGATGCCTACTGCCACTTCCACCGCCACGTGGCGACGACGACCTCGCTGGTCCTCGAGGGTGAGCATCACGTCATCGACATTGATGGCGACGGCAACGAAGTGCACCACGATGTCCGGCCTGCCGGCACCTACTGCAGCGGCCCCGGTGGTGACGTGCACATGGAGCGCGGCGGCCCCGAGGGCTCACTGGTGCTGTTCTCGATGCACGAGCCCACGGGGCGGATGTTCGAGGTGCTCGACGCCGATCACAACGTCCTGGCTGAGAACACCATCGAGTCCTTCAGGGAGCAGGCCCGCGAACTCGCGAGTTGACATCCGCACGAGCGATGCGTCAATCGCTCAGGCTTGCTCCCGCCGATGCATGTTGCGCGTCGTCAGCCAGTGCCCGCGACAAGGCTTCAGACAACCGATCGTCAGCCCAGCCGGTCTCGATGGCCTCACATACCAACCGCCACACCTCGAAGCCCAACGCCGTGACATCTCCTGCGATGAACTTGGCCGTCAGCTCTGCTTGAAGCCTTAGGGGATCGGATCCTCCGCTCCCCAGCCACGCCTCGACGACTTCACGCGTGCTGCCCTCAGCGCCCGTCAAGCCAGATAGTGGTCGGGGGGCCGTGCCGGTCACGGATTCAACGGTACCCGGCGACTCACATCGGCTCCCACCGGAAATCGATTTCCATGATCGCCATCGTTCGATCAGGCTGTTTGCAGAGCGTTCGCGGGACGCGTCACCTGCAGTTCGCAACCGCCAGGCGCACGTCGCCGGCAGCCCGCTAATTCGAGGGCCAGCGCAGGATGCCGGTCTCGGCGCGGCCGTCGGCGGCCTTGTAGTCCGGGTCGTCGGGGAAGGCGATCCGGTGCGGGCCTTCGTTGTCGTAGCGAATCCGCACATCCTCGTCGTCGGCAGGGGTGCCGCTTCCGGCTGCTGCCACCGCGTCAGCGACGGTGCCGAAGCGGGCGAAGCGGTGCAGCATGCCGATGGTGGGCGTCATCATCACCATGTCGCCGGTCTCGTTACGCCTGATGGCGTCGGCGGGGCGCACCCACTGGTGGTCAACGGCTTCGTCGTGGTCGGGCAGGGGCGTCTGACCGTACGGCATCGCAGTCAAGAAGAACCGTGTGTCGTAACGGCGCGGCGAGCCCATCGGCGTCACCCAGCGCCCGATGAAATAGACGTTGTTGCCATCGAGCAGCAGATCTTCGCTGCGGACGGTCTCGATGAAGTC
Organism: Candidatus Poriferisodalis sp.; assembly: GCF_965221945.1. GTDB lineage: Bacteria > Actinomycetota > Acidimicrobiia > Acidimicrobiales > Poriferisodalaceae > Poriferisodalis. Next base: position 775,591 of record NZ_OZ244925.1, on the reverse strand, counting down.
GCGCTCGCCGGCATTGACCTCGTCGCGGTACTGCGAGAACCGCTCAGCGACATCGGGAGGTGAGAGGTCGATGATGCCCGAGGGCAGGTCCCTGGGGTCTTCGACGCCCACCGGGTGGTCGTGATGGGCGAGCAGGATGCCGGCCTCCTCAAAGGTCTCCCGCAGTGCCGCCACCCAGAAGGCAATGCCGCCGCGTTCGATGCCGATGCTGTACGAGGCATCGGCGTCAGTGAGGCCCGCCACCGTCTGATCGGCGCGCTGAGTGGCGTCATCGGGATCGACCGCTCCTCCGGGATACACCCACATATCGCCCACGAAGATCGATCGGGAGTTGCGCTTCAGCATGAGCACGTGGGGATCGTCGTCACCGGACAGGATCATCACGGTGGCCGCATCGCGCACCGGCACAGCTTCGGGGTCGTAGTCGCCGCCGGATCCAGGCGACTTGGCGCCCACGGAGACGCGGCGCTCGGGCTGTTCGCTCACAGGCGGGTCAGTAGTCGATGCCCGCGCAGACGAGGCACTCTTCGCCGTCGTGGCTGGCGCGGGCGGCTGCTGCGTCCTGCTCGGTTTGGTACTGGGGCGTCGGGTGACGCTGGATCCGGTCGTCGTCGTAGGTCGCAGATGCGGACTCACCGCCCGTCGGCACAGCGGACTCGGACAGATCAGCAGCCTCGGCGGAGGGCGCGAACACCTTGTCCTTCCAACGGTCGGACTCCGACCACCGGTAGCGCAGGTGCGCCATCGACCCCGGCACACGCAGGTTCTCGAAGGCAGCGAATGCGTCCCGAAGTATCTGCAGGTTGAGCTCCGGCTCGTGGGGCCGGCCAGACGTGTGGCCGAGCGGGTAGTCCAGGTAGGCGGCGCGAGGCGGCCAGACCGCCCTGGTGATGTCACGTGCGCTCGTCACCGACAGCGTCGGGATCCCCTCGGCCTCGATGGCCCGTGCGATCAGACCCACGGTCTGATGGCAGACCGGTCAGACCGGAACGAGCAGCACAGCGTCCAGCTCGTCGGCCACGCAGCGCTTCGCCAGTTCAGGGATCAGCTCGGTGCGGACCCGGCGGGTGCTGTAGATGCCGCCCATGAGGGTGTAGGCGTTCGGACCCAGTTCGCCGATCTCGCCGCTGTCTCGCAAGGCACGCAAGCCCTCGATCGGGAACACGCAATTGATGTCCGAGCGGGCATCGGTCAAGTCGTAGGCGAAATGCGTGGCGCGCAGCTTGGCAGGGTCGATGTCAGTCGGAATTGCCCGGTACGTCGTGTCGTCGCGAAAGTGGAACGCCGTCTGGCCGACTGCATAGACGCCACCCGTCGCAATGAGGCCCAGGCGGCATTCCGAGATCGGCTTGGTCAGCGGTGTCCATGGCGGCGGTGTCTCGCTGTGGAGCCAGCGGTACTCGCCGTATCCCAGTCCGATGTACTGGGCCGTGATCCGAGGGATGTACTCGACTGGCGGCTTCCGAGCCGCGACGGTCTGTGCGCTCACGCTCCTACGGTACGCCGTCGGGCTCGCGCCTGTCAGAGCTCACCGCAGAGTCGCCGTGAAATCCGGTAGCGAGGTGGTGCCGCCCGTGGCATCCTTGACCACCCCGTGCGGGTCGTAGCTCAGTCGGTTAGAGCGCCAGTTTGTGGCACTGGAGGCCGGGGGTTCGATTCCCCTCGATCCGCCGCACCGTCGCTCAGAGGGTGTCGTTAGCCTTGCGGGGCATCTCGCGCCTCTAGCTCAATTTGGCAGAGCAACGGACTCTTAATCCGCAGGTTCTGGGTTCAAGTCCCAGGGGGCGTACTACCGGTCTGCCGGATCACTTCAGCTGCTGAGTTGGTCAGCACAGCGCTGCACGTTTGATATTCCACGCGTCGATAGCCATGACGAGGACATCGGATGAATCAGCGGGAAGCACACGACGAGCCGAGGGTGTCGGACTTCCATTCGACGGCCGACGACTTGGTCGAACGCAATCGGCGTGTGGCCGACATCGTCAAGACGCCTGGGATGGCACGCGCACCCAGCCGGCACGTGGCGATCGTCACGTGCATGGATGCTCGCATCGATCCCTTGGCGGCGCTGGGGCTGAGCGTCGGCGAGGCGCATGTCGTGCGTAACGCGGGGGGCGTCGTCACCGACGACGTGATCCGCTCGCTGTGCATCTCCCAGCAGTTGCTCGGAACCCGGGAAATCCTGGTGGTGCATCACTCGGGCTGCGGCATGTGCGGCCTCGATGAGGCAGCGTTCAGCAAGGAGATGGAAGAACGCTTCGGCGAGCGGCTCGACTGGCCGATCGGCTCATTCGCTGACCCCGACAACGACGTTAGAGCGTCTATCGCAGCGCTACGAGCCTCGCCATTCATAGAGCACGACACGGCCGTACGCGGCTTCATCTACGACGTCGAGACCGGCTTGCTCAACGAGGTTCCGACGACGGCCTGAGACGCGGCTCTCACCTCGTGCTGCGCCGTTCAGTTGGTCTTGGTGATCGTGACGGTGTGGGTCCGCCCCGAGTCCGCAGTGACCGAGACGGTGTACCCGCGAACCGTCACCGAATCTCCAGCTTCCAACAGCGGGAAGTCCTCGACTGTGCCGTCCCCGCTGTCGCCCGCAATCTTGAGCGGCAGATCGCCGGCCCCCAACGAGGCGTCAACGGTGTACACGAGCACACCCTCCACAGGCAGGCCCGGTGGCGTGACACGGGTACCGACTGAATCGGTGTACGGGCGGGCATTGTCAAACCCGAGCCGTCGTCGACTCTCCATCACGAGTACCTGATTCGGTGCCAAGGGAACGACAGCCATGACGGTCCCACCGCCGGGGGCTGCGACTGGCTCCAACTCAACGGTCGCAACGGAGTCGGTGACGCAGCGGACTTGGTCGTCATCCAGCCATCCCAGCTGCCACCGACTCCAGGCCAACATCTCGTCAAACGTCACGCGCCGAGCAGTTGCCGTTTGCGTATGGCCGTCGGCGTGCCGCCGAACTTCCTCGAAGCGAGAATCGCCGGCCGAGGCCGGGAAGTACGACTCAAGTCTCATAGGGCCGAAAACCGTGCGCACCCAGTACTGACCATTCGTAAGCGGGGTGCGCTGATGGTCATCGCCGTATGGGTAGAGATCGGACAGGCCGAGGGCGTGAGCGATCTCGTGTGCGGCGACCAAGCCCCAGTTGCGAGTACTCGTCTGCTGAGACAGCGGCATGGTGTTCGCAAACGTGATCTGCATCAGGCTGTCGTCAGCCCTGATGTTTCCTCCTGCCTGACCGCCACCGAAGTGGCTACTCGGGAGCACGAAGAGGACGATGTCTGAGCCAGCAAAATCGAACGAGGGATCCGCAGCGGCCACGATCTCGCGGGTCAAGCTCCGAGACTCCGCGTCGGGTGGAGCGACTTGCTCGTTCGTCGTCCGTTCGCTGAAGTAGTCGCTGTAGTCGCCAGTCATTCGCAGCCAGCCGTGTCGCACTGTTGTGGTGACGTCGAGGCGGCCGTAACTGACCTCTTCGAGAAAACGCGTCATGAGCGGCAAACCGAATTCAGCTTCCTCTTGCGTGCTGTGGGTGGCTTGAGCATCGGGGAAATCGGCGAAGACAACCGCTACTTGCAGGGATCCGATCGCAGGGGGAGCCCAGGTCGGCAAGGGGAACCCCGCGGTCACCTCATCGATGAGGCCGAACGGCATGCACTCGCGGTGCTCGCTCTCCGCGGTATCGCCGACACTCGTGCCGCTGGCATCAGCGATCCAGATCTCGAAATCCAAGAGGCGATTGCCCTCACGTCGGTTCTTGACGTATGCGATGCGCTCGCCGTCAGGCGACCACGCAGGTCGAGATTCCGGCCCCGCCGCATTCGTCACCTGGAACGAGCGGGCTTCATTGACCTCCAAAATGTAGATGTCCGACTCGCGATGATCACCACTCGCGTACGCAATCCGGCTGCCATCAGGCGACCATGACAGGCCGTCACGCCGCACCCCGCCCCTCAAAAAGCGGACATTGGAGCCGTCGGCGTCCATCACGCCCAGTCGGCCAAAGTTCACGAAAGCGAAACGACGGCCATCGGGAGACCAGCGCGGCGCGTCGAACCAGTTATTCAGCCGGCCCGCCACGACCTGCAGATCCCCACCGGTTTCTGCGTCCACCGTGACGATTGAGCGAGAACCGCGAACGACAGAATCCTCCGGGCTACTGACCAAGACCTCGCGGCTAAAAACTATGCGGCTTCCATCGGGTGACTACGATGGGGAATCGTCGGTCCCCTCGCCTCGCGACAATTGCCTGTTGCCGGTGCCGTCGGCGTTCACTACGAAAATGCGCGAGGTCCGCGGCGACACCGCGCTGTCCCGTCGTACATACGCGATCTTCGTACCGTCGGGAGACCACGCCGGTGCATCAGCGTCAACACCAGCGCCCGACAATTTCAGAACTTGACGCTTGTGGCTGCCATCGGGTAGTGATATCTGCAGCGCACCTCTTTCTGCGAACGCGATGTACTCACAGTCCGGTGACCACGCCGGCGCGAAGAGGCTCGGGCTGGGACCAGCGAATCGGACGTCCTCGCCACTGCCCGAGCCGCCGCAGGTACCTGCTGGAAGGACGGTCGGCTGGAAGGCCTCCTCGTCAATCGCTTCTGTCTCCTCGGTGGTCCCGCCCCTGAGGTATGCGTCGATCGCCTCCTGTGAGACAGCGCCGTCGCCACCAAAGATGGTCAGCTGCAGTTCATCGCCCATGTTTGCTTGTCGCGCCGCGTCAAGGAACGCTGCCGTCTCCGACGGGATGGCACCGGGGTCAGCCAGCACAAGGGGTGCGCACTGCCGAGCCAGCAACGGCGCCGCGCTGAATGAGTCGAAGGGCACTCGGGCACGAGCCAGGCCGACAGCGGAGCCCCCGAAGCAAGAGCCACCCGAGTGCTCGGCTATGAGACTTGCCATCTTGATAGCCGTGTCGTACCGGGTGGCTCCTGCAATCCGACTCACAGTGATTCCCAGATCACGGATGGAGTCCTCGACCGGTGACGACAGCGCGCCAGTCCCGCCCATCAGCACAATGTGGCGAATGCCTGCGTCGCTCAGGTACGACTCGACGCCCGAGTCGAGATGTGTCTTCGGGCTCAACAGCACAGGGTGGCGGCCCCGGGCCGACAGCGGACCAGCGACGAGCGCATCTGCGAACACTTCACCGCTCGCGACGATGGCCGTCGATCCGAAATCGCCGAGCGTGCCGACGGTGCCGGCGCGGCGCGCCACCGCGACCCCGGTCTCGTACTGATCGGCGCCGCCGACCCACTCGACATCAAGCCCGGCCGATTCGAGCGCAGATGCGACGGTCGATGAGATAGATCGCGTCTCGGCGTCGGCTCCCGCGCTCACCAGCAGTGCATCGGACGCCTCGACTCGCCGCAGGAATTCCAGCGCGTCAGCTCGAAGCTCTGTGGGCGGCGTCATCAGCACCGGTGCGTCAAGCCGGCCAGCGACCGACGCCGCCACGACTGCCTCGTGCCAGCTGACGCCCGAGACCATGACCACGGTCTCCAGCGAGCCGCCGGCATCGGCGGCGACGGCCTCGGCGACGAGCAGCGATGTGGCGTACCGGTCGGCGCCCCCGTAGCGGGTAAGCGTGACGTCTGCGAGTTCGGCGTCGGAAGCAGCAGATGCGACTGGCGCAAGCGCCGCAGCGCCGACGCTCAACGCAAGCAGCGCGGCGGTAATAGCCGCGAGACGTCTCATGGTTCGCACGCGGGTTTGCTTATCGCACTCCCGCCTAATGTGGGCGTCGAGGCGGTGGGCCAGTCGGGGACGCCTTCGTCGCGCTGCACGCCAGTGCTGTTGAGCAGGCCGCTCACCATGCGGTAGCAGCCCGCCGCTGCGACGAGGTGCACCATCTCGGCTTCGCTGAAGTGCGCCTTGGCCTCGGCCCAGGTGGCGTCGGAGACGCAGTCGTCGGAGTACAGGTCGTCCACCACTTGCAAGACAGCGGCTTCAGCTGGCGTCCAGTTGCCCTCGGCGATCGGCCGGGTGACGAGGTAGATCTCCTCTTCGGTCATGACCTCAGCCCGGGCGATCAGCGTGTGCTGGCCAAACTCGTACACGGACTGGCAGTTCCAGCCCATGCGCAGCACGGCGATCTCCACGTCTCGCCGGGACAAGTCGCCCTTGAACAGGATGGTTTGGGCGAATTCGCCGAACGCCTTGGAGATGGGCCGGCTGTGAGCAATGGTCGCGATGACATTGACGGCGTTGGCGAACGAAGACTCCATGACCTCGCGAGCTCGCTCGGCCACCTTGGGGATCGGTTCGAGGCGTGGGGCTGTCGGTCGTGGCAGGTGCATCGGAAGGCAGTCCTCTCATCGGCCCCTGAATGTAGGAGGCCTGCCCGCCCGCCGCCGCTCTGAGCGGCTGCGCCGATAGGAGATGTCGTGCAGCGAGGACTCTTGCCTCACCAGTCTTGGCCCAGGTCGCCCAAGATCGTCGCGAGATCCTGGGCGTAAGCAAGCAGGCGGACCGCATCGACATGGTCATCCCGCTCCAAGTAGAACCAGCCGCACGGAAACCCGGTCAGCCTCGGCCAGCGGGCGCAGTCGGACTTCGCTCACTCTCCTCGGCCGAGTGCCCGGGCGCGAAGATCATCGACGACCTCGGACGTCAACGGACGGCCCTCACCCGACTCGAGTCCGTCAGCAATCAACAGGCGCAAGCGGCGCGCCGCCTCGTCTTGCTGATCACGCCGGATGAGTTCGCGCAGATACTCACTGGTATTGCCGTAGTCGCCGCCGCGAACGCGCTCGTCGATGTAGCTCCGCATCGACTCGGGAAGTGCAAAGCTCATCGTGTTCCGGCTCACATCGCCAGTTTCCACTAGTTGACAACTGTTGCCAACGATGAGCGGCTACACCGGCTCCGACCGGCTCTGTTCGACGACCGCAACCGCTGGAGCCCTCAACGGAACCCTTGCTGGATCGCTCCCTAGGCTGCGGGCATGACCGAGCCAGCCATCTCGACGTTCCCCGTGCCCGACATTGCGGACATGCCCGACGACCTGCGGGAGCGCATCGAGCTGATCCAGTCCAAGACGGGTTTCGTGCCCAACGTGTTCCTCGCCCTGGCGCACCGGCCAGACGAGATGCGGGCGTTCATGGCGTACCACGACGCGTTGATGGAGGGCCCCAGCGGGCTCAGCAAGGCGGAGCGGGAGATGATCGTGGTGGCCACCAGCGGCGCCAACGACTGCATGTACTGCGTCGTGGCGCACGGCGCGATCCTGCGAATCCGTGCGAAGGATCCGTTCCTGGCCGATCAGCTCGCGGTGGACCCCGCCAAGGCCGACGTCACCGACCGGCAACGGGCGATGATCGACTTCGCGCTGAAGATGTGCCGTGAACCGGCGTCAGCGTCGGCGGCCGACCACCAAGAGCTGCGGGCACATGGCTTCAGCGACGACGACATCTGGGATATCGGCGCGATCACGGGGCTGTTCGCACTGTCGAACCGCATGGCGCACCTGACGTCCATGCGACCCAACGACGAGTTCTTCACGATGGGTCGCTAGCTGGCGGCGAGCACCGTGTCGCTCCGCTAACGCGCCGGGTAGACGAGCTTCCCCACGGCCGCAGCGTCGGGTGCAACGACGACGATCTGACCGTCCTGCACCTGGACGGTGCCCATTGGCTTCGCGACGTTGACGCCTCGCTCGTCGAAGCGAATCGGCCCATAGAACATCTCGACGTCGAGTTCTCGAAGGGCCTCGCGTACTTCATCGGCGTCGAGGCTGCCTGCCGCCTCGATCGCGAGTTGCAGCGCAAGGGCAGTCGCTGTCGAGCTGGCGGCCTGGTAGACGGGCCGCTCGCCCCAGAGACTCTCGTAGTAGTCCGCATAGTCCGCAGCGCTTCCGAAGTACGAACCTTCGTAGGCCATCGCGGGCTCCCACTGCGTCGGTCCCAGCACGCCGTTGACGCTGGCGCCGAGGTCGTCGGCCAGTTGTGGGTTAGAGGGCCCGACGGTGATGAGCATCGCATCTAGGCGGATGCCGAGTTCCTGCGCTGATTGCAGGAACAGCACTGCGTCGCTGTAGTGGCCGCCCCCGATGAACACGTCAGGGTCGAGCTCATCGAGCTTGGCCATGAGATCCGAGACGTCCTCAACGCCTTCGGGATATGCCTCCACCGCTAGCACCTGAATGCCGTTTGCTTCGAGGTGGCGGCGTGCGCCGCCGGCGACCGAGGTAGCGAACGGCGTGTCCTCGTGAGCGATGACCGCGGTTTGTGCGCCCCGGGCAGCAAGTGCCTCGATGCCCGACCGCGTGTAATCGGTGGCAATGGTGGCAACGAGGAACAGGTTGCGGAAGCCCCGGTCGAAGAGCGTGTCTGAAGTGCCGTTGCCTTCCACCATGATAACCTCGCTGGCTTCGGCCACGGCGCTGGCTGTGCTGGTCAGGCTGCTGGAATAGGGGCCGAGCAGGAAGTCGACCTTGTCGCCGTCGATGAGCTGTTGTACGAGCTCGGCGGCGGTGTCAGCGTCGGATTCGTCGTCGTAGTAGATGATCTCCGCCCTGTAGCGGGCGTCGCCGATCCGGATGCCCCCGTATTCCTCGTTGACCCAGCGAACCCACGTGTCATAGCCCTGACGCGAGTCCGCGCCTTCCATGGCGAACCTGCCCGTCTCACTGAGCGCAGCGCCCAGCCGGACGGTTCCGTCGAAGCCGTCGACGTCGGAATCGTTGCCAGCGCACGCAGCTGCCAGCAGGAGAACTGCAAGGAGCAGCGCCAGCGCCCTCGACGGCCGGTGCATCGGCATGAACTGTCGAGGCTTCCCCATGGCGACGCTCCGTCCTCGCTCAGGCTTGCTGCCCAGACTCCGGCCGAAACGCTAGAAGGGCGGTCGCAGCGCGCCACGTCCTGTCATCCCCGTCGCTGTCGGGCGACTGGTAGAACCGATCCAATGGAACCGAAGGCGCTGCCTGGGCCTGCGTCGGAGCGCATGTCTCAGCAACGATCCCGTGACACGGAGCCGGAACGGCTGATCAGGTCAGCGCTGCATCGGCGGGGCCTGCGCTACTTCGTGCATAGGAGGCCATTGCCCGACGTGCGCCGGGAGGCCGACATCGTGTTCTCCCGGTTGCAGGTGGCGGTCTTCGTGGACGGCTGCTTCTGGCACGGATGTCCCGAGCACGGCACCAAGCCCCGCCGCAACGCCGAGTACTGGGAAACCAAGATCGCCCGCAACCGCGCCCGCGACGCCGACACCGACGCCCGCCTGGAAGCCGCCGGCTGGACAACAGTGCGCGTCTGGGAGCACGAAGAACCCGACGAGGCCGCCGATCACATCGAACAACTCATCCGCGACCGAGCCCGCCGCCTCGCCGAGTCGTAGGCGACCGCACCTGCCGCGCGCGGTACGCCGAATGACGACCGGCTCGCCGATGTCGGCCGCTGCCGAACCGGCCCAAAACGCCGACACGCCTACAATCGATCCCCGAGAGCAAGACCGAGGTCATGCCGATGCGGAACTTCACTGCTGTTGTCGAGCGCTGCCCCGACACCGGGTTCTTTGTCGGCTACGTCCCGGGATTCCCAGGTGCGCACTCCCAAGGCGAGACTCTCGAAGAACTCAACGACAACCTCAAGGAAGTCATCGCGATGATCCTCGAGGACGGTGCCCCGGCAATGGCGGGCGAGTTCGTCGGCACCCAGGTCGTCGAGGTGGCTTGAAGCTCTGTGCCAGCAGTGCCGATCCTCAAGCCGCGAGAGGTCGGGATGACGGTACAAGAGTTCGTGGCGTATCGCCGGTAGGCGCATCGGAAGCAGATGCAGCACTGCGCGCGCCAATTCGTTATTGGACACCGCGCCTAACGCGTAGTGCAGCATGTGCAGAATTAGTAATCAGCGGCGTGTGAAACTTGTACTAACAACCGTGCAGTATTGGTAATCTGTCCTTGTGGCCAGCTACATTCCGCGCATGGCGGACGCCAGGATCGAGTTCTTGGCCGAGTCCCCTGCGGCGCTGTTCGTCACCGGTGCTCGTGCTACCGGCAAGACGACGACTGCCCGCCGGCACGCAGCGACAGTGATTCAACTGGACGATGCCGAAGAGGCTGCTGCTGTGCGGGCCGATCCCGACGCCGCCTTGCGAGATCTCAAACCGCCAGTGCTGCTGGACGAGTGGCAGGTGGTCCCTGAGGTGCTCGGTGCGGTCAAACGGGCCGTCGACACCGACCGTGCTTCGGGAAGGTTCATTCTCAGCGGTTCGATCCGCTCAGCTCGCGATCCCTCCCTGTGGCCCGGCACAGGTCGCTTGCTCCCGGTGACCATGCATCCGATGACGGTGCGCGAGCAGTTCGGCACCATCGGCGTGGAAATCCTCGAGCTCATGCGCACCGGCGACGACATCCGGCTGCCAACGGACCCGCCTGACCTGCGTGGCTACGTCGAGCTGGCGCTCAATGGCGGCTTCCCCGAAGCCGTGCTGGAGAACCAGCCCGCACGCCGTGACGCTTGGCTCGACGGCTACCTCGGCCAGATGTTGAACCGCGACCCGTCGACGTTGGGTGCCTCACCCGATAGCGCTCGTCTCGGTCGCTTCTTCGGGGCATACGCACTCAACACGGCAGGTCTTGCGACGGATTCCACGCTCAACAGTGCTGCGGCCATCAACCATCGGACTGGCACCGCCTATACCCAAGTGCTCAGCGACCTCGGCGTCCTCGCTGAGCTGTCGCCGTGGCACAGCAACCGTCTCACCCGACTCGTCAAGGGACGCAAGCGCCTAGTGGCAGACACCGGCCTGTGGGCGGCTGCCGTCGGCGTTGACACCGCGACCGTGATGTCCAACGGTGACCTGCTCGAAAGGCTCCTCGAGACCTTTGTCATCAACCAGTTGCGAGCCGAGACGGCTCTGACGACGCGCGGCCCACAGCTGTGTCACCTGCGGGTGGCGGACGGTCGCCACGAGGTCGACCTGATCGCCGATTTCGGTGCCCGCGGCATTGTCGCCATCGAGATCAAGGCCACGAATGCTCCCGACACCAGTGATGCCCGCCATCTCATGTGGCTCCGGGACGAGCTCGGGCCCCAGTTCGCAGCAGGCGTCGTATTCCATGTCGGCCGCCGCAAATACCACCTGTCAGAGCAGATCGAAGCCATCCCCATCTGCGCCCTGTGGGCGTGACGCCTGCGGCGATCCGCCACATTCACCGCCGGGATGTTAGAGTCAGCAACGAAAACCCCGGAACCGTCAATGCTTCGGCAAACGGCCGGGGTTACGCCGTTCATGGCCGCATTCAGCACGCTCCTGCAACTGTGCCTGCGATGCCGACACCGATGCCCGCCTGGAGGCAGGCGGCTGGACCCCGGTGCGCATCTGGGAGTACGAAGAACGCGACGAAGCCGCATGTGCAAAATTGGTAATCAGCGGCGTGTGACACTTGCACAAGAGCCTGCGGCTCATGCCACCGGAATTCTGTGGAAATTCTCCAGAACCACGACGTAGTCTCGTTGACGTGGTGGTGACACTGGATCTCTCCGAGGAAGGCATGGCGCGACTGCACGCCGAGGCCGAGCGTCGCCGAACCAGCGTTGACGCCGTTATCGAGGAATGGGTCGCTTCGCTGTCCGCCAAGGAACAACCTGTCAAGCGCCGGCAGCCGAGTTTCGTAGCCATGGGCACCTCCAGTTCGGGTCGACGGGCATCGGAAGCCGACGACATGCTCGCCGAAGGATTCGGCGACTACCGCTCACATTGATCGTCGATACCGGCGTCCTCGCTGAGCTGTCGCCGTGGCACAGCAACCGTCTCACCCGGCTCGTCAAGGGACGCAAGCGTCTGGTGGCAGACACCGGCCTGTGGGCGGCTGCCGTCGGCGTTGACGCCGCGACCGTGATGTCCAGCGGCGATCTGCTCGGGAGGCTCCTCGAGACCTTTGTCATCAACCAGTTGCGAGCCGAGACGGCTCTGACGACGCGCGGCCCACAGCTGTGTCACCTGCGGGTGGCGGACGGTCGCCACGAGGTCGACCTGATCGCCGATTTCGGTGCCCGCGGCATTGTCGCCATCGAGATCAAGGCCACGAATGCTCCCGACACCAGTGATGCCCGCCATCTCATGTGGCTCCGGGACGAGCTCGGGCCCCAGTTCGCAGCAGGCGTCGTATTCCATGTCGGCCGCCGCAAATACCACCTGTCAGAGCAGATCGAAGCCATCCCCATCTGCGCCCTGTGGGCGTAACCACTCAAGCCAAGACCATGTGCGTCAGCGCTCAGGGCAGTGAGTCTTGATAGATGTGCTCGCGGTGCCATGACAAATAGCGATCATGCGGCGGCTCAGCTCCCGGCGGAAGAATGAGGCGCTCCTTCATTACTGGGCCGAAATAGTGAGCGGCACCATCATCCTTCTCGATGCTTGAATTTAGCCTCCGGGATCGTCTGATTCGGAGGTCGGTTTCCAATGTGATCAAGCCTCTATCAAATGCCGCGTCGTGCATTCGACAAGCTGCGATGCCATTGCTAGGATCAAGTCGTTCGTCTTCATCAGAATCGGAACACGGCTTGATGTGTGATCCCCATATCAAACCCTCCTTCGGCAGCGACTTCGGAGCAAACCCGCAAAAGCCACAAACACCCGCAAAGCGCTGTCGAACTGCATTCGAAAACGCTTCTTGCCCAATTCGCCGTCGGCCCAGCACGACCTTCGTAGTCTCACCTGGTTCGAGGGCGAGAGGCGTACCTCTAATGGCCGAGTCCAACGCTTGAATCTCGAATGCGGTGTCCTCAAGGTGAAACGGTACACGCAGATAGGAAACTCCGTCACCTGCATCATCAAGGAAATCTCGCAACCTACTGGCATCGATACCTTGTCGTCGGGCCGCACGGATCGTGACTTCGTAGAGGTGCCAAAAGCGGTCGGGTTCCTCGTTCATTGCTACAAAGAAGGGTAGGTCAAACTTGCTTCCGTGCGGCAACCGGCCGTTCAGATTCACCATCTTGAGGATCAATGAGCTTGGCTTCCGGCGGAAGAGATGTGCAAGCGTGTGTACAATTGTTGGGGCTGCCGAATGTGTCTTGCTTCCGTATCGATGCGGATTTGGAACAACTCTTAGAAGTCCATAACAGAGAATTGTTTCGACTGGAGTGAACCGGTGACGAACGTCATAAACGAGCCTTTGATGAATGTTGCTCCACTGTGAATCAGCTGCATCAGGCGAGAGTTCCAGATAGTCGCTAAGTCTTACCATGGCCCGAGCATAGACAACACTTCATCCAACCCGCGTCGACACCTAGCCCTATACAGCTCGAACCTGCTGAAGTTGGCAGACAATAGGGCTCAATCATCCTCGAGGGGAAAGGCGTCGCCGATGGCCCCTTCGAGGTACAGGCTGAAGTGGCAATCGCATACATCCACGTTCTCGGCGTCCTCGTCATCCGACGAAACCCAGCAGACCCGCAGTGACGCTGGATTGGGATTCCGGCCGTACCCACACTCGTTGCAGGTGATGCCGCCATCCGAGTATCCGATAGCGAGCCGAATCTGACTGTTCTCGAAAGCGGCAAGAGTCGGCGCAATCGTGTCACTATCTGTACCGCCAGCGATCCCGGTCTCGTCGTCCGTCCTGTTCATCGCATCCTCCAATGCCGTGTGACGCCCAATGCGCCAGCTAGATGATTAGTTCCAAGGGTTTAGTGGTCGTAGGCGGTGAGTGAGCGGCTGGGGCGTGTTCGGTGGTAGGTCTCGTTGTGCCAGATGGCGGCCGTGAGGGCGAGGAGCCGGGCGCCGATGCGCGCGGCGACGCCGGCTTTGGTGCGGCCTTTGTGGCGTTCGAGGCTGAGCTGACCTTTGAGGGTCTGGTTGATCGATTCGATGATCTGGCGCAGGGGCCGCAGGAATCTGGCGCCGGGCCGTGGGGCCTCGGATCGGGTGGCGGGGCGCAGCACGGTGATGCCGACGTCGTTGAGGTCGGCTTCGAACGCAGCAGAGCGGTAGCCCTTGTCGGCGATGAGGGTCTGGCCCGGCCGGGCGATCCCGGCGGCGTCGATCATGTCGGCGCAGACGTCGCGTTCGTCGGCTTTCGCGCCGGCGAGCGCGAACGCGATCGGCAGCCCCGCCGGGGTGGCCACAAGATGCAGCCGCAAGCCCCAGAACCAGCGGGAATGCGACGCGCAGTAGCCGTATTGGGCCCATCCCGCGAGGTCAGAGCGCTTTTGGGTCTCGCGGCTGGTGCCGCACTCGACCGGGGTGGAGTCCACCAGCCACACGTCGTCGTGCCACGACTCGCACTCGCGTGCGAGCCATCCCATGACACGAGCGATCATCTCGGCGCTGCGCCGCAGCCGCTTGTTGTAGCCGTCGCGGTTGGGCAGATACGGGAACCACGGCCCCAGATGCGCTCTCGCGTAGCGCACGAACTGCGACTCGTTGTCATAGCCCAGCAGCGCCGAGATCACCGCCAAGGTGACCAGCTCCGCGTCCGACAGCTTCGGGGCGAACCCCACCACAGGCCGCCGCGGAGCCCACCCAGGGTTCTGCGCCAACAGGTCATCGATCCTCACATACAGTGCGGTCGCGAGGGTGTCCAAGTCCGGGCCCATGCTGAGAACCTCCAAGATCGAAGCGTGAATACACACCCCGAGCTTGGACACCCTCACCCCACCACAGGTGGACCCGACCCCTTGGAACTAATCATCTAGGGGTGCAAGAACGATGCCGGCTTGCAACCAGCGGAGGCCGGCAATTTCCGCCAGTCAGCGACATGCGAGGATCCGGCGTCGGCCGATGGTGACTGTGTGGGTCAGAAGCCGAGGGCGGTGAGGGGGTCGGTGTAGGCGATGTTGAGGGCGGCGGCCACGTTGGGCTCGGTGACGTGACCCTTGTAGACGTTGAGACCGGCCCGCAGGTGGGGGTCGGTGCGCAGGGCGTCGAGGCCGTTCTCGGCAATGGCGAGCACCCTGGGCAGGGTGGCGTCGCTGAGCGCTCGGGTTGAAGTCACCGGCACAGCGCCGGGCATATTCGCGACGCAGTAGTGCACGACGCCATCGCAGATGAAGGTTGGCTCGGCATGCGTCGTGGGTTTCGATGTCTCGAAGCAGCCGCCCTGATCGATGGCGACATCCACGACCACTGAGCCCGCTCGCATCTGGCGGATCATGTCGGCGGTGACGAGCTTGGGCGCCCGAGCGCCGGTCACCAGCACAGCGCCGATCACCAGGTCAGCGTTGAGCACCTCGGTCTCGACCGTTGCGCGGGTGGAGATGACCGTCACGACCGCGGCGCCAAAGCGCTGCTCGAGGTGATCCAGCGCGGCCGGATCGATGTCGAGCACCCGCACGTCAGCACCCATGCCGATGGCAATCTCGGCCGCGTTCTCGCCGACAACTCCCCCGCCGATGATCACCACACGAGCCGGCGGCACGCCCGGCACGCCGCCGATCAGCAGGCCGATGCCGCCGTGCGCTGTTTCCAGCGCCCACGCGCCCGCCTGCACGGCGAGCCGGCCGGCGACCCGAGACATCGGTGCCAGCAACGGCAAGCCCCCACGCGAGTCGGTGACCGTCTCGTACGCGACGCAGGCCGCACCCGAGGCCACGAGATCGGCCGTCTGCTCTGGATCGGGCGCCAGGTGCAGGTAGGCGAACAGGATCTGACCGTCGCCGAGCCGCTTGCGTTCCGACGCCTGCGGTTCCTTCACCTTGACGACGAGTTCCGACTTCTCCCACACTTCGCCACAGGTACCGATGCGTGCGCCCGCGGTTTCGTATTCGGCATCGGGGACTCGTATGCCCGCGCCAGCGTCGGTCTCGACAAGCACCTGATGGTCGTGCAGCACCAGCTCGCGCACAGCGTGGGGCGTCAGCCCAACCCGCTGTTCACCCGCCTTGAGTTCGCCGGGCAATCCGATCAGCATGCAGTCACCTCCCAAACAGGTGCCCAACCTCTGTACGCGCCCGGCAAGCAGGCGCCCCCCATTCGGGCAGAATTGCCCGGGCGAAGTCTACGATTCCGCCGATGGGCACCCGTGACCAGGGCACGAGTCGTGACGGCTGGACGTTGCCAGGGCTCGTTCGGGAAGCGGCGAGGGCACATGGCGCCCGCGAGTTTCTCTCATTCGAGGACGGTCGCACGGTCAGCTTCGCCGAGCTTGACGAGCTGACTGACCGGTTGGCAACTGCGCTGGCCGACCTCGGCCTTGAGCCGGGCGATCGGCTGCTGGGCTTGCTCACCAATAGTGCCGAGTTCATGCTGCTGATGATCGCCACCCAGAAGCGGCGGGCGATCTTCGTCCCGGTCAACACCGACCTGCGCGGCGCATTCCTGGAGCACCAAGTGCGCAACTCCGAACCTCGGATCGTGGCGGTTGATCGCGGCCTGCTGGACCGATTCGACGACGTGAACACCGGCGCAATCGCCTCTCCGGGGGCTGACATCGAGACCACGCTGCTGGTCGACGACGGCAGCCACTGCAGCACCCCGGGAGGAGCGCTGATGGGCACCACGGTGCTGGCGGTCAGTGACCTGCTCGACACCACGACACGGCCCGACGCAGTGCTGGAAGCCAAGCCCAGCGACGTCTGCACGATCATGTACACCTCGGGCACAACGGGTCCCGCCAAGGGTGTGCTCATGCCTCAGGCGCACTGCTACCTGTTCGGCCTCACGACGGCTCAATCGCTGGATATCACGCCCGAGGACCGTTTCTTCTGCTGCATGCCGATGTTCCACGCGAATGGGTTGTTCATGCAGGTCTACGCCTCGCTGCACGCCGGCGCCTCGGTGTACGTCACCAAGCGGTTCAGCGTGGCGCAGTGGCTCGGCACGGTCATCGACAAGGGCATCACACTGACGAACGCCCTCGGGGTCATGCCGGAATTCATCTGGCGCAGTCCCCGAACCGAGCGCGACCGGGATCACCAACTGCGCGCAGTCATCGCCCTTCCGGTCGCCGACGAATGGGCTGCCGGGTTCGAGGAGCGCTTCGGTGTGCGCATCGCGCAGGGCTACGGGATGACCGAGGTCAACATGGTCGCCTTCACCAACCCCGCCGATCCGGTGATGTCGGGATGTGCCGGTCCGCCTCTGGATGACTACTTCGAGGTGATCGTCGCCGACCCCGCGACCGATCTTCCGTTACCAGGCAACGAGATCGGCGAGATCCTCGTCCGGCCCCGCGTGCCCTTCTGCTTCAACGTGGGCTACCACCAGATGCCCGACAAGACCGTCGCAGCGTGGCGCAACCTGTGGTTCCACACCGGCGACGCCGGCAAGCTCGACGACGCAGGCCGGCTGTACTTCGTGGACCGGCTCAACGACCGCATCCGCCGCCGCGGCGAGAACATCTCCAGCTACGAAGTGGAAACAGTCATCAACGAATACGAAGGCGTCGTCGAGAGTGCCGTGGTCGGGCTGCGTGTCGAAGGGGCCGGCGGCGAAGACGAGGTGCTCGCCGTGGTGGCGGTGGACGGACCACCCCCCGATCCAGTCGAATTCTTGGACTGGTGCGTGCCCCGGATGCCCCGCCACAGCGTCCCGCGCTACCTGCAGTTCGTCGCCGAGCTGGACAAGACCGCTCCAGGGAAGATCCGCAAGCAGGCAATCCGCGACACCGGCGTCACCAACGACCTCTGGGACCGCGAATCGGTCGGCTACACCGTGACCCGCGGCTGAGAGCGTGAGCGGATAGGTGGCGATGCCCGGCAGTCCCGACGGCTTGGACTTTGCGCAGAAATGCCGCCACAGACGGCAAAATTGCACAAAGAAAGCGTGACAGCAACTTTCCGAGACGTCACCTATCCGCGCGGCCTCTAAGCGAGCACAGACGACACGGCGACCCGCGGCTGAGCGGGCCCGCGGCTGAGGCCTACAGGTCGGGGCGCAGCAGGACCCTGCCGGTGGTCTTGCGCTCGTGCAGCGCCTGCAGCCCGTCGAGCAGCCCTTCGAGCGGCAATACCTGGCTGACCAGCGGGTCGAGCCTGCCGTCGGCAACCTGGGGCCAGAGCTCGTCGTAACACTCTTCGAGCACCTCGTCCATGCGGCCGCGGTAGCCGCCCATGTGCACGCCGACCACCGAGTAGTTCTTGACCAGCAGGTGGTTGGCAGGCGCTTGGGGGATCGTGCCGCTGGCGAAGCCCACCACCAGCAGCCGGCCCTCCCATGCCACGAGGCGCCGCGCCACGTCGAAGTACTTGCCGCCGACCGGGTCATAGATGATGTCGCAGCCCCGGCCGCCGGTGGCATCCATCACCGATTGGTAGAGGTCGTCGTTGTCGTAGTCAATGACGGTGTCGGCGCCGAGCTCGCGGCAGGTCTGCACCTTCGCAGCGCCGCCCGCGGCGGCGATCACCGTGCATCCTGCAGCCTTGGCCATCTGCACAGCGGCCGAGCCGACGCCGCCAGCGGCCGCCAGCACCAGCACCGTCTCACCGGATTGCATCTGCCCCCGCCGGTACAGCGAGAACCATGCCGTCCCATAGATGACATTGGCAGCACATGCCGCCGGAATCGAGACGTCGTCGGGCACGTGCCGTGCCGTTGCGCCCTTGATCAACGCCTCGCTGGCATAACCGCCCCAGCCGGCTGTGCCCGAGCCGATGACGCGGTCGCCGACCTTCAGATCGCAATCGGGACCGACCTCGACCACTGTGCCCGAAGCTCCCATGCCGGGCGTGAACGGCGGACTCGAACGCACCTGGTAGGTGCCTTGGCAATGCAGGATGTCAGCGAAGTTCAGGTCGGTGGCCTCCACGGTGATGCGCGCCTGGCCAGGCCCTGGCTCGGGCGAGGGGTACTCGCCCAGCTCCAGCACGTCCCACGGGTAGCCCAACTCGTTCAGTCGCCATGCTCTCATGGGGCCGAACCGTACCAACGCCCAGTGACAACATTCCGAGACGTCGTTGCGGGACGCCGTTCCGACTGCCCGCGTACGCTCGTAGCACGACAAGGGGGCACCGTGGCGCTCACATCGCAGGATCGCGGAAGCACAACGCAATCGACCGGGTCCGCCGGGACGACTGGCGTCATTCCCGTCTTGAATCTCGCGCCGCTCAACGAGCCGGTGCCGGATCCAGCGGCCCAAGCTGCCCTCGCCGCCGAGCTGCGTGACACGCTCACCGAGATGGGCTTCTTCTTCATCGTCAACCACGGCATACCCGCCACCACGATCGAGCTGATGTTCGACGAGGCCCGGCGGCTTCACGCGCTACCCCAGCCGGTGAAGGACTCGATCCCGATGGGCAAAGTGGTCGGCGGCTACCTCGGGATGGGCGGCGGCACATCGTATGCATCCGACATCGCGGGGCCCGTACGCAAGCCCAACCAGAACGAAGCCTTCTTCTGCCACCGCCACGGCTACCACACCCACAACCAGTACCCGCCGCTCGAGCACTTCGCCGAGCGCTGCGAGTCCTACATTGACCAGCTCATTGCCCTGGGCTCGCGGATGCTGCCGATCCTGGCGCTGTCGCTTGATCTGCCGCCGGACTACTTCGATCCCCACTTCGACGAGCCCAGCGTGTCGCTGCGCATGTCGCACTACCCGCCGATGGACTACGACGACAACGAGTGGGGCCTCGCCCCCCACAGCGACAGCTCGGTGTTCACCTTCCTTCCTGCCAACGACGTGCCGGGGCTGGAAATCCGTCCCGCCGGCTACGACTGGATCTCGCCGCCCCAGATGCGCGGTTCCTACCTTGTCAACAGCGGCGACATGCTGAAGCGCTGGACGAACAACGCGTACCTGTCGACGGCACACCGGGCACGCAACCTGTCGGCCGGCGACCGCTACGCGGTGCCGTTCTTCTATGGCGCCCGGGACGATGCGGTTGTGGATCCTGTTCCCACGGCCGTCAGCTCGGAGCGTCCGGCGCGCCACGAGCCGATCACCTACGGCGACTACCAGCGTTGGTTCCTGAATCGGAACTACGCGAACGTCACCGGCGAGAAGGTCGGCAAGTTCGAGACCTAGCGGCAAGAGGCTGAGCCGATAGGCACAGATGTCATAGCGGGGAAGACGCTCGGCTACTCGAGCACTCCCGCCACGGCCAGCTCGGTAATCCGGTCGGCGTCGTAGCCGAGCAGCTGTTCGAGCACCTCGAAGGTGTGCTCGCCGTAGGTCGGGCCGCCATGGCTGATGCCGTCGGAGCTGCGTGACATCGCGAAGCGGGTGCCTTCCACCCACATCGTGCCGTTCGTACCGTGGGCGACGTTGCGGAAGTGGTTTCGGTGCGCAAGCTGCGGATCGCCAGTCATGATCTCGGAGTTCGCAATCGCGTGCGCCGGGACGCCAGCCGCCTGCAGCTCGTCGTGTGCCTCGACGCCGTCTCGCTGCGACGTCCACGCCGTGATCAGCCCAGCGATCTCATCAGCCCGCTCGCGCCGCTCGTCAACGCCGAGTCCGGCAAGTCCGTCAGCACCGATGACTCCGCACAGCGCTCGCCACCTTCGGGATCGGCGCAGCCAGCTCCATCCCGCTGCACCGTCAGCGCCGATGACTGCGCACAGCGCTCGCCACTGGTCGTCGCTCTCGCAGGCCACCGCAATCCAGCAGTCCTCGCCGGCCGAGGCAAACACGCCGTGCGGCGACATGGCGGGATGGTCGTTGCCGAGCTTGTCGGGCAGGTGCGCATTCACGTTGTAGTCGAGCACCGCCGGGGCGAGGAACGCCATCGACGCTTCCGCCTGGGACAGATCGATGTACTGGCCCTCGCCAGTCCGGTCGCGATGGTCCAGCGCGGCCAGCAAGGCAGCGCTCAGGAACTTCGGCGACACGTAATCGGTGTAGGCGCCGAACACGCCCGCTGGGTCTCGGTCAGGCCAGCCGGTCATCTCGTAGAAGCCGGACATCGACGCCCCCATCGTGCCGAAACCGGCCAACGACGACAGCGGGCCACTCTGGCCGAACAGACAGCTCGACGCCATGATGATGTCGGGCTTGACGGCACGCAGGTCGTCATAGGACAGGCCAAGATTCTGCAGGGCATGGGGTGAGAACGATTCGCACACCACGTCGGCCCAGCGCACGAGATCCAGGATCAGGTCGCGGCTCTCGGGCTTGGAGATGTCGATGGTGATGCCGAGCTTGCCGGCGTTCATGTTCTGGTAGAGGCCGCCGTTGTCGGCGCCGGCCTCGTTGTTCAGGAACGGCTGGATGGTTCGGGCCGCTTCGACCTTGTGGGACGACTCGACACGCACCACGGTTGCGCCCCAGTCGGCCAGAACCCGTGTCGATCCCGGACCGGCCATGACCCACATGAAGTCCAGGATCTTGACGTCAGCGAGCGGGAGCGACGGGTCTCGGTGGCTCGCATTGGCCACAGCCACCAGCGCATCGGACACGGGGGCTGCGGTTCCCGATATCGCCTCCGCGAGAACCTCGTCGGTGTGCTCGCCCACTGACGGTGGGGGCGTCGAGATGTCCAGCGGGGTGGCGCTGAACTGTGCCAACGGACCTGGATAGCGCACCGATTCGATGCTTCCGGTGGGAATGTCCCGCCAGAAGTCCCGCTCGGTGTACTGGGGCGACTCGACCACATCTGCGACCGTGGTGACGGGCACGATGAGCAGCCGCTTCTCCAGCGCCAGCTCCAACAGATCGGCTTTGGTGCGAGTGGCGGTGAAATCCGCCGCGACCTGCTGGATGCGCTCGTACTCCGTGGGCGGAATGCGTCCGGTGATCACGCCCTCCACGAAGTGGATCCAGTCGATCTCGAGGTCGCTGTCGGCGCAACCGCCCTGAGTGTGCATCCATTCGAACAGCCGTGCTCCGAAGGGGCCGATGGACTCGCCGAACAGGATGGTGGCCGAGACGTAGCCGTCAGCGGCGGGCGAGCGGAGCCGCACCCGGAACGGCCCGAGCCGTGCCCCGCCGCTCATGCGCAACAACTCCGGCGAGTTGTAGAGGTGACACAGCGTGGCTGACTGTGTGGCCTGGGTCACTGCCTGCTGGGCGCTCACATCGATGTGCTGGCCCTGACCAGTGCGTTTGCGATCCCGAAGCGCGATCAGCGCGGCCACAGCAGCCTCCGCAGATGCGTGCAGGAAGCACTGATCGAGCGGGATGCGCAACGGGGGCCGATCCTCGTCGCCCATGACGTTGGACAACATGCCGGCAGCCGAGATGATCAAGTCCGTGGCTGCCCAGCCCGCCTTGGGCCCGGTTTGGCCGAACGGCGTGATGGACGTGTACACCAGTCCCGGATTGACCGCTGCGAGATCGTCGGGTCCGAGGCCTCTGGCCGGCATGGCTCCGGGGCCATCGGACTCGATCAATACGTCAGTGCTCGCGGCCAGGTCGCGCAGCCGCTGCTGATCCTGCGAGTCGTCGAGATCCAGCACCACGCTGCGCTTGCCGCGGTTGTATGACCAGAACCACAACGAGGCTTCGGGGTCGCCTTCTCGTCCAGCGACGAACGGGCCGACATCGCGCGCCCGGGAACCGCCCGGTGGCTCCACCAGAATCACATCCGCGCCGAGATCGGCCAGCAGCGCTCCGGCCATCTGACCTCGATGGTCCGACAGGTCCAGTACTCGACAGTTCAGCACCGAAACCCCTTTCCCCCTGCTCATGGGTGCTCGTGATCGCGCCGAACCTAGTTCGCCACTGTTACAGCGCTGGTCGCCGGTCGTCTGGGCCGGGGGCTCAACGGCTCAGCACTGCTTGCGCCTCGGCGACCACCAGCGACACCGGCCTGGAGACCACGACCGGCCCTACGACTCCACTGAGGCCCGTGCTGGACGTCCATCGAATCGTCCAGACCGCTTGCACGGCGGCGCGGTAGCGCCCGCTCGCTGTCGCCGTCGAAGCTCGCTGGAACACATGGCTGCACAGTGACCGGCTCCCTGGCACCAGCCAGGGCGAGCCCGGTCCTGGGCAGGAAACGAGCGCCGAGCCATCGCCGGGACGCAGCTGCAGAGCGATCGGCGTGGCAACAAGTGTCACGACAACTCCGCCTGCAGCAACAAACCGAACGATCGGGCGCCACTGGAATGCGGGCACCCAGAACCAGGTGTCGATGCCGACCAACGTTCGCACGTGCGCTGCGGGGGGCGCGAAGCGCGGCACGGGACGAGGCAGGGACAGCGTCGAGAGGGCGCGATTGGCGGCGGCACCGACCTGTGGGGCTCGATGGGCCGGTTCGCTGCTGGACACGTCGATGTGCACGCCCGCTAGCGCCGGGTCCCGTGTTGGCGGCCGCTCGGGAAGTCCAACGCCACCAAGGGTGAGCGCCGGACCGGTCGCCTCCGCCGACGGTGCAGCGAGGCTGACGGAGCACAGACATACCAGCATAACGATAAATTTCATAGAGTTTCGCACCAGCACACTGTCGTGACGATCCTCCCGTCGAGCAAGCGGTTTTCGCACTGTCGGCGCAGGCGGGCGGCGGGAAGAGGCGGCGAACTAGGTTGCCAGCACTGTTCGTTACGAACTTCTCACTACGAACTCGTCGGACCAGGAGGACCAGAGATGGCCGCAGACGATTTCGCGTACGCCACCACGATGGAGACTGCGGCCGCGATCGCTGCTGGCGACGTCTCCTCCCGGGAGCTGCTCGAAGCCGCGCTCGGGAGAGTCGACCGTCTCGACGGTCCCATCAATGCGGTCGTCGCCGTCGATGCCGAGCGGGCACTGGCCGCCGCCGACGCCGCAGACGCGGCAGTGGCGCGGGGCGACGAACTGGGGCCGCTGCATGGTGTGCCCATCACCATCAAGGACTCGTTCCAGACCGAGGGGCTCGTCACCACGTCGGGTGCCCCGGCGCTGGCCGAATTCGTGCCCGAACGCGACGCCGACCCCGTCGCCCGCTACAAGGCGGCTGGGGCGATCGTGTTCGCCAAGACCAACCTGCCGCTGTTCGCCGGCGACGCCCAGTCCTACAACGAGGTCTACGGCACCACCGCCAACCCGTACAACATCGAGCACACCCCCGGCGGATCCTCGGGCGGGTCAGGCGCCGCGCTGGCCGCTGGCTATACGCCGCTCGAGCTTGGCTCCGACATCGGCGGCTCCATCCGTATCCCGTCGCACTGGTCCGGTGTCAGCGGTCACAAGCCGAGCTACGGCGTCGTCTCGGCGCTCGGTCAGATTCCTGGCATGCCGGGGACGCTCAGCCAAGCCGACATTGCCGTGGCTGGCCCGATGGCTCGCGACGTCGACGACCTCGAGATGGCGCTCGACGTGCTCGCAGGGCCCGATGCCTGGAACTCCAAGGCCTACTCGCTGGATCTGCCACCTGCCCGCCACAGCGACATCTCCGACTTCCGGGTGGCGGTGTGGCTAGATGAGGAGTCATGCCCGATCGACGCCCAGTACCGGGATCTGCTGTTGGGAGCCGCCGGCGCCTTGGAGCAGGCGGGCGCCCGGGTTGACACCCATGCTCGCCCGGCGTTCACTTACGAAAAGGCAGTCGACACCTTTCTGCACCTGCTCTCGGCAGCCGAAGCCGGTACGTGGACGCTTGCGCAGTTGGAAGAGATCGCCTCGTCGAATGACGAGCCTCAGGGCGATCTGGGCATCTGGTACGCCGCAATGCGGCATCGGGAGTGGCTGAGCTGGCACGAACGCCGTCTGCAGCAGCGTCGGCGCTGGGAGGACTTCTTCACCAATTGGGACGTGGTGCTGCTGCCAGTGACCCCGACCGCTGCGGTCCGCCACGATCACAGCCGTCCTGCCACCAATCGCCGGATCACCGTGAATGGAGATACCCGGCCCTACTTCGACATCATCAAGTGGATGGGCCTCACCGGTGTGTCCTGGCTGCCTGCGACGGTGGTACCTGTGGGAATGGTTGGGGACCTGCCGGTCGGCGTGCAGATCGCCGGACCATTCCTGGAGGACCGCACGACACTGGCGGTCGGCCGATTCTTGCAAGAGGCCCTCGACGGCTTCCAGCGGCCCGCTGGCTTCTGAGCGACGCTGCGCTCGTTCCATCGCTGAGAGCCGGATCATCATGCGAACACGCCGCGACGCGCCATGACGTCGGGGAAAAACCGTTTTCATGCAGTTGTCCATGGCGGCGATTTCGTCAAGTCTGCTACTGCAGACAAGACCACGGCGATGACGGGGGCCAACGCTGTCCTCGGGGCCTTGCTGGCCCGGTCGAACGGCGCTGGCGGCCAGCACGTTGAAGTCAACCTGCTCGATTCGACGCTGTCGTGGATGTGGCTCGACTATTTCTGGAATGAGTCGGTGCCCGAGGCCCCGCGAACGCCCACCTACAGCGAGTGGTACAGCCCATGGCAGACGATCGACGGCTGGGTGGGTGCCATCTGGCCCTCCGATGAACAGTACGCCCGCGTGTGCCTGAAGCTGGGGGTGTCGCATTTGGCCGACGATCCTCGCTTCGCCACCCGCGAGGCCCGGATACGCAACTCGAATGAACACCAGCGAGAATTCGCCAAGCTGCTCGGCGAGTTCACCACAGCCGACGCACTCAAGGCCTTATCCGAAGCCGACGTTCCCTGCGCGCCCGTGCTGAGTATCACCGAAGTGTTCAATAACCCCCAGGTGAAGCACAACGAAACGGTGCTCACCCACCATCATCCCGTCGTGGGCCAGGTCCGCACGGCTCGCTTTCCGGCTCGGTTCAGCAAGACGCCGACACAACTGGAGCGCATGGCACCGGATAAAGGCGAGCACACCGATGAGGTGCTGACCGAGCTGGGCCGCTCCCCCGCCGACATCGCCAAGCTCCGCTCCGACGGCATCATCGCCTGAGCCTCGTTGGGTGGAAAATGCGCTTGGTGCCGGTGGCGCACCGCAGTACGGTGATGTCGTGGCCGATGACGAAGTCCCCGATGCGCTCCCGCCGGTGGGCGAGGCGCTCGACGCAGCGTTCGCAGTCCAGCGCGCGGCCTTGCGACGCGTCGAGACATCGCAGCGCGAGCTCCAAGCATCGGTAGGCGAACTCGAGACATCGCAGCGCGAACTCCAAGCATCGGTAGGCGAAGTCGAGACATCGCAGCGCGAACTCCAAGCATCGGTAGGCGAAGTCCAGGCATCACAGCGCGAGACGGCCGAGACGCTGGCCGGCCACTCCGAGCTGTTGCTGGGCATCGCCGAGAAGGTGGGCAAGCTCAGCGCGTGACGATGTCGCTGACCCGTCGCGGTCACGCATCGCCGAGATTCTCAAAGGCGGGCGAGGGCTTCTTGGACGGCGGTGGCCACGAGGCGGCCGTCTTGCCAGAAGCGGGCCTCGGCGGTGCCTCGGTTCCCGCCTGCCATCAGCGGTCGCTGCTCGCAGTAGATCCACTCGTCGGCACGAGCGGGTGCATGAAACCACATCGCGTGATCCAGGCTGACCACCTGCACGCCGTCGTCCAGCCAGGTGACCCCGTAGGGCACAATCACGTTGTCGGCGAGGCAGTCGTCGCTCATGTAGGCGATCACCGCTTCATGGATGGCCGGGTCGTCCGGCAGCCGCCGCGGAGCCCGGAACCAGTAGTCGATGCCGCCGCGCGGCGACGGCCCTGTCGGTGCCCAGGGCGCATATGCGAGCCGGTATTCCACGGGCCGGGTCATGTACGACCACTGCTCTCCGAAGATCGGACCCACCTCGGCGATGCACTCCTGAAAGGTCGGCAGCGACTCGGGTGAGGCCACATCGGACGGCATCGGGCATTCGATGTCGACAGGTCCCTCCTCGGGCACGTGGAAGGTCGCCATCAGCTCGAAGATCAGCCGGTCGAACTGGTGCGCCTGCGCCCGGCGCGTGCAGAACGCCCGCCCGTCACGTACACGGTCGACCCTGTACTCGACATCGGCCATGCCGTCGCCGCCCCGCAGGAACACGGCATGGACCGAGTTCATCAGCCGGCCCTCGTCCACCGTGCGCTGTGCGGCAACGACCGCTTGCGCGAGCACGTGTCCGCCGTACAGGCCGAACTCGTCGAACCCGGATCCCTTGCCCCAAAATGTGTCAGGGCCATCGCCGTTGTGCTGCAGATCCAAGAGGTCCAGCAGCTCGTCCAAGGCCGCGTCAACGGCCGAATCGGTGTCTGTCACGGCCTAGTTGATTAGCAGATATCGGCGCCGGTCCCCCTGCATTCGGTTCAGAGGTCGAGCGCTGTGTACTAGCTTCCACTATTCATGAATCTTTCTCATGTGATGCTCAACGCTTCGGCCCCCTCACCCGCTGCGCTCACAGCGGCAGCCCCCCCCGACTCTGGGGTTCGCCTCGCCGGAGGTAGGTCATGACCGCCTCCCGGCGTGTTGGCACGCTCCCGCTGCTGGTTATCGGACTGGGCGTCGTCGCCGCGCTGGCGGGCGTCCTGTGGTTCGCTGACGGCCAGAATCCCGCCCACGCCCAGGCTCGGGTGAACAACGCCGCGACCGGCCTGCCGAGGATCGTGGTCTCCGCGGAGAGCCCCGGCATTCTGGCGGCCGACACCTGGGACATCAGGGACGCCGACGGGCTGCCCTATGGCACAGCTCCCGGAAAGACCGAGGTCGGGGATCCGGACGACGGCCGATTCATTTTCGACTTCTCCTACCAGTGGATCCGGGTCGACGGCTCTAACGAGACGAACGTGGGCACCGACTCGCAGAGGTACCAGCTCGTCGAAGCCGATTTCGGCAAGAAGTTCAAGGTGCGAGTCTCGTTCACGGACCGGGACGACAACGCCGAGGCTGTGACCAGCGTGCCCTTCGGCCCCATCGCCGAACCGACGCTGCTGTCGCCGTCGAGCCTGGTCTCCAACACGGCCTCGTTTGCGACCACGGCGATGATCACCAGTGATTACGCCATGAAATTCAACCTGCGGAGTCACGGCCAGGGCTACGAGATATCGAGCGTCTCCATCGATTTGGCCGCGGTCCCGTCGAGCCTGAGCGTCTCCCTGTGGACCGGGGGGCCTCCCGGGGGCGCCGCGGCTGTCGGCGTCGACGCTGGTCGCCAACACCTCCCAGACGCCCGTTGCCGCCAAGAACATCACCAGCGAGTACGCGATGGGGTTCGAGCTGGGCGCCCACGGGCAGGGCTATGAGATCTCGGGCGTGTCGATCGACCTGGCCGCAGCCCCCGCGGATTTGACCGTGTCGCTGTGGGCGGGGCCCCCGCCCGGGTTCGGCCGCGCCGCGGCCGCGCACACCAAGCTGTTCGAGTTCGCCAACCCGAACTCGTTCGCCGTGGGCCTCAACGAGTTCACCGCCCCCGGCAGGCGCGTTCGCGTACCAGGGCGTCGACTACTTCGTCGTGCTGTCAGGCTTCGGGGCCTCTTTGTCGATCAACGAGACGACCTCCGACAATGAAGACCCCGGCGGCGAGACCGCAGCGACGCTCCAGGACAAGGGCTCGGACACCGGCGTGCTGCGCATGGCCGTCAACGGCGCCCAGCGCCAAAGCGGCATCCTGGCCTCGACCTATACCCAACCCGGCGACGGCCAAGAAGTCGTGTCGGTCGGCGACAAGCCCCGCGTCGCGTTCACCGTCGGGACCGCGGACCGCTACCTCCTCCGCGGCGTCACGTTCAGCCTCGACGACACCACAACCCGCAACGGGGGCTTTACCAACCCCTGGCAGGTGCGCTCGGGGGGCGACGAGCTGTTCCGCATGACCAGCACACGCCAGATATTCGGCATCAACGAGTTCACCGCCCCCCAGGGCGCGACCGTGCCCGGAAGCGGCTCATACGTCCTGTTCCAGGACATCAGCTCGGTGGAGCGGATGGGAGGCGTCATCCTGGGCCGCCACGCCTGCACCACCTCCACCGCAATGGACTCGCCCACGGCGGCGGGGGTGAGCATCGACGGCACAACAGACGTAACCGAGTTCGGATGCGACCCGCCGCTGATGGCCGTCTTCGGCGAGCCCCTCGCCGCGATGGTCCAGAACCTCGCCCAGACCGACAACAGCCACACCACCGCCGACACCACCAACACGGTCCTCTCCCAGGGCTTCACCACCGGCCCCCACTCGGACGGCTACGAGCTCTTGGGCTTGGGGGTGAGCGTCGAGGGCTCCGACAGCAAGTTTCCCGACGGGCCGTCGTCGGTGTCGGCGGCGGTGCACGCGGATGCGAGCGGGCTGCCGGGCGCGAAGCTGTTCGACCTGCTCAGCCCCTCCGAGTTCGCGGCGGGCCACAGCTTCTTCGAGGCGCCGCCGGGAACGACGCTGGATGCGGGCACGTCCTATGTGCTGGTGTGGGCCCACCTGGGCGGCACCGCGCACCGGCTGGCGAAGACCTCCAGCGACAGCGAGGACACCGACGCGCTGGCGGGGTTCTCCATCGCGGACGCGTTCCATCGGGGCGCGAGCCTTTCCAGCCTGACGGTCGACTCGGGCGGCAATGCGCTGGAGATCGCGGTGTACGGCAGGCACACCCAAAACGCCACCGGCGCGCCGCGGGTGGTGGCCTCGGCGGAGGATCCGGGCATCTTGGCTGTGGACGCCTCGCGTATCGGCGATCCCGACGGGCTCCCCAATGTGGGCAGCGTGGACACCACCGGCATCCAGCCCGATTTCTCCTACCAGTGGGTGCGGGTCGATGCCGTGACCGGCGTCGAGACTGCGGTGGGCGACGGGTCGGCCCGTTATCGGCGTGTGGCGGCTGATGTCGGCCAGCTGGTCAAGGTGGAGGTGTCGTTCGTCGATCTGGGCGGCACCGCCGAGGCGGTGACGAGCCTGCCGTTCGGGCCGCTGGCCGCGTTGGCGCCGCGGCTGTCGGCGTCGATGCTGGTCGCCAACACCTCCCAGACGCCCGTTGCCGCCAAGAACATCACCGCCCAGTACGCGATGGGGTTCGAGCTGGGCGCCCACGGGCAGGGCTATGAGATCTCGGGCGTGTCGATCGACCTGGCCGCAGCCCCCGCGGATTTGACGGTGTCGCTGTGGGCGGGGCCCCCGCCCGGGTTCGGCCGCGCCGCGGCCGCGCACACCAAGCTGTTCGAGTTCGCCAACCCGAACTCGTTCGCCGTGGGCCTCAACGAGTTCACCGCCCCGCCCGGCGCGTTCGCGTACCAGGGCGTCGACTACTTCGTCGTGCTGTCAGGCTTCGGGGCCTCTTTGTCGATCAACGAGACGACCTCCGACAATGAAGACCCCGGCGGCGAGACCGCAGCGACGCTCCAGGACAAGGGCTCGGACACCGGCGTGCTGCGCATGGCCGTCAACGGCGCCCAGCGCCAAAGCGGCATCCTGGCCTCGACCTATACCCAACCCGGCGACGGCCAAGAAGTCGTGTCGGTCGGCGACAAGCCCCGCGTCGCGTTCACCGTCGGGACCGCGGACCGCTACCTCCTCCGCGGCGTCACGTTCAGCCTCGACGACACCACAACCCGCAACGGGGGCTTCACCAACCCCTGGCAGGTGCGCTCGGGGGGCGACGAGCTGTTCCGCATGACCAGCACACGCCAGATATTCGGCATCAACGAGTTCACCGCCCCCCAGGGCGCGACCGTGCCCGGAGGGTGTACGACGGACGAAATGACGATGGCAGAGACCTGCAACTCATACGTGCTCTTCCAGGACATCAGCTCGGTCGAGCGGATGGGCGGCGTAATCCTGAGCCGCCACGCCTGCACCACCTCCACCTCGGCGGACGCGCCGGCCGCGACCGGGGTGAGCATCGACGGCACAACAGACGCAACCGAGTTCGGATGCGACCCGCCGCTGATGGCCGTCTTCGGCGAGCCCCTCGCCGCCATGGTCCAAAACCTCGGACAAACCGACAACAGCCACGTGAGTGCCGACAGCACCGACACAGTGCTCACCCAGGGCTTTACCACCGGTTGCTGCGAGACCGATGATTCCGAGTCCGATGCCGCGTTGTACGGGTACCGGCTTCAGGGGATCGGCGTCAACATCGAGGGCTCCGACGGCAGGCTCCCCGACAGCCCGTCGTCGGTGTCGGTGTCTGTGTACGCCGACGCGGGCGGGCTGCCGGGCGCCAAGCTGTTCGACCTCCTCAGCCCCAGCGAGTTCGCGGCCGGCCACAGCTTCTTCGAGGCGCCGCCGGACACGCATCTGGCGCCTGACACCTCCTACGTGCTGGTGTGGCGCCACAACCGCGGCACCGCGCACCGGCTGGCGAAGACCTCCAGCAACAGCGAGGACTCGGGCGCTGTGTCGGGCGCCAGCTTGGCGGACGCGTTCTACCGGGGCAAGGGCCTCGACAGCCTGTCGGCGGACACAAACGGCGATGTGCTGGAGTTGGCGGTGTACACCGTGGTCAACGACAATGCCCCCTTCGTGGCCCGCGGTGTCCCGGTGACCACGAGCTGGCTGCACATCCCCGACGGTGCCGAGGTGGGAGACCAGTTCAGGCTGGTATTCGTCACACAACGCGGAATACTGCCCACATCGGGGGACATAGAGGACTACAACGCGTTTGTGCAAAAGGAAGCCGCGGGGACCCTTGTCCGGGGTAAACCTGTCCCGGGCAAACCAGCAGCCGAGCCGTACACCGATCCGGTCATCCACAGGGTCGCGTCGCAGTTCACAGCGGTGGTGTGCACCGCTGCGGTCGACGCGGTGACGAACACCAAGATCGCGGAAGCGGGCTCCATCGCGGTGCCGGTCCATTGGCTGGACGGCGGCTGGCAGGACCGTCCCACGCTGATTGTGGAGCAGTACTCCGATTTCTATGGTGACGAGTGGGAGAACACCGAATACGGCGCCTATGTCACCGGCAACTCCGCCCATTTCCACGAGAACGCGATGGTGTGGACCGGGTGCGACGCCTCGGGGGCCGCGGATCCGAAGTTTCCGGTGGGTTCGAACAACATGGGGCTCGTCGCTGCGGGCTCGCCGAGAGACCCGGCCGACAACACCGCTCCTGTCGGCGCGGTCGATGTCACTGTGGGACGCATCACGGGCAACGATGACGAGCACAGGCCGATCTACGCCATTTCGCCCATCTTCACAGTCGTCCCGTGAGCTGGGGTTGACGGGAGATGATGTCGATGAAGCGCATCCGCGTGAGCGGTTCCGCCCCCCGGAAGGGAGCTCTGTACGGTCTGGCTGCGCGGGGCTATCTGCACCGACGACGACAGGAAATTGTCCAACCGCTTGGAATTCACCGTCAGCGGTCCAAACCAATAGACCACACACAGATCTCGGCATTGCCTCATCCCAAGCAGTCACCGAGGCTGGCGACACGTGGGTCGGTGTCGACAGGCCTCCCGCAGCGCACACACGAATCTGCTTCTGTCGTAGGTTTACAGAATTTCAAGTGTTTTCAATTAATGTCACAGGCTCGGCCGTAGCGGGTTTGGTAGGGTTGCGACATGACGGCCGCGGCGCTCGCGCAGATCGCCACCATGGTGCTCGCCGTACTAGCAATCGTGTGGCACCAACAGCGCAGCACCGACAAGGTTCGTGCTGAGGTCGGCGACGTACGCACAGAGGTCGCTCTCAATGGGCAGCGACTCGCGCGCATTGAGGGCTATCTGGGGATCGGCATGCCAGCAGATGCTGCGGTCGGGGCCGCCGGTTCGGCAGGCTTGCCGCCGTCTCAGGCCGCGGAGCCTTCAACTGATCCATAGTGATCTGGAGTGCCTCGCCATCGGAGAGTCGGCTACTCGTAGCCGGGCGGTGAGACGAAGCCGCCGAGGGTTCGCTCGATGAGGGAGGCGTAACGGATCGAGCGGCGATCGCCGAGATGCGGGGCGACGATCTGGATGCCGACCGGCAAGTTCAGCCCGTCGGCGGTCAGTCCGGCGGGTGCAACAGTGCCGGGCAGATACACGCTGCAGCTCCAGCCGGCCCAGAAGAGCTGGTCCACGCCAAGCTCCTGGTGGCCGTCGATGTCGATGGTGCGGGTCGGCCGGGTGCCCATGTGGTCATGGACGAACGCCGCCGACGCTGCGATCGGGCACAGCAGCAGGTCGTAGTCGTCGAAGAACCTCGCCCAGGCTTGCCGGTAGCCCTCGCGCTTGTTGTGGTGAGCGAACCACTCGCGATGGGTCATCGTCATCGCGTAATCGACGAGCGATTGGTAGTCCCCGTCGCCGTCGTTGTACCGGTGGGCACGGGACTGAGCGTCGTTCCACATTGCGTCGTCGGCCAGCGCGCCCGTGGCGGCTCGCAGCAGCATGAGGTAGTTCTCGTTGAATTCATGCTGGTCGATGTCGGGCGTGGCTTCGCTGACGTCAGCTCCTGCAGCGGCCAGCGCATCCACCGCCCGCTGCAAGGTGTCGATCATGGCTGTCGAGTTGCGAATCACCGGCGTGTCCAGCATGACGCCCACCCGGAACGCCCCCAACGTGTCGCGATGTTCGGGTTGCAGCGCCACGCGGTAACCGCTCGCGTCGAAGCCGGACGGTCCGGCGAGCACATCAAGCGCCACATCCAGATCGGCGGCGCTGCGCGCCAGCGGGCCGCACACCGCGATATCGCTGCCGACCAGCGCACCAGGCACGGCGTGACCCCCGTCGGGCACCAACCCGTAGGTCGGCTTGTGGCCGAATACGCCGCAGTAGTGCGCGGGGTTGCGAATGGATGCCCCGATGTCCGAGCCCAGTTCCAGCGATGCCATGCCGGTCGCCAGTGCGACCGCCGATCCGCCCGATGAGCCACCCGGCACACGGGTCAGATCCCACGGATTGTTGGTGCAGCCGTAGATGTCGTTGAAGCTCTGCCAGTCGCCCAGCAGGAGCGGCACGTTGGTCTTGCCCCAGATGACCGCGCCCGCCTGCCGTAGCCGAAACACCGTGACGGCGTCGGTGTCAGCCACGTTGGCGGCCCAGGCTGGATTGCCCCACGTCGATGGCGTGTCGGCCCAGTCGAAGGCTTCCTTGATGGTCATCGGCACGCCATGCAGCGGCCCCCAGCACTCCCCCGCCGCCAGCGCAGCATCGGCTGCAGCAGCGCGCTCGCGCGCCTCGGACATCCGGGTGAGAATCACAGCATTCACCGCGGGGTTGAAGCGCTCGTAGCGCTCGATTGCACCCTCGAGCGCATCGGTCGCCGACACCTCCCCGTGGCGAATGAGCGACGCCAGCTCGGTGGCCGGCATGAGGTTCGGATCTGTGCTGTTCGAGCCTGTCATCGCGCCGAGACTAGGAGCCAACCGGCGGCTGCGTCGATGGCTGCCCTGCCGGGTTCACGCGGGCAACGCGGTGGTGGCGGCTGCCAGGAGATGGGCGATGTCGTCGTCGGTCATCGCCAAGCTGAGGCAGCCGAATCCCCCGCCGGAGAGATACACGCCGCCCGCCTGCATGGCGTGTTCGAATTGCTCAAGCTCCGCAGCTTCGTCGCTGCTGAGGTGCGCGTCCCGGTAGTTGCGGATATGTCTCGTGTGGGGATGAACCTTGAACAGGCTCCCGCGGCCGGTTACCTGCCAGTCCACACCGGTCTTGGAGATTGCTGAACGCAGGCCGTTGCGCACGGCTTCGCCCATGTCATCCAAGCGGGCGAAAGCGGCGTGATCGAGTTGCTTCATGGTGGCGTATCCGGCCGCCATGGTGATGGGGTTCGCCGTGAACGTCCCCCCGGACGGCACCTTTGCCCGAGCGCCGCCTGCCCGTGCAAACGTCGACATCGGCCCTTCGCGCCCCGCAACACCGCCGACGGGGAATCCGCCGCCGATGATCTTGGCCACTGCGGTGATGTCAGGATCGATGCCGAGCAGCGTCTGGGCTCCGCTGTAGCCCAGCCGGAATGAGATCACCTCGTCGAGCACCAGCAATGCGCCTACCTCGCGGGTTGCCTCGCGAACCGCCGCTATGAAGTCCGGCTCGATGACCGGCAAACCGACCTGGCTCGGCATCACATCGAGCAGCACGGCCGCCAGACGGTCGCCCTGACGCTCAATGGCAGCCCGAGCACCCGCAGCGTCATTGAAATGGATGATGCCGACCTCTTCGATCACGGAGTCCGGTGTGCCAGATGCGAAGGGCACTGTGGCGGGGGCCGCGGCGTCGCCCCAATTGGTGGGATCGGACGCCAGGCTGGCCTCGGCATGGTCGTAGGTGCCGTGATAGGCGCCCTCCACCTTGATGACATTCGGCCGGCCAGTGAACGCCCGAGCAGCTTTCAGCGCACCCATCACGGCCTCGGTGCCCGAATTGCAGAAGCGGATGAGCTCGAAGCTGTCGACCCGGTCACACAGCAGCGAGGCCAGTTCGATCTCGATGTCGCACGCCAACGCAAACGCTGAGCCACGCTCCATCTGCGCACTCACCGCCTGGCCAATCGCGGGATCGGCGTGTCCCATGATGAGCGAAGTGAAGTTGTTGTTGCAGTCCAAGTAGCGGTTGCCGTCGACATCGGTCACCCAGGCGCCCTCACCGTGATCCACATAGATCGGGTTCGGTCGCCGCAGCAGCGTCGCCCGGGACACGCCGTCAGGAATCCACTGCCGTGCGCGGGCATACAGCGCAGCGGACTGTGCCTCTGAGCGCTGGCCACCGACCTGGGATCCGATTCGTTCCGCCATCGGCTCAGTGTCGCAGACCCATCCAACGCACGACGGGGTCGCGCGATCGCCTGCGAGAGCTACGGAGGCTGCGCGGAACGGTCACGGCTCAGGGAACGACTGTCGCGCACTCTTTGCGCAAATTTGCCGCCTGTGGCGGCATTTCTGCACAAAGTCGGGGCGGTCGAGGCAGGCAGGCATCGCCGCCGCTCCGTTAGCGCTCTAAGCCGCGCCAGCGCCGCGGTAGGCATCCAGCACGAGCCCATGGAAATGGTGCAGCCCGTGCTCGGACAGGCCCGAGCCGCCTGGGTCGCATACGAGTCGGCCCTGGGTGAATGCCGGTGTGCTCATGCCTCGCTGCACGCTCTCGACCAGCCCGACATCCTCAGGCTGCAGCACCTCGTCGATGTAACGCATCGACTCGATGTCGGCGGGGGTCAGCTCTGCGGACTCGAAGTAGAAGTCGATGGTCTCGAGGGTGCGCTCAGGCCCCGCCGGGACGATGTGCATGACGCTGAAGTTGCCGCGGCCGGGGTAGCGCATCAGGCAGGTGTTGGGCCACAGCCACCAGACCGCCAGGTCTTTCACGCTGGAGCCGTCGACGTCGTAGGCGGCATTGGCCGAATGGCCGGCTCGGGCCATGTGGCTGGAGTAGATGCCGTGGGTATCGACCCGGTAGGTGTCCATCTCCACCAGCGTCACGAAGTCGGGGTGAGCGATGTGGCAGTGGTAGCACTCGAGGAAGTTGTCGACCACGTTCTTCCAGTTGGAGGCGATGTCGTAACTGAAGCGGCGGACGTGGGTGAGGTCGTCCACATCGGGCGCCCAGCGCGCAATCTCGTCGCCGAGCCCTCCGGCCTGCGCGGACAGCGGGGCCGCAGACGGGTCGAGATTGACGTACACGAAGCCGCCGAACTCTTCTGCTTGCACTTCTGTGAGGCAGATCGCGGACGGGTCGAAGCCGGCGACGTCGTCGGTGTGGCGCGCCCGGTGCAGACCGCCCGACAGGTCGTAGGCCCAGCCGTGGTACGGGCACACGATGCTGCCGGTGTGGCCCGTGCCCGTCAGCAGGGCATGAGCCCGGTGCTGGCAGACGTTGTAGAAGGCCCGCAGCACGCCGTCGTTGCCGCGCACTACGGCGATTGGCATGCCCGCGACATCCAGTGCGGTGTAGTTGCCGGGTTCGCGGAGTGACTCCACGTGGCCCACCCATTGCCAGCTGCGTGCAAAGACTTCCCGCTGCTCGAGGTCGTGCCAGCGGGCGTCGACATAGGCGTCGGCACGCAGGGAGTACGACACGGTGGGATCCGGGTCGTAACCCGCATCGATCCCGGCTGCGGAATCGGCGGCAGTCGGAGTACTCGTCATTGCTGTGAATTATGGGCTTGGCAGCGACGCTTCGGCGGCCCCGAGGAAGTGCTCGACGTCGTCATCGCTCGTCGCCAGGCTCAGACACCCCAGGCTTTCGGCAATGAAGTAGACGCCTTGGGATTGCATGCGACGGCCAAATTCGGTGATCTCGACTATCTCGTCGCTGGACAGGTGCGAGTCGCGGTAGTTGCGGATCGTGCGATTGTGCGGGTGCACGCGGAACAGGCTGCCCGCGCCGGTGGCCTGCCAATCCAGGCCTGCACGATTGAATATCGACCGCAGGCCGGACCGAATGTTCTCGCCGATCGTGTCCAGCCGGGCGAAGGCATCGCGGTCGAGCAAGGTCATGGCGGCGTGCCCGGCGCACATCGTGATGGGGTTCGCAGCGAACGTGCCGCCCGATGGCACTTTGGCCCGGTTTCCCGCTACGCGGACAAAGGTCTCCATGGGGCCCCGACGACCGGCGATGGCACCCACCGGGAAGCCCCCGCCGATGATCTTGGCCAGCGTGGTGATGTCGGGGTCGATGCCCAACTTCGTCTGGGCTCCCCCGTAGCCCAACCGGAACGAGATGACCTCATCGAGCACGAGCAGTGCGCCCACCTCGCGTGTGGTGTCGCGGATCGCCCCGATGAACTCGGGTTCGATGACCGGCATGCCCACCCTGTTCGGCATGACATCAAGCAGCACCGCGGCCAGCTGATCACCGCCGCGGCGAATCGCCGCGCGGGCACCTTCCGCATCGTTGAACGAGATGATGCCGACTTCTTCTTCGACCGACGCCGGCGTACCGGCGGAGTAACGCACCGTCGACGGTGCCGTCGCATCGCCCCAATTCGTGGGATTGGGCGACTGGCTGGCTTCGGCGTGGTCGTACGTGCCGTGGTAGGCGCCCTCCACCTTGATGACGTTCGGCCGCCCGGTGAAGGCGCGGGCAGCTTTGAGGGCAGCCATGACCGCCTCGGTACCCGAGTTGGCGAAGCGGATGAGCTCGAAGCTCTCGACACGTCCGCACAGCAGTTCCGCCAGCTCGACTTCTGCGTCATTGGGAAACGAAAAGGCCGTGCCCCGAGACATGCGCTCCTGTACTGCAGCGGCAATTGTCGGATCGGCGTGGCCGATGATGATGGACGCGAAATTGTTGTTGCAGTCCAGGTAGCGGTTGCCGTCGACATCGGTCACCCACGCGCCGTCGCCATGATCGACGTAGATGGGGTGTCCTCCCTTGCGCAGCAGGGTGTCCCGTGAAGTGCCGTCAGTGATCGACTGCTGCGCTCGCTCGTACAGCGCTGCGGAGTGATCCGTGGACCACGGCCCAGTCCCGGTTGGGGGCATCGTCATCGCAGCACGGCTCGCTCGTACATCGGCCAAGTCTCGCATCGGTCCTCGCAGAAGGCGCGTCTTGCGGCCACGCAAGGTCAGATAGGCGCCTGACGTAGGGTTCCTCACACGACCCCACGGCAGTCCAATATTTCCGCTCCGGCCACTTGCGTCGCCGGTACAGTTCGGCGCAGCGGCTCCGGACGACCCGGGTCGCCCGGTATACGGAGGGGGAGGTGGAGGTCACCGTGACTGACGAGCGAGCGCAAATCATCGATGCGGCCATCCGCGATGCAATTGAGAATCATCTCGATTGCGACGGAGGATGGCTTCGAGAGGCGAGCAAGCAAGCAGATGCTGACCTTCCGGCGCTGCAACGTCGCTTCTACAAGATGCTCTCCGAGCACACAGTCACCTTGGGTCCAGGCCTCGTCCCTCAACTCGTCAAGTAGCTCACGGCGAGTAGCCGGGACATTCGAGTGCGTGAACACCGACTGCACAACAGCGCTTCACCCGACGACCCCCGCCCAAACGGGGCCCGTGATCGAGATCGAGTGTTGTATTGTGATCCTTTCCGACGGCTCTTAGGTGTAACACAAGTTGTCGGAGCCCATGAGGGCCTCACCTTTCATAACCGCCTAACGCATTCCATGAAGGTCGGGCAAATCGCCCGTCGGCTGGCCGAAGACACTCTCCGTAAGTGTCAACCCCAGCAAATCGAAGATTTGGGCGGCCTAGATCCGGAAGTAGCCGAAGCGGCTGCCCTGGCGCACGATATTGGCCACCCGCCTTTCGGCCATGCAACCGAACGCACACTTGACGAACTGGTACGCAATGAAGGGTGCCATGATGGATTTGAGG
Organism: Candidatus Poriferisodalis sp.; assembly: GCF_965221945.1. Lineage (GTDB taxonomy): Bacteria > Actinomycetota > Acidimicrobiia > Acidimicrobiales > Poriferisodalaceae > Poriferisodalis. The sequence goes on along the minus strand of NZ_OZ244925.1, from coordinate 736,729 downwards.
GCAATGCACAGAGCTTTCGAGTCATAACAAAGCTTGCGTTCACGAAAGCTGATCCCGATTCCCCTCCAGGCCTGGATCTGACACGGGCAACCTTGCGTGCTGTCTTGAAATACCCATGGCTAAGGGATCTAGATTCGAACAATCGCCCTAAGACAGACAGCGCCCACAGCAAGAAGTGGAGCGCATATGAAACCGAGCTTGAGGACTTCAATTTCGCGATGGAACTTCAGCCCGCGGACAAGTATCAAAGAAGTCTGGAGGCCGAAATCATGGACTGGGCTGATGACATCACATACGCGGTCCATGATCTTGAGGATTTCTATCGTGCCAACCTCATCCCGCTTCCAACACTCATTTTGGACGAGGACACTGGCTCAGAATTCTTGACAGAAGTATGCAATAAACGAGATCTTGACAGCAAGCTAGCTCAACAAGCGTTTCAGAACCTGAAGGTGCTCCTTCCGGACACGCCATTCATTGGCACGGCTGCCAGTATTGGGCGTCTCTCGGTAATGCGCAGCTCTCTGATCACGACCTTGTTGCAAGCATTTGAGATAGACAAGAGCGGCAAAGTCATGGTTCAGCCTGAAGGCCGGACACTCGCTGAGATTCTGAAATACCTAACGCGAAAATACGTCATCGACGCTCCAAGCCTGAACGCTCAGAGATATGGCCACAGGCGAATCATCACGGAGCTGTTTCACGCCTACTGCGATATCGATGCCCAGAAGGGAGCGATTACTACATCACTCAACACGCCCTTCTTTGACCGCGAGTTCTATTCGGATTGTCATTCGGCGCGTCGCGCCGCCGATTTCATCGCAAGTCTCACAGACGATCAGGCAATCAGACTGTATAGACGCATCACGGGTCAATCCCTCGACTCGATTCACTTGCCCATTGCGTGATTATCTGGCCCTTCGCGTTTTGGTGGGATGACGGCGGGTTGAGGGTCCGTTTGTAGGGGTCGAGGCCCTGCTGGGATCGGTGTTTGCGACGCCGAACCCTGGAGGGCCTCGATGGCGAGTGATGCTGTGTCGGTGCGGCTGTGGCTGCGGTGCATCAAAGTGCTGGAGGTGGTGGTGGACGCGCCTGAGCGGCTGGCGGTGCGGGTGGTGTCGACGGTGTCTCGTCCGAGGTGCCCGGATTGCGGGACGCCCAGCGGGCGCTGTCACGACCGTCGCGAGCGCGAGATCCGGGACTTGGAGGTGTCGGGGCGGCCGGTGCTGTTGTTGTGGGGGCGGCGCCGGATGGTGTGCGATGTCTGCGACCGGCGCTTCGTGGAGGACCATCGGGCGTTCGAGGGCCGTGTCACGGCGCGTCTGGCTCGCCGGCTGGTGGCCGATGCCCGTTCGATGCCGGTCAATACGGCGGCGCGTCGTCATGGGGTGAGCTGGGGGCTGGTGAACGCGTTGGTGGTCGCTTGGGCGGGTCTGGTCGCCGATCATCGCCGGCGGCGGCGGTGCCGGGTGCTGCTGGTCGATGAGACCTCGATCCGCAAGCGGCACCGCTATGTGACGGTGCTGGTGAACGGCGACACCGGCGAGGTGCTCGCGATGGTGCCCCACCGCAGCAGCCAAGCGCTCAGCACGTTCTTGGCCGCTCAGGGGCATCGCTGGTGCAAGGGCGTGAAGGTCGTCGTCTCGGACGGCTCGGCGGCATACAAGGCAGCCATCGAGGCCCGGCTCGGGCACGCCCGCCATGTGCTGGACCGCTTCCATGTGATCCGCTGGTTCGCTGCGGGCCTGACCGCGGTGCGCCGCGATGTCCAGCGCCGGCCCGAGGGCTCAAAGCCTGCGTTCGACCCCGAGGTGTTCCGGGCCAGGTTCTTGCTCATGCGCCGGCCCGACAAGCTCGACGCGGCCGAACAAGCACGCCTCGCCGAGCTGTTCGAGGCCCACCCCCGGCTGCGGGCAGCCTGGGACGCGCTCGGCGAGCTGCACAACCTCTATCTCGCCGACAACCACAAAGGCGCCCTCGAAGCGCTCGACCGGTTCGCCGACATCTACAGCACCGGCCAGATCCCCGAGTTCAGCGACACCGTCGACACCTTCCTCGCATGGCATGCCCAGATCCTCGACTGGCACCAAGCGGGGCGGCCCAGCAACGGACGCATCGACCGAACCAACAACCTGCTCCAAGTCCTGCGAACAACCGCGCACGGGTTCACCAACTACGCCAACTTCGAAGCCCGCGGCATCCTCCCAACATGAACCCCGCCGAGCCCAGCAGCCCAAATCCCACAAAATCGCGAAGGCTCGATTATCTGACTGTCTCCTGATCACCGGCAGCGATGACAGATTGATTACATTCGATGCAGGTGCAGTCGCCCGACAGGCAGTGGACACACTGCGGCGGGTGTGACTGCGGGTCTCATGAGCCGAACCGACGCCAAGGGTGCGAGACTGGGCGTGTGAGCAAGTCCTTCATGGCCCCTGCAAGCGACGGCGCCCAACGGCGACCCTCAACGCCTTGGCGGATCGGCGTGGACGTCGGGGGCACCTTTACCGATCTGGTGCTCGCCGACGTGCAGGGCGCGACCTGGGTGGCGAAGGTTCCCTCGGTGCCTGCGGATCCGAGCCGGGGAGTACATGCTGCGCTGGCTCGTGTGGCCGTGGATCTCGGTATGCCGCTGGGCGACGTGCTCGCGGACTGCTCGCTCTTCGTCCACGGTTCCACGGTCGCCACCAACACCATGCTGGAAGGCACTGGGGCCACCGTCGGGCTGATCGCTACCGAGGGATTCCGCGACGCGCTGGAGATCCGCCGAGGCCTGCGCGAAGACCAGTGGAACCACCGGGCTCCCTACGCCCCCGTGCTCGTGCCCCGCTACTTGAGGGCCACGCTGGGCGGCCGCATCGACGCCGACGGCAGCGAGCATGCCCCCGTTGAACTCGACAGCCTCGGCCCGATTCTTGAGCGCTTCGACAGCCACGACGTCGAGGCCATCGCCATCGCGTTCATGAACTCGTTCGTGAACGACTCCCATGAGCGTGCAGCCGCCGAAGCAGTGAGCGAGCAGTGGGATGGCACGTGGGTGACGACATCGACCGCTGTCTCGCCGCTTATGGGCGAGTACGAGCGTACGTCCACCGCCGTCGTCAACGCCTCGCTGTCGCCGAAGATCGTGTCGTACTTGCGCTCGCTGAACGACGATCTCGCTGCTGCTGGGTTGCGTCACGCCATTTTGCTTGTGCAGTCGAACGGCGGCGCTGCCTCGGTCGACCAGGTGTCCGGACGGCCCGTGAACCTGCTGCTCAGCGGCCCTGCTGCCGCTGTCGGAGCGCTGAACCTGTACCGCGACGCCACCGACAATGCGCTCGTCAAGGACGAGAACACTTCCGCCGTGGCCGGAAACCTGATCTCCATGGAGATCGGCGGTACCTCATGCGACGTGCTGCTCATGTCGAGCGGCGAAGTGGACACCCGCGACGACATCATGATCGCCGGCTATCACGTGTCCACACCTGCGATCGACATTCACACGATCGGCGCCGGCGGCGGCACGATCGCGGGCGTCGACGAGGCCGGCCTGCTCTATGTGGGCCCTCAAGGAGCAGGCGCCGATCCCGGTCCTGCGTGCTACGGCCACGGCGGCACACTGCCCACCGTCACCGACGCCCAGCTGATCCTCGGTCGCCTGCGCCCAGGAAAGTCCGCCGGCGGCACGTTGGACCTCGACATCGACGCAGCCCGCGTGGCAATCCGCGCCCATGTCGCCGAACCGCTCGGCATGACCATCGAAGAGGCAGCCGCGGGCATCGTCGAAGTGGTCGAGCAGCACCTGCTCAGCGCCACCGAGCACATCTCGATCGAGCGAGGCCATTCGCCGCGACGCTTCACGATGGTCGCCGCGGGAGGTGCGGGCCCGATGCACGGCGCATCGGTCGCTGCGGGACTCGGCTGCGAGCGCGTCTATGTGCCACGCGACGCTGGCGCGTTGTGTGCGATCGGAATGCTGCACTCCGATGTGCGCCAGGACTTCACCCGCTTCCTGATGGGCTCGCTGGACGACCTCGACGCAGCCGAGATCGAGGGGGGATTCGCGGCCCTGCGAGCACAAGCCCTCGAGGTGATGAGCGGCGAAGGCTTCGCAGCCGAACTGGTGGCGCTCGACTGCGAGCTGGAATTGCACCATCCCGGCCAGCTGTGGACCATTCGAGTCCCTGCTTACGCCGCAAGCAATTCAGAGGTCGACGCAGCCGCAGTCCGTGCCTCGTTCGAGGCTGAGTACCAGCGGCTGTATGGCCACGTCCAGACAGACGGCACGATCATGGTGGCCTCGCTTCGCCTCGTGGCTCGTGCCTCGACGGGCGACGTGGCCACCTCCGAGACTGCTCCTGCGGTGGGAGATCCTGAAGCCATCGAGACGCGTTCGGTCTGGCACGGCCCGTTGGGCTGGCGCGACACACCGGTCTTCGACGGCGAAGTCCTGCGGCGCGGCCACACCATCGCCGGACCCGCACTCGTCGAGGAGCTGACCACGACGGTCGTGGCCCGACCGGGCGACCGGCTGTGGGTCGACGCGAACGGCGACCTGTTCATCGACCTCGCACCCACCGACGAGTCCGCTGATGGCTCAGCATCGGGCGATGCGGCAGTGTCTCGAAGCGTCCAATCGGGCCAATCACGCAGCGCGTCAAACGGCGAAGCGGCGCCGGTACTGGACGAATTCGGATTGGACCCGATCGTGCTTGCGGTGATGCAGAACCGGCTCGACCAGATCAGCAAGCACATGGGCTGGGTCATGACGCGCACCGCACGCAGCACGATCTTCAGCCAGAGCCACGATTTCTCCTGTTACGTGACGACCCCGGACGGAACGCTGGTCGCCAACGCCGACGGCATCCCGATTCACACCGGCGGCGGCGGTTTCGCGGTCCGTGCGCTGTTGAAGCGCTATGAGGGCCGCATCAACCCAGAGGACGTCTTCCTGCTGTCGGACCCCTACGTGGCGGGCGGCAATCACCTTCCCGACTGGGTCATTGCCAGGCCCGTGTTCACCAACGAAGGCTGCGACGAACCGACGCTCGTGGGGTTCTGCTGCAACCGCGCCCACCAGTCCGACATCGGTGGCGGGATCGCAGGCACCTACAACCCTGAGGCAACCGAGATCTGGCAGGAGGGCATCCGGCTGCCGGTCATGAAGCTGATCGAGGAAGGCAAGGTCCGCGACGACCTCTGGGAGCTGCTGCTCATCAACTGCCGGACGCCCGAGCTGCTCGACGGCGACTTGCTGGCAATGCTGGGATCCACCCGCATCGGTGCGGAACGGGTGCTCGGCCTCGTTGCAGAACTGGACATCGAGCCCTACCTGGCCTACCTCGACGGTGTCCTGACCCACGGTGAACGTCGTATGCGCACTGCCATCGCGGCGCTCCCCGACGGCACCTACTACGGCGAGGACCGCACCGACAACGACTGCTTCGGCCCCGCCGACATCGCCGTCCGGGTGCATCTCACCGTCGAAGGCGACGAGATGATGCTGGACTTCACCGGCACCGATCCACAGATCGAGGGTTTCAAGAACAGCTCGGTGGCGAACACCTACTCGTCGGTGTACCTGGCCGTGTCGTCGTTCTTCGACACGTCAATCCCGCGCAACGAGGGCACCTACCGTTCCGTGCGCATCATCGCTCCCGAAGGCAGCATCGTGAACGCGCTGCCGCCAGCTCCGATGACGATGAACACCGTGTTCGTCGCCCACGAGATCGTGATCACGGTATGGCAGGCACTCGCGCAAGCCGATCCAGATCGGGCCTGTGCGGCGTGGTCCAAGACGATGCACGGTCACGTCACCGGGCGCCGCGATGACGGCACCACCTGGGTGATGTACCAGTGGCATGCGATGGCAACACCCGGCGCGACCGCCGAACGCGACGGCTTTCCGCAGATGGGCCACCTCATCACGCTCGGCGGCCTCGACCTGCCGAATCTGGAGTTCCACGAGCAGATGTATCCCGTGCGCTACATCCGCCATGAACAGCGCTGCGACAACGCCGGCCCAGGCCAGAAGCGCGGCGGAACGGGTGTGCGTTACGAAGCCGACATACTCAGACCGGCCACCTGGTCGTACAGGGCCGAAGGCCTCGACACGCCGTCTGGTCACGGCGTTCGCGGCGGCGGCACCGGTGGCGTCGGTCTGGAGTGGATCGTCCCCGTCGACACTGACGCCGACGGACCGACGTTCGTGCCGCCCAAGTACGGGGTGCAGCGTCTTGGTCCGGCACGCATGATCGCCGACACACCGGGCGGGGGCGGCTGGGGTGACGCACTCGAACGGGAGCCCGCTGCTGTGCTGCGAGACGTGATGGACGACGTCGTCAGCATTGAGGGTGCGCGTCGCGACTATGGCGTCGTGATTGGCGACGACGGCCAATCCATCGACGTCGACGCCACCGTGCAACTGCGTGCAGCCGGCCGAGCTTCCGCGCCGACCACTTGAATCCCGGCCCCTTGTCATTCTGTGTGCAGAAATGCCGTTCCCAGCGGCTTTATTGCGCAGAGAAACGAAGCTGCGGGTTTTCTGCGCAGAAATGCCGCTCCAGGCGGCATTCTTGCGCACAGAAGCGTGACAGCGAATCGACGTAGACACCCCGCTAGCGAGGAAGCGACCTCATGACACTCGTGCTCGTCCACGGCAATCCGGAGACGACCGCCATCTGGGACCCGATGCGAGCCGCACTCGAGCGCCATGGCATCGGCCCTGACGACGTCGTAGCGCTGTCGCCCCCCGGGTTCGGCGTGCCCGCACCCAACGACTTCGGCGCCACCATGAACGAATACCGGGATTGGCTCACCGCCGAGTTGGAAGAGCTCCAGGCGGGCGGCGCAGGGCCAATCGACCTGCTGGGCCACGACTGGGGCGGCGGGCACGTCATGCGCATTGCCATGGAGCGACCGGACCTGATCCGCTCGTGGTGCACCGATGTCATCGGGCTGTTCGATCCCGACTACGAGTGGCACGACGCTGCGCAGGTATGGCAATCGCCTCGCGGTGAGGCCTCGATCGAACGCATGATCAACCGCCCTGACGACGAGAGCGTCGCCTTCTACGCCGGATTGGGCATGGGCCCCGAAGTGTCGGCAGCAGTCGTGCCCCATGTCAACGCCGACATGGGCCGGTGCATCTTGGCGCTTTACCGCGACGCCTCCCAGCCGGCCATGTCCGACCTCGGCTTCAACATTGCCGCCGCTGGCCAGCGGCCCGGGCTCTGCATCTTGGCGGCAGGCGACCACTTCACCGGCGGCGGTGTCATGCATCGCCGAGTCGCCAAGCGCGCGGGCGCCCGGGTCACCGAGCTGCTCGACGTGGGCCACTGGTGGATGTGCGAGAACCCGGGCTTCGCGGCGCACACCGTGGCGAGCTGGATGACATCGCTCGAGGGGGCCAGCGCCGCACGGTTGGGGACCTGAGCCGGTCCGGTCACGACGCCCCCTCCGGCGCACAGCGCCGGTTCATCGTTGGGCTACTGTCGCGGCTGATGCCGGGCCGCGCGCGGCTGGGCACACAGTTCTGACCGCAATCTGGCGCCGCTCGCGGGGCGTCGGCCACAAGGGGGCAAGCGATGGCCGCATCGGGCTCGATCCTGGGGAATCCTGTACAGCGCCGGGAGGATCCCGGACTGCTGACCGGGGCGAATCATTACGTCGACGATCTCGACATTGATTCGGCGAAGGTTGCGTTCATTCGCTCGCCCGAGGCACATGCCGTAGTCACCTCGGTCGACACCTCTGACGCGGAGTCGATGCCGGGCGTGCTGGCGGTGTACACCGCCGACAACATGCCCATGGACGCCTTCCAAGGCTTCCCGATGATCGACCCGGCGTACAACCGGCCGCCGCTGGCAGCGGACAGGGTGCGTTACGTCGGCGACCTTGTGGCTGCCGTGGTAGCGGAGTCCCAGAGCGAAGCCAACGATGCGGCCGAGATGGTGAGCGTCGAGTACAGCTCGCTGCCGATCGTGTCCGACATCGAGGCTGCGCTGTCGCCGGACTCGCCGGTTGTGTGGGAGGGCCAGGACTCCAACGTCTGCTTCGCCCACATCGCCCCCGATGCCGAAGTTCAGGACGCGGGTGATCCGTTCGAAGGCGCCGATGCGATGGTGTCCGAGCGCATCGTGACCCAGCGTCTGGCGGGCGTGCCGATGGAGCCCAACGGCTGCGTGGCCGTGCCCGGCGACGGCGGCTCGATGACCTTGTACCTGTCGACGCAGGCGGCCCACTCGATGCGCGACGCGCTCGCGCCGGCGCTGGGTCTTGAAGCCGATCAATTGCGGGTCATTGCGCCCTGGGTGGGTGGCGGCTTCGGCCCCAAGGCGGCCTGCTACGTCGAGTACATCGTGGCTGGCAAGGCAGCCCAGGCCCTCGGCCGGCCGGTCCGCTGGACCGAGACCCGCACCGAGAACATGCTCTCGATGGTGCAGGGCCGGGCCATGGTCATGAACGCCGAGATGGGCGTGCGCAACGACGGCAGCATCGTGGGCTTGCGGGCAAACGTCGTCGCCGACGCTGGGGCGTACCCAGTCATCGGGGCGATCCTGCCGCTGCTCACCGGCATGCTCTCCCAAGCTGTGTACGACATGCCCATGATTCACTTCAAGGCATACACCGTCATCACCAACACCACCCCGATCGGTGCGTACCGGGGCGCGGGGCGGCCCGAGGCGACCCAGATGGTGGAGCGCATCCTGGACAAGGCGGCCGCTGCGATCGGCATGGACCCGGCGGAGATGCGCCGCAAGAACTTCCTCCAGCCCGACGCCTTCCCTGCGACGTTGCAGACGGGGGTCGTCTACGACTCGGGCGAATACGAGCGGTCGCTGGATGCGGTGCTCGAAGCATCGGGCTATTCCGACCTTCGTGCCCAGCAACAGGCCCGCCGCGACGCGGGCGACTCGAAGCTGTTGGGCATCGGCGTCTCGTCGTATGTGGAGATCACCGCTCCGGTGGGCCTGCACGTGGAGTACGGCAGCATCGAGGTGCACGAGGACGGGACAGCGACGATCCGTGTCGGGACGTCCAGCCACGGCCAAGGCCACGCCACGACTTTCGCCCAGATTGTCGAGGGCGTGCTGGGCATTTCCATGGACGATGTCACCCACATCGACGCCGATACCGCTGAGGTGCCTTCGGGTGCTGGCACGCTGGGTTCGAGGTCGCTGCAGACCGCCGGCTCAGCGGTGTACCTGTCGAGCCAGGCCGTGCTGGAGAGGGGCAAACAGCTTGCTGCTCACCTGCTCGAGGCTTCTGCCGACGACATCGTGATTGCCGAAGGCGGCCTGGCGGTAACCGGCGTGCCGACCAGCTCGGTGAGCTGGGCCGACATCGCCAAGCTGGCCAACGACGACAGCGCCCGTCCTTCGGGCATCGAAGCGGGCCTGATGGCCGAGGAGAACTTCGACGGGACCGATGCCACGTTCCCGTTCGGCTCCCACGTCTCCGTGGTCGAGATCGACAGCGACACCGGTGAGGTCGAGTTGCTCCGCCATATCGCGGTCGACGACTGCGGCACGATCATGAATCCGCTCATCGTCAACGGCCAGCAGCACGGCGGCATCGCCCAGGGCGTCGCGCAAGCGCTGTTCGAGCACGTGGAATACGACGACGACGCGAACCCGCTGAATGCCAGCATGATGGACTACCTGATCCCGTCGGCGGCCGAGCTGCCCAGCTTCGAGGTGTCCAACACCGAGACGGCCAGCCCCCGCAACCCGCTGGGTGCCAAGGGCATCGGCGAGTCGGGCACCATCGGCTCGACCCCTGCGGTGCACAACGCCGTGTGCGATGCGGTCGCCCACCTGGGCATCGACCACATCGACATGCCGTGCAGCCCCCAGAACGTCTGGCGAGCCCTGCAGAACGCCTGAACCCCTCTGCGCCGCACCATTTGACGCTCGCGGGGTTGCCTGAGCGCGCACGTCTTCTCGGACGAAGCACGCGGTGATGACGTAGCCTCTGGGCTCGCACACACTGCGTGACCGGCCCTGCAAACGGGTTCGGCGCGCCCTTCGAAGGGATCCCCCATGAGCCCAGTTGCAGCAAGCGCGGACGCCGCGACCGATCCGGTCATCGTCGCCACCGCCCGCAGCCCGATCGGCCGAGCGTTCAAGGGCTCGCTGACCGAGATGCGGCCCGATGACATGACCGCACAGATCGTGACCAAGCTGCTCGACAAGGTTCCCGATCTCCCTCGCGACGAGATCGAAGACCTGATGCTGGGCTGCGGACAGCCGGGCGGCGAGGCCGGCTTCAACATCGCTCGGGCCTCGGCAATTCTTGCCGGACTTGAGAACGTACCCGGCACGACGGTCAACCGCTACTGCTCGTCGTCGCTGCAAACCATCCGCATGGCAGCACACGCCATCCGCGCCGGCGAAGGCGATGCATTCATCTCCGCAGGCGTCGAGTGCGTGAGCCGCTACACCAAGGGCAACTCCGACAGCCTGCCGGGCACGACGAACCCGCAGTTCCAGGCCCCCGGCGAGCGGACCAAGGTTCGCTCTGAGGGCGGCCATGACGACTGGACGCCAGCTGAAGGAGTACTGCCCGACCTGTATATCGCGATGGGTCAGACCGCCGAGAACGTCGCGGAGCACCGCAACGTCAGCCGCCAGGCCATGGACGAGTACGGCGTGATGAGCCAGAACAAGGCCGAGGCGGCCATCGCTCGCGGCTTCTTCGAGATGGACATCACACCGCTCGAGCTGCCCGACGGCACGATCGTCAGCGCCGACGACGGACCGCGTGCAGGCGTGACCTACGACGCCGTGGCGCAGCTCAAGCCGGTGTTCCGGCCCGACGGTCGCGTCACCGCCGCCAATGCCTGCCCACTCAATGACGGAGCCGCAGCGGTGCTGGTGATGAGCCGCAAGCGTGCCGAGGAGTTGGGTATCACCCCGCTGGCGCGCATCATTTCCTCCGCGGTCTCGGCGCTGAACCCCGAGATCATGGGCCTGGGCCCCATCGAGGCCTGCAAGAAGGCGCTTGAGCGTGCGGGCATGTCGATGAGTGACATCGACATGGTCGAGATCAACGAGGCGTTCGCGGCTCAGGTGATCCCTTCGGCCGACGAGTTGGGCATCGACATGGTCGATCAGCTCAACCTCCACGGCGGTGCCATTGCCTTGGGTCACCCGTTCGGCATGACCGGCGCCCGCATCATGACCACGCTGCTGAACGGTCTCGCCGACCGCGACGAGACCTTCGGGCTCGAGTCGATGTGCGTCGGCGGCGGTCAGGGCATGGCCATGATTGTGGAGCGGCTGAACTAAGTCGCCGCCTTCGACCGTGCGGGAATGTCCTCCGAGAGCCTCCGCACGAATTCAGTCAGGTCGAGGACCACATCGCCCTCGATGTCCTCGTGGCTGTAGCCATGTGCAACTGCGTTTCTCAGCGCCTGTAGCTCTTTCAAGTAGCCACGGTCTTCGTGCGAGATGATGCCGTACATCGTCGCAGCGTCCATCAACTGACTTGTCAGGGGCAGGTCATCGTCCGACCCCGTTTCGTCTTGGAGTTGTGTGCGCAGTACTGCCTCGCAGGCTGCCCACGCAATCAACAATGCAGATTCCGGATGCCCATCGTCCAAGAGACGTTCTGCTGCACCCATCTGGCGCAGAGCCGCTTCCACGCCTATCGGACGTGAACCTTCAGGCGCGACCAGTTGCAGAGTCTCAGGAACCAGCACGATGTCGAAATGCCATCCCGGCTGAGACTCAATGATTCGGGCGATCTCATTGATCCGCGAATCATGTCGTAGTGACGAACGCCGCCTCACTTCGACAATCCTCTTATCATCGCCCTGACGCGCGACGATGTCTGCCCTAAAACCAGGCAAAAAGTCGACGCTTGCCTCCAGAATCACCTCGTAGCCGCGGGCACGATACTCATCTGCCGTCTTCTTTGCCTAGTAGTACTCGCTACTGATATGACCAGTGTTCTCTTCCGTTACTGTCATATGTTCAGCTCCCCGGCATTCGCGAATGTGATCGAAACATGCAAGAAGGGATCAGTGTCACCCATATGGCGCCTCACGGGATCCGATGGATTGTGAATCGTGAAGGCGCTGTAACGGTTTCTTCTGCGGCAGATAATGTCAATTACTTGCTTGTCATCCTCGTAGATAAGTCCCTTGAGGGCATCGAGAATTGGCTTCGGTACGTTGTCAACATCAAGTGAGTGCTTGAGTCTTGGCGTCGAATCGAAGCAGAAGTAGTTGATGGCGACCGCGACATCACCACTGATGACGGAACGAGACTGCCACATCGTCGATGCCGCCTCGTGGACTTGTTCTTGCCACTCACGCAGACGTGCACAATCCCTGGCCTGTTGGCTCACGGGCGGGCCGTCGATGGTGAATTCGAACGGTATGGACATCTGCTCCGAACCTAACGGTGTTCAACTCGCTCCGTCTACCTCATTTTGCGAACGTGGCCGGACGCTGCGCGGAGCTGGTGAGCCTCCTCAACAGGAGCACTGGGCCATGCCCTCGATAACTGCCGCGCCTGACGGGTTCGCGTCGGCAACACTGGTCGAGTGAACGCGATCTCTCAGTCGGCACCGCGGCCCATCGAAATCGTTCCGTCGGTCCTGCCCGCAGACTTCGCGCGCCTCGGAGACGAGTGCGCTGCGCTGGCCGAGGCCGGCGTCGACCGCATCCAGTGGGACGTCATGGACGGCGTCTTCGTACCGAACCTCACGTTCGGCCCCGACGTCATCGCAGCCTGCCGTCCCCATGCAGGCGTGCTCTTCGAAGCCCACCTCATGGTCGTCGACCCCGACCCGATGCTCGGTGCCTACGTGGATGCCGGCTGCGAAATGCTGATCATCCACGCCGAATCGGTCACCCACATGCACCGCACGCTGAGCCGGGTGGCCGAGCTAGGCGCCCAGCCCGCGGTGGCGATCAATCCGTCGACGCCGATCGACGCCGTGGCCCATGTGCTCGACCTCGTTGACATGGTGCTCGTGATGACCGTCAACCCCGGTTTCGGCGGTCAGGCGTACATCTCGACAATGGAGCCCAAGATCGCCGCGCTGCGTCAGCTCATCGATCGCAGTGGTTCAACGGGCGCATCGGGTTCGGGCATCGACATCGAAGTCGACGGCGGCATATCGGCCGACACCATCAGCGGCGCTGCGGCGGCAGGTGCCAATGTCCTCGTGTCAGGGAGCGCGTTGTACCGCTACGCCGAGGGGCTCGCGCACGGCGTCGCGGACCTGCGGTGCCGCGCGGAGGCTGCGTCCCGAGCGTGATGACCGTGGCAGCTCGCCGGCGTTGGCTTCTCGTTGCTGCCGCCGCCGTGGTGATCGTCCTCGCCGTGCGCGTGACACTGTTGCGCGACAGTGGGGAACCCTCCGCCGAAGAGTTCTGCGAGGAATTCGCGCACCTGCTGGTGGTCGACGAGCTCAGCCTGACGGTCAACCCGAATGATGACGCAAGCGCCCGCGACGCGATGGATCGCACCGCTCGCCAATTCGCCGACGCCGCAGCAGCCGCACCAGCGGAGATTCGCCCGGACGTGCAGCTGCTGGCCGACCTGACCGCCGCACTTCGAGATGCTGTCGTTGACACGGCATCACGAGAGACCTTTGACCGCGCCGCTGCGCTGATAGCGGCCCAGGATCCGTTTCTCGAGACTCAAGACGCTGCTGCGCAGCGAGTCATCGACTACGTCACCCGCCATTGCATTGCTACGCCCGGCTAAACCGGGCACACGAGCATTGCTGCGCCCGGCTGATCGACCCGGTGGTACGGGCCTAGATCATCTCGCCGCGCTTGACGATCACGTGATCGCACAAGCCGTAGCCCTTGGCCTCCTCGGCGGTGAACCAGCGGTCCCGCTCGAAATCGAGCAGGATCTGCTCCACGTCCTGACCGCTGTGAAGAGCAGTGCGTTCTGCCATCAGGCGCTTGATGTACGCCATCTGCTCGGCCTGGATGGCGATGTCTGATGCCTGGCCCCGCACGCCGCCAGATGGCTGGTGCATCATCACTCGGGCGTGCGGCAGGCAGTAGCGCTTGCCCGGTGCGCCCGCAGTCAGCAGGAACTGGCCCATCGAGGCACCAAGCCCCAGACAGACCGTGGCCACGTCGCACGCAACGAACTGCATCGTGTCGTAGATGGCCATGCCGGCAGTGACAGAGCCGCCGGGGCTGTTGATGTACAGCGAGATGTCCCGGCCGCGATCCTGACCCTCCAGGTACAGCATCTGCGCGCACACGACATTGGCCAGCTGATCATCCACGTCGTCGCCCAGGAACACGATGCGGTCGTCCAGCAGCCGGTTCGAGATCTGGGTCCAGCCAGACACCCCGCCTGACTCGAATGCACGCGGCTCGAATGCACGCTCCGAAGCGGGGCTCGGGTGCTGGGCGGATGGAAGGTCGGTCATGCGGCGCAGGTTACCGACGAGGCCATCTTGCCCAGCAGGGCAGGTGCGGGCATGTACGGGCAGGCGTGTCAGAGCTGCCTGGCCAGTGCACGCAGCGCCCGGCCCCGATGGCTGATCCGATTCTTCGCATCAGCCGTCATCTCGGCGAACGTCAGCGGAGCTGCCTCGTCAGGAACGAAGACGGGGTCGTAGCCGAAGCCATGATCGCCGCGCGGTGCCGTCGCGATGGTCCCTTCGACGGCGCCGTCGGCCAACACCTCGCGCCCGTCGCCGAATACGACAGCGACCACGGTGCGAAAGCGGGCAGTGCGCCGCGGCGGGGGTACATCAACCAGTGCCGCCATGAGCTTGGCCAGGTTGGCGACCGGATCCGCTTCGGGCCCCGCATAGCGGGCGCTGTGCACGCCAGGTGCGCCGCCGAGCGCGTCGACCTCAAGGCCGGTGTCATCTGCGATGGCCGGCTCGCCGGTGGCTGCGTGCACGAATCGGGCCTTGATGAGCGCATTCTCTGCCAGGGTCTCGCCGTTTTCGGCCACGTCACCGAGGTCGCCGGGCCGTGGCACGATTTCCGCTTCCGGCAACGCCGCTCGCAGCACGTCAGCTATCTCGATCGTCTTGTGCGGGTTGGCCGATGCCATTACGAGCCTCATGCCGTCGGGGCCCTCTCAGCGCATGTGTATGGAGTCGTTTGGCCTCAAGATGGCGGCGTGACCAGGGCCGCTCGCTGCAAGTTGACAATCTCGCCGATGCCCGAACGGGCCAGGGCCAGCATCGCCCCGAGATGGGCATCGTCGAACGGGTCTCCCTCGGCGGTGCCTTGCACCTCGACAAAGCGGCCCCCACCGGTCATCACCACGTTCATGTCCACCTCGGCCCGGGAGTCCTCCTCGTAGGGGAGGTCCAAGCGGGCCTCGCCGTCCACGATGCCCACCGAGATGGCAGCGCATTCGTCGGTGAGCGGGAGTTGGCTGATTGCCCCACTGAGGACCAGGCGGGTGCAGGCGTCGTGCAGGGCCACGTACCCACCGCAGATCGACGCAGTACGCGTACCTCCGTCGGCCTGCAGGACGTCGCAGTCAACGGTGACCTCACGCTCTCCGAGCGCCGCCATGTCGCACACCGCCCGCAGTGCCCGGCCGATCAAGCGCTCGATCTCGAGCGTGCGGCCTTTCTGCTTGCCGCGCTTGGCTTCACGGCCGACGCGCTCGCCGCTGGAGCCGGGCAGCATTGCGTACTCCGCGGTGACCCAGCCAGTCCCTCGGCCGCGCATCCAGCGCGGCACGTTGTCGTCGATGGACACGGTGCACAGCACCCTGGTGCGGCCGAAGGACACCAGTACCGAGCCGGGGGTCTGGTCGGTGAAGTCGCGTTCGAAGGTGACCGGGCGCAGTTGGCCGGGCGTCCGACCATCAGCGCGCGTCACCGCGGGGGTCCGGCCGTCGGCGCGCTCCACAGCGGGGGTCCGGCCTTCACGCCCAGAAGGTCGCGCCAGTGCGGGCAACCGACACATCGCCGCAGAACACTTCGCCTGCCTCCGTGAGATGGTCCTGCGGATCCGAGCCAGGCGGCACATGGGTCACGACGAGTTTTCGTGCACCCACGTCGTTGGCATCGGCCGCCAACCACGCAGCGCTGACGTGGGGGATGTCGGGATTGTCAGTCGCATGGAGCAGCGTTCCCTCCCCCACAACCAGGTCCGGTGCGGGTCGCCCGGCGTCGCGGCTGAGCGCAGCGAGCGCCCAGCCCCGGCCGGTGTCCGAGGTGTACACGATGGACTTGCCGTCGGACTCGAAACGCATTGCAAGCGTCTCGACCGGGTGATCGGTGCGGGAGAACAGGACGTCGATGTCGCCGACACGCGCTTTCGACGAGTCCTTCACCATCTCCCAGCCGAAGAGATCCGAGCTGTCGCCGTAGGCCTCGGTGACCTCCCGCACGCCGCTGGTAGCAAGGACACGAATGCGCTCAATGCCCATGTAGTACTTCGCGGCGTTGTAGACAACCGGCAGCTCGGCGCAGTGATCCGGATGGTGATGGCTCACCAGCAGTGCATCCACGGACTCGAGCGCCACGTGCTGTTGCAGGTTTGCGAACGTGCCAGGGCCGCAGTCCACCCACAGCGTCGTGGAGTCGCTGCGCACGAGGTAGCCGCTGCAGGACTCGCCAGCGGCGGCATAGCTGCCTGAACAACCCAAAACCGTCACCGAGAGCTCGCTCACGGAGGCCGATACTACGCAGGAAGGCGACGCGGCTCACATCGCGCCGGAGTCAGCGAACTTCAGCCCGTTGGGCAGCGCGTTCCTGCTTCGAGCGACCGGAGGATTCCGGTGCCATCCAAAATGCCGGTGAGCCGGCCGCCGCTGGTTGCAAGCACAACTGAGGCCGGTTCGCTGGCCGTCGCCGGGCGGAAAGTGGCGGCGGGGTATGCCTCGGCCACCTCGCTACGCGTGGCGCCGATGCCGATCCCTTCGGCGGTGCGCAGCAGGTACGGATCGGGTCCGAACGATCCCAACCGCCACGTCATGAAGTGCTCATCGGCGGCATCGCGGTGCTGGTACCCGTCTTCGGGATTCCCGAACAGGGCCAGCACACCCGGCCATTCCACGACTCGCAGGCGGCTGCCGGGACAGTCTCCGTATATCGAGAACGTGTCGATCCATCCGGTGTCGGCCACCGGCTGGCCGAGCGAATTGATCAGCGCACCGAGCGCAGCCTGCACGCCGGCACCGAAGCTCACGAAACCGAGGCCGTCTCCGGCCAGGACCACCCCTTCAGGGTTCGGAACTGCCGCGGCCCCCAGCCGCTCGGATGCCGTTGTCTGCGCCGCGGCGTCGGACGGAACCGTCACCAGTACCGCAGCCGGCCGCTCCGATGACGGTTGTTCCGGCAGCAACGTCGTCTGGGTGATGTCAAGCGACAGCGCAGTTGCGGGGGGCGAGGTGGGGGCAACCAGGATCGGCGGGCTCGTACACGCACCGGCCGACAGCGTCAGCGTGACAACTAGCGCCGCGGCTCTGCGGCGGGAACCCATCTCGTCCATCTCCTCAACGGTACGACGGCGACCCAAGAGACCAGCAGCAGGAAGTCAGAAACAGGGAATCAGAAGTAGATGACGTGCTCAGCGTTGGCGGCCGCGGCATCGAGGTCGTCAGTCCAGGCACCGACGGAGAGGTACTTCCAGCCGTGGTCGCTCACCACGAACACGATGACGCCTTCATCGATGCGGGAAGCAGCCTTGCGGGCTCCCGCCAGCGCCGCTCCGCCCGAAATGCCCGAGAAGACGCCCTCAGCCGCCAGCATGCGCGTGGCTTCGATTGATTCGCGTGGGCGGACGATCATCTTGCGATCGAGCAGATTGGCGCCACCCCAGTTCTCGAAGATGGGAGGCACGTACCCGTCGTCGAGGCTGCGCAGCCCTTCGACCTGCTCGCCAGCGGGAGGCTCGACAGCCCACACCTGCACTCCGGGAGCATGCTCCTTCAGGTACCGCCCGACGCCCAGCAGCGTCCCGCTGGTGCCCAGCCCCGCCACGAAGTGGGTGATGCCTGGCACATCGGCCAAGATCTCGGGACCCGTGGTCCGGTAGTGAACCTCAGGATTGGCCTCGTTCCCGTACTGGTACAGCATCGTCCAGTCGGGGTTCGCTTCTGCCAGCTCCAAGGCGAGCCGCACGGCGCCGTTGGATCCCTGCTCGGGCGGGCTGTCGATGATCTCGGCACCGAAGATCTCGAGCATCTGGCGCCGTTCCGCCGTGACGTTGCCCGGCAGCACGATCATCACCCGGTAGCCGCGGCGCTGCCCGAGCATGGCCAGCGCAATGCCGGTGTTGCCCGACGACGGCTCGATGATCATCGAACCCGGTGCAAGTTGGCCCTCTGCTTCGGCGCTGTCCAGCATTGCCAGCGCCACACGGTCCTTCACGGAGCCGGTCGGGTTCTGCCCTTCGAGCTTGGCGTAGAGCGCAACCGACGGGTTGGGGCTGAGGCTGCTGACATCCAACGTGGGAGTGCCGCCGATCAGCTCGTCGACGCAGCGATAGACGGCCACGAGCTAGCTCAGCGCCGGGGCCGGGGCGATGCCGGCTCAGCCGCCGGCAACGGCTGGCAAGATCGACAGCTCGTCACCATCGGCCAGCGCAGTGTCCATCTGGGAGAGGTACCGCACGTCCTCGTCGTTCACATAGACGTTGACGAAACGATGCAGGCTGCCGTCTTCGGCGAGCAGATTCGGGGCGATGCCAGGGAACTGGCCGACCAGCCACGACACTGCCTCGGCCACGGTGTTCCCCTCGGCGGCGACCCGCGACTGCCCGTTGGCGTGGGGACGCAGGACGGTGGGCAAGCGGACAGTGACAGCCATCGGAGCTCCCGGTTCGGCGGCGTTGGGGTGGACGAACTGTGGCCGGGGGAATCAGATTGCGCCACGGCAATTCCCGACCTGATCACTCAGGATTCTACGGGCCGCGACCGCTGCCTCCTACTGCCGCTCCCGATGGGCAACGCGAGTGCGGTGACCGCCAGCCGTACCCTCGGGCTGATGGCGAAGGACCGGACCGTCGTGGCGTCGAACCGGCGCGCACGACGCAACTACGAGGTGCTCGACACCTTTGAGTGCGGCATGGTCCTGCGCGGCACCGAAGTGAAGTCGCTGCGCGCCGGCGGGGCCCAGATGGGTGACGCCTACGCCCGCGTGCGCAACGACGAGATGTGGCTGATGGGCATGCACATCGCCCCGTGGATCCACGCATCGCCCACGATGGGACACGACGTCGAGCGCCCCCGCAAGCTGCTCATGCATCGCGCCGAGATCAACCGGCTGCGTGCCCGCACCGAACAGGATCGGTTGCAGCTAATCCCGCTGGAGATCTACTTCCGCGATGGGCACGCCAAGCTAGAACTCGCCTTGGCTCGGGGCCGTCGCATGTACGACAAGCGCCAGGCGATCCGCAAGCGAGAGACTGATCGCGAGGCTCAGCGAGCGCTGCGTCATCGGCCCGACTAGCGGCGGCGAGACATGGACCCGCCTAGCGGCACGGTGGTATCGGCCCGCCCGCCGTGCCGCCCAGTCCGCCAGCTCAGTTCCAGTCGCGGCCCACGATCGAGACATCGTCGGGGTTGAAGAATCCCGGGATGGTCCAGCCGTCGAGGTCGTACTCGGCCATGCACTGCTCAGCGAATCCTTCCAGCATCTGGGTCATGGAGCCCACACCGGGGATCTCGAAGTCGGCCACGGCCAGGTTCTCGAAGCGGATCTGTTCGTTGTTGCCGGCGTAGTTGCGCTCGTACAGCTCGTGGCGGCTGCCGAACTCGCTGCCCATGGCATCCCACAGCAGCTTCATGATCTTCATCCGCTCGAGCGCCGAGATGCCGTTCGACCCCCGCACGTACTTCTCGAGGTACGGCCGGATCTCATCGGACTTGAAGTCTGACGCATGGGAATTCACATAGATCAGGCCGGAGGCCACGACCGACTCGATGATGTCCTTGACGCGCGGATAGAACATCGGCGTGAAGGTGCGGTACGCCATGCCGTAGAGCAGCGACGGCTGCACTGCGCCGTTCTCCCACGGGTCCGGGCTCTTGCACATGGCGTCGCTCAAGCCCCACATCAGGTTGCGGATGGCGATCACCTCGCCCAGGTTCGCCTGCACGCCCCGGAAGTCACGGGTGCCCGTGGCCCGCAGCGCCTTCGAGAGCAGACCAGCGATGAAGTCGAGCTTCACGCACAGGCGGGCGAGACCGTGGAAGGTGAAGCGCGGGATGAAGCCTGAAGCGGGGAAGAAGTTGTTGGCGTTCTCGAGATCGCCATAGAGGAACACGTTCTCCCACGGGATGAGCACCTGGTCGAACACCAGGATCGAGTCGTTCTCATCCAGCCGGCTCGACAGCGGGTAGTCGAACACGCTGCCCGTTGCCGCCGCCTGCAGCTCATAGGAGTTGCGGCAGATGAGTTTGACGCCCTCACAATCCATCGGCGTGGTGCAGACGATGGCGAATTGAGGGTCTTGCAGCGGAAGCGGGCCGAAGTGAGCGATGAAGTTGTAGTGCGTCAGCGCCGAGCCCGTCGCCACGACCTTGGCCCCTGTGACGATGAGGCCGTTGTCGGTTTCCCGCTCGACGTGCATGCACACATCGCGGATCTGATCCGCCCCCATGTGACGGTCGACCGGCGGGTGCACGATGGCGTGATTCCAGTACGACACCTCTTCCTGGCTGCGCCGGTACCAGTACAGGGCGTTGTCGTAGTAGTCGCCATAGAACTCGGGAAATGCGCCGAGCGTGCCCAGGAACGAGGCCTTGTAGTCGGGGCTGCGACCCATCCACCCATAAGTCAGGCGCTGCCAGCCTGCAATCGCGTCACGGGCGCCGACGAGATCGTCAGCGCTGTGAGGTACCCGGAAGAACTTGTGCGTCTTGCCGCCAGAGCCGGTGTCGGTATCGCACATCAGCACGTCCTGCTGATCGGGATCGTGGAGCGCGTCGTACAGCCGGGCAATCGAACGCACGCTGTTGCGGAACGCTGGGTGCGTCGTGACGTCGCGCACCTTCTCGCCGTGGAAGTACACCGTGCGGCCGTCGCGCAGGCTCTCGATGTATTGGTCGCCGGTCATCGGCGACCATGTCTCGACTGATTCGCTCATTGCTCCCCCTGTCAGGTTCCCCCGGATGCGGCCCGACACTAACGCAGGACGCTGACAGGGAGTCTTGTTCAGCGCTAAAACTGAGTCAACTCACTTTAGGGAATGAGCAGGACCTTGCCGGTCGTTGCCCTGCCTTGCAGGGCCTCATGGGCGCTGCGTGCGTCCGACAGTGCGAACCGGGCGCCGATGCGCACGTCGAGGCGACCCTCGGCGATCCATCCGAAGAGGTCGCCCGCTCGGCCCTCGAGCTCGTCGCGGGTGAGCGTGTGATGAGCAAGCGTCGGCCGTGTCAGAAACAGCGATCCCCCGGCGGACAACCGCAGCGGCGCCAGCGGCGGCACCGGTCCCGAGGCGTTGCCGAAGGTGGCCATCGTCCCCCGCGGCCGCAGGACCTCCAGGCCTCGCTCGAACGTGTCAGCGCCGACCCCGTCGAAGACCACGTCGAGCGGTCGGGGGCCGGCAATGCGTTCCACGGCGTCGCCGAAATCCTCGTCGCGGTAGTTGATGACGTGATCGGCGCCCGCGCCCGCTGCCAAGGCGTAAGTAGTCGGGGCATGTGGTTCTTGGTTCATAGGGGGAGAATGACGAGGCCGACCGGGAACGTGATCCCAGATCGCCAGGTGCTCAATCGACGTGCGCGGCTGCGCGGCCCGCCACACCTCTTCGCGTCGCCCAAAAGCCCGTAGGCAGTGTGCAATTGATGCAGATCGTGAGATCAGGGCCTGCCAATACAATGGATATTGTGGCTGGCCATCTCGTGACCGACGTGCGCGAAGCTGCGCGCCGTCCGCTGGGGCGGATGCCGGTCGCTATCCCCGCAGACGCTTCGGACCGGACGCTGCCCAAAGCAGGCGGGGTGGTGCGGCTCCCGGGCCATATCGCGTGGAGCCCGCCGCATGTCTATGACCTGGACGACCGCCAGCAGCGCTGCCGTGCGTACGCCAGAGTCATGAGCGAAGGCCTCGAAGCCGACGTTCGCTACTTCATCGACGTCGACGCCCTTGTGGAGGTGTGGGACGAGATTCACCTGGCGCCGCACGTGCGGGAGCGGTGGAGCGCCTGGCTGACCGAGCAAGGCCTGTTGGCCTAGCGGCACGGTGCTCACTGACCTGCAGCGAGAGATTCGGCGCATTCTGACGGGGTTGGCAGAGTGCGCCGAGTTCGCGCTTGCCGGCGGCACAGCGATCATCGTGAACGGAATCGCAGACCGCCCCACGAATGACCTCGACTTCTTCACGTCGTATCCGAAGACCGTCGAAGCCCTGCTCAACGCCGCTCAGGCCGCCCTCGAGGACGAAGGCTTCGACGTGGCACGGCTCGCGGAAGGGGCCACGTTCGCACGGCTGAGCGTCAACAACGCCGGCGAGATGACCTACGTCGACCTGGCGTCAGATGCCCGCATGCTGCCGGCACGGTTGACCGAGGAAGGATTCGTGCTAGCAGAGCCCGAGCTCGCAGCGGACAAAGTGCTCGCACTCGCCGGCAGACGCGAATCTCGCGACTACATCGACTTCCGAGGCCTGCTCGACCGCTTCGACATCGACCGGCTCTGCGAGCTCGCCGGCGACAAGGACCCCGGCTTCGCCCCCGACCAGCTCACAGATGCTCTGGGATACTTCGACCGGATACCGGCCACCGAATTCGCCGACTACACCGACGACTACACCGGACTGAGCGAATGCGTGCATGCTGCACGACAAGCCCTCCAGCCCCCCGCCCGGGAACAACCGGGTCGCCGCAGGGGACTCGGGCTCTAACGCCGTGAGGACGCACCCCAAAGGCGGTCGACGGGAGCGGTCGTGACCGGGCAAGCATCGAAGGCGGGTGTGTGGGGCCTGAATCCGGACACGATCCAGTTCGGGTTCGTTGTGGCCCTGGTCGTACGACACCGTCGAAGGGGACCGGATCGGCAGGGCCCGATGGATCGGCGCCTGCCTGTGGCTTACGCTCCACAAGCGGTTCACCGAGCCACGTATTGACCCGTGTCACTACTGCTAGGCCGCCGGGCTGCGGATCAAGTTCGGAAGGCGGCGAGCAGACCGCAAGGGGTTGCGGGACCGGAGGTCCGCAGAATGGGAATGCGACTGTGCCTGGTCAGTGTTGGTGGGGGGACGGCAGGTCGGCGCGCCAGCTGTGCACCCAGGTTCGCAGGCGTTCGTAGTCGTCATCGGAGACGGGGAAGTCCTGGCGGTAGCGGTGCTCGAAGGTGCCGAGGGCGTCGTGGAGGCGCTCGAGGACGAAGCCGGTGTCTTTGTCCTTGGCGAGTTCGTAGAGCTGGGACCGGCTGAAGCGCGCCGACAAGGCGTAGACGTCGACGAAGTCGCGTGCAGCGGCGCGGCTGAACAGGGCAGCCATCTTGTCGCCGGCGAGGTCCTCGGGCGTGAGGACCTGCCCGGTCTCTGCGAGAACCGGGGGGAACGCCCGCCGTGAGGGGCCAAAGTCGACGGCGGTGCGGTCGTGGCCGTCGGTGACTTCCAGGCGCACCAAAATTGCTCCGCCGCGGCGCACCTCGACGTGGAGGCCTTCGTGCTCGAGTGCGGTGTGCACTGCTTGGGCGGTGGGTCTCACATCGGCGATGTCGGTGGAGAAGAAGTCGAGGTCTGTGGTCCCTCGGTCAACGATTCCGTGGACGATGAGAGCGCCCCCGCCGGCGAGAGCCGCTGACTCGGCGTCGGGCAGGGAGCCGACGAGTCGGCAGATTCGCTCCTGCAGGGCAGTGAGCACGCTCTAGGAGATCAGGCCACGCGAACGCAGGTGCTCCGCCCACTGCTCGCGGACGTGGGGGGCGAGCCACATCGTGTCCCACATTCCCAGCAGCACCTCGAGGTCGATGTAGGTGCGCACGTCATCCTCGTTGCCTTCAGTCATGACCAGCTCGTACACATGGGCCCGACCCCGCGGGTCGTCGAGGTCGTACTCGCCTTGGCCGCTCCATGCAATGTGATTCGGCAGCTTCACGCGCCCGGTCCGGACCGCGGCAGGGCGATCCCCGTGATCATCGGGTATCTCCACAGGGCGCCAGAAGCGCGTAACGGTCACAGCACCGAGTCTAGAGACAGCGTTGTGAGCAGATCGAGCAACCGGTCACGTCGGGTGCGGCGCGCCTATTGACGGCGACTAGTGCCCCTAGCTTCGATCGCTGTCCGCTTCTCGTGTCCTGGCGGCGTGTCGTTCAGCGCGACGCCACGCAGCGTTCGATGCGCGGCACTCGTCGCAGCGGCACTCCTTGACTCGGTAGCCGTAGCGGGTGCCATGCCGGAGGCCGCTCGCTTCGGGCCAGGGATGGCGACGGCGAGGACCGTCGGCTGCCAACCTGTTCCGGGCGACTGTAGGGAGGCCAAGTGCTGCCGGAGCTCGAAACAATCGTGCGGACTGTGGCGGCGGCGTTTGTCTTGTTGGTGCCGGGCGCAGCTGCGGCCTCGGGCTTCGAGTGGCACTCGGTTCGTTACGGAAGGCGCGGCCGCGACTGGGTGCTGCGGTTGCTGTTGTTCTCAGGGCTGTGGCTGGGGGCCGGATTTGCACTATGGCGGTGGCTTGCCGCCGAGTATTGGGACGAGCTGATTGGCCGAGAGCCGGTGCCTTGGTGGCTCAACGTCGTACCGGTCACCTTTGTCGTGGTGCCCTACGGCATCGGCTGGATGCTGGGATGGCTTACGGTCAGACATCCATCTCGAATGCGCAAGGTGCTGGGCGGAAACCGCGAACCGACGGCTTGGGACCACGTCTTCGAGACGCGACAGGCGGGTTTCGTTCGTTGCCGGCTCCGCAACGGCCGGTGGGTGGGCGGCCTCTATGTGAAACACGCGCCGGTGACGTCATGGGCTGCGACTGACGAGGCGGATCGGGATCTCTACCTCGCCCGGGCGATCCTGTTCAATCAGGACGACGGGTCCCCAGTTCTGCACGACGGCGTTCCCTTCGAGACTCAGGGAGGGATACTGCTCCAGCGCAGCGACATCGAGTCGTAAGAGTTCGTACCCATAGACCCCACGACAGCCGGAGGCGGCGATGGCAGGCCGGAAGGACAATGACAGCGGCGCAAGCCGGACCCAGGAACGCAGGGGCCAGGACGGCCTCGGCTACACGCCGAGCGGCTCAGCCGGACCTCAGGACGTCCCCAAGGGCGCGTACCAGCCGCCCCCGTCCGAGGCCGGCGAAACGTCTGGCAGCGGAGCGTCTGACGGCGGGTCGCAGGACACGTAGCTGCCGATCATGGGCACGGTGACCGTCACAGTCGAGGAAACCCGCAAGCGGCTGGCGACAACGCCTGACGAGGTACGCCAGGCGGCGGCCTCGTACCGGCAGCTCGGAGGGATGCTGCCGGGCTGGCGTGCTTTCTGGCGCACGCACGCGCTGGCGTTCAGCGAAGCAGCTGGCGACGAGATGAGCGGGCTCGCGGCGCTATTCGCGGGACCGGTGCCGGCACGCTGACCCCCCCCCGCGAGAATTGGGTCGACAAGACGATCTGGACGGGTGACAACCTGCACGTGATGCGGGGCATGAACAGCGAGATGGTCGATCTTGTCGATCTCGGCCCGCCGTTCAACTCTAAGACCGACTACGCGGCGCCGATCGGCAGTAGAGCCGCCAGCGCGGAGTTCAAGGACACAGCGACCACATCAGCAACCTGCAGATGCTGTGCGGCTCGTGCAATCGAATCAAGGGCGACCGCGGCATGGAACATCTGCGCACGAAGCTCCAGCTCGCAGCATGAAGGAGCAGCCTGTAGTGCGGTAGTCCGGACTCGTCGGTGCCGGTAACCGCTGCATCAAGGATCGAGGATGCCGAAGCGACAATCCTTGGGACATGACGCTGCAGAATGTCGTGGCGATCGCCGGCGCGGTCGCAGCTGTTGAGATCTTGATCCGGGGACTGCGCGAGTGGCAGGCGGCCCGGCGCATCGTGCCGATCGCGACGCTCGACGCACAGGTCGTGGAGGAATGGGGCGTGGTCCCGACTCAGTTCGCGGGATCACGCTTCAGGATCGTTCGGGCGCTGTTGGGCGTGTACGGGTTTCTGTTCGTGACACCACGGACACGGAAGTCGGTGTTCTTGTGCAAGGCAGTCACCGGTATGAGAGATGAGAGTGAGATCGGCTGTGGTGCGCTCGGGCCAGGCGACCATCTGCGCGTTGTGCTCGACGACGGCGAGCGCGCTGCTTCTCTTGTGAAAGCCCTTCGGCGCGGCGGGTCGGGTGGTTATCGGACAGTGGCTGTCCGAGATCTCGACGACGACCAGGCACAAGGGGAAGCTCAATGCGTGACAGTGCGAACCAGCGGCAAGTTCATGCTGGCCGACGAAGGAGACCGAAATCCTGCGTGGCTGCGATTCGACGCAGTTGCTGCGGCCCCAAGGAGCCGATTCCAGAACGGCTCGGCTGCGCTGGGCGACGTGCCCGAGGACGCCTTGCTGGGGCCGCGGGGAGCCAATGGGAGCTTAACCCGCAGGTAGTGGCAATTGCCTGGTCGGTCTTGGGACTCGTGCTCTTCTTGGCGGTGCCGGTGGCTGCATGGCGTCTGTGGCGGCGGGATTCGGGAGATACTGCACTCAGCACGCAGCAAGCGATTCAACGAGCTGATGGACCCGCTGACCACGGGCAAAGCAACCCGCGGCCTACGCAGCTCGTGAGTCGGACGGCGCCTGCGCTGTGGCTCGGTGCGACGACTCACTGCCAGAGCATCGGGCGCAAGTGCAATCGCACCGACGTCGCTTCAGCCGCAAGCCGTCTCTGGGAGCGCGTGGACTACAAGCTGAGCCACGCCGGCCATACTTGGAGTTCGATCACTCGTCACTGGCGAGAGTTCCGAGAACGCCGGCGAGGAGCCCCACCTCAGGAACAAACAGCCGGCGACGGCTGAAGCTCCCGCGGCCACTCCCCCGGCTGAAGTTCGCCTGTTGATAGTGGTTCTTATGTCACGGCGACTCATCCGCAACCGCTGCCCCGAGGGCGCCCAGGTTGCTACTTCACCGGGCCGCCCGTTTGGACAGCTGGGCAGCCTGCCGTGATGGATAGTCGCTCAGTCAGGTCAGCTGCCAGCACGGCGGGCAGCAGCAAGGTCCGGAGCAGCCTGAGCGCAGTGCCCACGGGCACCGCGAACACCGCGGTGGATTCAGGCTGAGGGAATGAGCAGGACCTTGCCGGTCGTTGCCCTGCCTTGCAGGGCCTCGTGCGCGCTGCGCGCGTCGGCCAAGGGGAAGCGCGCACCGATGCGCACATCGAGGCGACCTTCGGCGATCCATCCGAACAGGTCGTTGGCGCGACCTTCGAGCTCGTCGCGGGTCGCGGTGTGATCGGCGAGCGTCGGCCGCGTCAGAAACAGCGATCCACCCGTTGACAGCCGCAGCGGAGCCATCGGCGGCACCGGTCCCGATGCGTTGCCGAACGTGGCCATTGTCCCCCGCGGCCGCAGGACCTCCAAGCCCCGGTCGAACGTGTCAGCGCCGACCCCGTCGTAGATCACGTCGAGCGGCCGGGGACCGGCGATCCGTTCGACAGCGTCGCCGAAGTCTTCGTCGCGGTAGTTGATGACGTGATCGGCGCCGGCGCCGGTGGCCAGCTCGGCCTTGTCCTGCGTGCCGACCGTCGTGAAGACCTCGGCGCCCCGCATCTTCGCAATCTGAATGAGCAGGAGTCCAACACCGCCGGCGCCAGCGTGGATCAGGCATCGATGGCCCGACTCCAGCGGGAAGGTCGAGCACGCCAGGAAGTGAGCGGTCATGCCCTGCAACATCGTCGCGGCACCCAACTCGGTGCTGACCCCATCGGGCAGCACGACCGCCACCCGAGCCGGCACCTGGGCCCTCTGGGCGTACGAGCCGATGCTCGAGGTCCATGCCACCCGGTCGCCGACAGCGAGCCCTTCGACGCCCTCGCCGACCTCCGCAACGATGCCCGCGCCTTCGACACCGGCAATGAACGGCAACGGCATCGGGTACAGACCGCTGCGATGATAGGTGTCGATGAAGTTGACGCCGGCCGCGTCGATGTCGACGACGAGCGTCCCCGCCTCGGCGACTGGGTCGTCGACTTCGGTCCAAACGAGGGCCTCGGGACCGCCCGGTTCAGTTACTCGTATTGCGCGCATCGGGATCTCCTACGAACGCGCCACGGTCACGGGGTTGTGGCGCGGTTGGACGTGACGAGGCAAGCCGGACCTGGCCGAACTCAGCTGGCGTCGAAGTTGGTCTCGTACTCGGTGGTATCGACCAGCAGGTCTTCTTCGGGCAGAATCTTGGCGTAGTTGAGCGCACCGTTGATGTCGTGATCCCAGACCTCGGCCGGCAGCTCGTAGAGCACTTCGACGCCGTAGCCGTTGGGATCGTTGACGTAGACGCTGTGGGTCATGCCATGGTCGACTCGCAGGTTCATCGGGACGTCGTTCTCCTTGAGGAACTGCACCTGCTCCAACCAGGACTCCCGGTCGGGATAGGAGATGGCGATGTGGTTCACCGCGCATGCGCTCTCGAACATGTCCCACTGCTCGGGCGGCGCCGGAAGGTTCGGAAGCTCGACCAAGGCAACGTCGTGGTGATTCACATCATCGATCACACCGCTGTAGAACTGCATCTTCACGGGGGGGACGTCATACTTCTCCGAATCCAAGGCGCCGACCTGCCTGAAGCCCAGCAGGTTGCACCAGAAGTGATGCGACTCCTCCATATTGCGGACGTTCAGCACTAGGTGGTTTAGGCCCCGAGGCGTGACCGCAGTGCTGCGCTTCTTGATGGTTTCGCTCATGGGCTACCCCCGCTCGAGAGGACATTCGGCCGGCACCTAGAACCGACCGCAGCTTCCGTTCCCCGAGCCTAGCCCCACTCGCCTGTGCACCGAGAAACCTGACTGCGCTCAGAGCGCCTCGAGTCGAGGCTTGACCTCCGCAGCGATCCACTCAGGGATCGTGTCGTCCTCATGGCAGAAATGCTCGAACACCACCTCATCGAGACCGAGATCACGCAACTGCCCGACCTGGTCGACAAGTTCCTCCACCGAACCGCGCCACGGTCCGTGGCCGGCTGCGATGGCGTCCTCCTGGCTGATGCCCGAGCCCTCGGGAGCCATCATGTCCCAGAAGCGTTGCAGCGCCATCCCTTCTTGGTGCTCATCGGGGCCGATCGTGGCGAAGATGAGCATCGAGCGGCGGATGTCCGCGGGTCGCGGCCGAAGTCCTCGCAGTGCGCCGCTAGGGCCTCGTTGGCGGCGCGGTAGTCGTCGAGGTCGAGTGGCATGGCATTCCACTCGTATGCGTGCTCGGCGGCGATGCGCAGCGTGCGCCGCGGCCCGGTACCCCCGATGAGGATCGGCGGGCGTCCCGCGGGCGGGTGGGGCTTCGAGTTCGTGCCGATGATCCGGTAGTGGGTGCCCTCGAACGTGCCCGACTCGGAGTACCACAGCTCCTTCATGAGCGCTATCGCCTCTTCGAGACGGTCGTAGCGCTCGGGGCCTGGCGGGAAGTCGATCCCGTAGATCTCGTGTTCGTCGGGGTACCAGCCCGCGCCGAGGCCCATGACGAAGCGCCCGTCGGCCAGCGAGTCGAGCTGCTGAGCCATCCGCCCGACGTTCACCGGCTGACGGAAGGTGACTGGTGTCACCAACGGGCCGAAGCGGATCCGTTCGGTCTCCTGCGCAGCCATCACGAACGACAGGTAGACGTCGATGGCGTCCTTCTGCTTGCCGTTGAAGTAGTGGTCGGACCGGAACAGCGAATTGAATTCCAGCCGCTCGATGAGCTGACAGATATGGCGCCACCGCTCCCATCCCAGCGGTGTGGCCTCTCCGATGATGATGCCGACATCCATGGCTCGCTCCCCCTGCCGGCAGGCACCGTTTCTGTCACCCAGACCGGTCACCCGGGCCGGTCACCCAGGCCGGTCACCCAGGAGGGCGATGCGCTGCGCTGTGCGTGCGAGCCGGAGCGTAGTCTCGGCGCGGTTCACCTAGAAGAGGCCCCACCGGAAGCTGGAATTCGCCATGGCTGACACCGCTGACACCCGCTCACTGACACTCGCAGGCGCCCGCAAGGCGCTCGATGCCGCGCTGGCCAAGGCCGAGGCCATGGGTAGGCGGTTCTGCATTGCCGTGACCGACCCCTCAGGCGAGCCGATTGCCACTGCCCGCATGGATGGCGCGCCTCGGCTGTCGGCTGGCATCGCCCTCAACAAGGCCTACACGGTCGCCGGCATTGGCGGCATGCCCAGCGGCAACTGGTGGAATCTCATCAAGGACGAACCCGCGCTGGTGCACGGCATCACGCACACGCCGCGGCTCATCGTGTTCGGCGGTGGTGTCGGGATCTTCGTTGACGGTGCCCTGGTGGGGGCCATCGGCGCCTCAGGCGGCTCAGCCGATGAGGACACCGAGGTGGCCCAAGCCGGCGCCGACGCCCTCGCTAACTAGATGATTAGTTCCAAGGGGTCGGGTCCACCGGTTGTGGGGTGAGGGTGTCCAAGCTCGGGGTGTGTATTCACGCTTCGATCTTGGAGGTTCTCAGCATGGGCCCGGACTTGGACACCCTCGCGACCGCACTGTATGTGAGGATCGATGACCTGTTGGCGCAGAACCCTGGGTGGGCTCCGCGGCGGCCTGTGGTGGGGTTCGCCCCGAAGCTGTCGGACGCGGAGCTGGTCACCTTGGCGGTGATCTCGGCGCTGCTGGGCTATGACAACGAGTCGCAGTTCGTGCGCTACGCGAGAGCGCATCTGGGGCCGTGGTTCCCGTATCTGCCCAACCGCGACGGCTACAACAAGCGGCTGCGGCGCAGCGCCGAGATGATCGCTCGTGTCATGGGATGGCTCGCACGCGAGTGCGAGTCGTGGCACGACGACGTGTGGCTGGTGGACTCCACCCCGGTCGAGTGCGGCACCAGCCGCGAGACCCAAAAGCGCTCTGACCTCGCGGGATGGGCCCAATACGGCTACTGCGCGTCGCATTCCCGCTGGTTCTGGGGCTTGCGGCTGCATCTTGTGGCCACCCCGGCGGGGCTGCCGATCGCGTTCGCTCTCGCCGGCGCGAAAGCCGACGAACGCGACGTCTGCGCCGACATGATCGACGCCGCCGGGATCGCCCGGCCGGGCCAGACCCTCATCGCCGACAACCGCTACCGCTCTGCTGCGTTCGAAGCCGACCTCAACGACGTCGGCATCACCGTGCTGCGCCCCGCCACCCGATCCGAGGCCCCACGGCCCGGCGCCAGATTCCTGCGGCCCCTGCGCCAGATCATCGAATCGATCAACCAGACCCTCAAAGGCCAGCTCAGCCTCGAACGCCACAAAGGCCGCACCAAAGCCGGCGTCGCCGCGCGCATCGGCGCCCGGCTCCTCGCCCTCACGGCCGCCATCTGGCACAACGAGACCTACCACCGAACACGCCCCAGCCGCTCACTCACCGCCTACGACCACTAAACCCTTGGAACTAATCATCTAGGTCAGCCCGGCTAGCGCAGCCAGCTCAACCCTGGCGCTTGGCCAGCCACTCCTCGAACTCGGGGCGCCGGTCCTTCGCGATCGGGAACACGCCGATCGAGCTCTCGCCCGCAGCGACCCGCTCGATGGCCCACTCTTCTTCGATCTCCTGGGCGTAGGAGTCGTTGGCGACTTCGGGGGCCAGCAGCGCCGGGATCACTACGGCGCCTTCGCCGTCGCCCAC
Organism: Candidatus Poriferisodalis sp.; assembly: GCF_965221945.1. Classification (GTDB taxonomy): domain Bacteria; phylum Actinomycetota; class Acidimicrobiia; order Acidimicrobiales; family Poriferisodalaceae; genus Poriferisodalis. Next base: position 705,053 of record NZ_OZ244925.1, on the reverse strand, counting down.
GATGATGTCGCCCGGAAGCACGGTGACGCCAGCACAGGCGATCGGCACCTGGTGATCGAGCGGTGTGTGGAGCCGGCCAAGCGTCGCGGCGTGGGACGACTGGTGGTACACGGGCAGGCCGACCTCGGCCACGGCGGGCGTGTCGCGCAGCGCGCCGTCGGTGATGAAACCGGCGCCGCCGAGTTGCTTCACTCGCATAGAGAAGATGTCACCGATCGTTCCGGCATGCGGCTCGCCCCGGGCTTCGACAATCAGCACCTCTTCGGGCTCGATCGATTCGACGGCCTGGCGCTGCGCGTTCGGTCCCTGATGGCGCCGCTCGAAGTCTTCACGCTTGGGCACGAAGCGAAGCGTGTGTGCATAGCCGAGCATTCGCTGCCCCTCGTTGAGCGGCCGCAGCCCGTTGAGGAAGCTGTTCTGCATTCCCCGCCGCTGCATCTGGCCCGCCAGCGTGGCGGTCGACACGGCGTTGAACTTCATGCGCATGTCGTCGGTGAGCGCTATCGGGCGGAATTCTGCGTCGGCCATGGGTTCCCCTTTGTATTGCCCGATCGGGCTTTTCTCATGCTGCGCGTTGACTGGCTTCGCGCTGGCAGCAATGTAGCCAAGCCCACCATGCGTTGAACCGTTGTGCCCCTTGACAGGCTGTAAGAACTCGAGTGCGTGGGCTGCAATCTTGGCTCCTCTTCCTCGGGCAACCGCCCCAGATACAGCACATTTGCCGAGTGGGCTCAATTCTTCAAACCGACTTATACTCCGCGCTGGGCGGGGTCCGACATCTCGCTCGCTGGGGGCGCGGGCTCGAAAGAGGCCTGGTTCCCTTCCGGGCGAGATCCCGGGCGCCACACGGAGGGGGGAGCACCCATGCTTCGCAAACTGACATCAATCGCGTTCGTGTTCGTACTCGTAGCCGCAGCCTGCGGAAGCGATGACGACACCGATGCGGACGACGCGGAGGCGCCTGCCGCCACCGAGGCGATGGCCGACGATTCCGGCGATGACATGGCCGACGACGACATGGCCGACGACGACATGGCCGACGACGACATGGCCGACGACGACATGGCCGACGACGACATGGCCGAAGGCGACCATCTCGCGTGCGGTCTCGGAAACGGTCAGCAAGCGACCGGTGAACCGATCGTCATCGGCAACGTGACCACCTCCGTTCCCGGCATCGACTTCTCGACGGGTCCGCTCATGATGAAGGCGTTCTTCGACTGCGTGAACGCCAATGGCGGCATTCACGGCCGCCCGCTGGAGATGGTCTGGGAGAACGACAACTTGAATCCTGCGGACGCTGCGGCGGCTGCTCGTAAGCTGGTCGAAACCGACCAGGTCGTGGCCCTCGCTGGAGGCTTCTCGATCCTGGACTGCCCGGTCAACGCCGGCTACTACGAGGAGCAGGGCTACAAAGTCATCGTCTCAGGAGTGCCGGCGGCGTGCTTCAGCTCGCCGAACATCGCTGCGACCAACATGGGACCCGCCTACTCGGCACTCGGTGCGGCCCAGGCAGTGGTGGCCAAGGGCGCAGCTGGCAAGGTCGTGACCACAACTGGCATCACGCCCACCTCGCACTACTACAACTCGCTGGCTGGCATCTACGTCCAGCAACATGGTCTCGAGTGGGAAGACGTGCAGCACGAGCTGCCGCTCTCCGATGCCACGTCGATTGTGCTTGACCTGGTCAACCGAGCCGGCGACGGCGGCGGGGTGATCCTCAACTTCACGCCGCCGGAGGGTTTGAAGATCCTGAAGGCCGCCGAGGAGCAGGGTCTGATTGACCGGGTTCTCTGGGGTTCGTCCACGCCACTGAACGACAGCTCAGTAGCGGTTGCGCTCGGCCCTGCTTGGGAAGGCAACATCAACGTCAACGCCGAGTTCAGCCTGCTTGACGATCCTCGCCCGGACGTGGAGCTGTACCGGCAGGTGACGGCCCAGTTCAACCCCGACCCGACGCTCGGCAGCTTCCAGCAGATGGGCTTCGTGGCCGGCCAGATCCTCGTGCACGCCCTGCTTGAAATGGACCCGGCCGACCTGGACGACCCGGTAGCGGTCAACGCAGCGATCGGCGCGGTCGCCAACTTCGAGACCGACCACCTGTGCAAGCCGTGGTACTTCGGCGGCCTGCCACTTGGCAATGTGCCCAACAACTGGGACTACAACGTGGTGCCCAACGGCGTCGACCGCATGGTGGACGACAGCGGCTGCTTCGAGATTGCCGAGGTCGATCCGATCCTCATCGCCGTGCGCGACGCGGAGCGGGCCGGCGGCCTCACTGCGGACGAGCCGAACAACTGGACGGGCGGCTTGGGCTCCGGCGGCTGATCCGCCCTCTCTACGACCCGAAATACACCGCATACATCGCTTCGGATGCCCGGCACTTCGATACTGCTGCCCTTCATCATCCAGGGCTTGGCATTCGGCGCGATGTATGCGGTGACCGGGACGAGCATCGTCGTCCTGTACCGCACCACCGGTGTGGTGAACCTGGCGTTCGGGGCCATCGGTTCGATGGGCGTCCACATCGTGTGGTCGCTGATGGGCGGATCGCTGATCCTGCCCGAGCCCCGGGCATCGGGATTCGCGATCCTGCTGTACCCCGCGCTCGTGGGCGTTTGCGCGCTGATCTTCCTGTTCTACGGATGGTTCTTGGCGCCATTGCTCGACCGGCGTGACGCGCTCGCCAAGTCGCTTGGCACGGTGGCGCTTGCGCTGTTCCTGATGGGGATCATGAAAGAGCGCTGGGACACTTCCAAGCCGCGCTCCATGCACTTCCCCAACTCGACGTTCAAGATCGGCGGCACAGTGGTGACGACCACCCAGGTAGTGGCGCTGCTGTTCGCTCTCGCAGTCGTGATTGTCGTGGGGATCTACCTGAAGCGCACAGAAACCGGCACGGCGATGCGGGCCATCGCGAACAACCGCGAGACGTCGGGCCTGTTGGGCGTCCCGGTGCGGCGCGTCGAGGCAATGGCATGGTTTGGCGCGGGCATCCTGTGCGGCTGCGTGTTCCTGCTGCTGCCGTCGCTGTTCAAGAGCATGGACCAAGCCACGCTCACCTGGTTCGTGATCCCGGCATTGGCCGGCGCCATCGTCGGCCAGCTGCGATCGCTGTGGATCACCTTCGGCGCCAGCCTCCTGATCGGCGTGGTTGAGTCGGTGCTGACGCCGTTCCACGGAAATCTGCAATTCCTGGCGACCTACCGCCGGCTCACCCCTGTTGTGATCTCAGTGGTTGCGATCTTGTGGATCTCGCGCCGGCGAACCGTCGTGCTGGCCGGCAGGGAGATGACGTGATGGCCAGCGCCGTCGGGCGTGTGCTCTCTCACATGGCGCGCACTACCGGGCGCGTGCAGTCGCATCGGGCATTCCAGCCGGCAATCGTCATCGCGCTGTTTGTCTTCGCCATGTTCGCGATGCCGTCGTTCTTCGACGCTACGTGGATCCACAACTTCACCCAGATGGCGATCTTCTCGATGGTGGCAGCCAGCGTGGGAATGCTGTATGGCCGGGTGGGTCTGGTGTCACTCGGCCAGGTTGCCCCCTATGGCATTGGCACCTGGATCACAGTTCGGCTGGCGTTCGCAACCGATGTCCCCTACCCGTTGCTCATGATCGTGGGCGGCATCGGCGCCGCCGTCATCGGCGTGCTCATCGGCCTGCCTGCGCTGCGAGTCAGCGGGCTGTATTTGGCGCTGGTCACGCTCATGCTGGCGGTGGGGGTCGAGATCCTCCTGTTCCAATTGAAGCTGCCCAACGGCGGCAGCGGCTTTCGCGGTGTCGCAGCGTCGCTCACTGCAATCACGCCGGTGCGGCGACCGGCCTTCGCCCAGACCGACGTTGCCTACTTCCGGTTCGCCGTGGTGGCTGCCTTCATCGTCTTCATGGTGGCGGTGGCCTTCCTCGCAACCAAGCCGGGACGCGCCTGGGCGTCGGTGCGCCAGAGCGAGCCCTCCGCGCTGGCTTCAGGCATCGACATCACCCGCTACAAGCTGATCGCGTTTGGCCTCGCGGCGTTCATGGCCGGCGTGGCGGGTGGATTGTTCGCCGGCCACGTGCAGAACTCGATCGGCATCAACCAGTTCAACCGGCAGGCCGCGCTGCTCCTCATCGCGGTCGTGCTCATGGGTGGCATCAACTCGCTGTGGGGTGCTCTGCTTGCAGCCTTCTTCGCCAAGATCATGCTCGACTTCCTGACCCAGAACGTCATCGGTCACCAGTTCTGGAACGACTTCGCCCTGACCATCTTCGGCATCGGTCTCATGATCAACCTCATCCAGACGACGAAGTCGATGGAAAAGAAGGGCCTGCTCGAGTGATCGAGATCACCGATCTGAGCGTGCAGTTCGGCGGCGTCCGCTCGCTCGACGAGGTGACGCTCACGTTTCCCGACGGCACGTGCGGGTTGATCGGCCCCAATGGCGCCGGCAAGACGACGCTGTTCAACGTGCTGTCGGGCTTCGTGACGCCGGTTGCTGGCCGCGTCGAGATCGACGACGTAGACCTGCTTTCGATGACCGACTACCGGCGAGCGCGCTGGGGGGTGCGACGCACGTTTCAGACCGTGCAGACCATCGAGAGCCTGACCGTGTACGAGAACGTGCGGACAGTCCACGAGCACGCCTCTGGGGGTTCGCGCTCCGAACGGCAAGATGCGGTCGACGACGTCCTGTCATTCGTCGGGTTGACCGATGTACGAGATGAGATAGTGCGCACGCTGCCACAGCGCGACCGGCGCTTCATCGAGGTTGCGCGGGCCATCGTGGGAGAGCCGAGGGTGGTTCTGCTCGACGAACCCGCAGCAGGTCTGCCCGAGGAGGAGACTGAGCAGCTGGCCGCGATCATCCGCAATGTTCCCCGACGAACAGGTGCCACCGTGATCCTGGTCGACCACGACATGTCGCTGGTGCAGGCGTGCTGCGAGTGGACGGCGGTGCTCGACTTCGGCCGACTCGTTGCCGCCGGGCCGACTGCCGAAGTGCTGCGCGACGAGCGGGTCCTGGCCGCTTACGTCGGCGACGAGGAGACGTGACGATGTCTGACGGCACTGTGGCTGAAGCCGCCGTCTCCGCCAGCGCGGGGTGCAGCCTGGTACTCACCGATCTGACCGTCGATCGGGGCGGGCGGCCGGTGGTTCACGACGTTGCCATCGAAGTGCCGCCGGGCGAGATCACGACGATGCTCGGGCCAAACGGTGCCGGCAAGTCAAGCATTGCGGCCGCCATCGCCGGGCTGGCCCGGGTGCGCTCTGGCCACGTCACCATGGCGGGCGTCGACATCACCAACTGGCGGCCCGAGCGGGTGCGTCACGCCGGGGTATCGGTGGTTCCCGAGGGTCGTCGCCTGCTGACCGATCTGACCGTGGCCGACAACATGCGGGTGGCGACCTACTCGCTGGACGCCGAGGCTGCCGAGGATGGAATCGAATACGCAAGGTCGCTGTTTCCCGAACTGGACCGTCGCTGGGAGTACTTCGGACGCCTGCTGTCGGGAGGCGAGCAGCAGATGGTGGTGCTGGCCCAAGCGCTGGTGTCGCGGCCGAAGGTGCTCGTTGTGGACGAGCTGTCGCTGGGGTTGGCGCCGATCGTGGTGAAGCGGCTCACGCCAGTGCTCGCCCAAGTGGCCGACAGCGGCGTCGCTGTGCTGTTGATCGAGCAGTTCGCGCAGGTCGCCCTCGGGCTGGCCACCAAGGCGTACGTGCTCGAAGGCGGGCGGATTCGCTACGACGGCAGCGCCGAGGACCTGATCGAGCGACCCGACGTGCTGCACTCGGCGTACTTGCTGCGCGACTGACGCATCAGTGGCCGAGACCGAACGGCCATCGAGAACGAAGCGCAGACCGTCACTCGAACCGGAAGCCGTCGAACCGGAAGCCGTCGAACCGTAAGCCGTCGAACTGAAAGGAAGTGTCGTGGCAACATCGAAGACCATCGACCCCATCGAGCTGTCGAGCCGGCTGATCGACACCGGCGTGGCCGACGAGCGGATCGTGCGGGTCGACAACGCACTCAGTGAGATCGACGACAACGTGGCCCTGATCGAGGCGTTCAGCAACATGGTCACCTTCGGCACCGACGACGGCTTGGTGTGCCTGGACGCCAGCGGGCCGTTCAGCGGAGCGGCGGTCGTGGACTCGCTGCGGGCCTGGTCCGCGGATCGCATCAACACGCTGCTGTACACCCATGGCCACATCGATCACGTGGGCGGCAGCGGTGCGCTCGCTGCCGATGCGGCCGAGCGCCGCCAGCCTTTGCCCGATGTTGTCGGGCACGACAACGTGATTCCGCGCTTCGAGCGCTACAACGCCACCAACGGCTACAACCTCATCATCAACCGGCGCCAGTTCGGACTCGGGCTGCGCCAGCGCGGGGTGGGCATCGCATTCGACGACGACAGCTTTCTGCCATCCAATGTGTTGTGGCCGACGCGCACCTACCGCACGCATGACTCGCTGTCGGTGGGAGGGCTCGACCTTGAGCTGCACCACGACAAGGGCGAGACCGACGATCACACGTGGGCGTGGGTGCCCTCGCACCGGGCGATCTGCCCCGGCGACCTCGTGGCGTGGGTTTTTCCCAACGCCGGCAACCCCCAGAAGGTGCAGCGCTACCCGCTGGAGTGGGCTCGGGCGCTGCGCCGCATGGACGCCCTCGAACCTGAGCTGCTGATCCCGGCGCACGGCCTCCCGGTGCGGGGCCGTGAACGAATCGGCACGGTGCTGCTGACACTGGCCGAGTCGCTGGAGACGCTGGTGAGCCAGACGATCGACCTCATGAACGAGGGCGCGTCCCTGGACGAGATCCTCCAGAGCGTTTCGCTGCCAGCGGAGTGGCTGGAGCGCCCCTGGATGAGGCCCGTCTACGACGAGCCCGAGTTCGTGATTCGCAACATCTGGCGCCAGTACGGGGGTTGGTGGGATCTCGACCCGGCGTATCTCAAGCCGTCGCCGAAGGCTGAGCTTGCCGGCGAGGTTGTGCGTCTCGGCGGCGGCGCCGAGGCGTTCGCATCGCGGGCCCAGGAGTTGGTCGAAGCCGGGAATCTGAAGCTGGCGTGTCACCTCATCGAGCTGGCCGTAGACGCTGACCCGACGTCCGCGAGCTTGCACGGCGTGCGTTCGGAGATCTACGAGGCTCGACGGGCGGCAGAGTCGTCGCTGATGTCGATCGGCATCTTCAGCGCCGCCGCCGCCGAGTCCCGCGATATCGCCGAGGGTGACTAGTCCTGCGCTCCCCCGGCGATGGCTTCGCAGAGTCGTTGCGGGGTGATCGGCGTGGTCAAGTGCCACACACCGAGGTGTGACGAGACTGCAGTGCAATCGGGATGCTGACGGGGATTCGCCAACGCGCCGGGCTGGTCAAAATCGCGCAACTGCTTGCGTTTCCGAATGTTCCCGGCTCTGGCAGAGGTGTGGGCGGTGCCTTCAGTAGGCTCGTGTTGTGAGAGGCGAGGAACAGGCCAGCATCAGGCATGGCTCCGACGCTCGCGGGTTGGTTGGCGCCATGCTCGCCTGCTGTGTCGATTCGGAGGTGAGATCAGGTGAGCACCGTCGTTTCTGAGGACCGAATTCGCGAGATGGTTGAATCTGTCGGCGGTCTGGAGGCCGTCCTTGAAGGCGAACGCCAGTTCAAAGCCGACCAGAATTACCTGGAGGACAACCGCGAACGCTTCAAGGAGCAGTACCCGGACCAGTGGATCGGAATCGTGCACCTGCGGGTCGTAGCGCACGGAGACACAGCGGACGACGTATTGGCAGCACTCCTCGAGGCCGATGAAGACATCAGCTGTGCTGTCCTGCACCATGCATGCGTTGAGGATTCCATCTGGCTGCTTGCCGAAGGGAGCCGGTGCGCCGCGTAAAGGGCGACTTCGGCAGATCAGACCGGCGCCCGTACGCAGTCGCACTCGTCGAATTGCCTCGACTTGGTGTCTCCGCCTATACGGATCTGCTGGTGGACACCGGCGCGGACTTCACATCCATCCATTGGGCCGACCGGCAAAGACTGCTGGACGCCAATGGCAGTCCTCTCCCCGAACACACGGCGTTCTCAGACCAAGGCGACGCATACGGCATTTCTGGCTCGCCTGTTGAATACGGCATCGAAGAGGCAGCGTTGTACTTCCGTACCGAAGACAACCAACTGCTGGTTCAGGTTGTCGACGCCAGAATCGCATCGGACGACGCGACCGCTGGGATTCCGTCATTGCTCGGACGCGACATCCTGAGCACGGCCCGCCTCGATTTCAACATGCCGGCCGGTCTACTCATGCTTGAGTGGCCGACCTAGGAGCGAAGCGAGACTCTCGACATCGTTGCTCGGGCGGCCCGTTCAGAGGCGTCCAGCTCGAGGCCTGAGCCGCACAAGGCTCGTCACCGTGATACGACGCGTCCATGACGGTCGCCTCGTGCCCAATGAGTGCTGCCGGTAAGTTCTCGGCGTGGCGACCTACGAGGCTTACCGAGAGCTGACGCTGCCGGAAGCCTTGCTGGAGCTTGTCGAGCGTCACGGCAACGAGCGGACGCGACATCTGAGCCAGTACGAGTGCAAGCTGTTGGAGATCGCAGCCGACTGGCTTGACCGCAACGGTTGCCGTATTCACGTTCCGCAGTAGCGACACTCCTACGGAGCGAGTGCGCCGGTTCGTGGACCGTGCGGAGGGTTCCTCCTTGTCGCGGCACCCACACAGAATCCCCATTTCCTGTCCGTCCGCGTTACCAGCCGGGACTGGTGTCTCGTAACGCGGACGACAAGGGCAGGACGGCTCAGAGCTTCTCAAGCACTGCATCTGGAGCGTCAGGTCGAAGCCCGAGCTTGTGCTTGAGAAGCTCGCCGGTGGCGTCACGTGTTGACGTTCTGGTGATGATGCTGTTGCCGAGGATGCAGATGCCCTCCCATTCGGGATTGCGCTTACGCCAGTCCACGTCGGCGAGGGCGCTAAGGGCGTCGAGGCTCATGCCTTGTTCTCTCAGCACAGCGCCGACGCGTCCGAGCGCCCACAGCACCAGCGTGTATGAGGACAGGTATTCCTGGCGTGCTTCGATCGAGGTCATCGTTCCAGCCGCGATCTCCGACCATGGCTCCACGAACTGCGTCACTCGGTTCCAGAAGTCGATGGCGTAGTTGCGTGCTTCGGCGACGGTCGCTTCGTCAGCGTCGTCGGGTATGTTGCCCAGCAGTTGGGTGTTGGCGCGTTGCAGCCCTGAGAGCGTCGCGAAGTTCCGGTTCCTGACCGACAGCGATACGCGTTCCTTGTCGGTGCGCCCCCTGAACGACGCCACGGCATCCACGCAGTCCATCTGGAGACGCTGGTGAGCCAGACGATCGACCTCATGAACGAGGGCGCGTCGCTGGACGAGATCCTCCAGAGCGTTTCGCTGCCAGCGGAGTGGCTAGAGCGCCCCTGGATGAGGCCCGTCGACGACGAGCCCGAGTTCGTGATCCGCAACATCTGGCGCCAGTACGGGGGCTGGTGGGATCTCGACCCGGCGTATCTCAAGCCGTCGCCCAAGGCTGAGCTTGCCGGCGAGTTGGTGCGCCTCGGCGGTGGTGCTGAGGTGATCGCAGCACGGGCGCAGGAATTGGTCGACGAGGGCGATTTCAAGCTGGCGTGCCACCTGATCGAGCTGGCGGTGGCATCCGACCCGACCTCCGTCAGCCTGCACGGCACTCGAGCTGAGATCTACGATGCTCGACGGATGGCCGAGCGCTCGCTCATGTCGATCGGCATCTTCAGCGCCGCCGCCGCCGAGTCCCGAGAGATTGCCGACGGCAGCTAGGTGCCGCGAATCCCGAATGCGTTTCGGTTTGACTTATGAGGGGTCGGATCGGCTGCTTGGCCGGTCGGGATGGCTGCCGAAACGCTGTCGGGGACAAGGCGAACCCGGGATTTCGTAGCCCCTGTTCGTTGTTCGGTTCCTACGCTCCGAGTGGTCTTGCTGCTGGGGATGCATCGAGCCGATTCGCCGCCGAAGACGGATTCATCGCCCACGCCGCCAGCTACGGGCAGCGCAAGCGCACCCACTACGCGACCTGGCGGGAAGCATGCGTGCCGACAGGCCTTCTCGCCGAAGCTGGGATCGCACGGGGCAGTAGCTGAGGCGGGAATCTGCCGGCCAGATTGGGGGAATGCGCCTCGCCGGGAGGGTGCCGGGTCTCACCGCGGCTTGCTTCGACGTTGCCGTAGGCAGCTCTCGTCGCGCGGGTAGCGTCGCTGTCGCCCTGACGGCTTGTCGGGCTGAGTCCTGCGGACGGAACTGACAGCACCGATGAGCACGAGCGACGAGACTCCAACTCGTGAAGGACGACTCAAGAGGCTCGTCATTCGCAAGGAGCCACTGACCGCGCCTCACCTAAGTGAGGACGAAGCCGAAGTGGAGCGTTGGCGCGCCATCGACCCGAAGTGGAACGAATCATCTTCAGTACCCGAAGGCGAGCGTGTCGACCTCCATTGCGTTTGGGGCGTCGAGTTCTACACGCCGTCGCATTTCGACGGCCTCGTATCTTCATTCGAGCGGCTTGCTCGTGACATGCCGTGGCAAGGCGTGTCGCGCCACGATCCCGCTGACTGGCTGCGCAGTCTGCGCCCTTCGCGTTTCAGCGGCGGATGGCTCAACTTGGACCCCTTCGCTCCGACCGAGGAGATGATCTATGCCATCGGCGCTCAGTACAGAGTGCCGATGCCAGAGCAGTTTCGGTACGCCAAAGCCATGATGCACTCGGTAAGCGCTTCGTTGACAGCGCTGGTAGTGGGATTCGTGCTCACCGACGAGCACTCGAAGTCCATTCACGAAGTACTGCAACAGGATCGTGAATCAAGCCTGATTCCGAAGGGTCTGGGCTACACCGTCTATGACCCGGCGAATCAGAAAAAGGATGATCTGAAGCGGCTGAGAGATGAACACGCAGCGGCCATAACCGACTGGTTCGGGGACCAGTTTCCGGGAGTCTTCTCGTCGGGAACGCAGAACGGCAGAGTGCCGACCTGTGAACTCATCACGACACGTCAGGCTGTGCCGTTCCCGACCCAAGTTGAGCGTGAAGGTTCGATGGGCCACTTCATGGGACTGCTCGGAATCGACATCGGTTGGTATGCGTGGAAGAGCGCTGACACCGCTGGACTGCGGTTTGGGACCATTTTCGGGTCTCAGCATCACGCTGCCATGGCGGTCCGAGAAGACGAACTGACAGCCGCGATGGGCGAGGATTCAGAATCGAGCAGGTCCGCTCGCGTCCAAGACGTCGAGTTGGAGGCAGGAGAGGTCGTCTTGGCTTGGGCCATCACTGTGCTGATTGACGAATGCACGACCCAAATAGTCAAAGCACGCAACACTCAATTGCAGAAAATCAAGTCACGGGACCGAGCCGCGGCAGTGCTGGAGGACATCGAGAACGAGATGCTCGCTGCGGCCGATGTGACTGCTGTCGCAGTTGAACTCGCCGAGCATGCCGGTGCCCGGCGGCTGTTCCGTGACAGCGTGCCCACATTCATCCCCGTCGAGCCAAGGAAAGGCGAAGAGTCCGTCTCAATGGCCGACCGACGGCATGAGGACATCCACGACAAGGCTTCTTGGCTACAGCAATTCGAACTAGCCACCCGAGAACGCGCCACGCAAATCGGCACCCTGATCGGCGCAAGCGAGAACGTAAGACTGCAGAAATCAATCAAGAAATTCACGATCGCAGTAGCAGCGATGACCGTTGTAGGCGTAGCCATCGTGCTGATTCCCGCGGTGCGCTGGATTCTCGAAATGTGGGCATGAGAACGGGCATGGAGTAGCCGTAGGTGCAAGACGTCCCGCCTGCACACGCGATTTCGACGGTGCCGCGCGCTCGTTGATCGGGGGTGTCCTCCCAGACGAGACCGAGGTCGTGCAGAACGACGCGCGGCCTCCACTCTCCGTTCTCCCTGCGCCGCGTTGGAACGCAGCGCCACCGGGCGTTCGGCGGCTCATCGGACGCGGACGAAGGAGCATGCATCTCGTGACAGCGAAGATTTCGGCATGGCACGGCTAGCTTCACGCGGTGCCCAGACCACGGCGTCAGCACTACATCAGCAAGTTCCTGATCAAGCGATGGGCCGACGAGAACGGCGATGTCGGGGTGGTTTGCACGTACCACCGTGACAGCGCAATCGTGCCCGCCGACAAACTTCACCTGCTGCGCTCCCTGTCGTCACCAGAACAGGAAGACACATGGGGCAACGACATCGAGAACCCGGCAAAACTCGCCCTCGATGGGCTGATGGACTCGCTCGGCCCCCAAATGACGGACTACGAGGCAGCACGAGACTTCCTGTCCGAACCAGAGAATCTCACGCCGCTCATAGACCTAGCCCGACTCCACCACGCACGCTCGTTGGCCGTGCTCGCACAACAATTCGCCGACTCGCGCAAGACGCCCAACAGCGCCGAAGCCGAAGCCATGATCCAAGAACGCTGGGACAGCACACGCGACTACCACGACTGCGGTGCCGTGCTCACGGTGCTGCCATCCGACTTGCCCATCACCTTGGGCGCTGTGCCTGTATTCGACACCAAGATTTGGGGTCCACGCGAATCAGTCGCCGCACGGTTCATGATGCCTCTGGCACCGCGTGTGGTGATCAACGGCGCCATGTGGCTGCCCCCAACACAGGTAGAGATTGAGCCTGAGCGCATCGAACACGACGTCCTACAGACGTTGCCGATGGCGGGGATATTCGGCCTGTTCGCCAGCCAGTGGATGATCTGCGAACCCCCAGCGCTAGAACCCACCACACGAGCCGTGCTGGAACTCTGCGAGGGCCGCGGCACGCACTGGCGCGCGCTACAAGACCGCATCGCAACGTTCGACAACGCCACCCACGAGCAGCAGGCCAATTGGCATCAACGCCTCGACGCCTACGCCGACAACCAACTGGCGCTCAAGACTCGGGCGCTGCGTGAATCCGTACAGAACAGAGTCCACGACACGATGATCAAGGACGCCTGCAAGATTCAGGCCGATCTCGATGCGCTCGACGCATCGGTCTGTGCATGCCACCTCCACCGCCACGGTGAAAGCAGTGCCCTGTGGAGACGCTTCATGCCGCAGATCATCTGCGACGCTATACGCGACAAGCACCGCGACGAGGCCTGATATACCGGAAGGCGGAACCTCGCCAAGCCGACCAGAGCACCGACTGCTGACGCTGGCCCGCCAGCCGCGTCAACAACCTGTGGGGGCATTACAGCTAGCCGCGGCTTAGCTGCCCTCGCGTGCCTGAAAATCTGCTTCCTGCCACTCACGCCACTGCTCCACCGCCGCTTTCGCACGACTCGCTCGTGTCGTGGAGTTCGTAGCAGGATCGTCGCTGTACGCCGCGGCCCACACGATTGCTTCGGGGATCACGTTTTGTGCTCCGAGTTCGACGCCGACCAGTTCGTCTGCGATGGATCGCAGGTGTGAAGCGATGTGCGCTAGTGCGTCGTCGGTGGCTTCGTCCATGCCGTGACGCTAGCCGCGTGACTCTTCCTGTAGAGGGACGAGCGCGGAATGATTCTGACAGCCGTTCATGCAGGTCAGAGCGCCGAACAGAAACAATAGCTCGGTCCTCGAATTCGCGGTTTCTCCCAAACCGCACCGCGATCGGACTGGTTCCGGAACGCGAACCGAAGGATTCGCGAACGCGAACAAGCAGATTCTGGACCGCGCCGCACAGCCCGATGAGAGCGCGCCGGTCCGTCACCGGTGATGCGGTCACGCCTGCTTCGCCTCCCCCATCAGCCGCCGCAGTTCCTCCGCGCTGCACGGCTTGTCGGGATGGCGGTGCAGCGTGGCGTGACAGTTCGGGCAGACCGGTACGAGGTCGGTGATGAGATCGACAGTGCACTTGGCGCACCTGGCGACTCGCCGCTTACACGCTTTCTTGCGGCGGCAGCATCAGCACCCGGTCGTCTTGGGCTTTGGCGACTACGAGTCGGGGCATGCTCGGGTGCCGCCATTCGCGGATGTCAGGCTTGTTGCCCTTGAACTTGTTGCATCGCTGGTGTGCGACTTGGAGGTTCTCCATGCCGTGCAGCACGCTCGTGTAGTACGTGCCCTGCCGGGCTTCGCCTTCGGCGGTGAGTTCGAACACCGCGAACCGTTTCGGCACGACGTGCTCGACTTGTGCGCCTTTCAGCTTCATCTTGCCGCCACACAGACCGCAGCGCTCGCCGTCGCGGATGTGCAGGTAGTTGAGCACCTTGCGGCGGTGCTCACGGTCCCAGCGGTCGTTCGCGTCCGGCTCGTCAAGTTCGAGGTTGAAACGCCAGATGCCGTCCATCGCGGAGACGGCCCGCTTCAGCAGTCCCTTGGGCGGATCGGGCGGCGGGCTGCTGAACGGGCACACCGGATCGGTTCCATCCGCGTCCGGCGAAGCCTCTGGTTCGGGTTCTGCGATCTGCACGATTGAGCGGCACTTCGGAAACGTCGAGCAGCCCCAGAACTCGTTCCCCGCGTTGTCGCCTCGCTTCGCGACCCGGCGCACCATCACCGATCCGCACTTCGGGCACGGAGATTCCGTAGCGGCTTCGTTGTCCGAGGGATCGATGCGTTTCGACGTCATGCCTAGCGTCCTAGTAGTCGCGATCATCGCGGACTGTAGTGCTGAGCGGCGGGACGCAGCCGATGGAGGGTTCGCTGCGGTCCCTCGTGGCGCAACAGGCACTCAGGCTGACCTGCGGGTTCACGGTGCCACTCGCTACTGGCTGCATGTCCTTGGGGGCTTCGAGGGCTAGCGAAGTGCGTTTGCGCGCCAGTTGCTGCAAGCCGAGGACGACCGCCCGCCTAGGACCACATCCGCTCGATCCACCACGCCAACGCCATCGTCGCAGCCAAGTACGGCGCTTGCGCTCGCATGTTGTTCAGAGCACGCACTGCGGGTCGCAGCCAGTCGGGGTGGTGGACTGTCAGTTTGCCGCTGGTCTTGGTGTCTCGGACGCCCCGGAGACGACTTGTGCGTTGGTCCGACGGCGTGGGGACATCGCCTGACTGCTCAATCCGAACGAACCTGCCGATCCGTTCATCGCTTCGGTTGACGAGCGTGCCGATCAGATTCAGCACGAACCATCCCCCGACCACCACCGCCGTCCAGGCAATCGAACTCACACGCCGCTCCAATCGCCCCGAGAGCGACATCGATGCCGCTCCTTGCGACTCACGCCGGTCACGACCGCGAGGGCGCTGGTTCGAAACCCGTTTCCGCTGGTCAGAGCAGTATCTTGAGAATGCGTGTCTGGGTCAATCGGCTCCGCTGCGCTCATCGAGAGTGTCGGCTCCAATTGCGACATCGCGGCCGGTCGAGACGGTCGATGTTGTCGGGTTGCGTGTGTCGCACCTAGGCGGCGAGCGATGGCAAGACGAACATGCCAATCGGTGATTCACCGCACGGCCAGCAGTGGTGCTCTTCGCAATCGGCGCACCAGGCCCATGCCTCGTGTGCCTCTGGAGCGATCTCAGTCAGGCGAGAGTAGAGACCGCTCACGTCGTCCTCGATTGCCCTGTACGGATCGGCTTCGTGCTCGGCCTTGAGGTCCCGTTGCACCCGTGGCGACAACTCATCCCAATAGAACCCGGCTCGCCCGACCAACTCTCGAAGAGTCGGGTGCCGGTACGCCCGAATCGATGCGACGCGATTGTGCAGCAAGCACGCCCCTTCGCAATCCGCCGCTTGGCATGCCATGAGATGGTCTCTGGCAGGTGTCAGCACCGGGGACTTCAACCCGATGTCCGCATTCAGCGATCCTGCGATCGGCACGACCAGAAGTTCGCACATCAACGCTGCACATATCAGCGAGCCGTTGGCAACGTAAGCACCGGTCGCGTCCTCTGCACGATGCTTGTAGGAGTAGCTGTGACGACCGATTTCCGTATGCGGATGAGGTTCACAAGCGGCTATCCACAACAACGTCCGCCGCAGCTCTTCTTGGTCCCAGTCGACCATGCCGACATCGGATTCTTCAAGCCCCTTGCGACTCAGATTCGGGTGTCGCTCAACCACCTCGCTCAACTTGGCCGTTCGAGCTTGGCGGTCATGAACGAGGCTGAGAGCAGTCTTCATGTGGTCATCGGACATAGCGCGGGTTCCTTCGGGTCGGGCCGCTGAACCTACTTGGCGCGCACCTTGTGGCTGAGTCAATATCGCCCGCGGTGGAAGTCTGCGGATGGCTCGCAAGCAGGCGGACTCGCAGGTCACGGCTGTTTCACGAGTGCCGCACTTGAGGCTCCACATCGGGACGAGCGGGTGGTCCACATTTGCGTTCTGCCCCGGACACGACGCGGTTCGTTCGGGGCCGGCACTTGTGCAGGTCAGGCCGACTTCGGGGCCGGCAGGGCGCCGTGAGTCCCAAATGCGTTGCGGTTTGACTCGTCTGCGAGCATGGAGGGGCCACATCGACTGCTTGGCCGGTCGGGATCGCTGCCGAAACGCTGTCGGGGAAAAGGCGATCCGGCGATTGCGTTGACCTTGCGGCGCAACAGGTATTTCGCCTGATCCGCGGGTTCAGGGTGCCATTCGGGGATTCCCTACACTTGCTCCCGAAGAGTCGCGCATTATCGATGGTCTGCGAGAATGTGGCCAGAATACGATGCGGTGGCGCGATCACTGATCGTGCTGGTTCTGGAGCAGCAGCAGCGCCTGCGGGCCTTGTGCGCCGCGGAAGCAACGATCTCGAAATGACAGATGTGTCGTTCCGGGTTGGCGCATTGGTGGGGTCGGGACATACTCGACCGCATGGCTGATAGCTGGTCCAGTCGTGACGGCCACCGCGGGATGGCTGAGGCGCTATCGCTTCGCGCTGTCCTCGGATTGGATCACACGGCGCGGGCAGTGACGGCGTTCGCTCGTGAAACTCCTCGTGTCGCAGCGTTCAGTTCCGGACTCGCCGAGAGCGGACAACTCGGAGCCTCATGGTCGAGGTCGATCAGCGCAGCGGGGCGCCTCGACGCGGGGATTGCTGCGAGTCGGGGGTTGACCCGAATGGCCGCAACGTCCAAGGGGTTCGTGGACGACATCGCTGCAGCGGCAGATTCGTGCGTGTACAGGCTCCAGTCGGGCCTGCGACTCGACCTCTCGCCTGTCGCGAGGTTCGGCCGCTCAGTCGAAGAAGCCTCCATCGTTGCTTCGACGCGCTCGCCCAATGACTTGTGGAAGCGGCTGGAGGACTGCTACCCGCCGAATCTGCGCAGCCTGCCGTCTCTCGACGCGGTGGCGGAGATAGCGCGAGTCGAGGGCATCGCCGTGTGCGGGGTTCCGCGTGCGGAGATCGTCCAGAAGCTTCTGGCGGCACCCGATGCGTCTGCGCGTCGACAAGTACTCGTGGAACGCAGCGACGAGATCATGGACGACTGCCGCGTCGTGCTCGACGATCTCGGCGGCGAACTGGTCGGCTTGTGCAGCGAGGCAGTCGAAGCGTTCTCCGATGGGTACACGTCGGCTGCCCAGGCGCTCGCGGCGGGCGTCATCGAGAGCGTCGCGCTGAGGCTCCGAACACAGTCAGCCAAGGAGTTCACCGGCGCGTGCTTGGACCGTGTGCCGATTGGCAGGCTGCGCTGTTGGCTGGCCCTCCAGCCTGTCGCCCGAGCACTCGTGCGATGGTCGCCGGAGAGCGGGAGGCCGCCTCCTCGTGGCTTCTCCAGGCACGCAACTGTCCATGCTGCGGGCCAACCAGGCGTTTTCTCGACGTGCCGGTCGTTGACCGCGGTCATGCTGGCCACGTCGGTGGCTGAGCAGTTCCACGGGGTCGTGGCTGAAGCTGTTTGTCAGTCATGACCGATCCGGTCGAGCAGCCATGGGTGCCCTTTCCGAAACAGGAGCTTCGACGCGACATGGCCGAGCGAGAGGCTGCAGGCGTGAGCCTGTGGACCGAGGCGCTGGACGCGACGGCACGCAACAAACTCGCTGCATGCGTACGAGACCAACTCTGGGACGACAGGGACGGCCGCGACGCAGAAAGGTTGTTGAGTGCCATCACCCAGGAGGTCTCTGACGCCGCGGGGGTCGTGAGCCGGGTGGCCGAAGTGCCCGAGTTGTTCGGCCGCCAGAGTGTCGATGACTTCGTGGACAGCATCAGGGACCCGGACGTGTCGCCGGCGGTCATCTTGGGCTTGATCGAGGGTTTCTGGCGCTGGCAGGCGGTCAGGGATGAGGAGTTCATCAAGAGAGGTCCCCGTTCGCGCGAGTTGCTCCGGGACCGGATCACTGAAATCCTGGACGACCACCGGATCGGTTTCGTCTTCGTGGACGGGGACTTTCTGCCGCGCAGCGGCAGCATTGCGGACCAAGAAATTCTGGTCCCCACGGTGAAATTCCTCACCGGCGACCGAGCCTTCGCTGACGCCGACTCCACATACCGAGAGGCTCTCAGGGCGATCCAGCACGGCCAGCCCGACGAAGCCATCACCAAGGCGTGCACAGCGCTGCAATCGGTATTGGCTGCACTCGGCTGTGGCGAAGGCTCTGACAAGCTCTCAAAGCAAATTGCAGCCTCGATCGACAATGGACTCTTGGCGAAACACGACAAGCCGCTGGAGGGCTGGCTGACAGCGGATCGTGGCAACCTCGGTAGCGCCCATCCCGGGGAAGGGAACGCCGTTCGCGAGGACGCGTGGCTGACTGTGCACGTCGTCGGTGCCATCATCCTCAGGCTCGCCCGAGGCCGTGCACGCGGCACGCTGGACGAGCACGAGAACTGAGTGCATGCTTCGCGCGTTCTGTGGTTTCGACCTTACGATCGTCTTGTTCCGGCAGAAGGAGAGACTTGGGTGGTGACGCTCGACGACTATGAATTGGCGTTGGAGCGGGTCAAGCAATTTCGTGACTGGCTCCACGATGCCCGCGCCAACGAGGACAATTCCGAGCACGAGGTTGGCCGTTCAGCCGCTCTTCAGTTGCTGCCGCTTATTCGGCAGATCGCCGAACGGCTTGATCCTTCGTTGCTGCCCAGGCTTGAAGGCCTCAAGTCGTACTGGGACTTCGATGACATGAGCGACGGTCTCGAAGCCGCGGACCTGCTGATCGGCTACATCGACTACGCCGACGATGCTCGGCGAATCCTCGGTCCTTCGGGTCCCGTGCTCGCTGCGAGCGGTCTCCACGAGTGGGTGTGGGATGCCGCGAAGGGACGCTGGGACGACGGCTACTACGACGACGCCGTACATGCGGCTGCCGAAGTGCTGAACCAAAAGACCCAGGTGAAGATGGGACGGAAAGACCTCAGCGGCGTCAGTTTGTACCAGCAGGCTTTCTCAACGAGCGAACCGACCGCCGACACGCCACGACTGCGTTTGCCGGACATCGATCCTGAGGACACCGACACTTGGAAGTCCGCCCACATGGGAGCGATGAGGCTCGGCGAAGCATGCTTCCAAGGCTTCCGCAATCTCGTCGCCCACAAGAAGGCCGACCTCACCGAGCAACAGGCACTGGAGCAACTCGGCGCGCTGAGCACTTTGGCACGCTGGGTCGATGGCAGCGAGTTGACGAAGGCCGAACCGACATAGCGGCCTCAGCCCGACTCACCGGATGCCCGCGCTCCTGGGGGCACCGAGATACGGCCGTATTCCGCCGCTTCATCTCAGCGGCCGCGATTCACGCCATCCAAGGGCCAGCGCCCTGCTCCCCGCCATGGATGCGTGGCGGAGTCGAGCTTTCGTCTCGTCAAGCGGGCCAGCGCTGATCGTGAACTCGGAGAGGTTCGCTGCGACCTCGTTTGCGTGACGCTATACCGAGGTCAAGATCACAAGCTGGCTGAGCAGGCCTCCGCGCTCGGAGTGGTACTGCTGTGCTGGAGATGCCCCGAGCCGAGCCGCCTCCGCCCGCCAGCAAGCCCGTCTGATGGCACCCAAGCCCGGCAAGGCCCCGCGGCCTCGTCCGGTCCCGCCACCCCCGCTCCACGCCGAGCGGCCCGCTCAACGCTTCGGGGCTACAGCGGCCCTGTCCGCCTGGACGCTGGGTGCGCTGATCCTGATGTGGGTGCCCGGCGGATTTGTGTTCGCGAGCGCGTTCTGCGGTTCCGACTGGGACGCGATATGCGAGCAGCGGTACGCGGCGGGATGGGCAGTGATCGCAGTCACGATCGCCGCGACCCAGGGGCTGTCGTTGCTGTTTCGCCGGCGGTCCGTGATCGTGGTCGCCGTACTGTGCGTGCCGGCTCAGGTCTGGTTCTACGTCGCGTATGCGATCCCGACCGTCGAGACCCTCCCCAACTGAACTGGTGAGAATCGCGGCGATTCACGTCGCCGGTCGGTTGTGAGTGTCGGGCCGGTGCCCCGCGTCAGCGAGCGCTGCTTGAGCATCAACGATTAAGCTGCACGCAAACCCGTACCGGCTTCAGCGTCCTCTGTCATGTCGGACAGCACGAAGCTGCAGAACCTGATGAACGAGATTGCCTTGAGACTGTTCAATTCGGTTCCGTAGTCGGTGGTCTCGCCGTGCAGGACTTGGTGCCGGTTCAACTGGGAGAAGTCGGGAATGCGCTGGCGCTTGCCTTCGTTGAGCGTCAGCGGCCAGTCGTCGCCGCGGAGCGCTTGCGCCAGCGGTGCGGCGGTATGCGCTCTCGGCCTTATGAGCATCTCATCGACGGCGCTCTTGCGCTTATGGGTGAAGACCGACTTCTTGCACCGGTCGTGCCAGATGCCGTCGGCTTGCGCGATCAGGACCGGCACGGACAGGTTGAACTTTGCCTGCCGGTGCGCTTCGAAGGCCTCGCGCAGTATCGGGGACCTCGACGGGAATGCTTCGCAGAGGTCCGCTTCGATGCCGTCGAGCTTGTCCCCGGTCTTCTCGCTCATCAGATCGTCGGCGGATTGCCGCTCCTCGCTTGACTCAGAAGCCGTCCCGGTCGGCTCGTCGTTCCCGCAAGCGGCTTCCTCGTCGAAGACTTCCGCGAGCAAGTGGAGACCGCCCAGCGAATCGTCAGGGTCGGGATACCAGCCGTTCGCGACGATCGGCTCGATCGCATCGGGCACGACGAGGGCCGCATACCGCACCGGAAAATCGCGCAGGGGCGTGATGTAGTACGCGATGCCGATGTCGAGCTTCTTGACGGCGAGGGCAATTTGGTCCCGATTCTCATAGGCCCACTGCCGGTAGGCACGTCGGGCGTTGTCGATGCGGCGCGAGAACTCGCTGAAACCGGGAGAGGCGGCTATTCGCTGGAGCCACGCAGCAAGCGTCATCGGGGAAGTCCTTTGTCGGCGGACGAGGTGTGGGGTCCTTCGCCCGATCGTAGAACTAGGTCGGTTCGGCTATGCCGGGCATTTCTCGGTGGCGCGGAGCAGGGGCGCGAGGAATTCGCTGGCTTGTGGCTTCGAGCGCCGAGGACCGTCCCGACGGACGAGCGAACCCGCTTTGCCGCTCGCTCTTGGAGCCGCGTTGCGTCAATTGCGCCGCTCGGCCAAACCCAGCGAACGTCCTCTGGATGCAAGACGCACGGTGGCTGCGGCCCCGGCGGGGGAGGTCAGACCAGCGTGGCGGCGGGAGCCGGCGGCGTCTAGGTCTGCCCTGCTGAAGAGTTGATGAGTGTCGCTCTCGCGCAGTGCCTCGCACGGACTCGTCGCTGATTGGAAATAGACGCGGTTCCTCAGCTTGCGCGCGCGATGATCGCGAGGTCCGCTGGCGAATCGCTCACTCGTAGCGATCTGTCATCGCGGGCGCCTTGGCGGGTTTGAGGTCGATTGCGGGGAATCGTCCCATTCGATTCGACGACGTTGCCGACAGGTCGAGGTTGTGAGCATGCGAATTCGACAAGTCGGCGCAGATGCATTCGTGGTGAACGTGGAGTCTGAGGCTTCATGGGCATTGCACGTGAACAAGTACATGCCGCGCGAATTGACCCATATGACCACTCACTACGTGCTGCGTCTGCCCGAGGCAGGCAGGCCGGGCGCGCTCGCAGCCACTGCGGGGCTGTTGCCGCTGCACTACGTCGTCAAGCCGGTGACCTTCATGTCCGACCGGATTGGAAGCGGGATTCACCAGCCGTGGCGACAGGCACCCGGCAGCGCACTCCAGCTACCCGGAGATGTGGCAGACGACTACTGGTTTCAGCGCAGCCTTGCCGCGGAACTGCTGATCGAACCCTCAGCGCTGGAGATCTTCCCCGCGGGTCCCACCTTGCGCCGAGCCGCCGCAGTGGTGCTCGTACGCGCGAATCCCGGGACGCTGCTGCGGGTGGCTCTGCATTGGGCCTTCGCCGGCGAGATAGCGCTGCGCTCAAGCGCTCAAGCACGCAGCGCTCTCGAACGCCACCACCTGGCCGGGCCAGAACCCGACCGGCAGTGGCTGCACGGCGAGGCGAATCGTCTGGTCGTCCCACAGATCATGAGGGTGATTGCCGTGGACGCTGCGTGCCCTGCCAGCGATGCCGACAGCCCTCGCTCGTGGCGCGCCTCGCGGTGCAGTCCCCTAGTCCGCAACTACATCGCCGAGTACTTCCCGAGCATCATCAACGAGCAACCGCCCTCGCATCCCGAGATTCGCACTGCGATCTGGCTCCTGTCTGTCGACACGCCATTCGACATGGACGACGAAGACGAATTGGCCATGCTGATGGCGCAAACCTTCGGCCTACGCAGCACCGGGCAACCCCATGCATCGCCACGCGACTGGGCATTGCTGGTGGACCTGCCCGATGATCATCCACACGGCTCATGGCCTCCGGGCCAGACGCCTTCGGACCTGAGGGCAGACCTGCACACCGCATCGGGACTCGACCTACGCGTAGTTGCCATCACGGTGACCTTGATGCTGAAGATCATGATCGAGTCGCTGATCCGTGACAATCGACTGTGGACCCTGCCAGCGCTGGCGGCATACGCCCAGCACGCCTTCGGGCAGTCGCTGCAGATTCCCCTCACGTTCATCGCAGAACATCTCGTGACCTCCGTCGGCCAGATGCAGGACGCTCTTCGATCCGAGAGCGAAACAGCCGGTGCTGCGCCCGCGGCGATCGAGCGTCGCAAGCAAATCGAGCGTGTGTGCCACCAGCGTCCATTCGTCCAGTTCGACGACGGCACGATTCTCCCGGTCGGCGTGCCTGATGTGGCCCACAGAGCGATCGAACTGTGCCAAGAGGCACACAATGGACAGAACGAGACCCCACAGCAGCGCAGCAACAGGATCGGGAACACCCTGGGACACCTCTTCGAAGCGCACGTCAAAGCGCTGTGCCACAGCATCCGCCATGGGCACTTCGTGGCCGACAGCAATGTCGTCGAAGCGGTCATGAATCGAGAAGCCGGACCGCGGGCCAAGCGTGCCGATGTCGTCATCGGCAACATCGACGGCACCTACCTCGTCATCGAGGCGACCAAACAGAACCTCCTCGGCGGCATCCGGTACGCCGAACGCGACCAGCTAGAGCGGTGGGCCGCTGAGCACCGTTCCAAGCATGCACAAGCCGTCAGCACGGCACGGCACGTTCACGCCATAGCGGCCGAATGCAACTTCCCGCCTCCGAGAGCGGTCGCGACGCTCGTCGTCGCCGATCTTCCACTGCTGCAATCCGTCGGTCTGAGCGCCCTGCTCGACTCCGGGCAAGACAACCCGCCTCGCCCAGTCGTCTGCAGCATCCCCGAATTCACACACCTCATCGAATGGGGACAACAAGACTGGTCGATCCCCCAAATCATCCGCTCCTGGCAGCACACCGGAACCCATGAATCGCTCGGCCTCTTCCTTTCCAGGTACCCGCACCGCTGAAGCAGCAGCGACCGGATGATTCACGAGCGCCGCCCTCGATCGGGTCGGGGGAACCGGAAGGACGAATTCACGGATGCTAGGAACACTCATCTTTGGCGGCTGCTGGGCTGTTTGGCTCGTGCAGCCAAACCGTCCGCGCTCTTGCGCGCCGTCATTCGCTGACAGCCCGGCCTACCCTGCCGCCCATGACAGCCCAGCCCTAGTCGACGAACCACCCGAGGGTGCCCAGTGACCACCGACGACGAACTTGAAGCACGGCGGCAGCAATACCGTGACGTCCACGAAACGCTCCTCAGCGACGATCTGGTCACCGCGCTTCGACTGTGCATCCGCACTGGCAACACACCCTTGAGAGACCTAGCGCTCAAGGAACTCCGCGGGTACGAAACAGATGATGAACTGCCCCAATGGCGCACGTTCTCGATAGACGGTCGGCTGCACATCCGATGGACTGGTGTCGGTGGCGGTTACATGACCACGAAGACACAAGAATGGCCATGGTTGTTGCTGCCAGATGAGTGGAAAGAACTAATCCCTGAGCAGTTGCCTCTTCGCAAACCAGTCGAAGAGTTGATCGAATACGCGAAAGCGGATGACGCTCTTCAATTCTCAACCTCAGCGATGCAGGTCTATACGCAGGAGCAAAACAGCAAGACCTCTTGGGGCGACCCCGCGATAGAGAAAACATTTGCCATCCTTGGCGCCCATGAGATTCGAGGCCGACTAGGTGTCCTCGTCACCGACCTGCTGGAGATAACCGACTACTTGGACAACAGAATTTCCCAAGAACAAGGCGGCAAGACTGGCCCGGCAGTAGATGAGCCACGAA
Source organism: Candidatus Poriferisodalis sp. (assembly GCF_965221945.1). Taxonomy (GTDB): domain Bacteria; phylum Actinomycetota; class Acidimicrobiia; order Acidimicrobiales; family Poriferisodalaceae; genus Poriferisodalis. The sequence continues at coordinate 680,521 of NZ_OZ244925.1, read as the reverse complement.
CATCAAACCAAGTCTGGACGTGGATCAGACAAGGGGTGGCCGTCGCAGGAGACCTAGCGTCACTCATAGGGCTGGCGCTGCCTTAGCTCCGAGCGGCGATTCAAGAGCCGCCGGTTGCCGGGGTGGCGCGAAACACAAGCCCGCAGGCCACGGTGTCGCGAAGTCGCGGCTGGTGAGTTAATTCGGCGAAATCGGCAAGTGATGACCTGACCGTCAGATCACGAAACCACAGGTCACAGGCCTGTACCCGCCGAGCACCGCGGTCGGACGGCCTTGCTGCCTCCAGAACGGAGAATCCTCCCGCGATTCCCAAGTCTGCTGGTCACAGAGTCGCAGTGCTCAAGTGTCGAATGTGCAGAGACGAATGTGAGCGGGTCGCCGGATCGCAATTCGACCGCGGCTGCTCAAACCCCGCCGAGCCGCGAGCCACTGCCGTCTCAATGCTCGGGCGGTGTCGTCCGCTCTAGGAGTTCGGCTCTCAGTGTGGAAAGCGGCACCGATCCTGTTGGCGTCTGTCGCGCCCAGAAGTCCCAGCCGTTGGCCGGTCCGTTCTTCGCGGCGCTCGCCGCGCCCGACGGCGTGTCGTAGAACTCGTCGTCCATCTCTATCCGCGCATCGGGAGCGACCCGTGCACGGGCAGGCCAGGCACCGTTGGTCGACACCAGCACATCACCGGCCTCGACCAGTCCAGCCTCCAGTATCTGCACGAGCTTGACACCGAAGTGATCCCTTCGGACCGCGCCTGAAGCGTCGGTGTCGTCACTGGATGAGGGGTCATGGCCCATGAGTCTCATCAGCCGTTGTATGGACACCAGCACCATCTCAAGCGCTTGGCGGTCATACGGAGCGAGCGTCTCGTCGCCGGGCCTGACCTTGTTCGCCAGGCGGGCGCTCTCCGCGGCCTTGAGCAGGTCGTACACCTTTCCCTCAAGCCAGCCGATCTGAGCCGAATTGAATCCGTGGGTCGTGTCGCGCTGAACGAGCAACGCCCGATACCAGTCGTCCTTGTTGCGCTCATGGTTCTTGAGCCGGTCGCGGATTCCCGAAGGCGCCTTGCCGACATATGCGCCCCACTCGCCACTTGCGTCGCTGCGGTCGACGAGCAAGTACAGCCCTGCGGCATCCCAATCCTCGGTGAGGTGCCGGGCTGTGCCGCGTTCCACAATTGCCGCTTTCAGAGCGGCATTGTCATCGAACACGACGATTGGTGACGTGACGTTCTCGGGCACCAGTGCGGTGATGGTCAGCGAGTCTCGATCCATTGCGCCCCAGCCGTTCTCTTAGTGCCTGTGGGAGTGCGACTCCCGGCAATATCTAACTGCCCACCGTGAGCCGACCGCAGCGCCGCCGCGTCATGCGGCGTCCGGTTGCGGCTCCTGATCAGCTTGTCGGAGGGCGTCGCCCAACTCAGCGCACATAGCCGCCACATGCGTTCTGAGCGCCTCATCGCCGCGCAGCGCAATTCGGACCGCTTGCTCGTACGCCTTCCTGGTGGGGAATCCGAGGCTCGTCGCGATTCGTTTCGGGATGTCGCTCTTGCTGATGGGGTAGTTCGCGATGATCGCATCGGCATCTTCGGACTCGATGTGGCGGCGCAGGCGCTCGCGGTCCACGTATCCGATCGATTCGAGTGTGGGCGCTTCCGCTAGGACCGCTTCTCGGGCCGCAGCGAGCCGGTCCTCGATCCTTGCGCCCGCATCCTTTGCGGGAGCAACGCCGACGCTGCGCTGCGCTTCGGCGCAGTAGTAGATCGACTCGATCGCGTAGCACCCGAGTTGGCACACCAGTTGACGCGCTCCTTCATCGAGCGTGTCGTCTTCGTGGCGGTCTCGGTCGATCAACGCGTGCACTTGCAGCCAGTGCAGGTCGCGTGACTCGTGTGCCGCCCTGACGGCTGCGACGACCTGTTGCCAGCCTTCGCGTGCTACGAAGGTCGCCTGGGGGAATACCGCCTCGTAGATGCGCTTGTCCAAGCTGTGCCGTTTGCCTTCGACGTACACGAGATGTCGGCGGGCGCCCCAGATGTCGAGCTTGATGTCGTCGTCGATGTCAGCATCGGGTGCCATGAGGTCGGCATCCCAGGTTTGAGGGCCGTTCTTTTGAGGCTCCCAACCACGCAGCAGCAGGACATGAGCGTCCTGGCAGTCTTGTGGTAGCGAGATTTTGTGGGTTGCCACGACGAATTCGCAGTCTCGCTTCGCAGCGAATATGCCTGACAGGAGCGGGCCTGCAATCGAACGGTGCAGGTGACGCTCCGGCTCATCGATCAAGAACAAGGTGCCAGCGGGTGCGCTCAGAATCTGTGCAGCCAGCAGAAGAGCGCTGCGCTCCCCGTCTGAGAGTTGCTCAATTCCGTACGGAGTGTCCGACTTGCGGTGACGCGCCAAGAGCGAGTCTGGATCACTCTCAGGAATCTCTATTCGGACTTCCAGACCCGCTGATTGGAACAGACCATTGATGATCTCGATCGGACTGATGCTCTCGTCAACGGTCTTCTCGACCGCCGCAAAGCCTGTCCTGCCCGCATGAGCACTCCGGGCCTGTCGTCCGATGCGGGCCAATAGCCCGATTTCGGCTCGCTGCAGCTCGTAGACGATGCTCTGTGCGCGATTCGGGGCGCTCTGGTCAACATAGCGGCCGTATTCGGAGAGATCGTCCTGATCGGCTCGCTCCAACTGGGTCGCATATGAACTCGCGCTGATGTCCACTCGGTTGGTCGTCAGGCTCGTCATGCGGTGCGCCTTGATGCGTCGCAACGCATACGTGCCGTCAGATCGTCGACGCTGATGCCGCTGATAGAGCCAATGCAGCAATGCTGACTTGCCTGACCCATTGGCGCCCAGGACGAACAGGGCGTTGTTCTCCGAGTCCAGGTTGATTTCAACGGCCTGACCTCGGACGGTGGGAATCGAGAGCGATCTCGTCATGGCTGCCCCCGGATGCCTCAGCGCTCTTCGGCGTTGGCGCTGCCGAAGATGGCCTGCATCATCCCGTAGTCCACGACGTCGCCGACGTCGCCGTCGTTGTGGCACTTGTTGACGAGTGCTTCGTTCTCTGCGAGGCGGTCGAGCATGAGTTCTCGCAGGCGTGCGCGTTGGGCAAGGAAAAACTTGTCGAAGTCGTTGGCTCGTGCGGTGACGAGCATGTCGTCTTCTTGCATGGCGTCGTTGTGGACTGCTTCGAGGAACAGGCGGTCGGTGTCGTCGAAGTCGGTGCCGAAGAGGTGGTTGAGGCGCTCGATGATCTGGGACAGCGGCTCGGTTTCCTCTTCGGCGGTGCCGGTGCCGACTGCGGTGGGGCTGGTGACGGTGGCGTCGTCGCTGTCGAGGCTGATGGCTCCGCTGGAGATTTTCTGGATGCGGTAGTACTCCAGTTCGACATCGCCGCCGAGGTCGATGGGGTCGCCGCCGTCGGGTGCGGCCAGGCGGGGCAGCAGCATGCGGCCATAGGAATAGAGCCGTTCGAGTTCGCAGTCGGCATACGGGATGATCTGGCTCAGGAACGTGTAGAGCCGCACGTATGCGGTGAGCCGGTCCCGGAATTCTTCTTGGGTTTGTTCGTCGTCGAGGGCGGCGAAGCGGTCACGTGCGGGCTGCAGGGCGGCTTCGAGGCGGGCGTGGTCGGTCGGCTGCTGGCGATGGGCGGGCAGGTAGAACACCGACGCGAAGTCGTCCACCTCGGACTGCTGGTACACGTTCGCTTGGCCGAGTTCGTGGGCGAGGGTGTCCAGTTGGTAGGGGTCGGACTGCTCGCGCAACTCGGCGACGTCGAAATATGGGCCGAACGCCGCGGCGATGTCAGACGGCGAGTTCACGAAGTCCAAGACGAATGGGGGCTGCTTGCCTGCGGCGATGCGGTTGAGCCGCGAGAGCGTCTGCACCGCATGCACCCCTGACAGGGGCTTGTCCACGTACATGGCTTGCAGCAGCGGCTGGTCGAACCCGGTCTGGTACTTCTCCGCGACGAGCAGTATCTGGTAGTCCGGCGAAGCGAACCGGCCCGGCAGCGCGGCTTCGCTGATCGGTTTGCCCGACACGACGTCGGTGTTCATCTTCGGCTCGGTGTACTCAGCGCCGGTGTGGGGGTCGGTGACGGTGCCGCTGAACGCCACCAGCGGGCGCACGTCGTCATAGCCGTGCTCTTCGATGTAGCGGGTGAAGTGGTTCATGTACCGCACGGCGTGCAGCCGCGACCCCGCCACCACCATCGCCTTGGCCTTGCCTCCCATGGCGTGCATCACCTGATTGCGGAAGTGCTCGACGATGATCTCGGTCTTCTGGGACAGGTTGTGCTCGTGCAAGGTGACGAACTTGTTGAGCTTGGTCGCGGTGCGCCGCTTGGGGAAGTCGTCGTCGCTCTCGGCGGTGTTGACCAGCTTGAAGTACGTGTCGTAGTCGGTGTAGTTGCCCAGCACGTCGAGGATGAAGCCCTCCTCGATCGCCTGGCGCATGCTGTAGGTGTGGAACGGCACCGGCTTGCCGTCCGCCCCCGGACGCCCGAAAAGCTCGATCGTCTTGCCCTTCGGCGTCGCGGTGAACGCGAAGAAGCTCAGGTTCTCCTGCGGGCCGCGTGACTCCACCACCGCGTTCAGCCCGTCCTGCCAGTCCTGCGGATCGTCGCCGCCAGCGAGCGCTCCGGCTCCGAGAAGCTGCTTCATCTGATGGGCGGTGTCGCCGGTCTGGCTCGAATGCGCCTCGTCCACGATGATCGCGTAACGCCCCGACGCCAGCCCTTGCGCCCACCCAGCAGCCTGAGCGCTCTCAGCCTCGCTGGCCGTGTCAGGGGAGTCCGCGCCGGCGATGCGCATCAGGCCGTCCATCACGAACGGGAACTTCTGCAACGTCGTGATGACGATCTTGGTGTCGTCCACCAGGGCCTTGGCAAGCTGGGCGGAGTCCTCGTCGATGGCCTGCACCACCCCTTGGGTGTGCTCGATCTGGGCGATCGCGTCCTGAAGCTGCGCATCGAGCACACGCCGGTCGGTGATCACCACAACGCAGTCGAACACCTTGTCGTCGCTGGCGGTGTGCAGGCTGGAGAGGCGATGAGCCAGCCACGAGATCGAGTTCGTCTTGCCGCTGCCCGCCGAATGCTGCACCAGATAGTTGCGCCCTGCCCCCTCAGTGCGGGCGGTCTCCACCATCAGGCTCACCGAGCCCAATTGGTGATAGCGGGGAAAGACCAGCGTCTCGCGTTTGACGGTGCGAGTGCCCTTCGCGTCGACGACCTTCTCCTCGCGGCGCTCAGTGAACATGAACGAGCCAAGAATCTCCAAGAACCGGTCCCGCTCCAGCACCTCACCCCAGAAGTAGCCCGTCCGAGGCCCCAACGGATGAGCAGGGTTGCCCGCACCGCATCGCACCTCGCCGGGATGGCTGCCCCGGTTGAACGGCAAGAACCGCGTCTCGCCCTTCGCGAGCCGCGTCGTCATGTGCACCTCGTCAGGGTCCGCTGCGAAATGCACCAAAGCCCGCTTGCCGAACCGGAACAACGGCGCACCCGGCTCACGATCAGAGCGGTACTGACTGATCGCGTCCTTCCACGTCTGACCCGTCGTCGGGTTCTTCAACTCGCACGTCGCCACCGGCACACCGTTGAGCGCAAGCAGCAAATCAACCGTGTCGTTCTTGCCCGGATGACAACGAGCCTGCCGAGTCACCGTCAACTCGTTCGCCCCGAACAGCGCCAGCGCATCGGGGTTCAGGCCATGGGCCGGCTTGAAGTACGCCAGCCGGAACATTTGGCCCACGAACTTGAAGCCATGACGCAGCACCTCCAAGGTGCCTTTCAGATCGAGTTCCTTGCACAGGCGCTCCAGCAGCCGCGGCTCAAGCTCAGCGCCCTGGGACTTCTCGGCCTGCTCCCACAACTCCGGCTGCGTCGCCCGCACGAACAAGATCACACGAGCCGGGAACAACGCCCGATCCACATCCCACTCATCCGGCGTCACCGACACCCAGCCCACATCAGCCAGCATCGACTCCACCGACGACTCGAACGCCTGCTCAGAAGTCTGCGAAGACATCACACACCACCCCCAGAACCAGCCAGCGCCGCCTCTCGCACATCGATCTTGCCCGTCACCGCCGCTGACACCAGCGCCGAGCGGTACTCCGACAGGCGCTCGATCGACAACTCGGCCTTCGCTCTCAGAGCGTCGATGCGCTCGGACATCGTTTTGAGGTAGTCAGCGATGGCCTCCTGTTCATCTCGTCCAGGAATCACTACTTGGATTTCGTGAATGTCATTGCGGTCGACGCCGGGGACTGCCGACTTTTCTGCGTTGGCGATGAACAATGGCTTGAGGCTCCTCAGCAGGAAGATTAGAAACGTCACGTCGTTGCCACGGAGATTGATGCTGTAGAGGCTCGTGTTCAATGGCCAGAAAGGGCCGTCGATGACATAGAAATCTCCAATCGAGCCATATCGCCCTGTCACAATCGCAGGACCGGTAGCGGCCGCCTCGGCGTGGTTGCCGGAGACTCCGGCAGACGAAACAACTGGCACAGTTCCTGGCTCGCGTACATCATTGGGGAGATCATGACCACGCTGGAATATGACGGCGCGGAACAAGGATTTAGTCTCCCAATGCTCCGGCACCTCCCCGAGCCACTCCACCCCCGAGTCCTTGAGCGCCGGCGTCGGGTCCAGCCCGGCGGCCTCGGCAGCCTCGGGCGGCAGCCCCTTGGTCACCACTCTCGTGATCAACGCGAGCCGATACTCGTCGAGCCGCTCGATGAGCGACTCCTGCATCGTGATCAGCTTGTCGATGCGGGCGGTTTCGGAGTCGAGGAATGATGCGATCGCACGTTGCTCGCTTAGAGGCGGAAGCAGAATGCGCAATCCACCAATATCTTGCAAATTCAGCCCATCTCGCTGCTCTCCCCCAGCTAGATTTCGCAACACGTCATACTGAGATTCGAGTAGCCAAAAGAGATAGCGGGCATGCGCGCGTTCGTTTGGAATCACCGCCGACATCGACTGATTGCAGGTTGTCGCAGTAGCCAGTTGAGCGACCATACCCTTTGTCCTGCCTTGGCCTGCAAGGGCGATGACGAGAGCGCCTGCAGGAATCCACTTGGCGCTGCTAGCCCTGAATCCTTCGTCACTAATCAGCGCCGAAGGCTGAGTGATGAGTCCCTGGTTAACTGCGCCGGAGTTGATCCACGGAATGGTGCCCTCATCCCAGTACTGAGGATTACTGCGATCAGGAGTTCCTCCGGCATATCGCCTCGAGAGCCAGCGCAGCGCAACTAACTCCCAATGCTCCGGCATATCGCCAAACCACTCGATGGCCGAGGCGCGGCAACTAGCCCTGATTATTCACGAGCCGGGCGGAGTGGTTTGTCCGGGTCCGCGGAAAAGCCCCTCTGACCTGCAACGATGCATATCTGCAATGAAAGCATCCGCAGTTTCAGGGGGGCATCTCCGAGGTGAAACCTAGCAGTGTCACAAACGCGTGTCTGGCAGGCGGCGGGGACCGGGTGGTGTGGGGTGCGGGGCTGTTCGCTTTGGGCGGTTTCGCGGACCGTGTCGGGCTGACCGAGGCGCTGTCGGCCGCGGTGCCCCCACGGGGCGAGCGGGCCCCGGTTCATGACCGTGGCGAGGTGCTGGTCCATGGATTGTTGATGCTGGCCGCCGGCGGTGAGGCGTGCACCGATATCGAGTATCTGCGCGCTCAGCGGGAGCTGTTCGGCGACGTGGCGTCGGACTCGACGCTGTACCGCACGATCACGGGCCTGGGCGCGAGCGGCCCGGCGGCGCTGTTGGGCGCGGCCGCAGTGGTGCGCGAGCGGTTGTGGGCCGACCGTGACCGCAGCGGCCCGCTGGTGGTCGATGTCGACTCGACATTGTTGGAGGTCCACTCGGAGAACAAGGCGGGCGCTGCGCCCCATTACAAGGGCGGGTTCGGGTTCCATCCGATGGTGTGCTCCACCGCGGACGGGGAGCCGCTGTGGATAAAGCAGCGGCCCGGCAACGCCGCAGCGAACGACATCGCCGATCACCTCGAAGTGATCGACGCCGCGGTGGCGACGCTGCCCGAGCCCGACGCCGCAGGCCACCGCGAAGGCGACGACGACAGTCTCGTGGGGCGTGCGCTGGTGGTGCGCGTCGACGCTGCGGGATGCTCGCCCGCACTCGCCGCGAAGCTGCGTGACCGCAACATCGGCTACGCGGTGTCGGCGCGGTCGAATCGCGGCATAGAAGCAGCCATCCGCGCCGGGCTGGGCGACCCGGACCGCTGGCACAACGCCCCGAAGCGGCCCGGCCAGCGCAAGCGACGCGCCGCTCAGGTCGCGGACCTCACCGACCTCGCGGACCTGTCGGGGTGGCCGCAGCGCACACGGCTGGTGGTGCGCCGCGAGCCGCGCCACCCCGGAGCGCAGCGCACCCTGTTCCCCAGCGACAACTTCCGCTACTGGGGATTCCTCACCGACCAGCCCCGCAGCGCCGTGCAACTGGACCAGCTGATGCGCTCACACGCCGACGTCGAGAACGCCGTACGCCGGCTCAAAGACAGCGGCCTGACGCGCATGCCGTTCACAGACTGGCACGCGAACAGCGCCTGGGCCGCCATGTCCATGATCGGTCTCGCGCTCGTGGGCTGGTTCCAGAACGCATGCCTCACCGGCGCGCTGCGCCGAGCAGCCCCCAAACGGCTCCGCTGGCAGCTATGGCACCTGCCCGCCCTGGTGTGCCACAGCGCACGGCGCGCCCTCTTGCGGCTGCCCCAACAGCACCCCGGCGCCAAAGCACTCCTCGCCATCGCCCACCCCCGCTGACTCCCCAGCCGACCTGCTCTGCTCGACGCCTGCCCCGGCGGGACAGCCCCGCCACGCCCCCACACCCACCCGACACCCGCCCGAGCACCAACACCAAGGCCATCGACCCCTCTGAGACGCTCCCGCCGACACCCCGACAGCCCCACACCACCAAACCGGGCGCAACCCACACCGAAAATACGATCAACAGCATTCTCGTGAATAATCAGGGCTAGCGTATGCCTGCTTCATGCCGTGACCTCGGCAAGCAGTTGCCCGATCTCGGTTTCGAGTGTCTTGAGGTCGGCTTCGATGACTTCGAGGGGCCTTGGGGGTTCGTAGACGTAGAAGTGGCGGTTGAGGGGGATTTCGTAGCCCGTCTTGGTCTTGTCGTGGTCGAGCCAGGCGTCAGGAACGTGAGGGCGGACTTCGCGTTCCATGTAGTCGTCGATGTCCTCGCTGAGCGGGACGTTCTCGGTGTCGCGCAGCCCCGTGTCTGGTTCTCGTCTGCCTTTGTTGTCCTCGCAGATGTCGGCTTGGGGGTCGCGTTCGCTGAGCGCTGCGAGGACTGCCGTGATTTCGGGCTTGGACAGCTTGACGCTGTGTGCTTCGGCGGCTGCTCGAAGCCGCGCCGTGAATTCGTCACGGTTCGTGATGATCTCCCCGCTGGTGGTGTCAGCGAGGGTTGCGAGCGTGTCGCGGATGGCTTGCTGGTGGGCCTTGCCTTCGGAGACTTCGACGTCGTGGGCTGGACCTGGAGCCTTCTTGCTGGCGGCGAGTTTGGCGAACGTGGTCTGGTCCTCTATGCGGGCGATGCGCTCGGGGGTGACGGCGAAGTTGAGCCGCAGGGGGCGTTCGACGGTGATCTTGCGGTAGCCGAAGTCGTCGTTGTCGAACACCTTGCTGACCACCCGTGGACGGGTGCGCGGTTCGTGGGTGATGGGGTTTTCGTCGGTGACGTCGCGTGTCTCGCCGTCGTTGAAGCTGCCGTGGATGCGTGTCAGGTCCGCGATCTGGTCGTCCGACAGTTCGATGCGCTTGTTGCCGAGACTGCGGCGCATCTTTATGTAGAACTTGCGGGCGTCGATGAGTTGGACCTTGCCGCGGCGGTGCTCCTCCTTACGGTTGGTCAGTACCCAGATGTAGGTCGAGATGCCGGTGTTGTAGAAGAGCTGGTCAGGCAGGGCGATGATCGCTTCGAGCCAGTCGTTCTCGATGATCCAGCGCCTGATCTCGCTCTCGCCGCTTCCTGCGTCGCCGGTGAACAACGGCGACCCGTTGAACACGATCGCGATGCGGCTGCCCCCCGTGCCGTCAGCGGCGACGGGTGCCATCTTGGACAGCATGTGCTGGAGGAACAGCAGCGAGCCGTCGTTGATGCGCGGCAGGCCCGCTCCGAAGCGGCCCTGGTAGCCGAGCGTGTCGCGTTCGTTCTTGATGGTCTGCTGCTGCTGTTTCCACTCGACACCGAAGGGCGGGTTGGCCAGCATGTAGTCGAACGTCCACCGGGTGTCGTCTGACTTGTGCTTGTAGCCGTCAGCGGTGAACGAGTCGCCCAGCCTGATGTTGTCGGCGTTCTCGCCCTTGATGAGCATGTCCGAGCGGCACACCGCCCAGGACTCGTTGTTGATGTCCTGCCCGAACAGATGCGGTCTCGCGTCGGCGTTGTGGCTGCGCAGGAAGTCCTCGGCGACGCTGAGCATGCCGCCTGTGCCGCACGCGGGGTCATAGATGGTCTTGACGACGTGAGCCTTGCCCAGGTCAGGCTCGGGCGACAGCAGCAGGCTGACCATGAGCCGGATCACCTCGCGGGGCGTGAAGTGCTCGCCGGCTTCCTCATTCGACTGCTCGGCACCGATGCGGATCAGCTCCTCGAACACATAGCCCATCTGCATGTTGTCCACACGCTGCGGTGACAGGTCGAGGTTCGCGAACCGCTGGATCACCTGGAACAGCCGCTGGCGCTCGGCGAGTCGGTCGACCTGGGTGCCGAAGTCGAAGCTGGCCATGATGTCGCGCACGTTCGGCGAGTACGCAGCGATGTACGCGTGCAGGTTCGCCGCGATCTGGTCGGGGTCGTCGAGCAGCCGGGCGAAGTCGAACGGGGACGTGTTGTAGAACGGCCGCTGCGCCGCGGATGCCAGCAACTGGTGGCGCACGTTCTCGGACTGGCGGGCATGCACCCTGGCCGCAACGAGCACGTCATCCTTGGTCTCCGCGAGCACGCAGTCGAAACGGCGCAGCACCGTCAGCGGCAGTATCACCTTGCGGTACTCGTTGCGCTTGTAAGGGCCGCGCAGCAGATTGCAGATGTCCCAGATGAAGTTCGCAAGCTCGCTGTGGGTCTGTGCGTTCACTCAATCCTCCGACCGCGCCGCTGCAGGACCTGGGCAGTGATGGTCCGTCGGCGACTGTAGTGAGAGGAATCTCGCGAGGACGCCAGCGGGCCGGCAGCGCCCAATTGACCGCATGGGTCGAAACCACGCGCCACGGCCTGTGTGTGGGGGACCAATCCCTCGACTTGTGCCGACGCCGTCCGACTCATCTCGCCATGCCCATGGGGCGATCAGTCCACTGGCTCGCCCTTCTTGTGGCCTGACACTCGAAGTGGAATCGGACAGGGTGTCACGGCCTTCAGGAATTGGTCCTCGTCAGCTTCAGTCCCCCCGTCCAGGGCATCAGTACGCTTGCGACTATGGCTGCCACGCTGGAGCAACTCAGATTGCCAGCGTTCAAGAGCGTGCGGAACGCGCACGTCCGGCTCGGGCCACTGACACTGCTCGTCGGGCGCAATGCCAGCGGTAAGTCGAACGTCATCGACGCTGCAGCGGTGCTGTCTGCCCTCGCGAGCGGCATGACCGTCCGAGATGCGCTCGATGGCGGTCGTGACGGGCCACTCGTGCGAGGCGGATCCGAAGGATGTGCGCCAGTTGGCGATGACGTCTTCAAGATCGGTTGCGCCGCTCGTATCGACAAGAGGACCTACTTCTTGGATGTGGATGTGTCTGTTCGTCCGAGCGTGCAGATTGTGCGGGAGCGGCTCTGGACACGACGCGTCGGCGGCTCGCGCCATGGCGAGATGCAAGACCTGCTCAAGACAGAGGCGCCCCGGAAGGACTCTGGTGACATCTATGCCCGCTGGGACAATCGCAAGCAGGGCCCGAACCCGACAGTGACGTTTCGGGCGACGCAGCTGCTGACGTCGCAGGTGGCGACTCGAGTGCCGGCGACTTCGAAGGCGGGTCGGCACATTCACAGTGTTGCTGAACACATGCTCGCGGCCCTTCGCGGGATCTTCATTCTCGACCCCATTCCGCAGCAGATGCGGGAGTACGTGCCCGAGAAGGACACCCGCCTTCGCAGGAACGCCGAGAACCTTTCTGCTGTCCTCGCGAGCCTGATGCGAAACCAAGATGCACGACGGACCTTGTTCGAGATGACGCGGTCCCTCTCGGAAGCTCAAGTTGCCGATCTGGGCGTCGTCAGCAGCGATCTCGGGGACGTAATGACGACGATGCAAGAACAACTCGGCGATTCGAAGCGTTCAATCCCGGCGCGCCTGATGAGCGACGGCACCCTGCGTTTTCTTGCCATCGCAGCGGCGCTGCTCGAGGCTCGGCCTGTTGACGATGAGTCGGCAGGTTCGACACCGGTTTCTCGACTGCTAGTAGTCGAAGAGCTCGAGAACGGCCTGCACCCGTCGCAAGTCGAGTTGCTGCTTGGCCGCCTCAAGTCGGCTGCTACCGCGGGTGCGCGGACCTTGGCGACGACTCACAGCCCTGCCATTCTCGATGCGTTGGCGGGCGAAGATCACGAAGGCGTCATTGTCTGCAGCCGCGATTCGGATGGATGGACGCAGTCCACGCGTCTCACCGACTTTCCTGACTACTTCGAAGTGATCGGCGGTGGGCCGCTGGGGACCTCGGCAATTCGGGACCGACTGCGACCGCGTGAACACGCGCCAACAAGGCAGCGTTCGCTGGTCGATGTACTTGGGCTCTGATCGGTGCACATCCGCAAGACAGTGGTATTTGTCGATAGCTCGGTGCTGATGCGTCTCATCGGCATGGATGGCGATGCCGCGGCACGCGAGATTGCGGAACAGCTCGACGAACGGATTGCCGCCGGTCAGCAGTTCGTCATTCCGGTCACTGCAATTGTGGAGGTCGGCAATCGGATTGCTCAGCAGTCGTCCAACCGCAGGAACCACGCTGAGCGCCTCCAAGCAGTCCTTCGGGCGGCGCACGACGCTGATCCTCCCTGGATCATTCGTGCGGTGACCCTGGACCAGCAGTTCATTCAAGAGCTGCTCGACGGAAACTCGACCGGATCCGATCTGGTGACGCTCATCGGCGATGGTCGGCTCGGCACCGGCGATGTCGCCCTTCTTGTGGAGCGTGACCAATTCCTACGCGAGACGGCATACGTGAGAGCCGAAGTTTGGAGCCTGGACCAGGAACTGACGGCCTACAGCTGATTTCGGACACGCGCTGTGGCGTGCATCCCGGGTGGGACGTCAACGAATTCGTACCTGCTGGTCAGCCGCTGCAACATTCTTGTCGGCCATTTGGGCTCCCATGTCAAGGGACCAAAATGCGACGGAGGCGGATCTGAGGCGGGGGTTCGGACCGAGAGCCCTGCAACGGCGTAACCCCGGCCGTTTGCCGAAGCAGTGACGGTTCCGGGGTCTTCAGAGACAGATACAAGGGCTGGGAAGAGAATGTCGAGCATCAACTTCCAAGAGGTTGCCGCCCGCCAGCGCGCAACCCGTGGAGGCAGGCGCGCAGAAGTGCACGACCGGGTCATCGCCGGCACCTTCTCTGGTGTGTACGGGTATGCGCCGTAGCCGACGGCATCGAGTGCGCGCTGCAAGGCCTCAGGACGAATCTCGGCCCGAACGCTAGTTGTGAGCACGCTCATTTAGTTTGAGCCGCCACGCTCGAACAACCGCACTCGCCAATCCTGCTCGGCGTAGTCTTCGCGGGTCGGCTCGGTTCTCCCGCTGCCGAGAGGGGCGGGGCTATGGCCGAGACACCGGGCATGCCGAGCGACCCCTACGGCGGCCGCGGCCTGCCGGACGCCTCCGAGCGTGCGCTGGGCATTCCAGCCGCAGCCGTCGCGATGGTCGGCTGGGCTGCGTCGGGCGTCATCGCCAAGGGGCTGTCCGAGCTGGGCCCGCTGGCTGTCGTGTTCTGGCGGATGTGGCTCTACACCGGCCTGGTGCTGCTGTTCCTGTGGGCGAACGGCACGCCGCTGAAATGGAGCTCGATCAAGATCTCGGCGTGGGGCGGCTTCTCGCTCGCGTTCGACATCATGCTGTTCTTCACGGCGCTACGGCTGACAACGGTGGCCAATGCGACGGTCGTGGCGTCGCTGCAGCCGCTGCTCATGCTGTATCTGGCGCCGAAACTGTTCGGCGAGCAGCCGCGAGGTCGCCACTGGGGCATAGTGATGATTGCCAGCGGCGGCATCGCCATCGTGGTGTTCGGTTCGTCAGGGATTCCCGAGTGGAGCCTGCTGGGCGATCTGCTGGCAGCGCTGACGCTGTTCGCCTGGACCGGCTACTTCGTGTTCTCCAAGCTGAGCACGCAGAAGATCAGCTCGGCTCAGTACACAGGTGGCAGCGCGCTGGTGTGCTCGCTGGTGTGCTCGCCGTTCGCGATCGGTTCGGGGCAGGTGTTCGACATCCCGTCGCCCGGCGCTTGGGTGTGGCTGGTCATCTTGTCGGTCGGGCCCGGCTTTGCCTCTCACATGCTGATGAATTGGTCCCTGGCTCGCATCCCGGCGTGGGTGGGATCGACGATGACGCTGGCGATCCCGGTCACGAGCACGCTGATGGCCTGGGCGTTCCTCGGCGACGAGGTGTCACTGTTGCAGTTCGTCGGCATGACGGTGGTGATGTTCTCCCTCGCCGTAGTGGTCGTCGACCAGTCACGCGGCGCCCGCGCATAGAGACCCGCCGAAAGTGAAGCTGCCGACAAAGTCGACGGCGCTTCGGCACAGCGAGGCCGAAGAGAGGCGTGCAGCGGGTCAGGTCCCCACCGTGGTGGCGGGCTTGTTGCTGTCCACCGGCGAGCAACCCGAACTGTTGCACGCCACCACCCAGTAATAGTTGTCGTCGGGATCGGGATCCGAATGGGTGTAGGAGGTGCCCGCGATATCGGTCGCCAGCAGCTCACAGAACGACGCACTGCCCCCCGAACTCACCCGACACGACGACCCGAAGAAATCGTCGTAATAGACCCGATAGAAACTCGCACCAGCCACCGCATCCCAACCCAACACGATCGCCGACCCCTCGAACGCGTAACGGGCCGCCGGCGCATCCGGCACGGTCCCCACCGTGGTGGCGGGCTTGTTGCTGTCCACCGGCGAGCAACCCGAACTGTTGCACGCCACCACCCAGTAATAGTTGTCGTCGGGATCGGGATCCGAATGGGTGTAGGAGGTGCCCGCGATATCGGTCGCCAGCAGCTCACAGAACGACGCACTGCCCCCCGAACTCACCCGACACGACGACCCGAAGAAATCGTCGTAATAGACCCGATAGAAACTCGCACCAGCCACCGCATCCCAACCCAACACGATCGCCGACCCCTCGAACGCGTAACGGGCCGCCGGCGCATCCGGCACGGTCCCCACCGTGGTGGCGGGCTTGTTGCTGTCCACCGGCGAGCAACCCGAACTGTTGCACGCCACCACCCAGTAATAGTTGTCGTCGGGATCGGGATCCGAATGGGTGTAGGAGGTGCCCGCGATATCGGTCGCCAGCAGCTCACAGAACGACGCACTGCCCCCCGAACTCACCCGACACGACGACCCGAAGAAATCGTCGTAATAGACCCGATAGAAACTCGCACCAGCCACCGCATCCCAACCCAACACGATCGCCGACCCCTCGAACGCGTAACGGGCCGCCGGCGCATCCGGCACGGTCCCCACCGTGGTGGCGGGCTTGTTGCTGTCCACCGGCGAGCAACCCGAACTGTTGCACGCCACCACCCAGTAATAGTTGTCGTCGGGATCGGGATCCGAATGGGTGTAGGAGGTGCCCGCGATATCGGTCGCCAGCAGCTCACAGAACGACGCACTGCCCCCCGAACTCACCCGACACGACGACCCGAAGAAATCGTCGTAATAGACCCGATAGAAACTCGCACCAGCCACCGCATCCCAACCCAACACGATCGCCGACCCCTCGAACGCGTAACGGGCCGCCGGCGCATCCGGCACGGTCCCCACCGTGGTGGCGGGCTTGTTGCTGTCCACCGGCGAGCAACCCGAACTGTTGCACGCCACCACCCAGTAATAGTTGTCGTCGGGATCGGGATCCGAATGGGTGTAGGAGGTGCCCGCGATATCGGTCGCCAGCAGCTCACAGAACGACGCACTGCCCCCCGAACTCACCCGACACGACGACCCGAAGAAATCGTCGTAATAGACCCGATAGAAACTCGCACCAGCCACCGCATCCCAACCCAACACGATCGCCGACCCCTCGAACGCGTAACGCTGATTCGGCGGGGCGAGTGGCGCTTCTGCAGTGTCGTCGGTGACCACGACGTTGATCTGCTGTGTAGTGGTCCTTATCCGCTGCGTGCGGCCCGATGTCGCCGCCACGACGACCTCGTAGGTGTTGTCGCCGTTCGCGTCCTGGGGAGCGTCGTAGTCGGGGGCGGACTTGAACGCCAAGTTGCCCATGCCGTCGATCTCGAACGCCGTCTGGTCGGCACCGGCGGTGATCCCATAGGTGCTGACGGTGTCCGCGGCGTCGGTGTCGACGGCCCTGACCCTGATGGCTTGGATGTTGTTCTCACGAACCGTCACTGACGCAGGACTGGTGAACAGCGGTGCGCGGTTGCCTGCCGTGGTGGCGACGAGCGGCGGGGACCATTCGCCCGTGCCTACTTGGCCGACGGAGCGCACCTGCACTTGGTAGCGGGTGTTCGAATCGAGGCCGGAGATGGTGGTCCGGCGGGCCGTGCCCGTGTGGGGCCAGTCGGTCCAGCCGCCGGCTGGGTCTGCCTGTCGGTACTGCACGTCATAGCCGGCAATGGTCGAGCCGGCGTTCGCGGGCGGCAGCCACTGCACCGTGAGACTGGTCTCGGAGGCGTCGACCAGGCTCGGCTCTGGCGGTGCCGCGGGCGGTCCCGCGGTCTCGCTGGCGTCGTCGGTGACGGTGACGGTGATCGTCTGCGTTGCGGCGAGCAGCCGGCGGCCCGCACCGCCTGTAGCCGTCACGCTTACCTCGTAGTCGTTGTTGCTGTCGGCGTCGGTGGGGTTCTCGTAGTCAGGGGCGACCGTGAACTCCAACGTTCCGCTGATGGGGTCGATGCGCAGGCTCGCCGCGTCGGCGCCCCCGCTGATCTGGTAGGCGCTCACGCTGTCTTGGGAGTCTGCATCAGACGCGGCGACGGTGCCGACGGCGACGGCAGGCTCGCGAATTTCGAACGCGGCCGGGCTGGTGAATCTGGGCGGGGTATTGGAGCCTGTGACGGTCGTTGAGGCCGTTGACGGCTCGGACCAGATGCCTGAGCCTTCCGGGTTGTTGGCGCGCACGCGCACCTGATAGGTGCTGCCCTCGGCGAGCCCCGTGATCGTGGCCGTGGTGGTTGCGCCGGTGTGGGGCCAGTCGGCCCAGTCCGACCAGTCGGATTCCTCGAGCGTTGACAGGTTGCCGAAGATGCCGAAGATGCCGCGGACGACATCGCCGATGCCGCCGAACACATCACCGATGCTGCGGAAGATGTCGCCGATGCCCTGGGCGAGGTCGCCGATGGCCCCGCCAATGCCACGGCTGGCCTCTCCGGCGTGATCGAACCAGTCCGCGAGGCCCTCGGCGATCTCGTGCCCGATCTCAGCGAGGTCCTCTCCGACCTCCCATATCGGTCCCCAGACGGTTGCTCCGAGATCGCGCCAGATGTCGCATCCGGTGTCCCACACGTGGCTCCAGCCGGTGCCGGCGTCGGTGTTTCGCAGCAGCCTGTCACCGATCAGGTCCCCAACGTCCCGTCCTGCCCTGCCGGCATCGTCCCAAGTGTCGTCCCAGAGTTGGCGTCCGTCACCGCCGAGGTCGCGCCAGATGTCGCATCCGACGTTCCAGAGGTCGCGCCCGACCTCGTTCCACTCCCTCGTGCCGAGCACCTCGTCGGGCGAGTCGACGGCCCGGTACTGCAGGTCGTAGTCGTTGATCGCCGGCCCGGTGGTCGCCGGTTCGTGCCACACAGCGCTCACCGATCCGGTCGCGGGCTCCAACGTGGGCGGGTCGGGCGCGCCGGGCGGCTCAACCGTGTCGGTGACCGACACGCGGATCGTCTGTGCGGCGGTCAGAGCGCGGGCACCGAAGCCGCTAGTGGCTGTAATTGCCACCTCGTAGATGTTGTCTGTGTCGGCGTCGGTTGGGGCTTCGAAGTCGACGGGCGACACGAACTCCAGAGCGCCGACGCTGTTGACAGTGAACAGCCCTTGGTCGGAGCCACCGGAGATCACGTAACCCGTGACGGCATCGTCTTCGTCCACGGCGGTCACTGCGCCCGCGCCCGTCGTGTTCTCGTCGACGCTGCGCTGTGAGGGGCTGGTGAAGCGGGGAGCGGCGTTGTCGATACCGACGGCCGAGCCCAACGCGACGATGGCGGCGTGGGGTTGGATAATGCCCCAACCGAAGTCGTCGGTTCGCACCCCCATTTGGGTGCTGCCGGGCTGCAACGCGGTGGAGAACATCGCCTGGCGGATCTGCGCGGGTGTGGCGTCGGGATAGCGGGCCTTCATGTGCGCCACGACGCCGCTGACCATCGGCGCCGCCATCGATGTGCCGTCTTTGTCGCCGCCGCTGCACCCCGAAGCCCCGCTGCACGACACGGTCGAGTAGATCAGGAGTCCCGGAGCGGCAATATTGACCCAACGATTGGAAGTACTGAACGGAGCTCGAGCACCGCTTTGTGTCGTAGCGGCGACTGAAATGACATCGGGGTGGATCGCGGGAATCTCCGGGGCGTCGCGATTGGCGAACTTGATGCCGCGGTTTCCTGCGGCCGCCACCAGCACCACATTGCTCGTGGTGGCCAAGTGGATGGCGACGTCCCATGTCGTCGGGAACGGCTGCGCCTCGTGCCAGACCACTCCCAGCGACATGTTGATCACGTCGGCGCCGTTCTCCACGGCCATCTTGAGCGCTTGGGGCAAAGTCTGCACTTCCGCCGCGCATTCACCGTCAAAGGGCACGTCTAGCAGCGGCATCTTGATAGGGAGGATTTTCGCTTGAGGTGCGATGCCCGCCACCGCGAAGCCGTTACCGGACTCTGCGGCCGCGATGCCCGCCACGTGGGTTCCGTGCGAACTCAGATCCCGACGGTGGCACTCATTACCCGCGTCCACGACATTGGCGTCGAGGTCGCCGTGGGTCGCGTCGACGCCAGAGTCGATCACTGCCACAGTCACAAGTGCTCCCGCGGGCCAGCCGTCCCACAACGCCTTCGCGTCCAGCTGCCGCAGATGCCACTGACGGCCGGCATCGGGATCGCCGTTCGCGTAGTCATACTCCCGGCGCAACCCGAGTTCCGCGACGGGGAGGTCGGCGGCGATCACAGTGGGGTCCTCGGCCAAATCACGTCGTGCTTGAGCCAGCGTCCGCCCGTGGAGCCGTTCGTACTCGATGAGCACGCAGCCGTCCTCGATGCGTATTACCTCGACACTGTCTTCTAGCGATCCCGGAGTCGCTGAATCGGGACAACCCTCGGCGTCGTCGAGAGTCCCGATCGACGAGAGCAACTCGTTGATCTTGTGGTAGTCGATTGTTTCCAACGGCGCGGGAACCGCACCGGTCCCTTGGATTGTCTGCCCGATCAGGTTGATCGTTGCCCAGCGGTTTGCGCCGCCGATGCGTTGCGTTCCTGGCTGTTGGACCGGTTTCGACGCAGGCACCGCAGCCGCGCCGCCGACGATGTAGCCACCTTGGCGTGCAGCACCCAGCCGAGCTATCTGGTCGGCGGGCATCGGATCGTTGCGCGGTCCGGCCAGAACGATGCAGTCGGTTCCGATGGAGGCAGCCAGCAGCGCCGCCGCGTAGATGTCCGACTGCGCCCCCGCATCGCTGGCCACGACCACCGGCACATCACCAGTGCAATCAGTGGAAGCCTGCGGCGGCAACGCCACGCCGTGCGGGCGCTGTGCCGGGGGCATATCCGGCGTGACGGCCATAACGGGCTGCGTCGCGCCAGTGAGAACAGCTGAGACCTCTTGGCCGATTAAGTCGATCGTCGCCCAGCGGTCGCTTCCGCCGATGCGTTTCGTGCCGTCGCGGTGAACAGGTTTCGAGTCCGGTACGGCAGCCGATCCGCCCACGACAAAGCCACCCGGTTGGGCCGTGCCGAGGCGTTCGATCTGGTCCGCGGCCATCGGCTGATCCCGCGGGCCGGCCAGCACAATGCAGTCAGTCCCGATCGAAGCCGCCAACAGTGCTGCGGCATAGACATCCGATTGCGCCACCGCGTCGCTCGCGACCGACACCGGCACGTCTCCTGTGCAATCGGTCGACGCCTGCGGAGGCAGAAGTGCGGTGGACGCCGTCTGCGCTGCTGCCGGTGTCGCTGCCAGCAGCGACGCGAGAAGCAGCACCGCCAGCAGAGCAACGCGCATTTTGACGAACACCATGCCCTCCCGACACGGATGGACTCTAATGCTGCGTCCGCAAACGTTCGTCGGGTTGAAGTCCGCTGGGACGCCTGAATTCAAAGGATTCGCGTACCCTGTGAACCCGCGCGTAGGTATACAGACACAGCACTAGTCATGAAAATTGTCGCGCCGTCGCGCGGTCGTGGGGTACGCCGCTTGGTTCGGCGGCCCTTGTTGGGTCGCGAGAAGTCTGCGGGCTTCGAACGCGGCGTAGACGGCGGAGCCGTGAGCGTTGCCGACTATCGATTCTGCCAGAGCGGGGTGCGTCCCTCGGCGAAGGCTCGTGGGCCTTCGGCGGCGTCTTCGGAGGCGAGCATGGCTTCATAGGCGGCCAGCTGGCCCGAGCGCAGCAATTCGAAGGCCTCGGGCAGGCCGAGGTGGGCGGTTCGACGGCCGATCTCGCTGATCGCGGCCACCGACAACGGCGCTGACTGGGCGACTCGCTCGGCCAAGGCGCGGGCCTCGGCCATCAGATCGCCGCCGACGACCACGGCGTTGACGAGCCCCCAACGCAGCGCTTCAGCGGCATCGAGGCGGCGGCCGGCGTACAGCACTTCGTTGGCCACCACTGGCGGCAGCATTCTGGGAAGGCGCACCGAGGCCGTGTCGGCGATGATGCCCAAGCCGGCTTCGGGCAGCCAGAAGCGGGCAGTCTCGGCCGCGATCACCAGATCGGCCGCCAAGACGATCTCGAAGCCGCCGCCCACGGCCATGCCATTCACGGCGCAGATCACCGGCTTGGCCAGTCCCGGCAGCTCGCCGAAACCGCCGAAGCCCCCCTCGCCGTAGTCGGCCTCGAACTCCTCGCCCGCGGCGGCGGCGTTCAAGTCCCAGCCCGCAGAGAAGAATCGATCGCCGGCGGCGCTGAAGATCGCGACGCGCAGCTCTGGGGTATCACGGAACTCGGCGAACACGGCACTGAGCTCGCGGCTGGTGGCAGCGTCGATGGCGTTGGCCTTCGGTCGGTCGAGGGTGATCTCGAGCACTGGCCCGTCGACGACGCTGACGACGGCAGGACGCGCAGCCTCGGCGCTGGCCTCGGTGGAGCTGGTCATGGTCGGTCAGGCCTCCGGTGGACAGGTTCGATCTCATCACCGCCGGGCCGCGCGACGGTCATCAGCGCGTCGACGGCGACTGCGGATTCTCGGGTGACCAGCACTGGGTTGATCTCCACTTCGGTGATGCTGCGATCGGTGCTCACCAGCGTGGCGAGGGCCGAGACCACCGAGACGACAGCGTCCAGTGCCGCCGGGGGCCTGCCGCGGTGGCCGGCCAGCAGCGGCCAGATGCGCAGGCTGCGCAAGGCAGCGCGGACATCGGCCGGATCGGTGGGCAGCAACAACGCGGCGGTGTCGTCGAGCATCTCGACCAGGGTGCCGCCTGCTCCCAACGTCAGCAGCATTCCCACCGGCGGCTCGGAACGGATGCTCACCAGCAGCTCGGCCACGGCTGCGGCGACATGCTCCTCGACCGTCACAGTCCCATCGCCGAGTGCGCCGAGGCGCGCTGCCGCAGCGGCCACGTCGTCGAGGTCGGCCATGCCGATTGCCACTGCGCCGATGTCGGACTTGTGGACGACGCCGGAGGCCTTCACCACCACGGGCAGACCGATCTCCATGGCGGCTGCAACGGCTTCGGCCGCGGTCACAAGCAACCCCCGAGGCACCGAGATGCCCACTTCGGCCAGCCTCCTCTTGGCCCCGAATTCGGTCAGGACTGATTCGGTCAGCCTCGTCTCGGTCAGCACGGCCTCGGTCAGGACTGATTCGGTCAGCCTCGTCTCGGTCCGCACGGCTGCGTCAGATCCCGTTGCGTCGGCGTCGCCGTCAGACCGTCGCGGTTGGGGCTTGCTCGCCGGTCGGGCGCTGTGGGCTGGTGCGAGCAGCGGAGGCGGCGGCGTGCTCGCAACGGCGGCGAGCGACCGTCCGAACGCAGCCGCAGCCTCCAGGGCACCCAGTGCGGTGTCGATGTCGCTGCAGGCACACAGTCCGAGTTCGCCGGCCCGCGTACGCGCCTCGTCGGGCAGGTTCTCTGCCAGCGAGGCCACGACCACGCCGGGAGTGCCGCTGGCGTCGCACGCTGCACCGAAGGCATCCAACGTGGGCCACCATCGTGATCTGTCGAGTCCCACCGCGGGCAGGTCCAGGACCAACATCGCGGCATCGAACGGCGGATCCGCGGACAGATCGACGGACGGCTCCCCCGGCCCTTCGGTGAGCGGCTCATCGGAAAATTCGGCGGACGGCTCGGTGGACGAGGCGGCGGCGGGGTGCGCGTGGCACAGCACGGCGGTGAAACACTCGCGCAGGCGCGCCGCGTCTCCCCAGATGAAGGTGTGATAGTCGAGCGGGTTGGTCACCGCGACGCGGTGGTCCAGCGCCGCAGCCACCCGGTCCCGATGCTCGGGCGAGAACGCCGGAAATGACAGGTCGCGGCCACGGCTGCGGTCCGCCACCAGCGCGGCCTCGCCGCCGGAGCAACTCAGCGAAACCAGCCGGTTGCCCTGCAGCGGACCAGTGTCGACCAGCACCGACAGCGTGTCGAGCAGTTCGGGCAGTGTGTGCACTCTGTGTACACCGAGACGGCGAAACAGGGCGTCGTAGGCGGTGTCGCTGCCCACCAGCGAGGCGGTGTGGGTCACGGCGATGGCGCCCGATGCCTCGGTGACACCCAACTTGAGAGCCACGACCGGCAGGCTCCGCTGGTGTGCCGCGTCCATCGCGGCAGCGAACCGGTCGATGTCGTCCACCGCCTCCAGATAGAGGCCTACCCCGGTCACGGCTGGATCAGCCACCAGCGTCTCCAACGACTCGGCCAGGCCCACATCGGCCTGGTTGCCCAGTGCCAGCACATGGGCGACCGCAAGGCCGCGCCGCGCCATGGTGAGGTTCACCGCGACGTTGCCGCTCTGGCTGACCAAGGCGACACCGCGCTCGCAGCGGGCCAGCCCGTGCACGTCGGGCCACAGCGCAGCGCCGGTCACCGCTGACAGCGTGCCGTAGCAGTTGGGGCCCACCAGCGGCATGCCAGCGGCGGCTTCGACCAGTTCGCGTTGTGCCGCCGCCCCGGCGTCGCCGGTCTCGGCAAAGCCTGAGGCGTAGCACACGGCCGCGCCTGTCCCTGCGGCGGCCAGCTCTCGCACAACCTCTGTGGCGGTGTCGCGGGCTACGGCCACGAACGCGGCGTCGGCGACGCCGGGCAACTCGGCGACCGACGCAACAGTGGGGGCGCCGCGCAGCTCGTGGCGAGGGTTGACCGCCCACATCTCGCCGTCGAAACCGAACGAACGACAGGCCTCGATGGCCAACTCGGCCGCGGTTCCGCCGATGAACGCCAGCGACCGCGGCCGCAGCAGCCGGTCGAGCCGCCCGCTCACCGCCTGCACACCGCCCGCCTGCCGCTCAGGAGCCCAGCGGGCGCAGCATGTCGCGGGACACGATGTGACGCTGGATCTCGCTGGTTCCGTCCCAGATCCGGTCGACGCGGGCGTCGCGCCAGATGCGTTCCAGCGGCAGCTCGTCCATCAGGCCCATGCCGCCGAGGATCTGGATCGCCTCATCGGAGACGAACTGCAGCATCTCGGTGGCCGACAGCTTGGCCATCGCCGCATCGGCGTCGGTCATCTCGCCTCTTGCCGACAGCCAGGCGGCCCGGTAGGTCATGAGCTCGGCCTCGGCCAGGCGCAGACGCATGTCGGCCAGCTTGAACGACACCCCCTGGAAGCGGCCGATGCGCTGCCCGAACTGCTCCCGGTTGGCGGCCCAGTCCAGCGCGACTGCCAGTGCCCGGTCGGCTCGCCCCAAACAGGTGGACGCCACCTGCAGGCGGGTGCTGCCGAGCCACTCGTTGGCAACGTCGAAGCCCCGGTGTTCGGGGCCCAGCAGATTTGCCGCGGGCACTCGCGCGTCGTCGAAGTTCAAGATGAGATTGTGGTAGCCCCGGTTGGACACGCTGTTGTAGCCCGGCAACCGCTCCACGCCAGGAGTGTCGAAGTCCACCAGCAGCGACGAGATCAGCTTGCGGGGCGGACGGCCGTCCGATCCGGCCGGCTCGACGCCGGTGGCCGCGAACAGGATCACGTAGTCGGCGAGGTCGGCGTGACTGATGAAATGCTTGGTGCCGTTCACCACGAAGTCGTCGCCCCGGCGCTCGGCCCGGCAGGTCATACCCCGCAGGTCGGAGCCCGCGCCCGGTTCGCTCATCGCCAGACACTCCACCCGCTCGCCCCGCACGGTCGGCAGCAGGTATTCCTCCATCTGGTCACCGGTGCAGGCGCGCAGGATGTTCGACGGCCGCGCCACGATGTACTGCAGCGCGTAAGCGGTCCGGCCGAAGGCCCGCTCGGCCATGGACAACGTCAGGTCGTCCAGTCCCCCGCCGCCCAGGTCTTCGGGCATGTTGGCCGCATAGATGCCAGCCGCCAGCGACCGTTCGCGAATCTGTTGCACTAACTCGGGCCGCACTTGTCCGGTGCGTTCCACCTCGTCCTCATACGGCGCCAGTTCGCGGTTCACGAAGGCACGCACGGTGTCGACCACCATCTCCTGGTCGTCGTCGATGGAGAAATCCAAGGGGTGCTCCTGTTGTCTTGGTCGTGCCGGCGTGGTTTGGGTCTCAGGGTGGCGCGTGCTCGGGCGTCAACCGGCGGGAATGGACATGCGCCGGCCTGCCTGAGGCGGCGCTGGCATCGGGGCGTGGGTGGCGGCGATGGCGGCAACAGCCGCGGCTGGGCCCGCCAGCGCGGACACTGCGCGCCCGGCCTCGGTGCTCACATGCAAGAGCATCTGCTCTGTCGTACACAGCAGCTCGTCGCTGTGGCCTCGGTACATGGCATGGAAGATGTGGAGCCGCTTCGCGTCGCTGCCGAGCACCTGGGTGGTCACCTGCAGCGGCTCGCCCAGGGAGGCCTCGCGCAGGTAGTTGATGTGGGTTTCGGCCGTGTAGTAGGAGTGGCCGGCTGCGCGATAGTCCTCGTCGATGCCCAGGTAGCGGAACAGCATGTCCGACGCCCAGCCGAACGCGGTGAGAAATGCCGCTTCGGTCATGTGGCCGTTGTAGTCCACCCAGTCCGGCTCGACGACCGTCGAGTACAGCTCCAGTGGGGCGGCAACGTGCGTACCCGGCGTCCACGGTTGGGTGGTGACGCCGGCCTCGAGGATGCGGGCCTCGCGCTCTGCCACTAGACGACCGGCGCCGATGTCGCAGGGGCGCAGCGCCCGCATCACCGACAGCAGGCAGTCGTCGCGCAGCTGCTCCAGTTCGGCGATGGACCGTCCGGCGGCTTGGTCCTCGCAACCGCTCTCCATCGCCGCCACCAGCTCGGGGGTCAACTCGGGCGCCTCCAGATGGGTCCACGGCAGCTTCAGCGCCGGTCCGAACTGGCGGAGCATGTGGCCCATGCCGCCCTCGCCGCCGGCCAGATGGAACGTCAGGTTTGTGCCCATGGCGGCCCAGCGCAGGCCCGGCCCGTACGTGATGGCGTCGTCCAACTCGGACGTGGTGGCCACGCCGTCGTTCACCAGGTGCAGCACCTCTCGCCACAGCGCCTCTTGCAGGCGGTCCGACAGGTAGCCCTCGATCTCGTTGCGCACCACCAGCGGGTGCATGACCAGGTCCTTGTAGTGGGCGATCGCGGCGTCCACGACTGCGGGGCTAGTGGCGTCGCCGGGCACCACCTCCACGAGCGGCAGCAGGTACACCGGGTTGAACGGGTGGCCGATGATGACGCGCTCGCTGTGGCGGCAGCCTTCGGCGAGGCGTGACGGCAGCAGCCCCGAGGAGCTGCTGGCGATCACTGTGTCGGGCGCAGCGTGTGCGGCAAGGCGGCGCAGCAACGGGAGCTTGACGTCCTCGTCCTCGGGGGCGCTCTCCTGCACCCAGTCGGCAGCGGCCGCCATCTCCTCAGCAGAGTCGGCCCAGCGCAGACGGGCCGGGTCAGCGCCGGGGAATAACCCGAGGCGTGTCGCCGATGGCCAGGCTCGTTCCACTGCTGCGCGCAGCCGGGACTCAGCACCGTTGGCCGGATCCCACGCGATCACGTCGTGGGCCCGGGTGAGCACGCGAACCGCCCAGCCGGCGCCGATGACGCCCGTCCCTGCCAGCCCGATCGTGCGGGCCGACCCCGTGGCCACAGCGGTCATGTTCTCGATCCCATTCAGACGGCGACCGCGGGGCGGCGATGGCTCCAGGGGGCGGCTTGTTCCATCTGCGCGGCAACGCGCAGCAGCACGTCTTCGCGGCCAGGTGCGGCCACCAGCTGTACGCCGATCGGCAGGCCTTCGGGTGACATGCCGTCGGGGGTGCCCAGCGGTACCGAGATGGCGGGTTGACCGGTGACGTTGAACTGCGGCAGGTACGGCGTCACCTTTGCCAGCCGCTTGGTCAGCGTGCGCTCGTCTCCCTCGACGAGGTAGCCCACGGGGGGTGGGACAACGCCCAGCGTGGGTGTCAGCAGCAGGTCGAAGCCGTCACCGCTGCCGGGCTCGGTGTTCCACCACGAGACCATCCGGCGCGTGAAGTGGTGGAGGCGTTCCCGGCTGTCCATGTAGTCGGGGGCGCTGATCTTGGCACCGCGCTGGTAGTTGATCCACGCAACCGGCTCGACGTCGTCTTCGGCCCACGGGCGGCCGAGCACCCCTTCATAGGAGCGAAGCGTCGCCGTCGCGCTGGTGCGGATCACCCGGATGTAGTCGTACATGTAGTCGTTGGACGCCATCGGTTCAGGCAGCCCCGCTTCGACTCGATGCCCGAGTCCGTCGAGAATGCCGGCGGCGGCTTCAGCGGCCTGGGTGCACAGCAGTTCGGTGTCGGCGAACGGGAGGGTCGAGCTGACGCCGATGCGCAGCTGGCCGGGATCCTGGCCGACTTCGGCGACGTAACCGGCGGCAGGCGCAGGGTGCGCGGGCACATACGGGTCGCCCGGTTCGGGTCCAGCCAACACGTCGAGCGCCAGTGCTGCGTCGCGCACGGTGAGAGCCACGGCGCCGTCGGTGGTGCCGCCTCCCCAGCCCTCGCCGGACGGCGCGCCCGAGATCCGACCCCGCGACGGCTTGAGACCGACGAGCCCGTTGGCGCTGGCCGGGATGCGGATGGAGCCACCGCCGTCGCTGGCATGCGCTATGCGCACGATGCCTGCCGCCACCGCTGCGGCAGCGCCGCCGCTTGAGCCAAGCACCGTGTGGTCGGTGTTCCACGGGTTGCGCGTCGGTCCGTATAACGCCGTCTCGGCTGCGGCAGGACACTGTCCCCCGCCGAGTTCGGGACTGTGGGAGTGCCCAATGCTGACGGCGCCCGCTTCGGCCCAGCGGCGCGCCACGGCGCCGGTCTCGCTGTAGCGGTAGTCGAGCTCGGCCAGCCGACGGTTGCCTTGGTACGCAGGCTCGCCCTCAGCCGGGCAGTGCAGGTCCTTCAGCGCAATCGGCACGCCCGCGAGCAGCCCAGAGTTGTCGCCGCTGGCAGAAAGTGCGGCGGCCCGCTGCCGTGCTGTATCGAATTGCGCGGCGCTATGCCGTGCTGTGTCGAATTGCGCGGCGCTATGCCGTGCTGTGTCGAATTGCGCGGCGCTATGCCGCGCCGTGTCGTAGGTCTGCTCGACGATCGCGTTGATCGTCGGGTTCACCTCTTCGCAGCGTGCGATTGCCTCATCGACCGCCGTGGCAGCGTCGACCTCGCCGGCTCGCACCTGATCGGCCAGCGCCGTCGCATCGTTCATCGTCGTCCTCGTCTGTCGAAGGCTTCGCAGTCCACGGCGCAGTCTCGCGCAGCACCAGATCAGGTCGACGCGTCAAAGAGCTCCACATCGCACTCGATGCCCGGCGCTCGCGACAGTCGGGCATCGCTTGTGAGCAGTGTCGCGCCGGTTTGTTCAGCCAGCGCCACGTACGACGCGTCGTAGGGCGTCAGGTTGTCGCGCAATTCCCAGCAACGAGCGATGAGCGGGGTGTGATCGACGCGTCTGATCCCCACTCTTGCAAGATGGCGCAAACCACGTCGCGCCGCAGCTTCCGAAATCTCGCCACGGCGGTACATCCGACGGAACGCGGAAACAACTTCGAGGTCGAGCACGTGAGGTGCAAGTGCCAGTTCCAGCGAAATGCGACGCAAGGCACGATCAGTGCGCTCGCCGACCGTTCCCACCGCCGTGACGGCGACGCTGGCGTCGACGACGATCAATGCGACTCGCGATCGGCGCGAATGATCTCGACAATCATGTCGGGATCGAGGTCGAATTCGCCGTAGGCCAACGCCTCCACACGCTTGAGTGCGAGAAGTTCCTCTACCGCTGCCATCTCTGCCTCGCGGCAGACGGCGTCAAGCATGTACTGCTGCAGCGACTGACCGGTTGTAGCTGCTCGTCGCTTCAGCTTGTCGTGCACCTCGTCGGGCACGTGCTTGATCTGGATCGTCGCCATGTGCCCACCTTAACGCCAGAGTGACGCTAGTGGCGCCAATTTAGCGCTACCGAGTCATTGGGCGCAGCTTCGCAATCCAGCACAGCAGGGTCTGTCAGAGCCCGGTTCGGCGGCCTTGCCAGTTGGGCTGACGCTTCTCGGCGAAGGCTCGCGGGCCTTCCTTCACGTCCTTGCTGGCCCTCAGGCGAGTGACGGCCGGATAGGGATGGTGGAACGCTTCGCCGAGCGGCATGTCAAGCCCGCGCATCGCCGCTTGCTTGGTGGCCCGGATGGACAGCGGCGCGCAGCGCATGATGTCGTCGATGAGCCGGTCGGTTGCCGCGTCGAGGTCGGCGTAGGGCACCACGTCGTTCACGATGCCCAGCTCCAGTGCCCGCTGCGCACTCATGGTGCGAGCCGTCAGCAGGAACTCCATTGCCAGCTTGAGCGGGATCTGGCGCGGCAGGCGGTGCACTCCCCCGCCGCCCGCGTACAGGCCACGCAGCGGCTCGGTCAGCCCGAACTGGGCATGGTCGGCGGCCACGACGAGATCGCACGCCATCGCAACTTCGAAGCCGCCGCCGAGCGCCACACCGTTCACCTGGGCAATCAGCGGCTTGGGGTAATCGAAGCGCTCGATCAGGCGGGTCACCTGACTCATCAGCTCGCGGTCGGCGGCCTGGGTGGCCTCGTCGGACTGGTGAACCATCGACAGGTGCTTGAGGTCGCGCCCAGCGCAGAACGCCTGCCGGCCCACCCCGGTGATGACCATCAGCCACACGTCCTCGTCGGCTGCGGCGTGATCCAGAATGTCGGACCACTCCTTGTGGGCTGGCGTGTTGATGGCGTTGCGGACCTCGGGTCTATTGATGGTGATCCGGGCCACACGCGGCCTGATCTCCTCATAGACGAAGTACTGCGGTTCGAAGTCCAATGCCTTCATGGCCCGGGATCGTATGCGGCGAGCACGACGCCGTCGGAGGATGAGCTCGCGAGCGCACGGCTGACGCACGCACTACACAGTGACCAACGAACCCGCGACAGCCGACGCAATGCCGAGGACGAGGAGGCAGCGATGCTCGAAGACCACGTGTCAATCGACACCGGCGAGGGCGAGATGAGCACTTTCGTCGTCCATCCCGAGCCGAGCGAGCGCCGGCCGGGGCCGTTCCCCACCGTGCTGTTCCTGATGGATGCGCCAGGCAAGCGCCCCGAACTTCACGACATGGCACGGCGTATCGCCACTGTCGGGTACTACGTGTTGCTGCCGAACCTGTATTACCGCCAAGTCCCGGGCTTCATCGTGCAACGCGACGATCCCTCCAGCCGCCAGTTCATGGTCGAGCTGATGAGCAACCTCTCCAACGCCATGGTCGCCCGCGATGCGGCAGCAATGATGCGGCACGCTGAGGCCGACCCCGCGGCGAGCACCGAGCGGGTCGGCACCACCGGCTATTGCATGACCGGCCCGATGGCGATTTGGTTGGCCGCCGAGTTCCCCGACACCATCACCGCCGCTGCCTCGATCCACGGCGTACGGCTGGCCGTGGACGCCAGCGACTCCCCCCACCTGCGAGCACCCGACATCAAGGGCGAAGTGCTGGTGATGTCAGCCGAGCATGACGACTACGTCGACCGCGCGCACTTCGATCGGCTGTGCAAGGCCTTTGCCGACGCAGGCACCGATGCACAGACCTACTGGGTGGACGAAGCTCACCACGGATTCGTCTTCCCGCAGCGGCCGGTGTACGACCAGCCAGCCGCTGAGCGCCACTGGGAGCTGCTGCTGGACATGTTCGCCCGCCGCCTGCGCTGAGGGGCCGGCCGGCGCAGCCCTGGAGCAAGCCCGGCGGCGCGGTGCCACACTGTCGCGCCATGGAGACACTTGACCTCGTCCGCACCGTCTCGCCGCCCATCGCAGCGCTGGGCTCGAGCTTCTATTTCGATGCCGGCACGCTCGCGCGGGGCAAGGAGGCGGGCCTTGACGGCTTCCGCCTGTATTTCCTGGGCCGCGGCGGCGTGCTTGGCGATGTCGAGGCCGAGGTCGTGCACAGCGCATTCGGCTACTTCAACTTCGGCCTGGCTTCCAAGATCTGGAACTCCGCCAAGGAAGTGATGCCAGCGCGTGAGGCCGGGACGCTGTACATGGAGTGCGCCGGGGCCTTCGGTGCCTCCAAGCTCGGTGACGTCGAGGGCCTGGAGGACTTCAACACTGCCGCCGACAAGGTGATCGCTGCGGGCTTGGCGAACTGTGCCGGCCAGGCCCTGTTCGCCGGCACGGCGGCAGAGCCCCGCAGCGATGACACTGCTGCTCGTGCGTTCCAGAACGTGGCTGTCTTGCGCGAATTGCGAGGAAGCCTGCACCTGGTGGCAGTGGTGGCGTCGAGACTGACGCCTGAAACCGCTCACCGGATCCGCCGTCCCGACGACGTGACGATGTTCGGCTGGACCGACGACGTCGAGGTAACCGACGACGACAGGGCTCGTTGGGAAACCGCTGAGGCACTCACCGACGAGTTGTTGGCGCCGATCTACGGGGTGCTCGACGGCGCCGAGGCCACGGCGCTCATCGACGGCGCCGCCGCCATCGAAGCCGCTCTCTCCAGCTAGCGCTGACCTATGACGCTGTCTCTCAGCGCCGACGAGGTACTGGCCACAACCCGGGCGGTCCGGCGCCGGCTCGACTTCGACCGCCCCGTCGCCGAGAACTTCCCACGCACGCCGGCCATCTTCATCCCGTGCATCGAAGGCCGCCTCGACGGTAAGCCTGCGGGGCTGCAAGCGCTGCGATGGGGTTCGGTGATCCAGGGCGCCTGGAGCTTCTGCCTCGCGGCGCGCAACCGGGGCCTGGGCACCTGCTGGACGACGGTGCATCTGGCCCGCGAGCAGGAAGTCGCCGAGATCTTGGGCATCCCCTACGACGACGTCCAGCAGGTGGCACTGCTGCCGGTCGCACACACCATGGGCACCGACTTCAAGCCCGGACGCCGCAAGTCATTCGATCAATTCGTGCACGTCAACGGCTGGTAGCCGGCGACACCCTTGCGCCGCGAACCAGCCATCACTGACACGACTGGCCACGGCCAGCACTTCTCAGAGGCCGCGCGGATAGGCGACGTCTCGCAAAGATGCTGTCACGCCTTCTTTGTGCAAATTTGCCGTCTGTGGCGGCATTTCTGCGCAAAGTCCAGGCCGCCGGGGCTGCCGGCCATCGCCGCCTATTCGCTACGGCTCTCAGGAAGCCGCACTTCCAACCCTGGCCGCGGATCCGTCAGATTGTCCGGAGCGGGCAACTGCAGCCGATTTTCGTGCAAGTGCAGGATCGCGAGGCTGGGCAAGTCGCCCAGTACGGCGGGTATCGACCCTGACAGACGATTGTCGGCCAGATCCAAGTTCCTCAGTTGAACGAGATCCCCGATTCGTGGGGTGATCGCACCCGCGATACCGGCTTCTTCGAGATCGAGCTCTTCGACGCGTCCATCGACGACGACCACGCCGTACCACGCATGAATCGGATTCGAGGCTCCCCACGCCGATGCCGGTTCATCGCCGAGGGAACCGGTCTCAGCCAGATCGGAGTAGAAGCTCCACAACGCGGTGCAATCCGAGATCAGGAGATCCAGGGATTGATCGACGACTGAAGAATCGTCACAAGGCGTATCACGAGCAGGCGCCGGTTCGGTTACAAGCGCCGGGGCTCTCGATGTCGAAGGCGCAGTCTCAGCCTGTGTCGTCGGTGCGGCTTCAACAGCGGCCGCTGAGGTCGCAGGCGGCGAGCTCCAGTCGGCATCGCTCCCTTTCGCCTGCTCGCGCCGAAGCTACTGCCGGGAAACCGGCAGCTCAGGTGCGCCGCTCGGTTCGTTCGCGCCGCTGCACAGAGACGTGGAGATCAGGGCCGTCGGATCCGGCGGGCGAGGGTGAGGGCGTAGTCGCTCTGCGCGTCGGTCCACATCTGCTGAACGACGAGGCCGGCAGCGCCGAGTTTGGCTCGGACCCGCTCAGGGCGGAACTTCGCGCTGATCTCGGTGCGCATGTGCTCGCCCGCTGCGAAGTCGACCGTCATCTCCAGCGCGGGAATGTGCACGGTCTGGGCCCGGGTAGAGCGCAGGCCCATCTCGATCCACTCGTTGTCGGCATCGAAGGTCGCCTCGTGCTCAAAGGCGTTGATGTCGAAGTCCGCGCCGAGCCGGCGGTTCAGGACCGACAGCACATTCAGGTTGAACTCGGCGGTAACGCCCGCCGCATCGTTGTACGCGGCTTCGACACGGCCGAGATCTTTCACGAGGTCGGTGCCGAGGAGGAACGTATCGCCGGGCCGCATCGCTGCCGCAACAGCATCGAGGAAGGCGGGACGTTTGGCCGGCGCGAAGTTGCCGATCGTGCCGCCCAGCAGCATCACCATGAAGGGCGGGCGAGGCTGCACCGCTCCGGAATCCGCTGGCTCATCGAGCGGCAAGCGACCGAGGTGATGCTCGAAGTCGCCGACGACGCCATGCACGCGCAGACCCGGATAGCCGGCGGCCAACTCGTCCGCAGCGGCCCGCAAGGTCGCTTCGCTGTTGTCGAACGGGACATAGCGCCGGAGCTGGCCAGCAGCGGCGAACGCGTCGAGCAGGATGCGCGTCTTCGTCGAGGTTCCCGAACCGAGCTCGGCCAAGCTGTCGGCGCCTGAGGCAGCCACGATGGAACCGGCTTCCCGCTCGAGAATCTCACGTTCACGTCGGGTCGGGTAGTACTCGTCAAGACGGGTGATCTGTTCGAACAAGTCGCTGCCGTGGTCGTCGTAAAACCACTTCGGCGGCAGCTCCTTGGGACGCGACGACAGGCCCACCGAAACGTCGGCGCGCAGTGCGCGGTCGGCCCAGCCAGCGTCGAGCCAGTTGTCGACCACAGGCGCGCTGGCGGGCTGGGCGGCGTGAGCTCGAATCATCACTGGGCGGCGGCGGCGAGGCGCAGGCCAGAGAAGTGCCAGCGGGTGTGGGGGTGGAAGAAGTTGCGATACGTGGGGCGAATGTGACCCTCGGGCGTCGCGCAGCATCCGCCCCTCAGCACCATCTGGTTGATCATGAACTTGCCGTTGTATTCGCCGACTGCGCCCTGAGCGACGCTGAAGCCCGGGTACGCGCTGTACGGGCTGGACGTCCATTCCCAGACATCGCCGTACATCTGCTGGAGTTCGACCTGCTCGTTGCGCAGGGCCGGCGTGGGACCGTTTGCCGGCCCGGGATGCAGGCTGGCGCAGCTGCCGATGTTGCCCGTCCGCGGCAAGCCCGTCACTGCGTGCTCCCACTCGAATTCGGTCGGCAGTCGGGCGCCAGCCCAGCGGGCGAACGCATCGGCCTCGTAGTACGACAGGTGGCACACGGGCTCGTCAGGCGCAACGGCCTTGAGGCCCTCGAGCGTGAACACCTGCCAGCCCTCGTCGGCAAGATGCCAGTACGACGGTTCCTCCCAGCCGCGGGCCAACCGCTGGCCCCAGCCGTCGGAAAGCCACAGCGTCGGCGTCTCGTAGCCGCCGTCGGCAATGAACTCCAGCCACTGCGCGCACGTGACCGGGCGGTCAGCCAGCCGGAACGGCTCAACCAGCACTCGATGGCGAGGCCCCTCGTTGTCGAACGCGAAGCCGCAGCCATCGTGGCCGACGGCAAGCTCACCACCGTCGAAGCTTGCCCAGCGGATCTTGTCCGCGCACTTCACGGCGCTTGCGTCGGCACCGGTGCGAGCGGCGTGTGCCGCCTCGCCCAGCGCGCGATACGCAGGCCACAGCGCTGGATTGCACGACAGCACGTGCTTGATGTCCATCAGGATCAGCTCTTGGTGCTGCTGCTCGTGATGGAGGCCGAGCGTCACGAGATCGGCGATCTCGTCATCAAGCTCGAGGGTGAGCAACTGCCCCATCGCTTCGTCGACATGACGGCGGTAAGCAGTCACCTCGGCGCACGACGGGCGGGACAGGTTTCCTCGCTCAGGCCGGGGGTGCCGCTTGCCGATGGTCTCGTAGTACGAGTTGAACAAGAACCCGAACGCCGGGTCGTGCTCGGCGTACCCGTCGAGATGCGGCTTGCACAGGAACGTCTCGAAGAACCATGTGACGTGCGCCCGGTGCCATTTCGTGGGGCTGACGTCAGGCATCGACTGGATGCACTGGTCCTCGTCGCTCAGCGGTGCGGTGAGCGAATCGGTGTGCGCCCGAACCGAGCGGTACGCCTGCAACAGGCTCGCAGGGGAGTTGCTGGTCATAGTTATCGCCACTAGGCCAGACGGAGGGTAACCGCGATCCATGAGATCGTCGCATCTGTGTGATGGACACCGCTTCATGTTTCGAGCTCGGTGACAGCCGGAATTCGCATAGGCCACGTGTCTGCGTGACGCTCAATCGACGCGAACGAGGCCGTCTGCGGTAAACACGCAGCGCGACACTTGTGCGCTCGCATTGCCGTGGCCACGCGGCGGACGGCCACCGTGGCTGGCAACGATGACTGGGAACCGGGAGACAGCACCGATGGGCCTGAAGAAGCTGTTGATTGCGAACCGGGGAGAGATCGCCGTGCGGGTCGCACGCGCCGCCGCCGAGCTGGGCATCGGCACCGTTGCGGTCTCGGGCGCGGACGATGCTGCCTCGCTGCACACCCGCGTTGCAGACGAGGCCGTCACGCTCGACGGCCGCGGCGTAGCCCCGTACCTCGACGTCGACCAGGTGGTCGGCGCGGCGGTGGCGGCGGGCTGTGACGCAATCCATCCCGGCTACGGCTTCCTGGCGGAGAATCCTGCGCTCGCTGAGGCCTGCGACACAGCGGGCGTCGTGTTCGTCGGCCCGACGGCGGGCCAGCTTGCCCTCTTCGGCGACAAGGTGGCTGCACGGCGGCTTGCCGAAGAACACCGCGTGCCCCTCGTGCCGGCCACGAACGGTGCAACCTCGCTCGCGCAAGCCGCTGCATTCGGGGCCGAGCACGGTCCGATGATGATCAAGGCCGTCGCGGGCGGCGGAGGCCGCGGCATGCGGCCGGTCCTGAGGCCCGATGAGCTGGAAGCTGCCTACGAGCGCTGCATCAGCGAGGCGACTGCCGCGTTCGGCCTCGGCGACGTGTACGTCGAACGGCTCATCGGGCGCGCCCGTCACATCGAAGTGCAGATCATCGGAGACAGCGCCGCGGTATCGCACCTGGGCGAGCGTGAGTGCACGCTGCAGCGCCAGAACCAGAAGATCGTCGAGATCGCGCCCTCCCCCAGCCTGTCGCCCTCGACGCGCCAGCGCATCTGCGATGCAGCGGTGGCGATGGCCTCGGGAACGGGATATCGCAGCCTGGGCACTTGGGAGTTCCTGGTTGACGCGGACGATCCCGACACGGTCGCCTTCATCGAGGTGAATGCCCGGATCCAGGTAGAGCACACCGTCACCGAGGAGGTGACGGGTGTCGACCTCGTGGCAGCTCAGCTCCGAATCGCCGGCGGAGCAACGCTGGCCGACGTGGGCCTGACACAAACCGACATCGGGGCCCCGCTCGGACACGCCATCCAGTGCCGCGTCAACACCGAGACGATGACCGACGACGGCACGGCTCGGCCAAGTGGCGGCATGCTGACGGCGTTCGAGCCGCCCACCGGACCTGGCATCCGCACCGACACCTGCGGCTTTGTGGGCTACGGCACGAATCCAAGTTTCGACTCATTGCTCGCCAAGGTGATCGGCCACAGCCGCAGCAGCGACTACGCCGACGCGGTCCGGCGCACCCGGCGAGCGCTCGGTGAGTTCCGCATCGACGGCGTCGCGACCAACCTGAGCTTCCTGGCTGCGCTCATGGACCGGCCCGAAATCAGCGCCAACGACATCACCACCCGATTCGTCACCGACCACGCGGCCGAGCTGTGCGCCGCCGCCGCTGACGTCGCGTCGCTGTGGGCGCCTGCAGCGTCGAGCGCTGTCTCTGGCGCTGGCGGACTGGCAGGGGCGCGTGTCGACGACGATCCGCTGGCAGTGCTGAGGCACGGCGACATCGACGGCGCCTCCACTGACCGCGCTGCATCCGACGCGGTGCGCGCACAGGCGATGTCCGGTGCTGCTGCGTCGCTTCACGGAGTGCCCGTGGCGACGATCACCGGTCCCGACGGCAGCGTCGGCGTGCCCGCCCCGCTGCAGGGGACCATCGTGTCGATCTCTGTGGCCGAGGGCGACGCGGTTGCCGCGGGCCAGCAGGTGGCGGTGATGGAGGCGATGAAGATGGAGCACGTCGTCACCTCCACGGTCACCGGAGTCGTGCGAATGCTGGGAGTTGCCGCAGGCGACATCGTCTATGAGGGGCACTCGCTGCTGTTCGTCGAGGAAGCCGATGTGGACGTCGCACTCACCGAAGCAGCCGCAGCGGTCGACTTGGACTACATCCGGCCTGACCTGGCCGAGGTCATGGGCCGGCGAGCCGTGGGCCTCGATGAGAACAAGCCCGAGGCGGTCGCGAAGCGTCACGGCCGCGGCCACCGCACCGCGCGCGAGAACGTCGCCGACCTCACCGACCCCGGCACCTTTGTGGAGTACAGCCCGCTGATGGTCGCCGCGCAGCGCAAGCGCCGCTCCATGGAGGACCTGATCGCTAACACCCAGGGTGACGGCATGGTCGCAGGCGTGGCCAGCGTCAACGGCGACCTCTTCGGCCCCGAGAAGTCCCAAACCATGGTCATGTCCTACGACTACATGGTGCTGGCGGGGACCCAGGGCGTGAACAACCACCGCAAGAAGGACCGCATGTTCGAGATCGCCGAGCACAATCGCTTGCCGGTCGTCCTGTTGGCCGAGGGAGGCGGCGGGCGACCGGGCGACACCGACGGCCTCGGCGGTCAAGGCCTGGACTGCTGGGCATTCACGTACTTTGCGCAGCTCAGCGGCTTGGTGCCGCTGGTGGGTGTCACCAACGGACGCTGCTTCGCAGGCAACGCGGTGCTGCTGGGCTGCTGCGACGTGATCATCGCGACCGAAGGCTCGAACATCGGCGTCGGAGGCCCGGCCATGATCGAGGGTGGCGGCTTGGGCGTGTTCCGTCCCGAGGAAGTCGGTCCGGTCGACGTGCAGTGGCCCAACGGCGTCATCGACGTGCTCGTCCCCGATGAGGCCGAGGCGATAGTCGCCGCCAAGCGGTACCTGTCGTTCTTCCAGGGACCCATCGACGAGTGGGAATGCCACGACCAGCGCGAACTGCGCCATGTCGTTCCTGAGAACCGGCTGCGGGCTTACGACGTGCGCGAGGTAATCGAGAAGCTCTGCGATGTCGACTCGGTGATGGAGATCCGCCGCGGATGGGGACCGGGATGCGTGACGGCGCTCGCACGCATCGAGGGTCGCCCTATCGGCATTGTGGCCAACAACAATCACCACCTCGGCGGTGCCGTCGACGCCGACACCGGGGACAAGGCAGCTCGCTTCATCCAGCTCTGTGACGCGCATGACGTTCCGTTGTTGTTCCTATGCGACACGCCCGGGATCATGGTCGGCCCCCAAGCCGAGTACGAGGCGACTGTTCGCCATGCCGCACGCATGTTCGTGACGGCGGCCAATGTGGACGTGCCGTTCATGACCATCGTGCTGCGCAAGGGCTACGGCTTGGGCGCACAGGCCATGGCCGGCGGCAGCTTCAAGGCACCGACGTTCACCGTGTCATGGCCGACTGGAGAGTTCGGCGGCATGGGCCTCGAGGGCTTCGTCAAGCTCGGCTATCGAAGGGAGCTCGAGGCCATCGAAGACCCCGCAGAGCGCAAGCGGTCCTACGAGGAGCGTGTGGCTCGTCTGTACCACCAGGGCAAGGCTGTGAACACCGCCGCGTACTTCGAGATCGACGACGTGATCGACCCCGCCGAGAGCCGCGACTGGATCCGCATGGCCCTGCTCTCAGCACCCAAGCCGGCGCCACGAACCGGCAAGAAGCGCCCGATGGTCGACACCTGGTAACGGGGGTCTGCCCCAGCCCTCAAAGCAGTCGGTCTACCAACTGCCACACCTGCGAACTGGGATTCGCCTCGGACGGCCGTTCGTCTCGCGAGTGCATCGCATCGAGTGCATGTGCCCGTTTCTTGGCCTCTTGGTAACGCATCCGTAGCTCCCGCTTCGCGGATTCCGAGAGACGCTTGCCGTCAACGAGGCCCAGTTGGTTCGCGTCCTGCTGTGCACGGCGGCGGTCAATCGCAGCTGTCTGTTCCCGGTAGTGGAGCAAGAGCCACAACTCGAAGCAGGGATTTGAGAGTGCGACGCGAATCCCCGCACTTGCCGCGGCCTGCAGCGATTCTGCGAGATCCGGATGCTCGTCGGTGTCCATGACGCACCAGATTTCGTCGAATTCGGGTGAACCGCTGGAACGACGCGCCCGATCGCTCGCTCGCAACTCCTTGCGCGCCCGCTCCACGAGCTGACTCGGAGTCAGACCTCCTGCGATGACGCGGACTCGAACCTGAGGATTGTCCTTGCCGACAAATTGGACATAGTCCGGCTCCGTGACCAAGCCTTCGGTGAGCACAGCAACTACCTTGCGTTGGCGCGCACGTCCAAGCTCACGGCGCGGAAACGTTCCGCTCGGACGCCTGGAACCCCTCGGCACAGCTAGGAGATTGCCTCCGCCGACGCTTGTTCGAATGCAGCAGCATCGAGGTCCGGGACGCCGCCGTATCGGCCTTGGAGATAGCTCCGTCGCAATGAAACGTCTTTTCGCGGCCGGTAGTCGATGGCCTGAGACACAGTCGTCGCCCCGTCGTCGTCCTTTTGCGTGAGCCACAGCTGGTCACGTCCGATATCACGCTGTTCCGTGTCACCAAGCAATTCCACTTCATGGGCGTTGAAGACCAACTGCGCCATTCTGGGGTTGTGGTGGGGGGCTTGGAACAGTTCGACAATTCGACGCACGAGGTCCGGGTGGAGACTCGCGTCGAGCTCGTCGACAAGCAGCACGTGGCCGCCCGCCAATGCGTCGAGAACGGCCGCTGACAGTCCGAGCCACACCACGGTGCCTTGCGATTCGTCCTCCAGTTCCAGACTCACTTCGTCATCTCGGCCGCAATGTCTCAGGCGAACTCGCCGCATCGGAGGAAAGTCCTCCGTTGCAGTAAGCGGATTGTCGGAACCCAGCATCACCTCCATCAGGGCTCGCACTTGGTCATGCGCCTCGCCATCAAGCTCGGTCTCGACGATTTCGACCTCTGTAATCCCAAGATCAGCCGCTCGCACGAGAGCAGTTGCGCGGCCTCGTCGACCAGTGTCCTCAAAAAGCTGAGCGAGGCGCAGCAGACGAATGTCGCGGCTGTCGGCGCCCACGAATGCGAGGTTGTGCTCGAACCAGCGATATAGGGGGGACAGCGGATGGATGTCTCTGTCGTCGAAACCGCCGACGGTTGACAACACGAGCGTCTGGGGACGCACGAATGCACCAAGCACATCGCGCATCGCCCGCATTGAGGGCCCGTAGTCGATGCTGGACTCGTCTCGCTGAAACAGCAGCGCCTGGCGGCCCTTGGGAAAGCTGTACGCGTACTCGTGGTTGACGGTCTCATTGACTTCCATGCCGTACTGCCACCGGATTCCATCGATGATGAGGTCGACCTCGAGGCGTGTTGGGCGGCATGCCGATGATGCGTCAAGGCGAAACGGGCGCCAGGCGATCGCAGCTCCGGGCCCATGGGAACCAAACGAGTGCAGCACTGCGCTCCGCATGTCGTTCATCACACGCAGGAGGGTTGTCTTCCCGCTCGCGTTCGCGCCGAAGATGCCCGCGGCCGGCAGCACCTTGACCGAACGTGTATGGCCTGCAATGTCGAGTTCGCGGACTACGCCATCTTCGGCGAACTGCGATGCCAACAGATTGATCCGAACCTCGTCGCGATATGACCGCGCATTCGCCGCTGTGAAAGACAGCAGCGCACTCAATCCTCCAACTTGCTGCTGCATGACCTGCCCCTTGCCAGTCTGTTCTCTTCCTTCAAGCCTAGCGAGACAGCTGCATGAGATAGTTTGGTGAGAATTTCTCTCGCAGAACTCTGTCAGGAGTCGCTTACTGCCGGTAACGGCAAGGGTGACGAGAGGCCAGTGAGTATCGACCGTGGGATCGACCCCGCCGAGAGCCGCGACTGGATCCGCATGCCCCTGCTCTCAGCTCCCAAGTCGGCGCCGCGCACCGGCAAGAAGCGCCCCATGGTCGACACCTGGTAATTCCAAGCCGCGGGCGGCTCGTGCGTGGCCGATCAGGTCAGCAGTTCGGCGACGGCGAGTTCGGCGATGCGGTCGCCGTCATAGCCGAGCACGTCGGTAAGGATCTCGAAAGTGTGCTCGCCGAGGGTCGGGCCGCCATAGGTCACTTGCGCCGGCGTTCGCGACAGCACGAAGCGTGACCCGTCGACGACGGTGGTGCCCTGCTTGGCGTGCGCCACTTCCACCTGCTGGCCCCGGTGGATGACCTGCGGATCGGCCGTGTACTCGGGCGAGTTCTGCACGATGTGGGCCGCCACCTCGACGTCTTGCAGGCGATACATCAGCGCCATGCCGTCTTGGGGGCGAGTCCACGCTGAGATCACCGCGTCGAGCTCGTCGTGGCGTTCGTGACGTTGTGCAAGCGTCAGTTCTGCCAGGTCGCCACGCCCCATCTGTGCCGCCAGCGACCGCCACTGGACGTCGTCGACGGAGGCGATGGCGATCCAGTTGTCGTCGTGCATCACTGTCTGGGACCCTGCGTCCGGTGCAGCATCGGACACAGTCGCTGCAGTCTGGTAGACGCCTTGGGGCGCGATGTGGCGGTCGCGGTTGGCGACCCGGTGGGCAACACGGCCGTTCACGGTGCGGTCGAGCAATGCCGGTGCCATCAAGTGCAGCGCCGACTCGGCCTGGGAGAAGTCGATGTACTGGCCTTCGCCGGTGCGTCGCCGGTGCTCCAGCGCTCCCATCACCGCTGCCACCAGCCAGCGCGGCGAGGTGTAGTCGGTGTAGGCGCCGAACGGCCCGCACGGCGCCCGGTCGGGCCAGCCGACCGGGTAGAAGAAGCCCGAGATGGCCGCGGCCATCGTCCCGAAGCCCGCCAGCATCGCCAGCGGCCCGGTCTGACCCATCAGGCAGCTGGACGCCATGATCACATCGGGCCGGTGCTCGCGCACCTGTTCGGGGCCCATCCCCCAACCCGCCATCGCCTTGGGCGAGAACGACTCCACAATCACATCGGCCCAGTCGATGAGGTCCCAGATGACTTCGAGCGCCGGGGGCTTCGACATGTCCAAGCAGATGCCCCGCTTGCCGGCGTTCATGTTGTTGTAGAGCGCCGAGTACTCGGGATCGCCGATGTCGTCGCGGAACGGCTGCAGCGAACGCGCCACCTCCAGCCGGGTCTCCGACTCGACTCGGATGATGTCGGCGCCGTAGTCCGCCAGTACCCGTGACGCCGCGGGCCCGGCCATCGCCCACATGAAGTCGAGCACCTTCACGTTCTCCAACGGGAGGGCCGTCGACGCCACGTGCTCGGTGATGTCCGCCCCGGTGGCCTCGATGCGGGGCTGCGTCCGAGCCCCTGCCGCACCGAGCTCGGTCAGCACCTCATCGGTGTGCTCGCCCAGTTTGGGCGGCGGTCCGAGCGGCTGCATCGGCGTGACGCTGAAGCGGGCATATCGCCCTGGGTAGAGCACGTCAGTTGGGCCGTCATCGCCGAGGTCCTGAGTGACGGTTTCCCAGTACTCGCGTGCCGCCAGCTGGTGCGAGTCGATGACCTCGTCCGCGGTCCATACCGGTGTGATGAGCACCCGTCGGCTCATTGCCGCGTCGAGCAGCTCGGCTTTCGTCTTGGTGGCGAAGAAGTCGTGGAGTACCTGCTTCAGCCGCTCGTATTCCGAGACCGGCTCACGACCATCGAGCAGCATC
This sequence comes from Candidatus Poriferisodalis sp., assembly GCF_965221945.1. Lineage (GTDB taxonomy): Bacteria > Actinomycetota > Acidimicrobiia > Acidimicrobiales > Poriferisodalaceae > Poriferisodalis. The sequence goes on along the minus strand of NZ_OZ244925.1, from coordinate 637,832 downwards.
ATGGCGTACTCGGTCCAGTTCTTGTCCCGGGTGGCTTCGTCGCAGTAGCCCTCTTCGTGCACCCAATCCATGAGGTTCTGGGTGAAGGCCCGGAACCCCGGCCCGAACAGGAAGGTGACCGAGGCGTGCCCATCGGCGCAGGGCCACATCAGCTGGATGTGCAGGCCCTCCACGAGCACCCCGCCTGCGCTGCGAATCGGCGGTGTCGCGCCGATGGGTGTCGACAGCGCGTACGACTGGCAGGCCTGGTTCATGCTCTGCTGCGCCGACATGTCGACGTGCTGGCCCAGTCCTGAACGTGTTTGCCGCTCCCACAGCGCGATCAATGCAGCACCCGCCGCCTCCGATGCGGCGTTGTGGAACGCCTGCGGGAACAGCCCACCGGTGCGCACCGGCGCCCGGTCGGCGTCGCCGGTCATGGCCATGTTGACCGCCGCCGCCTGCAGCGTGAGGTCCGATGCGGCCCAATCAGCCTTCGGACCGTCTGAGCCGAACGGCGAGATCGACACGTACACCAACTCGAGATTGATCTCGGCCATCGTGTCGTAGCCGAGGCCGAGGCCGTCCATCACCCCTGGGCCAGCCGACTCGATCAGGATGTCAGCGTTGGCGGCCAGGTCGCGCAGCCGACTTGCGCCATCGTCGGTCTGCAGGTCCAGCACCACGCTGCGCTTGCCGCGGTTGTACGCCCAGTGGTGCAGCGAGCGCTCCGAATCTTCGACATCGCCGGCGAATGGCCCAAGCCGCCGCGCCTTCGATCCCTCGGGCGGCTCGACCGCGATCACGTCCGCGCCCATCTGGGCGAGGATTGCTCCACACAGATGACCCCGCTCGTCGGTGAGGTCGAGCACACGGAACGGACTCAGCATCGACAGGGACTCGGCGTCAGCGGGGGCGTCAGTCATTCGCCTATTTCAGCACGGACGCGCTGTGTTGTTCGGGGTCGAGTGCGCAACGCCGCTTACAGGACCCTCGGCGCTACTCCAGCAGCTCTGCGACGGCCAGTTCGGCGATGCGGTCGCCGTCGTAGGCGAGCGTCTCGGTCAGCACTTCGAAGCTGTGCTCGCCGAGTGTCGGACCGCCATAGGTCACCGACGCCGGCGTGCGAGACAGCACGAAGCGGCTGTTCTCGACTGTCGTCGTGCCCTGCTTGGCGTGTCCCACCTCGACGAGGTGCTGGCGGTGCACAATTTGCGGATCAATCGTGAACTCGGGCGAGTTCTGTACGATGTGGGAGGCGACTCCTGCTGCTTGCAATTCGGCCATCAGCTCGTAGCCGTCACGACCCCGGGTCCACGCCGAGATGATCTCGTCGAGTTCGTCGTGGCGCGCATGACGTTCGGTTGCGTTCAACGAGGCCAGGTCGCTGCGGCCCATCGCCCCCGCCAAGGCCGCCCATTGGCCGTCGTTCACACACGAGATAGCGATCCAGTTGTCGTCGTGGTCATCTCCTGGGGGTCCGCCCGCAGCGGACCGGTACACACCCTGCGGAGCGAACACCAGGTCCCGGTTGCCCGCCGATTCCCAGATGCGCCCATTGGTGGTGCGCTCGAGCAGCGCCGGTGCCATCAAGTGCAGCGCCGCCTCGGCCTGCGACATATCCACGTACTGGCCCCGGCCGGTCTGGCGTTTGTGCTCCAGCGCCCCCATCACAGCAGCCACCAGCCAGCGAGGCGACGTGTAATCGGTGTAGGCAGCGAATGGCCCAGCCGGCGCCCGGTCGGGCCATCCAACCGGGTAGAAGAACCCCGAGATCGCCGCGGCCATGGTGCCGAAGCCGGCCAGCATCGCAAGCGGCCCGGTCTGGCCCATCAGACAGCTCGACGCCATCACCACGTCGGGCCGCCGCTGGTGAATCTGGGACCAGCCCATGCCCCATCCCGCCATGGCCTTAGGCGAGAACGACTCCAGGATCACGTCGGCCCAGTCGATGAGATCCCAGATGACCTCGAGCGCTTCAGACTTGGACATGTCCAGCGCCAAGCCGCGCTTTCCTGCGTTCAGGTTGCTGAACAGACCCGAGCCGTCCGGATCGCCGACATCGTTGTGGAACGGCTGGATCGAACGCACTGCATCGAGCTTGTTGGCCGACTCGACACGGATGATCTCGGCGCCGTAGTCGGCCAGGACTCTGGATGCCGCCGGTCCTGCCATCGCCCACATGAAGTCGAGAATCTTGACACCCTCAAGCGGCGGCGCCGTGATCGAGGCGGCATCGGCGACCTCACGCACCGAGACCGGAACGGTCGGGGTCCGGGCGGCGCCCACAGCGTCAAGCTCGGCCAGAACTTCGTCGGTGTGCTCGCCGAGTCTCGGAGGACGGCCCAGACTCGCGAGCGGGGTCTCACTGAACTTCGCGAAGGCGCCCGGATAGCGCACCGCCGCTGGATCGAAGGAGCCCGCGCGGGCGTCAGACACGACATCGCTGTGGTCGACGTCCTCCCAGTACTGGCGGAACGCCAGCTGCTCGCTGTCGCACACCTCGCCCGTCGTCCACACGGGCGTGATGAGCACACGCCGGGTCATCGCCGCATCCAGCAACTCAGCCTTCGTCTTGGTGGCGAAGAAGTCGGTGAGAACCTGCTTGATCCGCTCGTATTCCGAGACCGGCTCGCGGCCGTCGAGCAGCATCATGGCGTACTCGGTCCAGTTCTTGTCCCGGGTGGCCTCGTCGCAGAAACCCTCTTCGCGAACCCATTCCATGAGGTTCTGAGTGAAGGCCCGGAAGCCCGGCCCGAACAGGAAGGTCACCGAGGCGTGCCCGTCTGCGCAGGGCCACATCAACTGGATGTCGATGCCCTGCAGGCTGGCGCCGCCTGCGATGCGCTTCGTCATCGTGGCGTTCAGCGACGTGTTGAGCGTCGACGACATGGAGGCCTGGCTCATCGACTGCTGCGCGGACATGTCGACGTGCTGGCCGAGCCCCGAGCGGGTCTGGCGATCCCACAGCGCAATGAGTGCGGCACCGGCTCCCTCGGAGGCTGCGTTGTGCATCGCCTGCGGGAGCGTGCCGCCGGCCCTCAACGGAGACCTGTCCTTGTCGCCGGTGATCGCCATGTTCACCGCTGAGGCCTGCAGCGCCAGATCTGACGCGGCCCAGTTGGCCTTCGGCCCATCGCTGCCGAATGGCGTGATCGAGACGTGGATCAGGGCGGGATTCAGCTCTGCGAGCACGTCCCGTCCTAAGCCGATCGCCTCCGCCTGACCGGGATCGAACGATTCGAATACGACGTCCGCGCCCGCGATGAGCGCCTTGGTTCGCTCGACACCTTGCGGGGTGTTGAGGTCCAGCACGACGCTGCGCTTGCCGCGGTTGTAGGACCAGTGGTGCAAGGATCGCTCGGGGTCTTCGACATCGCCGGCAAAAGGTGCGAGCTGGCGAGCCGACGAACCCGCGGGCGGCTCGATCGCGATCACGTCGGCACCCATCTGCGCCCAGATAGCCCCTGCTAGGTGGCCGCGCTCGTCGGTCAAGTCGATGACGCGATAGTCGGCCAGCACTCCATGAACGTCCGTGTTCGTGTCCCCACTCATGGGCACATTTCAGCACGCCCACCCATGGCCATTTGCCGGGGAGCGCAACTCCTCGTTCGGGGGCCGAACGGTCAGCCGTAAAGCGTCAACCTTGGTCGCCGTCGGTCGCGCGCCCATCTGACGAGAGCGCTCTGACGAGGTCCCCGTACATGATCACGTGCGCGACGGTCACGATGCCGACGGTCACCGGCCAAACCAGGACGACCACGATCGCCAACGAATACGCAAACGAGAACGGGCTCGCTATCACCACGAGGAAGACAACTGCCGCGAAAACCATGCGGACGAGGTCGAACAACATCACACGGCCCCATGTCGCCAACTTGTTGCGCCCCAAGAGCCGGTTCCACCGACGCAACGACGGCAGTCCAGGCTCCACGTACACCATGACCCACAAGATGGTCAGGAGGGGGGCAATGACGACGGAAACGACGAGCGTGAGGAGATCCCACACGGCGCCAAGCGGGTCTGCGACCACAGTGAGTCCCAGCCCGACGAGGAACAGGACCGCTTGAACGACGACGAGCGCGACATTGATGAGCAGCAGTGCAGGCAGCCGACTCAGCGCGATGCTCACAGCGGTGCTGCCGCCCGCATCGATGCCCACCAGCTCTTGGCGCGCGATCTGTGCGCTCACAGCGGCTTGGAGAATGCTGAAGAAACTGGCTATGAGCGCCACAAGCAACAGACCCGCCGCCTGCGGAGTGAAGGCAAATTTGAACGACGCCATCCATGCGTCGACCTCCGCGGCCGTCTCGATTTCACCGTCGAACAGGGCGTCGAGCTTCGTCCAGAATTGGCCATCGAACAGTTCGTCCACGCCCACGTACGCGCTCACGAACGCAACGAGCCACAAAGCCGAACCGAGCGTCGCGGCTACGACCAGGTCACGCCAGCGCTTGCCGACCACCGCGAAGGTGCCGGTCCACAATGCTCCCATGGGGCGGTGCGCATCACGCCGCCGGCCACCGTGCTGCGACTCGGACGGCGGCGGGACCGGGCGCGGCCGCATGTCGTCATCAGCCACGGCGGAATGCTACGTCGGCCGCCGCACCGGAATATCGTCGCTGCCTCCTGAGTCCTCAATCAGAGTCGGGTGATCGTCTGGGTCCGTGTCATCGGCGGAGACCCCCGCCAAGTCCACGTACAAGAGGGTGAAGGCCGTCGTCAGGAGCGTGGTCGTCACGACAATGTTGACGACACCGAATCCGAACCAGGCGAACGAATCGACCTTGAGCACGAAAATCCCCGATGCCGCCTTGAAAGCGACGCGGACGAATTGGCACAACAGCACCCGTCCCAACGCGGCAGCGCGCTGACCGTCGACAAGCTGCCGTGCCCGGCGGAACTTCGGCCGCTGGTCCTCGACCTTGATTGCTGTGAAGTAGACGTTGATCTGCGGGGCGGCATAGGCGACGATTCCTGCTGCGAGATATGCCCAGGGCAACAACGCCAGCAGGTCTCGTTCGAAGAGGAACATCACCAGCAGCAAGGTCAATAGCGGCCCCAAAACGATCGCCACGAGTACGCCGTAAACGAGATTGACGGTGATCACTCTCGGAAGCCTGCGCACGGCCAACCGCAGGGCCGGGCCGGGTTTCGACATCCCGCCACGTTCTCGCTGCATGACGAGATGAACCACGGCAGTGCTGAAGAGGTAGCTGCCGATCGCCATCGCCACCAAGGAGAACGTGCTCGCCGATGTCAGACGCAATCCGTATTCGGTACTGCGACTGTCATCGAAGACGGGCTCGTATGCCCAGCCATATACGCGTCACACGAGCGTCAGGGCCACAAGGGCAGGCAGTGACACAACGATCACGTTGCGCCAGTTCCGGAGGGCGAACCGGAACGTGTCGCCGATGAGGGCGGGGATTGGGCGAAGCGTTCCTGGCTCAGGCTCGGCGGGCGTGGTCCAGAAGAACGGTTCAGGCGGATCGAAGGGCGGATCATCGACGTCTTCGACCGGGTCGGCGGGCTCGGCCGGTGGAATCTGGCGGATGACCTGCGGCGTCTCCGGCTGAGGTGGCCGCCCGAATGGCACGAAGCGAAGCTAACGAAATGGTCGCCAGCCAACGGCAGGGGTCGATACGGAGTCAATCCGTAGTCGACCCGCCAGCGTTAACTCAGCGACTCCGCGTCGATGGTCGGCTGCTGTTCTGCGGTGATGAGGTCCGCGTATATCAGCAGATGCGCCACTGCTCCCACCACGAAGAAGAGCGGAGTGACGACAACATTAACGATGAGATCGCCGTACAAAGCAGGAAGCGGCAGCGCGCTCAGCGCCAACGAGACTGCGAATCCCACTCCGCAAGCGACGAGCGAGAGCAGGAACACCCGCCCCCAAATCGCTGCCTTGCGACCCCGCATCAAACTCCACCAACGGCGTGGCGAGGGAATGCGGGGTTCGACATACGCCATCACGAAATAAATTCCGATCAGCGGGAAGAACACCACAGCGGCAGCTACGAAAGCCAGCGCCCAGAGGATGGCGAGCGCAGGCGCGATGAAAGCGAGGAAGACGCATACACCGCACCCGGCCAAGCCCATGACGAATCCCAGCAAGAGTGAGATGGCAAAGATCTTCGGCATTCGACGGAATGACGCAGAGAGGGTCCTGGCGAAGTTGAGTTCTCGCCCATCGACATCGTCGAGTGCCATCCGGGTGATGGCGATGTCCTGCACCAAGAAACCGATCGAGCTCGCGAGGCCGAAGGCGATGAGCAAGACGATTGCCAACGCCGTGGGCGTGACGTCGAAGGACTCCAGCCACTCACCGAAGTCCACAGTCGTACCGCCCAAGGGATCGGTCAGTTCGTCGATCTTGGCGAAGAACTGCCCGCCGAAGAGCGCGTTCAGGCCCAAGAACAGCATCACGAACGCCACGATGTAGCCCGCTGCTCCTATCAGCACGTATTCCCCGAACGGTCGCCAGCGCCGTCCAATGAGCGCGAACGTGTCCCGAATCAGATCGGGAATCCGGCGAAGTTCACCGGGCGCGAGCGGTCGGCCATGCCACTCAGGCCGCACGTGTCCTGGCGGCATTGCCGGTCGAGGTCGCATCCTCTCGTCAGCCACGGTCAGATGTTACGTCGGCCGCATCCACCGAAAGTGAACGGCGGGCTGTTCTAGCGTCGGCGCATGGACAACACGGCATCTGGCCTGATCGCACCACTGCCCGGAAGCTTGCCTCCGCACCGGGTGAGGTACCTGCCGATCGTCGACCGGCCACGGATTCGCTGGCCGAACGATGCTCGGGTGGCGTTGTGGATCGCCCCGAACGTCGAACACTACGAGTACCTGCCGCCGCGAGACCCGCAACGCAACACGTGGACACGGTCACCGCACCCCGACGTGCAGGGGTACGGCTATCGCGACTACGGCAACCGGGTCGGCTTCTGGCGCATGCTTGAGGTGCTCGACCGCTACGGCGTTGTCGCTACCGCTTCGACGAATCTGGCTGTGTTCGACCACTACCCCGAAGTCGGCGCCGCCATGGTCGAGCGCGGGTGGGAAATCATGTCCCACGGCATCTACAACACCCGCTACATCTCCTCGACTAACGAGACCGCCGAGCGGACCTTCTACATCGAGTGCATCGAGGCGTTGCGCAGCCACGCCGGTCAACAGCTGCGGGGCATGCTCGGCCCGGCGGTGTCGAACACGGCCCTCACGCCGGACCTCATGGCCGAAGCGGGGTTGATCTACCACGCTGACTGGTTCCACGACGATCAGCCCGTGCCGCTGGCAACCCGCAGCGGTCAGCGGCTCGTGTCGGTGCCGTACTCGATGGAGCTGAACGACGTGCCGGTGTTCGCCCAGCACTACGACACCGACGACTTCGTGGCCATGGCGCGAGCCCAGCTCGACGTGCTGCGGCGTGAAGCCGACGACGATGCTGGCGGACGGGTGATGTGCGTGGCGCTGCATCCCTACCTGATGGGCATGCCGCACCGGATCGACGGGCTTGCGGCGATGCTCGAGTACCTGATGGGCCACGACGACGTGTGGCAGACCACTGCCAGCCAGATTGCGCAGCATTTCATCGACCATCACTACGACGACTTCGCCGCCCACGAGCCTGTCCCGCCTGAATCGCAGCCTTCGCGACCGCGCGTGGCGGCGGCTTCGGCCCCGAGCCCACGCCCCGTAACCGCGTTGCAAGCCCCCTTCGAGTTCGGCCCCGCCCATCGTCAGCACGGCATGGACCACCCCTACTACGACTGGTCGCCGCTGCCGAGCCGGGCCCCTTTCGAATGGCCGAACCAGAGCCCTCTTGCCGTTGGCGCGGTCATTGTTCTCGAACACGTCGAGTGGGAGCCGCCGCCGGACGCGTATTCGCTGCGCCGCCGCAGCGGTGGGCTGGCTCGCCTGCCGGCTCCGGACTACCCGCAGCTCACGATCCGCGAGTACGGCCACCGGGTCGGCATTTTCCGCTTGCTCGACGTGCTGGAACGCCATGGCATCGCCGCCACCGTCGCTGTCGACGCGTTGACCGCCGAGTACTACGGCTGGTTGGCGTCCTACCTGGTCGAACGGGGCTGCGAGATCGCTGGGCGGGGCATCGCAGCCACCCGACTCATCACCTCGAAGAACTCCGAGGCCGACGAGCGGGCCGCCATCGCGCAATGCCTCGACGCCATCGAGGGCGCGGCCGGGACTCGGCCCACTACCTGGTTCTCCGCCGAAGGCGTCGAGTCGTTCCGCACCCCGGCGCTGCTGGCCGAAGCCGGCATTGACACCGTGCTCGACTGGCCCAACGACGAGCAGCCGTATCTCATGTCCACCGACGGTGCCTTGGAGGGGGCTGACCGATCGCCTGCTACAGCGCCGATGGTGTCGCTGCCGCTGTTCCTCGAAGCCGATGACGAGTTTGCGCTGTGGCACCGCCGGGCATCGCTGGACAGCTGGCGCGGGATCATCTCCGGCGCTGCAGCCCGCATGCACCGTGACGGCGCCGAGCACCCTGCCGGCGGCCGGCTGCTAATGCTGACGCTGCGACCCTGGCTCGCTGGCCAACCGTTCCGGGCTCCGGTGCTCGACGATGCGCTCAACCAGGTGACCGCTCTCGGCAACATCCACACCGCAACTGCAACTGACCTGGCCGCACACGCCCGGACCTTCTTCGGCTGAGCAGACGCGCCGAGAGACGGCGTCTCGAAACGCCGCTGTCACGATTCTTTGCGCAAATTTGCCGTCTGTGGCGGCATTTCTGCGCAAAGTCCGAGCCGTCGGCGTTCTTTGCGCAAATTTGCCGTCTGTGGCGGCATTTCTGCGCAGAGTCGCGGCCGTCGGGGCGGCGCCTATGCCAAACGCCAGGCTCCCGGCGTGGGGACACTCAAGCGGAGGTGGTCCCGCAGCGTGGTGCCGTCGTACTCGGTGCGGAAGAGGCTGCGGCGCTGCAGTTCGGGCACGACCAGTTCGACGAAGTCCTCGAAGGCCCCCGGCATGTGTGTCCCGGCGATCACGAACCCGTCGACGGCACGCTCAGTGAACCATTCCTCGAAGTAGTCGGCCAGCTCAATGGGGCCTCCGACAGTGGGATGCGCCAACCGACCCCGCCCCGACACCTGCACGAAGTCTCGCACCGTGGGATTGGCTCGTCCGGTGATCTGCAACACCTGGTTGCGGATGCCCTGGATGCCGGTCATGGCATCGAGGTCGTCGTCGGACAGCGGCTCATCTAGGTCGCGGCTGGCGAAGTCGAAGTTCAGCCCCTCCGACAGCAGCGACAGGTCGTCCACCAGCGTCGGCAGCTCGTCGTAGGCGGCGCGGCGGTCTTCGGCCTCGGCCATCGTGTGGCCCACCACGGGGAACGTCAGGTTCGTGATCTTCACCTGGTCGGGATCTCTCCCCAAGGCCTCGATCTGCGACTTCACCGAGGCGTAGTGCGTGGTAGCTGCATCCAGCCGCACGTGAGTCACGAACAGCAGCTCGCCCCAGCGGGCGGCGAAGGTGGTGCCCCGACCGCTCTGGCCGGCCTGGATGACCACCGGATGGCCTTGCGGCGTGCGCGGCACGGTGAACGGCCCCCGCGACGAGAACCAGCGGCCCCGGTGGTCAAGCCGGTGCACTTGGTCGCCGTGCGCATACAGCCCTGCTGCACGGTCCGCTGCAATGGCATCGGCCTCCCAGGTGTCCCAGTGGCCGTGCACCACCTCCATGAACTCGTCGGCACGGTCGTAGCGCTCATCGTGCGCGGGCGCTTGGGCCAGGCCCATATTGCGCGCTTCGTTGTCGTTCACCGACGTGACGACGTTCCACGCTGCGCGCCCGCCGGTGAGATGGTCGAGCGTGGCGAATACCCGGGCCACGTGGAACGGTTCGTAGTAGGTCGTCGAGTATGTCGCTCCCAAGCCGAGCCGATCGGTGGCCATGCCCATTGCCGTCAGCACCGTGACCGGGTCGAGCTTGACGCAGCGGATGCCCGCCTCGACGGTGTGCCGATGGTCGCCGCCGAACATGTCGGGCATCGCGAGCCGGTCGTCGAAGAAACCGAGGTCGAAGCAGCCGGCTTCGAGCACTTCGCCGATGTGTCGGTAGTAATCGAAGCTGGTCACGTCATGGCGAGCCTGGGGATGCCGCCAAGCCGCAGGGATCGTCGTGCAGTTCTGCGCCTGCAGGAAGCCCACCAGCACGATCTGGCGTTGCGCATTCACGCCTAGCGATCGTAGAGAGTCCCGCCGACCGGCGGGCCGGGTCGGCGGGATGCCAGACTCTCCGGCTATGCCGACTGAGCCCGCGGCTGGCGAGATCGCGCACGATGACATGCTCCGGGATCGGCTGACGGCGAACCTGGCTCGTCACGACGTGCGCCAGCACCCCGGTGAGGGGCGCAAGCACGCAGCCGTGGCGGTGATCGTGCTCGACAGTGACGCCGAGCGGCACGGAGCTGATCCGGTCATGGGCGGCATCAGCGCCGAGCAGCGTCGTGAGATGCTCGCCGACATCCCCGGCGCGGAGAACGACCCCACGCTCACCGGCGATGTAGAGGGAACTGCGGGGGGCGCTGCAGTGCTGCTCACCCGGCGGGGCTCGCACCTGCGCGGCCATGGCGGCCAGTGGGCGCTGCCCGGTGGGCGAGTCGATGACGGCGAGACGGCACTCGAAGCTGCCATGCGGGAAGCCGCCGAGGAAGTCGGCTTGGAGCTCACAAGCGACGATCTGCTGGGCCGCCTCGATGACTACCCCACCCGCTCGGGCTACGTCATCAGCCCCTTCGTGTTCTGGCTGTCGGACGACCGTGATCCGGTAGCGAACCCCGCCGAGGTGGCGTCGTTACACCGAGTCTCGATGCGCGAGCTGACCCGCGATGACTCGCCGCGATTCGTGAGCATCCCCGAGAGCGATCGCCCCGTCGTCCAGATTCCCATCGGCGGCGACCTGATCCACGCACCCACCGGCGCCGTGCTCTACCAGTTCCGAGCAGTCGCCTACGACGGCCTCAACACCCGAGTCGACGAGCTCGAACAGCCAGTGTTCGCTTGGCGTTAGCCAAGCGAACCGTCAGACCCAGTGCTTGGCGTTAGCCAAGCGAACCGTCAGACCCAGTGCTTGGCGTTAGTCGGCCGTGGTCCTGTCCCGGATCGGCCGTTGACTTCAAATAACAGGAAATTTAGTGACATAAGCCATCAATTGGCCGATTTGTTACCGAAATTTCGCCAAATTCATAGTTCTCCTGAACATGTGGCGCCGAAAGTGCGTCGTACGTTTCATTACAGAACCATTACAGGAGGACTGCAAAATGAAGACAAGGAGGTCTTCAGCTAGCCGATTGCTCGTCGGTGCGAGCGCTCTGCTGCTGGTGCTCTTTCTACCCTCGGCCCCCGCAGAGGCAGCCGACAACGTAGCCCGGCAAGAGGTGTTCCCTACCGTCACGATCACCGCCGGGGCAACTACTCACAACGAACCCGACGGCCCCATGAGCTTCACGCTCCACGCCAGCCCGGTCCCGGCGACCAATCTCGAGGTGCAGCTCGACTCCCGGCAGACCGGGGTGGTCTTCACCGACGCGATCGAGCGGTCGTTCACCGAGACGATCCCCGCTGGCGAGGCGTCGTACAGCTTCGACTTCATCATCGTCAACGATCTGGTGGTCGAACCCGAGGGCGTCGTGACGATCACGATCGCTGACAGCGAGGCAACGTACGAGGTTGGCTCTGAATCAGAGGCACAGACGGCACTGATAGACGACGACGTGCCGATCACGGTCTCCTGGGATGCCTCGACCGTGCACGTCAGCGAGGCCGCGGGCAGTCTGACCGTCCCGTTCTTCATCCGGGTACACGATGGCAATACGCCCGGGACCTTCGAAGATGTCAATGGGCTCCATGAGGGTGTGGCGTTCCTTTATACGACAGCGCCGGTGACCGCGGACCCGACTGCGGATTTCGGATTCCAATCCCGGGTCTTCACGTTCGAGGTCGGTTCGTTCACGGTCGACTCCTCCGGCGACTACACGTTGACCGGCGAGATCGAGATTGAGATCACCGACGACACCGAGGACGAGCCGGGCGAGACGTTCGTCTTGTACTTCGAGTCCCCCCTGCCGCAGCCGCTCGACATCGGCGACACGGTGATCCCGACCGACCGAAAGACGATCGTGATCGCCGACAACGACGGCGTCAACAACCCGCCCCAGTTCGTCACTACGCCAGAGGAACTCAGCATTCCCGAGGATGCCGAGGTCGGGACGCTCATCGGCGCTCCGTTTGAAGCGACCGATTACGACGGGCACGAGGTGACGCTCCTCTTCACCGGCGTCGAATCGGAATTCGAGCTCGATGCCGCGACGAAACAGATCAGGATTGCAGAGGAACTCGACTTCGAGACCGTGCCCGACTACAACCTCGAATTCGCAGCCGTCGACACCGCCGGAGGCGTGACATTCCACACCGTCAGTCTCGAAGTAACCAACGTGGACGAGCCCGGCATGGTGGAGCTCGCACCGATGGCCCCCGAAGAGGGCGCGATGGTCGAGGCAACCCTGTCCGATGTTGACGGGCCCACCGATGACATGACATGGGAATGGTCTGAGAGCGCCGCCCTGGACGGCAGCTTCGATCCCATCGACGGCCAGACCGAAGATCACTACATGCCCACGGTCGACGACGTGGGCATGTACCTGCGGGCCACAGTGACCTACGCAGACGGCGAGGGTGCTGGCAAGAGCGCTGACGCGACAACGTCCGAGCCGGTGACGGCCCGCCAGGATGAAGACAACAACCCGCCGCAGCCGCCCTGGCCGCCTCCGGACTTCTGCGGAACGCATCCCGACACAGTTGCGGACGCCTCGACGCCGCTCAGCGTGGCGGTTGGCGGCAGCGCGAGCGACGACTTCTGCGGAAAGGACGACGCCGACTGGGTGGCCGTTGACCTGGTGGCCGGGCAGGCCTACCGCATCGAGGGCACGTTCAACTCGACGGACGGCGAGCGCCGGATCTTCATCGCAGGAATACACGACCCGGATGGGCAACTCATCACCGGATCACATTCCTTCGACGGCAACCCATACGGCACATCCAATACCAGCGGCTACATCAACTTCCGGCCGACGGAGATCGGCACCCACTACATCGAGGTGGGCGACATGGGCTGGTTCCACTTCCGGTATGCAACCGGTCCGCTTAGCTGGGAGGTCGAAGTCCACGAGATCGACTTGCCGCCCGACGACGTCCCCGGGGTTGAACCGCTGACTCTCGAGTTCAACAACTACGGCCAGTTCGTTGACGAGTTCTTGGGCACCGTCAACACCCACGGCGACCGCGACACGTTCGCCATCGATGCCGTGGCGGGTCACACCTACTACATCCAGATGTACGAGCGGAACCGTTCAGGCATCTTCAACTGCATCCACGGGATCGCTTCGGCGGAGACACCTGACGAGCGCAGACCAGGTTCGCGCGAGTGCTGGCACGAGCCGGGTTGGAGGGTCAGTCGCTGGTTCTCGCCTGGCACCGGCGGGCGCTACCTGGTCACGATCGGTTCCGACAATGGCACGGGCGACTACCGGCTGCGGGTGCACGACACCACGGCTCGGCCACCGACAGTGCGGGATACGACGTTGCCCCCCGGCGACCTGGCGCAGGACACCGGCACCGAGGGACTGATCTACATCAACGACTCGTGGGTCACCGGTACGGCGGTATCGGGCGTGATCGACCTTGCGGGCGACAAGGACTGGTTCCGGGTCGAGCTCGAAGGAGGTCGGCGCTATCAGATCGACGCGCAGGGCGAGGGCAGCGGCGTCGGCACGCTGGGCAACTCCAAACTCTGGCTCCACGACGCGAATGGTCAGCGCATCTCAGGTGCCTTCGACGGCGGCAGCGGTTCGCACCTCGAGGCCCATCTGGTGCTCGAAGTCCCGACGTCCGGCACCTATTTCATCGCCGTGTTCGGATCCACCTACCACAGGGGCACTCATGCCCTGTCAGTCATCGACTTGGAGGACCTCTACACAACCCATCGCCCTAGCTAGGCACATTCGGCGCCGGCCCTGCACAAGCAGTCCCCACTGGTTGCAGGGTCGGCGCCTCCCCCTGTACTAGCCGAGCACCGTCACATGCGTGCTCGGTACTAGCCGAGCACCGTCACATGCGTGCTCGGTACTAGCCGAGCACCGTCACATGCGTGCTCGGTACTAGCCGAGCACCGTCACATGCGTGCTCGGTACTAGCCGAGCACCGTCACATGCGTGCTCGGTACTAGCCGAGCACCGTCACATGCGTGCTCGGTACTAGCCGAGCACCGTCACATGCGTGCTCGGTACTAGCCGAGCACCGACATCGACGAGCCGTGGAGATCGCGTCTGCGGGAGAAGGTGCCCATGTCGATGTCGAAACCAGTGTGTCTTCCGGTCACGACGACAGGGTCGGTGTCGTGGTCATGGCCCGCTTCCACAGCTCCGATCAGCTCGGCCATGCAGTGACCGGCTACCGCCGCGTTCTTGAACTGGTTCCCGCTGGTTCCGATGGCCACATAGAAGCCATCAAGCGACGTGCGGTCATAGATGGGGATCCAGTCGTCGGTCACGTCGTACACCCCGACGATTCCCCGCGGCTGGCGGGGCAGGCCAAGGTCCGGCATGCGTCGGGCGAACCGCAGGACGTGGGTTTCCCACTGCTCCCGGCTGAGATCCTGCGAGCAGTCATCGATCTCGTCGGTGCCAAGCCACTCGAAGTCCGTCGCGTCCAGCTCGAGGGAGCCGATGAGCATGTTGTTGCCTACCTCGGGCCGCACGTAGCAGCCGCAGTCAACGTCGGCCATGACCACGCCGTCATGCTCGAAGTCCGCGCCCGGCGGCGGGGGCACGTGGTACACCTCCTTGCGCAGCGGGCGCGTGGTGATGGACATGTCTGCGACGACGCCAGCGAGCTCGTTGACAGCGCTGCTGTGCGGTCCTGCGACATTCACCACGACCGGCGCCGCCACCTCGGTGCCGTCGGCCAGCACGACGCCTTCGGCCCGGCCGGCGCCAGCGATCCCAGTCACGGTCACGCCGAAGAGGAACTCGGCGCCGGCCAACTCGGCCGCCAGCCGCAGGTTGTGGGCGGCGAGTTGCGGGTCGCCGATGTAGCCGCTTTCGGGCGACCAGAGCGCGCCCCGCAGCTGCGAGGTCGGCTCGGCCCAGAATTGAGGATCGCCGAGCTGGCGGGGCGGGCCGAAACGGGACAGGTCGAGCGGGCCGAGCCGGGCGACGGTCTCGCCGCAATCCCAGATCTCGTAGGGAACGCCGAGCGCATCGAAATGCGGGAGCGGCAGCAGGTGATCCTCAGCGTCGCTGAGCAGGGTCACCATGCCGCACTGGCTGAACCCTGCGTAGCCGGCCTCGTCGCACGTCCCGGCGTGCTGCGGCCAGCGCAGCCAGTACTGCAGGCCCTCGTAGGCCATGGCAACTCCGGCCCGAGTTGAATAGGTGAAACGCACGATGGCCGACGAAGCGCTGGTGGAGCCTTGGCCAGCACCGGGGTTGCGGTCAACGCCCAGCACACGCCAGCCGCGCCGAGCCAGCTCGCAGGTGATCGCGGTGCCGATGACGCCCGCTCCGATGACGATGGCGTCGTAGCTCTGCTCGCTCGGACTCATGCCGCTCTGCCTGCCGTCGCACGAGCCCGGCAGCACTGCGGGGGCACTCTCGATCGTCGCACACCCGCCCTCTCAACCGATGCGCATCGGCTTGGCGATCGCTGCGGTGAGCACCTCCGGTTCGCCATCGGTCACCAACACGTCATCCTCGATGCGGATGCCGCCGAATCCCCGCAATTCTTCCACTCGTTCCCACACCACGCTCTCGGCGAATTTCTCGCGCCGAGCTGGATCGCACAGCAGCGCGTCGATGAAGTAGATGCCCGGCTCGACGGTCGTGACCATGCCGGCTTCGAGACCCCGGTCCGTGCGCAAGTACCGCAATTGCGGGTCATCGCTGCGCTCGTGGCCGGGCGGAAATCCGCTGGCGTCGTGCACTGACAAGCCCAGCAGGTGGCCGAGCCCGTGGGGGAAGAACAGCGCTACAGCGCCCGCAGTCACCAGTTCGGCCGGATCTCCCCGCAGCACTCCCATCTCGACGAGTCCCGCCCCCAACGTGCGTGCAGCGGCCAAGTGCACCTCGCGCCACTGGATGCCGGGGCGGCACATATCAATCGTCTGCTGCTGGGCGCTGAGCACCAGCTTCCACAGGTACTCCTGCTCATCGGTGGGGTCGGCCCCGACCACCATCGTGCGGGTCACGTCGCTGGCGTAACCGCCGAATTGCGCGCCGGCGTCGATCAGCAGCAGGTCGCCTGCCTCCACGGCGCGGGTCGCGGGGCGAAGCGGGTCGTCGCCCGCATAGACATAGTGCAAGTAGGCGCCGTGGGCACCCGATGCCACGATGCTGTCGTAGGCCACACGAGGCGCTCCAGCAGCAAAAAACTGCGCCTCCATCCCGATCTGGATCCGTCGTTCGGTCATGCCCCCAACGGCGTTGCGGTACACCCACTCAAAGCCGGCAGCGCTGGCTGCGGCGGCTCGCCGGATGTCGTCGAGCTCGGCTTCGTCCTTGGTCATGCGTTCGAGCGCGACGGCGGCGCTCAGCCGCAACACCGTTGCGGGGGGCGACGGGTCGGACTGATCGTCCGCCGCTGCGTCTTCCTCGGCCGGGTCCGTTGACGTGGCCTCAGCCGTGGACGTGGCCTCATCCGTTGACGTGGTCTCATCCGTTGACGTGGCCTCAGCCGTGGACTCAGCCACGTCATTCGAGGCGGCAGGCACCACCTCGGGCATCGCAGCACCGGCGCCCAATTCGATGAGCGTGCGGTCGCTGCGCTGCGCCAGCCAGTCCTCTAGCTCTTCGAGCGGCCGGCCGACGGGCGTCGGCGGCTGCTCCCACACGAGCCGTTCGGGACTGAAGCGGGGGCCGAACAACTCCCACTCGCCCGCTGCGGCGTCGAAGGCCAGCGTCGTGCCGGGAGAACCCACCGCCGTCAGGTAGGCCACATCGGGATGCGGCAGGAATGCGAAGTGCTGATCGGTGCCCGACCAGCTCGCCGGCTCGCCCGCACGAAGGAGCACGACCTCGTCGGTCAGCTCCCAGCGCTTGGCCACTCGCGCCCGCCTGTGTGCCAGCGCTTCGTCAGAAGGCTTCACGCGGCGCACCCTAACGCCGCGAGTGCGCCCTCCCCGCGCGATCCCTAGGTTCTTGCCGTGTGACCGAAGACGCCTCACCGGAACCCGATATCTCGCCGCTGCTCGCCAAGACTCTCGCCGCCCGCGACGCCACGCTTGACGAGACTCGCCCCACCGCAGTGGCTCGCCAACACGCTCGTGGCCGCTGGACCGCCCGCGAACGGATTGCCGCTCTCTTCGACCCCGGCACGTTCGTCGAGTACGGGCAACTCGCACAACCTCAGCTGCGCTCGCTCGGCGACGCTCCCGCGGACGGCTTGGTAATGGGCGTCGGGCTCGTCGACGGCGTTTCCGTGTGTGCCTTCACCTACGACTACACGGTGATGGGCGGCAGCCAGAGTCCCCGCAACCACCGCAAGATGGACCGGATGATGGAAGTGGCCGAGCGGAACCGCTGGCCGATCATCTTCTGGTCTGAAGGCGGCGGGGCCCGTGCCAGCGAGTTGCACTATGACGGCGGCATGGTGACCACGTTCGTGCAGCTGGCGCGGCTGTCGGGGTTGGTGCCGATCGTCACCATCCTGTCGGGACCGAGTTTCGCCGGCCAGGCGAACATCGCCGGCACATCCGATGTCATCATCGCAACCGAGGACTCGACGCTGGGACTGTCGGGCCCCCCGCTCGTGATGTCGGCGACCGGCGAGATGCTCACGCCCGAAGAGCTCGGGCCGATGTCGATGCATGAGCGAATCGGCACCGTCGAATTCGTCGTCGGGGACGAAGCTGCCGCACTCGATGCTGCGCGGAAGTACTTGTCGTACTTCACCGGAATCGCTGCACCGTCGGCGATGACTGCACCTGACCAGACGCCGCTGCGCACGATGGTGCCCGAGAATCCACGGCGCGCATACGACGTGCGAAAGATCGTGGCCACGCTGGCCGACGAGGGCTCGGTCATGGAACTGCGGCCGAGATTCGGCCGTTGCCTTTCGACATCGCTGTGCCGCATCGAAGGGCACGTCGTGGGCGTGCTTGCGAACAACCCGATGTTCGGTGCAGGTGCCATCGACGCCGAGGGCTCGGCGAAGTTCGCCCGCCACGTCGAACTGTGCAATGCCTACGACATCCCGCTGTTGTTCGTGTGCGACACGCCCGGCTTCATGATCGGCACTGCAGCGGAGGCGACTGCTCTGGTGCGCCACAGCGCTCGGACGCTGATGGCGCTGAGCGCAGCCGACGTGCCAATCCTGACCGTGATCCTGCGAAAGGCGTACGGGCTGGGGTACTACGCCATGGGCTCAGATGCGCTGGCGCCCGACTTGATCGTCGGGTGGCCGACCGCCGAGTTCGGTGGCATGGGCCTCGAGGGAGCCGTGAACATCGTCTACCGAGACGAACTCTCCTCGGCACCCGACGACGCAGCGCGCCGGGAGCTCCGGGAGCGACGGGTCGCGGAGTGGAAGGAGCGCAATACCGGGCTGGAGTTCGCCAGGGCGTTCCTGCTTGACGACATCATCGACCCGGCCGACACGCGGGACCTGGTCGCCCGGCTGCTCGCAATCCTGCCTGCGCCACAGCCGCGCACCGGGCGCAAGCACCCGATCGATCCCTGGTGACAGATCGATCACGCATCGTGACGGCGGGCGCTATTGCTGTTGGTCGCCTTAATGGGCCGACGGCTGGGCCAGTTCTGCCGGGGAGCCCCCAGCGACGCGAGCCTGGCGCCGGATCGGCTCGGTGACCGTCGAAGGCGGCGCCGTGCTCGTAGGTCAGCACGGTGGGCACCGCCTGAACGATCCCGAGCACCTGTTCACGCACGTCATCGGCAGCCGAGCGGATGGTCCACGAGGCCACTTCGTTGATGAGATCTCCCCACTGCACGTGTTGCGAAGGCGCCAAGTACTCCACGTGTTCGTTGAGGAACTGCTGATCACCGAGTCGCTCGCAGCTCACCGGCTCAGGCGCGGCCTCGACCAGGCCCGAACCAGCGATCGTGCTGGCATGCACGTCAGTCGCAAGCGTGGCCAACGCCGTGCCCAACTCGGCGAGTGGCCGATCTCGCGGCGGGCCGCCTGCAGCGAATGAGTGAACGCCAGCAGCCGGTTGCCATCGACACCTCGCCGCCGGTCTGCTCCCGTGTTCCGGCGCTGACCGCTTTGGTGCACGGATAGCGCCGAGCAGTCCGGGCACGCCCAGCGTCGAATCGGGCCGGAACGACTTGGTCATCGCCGCACGGTTCTCGATGACGTAGCTGATCCCGCTGGGGTTGCGCAGGTTGTCCTCCAGCACCCGGTACTGGCCCTCGACGTCACGAACCAGGTCGATGCCGGCGATCACGCAGTGGGCATCGTGGGGCACGCTGATCCCGAACGCGTTGCGTTCGAACCCCGCCGACGACCGCACGAGCCAGGCAGGCACAATGCCGTCGGCTAAGAGGCCGCGCGGATAGATGGCTTTTCGCGGGTCGCCTGGTTCCCCGGTGTATTCGTGGGGTTGTTTGATTCCTGGCGAACGTGGAGGCCGGTTTCATCAAGCGCGCTCTATCCAAGAAGGTGGCGCATGCCGTGTGGCCGGCGGTGGAGCTGCTACTGCCGCGGGCGCCTGACGATTACCCGTTGGGCTGTCACCGGCCCCGGATCTGCGACCGACTGCGGCTGCGGGAGTTCATCATCCGGCTGGTTACGGGCTGTTCGCGGCAGTCAGTCGAATCCTTGCTGCACGACGCGGTGTCGATAGACGCGGCGGGCATACCGGTCGCGTGGGGATCCTGTCCCGCCGTCTTGACTGGACCAAGAGCGTCTGATTGTCACCGCGTGGAAACCAGCGCGAATCGAATTTCCACCCTCTACGGCGCTACAACTCGCACCCCAAACTCCCGCGCGCTGCAGCCAGTCGCAAGCCGTCGGCCGTCAAGCGCAAATCGACGGTGTCCATGTTCTCACCGTCAACGGTCGAATCTGCTTCGTCGGCTCCGAATTGCGCGAAGCGTTTGATAGCAGCCCGCTCACGCAGAAGTTGAGAGACAAAGCGTCCGGTCCTACTGGACTCCGCTTCAGCGTCTATGCGCTCAAGCTCAGAAACCCAGCGCTCATCGCGCTGGTCTCAAGAAGCCCTGCGCTCCACCTGCTCCCTCCATTGCACCTTTTCGTCGACCCAGTGCATGTATCTCGACCTCCAACGCTCGGTCTGGGCTGCCAAGCGATCAGCGTCATCAGCCATACCCCATGTGAAGCCCTGAGCGTTTGCGAACTCGGCGGCCAATGCCCCAGCCTGAAAGGCCAAGCGGTCGAGTCCGCTGTTGCGCCAGCTCAACTCAGCGTCCGCCAAACGTTCGGCCTCGTCGGCCAATTCAGTGCACGACATTACGGCGGCACGCGTTCGCAGCACCATTGCTGCGAACACTACGACAGCTAGCACACCGACCACCATCAGCCACGAAACCCTGGGGTGGTCGGCGCGCCGTAGAAATCTCACGGTCTCTCCGGTCGGCACGGTTTGGGCGAAGTGCCTTCAATTGCCTGGGAGGACGCCACGCCGGGCACCACGTCGATCCCGAAGCCGACTGCGGCTGCCGGCACCACGATGTCGGAGAACAGCACGGCCGCATCCACACCGCAGCGACGCACCGGCTGCAGGGTGATCTCGGCGGCGGTGGCCGGATCGGCGATGGCGTCGAGAATGCTGCCCTGCGCTCGCAGCGCCCGGTATTCCGGCAGCGAGCGCCCGGCCTGGCGCTGGAACCACACCGGCACCTGCTCGGTCCGCCAGCATCGGGCCGCCCGCAAGTACAGGCTGTCGCCCAACCGGTGGATCGGGTGATCCGCCGACAGCGCTGCGCCCGGCGCCGCGGCAGCCTCAGAAGTGTCAGCCATGCGCTGCGAACGGTACCGGCATGAGCCGAACTCACAGGTCCCGAAGGTCCACCAAATCAAAGACTCCGGCGGTTTCGTAACTCCGAATGACGACGAGAGTTGAACCGATGATCGTCCAGCGGTTCATCGGCGATCGAGCGGTCAGTCGGAATCCCGGCAGTTCGTCACGAGGCCGGTCGGCAAGATCTGCGAGTCCGACAAGCAGCCGCTCTCGGTCGTCGTCGCTCTTGCCATCGGCCCACTCATCGAAGCAGCGGTGCGGGTCAGCTAAGCGCCAAGTCACGCCACTGGGTCATGCAAGGCTGACAGGCTCACCACGACCCGCCTGTCGAGCCATCTCGCGAAGCTCTTCAGGAGAGAGAGCGCCCCGTCGCTCCACCTCATCGGGTGCCAGCGAGGACGAAGTGGACTCGATGGCCGCCAGCTTGTCCATGAGCTCCCCGAAACCGGCCTGACCGAGGAGTCCTTCGAGGAGCGCTGTCGACATTGCCGTCTCATTCCAGTCGATGCGGGAAACATCGAATCCGGCAAGGTCGACGAGCACCCGGAACGCGTCACGCTGGACGGCTTCAGACTGGAAATCGTTGACTGCCGCTGCGATTTCGGGCATGACCTCTAGCCAAGCGCTGAGCTGCGTGTCGCTCACCCTGTGGACTCCTCGAGGCGTGCGGA
Organism: Candidatus Poriferisodalis sp.; assembly: GCF_965221945.1. Taxonomy (GTDB): domain Bacteria; phylum Actinomycetota; class Acidimicrobiia; order Acidimicrobiales; family Poriferisodalaceae; genus Poriferisodalis. Next base: position 616,152 of record NZ_OZ244925.1, on the reverse strand, counting down.
CCGGACGCTCACGGTCAACCGTTCTTCGCAGGGTACCCGCGTGACCAACGGGTGCTGTTCGGCGCTCCGCGAACCGGCCGCCTCCGCAGCTGGCGCTGGGCAGACGCGGGAACAGCGAGATAGAGGCCGCGCCCCCCAGTGGCGTGCAGGTAGCGTCCGACGAAGTTATTGGCTCGGCCGAAGACGAATCCAGAACTGTCCTAAGAGGCCGCGCGGATTGATGGTGTGGCGGGGTGGGTGACCGTCCACGGGTCGTCGTGTTTCCCGGTGTATTGGTCGGGTTGTCCCAAACCCGACGACCGTGGAGGTCGGTGTCATCATGCGCGCTTTGGAGCCGGAGATAGTGGATGCTGTGTGGGTAGCGGTCGAGCCGAGGGTGCCGGTGCGCGTTGACCGGCATCCCAAGGGCGGGCATCGGCCTCGGATATCGGACCGGCTGTGCTTTGGGGGGATCTTGGTGCGGCTGGTGACGGGCTGTTCGTGGCAGACCGCGGAGGCGCTGCTGGGCCGGCAGGTGTCGGACACGACGCTGCGGTCCCGCCGAGACGAGTGGGAAGCAGCCGGGGTGTTCGACGGCATTGCCGCTGAGGCGATCGCCGCCTGGGACCGCATCGTGGGCCTCGATCTGGCCGAGGTGTGCATTGACGGCTCGGTCCACAAGGCGCCCTGCGGCGGCGAGGGAACCGGCAAGAGCCCTGTTGACAGGCGCAAGCTCGGATGGAAGTGGTCGATCGCGACCGACGGGGCGGGCATCCCGGTCGGGTGGGCCGCCGACGGCGCGAACCGCAACGACATCATGCTGTTCGACCCCACCGTCGAGGGGATCGCCCGCCGCGGGCTGCACCACGACGTGGAGACCTTGCACCTGGACCGCGGCTACTGGGGCGCACGCGTCGACGACTCCGCCGCGGCTGCGGGCATCGACGACATCTGCCGGCCGCCCAAACGGCCGCCCGGCGCCGCAAGCGAGCCCAACACGGCGCCACTGGGGCTGCGCTGGACCGTGGAGCGCACCAACTCGTGGCTGTCCAACTACGGCCAGCTCCGCCGAAACACCGACCGAAAACCCCGCCGACGACCGCACGAGCCAGGCAGGCACAATGCCGTCGGCCAGGTCCGCTCGGTGCCCGTTGAATCGCCGTAGACAGTGAACGTGATGCCTTGGCGGCGGAACTCCTCCTCGATGATGCGTTCCCGGCGCCGCAGCTCGGCCGCGTCCATGCCCGAGAAGCGCTGCACGATCGCCTGGTACAGCGGCCTGATCGTGCCATCGCGCTCGAACGCCTCGTCAAAGGCGAGCGCCTCGGCATCAGGCCTGTGCAGCTCCGCCATGGCCCATTTGATAGCGCGTCCAACTATGGACTTGTGTCAATTGAGGGCGCATCCGTCTTCTAGGCAGGGACGGCCAGCGTTTGCTCCAGCATGTCGATCGTTTGCATGGCCCCGAGGCACTGGCTGACCGAAGCGTTGGGCTCGCGGCCCTCGAGCACCGCCGAGATGAACTCGCGGTCCTGCAATTCGATGCCGTCATTCGAGACTGCCACCCCCGAGAGGTCCACCGGATTGTCGTAGCCGTCGACAAGGTCGTCGTAGCGAGCGATGTAGGTGCCGTTGTCGCAGATATATCGGAAGAACGTGCCGAGCGGACCGTCGTTGTTGAACGACAGCGACAGCGTGCACAGAGCGCCCGACGGGACGTTCATGCCGATCGTCATGTCCATTGCGATGCCCAACTCAGGGTGCACCGGGCCTTGCTGCGCCCATCCGGCAGTTATCGGCTCCCCCGTCTGGTAGCCGAATAAGTCGACGGTGTGGCACGAGTGGTGCCACAGCAGGTGATCGGTCCATGTGCGGGGCTTGCCCATCGCGTTTCGGTTCTCGCGCCTGAAGAAGAAGGTCTCGACAACGAGGTGCTGCAGCTTCAACTCACGTCTGGTGATGCGCTCGTGGATCCACTGGTGACTGGGATTGAAGCGGCGGGTATGACACACCATCGCAGTGAGGCCCGTCTCATGCTGAACTCGTGCCAACTGTTCGCTGTCGGCGAGATTGTCGGCCATCGGTATCTCGACCAGCACATGCTTGCCCGCTCGCATGGTCTCGATGGCCTGGGCAGCGTGCAGCGGCGTCGGCGTGGCCAGAATCACGGCATCGGCGTCGAGCGTGAGGGCCTGAGACAAGTCGGTGGCCCAGTGGTCAATCTCGAACTCGTCAGCAAACGCCTCGGTGTCTTCTGCTACGCCTCCCGACAGAGCCACTACCTCAACATCGTCGATGCGACGCAGCGCCGCAATGTGCCGGCGCCCGATCGCGCCCTCTCCAGCAAGGATGATCTTCACGGCAGTCCTCTTCTCGACTCTCAACTTCAGCCGAAGTCGTACAGCGTCTCGGGATTGGCGACCAGAATCTGGTGGCGAACGCCCTCGTCGGGGGCGAATGATGCGAGCACATCGACGAGGTCGCCGTCGTCGGGCATGTGCCGCACGTTGGGATGGGGCCAGTCGGTGCCCCACAGGATCCGGTCGGGCGCCACAGCGATGAGCGCCTGCGCGTAGGGCACGACATCGTCATAGGGCGGAGTCCCGCCGGCTGTGAGCCGTTCTGCACCGGACACCTTCACCCAGGCGCGCTCATCGCACATCAGCCCGAGCAGGGCTGCGAATGGCTCCTGCCCCGCCCCAGCCGCCGCGTCCACCCGAGCCATGTGGTCAATGACATAAGGGCACGGCATGCGGTCGAGCAGCCAAGCGTAGGTCGGCAGATCCTTCGCGTCGAAGTGCAGCACGATGTGCCAGCCGAAGGGCTGCACCCGGCCCACAAGCCGCCAGAACACGTCGAGGTCGGGCGCACCGCCGAGGTGGGCCACGAAGTTGAAGCGGGTTCCTCGCACGCCTGCGTCGTGCAACGCTGCGATGTCGGCCTCGCTGAACGACTCGTCGATCATCGCGACGCCCGCATAGCGGCCCTTGCCCCGCACGAGCGCATCCACCATGGCCGCGTTGTCGGTGCCGTGGCAGCTTGCCTGCACAAAGACCGCCCGCGACAACCCCAAGCGCTCCTGCAGCACCTCGAAGTCGTCGATGCCGGAGTCGGGCGGGGTGTAGGTGGCCTCGGGCGCGAAGGGGAACCGGTGCGCAGGCCCGAAGATGTGGCAATGCGCATCGGTCGCGCCGGGCGGTGGCGTGAACGCTGCCGGTGCGTGCGGCGAGGGATGCGGCGGCAGGATCGTGGGTTGCATCAGGAGCCCCGGGGAATCGCTGCGCTGCTCGGGAAGACAACACCGTCGAACAATTTTCGGGCTGTGCGGACGATGCCTGAGCGCCCCACGACCGGGCCGTCCGGACCGTCCGCGAGCTCCACCTGTGCGGCGAAAATGCCCGTCGGGTGCTCGATCTGGACGAGGTCCGGGTCAGTTCGGGGCCCCAGCAACTCCGAGCCGGTGCCGCCGGGCAGCCGCAGTGCCGTCGCCACGCTGACCGCGCCCAGCACACCGATGGCGTCATGGCAGCGGTGCGGGATGAATGTCCGCGTGCAGATGCTGCCGCCCGCTCGGGGTGCCGACACCAGCGTCATCTTCGGCACCGTCGTTCCGCTCACGTCGCCGAGGTTCATCAGCTTGCCTGCTTGACAACGGATGCTCTCGAGCCGCTCCCGGAACGGCTGATTGGCTTCCAGCACCGCCGGATCCTCGTCTCCTGCGATCTGGAGATCTGCCGCCCGCAGCACCACGGTCGGCATGCCGTTGTCCACACAGGTCATCTCGACGCCGTCGATCACGTCGGCCGCCGCGCCGGTCGGCAGCAGCGCGCCGCATGTCGAGCCGGCAGTGTCTGCGAAGTCCAGGCGAACCTCCGCTGCGGTGCCTGGCACTCCCGAGATCACCGTCTCGCCGTCATAGACCGGACGGCCTCTGTCCAGCGGAAACGTCGCCGTTGCCAGCGAGTCGCTGTTCACCATGCGGATGCGCACCTGCGCCTGCGTGCCCGAAGCGGCGATCAGGCCCCGCTCGATGGCGAAGTGCCCGACGCCGGCCAGCAGGTTGCCGCAGTTCTGCCGGTCGCTGACCGAGCCATCCTCGACGCCGACCTGCAGGAACAGGTAGTCCACATCAGCCTCGGAATCCTCGGACCGCGACACCACGGCCACCTTCGAGGTCAGCGGATGCGCCCCGCCGATGCCGTCGATCTGGCGCGGGTCGGGCGAGCCCATAATCCGCGCCAGCAGCACATCGCGCTCGTCGGGATCGTCAGGCAACTCGTCGGCCATGAAGTACGCACCCTTGGATGTGCCGCCCCGCATGACCATGCAGCGCACGCCTGCCGACATCGCTCCGATGCTATGACCCGTGACGCGTTGCTCCGCAAGGATTCCGGAAGGCCTGCTCACGCCTCGGAAACGTTAATGCAGGAACCACAATCGATCACTTCGATCAGCACCTGGCGAGGTACGCCTTGGGAGCGCTCGGCGCGCCCGCCTGGCCGAACTCGTCATGGAGGACCCGAAGACCTTATCAAGGTGTTGCGACGACCACTTGAATCCGCCGTGTGCTCACACAATCGAAATGGTGCATGTTAGGATGAGTTCTTAGCAGGATGCTGAAAAAGCCGGTTTCGGCCAATCGGCCACTCCTCTGACCAGCGGCTTTGCCTCCGCCAGTCCGCGATATTGGCACTTATTCAGCAGCCTGCTAGAGCAGTCACATTGGCACAGGAGGGCGGCGTGCTCACACGATCCCATCACCACAACTCGCAGGCGCACGACCGGCCGCCGGTCCCCCCCCCCCCCGGATTTCTCTTGCCTCGGCTTGCCGGAGGTAGGTCATGACCGCCTCCCGGCGCCTTGCGCCGCTCCCCCTGCCGCTCATCGGGCTGCTCGCCCTGCTGGCGCTGGTGCTGGGCGGCGTGCTCCTCTGGTCGACGCAGGCGGAGGCGCAAAGCCAGCGCGATCTCGTGGGAAACCTAAATCAAGCGAACAGTGACACCCTCAGCACCGGTGGCAACGACCATGCGCAGCTCTTCCGCACGGCCGGCGGCGACACCTACACGCTCACCCATGTGTTCATCGACTCCGGCGATGCAGAGGGCGACGACTTCGATGTCGAGATCTGCGAGGCGGACACCACCGACGACGAGTTTCCAACCGCCGACTGCACGGCCCTGACGGTGCCGGTCAGCTTCGCGGCCGAGTTGCTTCTCTTCTCGCACGACGGCCTCGCCCTCTCGGCGAACACCAACTACGTGGTGGTGATCAAGCAGCGCGGCACCGGCAGCGTCACGCTCAACACCACCACCTCCGCCGGAGAAGACGCGACCGGTCTCACGGGCTGGAACATCAAAAACAAGTTCGATTGGAACAACGGCGGCACATGGCAGCAAAAGAGCGGGGGCGACGAGGCGTTCTTCATGAACGTCCGTGGCTATAGAACGCCGAACCAGGACGCCACCGGCCTGCCGAGAGTCCTGGCTTCCGCGGAGGGCGCCCACTACCTGTTTGCCGACACTGTGGGCATTGCCGACGCTAACGGGCTCCCCTTTACAGGCGACATAGGCGATGTCATCGAGTTCACCTACTCCTACCAGTGGATCCGGGTCGACGGCGCGAACGAGACCGATATCGGCACCGACTCACCCAGGTACGAGCTCGTCGACGACGACATCGGCAAGCTGATCAAGGTGGAAGTCTCGTTCACGGACCGGCACAACTACTCGGAGTCTGTGACCAGCCTGCCGTTCGGCCCGGTCACCGAACCGGCCGGCCCGTCGCAGACCAGGACGCTGGTCAGCAACACCGGCCAGTCGACGTCGGCCACGGCGGCGATCGCCCAGCAGTACGCCATGGAGTTCATGTTGGGCAGTCACGGCCAGGGCTACGAGATCTCCAGCGTCTCGATCGAGTTGGCGGCGGTCCCGTCGTCTGGTCTGACCGTCTCGCTGTGGATCGGCGACCACTCCAGTCAGAGCGGGGAACCGGAAACCAAGCTGTTCGACTTCAAGAACCCGCCCTCGTTCGTCGTCGGCGCCAACAAGTTCACGGCTCCGGCGGGCGTGATCGCGTACCCGGGTGTCAAGTACAACATCGTGCTGTCGGGTTTCGGCGCCTCGCTGTCGATCAAGGAGACGACGTCGGACGCTGAGGACGCCGGCGGCGAGGCGGGAGCCGAACTCAGGGACACCGCGAGGGTCCGAGCGTTGAGTGAGACTGGACGCTGGGGTACTTCGGTCACCCCGCGCGACGACGTGCTGCGCCTGGCCGTCGAGGGCTCGAGGCGGGCCAGCGGCATCCTGGCCTCGACCTACGCCCAACCCTGGGAGGGTGACCAGGAAGTCATCTCGATTGGCGACATCTGCTGTTTGCGCATGGGTGCCGGAGAAGCGGACCGCTACCTCGTCCGCGGTTTCTCATGGCGCTCGGACGACACCACAGAATTGTCCGGCGGCATCACCAACCCGTGGCACCTGCTCGACGGCACGAGCGACACGAGCACCAAGCTGTTCAGGCTGATCAATACACGCCACCAAGCAGGCATAACTGAATGGACGGCTCCGCAAGGCGCGACCGTGGCAGGAGGAAGCAGCAACACATACACCTTCAGGCAGGATCTTGAAGACCCGTATGGTCTTGGTGTCGGCACGAGAACGGGCCAGGCCCTCATCCGCATATACGGCGTCTCCGAAGGGTATGACGCGCCGACGGCGCCCGGCGTGACCCTCTCAGACCATGGCGATGTTGCGACTCCCCATGCACCGATGTCGGCCGTCCTCGGCGTGCCGCTGTACGCGATGGCGCAGAACCTGGGCCAGACCGACAACAGCTACGTCTCCCTCGGCGGCACCAACAAGGTGCTGTCGCAGGGCTTCACGACCGGTCCCGACGCGGGCCGCTTCGAGCTGCGGGGCATCGGCATCAACATCGAAGGCTCCGGCAGTAATTTCCCTGACGGTCCGACGTCGGTGTCGGTGGCCGTGCACGCCTCTACGGGCGGGGAGCCGGGCGCGAAGCTGTTCGACCTCGTCAGTCCCACCGAATACGGGGCGGGCCACAGCTTCTTCGAGGCGCCGCCGAGAACGACGCTGGAGGCGAGCACCACCTACGTGATGGTGTGGAGCCACCTCGGCGGCACCGAGCACAGGTTGCAGAAAACCTCAACCGATAGCGAGGACTCGGGCGCGGCCTCAGGCTTCAGCATCGCGAACGTGTTCTATCAGGGTGCCGACCTTGCCAACCTGGTCGTGAACGGCGATGTGTTGGAGATCGCGGTGTACACCAATCGGGACTTCACCCCGCCCAAGCGGCGGGTGACCGGCTTTGACCTGCACAGCGACAACGCCGACCCTGAGGGGGTCTGGGGCAACGACGACACCATCTGGGTGGTCAACGACGGACTCGGCGCCGCGGGCAACAAGATTTTCGCCTACAAGCGCGTCGACGGCTCCCGCGACTCCGGCAAGGATTTCGAGACGCTGCACGCCGCCGGCAACCGGGATGCGCGCGGGATGTGTTCCGACGGGACCACCATGTTCGTCGCCGACAGCGACGACGACAAGGTTTACGCCTACAAGATGTCGGACGAGTCGCATGACTCGGCCAAGGACATCACCCTGGCAGCGGCCAACAGCGAGGCCACGGGTGTGTGGTGCAATGCCGGCACCATCTGGGTGGCCAACGACGCCACCGGCTCGGGCAACAAGGTCTTCGCCTACAAGCGCTCGGACAGAACCCACGATTCCGCCAAGGACATGGAGTCGCTGTTCGTGTCCAGCGCTGCTGCCGATGAGAACGCCCAGGAGCCGCGCGGGCTGTGGTCCAACGCCACGACGATGTTCGCGACCGACAGCGAGGACGACAAGGTCTACGCCTTCAAGCTGTCCGACGAGTCCCAGGACTCCTCCAAGAACATCGCGCTCGACTCTGGCAACGACGCCGCCCGCGGGCTCTGGTTCGACGGCCGGGTGCTGTGGGTGGTCGACGCCACCGACGACAAGCTCTACGCCTACGACCTGCCCGGCGCCCAGCCGGGCAACGACCCCGCGGACGGCGCGCCGGCGGTCACCGGCGCCCTTTTTCAGGGCGAAACGCTGACTGCCGACACATCCGGCATCACCGACGCCACCGACGGCCTCGCCTACGTCTACTACCACTACCAGTGGATACGGATCGACGGTGCCGACGTGACCGAGCTGGACGGCGAGACCGGCCCGACGTATACCACGACCGCTGACGACGTGGACAACAACATCCAGGTGCGGGTGGTCTTCGACGACGACCCCGGCTACCGGGAATACCCGCGCTACAGCCCCCAGGTCACGGTGGCGGAAGTACCCCCGGAGGTGACCTCAGTCGCTCTGACCTCGACCCCGGGCGGCGACAGCACCTACGCCATCGGCGACTCGGTGACCGCGACCGTGACTTTCGACAAGGCGGTGGACATCACCGGCTCGCCCCAACTGACGCTCCTGTTCGGCACGACCGACAAGACAGCGAGCTGCGCCGCCGCCACCAACACCACCACGATGGCGTGTTCATACACCGTCGTGGCGGGCGACACCGCGCCTTCCGGCGTGGGAATCAAAGCGAACTCCCTCGTTCTCAACAGCGGCACGATCTACGCGACCGGCAGCACGACGAACAGCGCGACCCGGACCCACTTGGTGCTTGCCCTCCAGTCCGGCCACAAGGTAGACGGCATACGCCCGACGCTGGTGATCACCGGCAGCGACGCTCCGAGGTCCTCAACTGACGGGACCAAGATCATCCTGACATTCAGCAAGGACCTCTCCAATGTCGACCGTACCAAGATCAAGGTGATGGAAGGAACCACGACACTGTCGACAACCGCAGCCTCATCAACGGACGAAGTCGTGACCGTAACCTTGGCCACCGCGCTCCTGAGCACCTCGGGAGCAATCACCGTAGAGCTCGACGCAGACGCCGTCACGGACGTTCCCGGCAACGGCAACCTGGCGCAGTCCAGCACCTCTGTCATGGTCAACCTGCAGGCCACTCCGCTGGCGCCGACCGACCTGGCGGCGACGGCGGCCCCCGACGAGACGCCTCAGCTTGCTGTCACGCTGACCTGGACCCCTCCGGCCTCCGACGGCGGCAGCGCCATCACCTCGCACCAGTACCGCTACTACAGGAACAGCGGCTCCTTCGGCAACTGGACCACCATCTTCAACAGCGCGGCCAACGGAGTGAATGCGACCTCTTTTACCGTCAAGGGACTCAGTGCCGTAAACAACGCTGGAACAACATTCACGTTCGAGGTCCGGGCCATCAACGCCAACGGCAGCGGCACCGAGTCCGACCAGGCCACGGCGACGATCGACGCGCCTAGCAAGCCCGGCAATTTGGAAGCCACTGCAGGGGACGGCCAGGTGGCACTCACCTGGACAACTCCTGACAACTTTGGCAGCCGGATCCTGAGGTATGAGTACTCAGTCCACGACAGTAACCTCGGAATATTCGTCGTCAACCTTTACACAACCATGCCGGGCAGCGACGCAGGCACGACGGATTTCGCTGTCACCAGTCTCACCAACGGACACCAACACACAATCGGAGTACGGGCCGTCAACACGGTCGGGCCAGGCTTCTCCCAACTACTCCATAACGTCGTCCCGGCGACTTTCCCGACGGCGCCCAGCAACCTCAGGGCAGAGCCCGGGGACCAGCAGGTGCGCCTGATCTGGGCCGCGCCGACGTTCAACGGCGGGGTCGCCATCGACGGCTACGAGTACCAGCAGAGGACAGGCAACGGCGCCTACGGCTCGTGGACCGACATCTCCGGCGCCGACGAGAACACCACCGAGCACACCGTGACCGGCCTCACCAACGGGACCAGCTACAGCTTCAAGGTGAGGGCCAAGAACCCTGTGGGCGGCGAGGGCCCGGCCTCCAACGAGGTCACCGAGGTCCCGGTGACGGTGCCCAGCGCCCCGCAGGGCTTCGACGCCACCGCGGGCAACGCCAAGGCGCGCCTGGACTGGTCGGCGCCAGCCTCTGACGGCGGCAACCCGATAGTGGGCTACGAATACCGCTACAGGGCCGGGAGCGGCTCGTTCACCGCCTGGGCCGACGTCCCGGGAAGCAACGTCAACACCACGTTCTACTTCGTGACCGGTCTGGTCAACGGCACGGTCCACACCTTCGAGGTCCGGGCCAGGACCGCGACCCTCAAGGGCGCAGCCGCATCGGACACCGCAACCCCGATGGCGGTGGCGCCGGACGCGCCCTCGGTGACGGTCGAGTCCCGGAACACAGCCCTCTACGTCACCTGGAGCGTCGCAGACGACGGCGGCAGCGACATCACCGAGTACCAGGTCCAGTGGAAGTCGGGCTCGCAGAGCTTCGACGCCACCCGCCAGCAGGCCGGGATAACCGGCCGCTCCACGACGATCACCGGGCTCACCAACGAGACGGAGTACCAGGTGCGGGTACGGGCCAGGAACACCAGCAGCTGGAGCGGCTGGTCCACGGTCAGGAACGGAACGCCGCGGCCGAAACCGGCGCCGAAGGTCACCATCACCGCCGACGTGACCGAGCCCGTGACCGGGCCGTTCCGGGTGACCTTCACGTTCACCGACACCAACCTCGCCGGCGACGAGAGCTACGACGTCGTGGGCTTCGAGGCGGCCGACATCGGAGCCTGGTACACCAGCGAAGGCACCGAGTCCTACGAGTTCCAGATCACGGACTTCCACACGGAGACCCCCGGGCAGGTGTACAGCGCCCTGGTGGACGACGTCATCGACGGCAAGCTGTGGATCGACGTCCCCGGCGGCGCCGTCCAGTCCTCCAATGACGGCCAGGACAACGTCTTCGCCTTCGAGACCTGGCAGGTAGACGCGCCCGATCCTGCGCCCGCTCCCGAAGGAGCCGCAATCTGGAGCGAAACCCTCACCGTCGGCGGCCAGTACCCCGACGGTTTAGACACCGGCCACATGGGCTATTTCGTCGGCTGGTCCAAGCAGACCGGCAGAGACGAACGATTCGGCGCCCTGACCGACAACAGCTTCAGCTTCGGCGGGGGATCCCGCGAGGTGCTGGAACTGAGCTACACGCCGGGCTGGCGTCTCGTGCGGCTGCGGCTGTGCCCAAGGCCGATATTCGCGCCCCGCACCTTCGAGCTGCGCCTGGGCGACGACGACAAGTGGCTGGAGTTCCACGGCGAGAATATGAGGCACTGGGACTTCGGCCGCACCATCGACGGAGTCCGCCAGCAGTGCCGGGGGTACGACTGGGGGCCGGTGATCCTGGACTGGGAGCACGGCGACTCCATCACCGTGCGCATCACCCGCTAGCCGAGTCTTCAGGTTCGCAAACCACATTCCGGGTTGTCGAACCGAGAGCAGCGGGCACGTCGATGTTCTGTCACCGATGCGGTGCGGGACTTCGCCGTCGAAAGAGGACCGGGCCGGAGGGAAACCAGCCCAACCGCACCAGCGGCTACCCAGATCCTCACAAACAAACGGCTAACACCCGATATAAGCCCCCAGGGATAGGGGAACCCGTCCCGGTGACGACGACCTCAGCCGTCATGACGTGATTCTGCTCTTCGTGATTAATCGACCCACTCCACACCGAGTTCGACGAGCTTCTGGCGCAGCCCGTACATGTCGAGCCCCAATTCCCCGGCTTGCAGGCGAGCCCGGCTGCCCTCTTCGTTGGCGAGCCGGGCGTTCGACTGGTCAAGTGCCCAGGCGGCCTCGCCCCGCGGCACGGCAACGACGCCGTCATCGTCGGCGCAGATGACGTCGCCCGGGTTGATGATGATGCCGTCAATGCTGATGGGGACATTGACCGAGCCCGGGGTGTTCTTCACGGTGCCCTCGCAGGACACGTGCCGGGTCCACACGGCGAAGCCCATTGCCCGCAGATCCATCGTGTCGCGGACCCCGGCATCCATCACGAGCCCCACCACGCCTCGAGCCATGAGCGACGACGCCAGCAGGTCGCCGAACATGCCATGTGTCGACGGCGCCGTGTTGGTGACGACCAGGATGTCGCCCGGCTCGCACACCTCGACCGCCGCGTGAATCATGATGTTGTCGCCTGGGTGGGACATCACCGTCACGGCTGAACCTGCCACCTTGATGCCCTGCTGGATGGGCTGCAATTCAGGACCGAGGTAGCCGCGGCGGCCGATGGCTTCGTGCACGGTGGCCGTGCCGGCCTCGCCCAAGCCCGCGATGTTCGCTGAATCCGTCCGTTCGATCGTGCGGATGACAACGTGTCGAGCAGCCATCAGTCCTCCTGGCCTGCTGTCTGAGCGATTTGCTCTTGGGCTTCCAGCGCGCCGGCCAGGCGTGGGTACACCCGCAAGGCATTCTCGCTGAAGATCATGCGGCGGGCCTCATCGGTGAGATCGGCCGCGTCGATGTAGCGCTTGGTGTCGTCGAAGTTGAATCCGGTGGTCGGGTCGACGCCCCGGACGGCTCCCACCATCTCGGACGCGAACAGGATGTTCTGTGGGGGAATCACTTCGACAAGCACGTCGATGCCGGCCTGGTGGTACACGCAGGTGTCAAAGAACACATTGCCCAGCAGCAACTCATCGAGCGGCTGAAGGCCCCTGTCCTGCGCCATGCCACGGAACCGACCCCAGTGGTACGGCACTGCTCCCCCGCCGTGAGGGATCACGAACTTCACGTCGGGATGGTCGATGAACAGATCGGACATCATCATCTGGACGAACGCCGTCGTGTCGGCTCCGAGATAGTGCGAACTGGTGGCGTGGAAGTTCGGATTGCAGGTATCGCTGACGTGGATCATCGCCGGCACATCGAGCTCTGTCATCGCCTCCCACAGGGGCCACCAGTAAGGGTCGCCCAGCGGCGGGCCGGTCCAGAAACCACCGGAGGGATCGGGATTGACGTTGCAGCCGATGAAGCCCATCTCTTCGACACAGCGCCGCAGCTCGCGCACCGAGCTGTCGATCGGAACACCGGGTGACTGAGGCAGCTGGCAGACCGGTACGAAGTTTTCAGGAAATAGATCGCAGACCCGGCGGATGATTTCGTTGCAGTGCTCGGACCAGAAGCGCGAGGTGTGCTCGTTGCCTTCGTGGTGGCCCATCGCTGAGGCCCGTGGCGAGAAGATGGTGAGGTCCGAGCCGCGCTCGCGTTGCAGGCGCAGCTGGTTCTGCTCGATGCTCTCGCGAATCTCGTCGTCGCTGATGTCGAGCACACCCTTAGTGCCGACGTGGGCCGCGTCAGCTTCGAGTGCGGTGCGCTGGGTGGCGCGGTAGCCGCCAAGTTGTGGAGGGGCTGTGGTGTAGTGGCCGTGGCAGTCGATGATCACCCTGGCCTCCCCGTCCAAGTTCTGGCGGCACTCCGGTTGCGCACTCTGCTGCGCGCTTCGGGGAGCGACTTCAGTCGCTGAATAGATCGTAGGCGAGCGGTCAGGTTGGCCCCCCGGAATGCCGCTGCTGTTCGCCTCGGGCCGGACACCGATTACCGAGCAGGGGCGACTCGGCAGCCGCAACGCCCCGATCCATTGGGGTCAAGAAATGTTCGACCAGGGGGGCATCGTCCGCGAGTTCGTCAAATGGGACAACGAGCTGGACGCCCGACGGCTCGTACGTGTTCTCGAACCCGATGGCAGTCCACCACGCCGCGGCCTCACAGGGTCTCGGACTGCTCACGTTGATCGCCGATAACCGGGTCTGGAACGAGCCATCGAGATCTGCAGCACCGGCCGTCAAGCCCTCATATCAGTCCACGTGTCCTACCCCGACGCAGCCATCCACTAAACCGGCGGCACTACGAGGTTGCCCGCGTTGAGGGACGATGCCTAGGTGACGGCGAGGTAGTGCCGCAGCGCCTTCCGGATGATGTCGCTCGTCGTCGTTCCCGCCGATTGGGCCGCCCGCGTGACGCGGTCCCGAAGTTCGGGGTCGATGCGCACCGGAACGACATCAGCTGGCGCTGAGCCCAGAGGTGGTCGACCACGCCGACGGATCTTCAGCGCTTCGACGTCATAGTTCGTCGCCTCGACCTCATCGGCGAGCGCGTCGAGTTCGCCGTCTTCGAGGTCAATGACGGTGAGTGCATTGCGTATTGCATGGAAAATCGCCTGCTCGTCGAGTCCGCGCCTATGCGCCGAGCTGTGGAATTGCACAGCAGCTCAACGTATTACGAAATACTCGCGAGTCTGCTGACAATTTCTCGACCCCAGCGTTGCGGCATGCTGTGCGCCCATCTAGCGGCGGAAGAGCCAAGGACCATGGCAGATCCCACAGCAGTCCGCAACACAGTTATCGAGGCGAACGGGCTTCGATTCACCGCGGATGTGGCGGGCCCGGATGAGGGCCCGGCAGTCCTGCTGTTGCATGGCTTTCCTCAGACTCGCCACACCTGGCGTGCCGAATTGACCGCACTTGCGGCGGCGGGGCACCGGGCATGCGCGCCCGATCAGCGTGGCTACTCCGCAGGTGCCCGCCCCGACGGCATCGACAACTACCGCGTCGAACTGCTGGTCGCCGATGCGCTGGGGATCGCCGACAGCCTGGGCGCTGATCGATTTCACATCGTCGGACACGACTGGGGTGGAGCGCTGGCGTGGTTCATAGCAGCACATCTTCCCGAGCGAATCATCTCGCTGACCGTCATCTCGCGGCCCCATCCCGCGGCATTCATGGCAGCCATGCGTGACGACCCCGATCAGCCCCATCGCTCCCGCCATCACCCGGCATTCCAGCGCCCCGAGGCAACCGATGCGCTGTTGGTCGACAACGCCGGAGCACTTCGGCGTGCAATGGCTCGCAACGCCGTTCCCGAGGCCGACATCGATGCCTATCTGGACACGCTCTCCGACCGGGAGGCTCTCGAGGCGGCGGTCAACTGGTATCGGGCAATGGGTCAGTCGAGTATCCAGTCCAGCGATACGCCAGCAATCACCGTGCCCACGATGTTTGTGTGGAGGAACGAGGACGTCACGGTCGGTCGCATGGCCGCAGAGAACACGGCGGATTATGTGACCGGCCCGTACCGCTTCGCTGAAATTCCGGGCGTCAACCACTTCGTCACCGACGAAGCGCCCGGCGCTTTCACCGAGCTGTTGCTCGATCACCTCGCCGAGCATGGGTGAACTCCCACGCCTAGACCGGCACCGATTGTGTGGGCGATACTGGACTCGAACCAGTGACCTCTGCCGTGTGAAGGCAGCGCTCTAACCATCTGAGCCAATCGCCCGTGGGCCGACGATGATAGGCGTTGCCGGAACCGGCGAGCGCACGACGGTCCACAGGAAGGCAGCTCGGTGAGCACAGACTCGTACCACACCGCACCAGATCGGTTGGCGCCCCCACCGCCGGGCTGCCCGGTGCACGAGAGCTGGTCGCCTCTCAGCGATGAGTACCTGGCCGATCCGTACCCCATCGCCAACCAGTTGCGTGAGGATCACCCGGTCTTCTACGCCGCCGAGATGGGTCACGTGGTGGTGACACGCATGGCCGACATCGAGGCCGTGTTCATGGACCCCGACACCTATGCCTCATCCAATGTGCAAGACCCCATCTTCCCGCTGGCTTCGGAGGCGGCCGAAGTGCTGTCCGCCCCGGACTACAACCCCCAGGCGGTCATGTCGAACCGGGCCGAGCCCGACCACGGGCGAATCCGCGTCCACACCCGCGGCGGGTTCTCGGTACGTCGGCTGCGCACGCTCGAGGACTACATGCGCTCCCGGGCCGCCGAGTTGATCGACGAGATGGTGGCTGGCGAACGGCCGGCTGACTACGTCAAGGCCGTGGCATTCCCGCTGCCAGCCGAGATCGTGTTCCGCTTCATCGGTTTCCCGCCCCAAGACGACCTGATGCTCAAGTCGTGGTGCGTCAACCGCAAGGCTTTCGCCTGGGGCAAACCCACGGCCGCCGAGCAGGCCCACATGGCCGAAGGAATGCTGGCGTACTGGCGCTACTGCCGTGAATTCGTGGCCGAGCGCCATCGCAACCGCACCGACGACTTCTGCTCGGAACTGCTCGACGCCCACGACGCCGATCCGGATCCCGAAGGCGGCACCGGCCTCACCTACCGAGAAGTCGAGTCGATCATCTACGGGATCTCATTCGCCGGCCACGACCCGGTCACCAACTTGCTGTGCAACACGCTGCGCTGCCTGCTGCCTCGGCGCGACCAATGGGACGCCCTGTGCGCCGACCCATCGCTCATTCCCACGGCAGTCGAGGAAACCCTGCGATTCGACTCCAGCCAGGTGGCCTGGCGCCGGGTGACCACACGTGACACCGAGCTTGGCGGGGTGCAGTTGCCGAAGGGCACGCGGGTTTTCCTGAACTTCGCAGCGGCGAACCGCGAGCCGTCTGCGTTCGCCGACACCGACAGCTTCGATGTCAACGGCTACGACTTCAACCGACCCGACCCGCACCGCCACATCAGCTTCGGCAAGGGCATCCACTTCTGCCTGGGAGCGAACCTGGCCCGGATGGAGGCTCGGATCGCACTCGAGATCCTGACCCAGCAGGTGTCCTCGCTGCGGCTGCCGCCCCAGGACTACTGGTCGTTCCCGAACATCACCTTCCGGGGTCCCGAGGAACTCTGGCTCGACTGGGACTGAAATCGGCCAGCATCGACGACCTACCCGTCGGGGGCGTCGACTTCGCTGGGAGCCAGGGAAGATCCGTATACGCCGGAGAAGGTGCCGACGATGGCTGCGCCGGGTGTCGTCCCCGCCGTCGACAGTTCAAGCACACCCTCGGTGAAGGGCGAGAACCAGTCCGGCGTCGACGCTCCGGGCGGGATGGACCATATTCCTCCCGCGATGGCGTCTGCGCCGATGACCAGCGTGGCTCCCGCCGCCAACAGGTCCAGTTCCACGGCCAGCGTCATCCCGGAGACGGAGCCGTCGTCGTTGAGTCCCGCAACGACGATCGACGCGGGCTTGTCAACCTCCGGAAGCAGGACACTCTCCTGCGGGCTGGAGTGACCGGCTGAAACTCCCACGCGCTCGGTCGATTCCTCGAACCCGTTCAGCATCAGGTTGTCGATCGTCCCGTTCTCCAGGGGGTTGGGACTCAGGTTGCTTCCCCAGGTCGTCTGGAAGGTGACGTCCAGGGTTCCCGACTGGGCAACAGGCGGGATGTACGCCGGCTCGGGCCAGTCGGGCGGCGTGGGCGTCAGGTCTGCGAGGATTTCGCCTCTGCGCTTCAGGATGAACTTGCGCACCCGCTCGGTGTCGGCGGCGGCGGTCGCTTTGTCCTCTGGGAGGGCGTGCTGTTGCACGATGGCGGCCATGTTGTCCACTGCAGCCAGCAGCTCGTCCTCGGCCCAGACGGTGTCCAGGATCTCGGTCAGTCGGGCGGCGTATTCGACCCGCCAGTCGGGGTTGTTGTACAGGCGGTTCGGGATGGCCGTGAGGGCCAGCACCGACGGGGGCGGGTTGGAGATGTTGTCGAAGGGATTGGGGTCGTCCTTCAAGTGGAAGGTGTCGTCGGTGCCCCACGGTATGAACACGAAGGGGCCGTTGGGCTCCCGGTAGAAGTGATAGTTGTTGCGGTCGCCGGCGTACCCGTCCCAGTGCCCCACCAGCACCTCCGTCGCCCAGAACGAGAGGAACCGGTCCAGGTCCACGATCTCGCCCAGCGCCTCCAGGCCGGCGTCTGAGGGGTCCCCCAGGGCCGCCACCATGGCGTCGATGTCGGACCAGTCGGCGGCGTCTTCGTTGGTCTTCTTCTCTATCGTGCCGCGGTATTCCGGTGTGAAGTCGCTGACCGTACCCTCGTACAGGTTGCCCGCCGCGCTCTCGAAGTGGCGTGACAGGAACGGGGCCTTGATTTCCTCGACGTGGACGTAGAGCCCCAGGTTCTTTCCGTTGACCGACACGGTGGCGAAGTTGCAGCGCGGCGCGGGACTGCCGGCGGCGGCGAAGACCCGGTACGACAGGCAGGTATTGATCATCGAGGGGTCCTGGACGCTGTTGTTCAGGGTCATCCGCTCCATGACCCCGCCGAGCGACTGGTCGTCCACGTACTTGTCGAAGCGGAGCTTGAGGGCCGGCTTCGTGTCGCTCCGGGAGCCGAGGAACCCCTTCTTGCGCACGCCGACGTCGGCGTGGGTCTCGCCGTCCACCGTCACCGTGGCCCCGAACCAGTCATAGATGTCGGCAAAGGGCCGGGACAGGCCGTACTTGTTGATTTCTGCGATCACGTCCTCGAACGTCCGGGTCTGGTGGCGCAGCGTGTCCCAATCCTCCTCAGCGATCTCGATGGTGATGTCCAGCACGCGCTCGAGGGCGAAGTAGGCATCGCTGGGGTGGGCTTCGGCGACGTCTTGTCGTGTCGGGGCGGGAGTGGCTGTCGGAGCAGGCGCCGGTTCGGTGCCGCTGGTCTCTACGCCCGACGGGTCGCTTGTGGCGTCTGTCGCCGGGTCGCCTGTGGCGGTCGTGGTGGGGGCGGACGTCTGTGCTGCGGGAGTCGCGGGAAGGGACCCTTCAGCGTCGTCGGTCTCGCTCCCACATCCGGCCGCGAAGATCGCTAACGCTGCCACCACAGCGGCAAGGCGCCTACGCATCGCCACAGGCTAAGAGGCCGGGTGGATGGGTGACATCTGTAAAAGCTGCCGTCGAGCGTTCTCTGTGCAAATTTGCCGCCTGTAGCGGCATTTCTGCGCAAAGTCGAGAACAGCGGGGCTGCCGGGCATCGCCGCCTATCCGCTCAGACTTGAACGGAGCCGCCCGGACGGGCGCAGTCGGTGCCGGTGGCCCTGCCTTTGTGGCAGCGCGAATAGCCCTCCGCCAGCAAGCCACAACGAACCAGCCACGACAAGCCTGCCGCTACGAGGCCGCCACGGCTGTCCCGAGCTACGGGGGTTGCTCAGCTTCGAGGCGGGCGGGTTCGAGGGGCGGCTTGGTTTCAGGCTGGCCAGATGTCGATGGGCACGTAGGCCATCCCAGCCATGATCTTGCGGGCCGTGCGGGTGACACCGCCTGCGTGAATGCGGACGCCATCGGCGAGTCGCCCCGCCAGCAGCGAGACATCAAACGTGCCGCTCGGGTGCTCGATTGCGATGTCGACGGGCACGCCACCGACAGCGGCTCCAGTGCCGTCGGGTTGACCCGCCGCCAGAGCTGCCAGCGACGCAGCCACCGTGCCGACCATCACCGAGGCCGCTGCCACGCAGATCGCACCGGAGACCGCATGGGTCGGATGGCACTGCGTCGGCGTGAAGTAGCGAGAAGCAATGGTGCCGCCGTGCAGTGGCTCCGACAGCATTCCGAACTTCGGGACGACGCTCTGCGACACGTCGCCGAGACCCATCCGGGCACCGGCCTCACGGCGAATGGTCTCCATCAGGGCCATGAATGCACTGTCGGACTCCAGTTCGTCCGGCGTCTCCCGACCGGTGCAGCCAAGATCCAAAGCCCGCGCCAGCACCATCGGCATCGCTACGTCAATCAGTGTGACCTCGACCTCCGTCGGGCCGTCGGTGCGCCGACCAGCGACCGTGACCACCTCGCTCGTGCGTCCTGTCGGCAGCATCGAGCCGGTAACCGAGCCTTCGATGCCGCGGAATCGCACTTCGATCGGCGCGGCCGTGCCGTCGACTCCGTCGATGGCGCAGTCGCCGTCATAGCTCACCTCGCCGCCCGGCGTCTGGCAGACAACGTCGATGAAGGTGTCGGTGTTCACGTTGCGGACGATCAACGACGTGCTCGGATCTCCCGCTGGCACGAGCCCGTACTCGATGGCGAACGGGCCCACGCCAGCCAGCATGTTCCCGCAGGTCGGCTTGGTGTCCACCGTGCCCCAGACGGGATCTATCTGAGCGAAGAGGTAGTCGACGTCCGCATCGGGATGGCTCGAGGGGCCCACCACGGCCACCTTGCTGGTCACGGTCGTGCCGCCGCCTAGCCCGTCGATCTGCCGTCCCTGGGGCGAGCCCATCACCATGAGCAACACCGCATCACGCACGTCGAGATCGGTCGGCAGATCGTCAGCCAAGAAATAGGGGCCGCGCGACGTGCCGCCGCGCATCAGCACGCACGGGATCGACCGTTGCTGCGTCGGCAAGCCCAATGACCCCAATGACATCGCGGCAGCCTGCCATGCTCAGCGCTGTGAATTCAGGAGCGTGCACACGCTCAGGCGCATCAGCAGTTTCGTGTCGGGCATGTTCGCCTTCACGCGACGGTCAGCAATTCTGCCGCGTCGGCCGGGATACCTCCGAATGTCAGTCGGTGCCTGCGGACACCTCTACTTGGGCCGCGGACGAGATCGGTTCGGGGATCTCGTCGCCGTCCTCGCGCATCCATTCAAGGTGGTACGTGAGCGCCTCCTGCATCTGCTGCACGGTCTCCTCGTAGGTTTCTCCGACAGCGATGCAGCCGGGGATATCCGGTACATACGCTGAGTAGCCCGTGCCCGTCGTCTCGACGATCGCGGTGTAGGTCATAGTGCTCATCGGGACCGTCCCTTCGCTACTCCGGCCTGCCGCACGATGTTCTTCCACGTACCCGGAGCAACCTCGCCTCCTAGCTTGCCCGGAATCGTGACCTTACCCGGCTTGTACGGGTGTACGTAGTGACGATGGCTGCCACGAGTGTTCTTGAGGTGCCTGCCATCGGCGGTGACCATCCGTATCGCCTCTCGCACCGTCGGCACCCAGGCGACTCTAGAATCTCAGTATTTTTCAGTCTATTTGATTTTCGAGAACTCGCGCCTGGAGACGTCCGCCCGCCGGGGCCTGCAATCCAGCGACTCGCGAGGTGTCCTGTGCCGCCTCGAGGACAGCGCCAATCGCCTCTCGAGAGCTATTGGCGCGGTGATGGTCGGATTCAGTCATTTGTTCACTCGCGTCGCTCCGAGGCTACGCGGCCCTCCATGTCTCAGCGGTTGTACCACCGGGTCCCATCAGGCAAGTCACGCTGGGGTTGCAACCTTCAACGCATCCCGGTGCTCGCTGTAGGCCGGCGATGCTGTGCCTCCGGTCCGAGGTTCAGCCCACCGCTGGTATGCCGGTCATCGCCTCGGCAATGGCTTCGTCGCTGAGGTCCACGTCGACAAGTGCGCCCGAGAGGTAGGCCTCGTACGCCGGGAGGTCGAGGTGACCGTGCCCGCACATGGCAGTCAGGATCGTGCGTTCCTGCCCGGCCTGCTTCGCCGCTTCGGCCTCGCGCAGCGCCGCAGCGATGGCGTGCGTGGGTTCGGGTGCGGGAACGATGCCCTCGCTGCGGGCGAACTGCACTGCCGCCGCAAAGCACTCCTCTTGTGGCAGCGCCAGCGCTTCCACCAGACCGAGGTCGTAGATGTGCGACAGCAGCGGCGACATCCCGTGGTAGCGCAGACCGCCGGCATGGATCGGCTGGGGAATGAACCCGTGGCCGAGGGTGTGCATCTTGAGCAGCGGGGTCATCATTCCGGTGTCGCCGAAGTCGTAGCGGTACTCGCCCCGGGTGAGCGTCGGACAGGCAGCAGGCTCGACGCAGCGGATGGTCGGGTCCATCCGTCCGGCCAGCTTCTCCCGCAGGAACGGGAAGGCCAGCCCGGCGAAGTTCGAGCCTCCGCCCGTGCAGCCCACGATCACGTCGGGCGTCTCGCCGATCTTCGCCAACTGCAGCAGCGTCTCTTCCCCGATGATCGTCTGGTGCATGAGCACATGGTTCAGCACGCTGCCGAGCGCGTAACGGGCGCTGGGGTCCGCAGCCGCGGTAGCCACTGCCTCGGAGATTGCGACACCCAGCGAGCCCGGGTGGTCGGGATCGGCTGCCAGCAGCGACTGGCCGTACTCGGTCGCGTCAGATGGGCTCGAGTGCACGCGGGCACCCCAGATCTCCATCATCGTCTTGCGATACGGCTTCTGGCGATACGAAGCAGCCACCTGCCACACCTCGCACTCGATGCCGTATTGGGCGGTTGCGAACGCCAACGCTGAGCCCCACTGTCCGGCCCCCGTCTCGGTGGTGAGCTTCGTGACGCCCTCGGCGTGGTTGTAGAAGGCCTGCGGCACGGCGGTGTTCGGCTTGTGCGAACCGGCCGGACTGACCCCTTCGTACTTGAAGAAGATCCTTGCGGGTGTGTCCAGCGCAGCTTCAAGCCTGCGAGCGCGGTAGAGCGGGCTCGGCCGCCACAGGCGATACACGTCAAGCACGTCGCCGGGGATGTCGACGTAGGACTCGCCGGTGACCTCCTGCATGATCAGACCCATCGGGAACAGCGGAGCCAGGTCATCAGGACCGATCGGCTCGCGTGTGCCCGGGTGCAACGGCGGCGGAGGCGGTGCCGGAAGATCGGGAATGACGTTGTACCACTGGGTCGGCATTTCGGTTTCGTCGAGTACGACCTTGGTCAGGCCGTCACTGCGTTCATCGCTCATCGCGTGCTCCTTCCCTCGTGCATGACGCAACTGTGACTGGACAGGCTGCGTGCGCGCGGACTGTACCCGCCGTCGGCGGTGAGCCTCGCCGCCAGCGCATCGAGACCATCCCGGCGATCCTCGAGAGCGACAAGTCCGTCAACTGCAGCGCCCGCGCGCAAGAGCGCAGAACCAACTCAGGTGTATCAGCTGATGCTCGCTGGAACCTCAACCTCGATCGCAGACGAGATCGACTCAGGGATATCGTCACCGTCCTCGCGCATCCATTCGAGGTGGTACGTGAGTGCCTCCTGCATCATCTTCGTGGTTTCCTCGAAGGTCTCTCCCGCTGCGATGCAGCCGGGGACATCTGGCACATACGCCGCATAGCCAGTGGTGCTCCGCTCCACGATCGCGGTGTACGTCAAGGTGCTCATGGGAACCGCCCCCCTTCCAGTCCGGCCTGCTTCAGGATGTTCTTCTACGTCCCCGGCGGGAGTTCACGGCTGGGCTTCCCGGCGATGGTCACCTTACCGGGCTTGTCGGAATGCACGTAGTGACGATGGCTGCCGCGAGTGTTCTTAAGACGCCAACCATCAGCCGTGACGATCCGTACCGCTGCTCGCACCGTAGGCACTCACAGGAATCCAATATTTCATTAATTTTCAATCTATTTCATTTCCACGCACGGGCACCGGGAGGCGTCAGGCGTCGAGGCCTGCCAAGCTGGGCGGCGTGAAACTTGCAACTGGAGTCGGATACTGGTCGGCAGGGCCGCCACCGGACGCGCTGGAGACGCTGCAGCTTGCCGAGCGCCTGGGCTTCCATTCGTTCTGGACCGCTGAGGCCTACGGTTCGGACGCCCTCACGCCGCTCGCGTGGTGGGGCAGCCACACCGAGCGCATCGGCCTGGGCACGGGCATCGTGCAGATCTCGGCCCGCACGCCGGCCGCAGTAGCCATGGCGGCCATCACGATGGACCACCTCAGCGAGGGTCGGTTCATCCTGGGCCTCGGCGTGAGCGGCCCACAGGTGGTTGAGGGCTGGTACGGCCGGCCCTACCCCCGCCCGCTCGCACGCACCCGGGAGTACATCGAGATCATCCGGGCAATCCTTGAGCGCGACAAGCCGGTCAGCTTCAGCGGCGACCACTACCAGATGCCCTACCCGGGCGGCATGGGCTTGGGCAAGGCGCTGAAGTCGACCGTGCACCCGATTCGGCCCGACGTGCCGATCTACCTCGGCGCCGAGGGGCCGCGCAACGTGGCGCTGGCGGCAGAACTCTGCGAGGGCTGGCTGCCGCTGTTCTTCGCCCCCAAGGACAACCAGTTCTACGTGGATGCGCTGAACGCAGGCTTCGCCGCTGCGGGCAAGCCGCAGATCGGCGCCGACGGGCGCATTCCGGCCGACGTGGACTTCGAAGTCGTCTGCCCGCTGACCATCGTGCCCGACGACGACATCGAACGGGCAGCCAACCGTGTGCGCCCGATGTTGGCGCTGTATATGGGCGGCATGGGTGCTCGCGACGCCAACTTCCACTACGACGTGTTCTGCCGGATGGGCTACCAGCACGTCGCCGACGAGGTCCAGGACCTGTACCTCGACGGGCGCAAGCAGGAAGCCGCAGCAACGATCCCCGTCGAGCTGGTGGAAGAGGTGGCGCTCGTCGGGCCGATGGACAAGATCGCCCGTGACCTGCGCCGCTGGGACGACACGGTGGTGACCACCCTGCAGATTGCCGGCCCGCCACAGCTCCTCGAAACGATGGCGGAGCTGGTCGCCGACTGAGAGGAATCGACTCATGGACTTGACCGGGAAACTGGCAGTAGTCACAGGCGGCTCGGGCGACATCGGACGAGCTATTTGCGAAGCGCTGGCCGCGGCGGGTTCCGACGTCATCGTGACCTACGTGGGCGATCAGGAGCGCGCCGAGGCCAGCGCTGAGCTCGTGCGTGCAGCCGGCCGCACCGCCAGCGTGCTGCAGCTCGACCAGCGAGACGAAGCCTCGATCAATGCAGCAGCGGCAGCGGTGGCCGAGCACGGCCGCTGTGACGTGCTGATCAACAACGCTGCGTGGAACATCGGCATTCCGTTCAGGAATCTCGAGATGCTCGACTCCGCAACCTGGGATCGTGTGCAGGAGACCAACCTGCGCGGGCCGTTCCTGCTGACCCGGGCTCTGGCAGAGCTGCTGCAGGACGGCGACGGCGGGCGGGTCGTGAACATCGCCTCAATCGGCGGGCTGTTGCCTGGCTCCAGCAGCATCGCTTACAGCTGCTCGAAAGCGGCGCTCATCCACCTCACTCACTGCATGGCCGTCGCCCTCGCTCCGGCGGTCACCGTCAACTGCGTGGCGCCCGGCCTGGTGGAAGGAACACGCATGGCCGCCCGCCTGCCCGACGAGATCTCCGAAGGTGCTCGGCAGGCAGCGCTGCTGGGACAGGTGGGCAGCCCGATCGACATCGCCAACGCCACCGTGATGCTGTGCGAGGCAGAGTCCATCACCGGACAGACCGTGGTGGTGGACGGCGGCAACCCGGCCGCGATGAACTTCGGCTGAGCAGCCGAGCTCGTCGAGAGGAGCCCCCGTTGACCTCCGCAGGAAACGGTGCGCGATCGCAGCCCAACGTTCTGTTCATCATCACCGACCAGCAGCGAGCAGATCACACCGGCTTCGGCGGCAACGAAGTGGTGCGCACCCCCCATCTCGATGCGCTGGCCGCACGGGGCATGGTGTTCGACAACGCCTGGGTGGCGAACCCGGTGTGCATGCCGAACCGCTCCACAATCATGACCGGCCGGATGCCCAGCGCCCACGGCGTGGTCTTCAACGACCGATCGCTCGAACCGGGCGCCAACACTCATGTGCGGCAGTTCCGCGCAGCGGGCTACCGCACGGCGCTCATCGGCAAGTCACACCTGCAACACGGCATGTCTCGCAACGCCGTGTTCCCGTCGAATCAAGCATCCGGAGCGGTTGACGAGTGCTGGCCGGCGGGCTGGGACACGCTCGAAGACGCTGAGCGCTACCTGGAAGGCGCACCCGAATTCCCCGACAGCTTCTACGGATTCGAACACGTCGAGCTCGCCATAGACCACGGCGCACGGGTCAGCGGGCATCATCTGTTGTGGGCGCTCGATCGCGGCGGCCGGCTCGAAGACCTGATGGTGTCGATGACCGCCGAGTCACCCGCACGGCGCCGCTCCGAGCGCTGGTGGCAGGTGTACGAGCCGCCGTACAGCGCTGAGTTCCACTCCAGCACGTTCGTGACCGAGCGCACTATCGCCTTCATCGAAGATGCCGCCAGGCGGGGCGGGCCTTGGCTGGCGTGGGCCTCGTTCCCCGACCCGCACCACCCGATGTCACCCCCCGGCGAGTGGTTCGACCGGCACAGCCCCGACGACATGGAGCTTCCGGCAACCGTTGACGATCCGCTGGTAGGAGCGCCCCACTATGTGCAGCTCGTCAGCCAGCTTCATCCGAGCAGTCAGCGCAACTGGGTCACGCCGTGCGGTGTGGCCGGCGACCACGAGCTCGTGCGAGAGGCCATGGCCGCCACCTACGGGATGATCGAGATGATCGACGACGGCATCGGCCAGATCCTGGCCGCGCTCGACCGTCTCGGTCAGGCCGACAACACGATCATTGTGTTCACCAGCGACCACGGCGACATGATGGGCGACCACAGCCTCATGCTGAAGGGCTTCCTGCACTACCGCGGCACGCTGGCGGTTCCGATGGTGATCGTCGACCCGCGGCGCCCCTCGGGTCGCACCGATTCACTGGCCGGAAGCATCGATCTGGGTCCGACGTTGCTCGAACTCGCCGACGTGCCTGGCTACGACGGCATCGGCGGCCGCAGCCTGGTGCCGGTGCTCGATGATGCTGGCGCCAGCGTGCGTGACGAGGTGCTCATCGAAGACGACTTCCCCGGGGCGCTCGTCATGAACCTTCCGATCCCGTCCAAGACCCGGACGCTCGTCACTGCTGACCTGCGGCTGACACGCCACAGCGACGGCTCCGAGCAGCTGTTCGACATGGCGGCCGATCCCGACGAGGTGGCACCGCTCGGCCGCACCGACCCGTCCCGGCGCGCCGAGATGTACGAGCGGCTGGCAGCAGCACTGATGGAAGCCGACGATCTCGCGCGCGGCATGCCGCTGAGTGCCGCCTGACCCTGCACGCTGACCGTTCAAGTTGCAGCGTCACCCCATGGGTAGCGAGCCGGCGTCAGCAGGGTCTGAGTGTTCACCAAGACGCAGTCGGCAGTGGGGCTGACCGCTAGGAACCGCGTTCGCCGAGTTCCCATTCTTCGTGGACTACGCATGCCGAGAGCTTGATTTGTTTGACGGTCACCTTTGCGTCAGACCTGTCCAGCGAAACACGGGCTGCCGCAGCGTCCCCTTGGAACGAGCAGTCGAGCGTTGGACCGTCGGCCTCGAACGCTGGCTGACCCAGAGACTGCAACGACGCGAAGATCGCGCTCGGTATCTCGACGAGCTGATACCGATAGGGAATCGACTGGGGATCGTCGCGAAAGGCCCGGAGCATCACAATTGCGTCGACTGCATCGCAGTATTGCTCAAACAGGGTGAGCGTCTCCGCCCGGCGACTCTTCGCCGATCGGACATCTTGAATCCACGCAGCCTCGGTGAGTTTCGAAATGTGGATGGTCGACTGCGACAGCCTCTGGGCGGCCGTCGACTTCAACGAGAGCCGTCGCGATCGTCCTTCAGGCGTTTCCACCGTCAGATCGACAAAGCGCTGTGTCGCCGAGGCCGGCGGATCGACGCTCCAACCAACGGCTTCGCATGCGTCCCGAAACGCGTTCTCAAAGCCAGTTTCCTTGAGCGCATCTACAGCCAACCCATGATGCGCAGAAATCAGGAGGCCGAAGTACTCAATCCAGTCTGGCTCGGCGGTGATCCAGGTTTGCCCCACCGCCGAACGCTGAGCCTGGGGTGGCTCCGAGAGCGATTCGACCATGCGGGCAACGAAGCGCACCCCCATTGGCGACAAACTCTCGATCTTGCGCCTCAGGGCGTCGCGGTCGCTCATTGAGCCAAGCGTCGCTCGATGAGATCCACGAATGCCGGGTTGAGCTCGATGCCGGCCCATCTGCGTTCGAGAGCTCGTGCGACGAGCAGGGTTGTGCCGGAACCTGCATAGGGGTCCAAAACGATGTCACCGGGCCTGC
Source organism: Candidatus Poriferisodalis sp. (assembly GCF_965221945.1). GTDB lineage: Bacteria > Actinomycetota > Acidimicrobiia > Acidimicrobiales > Poriferisodalaceae > Poriferisodalis. The sequence continues at coordinate 588,653 of NZ_OZ244925.1, read as the reverse complement.
TGGTGATGGTGACACACTGAGCTGCGAGCGTCAGGGGCATGACTGCCGGGTGATCCTCGACCCCACAATCGTCGCGCCGTCGTGGCGCGGTGTTGATCTCCCAAACGGTCCTCAGCCGGCGGTCGTTCGGTCCACGGACGGCATCGACGTCGTAGAAGTAGTCCTTGTTCTTCGACAGCAAGAACAAGGTCTCATGAGCCTTGGTCGGACGGTCCCGGACCGATTCTGGGTGGGCATTGGGCTTGTGCCAGATCACTTCCGAGCGCAGCCACCAACCGGCATCTTGAAGCGCGAATGCCAAACGCCACGGCACCCCAATGAGATCCTTCGGCTTGAGACCCTCCGGCGTCGCTGGCCGCACCCGCATCGCACGCGCCCGGTTCTTCCGATCAGGGGCTCGGTAGCGTCGGTTGCCCGAGGTGTAGCTGTCACCGACGTTGAGCCAAACGGTGCCGTCGTCGGTAAGCACCCGCCGGGTCTTGTCGAACGTCACGACGATGCTCTTGACGTAGTCAGCAAGAGCGTCATCCCGGCCGATCTGATCGTCGACGTCGTAGTCCCGCAGCGACCAGTACGGCGGCGATGTCACGACTGTCTGGACGCTTCGATCAGGCAGCAGGTCCAAGCCTTCTTCGGCCCGCCCGCAAATGAGCACCGGCTTGCCGGATTTGTTGAGCGGGTCGGCGCGTGGAAGATCGACCCGTAGGTGTTCATGCTGTGGCCCGGTGGCTCGTCCGCCCATCACCACCGACCGTAACCGTTTGACGCGGCCCTGAGGCGAATCCTTGGGAAAGTCTTGAAACAATCGTTCAGCCATGTTCGGCACGCTAAGCGGACGGTGTGACAAACATACGTACCGCGAGAAAATTGCGGGTTCCAACGGTCTTGCGCAGCTCTGTGGCAGCTGACCCGGGCAGGAGCTACGGAAGCCCGCCGAGCCGATTCAGTTTCTGGACGAGCTTCGAGGCATTCTTCCGTTGTTCTAGAAGAAGCAGACCGGTCCCCTTGATGTCCCGGGCGAAGGAGTCCATCACGCCGTCGCAATACATATCAACGCTGTGCTGCGACCACTCCGACCCGCAAATCATGCAGTAGTAGGACAGCGTGCCAACAAAGGTCTCGAATGCCCACCGGGCTGCGAGCGCCGATTCGCCGTTCTCATCGGCAGTCGGCCTCAGATCGTGAATGTGAGGACAGACATTGCGCAGCTCTCCCGCGAGCCGCATGCGCTTCCGCCTAGATCGCTCGCTCGCTGTGTCCTCAAGTTGGTACGTGACGCCGAGGCCCATGCGTGGACGGTATCAAGGGGTCGCCTGCCGGGCGGTGATATGTAGTTCCGTCCGGTGCCTTACGAGACGCATGTGCAGCGACTCGACCGGGAGTATCACGCGGCAGAACCGCGCCTCCAGGGCGCCGCTGGGTCTTCGAACGTGTCGAGCATCAACCTTGCAACAAGGATCGCCGCTCCAGCAGCCAACCTCGCATGGCGGTCACGCAGCGTGATGGGTTCCTGCGCCTGACCGTGACCCGTGCCGCGGTCATTACGAAGTTCATTGATTTCGATCGCGATCTGAAGAACTCCGCCGAGAATCTTGCGGACCGGCCCCACTAGATCTTCTCGTTGGGTCGGTTCGCTTCTCGGGTGCAGCATCAGCACCTCGAGGGCTCTGTTGACGAGCCCTGGGAACTTGGGCGGAAACTCCTCGCCAACCCGAACGAGAATGATCTTGGCAGTCGACTCAAGCAACTCCTTGCTTGAGCCCAGCACCAGCGCCGAATCGCCGTCTTCAAGCGCGCGCTGAATCCGCCGAATATGGATACGTACGGCGGGAACGTCAGTGAGAGCCGAAGCCTCGAAATGGAAACCGCTCCCGTCCTCCAGCTGACCATTGTCGTGCAATGTGATCTCGTAGGTTCTCAACGCCTCAGCCAAACGCTGAACCACGGCTTCACCTGCGCGCCACTCGTTGGCAGGATCAAAAGCACCGTTCTCGCGGAGCAAATCGACGAGGTCGGTGACGAGTGGCACCAGATCCTCATCCCCAACCGACTTCACTACCTCGCTGACTCGATCTCGCTTGCTTCCGGATTCGGTCCGAATTCCGTACGTATCGAAGAAATCGTTGAGTTCGCCGTGCGTCGGACCGCCTCCACCTGCCCAGAATTCCCCGAGAGCGCGTGCGAGCTTGGCACGTTCACGTTCCTCGCTGGTTGGGGGCATGAAATCAGCGTATGGGGAGCAAGATTAAGCAGCCATGGTGGCGAGCAAGCGAGTCGGGAGTTCGTTTGTGATGATCGCAGCCCTCAACATCGAAACTCCAACACGTGGCATGAATTGAGCCAGCTGCGTAGCCTCACCCGCCATGCCGACCGACAAACTCGTGATGGACCATGTCGCGGTCGTCAGCGACCGCGCCTGGGACAACGTGATCCGCTACAGCCGCGACCTCGGCGGTCGTTGGATCGGCGGCCCCGACAACGACCCTGCGGCCCAAGCCGGCGACGACTTCTACTTCTGCCAGATCTCGTTCAACGGCGGCACGAGGATCGAGATCCTCGAGCCGATCGAGCACGAAGGCAGCGACTTCCTCCATCGCTTCCTGGCCCGCAACGGCCCCGGCCCGCACCATTTCACTTTCAAGACGCCCGACTTCGCCGACACCGTCGGCGCCTTGTCCGACGCCGGATACAACGTGATCGGCATCAACGACGAAAACCCGATGTGGAAGGAAGCCTTCCTGCATCCCAAGGACAGCTGGGGCATTGTCATCCAGATCGCCTGGGATGACGGCGGCAGCTGGGATGACGCCCCGCCCCTTCCGCCCACCCACCACGAACAGCCGACGGCGCTCGCTTCGGTCATTCACCTAGCGGCCGATGTGCAGGCCGCTGCAGCGATGTTCGAAGGGCCGCTCGGCATGGAGCGGGTGGACGAATGGAAGAACCCCAACATCGGAGTTGGGGTCGAGTTGCGCTCAGGGCCATGGAACCTACAACTCATCCAGCCGGCCGAGCCGAACATGGCACATTGGATGGGCAACCGATCAGGCCGGTTTCAGCTGCTGCACTTTCAGCTCGACGACCCCGGACTGGTACCCGGCGCACGCCGCGTCAAGCTGCGGGGAGGCGGCGAGCCACAGGACGCGATGTTCAAAGTGCCTCCCGAGCACAACCTCGGCGTCCGCCTCCTGCTCACCGAACCAGCCTGATCACGGGCTCGTCGTAGGCGGCTGCCAGCGGTCGACCGGCACGAGGCAGAGACGCCGGCCGGCGATCGGGGCCTCGTGCATCACGGCATGGGGATGGCGACAGCGGTCACCGGGGGACATCGTGACGATCTGATCCAGGACGCCATCGTTCTGGGGCCAATCGCACGCGACCGCTCGCAGCGTTCCATTGGGAGCCGTCCAGAAGCACTCTCCGACCTCGAGGACTGCGGCCGTAGTTTGCGCTCTGTCGCTGCCGGCGGACATGTAGGCACTCGCCACGAAGATCACGATGCCGAGGGTGGCCGCCACAGCCCACGGCAGCACGCGCACCACGATGGCGGCACGGCGATGGCTGACGACAAAGCCGCCGGGGCCGCCGGGTTCGGTCGTGCTGCCCGTGCGTTCGTGCGCCCAAGGATCTTCGAACTCAGCATCAGACGCCGCTGTACTGCCGGGTTGCGGGGCACTATTGGCACCGTGGGCCGCAGCGGCAGCTTCAGCCGCGGGCTTGGCGAGTTCAGCGCGCTCGGAGTCGTAGGTGCGTCGCGACTCATCGGTGCCGAGCACTCGCCAGGCTTCGTTCACTGCGCGCATTCGACGGTCTGAACGCTCGCCCTGCGCTTGGGGAACGTCGCCACGTTGATCGGGATGGTTGGCCCGAGCAGCCCTGATCCATGCGCGCCGGATCTCTGCTGTATCGGCGTCCGGACGCACACCCAGCGTCGCGTAGTGATCGGGCAACTGGGCCACCGTCGGCCTCCCAACTGCGACGCTACATCCGCGCACGAACGGCCATGCCGCTGCAACTGTGATTGCGCAGCGCGCCGCCGGGAACCTTCACCGGAATTGGCAGGGCGCGGCTCGCTACTGTGCGATGCCACGAAAACGCAAGGCGGTACGAAATGTCGGACATCGGATCACGCACCCCCGTCCTGGTCGGTGCCGGGCAGTTCATCCAGCGTCCGGAGAACCCCGTCGAGGCGCTTGAGCCCGTGGCGATGATGGGCGAAGCGCTCGCCAACGCGGCCCAGGACGCCGGCGCGCCGGGATTGCCTGCGCGCGCTTCGCACACTTGGGTCATCAAGGGCGCCTGGCCCTACCCGGATCCCGCGGCTCTGCTCAACCAACGATTCGGCGCGACAAGCAAGACCGGGCTGTCGACTGACGGCGGCAACACGCCGCAATCGCTGGTGAACCTGGCCTGCAGTCGCATTGCGGCGGGCGAAGCCGACGTCGTGCTGATCGCTGGCGCGGAGGGCATCTGGAGTCGTCGCCGGGCACGCCGTGCGTCCCAGCGCATTCCCTACACCGACCAGACCGGCGCCGTGCCCGACGAAGTGCTGGGCCGCGACGTCATCATGAACAACAAGATCGAGGTCGAACGGGGCTTCAGGGATCCCATCAACCTCTACCCCGTCTTCGAATCTGCGTTCCGAGCCTCACGCGGCGAGACCATGGAAGGGCATCGGGACCGGCTTGCGGCGATGTGGGAGAAGTTCAACCAGGCGGCGGTGGCCAACCCGTACTCGTGGATCCGCACTCCGATGACCGCTGAGGAGATCCGCAATCCGAGCCCCACCAACCGGTTCGTGGGCTTCCCCTACACCAAGTCCATGAATTCCAACTGGGACCTGGACCTCGCCGCTGCGCTCATCGTGTGCTCTGCTGAGGCCGCGTCGGCAGCCGGTGTGCCGACCGACCGCTGGCTGTTCCCCCTCGCAGGAACCGATGCCCGCGACACCGATTACGTGTCGAATCGCGGCGACCTGCACAGCTCCCCTGCCATCCGCGTCGCCGGACGCCGAGTCATGGAGCTGGCCGGCGTCGGCGTCGACGACATCGACCACGTCGACCTGTACTCGTGCTTCCCCTCCGCTGTGCAGATCTCTGCCATCGAGCTCGGTCTCGGTCTCGACCGAGACCTCACACTCACCGGCGGGCTGACCTTCGCCGGCGGTCCGCTCAACAACTACGTCACCCACTCCATCGCCACGATGGCCGGCGTACTGCGGGACAACCCCGGAACCGTCGGGCTGTGCTCGGCGAACGGCGGCTACCTCACCAAGCACGCATTCGGCATCTACTCGACGGAGCCGCCCGCGGACGGATTCCGCCATCAGAACTGCCAAGACGAGATCGACCGGTTCCCGTCTGTCGAGCTCGACGCCAACTACACCGGCAGCGCAACCGTGGAGGCCTACACGGTGATGCACGGCCGGACTGGACCTGAGGTGGCATTGGTCGCAGTGCGGACGCCGAACGGCCGGCAGTGGGCCCGCAGCACCGACCCGGCGCTCATGGCCGAGATGACCAAGACCGAGCACATCGGAACCGACGTCGTGGTCAACGAGGACTTCGAGTTCGCACCGGCCTGATCAGCAACCGAACCAGCCGTTGTCCACAGGGCCGCTCCACTCACTGCCCACACGTTTTCCACAACCGAAGAACCCACTGGCGCAAGCGCCGATGCTTGCGTACTCTCACGGACGCAGGGCGTACCGCCCCCGCCGCGCCCTGCTCCGGACACACTGGGGGCGTGAGTTGTCATGTCCGCCGCCAACGGGACCCGATCCTGCAAGCGCTACCTCAACCGAGAGCTCTCCTGGCTGGACTTCAACTACCGCGTCTTGGCACTTGCTTGCGACAGCGATCTGCCGCTGCTCGAGCGCATCAAGTTCGCGGCTATCCATGCGTCAAACCTCGATGAGTTCTTTCAGGTGCGGGTTCCGACGGTGCTCGACTCGATCGACGCCGGAGTGCGGCGGGCAGGCCCGGACGGGCTGACTCCACGAGCCCAGATCAAGGGCATTCGCGCCGCTGCCGCCGAGCAACTCCGTGATGCCTCGGCCCTCTTCGAGGACGAGCTGCGGCCGGCGCTCGCAGCCGAAGGGATCGAGTTTGTCGAGCCGGACGACCTCGACGACACCAACCGCGCATGGGTCGCGCAGCTCTTCGGCGAGCAGGTCTTTCCGGTCCTGACGCCTCTCGCCGTCGACCCTGCGCATCCATTTCCTTACATCTCAGACCTGTCGTTGAACCTCGCCGTGTTCGTGGAGCACTCCCGCAGCAGCCCGTCGTTCGCCCGGGTGAAGGTGCCGCCGATCCTGCCGCGCTTTCTGGCCCTGCCAGACGGGCACCGCTTCATCACGCTGGAGTCAGTCATCGCCGGGCATCTGGGCGACTTGTTCCCCGGTGTGAAGGTGATCAGCCACAGCACGTTCCGGGTCACCCGCGACGCCGATCTCGACATCGACGACACCGAAACCGATGATCTGCTCAAGCACATGGAACTCGAGCTGCGCCAGCGGCGTTTCGGCGGAGCGGTGCGGCTTGAAGCTGCGCCTGACCTGAGCGGGGCTGCACTGGACATGCTGACCCGCGAGCTCAAGCTGACCTACGACGACGTCTACACCTCGAAGGGGCTGCTCGGCCTGTCGGACCTGTTCGAGTTGTACGGGATCGAGCGCGACGATCTGAAGACGCCCTCGCACAGCCCGCGCACCCCGCTGCCGCTGCGCGCACCGAGCGAGGCACCGCCACTGCTGAGAGCGGGCACTGGGGGCCGGCGTGGGGCGGCGCCCGAACCGGAGGTCGGAGTCGACTTCTTCGACGTCCTCAAGCGCCAGGACGTCCTGGTGCATCTGCCGTACGAGTCGTTCAACTCCAGCCTCGACGCCTTCATCCGCCAGGCGGCCGTCGATCCCGATGTGCTCGCCATGAAGATGACCATGTACCGGACCTCGGAGCGGACCCGGCTGGTCGACTCGCTCATCCGGGCTGCAGAACGCGGCAAGCAGGTCGTGGTCGTCGTCGAGCTCAAAGCACGCTTCGACGAGCACGCGAACATCGAGTGGGCACGGATTCTGGAACGCGCGGGCGTCCATGTCGCCTACGGGGTCGTCGGACTGAAGACCCACTGCAAGCTGGCGATGGTGGTGCGGCGCGAGCCCCGAGGCATCGCTCACTACTGCTTCATCGGCACCGGCAACTTCAACGCCGACACAGCCCTCATCTACGAGGACCTCGGGCTGCTGACCTCCGATGCCGACTTTGCCGCCGATGTCGCAGGACTGTTCAACTCGCTCACCGGCTACAGCCGCAAGACCGACTACCACAAGCTTGCCGTGGCGCCGCACAGCCTCGGCCAGTCGCTCGTGAAGCACATTGCGGCCGAGGCCGCGGAGCCCGATGGCCACATCGTCATGAAGATGAACGCCATCGTGGACAACGAGGTGATCGACGCGCTCTACGGAGCGTCACAGCAGGGCTGTCGCATCGACCTCGTCGTGCGAGGCATCTGCTGCCTGGTTCCCGGCGTGGCCGGCATGAGCGAGAACATTTCCGTGCGCAGCATCGTCGGCCGCTTCCTGGAGCACAGCCGCGTGTATCGGTTCGGCAATTCCGCCCGCGGTCACACGATCCTGCTGGGATCAGCCGACGCCATGCCTCGGAACTTGCGCTACCGCGTGGAAGCGCTGGCGCCGGTGGATTCCCCCGCGCTGGCCGCTGAGCTTACCGAGCTCACCGACATGTACCTCGACGACGGCATCGCTCACTGGGAGCTCGGCAGTGACGGCGAGTGGACCCAGTACTCGGGCACCGACTTGCACGAATTGATGCTGGCGCGCCATGCCGATCGTCGCAGCTAGCGCGTCAGGTGCAGGGCGACCGCAGTTGCAGGCGCATCTATCTAGTGCAGGTTGGTAGAATGCTTTCCGTGATTCGCGTTTCGACTCACACAACGCTGCATTCCGCAACCGGGCTGCTCCTTCTTACCTAGGCGGGGACCGCACAGGTCCTCGCCCAACCTCCTGTGCCTCCGGGCCAGGGGGTTTTTTCGTGGCCCAAACCCGATCCGCACCAACTTCCACTGACCCGCTTCCACCCACCCCCCGCCGACTCAGGAGATTCCGATGGCAGACGTCAAGCGCATCAGCGCCCAGCAGCCGAGCCCGATGCCGTACCAGAAGTACGGCACCTACGCCTACGCCGCGCACGTCCCGGGTCGCACGTGGCCGGACAAGCTCATCGCCGAGGCGCCGCTGTGGTGCTCGGTGGACCTGCGCGACGGCAACCAGGCCCTCATCGACCCGATGGACGTCCCACGCAAGCGCCAAATGTTCGAGGTACTGGTCGAGATGGGGTTCAAGGAAATCGAAGTTGGTTTCCCCTCGGCCTCGGGGCCGGACTTCGAATTCTGCCGCATGCTGGTCGAAGAGGACCTGGTGCCCGACGACGTCTGGATCCAGGTGCTCACCCAGAGCCGACCCGAGCTGATCGAGCGGACCTATGAGGCGATCGCGGGGGCGAACAAGGCCATCGTCCACCTGTACAACCCGACATCGGAGCTGCAGCGCCGGGTTGTCTACCGGCTGGACACCGACGGCATCCGCGACATCGCTGTCACCGGCACACGATTGTGCAAGGAACTGGCGCAGCAACACGAAGGCGGGGCGATCCGCTTCGAGTACTCACCAGAGTCATTCACCGGCACCGAGATCGACTACGCGCTCGAGGTGTGCAATGCGGTGAGCGCCGAATGGGGCGCCACCGTCGATGACCCGATCATCCTGAATCTGCCTGCGACCGTCGAGATGGCGACGCCGAACACCTACGGCGACCTCATCGAGTACTTCCATCGCAATGTGGACAGTCGCGAGGCCGTCGTTCTGTCGCTGCATCCTCACAACGACCGAGGCTGCGGTGTGGCGGCAGCGGAGTTCGGCGTCATGGCGGGTGCCGACCGGATCGAGGGCACGCTGTTCGGCAACGGCGAGCGCACCGGTAACGTCGACATCATCACGCTCGCGATGAACCTGTTCAGCCAGGGCGTCGATCCCGAGTTGGACATCAGCCACATCGACCACCTGCGCCGGATAGCGGAGTACTGCAACCAGCTGCCGGTGCATCCTCGCCATCCCTACGGCGGCGATCTCGTCTACACCGCATTCAGCGGCAGCCACCAGGACGCCATCAAGAAGGGCTTCGAAGCGCTCCCCGACGACTACGACTACTGGGAAGTGCCGTACCTGCCCATCGACCCAGCGCATGTCGGACGCACCTACCAGGACGTCATCCGCGTGAACAGCCAGTCGGGCAAGGGCGGCGTGGCCTACGTGATGAAGAACAGCTTCGGACTGGACTTGCCGCGCCGACTCCAGATCGAGTTCAGCGGCGTGATCCAGGCGATCACCGATGAGGGCGGCGAGATCCGGCCGGAGGCCATCAAGAAGACCTTCGACGAGGCCTACCTGCACGCCGAGTCGCCGTACACCTACGTCGGCCACCGCAGCTACTTCGACTCGGAATCCTCGGACGAATCCGAGGTAGAGGCCACCATCAAGGGACCTGACGGAGAAGTACGCGCGAAGGGGCGCGGCAACGGCCCCCTGTCAGCGTTCAAGAGCGCCCTGACAGATGCACTGGGTGTCGACGTCAGCCTCGTCGACTACCACGAGCACGCTGTCGGGGCCGGTGCTGACGCCACGGCTGCGGCCTACGTCGAGATCGAGACCTCGTCGCGTGCTGTGTACTGGGGTGTCGGGCTGCATCCGAACATCGTGACGGCCAGCTTCCGCGCCCTGCTGTCGGCGATCAACCGGTCGCACGCTGGGCCCGATTCTGGGGTTCTCGCCCGCTGAGCCCGCTGGTCAGCTTCGGCGGCGGCGCCCTCTTCGGCAGTCGCGTCGGTGACCGGCCTTCTGCCGTGCTCGCGCTGCACGGCTGGGGCCGCACCCATCGAGATCTGCTCGAATGCCTCACCGGCAGCGATGCAATCGCGCTCGACCTGCCCGGCTTCGGGGCCAGCCCCGTACCATCGGCAGCCGGAGGCGCAGCTGCCTATGCCGACGCCGTCGAGCCTGTGCTCGACGAATGCGCATCGAAGGTGGTCGTGCTTGGGCACAGTTTCGGCGGCCGGGTGGCGTTGGAGCTGGCTGCACGCCGGCCCGATGCCGTCGCCTCGTTGGTGCTGTGCGGGGTACCGCTGCTGCGACGTACCGATCACCCCGCACCACGACCTGCACTGCGATTCCGCCTCGCTCGCAGATTGCATCGCCGCGGGCTGCTCGCCGACGGCACGATGGAGCGCATGCGCCAGCGATACGGCAGCGCCGACTACCGGGCCGCGAGCGGCATCATGCGTGATGTGCTCGTCACCGTCGTCAACGAGACATACGAAAGCCGGCTCAGCCGCATCGCACAGTCCGTCGAGCTCGTATGGGGTCGCCAAGACGAACCCGTCCCAGTCGAGATCGCGCAGCGGGCCGCCGGAATGCTCGCCGACGCCCGCCTGACCGTCCTGGACGGCGTAGGTCACCTTGTGCCCACCGAGGCGCCAGCTGCGCTGGCAGCGGCCGTGCGCCGGCAACTCGGGCACCTCCCGTGAACCAGGTCGTGCTGTGGACCTCGGTGATGGCCGGTGTGATTGCGGCTTCCCGCTGGCTGCGTGTCGCCCAGCGTGAGCACTACGGCGTAGGGCGAACATCGCGCTTTGCCCGGCGCTGGTGGCTGCTCGACCGGAACAACCGTGTGCTGGCGCTTGCTGCGGCCGTCGGAGTAGTGCTGAGCGGTGCCTTCTGGTGGGCGCCGGCGATCACCGCGGTCGCCGTGGCCGTCGGACCCCAGGGTCTCGAGATCCGCGGGCGCTCCAGCCCACTGGCGTGGACCCGGCGGTTGGCCACCGTGGCGACGACGCTGGCGCTGCTGTGGCTCGTGCTGGTCGGCGTGGGCCTGCTGGTGGGTCTGGCGGCGCCGGTCGTGGCGGTGCTGCTGTTCGGCATGCCGCTGTGGGTGGACATCTCGCTTGCGGTCCTGGCGCCGCTCGAGGCCCTCCTGTCCCGTCGCTGGGTGCACCGCGCCCAGCAGCGGCTGGACCACATCGACCCGGTGCGGGTGGCGGTGACCGGTTCGTACGGCAAGACCACCATCAAGGGCTACCTGCGCCAACTGGTCGAAGGAACCCGGTCGGTGGTGGCGACGCCGGCCAGCTTCAACAACACGGCGGGTGTGTGTCGCAGCGTCAACGAGCACCTGACGCCGGGCTCCGAGGTATTCGTCGCCGAGATGGGCACGTTCGGGCCCGGCGAGATTGCCGCCATGACCCGCTGGGTACGGCCCTCGGTGTCGCTATTGGCCTCGATCGGTCCTGTGCACCTCGAGCGCTTCGGCAGTCTCGATCGCATCGTGGCGGCCAAAGCGGAGATCTTCGCTACGAGCCGCACAGCGATTCTCAACATCGACGCGTACGGCCTGCGAACAGAGGCCGACCGGCTGGCCGCCTCAGGCCTGCGGGTCATTCGCTGCTCGACGCAGGACCCCAGCGCGGACGTGACGGTTCTGCCAGTCGACGCCCCGCCTGATGGGCCTTCAGCGGCAACCGATCCAGCCCAGACGGCCCCCGACGATGCCGCCGGCGTTGGGTTCGACGTGACCTTCAATGAGGCAGTTGTGGCGCGCCGCATCACGGTGTTCGGACGCGAGATCGCCGTCGGACCGCTCGGCGACTCGGCGCCGGCGAACGTGGCGTGCGCTGTGGCTGCGGCGTCGGTGCTGGGCGTTTCGGACGCCGACATCGCCAGCCGCCTTTGCGACCTGCCGATTCCGGAGCACCGTCGCACCAGCGGACGCAGTCCCGGAGGCGTCATCGTCATCGACGACACCTACAACTCCAATCCCGCCGGTGCGCGGGCCGCGCTGGGAATGCTGGCAAACACCGAAGCCGGCCGGCGTGTGATGGTCACCCCCGGCATGGTCGAACTCGGCCGCAGCCAAGCACACGAGAATCGCCTGCTCGGCGAGCACGCCGCCCAGGTTGCCGACGACGTTCTCATCGTGGGCCGCACCAACCGGACTGCGTTGCTGGGCGGCGCAGCCGGCTGGGACAACGCCACAGCACGGCGAGCGACCCGGGGTCGGAATCCGCGCAGCCTGGTTCACGACCGCACCGCGGACCGCGCCACGGTCCGTTGCATGGCCGACCGCGACGAAGCGGTCCGCTGGGTGCGCGCACACCTGCGCGCCGGAGACGCCGTCCTCTACGAGAACGACCTCCCCGACCACTACCCCTGATCGGTTCGCTCCCATGAGAACATGGCCCACATGGCCGAGCGGTTGAGAACTTGGCGGACGCGCCCATGACCCGTCCAGGCGTCTGCTTCGGCGGCCCGTCGCCCGAACACGACATCTCCATCCTCACCGGACTCCAGGCCGTGCACGCGCTCGCCGAAGCGGGACGCGATCCGGTGGCGCTGTACTGGTCGCCGATCGGCACGTGGCACGAAGTCCCGCCCGATCTCGAGGCCTCAGCCTTCGCTGACGGGCTGCCGCGTTCGGCAACCGAGGTTGAGCTGGCAGGCCGCCCCGGGGGCGGTTTCGTACGAGCCGACCGGCGGCGCCGGCCGGTGCCGGTCGATGTGGTGATCAACTGCTGCCACGGAGGCCCCGGCGAGGACGGCGGCTTGCCGGCCCTGTTCGACCTGGCGGGATTGGCGTACACCGGCCCGGGGCAGCGCAGCGCAGCCATCTGCATGGACAAGCTGGCGTTCAGCGGCGCCACAGAAGCTGCGGGGCTGCGGACGCTGCCGCTGTGGCTGCTCACATCGGAGCAGCCCGACACCGCCGCGCCCGCAGAGCTGGCGGACGGCCCGCTCATTGTCAAACCCCGCTTCGGCGGATCCTCAATCGGGATCGAGATCGTCGCCGACCTCGCTACGGCGCGAGCGCTCGCGCAGTCGTCCCCGCTGCTACGCGACGGCGCTGTTGTGCAGCGCTACCTCACCGACATCATCGATCTCAACATCTCGGTCCGAACCTGGCCAAAGCTGCGGCTGAGCGCCGTGGAGCGGCCGCTGCGCTCAGACACCACGATCTACACCTACGCCGAGAAGTACCTGACCGGTGGCGGCGGGATGGCGACAGCGCCACGAGAGCTGCCCGCCACGCTGCCGGCGACCATCGAGTCGACGCTGCGTGCGGCGGCAGTCGAAGTGAGCCGCCTCGTCATGGCCCGATCGGTGATGCGCATCGATTTCCTGTGGGATGGCGGCGACGATCCCGACGGGCTGTGGGTGAATGAGATCAACCCGATCCCCGGCTCGCTGAGCTGGTACTTCTGGTCCGGTGAGGGCGACAGCCTCATCGAGTTGCTCGACGATCTGATCGCCGAGGCGCTCGACGGGCCTACCCGTCACTTCCTAACGCAAGGGGCCGACGGCACGGCCCTCCGCTCCGTGGGGACCATCGCCGCAAAGCTGGCGTAGCGATGCTTGGACGGGTGCTGGCGGCTTGCGCTGCAGCGACGCTGCTGGTGCTGGGTTGCAGTACCTCGGACGCATCGGATCCCGCCGGCGATGCTGGCGACGGGACCGACCTCAATGCGTGCGAACGCGCCCGCCTGGCTGCGGCCCTCGGCGTGACTGAGCTGTCTCTGCCGCTCGATCCCATCGACGAGCCGCTTACAGACATCGCCAGAGACATCTGCGCACTGGACAGCAGCGATCCGGGATCGACCGCGCCGGAAGACACACGGGTGCTCTCTCCCAGCGAACAGCGCGACGCAGCACTGCCCGCTGCTCTCGTGCGTGCCCCCGCGCTGTTCGACCCCGACGACACACCGCCCGGCGACGATACGTCGCTCGACGAATTGTGGATTGCGTGCGGGGAGGGCGCCGCCAGCGCTTGCAACGCACTGTTGTTCGAATCACCTGCCGGCAGCGACTACGAGGCGTTCGCGTTCAGTTGCGGCGGGCGCGAGAACCTGCACTGCAGCGTGCTGCTCGGCGAGACGGGCGCTGACGCTGGCCTGTTGGGCATCGAATTCGGACCCGAGTCTCCGGCGCCAGGCAACATTTCCGAACTGGACGGCTGGTGGGAGGCGTGCGGCGACGCAAGCAGCCGCGCCTGCGCGCAGCTGGTGCTCTCGGCGCCGGGCGGATCGGCCTACGCCAGCTTCGGTTGGACGTGCGGCGGCCGCACCACCCGTGACTGTGCCTCGCTGGTGGGCGACGACGGCTCGCCGCCCGCGCTCGCCGGCCGTTCTCCGCAGGATCCACCTCCGGGCCACGACGAGTACCTCGACCAGCTGTGGGAACGCTGCGGCGCTACGGACGCAACAGCCTGCCGCGACTTGGCCACCTTCGGACCGCCCGGAAGCGACTACGAACGGTACGCATTGTCGTGCGGCTGGCGGGCTGTGAGAGCCTGCGCTCGACTGTTCGCTGAGTTGAACGCTGAGTCGGTTGTTGAGCCATCCGCATGAGCAGAGGGGGCAGATTGCGCCTGCGTGCACGTATCTGCGCTCGGATGGGGCTAGACAACACCTCGTGATCGCCGACGCGTTGACCGGAAAGCGCATCGCCATCACCGGTGCAACTGGATTCTTGGGCACGGCTCTCGTCGAACGGCTGCTGCGCTCGGTCCCCGACTGCGAGCTGGTGCTGCTGGTGCGGCCGGGCCGCCGTACCGACGTGAATCGCCGTGTCGAGCGGGAGGTCCTGCGCAACGACGCCTTCGAGCGGCTGCGCAGCGCATGGGGCAGCGACTTCGACGACATCTGCGCCCGCCGCATCACGGTCGTGTCCGGTGACGTGAGCGTCGATGGCCTCGCCATGTCCGAAGGGGACCGCGAGTTGCTGTGCAACTGCGATGTCATCATCCACTCGGCCGCCTCCGTCAGCTTCGACAGCCCGCTCGACTCGTCAATCGAGATCAATCTGCTGGGCCCGAATCGCGTGCTCGAGGCCTGCCAGCAGCAAGGCACCGCACCGCACTTGATCGCGGTGTCGACGTGTTACGTCGCCGGAAACCGGCGGGGCTCTGCGGCCGAGGTCTTCCTGGCCGACACGCCATTCTCGATGGACGTGGACTGGCGGGCGGAAGTGGCTGCAGCCCGGCGCACCCGTGCCGACCTCGACGCGGCCAGTCGCACCCCGGACCGCCTGCGTCGCTTCCATCGCAACGCCAGAGATGAGCTCGGCCCCGCCGGCCTGCCGCTGCTCGCCGCCAAGACCGAGCAGCTGCGCCGGGAGTGGGTGGACACCGAGATGGTCACCGCTGGCCGCAGCCGAGCCTCCTCGCTGGGATGGCCTGACGTCTACACGTACTCCAAGGCACTCGGCGAGCAGGCCCTGGTGGAACTGCGGGGCGACGTGCCCATCTCCATCGTGCGCCCATCCATCATCGAATCGGCCTTCTCCGAGCCTTCTCCGGGCTGGATCCGCGGTTTCCGCATGGCAGAGCCGCTGTTCGTGTCATTCGCGAAGGGAGAGCTGGACACCTTCCCGGGCTACCCAGAGGGCGTGATCGACGTCATCCCGGTCGACATGGTTGCGGCTGCGATCATCGCCGTGGCCGCCCGTGGACCGGTGCCCGAGCCAGAGATCTTCCAGGTGGCCTCGGGTGCCGTGAACCCCCTGCGCTTCAAAGTGCTGACCGAGACGACCATGCAATGGTTCCAGGACCATCCGGTCTATGACTCCAAGGGTCATCCCACGGCCAGCACGCAATGGCGCTTCGCCGGCGCGAGCGGCTTGGACAACCAGCTCGACCGTGCCATGTCGCTGTTCAACACAGCCGAGAAGATGGTGCACCGCCTGCCGATGCGGGGCCGCAACGACTTCACCATCCGGCTCGCACAGCGGCGCGCCAGCCTCGAGCAGATCCGCGACTACGTCTTGCTCTACGGCGCCTATGGCAAGTGCGAAGCGCTCTACGAAATCGAGCGCACCACCGAGCTGTGGGAATCACTGCACCCGGCCGACCGCGACAGGTTCGGCTTCGACCCTCGGGTCATCGATTGGCCCACCTACATCGCCGATGTGCATCTGCCGACCGTCATCGCCCAGGCACGTGTCAAGACCACCCCCCAGCCCCGCACCGGGCCGAGCCGCAACGAGCGCCTGCGCACCGCAGTGCTGGACCCGGCCCGCCATTTCGCGGCGTTCGACCTCGAGAACACCCTGATCGCCAGCAACGTGGTGGAAACCTACGCCTGGCTCGCCACCCGGAGGCTCGACTCGGCGGCGCGCCTGCGCTTCACCATGCGCACCCTGGCCGAGACGCCCGGTCTGTGGCGGCGGGACCGCCGCGACCGCACCGACTTCCTGCGCTACTTCTACCGGCGCTACAAGGGCGCTCCGGTGGGCCAGCTCGATGCCGACGCAGCCGAGATGCTGAGCCACCTGTTCTTGACGAAGGCGTTCCCGGCCGGGCTGCGACGAGTGCGTGAGCATCGGGCGGCGGGGCACCGCACGGTGCTCATCACCGGTGCGCTCGAGCTGGCGGTCCAGCCCCTGGCGCCGCTGTTCGACCACATCATCGCTGCGCGCATCGACAGCCGCGACGGGCGCTATACCGGCGAGATGATCGATGTCCCGCCCACCGGGGAGGTACGCGCTCAGATGATGGTCGACTGGGCTTCGGAGGAGGGATTCGACCTCGCCCAGGGCGTGGCGTATGCCGATGCAGCCTCGGACATGCCCATGCTGGAAGCCGTGGGATATCCCGTGGCAGTCAATCCCGAGACCCGGCTGGTCACCATTGCTGACAAGCGGGGCTGGCTGTGCGAGAACTGGGAACGCTCGCCGGGAGGCCCCCGGCCGCTGCTGCCGATCGCGCCGCCGTTCAAAGTGCGCGCCAGCACGGATCGCTTGGACCGAACTTACCGGACACGCCGTGCCCGCACCGCAGTCGGAGCCGGGCAAGAAAGGTCGAGGCGGTGACAGCGCGCAAGGGTCTTGTCCTCGACGTGGACCGCACAACCCCGCCGATCCTGTTCCACCACGGCGAGGGTCTGCGCTTGGAGAAGCTGCCCGTCGGCAGCCGGGTCGTGTACCCCAACGAGCCGCTGGAAGCCCTTCGCGATCCCGAGCGTGCCATCGCCGAGGCCTTGGCGAACCCGCTCGGCGACCGCGATCCGCTCGCCGCCTACATGCATCCGGGCATGAAGCTGACCATCGCCTTCGACGATGTCTCGCTGCCGCTGCCCCCGATGGCCGCCCCCGACATCCGTGGCCGGATCATTGAGCAGGTGCTGGACATGGCGGCCTCTGCCGGCGTCGATGACGTCGAACTCATTGCCGCGCTTGCGCTGCATCGCCGCATGACCGAGGCAGAGCTTCGCCACGCCGTCGGCGACCGTGTGTATGACGCCTTCGCCCCCCACGGCCAGCTCTACAACTTCGACGCCGAGGATCCCGACGCGCTCACCCACCTGGGAACAACCGACGCTGGGGAGGAGGTGGTGATCTCCAAGCGAGCCGTCGAGTCGGACCTGCTGGTGTACGTGAACATCAACTTGGTCTCGATGGACGGCGGCCACAAGAGCGTCGCCACCGGGCTGTCGCCCTACACGGCGCTGCGCCACCACCACAACGTGCACACGATGCGGCACTCGACCTCGTTCATGGATCCCGAGCACTCCGAGCTGCACACGCGCAACTGGCGCCAAGGTCGGCTGCTGGCCGAAGCCGGCGTGAAAGTGTTCCAGATCGAGACAACGCTCAACAACGACACGTTCCCTTCGCAGTACGGCTTCCTGCAGCGGCGCGAATGGGAGATGTCGCCTCGGGACCGCATGATGCTGATGGGCACCAAGACGGCGCTGGATCTCATGTCCCGCCGCCAGGCTCGGCGCATCTTCCACGGCATCCGGGCGCCCTATGGGCTCACCTCGGTACAGGCCG
The DNA here is from genome assembly GCF_965221945.1 of Candidatus Poriferisodalis sp. Lineage (GTDB taxonomy): Bacteria > Actinomycetota > Acidimicrobiia > Acidimicrobiales > Poriferisodalaceae > Poriferisodalis. Next base: position 570,763 of record NZ_OZ244925.1, on the reverse strand, counting down.
GCGAGGTCGAAGCGGTCCATCGCCAGACGCTGGAGAACGTCTACCGGCAGCACCTCGTGCGGGTGGAGGGCCAGGCCGACGTGCTCACGATGGGGCTGCCATACCTGTGCCCCTACAACGTCAACTCGATCATGAACCCGATCCTGGTGGCGTGCTTGGGGCTCGGCTACTTCTTCAACTTGTACCGGGGCAAGCCGCTCGTCCGCCACGGCGGGGTGGTGATCATGACGCACCCCACATCGTGGGAGTTCCATCCGGTGCACCATCCCAGCTACATCGACTTCTTCGAAGAGGTGCTGGCCGACACCACCGATCCCGAGATCGTCGAGCATCGTTACGAGAAGCGCTATGCCGAAGACGAGTGGTACCGGCACCTGTACCGGACGTCGTACGCCTACCACGGCGTGCATCCGTTCTACATGTGGTACTGGTGCGCGCACGCGCTGGAGCACCTGGGCGGGGTGATCATCGTCGGCGGCGACAAGGCTGCTACCCAACGCCTGGGTTTCCGTTCAGCATCGACGCTGAACGATGCGCTGGAAATGGCGACCGACGTGGTCGGACGTGACCCGTCAATCACCCATATTCACAATCCGCCCATGTTGATGGCGGACGTAGTCTGAGTTCTCGGGGCCTAGAGCATTGAGGCGCCAAGCGATGAGGCAGGGGGCACCGGGGTTGTCGCGACGACGAGATTGCCGCCGCAGTGCGGACGAGGGCGTGCAGCGATGAGCGACCCCAACCGTCGCGCCGCCGTGTCGCACCTCGGATCCAAGCGTGCGCAGCGCAAGAAGGCCTCGGTGACGCGTGTCGTGCGCGGCACAGAGTTCCCGCTGCGAGCGGCACCAACTCCTCAGGGCCAGACTCCGCTGCCGGCCAATGTGGGATCGAACTACAACACCGACTGGGCTCGGCGCTTTCCAGCTCGTGTGGCCCGGCGAGTGGCCCGCGACACGGTGGCGCGAGCACTGGTGCGCTACTACGCCCAGCCGACGATCAAGGGCGTCGACCGGCTCAGCGAACTGGACGGGCCGGCTGTGTTTGCCGCGAACCACCAGAGCCACGCCGACACCGCAGTGATCATCACCTCGATTCCCGAGCCGTGGTGCAACCGGCTGGTGGTGGGTGCTGCGGCCGACTATTTCTTCGGGAACCGGGCCACCTCGGCGATCTCTGCGCTGTTCGTCGGTGCCATCCCCATCGAGCGGACCGCGCTCAACCGCCGCACGATCGACAAGGCAGTGACGCTGCTGCGCAGCGGCTGGAGCCTGGTGATCTACCCCGAAGGCGGTCGCTCCCGTGACGGCTGGGGCCAGCAGTTCCGACCGGGTGCAGCGTTCTTGGCCAAGCAGGCCGGCGTGCCTGTGGTGCCTGTGCACATCCGGGGCACTTTCGACATCTTGCGCAAGGGCCGAGCGTGGCCCAGGCGTGCTCGCTCGGTCATCAACTTCGGCCGCCCGCTGGACTTCGGCGAGGACGAGAACAACCGCCGATTCACGCGGCGGCTGCAAGCAGCGGTGGAGGGATTGGCGGACGAAACCGCGACCGGCAACTGGTTCGCGGCGCGCCGACGCCTGCACAGCGCCGACAGCCCCGGCATCGAGGGCCCCTCGGCATCGGCGTGGCGCCGTCGCTGGGCGCTCACCGAGCCCCCGCCAACCGATGGTGGGCCCGACAGCCCGGCGGTCGCGAAGCGTCGCTGGCCCTACGTCTGACCTGAAGGCATCGCCATGAAACCGCAGCCAAAGTTGACGTAACGCATCTGGCCCGATCTCCCCTTTGCCTTGTTGAGCAGCCTTGGCGTGGGAGTGTCGAGGCTGATTGCTCGCCGACGCTCAAGTGTCGATAAGCCAGGCGAGGAGGGCGGCGGGGACAGCCATGAGGTCGGGATCTTCGAGGTCGAACACCGAACGGGTGGCCACGATGCCCCGCCACGGGGAGTCCCGCAGGGTTCGGGTGGCTCGCCTCCATCGGGCGTCGACGTATTTCGACTCAATAGCGCAGCCGCAAAGGCCGGCGCCTACGAAGTCGACCTCGGTTCCCGACTTGTTGCGATGATGCAGCACTCGGTCGAACTCCAAGTAGCTGCCGGGCTCATCTCGCTCCAGCCCTCGCATCAGAGCCATCCCAAGCTGCTGCTCAGACAGCAGCGAGGAATCGGTCGGGCGATCGGGAACAAGGCGGGTGAAGACTGGATCGATGAAATACAGCTTCTCCTGCGCGCGCAGCTGGGGCTGCAGGTCTTGTGAGCGGTGACATGGCCAGAGGACGAAGGCTTCTCGGAGCGCCGCGATGCGTCGCTGCACTGTGTTGGCCGAGGTGTGAAGGTCGTTGGCCATAGTTGAACGGTTTACTGGCGATCCCAGCCCTCCCGCGAGCCGCTGCAAGAACGCGCCGGTTTGGACGCGGGACCAGTCAGTCTGACTGAGGGCGTCACGGTGGACCAGATCGAGCAGGCTGCGGGACAGCGTCGAGTCACCGGCACCAGCGTTGATGTGATCGGTGACCGCTTGCGGAAAACCGCCAGCCGACAAGTAAGCCTCCCAGGCCATCACCAAGGCGTGCAGCCACGGAACCATCTCATGGGCGGCTTCGCTCAGCCGGTCGGTGCCCAGGTCCGCGACCTGCAGCGGGCCCATGTCCTTCGGAGGCTGTGCTTCGTCTCGGCTCTCGGCACGGAGGCTGGCGAACGTCCGGAATCCCATCGGCAGCAGCACGAGGTCGGGGCTCACAGCGTCGCCCCTCCGTCCCAGCAGCGTCCCGATGGCCGTGCCGAGGTCGGCAGCCGACGACCCGGTGAGCACCACGGTGTCGTCGCCGAAACGGCTGTCGTTGTCGCGGAGCCACTTGATGCGGTGGGGCCATCCGTCGGTGATCGAGGTGATCTCGTCGATGAACCAGTAACGGTGCCCTGGTGCCTGAAACACGGTGGCAGCGTCCACGAGCCGTCCCAAGTCGTCGGCCTGCCAGCCGTCGACCGACATGTAGACGACGAGGCGCGGGTCGGCCCCGCCGATGATCAGAGCTTCGATGGCCTTCTTCACCTCCACCGACTTGCCCACCCGCCGCGGCCCCCGCAGGGTGTAGAGGCCGCCGTGAGCAAGGTCGGCTAGCACTTGTGCGGTGTAGCGGAACGGGGCTTGACCGGCCCTCCGCAGGTCGGGATCGTTGTTCGTCCAGCCGTCGGGGTCGCCCCACCAGCGATTGGACTCGCTCAACCGCTGCTGCACCTCGCCATACTGCATTTGCGTACCCGTTTCCCCCGTTGTCGGGCAGTGTATCGAGCGCATTCTCGACGGCGGAGAAATTTCCGGGTTATTCCTTCAGTCTTTGGAGATTAATACATGTTTTTTCACCCACAGTACGGTGAATTATCCAGATTTCGTGACACACGGGCGACATCGCCAACGCTTGCAGGCACCGCGCTCAGCCTCATGCCGCCATAGCGCTGGGCCGACTGAGACCACACTGCCGCTGCGGTTCGGGGAGCGTCTCGTATCGTTCGATCCATGCAGTCGATGGCATCTGCGCACGCCGCGATGGGACACGACCCGGCCGGCGTCGAAGGACGTCACATAGCGCCGGGCACCGTTCGCCGGGCGGCAGCCTTGGCACGCCCGTACCGGTCGGCGCTGACGGGAGTCCTGATTGCTCAACTGCTTGGCGCGCTGGCGTTTGTGGTACCGCCGATCCTGTTCGGGCGCATCATCGACGACGCCATCCCGACCGGAGATCGGTGGCAGCTCAACGTGCTGGCCGGGATCATCGTGGCCGCGGCGTTCGCCGAGGCGGGCCTGTCGTTCATCGAGCGCTGGTGGTCGGCGCGTATTGGCGAGGGCCTCATCTTCGACCTGCGAGTGAGCCTGTACGACCACGTGCAGCGGATGCCGGTGGCGTTCTTCACCCACGTGCAGACCGGATCGCTGATCAGTCGCATGAACAACGACGTCATCGGTGCCCAGAGGGCCTTCACCGGCACGCTCAACTCGGTGGTGTCCAACACCATCGTGCTGTCCACGACGCTCGTCGCGATGATGGCGCTGGAGTGGCGGCTGACGCTGCTCGCACTGGCACTGTTGCCGGTGTTCATCGCACCCACCAAACGAGTGGGCCGGCGGTTGCAAGCACTGACCCGGCAAAGCATGCAGCACAACGCCTCGATGAACACGGTGATGACCGAACGCCTGAACGTGGCCGGCGCGCTGCTGGTCAAGCTGTTCGGGCGTCATGACGTCGAGCGGGCCGGGTTCAGCCGCACGGCACGGACGGTGCGCGACATAGGTGTGCGCAGCGCGCTCTACGGGCGGGCGTTCTTCATCGGCCTCAGCCTGGTGGGAGCCGTTGGGGCGGCGATGCTGTATTGGGTGGGTGCGCACCTGGTGATCTCCGGTGCGCTCACCATCGGAACGCTGGTGGCGATGGGGCTGATGGTGGTGCGGATCTACATGCCGCTGACCGGCCTGACGAATGCCCGTGTGGACGTGATGACTGCGCTGGTCTCGTTTGAGCGCGTCTTCGCGGTGCTGGACCTGCCGAACCCGATCGCGGACCGCCCCGATGCCGTCAAGCTCGGCGCAGTGGAGGGGCGGATCGAGCTGCGGGACGTGACCTTCACGTATCCCCCTGCCGACAGCAGCGTTCTCGCCGAACTGGGCGGCGTGGCAACGCCGCCCGAGCAACCCAGCGGCGTGGCAACGCCGCCCGAGCAACCCAGCGGCGCAGCGGCCCCGCCATCGAGCGATGCTCGGACCGGACCGGTGCTCCAAGGCGTGTCCGCAGTCATCGAACCAGGCCAGACGGTCGCGCTCGTCGGGCCGTCGGGCGCAGGCAAGACGACGCTCGCTGCACTCGTAGTCCGGCTGTACGACATCGACAGCGGCGCGTTGCTCATCGACGGGCACGACGTGCGTGAGGTCACGACGGAGTCCCTGCGGTCCAACATCGGCGTCGTCTCGCAGGACCCGCACCTGTTCCACGACACCATCGCCGCCAACCTGCGCTACGCCCAGCCCGGCGCCACCGATACCGAGCTGCTTGAGGCCTGCCGAGCCGCGCACATCGACGAGCTGATCCTGAGCCTGCCCGACGGCTGGAACACCGTCGTGGGCGAGCGCGGCTACCGGCTGTCGGGCGGTGAGAAGCAGCGTCTGGCCATAGCCCGGGTGCTGTTGAAGCGTCCCGCCATCGTGGTGCTCGACGAGGCCACCAGTCACCTCGACAGCGAGAACGAGGCCTTGGTGCAAAGCGCGCTCGCGACAGCGCTCGCCGGCCGCACTGCGGTGGTCATCGCTCACCGGCTCTCGACCATCACCGACGCCGACCAGATTCTGGTGCTCGATCGTGGGCACCTCGTCGAGCAGGGTCGCCATCTCGATCTGCTCGCCGCAAATGGCCTCTACGCCGATCTGTACCGCACGCTCGTGGGTACCGATGAGCCCGCTGGTGTCACCTGAGATTTCTCCCCCACGTTGGCGACGCTGCTGCTGGGCCATTGCAGCTCTGACCTTCGGTCTGACGGCCCTCGTTTCCCCGAGCGCGCTTGGGGCCGCAGTCACCGAGCCGCAGGTCTGGGTCGACGAACCGATCACCGGGCCATGGGTACCCCCAGCACCCGTCGACGAACCCAAGTCGCGTTGGCAGGAGCCTGTGCCTGCCGGTGTCCATTCACTGTCCTTCCCGTACTTCACGGGGCCGGAGTTCAACCGGCTGTTCAACACCGCAGCGCTGCCGAACTTGTCGTCGATCTACCGCCCACCGACGATCACCGACTCAGCGGAGATGGACGAACAGATACGAGCCAGCGCCGAAGACCGCGGCTACCAGCGCCGACCCTTGCCAGCGAACTACGCGCTGATGCGTCTCATCGATGACGGCCTCGCGCTGCAACGGCCCGCGGCGGCGGCATGGCTGGCCCTGGCGCAAGACGCTGCCGCGCACGGTTACGAGCTGGAATTGAACTCCGCCTACCGGGGGCACCGGTACCAGCGAGAGGTGTTCTTGCGGCCGTACGAAGCGCCATATGGGATCGACGATCTTTCCGAGCGCCTGACGATGTCGGCGCCGCCGGGCTACTCCAAGCACCACACGGGGTACGCGATCGACATCGGCCAGCATGGGTATTACAACTTTGGGCGAACGCCCGCCTACAAGTGGCTGTCAGCCGACAACTTCGCCAACGCCAAGAAGCACGGCTGGATCCCGAGCTACCCGCCCGATGGCGGCCAGCAAGGCCCGGTGCCCGAGCCGTGGGAGTTCACCTACGTCGGGCGGGAAGCGATCCTGTGCTTCCACCAACCCCCCGCCGGTGACGACCCCCTCTGCCGCAACTGATACCTCCCAACAGAGCATCGACGCTCGCTCTTGGGACCAACGCGGGATACGCTTCGGGCGTCACCAAGAAAGCTCCGTCAACAGGAGCGCAGCAGTCGACGGAAGCAGTGGCCGTTCGAACATCGCCTTTCCATATGTCGCCCTGGACGAAGCACAAGAGGCTGCTCTCGCCATCCACAACAACGCAGGACGCGAATGTGAGTTGGTCCAGCTAGCAGCATGGCTTAAGACAACGCCAGCTAGTAGCAAGTTCCGATCGACGATGTCGGCGGCCCGAATGTTCAATTTGATCCAACGCCGTTCCAAGATGGTCATGCTCACGGAACTCGGTTCGGCGATCATCGATCCTGAGCAACGAGAGACTGCAGCGATCGAAGCGTTTCTAAACGTACCGCTCTATCGGCGGTTGTATGACGACTTCTCGGCCAGAGTGCTTCCACCTGATGCTGGCCTTGAGGCAGAAATGCGCTCTCTTGGAGTCACAGCCAAGTCAGTCGCGAGAGCGCGGCAGACCTTTCAGCGATCCGCAACATTTGCTGGGTTCTTCAGGGTCGGTCGGAATCGACTCGTGCGGCCCGCTACTTCGAGTCGCTTGGAGGGGCTGCCTCCTGACACGACCGTTAGTGAGCCAGATGTCATTGCCGAAGCACCGGAGCCAACGCGTCGGGATGTTGTTCAAGAAGGTCCGACCGATCCGCTGCTTCGCGGACTCTGGTCGAAATTGCCGGCCGATGGACCGTTCAGTACGGCTGAACAAGTGCAGTGGCTGGAGATGGCGAAGCTCGCCCTCCAGATGGTTTATGGCGTTGACGGTTCAGCGTCAGGCCAACCACCGGCGCCATCCGCTCCGTCACCTACCAGCACTTTCGCCGCCGTCTCCCGAGCTGCGACGTCGCAATCCGTCGAACCCTTCTAGTACGCGCCGGGGGCGACGCCGGAAACGGCGTCGCCCCCTTTGATAGGTCTGCCCCAAGCAGCTTCCGTGAGAGGCCAACGAGGAGCTTACGACAATGACACTACCAGTGAGCCCTCGTCGGCAGCCACACCCGCCCTTTGGGTATGACCTAAATACGCGGAATGAATTGCGACGCACCATCTCACCCGAGCGATTCGGAACTTATGAGAGGCTTGCGGACGGCGACGAACTGGCCGCCTTTTACCTCTATACCCTCAACGCGGCGTTGGGTTCAGCCTTTCACGGCCCGCTTCAAGCCCTCGAAGTCGCGCTTCGAAATTCGGTGCACGCACTCATGACGGCTGCGGAAGGACGTGCTTGGTACGACACGGCTCCGCTTCACGAGACACAGAGGGCCGCGATTCGTGGGGCGAGGCAGGCGTTGCGCCGCGAGCGAAAGCCTGAAACTCCGGGCGGAATTATTGCCAGCACCAACCTGGGATTCTGGGTTGGCTTATTCGCAAAGCGCTACGACGCCTCGCTATGGCGTCCGGTGTTGCATCGCGCGTTCGACCCAACACCAGCACGTCGGCGCGTCCACGGCCAGCTTGATCGAGTGCGTACATTGCGGAATCGCATCGCACACCACGAACCGATCGTCCAGCGGAATCTCCGTGCGGATTATGAAACCATCTTGTGGTTGCTCGACTTGTTGTCATCTGTGAAGGCCGCTTGGGTCAGGCACTACAGCCGTGTTCCGGACATTCTCCGAGCTTCGAACACCACCTTGCACCGCTTTTAGGACTCTTGACGCGGGAAGCCGGGGTCTCGGCCTCGAGCCATCTGCCACATGTGAGGAATTGAACGTCGCACGACGGAAGAGGAATCACCCGATCAGGCGGGCGCGTAGCTGCGGCCTTCGGCGTCTAGGGCTGCTTGGAGTCGGGGCGAGGGTGCTGAGAGATACACGTCGGCGCCGAGGTGGAGAGCCGCTGCGAGCACTTCGATTCCCCCCACGTTGAGCTGGTGACGCTGGCGGAGCCGCCCGATCAGCGGCCCCAGCTCTCCCAGGCTGACCAGACCAATGCCGGTCGGCAGTTCCACGAGTGCCTCGGTGGCACGCCGGCGCAAGTTCTCGGGCAGTGCGGCGAAGGGCGCAGACAGCGCTCCCGCACGCTCGGCTGCATTAAGAACGGCCTGGCACAGCCTTACGTACCAATGGCCAGTGGTGAACACGGGCTCGTCGGGCCGCGGTGGATCGTCGCCGCGCAGGATCGCTCCGAGGAGTTGGTCGTCGACGATCTGGGTCACCAGCCCTGGCTCAACTTCTCTGGGCCGGCTTCACTCGCTTGCAAGGTCGGGGTCACCGAAGCCGGCTCGTGCAGCTTCCCACTCGGATTCGCCCACAAGGCCAAGAATTTCGCCGCGCATCGACTCGACGCCACCCGGAACTAGCAGGACGGCGCCGCCGATATCGAGGAAACCCACCCGGCCGCCTTCGTCGAGGCCCCAGCGATGGCGTGCTGCCGCGGGAAGGCTCATTTGACCCCTGGAAGACACCTTGAGATCACCTGCGTCGGGTATGACGATGAGTTTACAAGGCAAAATTACCAATCACCTTGTAAACGGCTGACCTCGGGAAGCCGCTTGCTCGGACGGCTAGCGTCTCGCAGATGGCTGAGGCAACCGTGAGTGAGCGGCGTGAGATCGATCCGGACCGGCTGGGCAAGTTCGCCTTCCAGGTGTGGTCCTACAAGATGGGCGAAATGGTGTCGTCGATGCTGCACATCGGCGACGAACTCGGGCTGTTCGGGGCGCTGGCCGACACTCAGCCAGCCACGAGTCACGATGTCGCCGAGGCGACCGGTCTCAACGAGCGGCTCGTGCGCGAGTGGCTGTACGGGGTCGCAGCGGCCCGCCTGGTCACGCACGACGACGGCGCATTCTCGATGTCCCCAGAGGCTGAAGCACTGCTGGTCGACGAAGAGGGCTCATTGCACTTCGCCATGGGTGCATTCCGTGGCGGCCTCGGCGACTCGGCACAGGACCTGATCATCGAGTCGTTCCGCACGGGAATCGGCATGACCTACGAGCAGCAGGGCCCCCGGGCGGCTGCGGGCCTGGCCCGCACCACCGGCCCGTTCAGCCGTCAGAACCTCACCTCGGTCATCCTGTCCGGCCTTGACGGCGTCGTCGCAAAGCTCGAACGCGGCGCCAAGGTGCTCGACGTGGGCTGCGGCGCCGGTGTCTCGGCATGTCTGATCGCCGAGAAATGGCCGAACACCGAAGTGGTCGGCTTCGACCCTTCGGCCATCGCCGTTGAACAGGCCCGAGTGCGCGCCGAGGAGGCCGGTCTCGAGAACGCGACGTTCGTGGAGGCGGGAGCGGCCGACGCCCCCGACACCGGCGACTTCGACCTGGCGCTGACCTTCGATTGCCTGCACGACATGCCCCGGCCCGACATCGCGCTCGAGGCGATCCGGGGCGCGCTTGCGCCCGACGGCACGCTGCTCATCAAGGACATTCGCTCCAGGGGCGATTTCTCCCAAGACCAGCGCAACCCGATGCTGGCCATGTTCTATGGGTTCTCGATCACCAGCTGCCTTCAGTCGGCGCTCAGCGAGCCCGGCGGCATGGGACTTGGCACGCTCGGCCTCTATCCGGACAAGGCGCGTGAGCTGACGGCGGCTGCCGGGTTCACAGGCTTCGAACAGCACGACTTCAGCGACGCCGCAAACCTGTACTACGAAGTCCGGCCCTGAGGTTCTCTCGATCCGAGTCGGTGGCGGGAACTGCCGATCGGCACCACCGCGGTGAGGATCTCGGCCTCCAGGTATTGCCGGTGGCTGACGTCGCTCGCATAGTGCCGCAGCAGCCGCAGCGCTGCGTCACGCTCGATCGTTGTCTCCATGGTCTCGGCTTCGGGCTCGGCAAGCAGCGCGATGCGTTCCTCGAGGTTCTGCCCTTCGCTCGGAGCGCTCAAGAACTCCAGCACTGTCCCGGAACGGTCCATCCTCATGGTCACTCGCACTCGCCGCCGGGTCGTCGCCAAACCTGAAGAAGCCTGCTCGCTGAGGACGGCGAGCGCTTCCTCTGCTGCAGCTTCGAGTCTCGCCACGCTCTCGGCATCGCGCCGCCGCCTGGCCGCAAAGTTGGCCACGAACTGCGTCAGCTCAGCCGTGCTGCGAGCACTGACTTCGATTTCGAGACTCGCACGACGTCCGGCGAAGCTGTTCGCGACTGCCGCGATGACCAACACCAAGCTCCCAGCCGTGAGGCCGTTCTGAGTCACGGCGTCCCACACGGCCCCCGCAGGCAGCGACAGCACACCGAATTCGACGCACAGACCCACGACGATGGGTGCCACCATCACCAAGGCCTCTCGAAGGCTGCGCAAGCGTTGCACCGAGCCGATCACCACCCGCAGGACCAGGGGAACCAGTGCGACGATGACGTAGGCGGCCAAGATCGGGCGCGGCACAGCCACCGCAATGGCTCTCAGCTTGGGAACAAATGCGGCGAGCAGAAAGAAGCAGCCCGCGATAGCGCCCATGCGACGCGACGCGCACCGCGTCTGGTGAATGAAGGCGGGACCGACGCCCGCGATCGTCACCGCTAAAGCACCCCCGGCACCCGCGAGCATCGTCCCAAGGCCCGTGCGCCAGTTGGCACGCTGGACCTCCCTGAAATCCAGAGTGCGTCGGGTCCGCCACGAGACCATCTGGGTATTCGACGAGATGCCCTGCATGCGAACGAGGATTGCGAACGACACGATGAGGAACGACGGCAGCATCGACAAGAACGTCTCGTAGTCGATGTCCCAGCCCGGGCTGGCGCCGACATCGCCGAACCCGAGCCACGCAGCGTCAGCCACGAGATCGAAGTCGTAGGCGCCGAGGGCGGCTGCCACGCCAAGTCCCACTGCCAAACCCATCGCCGGGGCCCAGATGCGCCACGATCTCGGTCCCCAGATCGCTATGAGCATGATCGTCGCAGCGGTCCCGACAATGCTGACCGGCACGAACCAATCGAGTCGCTGCTCCATCGAGCTTCCGGCATCTGCGAGCACCGGCACCAAAGAGGCGAATGCCAGGATCAAGACCGTGCCACGCACCTGCGGCGTCACCAGCCGACGCAGGTACGACAGCCTCAGTCCGATCACAACCTGGAACAGTCCCGAGACGACGACCAGCGCTGCCAGCGTGGCGGGCCCGCCGCTCGCCAGCGCCAGGATGCAGAACGGCAGGCTGACCAAGTCGACAGTGGCCACGTAGAGGCCGTCGCTGCGCAGGCGCCCCAGGCGCACCGTCAGCAACAGCGTCGTGACACCGCACGCGACCATGGAGACGACGACTGCGCGTGCAGCTACCGCGTGTGTCTCGCCGGCAAGCTGGCTCACCAGCGCCGGCAGGATTGCCAACGGAACGACCATCAGCAACGAAAGCTGGACGGCGACACCCGCGGCGATGCGACCGGTCGGAGTTTCATCCGGCTCATAGGTCGGTGCCAGCGGGGCACCACCCGCAGTCACACAAGAAGACCTTAGTAATGAATGAAATTCATTGCCGAGGCCGCCCTGCCGCAATGGACTCTCTGGCCCAGGAGGTCACGACAGGGTGAACCTCTTAGATTGTTGCCTTGGCCGGCGGGCGCGCCAACCCGCTGCAGTTGCGTACACCTGCCGGCATTTCCGCCTGCGAACGGGGAGTTGTCCATGGCTGTTCACGCGAGTACTCCGATCGAGTTGATCGAAGGGGTGTACGCCGGCCTGGCAGATGCCGTGTCATTCGGGCGTGAGCGGCTGGGGCGAGCGCTCACACTGTCAGAGAAGATCCTCATCGCGCACCTGTCAAGCCGTGAGCAGTCCCTTGAGCGCGCCGTCTCCTATGTCGACCTGGCGCCGGATCGTGTCGCCATGCAGGACGCCACCGCGCAGATGGCGTGGCTGCAGTTCATGACTGCAGGGCTCGACGAGGTAGCGGTGCCCACCACGACGCACTGCGACCACCTGATCCAGGCTCGCGAGGACGGCAAGCGCGACCTGCTGGCTGCCACGGAGAACAACGAAGAGGTGTACGACTTCCTCGAAAGCGTCTGCGCCCGCTACGGCGCAGGGTTCTGGAAGCCCGGCAGCGGCATCATCCACCAGGTCGTGCTGGAGCAGTACGCCTTCCCCGGCGGGATGATGATCGGCACCGACAGCCACACCCCCAACGCAGGCGGGCTGGGCATGATCGCCGTGGGCGTCGGCGGCGCGGATGCTGTGGACGTGATGACCGGCTTTCCGTGGAACGTGCGCTGGCCCAAGGTGATCGGCGTGAAGCTCACCGGCGAGCTGTCCGGCTGGAGCGCGCCCAAAGACGTGATCTTGAAGGTGGCCGAGATCCTCACGGTGTCCGGCGGCACTGGCGCCATCGTGGAGTACTTCGGGCCCGGCGCCGAGTCGCTGAGCGCCACTGGCAAAGGGACTATCTGCAATATGGGCGCTGAGATCGGCGCCACCACGTCCCTGTTCGGCTACGACGCTGCGATGTTCCGCTACCTGGCAGCAACCGGGCGTGAGGCGGTCGCCGCCGCGGCCGATGCAGTCGCCGATCACCTACGCCCCGATGACGCCGCCATGGCCGATCCGGAGGCCCACTACGACCAGGTCATCGAGATCGACCTGTCCCAGCTGCGCCCCCACATCAACGGCCCCCACACGCCCGATCTCGCCCGCGAGGTGTCCGCGCTGGGCGCGGAGGCCCGCACCCAGGGCTGGCCGCTCGACATCAGCGCAGCACTCATCGGCAGCTGCACCAACTCGAGCTACGAGGACATCACCCGGGCGGCATCGATCGCCCGTGACGCTGCCGCGAAGGGCCTGCGGGCACGGACACAGCTGCTCGTGACTCCCGGTTCGGAACAGGTGCGCGCCACCATCGAGCGTGACGGCCTGCTTGCCGACTTCGAAGCGCTGGGCGCCACCGTGCTGGCAAACGCCTGCGGACCCTGCATCGGCCAGTGGGACCGCTCCGGCGACGAGGCCTATGTCCCGGGCCAAGCCAACGTGATCGTCACCTCGTACAACCGCAACTTCCCCAAGCGCAACGACGGCGACGCCGCGACGTTGGCGTTTGTGACCTCGCCCGAGACCGTCATGGCGCTGGCGCTGGCGGGAACGCTCGACTTCGACCCGGTTCACGGCGTGCTGCACACCGATTCCGGCGAGCCGGTCTCGCTGCCGACTCCGGTGGGCGTCGAGCTGCCGCCCGCCGGCTTCGACCCAGGCGAGAGCGGCTTTGTGGCCCCGCCCACGGATCGGACCGGCGTGGATGTGCACGTCTCGCCGAGCTCGGATCGCCTGCAGGTGCTGGCGCCGTTCGAGGCGTGGGACGGCAACGACTACGAAGACCTGCCCGTGCTGGTCAAGGCTCAGGGCAAGTTCACCACCGACCACATCTCGATGGCCGGTCCGTGGCTTCGCTACCGAGGTCACCTCGAGAATATCTCGGGGAACCTGTACCTGGGCGCGGTGAATGCCTTTGAGGGCTACGACGTGGGCCACGGCAAGAATCAGCTGACCGGCGAGACGCAGCCGTATCCCGAGATCGCGAAGGCATACCACGAAGCCGGCGTGAACTGGGTGGTGATCGGCGACGAGAACATGGGCGAAGGATCGAGCCGCGAGCACGCCGCGATGGAGCCTCGCTTCCGGGGAGGCCTCGTTGCGCTGTGCCGCAGTTTCGCCCGCATCCACGAGACCAACCTGAAGAAGCAGGGCATGCTGCCGCTCACGTTCGCCGACCCGACCGACTACGACCGCATCGGCGAGGGCGATCGGATCTCGGTGCGGGGCCTTGCCGACCTGGCGCCAGGACGGACCGTCACGGTCGAGGTGCGCAAGCCGTCGGGCGAGACAATCTCATTCGAGACCAACCACACCTTCAGTGCCGAACAGGTGAAGTGGTTCAGGGCCGGCTCGGCACTCAACATCATCCGGGCCTAGCTCTAGTCGGGCTCGGCACCGCCGGCTGGGCACCTCCGTCTGGGCACTGGTGGATCGGCACGGCTGGAGCACTTCTCGGCCACGGCGCGAGGAAGCCGGCCCGGGGGGAGGGCCGGCTTCTTCGCTGAGGTCTCTGGGCGTGGGTGACGCTTGGACCTGTTGCCGGTGGGAGCAGGGCTTCCGATCCGGCGCTCGTCCGCCTGGGTGGGGGGGACACCGTGCGGCGGTGCGATATGTCGAGCGATTTGGTGTAACCGCTCAAGAACAAATTAGCTCTGGCTTTGTTATCGGGCCAGCAGTTAGCGCAGATAGTTTCAATCTCTTTGAGAGATAGGCAGCCGTAACACGTTAGTGTGGCTGAATGGACCTGAAGTACCTCGATGCGCTGTCTGCAGTTGCTGCTCATGGCCGCTTCTCGGCAGCCGCACGAGCGCTGCACACCGTGCAGTCCAACGTGTCGAGCCATATTGCGAAACTCGAGGAAGAGCTGGGCGCGGTGCTCGTGGATCGAGCAGTGGGGTCCTTGACGCCCGAGGGCGAGGTGGTGCTGGCACGCATCAAGCGCATCAACGGCGAGATTGCCTCCATGCGAGCCGACGTGGCGTCGATGACGTCCCATGTCACCGGCGACGTCCATCTCGGCATCATCGGGACCCCCGGCAGGTGGCTGTTACCGCCGTTTCTGGACGAGTTGCGCCGGCGCCACCCTGATGTCGACGCCACGGTGGTCGACTCCACCACGCTTGCGCTGACACGCCTGCTCGAAGGCGGCGAACTCGACCTCGCCGTGGTGAATGCCCCGGTCGACCACGAGGAGCTGGTCACCACGCCCCTGTTCGCCGAGGAATTCGTCGTCATCGCTCCCACCGGTCACGCACTGGCGGCGCTCGGCGACCGCGAGGTGGGCTTCGCGGAACTCGAACAGCACGAGATGCTGCTCGGTCCGCCCGGTTCTGCGATGCGCATGCTCATCGACTCGGTCGCGGCTCGGCACGGTGTCACGCTGCGGACCTTGGCGCAGCTCGACGGCATTCGGCTGACCGCCACACTGGCCTTTCAGGGCTATGGGCCGGCCATCGTGCCAATCACCTCGATCCCGGTCTGGACCGACCGAGGCGACTGGAGCGTGCTCACCGTTGCAGGCCTGCCTCCCCGCCAGGTCGCGCTGGCCATCCGCCGCCGTGGCATGCTCTCGGCGCCGGCGGCTGCAGCCCGCGATGTGCTCCGCTCGGTGATGCGCAGCGTGTCCCGTCGCATCCCTGGCGTCACTGCTGCGTGAGCCTTGGGGCGTCCGGCCAGCCTGATCCACGACACAACCCGGTGGGGGCATAGCCTCACGGCAGTGGACCTGCAGCTGCGCGCCGGCGCAAGTGGACATGTCACCGCTGGCATCGTCGCCCTCGACGGGCGCTCGGCCATGCTCATCTCCGCCGACAGTCCTCGCCGGCGCGGCGCCCTCGCGCCAGCCGACAGCGAGACCATCGTCGCCGGCCTTCACACAGCGCTCGCAAAGCGCCTGCCTGTGGTCCTCATGCTGTCCTCCAGCGGGGCCGACGCGAACTACGGCGTCGCTGCGTTGCACGGCTGGGGCGAGGCCGCACGGGTCCTCGTGCGGTGCTCGGGCGTGGTCCCGATCCTGGCCGGAGTCACGGGACAGGCCATCTCGGGCATCGCGCTGCTGATCGGGCTGTCCGACATCGTCGTGATGTCCGAGGATGCGTACGCCTTTGTGAGCGGCCCCGTCCCGGTGCGCGAGATGACCGGTGTGGCGATCGGGCCTGACGAGCTGGGGGGCGCCTCGATCCATGCCAGCGCTTCGGGGACAGCATCCGCAGTCACCCCGGCCGGCGAGGTGCTCGACGTGCTGACCGAGATGCTCGGCTACCTGCCCTCGCACTGCGACGAGTTGCCGCCGCTCATAGAGACCAGCGACCCGCGCGATCGGCCGACACCCGAAGCGGGCGACCTGCTTCCTTCCCAGCCGACGGGCGCCTACGACGTCCGCGACATCATCGCCGAGCTCATCGACGACGGCTGCTTCGTCGAGTTGAGAGCGGCCTGGGCGCCGAACTTGGTGACGGGCTTCGCTTCGATGGGTGGCTACGCCGTGGGCGTGCTGGCGAACCAGCCGATGAGCATCGCGGGAACGCTGGACATAGCCGCAAGCCAGAAGGGGGCCCGCTTCGTCAACTTCTGCGACGCCTTCGGCCTGCCGCTGATCACCTTGGTGGACACGCCGGGCTTCTACCCCGGCAAAGACCTCGAGTGGCGCGGGATGATCCGCCACGGTGCCCAGCTGGCCTTCGCCTATGCACGTGCCACCGTGCCACGTGTCGCTGTCGTGCTGCGCAAGTCGTACGGCGGCGCATACATCGTCATGGACTCCAAGACGATGGGCAACGACGTGTACCTGGCGTGGCCGAGCGCCGAACTCGCCGTGATGGGTGCTTCCCAAGCGGCCCAGATCCTTCGCCGCGGCGCAGATGAGGGCGAGGTCGCCGAATACGTCTCCGATTATGAGGACACGTATCTGAACCCGTATGTCGCTGCCGAGCGGGGCTACGTCGACAACGTCATCGACCCCGCAGTCACACGCCGGGAGCTCATCGACACGCTCGACATGCTGGCCACCAAGCGCGAACGGCTATGCCATCGCCGCCACGACAACTCTCCGCTGTGAGCCTGCCGCCCGAATTCGTGCAGCCGCAACAATCGCAGAAAGGCCTCCAATTGGGTACATTCGGCGACGCGAACGAGGGGGACTGATGGCAGAGGACAGCTTCACGATCACCGACAACCGCACGGGACAGTCGGTGACCGCTCCCGTGGTCGACGGCACGATCTCCGCGGCCGCGTTGCGCGAGCTGGACCGGGGTCTGTGGTTCTACGACCCGGCCTACCTCTCGACAGCCAACTGCGACTCCAAGATCACCTACATCGACGGGGATGAGGGAATCCTGCGCTACCGGGGCTACCCAATCGAGCAGCTGGCCGAGCAGTCCAGCTTCCTCGAGGTTGCCTATTTGATCATTCACGGCGAGCTTCCCACCGAGGCCGAGGCAGCCGAGTGGGTCCACCACATCACGTTCCACACCTACGTGCACGAAGACATCACCCGCTTCATCAAGGGCTTCCGCTACGACGCCCACCCGATGGGCACCCTGGTGTCGACGATCGCCGCGCTGTCCACCTTCTACCCCGAGGCGAAGGACATCGACGATCCGTATACGCGGCTGGTGCAGATCATCCGGCTGATGGCCAAGATGCCGACGATGGCGGCGTTCACCTACCGCAACCGGATGGGGCTGCCGTACGAGTACCCGGTGAATCACCTGAGCTACACGGCCAACTTCCTGCGGATGATGTGGAGCGTGGCCGACCCCGACTACGAACCCGACCCGACGCTGACGCGGGCGCTGGACTTGCTGTTCATCCTGCATGCGGATCACGAGCAGAACTGCTCGACCACCACGATGCGCACGGTCGGCTCCACCCGTGCCGATCCGTTCTCGGCGGTGGCGGCTGCCACCTGCGGCCTGTACGGACCGCTGCACGGCGGTGCAAATGAGCAGGTCATCCGGATGCTGCACGAGATCGGCGACTTCGACAACGTGCCCGCCTACGTCGAGCGGGCGAAATCCGGCGACGTGCTGCTGCAGGGATTCGGCCACCGCGTCTACAAGAACTACGACCCGCGGGCAAAGATCGTCAAGGAGACCGCCGACGCGGTGTTCAAGGTGACCGGGCTGAATCCGCTGCTGGACATCGCCATGAAGCTCGAGGAGGTCGCGCTCAGCGACTCGTACTTCAGGGACCGCCGGTTGTACCCGAACGTGGACTTCTACTCGGGGCTCATCTATGAGGCGATGGGCTTCCCGATGGACATGTTCACGGTGCTGTTCGCTATCGGGCGGACGCCGGGGTGGTTGGCGCACTGGGTGGAGATGCTCGGCGATCCCGAGCAGAAGATCTACCGGCCCCGCCAGAAGTACACGGGTCATGGCGAGCGCGACTACGTGCCGATCGAGGCCCGGTAGCCCTCAGCTGCGCCTGATCGGCGCTAGCTCACATCCAGCAGGATCTTGCCCACGTTTGCGTTGGTTGCCATGTAGTTGTGCGCCTCGGCGATGTCGTCGAGGGCAAAGCGAGAGTCGATGACCGGCCGCAGCGAGCCGTCGTCGAATCGGGGCAGCAGCTCGGCGCAGAACCGCTGGTTGGCATCGATCTTCTGCTCGATGGGCCGTGAGCGCAGCACGGTGCCGATAAGCGCCGCCCGCTTCGGCAGCAGCGCGCCAAGCGGGAACGTGGCCATCGGCGCACCCATGACGCCGACCTGGATGATGCGTCCCTGGATGCGCACCGACGCGATGTTGCGGGCCAAGTAGTCGCCGCCGATGACGTCGAGGACGACGTCGACGCCACGGCCGCCGGTCCACTCCTTGACCGCCTCGGCAAAGTCGGCCCCGGTGTAGTCGACGACGAGATCCGCTCCGAGGTCGGTGCACGCCGCCACCTTGGAGGTCGAGCAGGTGACCGCGATGCGGGCGCCGATGGCCTTGGCAATCTGGATGGCAGCGGTGCCCACGCCCGACGCCCCGGCGTGCACCAGCGCCGTGCCGCCCGAGGCCAGCCCGCCCTGAGTCATCAGCGCATCGTGCGCCGTCATGAACACCTCCGGGATGGCGGCGGCATCGCGCAGCGTCACCGAGGCGGGGATGCGTTGCAGCATGCGCTCATGGGTCACGACCTGCTCGGCCTTGGCGCCACCCGAGGTGATCCCCATGACCTCGTCGCCGACGGACCACCCGGTGACGAGCCCGCCCAGCGCCGCGATGGTCCCGGCGAACTCCAGGCCCGGAATCTCGATGTCGGGCTTGCGACCCGGAGCGGGGTAGAGGCCCATCCGTTGGAGAAGGTCGGCCCGGTTCATGGCCGTACAGGCCACGTCCACCAGCACTTCGTCGGGTCCGGGCACCGGCGCGGGCACGTCTCGCACCTCGAGCACATCGACACCGCCGTATTCGGGAATCACCACTGCACGCATGAGCGGCGACGGTAGCCCGCCGGTGGTTAGCCTGCGAGCCCGTGCGTACCGATGCCGTCGTAGTGCTGGAGGGTGCGAGGAACTGCCGCGATGTGGGCGGCTATCGCGCAGCGAGCGATCGACGGGTACGGACAGGGGCGCTGTTCCGCTCCGATCGGCTGAGCGCGCTGACCGACGACGACCTCTTCGAGCTGGGCAGCCGCGGCATCCGCACGGTGGTGGACTTCCGTGCAGGACCGGAGATCGAGCGGGACCGCTCCCGTTTGTGGCCCGGCGTGACCTCCCATTTTTCGTTGCCGGTCGGCGACACGGTGGACGGCGACATCAGCTTGGTGGATCAGATCCTCGAAGGCCGGCTGCGGTCGGTCTCCGAGGGCGACATGGCCGAGCTCTATCTGAGGATGATCAGCACCTACGGCGAGCGGTTCGCTCAGTTCGTGACGATTGCGGCCGACGTGGACCATCTCCCGATGCTGTTCCACTGCACCGCCGGCAAGGACCGCAGCGGCATCGCATCGGCGCTGCTGCTGGAAGCGCTCGGTGTGAACCGTGACATCGTGCTCGACGACTACTGCCTGTCGAACGAGCTGCGGTCTCACCAGCGCATCAAGGAGCTGACACCGCAATTCGCGCAGATCGGCATCCCGATCGACAACGTACGGGCGATTCTCAGCGCCCCTCGTGGGGTGTTGGCGTCAGTCCTGGCAGAGCTCGACGATCGGTTCGGGCGTGCGGGAAGCAATGGCACGCATGGGGGTGCCGAGGGATATCTGCTGGCCCACGGTCTCGACCCCGAAGCACTCGAGATGCTGCGAGCGAATCTGCTGATCTAGTTGCCTTCATAGGACCATTGGCCGAAACTGGCCGCCATGTTGTGTGGAATGCATCCGGCGGAGACCTCATGAAGTCTCGACAGGTCTTCGCAGCCGCGGCAGGCGCCCTGCTATTCCTTGCCGCCTGTTCGAGCGATGAATCCGATCCATCCACGAACGAGATCGTGGACCAGCTGCACCGCAATGCCGCCGAGTTCGAATACGCCATCGGCGGCCACGGCGGAACGCTCACACTCGCGACGATCTCCGAGCCGTTGACGTTCAACCTGGAATTGTCGAACGATGCCGGTTCTTCAGGCGTGCTGGGCTACCTGTTCGAGGGCCTGACCGAGACGTCATGGCTGACCGACGAGGTGGAGCCGCTGCTCGCTGAGTCCTGGGAGCACTCTGACGACGGCTTGCGGTGGATGTTTCACCTGCGTGACGACGTCCTGTGGCACGACGGGACTCCATTCACCGCCCACGACGTGGACTTCACGTTCAACCAGGTCATCTACAGCGACGACTTCAACGCATCGAGCCGCGCCACCTTCGAGTTCCGCTACTTGAACCCTGACACCGAGCAGTGGGAGCAATCGGAGATGACAGTGGCGGCACTTGACGACCACACCGTCGAGTTCGTCCTGCCGCAGCCGTTCGCACCGTTCCTGCGCTCAATGGGAACCGCCATCTATCCCAAGCACATCCTGGAGGGCCCCATCGAGGCCGGAGCGTTCGAGGAGTTCTGGGACATCGACACGGACCCGGCTGAGGTCATCGGCACAGGACCGTTCACCATCGGCGAATACTCACCGGGCGAGCGCATCGTCTATGAGCGGAACCCTCACTACTGGCTCACCGATGACGACGGCTCGCCGCTGCCCTATCTCGACCGGGTCGTGGAGATCATCGTTGCTGACTTCGATGCCGAGCTCGCTCTGTTCCGCGACGGCACCACCGACTTCCACGGCGTGCTGGGCGAGGAATACGCGCTGCTGGAGCCGCTGGCCCAGGATGAGAACTTCAAACTTCATCGCCGCGGTCCCGGCTTCGGCACGACTTTCCTGACCTTCAACCAGAACCCGAGGTCGAATGAGGCCGGCGAGCCGTACGTCGATCCGGTGAGGCGGCGCTGGTTCGAAACAACGGAGTTCCGCCAGGCGGTGGCGCACACGATGGACAAGGCCGCCATAATCGACGGCGTCCAACACGGCCTGGGCTACCCGCAGTGGTCCTCGGTGAGTCCCGCCGCCGGCGATTTCCACAATCCCGACGTGCGCCGCTATGGGTACAACCTCAACCGGGCGAACGTGATTCTCGACAACTTGGGCTGGCTCGACAGCGATAGCGATGGCATCCGCGAAGACGATCTCGGCAACCCGATCTCGTTCACGCTCATCACGAACGACGGCAACAGTGTGCGGGCTGATGTGACCCAGATCGTCGCCGAAGGGATGGTGGCGCTAGGGCTCGATGTGGAGTTCCGCTTGGTGAACTTCGGCGACCTAGTGACGCAGCTGACCACCACTTATGACTGGGAGGCCATGGTGATCGGCTTCACCGGCGGTCCTGATCCCTACAGCGGCATCGGGCTGTGGCACAGCGGTGAGTCATTGCACTTGTGGCATCCGAACCAGGTTGAGCCTGCAACCGATTGGGAGGCTGAGATCGACGAGCTGTACATCGAGGCCAGCACTGAGCTCGACCACGACAAGCGGCTGGAGCTGTACCGGAAGGCACAAGCCATTGCTGTAGAGAGCGTTCCGCTGATCTACACCACGCTGGGCGAGCGTTTGGGCGCCGTGCGCTACGTGTTCGGCAACGAGACGCCGACGCTCTACGGCTATTGGGATCTGCGCTACCTGTACCGAACTGATCTGTAAGAGGTCACAGCCAGCCTCTACTGTCCTGCCGATGGATTACCGCTGGCCCTCGGAGCTAACTGATCTGGCTGATGAGGCGGCCGCGTGGGTGCGCCAAGCCACGGCGGATCTGTTCACGATCGACGATGGCTGGCTGGTCGGCTACTCCGACGAGTTCACGCTGCGGCTGGGTGAGCGCGGCTGGATAGGGATGTGCTGGCCGACGTCGGCCGGGGGCGACGGGCGGCCCGAGGTCGAGCGGTTCGTGGTGACCGAGCAGCTGCTGCTGGGCGGTGCACCGATGGCCAGCTCGTTCTTTCCCGACCGCCAGATTGGTCCCGTGCTGCTCGCCTATGGCACGCCGCAACAGCAGGCCAGGTTCCTGCCCGAGATGCGTGCGGGACGCTCTCGCTGGTGCATCGGGATGTCCGAGCCTGATGCGGGTTCCGACGTGGCCGCCATCGGGACCACGGCGGTGCGTGATGGCGACCGGTTCATCGTGAACGGCCAGAAGATCTGGACGAGCGGCGCAGCCACGGCGAACTGGTGCTACCTGATCTGCCGGACCGATCCCGATGCACCGCCGCACAAGGGCATGAGCGAGCTGATCGTGCCGATGGACAGCCCCGGCATCGAGGTGCGGCCGATCCGGGATGCCTCCGGCGATGCGCATTTCAACGAGGTGTTCTTCGACGAGGTGGCGGTGTCCGTCGAGAACCTGGTGGGCGAGCTGAACAACAGCTTTTCCCAGACAATGCGCCAGCTTGAGCACGAGCGGGGCGGGATCGATCGGCTGGCCTCGAACCAGCGGCTGTACCTGGACATGAAGCCGAGAGCCGACACGTCGGACCCGCTTGTCCGCCAGCACATGGCCCGCATTGAGACGGGCTACCGCATCGGGCGCGACATGGTGCTGCGCAACGTGCTGCGCCAAACGCCGTTCCCGCAGTACTCGGCGGTCACCAAGACGTGGTGCACCGAGTTCGAGCAGCAGGTCTCCCGCTTCGTGGGTGATGTGGCCGGGCCGGAGACGATGCTTGCGAACCGGGTGTCGCGCAACGTGACCTATGCGCCCGCCTACACGATCATGGGCGGCACCACTCAGATCCTGCGCAACATCATCGGTGAGCGCATTCTGCGTTTGCCCCGCGAGCCCCGTGTGCCCCGCGGCTAGGGGGACGCAACCCGTCTAGGGGGCGGTGACCCGTCTAGGGGGCGAAGCGCCAGGTGCTGGGCTCGTCGGTTGCCTCGATGTGGCCGGCGGTGCGCCCGGCGAAGTGAGTGCCGATGACGAGCCGTCCGTCGGACCACCGGGGAAAGGCCTCGAGCCGGGTGGCGGTCGAGGTGCCATCGGCGGAGTAGTCGGCACTGGAGGCCAGATCGGGATGGGCGAACTGGAGCGGGTGGTGGATCATGTCGCCCGTAATGACCGCCTGCTCCCCTGCCGACTGGACGATCACGCTGGCGTGGCCTGGGGTGTGGCCAGGCGTCGATTCCAACCAGACCTCGTCGTTGATGCGGTGGTCGGGAGCGACGAGATCTGCGAGCCCGGCGTCCATGACCGGCTGCACCGAGTCCTCGAAGACCGGGCCGAAGTCCTGCGGCTCCGTTCGCCAGTAGTCGTATTCGGCCTGCACGAACAGGTATCGAGCGTTACCGAAGGTCGGTACCCATGCGCCGTCGACAAGCCGGGTGTTCCAGCCGACGTGATCGACGTGCAGATGGGTGCAGACAACGACGTCGATTGTCTCGGGGGCGAAGCCGACTGCGTTGAGATCTTCCAGAAACGGCGTGGAGAGCTTCTCGAACGGCGGCGCACCGGGGCGTGACTTGTCGTTGCCGACGCACGTGTCGACGATGATCCGCATGCCCGCCGATTCGATGACCAACGAGTGCATCGACAGACGCATGCGGCCGTCATCGGTCACGAAATCGGGGCGCAGCCAGTCGTAATCGTCGATGAGGTCCTCAGCTCCGGGCAGCAGGATGCCGAAGGGCCAATGCACCTCGAGCTCGGCGATACGGGTGATGCGGGCATCGCCCACGGTCCAGCTGATGGGGGTCGATTTGTCGACGGTCGGCATCGTCGGCTCTCCTGGTGGGGTGTGCGCGCGGTTTCGCGGGCGGGCACGCCACACTATTGCGACGCAATGCCCTGCCGCCGGGGACAAGCCAGTAACCGGACAACCATTTCAACTGCCGGTAAGGGCCGACTCGATCTGAACATGGACGACACTCAGACCCAGCGATCGGATGCCGGAACACCGGAAGCCGAGACCGTAAACATCGACGCCTCGCCCTCCGGCGCCGCCGGGCAGGGTTCCGAACGTGGCGAGCGCTTCCGCGACGCCGCGATCGAAGCCGAACTCGCAACCGGCGAGCGCGAGCCGACCCGGCAGAAAGCCTGGCGAAACTCGGTCATCCGCCTGGCCCGGATTGGACTCGGACTTGGCGTGGTGGTGCTCGGCATCATCCTGATGCCGCTGCCCGGACCGGGAATGCTGGTGGTCGCCGTGGGTCTGGCGATCCTGGCCCGTGACGTGGCCTGGGCGGATCGCCTGTTGCGCAAGGTGCGCGAGCGTCTGCCGTCGGACGCCGAAGGCAAGCTGCCTCGCTCAACCGTCATCACGATGATCCTGCTGGCATTGGCGGGCATCGCCCTGTCGATCTGGCTGACCGTGGGCGACATCAATCCGATCGAAGTGGCGCTGTTCTGGCGCGACTGAGCTTGAGCGGCCGGGCAGGAAGCGCCGGTCGACTCAATGAATATGCACCGGGGTGGAGACCTCGCTGAAGAAGTCGTTGCCCTTGTCGTCGACCACGATGAACGCGGGAAAGTCCTCCACCTCGATCTGCCAGACGGCTTCCATGCCCAGCTCGGGGTATTCGAGGACCTCGACCTTGCGGATCGAGTCCTTGGCAAGCCGAGCGGCTGGACCGCCGATGGAGCCGAGGTGGAAACCGCCGTAGCGGGCGCACGCCTCGGTGACCTGGCGGGACCGGTTGCCCTTGGCGAGCATGACGAGGCTGCCGCCGGCTGCCTGGAACTGCTCGACGTAGGAGTCCATGCGCCCGGCGGTAGTGGGACCGAACGAGCCTGAGGCGTAACCCTCGGGAGTCTTGGCGGGCCCGGCGTAGTACACGGGACGATCGCGCAGGTAGTCAGGCAGGCCGTCGCCGGCGTCGAGACGCTCCTTCAGCTTCGCGTGGGCGATGTCGCGGGCAACCACCAGCGTGCCGGTCAGCGACAGCCTGGTCTTGACAGGGTGCTGGGTGAGCTGGTTGAGGATGGCGTCCATCGGCTGGCTCAAGTCGATCGGCACGACGGCGCTCGACAGCTGCTGCTCCTCGGTGGAAGGCAGGAAGCGGGCTGGGTCGGTCTCGAGCTGTTCGAGGAAGATGCCGTCCGCGGTGATCCGCCCGAGCGCTTGGCGGTCGGCGGAGCACGACACTGCGATTGCCACGGGGCAGCTGGCGCCGTGGCGGGGCAGGCGCACCACCCGCACGTCGTGGCAGAAGTACTTGCCGCCGAACTGCGCCCCGATGCCGAACTCGCGGGTGAGCTCCAGGATGCGCTGCTCCCACTCGAGGTCGCGGAAGCCGTGCCCGGCCTCGCTGCCTGCCGTGGGCAGGGTGTCGAGGTACTTGGCCGAGGCGTACTTGGCCACCTTGACGGCAAACTCCGCCGACGTGCCGCCGATGACGACAGCAAGGTGGTACGGCGGGCAGGCGGAGGTGCCCAACGTGCGCAAGGTGGTGTCGAGGAAGCGGGGGAGACTCTCAGGATTGAGCAGCGCCTTGGATTCTTGGAACAGGAAGCTCTTGTTGGCCGAGCCTCCCCCCTTGGCCATGAAGACCAGCTCGTACTCGTCTCCCGGCGAGGCGTAGATCTCGATCTGGGCAGGCAGATTGTTGCCGGTGTTGACCTCGGTGAACATGTCGAGCGGGGCGAGCTGCGAGTAGCGCAGATTTGACGTGAGGAAGGTGTCGGCCACTCCTTGGGAGATGGCTTCGGCGTCGTCGAAGTCGGGTTCGTCGTCGGTGCCGGTGAGCACACGCTCGCCCTTGTGGCCCCAGATGATCGCCGTGCCGGTGTCCTGGCAGCTGGGCAGCACTCCCCCAGCGGCGATGTTGGCGTTCTTGAGCAATTCGAGGGCCACGAACCGGTCGTTGGCCGACGCTTCGGGATCGTCCAGGATTGCAGCGAACGCTGCCAGGTGGTCGGTGCGAAACAGGTGAGCGATGTCGCGCATGGCCTCGGCGGTGAGCAGCCGCAGTGCCTCGGGTTCGACCTGCAGGAAACGTCGACCTGCAACCGTGATGGTCGAGACGTGATCCGAGGTCAGGTGCCGGTAGGTCACATCGGCGGGACCGGTGGGAAGCAGTTCCACGTGGGAGTACTTGCTCATCACTTCATGCTAGGGAGGCGGGCATGCTGGCGCGCCGCAGGCTCGCACCGCCAGAATGTGGCTGTGGCAAGCGTCGAGTCGATCAATGCGATCACCTTGCGGACCCCCGACATGTCGGCATCGGTCCGCTTCTATCTGGCCTTGGGTTTCCGGCTCAGCTACGGCGGCGACGATGCACCGTTCAGCACCCTGCGCAGCGGCGGGTGTTTCGTGAACCTGATCGCCGTGGACAGCCCGTCCGAAGCCGAGACCGGTTGGGGCCGGGCGATCTTCCACGTGGACGACCCCGATGAGCTCTACCAGCAAGCGCTCGACGCAGGCCTGGAACCGCAGGCCCCACCGCGCGATGCGCCCTGGGGCGAGCGCATGTTCCCGATCTTCGATCCCGCCGGCCACGACCTGAGCTTCGCCAAGCGCATCCGCTCCTACGAGGTCGACCACCCGGAACTCTGATCACGACGTCTGGAGACAATTCGCAGACGCTGCGCACCTGCCGGATGTGCCGGCGCACGGGAGCCGCGGCGTACCGTCAGGGCGTGAGCGAGGGGCTGTTCGAGGCTGCGGGAAGGGAGCGCCTGACCCGCCAAGCCCCGCTCGCTGCCCGGCTGCGACCCGCAACGCTCGACGAGATCGTGGGTCAGGACCACCTGCTCGCTCCTGGCCGGCCGCTGCGGGAGCTGATCGAGGCCGATCGCCTGTCGTCGGTAATCCTGTGGGGACCTCCCGGCACCGGCAAGACCACGCTGGCACGCGTGGTCGCCTCCAGCACTGCCAAAGAGTTCTGCGAGCTGTCGGCCGTCAGCGCCACCGTCAAGGACGTCCGCGAGATCATTGCCGAGGCCCGGCTGCGAATCGGGGAACTCGGCAGGGGCACGATCCTTTTCTTGGACGAAGTGCACCGATTCAACAAGGCCCAGCAGGATGCGCTGCTGCCTGCGGTCGAGGACGGCCTGATCGTGCTGATCGGCGCCACTACCGAGAACCCCCACTTCGAGGTAAACCCACCGCTGCTGTCACGCTCGACGCTGTTCCGCCTGGTGCCGCTCGACGACGCTGCGCTGCGCACGCTGATCGACCGGGCCCTGGCGGCCGAGGGCGCGACCGCCGACGATGACGCCGTCGACCACATCGCGGCCCGCAGCGGCGGCGACGGCCGACACGCCCTCACGAGCACCGAGGTTGCTGTCGCTCTCGCGTCTCGCCGTCAAGCTGCCGTGGCCGCCGGCTCCGCCGACACGCCTCGAGCCGACACGTCTGCAGCCGATACGTCACACGACACGTCACGCCTGCGCGTGACCCTGGGTGACGCAGAGCATGCTGTCGACGCCAAGGCCGTCCGCTATGGCGCCAATGGCCATTACGACACCATCAGCGCATTCATCAAGTCGCTCCGCGGCTCGGATCCCGACGCAGGCCTGTACTGGCTGGCCCGCATGCTCGACGCCGGCGAGGACCCGCGATTCATCGCCCGCCGCATGGTCATCCTGGCGTCCGAGGACATCGGCATGGCCGACAGCACAGCCCTGCTCGTGGCCGAAGCCGCAGCCCGCGCCGTCGAGTACGTCGGGCTGCCCGAAGCACAGCTGAACCTGGCCCACGCAGTCGTGCGTCTCGCCACTGCGCCCAAGTCGAACCGGGTGACCGTGGCACTTGGCCGAGCGAAGGCCGACGCTCGAACCGCAGGAGCGGGCGAGGTGCCCATCCACCTGCGCGACGCCCACTATCAGGGCGCAGCATCGCTCGGCCACGGTGACGGCTACCAGTACCCGCACGATGATCCGACCGGCTGGGTGCCCCAGCAGTACCGGCCCAACGAAGTCGCCTCCAACGTCTACTGGGAACCCTCCGAACACGGCCGCGAACGCGACCTGCGGGGTCCACGCGACACCGACAGCGACGAGCAGCACGGTACTCACTGAGCACCGTCGAGGCTGCGACGGCGTCTCGACGGCAGCCAGCCTCGGCGCACCGGCACGCCCCGGTTCAACCGGCAGGGGGGCCACGGGCCGTGGTTGAATGACAGGGACGGCGGGGGCACGACGACATGCCCCTGACCCTTGTGCGGGGGTGTGACATGCGCGCAGGTGCGGCAATGCTGGGGTTGGCCGAGGTGCCCATCGTCAGCTACGGCGACGTCGAAGACGAGATGGTCGCCTACCGGGCCGCAGGCACCGAGCGAGCCATGCAACTCGGCAATCGCGGGCCGATCCGCTTCACCGACGACGGTCGGCTGCATCCCGAGATCGCCGAGGCGTACTCGCGCTGCGGCTTCTACATCTTCACTGGGGTGCTCGGCCCTGATGAGCTGGCCGACATCGAGGCCGACGTGATCGACATGCTGGACCGCTGCCCCACCGCACCCGACGTGACTACCGACCGTCACGGACGGCCCGCTCTCGGCGCCGGCCACCAGGGCCGAGCCGTCTCGTTCGTCCGCCCGCTGACCGACCCCTACGGCGGCACCGACGTGGCTCACGGCCGTCACCCCTTCAAGATGATTGAGCCCGCCGCCCCCGACGAAGCGCCTGAGTGGGTGGTGCAGGTCATCAGCGGCTCGCTGCAATTCTCCGAAGCCTGCTTGCGGGTGTACGCGCACCCTGGCCTGCTCGGCGTCGCGCAGGCGCTGAACGGAACCGACTTCACGCCGTTCAACGAGGTCGTGTGGATCAAGCAGCCCGGCCTCGGCGGCTCGGTGGCGTGGCACCAGGACGGCTGGACCCATTGGGACCATCCCGAGCTTGACGAGGGCACGCACGGCTTCAACTTCATGGCCCAGCTATACGGCTGCGATGCCACGAACGGCCTGTGGGTCGTGCCGGGCTCAAATCGCATGGGCAAGGTGGACATCAAGGCCATGTGCCTGGCCGCCGGCTCAGATCGGCTCGGTGACGCGGTCCCGATGGTGTGCGACCCAGGCGACATCGCGATCACCAGCCGTCAGGCCATCCACGGCTCGTTCGCGAACACCTCCGAACGGTCGCGGGTCACCATCAACTTCGGCTTCCACCGGCGCCGCTCGGTGCACGGGGTGCGCAGCGGCGGTGTCCACAACCCGATCTCGCTCTACGACGACGCGTACATCGCCGAGCGGTCCCGGGTGATCGGCTGGGCGATCGATGCCCGAGCCAAGCGCTTCGGGGACGAAACGCCGTTCGTCTATGCGCCCAACGTGGGCCGCGAGCACGAATTCGTCTGGGACGACGCCGCCCGTGAGGCCATCAAGGACTACAACCTGAAGGACCTCGGCATCTAGCCCCGAGCCCGAACCGGCCGCAGCGGTCTGTTGCGGCGCGCCGAGATCAGCCCTCGAGCGGGATGACCGCGCTGGGTCCGATGCGCAGCGTCACGTTGGTTCCGACGGACGGGCCATGGGGCGTGATGGCGTCCAGCGTGGTCGTCGTCCCGCCCACGTCCGCTTTAAGCCGCAGCTCGTAGCGATCACCCCGGAACCGGCACCGGGCCACTGCGGCCGGCAGCTGCACAACTCGACCATCGCTGGTGTCGGACCCGTCGTTGTCGGCAGCGGCGACCTCGACGCGGTCGGCACGCAGGACGAAGGCCTGGCCTCGACCGGCAGCGTCGGCAAGCACCGGCGGTACCTCGTCGTCGAACACATTGGTGTGGCCGAGAAACCGGGCAACCGGCGCCGTGCGAGGATCGGTCCACACCTCTTCGGGAGTGCCGATACGCAGCAGCCGCCCGGTTGCCATCACGGCGATGCGGTCTGCCAAGGCAAACGCTTCGTGATGGTCGTGGGTGACGTGCACGGCGGTGACGCCCACCTGGTCGAGCACCGGCCGCAGCTCATTGATGAGCCGCTCACGCAGCAACCGATCCAGCGAGCCGAATGGCTCGTCGAGCAGCAGCACCCTCGGTTCGGGGGCGAGCGCCCGCGCCAGCGAGACTCGCTGTGCTTCTCCGCCTGACAACGTCGCCACGTTGCGGCCTTCGAAACCCGCCAAGCCGACCAGTTCGAGCACCTCGGCGACCCGCCGGCGCCGTTCAGCAAGGGGCACCTTGGCCATGCGCAGCCCGAACGCCACGTTGCCCTCGACGTCGTAGTGAGGAAACAGCACCTCGTCTTGGAACATCAAGCCGATGCCGCGTTGGTCGGGGCGCCGGCCGGTGAGGTCCCGGCCGTCGAGCTCGATCCGCCCGGCATCGAGCGGCTGCAGGCCCGCAGCAGCGCGCAGCAGCGTGGTCTTTCCGCAGCCCGAAGGGCCGAGCAGCACCACCATTTCGCCGTCCCCGACAGCCAGGTCCACCCCGTCGAGCGCCTTCGTTCCGTCGAAGTGAACGTGGGCGCCGGTGATGCGCAGCGTCCCGCCGCCGGTTCCCGTCGTGGCCACGACCCTGACGCTACGCACTCCGCAGGTGTCGCCGGTCCGGGATTTCTGCAGCTGTCTCGCCGTCCGCGCTGGCTCCGTGAGCGGGCGCAGACGATCCTGACGCAGACTGAGGGGCAACGGAGCGTGCCACGAGAGGATCGGGACATGGCGGATCGGCTGAGCGGACGAACGGCGCTGGTAACAGGGGCGAGTCGAGGCATCGGCGAGCACTGCGCCCGGGCGCTGGCAGCCGACGGGGCACGGGTGGCGCTGGCCGCCCGTGCGACCGATGACCTCGAGCGGCTCGGCGCCGAGCTGCCTCACGATCCGGTGGTGATCCGCAGCGACCTGAGCGAAGTTGGCGCCTCAGCGGAGTTGGCTGCTGCAGCGGTCGAGGCGCTCGGCGGCGTCGACATCCTGGTGAACAACGCTGGCCGGGGCGAGTTGCGTGAACCTGGCGGCGATCAGGCCGTGCTGCAGCTGAACTACCTGGCGCCGCTCGAGACCACCCGGGCACTCGCCCGCCAGATGGGCGAGCGAGGACATGGCTCGGTCATACACATGTCGTCGATTGCTGGCTCGGTCGGCGTGAGCGAACTGCCCACCTACGGGGCAACGAAGGCTGCCCTCGACTCGCTCACCCGCTCGCAAGCGGCCACCTACGGCCGCTTCGGCATCCGGGTGAACGCTGTGGCCCCGGGCCTCATCATCACCGAAATGTGGGAGGCCGGCCGCGAGATCCCCGGCCTTGCCGACGGCCTCGAACGCCATATCGCCCTCGGCCGCTGGGGCGTGCCCGAAGAGATTGCCGACGTGGTCGCCTTTCTCGCCAGCGATGAGGCCCGCTACATCACCGGCCAGACCATCACCGTCGACGGCGGCTACCAAGGCGTCACCGCCTGGGCGAATTACCCCGCCCCCGGCCCGTAGCGATCAAGAACTCGCACCGCCGCCCTGCCGGCTCGCAGCCCTTGGGTTGACGAACTACGGCAGCACCCTGAACGCTCGACGCCCCTCGGGTCCGTACCTGTAGATCCGGTAGTGCTCGTCGAACGACAGCGCATCGGAGATGCCGAGTCGTTCCATCAGTGCCCAGCTCGTCCGGTCGGTCAAAGAGAACCCTTGATCACCGAACCGTTGTCTGATCACCTCGGCAGCTTGGAGATCGTTATCGATGGTGCACTCGACTCGAGCGCGTGAAGCCTGAATCGCGTTCACCGCTTGGTTCGCTGCGGCATAGTGGGTTCTTGCGTTCACAAGGTTCCACAACTCGGTGAGCACATGATCGCTGGTGACGAGTGAGACTTCATGCTCGGCGAGAAGCGAACGAGCCAAGTCCCTGTCGGCATCGCTGTCGTTGAGTGCCGCGTACCAAACGTTGGTGTCGACAAACACCGCCATCCTGGCCTACAGGCCCTCTTCGGCGAACTGCTTGTTGATTGCGTCGCTGATCATGGCTTGCTTGCCGGCGGCGATGTTCGAGCCGCCGTCGTCAAACAGCCCGAAGAGAGCCGTGATGCTCTGCGCAGGAGCAGCCTCTTCGAGATCTCGGTCAATGAGCCGACGGATGTACTCCGACAGCGAGATGCCTTGATGGGTTGCCTTGCGCTTAGCGAGGGCGTGCTGGTTGTCGGTCAGAACGATCATGGTGCGCATACTGTCACCCCTGCATATGCCACATAGCATAATTTATGCCGCTGCATCGCCTGATCCTCTGCTCGCCAAGGCCACCCAGTCGTCGAACCGGATCGGGTTGGCAAGTTCGATGCCGTGCAGGCGGTATGCCGCTGCTACGGTCGACACCTGAGCAGCAGAGATGCCGCTCAGCGCAAGATGACCTCCAGGGGCGACACGCGCCGCGATCTCGTGCGCAAGGTCGGTCAGAACATTGGCGGTGATGTTGGCCACCACGTAGTCGAAGGTCCCCAGATCGGTGTCTCCGACCGCAGCAGTGCTGAAGCGGGCCGTCGCTTCGAGCCCATTGCGACGGGCATTGGCCTGAGCAGCCGCCACTGCGGCGGGCTCGATGTCGATGCCCACCGCTTCGGCAGCACCAAGTCGTGCAGCGACCAGCGCCAGCACCCCGCTGCCGCATCCGACATCCAGAACCCGCTTGCCGTCGGCTGCCTGCCTCGACAGCCATGTGGCCAGCAGCCGGGTGGACGGATGCGTTCCGGCACCGAACACCCCACCGGTGTCGATTTCGACAGCTGCCGGCGAGTCGGCTTCCGCCCAAGGAAAGCACACCGCCAACTGCTCTCCCACTGCCACAGACCGGTTCCGGTTGAGCCAGCCGACTGCCTGCGCCTCGTCCGCCGGCCCCAGCACAGCGGCATGGCCATCGGCACGCAGCAACGCCACGACCTCGCGGGCGGTCTGATCATCAGCCACTCGAATCCGGCTCACCCAGCGGCCACGGCTCAGCAGCTCGTTCGACACGGCCAGTGCCAACGCCCCCAGCAGCGGCGGCAGGCGAGGCGGCAACGGTGCATGGCCCCCGAGCGGCCGCGAATCAGCCAGCACCACGCACGCGCCGCCGACGCCGGGGTCACCGCACACCGAAGTTCTCCGGGCCTGATTGCTCACTCCCGCATTGTCGCCATCTGTCGGAGCCCGCGCTGCGTTCGCCTTGTCACAGGCCATCGCTAGGGTGGTATGTCGCCGAGGGAGCTATGCCAGCATGGCTCCTGCAACCACTTGGGGGTGATCGGTTTCGACTTTGACGGTTGAAGTGAGAGAAGCGAGCCGTGGTCTCCGGATCCACGTTAAAGAGCCGGAAAACTTACAAACGCCAACGTCGAACGCGACGATCTGGTGCTCGCAGCCTGAACTTAGGTTGTGAGTTCGGCCCGACTGCCCCTGTCCTGCGGGCGTCGGTGCCATCATCTGCAGGGCTAGCCCGCCACCCGTGCCGACGGGGTGACGGGGACTCTCACAGACGGCTAAGGCGACTGCCAGGGTGTTGCTGCCCTCAGTTACCCGACAATCTCACAGCGACTGCGCTCGGAGAAGACTTACCGAAACGTTGAAGGACGCGGGTTCGATTCCCGCCACCTCCACCACGTGATATGTCGCCAGTAGTGCGTGTTTGAGGTCGCAAGTACTTCAGAAATCCGTTGGATTGAGCGGACTCGGTGCTCGTTTGTGGGTTTTCGGCTTGATTTGGGCGCGAATCGGCTCGTAAGCCCCGCTTCAGGGCTAGTACGCGCTCGGCGGCGTGCCGTTGAGCGTGTTCTAGGGCGCGTCAATTCTGACGGTCAGGCAACCGTCGGAATTGCGTGTCAGGACAGACTCTTGGTCCGAGGCGGTGGGCGTGCCGCTGGTTGGACGGCGGCGGGTCCGCTGTAGTACTCCTGCAGAGCAATCGCTTCGCCGTCGCTGTGCGCGACGGTGCTGGTCGGCCCTTCTTCCGTTGCGATGCTGTCGCGTCGTGCTTCGTCGGCGACTCGTTGGGTGACGTCGAGGTTGTACGCGGCGGCGAGCAGGACTGCGGACATGGTGTGAGCGGCGATGCCCATGGCTTTACAGCTCTTGTTTGACAGTCCCGCGTCCGTCTTGAGGCGAGCGTTGACGGTCTCCACGATGAGCCGACGTATGTACGCCAGCCACCATGCGCGAGTGCCATACGGCAGCCGCTGATGACGATCCCGTTGGTCGACTCTCATGGTCACGTGCGCTTGGTTCGCATCGGGCGCGTACTCAGGTTTGACGACATGAGTAGCGCCGGTTGTGTTGGCAACGCTCTTGTCGGTGGTGAGTCGTCCGTTGGCGAACGGACTTCGCAGCTGGATGTCGCCGCCGCCGAGATGCTGGTGGGTGGTGAACGCCCAGATCAGTCGGCGGGCGTACCAGTCGCGCAGTTCGTCGTCGCTGAGGTCGTCCGGAGGTACCTCCCACTGTGGTGGCAGCCACCCGTGGAAGAAAGTTCCGGCGTTCTCGATGACGGCGTTGGGGGTTCGTCCCTTGAGGCGAGTGTCGACGCGGGTCCGATCGTTGGGTGGCAGAGCCATGACGACATCGATGCCCAGTGCGTGCAGCCTGCGCACGAAGCTCTCGCCTTTCATGGTGAACCCCATGTGTCCCGTGTCAGGCTTTTTGAGACAGGTCGTTGTTTGGTGCTGACCTGAAGGAGAACCCTGATGGGCCGTCAGCCCGCCAAGTCCGTGGAGGACAAGACGAGAATCGTGCTGGCTGTGTTGCGCAGCGAGATCTCGATCGCGGCGGCAGCCCGGCGGGAAGCCGCGTCGGAGGTGTCGATCTCGAAGTGGGGTGATCAGTTCCTCGCCGGCGGTCAGCAGGCCCTCGAGGCCGGCGCTCGCCATGGGCCCTCTGCCCGCGAGCAGCAGCTCGCCGCAGAGATCGAGCAGCTCAATACAGCCTTGGGCGAGGCTCACATGGAGTTGCGGCTGTGGAAAAAAGGGGGGCTCGCTGCATGGGGCTTCGACGAGCTCGACGCGCAGCGCCGGGCGGCGGCGGTGAGCGTGACCCGGTTCTGTGCTGTGACGGGCGTGGCGAGGGCGACGTGGTATCGCTGGCAGCAGGCCGGCTCGGCATCGAAGGGGCCGTGGCCTGCGCCGGCCCAGGACGCCGTCGAGGCCGACGCCAAGGCCCTCGCCGCTGCTTGGGAGGGGTGGGGGCATCCCAAGCTGGCCGAGCTCAAGCGCGTCGGGGCCGGCGGCGTTTCCCCAGGCCCGGTCAGCGACTCGACGATGCACCGGGTGCTGGCCTGCAACGGCTTGTCGCTGCCGGCGAAGTGCACCGGCGAGATCCGCCGGCTCGCCGGGGCGCGCAAAGAAGCGTTCGTCTCGCCGCCGTCGAGACCGAACCGGCTGTGGCAGGCCGACTTCTCGGAGTTCGAGACCGACTCGGCGGGCAAATGGAACCTCGGCGGGGTCGTGGAGTGCTGGGCCAAGACTGCCCTGGCGTGCGAAGTCAGCGTCCCCAAGACCACCGTTGACGCGATCGAGTTCCTCCAAGCAGCGCTCGCTGAGGTCGAGCGGCTGCTGGGCATCAGCTGGACAGCCGATCTCGTCGACCCCGACACCGGCGAGACCCGCACCATGCGGATCGTCACCGACAACGGCCCGTGCCCCAAGTCTGGGCGCTTCGCTGCCTGGGTCGCCTCCAAGGGACACATCGCCCGCATCCGCACACCCAACCGCGCTCCGTGGACCAACGCAGTCATCGAGCGCTTCTTCGGCGCCGTCAAATACGAGCACCTCTACAGGCGCGACATCACAGACGGTCTCGAGCTCGCCGCCCAGGTCCGCGCCTACCACAAGACCTACAACACGATCCGGCCCTGTGGTGCGTCTGACTTCGCGCGACGGGATCCTGGTTCTTTCAGACTGCATCTGAGATGGTTGCTGGCCTTGATTGTGGAGGCCGTCAACGATGACATCGACACCGCGGAAGCCGAAGCGGATGCTGACAGCAGAGCAGAAGTACGACTTGTGGCTGGGGATGCTGACGGGGCAGATCTCCCAGGCCGACGCGGCAGCCGAGGCTGGGGTGGATCGGTCGGTGATCACCCGGCTGCGAGCGGTTGCCCGCGATGGAGCGATCGCGGCGCTGGGGGCGTCGAGGCCGGGCCGGCCGCGTCAGTCTCGCCAGGAGGCGTCGGAGGCCGCGGCGTTGGGGGCCGAGGTCGACCGGCTCCAGGCGACGGTGGTCGAGCAGGCCGTCGAGTTGGCGGTGCTGCGGGGAAAATCGCGCCCGGGATGAGCGGTCCGGTTCCCGCCCGTGTCGATGGGACCGCCAAGGCGGCGTTGCTGTCCTTGATCGACGATGCGGTCGATGCCGGCTGGACGCTGAACCGGGCGTGCGCGGTGGTCGAGCTGGACCGGGGTCGGGCGTGGCGGTGGCAGCAGCGCCGAGCCGGGGGCGGGCTCGATGACGCCCGCCCGGGCGGGAACCCGATCCACGGGCTCTTGGAGTGGGAGGAGGCTGAGATCTTGGCGTTGTTCGACGAGTGGGGCGACGTGGACCGGTCGCATCGCAAGCTCGCTCACCGCGGCTCCTACGAGCAACGGGTGTGGGCGTCGCCGTCGACCGTCGATCGGGTGCTGGCCCGTCACGGCCTTGCCCTGCAAGGAGCTCCACGACCGGCACGGACCGTGAAGACGCCGTGGCCGCACTGGTGTGAGTGGCACCCGAACCAGCTGTGGTGCTGGGACGGCTCCCAGTTCGAACGCTGCGTCGCCGCCAAGCACGCGTACGCGATTGTCGACCTCGTGTCCCGCAAGTGGATCTCGACCCGCCTCACCGCCAACCCGGACTCGGTCGCCGCCCGGGTCCTGTTCAGCCGCGGGCTCGACAACGAGGGACTGCTCACCGACGAGCTCCGAGCCCGCCTCACCGACCCCGACACCGCGCTCCCCGACGGCGACCGGGCGCCGTTGCTGCTGGCGGTCTCGGACAACGGGACCGAGATGCACGCCAACGAGACCCGCCGGTTCATGGCGCTGTGCTCGATCGCCCAACACTTCGGTCGCCCGTCGACCCCGACCGACCAGGCGTGGATCGAGTCGCTGTGGGGCCACGTCAAACGCGAGCACCCACACCTGACCACGATCACCGACCCGGCCGTGCTCGCCGCCGAACTCGAACGCGTCCGGGTCCACCACAACAGCGTCCGGCTGCACGAAGCGATCGGCTACGTCACCCCCAACGACGAACACGACGGCCGCGGCAACACCATCCGCGCAGCCCGCACCCACGGCATGCGAAACGCCGACGAACAACGCCGAGCCTGGCACCGGAGCCAGCGATGAACCCGCCGACTACCCTCACCAACCACAACCCGCCAGCGACCATCGGATACGGCCTGAATCCCAACCCGATCCGTCGCGAAGAGTCAGATACGCCTCAGGCCCCACCAAGCCATAGCCATGGCCCGACCCATCGACCGCTACCGACAGACCCCGACCACCCAACCACCAGACAGCGAAACCGTCCCAGATTCTTGACACGGGACATGCGGCGCAAGTTCCGCCTGAGCCGGTGGCGTGCCTTAATGGCCAACTTGGGCTTGGGCACCACCTTGGCGTCGATCGCTGCGTTGCAGGTGCTCGACGGCGAGCCGTCCCGAATCGCCGCGATGTCAGGGCTCGCCGGCATCGCAATCTGCCTGGGCGCATGATCGTCATGTGGCCAAAATATGAGTGATATGCAATTATATATGCTGATGTTGATGAGATTTCGAGGCGGCGCGGTTGCCATGTCATCGCTGGCGAGTCGTGCGGGCTGCTTCGAGAAAGGAGTTCGACGATGATCAAGCGCATCCGTTTTTGGGCACCGATAGCGATTGTGGCCCTGTTGGCCAGCGCCTTGACCGCGGCACCCGCGGCGGCCACGGGCGATGGGGGCTCGGGCCTCTTCGGCGAGGATTCTCCAGGCGGCACGATCGCCGACGAAGGCGACGACTCTGGCGATGGTGAGGAACCGGTGCCCGATGAGGATGTGCTCGACGAGGTGCTCCCTGAGGGGCCTCAGGGACCTGTTGGATCTGTTGATGTGCTCAGCTATGAAGCCCTGTGGGTTCCCGGCGGGATCGTCCCGTCGGAGGTCCGGGTCCTCCAAGACGACGAGGATGTGGATCTGCTGATCTTCGCTCCCGACGATGGCTCGTCGCTCATGGCGCTGCTGGTGATCAGCAGCGAAGATGCTGCCACCGAGCATCGCTTCGAGAATGCAGTGCCTGCTGGTCACTCGGCGGAACTGCAACCTGACGGATCGGTGAAGTTCTTCGACGACGACGGCAACGAGGCCGGAGCGGTGTTGGCGCCGTGGGCTCTTGACAGTCTGGGCGAGTCGGTGGCGACGAGCTACCGATTGGATGGAACGACGCTGACGCAAACGATTGACCATGAAGGCGCTACGTATCCGGTGGTCGCCGACCCGACGTGGGTCCGCGCCTGCGCGGCCATCCCCGCATGCGTCGACGCTGCGGTGACCGTGGCACGGTTTGTTCCGTTGGTTGTTGTTTCCGCATGGAATAGGCGCGGGTGGCTTGGCACCGGTGACGGCAGCGGGGGGAACCGTCCTACCAACAGCTGCAACATGCGTAACCGGAACGGATGCTGACCCAATGCCAGTTGAGGCCCTGTCGTTGCTCTGCCGACCTCGGCGGCCCGATGGGCAGCTCGTGCGTCCCGGCATTGACCGGACCGCTACCGGACTGCGGATTGGCGCCATTGCAGCACGAACAGCCTCTGCCTCATTGGTGTTGTTCTGGTCGCTGAATGCAGGCCTGATTGCGCTGGCTGCGGATCTGATGCTGTCGCTGGCCACCAACCTGCGACTGCACCACGTCGTGAAGCACCGAACCGCCGTCGGGAGTCTCGATAAGACCGCTCCGACGATTTGGCGACAATGGCGGACTCGCCACCTCACCAAAGTGGCGGCTAAGGCTGACGCCAAAGCGGACCGGTTGCTTGCGCAGGTATCTGAGACCCAAGACGACTTCACGGCGCGGGATCTGCGTCGCAAGGCGGAAAAGCAGCGTCGTGACGCTGGCGTCGCCCGAAGCCTGATGGACGATTAGCTTTCGTGGGCACAGACGCCGGGAGCAGCGTGATGGACTGAGCCTCGGCTGCCGCTCTTTCTGGACGGACTACGGGATGGAAGCCTGCGCAGCCAAGACGCCGACGAAGATCTGCTGGTCGCGTACGTCGATGTCAGCCGGCTCGAAATCGAACACCGGAGTTGTGCACAGCGCTAAGTGACCCGGTTTGTGCAATATCGGTCATTTAGGAATTTAAGTGACCGAAACTTGAATTGGTGGCTAGACTCGCAGCATGGGCAGATTTGTGGAGTTCGATTTCGCCCACTGGCGAGGCACTTCCTTGCTCACCGACTCGTATCAGGCATATGTCCCACACACGCTCGCTGACTGGCATCCGACGCCGAACGCCGACGCCATGGAGCGCTTCGCCGGGGTCCAGCGCAAGCTGTCTGACCTGACGCAGAGCGTCGAGAACACACCAGCGCTCAGGTGGTGCCTGAATCGCACCGAAGCGATCGCGTCGAGCAATGTGGAGGGAATCGAGACGACGCTGCGGTCCATCAGCCTCCTGGAGTCCCGCAGGGGGCGACGAAGGCGGACTACCGACCTCAACGACGAACGGGCGCTGGGAAATGCACTCATGCACTCGCTGGCACTGGATCTCGGACACGACAACAGCTGCCCGGTCAAGGTTGCTGACATCGAGGACTTGCATAGCAGCCTGTTCACCCGAACCGCACAGGAATTCGAGCCGGGTCGTCTGCGAACCGATCCCGCATGGGTCGGGGATCAATCAAGAACTCCCGACGGGGCAGCGTATGTCGCACCGCCACCCAAACTGGTGCCGTCCCTCATGGACGACCTCGTCGAATATGCGTCGAGCCCGATGTGGGGATCGCCAGTCGCGAAGGCAGCATTCGTCCACACCCAGTTCGAGACGATCCATCCGTTCCCGGACGGAAACGGGCGTGTCGGAAGAGCACTGATGCACCTCGTAATGCGAAGAGACAGCCGGCTGCCGATCGCCGCGCCACTCTCGGCTGCCATCGATGCACGCAAGATGAGCTACTACGACAGTCTTCGTCACTATCAAACCTTTGTCGGAGACAAGCACGACCTTGAGCGCGCCGAGGCGATGTACGCATCTGCAGAATTCGTCGCCGATGCGATGTCAGTGGCTTGCAGCTACACCATGCTCATCTCGAACGCACTGAGCGGCTGGCGCCAGCAATGGGACAACCAGCGCTTCCGCGCCAAGTCGGCTGCCTCGGAGATTCTGCGGGTCATGGAGACAATGCCGGCACTCACCCAAGCGCACATCGCCGAGCGAGTCGAACGGCCGTTGCGATCAATCACGCGCGCGCTCAGCCATCTGGTCGATGCGGGGCTCATCGCAGAGGTGTACGAGAGCGAGAGCGGGTCACGAGTATTCCAGGTGCCTTCGATCCTGCACGTGGTTGACAACAGACACGACTTGCTTGAT
This sequence comes from Candidatus Poriferisodalis sp., assembly GCF_965221945.1. Taxonomy (GTDB): domain Bacteria; phylum Actinomycetota; class Acidimicrobiia; order Acidimicrobiales; family Poriferisodalaceae; genus Poriferisodalis. Next base: position 530,106 of record NZ_OZ244925.1, on the reverse strand, counting down.
CAATGCTGGCTGCTTCACGCCGACGAGTCAGCGAATGTGCCTGCCCTGCTGCACGGACAGATCACAACAGAAATCAGCGCACAGCAATACGCTTCCCGTGAACGCCGCGCACAACCGAGATGCCAACACGTCGGAGTCCGCAGCCGCAAGAAATGCACCCGACGTGCAGGGCACAGCGGCAACCACTCCTACTGACCCACGGCGCACAATTTCATACCGTCTGACCTGCAGGAACTATCTGGCCGGAACCCCGCCCCGTTCCGCCGCACGAAGGGAACCGACATGCGCCCTATGAGCACCTCGGCAGCTCTGGATTTCCTCAGTGACGGCTTACGGACGGGCAAGCTCGCGTGGGTCGCAGCCGACGGTCGCCCCCATGTAGCGCCTGTCTGGTTCGTCGTGGAAGACGGCGATCTGCTCTTCGCTACCGGCACGCGCAGCGGCAAGGCCTTGGCCATGACGCGCGAACAGCGCGTCTCGCTGGTCGTCGACACCGAAGCGCCGCCGTACGCGTTCGTGAAAGTGGACGGAGTCGTCGAGATCTCCCGAGACCTCGAGGAGCTACGGCGTGTGTCCACTCTCGCTGGTGCTCGCTACATGGGCGTGGATCAGGCCGAATCGTTCGGCGAGCGGAACTCGGGCCCCGGCGAATGCCTGGTGCGCCTGCGCCCGACCAGCATCGTCGGCATCGACGGCGTCGCCGACTGAGACTGACCTGCCCGAGGACATCTGACCCGCTCTTGTCGTCGGTGGTGTCTCCAAGCCCGCTGAGTCTCGAGGCGTTCCGAACCTTGGCGGAATGCTGATCCCGCTCAGGTCCTTGGTTGGGCGCCACCGAGCATCGAATGAGCGGGATCGGCGCGTGGATCGCGGCGTGTCCAACGCCCTGCCTCTGCTGCGCTGAAGAAGTCCGACGCCATCTGGTTGAACGCGCCGGGCTCCTCGAGGTTGATCCCATGACCGGTGCGCGGGGCAATCCACAGGCCGGCACGCGGCAGAACCCTCTTGAGGAAGACGTTCGTCTCGATGACCGGGTCGTCCTCATCGCCGACGGCCAACAGAACGGGGACGTCGAGCTGGCGCAGCTCAGTTTCGAAGTCGTACAGCGACGGGCGCCCGGCTTGGAAATTGCGCATCGTCAGCCCAGAGCCGACCGCCGAATGCTCTGACAGGTACTGCTTGAACTCCTCCCAGCCCCTCGGGTCTTTGTTCTGGAGCTGAACACGGGTGGCGCCAACAGCGAGCCGATTCGCGGCGACCTCCATCCCGTCGTTCATCATCGCCTCAGCAGCCGCGCGGACCTCGCTCAGGAACGCCGCCCGGGTGTCGCCGAACGCACCGGACCCACCACTCGCGAACAGCAAGGACGTGACCCGCTCCGGATACCGCAACGCAAACATCAACCCCGTGTAGGCACCCATGCTCAGGCCGACGATGTGGGCGCGCTCGATGCCGAAGCTGTCCAGAACAGCCCGCAAGTCCTCCCGCTCGCGCTCGAATGTGTACGCCGAATCGCTCTGCGGAACATCTGACGGCGGGTAGCCACGGGCGTTGTAGGTGACACATCGATGGCTCCGGCTGAACCGCCGAACCTGGCCCTCCCACGTGCGGCAGTCGGCGGCGAACTCGTGCAACCAGACGATGGGATGCCCGGTGCCGGCTTCTTGCGCGTACAGCTGTACTCCGTCACCTTGTACCAGTGGCATGGTGAAACCTCCGCTTGTTCTCCCAGTCAGGATGCATCAAGCGCGGCAACCGCGGCCATGAAGACCTTGCGAGACCTGAGCGACCTCCAGGCCCACCGCTTCAGCAGCCGCCCAGTCTGACCGGCGGCTCAGCGGCCTACTCGGCGCCCCGTGTTCAGACCCGAGCTTCCGCCGCGTACGCCCTGTTGTACCGGTCGCGGCAGATGTAGAACTCATCGACGCTCTGAAAGGCGTCGTGCGCGATCAGCGTGTCCAGATTGCGCCGCACGAGACGGTCAGGTGCAACGCGGGTTGCCAGAACTTGAATTGCGCCATAGCCCACCGGGCCAGTTCCCTCGGCGGTGTCTCGTCCGTGCGTCACGCCGAGCAAGTACTCGATTTCGTCAAGCACAGCGTCGAACAAGGCGTCTTCCTGGGTCTTGGGGATGAACTCGTCGGTCATCGAACGCAGAGTCATCCACAGACGAAGCGAAGCTTGGATCGGAGCTTCTTCCGGTCTCTTGAGCTGATCGCAGTTGACCAGGTAGGTGACTCGCCCGACTCTGCCGTCCTCCTCGGCCCGTACCGTCCCGATGATCCTTGCGATGGAGTCGATCCGATCGGCAGCGGTGGCGCCGAAGGCGACTGCGTAGATCGCCAGCAGCGTGACGTGGTGCTTCAGGTTGATGGCCGTCCCGTGGTCAGAAGTGGCGTACGAAATCCGATTGGCCAGCAGGCGGACAGCGTGTGCCCACGCTTTGTCGTGGTCAGCGCAGTCGGAGTAGTACGAGCCGGCGACGAGCAGCTTGATCAGATTGGCAGAGGCATGCTCGTAGGCCCGCAGGCACTCGTCGTAGCCCTCGCAGTCGGCGTTCTGAATTGCGTCGATGGTTCGCAGTGTCTCGTCACCGATGAAGTCGTGAAGCTCGATGCGACACGCTGGATCGGCGAGGAGCTCTTTGAGTTCGGCCACAGTGGCCGTTTCGGGCTGTGACGTCACCCGGCCAACAGTACAGCGCTCTGAATTCGGCCTGTTCCATCCAGCCCCTATCCGTCCAGGCCCTGAGCCGTAGCTACCCTTAGCGATATGGCACGCAGGGAAAGCATCGGGGGCAGCGCAGCCCGCCGGAGGCGAATCAAGCGGCGCCGACAGATCGACGCTCCCCCGGTTGGGGCCTCGGCGGAAGCGCCCGAGCATCCCGGACTCCGAGCAGCAAAGAGGTGGCCGAAGAGCGGCGCCCGGGGCGAGATCGAAAACGCTGCGAGAGCGAAACGCCGCTGATATTGGGCGGTAGGCGACGAGTGTCGCCACGGGCGGCCTCCGCCTCTTGGGAGCTAGGAGTCAGCCCACTTCAACTATGGCCTTCAACAGTCTGAGTTGTTTGCCGTCGGACATTCGAACAGCGACGCGCAGCAGCGGCGAGAGCAGCCTCCACAACAGCCCTGTGATCTGGCAGTTTGCGACCAAGGTGACTCGGGCCGAATCCTCGCCGTGTTCGTGGACTTCGTACGCGTAATCCGCCGTAACACCGCCTTGAACCGAACGCAGCACAATTGAACGGCCAGCATCACACTGAGCGATCGTGCTCAAGCGATCGGCGCCGCGAGCACGAAATTTCAGCTGCGTCCCCTCGGCGGTGTCTCCCTCGGCCGTCATCCCTTCGACCCCGGGCATCCACTGATGGGCGTTCGGCCAATCGGTGAGGGCCTCCCACACCTGTGCAGCGGGTCTGTGAAAGACCTCATCGACTGAGAATGCCTGCGCCATGACCTGCCTCCCTGCCCGACGGTTCTAGTACTAACCGACGACGGCTCTGCAGCCAGGAACGTATGCAGATACCTGCAAACACGCCTCCTCGCGTCTGCAGCTCGAGCGTGCCTTGCTGAGGGAGGCGGACGGGCGATACTGAGTCCGTGACAGTGCGAATCGAGGTGCGTCCTGCGCTGCTGCAGTGGGCTCGTGCTCGGTCGGGCATCGACGATGACGTCTGGGACTCGCGCTTCCCACGATTCGGAGCATGGGTAGCAGGTGAGACCCGTCCGACACTTCGCCAGTTGGAGGAGTTCGCTCGAAAGACGTACACGCCGGTCGGATATTTCTTCCTCGACGAACCTCCGACAGAGGACATCCCCATCCCGGACTTCCGAACGATTGGCGATCGCCCAGTGTCGGGCCCCGTCACGGCGGATCTGCTCGACACCTTGTACATCTGCCAGGCGCGCCAGGAGTGGTACCGAGACAGCCAACTGCTCAACGGCGAAGCGCCTCTCGACTTTGTCGGCTCGGCAACCGTCGCGACGCCGCCGGTTGAAGTCGCGGCATCTATGCGCGACCAACTGCGGTGGACACCCCGCACGCGTGAGCGATTGCGCAGCTCGGATGACGCGCTTGCGGCCCTGCGCGAGAACGCTGAGGCGGCGGGAATCTTGGTCATGGTCAGCGGCATCGTGGGCTCCAACACGCATCGCAAGCTCGACCCGTCGGAATTTCGCGGCTTCGCCTTCGCCGACCCATACGCGGCCCTGGTGTTCGTCAATGGGACGGATTCCAATGCCGCACAAGTCTTCACGCTGGCCCACGAAGTGGCACATCTCTGGCTGGGCTCGACTGCACTCTCTGACGTCGATCCCGCTTCGGCTCGTAGGTTCGACGAGGAAAGGTGGTGCAATCAGGTGGCGGCCGAACTGCTCGTCCCCATGGATGAATTCTCGTCGGCCTTCCTGCGGGATCGCGACATTCGATCCCAGCTGCAACCGCTCGCAGAGCGCTTCCGGGTGTCGACGCAGGTCATCCTCGCCCGGATTCGGGAGGCCGGAAGGCTCAGCTGGGATCAGTTCATGGCCGAACTTCGCTTCGAGCGAGCGCAGGTTGCAGAAGTGGCGGCCGAGCGTGGTAGCGGCGGGAACTACTACAACACGAAACCCGTCCAAGTGGGAAAACGGTTCGCACGCGAGTTGATCGCGAGCACTCTCGAAGGCCGGACGACGTACACCGAAGCGTTCCGTCTGCTCGACGTGAAGAAGACCTCGACGTTCGAGGGGCTCGGCCACCAGCTCGGGATTCTGTAGTGGCGTACCTGCTGGACACGGACGTGTTCATCCGCGCGAAGAATGAGCATTACGGCTTCGACCTGTGTCCTGGTTCTCGGGAGTGGCTCGAAACGACGAATTCGGCGGGAACGGTGCACAGCGTGAAGGCCGTCTACCACGAACTCATCGGCGGCGATGATGATCTAGCGCAGTGGGCGAGGAATCACCGCTCATTCTTCTTGCCGCCGACTGCTGCCGACATCGAGTCGATCGCTGCCGTCAATCGTTGGGCCAATGACTCGTCCAGCTACGAAGCCGCAGCTAAGGATGACTTTGCTCGGGCTGCTGACTCGTTTCTCATCGGCCAGGCCCTCGCCGGCAGCCACACCGTGGTGACACACGAGACGGTCAGTGATGGTCGGCGCAAGATCAAGATTCCGAATGCTGCAACCGCTCACAACGTCGAAGTCATGAACCCGTTCAAGATGCTGCGTGCCATGGGTGTTCGGTTCGTTCTCGAATCTCAAACGCGACAGCTCAGCCTTTTGGGTTTCGGCACGACGTAGGGGGTGCCGCGCGGGATCCCGCATCGCAGTCACTGTGACCCCAGACCATGGCTGCGTGGGAGGCCGCTAGCCCGCAACTTTCCGGTGTCGCCAATGGCGCTCACGATTGAGCAAACCGAACCGACGCCGTAACGAGCAGGCGTCTACGAACAACACACGGATGTCCCTGCCCTGACAAATGGTCGCGGTTGCCGTCGGAAGCGCCGAGTCATCGACGGTCGCGCATGCGCCCGCCCGGGTCTTGAGCCCGCACGCGTTGCTTTGTGTTCGCGCCTGCAGCCGCTGTTGCCTCACCTTGCATGAACTAACATCCCGTAATTATGCGTTTCATGCATACTCACATTCTGGGGGCGATGTGAGCGGCGGTGGGCAGATGTTCGCCGCCGATCCACCGGATTGGCAGGACAACATCACTGATTGGTGCCTCGAGCAATTCCAGGATCGCTACGGGACACACGTGTCGAAGGACGACATCTGGGAGTACATGTACGGCGTGATGCATGCGCCTGACTGGCGTCAGCGCTTCCGGCACGACCTTCAGCGAAGCCTCCCCCGCTTGCCCCTCGCGCCTGAATTTGAGGCGTTCCGCTCGGCGGGCCGGGAGCTCATGGATCTGCATATCGGCTACGAGGACTGCCCCGAAATGCAGCTCGCCTGCCTTGTCGACGGCGAAGTCAGCGACGGCGAGCACGAAGCGGAGGCCTACCGGATCCACGCTCGTATGCAGTGGGGACGGACCCAGGGAAGCACCAAGAGCGGCGACAGGACTGTTCTGCATGTCAATGAGCGCTGTCGGCTCGTCGACATCCCGCCCGAGTGCCACGAATACACCGTGTCCGGTCGCTCACCGCTTGAGTGGGCGGTTACGACGCTCGCCGTCAAGCACGACAAGCCGTCGGGCATCGTCGATGACCCGAATCGTTGGCACTTGCGGGCCGACGAGCCGTTCAACCTCATCCGGCACTTGCGCCGCCTTGCACACCTCGGGGCGCATTCGGCCCAGGTCATCGCCGCTTTGCCGCCGTCACTCGATGCCAGCGACGATGCAATCGAAGAGAACGCGGTGACACGGTGACGCTCTTCGAGAGCGAGGCAACAGCGCAGGGGCATCTCTTCGAACCTGAGGTCTTTCGCGAGATCAGAAGACGAACGAAGACCGCAGCGGACCGGGGCCGCCAGTTCGAAGATGTCATGAGGGCTGCATTCAAAGCCAACCCCGAGTACGAATTCGAACACGTCTGGCTGTGGGACGAGTGGCCCCAGCGACACGAATACGGCTTCACGAACGACATCGGCGTCGACCTGGTGGCCCAGCACCTCAACGGGGATCGGTTCGCAATCCAGTGCAAGTTCTACGACGACGCCACGGTGCCGACCAAGAGCATCGACGCCTTTCTCGCAACGGCCCAAGGCCAAGCGTTCGACGGCTCGATGCTTGTCAACACCGGCAGCGTCACCGTTCACGCCTACACCAAGCTGACCAACGCTCGCACAAAGATCATCGATTTGGTCAACCTCGAGTCGTGGCCGATCGACTGGCTTCGCGGCCTTGAAGACCCTGAAACCGTCGAGTGGGCCGACGCTCCAAAGCAGCCCTTTGCGCACCAGCGCGATGCCTTGGTTGAGATTGGCAAGGGTTTCCAGCAGAACGATCGCGGCACGGTCGTCATGCCCTGCGGCACCGGTAAATCGCTCGTCGCCATGTGGGCCGCCGAGGATCTCGCTGGCAAGGGCGGCCAAGTGCTGTACGCGGTGCCATCGATTGCGTTGATGGGCCAGACCATGCGCGAATGGGCTCAGAACCGCACGATCTCCCACCAGTACATCGGCGTGTGCTCAGACCCGAGCACCGGGAAGATGCCAAGAGGCGCGGCGACCGACCTCGCGCAGGTGCATATGCCGGTCAGCACCGACCGCGACGCCATCGCCCAGTGGCTGTCCTTGGAGCCCCCGCAGAATTCGATGCGTGTCGTGCTGACCACCTACCAGTCGCTGCCAGTGATTGCCGATGCCATCAAACGCGCCAACGCCGTCATCAGGCAGGGCGGACATGGCTTCCAGCCGTTCGACCTGTTCATTCTGGACGAGGCGCATCGCACCACTGGCATCGAGGACGCCGAGCGCAAGGGTGCCCAGACCACCGGCTTCCGGCTCGCCCACAACGACGAAGCTCTGCCCGCTCTGCGGCGGCTCTACATGACCGCGACGCCTCGGGTGTTCACGCCACGGCTCAAGGCCAAGGCGAAGAAGATGAGTCACGAGGCGGGGCGCGACCTGGACTCGTTCTCAATGGACGACAAGTCGGTCTATGGCCCCCGCTTCTTCGAAATGGCGTTCAGTCAAGCCATCGACCGGGGGTTGCTGACCGACTACCGGGTGCTCGTGGTCGGCAAGCGCGAGAACAGCCCCGATCTCGGCGACACATATGTCGAGGTGCTGAGATCGGAGGACGCCAAGTCGAAGTCCAGGACTCGGGGCGGCCTCGTCGCTGAGGGCTACGCCACGAAATTGCTCGGCGTGCTGGACGCGCTTGCGGCACCGAAGACCGTTGTCGGCGACCCTGATCGGGTCTCCGGGCAGATCGGCGAAGACACCGGCAGACCGCTGCGATCGGCGATCTTGTTCACCAACACTGTCGCGAGATCACAGACAGTCGCCCTGCCCGGGCGGTTCGAGGAACTGCTCGGTCCGGATCGAAGCCTGCTCGGGGCCATCTCGGAGGACCTTCAGCAGAAGAGCGTGGATGATGAACGGCAAGTCCTGCGTGTCGAATCCGATCACATGGACGGCTCCACACGAGCCGACCAGCGCGCCCGTCAGCTGGCTTGGCTTCGTGATGCCGCGAATGCCGGTGCCGCGACTTGCCGGGTGTTGTCGAATGCCCAGGTGCTCTCTGAAGGCGTCGATGTCCCCGCTCTCGACGCCGTCGTGTTCATGGATCCACGCCGTTCGACCATCGACATCACCCAAGCCGTCGGCCGCGCCATACGTCGCGCCCAGGGCAAGGAGATGGGATATATCGTCATCCCCGTCGTCGTACCCGAGGGCAGCACCCTCACCAGCGAAGAAGTGCTGACCGGCTCGGACTTCAAGACCGTCTGGGATGTGGTGCGAGCGCTGCGCTCCCATGACGACCGTGTGGACCACTGGCTCAACGGCGTCAGCACCAAGCGGCCCATAGACATCATCGACGCAGACTGCACAAGCCGAGCCGCCAAGGAAAAGGACTCCGATCCCGAAAACGAAGACACGACCGTCGAACAGTTGACGCTCGACCTGCGCATCAAGCACGAACTCGAACGGGAAGTGTTCTCGAAGATGGTCGACGTCTGCGGCGACAAGCAGATGTGGCCAAGCTGGGGTCAGAACGCCGCGAGCGTCTGCGAGCAGGTGCGCCAGCGCGTCGACGCAATGCTCGCAGAAGACGCCGCTAAGCAGGAATTCGGCACGTTCCTTGCAGCGATCCGCGACACGGCCGGCGAGCGGACCACCGAAGCGGATGCCGTAGAAATGGTCGCCCAGCACGTCGTGACCATTCCCATCTTCGACGCCTTGTTCGCCGACTCGGGCTTCGCCAAGGAGAACCCGATGAGCAAGGCGATGGACTGGCTCCTCGCCAGCCTCGCCACGCACTCCGGGCAGCTCGACGCAGACGAAGCCGCTGATCTTGCCGGCTACAAAATGGAGCCTTCGCGATTTTGTGGGATTTGGGCTGCTGGGCTCGGCGGGGTTCATGTTGGGAGGATGCCGCGGGCTTCGAAGTTGGCGTAGTTGGTGAACCCGTGCGCGGTTGTTCGCAGGACTTGGAGCAGGTTGTTGGTTCGGTCGATGCGTCCGTTGCTGGGCCGCCCCGCTTGGTGCCAGTCGAGGATCTGGGCATGCCATGCGAGGAAGGTGTCGACGGTGTCGCTGAACTCGGGGATCTGGCCGGTGCTGTAGATGTCGGCGAACCGGTCGAGCGCTTCGAGGGCGCCTTTGTGGTTGTCGGCGAGATAGAGGTTGTGCAGCTCGCCGAGCGCGTCCCAGGCTGCCCGCAGCCGGGGGTGGGCCTCGAACAGCTCGGCGAGGCGTGCTTGTTCGGCCGCGTCGAGCTTGTCGGGCCGGCGCATGAGCAAGAACCTGGCCCGGAACACCTCGGGGTCGAACGCAGGCTTTGAGCCCTCGGGCCGGCGCTGGACATCGCGGCGCACCGCGGTCAGGCCCGCAGCGAACCAGCGGATCACATGGAAGCGGTCCAGCACATGGCGGGCGTGCCCGAGCCGGGCCTCGATGGCTGCCTTGTATGCCGCCGAGCCGTCCGAGACGACGACCTTCACGCCCTTGCACCAGCGATGCCCCTGAGCGGCCAAGAACGTGCTGAGCGCTTGGCTGCTGCGGTGGGGCACCATCGCGAGCACCTCGCCGGTGTCGCCGTTCACCAGCACCGTCACATAGCGGTGCCGCTTGCGGATCGAGGTCTCATCGACCAGCAGCACCCGGCACCGCCGCCGCCGGCGATGATCGGCGACCAGACCCGCCCAAGCGACCACCAACGCGTTCACCAGCCCCCAGCTCACCCCATGACGACGCGCCGCCGTATTGACCGGCATCGAACGGGCATCGGCCACCAGCCGGCGAGCCAGACGCGCCGTGACACGGCCCTCGAACGCCCGATGGTCCTCCACGAAGCGCCGGTCGCAGACATCGCACACCATCCGGCGCCGCCCCCACAACAACAGCACCGGCCGCCCCGACACCTCCAAGTCCCGGATCTCGCGCTCGCGACGGTCGTGACAGCGCCCGCTGGGCGTCCCGCAATCCGGGCACCTCGGACGAGACACCGTCGACACCACCCGCACCGCCAGCCGCTCAGGCGCGTCCACCACCACCTCCAGCACTTTGATGCACCGCAGCCACAGCCGCACCGACACAGCATCACTCGCCATCGAGGCCCTCCAGGGTTCGGCGTCGCAAACACCGATCCCAGCAGGGCCTCGACCCCTACAAACGGACCCTCAACCCGCCGTCATCCCACCAAAACGCGAAGGGCCACAAAATGGCACAACGGTTGTTCGAGGCCGAGCTCGCGCCGCTCACCCGGGCCTACCGCACGATGCGGTCGATGCTTTCGGCCGACATCACACCGGCCGAGAAGGTCGACCTGATGCGGCAGATCTATGACGGGTTTTTTCAGCACGCCATGACTGATGTCACCAAGCGTCTCGGGATCGTCTACACGCCCGTGGAGATAGTGGACTTCATGGTGCGTGCATCCGACGCGATCTGCCGCAAGCACTTCGGCAAGGGACTCACCGCGGAGGGTGTGCACATCCTCGACCCGTTCGTGGGCACCGGCACGTTCATGCACCAGATCTTGACGATCAACGATGCCGACGGCCGGCCGATCATCCGGGACGAAGACCTCGTGCGCAAGTACCGGCACGAGCTTCACGCCACCGAGCTCGTACTGCTCGCCTACTACGTCGCGGCCCTCAAGATCGAGGCCGGCATGGAGAGCCGAGAGGGATTTGCCGACGGACGATTCCAGCAGTTCGAGAACATCGTGTACGGCGACACGTTCCTTTGCAACGACGCACTCGTTTCTGGACGACTGGATGGAACCGATGACAATGTGCAAATTGCAAAGGAGTTGCATCAGCTCCCTATACGTGTCGCGATCAGCAATCCGCCGTGGTCCTCGGGTCAAGATGGGGCCCAAGAGGACAACCAGAACATTGAGTACTTCGAGATCGGCCATAGGGTTCGAGAAAGCTACTCAGCGCTGCAGCACAAGATCACCAATTGTTCCCCAGGGGGAAACGCGACCGGCAACCTATATGTGAAGGCCATTCGTTGGGCCTCGGACCGCGTGGGTGATCCTGTCCCATCTGCTCCCAGAACGGCTCCGAGCGTTTCTGGCGTAGTCGCGTTTGTGCACCCGAACTCACTCACGACGGGGACCGCGTTGGCCGGCATGCGTGCCGCCCTACGAACCGAATTCAGCGACATCTACGTCGTCAATCTGCGCGGCGACGCCTACAAGTCAGGAGCAGAGTTCGCTCGCGAAGGCTCAAGATTTTCGGCAGCGGTTCGCGTAACGGCGTTCAGCTCACATTTCTCGTTAGCGATCCTGAGAACCCAGGACTCGATGGATCGGCTCGCTTGCACTACGCCGAGGTACCCGAGTACGCGGATCGTCTCGCGAAATTTACCTGGTTGACTGCGCTTGCGCCGGGAGCCTCCAGCTTCTGGACCCGATTCGAGAGCGTGCCCGCAAACGAGCGCCACGACTGGGTGAATCTCACTGATGGAAGTTTCGAGACACTTCCGATTGCCTTGTGCTCATCAGGCAAGGAGGCTCAAGGTGACGTCGCTGTTCAGCAGCACGCGGCAGGTGCCAAGACAAACTGCGATACCTACGTCTACTCATTCAGTCGCGAGGAACTAGCAGCCCGTGTGAAGCACCTCATTGCAACCTACGACCGCGCTCGCCGCGAGATGCACGAACGTGGCGTCTCCCTCAGCGACGCGACGGCGAACGACGAGATTGAGTCCATAAAGTGGCACACAACTCTGAAGCAATCGGCGAAGAACAACGAACTCATTGAGTTCGAGGACGCGCGTATCCGGCCCGTCTTGTACCGGCCGTTCCAGCAATTGTGGATGTATGAGGACCACCGGATCCTCGCGCGAGCAAAGACCGTTTGCGCGATGTTCCCGCGCGACCGCGCTTACCCCCCCCCCCCCCAACATGTTGGTCTCAACGCCAACCAACCGAGCCATCTTCAGCTGCCTCGCAACGACGCGCCTGCCAGATCTCTGTTCCGCAGGCACGAACCAGCCGACTCGAGTCCACCCGCGCCGCACACAATCCTGATCACGGGGACATCGAACATGCCGTTCCAAGCGCTGGCGGCGACGTTGCTGCCGGATCTGGCCATGATCAAAGGCTCCCAGCAGACACGCGTGCTTCCCCGCAGAACCCAAGCCTCGTGATCGCGTCGACTAGCTGTAATGCCCATGGACCTTGTTGACAGTTCTGCTGCTGTGACAGGTTGAGCCTCCGTGGCAGTGTGGGGTTTGTTGGAATCCCAGGCTGCGAACGGAGGCTCAGTGTCGGACAGTACTTCAATCAGGGTTCGTGGGGCTCCGCGGCCTCGGCTGTCGGTTCATTCTCGGATGGTGATGGTCGAGCGGATGGCAGCGGGCCAGTCGGCGACGGCGGTCGCGGCGCAGATGGGCTGCTCGCGCCAGACCGTGCACAAGTGGGTCAAGCGCTTCGACGCTGAGGGCGTGGTGGGTCTGGAGGATCGTTCCAGCCGGCCTGCGAGGTCCCCGGCGAAGGTCTCGGCGCGGGCCGAGAAGAGGATCTGCGGTCTGCGTCGGCGCCGCCGGTGGGGTCCTGTGCGGCTGGCGGCTGCGACCGGGGTGCCGGCTTCGACGGTGCATCGGGTGCTGTGCCGGCACGGGCTGAACCGGCTGGCGTGGATCGATCGGCCTACCGGGGAGCGGGTGCGCCGCTATGAGAAGGCTCATGCGGGCGAGCTGGTGCACATCGACGTCAAAAAGGTCGCCAAAGTGCCGCCCGGCGGGGGGTGGCGCGTCCACGGCCGCGGCTCGGCGGCCGCCAAGCGCAACAACAAGCGCCGCAAGCGCCTCGGGTACACCTATCTCCATGTCGCCGTGGACGACCACTCCCGCCTCGCCTACGTCGAGGCGCACGACAACCAGAACGCCCAGACCGCCGCAGCGTTCTATCGACGCTGTCGGGACTGGTTCGACCGCCTCAACGTCGCCGTCGACGCCGTCATGACCGACAACGCCAAGAACTTCACCGCCACTGCGTTCGCCGACGCGCTCGCCGAGCGGCACGTCACCCACCGCCGCACGCGCCCCTATCGGCCCCAGACCAACGGCAAAGCAGAGCGGTTCAACCGCACCCTGGCCGACGAGTTCCTCTACAACTACAAATTCCGCTCAGAACCCGACCGCCGCCGCAGACTCCAGACCTGGGTGCACACCTACAATCTCCACCGGCACCACACCGCCATCGGAGACACACCCGCCAGCCGCGTCAACAACCTCTGTGGGCATTACAACTAGCAACCGCTCGGTGTTCGATGTCTTGGCCGCTGACCTACTACCCGACCTCCACGCCGTCGACCCGGCTTGTAGGGCCATGCCCCGCACTTACGTAGAGGGGTCTTTGACGGTGCGGAGAAAGGGTCCCTCGTGAGCCTCGTATACCGAGCACTCTGGCAGGCGGACGCAAAGTCATTGCCCCGCACGGCCGACATCGAATTCCGCAATTGGGTGACCGAGAAGTATCCCCAGCTTGAGTTACCCAAGGAGGGCAAGTGCCGCGCCGGGAAGGCAGATGTCGAGATCGACAGCAACTCGAATGAACACGGAAGCATCTTGCGCTGGGTCTTGCATGAGGATGACCAGAGGTCGCGGTGGATCACCACGCTGATGGCCATTGTGGAACGCGACACCTCGGAGGGATGGTTGTGGATCGACATCGAGAATGTGCACTCCCAGTTCGCGTCCAAGATTGAAGTCGCTGCCCCGAAATTGGCCGGCAGCCTGCTCGCCGCGTTGTCATCGTCCCATCGGGGTCCAATCAAACTCCGCGCCAACGAAATCGCCTTGGGCCCAGCTGAAATGCCCGGCTTCGCGGAAAGGCTGGAGCACCCCGAGCGCGACTTGCCGCTCGTAGTGTTCTCACCCGACTACGGGGCCGATCCGTCTTTCTCGATTGAACGCGCCCAGCGATCTGCTGTGAGCCTTGCCGGTGTAGCGCAGGTCCACTTACTTGTGCCTACGGGCGAGTTGGAGTTTCGGGCCCTCATGGGGCGCGAACTTGGAGTGTGGTCAGGGGCGTGCAGGGTGTATATGCCCGGCATAGATCTGAATGCGCCCGATTCTTGGCGCCACCGTTACTTCCTTTCTCGAAACTTGGGCAGCAGGGCTGACGACGCAGCCAAGACCATCGCCCGCTACCTGTCGCCGCGTGTCGCGCGCCAACGCGCCCCACAGGCCTATGTCGACCTGCGCAGCCTTCTCGACGTCGACCATGAAACACAGATTCAAGACCTGTGGGACCAGAATGACCAACTGGAGGCAGAGAAGAAGGCGACGCTGGACGACTACCTAAACGCGGCCACTGAGGCGGATGACTTCAGCCACCAGCTCGGGACAGCTCAGCAGAACCTACGCGATGTATGGATTGCGATCGAAGCAGCGGGTGTGCTCGATGTCATTGCAACCCAAATGGCCACTCACTCCAGCACCGACGAACTCGCCCGACCGGAACCGCCCGAGACCTGCGCAGAGGTGCCTAGCCTCGCCCTCCAACATCTTCGTCTAGTTGCAATGCCCGCGGCCGCACCGGAAGGCCTCAATCGTCTCGACAACCACTTAGAGGGTCCAAAGTGGGCAAGAATTGCGTGGCGAGGGCTCGTCGCATTGGATACCTACGCACGAGACAAGGAGAGAGGCACATTCGCTGGTGGCTTTTACGAATGGTGTGAATCGTCCGGCAGTGACGCCGCTTGGCCAACAAAAAAGCTCTCTATGGTCGAATCAGACTCGGTGCGAAACACGCCGAGGTTCCGGGATCCACGCGTCAGGCCGGTCGACGAACGAGTGAGACCTGAGGGCCAGATGTTCATGGAGGCGCATCTCAAGGTCGCTGAGGGTGGCGGCATGCTCGCTCCTCGCATCTACTTTCACGACGACACCGGCCACAACAGCGACACCCGCATGGTTCATGTCGGGTTCTTCGGCCCGCACGACCTCGTGCCCAACAAGAGCGCCAATTAGCTTCACGGAAGCTACCTCCACCAACGAGGACGCAGGACTGGCCGAGCAGATCCGGTTGCTGCCGTGGGGCTCGGGTTCCGGGATGGCGGTCGTCGGGGTCGGCACGGGGCCCGGCCATGTGTTCTGCGCCCGAGTGGGCGACCACCCCTCGTCGGTTTTCCGCTTTGTGGGCCGTGGGGAGCCGGGGGTTGATGTCGTAGTCGATGAGACGCTGACGTGCCTGCATCGTGCCCGTCCGCCCGAGGGATTCGCAAACCCCCGGGTGCTCGACGACGCTGACGCCCACGACACCTTCGATGCGTCGGAGGTAGCCCGCGCTGACATCGTCGAGAAGTGGAACTTCATGTCCGACAAGGCGAACCTCGAGCCGCGCATCCCGCCACGCCTTGCACGCGCCGCCAGCGTCGTGCGAGAGCACCCCGCGGCGGGCATGACCCAAGACGAGATCGACCGGAACATCGACACCATCCAAGCGCCCTACCCCGAACGCACCATCCGAACCTTCCAAGCAGCGCTCAACAGCTCCGAGGACCCCGCCCAACAAGCCGAAGCGATCGTCCGGGTCATCCGCGACCTCGGCCTGCAGCCCTTCGTCCCACCCGAACCGCTCCCCGAGATCACCCCCGACGACGTCTACTGCGTCACCTGGCTCGCCCTTGTCTGATCAGCGTGCCGGGTGACTGCTCGCGCCTTGATGACGATTCTAAGTGGTCCATTTCGAGCCATGACCGGCTATGTTTGGACCAATGGTAGGCATGGAGCTGGAGCGGGTGGAAGCCCTCGAACTGCTGGGCATGGTTCTGGCTCATCTCAACGACGCCGAGGCAGTCGGCGACCTGTCGCCTCGGGTAGCGACACTGATGGCGATACGTGACAAGCTCGCCACAGGCCTGAGGGAGTTGCAATGAGCTACAGCGAAGTCGACGTGTCGGCGGCTCGGGCTGCGATGGACAAGTACCGCAGCGGCCTCGACGGCGAGATTGCAGCCGCCTTGGCGGTCGTCGGCCTCAGCGCCGAGCGTGCGGACAGAGAAGCAGCGATTCGCGACGACATGATCCGTGTTGCCCACCGTGCCGGCGCATCGCTCCGGCATCTGGCCGAGGTGTCAGGACTCGGCCGCAAGACCGTCACCGCGATCGTCGAAACCGGGCCAACACAATCCTGAGCCGCGGTACTACGCGTAGCGGGCCATCGGCAACGCGGGCTCTCACGTCCTCTCCGGCCCCATACGTGGCCTCATCGGCCAGCCGAACCGTTCCTTTAGTGCTTGGCTGTCTGCTGGGTGGTTCAGCTCGACGAGGCCTGACAGTGCTTTCGCCTCCAGCGCAGCGTCAACCATGCGTTGAGCTGCCCGGGTTCGCGCGACCAGCACGCATGTGCCACGTGTACGCCGAGATGAAATCGCGAGGGGCGGGCGCGTGGGGGAACGAAACAAGGTGAACTCGTCAGGGGCGCTACTGCGGGCTCTTGGTGTGGCGGCGTTGGCGGCGGCTCAGTGAGGCGGCAGCGAGACCTGTGCAGAACGGCACGATGAGGATAAAGATCCCGACGGAGAGGATCGAGAGCCAGCCCACCACGACCAGCAACGCCGTCGCCACATAGAGAGCGCTCACGCGTCGCTCCGGGAACACGATGGCCGCAGCGAGCGCGCCGAGTCCCCCGACGAGGGACCCAAAGAACACGATCGCCAACAGCGTTGCCATTCGAACCTGACGCAGCGCTCAACGCACGAAGAACGCAAAGCCAGCGTACGCCTCGCACCCATGCGGTTCGAGCCATCCGAACGGCCGTCTCGGCGGTCGTCGGTCCCGGTCCGAGTCGGGTGGCGCGGAACTAGGAATTCGCAGCCAAGAACTCGCGCAGACAGGCAGTCAGCGCCTCTGGCAGGTCGATCGGGATCAGTGTTCGACTGTCGTCGATCCACACCAGCTGTGCGTCGCCCCAGTCGTTGCACACCAGCGTCACGTCGCCGCCCGTATCGGAATACCTCAGACCGGCCGCACTAGAGAATTCAACCGGCATCAGATCTCCATCACACGAAAGATCCTGACGTATAACGATCTTCGTCAGTTTCATAGGCAGTGCGCACGTCATGCCGCGCACTACGATGCGAATCGCGGTGCCCACAGACAGCTGAACACGATTGGTCCCAAACGCTTCTGAGACGGTGCCGGACACATGGTTCGCTTTCTGACGCTGCGCTTCGCTTTGATCGTGGTCACCCTCTTGGTGGTCTCGGTGGTCATTTTCGCGGTTTCGGAGGCCCTGCCGAGTGATGCCGCGGAAAGATTGATGGGGCAGTACGCCACGGAGCAGAACGTCAAGCACCTGCGCGAAGAGCTGGGATTAGATCGCTCCGCCCCTGAGCGATACGGAAAATGGATCTGGGGCGCAGTGCGAGGCGATCTGGGCACCTCCTTGATACAGCGACAGCCAATAACAGGGATTGTGGGTCATCGTCTCTTACCTTCGATATATCTTGCTGTATCTGCGTTGCTGATTGCGGTCCCATCGGCAGTGCTGGTGGGCATATGGGCCGGGGTGCGTCCCAACAGCAAGGGCGACCGCGCAGTGACCCTGATCGGCATGATCGGCATTTCGCTGCCCGAGTTCGTGACCGGACTGTTCCTCACCATCATCGTCGCGTTAAAGCTTGGCTGGTTGCCGACTACCAGCGCCATACCCCGCGGCGAGACTCCGCTGACGAAGCCAGAAATCCTGATCTTGCCAACCCTCACCCTGACCATTGCGCTCTTTGCCTACATCATGCGTATGACGCGAGCCAGCGTGATCGAGACGATGGACAGCCACTATGTGCGGTCGGCGACCCTGAAGGGACTCTCGAGAAAAAGGGTCATATTCCGGCACGCCGTTCCCAACGCGATGCTGCCCACGATTACTGTCGTCGCAACCACCGTCGGATGGCTCCTGGGCGGCCTCATTATCGTCGAGAACGTCTTTGCTTATCCAGGCCTAGGTCAGCTGTTGTTGAATTCAATCCAGACCCGTGACGGTCCTCTGTTGCAGGCCTGCGCTCTCCTCATTGCAGTGGCGTATACCTTCAGCAACCTCTTTGCAGACATCAGCTATCGGATCCTAGATCCGCGCATACGGTTGACCTGATTGTGATGTGGCAGGACACGAGCGGGCCGCAAACTGAAGTGCCCGGCACCGTTCGGCACGCGCGATCGGCGATCGGTCGGGGGATCCGCACCTTCTTGCGACTTTCTCTCTCCACGACGGCTGGACGCATCGGATTGCCCATCGTCATATTCCATATATTGCTGGCGATTCTTGGCCCAATCGTGGCCCCATATTCGACTTCCGAGTTTCATGTGCCTCCGGACTTTCCCGCAACGCATCGCCTTGCGGGGCCGAGCTGGACGTATCTGTTCGGGAGCGACCATTTCGGGCGCGACGTCTTCAGCCGCGTGCTGTCCGGCGGGGGCTCTCTGATCCTCCTTTCTCTCGCTGGTGCGCTGCTGGGTCTGTTCTGGGGCACGTTGATCGGGATGAGCAGCGGCTACAAGGGCGGCCGCGTGGACCAGGTGGTGATGCGCGTCATGGACGGGATGATGGCCTTCCCGGCGCTGCTGCTGGCCCTGTTGATGCTGACAACCCTGGGTGCTCGAGACGCCCCCTGGCGGTGGCTCGAGGCCTACTGGCAGGGCTCGCTGATCGTCGTCACCATCGGTCTCGTCTTCGCTCCGTCCGCGGCGCGGGTCATGCGAAGTGTCACTCTGCAGGCCAAGAACCTGGAGTTCGTGATGAGCGCCCGTCTGCGGGGCGAGTCGGCGACCTACATCATCTTCAGGGAAATCCTGCCTCATGCAATGCCGGCGCTCGGCGTGGAGTTCGCGGTGCGGCTCAGCTACTCGATCTTGCTGGTGTCCTCCCTGGGGTTCCTGGGTCTGGGAGTCCAACCGCCTTCGCCGGATTGGGGCCTCATGATCGCGGAGGGCAGACAGTTCATCGGCAGCGCGCCATGGATCACGCTGGCGCCGGCAGGCGCGGTCGCCACGTTGGTGGTGGGCGTCAATCTGCTGACCGATGGCATCAAGCACGCCCGCGGGATTCCCCGAGAGGTCGTCGGATGAGCAGCAACGCATTCGGTGGAGCGCCGTTGCTCCAGGTGGAGCAACTGGGCGTCACCTTCCTCACGCCGCGGGGCACCATCCGGGCCGTGCGGGATGCATCGCTGAACGTGCGACGCGGTGAAGTCTTGGGACTCGCGGGAGAGTCGGGATCCGGCAAGTCGACCACTGCCTTCGCCGCCATGGGCTACCTGCCGGGCACGACACGGGTGAGCGGCCGAATTCTCTTCGAAGGTCGAGGAATTGCGGACATGGATGCGGCAGAGCTGCGCCGCTTGCGGGGCAACCGCATCGCGATGGTGTATCAAGACCCCGCGACGTCGCTGAATCCAACCATGCGTGTTGGGCCGCAGGTCTCCGAGGTGCTGCGCGAACACCTGAACGCGGACGCCCGACAGAGCCGCCGCGCCACCATCGAGCTGTTCGAGAGCGTGCGGCTCGCCGAACCGGAGGCGGTTCTCCGACGATATCCCCACGAGTTGAGCGGCGGCCAACAGCAGCGCGTGGTGATCGCCATGGCGCTGGCCTGCGAGCCGGATCTGCTGATCCTGGATGAGCCGACGACGGGGCTGGACGTCACCACGCAGGCCACGATCCTGGAGTTGATCGTCGATCTGAAGCACCGCATCAACGCGGGAATCCTGTATGTGACACACGACCTAGGAGTGATCGCAGCCGTCGCAGATCGAGTCGTGGTGATGTACGCCGGCGAGACGGTGGAAGAGGCCTCGGTGCGGGAACTGTTCAGAGATCCCAAGCATCCGTACACGACGGGGCTGCTGCACTGTGTGCCCAAGCCACCGACGGAAGACGGAGCGACCGTCGGGCTCACCCGGATCCCCGGTGCGGTGTTCCCGGCCAGCGAGCCGGCGCCGGACGCTTGCCTCTTCGTATCGCGGTGTCCCATGGCCACCGAGTTGTGCAGTCAGAAGGCTCCGCCGATGGCCGAACCAGTGGTCGGGCACTCGTCACGCTGCTTGTACCCGAATGACATCGCACCGGGAGTGTGGGGCGAGTTGGACACGAGTGTGGAAACTGGGCGCGTCCAGCAAGAACCGGTTCTGGGGGCCAAGGATCTGCGCCGTTTCTACGGAAGCTGGGGCCGCAAGTACTGGATGTTCGGCCCGCGGACTCGGCCGCCGGTCCGTGCCGTCACCGATGTGGACTTCACGGTGGGACTGGGACGGACTCTGGGAATCGTGGGTGAGAGCGGCGCTGGCAAGAGCACCATTGCCCGGGTCATCGTCGGACTGGTGCCCCGTGACCAGGGACAGCTACGGCTCAAGGAAGAGGAACTGGCGCCCGAGGTCGACGAGCGGACCGACGCTCAACGGGCGGCCATGCGCATGGTCTTTCAGAACCCGACGGCTTCCCTCAATCCGAGGCTTGCCGTTGGTCACGCCATTGTCCGGGCGCTGCGCAAGTTCTCAGGCTTGAACAAGCAGGAGAGTCAACGCCATGCCGAGGAGCTGTTGCGGGCAGTGGGCTTGGATCCGGCGTACTTGAACCGGCCTCCGCGGGAGCTCAGCGGGGGTGAACAACAGCGCGTGGCGCTCGCTGGGGCCTTCGCCGCCTCACCGGACATCATCGTTGCCGATGAGGCAGTCTCCGCCTTGGACGTGTCCGTCCAGGCGCAGGTGCTCAATCTGCTGCGGTCTCATCAGGAAGAGACCGACACGTCCTACGTGTTCATCACCCACGACTTGGCCGTGCTGCGCTATCTCTCCGACGAGATCTTGGTGCTGTACGCGGGCCACGTGGTCGAGTCAGGACAGGCCCACAAGGTGCTCGACACGCCGTCCCATCCCTATACCGAGGCACTGTTGTCAGCGGCACCAGTCCCTGATCCCGACGCGCAGCGGACGACGATCCGACTGCCGGGGTTTGTGCCGACGATGCGGGCCGAGTTTCAGGGTTGCGTCTTCGCCAGTCGCTGTCCTCGCAAGATCGGGGACGTTTGCGACGAGACGCCACCGCCGGCACAGACGGCAGTCGGTGGAGATCATGTGCTGTTTTGCCACATCCCGCTGGAGGAACTAGCCCATCTACAGGCAAATAGTTCTGTAGAACCCACAAAAACAGGAGGAGTCCCATGAACGCAATCGACCCTCAGCGACTGAAGCTGTTGATGGAGCGCGAGCAGCAAAGCTATCTAGCTAGCCACCCGAAATCAGTGGCCTTGTATGAGAGAGCAAAGAACTCGCTCTTGGCAGGAGTTCCGTTTTGCTTCATGAACGGTTTTATGGATCCGTCCTTTCCCTTGTTCATAGCGGAGGGCAGGGGAGCCTACGTGACCGATGTCGATGGCAACCGCTACCTCGACCTCCTTGCAGGTGATCTCGGGTCGATATTCGGGCATTCACCGCCGGCCGTTGCTGATGCGATAGCTCAACAAGCGCAGCGGGGCATTATGTTCACACTTCCCTCGGAAGACGCCATCTGGGTCGGCGAGGAATTGACGCGTCGCTACGGTCTGCCGTTATGGCAGATCCATATGTCAGCCAGCGATTCGGTCAGGGCCGCGATCAAGATTTCGCGCGAAGTCACCCAACGACACCTCACGCTCATGTTCAATGGCAGCTACCACGGCACCGTGGAAGAAACGTGTGTCGCGGTCGTGGACGGCAAGATGATTACTCATCCGAAGGCCGTCCACTTCGGCATAGGGATGCTTCCCGAACCCGAATCGAGGACCCGTGTTGTTGATCCTTACGACCTCGATGCTGTGGAGAGAGCATTGTCCCCACGGGACGTTGCCTGCGTCATTACCGAGCCAACGTTCTCTCAGGCTCTTCGTGGCCCCTTTGATCAGGACTTCCACATCGCCCTCCGAGATCTGACGCGTCGCTATGGCACCAAGCTCATCATCGATGAGACGCATGGCATCGGCGCCGCCTGGGGAGGATGCACAGGTCTGTGGAACCTGGAGCCAGACATTTTTGTCGCAGGCAAAGGGATCGCCGGCGGCATGCCTGCCTCAGTCATGGGCCTCAGCCAGGAGGTCGCGGACAGCGTCATGCCGCTGTTCGAGAATTTCTTCGTCGCGGGCATCGGCAGCACCCTGTCGGGCAACGCGCTGGCTGTTGCGGCGCTGCGGGCGAATCTGGAGCATGTCATGACCGAGTCGGCCTACGAGCGGATGATGTCGGCCGGTGAGCGGATGGCCAAGGGCATGCAAGAAGTCGTCACGGCTGCTGACCTCCCGTGGAGAGTCAGCCGCTGGCTCGGCTATGGAGTGCGAGTCGGCTTCTCCTTGGAGAGGCCTCGTACGATGGCGGAGGCTCAGATCCGGGGCGACGAGCAAAGCTACAATATCCGCGGCGATGAACTCATACAATATTTCCATGCTTTTTATGTCAATCGCGGGATTATCATTCTCGCCATGGCACTCTCGGCATTGAACTCGCCAGCGGTCACTGCGGAGGACGTCGACTACTACGTCGGCGTGTTTGGTGAGTGCGTGAATGAATTGATCGGCTAGTTCGCCGCTCTCAACAGTGCGTTTGACAGCACCCTCAAGGGGTAGTAGGCCGTCATTAACAATTGTCATCATCAGAATGATGATGACTGTACTATTTGTTTTTCCAATATAAGTATGTACCGATGTACGGGGCATACCAACAAAATACGGGATACCAACAAAATACTTTGATTCCGCTGCCGAAATCCCTTCGACAGTGGGGTAGTTCGAGGGGTGAATCGACATGCGAGCATCAAACCGACGATTCCTGAATTTGAGCGTGCCGCTAATAGCGCTAGCGCTCATGGCTGGGGCCTGCACCGGCACCAGCGATACCAGCGATACCAGCGACGACACTGCGGCACCGGCGACGACCGCCGCCGCAGCTGCTGCGCCCGAGACCACCGCCCCGCCCGACGAGGGGGGGCCGAAGTACGGCGGCACGCTACGGGTCGCACTGGTCGCGGACACGCACACGCTGGACCCGGCTATCTCGGTGTCCGCGGTGACCACCGCTGTTACCCAGCACACCTATGACAACCTGCTCATGATCCAGCCGGATCTCACGATGAAGCCGGAGCTGGCCACTTCGTGGGATGCCAACGACGACCTCACGTCCTACACCTTCTACCTTCGGGAGGGGGTGACGTTCCACAACGGGAAGGACTTCAGTGCGGAGGACGTCGTCTTCACGTTCGACCGTCTGCTGGATCCCGAGCTTGACTCACCGCTGCGGGCCATTCTCAACATCATCACGGACATCGTCGTCCTCGACGACTTCACCGTCCGCTTTGACCTCGATGGCCCCAACGGGTACTTCCCGAGCTACCTGCAGAAGTCCGAGGCACGGATACTTCCCGCCAACTTGGATCTCGCGGAGTTGGTCTTGGGAGCGGTCGGCACGGGGCCCTTCATTCTTGACGAGCACCTGCCGGGTGAACGCATCACGATGGTGCGGAACCCCAACTACTGGGAAGAGGGCAAGCCCTATGTGGATGAGATTGTCTTTCTGAACATCCCCGAGCCCGCAGGTCGGGTAGCGGCACTCCTGGCCGGCGACGTGGACCTGATTCAACACGGCATGGCCCCCTTGAGCGTCCCTGAAATCGACGCCAATCCCGACACCCACGTGTTGGTGTTGGAAGGCTGGGGCTGGCTGGGGCTGGCCATGGACAATGCCAGGCCGCCCTTCGACAACAAGCTGCTCCGCCAGGCCTTCCAGGCAGCGACGGACCGGGAACTTGTCAACCAGGTGGCGCTGTTGGGGTTGGGTGCACCCGGTTACGACCACCCGATCGGCACGAGCAATGCCGTCTTCGCGCCGGAATGCGCTCCGCCGCCGTATGACCCAGAACTGGCGAGGTCGCTGCTGGCAGAGGCCGGGTACCCGGACGGAATCGACATCGACCTGCACACGGCCGATATCACCACAGGTGCGATGGACATCGCGGTGGCATTCAAAGAGAGTGCTGAACCCGCGGGCATCCGGGTCAACGTCGTGGTGAATCCATCGGCTGGGTTCTGGGACACGGTTTGGCAGAACGAGACGCTGACCATCGACGCCTGGAGGGGCGCCGATCCGGATCAGGCCCTCAGCGAGCAGTTCCACAGTGCATCGCCCTACAACGCGCCGCACTACGTCAACCCGTACATGGACGGGCTGATCGAGAAGGCCAAGGGGCAGGACCTCGCGGGCCAGAAGGCGTCATACGCCGAGGTCCAGTGCATCCTGATCGAGGACGTGCCGGCGATCGTTGCGGCCTTCCGGCCGGAATTGATCGCCGTGCAGAATTACGTCAACGGCGTGAGCCCGCATCCGCTGAGCTGGCCGCTCTTCCAAGACGCCTGGCTGGACTTGGATAACTGATATCGATAACTGATATCGGCAGGTGAGCTGGCCGCGACTGGTCGCGGCCAGCTCACCTCTTGCCGCCATCCACACGAACGCACCGCAGCTACGCCTGCCCAGGACGGTCGCAGTCACGTGTGACCAGCACCGAATTGGCGTGTCGCCGTCGGCGCCCGTGGGTCCAGCAGGCTCTATCTGCGCTGGGAAGATAGACACTGGCGAAGCTGCCACGCAGGGCTGGAGGCAAGGTTGCTGGTATCTGATTTCGCGTTCAGGGCGGCCAACTGGCTGAACCGCACGGCGATCCGGCTCAGCGGCGGCCGTGTCGGCTGGATTCACAAGGGCACACCCATCATCGAGGTGACCACCACGGGCCGCCACAGCGGCGAACCCCGCTCGACGCTGCTGTCCGTGGTCGCCCAGCCAGGTGATGCCTTCGCCGTCATCGGTTCCCGCGGCGGCGACACGAAGCACCCAGCGTGGTTCCTGAACATGCGCGACAACCCGGCGGTCACGGTTCGCAACCGCAACGGCACCCAGCAGATGACAGCCCGCCTCACCGGGGACGACGAACGCACAGCGCTTTGGGAACAGATCGCCGCCGAAGACGACCACTACGTCCGATTCCAGCGCAAGACCGACCGCCAGTTTCCCATCGTCCTGCTCGAACCCGCTGACGACAGCCCGGCCGACGGCACCTAGCGGCACCTCGGGGCGAGACCGTCGACAGGATCAGCCGACGATCGGGATCTTGCGCAGGTGCACGAACCAGTTGGCGAGCGACACAGCGGCGCCGCCCATAACGTTGCCCAGGGTCACGATCGCCAGGAAGCCGGCGAACCACGCCCCGTTCAGGCCGTCGAGCTGCGCCGTCGAGAGCCCAGCCGCGGCAACAACGTCGGACTGCCCCGAGACCAGCATCCCGATCGGCACGAAGTACATGTCGGCCACGCTGTGCTCGAATCCGCCGGCGACGAATGCGGAGATGGGCAGCACCACCACAATCGCGCCGGCGAAGTTGCCCAGGTACACCGAGATCCAATTGCGGATGAGCTGGCGGACGGTGATCTGGTGATCGAGCAGCCCGATGACCATCAGGTTGTTGCCGGTGAACAGCTCCGCGCCGGTGATCACCACCAAGAACAGGCCCGTCGACAGGCCGATGCCCATCAGGAGCCGCGTGGGGCCGATGCCGAGACTCGACGAGGCCGAGATGGTGCTGGTCAGCATCGCTCCGAGCGCAACGAACACGCCCGCCATCGCCGCCAGCACCGACATCGACCCGAAGCTGAGCGCAGCCCGGCGAATCGCGAGATGCGATACCTGCGCGGCGATGTCCGAAGGCGTCAACGGCACGACCGGATTGCCAGTCGGCACTCGAGGTCCGCTTGGACCAGACATCACCGACCGATCCGCTCAAGATCCACGGACGACTCACGAAACACCATCGAAGACGCTAGTTCGTCTCGATAGTGGCCCGAGTACGAGCATCTGTCCATTCGGGATAGCGGTCGCAGGCCACGAAACGCCCTGGAGCGATCTCTCGAAGCTCCGGCCGTCGTTGGTGGCACTCAGGCGCGGTGAACGGGCAGCGCGGGGCGTAGATGCAGCCATCCGAAGCTGTTGTGGGGGATTGCGCAGATTCGGCCACCGCTGCCAGTCGTCGTCGGCGCTGGGCAACCGGATCGGCGACAGGGCTCGCCTGCATAAGAGCTCGGGTGTAGGGGTGGGCAGGCGCATCGGTCACCTCCCCGGTCGGCCCGGACTCCATGATCTGGCCGCGATAGAGCACGGTCACGTCGTGGCAAAAGTGACGCACGACCGCCATGTCGTGGGAGATGAACAGATAACTCAGGTTGCGCTCGTCCTGAAGGTCGCGCAACAGGTTGAGGATTTGCGCCTGGACCGAGAGGTCAAGCGCGCTGACGGCTTCGTCGAGGATCACGAGCTCGGGCAAGGTGATGATCGCCCGGGCAACACAGATGCGTTGGAGTTGGCCGCCCGACAACGCCGCAGGGCGCCGGTGCGCCGCTTCGGGTTCCATGCCGACGGCTTCGAGGGTGCTCGCGACACGCGCCGCAATCTCGCTCCGGTTCCCGACCTGGCGGGCGCGCAATGGCTCGGCCAAGCTCCAGAACACCGAGTAGGACGGGTTCAGCGAACTCAGCGGGTCCTGGTAGACGGCCTGCAGGTGCGCCCTCAGCTCACGCCGCCGGGCCGCTGTGAGTTTGCTGATGTCAGCGCCCCCAATGCGGACGCTGCCTGATGCGATCGGCACCAGACCGAGCACAACGCGGCCAAGTGTCGATTTGCCCGCACCGGACTCGCCGACCAGCCCGGTCGTGCGGCCCCGTTCCACGGTTATTCCCACGCCATCGAGTGCCAGCGTCGCGCGGCCCCGACCGCTGGCTCGGAACCGCACCGTCACGTCAGCCGCCTCAAGGATCAGCGAAGTCAACTCGGCCGTCACGGCAGCACGCCCTCGGACACCAGCGTCGCCGTGCGGACACACCGGGACATCGAACCCGTGTCTGCAACCTCGAGACTCAAAGGTCGCAAGACGCACTCGTCAGTGCGATGTTGACACCGATCAGCGAACCGGCACCCCACCGGCCACGCACCGGGAGGCGGGACGCGTCCGACGACCGCAGGCAGCCGTTCGCCGCGCCCGGCCGTGCTGGGATTCGCCGCCATCAGCGCGAGCGTGTATGGGAACCGGGGCCGCGCGAAGGCGGTATTCACGTTGGCCTGCTCGACGATCTCGCCCGCGTACATGACGACCACCCAGTCGGCCATGTCGGCGACCACGCCCCAGTCGTGGGTGATCAGCAGGATCGAGAGCCCCGTTGAACGCTGCAGGTCGCGCAGCAAAGCCAGGATCTCCGCCTGCAATGTGACGTCGAGAGCAGTGGTCGGCTCGTCAGCGATGAGCAGCTTCGGACGACCTGCGATTGCCAGCGCTATGTTCGCCCGCTGCGACATGCCGCCTGATAGTTCGTGAGGGTACGAGACCAGCACGCCCTCAGGATCGGCAAAGTTGACCTGCTCCAGCAGCTCGAGTGCCCGGACAGTCGCCGCCTTGCGAGACATCGACTCGTGACGGCGGATTACCTCGCGCAGATGGCTGCCAACCGTGTGGGTCGGGTCCAGGCTCGCCAAGGCGTGCTGGGACACGAAACCGATGCCTCGGCCCCGGACCGTGCGGTAGGTGTCAGGGTTGGTGGGACGCAATTGAACGCCGTCGAAGCGCACGGATCCAGACGACACATGCACACCAGCTGGTAGCAGACCCAGCACAGAAAGCGCCGTGATGCTCTTGCCGCAGCCCGACTCGCCTACGAGCGCGACGGTCTCGCCCCGCCCGACGGAAAAGGAGACGTCAGTGACCAACGCCGTGATCGCCGAACGATCGGTCACGACCGCGGACAGGTCTCGCACCTCGAGGAGCGCATCCGAATCCGGCACGACGGTCGCCTCGGCCCCCGAATGGCTGACTGGCTTCGGCGGCGAGCGCGTTGGTCGGCGGCCAGCGGCAGGTCTGTCAGCTGCCAGGTCGCGCAGCGCGTCCCCGAGCGCGCCGAAGGCGAGCACCGTCACTGCAATTGCAATGCCTGGGGGAACCAATGGCCACGTCGCCCGCGAGATAACTCGCGAGGCGTCGCCGATCATGGCGCCCCACGTGGGATTTGTACTGCTCTGCAGAAGTCCCAGAAATGACAGCACCGCTTGGATTACCAGACTGATCCCGGCGAATACCGAGGCCTGCGCAAGCACCGGACCGATGATCCGGCGCAGCACGTGTGTGCGCATGATGCGGGCTGGTCGCACACCGGAGACGCGGGCGGCAGTGACGAAGAGCTCCTCCCGCACCGCGAGCGTCGCGCCGCGTGCAACACGCACCAGTCCGACCGACGCAAGCAGTCCCAACGCCACCATTGCGGCCAGGACATTCGCCCCGAAGACGCCAAGCACGACCAGAATAATGATGATCGCCGGGATCGACTGGACCAGCTCCACAACTCGGCTGACCACAGCATCGACGGCCCCTCGGAGATAGCCGGCCAGGACGCCGAAAGCAACGCCGACGACCACGAAGACCACCAGCGCTTCGAACGTGGCCACCAGCGACGGTCGGATGCTGTAGATCAACTGGCTCAGCAGATCACGGCCGAGTGTGTCGGATCCCAACCAATGGGCACTCGACGGGCCGCTGAGCACATCGCGCAGATCCTGCTTGCCGAGCGGGTAGGGGGCGATCTGGTGGGCGAAGACGCCCACGACGATGAGCACCACCAGGTAGGCAACCGCCACAGCTCCCGCAGGATGCCGACGGCTCAGGGCACCGATCCGAGCCCAGATGCCTGCGCTCACGGGGAGTCCCCGCCAGGTGTGCGCATCCGACCCCTCGCTGCCGAAGATCGCAGCCGTGGGTCGAAGACCCCGTAACCGCAGTCGACGACCAAGTTCGAGGCGATGACGAAGAGCATGAAGTACAGGACGATGCCTTGGATTACCGGCAGATCGCGGGTGCTAGCCGCCTGTACTGCCGTACGTCCCAAACCGGGAATGGCAAACACCGACTCGATGGCCACCGTGCCGCCCAATGCGCCGACGAACACCAAGCCGACCACGGTGATGATCGGGATCGCTGCGTTGCGGAGCGCGTGCCGCAGCACGATCGACCGCTCGCCGAGACCCGCAGCGCGCAGCGTGCGCACGTATTCGCCGCCCAACGCCGTCGACATCGCATCACGCGTCAGGCGCGCGACGATCGCTGTTGCGGGCACCGACAGCGTCATGATCGGCAGCGTCACCGATCGCAGCCAGATTCCAAACCCGTCGCTCCATCCGACGTAACCCGTCGGCGGGAACCAGCCCAAGTTCACGGCAAACACGACGATCAGCACGAGCCCCAGCCAGAAGTCGGGGATTGCCAAGCCGCCAATGGAGGCAGCGTTAACCGCTCGCCCGAACCGACCTCGCCGAGCGCCTCCGATGCCTATCGCGACACCGACAACGGTGGCGACTAACACCACGCCGATGATGAGCGACAGCGACGGCGCCAGCCGGTCGTTGAGCTGCGCCGCCACCGGCTGCCGGTTGATCATCGAGTCACCGAGATCGCCGCGAAGAGCGCCGCCGAGCCACTGGCCGTACTGGGTCCACACCGGCTGGTCGAGTTCGAGGTCCTCGCGTACCTGATCGAGCTGAGCCTCCGTGGCATTCCGCCCGGCGAGCGAGACTGCGGCGTCACCGGGCAGGAGCGCCACGAGGATGAACGAGACTGCCGTCGCGACCACTGCGAGCGGTATCGACCAAGCAAGTCGCCGAGCAGCAATCCGCAGGACCGCCATCGCCCTCAGTGCTTAGCCGGGGGAAGCGTGGTAGGCCGACGCGGCGGCGGTCGCCGCGGCTCGGGCTCGCTCCGTCATCTGGGGCGGATGTCGACCAGGGTCGGGATCGACGAATTGGCGCTCGTCGCCTCGATACCGGTCAGGCCCTCGGCCAGGTACCACGGAAGGGGCGAGCCCATTACCGGCAGCACCCAGGCCTGATCGACCAGCCGGGCATTGATCTGGCGCTCGATGGCCGACGTGTCCCCGGTGGTCGAGTAATACTCGGCGTACAGCGCATCAATCTCGGGATCGACGGTGCCGAATGGGTTGAACGGGCCCGACGGATCAATGAAGAACGCCTTGTACCCCTGCATGCTCGACACGCCGTAGAAGAGGGCCACCGCGGGGTATTGCGCCGTGACCATACCGGTGAAGTACGCCGTGGGATCGGCCACGGTCGTCCTGTCGAGCGTTACGCCGACCTCGGTGAGCTGGCCGGCGATTGCCTGCACCAAGATGTCGAGGCCGATCAGGCTGGCATCCAGTACCTCGATGGTCACGCCTTCGCCGTAACCGGCATCATCGAGAAGCTGCCGGGCACGTTCGGGGTCGTACGCATTCACCTCGTCGAGTGCGGGGTCGTACCCCCTGTGGCCGACAAGCGCGTACTGGCTGAGGGCGAAACGGCTGTCGCCGAGGAGCGCTGCCGCAACTGCGTCACGGTCAACTGCGTGGTTCAGCGCACGGCGGACGCGCACATCGCCCAGCGGCGCCGACAGGGTGCCCTCGCGATCCACCAGGTTGATCCCAACGATGGACATCGGTGCTCCCACGACCGTGATGCCCGCCTCCGCAGCAGCAGTCATCGTGGTCGCGTCGCCCTGGGCGGCCTGCAGCTGTCCCGCCCGGAGGGCCTCGATGATCGAGGACGAGTTGGGGATCACCCGCACGACGACTTCGTCCCAATGGACCCGGCCGGGATTCCAATAATGCAGGTTGGGCACGAAGGTGTAGGTGTCATTGGGAACCGACTCTTCAGGCACGAGCATGTACGGCCCGGCGCCGGCAGTTCCGAGATCGAGAGTCTCGGGCGATGCAAGCGCAGCAGGGCTGATCACGTTGCCGCCGCCGAAGCCCTGAGCGAACGCGAAGTTCAGGCCAGGATCGGGCTCGCTGAGCTCCAGGCCCAGCGAGTGCGGACCGATGACCTCGATGCTGGCAACCCGGGCGAATAGCAGCGCCAGCGAAGTCGGCTGCGACTGCACGTATTCGAAGTACCCCTTCAGCGCCTCGGCGTCGAGATCGGTTCCGTCGCTGAACTTGACACCCTCGCGCAAGGTCAGCTCGTAGCGCATGTTCCGGTCGTCGGTGTAGCCGAAATCAACGGCAAGATTCGGCGCGAAGGTGCCATCGGGCTGCAGGACTATCAGCGAGTCGTACGCCCACTGGTACAGCGCGGCGAACGCCGGATCGCCGATGCCGGGATTCAGGCTGGGGGGCCCAGCAACCACCCCGAACGCCAGCGTCCCGCCGCCTCCTGGCTCCGGGACGTCGTCGGCAGCCTCGTCGGGAGCCGGCGACGTGTCGCCGCTCGGCCCTGTTTCGGTGGACGGCGTGTCGTCCGGCGGCGCGTCCTGTTCGGGTGCTGCACTCGTGTCAGCCGTCACCTCGGTATCTCCCGTCGGTGCAGGTTCGTCGCCTGCTGTATCGCCCCCGCTGTCGCATGCCCCGAGCAATGTCGCAGCTGCGAGGAGCACCATCCCGCATCCAAGTGCCCACGGGTACAGACATGGCCTGCGGCCAGATATCGCCGCGCGAGTCCTCATAGATGCCTCCAAGCGTCCACGCAGTCAGTGCTGTTGCTTCAGTGCCGTAACCGCTGCTGCTTAATCGTGTAAGTACACTACGGCCGCAGATGAGCTACGTCAAGGCAAATGTCACGATTGAGTGGGCTGGATCGCCCTCAGCTGCGACGATTCGTCGATTCGCGTTCCATGACCTGCAACGCCGGTGCGGGGTAGGCCACGGGTGTTGCGGGGTCGCGCACTGCTTCCTGAACGCTTGCAGCCAGCGCCTCGCCGAGCTCGGGGAGGGCCCCAGTGACCGAGGTCAATGACGGCGTCGTCGCCTGCGAAGCCGGTATGTCGTCTACTCCGATCACCATCACGTCGCCCGGCACGTCGACACCAGCCTCTACCAGCGCTGTGAGGATCGGCAACGCATAGTCGTCGTTGTACCCGCAGATCGCGTCGCAGCCGGCATCCAGCCATCGGGGCACCGAAGATCTCACCGATTCCGGCGTTGCTTCGACCGTCTCGAAGCGGTGTCGGACGCCGGCGGCGGAAGCGATGGCCTCGAGCGCAGGAGGCAGCAGCGGGCTCTTGGAGCTCTCGTAGTAGAACGACGGCGCGGCGTAAACGATGTCGGCCGCGCCGCGGTCGATGACGTGGGACAGCTGCAGCTTGCGGGCATTGACGCTGATGAGGTCCATTGCATTGAGATGGTCCGGCACGTCGAGATCAGTCGTCACCTGCGCGATGCCTGCCCGGGACATCTGCACGACGGCTGCATGGTCGGCAGGCAGGATGAGATCGACGAAAGCGGCCGGGCCGAGCCGAAGCCACGCATCGGCAGCTTGCTCGGGGCTGGGGTACATCGTCGCATCTGCCACCAGGGTGAAACCCTGCCGGTTCAGCGCCGCCGAGCACGCGTTGATTACGTCGGCGAACACGTGCGACAGGGGTGCGTCGCCTAGGGGGAACAGCACGATGTCACTGCGACCGAGCCGCAGGGCGCGTGCATTGCGGTTCGGCATGTATCCCAGACGCTCGGCTGCTTCGAGCACCCGGCGGCGCGTCTCCGCGCTGATCGACTGCCCGGGCGTGTTATTCAGCAAGTAGCTCACGGTCGCCCGCGACACGCCGACTTCGCGGGCGACGTCGGCACTGGTGACGCGCTTTACCACTGCAACCACCAAGGCTTGCTCGTAGGGTTGAACTTACTCGTATAAGTAGCGCTCGAACTGGTGAGAGGAGCGGCACTGAGCATGACTTTCGATGAAGTCGAACGCACCACAGCTCAGTATGACACGGGCCGCTGCGACCTCATCGACGCCGTTCATGATGTGCACGAATTCCGGCTTTGGGCGGGCGCCCAGTGACGGGGCTCGATTGGCGATATCGGCTGACCGCCAAAGTCCCCATGTTCAACAGAGACCTCGCTGCCCTGAGCGACGCGCAACGCAGACGCCTTCGGCAACACCGGGCGCCGCGCTGGGCAACCGGCCGGCCTGACCCCCGCGTCTCCACCCGACACATCGACGTGCCCTGCGCCGACCCCGGCGTACGAATCCGGATTGACGAGCCCGCCGAGCCGGCCCAAGGTCCACGCCCGCTGCTCGTTTATCTTCATGGCGGCGCGTGGATGTTCGGCGACATGGACACTCCCGAGTGGCTGACGACCCGCCTCGCAAGTGCAACCGGAACCATCGTGGCCTCGATCGAGTACCGCCTCGCGCCCGAGCATCCCTTCCCTGCCGGCCTGGATGACTGCTGGGATGCGCTCAGCTGGCTCGCCGAGAACGCTCCATCACTCGATGCGGATCCAAGTCGCATAGCCGTGATGGGCGATAGTGCCGGCGGCAACCTCGCTGCGGTGCTGTGCCTAATGACCCGCGACAGCGGCTGGCCTTCAATCACGCACCAGACGCTCATCTATCCCGCGCTCGACCTGAACTTTGCTAGTCCGTCGATCGACACCGAGGGTCATCACGGCATCGCCTCGAGGCCACAGATGGAAGCAGTGCGAACCTTGTACATCGGCGAGACAGATGCCGCCGACTGGCGCGTGTCGCCGATATGTGCCGAGAATCTGCAAGGGCTGCCGCCCGCGCATATCGTCGTCGCCGAGCACGACACGTTGCGCGACGACGGCATCCGCTACGCCGAGCGTCTGCGCGCAAGCGATGTCCCGGTGAAGCTGAGCAGTTGCGCCGGCATGGCGCACGGCTTTCTTGCGCTGCGGTTCACGCCGTCGGCGCGCCGACGAGCGCTCGACGGCATCGTCGACGAACTCAAGAAGGCGTTCAACCGCCCCTGACGACGACCCGCATCCCAACGGCGAGGAGCGCCTGGCTACTCAATCCTCAGCGGTTCGCAGTGACCTCCACCGGTGTGACGGCGAAAGTCATGTCGATCATGCGCCAGTCGGCGGGTGGAGCCGCTGCAACCGCATGGGCCGGCATCGGCGGGAAGGCGGGTCTTGTGTGCCCGGGAAGCCAGAGCGACGCGAACATGCCGATCACCGCCAATGCTGCTGACAGCAGGAACACCGGTGTGAACGACCCCGTGGCGTCGGCGATGAAGCCGCCGAGCTGAGGCGAGATCATCTGGGCGACGCCGAAGGAGAACGTCGTGGCGGCGAACGAGGGCCCGTAGTCGTCGGTGGTGGTGTTCGTAACGACATAGACGGTCAGCACGCTCGGCATCGCCGCGAACAGCAACCCGATTGCGACCGACAAGATCAGCGTCGGCACGAACCATCCCGGCAGGATCAGCGTGGTGACAACCGCCCATCCGGCAAACGAGATCACCAGTGTCCGGCGCGCTCCGATGCGTTCTCCGAGCGCGATGAACAGCGGACCGCCGAAGATCATCGCCACCCCGACCAGGGTGAAGGCCAGCGACGCCTGTGAGCTCGTCCAGCCGTTGTCGTCCTCCAGCCGGGTCGTCAGGAACGCAACGACCAGCAGGTACAGCAGCCCGAAGACCGTAAATGCGCACACCAGCGGCACCCAGCCGTGCATGCGCCGCAGGATGCTGAACCCGCCGAGGCCGGACTTGGACGCCAAGCGCTCCTGGCGGTGGCCGATGAGCAGCAGCACCGCTGCGGCAACGACCGCACCGATCAGGAGCTGCACCAAGTACACGTTCCGCCAGGACGCGTCGCCCATGGTCGAACGGACGAAACCGGAAAGCTGGCCGGCGAAGACGACGCCGAGGCCCATGCCCGCGCCGAGGAACCCGATTGCGAGTGCGCGTTTGTCCGGAGCGATTGCGTCGGCCGTGACCACCGGGGCGGGGATCCACGTCAAGGCCCCGCCCAGACCCATCGAAAGCAGCCCTGCGCCCAGCACCAGTGGACCCGGGGCGATGGCCGCCAGCGCCTGGCCGATGATTGCGAGCACGATGCCGACACGCATCATCGAGAGCAGGCGGAAACGGCTCGAGGCCGCTGCGACGATCAGACTGCCCACCAGGTACGCCGCCATGTTCACAGTGGCCAGCGAGCCGGCGACGGTGTTCGACAGGCCGAAATCATCTCGGACTGCGGGAAGCAGCACCCCGTAGGTGAACCGCCCGAACGACTGAGCGATTGCGGCCACCAGTGCCATCAGGACCACCGCGGCGAGGCCTGTCAGCCTGCGACGCTGAGGTCTCAGGTCGCCGTTGTGACTGGTCACGAGTGTCTATGCAACACCGAAACGGCCTCGTCCGCACTAGTGGGGTGGAGCGGGCTGCGACACTCAGGGGATGGTGACGCCTCGCGCGGCTCGTTGGGTGCTGCAATCGCTGCCTGGCCAACGCGGTGTCCTTCGTCGAGTCCTGTTGTGACGCAGGAACAATTCGCCATTGCCGTGGGTGTCGTCGCCACGCTGGTGACGTTCGTCCAAGTCGTGCCCCAGGTCGTGCGCCTCGTGCGGATCGGGCGGACCGAAGGCACCTCGCCCGCTTGGGCAGCGGTCGGCATGGTCATCAACATTGGATGGCTCGCGTATGTGATCGCGGAGGAGTTCTGGATCACGATTCCCGCCGTCGGGGCTGCGGTCATCAGCTTCGGCGTGGTGCTGTTGCTGCTGTATCGCAACGGCGCCAAGGTGCGAGCCGGCGTGTTCTACGGCTTGGTCGTCGGCGTGGGTTGCGTGGCGCTCCAGCTCGTGGCGGGCTGGACCGTCTTGGGCACGGTCCTGGGACTGTCGAACGGGCTGTATCTGGGGCCCTCAGTGGTCGCGGCGTGGAGGTCGCATGCACCGGTGGGCGTAGCGCCGCTCACGTGGGTGCTCACCGGAGTGGAAGGCATCTTGTGGGGCTTCTACGGCGTGCTCGTTGCAGCGGGGCCGATCATGGTCTATGGCTCGACCGCATTCCTGCTCTCAGCACTCATTTTGTTGCGGCTGTGGATCACTCGCCACCAGATCCGCGCTGCCCTCGCGGAACCCGCCTGATCGGGCCGCTGTTGGCCCCGAATCAGGCGGGAATCGGGCAAGCGTTGACGCGATAAGTGCGCAAGCGCTTGCGCAGCGTCCACAGCAGGAGGCCGAGAGCGATCAGGCCAACGACCGGCTGCACTGGGGCCCACCATGCCAAGGCGCCCGAGACGCCCACGAGGGCGACGATTGCCTGGTTGCACACCGGGCAGCCGACGGCGAGGAATGACACGAACCCGCCCCAAAGAGTGGCGGTGCCCTGTCGCTCCACGGCCGCTTCGGTACCAGCCTCGCTGCTCGGCGAGGGCCGAATCGCCAGAATCAGTCCGATTAAGGCCGAGGTGGCCGCCAAGATCACGTAGTCGAGCCATCCAACGGCGACCGGTCGGCCGAAGATCGGCGTGTCGATCACGTCCGACGGCACACCGATGAGCACCGCTGCGATGCCGCCGTACACCACGGCTCTGGGCCATACCGTCCGAGGCAGCTCACGCAGATCCTTCAGCACCGCGGCGAAGCTACCGCGCCCCGCGCAGGGTCATGACGCGCTGATTCGACGGGGGGCTCCGATGCAGTTGTGGAAGGATCGCGGTCCGTGACGCAGCGACTGCGAAGACCAAGTTCTGCGAGCAGTCGGTGGGGATGCAAGCACCCGAGTCCCAGCTGCGGTCGACGGATGATCAGGTGCGCGGCGGCCGCTGCTCTCGTCGGGGCAATGACGGTGGGAGTCGCGGCATTCCCGCTCGGAGCCACCGAGGACACGCCCGTCGAGACGGCACTGGCCAAGGTCAACGTCGTTCGCTATGGCGGTGCCGACCGCTTCGAGACGTCGGTGCTGACGACCAAGGCATTCTCGGACTTCAAAGGCGACGCTATCGACTCAGTGATGATGGTGTCGGGCTTCAAATGGCACGACGCTGTCGTGACAGCCCCATTCGACACGCCGGTGCTCTTGACACGCCGGAACACAGTGCCTCCGAAGACCATGGAGTACCTGAGGCGCTTCACATCGCCCTCAGTCAGGTACCCCTTGGTCAGGCTTATCAGCACGAATGCAATATCGACTGCCGTCGACGACCAGCTTGCAGAAGCCGGCATGGAGGTCTCCCGCATCGATGGCACCGACCAATTCCTGACCAGCGTGGCGGTGGCGGAGCGTCTCGGGGGCTTGTCTCAATTTCGCGGTGTGCGGACAGTCATCTTGGCGAGCGGCGAGGTGTTCGCAGATGTGCCCGTCGTCGGGCAGCTGGCCGCCCGCGAAAACTTGCCGATCCTGCTGAACCCACCACACGCCCTGCACTCGAAGATCCGAGAATTCCTCAGTTCTCACGACGTCGAACAGGTGATCCTCATGGGCGGCACAGCGGCGCTCTCGCAAGATGTCGAGGACTCGATTCGCAAGCTCGACATCCGGACCTTGAGAGTGGCCGGCGAGTCGCGGTTCGAGACTGCCGTTGAAGTCGCTCGCATCACTGGACTGGGGTCCTGCCACCTCGGCGGCAGGAGTCTCGCTGTCGGCCTCTCACGGGCATGGGTGCCGTACGACGCATTCAGCGCTACGCCCATGCTGGCGCGTTACGGCGCGCCGCTGCTGCTCACCGCCCCCGACGAGCTGCCCGCAGCAACGATGGCTTATCTCGACGAGGCCCGCGCAGCTCAGGCCAAGTGCGGCGACGACCCATTGATGCTCATCGTGATCGGCGGGAACGCCGCCGTCTCCCAGGAGGCCATCGACGCCTACCTGCAACGAGGCGACGAGGTCGTCACGACAGACCACTAGTCGTGAACCGAAGAAAACCCAGGATCAAGTCGTACCGAGTCCGTTGCGGCTGCTGGCTCGGCTTGGTCCGGCATCGCCTTGGGGACTGGTGGGGCCGCCTTACGCAGGCGCTGCAACGTACTGCTGTAGAAGCGCTCGACTGTTTCGGTCACCGAGTCCGCAAATCCGAGTTTGCGTGTCGTCCGCCGCCCTTGGCCCATCTCGCTTCGCTGCGTGACCCTGAATCTCACGGGAGGGTTCTGTCTGCTGCGCAACACGAGCGCAGTGTCTTCCCGAAGATCTTCAAGTGTGGCGATCTCCGGCGACTTGGAGCCCCGAGTGAATGCCTCGACGATCAAATCATCTGGAGCTTCGCGCAATTGCCGCACGAGCCAGCCAACCCGACCCTTCGCACCCTTGTCGGAGGGTGCCGCGAATTCGGCTGAGACCACAAGCCGAGACGCACGGAGGTCCGCGCTGACATCCATGTCGGCTATGGCGTCAGGCACGCGTAAACGGCCGTCAAACACGCCCTCCTGGCAGAGCCGCTGCGCGAAGTCTCGTTCGCGTAGAGCCGGATTCTGTCGATGTGCGCGGGACACAACTTCTTGGACGTCCGAGCCGAGCTGTGCACCCAATCCCATCGCGTTGGCGTGCAGCAACTGGTCCCAGCGTCGACACACGTCGGCGACTTCGGGCGTTGGTCGAGGCAGCAGACCGTCGCGTGCTCTGTCCCGCAACAGTCGATTCCGGTGGGCGCCACAGTAGCTATGAATGAATGTGGAACTCCACATGACGCCGATGGATACTGAGGGTCTTAACGCGAATCCTCAGAGCTGCCGATGAGTCTGTGCAGTGTCTCCACGGCCTGCCGGGCTTGCACATGCTGGCTCTGGCTGAGGCCTTGACTGAGAACGGCCGCCTCGAATTGCGCCAACTGTGCCAAAGCCACGGGTGCCGACGGCAGGCTATCAGTTCTTGTGAACCGTGCCGCCATATTGGCCGTCACGACTCCGAATCCGGTGATTCCGGCCAGCATCAGAACTACGGCGATGGACCTCCCGAGCCACGTCACCGGTGCTACGTCGCCGTAGCCAACTGTGGTGATCGTGGCCGCTCCCCACCAGAGCGACTCGCCGAGCGTGTCAATCTGCCCGCCGCCCGCTCGTTCAACGAGCCAGACCAGTATCGGGGCGACGACAACCACCACGAAGACGACGATGAGGGCATTGCCGCCGCGGAGGCTTCTCCAGGCGCGCCTGCCTCGGCCATGCCACAGGGCCGCGAGAAAGCTCATGCCGGTCGTCAAACGCAAGAGGCGCAGGACGCGTGCGCTACGCAGCACACGCAACGGTCTCACGACCGGAATCAGCGCGAGCACCACGATCGCTACATCGAACCAGTATCGACGGAGGTAACGCGCCGGGGCCATTTCCGTGAGGACGAGGCGGACACCGAGGTCAGCGGCGAAGAAGCCCCAGATTGCCCAGTTCGCAATCTGAACCGCGGTCAAGGCGGACGGACCGACACGGCTCTCCATGAGGAATAGCGGGACGCTGGCGACGGCGGCTGACACGAGCCACGGATCGGTCCAACGAATCCACGCATCATGCTTGCGATCTTGAGCGGAAGCAGCGCTCTCCACTGGTGATGTTTGCTCAACTGACATGTCCGACAGTTTGGCGACCCGCGGGGCGTGGGTGATTGTCCGGCCGCCTCGCCTGATTCTTGGATGTGATCAGAGGACTGGCTACGCCGACGCGATCGCTCGGTCAACCTCGTCTTGGATATCGGGCCATTCGACTGGTTCGGTGAGTCGGTCGAGTGTCGACAGCCCAGCCGTCTTCTGCGATCCGAGCTCACCGTCGAGAGACTGAGTCGCAATCACCCAGAATTTCCAGGATGAAGGGTCGAGGACGTTCTCGTTCGTCGCCGGAACGGGCTCGTGAAGGCAGAACACGTAGACGTCGGCCAGTCGAGCCGGCGGGTCGTGTTCGAACGACTCGTCAGTGACGGCCACCCATGAGTACCTACGGGGAGCGATGTCAAAGCGTGGCGTCGCCGATTCGTTTGGGTTCCACGTTTGACTGCGGCCAGATGCCTTCACCTCAATGCGAAGACTGCCGTACGCCAGATCGAAGGCATCCCATTCCCGACGGGGCTCAGCCTCGTCAACCGCGTCGAGCGCCTGGCCGACCAGCCACTCCGCGAACAGCCCCCGGTTCCTGTTGTCAGTGACGTCGCCGAGCGCCCAGCGCCGGAAACCCTCGATATCCAGTGCCCCAATCGATACCGCACGCGCTTGGGCTGCGCGCAGGCCGGCGTCGAGTTCAGAGGGCTCCCATTCATAGAGGGAATCGAGCTGGGCCGTGACATCAGGACGATTGGAGTCCTCGATTCGTCCCGTCACTTATCTGGGGATGTTCGAGCAAGCAAAGCGATCCAGCGCCACGCAATGCGCGGTAGCCGCGATCACCTTGTGCAATTCTCTGACAGACAGCATCACCCAGACAAGACTAGCTGTGATAACTGGAACGGCGTGGCAGCGCGGTGGCCCATAGGCACGTGTTTCGCTCCCGCAGTTACTCGTGGAGAGGCTCCTCGTCGACATTGAGTTGATGCGGGCTCAGCGCTCGAGCTCGCGGATGGTCTCGAGGAGCGTCGCCGTATCGCGCAGCCAGCTCACGACTCGATCAACGCAGTCCGGGCGGGTCACGTCGAGCAGCAGGGCAGCGACCGCCACGGTGTCACCCGCCTCGTCGTCGGCGACCATCGTGGTGGTCGGCCGCAGCCGTGCGTCGGATGCGATGAGCACTCCCGCGGCACGCAGCTCACGGCGCTGCAATTCACCGCCGTCATCATTCAAGAGCTCTTCATCCATGGAACTTGAATATATTTCGATATTTACCGAACACCCAAGCGATTTCTGTCGTACGGGCACTGAGGCCCGGCGAGAACCGCCGCGTCGAGGACTCGCTGGCAGCGCACCGGGGCCCTAGTTCATGTTGCGGCCCGTAGAGTCGCGGGCCAATCTCTTAGGCATTGCCGAGTCGCGGAGTGAGATCGTCCCTATGGCTGCCGACAACGCTGCTGAAAACGATGCCGAGGCGAGTTCGGTGGCGACCGGACATCGATTCGCCGCTGCGCTGCGGGAAGAAGGACTCTCGGTAATCGCCGAGATCAAACGCCGCTCGCCGTCACGCGGGGCGTTGCGGGCCGACGCAGACGCCGCCGATCTTGCGTCCGAGTACAAGGCCGGCGGGGCGGCGTGTCTGTCGGTGCTGACCGAGAGCGAACGGTTCAGCGGCTCCCCCGAGGACTTGCAGGCCGCCAAGGACGTCACCGGACTGCCGGTCCTGCGCAAGGACTTCCTGCGCACGCTCGACGATGTGCGCGACAGCCACGCCATGGGTGCCGACGCATTGCTCGTCATCCTCGCCGATATCGACCCGTCGCAGCTGCCGCCGATGCAAGAGCTTGCGCTGTCGCTCGGCGTTGACGTGCTGACTGAGGTGCGAGACGAGGCCGAATTCGAAGTGGCAGTCGACGTCGGTGCCTACATGATCGCGATCAACCAGCGGGACAACCCCGAATCAACGAAGTTCACCGTGGACTACGACAAGGCCGT
Organism: Candidatus Poriferisodalis sp.; assembly: GCF_965221945.1. Classification (GTDB taxonomy): domain Bacteria; phylum Actinomycetota; class Acidimicrobiia; order Acidimicrobiales; family Poriferisodalaceae; genus Poriferisodalis. The sequence continues at coordinate 488,690 of NZ_OZ244925.1, read as the reverse complement.
TCGGGTCAGCCGTCGCTTCGAAGGGATCGACGACGGGATCCTGCTGGTGGCGGCGTCAGGCATCGGCGTGCCAGGCGGAACGCCGATGAAGGCAATTGTGGAGGCCGGCTACCACGCTGCGTTGATCGGCGAAGCGCTGGTCACCGCAGACGATCCTCCGGCGCTGCTGCGCGACCTCTTGGCCGCTGCCGAGCACGACTAGCCGCTCCCCCGATCAGCCGGGAGTGAGGGCGTCTTGGACGATGTTGTCGGGTGGGACGCCGCCGCCGGATTCCTCGGTGCCGTCGGCACGGATCAGCAGCCAGCGGGGCTGGTAGCTGACGCCGAACCTCGTCCAGAGATCGCCGTTCTCGTCGGGTAGGTGCGGCATGTTCCCGACGCCGTACGTGCTCACGAAGCGCGACATGGCCGCTGGGGTATCGCGCCCGGGAATGCCGACAAGGACGAGGTTGTCTCCGTGCTGTGACTTCAGCGCTGCGACCGCAGGCGCTTCCCTCCGGCAATTCGGTCACCACGGCGCCCAGAACCACAGCAGTACGTCCCTGCCAGCCACCGCTTCGATGTCGAAGGTTGTGCCATCCAACTGTGGTACGGCGAGCGCCAGCACTTGGGCCCGATTTTCGGTCGGCTCGGGTTGCGTGGTGACGTCTTCGGCTTCGCCGCCGACGTCCGTCTGGGTGTCCTCAGACTCGTCGTCCTCAGGGTTTGGTTCCGTGCCCTCCCCCGGCTCATCGTCGGATGCTTCCGCCGCGTCACCATCTGCCTCGTCGTCAGCCGCGTCGCTTGCGTCGTCCTGTTGGCGGTCCTCATCCTCATTCGTGGCGGGGTCGTCATCAGGATTCTGATCATCACTGGACTCGGCTTCCCGATCATCTGACTCGCCGGCTTCGCCACCGTCATCGCCGTCATCGCGTTCGGCACCGTTCTCATCGACGTCGTCATCGGAACGATCATCCGAATCGTCATCAACCGACTCTTGGCCATCGCCGGTGTCGTCGTCCTCGCGGCCGTCCTCCCCCTGATCATCGTCCTCGTTACCATCGTCACCGTCGTCGCGATCGGAACGATCGTCCAAATCGACGTCAACCGATGCATCGGCGTCGTCGTCGTCCCGAGACGAGGCATCGGCTTCGTCGCCTTGCTCATCCTCGTAGCCATCGTCATCGCCGTCGTCACGATCGCCCCCGTCCTCGTCGCGTGACTCAAGGTCATCGCCGTCTTCATCGTGGCGCTCTGCGCCGCTTCCCTCATCAGGGTCGGGTGCCAAGGTGTCGCTCACCGGGGCTTCCGTGGTCGCTGCGGCCGGCGCGGCCGTGCCCTCGACCACCGTTTGCGGTGTCTCGTCACTGTCGCTGCTGCAGCCAGCCACGAGGCCCGTACTCGCAAGGCAGCAAGCGACGAGAGTTGTCGCGCGTCGCAGGAGGCGGGCCACGGTTGGGAGCGTAACCCGCCGCCAGGCGTTCTCAGATGTCGCAATAGGCCACTAGTTTCACGCCGTGCCGCGCTTGTTCGTCGCCGTGTGGCCGCCCGAATCTGTCGTCGACAAATTGGCTGGGCTTGCTCGACCGGCCGCTCCGGGAGTCAGCTGGACAAAGCCGCACCGTTTGCACATCACATTGCGATTCCTCGGCGAGTGCGACCAGGACGAGACGTGCAGCACCTTGGAGTCGACGACGTTTCCCGCTGCTCAGGTGACGCTTGGTCCCGCTCCAGAACGACTAGGTCGGGGTGTGCTCATGCTGCCTGCCGAGGGCGTCGACGAGCTGGCCGCCTCGGTCATCGAGCCCACCCGGTTCATCGGCGACCCGCCGCCGGACCACCCGTTCGTAGGCCACCTGACCGTGGCACGGTTCCGGCGCCGCCCGCCGCAGGTGGACTGGCCACGGCTCCACGAAGCGTTCGACGTGACCCAGATCAGCCTCGTCGAATCGGCGCCCTGGGGCGAGTACGTGGACGTCGCGACGTTCCCGCTCAAGTGACCTAGACCGCTGCGGGCCGACTTGGCGAATCGGCCTGCAGGAATGTGACAGCCTGAGACCGCGTGTTACGGCAAAGCCAGTGTTCGCGCATCGACACGGCAGAACGCCATCGCTCGCAGAAGGGCCGGTCACAGCAGGGGGAAGCATGGGACTTCATCACGTCGCATACGCAACGAAGGATCTCGAGGCGACGCACCACTTCTATGAGGAGCTCATGGGGTTCCCGCTGGTCCACGCCGAGCAGGACGAGCGCCCAGACCCTGACGGCGGTCCGACAGGCTGGATCAAGCACGTCTTCTATGACATCGGCGACGGGGAGTGCATTGCGTTCTTCCAGATTGCCAACATGGGCGAGCAGGCCGACTTCAGCACTGATCTCAGCAAGTCGGTGGGACTGCCGGTCTGGGTCAACCACGTCGCAGTGCGGGCCACACCGGAAATGCAAGAGACCGTCCGCAACCGCATGACCGGGGCCGGGATGAAGCCGCTCATGGACATCGACCATGGCTGGTGCCAGTCGCTCTACTACCTCGACCCGAACGGCATCATGGTCGAGCTGTGTGCGGATACGACCGGCTTCGAACCCAACCCCGAGGGGGCACTTGCGGTGATGCGCGCCCCGGTGCCCACTGACGCCTCGGCCTGAACAAAGGCCAGCCTGCAGATGGGCATCACCCGTGAGTTCGTCGCGCTGCCGAGCGCTAGCGCCCCCCGAGCCGGCGTCGGCGGGCATCCCTGCCAGGGCGTCTACTACCGGCCCGAGGGCCACGAGCCTCGCACAGCACTGATCGCAACCCACTACAACATCGACTTCAGCGAGCACTACTTGGCCGAATACATCGCCGAGCGCGGGCTGGGATTCCTCGGCTGGAACACCCGCTTCCGGGGTGCCGAGCCGTACTTCCTGGCCGATCTGGCTCTCGCGGACATCGATGTCGGGGTCCGATGGCTGCGCGGCCAAGGCGTCGACTGCGTTGTGCTGCTGGGCAACAGCGGCGGGGGCTCGCTCATGGCCACCTATCAAGCCCAGGCCACGGCACCCAACTTGGTTCCCGAGTACAGCCGGCGAAGTCTCAGCCCGGCGATCGACGATATGGCGGGGGGTGACCTCTACGTCTCCATCGTGGCGCACACCGGCCGCGCTGAAGTGCTGACGAACTGGATGGACCCATCGGTCACCGACGAGAACGATCCCCTCAGCGTCGACCCAAACCTTGACCCCTACGCCGCGGACCGGCAGCCCCCGTTTGATCCTGAGTTCATTGGTGCGTACCGGAGCGCGCAGCGTGCGCGCAACGACCGCATCACCGCGTGGTGCAAGGACGAGCTGGATCGACTGGCTGCTGCGGGACACCGCGAGCGCCTGTTCGTGGTCCCGCGACTGTGGGCCGACCTGCGCATGCTCGACGGCTCGATCGACCCCAGCCAGCGAAGCGTGCCCGGTTGCTACCTCGGCGATCCGCGCCGGGCCAACTACGGGATCTTCGGTGTCGGCACGGTCAGCTCCCTGCGAACCTGGTTGTCGATGTGGAGCCTCAGCGACTCGCAGTGCAGCACCGACCAGGCGCAGCACATCACGCTGCCGGCGATCGTCATCGATGCTGATGCCGACACGGGTATCTTCACCTCTGACACGGCCAAGATCGTCGGCGCGCTGCGCGGCCGACCCGGTGCGCCCGACGTGCCGTTGCACAGCATCGCCGGCGACCATTACCTTCGGCAGCCTTCAGGCGCGAGGGCCGAGGCAGCCGATCTGATCACCGACTGGGTGCACACCCACACCGCTTAGAGTCTGAACGGATTGGCGGCGAAGTCGGGCAGCCCCGCCGTTCTCGACTTTGCGCAGCAATGCCGCCACAGGCGGCAAATTTGCACAAAGAACGCTCGACGGCAGCTTTCCGAGACGTCACCTCTCCACGCGGCCGCTTAGGCTGCGGCCCGCCCGCCGGCTGATCCCGGTCCGGAGTCTCTTGCCGATGCCTGACTTCCTCGACTCGCAGCACACCGAGGTCCTGCGCACGGTTGAGCGCCTTGCCGACGAGTTGGCGGCGCTTGCGGCACGGGTTGACGCGGAGGATCTCGGCCCGGCGACCCGGCAGGCATCCAAGGCGGCGGGCGTGTTCGGCATGACCCAGCCAGCGGCCTTCGGCGGCACTGAAGCGGGAGCGCTGGCGCTGACCATCGTGCGCGACACGCTCGGCAGCCGCAATGTGGGTCACTTGCCAGGAATACTCGGCCCGTCACCGGGAGTGCTTGCCAACGTCGGCGACCCGGTGCGCACCCAGTTCCTGCTGCCGTACTTGGCTGGAGAGCTACGCAGCGGCTTCGGCTTCACCGAGCCCGCCGACGCCCCCCGCCACACCTGGGCAGTACATGACGGGGACGACCTGGTGATCAACGGCCAGAAGTCGTACGTCACCGGCGGGGCCGACGCCGCCTTCATCAATGCGCTCGTCGAGATCTCCGGGACCGGGCCGGCAATGGTGCTCATTGAGACTGACAGGCCTGGCGTGACGCTGACCAAGCGGTTCGGGACGCTCGATGGCAGCCACCACGCCGCGTTCACGTTCTCCGATGTTCGGGTGCCGGCAACGCACGTCATCGGCGAGGTCGGACGCGGGCTCGGCAGAGCGCTGAGCCAGATCAACGCCACACGGCTATCGATTGCAGCCGACTGCGTCGGCCAGAGCCGGTTCGCCATCGACCTGGTCGAGCAGTCGCTCGCAGAACGATCGGCGCGGCGCAGCGATGGGGACACCCCGGCGCGGACCGGGACCGATGTCGAGAGGGTCAACCTTGGCGACATGCGCATCGCCGCCTACGCAGCCCGCAGTGCGCTCTACCGCACGGCGCGTCTGGTCGATTCCGGCGAGAACGCCGTCAATGAGGTCATGGCAGCCAAGTCGCTCGCGACCGAGACGCTGAGCCGGGTCTGCGATGATGCGATTCAGCTCGTTGGCGGAACGGCGCTCGTCGACGGCCACCCACTTGCCGGCATCCTGCGACGGGTACGGGCGATGCGACTTGCTGAAGGTCCTACTGAGGTGCTTGCTGCGAACGTTGCGCGGGGCCGGTTGGATCTCGGCCTCGGCCGCATCTGAGATCGCCGCGCGGGAGCGTTCTGGAGCGGCAACGCGACCGAGGTCAGTCCCAGCCGAGCTCGTGCAGCCGGTCGTCGTCGATGCCGAAGTGGTGCGCGATCTCGTGCACCACCGTCACCAGCACCTCTTCGACGGCCTCATCGGCCGTCTCGCACATCTCCAGGATCGGCAGCCGGTAGATGACGATGCTGTCAGGCATCGCCAGCCCGCCATAGTCATGGCGCTCTGTCAGCGGGATGCCCTCATAGACGCCGAGCAGATCGGGATCGTCTCCGCGGTCCTCCACGAAGATCGCGACGTTGTCCATGAGCGAGCGAAGCGCGTCGGGGATGTCTTCGAGCGCCTCCTCGACCAGCTCAGCGAACCTCGCCTCGTCCATCTCGAGCACGCCCCCATCCTGCCGGACTCCGCAGCCAAAGCAGTGGGTTTCTCGGCGATCGAGGGCCAACATCGGGTTGGGCAGTGCCCGGAGGTCAGCACTGCGTTGCGCTGTGTTTGATGCTCAGCACTAACGTGCTGGCGTGCTTGAGCTCGTCGTCACTGGCAACGATCCCGACGCCGCATCCGAGGTAGCGGACAACGTCAACGGGGTCTGCTACGCGGCCGATCCGGACGACCGCCGCGACTTCCCGTTCCGCACGCTGGTGCGGGCCATGACCGACTCCCCCGACGCGCTCGCACGCGCTGCGACAGTCGGCACGTACTTGGGTTTCTCACGCATCATCCGCGAGCGCCCCTTGGGGGCCGACCCAGGCGCGGCGTCACCAGGCTTGACGGCGATCTTTCCCATGGTCCACCACCCTGACCTGACCCACATGCAGGGCGACAACCACTGGCGCGACACCCACGCCCCGCTTGCGCTGAGGCATCACCCGGGCATGTGGGACTACACCCAGCTCAGCGTCGTCGCCACGCTCAACGGCCCGTCCTACGACGGCTTCGCCCTGGTCTCGTTCGCTTCGCTCGAAGACCTGCGTGAGCGATTCTTCGGTGACGACCACGACCGGGACGTCATCCGCGCCGACGTCGCGAAGTTCGCAGACATGCAGCGTTCGCCCCGCCGGGTGATCACTACCGAGACGATCTACCATCAGCGTCCCCCGGTCCCCGCCGTGACCTGGCCGCACGACTAGGCCGCACGCCGCGCCGCTCACAGGATTGCGCCTGTCTGACGCCATGAGCCATACGGCGAGCTGACCTTGACGACCGCTGCCCATACCGAATCGTTCAGCCGCGCACGGCGAATCGCCACGCTGCTGACGTTGGCGGCAGCGGCGGCAGTGTCGCAGTCGTTCGGCCGCTTCACCTACTCGCTGCTGTTCGCAGACCTGCGAGACGGGTTCAGCCTGTCCAACACCGTCGCAGGCGCGCTCGGTTCGCTGAACCTGCTGCTGTACGTCGGGGGCTCGCTGGTGGTCGCAGTGACGGTCGGACGCACGGGCCTGAGCGGAGCCGTTCGGATCGGCCTGGCAGGCAACGTGGTCGGCTTGGCGTTGCTGGCATGGAGCCCGAACGTGGGAGTCACGGCCCTTGCACTCGCGCTGACGGGCTTCTGCGCGGCCGGCGTGTGGGTGGGCACGCCCGGGCTCGCAGCCGAGCTGCTGGGGCCCGAACGCAGGGGTGCCGCCGCTGGCTGGATGACCGGCGGCGTCGGCAGCGGCATGGTCGCAGCGGCCGCCATCGATGCACTCCTGAGCGATCCGGCCAGCGCCGGCTCGACCGAGGCCGTGCTCGCCACTGCAGACCTCAGTCATCCGCGCAACGTGTACCGGATCGAATTCGTCATTGGCGCGGTGGTGCTGGTGGCCCTCGCTATCGCCGTGCGCAGGTGGTCGCGCACACCTGGCCGCACGGGTTTCGGCGGCGCCCGCGCCGCGCTCGGCAAGGTGCCCCAAGCCGGAAGGCTGATCGCCGCCTACACGCTGCACGCCTTCGTCGTGACGACGGTGCTCACGTTCATCGTGAGCCACCTCGAGAGCTACGCAGACCTCTTCGACGCGAGGGGCGCTGCGATCGCCTTCTCGTCCATCGGCATCGGCAGCATCGCCGGCGGTCCGATCTTCGGCCGCATGGCCGACCGACTCGGCAGACGACGCACGGTCACCATCGGCTTCGGCGTCTTGCTGGTCTCGATTATCACCTTGACGGCATACCCAGTACTCGCGCTCGGGGGGCCGCCGGTCGCATGGGCGTCGGCATTCGTGTTCGGCACCGCCTTCACCGGCATCATCGCTTCCATCGCCGCCCGCGTCAGCGACAACCTCGCCGGCGACGAGTTCGGTGCTGCCTACGGGGTTGCGACGATCCTGTTCGGCTTCGGCCTAGCGGCAGGGCCGCAGATCGGCGGCCTGCTCGCCGACTGGTTCGACAGCTTCGGGCCCGCCTTCGGACTCGCGGTCGCTGCCTGCGTCGCCGGCATCCTGCTCACCGGCTGGGGCGACGACCCGGCGCCCTCGGCGGGATCCGGGGCCCGGCCCGCTTGACGCTGGGCCAGCTGAATTGGGGCTAGCTGAATTCGGGCTCGTCCCACCACGGGACGTACTCGGGCAGGTCCTGGCTCGGACGCAGCGTGAACTCGGGAGGTCGCTTCTCGAGAAAGGACGCCACACCTTCATGCGCGTCCGCGCCTCGCCCGAGGTGGTAGATCCCCCGCGAGTCGATCTTGTGGGCCTCCATTGGATGGTCGGCAGCCAGCATGCGCCACAGCATGTGGCGGATCACCGTCACCGAGATCGCCGAGGTGTTCTCGGCAATGTCGGCAGCGATGGCTCGGGCTGCAGGCAGCAGATCGTCGGGCTCGTGCAGGCTGCGCACGAGCCCGCCTTCGAGAGCCTCGGCTGCATCGAAGACGCGGCCGCTGAAACACCACTCCAACGCACGCGACAGCCCGACCACGCGCGGCAAGAAGTACGACGAGCAGGCCTCGGGCACCAGTCCCCGCCGGGCGAACACGAACCCGATGCGCGCCTTGGTCGACGCCAGCCGGATGTCCATCGGCAGCGTCATCGTGACTCCCACGCCGACGGCGGGGCCGTTGATCGCCGCGATGAGCGGCTTGTTGCACTCGTACAGGCGCAACGCGAGCAGCCCGCCGCCATCACGCATCCACGACAGATCGTCGCTCTCGCGTCGCTCTGCGGCCCGTTCGGCCTTCTGCTCATCGGTCTGATTGTCGAAATCGAAGGCGGCGGAGCCCCCACCGAGATCCGCACCGGCGCAATAGCCGCGGCCGGCGCCGGTGAAGATCACTGCCCGAACGTCGTCGTCGGCGTCAACGAGGTCAATGGCGTCCATGACATCACAGAGCATCTGGCTGTTGAACGCGTTCAGTCGCTCCGGCCGGTTGAGAGTGATGGTGGCCACGTGGTCGTCAACCTCGTACAGGATCGTCTCGAACTCCGGCATGGGGCCTCCCCGGGTCGTAGCGCTTCATGTCCGCCACCTGATGCCACGGCCCCGGTGTTTCTACACGTCGAGCCGTCTCAAACGTCGAGGAAGCGACTCGCTGCAAAGGCGGAGCCGAGCACGCCCACCAGCACGCCGGCGATCACGGTGACGAACACCACGGTCGTGAACTGATTGGACGTCACCACGAACGACCTGAAGAACGCCAGGATCTCCGAGCGAGAGAACAGCCCCTCGACATGGCCGCGCAATGCGCCTGCCGCAATGGCTCCGATGATGCCGCCGATGAGGCCGTGCAGCATGCCTTCGAGCATGAACGGGAACCGGATGAAGCTGTTCGTGGCACCGACCAGCTTCATGACCTCGATCTCGCGGCGGCGGGCGAACATGGCCACCCGGATCGAGTTGAAGATCAGCATGACGCTGGCACCCGACAGCACGATCGACAGCAGCAGCACAATGCCTTGGAACGACGTGAACCACGTCCGGATGGCGTCGACCTCTTCACGCCCGGTCTGGACGGACAGCACGCCAGGGCGCTGGCGGAATTGCGCAGCGAGGGACTCGATCAGCTCTGACTCGACCGATCGGGGCACCACCCGGTAGGACGCGGGCAGCGCCTCGGGCGACACCTGAGCGAGCAGCTCGGGCTGGTCGGCCATCTGCTGGGACACGAGCGCGTAGGCCTCATCGGCGCTGAAGAACTCGATGCGGTCGATCTCAGGGTGCGACTGCAACTCGATGCCGAGTGCGTCGATCTGGGTGGGATCGATCTGCGGGTTCAAGAACACCTCGAACTGAACGCCGCCCTCCCAGCGGTCGAGCGCGTTTCCGCTGGCGTAGCCCGCCATGAGCCCCATGCCCACCAGCATCACGCCGACAGCCACGGTGAGAATCGCAGCGAACGTCAGCGTGAGGTTGCGCCGGATGTTGGTCCAAGTCTCCCGCGCGAAGTAGCGGATCCGGCTCACGGATCCACCCTTTCGGGGGGCCGGGAGGCGACAGCCTCCAGCGACTCCGTCTCGCTGCCGTACGCGCCCCGCTGCTCGTCGCGCACCAGCTCGCCGTGCCGCAGCGCCACTACCCGGCGCCGCATGCGGTCCACGATCGTCTGATCGTGGGTTGCCATGACCACAGTTGTGCCGGTGCGATTGATCCGGTCCAGCAGCGAGGTGAGCTCCTCAGAGGTGTCAGGGTCGAGGTTCCCGGTGGGCTCGTCTGCGAGCAGGATGAGCGGCCGGTTCACGAACGCACGGGCAACGCTCACGCGCTGCTGCTCGCCACCCGACAGCTCGTCAGGAAAACGCCGCTGCTTGTCTTCCAGCCCGACCAGCTCCAAGATGGCTGGGACCTGCGTGCGGATGACGTTCTCGGGGCGACCGATGACCTCGAGCGCGAACGCCACGTTCTCGTAGACGGTCTTGTTGGGCAGCAGCTTGAAGTCCTGGAAGACCGAGCCGATGTTTCGCCGCAAGTAGGGCACGCGCCAGCTGGTCAGCTTCGACAAGTCCTTTCCGGCCACGTGGATATTGCCCTCGGTGACCTTCTCCTCACAGGTCATGAGGCGCAGCATCGTGGACTTGCCCGACCCGGACGGCCCGACCAGGAAGATGAATTCGCCCTTCTCGATATTGAGGGTCACGCCGTTGACCGCTCGCGTCTGGCCCTTGTAGATCTTCGTGACTTTGTCGAAGCGGATCATGCGCGCCTTCGGGCTGTGCGGCCGGGTCGAGACTCCGGCATCGCTGTGTCGGTTATTTCCGGGATTTGACTACAGCAGATCTGGATGAGATTGAGCTGAGTCCTACGGTACGCCAGCGTCCTTGTGAAACCCGTTCACCGCCTGCGGCCCGCACACGGCTGCGGTGTCGAAACCGCAGCCGGCGGCGCCTAGTGCAGTCGGTTCCTACGCCACCCTCAGGACGGCGCTTCGAGTCGGATGCCTTCAAAGCGATTGAAGTCGCGATCGAACGAGACGATCTCGCAGCGATGCTCAATCGCCAGCGCTGCAAGATGCGCGTCGTTGACGAGGTTCCCGCCGGACCCCGACGACGCCAGCAGCTCCGAGACGATGCCGAGGTGCCGAGCCGTGGGTTCGACGACAACGCCGGCTGGCTGAGCGATCCACTCCCGTGCCCGTGCGATGGCTTCCGCTGGTGTCAAGGGCTGAGAGAAGACGCCTCGGTGAGTGGACACGCGGACGAACGCCAACAACGCCAGCCATGCGAAAGCAACCGTCGCACCGCCGTTCAATGCCCAATCGAGCCAACGCCTCGATTCGCGGTGACGGTCGGCGTCCTCGTTGACGGCATACAGCAGGACGTTCGCATCGACGAGCTTCACGAACCGGTTTCCATTCGCCGGGCCAACTCGGTGTCTTCGAGCTGCCCCGCAAGCTGAAGCGCCTTGGTCAAATCGACTTGCGGCGGGCCCAACGAGCGCGTCTGGGTGGCGAACGGTCGCCGGCTCGCACCCTTCGGACCGGCCTCACGCAGCAAATCGTTGAGTGCCTGCTTGAACGAGACCTTGCGCTCGGACATGCGGCGCCGGATGATCTGCTCTGCATCGGTATCGAGTGTCACCGTGGTCCTCATGTTGACAGCATAGCATCACCCATTTTGATGCTCTGCTGTCAATGCCTTCGACGGCCTCAAGTCCCGCCGTCTGCGCCCCGCTGGGAGCGTTGCCAGCGCAGGTAGGCCTCCATCAGGCCGTTCAAGTCGCCGTCGAGCACGGCGTCGACATTGCCGACTTCGACGTTGGTCCGCAGGTCCTTGACCTGTTGATACGGGTGCAGCACGTACGAGCGGATCTGGCTGCCCCAGGCCACGTCGCGCTGTTCGCCCGCCAGGGCTGCAACCTCTGCCTCGCGCTCGGTGCGCTGCAAGTCGGCGAGCTTTGCTGCCAGCATCTGCATGGCCCGGTCTTTGTTCTGGTGCTGGCTGCGCTCGTTCTGGCACGCCACGACGATGCCCGTGGGCAGGTGCGTGATGCGAACGGCCGAGTCGGTGACGTTGACGTGCTGGCCGCCAGCCCCCGACGACCGGTACGTGTCAATGCGCAGATCGCCCTCGTCGATGGGGACCTCGTCGGAGACCTCTTCGAAGAACGGGACGACCTTCAGCGAGGCGAACGCCGTGTGGCGGCGGGACTGCGCATCGAACGGAGAGATGCGCACCAGACGATGCACGCCTCGTTCGGCTGCAAGGAACCCGAAGGCATGGCACCCCTTGACAAGAAAGGTTGCCGAGCTGATCCCAGCCTCTCCCCCGTCGGTCGCCTCGGTCAGCTCGACGGAGAAGTCGTTGCGCTCGGCCCAGCGCTGGTACATGCGCAGCAGCATCTCGGCCCAGTCGCAGGCGTCGGTGCCCCCGGCACCCGAATTGATCTCGCACACGGCGTCGTTCTCATCGTGCTCGCCGCTGAACAGCGCCATGAGCTCGATGTCTGCGAGCCGGCGCTCGGCGGCTTCGACGGCCTCTTCGATCTCGGGCAGCAGCTCGGCGCCGTCCTCCTCGGCCGCCAGCTCGGCGAGCGCTGTGGCGTCGTCCACTTCTGCGCGTGCCCGCTCCCAGCGCTCGATGTCGTCGCGCACGCGTGACAGCCGGGTGGTGACTGCACGAGCACGTTCGGGGTCATCCCACAGCGACGGCTCTGACGCCTCGGCCTCCAGCCCGTTCGCCACCTCACGGGCCTCGTCGATCCCCAGGTACTGATGCGCCTCGGACACGCGCCGGACCAGATCAGCCAACGCGTCGGCATAGTCGCTCAAGGATCGGCTCACGTTGGCGCCTCAGCGGCCGTGGCAGTGCTTGAACTTGCGGCCCGAATCGCAATGGCACGGATCGTTGCGGCCCAGCTTCTCCTCGGCTGACTTGACCACGGTGCCTGTCGAAGCTGCAGCAATGCGTCGCGACTGCGACGGACCACTGGGACCGCGCGGCGCTGAGGCTGCAGCCGCACCAGATGGTGCGCCGTTGCCAGCACCGACAGTCGACGGCGTCAGATCCGGCGCGGTGTACTGCACATCTGTGGCCCCAGCAGCACCGTCGGCTGGCCTCGAGGGCACAGGCCCCGTTGTCGACGTTGATCCGGCGGCGGCCTCCGGCGATGTGACCTGCACGTGCATCACGTAGGTGACGAAGTCGCGGTAGACCCGCTCGAGCAGGCTGGCGAACATGTCGAAGCCCTCTCGCTGCCACTCCGCCACGGGGTCCTTCTGGCCGATCCCGCGCAGGTGAATGCCCTCACGCAGATGATCCATGTCTGCGAGGTGCTCCCGCCAGCGCTGGTCGATGAGACGCAGCAGCACTTGTCGCTCCACCTCGCGCATCGCTTCGGATCCGATCTCGGCCTCTCGTGCGGTGTAGTGGTGCTCGCCGTCGGTGGACACCAGCTCGACCGCATCGGCGACCCCCCAGTCCCGCTGAGCTTCGCCCGACAACTCGGCAACCGTGAGCTCGGTTGGCCAGTAGGTGCCGATCGTGGCCAGCAGCCCGTCGAGATCCCACTCGGAAACGACATCGCCTGTGCAGTGATCCAGCACTGCTGCTTCGGCAGCGTCGTGCAGATAGCCGAGCGACTCGGCGCGCAGATCGTCGCCACCGAGGATCTGCTCCCGCCGCGCATAGATCACCTTGCGCTGCTCGTTCATCACCTCGTCGTACTTGAGAACGTTCTTGCGGACTTCGGCATTCTTCTGCTCAACGGTGTTCTGCGCCCGCTCGATGGCCTTGGTGACCATCTTCGCCTCCAGCGGCACTTCGTCGGGCAACGTGCGATCCATTACCCAGTTCACCGCCCCGGTGGCGAACAGGCGCATCAAATCGTCCTCCAGCGAGAGGTAGAAACGGCTCGCTCCCGGATCGCCCTGCCTCCCGGAACGACCCCGCAGCTGATTGTCGATGCGCCGCGACTCATGGCGCTCGGTTCCCAGCACGTAGAGGCCGCCCAGCTTGCGCACCGCGTCGCCTTCCGCCCGGCACTCGGGCTCGTAGCGCTCGACACGGGCTGACAGCTCCGCTGCGTTCTCCGGCTCGTCCGGATCGAGCTTCTCGCGCAGCAGGTCGCGGCGCGCCAGACCCTCAGGGTTGCCGCCGAGCAGGATGTCGACGCCGCGGCCGGCCATGTTCGTGGCCACGGTGACTGAGCCCAGCCGACCCGCCTGGGCGATGATCTCAGCTTCGCGCGTGTGCTCCTTGGCGTTGAGCACGCTGTGGTCGATGCCCCTGCGATCGAGCGCGGCTGCCAGCTTCTCGGAGTTCTCCACGCTGACGGTGCCGACAAGGGTCGGCTGGCCCGCGCCGATGCGCTCAACGAGGTCGTCGACGACGGCCTCCAGCTTGGCCGCCTCGGTCTTGTAGATGAGATCGCCCTGGTCGTCCCGCACCACGGGAAGGTGGGTCGGCACCGGGACGACGTCAAGTCCGTAGGTGTTGCTGAACTCGGCGGCTTCAGTGGCGGCCGTGCCCGTCATGCCGGCGAGCTTGTCGTAGAGGCGGAAGTAGTTCTGCAGCGTGATGGTGGCGAGCGTCTGGTTTTCCTCTTTGATCGCCACCCCCTCCCTGGCCTCGACTGCCTGGTGGAGGCCCTCGCTCCAGCGCCGCCCTTCAAGGATGCGGCCCGTGAATTCGTCGACGATCTTCACCTCGCCATGAGAGACGACATAGTCCTTGTCGCGCCGGTAGAGCTCCTTGGCCCGCAGTGCGGCGTTCATCTGGTGAACCAGGTTGGCCGAGACCTCGTCGTACAGGTTGTCGATGTTGAGCGCCCGCTCGACCTTGGTGATGCCCGGCTCGAGCACTGCCACGTTGCGCTTGTCTTCTTCGACCTCGTAGTCGACGTCGCGGATCATCGTCGCGGCGATACGAGCGAACTGCTGGTAGAGCTTGGCGGCGTCCGCAACCCGGCCGCTGATGATGAGCGGCGTCCGCGCCTCGTCGATGAGGATCGAGTCGACCTCGTCGACGATGCAGTAATTGTGGCCGCGCTGGACTTGGACGCTGCGATTCGGCGCCATGTTGTCTCGCAGATAGTCGAAGCCGAACTCGTTGTTGGTGCCGTAGGTGATGTCGGCGGCGTACTGGCGACGCTTGTGCGCAGCGTCGTAGGGGCCGGGCACCACGAGCCCCACCTCCATACCCAGGAAGCGGTGGATGCGGCCCATCCACTCGGCGTCGCGGGCGGCCAGGTAGTCGTTCACGGTGACGATGTGGACGCCCTTGCCACTCAGCGCATTGAGGTACACCGGCAGGGTCGAGACGAGCGTCTTTCCCTCGCCGGTGCGCATCTCGGCCACCCAGCCGAAATGCAGCGCCGCCCCGCCGATGAGCTGCACGTCGTAGTGGCGCTGGCCGATGACACGGCGCGCCGCCTCGCGCATGACCGCGAAGGCATCGACGAGGACGTCGTTGAGGTCGGCGCCGCGGTCGAGCTCAGCGCGAAACTCGCCCGTGCGAGCCCGCAACTCGTCATCGGAGAGCCGCTCCACCTCTGGCTCGACGGCGTTGATTTCGGGAGCCAACTCCTCCAGCAGGCGCAGCTTCTTGCCTTCCCCGGCACGGAGCACACGCTGAAACAGAGCCACGAGCGCAGGCTACCGCTGGCCCCCAGCACCAGAGCCGAGGATTAAAGAAAGGTTCAGGCGTCGATCTCGATGAGCCCAGCGTCTCCGTCCGAGCGCAGGTACACCACGCTCGGCTTGTCGCTGTCGACATTCACGAAGAGGAAGAAATCGTGGTCGAGCAGCTGCATCCGGGCGACCGCTTCGGCGGGATCCATAAACTCCAGCTCGAACGTCTTGCGGCGCACGATACGCGGGACCCATTCAGGGTCGTCGATGTCCGCCGCCTGCTCGGGAGCCACAGCACCGTTGACCAGTTCGTTGTCGAGGCGAGCCAGCGGATGGTGGACCTCATCGCGTTGCAGGTTCGGGCGCCGGCGCCGTACAACACGAGTCTTGAGCTTGCGCAACTGCTTGCCGAGCTTGCCGACTGCGAGGTCGACCGCTTGGTGCTGGTCAACGCCGGACACTGAGGCGCGCACACGGTGTCCGTGCCCGAGCAGTGTGACCTCCACCTGCTCACGCTCGGCGATGCGCGGGTTTTTCTCCTCCCGGAACACCACCTCGGCCCGATCCAGGTCACCGACGAATCTGTCCAGCGCCCCGATCTTCCGCTCCACCGCAGCCCGCACATCGTCGGGAACCTGAACCTTGCGACCCGTGATGATGATCTGCATTGCCTCGGCTTTCTGGGTAGCTGCCCGGTGAGACGTTCCTGCCCGAAGTGAAGGGATTGCCATGTTAGGCAACAGACGCGGCACCGTCGTGACCCCGCCGAGCACACGCTGCCACGTGCACGGAGGCTGCGCGCGCATCCAACAACGCAGCGGTCGCGGCGCGCAGCGTCGCCCCGGTGGTGAGCACGTCATCGACAAGCAGAATCCGGCGCCCCGCGACACGAACGCGTGCATTGAAACGTGGACCGTGGAGACGTTCGGTTCTGCTGGCGCCCGACTGTGCTCTCGTGCCGATCCGCCGCAACAACCGCGCCGGGCGCACACGCAACGCCTTGGCGGTTGTTCTCGCCAGCGTCTCAGCCTGGTCAAAGCCGCGCGAGCGGCGGTGAGCTGCCGTCGTCGGCGCCCAGGTGACTGTGTCGATGCGCGCCGGCAGAGCCGCCGCTGTGTCGATCGACCCCTGTGACGGCGCTGCGAGGTGTGCGAGGGCGAGCGATTCTCCGAGCCATCGCGCGATGGCTCGCTCGCCCCGGTACTTGAGCGCATGGATGAACTCGCGACCGACGCCGTCGTGCGAGAAGAGCAGGGCGACCGATTCGGCACCCGGTACCGACGCCGGCTCGGGATCGCTCAGTGCCCCGATGCACTCAGCGCACGGGCACCATCCCAATGCGTGGCAGCCAGGACAGCGCACTTCGAACAGCATGACGCGGACCGTAGGTGCGCGGCCGCCGGGTGCTGAAGCGAATTTGGGCGTCAGTAGCGGTAGCGGTCTGCCTTGTAGGGGCCCTCAGGGTCGAGGCCGAGGTAGGAGGCCTGCTCTGAGGTCAGGCGGGTGAGCTTGGCCCCGAGCTTGTCGAGGTGCAGGCGCGCCACCTCCTCGTCGAGGTGCTTGGGCAGCACGTGGACGTCGACGTCAAGCTCGGATGCGTGCGCATGCAGTTCGAGCTGGGCGAGCACCTGGTTCGTGAAGCTCATCGACATCACGAAGCTGGGATGCCCGGTCGCGCAGCCCAGATTCACGAGCCGGCCTTCGGCCAGCACGATGATCGAATTGCCGGTCGGGAAGACGAACTCGTCCACCTGGGGCTTGATCGGGTTTCGCCGGACATCTGACATCGCCGCCAGGCCCGCCATGTCAATCTCGTTGTCGAAGTGCCCGATGTTGGCCACGACGGCTTGGTGCTTCATACGCGACATGTGCTCGGCGGAGATGATGTCGCGGTTGCCGGTCGCGGTGACGTAGATGTCGGCGATGTCGAGCACGTTTTCGAGCCGGTCGACTTCGAAACCCTCCATGGCGGCTTGCAGCGCGTTGATGGGGTCGATCTCCGAGACTATGACCCGGCAGCCTTGGCCCCGAAGCGCCTGTGCGCAGCCCTTGCCGACATCGCCGTAGCCCGCCACGAACGCCA
Organism: Candidatus Poriferisodalis sp.; assembly: GCF_965221945.1. Classification (GTDB taxonomy): domain Bacteria; phylum Actinomycetota; class Acidimicrobiia; order Acidimicrobiales; family Poriferisodalaceae; genus Poriferisodalis. The sequence goes on along the minus strand of NZ_OZ244925.1, from coordinate 471,551 downwards.
CCTTGCCGCCGAGCATGACGTCGGTTGCCCGGTTGATGCCGTCGATGAGCGAATGGCGGCAGCCGTAGAGGTTGTCGAACTTGGACTTGGTGACCGAGTCGTTCACGCTGTACGCCGGGAAGGTCAGCTCGCCGCGGGCAGCCATGTCGTAGAGCCGGTTCACGCCAGTGGTGGTCTCCTCTGAGACGCCGCGGATGCCCGCCGCAATCTCTGCCCACAGGCCGGGCTCGGTCTGCTGCAACTCGCCAAGCAACTCGTGCACCGCGACCTCGTCGGGAGGGGCCGCATCGGGACCGTCGGCCAGCAGGACCGGGACTTCGCCCATGCTCTCGTAGCGGGCGCCAAGGTGGACCATCAAAGTGGCATCGCCGCCGTCGTCGACGATCAGCGTGGGACCGGGACCGTCCGGCCAGCGCAGCGCGCGGTAGTTGCAGCGCCAGTACTCCGGGAGCGTCTCGCCCTTCCACGCGAAGACCGGCACGCCCCGCGGCTCGTCGAGAGTCCCGTCCCGCCCGACCACCACCGCTGCCGCTGCCTCATCCTGGGTGGAGAAGATGTTGCACGAGGCCCAGCGCACCTGAGCTCCGAGATCGGTCAGCGTCTCGATGAGCACGGCGGTCTGCACGGTCATGTGCAGCGAGCCGGTGATGCGGGCCCCCCGCAGCGGCTGCGCGTCGAAGTGCCGGGCGCGCAGCGCCATGAGCCCAGGCATCTCGGCCTCAGCCAGCTCGATCTGCCGGCGGCCCGCTGCCGCCAAGCCGAGATCGGCGACCTCAAAGTCGGTTGTCGGCTGGAGAGTCGCAGTCATCGGATCACCTTGGTCACGGCTGGCGAGCAGGATGCCCGGCGAGATACGTCTTGAGTTCAGTGAGCAGTGGGACTGGGCCGGGGTCGCGCCGGGCTGCTGCGGCGATGCGCAGGCTCAGGACATCGACCTGGTAAATGAGGTCGAACAGCTGCGCCATCGCGCCCTCGCCAGCGGCACGCAACTCTGCGTAGGGCACAGCGACGCGGGCGCCGTCCAAGATGCGGCGGGTGAAGTCGTAGCGGCGCCAGATCTGAGGATGTTCGAAATCGTGACGCAGCGCGATCACCGCCAAGGGCGAGCCGTCGACGGCGCGGCCTGCCTGGTCCCATCCGGCCAACTCGTTGTGGCACAGCTCAGGCATCGCGCTGGCGTATGCCGGGATCTTGACGTTCTCGTTGATCTGGGCCTTGGCGCGGCCCGCGGCGACGACCCCCAGTGCGCCCCCGCCGTAGAAGACCGGCAGCATCTCGCCGTTGCCGATCGCGCTGACGAGCCCGTCAAGCGAATCGACCCCAGTGTCGGTGCTGTCTTGGCGCGAACCCAGCTGGGCAAGGGTCGCGCCGACCCAGCCGGCAATACCCGACAGCAAACCAGCACGTTCGAGCGCCACGAGGGGCGCGACCGAAATGGCGCCGACTGCCGCTCTCGGCATCGGGATGCTGCTGTCCACTTCATAGAGCGGCGCACCCCAGTGGCGAGCCAGCTCGGCCAGCTGGCCGCCTGAGGTGACTGCGACAATTGAGGCGCCGGCGTCATGCGCAGCCGTGGCCGCTTCGAGGGTCTCTTCGGTGTTGCCGCTGAATGAGACCGCTATCGCCAGCGTTTGCGGGCCGACAAAGACGGGACACTCGTACCCCTTGACAACGGTGACCGGCACACGCATGTGCGGCGCCGCGAGCGCCGAGGTGATGTCCCCGGCGACCCCCGAACCTCCCATGCCCATGGCGACGACATTGGTGATCGGGTCGCTCCCTGCTGGGCCCACCACGTCTACGGCGGCGGCCAGCGCGGCCTCGAGCTGGGCCGGCAGTGCATGGGTGGCGGCCGCCATCCCCATCGAGTCGGTGCCGGTTCGGTCAAGCCCCGTCGACCGAGTCATCCCAAGAGCCTCCCCGCGCCAGGCGCTGACCGGTCTGCGTTGCGGGTCACTGTTCGAACGTCGGACTGAGTTCGCCGCTCGCGATGCGAGCGTCCAGCGCTGCGGCGGTGGCTGGATCTGCGTCGGAACCCTCGTCGATCAGCAACACGGGGATGCCGTTGTCGATGGAATAGGTCCGCCCCAAGCGCGGGTTGTAGAGCAGATCCTGCTCCGCCACGAAGTAGAGCGGTCCCTTGTCCTGCGGGCAAGCCAGGATTTCTGACAAGGCCGGATCAAGTCCCATGCGTACCTCTTGGACGCGGCCGGAGCCAGCCGTCCGACGTCGGTTGCGGATCCACGTGGCGATCATGCCAGCAGCGCCCTGATTTCGCTCACTCGTTCTGCCACAGCTTCGGCGTCGGGCGCTTCGAGATTCAGCCGGAGCAACGGCTCGGTATTGGACGGCCGCAAGTTGAACCACCAGTCGCCTGCGTCGACGGTGAGACCATCGAGGTGGTCCTGGGAGTACCTGGCAAAGCGCGTCGACACCCGGCGCAGCACCTCGTCAATATCGGCAACACGAGTGTTGATCTCGCCTGAGGACGCATACCGGTCCAAGGGCGCAAGCAGCTCCGACAACGGCACTGCTGCGGTGCTCAGCTGTTCGAGCGCGACCAGCGCAGCGATCAGACCTGAATCGGCACGGTAGTTGTCGGCGAAGTAGTAGTGGCCGCTGTGCTCGCCACCGAAGGCGGCACCGGTGCGCGCCATTTCTGCCTTGATGTAGCTGTGACCCACCCGGGTGCGCAGTGGCTGGCCGCCCGCTTCAGTGATGACCTCGGGCACGGCGCGGGAGCAGATCAGGTTGTGGAGAATCGGCCCCGGACCGCAGCGGCGCAGCATGGCTTGCGCAACCAGCGCAGTGAGCAGCGATCCGCTCACCGCACGGCCGCGTTCGTCGGTGAGAAAGACCCGGTCCGCATCGCCATCGAACGCAAGGCCGATATCGGCCCCAATCTCCAGCACGCGCTCGCTGAGATCGACGAGGTTCTCGGGCTGGATCGGGTCGGCCGGGTGGTTGGGAAAGGTGCCGTCGAGCTCGCCGTACATCAGCTCCCACTCGAACGGCAGCGGCCCGAAGACCGCCGGCAGCACGTGGCCCCCCATGCCGTTGGCCGTGTCCGCCACCACTCGCATGGGGGCAAGCGACTCGACGTCGACGAACGAACGGACATGGATTGCGAACATGTCGAGCAGGTCACGCGAGTGGCGCTGGCCCCCGCCGGCAGTCGACGTAGCACCTTGTGCTGCCCGCTGAGCAATGTCGGCGAGACCGCTGCTGGCACCTACCGGTGCAGCGCCGGGTCCGCACAGCTTGACGCCGTTGTAGGCAGCCGGATTGTGCGATGCCGTCAGCATTGCTCCTGGCAGGTCCAGGTGGCCCGAAGCGAAATAGAGCAGGTCCGTCGAAGCCAGCCCGATGTCGATGACGTCGACCCCGGCTGCCTGGGCACCGCTGGCGAACGCATCGGCCAACGAGACACCGCTCGGACGCATGTCCCGCCCCAGTACGAGCTGTGTCGCACCCGACCACTCAGCGAAGGCGTAGCCGATGCCACGCGCTGCCGACGGACCCAGCTCGTCGGGACAAATACCACGTATGTCATATGCCTTGACGATGCCCGCCAAGACATCGGCTGGCACAGGATCAATGGGGCCCCGCATAACGCTTCCCGAGCCTAAGCGGCGCGTCCCGTAATGATCCCTGCAATCGTCGAGGATGCCCTGAGTCCGGCGACTTCTGGGGCGATTGAGATGTGAATCAGATGCGCGTTGTGCATGGTCGATCTGCGCAGTTCCGCGCAGCGGTGCGCGGCAGTTGAGGGCAACCCCCTTGCAATTTGCACGCCCACCTACCTAGAGTGGGAGCAGAGAGTGGGATGCGAACCTGTCTGAAGCAAGCGGACGAGGCGATGATGAAGAGTAAATATCAGCCAACAAATCGTGAACAATTGGTACTTGACGAGGTCGAGAATCCTAGGTACGACCGTCAGATTGTCAATGGTCTTGACCCCTTTATGAGTGGCTCTGCGCCTGAAGATTTCCAAAATTTCTACACCGCCCAAGAGCTCGATGATTTACGCCAATTACGCGATACTGAACGCGATGTTGAAACACGAATGCCGGTCAAGATTACCCGGCACTACTTCGAAATGGCGAAGTCCAGTTCCGCACTGAAAAAACTCGTCAAGGCATCCGCGGACGAGACTGCGAATCTTGAAGGTGATCCTGACCCCGCTAATCAACTTGATTACAGCCCAATCGAAGGTCTGTTGCACAAGTATGAAATGGGATTGCTGTATGTTATTTCGACGTGCTCAGCACATTGCAGGTTCTGCTATCGCGAGGAATTGATTGGGCGCAAAGAAATTGAGCGCTCTGACGGCACGGTCAAGAAAAAGGGCCTTGCACATGTCGGCGAAATCACCGACTACATCCGGGCACACAATGCCGCTGTCGCAGCAAACGGAGGGACGCATCCGGAGACCGGTCGGCCCAAATTGCGCGAGATCCTCCTGTCAGGCGGCGACCCCATGGTCCTGCCGAATTCCAAGCTTGCAGCGTGGTTTACAGCCTTGGCGGAAGCAGGCACCGAGGTCATCCGGATCGGAACCAAGGAGCTGGCGTTCCATCCGGATCGCTTCGACGAGGCCTTCTTCTCGATGATCGATCGCTTTCACGACGTCTACCCCGATGTCTCGATGCGATTCATGATCCACTTCAACCACCCCGACGAGTTCTTGATGAAGGACTCCGACGGGCAGTACATCAGTGACGACAAGGGCTTCTTGCAATGGCGTCCCAACACACGGCGGGCGGTCGATGAGCTCGTAGGACGCGGCTGGATCAGCGTGGAGAATCAGACGCCGATCATCGCGGGCGTCAACAACGATGCGAGTGCACTGCGAACCCTGCAACGGACGCTCAAGAGTGTCGGAGTCGAGAACCACTATTTCTTCTGCGGACGCAACATCGTCGCCTACAAGGCTTTCAACGTGCCCATCGAGACGGCGTGGGCGCTCCTCAACGAATCCCAACGCGGATTGTCCGGGGTGGAATCTCACGCCCGGCTCACGATCGTGCACTACAAGGGCAAGACAGAGGTCTCCGCAGTGACCGACGGTCCGATCGCCGGTCTGCGGGGCGCCGAAAACGGCGTCGTGATCTTCAAGGTGCTGCGCAACCCGGCTCACGCTCCCGACCGGGGCAAAGTCACGATCGTCGGTCGCAACCCAGAGGCCTTGTGGTTCGATGAATACGAAGACCGGGTGCTTGTTGATGAAGCCGGTCTGTTCAGCCAGCAGCGACCGAGCGGTGTTGACGCCCCGCGCTCCCGATCACGACACCACCCGACGCCCAAGAAGGGTCTGACACCCGGCCAAGCACGGCCGGCGCCGCTCATGGCCGTCGTCGCCAGCAACGAGCGCAGGACGCACCCGAAGAGTCCGGCCGGCGAACCAGCACCAGCGCTACGCGACGCCGGGGCCTGACCACCTCACGCCGGCGTTTCAGCCTGGAGCGTGTAAGCCCCCAACGCGCCATACGCGCCGGCCGCTGCCCGGTGGCGGATGCGCCAGATGTCGGCGATCACCCTCAGCGATTGAGAGGTGAGCCGGACCGTCGTGTCGGCTGAGTGATCCACGGCTACAGGCACCTCAGTGGCCGTCAGTTCGAAGTGTTCGACGAGATACAGCACTTCCACGTCGAAAGCGAACCCGTCGATGACGGAGCGGCTGAAGATCTGCTGTGCTGCGGTCGCCGTAAAGCCCTTGAAGCCGCACTGCGTGTCTCGGTAGCGGCGCAACAGCACCAAGCGAGTGAAGACATTGAACATCCGGCTCGCGAGTGCCCTCATGGGCGGTGCCGGACTGATGGTGCGTGCCTCGGCGTGGCGGCGGTTGCCGAGCGCCACGTCAGCACCTCCCTCAAGCGCATCGATGAGGAAACTGAGCTGTCCAGGCGGGTAGGCCAAGTCCACATCGGTGAACAGACGCAGTCGCCCGCTCGCAGCGAGCATTCCCATGCGCACGGCTGCGCCCTTTCCGCGGTTCGCCTCCGACGACACCACCACATCGGCACCGGCTCGCCGGGCCGCCTCCGCTGTGCCGTCGGTCGAGCCGTCGTCCACCACCACGATCTCGAGTCGACCGTCCAGGGCTTCGTTGCGCAGGAAGGCAGCGCTGATCTCCGTCACCGCCGCTCCGACGAGGTGTGCAGCTTGGTAGGCCGGCAGCACGACAGACACCTCGGGTGCGTCGTCGAGGATTTCAGCGATCTCGCCGGCAATTGGTACAGCCGTAACGCTGGGTTCGGTCCCGCTGCCAGCGGGCTCCGGCTCGTCCAGCGGGGGCATCCACGGATCCCGGTGACGCGATCCAAGCGAGCGGCGGCGGTCGAACCGTACCGGGGGCCGCACTGCGACGACCGCCAGCGCGATTGCCCCGAGCACTGTTGCCAGCCAGGCGAGGTATTCGACGGCCGTGGCGCCATAGATGAGCTCAACGTGCTCATCGGTGGGAATCACCACCATCCAGTTGGGCGTCACGCGGTAGGGCCCGTCGGCGCCGCGTGCGGACCAGTTCGGAAAGTAGGACACCTTCACCAGCACCGGAACACCGGGCTGGTCCACCGAGAACGACAGCCAGTCCCGCCCAGTGTCGATGTCGCTGACTTGCACCGGCGGCAGCGCGCGCCGCGGTGCTGCGCTGAACCTCGCCAATGAACCCGACGTGCCGCTGTCGCCGCCGGGAGACAGCAGCAATGCCACCCGGGACCAATGCTGCGGCCCCTGTGCCGCGATCGGCACATCCCACGCCTCTGGGTCGTTCCACCAGATCGCCGCCGGGTCGGTCCAGGCCCGCCCGGCTTGGGGCACATCGGGTGCGACCGCGGGCTCGAAGGACAGCGGAGACACCACGTCGCTGTCAGCGACGAGGTAGATCGACCACGGGCCTGCCGAGGCGATGTGCCTCAAGCCAGCGGATTGATTTGCCGCTGCGGTCGCCTCGGAGCTGAACGATGCGTAGTACCGAATACCCGACATCTGCAGGTGCGGAACTCCCAGCGCGAAGTCCAGGGCGTTGTAGGGAAGGCCGCGCATCGGACGCGACGGTGCCGCCGACATCTCCGACTGCATGAGGAAATGGAACGGCACCGTCGGTGAAGATTCGAAGTAGAGACCTTCCATCGATGCGATGCAGCCGTCAGTCCAATGCGGCAGAAGCATCGGGGCCATCGGAGTGCCATACGCGCCCACGACGTCGCGGTCGTATTCCCACAGCAGACGCCCGCAGCCGAACTGATCGCCGACATCGCTCATCGCAGTGACGAACTCGTAGTACTCGGGGTACGACGGTCGCCCCTCGTAGCCGCGGAAGTTCCAGCGCGCCCAGCCCGAGACGAAATTGCGGTCCTCTGCAGACACCGTGAGCGGACCCCAGCGGTAGGCCCCGCTGGCATCGAGCCTGCCGCCCGGAGCGTCGCCGAAGCACAGTGCCAGCAGGCCCACCGCCGCCACCAATGCGGCGACCGGCACCAGCATGCGCACCCAGCGCGCCGCCGGGACCAGCTGCTCGCCGCCGGGGTGGGGATGGTCCGAGTCCCTGCGAGTCAGCCCTTCGATGACGAGCCAGAGGCCTATCGCTGCCAGCAGGTACAACGCCAAGTACCAGAAGGGCAGGATGCGCGCGTTCCACAGCCGGTGCTGAGGCCAATGGACAAATGCGAGGGCCATCGTGATGGCGATGGCCGTCCACGTCAACGCTGGGCGGTACCAGCGCGCCAAACCGACCGCAGCGCCGATGCCTGCGAGCACGAGCAGCCAGGTGATGTTGTGATGGGCTCCGTCGCCGCTGATCTCGTCGGCAAAGAACAGGTGCTCTCGTACGGAGGTGAGTCGCTCCCAGCCCATGTCATTCAAGAACGTCCGGCGGACCGCGAACGGCACCGTCCAAAACGCCGACAGGAGCCCGCCGATGACGCCGATGGCGAGTGCATGGGTCGCCCGCCGCCATTCGAGCGCTACCAGCACCATGACGGCCGCAGCCGGTACGGCCAGCCGAGGCAGCGCAGCGTCGGTGAGATTCCACACAGCGGCCCACAACACGATCGCAGCGATCGACGAGCCCATTGCCCGAACTCGGCCGATGCGATCGGGCAGCGCATGCAGGCTGCGCACTGCGACCATCAAGATGCTTGCCGTCACGGCGAACGCCAGCGGGATGGGGTGGCACAGAGCCACGAACGCCAGGGCCACGCTTGCCCGTGCGCGCCCGGTACCCCGCTCGAGCGAGCGCCAGAGCATGCCCAGGTAGACAAGCGTCGCCGACAACGCGATCGAGAAGGCGAATTCCCCCGCCAGCGTCGACGCGGCGTTCCCGCCGTAAATCGTGAAGTTCACGTCGAAGACGAACAGCAGCAGGGCCACCGCAGCCAGTACCCGCAAGGGACGTGCCCAGCCCGCCAGCAATCCCATCAGCCATGCGGCGGCAGGCATCGAGACGACACCGCTGATCGCAATGAGCTTGAACGCCACGCCGAAGGGCAACACCACATCTGCTGCCACGATCATCAGGTAGGGCAGCACCATGTAGAACTGCATGGCCGGCATGCCCGCGTACCACTCCGGTGTCCAGCCTCGCAGCGAACCCGCTGGCAGGAGCTCATCGCGCAGGAACGCTGGGCCCCAGACGTGAGCGCCCATGTCCCCACCTGTGGGCGTCGCCACCGACAGGACCCCGCCAGGGTCAAGCCACACAACAACGGCCGTGCAGCTCGCCAGGACCACTGCCGCTTCGATCCACGCCGGCAGCACCGCCCCTGCGCGCGAGGGGCGCATGGTCAGTGCGGCCACCCGCGCAGGTTAGTGGTCTGGCCTGCGACCATCGTCAGCACTGTGGGTCCGGTGGTGCCGCGCGGCTACTGGTAGCCGGAGCGCCGCCATAGCATGAACCCATGGCTTCTGAGGTGCCCTCGGGCGAGCGGCACTCCCGCGCGCGCAAGCCGCGCGCCAGCGAGCCCTCCGACGCGCCGGCCGACGACGACTCGAACGAGCGCTCCCACCCCGAAAGCCCGTCTTCATCAGGATCCGGCGTTCGCCGGCGTAGCGAACGCTGGCCCCGCTGGTCGATCTGGTTGCTCGCCATCGTGCTGCTTTCGGTGATGTTCCTGCCGGGCATCCTGGGGAACGACGACAGCGAGCCCATCGACTACAGCGCTCTCATCGCTGAGGTGTCCGAGGGGAACGTCAACAGTGTCACCGTCACCAACGGCACCGGCGAGATCACCGGCGAGTTCGTCAACGGCACCACGTTCTCCTCCGAGGGGCCTGTCGAACTCCCCGAAACCGATCTCGCCTTGCTGAGAGAACGTGGCGTCGCCATCGAGTTCCACACCGACAGGCCCAACCTGCTCGTCAGCCTGCTGCCGTTCCTGCTGCCATTCGGCCTGATCTTCCTGCTCTTTTGGTGGATGCAGCGGCGTGCACAGGGGCAGATGTCGGGGATCATGTCGATCGGCCGCAGCAAGGCCAAGACCTACACCACGGAACGTCCGTCGACGAAGTTCGACGACGTCGCCGGCTATGAGGGCGTCAAGCAGGAGATCACCGAGGTGGTCGACTTCCTGAGCGCGCCCGAACGCTTCACCGCCATCGGTGCCAAGGTTCCCAAGGGCGTGCTGCTGGTGGGTCCGCCAGGCACCGGCAAGACGCTCATTGCCCGCGCTGTGGCCGGAGAAGCCGGTGTGCCGTTCCTGTCGGTCACCGGCTCGGACTTTATGGAGATGTTCGTAGGCGTCGGTGCCAGCCGCGTGCGCGACCTGTTCCAGAACGCCCGCAAACTCGGGCGGGCGATCATCTTCATCGACGAGATCGACTCGATCGGCCGCAAGCGAGGCGCCGGTCTTGGCGGCGGGCACGACGAGCGTGAGCAGACGCTCAACCAGATGCTGGCCGAGATGGACGGCTTCGAAGAGAGCGGCGGCATCGTGATGATGGCCGCAACCAACCGGCCCGACATCTTGGATCCCGCGCTGCTGCGGCCGGGTCGGTTCGACCGCCAAGTCGTGGTGCCGCTGCCGGAGTACTCCGAACGGCTGGCCATCTTGGCGGTGCACTCCAAAGACAAGAAAACCGACGAGGACGTGCAGTTCGAAACCCTGGCGAAGGGCACTCCCGGCATGAGCGGCGCCGACCTGGCCAACTTGGTCAACGAGGCGGCCCTGCACGCCGTCCGGCGAGAATCGGAAACGATTGCCCAGATAGATTTTGAAGCTGCGCGAGACCGGGTGCTGATGGGCCAGCGTCGCGAGTCGGTGGCGCTGACGGAGCACGAGCGGGAAGTCACCGCATATCACGAAGGCGGGCACGCGCTCATTGCCACGCTGTTCCCGCATGCCGACCCCGTCCACAAGGTGACGATCCTGCCGACCGGACAGGCGCTCGGCGTCACCATGCAGCTGCCCGAGGAACGCCACGCTTACAGCCAGAACTACATCGAGGACCGGCTGGCTGTGCTCTTCGGCGGACGCATGGCCGAGGAAACCGTCTTCGGCGTGACCTCGACTGGAGCGGCCAACGACCTGGTTCAAGGCACAGAGTTGGCTCGCAAGATGGTCTCCGAGTGGGGCATGAGCGACCGGGTGGGACCGATGGCCTGGGGATCGCACGCGCAAGTGTTCCTCGGCGAGGATCTCGTCTCGGGGCGCGACTACTCCGACGAGACCGCCCGGGTCATCGACGAGGAAGTCGAGCGGATCCTGCGGACCCAGCAAGATCGGGCTCGCCGCGCGCTCGTCGAGAACCGCCCGGCGCTGAACCGGATCGCCGCCGCCCTGCTCGAACACGAGACCATCACGGGCTCCCAGATCACGGCGCTCGTTGCCGATCGGGATCCCGATGAGACGGCAGCGGCCGGCAATGGGCAACTCGACGCCCCCGAGGGGTCCGACACGGACGACCCCCTCGTGACGGACGATGCGCAGGACGCGCCGACGATTCCCCTCATCGAGCAAGCTGCTCCCCCGCCGCAGGTGGCCGACTAGCCCGCTGAGGGGCCCTGCGGGGGATCGGAGCGGCGCACAACCTGTGCGAGCGCCGCGGTCAGCCCAGACAGATCAACACGGCCGACCCAGCCGTCGATGACCTGACCGTCAGCGTCGGTGACCACCGTCGTGGGCACGGTGTCGATGCCGTGCTGGCGATGCAGCTCCCGTTCAGCCCCGAATGGCACTTCGGCGACCGGCAGCCCAGCGCCGGCGGGTCCCCGGATGACAGCCAGCGCTGCTGCACAGGTGCGGCATGTCTCCTCGGTGAAGACCACCAGTGCCGGGCCGGAGGTGATGCCCACCGCCGTGAGATCTACGGCCGCGGGCAATTCCGATCTCGTCACTGATGTGGCCGCTGCGCCTCGGCGGCGCTGGGCCAGATAGGCCACCGCGAGCGCGACGACGACCAACACCGCAGCAATAGCGAGACGCTCCATCAGCGCTTCACCATCTCAGCGGATGGGCCACGCTCAAGCCGACGCCGCCGATCCGTGATTGCCACAGCAACACTGCGAACGGCGTGTCGGACGCCAGGAGGCGGGTCGTGCCGCTGCCGAGCCGGTGCGTGACCACACCCGATGCTGGCACGTCGATGACGGCGACCGTCTCACGGTTCAGCGTTCCGACCACGACCCGGCGGTCGCTGCCCCCTTCGACTGCTGGATCAGCATCGGGGTCAGCGCTTTGGGCGGCAGTGGCCAGCGGATCGACCATGATCGTCAGAAACGCCTCAGCGCCGGGTTCGGGCCCGACGACGACCAGCCATCGATCGCTCGTTTGGACGATGCCGGGCACGAATGCCAAACCCGACTGCGCCCCCAGCACGGGCGGGCGGATCTCGACCACTGCCTCTGCGTCAGCATCGTCAGATTCAGGGTCGCCGGTCTGCGTGCCGGCCGAAGCCGATTCGTCGGTCTGGGCGACCACCGTCGAAGACTCGCCGCCGGAAAGCTCGGAGACAGACTCGGCGGCAGCGTCAACACGGTCTGAGGCAAGCGCAATGTCGGTCAGCGGGCTCGCTGGGGTGCCGACCAGCGTCTCCGCCCACACGACGATCGGGACATCGTTCTGCGAGACAACGGAGACTCCGAATGGGAGGCCCGGCGGGGCGAGGAGCGTGTCGAGTCCAGGTGCCAGCTCGCCAGGCGCGGAGATCGTCAACTCCGTGACATCGTGCGATGCCACCGCGAATGCCACACGGTCACCCGCTAAGCCCTCAGCCACCACCGATGCGACGACTTCCGCGACCTCATCGGAGGGATTGAAGATCCGTACCCACAGGTGTGTTCCATCGTCGATACCGGCCACCGGCACGAGCCAGCGTCCGCCGAGGTTCACCGAAGCCAGCTCCGCAGCAAATCCACGCCGGCCGATGCTCCCGTCATAGGCCACGAAGGAATCCACCGCGACGCGACCTGTGCGGGCCCGCACCGATGCAGCCACAACATCTCTGCGACGTGCATGTTCGCCGACGTTGACGACAACCGTGCTCCACGCTGGTACCACCACCCCGGTCAGCGCTGGTGCGACGAACGGTCCGAATTCCGCCTCCGAGGCAAATGTGACGTCGACGATTGCGTCCCGCGGCAGTGGATTCATGATTGCGAGCAGTCCCAGCGCATCGGCCTGGGTGTCCCCGACCGGGACGTACCAGTTCGGGGCCAGCACGCTTGAACAGCGAGCCTCGTCCACCCCAAGCGGGGACACGAATCTCCGCGTCACTGCCAGACCGCCCGAGGAGGCCTCCACCAGCGCCCCGATGACCTCGTCGCGCGCATAGTCGGAGGTGTTCACGACCCCGGTGCTCTGCGGTGCAACTTCAGCCCTCACGAATTGCCGGCCCGTCGTACGGCCGCGCAGCTCGACCGATACCGATGCCGTTGCACCGGTCATGTTCGTGAGCAGCAGCTCTGTAGTTGTCTCGCCGAATCCCCGAACCGGAACCCGCATGCCGACGACCGGGCAGAACCAGCTCGACGTCAATGCGTCAGGTGGCGGTACCACGACTCGCGTCAGCGCCTCACGCCCGTTGACCGCGGCCGTCGGCAGGTCCCGATCGATGCGCGCATCGATCACCAAGGCCGCAACGATCAGCAGCGGGATCAACAGCCGCGGCAGCCAGCGGATGATCCTCATCGTCGTACCAACCGCTTCAAGGAGGCAGTCACGCGATCGGCGAGCGGCGTGGGCTGGCCGATCGCAACCCAGACCATCGCCAGCCAGATCAGCGCTTGAGCCGCCGTCCGGTTAGAGACGGCAACCGAGCGCTCATAGCTCAGCTCAGCCTGCCCAGCGTGGGGAGGATCGAAGCGCATCGCCCAACCCAGCGCCGGAGTCGGCTCCGTCCGTGTGTCCCCGATCTGGAGATACCAGCCCGGGTCGTAGGTCTCAGCCACCAGTACCGCTCCGGCGCCCACAGACCCGAATTGGCTCGTGGCCGACTGGTAGTCGGTGAGCACCCCGATGCCGTCGCTCAAATCGCTCACCACGAGGTCGACCGGATTAGTGGCGAAGCTGGCCGGGATCGGCTGTTCGAACTGCGAACGCGACGACCACCACGCCTCGTTGCGGAACACCTGCACCGATGGATCCGCCGCCAGGGGGCGCAGATCGATCTGGGAGGCGAGTGCCTCAGAGGTAGCCGATGACACCGGTCGGTCCCAACCATCGGAGTACGACGGGCCTGAGCGCTCTACCACCACCACGTACCTGATGCCGAACGACCCCAGCAGCCTCCCCAACCGCAGCGTGTCGCCCGCCAGCCCGATCCGAACAGCTTCAAGCAGGCGCTCGGTGCCGGGTGCCTGCGGAGTCGCCCACGAATGCCTCACGTCGGGGTATCCCCGTACCGAAGTCCCCGCCGCAAGTCCCTCCACGCCGAGATCGGTGCCACGCAGCGGCAAGACCTCTGGAGCGCCGATCCAGAGGACTCGGTAGTCGGGTCCGACGTCGCGGTCGTCGACCAGTCCCAACGGCACTCGGTGGTCGAAGCCCGGAGCTGACCAATTGCCGTCGACCGATGCCCACGCCGTAGGGAGCACCATGGCCCCGACAGCGATGCCGCACAGCAAGACCATCGCACTGCGAATCCGGGGCGACGTGTCGCCGTCGTCGGCTGCGAGCGCCGCCGGTCCCGAAGTTGCCGCCCAGCACAGACCCACGGCCCCCAGCGCCAGAGATACCGCCGCCAGCGAGTGCCCCAACAACCTCTCGCCCACCAGGACATCGGCCCATCCTGCGACGATGGCCCATGCAAGGGCGAAGCCGGCAAGCCCTACCAGCCAGCCGCGCACCGCCCACCACAACCGAGCGCCGCGTGCGACCAGGAGGGGCACAACTGCAGCAGCCACCAGCCCCCAGTTGAGCGGCAACTCGCCGAGCGGACCGGTCTGGAATCGCAGCAGCTCAGGCAGCGATGACGGCGTCGAGGCCGTGCGATTGCCGAGTGAGGCATCGAAGTAGGCCTGCAATGAGCCGAACTCGATCAGCCAGGGAAGGTGCGCAACGAAAGCGAGCGCCACTGCGCCGACAACCTGCAGCAATCCGGCAAGCGGTGTACCGATCGGCTCGCGGCTCGCCGTTCGCCTCATCAACTCCACAACGGCGAGGGCCAACGCTGCAGCCAGGGCCAGCACGACGATGAACGGCTCGAAGGCCGCTGCCACGGCGAGGAGCAACCCAAGCGATGCCACCCTGGCCGAGGTGCCGCGCCGGCTTCCGTCGCGGGGGCCCCGAGCGGGGGACGCGCCGATCAGCCGGCTCACGAGCAACACAACCACCGGTGCAGTCCCGTAGGCCAGCAACACGTCCCAACGACCGCCGGCGAACGCGTTGTACGGCAGCGGGCAGGCGGCGTACAGCACCAGTGCGACCAACCTGCCATTGCGGCTCGGTGAGGACGCGCACAGTTTCCAGATGCCGACAAGGCCGGCCAGGACCAGGCCCCAGACGGCGATACCTCTCAACAGTCCTGTGGCACCCAGCGCGACGGTCCCGCCGAGGCCCAGCAGGCCCATTGCCGGATGGCCGATGCCCGGGGCACCGACACCGCTGTCGCGCCAACCGTCGAGATACGCCCCGAGCATCGTGCCGGCGTCGGCGAACGCTGAGAACTGACCGTATGCGGGGATGCCTCCCCGCAGCAGGTGGCGGGAGCCGAAGGCAATGGAGCCGAGCACGAGCAGCCAGACCACCCACACGGATCGGTGCGCGTTGCGTCGCCATGTGCCCAAGATGCTCTCGTCGATGGTGGTTCGTGCAGCCAGACCTCCTTCGGGACTCAGGCGGTATCGGAGCCAGTCGGCGACTCGCACCGAACCGCCCTGCTGCAATCGACGCAGATCGGCGTCGCGTACCCGCCGGTAACGCTTGGCGGCACCTCGCAGAGCGAATGTGCCTCCCACATGGCGCGCGTTCCACAGCCAAGCCAGTGTCACATCGGCGGCCTGAGCGAACCTCCCGCGCAGCGCCGAGAAGAGCACCTCACCCACGCCGAGCAATGCTGCGAGCGCCGCAGCCGGCAGCAAGTGCACCCACCCGTAGCACTTGAGCAGAGTGCGAAGCCGAGCGCGGTGGTTGTGCTGGCGCACCGAGGGCCCTTGCGGGGCGCGTGCGACTTCGGGCCGCAGCAGCCCGGTTGCGGCCGGTACGACACGGACGCGAGCACCGGACAGCTGAATCCGCCAGCACAAGTCGACGACGGCGCCGTCGCCTTCGAGAGCAGGATCGAACCCGCCGACGATACGGAAGTAGTCCTCACGCACCAGGAGGGCTTCGGTTGGCGCCACGAACAGATCGCGGGCCTCGTCATGCTGCTGTTGATCCAGCTCGCCTTCGCCGGCGACGGGAATTCGAACGCCGAGACGGTCTGCTGTGCCGCCCAGGTCGCGCAACGTCGCGGCGTCGTCGGCGTCCAGCAGCTTGGGGCCGGCGATGCCGACGATTCTGCCTGGGGCATTCTCGGCGTCTTCAATCAGGGTGCTGATGGCGTCGGCTGCCAGCGCGACGCGATCGGACAGGAACAGGAGATAGTCCGCTCCGCGCACCAGCGACGCGCCCCGATTGTTGACTGCTCCCGTGCGCTGGCGGTGCGGGCCGCGGCTGCGATTCCGTCGTGACGACACTCGATTTGCGACAGCGGCGGTCGGGAACGCTTCCTGAACACGGCGGCCCTGTGCGCCCTCCGCATCGCACAGCACCAGCACGGCGAGCCGTGGATAGTCCTGCGCAGCCAATGCGCGCAAGGTGGCCTCGGTGTCGGACCATCGCGATCCCATCGTGACGATGGCTGCTACCGCCGGTGGAGGTGCCAGGACTGCCGGACCCACGGCGCCCTCGGACGACAGTCCGGTGGAGACGGGCGAAGTCATGGCGATGTCACGTTTCGCACAGTTGCTTACCGCACCGATTCGGCAGCAACGACGCCGGAACCCGCCCGAGAGGTGCGGTAGTCCGGCGCATCTCCGTAGTTGAAACTGGTTCCGTCACTCCATACCAACCAGTAGCCGTCACCAGTAGCAGTGCCTGCGATGGCGACCGTCCGCAGACGGTTCTGCCGGTCCGCCCGGTCATCGTGGTGCTCGGCCGACCCGACCGGATGCACCGCGGTATCAGCCCCGGCGAGCCAGTAGCCCTCGCCATCAGGCTTGACGGCTAAGCCGACCGCAACCCCGTCGGCGCCAAGTGGCGCACCGCAGCCGCCGTCATACGCATCGCCAAACGCCAGCACTCGGCCGTCGGCGAGTGCCAGCCAGTAGCCGTCACCCGTCGGTGCGGCTTCGATGTCCACCACTGACGACGCCAAACGCAAGTGAGCGACGCCACCCCAGTGTCCGGCGGCACCAAATGCGAACACCGTGCCGTCGCCGGTCGCGAGCCAGTAACCGGCGCCCCCAGGGTGTGCAGCCATTGCCACGACAGGCTCCGCAAGGTTGACACCCATCGCATCACCGTGATCGCCAGCGTCCCCGAATCGGTGAACGTCGCCATCGGATGTGGCCAACCAATAGCCCTCGCCGCCGGGTTGCCCAGCCATCGCGACGAAGCGAGTCGACGAAGACGTGCCATTGCCGAAGTGCTCAGCGGCGCCGTCGGCGAGGACCGTCCCGTCTGATTTCAACACCCACAAGCCTGGACCGCTCGCTTCTACGGGTGTATCGCCCGACCCCGGCTCGCACGTGAAGCTCGGATCGAACTGCGAGAAGCGGTACCAGTCCGACCTCAGCGAGAACGCCCGCCGGAACGGATCGCGGGCCCATCGGCCCCATCGCCCGTCGGTAACACCCCTGTAGTCCTCGAAGTCCTCGACGCCGTTCGTCCCGACGAGACGGAGCCCGCGCGTCCGACCCCCCCAGGCGCCGTTCCCGTTCCGGTGCGTCACCTCGATGCAGATCAGCTGGCCGATGTCCGGGAACTTGGTCTCGATGTCCGAGCGACGGATCCCACTTTCCCATGCGTGATTCGGGTTGCCTTGCGTGGCATCGCCGAGATCCTCAACACCCGGGAAGTGGGATCCCTCGTCGATTCCGGCTGTCCAGCCGCCACTGGAAGAATGGAACTCGGCGAACGCAATCCGGCCGTCGGGGTGAACGAGGACTCGCCCGGCGGTATTGATGATGGCCGTGTTGCTGTGGATGTAGCGGGTGCCATGGTCAAGGCCCTGCCCGTTCTTGGCGGCACCTGCATAGACCTGACAATTCCAGTAGTCGCACGTGTCGGTGAACATGCCGCCGCGTTCACGCGCAGCGGCAAGCGAGAGCACATATGACCGCGCTGCGATGGCCTGGGCTTCGAGCGCTGCGATGCCGCGTCCGTTGCCTGCTGCTCCCCACTCGGGGATGCTCTCGCGCGGCACTACACCGCGCAAGTACTGCTCTAGCGGAACTCGATTGACGGCAACTGGACCGTTTTGATCGATCACTGCGAGCGAGCCGCGGTACGCGACACGCATCGATTCCACTGCTGAATCGGTGCCGTCGCAATAGATCATCACGAGCATCTGAGACTGGTCGTCGACACTGAAGTCATCGTTGCTGGGCAGCACCTCCACAAAACGATCTCCGCGACGGCTCGATGCTGTCAGCCCATCGGCGACGAGGTTGCCCCTCGCTCCGCAACCGCTGTTCGAGCGGACCCAGAAGTCGCCACCGCTGACGCCGACTCGAACGACGGCCCCGCCGCCGAAGTCGCGACCGGCAACGCTGAACGCAGATTCGGAGGTGACGAGCAGGTCGCCACGATTGCGCGTCAGGTGGACCCAAATGTCCCGTTCGGCGATGTCGGTTTGCGAGGTATTGCTGTAGTAGTGGCCAAGGATGCGTTCGCTGGTCCAGCCGTAGTCCAGCGCATAGCCGAGCGCTCCCCATTGGCTCAGACCATTGCCGTGGCCGAAGCCGCGGCCCTCCACGATGATCACGTCGGGCGCCAGTCGGTATTCGTTCTGCTGAGCACCCGCACTAGGCGCCACTACTGCCAGCGTGGCGGCCAGCACTGCCGCGGCGACGATCGCCCGTATGGCACGCGTCGGCATCGAGTCCATCACTGCAGCTTGCGCCGCTCGATCTCGAGGTCGTGGGAGACCATCGTTGTCACCAATTCGTCGAATGTCATCCGAGGTTCCCATCCCAGGACCCGTTTGGCCTTGGATGCGTCGCCCACCAGCAGGTCGACCTCAGCTGGGCGAAAGAACCGGGGGTCGATCCGAACGTGGCGCTCCCAGTCGTCGATGCCCGCTGCGGCAAATGCAAGCTGGACGAAGTCGCGCACAGCGTGGGTGTGCCCGGTCGCAATCACGTAGTCGTCGGGCTCGGGCTGCGCCAGCATGAGGTGCATCGCCCGCACGTAGTCGCCGGCGAAACCCCAGTCGCGCTTGGCGTCGAGGTTTCCGAGCGCTACTTCGTCCTGCAGGCCCAGCTTGATGCGCGCAACGGCGTTGGTGACCTTGCGGGTCACGAACTCGAGGCCGCGTCGCGGCGACTCGTGGTTGAACAGGATGCCGCTGCAGGCATACAACCCGTAGCTCTCGCGGTAGTTCACGGTGGTGTTATGGCCGAACACTTTGGCTGAGCCATATGGACTGCGCGGGTGCAATGGAGTCAGCTCGTTCTGAGGGGTCTCGCGCACCTTGCCGAACATCTCGCTCGAAGAGGCCTGGTAGAAGCGGATCGGATTCTCCACCCCGCCCACAACGCGGATTGCCTCAAGCAGTCGAAGCACGCCCAGACCGGAGATGTTGGCGGTCAACTCGGGCTGTTTGAACGACAGCGCCACGAAACTGATCGCGCCAAGGTTGTAGACCTCGTCGGGCTGGGTGTACTCGAGCGCGGCGATGAGGGACCCGAGGTCGGCGAGGTCGCCGGGCACGAGCTCCACATAGGGCAGGTCGGCGGCCATCGTCTCAGAGCGCGGATTGCGCTGGCCGGTGATGAGCCCGACGACCCGGTAGCCCTCGCCGTGCAGGAACTCAGCCAGATACTGGCCGTCCTGGCCGGTGATTCCGGTGATGAAGGCCGTCGGCACGAGTCGGCTCCGGATCGGGTGGGTGGAGTGCGGGCGTCGGGGCGCGGCGGCGTTCGGGACCGGACCGATGGAGGTCGTTCCGGCTGAGAGGCGAGTCCCGGGTGCGGGATTGTGGCGCCTCGGTTCAGGGTACGGGGCACCGGCATCGCTGTGAAGTCACGTGGGATCGCTCTGAGGCTCACCCGTATGACCGACGGGTTCCGATACCGTACCGCGGATGGCACTCCGCCCGCCCGCCAGCCGGCGGCGCCCACCGCTCGCAGTGGTGGGCGCAATGCTGGCTGCAACGGCCGTCGTAGGAGTCGGGACTTCGGCTGGCGCTGCGTCGCAGATCGAATCGAATCGACTGTGGGGGGCCGACCGATACGAGACTGCGGTGGAAATCGCCACCGAATTCGTCTCCGAGGCCGGCGCGATCGACACCGTCATCGTGGCCTCCGGGGAGTCCTTCGCCGACGCCCTGGCAGCCACCCCGCTGGCGAACGTGCTCAATGCACCGATCCTGCTGACGCCCTCAGACGTGCTCCATCAAGCGACGCGCAAGTTCATCGAGAGCCATCGCATCACTGACCTCATCATCGCGGGGGGCCCTGCCGCGATCTCAACCGATGTCGAGGACTCGCTGTCTGAGCTGATCGACGGTGCGCCTGAACGGCTGGAAGGCGTGAATCGCTACCGGACGGTGACAACGATTGCGCGCAAGATCGGCGCCAACGAGATCGGCAGCTTCTGCGAGGACGGCCTCCGGACGGCTTTACTTGCCAACGGGGAGACATTTGCCGATGCTCTAGCGCTGTCGCCGCTCGCCTTCGCAGGCCCGCATCCGGCTCTTCTGACGAAGCGCGACCGGCTTCCCGAGGCGGTCAAGGAATACGTCGTGGACCTTGACATCGAGCAGGTCGTGATTGCCGGCGGACCGGCCGCGATCAACGTCTCGGTTGCCGAGGAACTCGAGGAACTGGGAATCGAAGTTCAGCGCCTGTGGGGCCAGGATCGCTTTGAGACAGCAGTCGAGATCGCTCAATCGCTGACCGATCGCTGCTTCGACACTGACGAATTCGGCCTCGCGAACGGCAGGAAATTCCCCGATGCGCTGGTTGGCGGGACGCTGTTGGGCCTGCTGCGCGCTCCGTTGCTGCTCTCCGAGCAGGTCCTGCCGGACCCGACATGCGGCTTCTTGGGGAGTCCGACTCCCGATGCAGATGCTGTCAAGCTCACGATCTTCGGCGGGTCCGCAGCTGTCGCCGATTCCGTTGTCGAGGCTGCAATCGACGCCCTGCGCCGGCTGGACCCGGACTGCGATCCGCGCACTGACAGGCCCGGGGTGCCACGCGACTTCGCTGTGCGACCGCGAGACCGGGGATTGGAGGTCAGTTGGAGGCCGCCATTGAACGTCGGCAGTGCCGAGCCGTCCGGCTACCGAGTCAGATACCGGCCAGTGGGCGGGTCGTGGACGACGATGCGCAATGTCAGCTCGCCAACAGAGATCACCGGCTTGCAGAACACGACGCTCTATGAGGTCCAAGTGCAAGCAGACGGCGATTCCTACGGCATCTGGACACCCAGTGCTTGGGCATCACCCTCCAGCGCTGCGACACCGGGTCGCTAGCGTCACAGGCTGTGTTGGGGGCTGAACGACCGACTGCTGATGGCGCAGCGGATTCGGTCGCCGTCCTCGCCGGCGGGGTGGGAGCAGCCCGGTTCCTGAGCGGACTGCTGCGCGTCCGCCGACCCGCGGAGGTGACCGCGATCGTCAATGTGGGCGACGACTTCACTCTGTACGGCCTGAACATCAGCCCCGACCTCGACACCGTCACGTACACGCTCGCCGACCAGATCAATCCCGAGACCGGCTGGGGACGGGCCGGCGAGACCTGGCGCGTGCTCACCGAGCTGGGGCGCCTCGGCGGACAGGACTGGTTCAAGCTCGGCGACCTGGACTTGGCGCTGCACCTGTTCCGCACCCAGCGCCGCAGCGAGGGCGCATCCCTGTCGCAGGTGACCGGCGAGATCGCCGCCAGATTCGGACTTGAATTGACACTGCTGCCGGTCAGCGACGATCCGATCCAGACACGGATCACACCGGCAGAGCCCGTCGGGGCCGCTGAGATCGACTTTCAGGACTATTTCGTCGCCCATCAGCACGGCATCGCGGTGAGCGCGGTTCGCTTCGCGGGCATCGATGCCGCTAGGCCCGCGCCGGGAGTGCTCCGAGCCCTGCAGGACGCCGAGACCATCGTGGTGGCGCCGTCCAATCCGTTCGTCTCGATCGGCCCCGTGGTGGACGTGCCACAGGTGCGCGAGACCCTGTGCCGCCGGCGCGACAGCGTCGTCGCCGTGTCGCCCATTGTCGGCGGCACATCGATCAAAGGGCCCGCCGGCGCCATGATGCGCGAATTGGGCCACGAGCCCAGCGTTGCGGGCGTCGCACGGCTGTACGCCGACTTCGCCGGCACCTTGGTGATCGACCATGCCGATGACGACCTCGCCCCCGCAGTGGCCGAAGCGGGGATGACGCCCGTCGTCACCGACACGATCATGGCCGACCCGGACCGCGCTGCCGCGCTGGCCCGGGCAACGCTCGAAGCTGCGAGTGCGAAGGGAACCACGTGACCATCGAATTGCACCCTGTCGAAGGCATCGGCGAGATCACCCTCGGTGCCGATCTCGGAGCGGTCATCTCGAGTGCCTGCGCGGGATCGCCCGCGGGCCTGCGTGACGGCGACGTGCTCGTGGTGACGCAAAAGATCGTCTCCAAGGCCGAGGGCGCGATGGAGACCATCGATCCCGACGACCCGCTGTCGCATAAGCCGCTCGTCGAGCGCGAATCGGTGCGCATCCTGCGCCGCCGCGGCGATCTCATCATCAGCGAGACCAAGCACGGCTTCATCTGCGCGAACGCCGGAATCGACCTGTCCAACGTCGAACGGGGCTACGCCGCGCTGCTGCCCGACGACAGCGACCGTTCCGCCAACAAGATCCGCGATCGAATCCGGGCACTCTCGGGCCGCACCGTCGGAGTCATCATCTCCGACACGTTCGGACGCCCATGGCGGCGCGGCGTCACCGACGTGGCCATCGGCTGCGCGGGCATCGCCGCCGTCGTCGACCTGAAGGGCACTGCCGATGCACTGGGCCGCGAGCTCATGGTCACCGAGGTGTGCGTAGCCGACGAGATTGCCTCCGCAGCCGACTTGGTGTGCGGCAAGGCGCTAGGCGTGCCAGTCGCAATCGTGCGGGGCGTCGATCCCAGCTGGTTGCGGCGTGCCTCAGTACGCTCGGAGGTCATCCGAGATCCCGCCGAGGACCTGTTTCGCTAGTCGTCAGACGGCGGCCGTCGCAGGCTGGGCCGCTCAGCGCACCCCGGCCGGCACCCTCGGCTGAACAGCCTGGCTGACTCGTCCGCGACCGGAAAATCGAGCCCGTTTCCGTCTGGCGCGGCGCTACGGTCGCGGGTGGATTGCCGCGCCTAGCCGCGGCCGACTGCGCAGCCAGCGGCCCAGCCCGAACGGCGGTGCCCGAACCGCCGAGCCCGAGCCGCAAAGCCGAGCCGCGGCTGGTTCGCGCGCTCATCGAGCGTGCCCGTACGCCGTCGCGGCAGGCCGCGTCCGGCAAGGCCACGAAAGGGAGTCAGCTGTGACTGAACTAGATCGATCTCGGCTCTACGCTTGGTTCTGTGACCACGCCGACGAGCCGCTCGCGGAGTACCTGATGTCGTGCCTGGCACCCGCTCCGCTCGCGGACATCGCGACCAAGGCCGACACAGGCGACCTCGCCGCCAGAATCGACGCACTCGCAGCACAACGCGAAACCGACCGCATCGCGACCAAGGCCGACATGCGCGACTGAACCGCTCTGGCTTTGTTGGAGACTCAGTGGTTTGGTTTTCCAGCCCCGGTTGGGGTGGTCTGGTGGGCAGCGTAGAACGCTGCTTCGAATTCTGCGGGCGGGGTGTCGTCGCAGTGGCCGTGGAGCCGTTGCTCGTTGAACCAGTGCACCCAGCCCAGGGTGGCGAGTTCGAGCTGGTCGACGTCGTGCCAGCCGTGTGTGTCGGGCCCGTAGGCGCATTCGGCCTTGTAGAGCCCGTTGGTCGTCTCGGCCAGGGCGTTGTCATATGATTATCCGGCCAATCACGGCTTGGGTTGGGGCGTGGTTCGGTTGGCCGGTCGGTTAGTTGGCTTTGCGGCGGGGTTGGCGGTGTTCGAGGTGGCGGAGCCGTTCTTCGTGGTTTCGGGTTCGGTCGGCGAGTGCTTCGAGGCCGGTGCGCAGGTGGGCGATCTCGGCGGCGAGTGCGGTGAGGGTGTGGGGGTCGTGGCTGTGGTGGCGGTGTTCGTCGACGATGGCTCGGAGTTGGGGGTTGCGGTAGAGGGTGGTGCGGCTGATGCGGGCGTGTTCGGCGACGGCGGTGAAGGTGATCGCTTGGCCGTGGTTGGCGAGGCGGGCGCAGGCGGCTTCGACGGTTTCGACGTTGGTGGTCATGGGGTGTTGGCGATGAGCGTGTCGAGGCGGTCGAGGAGGCGTCGGTGCCGGTCGGTTTCGTCGATCCAGCCGCGTGCTTGGGCGTCGGCGAGGAGTGCTTGGGTGTCGACGCGTTGCGCGGAGAGCACGGCGGCCGACGCGGCATCGGTGCGGAAGCTGGGGCAGTGCTCGCAGATGTTGGCGTAGGGGCAGGCTCCTTGGGCGGGGGCGCGTAGGCAGTGGCCGCCGGCGAGGCGCGCTTTGATGGCCGGCGCGACGCGCCAGTCGTCGGAGGTGCCACCGTTGGCGGTGACGGGGATGCGCGGCCGGCCCGTTGGTGTGGGCATGGCGCCGATGCGGCTCTTGGCCAAGTCGAGGGCGCGTTCGTATTCGGCGCGGACGGTGGCGTCGAAGAGGTGCGCGTAGCGCAGGCTCATCTCGGCTGAGGCGTGGCCGAGGAGGGCCATGAGCGCTTGGAGGGAGACGCCGGCGTTGATCAGGGCGGTGGCGTAGGTGTGGCGGAGCTGGTGGGGGGTGACGTGGCCGATCCCGGCGGTCTCGGCGCTGCGGGCCAGTTCTGTGCGGACCGCGGTCTGCGACAGCCGGCGCCCGTGGTGGGTGAACAGGAACTGGGTCGCTCGGGCGGTGCGTGGATGCCGCAGCGGCTGACCCGCCGAGCGGGTGGCGGTGATCCGGTCGATGAGAGCGACGGTCTCGTCGTCGAGGGGGACCATGCGTTCGGTGTCGAGCTTGCCGAGGGGGACCTTCAGCCAGGCGCCGTGGCCGCTGATCTCGTGGACGCATTCCAGCTCGAGGTCGAGGAGTTCGCCGATGCGCAGCCCGACGGCTCGGGCCAGCAGCAGCGCGTCGGCGGCGAGGCGATAGGCGGAGGCTTCGAGCGCTTCGGTGAGTCGCCGGTCGGCGTCCACGGGCAGATAGCGGGGCAATGGCCGCGGCTGGCGGGGATGATCGGACCGGAAGATCAGCTTCCGGGCGGGGGCGTCGTCCCAGCCCCACTCGGTGATCTCTGCGAGCATGTGGCCGACAGCGCGGATCCGGCGGTCCTGGTCGGCGACGGTAATGGCCCGCCCGTTCTTTGATGACACTGCGTGGGCGACGGAGTTCAGGTAGGGCTCGATGTGGCGTTGGCGGCTCAGCCCGGCGAGCGATTCGAGCTCGGGGTCGTGTTCGGCGAGGAACCGGCCGAAGTGGGCGAGTCGGGTGGCCAGACTGGACACGGTCTTGGGCCGACAGGTTCCGCTCTTGCGTTGGAGGTAGGCGGCCATGGCGGAGCGCAGGCTCGGGCCGCAGTCGGCCAGCCGAGCCTCGAAGGTGTCCGGCTGCTGGTGGGGTTCGGGTGGTTGGGGGACGATGTCGAGGTGGAACAGCACCGTGTGGGCGCACACGAGCGCCCCCCGGTAGTGCCGCCAGCGTTGTCCGGTCGCAGCCTCGCGTGCCCGGCACGCGTCGGCCAGCGTCTCCATGTCGCCGATGGTCAACTGTTCGAGTGGGCGCCCGGTCTGGATCAACAGCCGGCCGGCCGACTGGGACGCGGCCCGCTTCGCCTGAATCTGGGTGAACCCGACCGCCACCGCGGTGTCGCAGAACCGACCCATGTCGGCCTCGAGCGGCGAGCTGCGGATCTCGCGCCACAAGCTCGACAGCTTGCGTGACACCAGCCAGTCCCAGCCCGGCCGCAGCCACCGGTGGGTCATCAAGAACATCAGCAGCGACATCGTCGAAGGCGGCAGCACCAGCCGGGCGCGCAGGGGTTGGCCGGCCCAGGCCTGCGGGTCGGGCCAGCGGTCCAGGAATGCCCGGGCCGCCCAGTCCGAGGCCGGGTTCCCCCGGCCGGTGGCGCGCTGGCGGTCCCGCCACGCCGCCAGCAGCTGGCCCGGTGCTGGGACCGGCACCGGTTCAGGTGTTGGCGCGTTGGCGGCGGCGGGCAGCATCGAACTCGGCCTTGACATGGGCGGGGGCAACATGGATGTAGCGGGCGGTGGTGTCGATGTGGGCGTGGCCCAACAAGGCCGCCATCACGGCCAAGTCCACGCCGGCCTCGGCCAAAGCGGTGCCGAAGGTGTGACGCAACGCGTGGGGATGCGCGGCCGTGATGCCGGTGATCTCGCGGTGATAGCGAAAGATGCGCCGCAGCCCCGCCGGGGTGAGCGGCTGCCCGCGGGTGGGGCCCTTGGCCACGACGAACAGCCTGGCGCTGGTCGTCTCAGGGCGCTCGGCGAGCAGGTAGGTCCCGATCACCCCGGCGACGTCGACGTCGAGCGGGACCCGGCGCTCCTTGCCGCCCTTGCCCGACACCAGCAGCCAGCGGGCGCCGATGTCGACATCGGCGACGTCGAGGGCCAACACCTCCGACGAGCGCAACCCGCAGAACACCATCAACCCGGCGATGGCCCGGTCCCGCCACGCTCGCAGGCTCTCCAGCAGCGCCACGACCTCTCGGCCGTCGAGCGTGCGCGGGAGCCGCCTGGCGTCGCGGACCCGCAACGGCGAGCGCCGCCTCGGCGCACGCGACACGTGGGCGAGCATCCCGCCCCGCTCACCCGCCGACGCTCGCTTGGCCTCCCGGCCCGCAGGCACCGGGTTCGGCGCGTCCGGGTCGCGCATCGACCGGAACGAGAACAACCCCGACACCGCAGCCAAGCGCAGGTTGATCGTGGCCGCAGACAACGTGTCGGTCCGGCGGCCGTCGAGCCCGACCACGTTCGTACCGCCGGGCCGGCCGGCCACCCGCTCGCTGCGGCACGCGGTCAAGAACCCCAACAACACATCCGTCGTGACCTCGGCCAGATCCAAGTCCTCGGCGCCGAGCCAGCGGCACAACGCCAACAGCCCGAACCCGTAGGTGCGGATCGTGCGCGGCGAGTAATTCCGGTCAACCAGATACGACAGATAGTCGTTCACCAACCCGAACCGGCCGGCGCTGTCGCCGGCAAGCTGCCAGCCAACCCCAGTCCGCTCGAGGAACAACCCGCCATCCGGCACAGCCACATCTGTAACGCCCAGCGAACCACAATGCAAGCATTACCCAGCCCCAACCGGGCACTCATCTACCAGCCCCACAACAAATTGGCCGGTTAACAGGCAATCGGCGACGGTGCCGATGCTGGGCCGGGCGCCGATCTCGTCGAGGCGTTCGGTGAATCGCAGCGACGTGAATTGCGACCCCGCGTCGGAGTGTGCCACGAGCCCGACCAGGCGACGGCCGCCGCGTGAGCGGCGGGCCATCTCCAAAGCGTCGAGGACCATCTCGGTGCGCATGTGCGAAGCGACGCGCCACCCCACGATGCGGCGGCTGAACGCGTCCACGATGAAGCACACATAGGCCATCCCCGACCGGGTCGCGACATAGGTCAGATCCGTCACCCACAACGCGTCGGGCCGATCAGCAGTGAAGTCGCGGTTGACCAGGCCCGGGGCGCGAACCGCGTCCCGATCGCGGCGGGTGGTGAACATCTTGCGCCGCCGGCTGACGCCGCGTACGCCCAGCTCACCCATCAGCCGGGCGACCTGGTCCCGGCCGATCTCGTGACCGGCGCGCCGGGCGGCCTTCCACAGCTTGCGCGCCCCGTAGACCTTGCGGTTCGCGACCCACAACGCCAACAAGATCGGCATCCACACCGCGTCCGAGACCGCCCGCGCCGACGGCTCGCGCTCGCGGCGCTTGGCCGCGTAGTACGTGCTCGGGGCCACCTGCAGCGCAGTGCAGATGGGCTCGACCCCGAGCTCGCCACGATGAGCGTCGACGAACGACACCGTCACCTCAGTGGGCGGTCGAGCCCCTTACGCGAAGAAAGCCGACGCCTTGCGCAAGATCTCGTTCGCCCGACGCAGCTCCCGGTTCTCGGCCTCCAGCGCCTTGATCCGCTCAGCCTGCTCGCTGTTCACACCAGGCCTCAACCCAGCATCGACCTCGGCTTGGCGCACCCACGACCGCAGCGACTCCACCCCGATCCCCAACTGGGCCGCGACCCGTTTCACCGTCCCGTGATCGGTGCCCATCTCCTTACGGAGCTGACGCACCGCACGCACAGCACGCTCCTTCTCCGCCTCGCTGTACCGACGCGTCGTCGGCTTCCCAGGCGACATCTCATGTGGCATGACTCCATCCTCGTATCCAAGACCAGGAGCCTCCAACCAACCCAGGGCGATTCAGGAAGCAGCGGCACTGCGCGCTGCCGACTTGCGAACGGCACGACATCGCCACTACTGGGCTGTGGGCATTATGACGACACTGTTCGGGGCGAACATGGCAGTGGTGCTGGGCGCGCTGTTGAACGCGCTCTAGCGGGTCGCCGCATAGCTGCGTCGGCGAACTCCGGCTACAGCAGCGACGCGGTCATGGCATGGCGTATGCCTACACGCGACCGTCGCCGTTGTCGGACACGCACATCGCGCTGCTGCCAAGCGCCGGGTCCGGAACATGCGTGTCGCCTGGGAGACCGCTGAGCAGTTGTCAGTAGCACCGAGTTGCGACTGTGGCGAGCGCGCAGGCCGCAGCGCTGCAGGGCCCACCCACGTCCGAACTGCTCAGCCGTTTCCTAGGCGGGCTGCAGCGGTGGTATCCCCTCGACGATCCGATCGACACGCTCCGTCAGAGCACGCATATCGAGCCGGAGTTCATCAAACCGAGAATCGACGCCATCGACACGCTTGTCCAAGGCATCGAACCGATAATCGACCGCATCGAACCGCGAATCGACCGCATCGAACCGCGAATCGACTGCGTCAAAACGGGCATCGAAACGCGCTATGAGTGCCTCGAAGCGGGAATCGACCGCATCGAAACGGGAATCGAAGCGCTCAGCGAGTTCGACGCGCATCACCTTCAGCACCGCCCACATAGCGCCCGCCAAAGCAACGAGCGACGCCAAGACCACAGTGAGCAGCGGCGGCACCGACCCCCAGTTCATAGATTGATGCTACTTCTCGCCCAGACGCCGAGCCAGCGATTTTTCGCTCAGCACCAATGCTCAGGCGGGCGGCTGGCGCTGCGCTCGCAGTACTGCGCCCGGGGCGACTTGCTCGCCGCTGCCGATCACCGAGAACTCGGAGAGCACCGCGCCAGCGCCTACAACCGCGCCTGTGCCGAGCACCGAGTCGATCACGACAGCACCGGCGGCGAGGCGGCAGCCGTCCCCCACTACTGATCGCTGCACGACGGCGTCGGGTCCGATTTCGCATCCGCTGCCAATGACCGACGTTCGGATGCGCGCATCGGGATGGATGCTCCCAGACGCCACAGTGCTGGCGTCGACCACTCTGGCACCGGCACGCCGGCCGTCGAGGATGTCGAGATTGGCGGCCAGGTACTGCTGCGGCGTGCCCGTGTCGAGCCAGTACGTATCTGAGACCAGCGCCGCCAGCGTCCCGTCTGCGACGAGCTGTCCGAAGACCTCGCGCTCGATGGAGACGGGTCGGTCGGGCGCGATGCGGTCGAGCACCGCGGAGGTCAGCACGTAGGTGCCGGCGCTGATGGTGGGCCGTTCGGCATCCGGCAGTGCCGTCTGGGCCGTACCCGGTTCGGGCTTTTCCGAGAACGACAGCACCCGGCCCGATGGATCGGCCACGACCAGGCCATAGGGCGTGGGGTCGGCAACCGGCTGCAGCGCAATGGTCGCTTCCGCAGCCGAGCTCTCATGAAAGCTCGCGAGGGCCCCGACGTCGAGGTCGGTGAGCACGTCCCCGTTGAGCACCAAGAACGATCCGGTGATGCCGCTGGCCTCCGCGGCGAACCGCACCGCTCCCGCAGTGCCCCGCGGTTCAGGCTCGACCGCCACCTCGTACGCCAGCCGGCCGATGCGACCCTGCGGGTACGCCGTGATGAATGCCTCGGCTCGGTAGCCCAGCGAGAGCACAACTTCGTTCACACCGTGTCGGCTGAGATGCTCGCAGACCCACTCGATCATCGGACGCCCGCACACCGGCAGCATTTGCTTCGGAGTGTCGTTGGTCAGCGGCCTCAGCCGGGTGCCCGAGCCTCCCAGCAGCAGGATCGCCTTCATCTCGAGGTCCCCGGTGCTGGCCCTCAGGGTGTCGCGGCAGCCGGCTCGCCGCCCATCGAGTTCTCGTCGGTGCCGGGCTCGACAGTCTCATTGGGTTCAGACGTGACCGGCAGGTCGCCTTCGACCGGCTCGCTCTCGCCTCCGTCATCAAGTACCGGTCCCTCTTCGATCGAGCCATCGGTGAGCGGCTGGTCCTCTGCCGGCAGGTTCAAGTAGGAGCGGAGGAACGCGTCGTCGGGTCGCGGAACGTCGGCGTTTTCGACGCTCGGATGGACGTAGGCGAACACGAAGATCTGGCCGTCGCCCAAGAAGCGCACATCTCGCAGGTCGTCCGTGAAAGCCAGCGCCTTCTCGGCCTGCAACGTCTCCCAGCGCATGATGCGCAACTCCGCTCCCGGTTCAGAGATGTCCGGGTCGTCGCTGTCGGGATCAGGCGACGCACATCCCTCGCCGGATTCGTCGAGAATTGTCCCGTCGGGCAGCTCGATCGTCGAGTCGTCCAACTGGAACTCGATCTCACCCATGAATTCACCGACGGTGGCGAACTGCCCCGTCACGCCGGTATGGAACGGATGGATGTGGATGAGCCCGTCGCCGTGAGTGTGTATGCCCGACAGGTCATCGACATCGTTGGGGTAGAGGTCGAGGTTGAATTCGTCACAGTCGTAGATCGCGTAGAGCGAGTGCCAGTGGTCGCCCAGCCGCGGAGGACCTGCGGGGGCATTCGTGGACCGTTCACTTCGGGCCATCAGGATCAGTACGACGCCCAGAATTACGACGAGGAGCATCGCCGCCGGGAACAGAAGGTCGCGCCGAGGGCGGAAGCCTCTGCCGCTTCCGCCGGCGCTCGCCGCTTTGGCGACTTTCTTGGCAGCGGCTGATCTCGCCATACGGGGCGACAAGCTACCGGCGCGCCCGCCCGGTCCGGCTCAGCGAAGGCGTTAGCGCCTGCCGAGGCCTTCGTAAGTGAAGCCTGCTGCGCGCAGCTGGACGGGATCAAGCACGTTGCGGGCGTCCACGATGCGGGCAGCAGCCATCTCGGAGGCCGCCCGGGCCCAGTCCAGCGTCGCGAACTCGGGCCACTCGGTGAGCACAACGGCCACTTCGGCGCCGCGCAGAGCCTCGAACGCAGAACTGCGAACGGTCAGGGCCGCCGGCAGCAGTGCGGAGATGTCGGGTCGAGCGTCGAGGTCGTCGCCCAACGCTGGGTCGTACGCCACGAGTTGCGCTCCCACAGCTCCAAGCCGGTCGGCCACCCTGAGTGCGGGAGAGCCTCGCAGGTCATCGGTGCCCGCCTTGAAGGTCAGGCCGAGCACCGCCACCGTCACACCATCGAGACACCGAACGTCGGCCTCGTGTGCGCTGGCGCCGAGATCGGATGGCGGGGCAAGCTCGATGCCGACTACGCGAGCAACCTTGTCGACCACTCGGTCGAGCTGCTGCTCGTTCACCGCGATGACTCCTTCGAGCAGATGGAAGACGTAACCAGCGTCATTTGCGACCGACACCAAGGCGCGAGTGTCCTTCGGCAGGCACGAACCGCCCCAGCCGGGGCCGGGTTGCAGGTACGCAGAACCGATGCGGTGATCAGAGCCGACCCCCTCGAGCACCGAGTCGACGTCGGCCCCGACTGCTTCGCACACAGCGGCGAGCGCGTTCACGAACGAGACCTTGGCGGCCAGGAAGGCATTCGCCGCGTACTTGACCGTTTCGGCTGACGTCGGATCGCTGAGAATCACCGGCGCATCCATGCCCGCATACAGCGCTGCGACCCGGTGCGCCGCCGAGAGGTCGTCGGCCCCGATGACGATTCGATCGGGTGCCAGGAAGTCGGCCACCGCCGACCCTTCCCGCAGGAACTCGGGATTCGACGCCAGCGCTACATCGGTCCGTCCCAGCGCCGCCGCGATCTTGGGTGCAGTGCCGACCGGCACGGTCGACTTGGTCACCAGCACCGAGCCAGGCCGCAGTCGTGACGCCACCGAATCGAGTGCAGCCATGAGATAGCTGAGCTCCGTCTCACCGTCAGCACGCAATGGCGTCGGGACGCACAGGAAGGCGAAATCGCATGTGGCCGCAAGAGCCTCCGCCGAGATCACGAAGCGGAGGCGACGCTGTGCGATGCCCTCAGCGACCAGCCGGTCGAGATCGGTTTCGCGAATCGGCACGACGCCAGCTGACAGCGACGCCACCTTGGCACGATCGATGTCGGCACAGATGACGTCATGGCCAAGGTGGGCGAAGCACGCCGCCGTCGTGAGGCCGACGTAGCCGGCGCCGACGACGAGGATCCGCTGCGGGAGCGCTGTTTCGCTCATGGCACAAGTTGTTCAGCAGTCGGCACGTCAACCCGCCGGTAGCCCGCATCGACGCGCAGTGGCCGCTCGCCTGCGTGCAGGATCACCGTGGTTGCATCGAGGTCGTCATGGCCGGCGAAGTCTGGCACAGGCACGAGGTGACTGGCGAGCAGTCCCGCTGCAAGGCGACCCTCAGAAGAGAGATAGACGACCGTGCCGACCGGAGGGCGACCAACGCCTTCGGGTATCGCTCCCGCGGCCTCCGCGTCGAAGCCGAGTTCGCTCAGCTCTGCTGCAAGCCGATGGCGCGCCGTGCCCGTGACGTGCACCGTCACGCGTGACTCCACAATGTCGTCCCAGCCGATGCCCCGGAACACATCCAGCACACGCTGGTTGTGGGGGTCGGGCGTGAGCCCCAGCGACCACCGCACGGGATCGTGGAGATCCTGCACCCGCAGCTCATATTCCTCGATGTCGGCATCGAAGTCGATGCCCGGGAATCTCGACGCGAGACGCCGGCCATCGTTCACAATGCTCAGAGTGTCAGAGGTCGACAGATGGTCGGCTGCGATGTCAAGAATCGAGAGCAACTTGATCGGACTCGCGAGAAGTCCCGGAGCGACTTGCTCGGCGGCAATACGCATGAACTCGCGTTGGCGGTCGTTGCGAGCGAGATCATTCCAGATGCCATGGCGTTGCCACGTGCCGTCAGGAGACTGCTCTTCGAGGTGGCGGCTCCGTACGTACGCCAGTGCCTGCCGGCCGTCAAGGACGTGCGTGCCAGCCTTGGTGACGAAGCCACTACGGCTCTCAGTCGGGCTGCTCGTACCGCCGTTCGGTTGATCTCTGAGGGGCTGGCTAAACGTCATCTGAACGCCGCCGACTGCGTCCACGAGTCGCAGGAAGGCCTGGAAGTCGACTTCGATGAAGTGCTGCAAGGTGATCTCGAGATTCTCCTCCACGGTGTCGATCATTCGTGCAGCGCGACCAGCGGTCGTTCGGTCACGGTTGTAGGCGCTGTTTATCTTGGCAATCTGACCGATGCCTGCGATGTCGCTGGTGCTTGCGATCTCGGCGGCGAGATCGCGCGGGATCGACATCATTGCGGCCGTCCCGTCATTGCGCAGCCGAATCACCATGATCACGTCTGCGAGTCGGCTGAAGTCTGAATGGCCCGCGCGCAAAGGGTCGTCCGCTGGGAGCCCCAACGTGCTGTCGATGCCCACGAGCAGGTAGTTCTCGCCCGTCGGGCTGCCTGGGAGCACTGGCTGCCCTGGGGATTGGTTGTCTGTACCAGCCGATCCCGATGCCGCGTCGGCCTCATCGGCTGCTCCGTCGCCATCTCCCGTCGTGCCGCCTCCGCCGCCCTCAGCTGTGTGTCCAGGGGGCTCACCATCGGGATTCCCGAGCGCTGTCGACGTCTGGCCGATCACGACATCGGCCGCCGTCACTGGCTGCTGAGGCGCTGAGGTGAGCACGTCTGCGAGGGGGTGACGTTCGATCCGCCCGAGCTGGAGCAGCACGAATGCAGAGCCAGCGGTCGCGACTGCTCCCAGCAGGGTCAACGCCGCAAGCGAAATAAGAATGAGGCGAGCCCGCCAACTGCGGTGGCTCACTCGGCGGCCTCAGGCCTACTCACTCGGCTGCCTCGCAGAGGGCCTCGCTCAGGGATGGATATACGAACAGGCTCTCGGCGATGTCCTGGACTCGCAGGTTCGCGCTCACAGCCAGCGCCACCACCGAGATCAGCTCGGCTGCATGGCGGCCCACGATCGATCCGCCCAGGACCTGGCCGGTCAGCGGGTCTGAGACGATCTTGACGAAGCCACGAGGATTCTCTTCGATCAGCGCCTTGGCATTGGCACCGAACGGCACCTTGGTGACGCGGATCTTGCGGCCCGTGGCAAACGCCTCGGCCTCGGCAAGTCCGACATCGGCGATCTCGGGCTCGGTGAAGATGGCCGACGCGGCCTTGTCGTAGTCGAGGTGCCGATGGGGCCGGCTGTCGTGCGGGCCCATCGAATGCTCGACGATCTTGCGCCCCTGCATGGCCGCCACCGACGACAGCGGCAGCTTGCCGGACAAGTCGCCGGCCGCATAAATGCTCGGAACCGACGAGCAGAGGTTGTGATCGACCTCGACGAATCCGTGCTCGTCGACGCGCACGTCGGTGTTCTCGAGACCCAGCCCGTCGCTGTTGGGGATCGAGCCGATGGCAATCAGCGCATGCGATGCCTGCACCGTTCGCCCATCGCTGCAGACGACTTCTACGGCGTCGCCGTCACGCACGATGCTCACCGCACGTGCGCCCTTGAGCATGTGCACGCCGAGATCGCCGAAGGTCTGCTCGAGCACAGCGGCGGCCTCGGGATCCTTGTGCGGCAGCACCTGCTGGCGGCTGACGATCAGCGTCACCTTCGAGCCCAGCGAGGTGAACATGTGCACGAACTCCACACCGGTCACACCGGAGCCCACGACGACGAGGTGCTCAGGAAGCTCCGCTGGCGGGTACGCGTCACGGGTGGTGAGAATCCGCTCACCGTCGATGGGTGCCCAGTCGGGGATCCGGGGACGGCTGCCGGTCGACAGCACGATCACGTCGGCGGACAGCTCGACCGCTCCGTCGGATGTGTCGGCGCAGACCTCGTTGAGCCCGAGCAGCCGACCTGAGCCAGACAAGATCCGCACACCCTGTCTGACCAGCATCTGCCGGGCCACGTCCGCGAGGCGGTCCTCGATATCGCCGATGCGCTGGCGCAGGTGCGGCGTGTCGACCGACGTGGAGACATTGGCTAAGCCCATGTCGTCAAGGTGGCCGGCGAAGCTGAGCGCGGAGCCCGTCGCGATCATGATCTTGGACGGCACGCAATCGCGCAGGTGCGCAGAACCGCCGACGATGTCACGCTCGATGAGCGTCACCTCTGCGCCGTAGCGCGCCGCGTAGGTTGCCGCCGAATGGCCCGCCGGGCCACCGCCGATCACGACGAAGCGCTTCTGGGCCATGAGTGGGCAGCGTACCGGTGGCTCCCGGCCCCTCTGTCGTCGCGGCCCCCAGTGCTTCCCGCTCTTGTTCGCTCCGCTCACGGGCCGCTCGGGCCACGGCTTCGCCATTCGGCTCAGCCTCTGGGGTCAGCTCAGCTCAGCGTGGGGCTGCAGAGACCGTCGAGCTCGCTGACCGTGATGCGTTCGCGATTGGCGTAGGTCACCTCGTTGGAGGGGTCGGGCCGCAGCCGGAACTCGCGGAACGACATCTCCAGCGAGTCGAACGCGATGATGCGACCCGCCAAGCCGTCGCCGATGCCCAGGATCAGCTTGATCGTCTCGAGCGCCTGGATCGACCCGACGATGCCTGGCAGCACGCCGAGCACGCCAGCTTCAGCGCACGAGGGAGCAAGTTCTGCCGGCGGGGGCTCGGGCAGGTAATCGCGATAGGTCGGACCGTTGTGCGGGTCGAAGACCGTGATCTGGCCCTCGAAGCGGAAGATCGAACCGTGCACCACCGGAATGCCCAGCTTCACCGACGCGTCATTGAGCAGGTAGCGGCTCGGGAAATTGTCGGCGCCGTCCACGACGACATCCCAGCCCGACAAGACATCGAGCACGTTGTCGGCTCCGAGCCGGGTGTCGTAGGTGACCACGTTGACGTCAGGGTTCAGGGCAGTGAGGGTCTTCTTGGCCGAATCCACCTTGCGGTCGCCTACCCGGTCGACGTTGTGGAGGATCTGGCGCTGCAGGTTGGATTCGTCCACCACGTCCATGTCGATGATGCCGATGGTGCCGACACCGGCCGCAGCCAGGTACAGCGCTGCGGGAGAGCCGAGGCCGCCGGCGCCCAGCATGAGCACCTTGGCGTCAAGCAGCTTGAGCTGTCCGGCCTCGCCCACCTCGGGCAGCATCAGGTGACGCAGGTAGCGGTTGCGCTGTTCGGCGCCGAGGGAGGCAGGCGTGGCCCACGGACGACCTTCGTCCTTCCAGCGGCCAAAGCCGCCATCCATGGAGACCGAGTTGGGGTACCCGAGTTCGGCGAGTGTCTTGGCCGCAAAGGCCGAGCGAACGCCGCCGGCGCAATAGATGATGATCTCGGCGTCGTGATCGAGCACTCGGTTCTCGATCTGCGCCTCGAGATGCCCGCGCGGGATATGGATCGCATCGGTGAGCGCACCCTGGGTGTACTCGTCGGGCTCGCGCACGTCGAGCACGACCGGTGAGCGGTCGGAGATCCACTCGGCAGCGGTGGCCGTGTCGATCTCGGTGATCTCGCGTTTGGTCGCTGTCAGCAGTTCGCGGAACGAGGGCATCTGGGCCTCCCTGTTCGTGACTCGGCGTCGCGTCCGGTACGACCTGATCAACCGATCAGGCTCGGATCCTAAATCCTACCTATCTAGTCAGGAATTAGTCACCCCGGACGCCACGCGGGTGTCAGCTCAGGCGGGCGATGCCGCCGCAGATTCGCGGCAGCACCTCAGAGATGGACATCCGCAGGACCATGTCGGCTAGGTGATCCATCTCGGTGGGCTCGGCGTTGACGATCACCACGCGTGCACCGGCCGACTTGGCTGTGGGTACAACCGCAGCGATGGGGTATACGGCCAGCGTCGTGCCCACGGCCAGCATCAGGTCGCAATTCTCGGCTGCGATCTGAGCGCGCAGCAGGTCTCGTGCAACGAGCTGCTGACCGAAGCTGATCGTGGCGCTCTTGAGAATCCCGCCGCACTCGGGGCATGGTGGGTCGTCCGCGCCGAGCCGAACCCGGTCCAGCGCGATTCCCATGTCGTCGCGGTAGTCGCACTCCAGGCACGCAACCTCGCGGATGGTGCCGTGTACCTCCACGATCTTGTCGGGGTCTGATCCGGCGTCGTGGTGCAGCCCATCCACGTTCTGCGTCAAGAGCGACACCAACTTGCGACGGCGCTCCAGCTGCACGAGGGCCCGATGACCGTCGTTGGGCTCGGCGCCCCAGGCCCGGTGGTCCATGCGAGCTCGCCACGCCAAGACGCGCACCTCGGGATCGGCCAAGTAGTTCTGCAGCGTCGCCTGCTTCTCGGCGGCGGGGTTCTTCGTCCACACGCCATTGGGACCGCGAAAGTCCGGAATGCCTGAATCGGTGGAGATGCCTGCACCGGTGAGCACCGTGATGGCACGTGCTTCGTCGATCCATCCAGCCACAGTTCGCACGTCGTCGACTGCGGAACTCGAATCGGCCCCAGTGTTCATCTCATCCGGGTTCATCTCACCCAGTCTGACCCATCGCGCAGGACTCGATCTGACGAACGTTGTAGCACTTCCAATAAGTTTCATATTATTTTAATCTTTTTTGATATACAAGTATTCCGTTCCAGGTGAATGGCAGTCGCGCGAGAACGTGAGGGAGATCCCAGTGCCAGCTGAACAGAGGCCCACAGTCCCCGTCCGCTCGGCCGCTCCAGATGGGGCCACCCCAGCCACGCTGCAACTGGTCGACGGCACTGCAACCGGGCCGGGGGGCACCGCACACAACGGAACTGCGGCGGAGCCACTGCGGGTCCTGCAGGTACAGCCTTGGGACGATCCCAACCTGCACCGCGATGGCCACGACCCGCGCTCGGCCTACGTGGAGCGCTTCTGGATCGCTGTGCTCGGCCCCAGTGCGGTCTGGCTGCTGCGGCTGCTTGCGCGCGAATTCGACGAACTGGCCCCAGGTGAGATTCTGCGCCTAGACCTCGAGTCCACCGCGCAGCGACTCGGTCTTCAGCACCGCGGCGGTCGCCAGAGCACGTTCATGAGAACCATCGACCGCTGCCGCATGTTCGATCTGGCCCGCTTCGAGAACGACGCCGTCCTGATTGTGCGCAGGCAGATGCCGCCGGTACCACGCAGGCTGCACGTTCGCATGCCACGCGAACTGCGCGACGAGATCGGTCGCTGGACTCGCACCGTTGGACATACAGACTTTTCCGTGGGCGAAACGCGGCTGCTTGCGACGTGCATGCTGATGCTTGGTCACGGCCTCCACGAATCCGCAGAGCGGCTCGTGATGCTGGGATTGGCGCCGAGGGTCGCCAACGAGGCAACCGCGTGGGCGTGGGCGGAACGCTGCGTACGGCCTCACGCAACCCGAGGTGTGTGACGCGGCCAGCCGGGGCGCCGACGCTCTCCTGCACATACAGCGCGGCACCCAATCACCAATTGCAGACCAGTTCGACCAGCGTGCGCACACCGAAGCCGGACGCACCCTTGGACAGCTCGCCAGCATCAGAATCGGCTCGCACTGGCCCGGCAATGTCGAGATGCACCCAAGGGGTCTCGCCGACGAATTCCGACAGGAAGATGCCGGCCACGAGCGTGCCCCCGTAGCGGCCTTTGCCGATGTTGCGCAGGTCGGCAATCGGCGAATCCAGCTGCTCCCGATACTCCGCCGGCAGCGGCAGATGCCACAGGTGCTCCCCCGCAGCATGAGCCGCAGCCTCGGTGCGCTGGATCGCCGACGCGTTGTTGCCCATCAGCCCCGCGTACGTGTCGCCCAGGGCGACGAGGCAAGCGCCCGTGAGCGTGGCGAGATCTACCACGAGGTCAGGCTCCTCTTCGACCGCCAGCGAGAGGCCGTCCGCGAGGACGAGCCGGCCCTCGGCGTCCGTGTTCAGCACCTCGACCGTCTTGCCATTGCGGATGCGCAGCACATCGCCGGGCTTGGTGGCCGTGGGTCCGGGTTGATTGTCCGTGCAGCAGCAGATGCCGGTGACTGCGACGTCGGGTGCCAATCGGGCGATGGCGCTCATCGCCCCGATGACTGCCGCAGCGCCGCCCATGTCCACCTTCATCCACTCCATGCCTTCGAAGGACTTGATGTTGAGCCCGCCGGTATCGAAAGTGATGCCTTTTCCGACGAGATGGACAACCGCACGCGGAGTGGCCGCCGGCTGCCATCGCATGCGGACGAGGGTGGGGGGCTCTGTCGAGCCTGCGTTGACGCCGAGCAGCCCGCCGCATCGTTCGGCTGCGAGCCGTTCGCGGTCCCATACCTCGACCGACGCCGTGCCCGCTGCGGGATCGCCATCTGCCGCAGCTGCTTCGATTGCATCGACTGCGGCAGTGGCGAGGCCGCTCGCGGTGAGCGCCCCGGCTGGCTGGTTCACGAGGTCGCGGGCCAGCGCGATCCCGCCGGCCATGGTGGCGGCACGTGCAATGGCTGCTGCCGCGTCGGTGCCATCGGGCGCCGCGAGCGCTATCCGCCCGAGCGCAGCCGGAGCCGGCGGGTCGCCCTTGTGCTCGTTGAACCCGTAGGACGCCAGCAGCATGCCTTCGACGACTGCGCCGAGAGCGACATCAGCGCCAACGTCGTCAGACGCTGCAGCCGCCAGCGCCGAGGTCAATGAGTCGAGCTTCGAGGCGGCACGCCAGAGACAGGCCGACACCTTGCGGATGTCTGCCGTGGTCAGATCCTCTGAACCCAGCCCGACTGCAATTGGAAGCATGTCGTCTGCAGTATCGGACGCACCGGCCATGAGCGCCGTGCTGCCCAGGGAGCCGTCGAATCCGCTGGCGGCCAAGTAGTTGGGCGTTGCACCCAGCGTGTCCAGGGCATCGCTGCGCACCGGCCGGTCGCTGGCGGCCGTGGGCGGCGCAGCAGCAAAATCGGCGACAACCTCGAATGCGTCGATCGAAATGGTCAGCGGCACGGCATCCTCGCTCTGTTGGTGCTTACGCGGTGTTAGCGGGCGGGGTCCCGCAGCGCGGTTCTACCCGACGCCGAGTCTGGGCACAGGAGAGTCTCGCCTAGCGTCGACCACTAGTGGGCCGAGCGCAGATGCACGACATCGCCGACAGCCACTGTGTGGGTAGCGCCGGCGTCATCGGTGACCAACAATCGCCCTTCAGCATCGAGGTCAGTCGCGAGTCCATCGAGGACGCGCGAGATCCTTGTCGCATCAAACGAGATGCGAACTCGACGGCCGAGCGTGGCCGAATTCTGCCGCGCCTCTTCCAGCACTTCAGTTGTCCCGGTGGCGTCGCTGGCGTCTTCGCCGCTGTGGCAGAGGCGCTCGTATCGAGCTTCGAGTCCCTCAAACACCCGGCGCGCCAGCAGCGTTCGGTCCACTGGAACACCAGATTCCAGGTTGAGGCTGGTCGCAATGCCGTCCAGTTCTGCGGGCATCTCCGGCCACCCGGTGTTGAGGCCCATGCCCACAACAAGTGCGGTGATCTGTCCTTGGGTGCTGATGGACTCAGCCAGGATGCCGGCGAGCTTGCGGTCTTGAAGGGTTGTGCCAAAGCCCGCATCGCCAGCGATCACAAGGTCGTTGGGCCACTTCAGCTGGGGTCGGACGCCGCTCGTCTGCTCGCATGCGTCGGCTGTGGCAAGCGCGACTGCAAGCGTCACCAAGGCCGCACGAGCAGGAGGCAGCGGACCCGCTGGCGGTCGCAGCAGCACGGACATCATCAACGAGCTGCCCGGCGGCGCCGTCCACCTGCGGCCGCGGCGACCGCGACCGGCGGTCTGGCGGTCCGCGATCAGCACGACCCCTTCGGGTGCGCCGCGTCGGGCCCGATCGAGCAGTTCGGTATTGGTGGAGCCGATCTCGTCGTGCCACTCGACATCGGTGAAACGGGTGCCGTCGACACTGCTGAAGTGCGGTGAGTCGAACTGCCCCGGATCCTGCTCGACAGGCACGCAGCGACAGTATCGGTAGCGAACAGGAGCGGAGAGCAATAACGTCGCCGATCGATGTTCTGCCTATCCGCGCGCCCTGTTAGGACCTGATTCGTGTTCAGCAAGCTCCTCATCGCCAACCGGGGCGAGATCGCGGTGCGTGTCATACGGGCCTGCCGCGAGCTGGGCATCTCATCGGTCGCCGTCTACAGCGAACTGGACCGCGACGCCGTGCATGTGCGGCTCGCGGATGAGGCGTTCGCCCTCGGCGGCCGGACGGCAGCCGAGAGCTACCTCAACACCGAAGCAATCCTGGACGTGATCTCCCGCAGCGGGGCTGACGCAGTCCATCCCGGCTACGGCTTCTATTCCGAGAACGCCGAATTCGCGCGGGCCATCGCCTCCCGGGGTGTGGCCTTCGTGGGACCGCCACCGGAAGCCATTGAGGTGATGGGCGACAAGATCTCGGCGCGCCTCGCTGCCCAACGGTCCGGGGTCGCCAGCGTTCCGGGCACCACCGAAGTGATCACCTCGACCGACGAGGTCGCTGCTTTTGGGGCAACCCATGGCTACCCCATCGCCATCAAGGCGGCTTACGGCGGCGGCGGCCGCGGCATGAAGGTCGTTGGCGGGCCTGACGAGATCGAAGCCGCGCTGGAGTCTGCGCAGCGCGAGGCCGCGGCGTTCTTCGGACGCGGCGAGTGCTACATGGAGCGCTACCTCACCTGGCCGCGCCACATCGAGGTGCAGATCATCGCCGACCATCACGGCAACGTCGTCTGGCTGGGCGAGCGTGACTGCTCCGCTCAGCGCAGGCACCAGAAGCTGGTTGAAGAAAGTCCCGCGCCG
This sequence comes from Candidatus Poriferisodalis sp., assembly GCF_965221945.1. Taxonomy (GTDB): domain Bacteria; phylum Actinomycetota; class Acidimicrobiia; order Acidimicrobiales; family Poriferisodalaceae; genus Poriferisodalis. The sequence goes on along the minus strand of NZ_OZ244925.1, from coordinate 429,790 downwards.
CTTCTCGATGACACCGTTCGCAAGGCGATGGGAGACGCAGCGGTGGCGGTTGCCCGAGGCTGCGACTACACGAACGCAGGCACCGTCGAATTCCTCTACCAGGACGGCGAGTTCTTCTACTTGGAAATGAATACCCGGCTGCAGGTAGAGCACCCGGTAACGGAGATGGTGACCGGCGTCGATCTGGTCCGCGAACAGATCCGGGTGGCCGCCGGCGAGCCGCTGTCGTTCACGCAGTCGGAGGTGACCTCGGTCGGGCACGCCATCGAGGCGCGTATCAACGCCGAGGATCCCGCAGGCGGGCGATTCCTGCCCTCACCCGGGTCGCTGACGTCACTGCGTGTGCCCGACGGTTTCGGCGTTCGCTGGGACGGCGGGTACGAGGCAGGCGACACCATCAGCCAGTACTACGACAACCTCATCGGCAAGCTCATCGTGTGGGGCTCGGACCGCCCGACAGCAATCGCTCGCATGCAGCGGGCGCTGGGCGAATTGAGCATCGGCGGCGTTGCGACAACTGTTGCCGCCCACACCGTGATCATGGCGTCGGAAGATTTCCGGGCCGGCACCCACAGCACCAGATGGGTTGAGGAACAACTCGACCTGAGTGGTGTGAGCGGCAAGGCCGACGTCGAGCCCCCCGTCGGGTCTGGTGGCACATCCGACAGCGACGACATGCCGCGCGTGCGGCGCGACGTCGTCGTCGAGGTCGATGGCAAGCGATTCTCGGTGAGCGCATGGGTGCCCGAGGCAGCCTCGTCCGCCACCGCTGCGACTGCTTCGGCGCGCCCAAGGCGCGCGAGCAGCGCCGCGTCAGCCGGCACCGGTACGGGTCAGGTGACCGTCCCGATGCAAGGCACCATCGTCGAGATCCTTGTTGAGGTCGGCCAAGAGGTCACCAGCGGTGACGGCGTGGTCGTGCTCGAAGCCATGAAGATGGAGAACAGCATCAACGCGGACCGCTCCGGAACCATCACCGAGATCAAGGTCGCGCCAGGCGACACCGTGGGCGCCGGCGACGTGGTGATCGTTATCTCGTAGCTGCGGAGCCCCCTGGCGCGGCGGGTGGCGGAGGAGCCTCCTGCTCCGGGAATCCAGCAGGTTCCAACCTCGCAGGGTTCTCCTCCGCCACCCGCTTGTCACTAGTGAGGGTGCCGACGTCGAGCTCGATGGCGCGAACCCGGCGCAGCGTTCGCTCGGCAATCACCCGGTTGGCTCGCAGCAGGTCCGCTAGGACACCGAGCATCAGCAACTGCATCGCCACCAGCAGCGCGACCGCGCCGATGATGAGCGACTGCACGTGGCCCGAACCGTCCGAGGTCACCAGGAACCATCCGAAGCGGGCGAACAGGAAGACACCAACCGCCGCGAACCCCGCAGCCAACACGGCAAAAACCCGCAGCGGCTCGTGCATGGCGTACACGCGGACGATGGTGCCCGCGGCCCTGCGCACGTACTGCCGCTTGGATTTGAAAAGGCGGGACGGGCGGGTGGTGGGATTCACCCGAACCGGCACATCGGTGACGGCCAAGTCCGACTTGCCGGCCTGGATCACCGTCTCGAGCGTGTACGTGAAGCGCGACACCACGTTCGCTGCGAGCGCCGCCTCCCGGTTGTAGGCACGGAATCCGGAGGTGACGTCGGCCACATCGGTGGCCGAGGCCTGGCGCACGGTCCACGAGCCGAGTCGTTGCAGCCGCTTCTTGAGCGGTGAGAACTCAGGGTGATTGCGGATGTCCCGTGAGCCGATGACCAGGTCGGCCCGACTCGCGACGATCGGCTCGGTGAGCCGGCTGATGTCTGCCGCGTTGTATTGGTTGTCGCCATCGGTGTTGACGATGACGTCGGCACCCATGCGCAGCGCTGCGTCGACGCCGGTGGCAAAGGCCACCGCGAGCCCTTTGTTCTGCGTCAGGCTCACGACTGCGTCGGCGCCATGAGTCCATGCCACGTCGACCGTGTCATCGGTCGAACCGTCGTCGATGACCAGCCACAGCACTTCGCTGAAGCCCTCCACCTGGCGCGGCAGCGCGCTCAGGGTCTCACCCAGCGTCGCTGCCTCATTGAGACAGGGGATCTGGATCACCAGGCGCACCCGCACATTGTGTCGGGTCAACCCGACACTGGGGGAACTCGGGCTCTGAGAGGCCGCGCGGATAGGTGACGTCTCGGAAAGTTGCTGTCACGCCTTCTTTGTGCAATTTTGCCGTCTGTGGCGGCATTTCTGCGCAAAGTCCAAGCCGTCGGGGCTGCCGGGCATCGCCGCCTATCCGCTGAGGCACTTAGTCCACGTTGAGATGCCTGAGGCGCAACGCGGCGAGACCGAGGCTCGCGACCGACACGCAGGCGAGCACCACGATGGCCGTGACCCCACGGTTGGGATCGAAACCCAGGTCGACGTCGGCGATCTGGGCGAGCACCGAACGGGCATAGCCGCGCAGCGAGAGCCGCGCAGCGAACTCGCCGAGACCGACCGCCAATCCTTCCCACAGCAGCACGTAGGCGATCCCCCACAGCACCGCCTTGCGGAACAGCAGCCCGACGAGCATGAACAAGCACGAATACGCCACCGTTCCCAGCGCCGCCGCAGCCAAGATCCCGACTGCAAGGTCTCCCGACCCTGCAGCGCCGCCTGATGCCAGCCAGCCCCCCAGCACCGTCGGTGCAACGCACAGCGGCAGCGCCACCGTCATGGCGACCGCGGCCGCGGCGGCTGCCACAGGCGCGCGACCCATCGGACGCAGCCACAAGTACACGAGCGTGCCGTCATCGCGGGCATCACCCAGAGAGGCCGCGGCGAACACCAACGACACGATCGGGACGATCACGATCAAGCCGAACGCATCGGCGTAGCCCGCCCCGTCGCGCAACATCTCCGCAGCGCTGAGATCCCGGTCAGCTGCAGCGATCCCCGCGACCCAGCCGACCACGATCATGACTGCTCCGAGAGCGGCGAGCGCCGCGAGCCGGCCGGCCGTCACGATCTGGCGGATCAGGACTCGGTAGCACAGCACGGTCGCCCGTACGGATCCGACACGACGGCGTTGCACGGTCGTCTGCGCGGTGTCGATGGCTTCGCTCATCGTCGTTCCACCAGGTAGCGGAATACCGATTCGAGGTCCTCGTCCAGCGGTATGACGCGTCGCAGACAGGTGCCGAGGCCCTTCGCCAATGGCGCGATCTCACGCCCGAGCCGATCCACGTCCAGCGTGTCTGCCACCACCACATCGCCGTTGATGCGCACGCCCACGACGGTGCCCGAGCTGACAAGCGCAGCGGCGAGAGCACGAGGCTGGTCTGCTTCGATGCTGATGCGGTGCGGGCGATCGTCCATCAGCTCCCGGAGATCGCGGTAGTCGCCGCTCGCCACCAGACGGCCTTGGGCGATCACCAGGATGCGTGACCCCAGGCGAGCGACCTCTTCGAGCACATGCGAGGACACGAGCACGCAGCGTCCCTGCGCGCCCAAGCCCTCGAGCAGTTCGATCATGCGACGTCGCTGGACTGGATCGAGGCCGTTGAGCGGCTCGTCCAAGATCAGCACCTCAGGATCGTGGACGAGTGCGGCAGCCAACTTGGTGCGCTGCCGCATGCCCTTGGAATAGCCCGACACCGGCCGATGATCGTCCGGGTCGAGTTCGACAACTCCCAGCGCATGGCGTCCGGCAGCTCTCGGGTCAGCCACGCCCTGGGTTGCCGCGGCAATACTCACGAAGTCGAGTGCGTCGAGCCGGTCGAAGAGGGCGTCCTGCTGGGGCGAGAGACCGATGCGGCCTCGCACGTCGCGATCTCCCCGGGCGTCGGCTCCCAGCACTCGCACCGTTCCACGCGATGGCGGGGTGAGCCCGCACATCATGCGAAAGAGCGTCGACTTGCCCGCACCGTTGGGACCGAGCAGCGCGGTGACGCCGGCGCGAACCGTGAACGTCACGTCCGACACGGCCACCACGTCGCCGAAGAACTTCGACACGCCATGCACCTCGACCATGCCGGAGGGCGTGGCGCCATTCGGGGAGTCCGTCGAGGGGTCAGCGGATCCGCTGCTGGGCGAGGGCCGTCCGGTCGTCGAATCGGGTTCGGGTGCGGGCACCGGATGGGGGCGCGCGTTCATCAGCTCCCCTCAATCCGCCGGTAGCGCCACCAGACCACTGCCGCGCCTGCTGCGACCCAAGCCGCGTTCACCGCCACGACGAAGATCGTCGACAGCTCGCTGAGGCGCTGGCCCTGCGACGCTTCACCCGCCCCCAACGGGGTCGGCGGACCGACGCCGTAGATGCGGTCCTTCAGCGCCGCACCGATTTCGCCGAGGTTGAACGCGTACACCCGTGCGTCGAGCTCGGCGGTTTCGACGAGCACGCTGGTAACGAGATTGCTGCCCAGCAAGAGCAGGACGACGCCGATCACTGCGAAGGCGCGTCGGTCGGTGAGGCTCGAAATGGCCAGGCTGGCCGCGGTGATGGTGGCGGCGATGGCGATGCCGGAACCCAAGATGCGCACGAGCACGATCAGCCAGTCCCCCAGCCCATCAGGACCCGATCCCTCCACGGTGTAGGCAATGAGCAGGAACAGCAGCGGCCCGATGGTGATGACTGCCAACGTCACGGCCACCGCGACCGACTTCGAGACGAGATAGCTCCACAGCCGCAGCGGCGTCGACAAGTACAGCGGCAGCATCCCGTTGCGGCGGTCGGCGACCAGGATCTCCGGCACCACGATGCCGCAGTAGAAGAACAGCGCCGCCTGAATCAAGCCGTAGTACTGGTGGTAGTCGGGCAGGATCTGCTCGGAGATCATGTCGACGTCGATCACGGTGGCGATGCCGACGAACACAATGGCAGGAACCAGTGCGATCACCACAGCCAGCCACGGCAGGAACTTGTGGCGCGCCGGTCGCCCGAATCCCAGCGTGAACCTGAATGACGACCCGACGACGGCGCGCATCGCGCCGGCAAGTCCGCGGCGGGGGCCGCTGTAGGGCCGGTAGCGCTGGTCGAGAATCTGTGCAGCGTCGTCGGCGGCTTCGGTCGCCATCGTGCGGGCGTCGTTCGTGTCGTTCATATGGCTGACGCTTCGAACAGGTCGGCCAAGGTGCGGCGGCGGGTCTCGAGACGCCGGATACGCGCTCCTGCTTCCGCTACCGCGTCGCGAGCCCGGTCGCACAGCTCGTCGCGGTCAACGCCTCCCAGCCGCAGCGTGGTGCCCGAGCGCTCCACCTCGATACCGGCACCGAGCAGCATGCTTACGACCGCGTCCACCGACCCCGAGGGCACGGCAATGTCGACGAGTTCCAAGGTGACGCCCTCGCCGTCGCCGATCAGCTCGGCGATCGGCCCTTCGGCGACCAGGCGACCCGCGTCGAGTGCCACGATGTGGTCGCAGACCCGTTCGACCTCCTCGAGCAGGTGCGACGACAGCACCACGCTCACCGAGTGCTCGTTGCTGATCTCGCCGATCAGGGTCAGCATGTCGCTGCGTTGCGTCGGATCGAGCCCGGACGTCGGCTCATCGAGCAGCACCAGTTGCGGATCGGACGCCATGGCCTGTGCCAGCTTGACCCGCTGGCGCTGACCGGTGGACATCGTGCCGAGCGTGCGTGTGCGCTCCTCGCCCAGGCCGACCAGCCACAGGCTGTCCGAGGCACGGGTGCGCGCCTCGCTGCGAGGCAGGCCGCGCACCTGTGCCAGATGGCGCACGAATTCCACGGCGCGCATCTCGTCGGGTAGCACGTCACGCTCGGGAGCGAACCCCACTTTCGCCCGCAAGGCCGCACCCTGGCTGCGTGGATCCAGTCCCAGCACCGTCGCCGAGCCCGCGGTCGGGATGCGCAGGCCGAGCAGGGCGTTGAGCAATGTGGTCTTCCCCGCGCCGTTTGCGCCCACAAGCCCGGTGACGCCGGTGCGCATGCGCACGTCCAGCGTGTCGAGCGCCACGGTCGACCCGAATCGTTGCGTGAGCGCCGATGTCTCGACGATCACCGCATTGTCATCGATGCCGTCGCTCACCTGCTCAACGTACCTGCCGTGATCCGAACTGACCGGTCAATGGGGGAGGCCGCAGAAATCGTCCCGGCACAGCGGGTGCGCTAGAACGACTCGCATGACCGATCCTTCTTACAAGGGCCCTGTGCCTGACACCTCGGATCCCGACGCGGCTGCCACGTACGAGCTCGACGGGCACATCGCCACCATCACCTACAACCGGCCCGAGGCCATGAACGCCATCAACGGCGACATGCGCCAGTGCCTGAACGCGGCGTGGATGGAGTTCTACAACGACCCCGATGCCTGGGTGGCGATCATGACCGGCACCGGGCGGGCATTCTGCGCCGGCGCCGACCTGCGCGACCCGACCCGGGGCTCGGCAGGATCGTGGGCGGGGTCGTACTTCGAGATCCCGACCGTCAACAGCCTCGAGAGCGGACTTGAACTGTTCAAGCCCGTCATTGCGGCCATCAACGGGGCATGCATCGGCTACGGGCTGACAGGGGCACTGGTAGCGGACTTCCTGATCGCGTCCGACCGCGCCATATTCGGCATGCCCGAGGTGAAGATCGGCGTGCCGACCATCGTGGGATCGATGCGGATGCCGCACAAGATCGGCTGGGCGAACGCCATGGAGATCCTGCTGACGGGCGACAACATCGACGCCGAACGCGCCCGCGAGATGGGCCTGGCATGGAATGTCGTGCCGCACGACACGCTCATGCACGAAGCACGTTCGCTGGCGGCGCGTCTGTGCCAGGGAGCGCCGCTGGCAGTACGGGCCGTCAAGGAAGTGGCGTGGCGAAGTCAGCGGATGGGCTGGACCGAGGCCCTGCGCATGGGCGAGTCGATTCGTAGAATCGTCGGCGACAGCGACGATGCCAAAGAGGGCGGACGTGCCTTCGCGGAGAAGCGCCCGCCCGAATGGACCGGCGCCTGAGGGGCGTTAACCGGTCAGGGTGAGGCGGGCGACGAGGTCGGTGCCAAAACCGGTGAGGATGGCCAAGTAGAGCAGCCCGGTGGCAGCCATGACGGCTTCGTACTGGCGCTCTCGCAGCGCCGCCATGGCAACGGCCGCGAGCGCCACCGTGGTGATGGCACATGCGGCCCAGAACCAGCCCAGCAGTCCGCCATAGCCGTCGTCGATGCTGCCGGTGAGCACAGCGATCATGCCCGTGGGCAGCAACAGCAACCCCACCTCGACGGGCCAGATCCCGCCCAGATGCCGTACCAGTTCCCGCAGCGGCTCCCGGCGCAGCCCCGGCTGCACGAGGTACCAATGACCCAGCAGCATCGAATCGCTGACGGCGCCCAGGAACGCGGCGCCGACCACGACACGCGCGAGGTGGAGCGCAGGCGCGATATCCCCGGTCGCACCGAGCCCTGCTGCGGTCACACCCACCAAGCCGGCAAGCGGCGCTGCGATGTCCCAGCGCGGATCGAAGCCCTCGATGGTGCGAGTCGCCCCGTCGGTGTCGTGGGTGGCTCGGTGGCGTCCGTCGGTGGGAAGTGCGGAGCGCACAAGCGAAGCTGCCGCGCAGAGCGCCATGGCAATGCAGGCAAGGTCGCGCACCGCATTCGGCTGGAACACGAAGCCGGTGACAGCTGCAATGACCGCGATCGCCCCGTACAGCGAGCGCAGCAGCCAGCCGTATCCGAGCCCGACTTCGCGTCGCCGGGTTGTCACCCACAGGTAGGCCAATCCCCCGGTTGCCCATTGGCACAGCACGGTCGCCACATCCACGGGTGCGCCTTCAGCCATCGCCGCGCTGCCTCTCGTTGCCTGGGTCTGGCCCGCTACGCCGGCACTTGCTGGCGGCTTGGTCCGAGCGCCACGGCTGCGGCAGATTCAGCGGCGTGGTAGCTGGAGCGAGTCAGCGGGCTGGACTCGACATGGGCGAAGCCGAGCGCCGAGCCGATTTCCCTCCAGCGCCCGAAGGACTCCGGCGGCACCCAGCGGGCGACAGGGATGTGGTGGCTGGTCGGCCGCAAGTACTGGCCGATCGTCACGATGCTGACGCCGACTGCCGCGAGATCGGCCAAGGTGACGTCGACTTCGGCATCGTCCTCGCCCATGCCGACGATGATGCCCGATTTCGTGACGAGCCCGGCCGATGCGCTGCGGGCCAGCAGCGCCAGGCTGCGCGCATAGCCCGTCGATGGACGAACGGCTCGCTGCAGCCGAGCCACGGTCTCGATGTTGTGGTTCAGGATGTCGGGGCCCGCGTCGAGGACTGTCTGGAGGGCCGCGGCATCGCCGCCGAAATCGGGCACCAGCACCTCGATTGTCGTGCTTGGCGATTGCGCCTTGATCGCCGCGATGGTCTCGGCGAACGCAGCCGCCCCACCGTCGGGTAGATCATCCCGGGCAACCGCGGTGACGACCGCATGGTCGAGTTCCATCTCGGCGACCGCGTCGGCCACCCGGCGAGGCTCATCGGGATCGAGCGGCGCCGGCTGGCTGGTGTCGACCAAGCAGAAACCGCACGCCCGCGTGCACCGCTCGCCGTTGAGCATGAAAGTGGCTGTGCCCGCACCCCAGCACTCGAAGATGTTCGGGCAGCCCGCCTCCTCGCACACCGTCACCAAGTCGTGCCGGCGCATCACCCGGCGCAGCCGCAGGTAGCCCTCATTGGGGTCCATGCGGGCACGCAGCCAGGGCGGCTTCCGCTCGGCGAGACCGAGACCGCCGTTCACCCCGGCTTCTGTCAACCTGGCTCGGCTACGCGGCGGAGGGATCTCGACCTGACCGGGACCGAGACCACGGCTGAAGGCGCTGAGATCGGACGGGCGGTGCCGCCACGCCACATCTGCACGCTCGAAGCCTGTGGGCGACCACCGTTCGGCTGCACGCCGGACTACCGCATCTGCCACGTCGCGCATCGTCGCCGTGCAACCCTCGGCCCGCAGCGATGTCGGTCGGAAATCACGGATGCCGCACGGGATGATCCGCTCGAACCACGACAAGTCGGTGTCGACGTTCAGCCCGAAGCCGTGCATGGTGCGGCCGCGGCTGAGTCGAACGCCGATCGCGGCGAGCTTGCGAGGCGTGCCGTCGAGGTCGAGCCACACGCCCGGATAGCCACGTAGTCGGCCGCAACCGGCGAGACCGAGGTCAGCCAGTGCGTCGATGAGCACTTGCTCCAAGTCGCACACGTACGCGGCCGTCTCCGCCAGTCCGCCGCCCCGGTGCCCTGGCAAGGACAGGATCGGATAGCCGACGAGCTGGCCGGGACCGTGGTAGGTGAAGTCGCCGCCACGGTCGATGCGCACGCAGTCGGCGCCGACCTCAGCCGGATCGACCAGCAAATTCGCCTCGTCGGCACTCGGGCCCGCCGTGAAGACGTGATCGTGTTCGAGCAGCAGCAGGTAGTCATCCACGCTGTGCGTCCACAGGCGTCGCTGCAAATCCAGCGCCTCGCGGAAGCGAACCCGCCCCAGCCACCGCACCTGAAGCATCGGACTAGAGCTCCGCTCCCCAGTCGTGCTGTTCCAGCATCTGACGGATGTGCCCCAAGAATCCAGCTGCATAGCTGCCGTCGAACGCACGGTGATCCCAGCCCATCGCCAAGTGGCCTACCGAGTGCACCACGATGCTCTCATTGCCAAATCGATCTGCGACCACGACCGGGCGGCGGGCAACGCCGTCGGTCGAGAGCACCGCAACCTGGGGCTGGTTGATGATGGCCGCCGTCGTGTAGGTGCCGAACGAGCCGTTGTTGGAGATGGTGAAGGTGCCGCCGGTGATGTCGTCGGGCGTCAGGCGTCGGGCGCGGGCCCTCGTCGCGAGTTCGTTCATGGTGCGGGCGACCCCTCGCAAACTCAGCGAGTCGGCGTCCCGCAGCACCGGAACGATGAGGCCGTCGTAATCGAGGTCGACGGCAACGCCGATGTTGCGACGCCGCCGGATGCGCAGCCCGCCGTCTTCCACCGAGGCGTTTAGCCGGGGCCAGTGAGCCAATGCGTCGGCCACGGCAATGACGATGAAGGGCAGGTAGGTGAGGCTGAATCCCTCTGATGCTCGCCACGCTTCGCGGTGCGCCCGGCGCACCTGCTCGACGTTCTCGTAGTCGACCTCGACGACGGTGAGAGCGTGGGGCGAGGTGGCCACCGAGTTGACCATGTGCTCGCCGGTCCGGCGCCGGATGTTGTTGAACGCCTCGAAACGTGAGTCGCCGTCGGTCCACTCAGCCGCTGCAGCGGCTGCCACCGGTGCCGGCACCGAAGGCGGGCTCGGAGTGGCGGCGCGTTCGCCTGCTGGCGATGTTGCTCTTGCTGGCGCGGTCTGGGTGGTTGCAGCCGCCGAGCGTTTCTGCTCGTCGATGGCGTTGAGCACATCGGACCGGGTGATGCGACCGCCTACACCTGTGCCGACCAGTGCAGCGGGATCCAGGCTGTGCTCTCGCACGAGGCGCCGCACCACCGGAGACAGCAGCCGACCACTTCCATTGCGCGCCGACCCGCTGGCTGCGCCATCAATCGATGCGGCCGCGGCGGCTGCGGCCACTGGGACCCCAGATGGCGCTACGGGGGCCGGTTCCGCCGGCGGCGAAACGGGTGCTGGGGCCGCGGCTGCGCTGGTGTCGGCGACGGGCGCAGCCGGCGGCGGCACGACGGCACCCTCGCTTACCTCGACAATGGCCAGCACCGTCCCGACGTCCACCGTCTCGCCCTCGGGCACACGGATTTCGCTGATGACCCCCTCCATGGGCGAGGGCACCTCGCTGTCCACCTTGTCGGTGGACACCTCATAGAGCAACTCGCCCACCGTGATCGAGTCGCCGACGCCTTTGAACCAGCGGGTGATGGTCCCTTCGGTGACCGTCTCGCCGAGCTGCGGCAGCACCAGGTCAGCCATATCGCTGCCTCGAACGGCGTCGAGTGCCCGCACGCCGGCTCATCCGTGGAGCCCCCGACCTGTGAGCGCCATCATCGTCTCGCCGAACAGCTCGGACAACGTTGGATGCGGCTGCACCAATGCGGCCACCTCGGAGACCGTGGCCTCCCAGTTGACCGCCAGGTAGCCCTGACCGAGCTGCTCGGTGACCCACGGCCCCATCATGTGAACGCCGAGCACGCGCCCTGCGGAGCCGTCGGCATCACGCTCGGCCACGATCTTGACGAGGCCCTCGGTGTCGTTGACGATCATCGCCCGGGAGTTGCCGCTGTAGCGGTGCTTGGACGACACCACGTCATAGCCGGCTTCACGGGCCGCCGCTTCGGACAGCCCGGTGAAGGCCACCTCGGGATGGCAGTAGATCGCCCACGGCACATTGGGGTAGTCCACCGGCGCCGGGTCTTCGCCCAGGATGTCCTTGACCGCAACGATCGCCTCTGCGAAGCCGACATGGGCAAGCTGAGGCGTGTTGATGAGGTCGCCCACGGCGTAGACGCCGGCCATCGTCGTTCGGCACAGCTCGTCAACGACGACGAATCCTCGTTCATCGACTTTGACTTCGGTGTCATCGAGGCCGAGGTGGTCTGGGTACGGCCGCCGTCCCACCGACACCACCACCGCGTCCACTTCCAGCTCGGCCGTGTCGGCGTCGTCGCCCTCTGACGCAGCCGTGTATCGCACGGTCGTGCCGCCATCGTCGAGCGGCGTGTGACCAGTGACCCCGCAGCCCGTCCGCACGGTGATGCCCCGCTTGGCAAACGCCCGGGTCAGGGCCTTGGAGATATCCCCATCGACGCCGGGAATGATCTGTGGCGCGTACTCGAGCACGGTCACGTCGGCGCCGAGGTCGGCCAGCATCGAAGCGAACTCGCAGCCGATGGCCCCGCCGCCGATCACGGCGACGCGACCTGGCACCTCGTCCAGCGCCAAGACTTCGTCCGAAGTCATCACGAGCGTCCCGTCGCGATCGAAGCCCGGCAGCGTGATCGGCACCGAGCCTGCCGCCAGCAAGACGTGGTCTCCATGCAGCGTCTGGGTCTCGGACTCGCCGTTGCGCACCACGACGGACCGGTCGGAGGCCAGCCGGCCCGTCCCTTCGTGCACCGCGACTTTGCGGCGCCGCAGCAGTCCCTTCACCCCGGTTTCGAGGCCGTCCACGATGCGTTGCTTGCGGCCCTGCGAGACGCTGAAGTCCAGCTCGGGCGGCTCGGTGTTCACGCCGAACTCGGCCGCTTCGCCAACCGTGCGCCACACGGCTGCTGTCTCAAGCAACTCCTTGGCGGGTATGCAGCCCCGGTGCAAGCACGTGCCGCCCAGCCGGTCCCGCTCCACCAGCGCGACCTTCATGCCCGCCGCGCCGGCATACAGCGCCGCCCCGTAGCCCGCGGGCCCGCCGCCGATCACGACGAGGTCGTAACGAACCGGGGCGCTCGATTCGCCGGAATTCGCTTCATCTGCCATCGCGCGACGAGGGTACGCCTCGGGGCTCAGCCGTTTGCACCGGGGCGATCATCTGTCCAGACCGGCGCCGAAGCGCTACAACCAAATCAGCACCCGGATCGCGAACGCCACCAGGATGACGACGCCCGTGACAAGCGCTGTGACAAGCAACGCCCGGGTGCTCACGCGGACGAATGTAGCGACGGTCGCGACCGGGACCCCCTTTTGCCCACGGGTAGGATCCGCACCGTGACCGTATTTACCCGCCGCGGGACTGCCGGCTTGGCTGCGTGCGCCATCAGCCTCATGGTGTTGGCGGGTTGCGGTACCGATGAAGACGCATCTTCGACAGCGTCGCCGACGGATGCCGCTGAGACATTCGAGCCTTCGAGCGCAGCCGCTGCTGAAAGTGTCGAACCGGCATCTGCCGCCGAGAGCGTCGAACCCGCATCTGCCGCCGAAAGCGTCGAACCCGTAGCAGCCGACGGTGGCGCAAATGCCTCCGCCACTGAAGGATCATCGGCAGACGAGAGCGCCTCAGCGGCCGAGACCCGGCCCGAGATCCTCCTGCTCGACACGAGCTAGGTTGACGGGCAGCCCTTCGAGCTGGCTGCTGCGGTAGGCAACGACGTGCTGCTGTGGTTCTGGGCTCCGTGGTGACCGGCCTGCCGGAGAGAAGCTCCTGCGGTCGCAGAGCTGAAAGCAGAACACGGGGATGGCTTGGTGATCGTGGGCGTCGCCGCGCACGACTCCATCGCTTCCTTCGAGGGATTCGTGAGCTCTCATGGACTCGAGCAGATGCCTCACTTCGGTGACGAGAGCGGGGATCTGTGGGACGCGTTCGGCGTACGGAGCCAACCCACCTGGATGCTTGTACGAGCCGACGGCACTACTGAGCGCGGCCAGGGCCATATTCCCGGCGAAATCGTCACCGACGCTCTGTCACCGGCCTGAGACCGGGCGTATCGATGGCTGAAGAACAGAGTGTCAGCGTTGAGCGGCTCATCGCCGCATCCGCGGAACAGATCTTCGACGTGCTGTCGGACCCGAGCCGCCATTGCGAGATCGATGGCTCGGGGAGTCTCGTGCGGATGACCAGCTCGCACACCCGTCTGGCGCTCGGCAGCACCTTCAGCATGCGAGTGCGTCTCGGCGTCACGTACCCCACCAAGAACCGGGTCCTGGAATTCGAGGAGAACCGGCTGATCGCGTGGGCGCACTGGAACGGACATCGCTGGCGCTACGAGCTCGAGCCCACCGACGACGGCGGCACGCTGGTGCGCGAAACGTTCGTGTGGGGAACGGCACGCTGGCCGCGTGTCATGGAACTCACGGGTTGTGACAAGAAGAACGTGCCGTCCATGGAAGCCACGCTCGAGCGGCTGGCAGCCATCGTCGAGACGCCTCCCGCCGCAACGCCCGACACAGACACTGACAACGCCGCCTGAGCAACCGGCCCGGATGGCCCGCTGCTGCTAGTCGGGCTCGATCACCCAGACGTCCCCGCCGAGCGCTTCTTCCAGGCGCCGGTGCAGGTCCGCCAGCGTGCGGTCGCCGGCTCGGCGAACGAGGATCGCTTCGTCGCAGTTGTGCATGAACCACGTGTCCCGCCGCCGCATCGCCTTGCCGAACGCCTCTCCGTCGACTGGTGACTTGGCACCGAGCATGAATTCTTGAGCTGCTTGCTGGCGGAGCTCGGCGAAGCGTTGACGCGACGGCCCCGGCCACCGTCGTTCGACGCCCTCGAACGCAAGCACCACGGCATATGGCACACCAGCCGCCAGCGCAGCCTCGGCACCCAGCGTCTCGGCACCAAGCCCGAGGCCCGTCGCGACCACGAGATCGGGATACATCTGGCGCTTGGCAGCGAGTACGTCGCTCAGCTGCCGGAGCACCTTGCGTAAGACCGGGTTCTCGTTGTACCCGCCGAGCTCCGGCGGCCGGTGGCCCAGCACGGTCACGACGTGACCGGCGATTTCCCGGTTCCCCGATGTCGGCTCGTCGGTGCTGACGGTGCCCTTCGGGGAGCCGTGCGACCCCGACCGCCCGTCAGCGAGCTGATCGAGCACGTCATCGTCGAATCGCTTGCCCCGGAGCCCGGCACCAGTGCTCGCAGCGTGGACGGCCAGGGCATCGGCGGCGGAATTCAACCGCTGGCCGGCGTGACCCTTCACCCAAGCAAACTCGATGTCGCCCCGCGCAAGCACGGCATCGATGAACGGCTCCCACAGGTCTCGGTTGGCCACCGGCTTGCGCGCTGAGTTCAGCCAATTGCGCCGGTGCCAGCCCTTCCACCATTCGTCGGTGAAGCACTTCACCACGTAGGTGGAGTCGCTCATGATGCGCAGCGGCCCATCCAGCACCTCGACGGCCTGAGCCGCAGCGGTGACCTCCATCCGCTGGTTCGTTGTCCTGGGTTCGTGACCGCACGCCCACGGCCCGCCGTCAATCACGTACGCCCAGCCGCCCGGTCCCGGATTGCCCAGGCACGACCCATCGGTGAAGACTTCACGGGCTTGGGCGTTCGGCTGGGGACTCATCCAAGTGCGACACTAGAACCCATGCTCTTTGACGGGTTGCATGAGCAGATCCCCGACATCGATCCCGACGAGACCGACGACTGGCTGCAGTCGTTCAAAGCTGTCGTCGAGGAACGGGGCAAGAACCGGGCGCGATTCCTGATCCGTCGCCTGATGTCCAAGGCCCGCGAACTTCAGGTCGACTTCCCTGCGACTGTGTCGACGCCGTATATCAACACCATCGCCCCAGAGGACGAGCCGTGGTTCCCCGGCGACGACGGAATCGAGAAGCGCCTGCGAGCCTTCATCCGCTGGAACGCAGTCGCAATGGTCACCCACGCCAACTCCTGGGCGGACGGCATCGGCGGCCACCTGTCCACGTTTGCCAGCTCCGCGGCGCTCTATGACGTGGGCTTCAACCACTTCTGGCAAGGCAAGGACGACGGCGAGCCCGGCGACCACATCTACATCCAGGGCCATGCCGCACCTGGCATCTACGCACGGGCCTATCTCGAGGGCCGCCTCGACGACACCGACCTCGAGCACTTCCGGCGCGAGATCGGCCGCACCGGACTGTCGTCGTACCCCCATCCGCGTCTCATGCCCGACTTCTGGGAGTACCCGACGGTGTCGATGGGCCTCGGGCCGATCATGGCGATCTACCACGCCCGCTTCAACCGCTACCTGCACAACCGTCGCATCGACAACACGGCCGAGTCGAAGGTGTGGTGTTTCGTGGGCGACGGCGAGACCGACGAGCCCGAAACCCTCGGTGCGCTGCACCTCGCCGCACGGGAGCGTCTCGACAACCTCATCTTCGTCGTGAACTGCAACCTGCAGCGTCTCGACGGGCCCGTGCGTGGCAACGGGAAGATCATCCAGGAGCTCGAGGCCAACTTCCGCGGCTCTGGGTGGAACGTCATCAAGGTGATCTGGGGAGGCCGCTGGGACGATCTGCTGGCCCGGGACCGTGACGGCGCACTGCTCAACAAGATGAACGAGACCATCGACGGCGAGTACCAGCGCTACTCGGTGGAAAGCGGGGCCTACATCCGCGAGCGGTTCTTCGGGCCCGATCCCCGGTTGCGAGAGATGGTCCAGCACCTCTCCGACGAGGACCTGCAGACCCTGCCCCGAGGCGGTCACGACTACAAGAAGCTGTACGCGGCCTACCAGGCAGCCGTGGAGCACGAGGGCAGCCCAACCGTCATCTTGACCAAGACCGTGAAGGGCTGGTCGCTGGGACCTGACCTCGAAGCACGCAATGCCACCCACCAGATC
The DNA here is from genome assembly GCF_965221945.1 of Candidatus Poriferisodalis sp. Classification (GTDB taxonomy): domain Bacteria; phylum Actinomycetota; class Acidimicrobiia; order Acidimicrobiales; family Poriferisodalaceae; genus Poriferisodalis. The sequence goes on along the minus strand of NZ_OZ244925.1, from coordinate 413,672 downwards.
AAGAAGCTGAACCGGACCCAGCTCATGACCATCCGGGAGCGCTTGCGGCTCCACAACGAGATCGACGCCGAGTTCGACCCTGACGATCCGCCCTATTGCCGCCCCCAGCCCGGCAGCGCCGAGCACGAGTACTTGGTGGCCCGCCGGAAGGCTCTGGGCGGCCCGTTACCCAAACGCATGGGCAACTGGTGCCGCAAGGCACTGCCGATGCCGAGCTCGAAGCCGTTCGAGGAGTTCTCGGCCGGCTCGGGCAAGTTTGCGGTGTCCACCACCATGGCCTTCACCCGGATGCTGCGGGCGATGACGCGAGAGCCGGGCTTCGGCGACCGTGTGGTGCCGATCATTCCCGACGAGGCCCGCACGTTCGGCATGGACTCGCTGTTCCGCGAACTCGGCATCTACGCCAGCCAAGGCCAGCTGTACGAGCCCGTCGACCACGACCTGCTGCTGTCCTACACCGAGCACATCGACGGCCAGATCCTCGAAGAGGGCATCACCGAGGCCGGGGCGCTGGCCAGCTTCACCGCCGCCGCCACCTCCTATGCCGTCCGCGGCGTGGCGATGGTGCCCTTCTACACCTTCTATTCGATGTTCGGCTTCCAGCGTGTGGGCGACATGATCTGGGCGCTGGCCGACATGAGGGGTCGCGGTTTCCTCATGGGGGCCACGGCCGGGCGCACCACGCTGATGGGCGAAGGCCTGCAGCACCAAGACGGCCACTCGCCGCTGCTGGCCTCGGTTGTGCCGCCGTGCCAGGCCTACGATCCGGCGTTCGCCTACGAGCTGGCGACGATTGTGCGCGACGGGATCCGGCGCATGTACGGCGTGGGCGAGGACATCTTCTACTACCTGACGATCTACAACGAGAACTACATCCAGCCTCCTGAGCCGGACGACCTCTCGACATCGGACCTGCTGGCTGGGCTGTATCGCTTTGCCCCGGCTCCGGAAGGTCGCTCGCACGCCGGCACCATCCTGTTCTCGGGTTCGGCGCAAGGCGCTGCCCGAGCGGCGGCCAACCTGCTGGCCGCCGAGCACGACGTCGGCGTGGACCTGTGGAGCGCCACCTCATACAAGGCGTTGCGTGAGGAAGCGCTGTCGTGCGAGCGGTGGAACACGCTGCATCCCGACGATCCCCAGCAGGTGCCGTTCGTGACCCGGCAGCTGGCCGACGGCACCGGGCCGGTGGTGGCCGTGACCGATTTCATGCGGGCCGTACCCGACCAGGTGTCTCGCTGGATCGGCCGCGACTACACCTCGCTGGGAACCGACGGCTTCGGTCGCAGCGACACCCGCAGCCGGCTGCGGGAGCACTTCGAGGTGACCGCCGAGCACATCACAGTGGCGGTGCTGTGGCGCCTTGCCGAGCTCGGCGAGATCGACGCGACTGCGGCAGCCGAGGCCATCAAGCGCTACGGCCTGGCCACCGACAGCGCCGACCCCTGGTCCTCGGCAACGCACTGAGCTAGCCGGCGCCGACGATTCCCGACGCTGCGAGGGCGGCGCGTGCAGACTGTCACGATGCCCAGCGACATCCCCTGCCCGCAGCGATGGTTCGACGACTACGAGGCCGGTGAACGATTCACGTTCGGGACGACGACCATCGACGAGGCCGAGATCATCGAATTCGGCCGTAAGTTCGACCCGCAGCCCTTCCACATCGATCCTGAGGCAGCTCGAAACACCGTCTATGGCCGGATCATCGCGTCGGGATGGCATACCGGCTCGATCATGATGAGGATGCTGGGTGAATACCTGTTGGGGCCATCGAGCATGGGTTCGCCTGGGCTCGACGAGCTGCGTTGGCTGGCACCGGTGTATCCAGGCGACCCTCTCACCCTCGTGGTCGAGATTCTGGAGGTTCGCCCGAGCCGCTCCAAGCCCGACCGCGGCATCATCAAGATGACCCACGAACTCGTCAACCAGGACGGCACCACGGTGGTGCGCGCGGTGGCGAACATGATGATGGCCCGCCGCACATGAAGCCCTCGAAGTGCTGATCGCTCACTGCGGGCAGCGTCGAGAGGGGCTTGCTCAGGCGAGCTGCAACGGACCCGGATCGGGCGTGCCGGAGCTGCCTTCCAGGCGTGCTACGCGCTCACGCACCAAGGCGACCTCGGCGGTCACGCCGTCGATGCGGTCGGACTGGTGGTCGATGCGGTCGGACTGGTGGTCGATGCGGTCCGACTGGTGGTCGATGCGTCCGCTGAGGTGGAAGGTGATGCCCAAGCCGGTGCCGAGCACGCTGGCGACGATGCCCGCGGCGGCGACGAGTACCGCCCATGCCTCGACGACAAGCTGTGTCGCTGCCATCATGCCCGCTGCCATGACCTCACCCTAGGACACACGCCGCCCGACCCGGCAGAGCTTTAGGCGTACCGGGCAGCGGCCTGGTGTTCCAGCCAGCCCAGCAGGATGGCGACGGCTCGGGGGTCGTGGCGGATGCGGTGATCTGCCCCCGCGATGAGGCGCAGCTCAGCACTGGGGTGTAGCGAGGCGAGGTGGCGGGCATCTTCGTAGGGCACCTGCCGGTCATTGATGCCGTGCAGGATCAGCAGCGGCCGGTCGGTGAGTCGCTGCACTGCGTCCACCGCCCTGTTCTGCTTCAACTCACGGTTCCACGTGCTTGGCGAGCGCGGGAAGTCCTCGGACCTGATGACACCGACATTGCGGCAGTGCGCCAGGAAAGCCTTGGGGTCGCCTGCCCAGTCGTCGAAGTCGGCCCTCGGCGCCATGGCTGCCACGCCGCGCACCCGGGGGTCGCGTGCAGCAGCAAGGATGGCCACCGAGCCCCCGGTCGTGGAGCCCACGAGCCACACACCGCGGCAGCCGTCTTCCAAGACGTGCTCGATCGAGCGCCCGACATCGTCGATCCATCCGAGCAGGGAAAAGTCACCGTCGGACTCGCCGCAGCCCCGCATGCTGACCGCGAGCACCGTCCAGCCCTGCGCTTCGGCAATGCGCTCCGCGAAGAGCCGGTACGTGCGATTCGGAATACCAGGTCGCTGCTTGGAGGGGAATCCATGACACAGCACCACCGCCGGTCCGCTTCCCGTCGAGCGTGTCGGCCGAACCATCAACGCCGCAAGATGCGGGCTGCCCTCGATGGTGATCTCGGTGACGGTGGTGCTCACCGCGCTGCGTTTCGACCGGGGCGGCGCGACGGCAGCGCTGTAGGGGGGAGCATCGGCCACTACTAGCCACAGAGCCGCGAAAGGCGATAGCCGCGGTTGCGCGCTTCAGGCAGCTCGTCGGGTCCGAAAGTGGCGTAGGACTGCGCCGTCACGATGTCGGCGACGGCCGCAGCCAGCTGTTCGTCAACGGCGGGATCGTCGGACGCCACTTCCATGTCGTAGACGATCTGGTTGCGCTTGTCGCCGACGAATCGACAGCCGGCGAGCTCCCTCGGGATGTCCATGTTCACATTCTGCCGTCCAGCGGACGCTCCCCTCACGCGAGCCGTGGCCAACATGGCCCGAACGGGAGAGATTCGGCCCAAGGCTCACCTGCCGTTGGGGGAGACGGCGGCGAGGGCGCCGATCCGGCGCAGGTATTCCAGGTGCGCGTCCACGACGGCGTAGACCTGTTCGAGCGTCACTTCGAGGCCATCGCGACGGACGGAGCGGTACAGGTCGGCCGCAGACGAACGATCCTCGGTGATCGTCGTGCTCGCGTCACTGGCAGTCCCGTCGGTGTCGCCTGCCGCGACGCCAGCCGACTCAGCGGAACCGAACTGCAGCTGATTGAGATGCTGCCGAAGCAGCGCTTCAAGCTCGTCAGCGTCCAGTGAGGCAGCGATGTCGAACGGCAGCAGATCGGAGACGAACTCCGCTGCCTCGGCGAGACGCCACACCGGTTCGCGGCGCTGGCGGCCAAGCCGCTGCGCCTGCGTGCCGACCACGCCCGCGGCGACGACGAAGCCGATCACCAATGAGATGACGATGACCGTGACGATCACCGATGCCTCCTCGGCCTCAAACGTGTCATGCGGCGCACCGGCCGCGTTGCGTTCTGTGTTGTCGGGTCTACAGACCGATGCGCTGCGCCAGCTGCTCCCGATGGTACGCGGGATCGCCGAAGATCAGCTCGGAGCTCTTCGCACGCTTGAAGTAGAGGTGCGCAGGGTGCTCCCAGGTGAAGCCGATGCCGCCGTGGATCTGGATGTTCTCCGCGGCGCAGTGGAAGTAGGCCTCCGAGCAGTACGCCTTGGCCAGCGATGCCACCGATGGCAGCTCGTCGTTCATCTCTGCGGCGCACCACGCGGCGTAGTACGCAGCCGACTTGGCCGACTCGACCTCGAGCAGCATGTCGGCGCACTTGTGCTTGATGGCCTGGAACGAACCGATCGGACGACCGAACTGCACGCGGTCCTTCGCGTACTGCACCGCCATGTCGAGCACGAATTGCGCACCGCCCACCTGCTCGTTCGCGAGGGCCACAGCAGCGAGGTCGAGCACTCTGTCGATGTAGGCGAAGTTGTCGGTGTCGCACAGGTGCTTCCCAGGCGTGTTGTTGAATGAGATCCGGGCCTGCTTGCGGGTCTGGTCCATCGTGGCGAGATTCTCCCGGCTGAGGCCAGCCGCATTGCCCGCGACGGTGAACAGGTGAATGCCGCCGTTGCAACGGGCCGCCACGATGAACAAGTTCGCTGTGCCGCCGTCGGTCACAAACATCTTCTCGCCAGTGATGGTCGCCGAGTCGCCCGTGTCGGTGGCCTCTACCTCGATGCCCTCGGCATCCCAGCGACCACTGGCCTCTGCCAGGGCCAGCGTGGCGATGATCTCGCCGGAGGCAATTCCCGCGAGCAGCTCTTCTTTGGCCTTCTCGTTGCCGGAGTGCAGGATGGCGTTGCCGGCCAGCACCACCGTGGAGAAATAGGGCGAGCACAGCAGGCTGCGGCCCATCTCTTCCAGCACGATGCCCAGCTCCACGTAGCTGGCACCCTGCCCGCCGTATTCCTCGGGGATGATCAGCGCCTGCAAGCCGAGCTGTTCGGCCATCTGCGACCAGACGGCAGTGTCATAGCCGTCGTCGGTCTCCATCAGCTCGCGTACGGCGGTCTCCGGGGACTTCTCCTCAAGGAACGAGCGGACAAAGTTGCGGAGCTCTTCCTGCTCCTCGGTGAATGCGAAGTTCACGGACGCGCCTCCGGGCCGGGTGCAGCCAGTGCAATTTAATCACCGGTGCAATAGTCAGGCGAAGTTCTATCACCCAGACACAGGAACGGCTCAGTGAGACTCACGCAGGCGGCGTGGAACCTGCGGTGCGAGCCGGGCGTTAGCTTTCGTGACGAGCTTCCCGCATACGAGCGAGGCGGATCGCAAGGCTGATCCGAAAGCGAACATGACTCAACAACGGAGCCGGATTCCTCACAGTTCGGGCAATGCGGCCAGCAAGGCGGTACAGCAATGAGTGACGGGTCCAGCCAGACCCCAGACGCGGACACGCCTGAAACGGGCACGGCCGCATCGGCCGCGTCGAATGGCGGCGCGGTACGCCGGCTTGTCGGGCGGCCCGGTGCTGGTGCCGGCTTGCTGGCCGGCATTGCGGGTGCTGCCGTGGCGCTGGCGTTCGGGGAGCTGATCGACGGGCTGGTCGACACGATCCCGTCGCTGGTGGTCGCCGTCGGCGAGGCGTTAGTGGACTACTCGCCTGACTGGGCCGTGAAGCTGAGCATCGAGTTGTTCGGCGAGAAGGACAAGGCGGTGCTGGCGATCGGCATCGTCGGAGTCTCGCTGTTCATCGGCGGCCTGCTGGGTGCCTGCGCGATGGCGTCGCGCCGACGCTGGGTGCCGTTCGCAGGCTTCGCTGCGTTCGCCGTCATCGGCGGATGGACTGCAGCCCGCAACCCGATGAGCCCGTTCGTCGGCTCGTGGATCGTTGCCGTGATCGCAGCAGCGCTCGGCTACCTCACGCTGAGAATGCTCTTGCGACTTGCCCCAGCCCACAGTCCCCCACACAGCGACGATCAACCGCCCCTCGAATCTGCCGCTGGGGAAGCTCCGGATCCGGCTCCCGATGCCAGCCGACGGGCGTTCCTGCTCGGCGTCGGCGGCGCCGGCGTGGCGGCTGTGGGCCTTGTGGCGCTGGGACGGGGCGTACGCGGCCCCTCAGCGGCAGAGACCGCCCGGGCCAACATCAACCTGAATCCGTCCGCGCCCCCCACCACCGCTGCCGCCGCAGGCGCCGCAACCGCAGCAGAGACAACCGCTACGACTGCGGCCCGCCGAGCGGCAGCCGCCGAGGTGGCCGCGCTGGACACGCTCGACGAGGTCGCCGGCATCTCCCGCTACCTGACGCCCAACGACGACTTCTACCGGATCGACACGGCGCTGACGGTGCCGCAGGTCGACCCGGCCAACTGGAAGCTCCGTTTCACCGGAATGGTCGATAACCCCTACGAGCTGACCTTTGACGAGATCTTGGCGATGGACCTGCAAGAACACGTCATCACGCTGTCGTGCGTGTCGAATCGTGTCGGCGGCCGTCTCGTCGGCAACGCCATCTGGACCGGTGTGCCGCTGGTGGACCTGCTTGACCGGGCAGGGGTGCAAGACGGTGCCGACCAGGTCGTCGGTCGCTCGGTGGACGACTGGACCGCTGGATTCCCGACAGGGATCCTGCGCGACGGCCGCAACGCAGTGCTGGCCGTCGGCATGAACGGCGAGCCATTGCCCACCTCCCACGGCTTCCCCGCCCGCCTGGTGGTGGCGGGGCTCTACGGCTACGTGTCAGCGGTGAAGTGGATCGAGGAGATTCACCTCACCACCTGGGATGGCTTCGACGGCTACTGGGTGCCGCGGGGATGGTCCAAGCGGGGGCCCATGAAGACGCAGAGCCGCATCGACGTGCCCGGCAACGGCGACCGGCCCGTCGCCGGAACCCCAACCGCCATTGCAGGCATCGCCTGGGCGCCGACTCGAGGCATCAGCGCTGTCGAGGTGCGCATCGACGACGGCCCGTGGCAGCAATGCGAGCTGGGCGAGGCGCTGGGTGACGAGAGCTGGGTGCAGTGGCACCTGGCCTGGACGCCCACCGCAGGCACGCACTCGCTGCAGGTGCGGGCCATCGACGGCACCGGCATGACGCAGCCCGAGGGTCCGAAGGACGTCCGGCCCGATGGTGCCGAAGGCTGGCACCGGGTCGCCGCGCGTGTGGACGCAGCCTGAGCAACGCCCTGACGATGCCCCATCGCTGGCGGGCGAGGGACGCACGCCTGCCGCGCTCCTAGGATGCGGTCATGGCATTGCACTGGTCCGGCACCGGCATCGAAGTCCACAAGCACGTCGTGCGCCCCATCGAAGGTGACTTGCCCAGTGGCTTCCCCGACGACTTCGACAACAACGTCTTCACCATCCGCTGTACCGAAACCGGCGAGGCGATGCTCATCGACGCCGCGAACGAGCACGAGCGTCTGCTCGAGGTGTGCCAGGCGCTCGGCGTGACCAAGGTTGTCGAGACGCACGGTCATTGGGACCACATACAGGCGGTCCCGGCCATTCGCGACGCGGGCATCGAGGTGGGCATCACCGCAGAGGACTCGTCGATGCTGCCGAGTTACGACTTCATTCTCGAAGACGACTCGGTCATTGAGGTGGGTCGCCTGCGGATCCGCACCATCCACAACCCCGGTCACACCGCTGGCTCCATGAGCTTCCACATCGTGGGCACGCCGCTGCTGTTCACCGGCGACACGCTCTTCCCGGGCGGACCCGGCGCAACGGGATTCGGCGGCGACTTCGATCAGATCATCCGCAGCATCGAGGACCGGATGTTCTCGGCGTTCGGGGGCGACACGATGGTGCTGCCCGGTCACGGCCTCGACACCACGATCGGCAACGAGTCACCGCATCTGCAGGAGTGGATCGACCGAGGCTGGTAAGCCGCTGGGTCTCACACGTCGCTACGCGCGACGGCTGGGTCTAACCCGTCGCCACCCGGCGACCGAGCGACCTGAACGCTATGTAGAACGTCACGATGGCGAGTCCAACGATGGCGGCGGCTCCCTTGAGGATCATGAGCCCGTCCCAGCCTTCGAACAGGATCGCCCGCATCGCCTCCATGAGATAGGTGACCGGGTTCCACGCCGCCACCGTGCGGAGCCAGCCTGACATCAGCTCTCGAGGCAGGAATGACGGCGTCAGGAACGCGAACGGGAAGAAGATCAAGAACGACGAGTTCACCGCCGCCGGATTCCCGGTGCGCAGCGCAACCGTGTAGGGGATGCCGCTGTACGCAATGCTCCAGGCAATTGCGAGCAGCAAGAAGACCAAGAACCCCAAGAAGCCGGTCTCGAACCACACCCCGAAGCCAAGGCCCATCGCGACCACGAACAGGGCCAGTCCGAGCGCCATCACGATGTCAGCCACCATCAGCCCGAACAGCAGCGTGGACCGGCGAATCGGCGTCACGAGCATCCGGTCGAGATAGCCGGACTGAATGTCGATCACGAGCACGCTGGCCCGAGAAATGCCCGTGACGGCAAAGATGATCGCGACGGGAAGCTGGAAAGCCCGGTAGTCGAGGCCGACATTGCTCCCCGAAGGCGCCTGACCCTCCACGAACGACTCCAGAGCGCCGGTATTCACGACAAAGAAGAAGACGGGGATGATCAGCGCTGGGATCAGGTACTCGGGTTCGCGCACCACGCTTCGGACAGCCCGCCTGGAGATCGTCGCTATGTCGGTCAGGAAGCCGACGCCGTGGGTCAGGCCTCCCCCCGGGGCGACAGCGGCTTCGGTCATGACTCGTCTCCCGCTGCGGCGTGCGCGCCGTCGGGGTGTGTGCCTGGGACGACCGAGTCGGCCTGGTCTGCAGCAGCCTCTTCGGCTGCGGATGTGCTCTCTGCAGCAGCCTCTTCGGCTGCGGCCATGCGGTAGCCGGTCGCCTGCAGGAACACGTCGTCGAGCGAGGGCGTCCGCACGGTGAGCGCTGTTGGATGCACGTCGGCACCGGCCAGCGCCACAGCGACGGCACCGACGAGCCCCGCGCCATCCGAAGTCGCAATGGTGATGCCGTGGCGACTCACAGTCACTTCGTCAGCCTGAGGCACGGCTTTCGCTGCCTCCGCCGCGCGAGCAATATCTTCGGGCTCGAGATCCACCACGATCACGTCGGAGCCCACGGCGCGCTTCAGCTCGGTGGGGGTGCCCTGTTGCACGATGCGACCGTCGGCCAAGATCGCCACCCGATCAGCCAGCACATCGGCTTCTTCCAGGTATTGCGTCGTCAGGAAGACCGTCACGCCCAGCTCGTCATTGAGGCGGCGCACCTCGTCCCACACCTGGGTTCGGCTCACAGGGTCGAGGCCCGTTGTGGGCTCGTCCAAGAAGATCACCTCCGGTGCGTGGATCAGCGACGCCGCTAGGTCCAGCCGCCGCTTCATTCCGCCGCTGTAGGTGGAGATACGGGCATCGATGGCGTCGCCAATGTCGGCGAGGTCGATAGCTCGCTCAATGGATGCAGCGCGGTCGGCGGGGCGCAGCCCATAGAGCCGAGCCTGCAGGTCAAGGATCTCGCGGCCCGTCTGCTTCTCGTCGAGCGCTGCGTCTTGCATGGCGACGCCGATGCGGATGCGGACCTCACCGGGATTCTTCGCCACGTCGTAGCCGGCAACCTTGGCGGTGCCCGCCGTCGGGCGCAGCAGCGTGCACAGCATGCGCACGGTCGTGCTCTTGCCAGCGCCGTTCGGACCCAGAAAGCCGAAGATCTCGCCTTGGCGGACCAGCAGATCTACGCCGTCGACCGCCCTCACCGAACCGAAGTCGCGGACGAGTCCATGGGCCTCAACGGCCGTTACTGACCCGTCAGACGTCGCCTCAGACACGGGCGGCAGGCTACCGAGCCGCATGCCGAGCAGACGGACGCTCTCGGGGGTTCAGGATGTTGGGGACAGCGACGGGAGCACGTCAATATGGCGAGTGGTGGATTCCCACGCGTGGGCCAACTCGAGCACCGAGCGGTCGGCTCGATGGCGGCCTACCAGTTGCAGGCCGACGGGCAGGCCGTCGGCGGTGAAGCCGGCGGGCACTGAGACGGCGGGGTGGGTCGTGACGGTGATGTCGCTGCACGAGCGCATCCAGTCGATGTAGGTCTCGAATTCGACCCCGTCGATTTCGGTGGGGTATTCGACCTCGACATCGAAGGGCGGCACCTGGGTGGTCGGGCACGCAAGGAACTCGAAGCCGCCATCGGCAGGGGACATGAACGCATCGACGCCGGCGAACAGCTGGGTGTGGCGACGGCAGACGTCGGTGTACTCGCCGATGGACATGGCGAGACCCTGTTCGATGTTCCACGCCACTGTGTGTTTCAGCTGGTCCCGGTACTGCTCCAGCAGCGGCCCGAAACCCACGGCAAACAGCCACGCCCGCCGGGCCTGGAAGATCTGCGGGGCATCGGACAGGTCCGGCCAGGCCTCGACGACCTCGCAGCCCAAGTCGGTGAGCACATCAGGCACGTTCGCCGTCGCGGCCCGCACCGCAGGATCGATGGGCAGTCCGCCCGCATCGAGCGACCACGCCACCCGCACGCCGCGCAGATCTCGCTCCAGCGAGCCTGCAAAGACCTCCGGCGACTCCTGGTTCGACACCGGCGAGCGGGCATCGGGACCGGCGAGCGCCTGCAGGAAGAACGCCACGTCGGTCACGGTCCGCCCCATCGGGCCTTCGACGGCCAACGGGAACCAAGCGTCCTGCGAGGTGGTTGACGGCACCCGTCCTGGGGATGGCCGGAAGCCCACGATGTTGCAGAACGCGGCAGGGTTGCGCAGCGAGCCACCGAGGTCCGAGCCGTCGCACAGCGGCAGCATCCGGGTAGCCAGTGCAACCGCTGCTCCCCCGCTGGAACCTCCGCATGTCTTGGCAACGTTGTAGGGGTTGCGGGTGATGCCGAACACCGGATTGAACGTGTGCGAGCCGGCGCCGAACTCGGGTGTGTTGGTTTTGCCCACCATGACTGCCCCCGCCTGGTGCTGACGCTCGACCACCAGCGCATCGATGTCCGGCACGAAGTCTGCGAACAGCGGCGAGCCCAACGTGGTGCGAACACCGGCGGTGAGCGCCAGATCCTTGTGCGCCACCGGCAGACCATGCAGCAACCCGAGCGACTCGCCGCGGGCGTGGGCTTCATCGGCCGCAGCAGCCCGCTCGGCGGCCAGTTCGGGCGTGAATGTCACAATCGCATTCACGGCCGGATTGACCTGGCTGATGCGTTCAAGGTGTGCCGCGAGCAATTCTCGCGCCGAGATCTCACCGTTCGCCAGCATCGCCGCCATCTGCGTCGCCGTCAGCCCGCAGATGCCCGCTTCGTCCCCAGAGCGCGTGTCCATCGGTTCATTCGACCACAGCCGCCGCCTAGGTTGCAGCCCATGAGCCAGTCATTCACTGCTGGGACCAGCGATGAGAACCGTCGCACCGGCCAAACCGTCGAGCTGCTGCAGACCCTGATCCGCAATGAGTGCGTCAACTACGGCACAACGGAGTCCGGGGGCGAGGTTCGCAACTCCGACACCATTCAGGCCTACCTGGAGGGTGCAGGCCTGGATCTTGAGGTGTTCGATGCGGCTCCGGGCCGGCGGTCGCTCGTGACCCGTATCGAAGGCAGCGATCCGAATGCGCCCACCCTGTGCCTGATGGGTCACACCGACGTGGTGCCGGTCAATCCCGACGGCTGGAGCCGCGACCCATTCGGAGGCGAACTCATCGATGGCGAGGTGTGGGGCCGCGGCGCGGTGGACATGCTGAACCTGACGTCCTCGATGGCGGTGGCATTCCGGCACATGGCCGAAACGGGCTACCGACCCAAAGGCGACCTCATCTACTTCGCCTGCGCCGACGAGGAGGCCGGCTCGGCCTACGGGGCTCGCTGGATGGCCGAGAACCACCCTGATGCAATCGGTGCCGACTACGTGCTGACCGAGAACGGCGGTTTGCACTCGGGCTCGCCCGAAGCTCCTTTCATCGGCATGAACGTGGGTGAGAAGGGCGTGGCCTGGCGGCGCCTGCGGGTACGGGGCGTGCCCGGGCACGGCTCACGACCGTTCCGGCAGGAAAACGCCCTCGTCAGGGCAGCCGCAGTGGTGCACCGGATCTCGCAGTACCACCCGCCGCCGAGGTTCCATGAGCTGTGGCGGGAACAGGTCGACACGCTCGGTGTCGACGACGAGACCCGGGCGATCATGCTGGACGAGGCACTCATCGAGGACTGGCTGGATGCCCATCCCAGCGCGTCGGTGGCAGCGCACCTGTACTCGTGCACCCATACCTCGTTCTCGCCGAACGTCATCGGCGCGCCCACGTTGATGAAAATCAACGTGATCCCCGACCACGTCGACATCGAGGTGGATGTGCGCACGCTGCCGGGTGAGGGCGCAGCGGAGGTGCAGGCGCACCTGGATGAGGCGCTCGGCGACCTGGCGGACGATGTCGAGGTTGAGATCATCATGAACGATCCCGCTTCGGTCAGCCGCGTCGAGACACCGCTGTGGGATGCGCTGCAGGTGGCGGTGGGGCGGCGGTTCCCGACTGCTCGGCTCACCCCGCAGCTCATCATCGGGTTCACCGACTCCCGCGTGTACCGCGACATGGGCGCTGTGGCCTATGGGGCCGGTCTGTTCAGCCCCGATCTGGACGGCGGCGACTATGGCGCCCGCTTCCACGGCAACGACGAGCGCATAGACGTCGAATCACTCGCGCTGACCACTCAACTCTGGCTCGACGTGGTCGACAGCCTCTGGAACTAGCGTCCTTTGGGCAATGGGAGCGAGATCGGGTGTCTGAGGGCGAAGTTGTCAGCAAGGGCGTCGGCGAGCTGGCCTACTGGTCGAAACGCAAGGACGCCGAAGGGAAGCTCGATAACTACTGGTTCGAGCGCTTCTACACCGATCACTTCGGCCTGACCCACGACGACTACCGCGACAAGCGGGTGCTCGACATCGGCTGCGGCCCCCGGGGGTCGCTGGAGTGGGCAACGATGGCCCGCGAACGCGTAGGCGTGGATCCGCTGGCTGACGATTACCTGCAGATGGGAGCTGCCGAACACGCGATGACCTACGTCGCAGCCGGCGCGGAAACAATCCCGTACCCCGATGCCAGCTTCGACATCGTCTGCTCGTTCAACTCGCTCGACCACGTCGACGATCTCGAAGCTGCGGTCGCCGAGATGAAGCGCCTCACGGCCCCCGGCGGCCTGCTGCTCGTGATCACCGACGTGCACGATCGCCCGACGCCCCAAGAGCCGATCTGTTTCGACTGGGACGTGGTCGAGCACTTCGCGCCCGAATTCGCCATCCAGTCGTTTCGCTGTCTGGAAAAGTTCGGCAACGGCGCGTACCAGAGCGCCGAGCAGAACATCTTGTTCGACCACGCGAACACCGAACGCCGCTACGGGGTGCTGACAGCGAGGTTCATACGGGTCTCCGATGCCCAACCAGACGCGTCAGCCGAGCCTGAAGCGTCCGAACCAGAACCCGAAGCCCCGGATTCTCCGACGCCGTCGGAACCGACCCTTGGCGAAGCCGCCACGCAGTTGGCGGCTGCAGCCATGCGCACCATCCGATCCAGCTCGGAGCAGATCGTCGAGCGCGTCGAGCGAGCTAGGCGCGACCGGCACAGTTGACGGCGCAGGCGATCGGCGACACCCGCCATCTCCATCAGGGGCGCCGGTTGGGGCATTTCGGGCCAGCCATACACTGCGTCTGATGGCATTGGGCGACACAGCGGCGGGAGGCGCGGCAGCCGACATTGCGCCGGACGCTGCGGGGGGCGCACTCCTCTTCGAGATCGACGGCTTGGGTGTCCGAGCTGTCGACGGGCCGCAGATCCTCCAGAGCGTGGATCTGACAGTCAACGCGGGCGAGTGCCACGCCATCATGGGCCCCAACGGGTCGGGCAAATCGACGCTGGCCACCACGATCTTGGGGTCGCCCGAGTACGAGGTCACCGGCGGTGAGATCCGGTATCGCGGCGACGACATCTCCGAATGGGATCCCGATGCCCGCTCCAAGGCCGGCCTGTTCCTGGCCTTCCAGTACCCCCAGCACATCCCTGGCGTATCGGTGCGCAACTTCTTGCGTCAAGCAGTTTCGGCACGCCGTGGCGAAGACGTGTCGGCGATCGAGATCTATGTCGCCATGGGCGAATGGATGTCACGGCTCGGCATGGACGAGTCGTTCATGGACCGCTACCTCAACGAGGGGTTCAGCGGCGGCGAGCGCAAGCGCAACGAGATCCTGCAGCTGGCCTTGCTGGAGCCCGATGTGGCAGTGCTCGACGAGACCGATTCGGGACTCGACATCGACGCGTTGCGGGTGGTCGCGACTGGTCTGCAGCAGGTTCGCGCCGAGCGGCCGCACATGGGCGTCGTGCTCATCACCCACTACGAGCGCCTGCTTGGCGAGATCGAGCCCGACCATGTGCATGTGCTGGTCGACGGGCGGATCGTGGCCTCGGGCGGTCCTGAACTGGCTGCCGAACTCGAACGCGACGGCTACGAGCCCTTCGAGCAGAAGGCCGCGGCGTGAGCACCGGGGGCGACGTCGCCATCGACGGCCCTATCGATGCGCCGGTGAAGGCGCAGTTCCCACTGCTCGAACGCAGCGTCCACGGCCATCCGATCGTCTACCTGGACTCTGCCGCGTCGTCGCAGAAGCCGGCGGCCGTGCTCGACGCCATGGACGACTACTACCGCACCGTCAACGCCAACGTCCATCGCGGCGCGTACGAGATCGCAGCGGCGGCAACCGAGCTGATGGAGAATGCCCGCGCTGACGTGGCTCGCTTCATTTCGGCGCCCAGTGCCGACGAGATCATCTTCACCAAGAACGCCACCGAGGCCATGAACCTGGTGGCCCGTTCATGGGGCGGCTCCAACCTGGGCCCGGCTGATGCGATTGTGCTCACCGAGATGGAGCACCACGCCAACATCGTCCCCTGGCACATCCTGGCCGCTGAGCGGGGTTTCGAGATCCGCTGGATTCCGATCACCGCCGACGGCTGCCTGGATCTGACGGACCTGGACCGCTTGCTCGACGGGGCGAAGCTGCTGTCGGTAACCGCCATGAGCAACGTGTTGGGCACGCTGAATCCCATCCCCCGGCTCGCGGCCGCCGCCCACGACGCAGGCGCGCTGATCAGCGTGGACGCCAGCCAGTACGTACCTCACCTGCCCACCGATGTGGGCGCTCTAGGCGCCGACTTCATGGTGTTCACCGGCCACAAGATGTGCGGCCCGACCGGTGTGGGCGTGCTGTGGGCGCGTTCCGATCTGCTCGAAGACATGCCGCCGTTCCTGGGTGGCGGCGAGATGATCCTTGACGTCACCAAGGAGGGCTTCCGGCCCAACACGGTGCCCCACAAGTTCGAAGCCGGCACCCCGCCTATCGCGGAGATCGTGGGCCTCGGGGCCGCCGTGCGGTACCTGGAAGGGCTCGGCATGGACGCCGTGCGCGCCCACGAAGTCAGCCTCACCGGGTATGCCCTGCGCACGCTCACGGACCGCCATGGCGACGACATCACCGTGCACGGTCCATCGGAGCCGGCCCAGCGCGGCGGCGTGCTGTCGTTCGTCTACCGCGACGTGCATCCCCACGACATCTCCCAAGTGCTCGACCAGAGTGGCGTGTGCGTGCGGGCGGGACACCACTGCGCCAAGCCGCTCATGCGATGCCTCGGCGTCACCGCCACGACGCGGGCATCGCTGTACGTGTACAACGACACTTCCGACGTAGATTCGCTAGCTGAGGCGCTCGACGAAGTCGGCGCACTGTTCGGCCGCTAGCGGCAACAGGACTGGGGCGGAACGAAACCCGATGGCTGGGCTCGAAGACCTGTACCGGGAGATCATCCTCGACCACTACCGGAACCCGCGCAACCGCGGCGAGCTGGAGAGCCCGCCGGCGCACCGCAGCGAGGGATTCAACCCCCTGTGCGGCGACGAGGTCGTGCTGACCTTCGAGATGGACGGCGACACGGTGACCGACTTGCGTGTCGGCGGGCAGGGCTGCTCGATCAGCCAGGCATCGGCATCGATGATGTCCTCCGCGGTTATTGGCAAGTCCGCTAACGAGATCCGTGATCTCACCCGGGCCTTCAAGGCCATGATGTCGATCCACGAGGAAGTCATCGGTGGGGACGGATCCGAGGCCCTCGATCGCGACGGCGGGGCGTCGAACGGCGGAGTGCTCCAACTCGGCGACTTGGAAGCGCTGCGGGGCGTGGTGAAGTTCCCGGTGAGAATCAAATGCGCGACGCTGGGCTGGAACGCGCTCGCCAGCGGCCTCGACGAGACATCCGGGGCGGAGTGAGCCTTCCGGCGGATCGGTCCGCCTGCACACAGCGATAAGGCGGGACCATGACTGAGCAGGCTGATCGCCGCGCTGAACTCGTCGAGCGGGCGCGGCAGGTTGCTCCGAAGCTGGCCGCCCGAGCGGCGGCCGATCCCTGGGCCCGTCAGATTGCCCCCGACGCCATCGACGAGTTGCGGGCCGCCGAGTTGCTCACGATCGGCCAACCGAGCGCCAATGGCGGTCAGGAACTCGACTGGATCACCTACCTCGAAGTGCATACGGCGCTAGCCGAGGGCTGCCCTTCGACCGCCTGGCTGGCGTGCGTGGGCAATGCCCACGCCTGGCTCGCAGGGCACTGGCCCGGTGCCTGCCAAGAGGAGATCTACGCCGACGGTCCGGACACCTACGTCGCCGGAGTGCTGACCGATCGTGGCGACACAGTCCGGGTCGACGGAGGTTGGACGCTCAACGGCTTCTGGCCGTTCGGGTCAGGCATCGACCACGCTGGCTGGATTGTCCTGGGCGGTCACATCCCGTCACCAAACGGCGGCGAGCCCATTTCGGGCATGTTCGTCCTGCCCGCGAAGGACATCGCTTTCCTCGACGACTGGCATGCCAGCGGTCTGCGGGCCACGGGCAGCAGCAGCATCGTGGCCAAGGATGTCTTCGTGCCCGAACACCATTTTGTCCCCGGCGAGGTGCTGGCTTCAGGCGACACACCCGGCATGGCCCGCAACCAGGGTTGGATCCAGCGCAGCGCGCTCATGCCGACTTTGGCGTACGCCCTCACGCCGGTCGCGATCGGTGCCGCCCGGGCATCGCTCGCAGCGTTCGCCGAAGAGGTCGACGGCAAGGTCATCAGCCACGTCGACGTGCTGCAGACCGATTGGCCGCTGACACACCGGCAGTTCGCCGAGTCTCATGCGCTCGTCGACCAGGGCGAGCTGCTGCTGCGGCGAACCGCGGAGCTGATCACCGAGACCGCACGCAACGGGGAGTTCATGGAGCTCGGGCTGCGAGCACGGGTGCGGCTCGACTGTGCCTATGCCGTGCGACGGTGCCTAGAAGCCGTAGAAACGCTCTACCTGGCAACCGGGGGACGCGGCGTGCGCGACACCAACCGCATCGGCCGCTTCCAAGCCGACCTGCAGGCCATCAACATGCACGCGATCACCGCGCTCGACCCAGCGTTGGAGGGCTACGGCCGCATCCTCATGGGCCACCCACCCCGCACCCCCCGCCTCTAGCGATTTGCGGTGCTCAACTGAGTGCGTCAGAGTTCTACGCGGAGGTCGCGCCAGCGCCAGGGTGAGTCCGCAATGAGCAGCTCGGGGTCACCCGTCCAGAGCTCGGCATCATGGGCCACGGCGGTGGCCGCAGCGAACGCGTCTGCATAGGACATTCGATACTCCGACTTGAGCGTCGCCGCCTCGATGACTCGTGAGGCGGTTGGGATCTCAGCCGTAACGTTTCCCAAGAGCCGGGGCAGCACACGATCTGCGAGTGGCGATCCCCAGCGACGCCGAGTCGAGTAGTACACCTCGCCGACGTTGATCCACGACATCACGGCTTCGCTGCCTTCGAGCAACTCGGACATCCGGCGCTCAAGCGATTCCCTGCCCTGCATGAACTGCATGACCGGCCAAGCGTCCAGCACGACCGCCATCAGCCAGAGTGACCGTGGGTCTCGTCATCGGCCAGCGATGCCCCGTACCGGGCCAAGCGAGCTTCCTCACGCTCACGATCGGCTCGCCGTTCTGCGAGCAAGTCCTCGGTCAAGTCGGGTTCGCTCGGCAAGCAGCCGAACAACGAGGACAGGTCGGTCACGCGGCGCACGCTCACCGCGTCGCCGTCGCACCAGAAGCTCACACGATCGCCCGGCCGGATGCCGAGTTGGTCACGGATCTCCTTCGGAATCACGACTTGGCCTTTCAGCCCCACCCGATGAGTCATACCAATGAGTATAACCCCGTCCAGTTGGCCGGTCCCGTTGGGAGTCGTCGAGGCTGCGTGCCGCGTGGACACCGCAATCTAGGCGTCAACCGGGCGGTATTCGGCGCCGATGCCTGCCATAGCAGCCCGGATTCTCGGCCCGTCATCACCAGACCACACGCACAAGGGCGCAGCTAGATGCTCCGCGGCAGCCACAGCCTCCGCTCCGAGGCTGGACAGCCGGTACGAGTCGGCCAGCTCGGCCATGCGAAACGCGAGCACGCGCATCGGCACGACTTCGATGTCTTCACTCAACGTCGCCAGACGTCGGCCGAGCGCGTGACGAGCAGCCCGGGGCCATGAGCCGGTGAGCGCACCGCCGGCAGCCGTTACCACGCTTCGGCAGAGCCGCACCAAGTAGAGGTTCGTCGTCGCAGGCGAATGCTCAGCCAAAGTTCGCGCGAGGTCGGAGCCCGCTTCGTCTGCCAGCAGATCACGCAAGAGATGATCGTCAAGGACGACCTGACTCATGTGGTGGCAAGCTCTGGATCGTCGTCGAGGGTTCGGACGAAGCTGGCGTGCTCGTCACGGCTCAAGAGGTCACCGAGGAGTCGACGCCCTTGCCCGATAGGGACGGTGAGCACCCCAAATCCAAGATCGAGAACGTCCACCGGGCCGCCATCGTCCAAATCCCATCGATGGCGTACCGCGGCCGGCAGCGACATCTGCCCCGACGAGGACACCAAGTACTCGCGCACGGAACTCATGCTTGGAGCCTACTTGGCAGCGCACCTTCGTATACCAAGTGACTCTGAGGCAAGTTGCCCGTGCGCGCCACGATTGCGCAGGCGCCCGGCTGCTGCAGTCGGAGCAGCCGTCCGTGGGCGGCGGGCATCCCCAAGCGCTGCCCGCCCCTGCAAGACTGTCTCGTCGCGGCGGCTTAGGTCGGGACGGAGGACGAATGCCTCGGTGCAAAACCTGTTCATCACCGATGATCAAAGAAGTTGCCGATGCCCGCCCGAGCAAGGGCCAACGCATGTGGGTGTGCCAATCTTGCTCGTCGCAGCACCATTCGCCCCGGCCTGAAGATACGCCGCCGGCCGGCATCCCGACACGACGTGCTGCTGCCCGAAGAGCGTGGCAACGGCCGACCACGAGGCGGTCAAGCCCGACGAGACAGTTGCTGAGATGAGCCAGTTCGTCCCGCAGCGTCGAGTGCTGTGGAGCGACAGCACAGTCGCTCATCGGGCCAAGAACGGCTGGCGCGCCTACTACGCGAGTGCCGGCGCATCGCTGAGATCCGTTCCTGACAAGCAATGGGCCTCGCTTGCGAACTGCTGGGTAGCGCGCCGGGTGCCTCGCGGCACGACCCGGCCGCCTGCGGAATCTGGCCGTCGACGGGTGGTTGCAACTTTGCGCAAACTGCTTGCCCGAGGCAGTACGCCCCCGCTGCATCCTGATGCCGAACGTCTCCTCCTTCGGCGGCAGGGCTTGGGGGGCCGAATCATCGGGACCGGCATACGAGGCGATATGACACCGAAGCTTGATCCGCCTTGGTCGCTCGCGCAGGGGGCATTCGCCGTCCCGGACAGAGGTCAAGCCTCATTCGAACAGGGCTTGACCGATGCCGCATCGCAATCGGAGGCAGACTTCGTCCGATTGGTGCAGGAACGAGTGCCTCATGCCGTGAGGTGGCTCACGCCGCAACCGGCACTGGATGCGCTGTTGGCATCGGGCAGCCGCGATGTCGGCCGCGCGACGAAGCCTGCATCCCTGCAGGAGGATCGGCGCCGCAACGACTTCCTGTGCTCGGCACCGGGCGCGGCGCCATTCGTCATCGAGATCGACGGCCCGCAACACCACGAAGAGCAGGCAGCCGACGATCTGCGGGACGCAGCACTCAAGGACATCGGTATCCAGACGTTTCGAATTCCTACCAACGAGCTGCACGCTGGCCCGCAGCGGCACGACGGCCTCGATCGGACGTTGGACGAGCTGCGACGACTCCCGGCGCCCTCCCAGAATCCCGACTCGCTGGTGTGGGCGGCAATTCAGGTCCACCGCCTGGTGCTGGGATTGTGCGAAGCGATGGATGCTGGCTGGCTTGATGGCGACACATGGCACATCGAAGTGCGCGATCCCGCCTCCGGTGCCGTGGAACTCGTGGGCCCATACCTAGGGCTGCTGGACGCGCTCGACGTCATGTGGAACAACGGTGCGTCAGCGCCGCACTGCGTGGTGTTCTCGTGCGATGTCCAGTCACGCCAGTACGTGCGCATCGCACCTGGAGTGTTCGCGGAACGCCCGTTCAGCGGACAACCATCCGACGTCGCAGCCGTGCAGATTCGGCTCGACTGCGACCGCACGCCGTGTGAGCCATTGCCAGACGACCCAGACGAGCGGACCGTCATTGTTCGCTCCTGTGGAGTTCCCGTCCTGCCCGCCGATGAGACCCGAGGATTGCCTGAACGCATCACGGCCTTCGAACGGTGCGAATCCGATGACGACCAGCGAGCCGCCATCGAAGCCGTGCTGAAAGCGGTGTTTGCCAAGGAGGCGCTGCGCGAAGGTCAGCTGGAGGCCATCACCGAGATCCTCGAAGGCCGTGACTGTGCGGTGTTGCTGCCAACCGGCGGTGGCAAGAGCATGATCTACCAGCTCGCAGGCCTGTGCATGCCAGGCGTCACGCTGGTGATCGACCCAATCAACGCCCTGATCGAGGATCAGATCGAGGGTCTGCTCAGCCACGGCATCGACCGCAGCCTCGGCATCACTAGCGAATCGAGAGATCTTCAGGATCAACTCGGGGAGGCCTGCTTTGCCTTTCTGTCACCCGAACGTCTGCAGCGCCAGCAGTTTCGCAACCAGCTGACTGAGATCTCCAAGCAGTCGCCGGTGAATATCGCGGTAGTCGACGAAGCTCACTGCGTCTCGGAATGGGGTCACGATTTTCGCACCGCCTACCTCAATTTCGGCACCACGTTGCGGCACGTGTGCCGAGGTGAGACAGGCCCGCCCCCGCTGCTGGCGCTCACCGGGACGGCATCGCGGCCCGTGCTGAAGGATGTCCTGCACCAGCTCGGGATCTCGCAGACACGCGAGAATTCCGTCATTCGGCCGGCCACGTTCAACAGGCCCGAGTTGAACTACCGAGTCGTGCGGACGCAGCCAGAGCGCCGCGAGGCCGAACTCAAAGGCGAGCTGCGTGCATTGCCGAGCAGGTTCGATGCAACGAGCACCACGTTCTTTGTGCCAGAGGTTGGCTACTCCGGCATCGTCTTCGTGCGCACCGTGAAAGGCCCTAAGGGCGTGACCCCGACGTGGGAGGCAGTACGGGAGTTGGATCGATCGGCCACGAGATACTCGGGCGGGGCACCCGAGGGCGTGAGGCCAGCGGAATTCCCGCTCCTGAAGAAGCGGTGGGCCGCGGACTTCAAGCAAGACCGCGCCGCCACCATGGTTGCCACCAATGCCTTCGGTATGGGGATCGACAAGTCGAACATCCGGTGGGTGATCCACTACGGACTGCCGAGTTCGATCGAAGCCTTCTACCAAGAGGTCGGCCGTGCCGGCCGAGACGGAGACCCAGCTTGGTGTGTGTGGATCCTCAGCGACGACGATCACGACCTGAACGAGCAACTGCTGCGCACCGGGCACAAGTCCGACAAGTGGGACGATGTCAGCACCGCACTGTACTTTCTCCATCAGTCATTTCCGCCACGTTCAGCAGAGCAGAGCGCGCTCATGACCGTCTACGACAGGCTGTCGTCCAACAGGAACCAGATCCGGCTGGCCGTTGACGGGAGCGATAGCAGCGTCGGCAAGCGGGCGCTGCACCGCTTGGCGGTCTTGTCGAACGTCACGGATTACACCATCGAAGGATTCGGCAAGGACGAGGTCGCCCAGGTCCGAAGCCAGCAGAGTTCCCCCGATGACATCGTCGAAGGCCTGCTGAGCTTCGTGGAGCGCAGCGCTCCCGGCCGGCTCGAGAGCGTCCGATCGGAAGCAGACCAGCACTACCCGACAGTGAGAGACGCCGTCGAGCAGTGCGGCAAGCTCCTCATCGATGTCATGTACGACACGGTGATGCAAGCACGGCTGCGGAGCCTGCGGGAGATGTGGCTGGTGGCTAGCGAGGCTGAGTCCGACGGCGAAGCCCTGCGGGACCGCATTCTCGCATATCTCAACGAGGGCGATATCTCCCGCCGCATGGAGGAACTGGCCGACCAACCGACGTTCTCCTTCGACGACTGGCTGACGAACTGGGTCTCCCATGGCGGCGAGCCAGCGGCGCGTTCGCTTTCAGATGAGTCGCCCGACGAGGTGGCAGGCATCTTCGTCTCCGAGAGCGATACGCAAGAATGGCGGTCGGCGGCTGCTCGACTGCTCGGTTCCTACCCTGAGCATCCCGGGCTGCTTGCGAGCCGCGGCTTGGCCGAGGCGATGCTGCGTGATGGCGACCTGCGTCAGTTCGAGCAGAACATGTCGGACGCGCTCACCTCGGCGCTCGAACTCTACGAAACAGACCGCAGCGAGGTCGAACAGTTGCTGGCTGAGTTGGTACGTGCACTTACCGGCCGCAATGGCGACATCATGGAATATGCGTTAGCCAGCTCCGCGCTGGACCGGGCGGAGCGAGATCCATACCACCTCGCAACCGGCCTGCTCGGCGCCGTGACGAGCGCGAAGGCAGTAGGCGGCGAATTCACAGGCTGGCTCGACGACCATTGGCATCAACACCAACAACTCGCCGTCCTCAAGTTGGCGCAGTCGGTCGAGTTCGCCAATGACGTTGGGGACGCAGCACTAGCCCATTACGAGGGGACGAGATGATTGAGACTGAGACTGAGATCACTTTCGACGCAGTTCGTCAGCGCTGGAGTGAGTCCCTGGAGGCATTGGAAGCACTGCACGGGCGCCTCGCGACGCTGGGCGAGGCAGAAGAACGCCAGACTTCGGCCGCGGATTCCCTTGACGCAGCAGCGGCGGCGATGCGCAACTCAGCAATCAGCATCGATGGCGCGGCGGAGGTGGCCAGCAGTGCTCTGACACAACTACAGGCGACGTTGGAAGCGGCCCATCAACTGCTTGACGGTGAGCCGTTGCGAAACCTCCGACAGGCCATGACCGAACAACAGTCCGCCTTCAGCGAAGATCTCAACAGCCTCCGCAACCTGCTCTCATCCAAGCTGGAAGCGCTTGAGAACGAGCGAGAGGAAGCTCGTGAACAACGTGACGTGCTCCAACGGCGAGTTGACCAGTTCGAATCGGCCATCGCTCGCATATCCGAAAAGCAGCGCCAGAAGCTGAATCAGAAGTTCGGCCTGTCCTGAAGGCGCGACCGGACGACACGTCGTCTCTGCGGGCCGTCGGCACTTCAGGTTCGATCGCCGCCGGACCTACCAGCGGTGGCCGGGTGGGACTCCGGTCATCCACTCGGAGATTCGGCGTGAGGTGCCGGGCGTCGTGCCGGGCGGCAGTTCGCCCGGAGGGAAGAACGCCACTTCGGCAATTTCCGGCGAGACGGACTCTTCAACCCGCCAATCGGTGACGACGAACACGACGATGTGGTCGCTGCGACGCCCATGGCGCGAGGAGTACACGCCGAGCACCTTCCGGGGAGCCTCGGCGACGACAATGCCGGTCTCCTCGCGCAGCTCTCTGGCTGCCGCCTCCGAGAGCGTCTCACGTGGCTTCACGCCGCCGCCTGGCAGGAACCAGCCGTCCCTGTAGGTGTGGCGGACCAAGCAGATCCGGCCTTTAGGGTCGACCACGAGTCCGCGCACACCGAGCGTGACCCGAGCCGGCCGCAGGCGCACCCATGCTTCGAAGAGCTGATGCAGCAGGCGGCGCGCGCCGGGCTTCGATTCGATCGTCCCCTCCACCATCTGCGGAGTTGCGGACCGTTCTCCCCTCTTGCGCCGCTTCAGGCGCCTGCGAGCCATCGAACAGCGATCAGCTTGCGCCGCCCGCCAAGCCGTCCATCGCGCGCGCCAGTGCAGCGTCCAGCTCGGTCACGCCGCCACGGTCGTGAGTGTTCAGCGCGACCTCCACTGTGCTGTACACGTTTGACCAGTTGGGGTGGTGGTTCATCTTCTCTGCCACTAGGGCCGCAGAAGTCATAAATCCGAACGCCTCCACGAAGTTCCCGAAGCGGAACGTGCGACGCAATTCAGCTCCCGACACGTCCCAGTCCCCCAACTCGGCCGCCAGTTCTGCAAGTTCGTCCTGCGACAACAGCTCTCGTGCCATTGGATCATCCTCCTCATGTTTCCCCTTGCCCAGTCAACACCAACCGGCAGGCACATCGAAAGCGCGCTATGCCGCTCGCGTCAAGGAAGATCCAGCGGCGCTCAGCCCAATTCATCGAGCGGGTCTGCCCAGGGGTCAGCAAACGGATCGTCGGCGGGTGACGGCCGCGCCCCTGCAGCGAGGGAGCTGTCGAGCCCGCCGATGGACACCGCCACGCCAGCCTTTGGTTCGTCGGGCAGGTACGGCGCGTAACCGTCTTCCTCGAGCGCGTCCGCAAGCTCGGGTCCACCAGAGTCGACGATGCGACCATCCACGATCACGTGGACTTCGTCGGGGCGGAGGTACTCGAGGACCCGGGTGAAGTGCGTGATGGCCAGGACTCCCAGGCCGGCCTCGGTGAGCGCCTCGATGCGGTTGGCGCACGCTCGCAGAGCATCGATGTCGAGGCCGCTGTCGATCTCGTCCAGGATGGCGATGCGCGGCTGCAGCACCGCCAGCTGGACCGTTTCGTTCCGCTTCTTCTCGCCGCCTGACATGTCGACGTTCAGCGGCCGCGCCACCAGCTCAGCCTTCAGCCCGACTGCGGCTGCTTCGGCCTCGAGCAATCCCCGGGTCCGCTCCAGCTGTTCGGCACCCGAGCTGTCGTAGCCGGCCCGCAATGCAAGAGCCTCGGCCAGCGCCTGGGCTGCCGAGACACCTGGCACCTCGGTCGGATGCTGCATCGCCAGGAACAGCCCGGCTTGCGCTCGCTCCCAGGGAGCCAGGCTCAAGACGTCGACTCCGTCAAAGGTGACCGAACCGGCGGTGACCTCGTAGCCGGGTCGGCCCATCACCACGTGCGCGAGCGTGCTCTTGCCCGAGCCATTGGGGCCCATGACTGCGTGCACCCGTCCCGAGGACACTTCGAGATCGACGCCTCGGAGGATCTCCTGACCGCCCGCGGACGCACACAGCCCTTCGATGCGCAGCGTGTGGGTGGAATTGGCGCTCATGGCAGCACCACCGCTACGCCTTCGCCTTGAGTGCGTATCTCGTAGACCGGCACGGGCTGGGTGGCGGGGAAGCAATTCGGCCGCCCGGTGCGCAGGTCGAAGCTCGACGAGTGCTGAGGGCATTCCAGCGCGCATTCTTCGGGCCAGACCCAGCCGTCGGCCAACGAGTAGTTCTGGTGGGTGCATCGATCGCCGATGGCATAGAAGTCGTCGCCGATGCGAGCGAGCGCGATGCGATGACCGTCGACATCGAAGCGTCGGGCTTCGCCGTCAGGGACGTCATCTCGCTGGCACAGCACCACGGTGCGGACCTCGACTGCTTCGCTCATCACGCCGTCTCCATGACGGCCGGGCTCATCACGCCGTCTCCATGACGGCCGGGCTCATCACGCCGTCTCCATGACGGCCGGGCTCATCACGCCGTCTCCATGACGGCCGGGCTCATCACGCCGTCTCCATGACGGCCGGGCTCATCACGCCGTCTCCATGACGGCCGGGCTCATCACGCCGTCTCCATGACGGCCGTGGACACCAATTCGTCGATGCGCCGACGCACCGACGCAGAGATCTGCTGCGACGGCAGCGCATTGAGGACCTCGTCGAAGAAGCCCCGCACCACGAGTGCCTCGGCCACGTCGGTCGGCACACCACGGCTCTCGAGGTAGAAGCGCTGGTCGGCGTCGACGGGACCGGTCGAGGAGGCGTGGCTGCACTGCACGTCGTTGTTCTCGATCTCGAGGTTCGGCACCGACTCGGCCCACGCATACGGCGACAGCTTCAGATTCCGGTTGGTCTGCTCGGCCACGACATGGAAGGCATCGGCCTCGATACGGATCAGCCCGGTGTAGACCACCCGGGCGTGGTCGTCGACCGCCCCCTTGAACAGCAGGTCAGAGGTGGTGTGGGGTGCCACGTGGGTCTGGAACGTGCGGAAGTCGAGCGTGGAAGTACCACGGCCGAAATACACAGCGTCGATCTCGCTGTGGCCGCCACGACCCGTCATGTCCGTGCCGATGCGGGCACGGGCATACGCGCCGCCCATCGCCACGTGCCCAATCCGCAGGTTGGCGTCCCGGCCCACGTCCGAGCAGTGGTTGACGAGCTGCCACGCGGCATCGCCGAGTTCCTGCACGGTGAGGTGGCCGAGGTGCGCACCGTCGCCGAGGCTCAGCTCGGTGAGTGGGCAGATGAGTGCAGGCGCGTCACCGCCGGTGTGGTGCTCGATAACGGTGGCCTGGCTTGTGCGCCCGGCCACAACGACGAGTCGGGGGAACCAGGCCAGCCCGTCCGCATCGGTGTGAACGTGGACGACGACCGGCGCAGCAATCACTGCCCCCGGCTCGATCCTGATCGCGACCGGCGCTGCGGACAGCGCCAGGTTCCAATCGCCGAACACATCGGGACCCTCAGGAGCCACGATCCCGATCAGATCCTCGGCGCCGTCATCGAGTGTCATCACGCTGATGCCGTCTGCCTGAACAGACACATCCACGATGGCCCCATTTGTGACGCGGATCACTGCGGCGGCATCGTCATCGACGCCCGCAACCAGACCCTCCGGACCTGCGGAACCGCCGGGCGTTCCGAAGGCGTACCGATCAGCATCGAGATCGTCGATCGGGGTGTAGCGCCAGACCTCTTCGGTGAACGACGGCATGCCGACCGCCGCCGCCCGATCCGCGGCGGCGCGACGCCGCTTGGTCAACGCGTCGGAACCGTCGAGCGCGTCGACCAGATTGGGCGTGAACACTGTTCGGAGGCTATCGGCGTATCGGCGACGGGCTCAGTTGCCCCGGCGGCGCTTCTTGCGCTGTTTCTTGCCGCTGCGACCTCGCATTTTGGCCCGGAGTCCCTTGGTTCGGGCATGCTCGGCAGCGACCTCTTCAAAGATGCGCGGACCCGCCATATTCACGATGTCTTCGGCCTCGTCCAGCAGCGCCGCGATGGAGTCGTCCTGGCCGATGCTCTCGGGTTCCTTTGCGAAATTCTGAACGCCCAGCGAACCGTGCTGCCAGCCGACATCGAGGCGCCGGGGCGAGTACGAGGGACAATCCTCCGGGCAACGCCACGGGGCTTCCGGCGCTAGGTCAAGATTGCACTTGCGCACCGTGTCGCCGTTCGGATACGTCCGGCTCTCGTAGTGTTGGCAGTTCGTCCGCATCGGCATGGCAGCTGCCTCCCTCAGCGCTGTTCAATCGCGTCGGCGAGCGCAATGGCCCGCCAGGCCTCGTCCACGTGAAGATTCTGGACCATCTTGCCGTCCACGGTTACCACCCCACGACCTTCCGCGACTGCCACTTCGAACGCTTCCATGACCCGACGGTGGAAGTCCAGCTCATCGAGGCTCGGTGAGAAGGCTTCATTGCACGGCTCGACCTGGCTGGGATGGATCAGCGTCTTGCCATCGAAACCCAAGTTTGCTCCCTGCCGGCAGACAGCGGCGAATCCGTTGGCATCGCGGATGTCGTTGTAGACGCCATCGAGGGCGCTCACGCCTGCCTCGCGGGCAGCCACCAGGCAGGTGGCCAGATGCGGCACCAGCGCGGCACGATCAGGCGTGATGGTGGCCCGCAGTTCTTTGGCGATGTCGTTGGTGCCCATCACTACGGCATCGGTTCGGTCGAAGCTGGCGATCTCGCGGGCGTTGGCAATGCCCGCCGGTGTTTCGATCATGGCCCAGATGCGAGTGGATTCGGGCGCGCCCGCTGCCTCCAGCAGGCCGGCCACCGCTGCCAGATCGGCGGCGCCTGACACCTTGGGGATGACCACCGCGGACGGTGCCGCAGCTCCGGCGGCAGCGATGTCATCACGCCCCCACGGAGTGTCGAGCCCGTTGCAGCGAATCGTCAGCTCCCGGTAGCCGTACTCGCCCGAAGATGCTGCGGCGCACGCACCCTCGCGGGCGGTCTCCTTCGCATCGGGCGCCACGGCGTCTTCGAGGTCGAATATGAGAGCGTCGGCGTCGATGCTGCGGGCCTTATCGAGCGCTCGGGCGTTCGCTGCCGGCATGTACAGCACCGAGCGCCGCGGGCGAGGGTAGGCGATGCCGGAGCTCATGAGAGTTCTCAGGCGGTCTCGAGGCCGTAGGCCGCCGCCAGTGCGGGATCGGCTGCTGCCAGATCACGAGCCAGCCCCAGCACCACCCGGCACTGCTTGACCGTGGCGTCATCTTGCATCTTGCCGTCGATCATGACTGCGCCTGTGCCGTCGCCCATCTCGGTCACGACCCGCTGCGCCCATGCCACCTCGGCGGGCTCGGGGCTGAACACGCGCTTCGCAATGTTGATCTGGCTCGGGTGCAGGCTCCACGCTCCGACGCAGCCCAGCAGGTAGGCGTTGCGGAACTGGTCTTCGCAGCCGATCGGATCGGCGATGTCGCCGAACGGTCCGTAGTAGGGAAGGATCCCGGCGGTGCCGCAGGCGTCGACCATGCGGGCCAGGGTGTAGTGCCACAGGTCTTGCTGAAACGACGTTCGAGCGTCGTCGTCAACCTCGGGCACTGGATCAGTGCGCACGAGGTACCCCGGATGGCCGCCGCCGACCCGGGTCGTCTTCATGCGTCTGTCGGCAGCGAGGTCCGCTGGCCCGAGCGACAGGCCCTGCATGCGGGGGCTCGCCAGGCAGATCGACTCCACGTTGGCCACCCCCCGGGCTGTCTCCAAGATCGCGTGCACCAGCAGCGGCCGTTCGAGCCCCACACGGGCCTCAAGCTGCGCCAGCAACCGATCCACGTAGTGGATGTCGGAGGCGCCTTCCACCTTGGGGACCATGATCACGTCGAGCTTGTCGCCGATCTCGTGACACAGCGCCCAGACGTCGTCGAGAAACCACGGCGAGTCGAGGCTGTTCACGCGCGTCCACAGCTGGGTGTGGCCCCGTTCCCAGGCCTTGCCCACCTCGATCAGCCCCGCCCGTGCGGCGTCCTTGTTGTCAGCAGACACGGCATCTTCGAGGTTGCCCAGCAGCACGTCGACGGTGGGCGCGATGTCGGGCACCTTGGCCCGCATCCGTTCATTCGACGGATCGAAGAAGTGGATCATGCGCGAGGGCCGGAACGGAACCTCGTGCAGCGGTTGGGGCGCCCCGAGCGCCAGCGGGGCAAAGAAGTCTTTTGGGCTGCGCATCAGCCGATCGATCCCTCCATCTGAAGCTCGATCAGCCGGCTCCACTCGACGGCGTACTCCATCGGCAAGGTGCGCGTCACCGGCTCGATGAAGCCATTCACGACCATGCCCATTGCCTGTTCAGCCGACAGGCCTCGACTCATCAGGTAGAAGAGCTGATCGTCGGCCACCTTGGACACCGTGGCCTCGTGGCCGATCTCGGCATCGCGTGAGCCGATCTCCTGGTACGGGTAGGTGTCCGAGCGGCTGTCCTGGTCGAGCAGCAGGGCATCGCACTGCACGTGGCTGCGGCAGCCGCTCATGCCTTCCTCGACCCGCACCAGTCCGCGGTAGGTAGTGCGCCCGCCGTCCTTGGAGATGGACTTCGAGACGATCTTCGAAGTGGTCTCGGGCGCGGCATGCACCATCTTGGCTCCGGCGTCCTGGTGCTGGCCGGCGCCGGCGTAGGCAACCGAGAGCACCTCGCCCGAGGCCTTGGGCCCCATCAGGTACACGGCTGGGTACTTCATGGTGAGGCGCGAACCGATGTTGCCGTCGATCCACTCAACGTGGGCCTCGTCGTAGGCGGCCGCTCGCTTGGTGACCAGGTTGAACACGTTGTTCGACCAGTTCTGGATGGTGGTGTAGGTGATACGTGCGCCCGGCAGCGCCACCAACTCGACGACGGCTGAATGCAGCGAGTCGGTCGTGTACACCGGGGCCGAGCAGCCCTCGATGTAGTGCACCGTGGCGCCTTCGTCGGCGATGATCAGCGTCCGCTCGAACTGGCCCATGTTCTCGGCGTTGATACGGAAGTACGCCTGCAGCGGCATCTCCACCTCGACGCCGGGCGGCACATAGATGAACGACCCGCCGGACCACACAGCCGAGTTCAACGCTGAGAACTTGTTGTCACCCGGCGGGATCAACTTGCCGAAATAACGCTGCACCATCTCGGGGTATTCCTTGACGGCGGAGTCCATGTCGCTGAACAGCACGCCCTGGGCTTCGAGGTCCTCGCGGTTGCGGTGGTAGACGACCTCAGACTCGTACTGCGCCGTGACGCCGGCGAGGTACTTGCGCTCGGCCTCGGGGATGCCCAGCTTCTCGTAGGTGTCCTTGACCGAGTCGGGCAGTTCTTCCCAGGCGTCGACCTGACCCTCGGTGGGCTTGATGTAGTAGTAGATGTCGTCGAAGTAGATCTGCGACATGTCCCCGCCCCAGTTGGGCATGGGCTTGCGCTGGAAGATCTTGTAGGAACGCAAGCGGAAGTCGAGCATCCACTTGGGCTCTTTCTTGAGCGCGGACATCTCGCGGATGATCTCTTCGTTCAAGCCCTTGCGCGGCTTGAAGACGTAGTCTTCCTCGTCGCTCCACCCCAGCTTGTACTTGCCGAGGTCGATGCCGACGGCAGCTTCGGCGGTGTCGGTCATGGGTTCAGCCTAACGCCGCTCGCCGCCGGGTCCGAGTGCACCGGTCGGCGGCAAGACTTCAGCTCAGCAGAGCGGGGGCGAGGCGGCGCCAGCCGTCGAATGCAGCCTCAGGATTTGGGGCCAGAACCTGCACGCAGACGTGGTCGGCGCCGGCATCGAAGTGAGCATCCACTCGGGCCTTGACGTCTTGCTCGGTGCCCCAGACCACGATGGCATCGACCAGCTTGTCTGACGGTCCCCCGTAGGGGCCGCCGTTGAGGTCGGCCTGGGTGAAACCCAGCCGCAGCAGGTTGTTGGCGTAGTTCGGCAAGCCCAAGTAGATGGCCATGTTCTTGCGGGCCAAGGTCCGGGCCGACTCGGCGTTGGTGTCCAGAATCGCCATCTGCTCGGGGTACAGCGCGGCGTCGGGGCCCATGGTTTCCCGGGCGACTGCAGTGTGCTCGGGCGGCACGAAGTATGGGTGGGCGCCGGCGGTTGCCGTGGCCGAAAGCTCCAGCATCTTGGGGCCCAGCGCAGCCAGCACGATCTCGGGCAGCTCCTGGGGTCCGAGCGCCAGGAAGCGGGCCTTGCCCATGCGCTCGAGGTACTCGCGCATGTAGCTCAACGGCCGGGAGTAGTCGTGCTTGCGGATGAACTGCACGAGGTGGTGGTGGCTGACACCGAGCCCCAGCAGGAATCGTCCCGGGAAGGCCTCGTCGAGGGTGCGCAGCGTGTTTGCCATCGTCATGGGATCGCGGGCGTAGATGTTGGCGATGCCTGTGGCGACCTTGATGGTGCTGGTGCCTTCGAGCAGCCGAGCGGCCGCGACGAACGGGTCACGCCCGACGGCCTCGGGGATCCAGAACGCCCCGTAGCCCAATTCCTCGGCCTCTGCGACGAATTCCACGCCCTGCGCGGACGGCAGCGCATCGAGCACGCCCGTCCAGATGCCAACACGTCCCAGGTCAATGCTTCCCATGCTCATGGGCCGTGACGCTACCGCCGCGCCATGCCTGCTAGCCGCCCGGTGCCGTTATGTGGCCATCGGCGTGGCCTGCCAAGCCTGCGACTGCCGGTGCACCTCGCGCCGCGCATAGCAGTGGCGGCGCCAAGTGGCACGTCATACGAAATAAGCTTGCTGTATGACATCACGGATGCTGAGCTTTCGAGCTGATGAGGACGACTTTGCAGCAATCCGGCAATGGTCCGAACGTCTCGGCGTCGATCGCTCGGAACTGATGCGCGACGCACTCCACCGCCATCTCGTCCGGCTGGCGTCCGAGCACGAGCCGGCAAGGTACGAGGCCGAGCCATTGACCGAGGAGGAGCTGTCGCTCGCCTTGATAGCTGACTGGGGACCGGCTGAAGACTGGTCTGATTGGATCGATGCAACGAGGTGAGGTGTGGTTCGCTGCGGTGCCGAACGGTGACCGGCCTGTCCTCGTGCTCACTCGCGATCCAGTTGCCGACCGGATCGGTTCCGTCGCCGTCGCCGCACTCACCAAAACACGCCGCGGGCTGGTATCAGAACTTGAGTTGACAGCTGCCGCCGATGGGGTGCCGACCGATTGCGTGGCGAGCTTCGACAACATCCACACCGTGAGGCGCGAAGACTTCCGTCGCTTCGTCACCAAGCTCAGCCCCGCTCGCATGGAGCAAGGCTGTCGCCGCCTCCGGGATGCAACCGGCTGCTGACGCCGAGCGGATCAGTCGATGCGGCGGAGCTCGCCCATGTAGCGGACCCTGCGGTCGAGGTAGTTCTGCACGCCCGGCAGGATCAGCGACGCCGTGTCGGGGTGCTCGCGGATCTTGGCCGGCGTGCCCACGGCGATGGTGCCCGGCGGGACCTTCATGCCGCCGGGCACAACAGCACCGGCACCAACTAACGCTCGCTCGCCGATCTCGGCATCGTGCAGCACGATCGCACCGGTGCCCACCAGCGCCTCGTCGTGCACCACGCCGCCCTCGATATGCGCGAGGTGCCCAATGGTGCAGCGCTCCCCCACTGTCGTGGACCACTCCTCGGTGACGTGCAGTACGGCGTTGTCCTGCACCGAGGTGCCAGCGCCGATCCTGATGTCGTTGTCGTCGCCGCGCAGCACCGCACCCGACCAGATCGAGGCCTCGGGACCGATCGTGACGCGACCGATGATGATCGCCTCAGGCATCACGAAGGCATCGGGATGGATGTCGGGCTCGTAGTCGCCAAGCGCGTAGATAGGCACAACGCCAAGCTAGGCGCAGCGGTGGCTGCGCACCACCCGCCACGAACGTCGGCGCGAGCCCTGTGCCCGATACGGTGCGCACTCCATGGCGCAGCCTCCTGTGGCACCGAAGCGGCCGCACATCCGGCAAGTGCACGGCACCGAAACCGACGATCTGTGGCACTGGCTGGCAGACCGCGACGACCCGATGGTGCGGGAGTACCTGGAAGCCGAGAACGTCTACACCGAGGCAGCCACCGAGCACCTGGCCGATCTGCGTGAGGCCCTCTTCGAAGAGATCAAGTCGCGAATCAAAGAGACCCACCAGTCGCTGCCGACGCCGAAGGACGAGTGGGAGTACCGGGCTCGCACTGTCGAGGGCCTCCAGTACGGCATCCACGTTCGGCGGCCCAGAGGCGGGACTGACGAGCAGGAAACCGTGCTGCTCGACGAGAACGAACTGGCCGACGGGCACGACTACTTCGCTGTCGGCGATCTGGCAGTCAGCCCCGATCATCGGCTGCTCGCCTACACCACCGACACCGACGGCGACGAGAAGTACTCGCTGACGGTCTTCGAGATCGCCAGCGGTCGCGTTCTCGATGCGCCCGGTATGCCCACAGAGGGCTGCGGGCTGGCAGACCTCAGTTACGGCTTGATCTGGGCGAACGACAACTCGACCATGTTCGTCGTGCGCACCGACGACGCCCAGCGTCCGAACCGTGTGATCCGCCATGTCGTCGGCACCAACCCCGCCGATGATGTCGAGGTCTACCGGGAGGACGACGAGCGGTTCTGGGTCGGTGTCGGAGCCTCCCGCAGCGAGCGGTACATCGGGATCGGATGCGAATCGAAGACGACCTCCGAGCATCGCCTGCTCGACGCCGATGATCCGACTTCAGCGCTGCTGCTTGTGCAGGCGCGCCGTCGAGGCATCGAATACGGCGTCGACCACCAGGGCGATCGCCTGCTCATCGTCACCAATGACGGCGCCCCCGATTTCCGCCTCATGGAAGCACCGCTCCCTTCTGGAGACGGGGACGACTCACGCCTGTGGCGGGAGCTGATCGGTGCTCGGCCTGGGATCCGCCTCGACGGCGTGGACTGCTTCGCCGACTTCGCTGTCGTCCACGAGCGCAAAGACGGACTGGTGTCGTTGCACGTCCACGACACCCGCTCCGCAGGCGAGGGGTCCCCGCTGGGCCCGGGGTCCGAGATCGAGATGCCCGAGCCCGTCTATGAGGCAGGCGGCGGCTCGAATGCCGAGTACCAGACCAAGCGTTACCGCTTCGGCTACACGTCGATGGTGACGCCTCCGTCGATCTTCGAACTGGACCTCGACAGCCGTGAGCGAGAACTGCTGGATCAGCTCCCGGTGCTGGGCGACGTCGACCTGACGGCATACCAGACCGAGCGCATCACAGCGACAGCTCCCGACGGCACCGAAGTCCCCATCAGCGTGGTGTGGAAGCCGGGCGCCATCGGTTGGCCTGCGCCGTGCGTGTTGTACGGCTATGGCGCGTACGAGATGCCGATGCCGGCGTCGTTCTCGACGGCGCGGTTGTCGCTGCTCGACCTGGGAGTTCTGTTTGCGATCGCCCATGTTCGCGGCGGCGGCGAGCTCGGCCGCCCCTGGTACGAAGGCGGCAAGCTGGCCAAGAAGTCGAACACGTTCGATGATTTTGCTGCGTGCGCTGAGCATCTCGCAGCAGCCAATTGGGCCGACCCCGCACGGATCGCTGCCCGGGGAGGCAGCGCTGGCGGATTGCTGATGGGTGCCATGGTGAACCGCCGGCCGGAGTTGTTCTGCGGCGTGGTTGCCGAAGTGCCGTTCGTGGACGTGCTGAACACGATGCTCGACCCCGACATCCCGCTCACGGTCACCGAGTACGACGAGTGGGGCGACCCCGCCGATCCGGCGGCGTTCGAGACGATTCGCTCGTACGCGCCCTACGAGAACGTGGAAGCCGTCGACCATCCGGCGCTGCTGGTGACCGCTGGGCTCAACGACCCGCGGGTCCAGTACTGGGAGCCTGCCAAGTGGATCGCCAAGCTCCGCGACACGACGACGTCGACCAAGCCGATCCTGCTGCGCACCGAGATGGGCGCCGGCCACGGCGGCCCGTCAGGTCGCTACAACGCCTGGCGTGACGAGGCATTCATTCTGGCCTTCATCTGCGACGTGCTCGACGTGGCGTAGGCGGAGCTACGGGCAACGCAGATAGGTCACGGCTTGGCGGAGGAGAGGTCGCGGATTCTCTGCGCAAATTTGCTGCCTGCAGCGGCATTTCTGCACAAAGTCCGACGCCAACCATCTCGCTGCGCAAAATTGCTGCCGGTATGCGCGGCTTCTAAGCGAGGGCCACGACGGCGAGCGCGGCGAGCACGCCGTTTCGCAACAGCGAGCCGGCGCCCACCGGCTTCGCAGACCAGCGACCGAAGCAGGCGCACACGGGTCGGTCGTCAAGCGGACGCCTCAGCACCCGCGCCAACGCCGCGCTGAAGGCCGCCAACAACGCCAGCGCCAGCCACGCGGGCCACGGCTCGGCCAGCCCTGCCGCCAAGCCCGCTCCCAACACGATCTCAATTGGAGCGATGAGCGACACCGACCAGCGGGGCGCACCCATCGCTCGGGCGGCGCCAGGCCACGAAGGATCACGCAGCTTCAGCGCCCCCGACGCCAGGAACAGCACGCCCAGCGCTACCCGGGTGACGGTGCCGATCACCTGGTCGCCCGATCACCGGGCCACGCCGCCCCGCCGTCAGGCAAAGGTGCCGTAGCCACCCTTCCAGAAGAGCAGGGGGTCCTTGGCGTCGAGCACATCGAGCTCCACGACACGTCCAACCACGATGTCGTGGTCCCCCCCGTCGTAGACCGCCTCGATGGTGCAGTCGATGTAGGCGATCGAGCCGTCGATAATCGGTGCGCCTGTCGGTCCCGGCCGCCACTCCACGTCGGCGAACTTGTCGTCGGCCCGGCTGGCCATGACGCCACAGGTGGCCATCTGGTCCTGGGCCATGATGTTCACGCAGAACGAGCCAGCCGCCCGGATGTCGGCCCATGACGTCGAGTCCTTGGTGGGCAGGAATGCCACGAGCGGCGGATCCAGCGACACCGACGTGAACGAGCCGATGGCCATGCCGACGGGACGGCCCTCGTTGTCGGCGGTCACGGCGGTCACACCGGTCGGGAAGTGCCCAAGCACGCTGCGGAAGAGCCCGGAATCGATGGTCGGCTGGTCGCTCGCGTCAGTCACGGCTGCAACCCTAGACACGCCATCGGTGCCGTTTCCCCGTCTCGATGGTGCCCGCAACACCCGGTCGGCCCCATACAGCCCTATGTAGCCTCCGGCCATGACTTCGAGCGCTGACGGGAACACGGCCAACACGGCGGCGGCGGACTTGCCACACGATGGCCTAGTGGCCGTGGTGAAGTGGGACTGCCCGACGTGCGAGCTGGTCGCGCCGGTGCTTGCAGACATCGAAGCCCGGGGTTCGCTGACCGTGTTCACCCAGGACGATCCTGCCTTCCCCGAGGCTGTCGCAGCCAAGGTGCACGACGCCGATCTCGGGTTCTCATGGCATCACGACATCGAGACCGTCCCGACGCTGATGCGCTTCGCCGACGGCGACGAGGCCGGTCGAATTGTCGGCTGGATGCGATCCGAGTGGGAGTCGTTCACCGGCCTCGACAGCTTGGGCGAAGGGCTGCCCGAATTTCACCCCGGATGCGGCTCGCTGTCGGTGGATCCAGCCCATGCTGACGCTCTCGAAACACGATTCGGCAGCTCGGGCCTGAGCGCTCGCCGCGTCGAGTTCGGCAGCCAGGAAGACATCCACGAGGCGATGTTCGATCGGGGCTGGTCGGACGGCCTGCCGCTGGTGCCCCCGACTGCCGAACGGGTTGCAGCGATGCTCGCGGGGACATCACGTGCTCCCGACGACCTGGTCGCCAACGTCGCACCGGATCTCGCCGACTGCACAGTCGAAAAGGCTGCCGTCAACGCAGTCATGGCTGGCTGCCGACCTGAGCACTTCCCGGTTGTGCTCGCAGCGCTGACTGCTGTCTGCAACGACACGTTCAACATGCACGGGATGCTGGCCACCACCATGCCCGTAGGGCCTGTGTTCATCGTCAACGGCCCCATTGCGCGCCAGATCGGCATGAACAGCGGCATCAACGTCTTCGGTCAGGGCAACCGGGCCAACAGCACCATCGGCCGGGCGGTGCAGCTGATCGTGCGAAACGTCGGCGGGGGCCGGCCCGGCGAGGTTGACCGGGCAGCGCTGGGCCAACCCGGCAAGGTGGGCTTCTGCTTCGCTGAAATCGAAGGCGGGATCGAGACTGCGCCCGGCTCCGGCGACGGCGACACCGGCAGCGGATGGGATCCGCTGTGCACAGACTTCGGCTTCGAAGCCGGAGCGAACACGGTGACGGCCTTCCCCGGCGAAGCGCCCCGCTCGGTCGTCGACCAGATGTCACGCGATCCCGAATCGCTGGCGCGCACGATGGCGGCCGCGCTGAATGCGATCCACCACCCCAAGCTCGTCCTGGGCTTCGATGCAATCCTGGCGGTGGCACCCGACCACTCCCGTGTCTTCATCAACAGCGGCTGGTCCCGCCAGCAGACGGCCCTGCGCATCAACGAGCTGACGACCCGTCCCGGCGCCGAATTGGTGCGCGGCGCGGGCGGCATCGCCGAGGGAGTCCCCGAGTTCCTGGCCGAGACGGACCTCTCCAAGTTCCGTGAGGGAGGCCTGCACCTCGTGCACTGCGGTGGCGGTGCTGGCCTGTTCTCGGCGGTCATCGGCGGTTGGGTGAACGGCGATGTGGGATCCCAACCCGTGTGTGTCGAGATCGATCCCTGGCGCTAGCAACGCCACTCGTCCCCGGGGAAGTTCGGGCCCTGGGCTACCCGCTCTTGTTCGCTACGCTCACGGACCGCTCAGGCCCTGGGCGACTACAGTCGATCGGGACGTGCCCACCGGATCCAACACAGGGGAGACCACATGAGCACTGTCGTTTTGGACCCCACCAACGAGGCGGCGCCTGCGCACCGTGAACGCGTGGCGCGGCCCGACTCGCTGGATGGCCTCACCGTCGGCCTGCTGGACATCAGCAAGCCCCGCGGCGACCGGTTTCTTAACCGGCTGGAGGAACGGCTGACCGAGCGGGGCCTACAGGTCGAGCGCTACTCCAAGCCCACGTTCACCAAGCCGGCGCCGGTCGACCTGCGCCACGAGATCGCCACCCAATGCGACGTGGTGATCGAAGCGCTAGCCGATTGAGGCAGTTGCACGTCGTGCAGTGTGCACGACATCGCTGATCTGGAACGCCGCGGCATTCCGTCCGTCTTCGTCGCCACCGTCCAATTCGTCGACGGTGCCGAGGTGCAGGGCAAGGCCCTCGGCTTCGACCCTGCTGCGGTATGGGTGGAGCATCCCATCCAGGACCGCACCGACGACGAGATGGTCGCCATTGCCGACAAGGCCTTCGACGAGTTGATCGAGCAACTTGTCGCTTCGTGAGCGACAAGCTCGACAAGCACAGCGTCGCGGCATAGTCATCCCAGCCGGAGCTGTTCGCCGTCTGCGGTGATCAAGCCTTCGGTGATCAATTCATCAAGGAGCCGCTGCGCACGGGCTTTATCGCGTTCGAGACCCATCGCAACCGGTCCCTGCGCGCGGGCGACTTCGCGCTCTGACAGCGCAGCGAGCAAGCGTCCCCGGGCCTGCCGGTCGCTGCCCTCGTACGGCGCCTGGCGAGTGCTGACACCAGCACTGCGATCAGCCGGGTCAGGCCCGTTAAAACCCGCCCATGCGCACCACTTCCGTACCGGGCAGTTGCCGCAGCGTGGCGTTCGCTTGGTGCAGATCCGGTTGCCCAAATCCATCATCGCCTGGTTCCACGACCAGCCCTCGCCCGCCGGCACCAGCTCGTCGGCCATCTGCTGCGCCTGGGTTGGGCTGAGCCGTTGACCCGCCCAGCGGGCGAGGATGCGACCCACGTTCGTGTCGACGACTCCGGTGTCGATGCCGAAGGCAAATGCCTGCACGGCCCGGGCCGTGTAGGGGCCGACACCGGGCAGAGCCAGCAAGTCGTCCAGCCCGGCGGGCACCGTGCCGCCATGTCGCTCGCTGATGAGCGTCGCCGTCCGCCACAGGTTGCGAGCACGGCGGGGATAGCCCAGTCCTTGCCATGCCGCCAGCACATCGGACAAGACCGCCTCGGCACAGTGCTGCGGCGTGGGCCAGCGCTCGGCAAATGTCTCGTAGTAGGGCAGAACCCGCTCAACCTGGGTCTGCTGCAGCATGACCTCCGAGACCAGCACCAGCCACGGGTCGCGGGTGCGCCGCCACGGCAGGCCGCGCCGCTCGGCTGCCCACCACCGGCTCAGCTCGGCGTGGCGCAAGCCACGCGCAATCAGCTCGGCGTGGCGCAAGCCACGCGCAATCAGCTCGGCGTGGCGCAAGCGGTCAGGCCTCCCCGTCGGCGGCCTTGTCGCTGTAGGGGAAGCGTCGCTCGGGCGATGCATCCCGCTTCCAGATCATGACCTTGCGCCGGAAGTAGCAGACCTCTTCGGACCGCTGGTTGAACGCCCGCGTCTCGACGGTCACCACGCCCCGGTCGGACCGTGAACTGGACTCGCGCTTGTCCAGCACCTTGGTGACGGCGTAGATGGTGTCGCCGTGGAAGGTCGGGCGCGAGTGCGTGAGCGTCTCGACTTCGAGGTTGGCGATGGCAGCGCCGCTGACGTCGGGCACGCTCATGCCGAGCACCAGCGAGTACACGAGGTTGCCCACCACCACGTTCTTCCCGTGCACGGTCTCCTGCTGAGCGAACC
The DNA here is from genome assembly GCF_965221945.1 of Candidatus Poriferisodalis sp. Classification (GTDB taxonomy): domain Bacteria; phylum Actinomycetota; class Acidimicrobiia; order Acidimicrobiales; family Poriferisodalaceae; genus Poriferisodalis. Next base: position 373,647 of record NZ_OZ244925.1, on the reverse strand, counting down.
ACTCATTGGTGTGCAGCGGGTGGTGGTTCATAGTGATCATGCAGAAGAGGTGATCGTCGGCCTCGGTGATGGTCTTGCCCGGCCAGTGCCGGTACACGTCGCCGATCTCGAAATCCTCGAAGTAACGCCCGAACGGGCGGTCATGGACGGTCACGGGAACCTCCGCGATGTGTCGCTGTTGCAAGGGTCGAATCATCGTACGGCGCACGGCCCCCGCTGGCCGGGCTGACAGAAGGGTCAGGCCTTCTCTGTGCAGAAATGCTGCCTGAGGCGGCAAAATTGCACAGAGAAAGCGGGGCGGACCCGCGCTGACCGAGTCGGCGGCCGGGTCGCTTGGGGGAGCGGGCTTTAGCCTGTGCGGCTGTGACCACAACGGGGACAATCGCTGGGACGTATGCAGGACCTGCAGAACCGGACCTTGGGGCCGCGGCCGACGCGTTGGCGGCGGGAGCAGCGGCAATTGCGCGGGCCGCTGACCATGCCGCAGGACTGGGTGACGCCGATGCGCACCAGTGCTTCCTGTACGACCTGGCGCACACGGCGTCGGCCATGCGCATCTGCGAGTCCCTGCTCGACTGGGGCGCACTGGGCGACGCAGAAGCGCGGCTCGCCTGCGGGTTCATCGCCGATGCTCTCGGTGAGTTTCACGCCCGGCTGTTCGCTCGCGAAGACCAATGGGGCCTCGAGCCGGGCGCGTTGGATGCCACACGCGACTTCGTGGCCGCCTACCGCAACCCGGCCTACGTGGCCACCATGGCTGGCCTCGATGCGCCCAGCCACCTCGACGAGGACTTCGAGCTCGTAGCAGAGACGTTCCGCCGCTTCGGCGAGGACAAGATCGCACCGGCCGCTGAGCACATCCACCGCGGCGACACCGACATTCCCGAGGACATCATCTCCGGCCTTGCCGAGCTGGGCTGCTTCGGCCTGTCGGTACCCGAGGAATACGGCGGGTTCGCCTCCGGCTCCGAGAGCGACTACCTGGGCATGGTCATCGCCACCGAGGAGCTGTCGCGGGCCTCGCTCGGCGCGGGCGGCTCACTCATCACCCGGCCCGAAATCCTGACCCGGGCGCTGGAACGCGGCGGAACCGAAGAGCAGAAGAAGCACTGGTTCCCCCAGATCGCCACGGGCGAGACCATGGTTGCGGTTGCCGTGACCGAGCCCGACTACGGCAGCGACGTTGCCAACCTGGTTGTCTCGGCAAGCCCGACTGAGGGCGGATGGCTCATCTCGGGCACCAAGACGTGGTGCACCTTTGCCGGCAGGGCCGACGTGCTGATGCTGCTGGCCCGCACCGATCCCGACCGGCGCAAGGCACACCGAGGGCTCAGCCTGTTCATCGTGCCGAAGCCACGGGCGGAAGGCCACTCGTTCCAATTCACCGACGAGCGCCGCGGCACCATCGAGGGCCGAGCCATCGCCACGCTCGGCTACCGCGGCATGCACAGCTTCGAGATCGCCTTCGACGACTGGTTCGTGCCCGCAGAGAACCTCATCGGCGGCGATGACGGCATCGGGCAGGGCTTCTACCTGCAGATGGCCGGCTTCGAGAACGGACGGCTGCAGACTGCGGCGCGTGCGGTCGGCGTGATGCAGGCGGCCTACGACGAAGCCCGGTCCTATGCAGACGAACGCCGGGTGTTCGGCCAGCCGATTTCCGAGTACCAATTGATTCAGGCAAAGCTGGGCCGCATGTCCGCGATCATCGCGGCAGCCCGCCAGTACAGCTACGAAGTGGCGCGCATGATGGCACGAGGCGGCGGTGCGCTCGAAGCCTCCATGATCAAGGCGTACGTCTGCAAGGCCGCCGAATGGGTGACCCGCGAGGCCCAGCAGATCCACGGCGGGTTCGGCTTCGCCGAGGAGTACACGGTAAGCCGGCTGTTCGTCGATGCCCGGGTGCTGTCGATCTTCGAGGGCGCCGACGAGATACTGTGCCTCAAGGTGATAGCGCGTCGGCTTCAAACTCAAAACGCCTGAGCCGGGCCGCTGAGCGCCCGCACCGAGTACGCAGCGGACCCGTTCGCCGGCACGGGATAGCTTCGGCGCGTGCACCCGATCGAGCACCTGCGCTACGTGGCACGCGCCGGCGACCTTTCCCAAGAGATCCTGGTGCGCGAGACCGCTTCTGCGCTGGGCGCCTTGTCGTCTGACCCGTTGGAGCTCGTCACTGTGTGCCGGCGCATTCTGGACAAGTACCCGATTGCCGGGGCGCTCTGGTCGATGGCGGCCCGGGTGTGCGCATCTGCGCAGCCGTACCGGGCTGCGCGTGAGTTCGCGTCTGAGCTGCGCGCTGATGCCACCGGCGACCATGCCGCCGACGCTCTGCCCGCCGACGCTGCGGTCTGCCTACTGGGCTGGCCCGATGTTGCCGCCGACGGGCTGGGTCGACGGTCGGACGTGACCGTGCGAGTTATCGACGCCTACGGCGAAGGAGCCGGCTTGGCACGGCAGCTGGCCGGGCGTGGCTGCGATGTCACCGACGTACCGCTGGCGGGCATGGCCGCCGCCTGCTCGACCGCCGATGTGATCCTCGTGGAAGCTGCCGCTGCTGGGCCCCACTCGGTCATCGCCGCGAGCGGCACCCACGCTGCTGCTGCGGTCGGATACGTCTCGGGCGTACAGGTGTGGTGCGCGATCGGAATGGGACGGGCTCTGCCCCAGCAATTCTTCGAGGCGGCCGCGAGCACCGTCGCCGACGAGCCGTGGGAATGCGACGAGGAGATCGTGCCGCTCGGCCTGTTCAGCCATGTCGTCGGCCCCCGGGGCATCGAACTTGCAGCGGGCTGGCAACGCGCCGATTGCCCGCTCGCTGCCGAACTGCTGCGCCCGGCGATCTGATCACCGTCGACTCGCCCGGGCAGTCGCCCGAACCGGCGAGTGAACCGTGGCCACGCCGGGCGGGAGCGGTAGTTTGCCTGCCGTGCTTGCTGCGCCGTCTACCGACATCAAGCTTGAGACCCTGTCTGGCCACGCCCACACGCTGGGTGAATGGCTGGTGGTGTTCAACCTGTTGGCCGTCGTCATCGATCCCTTCACGCACCAGAGCGGTTGGATCCTGCCCACTGCGTCGCGGCTGTTCTTGGTCTATGAGGAAGCCGACGTCCGCTGCGCGTTCGTGGTGTGCAGCGATGCGGAGGGCGCTCGCAGCTTCCTGGGCCGCTTCGCCGACGAGCATCTCGTACTGCTGGACCCCGACCGCGAGTTCGTGCGTTCGCTCGGCCTTGAGCGTGTGCCGGCTCTCGTGCACCTTGCCCAGGACGCCAGCGTGCTCGGCTCGGCCCAGGGCTGGGCCGCCGACGAATGGTTGACGGTGATCAACGGCGTGGAAGAGGTCATGGACTGGCGAGCTCGGCCGGTTCTGCCGACTGCTGAAGATCCGGGCAGCTTCGAAGGCACTCCAGCCATCGTCTAGGTCAGCCGCCGTCGAGCACCCTGAGTACTGCGTTCTCGACCGTCGCTCCCTCGTCGGAGTTCTCTAGCCAATCTCGTGCTGTCTTTCGCGCCGTAGCCACCGTCAGCAGGTCCACACCACGACGCTGACACTCGGCGGCGATTCTGCTCTCTACGCCCACGGCGGCCTCCGCAGCCGCATGCGCCAGTTCGACGTGCGCTGACTTACCGCTGTCATAGCTCGGAATCGGCAATTTCCAGAGGTGCGTGTGGAGGTGCCGGACGCCGAACTGACCCTTCGGCATGAACGGGGCTACAAGTTCACGTAGCGAGAGGGAGTTGATGATGCCGCACACGTAGTAGGCCTCTTCGTGCGTGTCTACAGGCATCCAATAGAGGGAGTTCTCCACGATGACATTCGGGTCATCGCAAACTGCAGCTGTGGGGTGCCCTGATGACGCGTATATGACTCGAATTGCGCGAACTCCATCGATTGTCAGTCGCCACTCCAACTGCGCTGACAGTGCATGTACGTAGTCGAGCCGGCGAGCGAGAGTCATCGCCCGGCGTTGTTCCCAGACGTCGGACACATATGCCCAGCGCTCCCGCATTCGTGGCAAGAGCGATGCCGGATCGATCCGAGTGGCGTCAGAAGGCAACCACTCAAGACTCTCATCAGATACAAATGGCAGGAGAGCCGGAAATGTGCGTAAGAAAAAGAACGGGGCGATGCTCGCCCCCAGAGCCACATCAAACAAATGATCAGTCTCGACGGTTTGCTGTGTGATGTCGGCGAGGTCGAGAGAACTCCAAGGCTCTCGACTCGCTAGCTCACTATGGGGGCTGACTCGAATCGTCCCCGCAGCGGCGACAGGCCCAACCAGAGGTGTTTCCTCGACAAAAAACAAGCGCCTCGGAAAAATCGTCGCGCCGTTGCGCACACGCCCCGCATATGGCGACTGAAATCCTTCGTCGCGTACCAGTCGGGATAAAGATCGCTGGACGTCAACAGAACCTGGTTGACCAATCCACTGCTCGACTTCTGGCGGGAGATCGCTGCTGGACTCCGTCCGACTGCCGTACACGACGCAGGCGGGCACCGGGAAGAAGCTGTTCGGTTCGAGTGGCTCCAAGTCCCACGGAGTCAAATGCGCGAGATTCATGTTGAGTGGCGCAACGGACCCCATCCAGCGTCCAGTTCGCCACTTCGCGTAATGGCCCTGAGCAAGGGCTGAATGCGGCATGACCATGGCACAAACGCCGCCGGGAGCGAGATAGAGGTCCGCGCAGCGGGTAAAGAAAAGCGCTGCGAGATCAGCATTGGTCGCGAATTGGGCGCCGTCCCAGATGCCGTAGCCGACGCTGAGATCCCGCAGGCGAGCACCCAGGCGGTCGACGGTCTGGTTGTACGTGATCCAAGGCGGATTGCCGATTACGACATCGACAGCCTCTTCTGCGAGCACAAGGGGCCGTACTACGTTGCGCGTGTAGTAGCTCCAGATGTGATCGCGGCCCTCAGCGTGAAGGTCGTTCAAGAGGTCAAGTGTCGGTTCCAGCGCCAAGCGCTCGTCCTCGGGAATTCCCGCGTCAACAAGCGCTTGACGGGAATCACCGCCGATCCGAACCTGCGCGGCGACGTGCTCCATGGCTGCATCGAACATCTCGGGCCGTTCGATGAGGGACCGTGGAAATCGCAGCTCGCGCCGTAGCGGATCCCCGGTGACCGGAATGCTGACTTCGACCTGACCCAACATTCCCTCGGCACGGGTGATCATCTGCAGGGAATCCCCTAGATAGACGGGCGGCGCGAAGTCAGGGCGATCCGTCGCATCCGCGATCGCATCGCGTGAGGCCAGAACCCATTCCGAACGGGCAAGGTGAACGGCCACGGGGTGCACGTCCACGCCGATGATGTTGCGGCGGAGCTTTGCGAGCGTCTCACTCGGCGCCAAGTTCGCCTCGTTCGCAGCATCGAGCAGGTGTCGAATCGCGGCGACAAGGAAGCTCCCTGAGCCGCACGCCGGGTCGAGGACTCGTTGTGCGAGTGGGTCCTCGACGGCTTGGCGGACCATCGCCTCGGCGAGCCAATCGGGCGTGTAGTACTCACCCAACTGCTCGCGCTCAGCTGCAGGGATGACGCTCTGGTACAGCGTGGACGCCAAACCCAATTCGGCACCCGACCAGTCGTAGGAGGCCACCCACGCAGTCATTTCCCGGATGACGTCGACACCGCCGTCAACTTCGGCCAGCCATGTGAAGAAGTCCGATTCGATCACACCATTGAGACCGGTGTCGGCGGCAAACCGTCGCCCGATGAGCAGGTCTGCTGGTTCGTACGCGGAGAGGCGTTCGATGTCTACGCCGTATGTGGCTTGGGTAATCATGCCGATCATGGTCACCAAGTACGTGTGCCGGACGAACAAACTGTGCAGCGACTCAGTCGCCCCGGCCCCGACGATCTCTCCGAGGGCAACCTCCAGCAGTTCCTGCCACAGGTCGTACTTGATCGCAACGGTGCGGTCTTCTCCGTGCTGCTCGAACAGCCGCCGAATCAGCTCGATGTGGGTGGCAAACACCGGACTGGCCGGGCCGAACTCGGTGCCTACCGTGTTCGCGGTCACAGGCTTCGAACGTTGACCGCTGAAGATGTACTCGTTGAGCCAGCGATAGAGCTCGACTCCTCGGCCGGCCTGGTCCAAGGTGAACGCCCAGGGATACCCCGTTGGTACGTCAGGCTGTCCGGTTGTGCGGCGCAGCCAATGGCGTCCATCGGTGAGAACTCCGAGGTTTACATCGGGCGAGTCTTCGAGATAGCCGTCGAGTTGAGCCACGTGTTCAGCAGCAGGCATCGCCGCGTCTGCCGCTGTGCCGATGCGCGTCTTGACTTCGACCAAGGCATCCGACAACACAAGATCAACGCGGCGTCGGGCGATGCGCTGAGGGTCGGGGCTCGCTTCAGATTGCACCTCGTAGAACTCAGTCAGGCCAGTCCCTACTAGGAAGTTGCGCACTGCGGACCGGATGTTGTCCTCGTGTGCCGCGGTGCCGTGCCAATGGAGCAATTCGTTAGCCAGTTCAACGAAGACTGGATCGTCTGCGCTCAGCTCGCCTCTCGTCGCCACGGGAGCGAGTGTGTCACCTCGCTGTGACACAACGTGTGACCTGGTCGGGCGCCGTGTGTGGTCCGTGACGGCGTGGGCGGGGTCAGGGCCGCCGGCCCTTCTGGCGGTACATCGACCGGTCGGCTGCGTGAATCAACGCCCCGGGCGTCGCGTCGCCGCCGCGGCCAGTTGCGCTGCCGATGCTGACGGTGACACTCATCTCGTGCAGCAGGTTGGAGGCGTCGCTCCCTGCGGAGGCGCAGTCCAGCGCCGCATGCAGGCGCTCGGTGACGACTCCCATGTCCTCAGAGCTGCGCAGGCCGCCGCACACGACCACGAATTCGTCCCCGCCGACACGGGCCACGACATCGGAGGGTCGCACTGCGTCACGGATGCAGTGCGCCACCGTGACGAGCACGAGATCGCCAGCGAGATGGCCATGTTGGTCGTTCACAAGCTTGAAAGCATCGACGTCGCAGAACGCCACACCGACCACCCGGCCGGTACGCGCCGAGCGAACCAACTCAGAACGCAGGTGACGAAGCGCCCCGTCGCGGGTGGCAACGCCGGTCAGCGCATCGGTACGCCACGTACGGCGGCGGCGGCCCGATGCCCACCACATGCCGCCGCCGAATGCTGCGACCAATGCGGCCGCCCCGACTCGCAGTCTCGACATGTCCAGCCAGCTCAAGGTGCGCTCCAGCGTCGCGGGCTCCCTCGGGGCGTGAGGGTCATCGGGCGGTCCAGCCCCCGTCCACCATCAGCGAACTGCCCGTGACGTAACTGCTGGCGTCACTGGCCAGGAACAGCAGCGCACCGTCGAGCTCGTGCGGCGCGCCGGGTCGCCGCATCGGGGAGTTGCGGCTGATCCAGGCCATCGAACGGTCGTCATCGAACATCGGCGCCGTCAGCTCAGTCTCGAAGTAGCCAGGGCATAAAGCGTTGACCCGCACGCCCCGAGTGGCCCATTGCACGGCAAGGTCGCGAGTGAGATTGACCAGGCCCGCCTTGGATGCCGCGTAAGCGGGCTGCAGGTTCGGGGCCGATGCCACGTGGCCGTGCACCGAGGCCACGTTGATGATGCTGCCGGTGGCCTCCCGGCCGATGATGTCGGCGGCGGCGAGCCCGGCCAGCAGGAAGCACGCGTTCAGGTTGATGTCGACGACGTGCCGGAAGCTCTCGACGTCGGCCTGTTCTCCAGGGTTGATGGCATCGCTCACACCGGCGTTGTTGACCAGTATGTCGACCTGCCCGTAGTGGTCAACGGTCCGTGCGACAAGATCGCGGCAGGCGTCGTCGTCGCCGACATCGCAGGAGATCGCCAGCGCGTCTGGCAGCTGCGAGGCCAGCGCTTCAAGCCGGTCCGCTCGCCGGGCAGCCACCACCACCTTGGCCCCCGCTGCCGCGAACACCTCAGCGAACCGCACGCCGAAGCCGCTCGATGCGCCCGTCACCAGGCACACCTGCCCATCCAGCCGGAACGGCGAGGTCAGGTCGATCTGCCCGTTCGCTGCGGTCTCACTCATCGACATTCCTGTTCTGGCGCTGGGGTGGGACTCCGGTGCCTGAGCGTACGGCCCTGTGAAGTTCGAATGGGAAGTGCGAATAGAAAGTTGCCCGGGCCTGACACGGGCATAGTGCCCTAGCGTGGGTGCCATGAAGATCCGCATCGGCTTCGGGCTAGGCACGCGCAGCTTCACCAACGACCATGCCACCTTCGACCCGTTCGTGGACGCGCTGGAGGACTTGGGCTTCGACTCCTTGTGGCTGAGCGAGCGGCTCGGCGGCGAATGTCCCGACCCGATCGTGGGCCTCGCGTATGCGGCAGGCCGCTCCAAGCGCATGAAGTTCGGCATGTCAGTGCTCGTGCTGCCCGGCCGGAACCTCGCCGTGCTGGCCAAAGAGCTCGCCAGCCTGGATCGGCTGTCCGACGGCCGCCTGCTGCCTGCGTTCGGCCTAGGGGTGGCCGATGTGCACGAGCAGGCCGCATTCGGCGTCGAGCGACGCCAGCGGGCGAAGATGTTCAACGAGGCCCTTCCGTTGCTGAAGCGCTTCTGGGAGGACGAGCCCGTCACTCACCACGGTGACTGGTACCACTACGACGACGTGACACTGGCGCCCAAGCCGGCCCAGAAGCCCATGGACATCTGGCTGGGCGGAGCGGCGGATGTCGAGCTACGCCGCTGCGGGCGCTTCGGCGACGGATGGCTGCCGTCGTTCTGCACGCCCGACATCGCGGCCGCCGGCTGGAAGATCGTGAACGAGGCCGCCGACGAACACGAGCGCTGGATAGACCCTGAGCACTTCGGCGTCCTCGTCCCCTACACCCAGGGCGAGATGAGCGCCGGATACAAGGCAATCCTCGAACGGCGTGCCCCCGGCATCGACCCAGGCGAGATCATCCCGACCGGCTGGGACGGCCTGAGGGACCAACTGCAGCGCTTCATCGAGGTGGGCGCGTCGAAGTTCGTGCCGATCCTGGTCGGTGAGCCCGAGGACTGGTTCGAAGAACTCGAGGGCGTCGCAAACGCCGTTCTGCCGCTGCAGAACTAGGCCTGCTCGTCGCCGTCCGTCGACGTCGCTGCTGAGCCCAGCAGGGCCGCGATCATTCGCTCGACGGAGGCCCCTCGGGCCTCCTTGAAGACCCCAAGACGCTCGAACACCTCGCTCGCGGCGCGGTGAAAGCCGTCGGGGAGACCTGCCGCAGCGAACGTGTCTGCGATCTCGTCCATCTCACCCGTCCAGCGCCACGCTTTGGGACCCACTGCGATTGCGGTGTACGACAGTCGCTGTGACAAGCCGCTCTGCGACAGCGCCCACTCGGCAGACAGCTCATCAGCCACGCCCTCAGCCGCAGCGAGTGCAGCCACCGACATCAACAGGGCGCTGGTGCCCTTGGTCCACGATGCATAGGCCATCTTCAACGCCGATGCGGCACCCGTTTCGCCTCCCTGCAGGACGCGAGGCTCCAGTGCGGAACCCTCGAAGCGGGCGGCTACACCCTCAGCGTGAGAGCCCGACAGATAGAGCCGGGTTGTGCCGGGCTTCGTCGCCGGTGGGCCGATCAGGCTGCCGTCGACGAAGTCCTCGAAGAGCGCTCCGATCTTGTGGGCCGTCGTGGGCGACACTGCGTTCGCGTCCACGTAGCAGCCTGCGAAGCCCGTATCGGCCACGGTGTCAGCCAGTGCCTCGGCCCCATGGGGCGGGCAGACCGAGATCACCATGTCTGCGGTGGCGACCATCGATGCGAGGTCGCCCACGTCAACGAGACCAGCGTCGGCTGCTCGCTGGCGGGTCGCGTCCGAACGGCCCTCGCTGGCCCACAGCACGGTGCCCGAGCACGCAGCTCCAACGGTCACGCCCATGGTCCCAGGGTGCAGGATTCCGGTAACGGCCTCCTGGGGTGCCTCGCTCACGGGCAAAGTCCTAGCAGCGACGCTTCTATGCCGAGTCTCCGGACGGTGTGCCGTCGGAGCCACCGCCCAGATAGGACGTGCGCAGGGCTGGGTTCGCCAGGAGCGCCTCGGCGGTGTCGTCGAGTACGACTCGGCCGGTTTGCAGCACCCAGCCCCGGTCGGCGATCGAGAGCGCCATGTTGGCGTTCTGCTCGACCATGAACACCGTCATGCCGGCTTCGTGAATCTGGGCGATCAGCTCGAAGTTCTGTTGCACCAGTGCCGGCGCAAGCCCCATCGAGGGCTCGTCCATCAACAGCACCCGCGGCTGGGACATGAGCGCCCGACCAATGGCCACCATCTGCTGCTCGCCTCCCGACAGCGTTCCGGCCTTCTGGCCGAGACGCTCCTTCACGCGGGGAAACAATTCGAAGACATGCTCCAGATCGGTCGCTATGCCGTCGCTGTCGTTGCGCAGGTACGCGCCCAGTTGCAGATTCTCCCGCACGGTCAGTCGCTTGAACAGCCTCCGGTTCTCCGGAACCATCGTGACGCCGCGGGCGACCCGGTAGCTGGTCGGGCGGTCGTTCACGACCTCGCCGTCGAGCACCACTTCTCCCGATGTGGGCTTGAGCATGCCGAGCAGGGTCTTCAGCGTCGTCGACTTGCCACTGGCGTTGCCGCCGAGCAAGCACACCAGCTCGCCCTCGTAGATGGCCAAGTCGACGTCGCGCAACGCGTGCACTGCGCCGTAGTGAGCGTTCACCTGACGCATCTCAAGGAGCGGAACGGTCGGGTCCGACTCCGGCGCGCTCATGGCCGGCTCGCCCTTGTCCCGCTCGCGGAGCGTGACCTGCTCATGAGGCCGCCGCGCCATGGCCCAGATAGGCCTCAATGACTTGTGGATCAACCGACACGTCGCTGTAGTCGCCCTCGGCGATCTTCTCTCCGTGGTCAAGCACGACGACACGGTCGGAGACTTCCCGGACCACTTCCATGTCGTGCTCGATCACAACGATCGCGTACCCCCACTCATCACGCAGTCGCCCGATCAGGCCGGTGAGCTCGGCCGACTCAGTGGGGTTCATACCCGCCACGGGCTCGTCAAGCAGGATCAGCTTGGGTTGCGTGGCCATCGCACGGGCGATCTCTAGGCGGCGACGGTTGGCATACGACAGGGTGAAGGCAGGCTGGTGGAAGCGGTAGCCCACGAGTCGATGGCCGAAGAACGACAGCACCTCTTCGCCGCGCCGGCGAATCTCTTCCTCCTCGCGACGAAAGGCCTTCGTCCACAGCAGCGCTCCCACAACGTTCTGGCTGGTCCGGCAGTGCTGGGAGACCATGACGTTCTCGAGCACCGTCATGTTGGCGAACAGCCGCACGTTCTGGAACGTCCTGGCGATGCCGCGCGACGTGACGCGGTTGGGATCGAGCCCGATCAGCGACTGCCCCTCGAACAGGATGTCGCCCTCTGAGGCCGGCACAGTGGCACTGATCGCGTTGAACAGCGTGGTCTTGCCTGCGCCGTTCGGTCCTATGACCGAGACGATCTCGCCCGGGTACACAGCCAGGTCCAATCCCGCGAGCGCCTTGAGGCCGCCGAAGTCGACGCTGAGCCCTCGTGTCTCGAGGATCGGTTCGGTCGCCGGGGCATCGGTTTGTGTCGCCGCGCTCACGCCGACTCCCCTGCCGGTCGACTGGCGTCAGCCCCGTTGCCGTGGTCGTCGTCTTCTGTCTGGCCCCGGAGCCAGGCGTCCTGGGCCATCTCTTCTTGATGCAACTCTCGGGTGCGGCGCACGCTCGGGATGAGGCCCTCGGGCCGCGCCAACATCATCCATACGAGCAAGGCGCCATAGATCAAGAGCTTGAATTCGGAGAATTCGGCGAGAAGCCCGGGCTGCTTAGGCCCGCCGAGCACACCGATGAGGACGGCCGAGCCGGCGATGACGCCGACGATGTTGCCCATCCCGCCGAAGATCACCACCACCAGGATGACGATCGAAACGAGGATCAGGAAGCTGGCGGGGAAGACCGAGCCCACCTTGGCGGAGAAGATCGCTCCGCTGAACGAACCGAGCACCGCGCCCACCACGAATGCCAGCAGCTTGACGTTGACCGTGTTGATGCCCATGGCCTCAGCCACGGTCTCGTCCTCGCGCACGGCCATCCACGCCCGCCCGATGCGCGAGCGCTCCAGGCGCCACGACACGTAGATCGCGATCGCACAGAACGCGAGCACGAGGTAGAACACGCTGCGGGGATCGGTGCCCGACACTTCGGCCAGTCCGAAGATCTGTGCCCCGGGGATGTTGGTGATTCCCTGCGAGCCTCCGAACCATCCCGACAGCCAGTCCGACAGGAACAGCAGGCGGATGATCTCGCCGAAACCCAGCGTCACGATGGCGAGGTAGTCGCCGCGCATGCGGATGACCGGCGCCCCGATGAACAACCCGACCAGACCCGTCAGGACAACAACGCCGATGAGGGCTACGAACCACGGCAGCTCGGGGTGGATCCTGGGCGATGTCGCTGCGGTCAGCACTGCGGCGCTGTAGCTGCCGACAGCGAAGAACGCCACATAGCCGAGGTCGAGGATTCCCGCGAGCCCGACCACGATGTTGAGCCCGAGCGCCAGAAGCACGAAGAGCCCCACGTTGGCCAGCAACTCGTTGGTGAGCTTGCCGGCAAACATCGGCAGGACGATCAGCACCGCAGCGGTTGCCAGAATCAGCACGAGGTTCGCCTTACTGCGTGCCGCGCCCTCGAGCAGCTCGACACGAGCTCGTGCCCGGCGCACCCGGCCGCGCCCGACGAACGCGAGAACCCCGGATCCCGCAGCGAGGACCACCGCTCCCGTGATGGTCAGGCCACCCCTGGATGCGTAGAACCAGTCCGTCACCGAGTCGATGTGCATGCCCTCGGCGAGGTCCTCGACCAGCGCCTCGAGTACCGCTGCTCCAAAGACGGCGAGCACCATTGTCCACAGGACCCGCCGAGCAACCGCCGGCACGACCCGCAGGAGCCCGCCCGCCGCGCCGATCGCTGCGCCGATGATCAGCCAGATCACGACGGCGAATGCCGTGCCCCGGCCGAAGGCCAGCAGATCGGCCAGGATCGGGCTCCAATTCACGAGCGGCTCGCGTATGTCGAAGTTGGCAATCAGGATCGCAAGCAGCGACAGGCCGCCGCCCGCGAGCGCGCCAATGACAGCGCCGCCGACGACTTCGTGCGCGCCGGCTGCGTGATAGGGAACGCCCTCTCGACGGACTTGATGACCGACGCGAGTCCCGACTGCGAACGGCACGATGACCAGCGACAGGTAGCCGAGGCTCAACAAGCCCTCGATGATCGTCCTGCCGTCGAGCCGCACCGGCATGTTGGACAGCGAGATGAAGAACTGCCCGAGGACAGCCACAGCACCCATCCGTCCGATGCGACGCCAGTCCTGCGCGAAAACAGGGCGGGGAGGCGCCGCCGCGGAGGCCGCGGTCGTATCGGGAGTCGCCGCATCGGGGGCCGTCAGTGCGCTCACGTTCGGTCCTCCCCTGGCAGACGCTCGCCGAACAAACCTGCTGGCCGCACCAGCAGCACGATGATGAGCATCGAGAACGCCACGGCGTCACGCAGCTGGGAGACGCCGCTCACGCCCAACGGCTCCAGGATCAACAGCGGCCCTACAGATTCGGCCACTCCGATCGAGAGCCCACCGGCCATCGCGCCGCCCAGATGCCCGATCCCGCCGACCACCGCAGCACTGAATGCCTTGATGCCGGGCAGGAAGCCGGTGGTGTGAATGACGCTGCGGAACAGGATCCCCCACAGGATCCCGGCCATCCCCGCCATCGCTCCGCCCACTGCGAACACCTTGACGATGGTGCGGTTGACGTTGATGCCCATGAGTGCCGCTATCTCGGCGTCCTCGGCCACGGCCCGCATCGCCTTGCCGGTCTTGGTGCGGTCGACGTAGTACCACAGGGCCGTCATCGACAGGGCTGCGACGACCACCACGAGAATCTTGCCGCCCTCGACCTGCAAGAAGGTGTGCTTGGCCTTCACCCAAGCCGGCACATCGGGGTAGGACTTGCTGGCGGGGCCCAGCAGGACCACCGAGGCGTTCTGGAGGAAGAACGACACGCCGATGGACGTGATGAGCGGGATCAACCGGGGTGAGCCGCGCAGCGGCCGGTATGCGACGCGCTCCATGACCACCGCCGTGAGCGTCGACACGATGATCGACACGATGACGATGAACACCAGTGAGCCGATGAAGTTGGACTCCCACAGACCCGCGTCAGCAAGCTTGTTCGAGGTGATCATGCCGGTCATCGCGCCGACCATGAACACCTCGCCGTGGGCGAAGTTGATGAAGCCCAGCACGCCGTAGACCATCGAGTAGCCGAGGGCGATCAGGCCGTACATCGACCCCTGCGCAACACCCGATACCACCAGCCCCCGGAATTGCGCCCCGGTCAAACCGGTGGCGTCGGGGTTCGCCCAGCGGGCGAACGGGTTGTCAGGGTTGATCTCCTGGGCGATGAACGCCAGGAAGCCGACGAGGAGAACCGCCAGCACCCCCACACGGATGACGGTGAGGAACCAGTCGACCTTGGTACGCGGCGCTCTGAATCTGAAACGGACAGTCCGGTGACGGGGCGCCCCACTTGGGGGCGCCCCTTCTTCTAACACCGAATTGACCTTAGAGGGCCGGACGTGTTTGGGCTAGTACCTCGCCCATCCGGCTCAAGGAGCGAAGGAGAACATGACGTTCTCCATGCTGGCTTCTACGTTGTCCTCGCCGCCGATGTTCTGGACGACCGTGATGCGGGCAGCGCCGCAATCACCGAACTCGTCGCAGTTGATCGTGCCGATCAGGCCGCTGTAACCCGTGACGCTGTTCAGGTGGTCGCGAATGCCTTGGCGGTCGACGACCAGTGTGTCGCCGTCGAGGAACGAGGCCGCCGTGATCGCGTCCAGCAGCAGCGTGGTGGCGTCGTAGCCATGCGCCCAGAACGGAGCCGCCGGCTTCTCACCCCACCGCTCCTCGTACGTGGCGAGGAAGTCGTTGGCGGTCTTGTCCGTGCTCTGATTCACGTTGTCACCAAAGCGAGTGTCCGGACCCGAGAAGTACATTCCCGCGGTCTGCGGCAGCGCCAGGTAGTTCGTGTTCAGCAGGCCGTCAGCCGCGAGCAGGACGGTGTTCTCGAGACCCGAGACTCCCGGCGCCTGGTCGGCGATGAAGTCACCGGCCGGCTGGAAGATCGGGAAGAACAGCGCCTCGGGACTCCCGGCGGCAATCTCGGTCAAGACCGGCACCATGTCGGTGTCGTCCTTGTTGACCGCCGTGAACCCAGTCACCGTGCCGCCCTCTGCCTCGAACGCGTCAGCAAACGCCTGCGCGAGGCCTTGGGTGTACGGGTCGCCGTCATGGATTGCGGCAGCCGTGGTCAGCCCGAGTTCGCCGAAGACGAACTTCGCCATGGCGGCACCCTGGAACAGGTCGTTGTGGGCCGTCCGGTAGTAGCCGACGTTGTAGTTCGCGCCCGCGGTGCCCGCCAAGTCCGAGGTCAGGGCAGGCGAGGTGTTGCCGCCCGAGATCAGGACCATGCCGGCCTCAGTGATGAGCGGTGCTGCAGCGACCGCCGCACCCGAGCAAGAGGTGCCGATCACGCCGAGGACATCTTCGTCAGCGACGATGGTCTGCGCCGCCGCCTGGCCGCCGTCGTTGGAACATAGGTCGTCGAGCGTCGTTCCTAGGTCCACGTCGAAGCCGTGGATCTGGCCGTAGTCCTCGATGGCCAAGACCGTCGAGCGTTCGATCGGCAAGCCGAAGAACGCGACATCGCCGGTAATGGCCTCGAGCGACCGGATCTGGATTGCGTCGCCTTCCTCGACTTCGACGACGCCAAGCGCGCCTTCCTCAGGTCGGTCTTCACCGCACGCTGCCGCAATGAGCGCCATCGAGAACAGCAAAGCCAAGAGGGTCAATAGCTTTCGTTGCATGCGCATTCCTCCCCGTTGAGTTGGCCGGGCGCACCTGCACCAGCGGCCTCGTACGCATGGCGCACTCAGTCGGATAGCCGTCGGCACCGTGTACTCGCGCCGACATGGCTTACCAAGCTGGATGCGTCACATCTGACCCTAGATCACTGCTAGGTCACAATCGGACCGACTTGCATCTGAAATTGCTGCAAATTCACGAACATGTACCGGACCTACCGCACAAGTAATGCGCATATGTGAGGGGACATCAAGCCGGGCGCACTTCAGCCGCCGGTCGGTCGAATGAGCCTGCTAGCCATACGGCGTGACTGGCACTGGGGGCGGCCGCTCATGGGCCCGCAGAGTCTCGCCCGAGGCGCTGTTCGCCGTCGGCGCGGTGTCGCAGTACCTCGGCGCGGCAACGGCCGTCGAGTTGTTCGACGAGCTGTCGCCCATGACGGTTGCGCTGCTGCGTGTTGCGGGCGCGGGCGCCGTGCTGGTGGTGTTGCGCCGTTCGTGGCGACGGCACTGGTCACGCATCGAGCTGGCCTGGACCGCTGCATTCGGAGTGGTACTGGCGTCGATGAATCTGTTCTTCTACCTCGCCATCGCCCGCGGCCCCCTGGGGAACTCGGTGGCCATCGAGTTCATCGGGCCGATCGCTGTCGCGGTCATCGGCACCCGGACTGCCCGATCAACGTCGGCGCTGGTGGTAGCCGTTGCTGGCGTTGTGACCTTGGCGGGTTTCGCGGCGCCAGAGGCGCAGCTGGGGGCGCTGTTCTCACTGATCGCAGGGGCGCTGTGGGCCGGATACATCGTGCTGGGGCACCGGGTTGCGCGTTCAGGCATGGCGGTCGACGGCCTCGGCGTGGGCATGCTGATCGGTGCCGTGGTGATCAGCCCAGCAGGTGCCGGCGACCTCGGCTCGGCATTGGGCGCTCCGCTCCTGCTGGCAGGAGGCGTTGCGGCGGGGGTGCTGTCGAATGTGATCCCCTACGGCATCGACCAGCTCGTGATGCAACGACTGGCGCGTGCACGGTTCGCCCTGCTGCAGGCTTTGCTTCCCGTCGCTGCAACCTTGATCGGGCTGGTGTGGCTGTCGCAGGTGCCGAGCGCGCGTGAGTTGGCAGGCATCGTGGCCGTGGTTGCAGCGATCGTTATCAACCGGGAGTCCGATCAGATGCCGGGTGACGTCGTTCCCTGACCGGGCGAAGGCGCTGAGGCGTCGCTAGAAGAGCGGGTTGCGCCAAGTGCCCGCGGCCACCAGTGCCCCCATGAATGCTGCTGTCCCGATCGCCGTCAGCAAGCCCCACACGACATAGGGCGAACGCCGCATTGGCATGTCGACGATCTCCCCCGAGAGCCGTTCGGCCAGCGTCGGCGGACCTCGGCGCCGGCTGGTGTCGCCGATCGCCAGGCCGGCGAGAACGCCGGCCACAAGTCCGCCCAGGTGACCGCCGATGGAGATGTCGGGAATGAGTAACGAGATGACCACGTTGACGATGATGAGGCTGCCCAACCCGTCCCTCCACGGATTGCCGCCGCGCAGGTACTCCACCACGTACGCGGCACCCATCAGGCCGTACACCGCGCCGGATGCCCCGACCACGAACGCGTCGGGTCGAAGCAACAGCGCACCTGCCGAGCCGCCGATGAGCGACACGACGTAGGTGCCGGCCAGCAGAGCCGGGCCGGTGAAGCGTTCGAGCCGCCGGCCCAGCAGGTACAGCACCAGCATGTTGAACAGCAAGTGCCGCAAGTCGGCATGCAGGAACGTGCCGGTGACGATCCGCCACCATTCCCCCAACTCAGCTACGTACGGCCCCACAAGGCCGTAACCGTCGAGAGCGGAGAATCGCAGAGAGCCTCGTGCGAACGGCACGATCCGGGCCAAGTTGTGAGTCAGGGCGAAGACCACGACCGAAGCGCTCGCGAACACAACGGTTGCAGTCGGCTGCCCGCCTCGTCGAACACCCAGCCTTCGCACGATCCTGAACCCTAGGAGTTGTACAGGTGCGGTCGGATGCAGGCAGCAGTAGCTTTCCGTCGGCCGTGGGGTCGAGCGACGTTTGCTGAGGGGCATGGAAAAATGTCAACGCTGCAAGATGTGATGGCCCGGTTGCAGCTCGCCGGCACGGCGCAGAACCGCAAGGTCTATGCGCGCCATGGCGCCGCCGAGCCCATGTTCGGCGTCAGCTACTCCGAACTGGGCCGCATCGGCAAGCCATTGATGAAGGACCACTCGCTGGCAGCCGAGCTGTGGGAGACCGGCAACCACGACGCCCGCGTGCTGGCACTGCGCATCGCCGACGCCGCGGAGATGACCAAGACGAGGGCGCGTCGCTGGCTGCGAGACGTCGGCAACTACATCCTGGCCGAGGCGCTGGGTGGGCTGCTTGCACAATCACCGCACGCTCGGGAACTCAGCAACGAATGGCGCGACTCGCCCCGGGAGTGGCCTGCCTCGGTCGGCTGGTTCATCGTGGCCTGCACAGCCGAGCAGTCCGACGTGTGGTCAGCCGGCGAGTTACGGGATCTGGTGGTTCAGATCGAATCCGAGATCTCAAAACGACCCAACCGGGTTCGTCATGAGATGAACGGTGTTCTCATCGCCATTGGATTGCGCGATGAGAATCTGCGCCGCCACGTCATCGACCTGGACGGCCGGATCGGTCCGGTGCTCGTCGATCACGGCGAGACCGGCTGCAAGACCCCCGACATCGCGCCCTATATCGAGCGCACCATTGCACATCGAGCCAGCGTGGCCGCCCGGCGTGCCGCAAAGGCCAGATCCAAAGCCAGCGCCTAGCGCTAGCCGCCTAGGAGTCGACGGGCGATCACTCGGGCCTCATCGAGGTCGGCGACGAAGTGATCCGATGGAACCCCGCGGAGCACGTCCAATTCCTTGACGCCCGTTGCCTGCGATCCCTCGAGGCCCATCACGATGCACTTCGCACCCGAATCCAATGCAACGTCGACGAGCTGACCGACCATGTAGGTCGCGCTGTCGTCCATGTGTCGCGTGTCGGTGAAGTCGAAGATCACCACCTCGTGCTCGGCCACATCGGCGTTGATCGTGTTGAACAGCTTGATGGACGATGCCGCCGTATAGATGCCTCGCAGCGACAGCAGGCCGGTCCGTGCTGCAAATGGGTCCGCAGCATCGAGGTCGAAACCGGGTGCGTCGCTATCGTCCCCAGCGCTCAAGAACGTCATGTCGAGCAAGGGAGTGGACACCACGTTGTCGAACTCGAGACGTTCGAGCTGGCGCGAATTCGTCAGTGCCGCAGCGACGAGCCCTGCGCCAACCGCCACGACGAGGTCGGCCACAACCGACAGGCCCAACGTCAGCGCCATCACTCCGTACTGGTCCAACTGCGCCCGTCGTACCTGCGTCAGGTACTTCCAATCGATGATGTCGAAGCCGATCTTGATGAGGATTCCGGCCAGCACAGGATGCGGGATGACCTCCGCGTAGCGTCCCAGGCCCAGCACCAGAGCCAACAGCACCAGTGCACAGAGCGCTCCCGACAGGCGCGATCGACCGCCGGCCTTGACATTCGCAACCGTTCCAGAGGTGGCACCAGCGCCTGGTACGGCTCCGATGAACGCCGCCAGGACATTGGCGGCTCCCACGCCAATCAACTCACGATTCGGACGATGCTGGTCGCGTGTCATCGAGTCGGCGACCATCGCCGTCAACAGGCTGTTGACGGAGCCGAGCAGCGCGAGCGTCACCGCGGGCGCCACAGCACCACCCAGATCACCCCAGGCGAACTCGGGCAGCGCGATGTCAGGCAGCCCTGAAGGCACATAGCCGATGATCGCCACGTCATCGATCCACAGCACGCTGAACAGCGTGCCGACGAGCAGCGCTGCCACCGACGATGGCAGAAACCGGCGCAGGCGCTGCGGCCAGAACACGCAAACGCCAATGGTGAGAGCGCCGAGCGTCACCGCCCCAACTCCGATGTTCCCCACGACCTCTGGCAGAGCGCGGACGGAGGCCACCACTCCGCCGGGCACGACCTCGCTACCCAGCAACGGCAGCAGTTGCACTACGACGATGATCAACCCGACCGCGGAGGTAAAGCCCGACACAACCGGATAGGGCGTGTACGACACGAAGCTGCCAAGGCGCAGTAGGCCCAGCAAGACCTGCACAAGCCCGGCGATCACCACGATGGCAAGCGCTCGGCTTATCTCACCACCCGCGTAGTTGACAACGACCACCGACATCGCCACTGACAGCGGCGCGGTGGGTCCGGAGATCTGCGTTCGGGAGCCGCCGAACAACGCCGCCAGCAAGCCGACGGCGATGGCGCCGTAGAGGCCTGCGATGGCGCCGAGACCCGATGCGACACCGAAGGCCAGCGAGAGCGGCAGCATGACCACCGCTGCGGTGAGACCGCCGAAGACGTCCCCGCGTAGCCGTTCTGCGTTGTAGTTCAGCGTTGGCACAGCTACAACGAATAGTCCATTCAGAGGCCGAGGATGGCGTTAATGGCCCCCAGCACGGCGGCGACGTCTGGATCGACGAACAGGACCGCAAACCCTGCATGGTAGATCGTGTCGCCCACACGCGCTGTGACGCTGTAGCGGTTGACCGGGAAGCCCGCGACGATGCCGGCGTAGTCGTGGCCGTAGGACTCGTCGCCCAGTTCCGGAGTGTCGCCGGGGCTGAACGCGCCCAGCGCTGTCGTGCGCGGCTCGACGAACTCCCCGCACGCGATCAGCTCGGCGTCATAATCCTTGATGGCCTGTGCGGCCACCTCGGCCGAGTCGAAGCGGGCAGCCCAGACGTCGAGGAAGGGTCCCGTCGTCGGGTCTCGGACCCACGTCGCGGCGGAGAACGCCACCGGCTCCACGCCGCTGAAGATCGCAGTGCCGGGACAGGTCTCTGCCACCGGCATGGTGGTTTCGCTCAGCAGCGTGTCGAGACCCTCAGGCGTCGAGCCTTCGAGCAATGTGCCCTCCACGGCAGCGGGTGTTGCCAAGGCCGCATCGATCTCCGCGAGGTCAGGGTCGAGATAGTCGCAGCCTCCCGGCTCGGCAGCACCGGCCAAGCGGTCGCCGACCCAGGTGAGGGTCTCACCCAGATACGTCAGCGTCGTGTCGACGTGTCCGCCGCTTGGGTACACCTCGAGGGTCGCGTGGGTGCCTTGCGAGCAGTAGGCGCCGTGCAGCGCTCGGACCAGCTCGGGTGCCACGACGGCGTCGGCCCAGCCCTGCACGAACAGCACCGGCGCATCGACGATGGGCGCCCCGCCGGCCTCATTGGCAGCGAGTACCTCGGCTAGCGGGCCGACCGGCTTGATGCCGTCCCAGCCGCTGGGATTGCGCATCGCATCACCGTCGACGCCAAAGAAGGCCTCGAAGACCGCACCGAGGCAGTCCTCCTCGACGATTCCCATCTGGTCGATGGCCTCCGCAGAGAAGTAGTCCTCGAGACGGAGTTCGTCGTACGCGGCCGCCATGGCGAACGCCGCCATGACAGCGAAGCCTTGCGCATTGGTGCCGACGGTGTCCATCAAGCCGCTCATGTTGGCTGCCGGGGCCGCAGCCACCACTCCGGCGAGATCCAGTTCGGGTGCGTAGGAGGGCGCTATCTGTCCTGTCCACAGCGCGGCGTGGCCGCCTTGGGAGAGGCCCCAGACGACGTAGCGGTCGCTGGCGCCGAGATCCATCTGGCGCACCGCCCGCACGATGTCGATGGTGCCGCGGCCCTCGCTCTCGCCGACCAGGTAGGGATGCGTGCCCGGCGTGCCAAGGCCCTCGTAGTCCGTCGCCGCCACGATGTGGCCAGCGGAGGCGATCGCCATCGGGATTCCGGATTCGGCGGGATGCGTCGCCGACGGCGCGCACACGTCAGCCACACCCGTTGTGCCGTGCGCCCACGTGACAATCGGCGAGCCGGCTGCAATGCCCGCAGGAGCGAGGACGAGTCCGCTGACCTCGACGAGATCGCCGCCCACACCGGTCGACAGGTACGTGATGCGCCAGCCGTCAAGGTCGCCGGCGTCAATGGGCTCGGCTGATACCAGGTCACCGGCCGCTGGCTCAGCCGGTGGCGCCTCGGTTGTTGTGGCGGCCGGCGCTTCAGTGGTTGCGGCCGGCGCCTCGGTGGCGACCGGTGCTTGGCTGGTTGCCACTGCGCCCGCATCGGTGTCGGCGGACGTGGTCGGAGCAGCTGTCGCCTCTGGGGACGGATCGGAGTCGGCGTCGCTGCAAGCAGCAGCGACGACGGCGAAGACGAGCAATGGAGCCAAGATGCGGCGCATCCCTGCACAGTACGGCCTAGGACAACATGCACCGAACGAATCGGGCGTCAGGTGCGCCGGTGGAAGTGTCCGGGCCCGACTTCAGGTTCGAGCCAGCTCGGCTCGTGCCAAGAACGTCCTCAGAGGCCGAGAATCAAGTCAAGCGCTCCCAGGGGAATCGCGGGGTCCGGCGCGACGAATATCGCTGCCAAGCCCGCGCTGTAGATCGAGTCGCCGATGCGTACGGCAGTGGCGTACCGGAGGATGGGCAGCCCCTGCACTATGCCCTCGTAGTCGACGGCGAAGGACTCGTCACCGAGCCCGGGATCCTCACCCAGGGTGAACATACCGAGCGCACCGGTCTCCACATCGATGAATTCGCCGCACTCGATGAGCCCGTCGCCGTAATTGCTGAGCGCCTCTGAAGCCGCCTCAGGCGATTCGAAACGGGCGATCCAGACATCAAGGAAGGGCCCGGTCAGCAGATCGCGGACCCACACAGCCGCGGAATACGCGACCGGCTCGACATCGCCGAAGGTTCCGATTCCGGGACAGGTTTCTGCCCTGGGGGTCGAACTCGCCGTCTGGAGATTCTCGAAGCCTTCGGGCGTCGAGCCCTCGAGCAGCGTGCCTTCGACAGCAGCAGGCGTCGCCGGCGCCTCTTCGACTGCCGGCTCCTCTACTGGCGCTGCCGTGGTGGTGGTGACGATGGGTGCCGCGGTTGTCGTAGTGACGACCGGTGCCTCCGTCGTGGGCGGCGGCGCCTGAGTTGTAGGCGGCGGCGCCTGAGTCGTGGGCGGCGCTGCCTCGGTCGTGGCGACCGTGGTCGGCGCGGCCGCCTCGGTGGCCGGGGGCGGATCCGGATCGGAGCCACCGCAGGCGGCTCCGATGAGGGCAATAGCAAGGAACAAACCGGAAATACGTCGCATAAGGGCAGACTACGACCTAGGGAGAGACCGAGAGGGGTGTGCAGTGAAGTTCGGAATGACGCTTGCCAATACTGGGCCGCAGGTCGAGGGCGGGGGCGCTATCGCCTACGCGCAAGCTGCAGAGGCGGCCGGTTTCGAGTCGCTGTGGACTGTGGAGCACGTGGTGGTGCCCGAGGGTTATGCGTCGCCGTACCCGTATTCCGAAGACGGCAAGATGCCTGGCAAGCGGGACGACATCGACATCCCCGACCCGCTCATCTGGATGGCCTTCGCGGCAGCGGCAACCTCGGAGATAAAGCTCGGCACCGGGATTCTCATCGTCCCCCAGCGGAACCCCGTGGTGACCGCCAAGGCGATCGCGACGCTGGACCGCCTGTCGGGTGGACGGGTGATGCTCGGGATCGGTGCCGGTTGGCTGGCTGAGGAATTCGACGCACTGGGTGTCTCCTTCGACGACCGTGGCGACATCACCGACGAGTACCTGGCGGCGTACCGATCGCTGTGGCATGACGAGGTGTGCTCGTACGAGGGCAAACACGTCTCGTTCGACCGCGTGTACTGCCGCCCGCAACCGACCGGATCGGTGCCGATCGTCGTCGGCGGCGACAGCAAGCGGGCTGCTCGACGCGCCGGTGAGTACGGCGACGCCTTCTTCCCGGTATCCGGTGATTTCGACGAGATGACGGCGCTCTATGAGCATGCGAAGCGATGTGCCGAGCGGGTTGGACGCGACCCGGAGCAGATCGACTTCATGACACAGGGGCCCGCAGCGCCGGAGCACATCGAGCGGGCGGCCGCGGCCGGCATCACTCGTCTTGTCACCTACCCGATGTCACGTACCAAGTTCGACGACTTCAGCCGTGACGTGATCACGGCATACGCCGACGCTTAGAGCCCACATGCTCGACCAGCTATTCGAGTTCATCGAGGCATCGCCGTCGCCGTACCACGCAGCTGCGGCAGCCCTCGATCGGCTGGTGGCGTCAGGTCTCGTCGAGGTCGGCCGCGACGACCCGTGGAACGAGCTGGAGCCGGAAATCGGATGGGCGACGCGCGACGGCGGCACGGTTGTGGCAGTGCGCGCCGCGGCCCACGTCGATCCCGACAGGCTGCGCTTCAGCGTGATCGGCGCGCACACCGACAGTCCGAACCTGCGCCTGCGCCCGCAGCCGGACAGCGGTGCGTACGACTACCGGCAGCTCGGTGTGGAGGTGTACGGCGGTGTGCTGCTCAACTCGTGGTTGGACCGCGACCTCGGCCTGTCCGGCCGCGTCACCGTGTTCAACAGCGACCGTCTCAGCGACCGATCCCGGTCGCTCTTCGACGACGAGTACCAGCACACGCATTTTCCGTTCTGGAGTGACGCTGACGAAGATCGCACGTTGACGTCGACCGCTCCGCGCACAGTGCTGTGGCGCTGCGACCGGGCGCTGCTGCGTGTCCCGCAGCTCGCTATTCACCTCGACCGTGAGGTGAACGATGGCCTCAAGCTGGACCGCCAGCAGCACATGACACCGGTGTGGGGACTCGGCGAGCCGAGCACGGACGGGTTCCGGCAGTTCCTCGCCGGTGAGCTCGATGTCGAGCCCGACGCAGTGCTGGCGTGGGATGTCATGGCGCATGATCTGTGCCCGCCCGCTCGGCTCGGGCGCGACGGCGAGATGTACGCCGCCGGTCGCATCGACAACCTGGCGTCGTGTCATGCGGCCGTCGAGGCGCTGGTCGGGCTCGACGCGGCGCCTGACGACACCGCCGCAGTCGTCGTGCTGTTCGACCATGAGGAGATCGGCAGCGACTCCGCCACCGGTGCCGGCAGCCCAATCCTGGCTGACGCACTTGAGCGAATCGCCCAGAGCCTCGGCGCCGACCGCGAGCAGTACCTGCGGGCGGTGGCACGCTCGTTGTGCGTGTCAGCCGATGGAGCCCACGCGGTGCACCCGAACTATCCCGAGCGCCACGAACCTGGGCACTTGCCGCTGCTGAACGGCGGTCCGGTCATCAAGACGAATGTCAACGTGCGCTATGCGACCGATGCGGCGACCAGTGCCCGCTTCGTGTCCGCATGTAACGCCGCCGGGGTGCCGCACCAGATCTATTCCCACCGCGGCAACCTGCCGTGCGGCTCGACCATCGGGCCGATCACGGCCTCCCGGCTGGGAATGAGCGTCGTCGATGTGGGCTCGCCGCAGCTGTCGATGCACTCGGCCCGGGAACTCGGCGGCAGCGACGACCCTGCACTGCTGACGGCGGCGCTGGGCGCCTTCCTCGCTGAAAGCTGACAGCGCTCGGCGGATCGCCGTCGCGGCCAGACCGAGTTGCACTGAACAAGCGCTCAGCGGTGATGCAAGTAGTCGTCGAGGTGTGAGCAGTCGTTGAATCGGCGCAGCACCCAGTCGTCGTCGCAGCGCACGATCTGGGTGATCGAGCAGTTGTCGGAGCCGCCGAACGAGAACGGCGTGGCCCCGACGATATGGGCCAGTGCGGCGCCGATGACTCCGCCGTGCACACAGACAGCGACGAGTCGGTCGGGGTGCGCCCCGGCGATGCGTTCAAGGGCACCCATGCACCGGCCGATGAGCTGCTCGTTGGTCTCGGCCCCGGGAATGACGTCCCAGCGGCGCTCCGTGTGCAACCGCACATAGAGGGGGTGATTCTCTGCCGCGAACTGGCGGATCCTCCCGCCGTCCCACTCGCCTAGCGCCACCTCGCGCAGGTCGGGCTCGATCGCGGGAGTCATGCCCAGTCGTTCAGCAAGCGGCTCGAAGGTCTGCTGCGTGCGTTGCAACGACGAGACAAAGAGCGCGTCGATCGGCTCGGAAGCCAGCCGGCGGGCTACTGCCGCCGCCTGCACATGCCCCTCGGGTGCGAGCGCAGGGTTGCCCTGAGTGCCCAGCATGGGGAACGGTTCGCCGGGCACGAACGCTTGGGACGCGCCGTGACGCACCAGCAGGATCTCGGTAGCGCCCGGCGGCCGCTGCCACCGCTGCTGCTCGAACTGCCTGACCTCGGTGTCGGAGGCTGCGAGGTCTTCATGTTCACGGTCTGGAGCGGTCTGTGTCACGGCCGCAAGCTAGTGGCCTGCCCGCGGGCTCGTTCAGCTGGTACGCCGCCGCGCCGTTGGCCGCCAGGGCCGAACCGGCATTGAACTCGAACCAGCCGAACCAGCCGATGCCTGCACCCAGCATGACGAAGGGCACGTTGGAGCGTCTGCAACCCCGGCTGGTCAGGCGCCAACGTTCGCCGCAGCGTCGAGAGCTGCGCCCAGGTCGTCGAGCAAGTCCGAGATGGTCTCGAGACCGACGGACAGCCGTACCAGGTCGTCGGGCACTTCCAAGGCCGAGCCCGCGGCGGACGCGTGAGTCATTGCTCCGGGATGCTCGATCAGCGACTCCACTGCACCCAGCGATTCGGCAAGCGTGAACACCCTGGTCGCGGCTGCGACCTGCTCTGCGGCAGCCCGGCCGCCGTGCATCCGGAACGACACCATGCCGCCAAGGCCGCTCATCTGCCGGCTCGCGATGTCATGGCCGGTGTGGTCGACGAGACCCGGATACAGCACGGAACGCACCGCCGGGTGCCCGGCGAGCAGGTCGACCACTGCCTCTGCGCTCGCGCAGTGACGGTCCATTCGCACCCCGAGCGTCTTGACGCCTCGCAGCGTCAGGTAGCAGTCAAAGGGGCTCGGCACGGCCCCAACCGCGTTCTGGGTGAACACGAGGTGTTCGGCCATGGCGTCGTCATTGGTGGCCACGAAACCGCCCACGACGTCGCTATGGCCGCCGAGGTATTTGGTTGCGGAGTGCACCACCGCGTCCGCACCGAGGGCGAGGGGCTGTTGCAAGTACGGCGTAGCGAACGTGTTGTCCACCACGACGATGCCGCCCAAGTCGTGGGTGATCGCGCTGATGGCCTCGATGTCGAACACGGTGAGCAAGGGATTGGTCGGCGTCTCCAGCCACACCATGCGCGTCTGGGGCGTCCAGGCATCCCGGATCTTGTCGGGAGCGGTGAGATCGGCGGCAGCGAAAGTGACGCCAGCGTTGCCGAACACCTTGTCGATCAGCCGCAGGGTGCCTCCGTAGGCATCGTCGCCGAGCAGCAGGCTGTCCCCGGGGCGCAGGACTCGCAGCAGGGCGTCCGATGCCGCCAGCCCGCTCGCAAACGCAAACCCGTGGCGGGCGCCTTCCAGGGACGCCACGCATACCTGATAGGCGTGGCGTGTGGGGTTGCCGGTGCGGCCGTACTCGTATCCGTGGCGGGGCTGCCCGACGGCCTCCTGGGCAAAGGTGGTTGCCAGCGAGATGGGCGTGACCACCGCTCCGGTGTAGGGGTCATGAGGCTGGCCGGCTCGAATGGCGCGCGTCTCGAAGCCGAAGTCGTCTGGATCCTCGAAGCCAGACAGCTGGGGATCGCCGCCCAGCACTACCCAGGCTCCTTGCAATCGCCGCCGGACGCGGGCAGCGTGCCGTCGACCGGCAGTCCCCGTTCCGCCAGCCATTCATCGTCGAAGACCCGGCTGAGATAGCCGCGACCGGAATCGGGAATGAGGGTCACTACGAGGGAATCCGCCGCCCGGCCCGCCGCGTCCAGCTCGACGGCAACCCGTACAGCGCCAGTGATCGCGGTGCCTCCGGAGCCGCCGATGAGCAAACCTTCGGTGCGGGTGACGTGGCGCGCCATGGCAAATGACTCGGCGTCAGTGACGGGAATCACCCGGTCGACGATGCTGGCGTCGTAGGTGGTCGGCCAGAAGTCCTCGCCGATGCCCTCGACCAGATAGCTGCTGCCGTCGCCGCCGGCGTAGACCGACTCCGGGGGGTCGGCCACGACGACCTCGATCGCCGGATTCTGTTCCTTGAGGTAACGCCCGACGCCGCTGACGGTGCCGCCCGTACCGGCGCCGGCCACGAAGTGGGTGACCCGCCCGCCGGTCTGATCCCAGATCTCGGGTCCGGTGGTCTCGTAGTGGGCGCGGGGATTGTTCTGGTTGGAGTACTGGTCGGGCGAGAAGGCCCTGGGCGTCTCGGATCGCAACCTCGCCGCAGTGGAGTAGTACGAACGAGGGTCCTCCGGCGCAAGGGCGACCGGACATACCACGACCTCGGCGCCGTAGGCCCGCAGCAGCGCCACCTTCTCGGGCGCCACCTTGTCTGTGCAGACGAACACGCAGCGATAGCCACGCTGGGCCGCGACGACAGCCAGTCCCACGCCGGTGTTCCCGGAGGTCGGCTCAACAATCACGTCGCCGGGTCGCAATTGCCCGTCGGCCTCGGCCGCGTCGATCATCGCGATCGCCGCACGGTCCTTGACCGATCCGCCGGGGTTTGTGGTCTCGAGTTTCGCCACGACCGGCGTCATGATGTGCGGCGCGACCCGACTGAACCGGACCATTGGAGTTCGGCCCACCAGTTCCAGAATTGATGGGGCGATGTCGAGACCGTCGAGCGGGTCCGGCACGCCCGATGCCATCGGGCCGTCTGCAGCCATCGCTGCGAAAGCCTAGGGAGCCCGACGCAGCCGTGCCCCGCTGTTGCGTCGTGAGGTCAGCTGGTTCAGCTGGACAGAGCAGCGAGCGGCGACAGCTCGGGTCGCATCAGCTCGACCCCACCGTCAGGCAGCACCGAAACCTCGTGCCAGAGCCGGAGCTTGGGCGGGCGTCCCAGAATCTGAACCGTCGAGAGGAACGAGTGGAAGATGGCCAGGTGCGTAGAGTGCGACCGGGACCACGCCTCCAGCGACGCCAGGTCTTCGAACCAGCCCACGAAGCTCGTGGACTGCAGATCCTCGCCGTCGATGGTCTGCTCCCGCAAGAACCGGCTGGAGATGCAGCCGGTATCGGGGTTGCGGGCCAAGAAGTCGATGCCGGCCCGCAGCTTCGGTTCGATGTCGGTGAAGTACAGATCTCGCTCGTCGTCGGGGCAGTCGTCCCACTTCTGACCCGAGCGGATGAGACACAAGTTGGCCGGCAGCGGCGAGCCGGGAGCCGACTCGAAGGGATCATCAGCGCTGGCCGCCATGCGGTCCCGCGCAGCGCCCCAGTAGTCGTGTAGCTCGGTGATGTCCACCGAGGTCAGGTTCCGAATTCCCGGCAGCGGCCGCTTGGTCCCGGCAATGGTCTCCCAGCGCTCTGCGGGAATGACGGCTGTCTCGCAATAGACCCCAGCCCGTCCGAGCGCGCCGCAGCCCTGCCGCCAGCGCTCGTAGGCCTCGGGATTCACCCAGTACGCCATGAAGACTGTCTCGACATCGCCCTGGGCTTCCGCCGCGTCGTCACCCTCGTCGGTGAAGTTCACGATCCGGGCCCGCTCAACGTGATCGGGCCGATGGTCGCCCTCGGTCAGCGCCGACTGCAATTCGGCCAGCGTGTCGTCATTGTCCGGACCCTTCAAGAAGACCATCGAATAGACGGTCACCTCGGGGAAGTCGACAACGCACCACGCCGGAGCGCTCGGCGAGTGCCCCTCCGGTCGATTCGCTGCCATCGGTCTGACAGATCCCGACGAGGGATCCGCTCAGGCGCCGAGCTCGGCTGCGCGAGCGCGGAACCGCTCGACGTTGTTCTCCTTGATGTCCTCGTAGCCGCGGATCATGTCCGGCAATTCGGCGATCTCGACGGCCCGGGCGTAGGCAGCATCATCGCCGCTCGCCAGCGTGTCGAGCGCCCGGGAGATCATCCCGCGGTACTCGTCGATCAGCTCCCGCTCCATGCGGCGATGGACGGTCTTGCCGAAGATGTCCAGCGCGCCGCCCCGCAAGCCCTTCATCCGGGCCAGCAACGCAAATGCGACATCACCCGACCGGCCAAGGCCGATCTTCTTGTCGACGCCCATGCGCCGCATGATCGGCGGGTGCAGCTTGTAGGTGATCTCGGTCTTGTCGCCGAACTGGTCACGCACTGCCCGCTGGAACGCCTCGCTGCGGTGCAGGCGAGCAACCTCGTACTCGTCCTTGTACGCCATCAGCTTGTACAGGTACCTCGCCACGGCCTCGCTGAGGGCCGTCTCGTCACTTGCAGCAGCCTCGGCGTCGCGCACCTTGGCCACAAACTCCGCGTACGCCGCCGCATAGTCGACGCTCTGGTACGCAACGAGGTCGGGCACGCGGATGCGCAGCAGCCGAGCCAGCTCTTCTGACTGATCGGGCACCGCGTCGACGAGCTTCTGCTCCCGCTTGGAACGACCGGTCTCTCGCTTCACCCGGCCGACACGCTCCACGTGCAGCGTCTCCATGAAGTCCGGGTCGAGCACGATGTTGCGACCGATGCGGAACGCCTGGGTGTTCATTTCGACGGCGACGCCGTTGAGCTCGATGGCCCGCTCGATGGCCGCGGCGCTGATCGGCACCACGCCCGACTGGTAAGCGGCGCCGAGCACCAGCACGTTGGCCGGCATGTGCGAGCGGAACAGGTTGTCCGACAGCGTGCCTGCGTCGAAGTAGATGTTGCGCTCCGGCGTGGTCGCCTCGTCGATCGAGCGCTGGAACGCCGTCCACTCGGGGAACTCAGCGGAGGTGTCACGCACCATCGCGCTGGTCGGCACCTTCGACGACGACACCAGCGCCACCGTGCGGCCCGCCTGAGCCTTCTCGAGGTTGACCGGATTCGTGCCCGACAGCAGGTCGAACACGATGTAGGCGTCGGCCTCGCCGGTCCCGACCTTGTTGGCCTCGCCACCATCACTGCCGTGGGAACCATTGGCGTCGGGTGTGCTGCCGAGGCGGCGGATCTTCAGGTTCGACACCACCGGACCGCCTTTCTGGGCGAGTCCGGTCTGGTCGAGTCCGTTGGCCTGCTTGCCGTCGAGCAGCGCCGCTGTGGCGAGCATCTGGTTCACGGTCACCACGCCGGTGCCGCCGATGCCCATCATCAGCATGTTGCCCTCGTCGAGCCGATCTGGCTCAGGCAGGTCGTGGCCGATCTCGTCCACGGCCGCTGTTGCTTTCGTGGGCACCTTGCCCCCGGGCACCACCTCGATGAATGCCGGGCAGTCGCCGTCGAGGCAGGTGAAGTCCTTGTTGCACGAGGACTGGTGGATCTGCGTCTTGCGACCGAACTCGGTCTCGACGGGCTGCACGCTCAGACAGCTCGACTTCTCGCCGCAGTCGCCGCAGCCCTCGCAAACGGCTTCGTTGATGAACACCCGTGTCTTGGGCTCGGCCACCTTGCCGCGCTTGCGGTCACGCCGGAGCTCGGCCGCGCACGCCTGGTCGTAGATGAGCACGGTGCAGCCCTCGATGTCACGCAGCAGCCGCTGCGCCTCGTCGAGCCGGTCGCGGTGCCAGACGTCGGTGTCGGGTGCGAACTGAGCCTCGGCGGGGTACTTGTCGGGATCGTCGGCGACGACCATCACCTTGGCCGCACCCTCGGCATGCAGCGAGCGGGTCAGCTCCGGCACCTCCATGCCGCCGTCCACGTCCTGGCCACCCGTCATTGCGACCGCTGCGTTGTAGAGGATCTTGTAGGTGACGTTGGTGCCTGCTGCAATGGCCTGGCGGACCGCCAGCGAGCCGGAGTGGTGGAACGTGCCGTCGCCGATGTTCTGGAAACGGTGATCCATCGTCACGAACGGCGCTGCGCCGACCCACTGCACGCCCTCGCCGCCCATCTGGGTGGTGCCGCGCACGTTGCGGGTGGGAGTCATCGCCGCCATGCCATGGCAGCCGATGCCGCCCCCGGCCTCGGAGCCCTCAGGCACCCAGGTCGAGCGGTTGTGCGGGCAGCCCGAGCAGAAGCCCGGCGTGCGTCCCGCTGCTTTGGCACCGTCGGAGGTGGTGACAGCCAGCGGGATCGTGATGCGCTCCGGCACGGCGGAGCCGATGCCGTCGCTGCCGAAGCGGTCGACCAGGAACGGGCGGATCTTGCGGGCGATGAGGTCGGCGTCCATCTCGCCGTGACCGGGGAACCAGAAGCCGTCGGCGGCGTCGCGCTTGCCCAGCACCCGGGGGGCGGAAGCGGTGCCGTAGAGGATCTCGCGCACCAGCGTCTCGATGACCGAGCGTTTCTCCTCGACCACGACGATCACGTTGAGCCCACGTGCAAACTCACGCAAGCTGGTGGGCTCCAGCGGCCATACCACCGTCGGCTTGAAAATGCGGACGCCACGGCGAGACAGTTCTGCCTCGCTGAGACCCATGCGGTCGAGCGCCTCACGCAGGTCGTAGTAGGTCTTCCCGGCCGCGATCAGGCCGACCTTGGCGTCGGGACTGGTGACGGTCTGGCGATTGAGCTTGTTCTCCGCCACGAACTTGTCGACCGCGACCATGCGGCCCTCATGGATCTCAAGCTCCATGCGCACGGCATTCGGGCCGAACAGGGCGTCCTGCTGGGTGTGCGCCCAAGGCTTGCCGTCCCATTCGAGGGCGGGACGCACGGCGCTCACCCTTCCCGGGCCCACCTCGACGGTCGAGTAGCCGTCAGCGACATTGGTGACAATCTTCAACGCCGACCAGAAGCCCGAGTAGCGGGACAGCTCGTAGCCCCAGCGTCCGTAGTCGATGACTTCTTGGACCGAGCCGGGGTACAGGATCGGCGTCTGGAAGTGGATGAGCACCGGCTCGGATTCCGACGCGAGCGTGGACGACTTCGAAGCCGGGTCGTCGCCCGCTACGAGCAGCACGCCGCCCTTGGGGTCGACGCCGCAGACGTTCGCATGCTTGATGGCGTCACCTGACCGGTCGACGCCGGGCGCCTTCCCGTACCACATGCCCAGCACGCCGTCGTAGCGGCCTTCGAAGTTGCGGTTGGCGAGCTGGCTGCCCCACACAGCCGTTGCGCCGAGGTCTTCATTGAGCCCCGGCAGGAACGTGATGTGGTTCTCGGCCAACTCGGTTGCGTTGCCGAGCATGAGGCTGTCGATGCCGCCAAGCGGCGAACCCCGGTAACCCGAGACCATCGCGGCGTTGTTCAGACCGTCACGGCGATCGGCCCGGAGCTGGTCGAGCAGCACACGCAGCAGCGCCTGCACGCCTGACATGGCGACATCGCCTTCGGCGCGGTCGAAACGGTCCTCGAGCTTGAAGTCTGCGAGTGCCATCGAATCCCCCTGATCCGCCGTCATGGCTCCTTGCGGAGGCTACCCGTCAGCCCAAAGTGCTGCCCGTATGACGAACGCACTCATGTCTTGACGATGCCCGCCAGCCCCGACGACCCAGACTCTGCGCAATAATGCCGCCACAGGCGGCAAATCTGCACAAAGAATGCGTGGGAGTCGTTCCCGAGCCGTGACCTATCCGCCCGGCTGCTTGGGCAGCAAGACTGGCCGCGGGAGCGTGAAGGCCAAACCCAGTGCGCAGGCATTCGACACTGCCGCCAAGGAGAACGTCCAGCCGTAGCCGCCAGTGGCTCCGAGCAGCAGCTGCGCGACGTACGGACCCACCGCGGCACACGACCCCGCTGTTGCGAAGAAGCGTCCCACGATCGCGCCGGCATGGGTACGCCCGAAGTAGTCGGCGACCAGTGCCGGGAATACCGCCACGCTCCCGCCATAGGACAGGCCGAAGGCGATCGACGAGGCGTACAGCAACACCAGCCCGTCGGAGACGGCGATGCCGACGAACGACAGCGTCTCCACCGCCAGGGCCAGCATCACGGCCCGGCGACGGTCAATGCGGTCCGACAGCGGGCCGGTCACGATTCTGCCCACGAGCCCGCCGACGCCGACGGAGCTGATGACTCCCGCAGCCCACAGCGGTGAGAATCCGAGGCTCCGGGCGTACTGGACGCCATGCGCGAATGGCACGAACACCACCACGAACGTCAGGGCAAACATCCCGAAGATGCGCCAGAACACCGAGTTACGCCAAGCCTGCGGGGCAGTCCACGCGGTGGCGGGGTCCTCGGTCTTCGGATCGCGGACGTCCGCTGAGTCCACGTCGGAGTCCGCCGGCCTCGACGCGACTCGTGATCGCCCGAGCGGGCGGTCCCGAGGATCGGGCGCGGGCCCGTCGGGTTCCTGGCCGATCGACTCTGGGTCGCGCACGAACACCGTTGCGGTGACAGCCATGAGTACACCGCCCGTCACCGCCATCACGGCGATAGCGGTCCGCCATCCGTATTGCTCGACGAGCCACGCGGCGATCGGGGGCGCAACGATGCCGCCGGCGCTTCCGCCTGAGCCGACGATGCCCGTCGCCAATCCGCGACGCTCGGTGAACCAGCGCACGACGGTGGCGTTCGCGGGCACCCACGATGACGACATCCCGAGCGGTGCAATCACGGCGAGGCCGACGAACACCATTGCGAGGTTTCCCGCGGATGACAACACCAAGTAACCCGCTGCCAGCAGCACGGCACCGCCGGCAATGACTCGGCGCGGACCGAAGCGGTCGGTGAGCTGTCCACTCCATGCGCTCACGGCGCTGTAAGCGAGGATGTACGAGGCATATGCGAGTTGCAGCCAGCTCGCCGACCAGCCGGTGTCGGAGCTGATGGCACCCTCGAAGGTGCCGTAGCTGAACTGGATGCCGTAGACGATGAACAGCACCCAGAATCCGGCCCACGCCACGCGCCAGCCGTGGAACGGCTGGCCAATGAGCACGCTCGCCCCGTCGGGCGGCGAGCCATTGGACGCAGTCACAGGACGCGCTTTCTCGTTCGCGGGAGGCCGCTCCCGGCGGCCATCGCTACATGTCGCCAGGCGTGATGTAGAACCAGATGCCGTGCTTCTCGCCGGAGTCGGCCATCGCCTTACGGGCTGCGACGATGGTGCGCCCTGCTTCGGTCGACTCGAAGAACCAGCGAGTGCCTGCCCACGCTGAAGGAGCGTGCTCGGCGATTGCAAGCGCCGCTGTCTCGTAGTAGCCGCGGATGTCCTGGGCCACACGTGCCGGGATGCCGGGCACACCTGCCTGCTTGCACGGCTTGCCGTCAGCGATGTCAGCGAACGCCTGCACCGCGGCTGGAATATCGCCGGCAGACACAGTGCGCCCGGCGCCAACCCGGTTGCCGAGCTTGGCTACGGCACGGTCGTAGGCGGAGCGCAGGCCGTTGGCCTCGTCGACGGCGGGGTGCAGGTTCGGGTCGTGGCGGGGCGGCAGCGTGCACGACACCGTCTCGGTGCCGTCGTCGTCGATCGTCTCGGCGAACTTCTCCACGACCGGCCCCGGCGACGACAGCAAGCTGAACGCGTGTGCCAGCACCCGATGCTGGAATTCGGCGTGGTTGGGCTTGCCGAGCGGCCGACCCAGCGGGAACTCGCACCAGAGGCCTCGCGGCGGAGCGGTGCCCTGGATGTGGGCGCCGATGGATCCCAGCGCGACCGTCGCCAGTCCCTCTGCCTCAAAGACGTGTGCGAGCGTACTCACGGTACGCGTGCACAGCGGTCAGACGGGAGTGAACAGGACGACGTCCACCTCGTGCTCACGGAGGAACTTCGCCCCCGCAGGACCCGAGTCCATCCGCACCGCAGACAGGTCGAACTGGTTGCCGGCATAGGACAGGTGGATGTCGGAGACCCGCCCGATGGTGCAGTCAGCCGCCAACTCGTCGAGGCGGTCGATCGGAAAGACGGTGTTGATGTCGAGGGCGATGCCGGTGGCGTCGAAGTTCGGGCTCCAGTGGCCGCACATGTAGTCACGCCGGCCCGCCTCAAGCACTCGGTAGCCGACGTCGATGGGTGCAAAATCGTCCTGGTCGGGATGATGCAACGACGCCGAGGACACGATTGCCACGGTGGCATCGGCCAGCGGTGGGGGCGTGGTGAACGCCGTGGTCTCGAAATCGGGCAGCTCGAGCCCGCCCGTCAGTGCCTTCACATCAGAATCAGCCATGGCGGCAAAGTTAGGGCACAGGCCGCTCTACGCGCTGAAGCTGGCGCGGCGCGGCGGCCCACCCACCTCAGGCGCCTTCTTCGAGGTTCATCGAACGTTGGCGGAGGCGGCGCATGCCTCGCAGCCAACGATCCGGGTCGGAGACCTTTCGCTCCACGTAGGTCTGGGCCTCGGGGTGCGACAGAATCAGGAACCGCTCCTGTGCCATCGCTTCGGTAATGACTTGCGCCACGAACTCGGGCTCGACGATGCCGTCGGTTCCGCCGTCGGCGAGCCTCCGCGGCGCCATGGCGGTGTTCACGCCCTGCGGGCACAGCACCGAGACCCGGATGCCGTCGTCGCCGTGGAGGATCGCCTCCATCTCGGCCAGCTTGATGCATGCCGCCTTGGTGACCGAGTACGGCGCGGAACCCATCGCCGCGAGCAGACCGGCTGCGCTCGCTGTGTGGACGAGGTAGCCCTGTCCCCGAGCCAGCATCGACGGCAGCACCGCACGGGCGGCGTACACGTGGCTCATGACGTGCAGCTCCCATTGGGACTGCCAAGCGTCGTTGGACGCGTCCACTCCGCCTTCGGCGCCGGCTCCTGCGTTGGAGAAGAACACGTCGATCGGTCCGTGAGCTTCGAGCGTGCGCTCTACGAGGTCCGCGACGGCCGCCTCGTCGGTGACGTCCAACCCGACGCCCTCGCACCCCAGCTCATCGGCCACTGCCACCGCAGCGTCAGCGTTGTAGTCGGCGACCACCACATGGCGGGCGCCCTCCGCCAGCCAATGACGAGCGGTGGCGGAGCCGATGCCGCCGCCTCCCCCGGTGATGATCGCTACTCGATCGCGCAGTTCCATGACCCTCATCCCTCCTGCGGTTGTGAGCTGCACCGTCGTCTTGGCGCAGAAATGCCCAACGCAGCGGAATATTGGCGCAGAATTGCGATGCGGCGCATTTTTTGCGCAGAAATGCCGACTCCAGCGGCAAGCTTGCGCAGAACTGCGCTAGGCCGCCGGCTCTGCGGTGCCGATGCCGCCGACTTCTTCGCCCTCGTCGATTGCCTTCAGCCGAGCTGCGTACGCGGTCTCGGTGAGACCGTCGGCGCCCAGGTACCGACCGGGGCTCGCCCCGTCGACGTGGCCCATGATCCCCCGGTACAGGCTGAACCCGCACAGCGCCGCCAGCTCGTCGGGCATGTCTCGGACGTCTTCGGGGGAGAGGCTGTAGTACTGGTTCTGCTGCTGGCGCATCCAGCCCCGGCAGTACTGCACGCTGATGCCGAGGCGCCAGTCGTCGGGGGACGTGTTGGCGCCGCCGCAGTGCCAGGTGCCGCCGTTCACGACGAGGACCGAGCCAGCAGGCATCTCAGCCGCGATGTAGGAGGGCTTCTCCCCCGGCTGGGGCTCGTGGTCGAAGCGGTGCGACCCAGGAACCAAGCGGGTTGCGCCGTTCTCTTCGGTGAAATCGGTGAATGCCCAAATCGTGGTGACCATGAAGGGAGCGCGCGGGCGCGGCACATCGATCTGATCGACGAGGCCGTCGTCGGAATGCAGGCCTTGATGCACCTCACCAGGGCCGATGTGCATGCAGGTGGTGCCCGACAGGATCGCTCCCGGCTCCATCAGCCGCTGCGGGAACGGCAGCACGTTGCGGTGGATCGGCAGCTTCCAGAACGACCGGTCCTTGCCCAACAGGTTGTACATGCGCTTGGTGGCGAACCCCTCGATGCGGTTCCCCTTCGGCTGAACGTTCAGCTCGTCTTCGACCCGAGCGACGGAGTCGCGGATCTCGGTGAGGAGTTCTGGCTCGATGGCACGCTCGACGATGCAGTAGCCGTGAGCTTCCACCTCGTCGAGATAGCGCTGAAGTTCGTCTTCGTTTGCGGTGAGATCGGGGGTGCCGCTGCTCATGGTCCCAGTCTTGCAGGACACGATCGCCGATACCTCACCGCACAAGCGTTGCGGTACCGCGTTCGTAGGATGACTCCCGTGGATGGCGAGAGCAGGTACGCGTCGAGCCACGACAACGCCCACCTGCGCCCGCTCATTGACCTGACATCACGGCCCACGTCGCTCAACTATCTGCGCGAAGCCTGGCGCCGGCGAGAGTTCGCCATCGTCGTGCCCGCACAAGATCTTCGAGCCCAGAACATGGACACGACGTTGGGCCAGTTCTGGCATCTGATGAACCCAGCGCTGCTTGTGGGCGTCTACTTCCTGGTTTTTGGTGTCGTCATCGACACCAGTCGCGGCGTCAGCAACTTCCTGGGGTTCCTGATCGTCGGGATTGTGCTGTTCCATCTCACCCAACGGGTGGTGCAGGAGGCGGCAGTCTCGATCACTCAGAATCTCGGACTCATTCGATCTATCCAGTTCCCGCGCATCTTGCTGCCCGCCGCAACGGTGAACGGCCAGACCGCAGCATTCGTTCCGGCGATCGTTCTGGCACTTCTAGCGGTGTTGACCACAGGAGAGCGCCCATCGATGCGCTGGTTGTTGCTGCCGCTCGTACTGTTGGCGCAGTTCGTCTTCAACTTCGGATCGGCGCTGATATCTGCACGCATCGGCACTGCTGTCCCGGACCTGCGGCACATCTTGCCTCACCTGTTCCGGCTCTTGTTCTACGCCTCGGGCGTGATCTTCAGCGTCGATGCATTCGTGCACAGCTTCGCCTGGCGACGGGCTTTTGCGCTGAACCCGATCTACGACCTGATCACGTGCGCACGCTGGTGCCTGCTGGGACAGGCAGTCGACGTCTGGGTGCTGGCTGGCACGGTTGCGTGGAGCGTCCTGATGCCCATCGTTGGCTTCATGATCTTCTTCCGCTCGGAACAGCGACTCGGTGCGTGATGGCAGCGTCGACACGGGTGACCGTCGAGATTCGCGACGTTCACGTGAACTACCGGGTGTACGAGGAACCGGCCAAGGGACTCAAGCAGGGATTCGCCCGAGGTCGGATGCGTCGCCGCTACCGCATCATTGAGGCGATACAAGGTGTGACGCTGAATCTCCACGAGCACGAGACACTCGGGCTGATCGGGGCCAACGGAACAGGAAAGTCGACGCTGCTCTCGGCCATGACTGGGCTGTTGCCCCTTGCGTCAGGCAGCATTCGCGGCCGGTCGAGGCCTTCGCTTCTCGGCGTGTCGTCGGTGATGCGGCCGGCACTGTCAGGTCGCCGCAACATACTGATCGGCGGTCTGGCTCTGGGTTTCTCCCGGGTTGAAATCGAGCGCCGCATGGATGAGATCATCGACTTTGCAGGTGTACGTGAGGCCATCGATCGGCCCATGCGCACCTACTCGTCGGGTATGCGCGCCCGGTTGCACTTCGCCATTGCCACGGCCCGCGTACCTGAAATCCTCCTGATCGACGAGGCGCTCACAGTGGGCGACGAGGAGTTCCGTCGACGTGCCGCCGAGCGCATAGATGACGTCTGCGGCGCTGCTGGTTCCGTCGTTCTGGTCTCGCACAACATGGCGGAGATCGAGCGCTACTGCGATCGGGTTGTGTGGCTGGACGGTGGCCGCATCCGAGCCGTCGGAGAGCCAGCCGAGATCGTCGAGGCCTACGTCACGACCTCCCGCCCCAACTCCCGTTGAGCCGGCGGGGCGCTGCGGGGGCGACAATGCGAGACTGACCCTGTGGCGGGAGAAGCAAGGCCGGGGCGGCGGATCATCCTGAACGCCTTCACGATGAACTGCGTCAGCCACATCCAGCAGGGCTTATGGGTGCGCGACGACACCCGCCAGCGGGAGTACACCTCGCTCGAACCGTGGCTCGAGCTCGCCCGCATCTGCGAGGCGGGGTGCTTCGACGCCATCTTCCTGGCGGACGTAATCGGGCTGTACGACACCTACCAGGGCAGCGCCGACACCTCGCTGCGCGAGGGCATGCAGGTGCCCGTGAACGACCCGATGCTGCTGATCCCAGCCATGGCGACGGTCACTGAGCACCTCGCATTCGCCTTCACCAGCTCAGTGCTGCAGGCGCACCCGTTCACGTTCGCCCGCCAGATCACCACGCTCGATCACCTCACCGGCGGGCGCGTGGCGTGGAACGTCGTGACGTCGTACCTGCAGAACGCCGCCCAGAGCCTCGGCTATGACCGCCTTCCGCGCCATGACGAGCGCTACGAACAGGCCGAGGACTACATGGAGGTCTGCTACAAGCTCTGGGAGGGCAGCTGGACCGACGACGCCGTGGTGGCCGACACCGAGCGCCGCGTCTACGTCGATCCCGACGGCGTACGGCCGATCAACCACGAGGGCGCCTACTACTCGGTGGCGGGGCCACACCTCTCGGAGCCGTCACCGCAGCGGACGCCAGTGATCTTCCAAGCAGGTTCCTCAGATCGCGGGCGAGACTTCGCCGCGAGACATGCCGAGTGCGTCTTTGTCGTGGCGGCATCGCGGGGCCTCACCCGCATCGCCGCAGACATCCGCCGAAGGGTGAGCGCGGCCGGTCGCCATCCCGACGACGTGAAGATCATTGCCGGCCTGTCCCCTGTCGTGGGCGGAACGGAGGCCGAGGCGAAAGCCAAGCACGCCGACTATCTCGAAACGCTCTCGCTGGAAGCGGGCCTCGCGCATCTGAGCGGCAACCTGAACGTCGATCTCAGCCACATCGACCCTGATCAGCCGCTCGAGACCTTTGACACCGAAGGCGTGCGAGGACCGGTGAAGTCCTTGCTGGATTCCGCTCAGCCGGGCACCCGCACCTTCGGGGATCTCGTCAAGCTCAACATGACGGGGCAGTTCCTGGTCGGCTCCCCCGAGCAGATCGCCGACGGCATGCAGCGCCGTCTGGACCAAGGCGTGGACGGCTTCAACTTGGTCTACGCCACCACGCCCGGCACGTTCGTGGACTTCATCGAAAGCGTGGTTCCCGTGCTCTCAGAACGTGGGCTGGTTCAGCGGGAGTATCAGCCGGGAACGCTGCGGGACAAGCTCTTCGGCCGCAGTCGACTGCCCGAGACACACTTCGGCAGCGGCTTCCGCCGGTAGTCGGCGCAGCTGCTGCGCCGTCGCCTGGCCGTTCCGCTCGGGGGTTCAGCCGGCCAGCGTGGCCCGTGACGGCCCCCGCAAGGTCACACCGCCGTCGACGACCAGCGTGTGGCCGGTGATGTAACGAGCCTCGTCGGTGCACAGGAACCTGACCGCTGCGCCTACATCCCAGCCGTTGCCTTCGATGCCGAGCACGCTGGCGCGCCGGCGTGCCTCTGCAAGATCTTCGGGCATGTCATCGCCGCCGACGAGTGGCGTACGGACGGGACCAGGGGCGACGCAGTTCACCCGAACGTTGTCGGCACCATGGTCGACCGCCATCGCCGACGTGAGCGCCATGATCGCCCCCTTCGAGGTCGAGTACGCCGTCATGCCTCGGGGCCTTAGCGCCGAGATGGATGAGATGTTGACGACGGCGCCTCCGCCCGAGTGCTCGATCATGGCGGGGATTGCGTGCCGTGACGCCAGCACCATCGAGGTCAGGTTCACATCCATGACGCGCTGCCAGCGGTCGACGTCATCGGTCACCACCGATCCGCTGCTGCCGATGCCCACGTTGTTCACCAGGATGTCCAGCCGGCCCCAGCGATCGAGCGCAGCCTGGGTCATGGCCTCGCAGTCGGCTTCGACGGTCACATCGGCCTCGACGGCGATGGCGCTGCCGCCTTCGGCGGTGATCATCTCGACGGTGAACTCAGCGAGCTCCGCCTTGCGGTCGACAGCGACGACATGCGCTCCGGCCTCGGCCAGCAACACCGCAGCGGCGCGGCCGTTGCCGATCCCGTCCCCCCGTGCCCCCGCGCCGGTGACCATCGCCACCCGGCCGCTCAGATCAGCATTCGCCCGTGTCGCACTCATTGACAGCCTCCTGCGCTGGGCGACCGCCTAGCCGCTGTTGCGGCGCAGCGTGCTGCGGTCGTCCAGCGGTGTCCACGCATCGGTGTAGTCGTCCTGCAGCTCACTCAGGCCGGCTGCCCAGGCGGTGGGGATCCACGCATAGCGGGACTCGAACATGAAGGCCAGCATGTCGGCCATCCGCCGGGGCTCGAGTTCGGCCGTGGTGCCGGCGTTGTAGGCGTCGATGTCGGGGCCGTGGGGCAGGAACGCGTTGTGAATGCTCACGCCGCCGGGCAGGAAGCCTTCGAGCTTGGCGTCGTAGGTGCCTTCGATGAGCCCCATCAGCTCGCTCATCACGTTGGAGTGGTACCAGGGCGGACGGAACGTGTGCTCCTGAACGGCCCAGCGTTCGCGGAACAGCACGAAGTCCACGTTGGCGGTGCCCGGAAGGTCTGAGGGCGACGTCAGCAGCGTCCAGATCGAGGGCGCGGTGTGATCGAACAGCAGCGGCCCGAGCGGGCAGTAATTGCGCAGGTCGTACTTGTAGGGGGCGAAGTTGCCGTGCCACGCCACCACATCGAGCGGTGAGTGCGGCAGGTGTGTCTCGAGCAGGCGGCCGTCGTGCTTGAAGACCAGCCGGGTGGGATTGTCGTCGGCCTCGTAGCCGGCGACCGGATAGAGGAAGTCCCGCGGCATAGCCAGCGCGTCCACGCCGATCAAACCCGGGTCTGGCAGCCGGAATGGTGCGCCGTAGTTCTCGCACACATATCCCCGGGCTGTCTCCTCCATGAGCTCGACGCGGAACTTGACGCCACGGGGAACTGTTGCCAGCTCGGCAGGCCCAACCGTGAGCGTGCCGAGTTCGGTGACGAGTCGCAGCGTCCCCTGCTGGGGCACGATCAGCATCTCGCCGTCGGAATTCGCGAACACTTCACCGTCCATCGAACGGTTGGCAAAGTACAGGTGCGTAGCAGCGCCGCATTGGACGTGAGCATCGCCATTGGCCGCCAGCGTGCAGAGCCCTTCGAGCCAGGTGCGCGGCTCGTCAGGAACCCCAATGGGGCCCCAGCGCAGCTGGGC
Organism: Candidatus Poriferisodalis sp.; assembly: GCF_965221945.1. Taxonomy (GTDB): domain Bacteria; phylum Actinomycetota; class Acidimicrobiia; order Acidimicrobiales; family Poriferisodalaceae; genus Poriferisodalis. The sequence goes on along the minus strand of NZ_OZ244925.1, from coordinate 330,913 downwards.
CACCGGCGGTGAGCCCTCACGGCATGGGGAGGTCCGGATATTGCCCGGATCGATGTCGCGCAGTCCCGTGACGTGACGTACCGATGGCCGGATCCGGTACATCCACGTGCGCAGCGCATCCGTCCGAGCGACAGTGAAGGCGCTGCCGGTCAGCTGCTCGGTGTAGAGGTCGTGGGCGACACGCTGGGGGCTGTTCTGACCGATCGGCAGCACGCCGGACTCGGCCTCGGTGGCGTGCTCGTTGCCGAACCCGCTCTGATACTCGACGCCGAAGTCATCCCCCATGCCTGCCAGCCTAGATCGGGCCTGCCGACCCGCTTGAGGGGGCGAGCACAGTCCAGCCAGACCGGCGCTAGTAGCTGGGTCGGCGGTGGCGGCGCATGACCAGCGCCAGGATGGTTGCGCCAGCCGCGCAGACCGCGAAGCCGGTCCAAACCAGGTCGAAACTGCCCGTCCATTCCGCTATGTAGCCGGTCGCGAGGCCGCCGATGCTCAGCCCGGACATGAATCCGAGCATCACCGTGCCCGATGCCCGACCTGCCAGCGCAACAGGAATGCCGGTGATGACCGCCAACATCGCGACGGCGTTCCAGGACATCATGGTGAAGCCAGCCAGCAGGGACATCACCCACAGCAGGCCGCCGTTGACAGAGGTGGCGGCGAGCAGGAGCCCCATCGCGACGACGGTGAACCCCGCTTGGACAGCCAGTGCGCTCGCCGGCCGGACTCGTCGTTCGGTGAGCCGAGCCCACCAGATGCGTGATCCCACCGCGGTGATGCCCGCGAGCGCGCTCGCCAAACCGGCCCAGAAGTTGGTCCAGCCCAGTGATTCCTCGGCAAAGAGGATCTGGAAGCGGCCGACGCCACCCGCGACGGCTCCCATCAACAGCGAGTACCAGGTGATCGCAATGATGAAGCGGTGCTCGGAGCGGCCCATGCGGAGCACCTTCGGAAGCAACGGGGTGATGGTGAACACCGCGCCCGGCGGTGCGTCGTACGCCGCCGCCGATTCGGAGCCCGTCCGCGCGTCAGGACGCATCCACAGTTGGATGCCGAGAGCGCACACCAGAGCCACGACCCCATAGACGCCGACCGCGGTACGCCATCCGAACCAGACAGCGAGCGTCGGCAGCGTCGCCCCTGCCAGGAAGGCCCCGAACATGACGCCCGATTGCTTGAGGCCGGTGATTGTGCCTCGTTGACCTTCCGGCACACGCTCGGCGATGAGCTTGTTGGTTGCCGGGTTGCACCAGCCCTGGCCAAGGCCAGCGAACGTTGCAGACGCCATCAGCGCCCAAACGTTGGGCGCGAAGGCCATGCCGACCATGCCGACCCCGGCCGTAACGATGGTCAGCACGGTGGAGAGCTTCGGGCCGATGCGGTCGGTGAGGCGCCCCGAGAGCGGGGCGAACAGCGCTGCTGCAACCGTGTTGGTCGTGAGCGCCACCCCGAAGACACCTTTAGTGATGCCGAGCGACCCGATGAGATCGGCCGCTACAACCGCCGGTGCGATCAGGGGAAACGGCCCGAGCACCATCGTGGCGACGAGCACGAACCTCAGACCGAAGCGCTGCAGCGGGCCATCGGGACCCGGCGGGGGCGCCTCGGCAGCGTCCGGTACTGCGCTGGAGACGCTGCCGACCGTTCGCATCGCTGCGCACCCTATGGCTGCTGTCACGCTTTCTGTGTGCAAATTTGCCGTCTGTGGCGGCATTTCTGCGCAGAGTCGAGGCCGTCGGGGCTGCCGGGCATCGCCGCCTACTCGCTCAGGCTCTAACGGATCGTCCCGGCGATCGCATCTGAGATTGCGTAGCGTTCCGGCGTGAGTTCTCGACAGGTCCTGCTGCCCGCCGACGACTATGGGCGACTCGCTGATCGGCTGTCGGCGCTCGTTCACGACATCGAGCCGCTGTTGTGGAGTCGCGACGGGGTAACGCTCGCCGACGGCACCCCGGTCGCCGACACGAACGGGATTCCGGTCGGCTCAGCGACGTACACGCCTGCTGCGGCTTGGGTGTCCATCGGGCTGCTGTTCGGCGGCGACCTGGCCGGGTTCGTCGAAGCTGCGCTCGCTCCGGGGACGCTGCGTTGGACCCAGGCGTGCCTGGCCGGAACCGATGCGCCACCGTTCCAGCGACTCGTGGCCGATGGCGTTCAGTTGAGCCGCAGCGACGCTCCGAACGACGCCACCGCCGAGCACACGATGTCGCTGATCCTGCACACTCTTCATGGCTGGGAAGTACGTATCGATCGCCGGAGAGCCGGTGTCTGGCTGCAGGTGCCGTGGCGAGAGTTGCGGGGCAGCCGCTGGCTGGTGATCGGCTTCGGCTCGATCGGCCGCAAGCTGGCGGCGCTGGCACGGCCGTTCGGCGCAGTCGTCGTCGGTGCCCGCCGCAGCGTTGCCGATGCCGTCGACCTCGGGGCCGCGGACGCGATGGTGACGATGGAAGCCCTTGCTGATGAGCTGCCGCTGGCTGACGTGGTGGTCCTGACGTGCCCGCTCACTGATGAAACGCGGGGACTCGTCGATGCCAAGTTCTTGGCGTCCCTGCGCGACGACGCGGTGCTGGTCAACGTGGCCCGTGGATCCGTCATCGACGCCGATGCCCTGCTGGCATGGTTGGACGAGGACCGTCCCGCGACGGCGGTGCTTGATGTCTTCGACATCGAGCCGTTGCCCGCTGACAGCCCGCTCTGGAATCATCCCAAGGTTGTGATGACGACCCATATCGGAGGCGCCGGCAGCGGGATGCCGTCTCGCAACGACGACCTGTTCATTTCCCAGCTCGATTCGTTCCTCGCGGGCCACACGCCTCGCCTGCTGGTGGAGGGCTGAGCCATGAGAACCGAGACACTGCTGCCACTGGGCAAGCTCGACCCCGGGCTGCGAGCACCCGACGCGCCGCTCGACGTGACGAGCATCGGCGAGGCCGCTGCGCAGGTCGAAGAACTGGGCTACGACGCCCTCGTCGTCGAGGAGACCAAGGACGACCCCTACCAGCTCCTCGCAATGGCAGCAATGGCAACGACCACGCTGGGACTCGGCACCTCAGTGGCGATGGCATTCCCGCGGTCACCAACTGTCACAGCACTGTCGGCATGGACGCTGCAGAAGGCTTCTGGCAACCGGGCGATTCTGGGGCTCGGATCCCAAGTTCGTGGCCACATCCGCCGCCGCTACGGCATGGAGTGGTCGGCGCCGGGGCCGTGGATGCGCGATTACGTCGGCGCAGTGCGTGCGGTGTGGCGCTGCTGGCAGGATCGCTCCCCGCTGGACTACCAGAGCGAGCACTACAACCTGAACCTGATGGTGCCGCTGTTCGATCCAGGCCCGATCGCCCATCCCGACATCCCGGTGCACATCGCGGCAATCAACCCGAACATGTGTGCAGTCGCAGGCGAGGTCGCCGATGGCGTCCGGCTGCACCCGGTGTGCTCGCCGCTGTACATCACTGAGGTCATGGCGCCTGCGGTCGAGCGCGGCGCCCAACGAGCTGGGCGCAACGCCGCCGCAGTTGACTGGTGCATGAAGCCGCTCGTGGCCACAGCGCCAGACGAGGCCGCGCTGGCGGTCGTGGCACGCACTGTTCGCGAGCGCGTGGGCTTCTACCTGTCGACACCCGCCTACCGGGCAGCCTTCGACGTGCACGAATGGACTGACGAGGCGGAGCGGGCCGCGGTGATGTCGAAAGCTCAGCGCTGGGACGAGATTTCGGCGCTCGTATCGGACGAGATGCTGCACACCATCGCCACGGTCGGCACCTATGACCAGATCGGACGCCTGCTCGCCGAGCGATACGGTGCCCTGATCGACCGCATCGAGTTCTCGATCCCCGTCAACAATCCTGAAGACGGCGAGCGGTTGACCAGCATTGTCACGGAGCTTCAGGCCACCAGCCGACGCTGAGCGGCGCCACGGCTCCTCGCCGGCAACGGCACCTGAGACCTTCTAGGTCTAGGGTCTCGTCGTCAGTCGCGTGCAGGCGCGGCCATGGAGTCAACCGCACACAGGCTGGGAGGCAGCAGATGGGTGTCCTGGACGGGCGAGTCGCGATCATTACCGGGGGCGCACGAGGGCAGGGCGCTGTCGAAGGGCAGCTCTTTGCTGACGAGGGTGCAACCGTGGTCCTCACCGACGTGCTCGACGAAGAGGGCGAGCGGACCGCCGGTGAGGTGGGATGCGAGTACCTTCACCAGGACGTGGCCTCGGAGGCCGATTGGGGTGCGGTCGTGGCCGACGTCGTGAATCGTCACGGCCGCATCGACGTCCTGGTGAACAACGCCGGGATCTTCCAGGACACCGGCCTGATGAACACCACGGCCGAGGACTACCACCGCATGATGAGCATCAACGCTCTCGGCCCCTTCTTGGGAATGCAGAAGGTCGGGGCAGTGATGGCCGAGGCAGAGTCCGGATCCATCATCAACATCAGCTCAGTCGCGGGCCTCATGGGCACCTTGGGAGGGTTCGCCTACGGTGCCAGCAAGTGGGCGGTGCGCGGCATGACCAAGTCGGCGGCGAAGGAACTCGGCCGCCGCAACGTGCGCGTCAACTCGGTTCATCCCGGCTACATCGACACCGAGATGCTGACCCAGACATCGGTCTTCAACGAGGACCCCGACCGCACTCGCCGGGCGCTGCGCAACGTGCCGCTGGGGCGCATCGCCGAACCGGCCGAAGTCGGCCGCGTGGTCCTGTTCCTGGCGTCGGACGCCAGCAGCTACTGCACCGGCCAGGAATTCACCGTCGATGGGGGCATGTTCGGTTGAGCTTGCTCAGCCGAACCATCAGACACAGCGGTTGAGCTTGCTCAGCCGAACCATCAGACACAGCGGTTGAGCTTGCTCAGCCGAACCATCAGACACAGCGGCTAAGAACGGCGCTCCCGCATCTTGACGGCGGGCGGACATCTGGCAATTGCTGCCCCACCTCGGGTCCGCTGGGCGAGTTTCAGGTGCTGCGGGGCGCAACGTCAGAGTCCGCAAGTGGCGATCAAGCAGTGAACTACAGTGACCCGCGGGTTAGCCCCATGGGGGGAGGTCGCACATGAACTACGACGCCCAGCTCCTCCGTGCGGACATCCGAGCTGGCATCACCTCTGCCGCTGTCGTGTTGCCGCTCGCGCTCGCCTTCGGCGTCGTGTCAGGGCTGGGTCCCGTTGCCGGTCTGTGGGGCGCAGTTGCCGTCGGGTTCCTGGCGGCTGTCGTTGGGGGCACGCGGGTACAGATTTCCGCGGCGACGGCCCCGGTGGCGATCGCCGTGTCGTTCATTCTCGTGAGGTACGCCGATTCGGCCGTCGAGGCGCTCGCAATCATCTTCATCGCCGGCATCATCCAGATTCTCCTGGGCCTGTTGCGACTCGGGAATCTGGTGCAATACACGCCGTATTCGGTGGCTTCGGGCTTCATCAGCGGTGTCGGAATCATGGTGGTGCTGCTGCAGATACTGCCCTTCTTCGGCGCCGACCCAGTGCTCGGCAACCCACTCGATTCGATCCGCGAGTGGCCCGGCGCTGCCCGCGACATGGACTTCCACGCGTTCGGATTGGCCGTCACCACCTTCGTGATCTTCGCGGGATGGCCAAAGCGGTGGCGCAACTACGTGCCAGCCGCCGCTGGCGCGCTCGTGTGCGGGATCGTTCTCGGCGCATGGATCTTCGACGGGGCTCCCCGCCTCACCGAAGTCGTCGACGCTCCGGATTTCTGGGCAATGGAGATGCCTGCCGGCGGCTTCTGGGGTGCTGTCGGCGCAGCGATGATCATCGCTCTCATCGGCACGCTGAACAGCCTCCTGAACGCCTCGGCATCGGACTCAATGACCGGGTACCAGCACGACCCAGATCGGGAACTCATCGGCGTTGGACTCGGCAATGCACTGGCGGGCATGTTCGGCGGCCTGCCGGGTGCCGCTGCTCCGGACGCTACGCAGACGAATATCCGGGCAGGGGCTCAGACCAGAGTGGCGGGCGCAGTATCGGCAGTGGTGTCGCTCGTGCTGATCATCGTGCTCGGCGGCCTCGTCGACGACATCCCGTACTCGGTCCTGGCGGGCATCTTGCTGTGGATGGGCTTCAGGCTCATCGATTGGCGACTCATAACGCACTTGAACAAGGTGCAACGAGAGCACGTGCTGGTGATGTTGCTCACGCTTGGGCTCACCGTTTTTGTCGACCTGCTGGTGGCCATTGCCGCCGGCCTGATCGCTGCGGCTCTGGCTGCCAGCCGTCGCTTTGAGCGGCTGGAGCTGGACAGTGTCTTGTCGGTGCCGATGCTCGACGCGGTGTTCTTTGCTGACAGCGACAGGGTCGACATCAGCCAATTCGATGCGTTCTCGGCGCGAGTCGGGATGGTGAAGATGCGTGGCAGCTTCACCGTTGCGTCATCCAACCGGCTGAGGATCGCCATCAGCAAGGACATCCAAGAACACGAAGTCGTGATCCTGGACTTCTCCGAGACGAGCTACATCGACGACAGCGCAGCGCTCGTGATGGAGCAACTCATCGACGCTGCGATGGAGCACGACACCGAGTGCATCGTGATCGGCCTCGATGGGCTGCCCTCGACCAGCTTGCAGACCCTCGATGTGCTGCGCCGGGTGCCGGGTGACCACTTCGTCCAGAGCTTCGATGACGCCCGGGCAATCGCCGCTCGGTTGCTCGAGATCAACATGGAGGCCTGAGCCAGCACGCTGCGATTCCGAATCGAGCCAGCCGAGGTCGGCTGAGGCAAGCTCAGTACAGCTCCGGGACGAACGTCTGATCTGACATCGGCGGACGCACGTACCCGCCTGAAGGACTGCGTTCTGGCAGCTCGACGGACTCCCACGGCACGGCTTCGTAGGGGATCTGCGACAGCAGGTGGGCAATGCAGTTGAGCCGCGCGGCCCGCTTGTCGTCCGCCTCGACGACCCACCACGGGGCCTGCTTGATGTCGGTGTGTGCGAACAGGGAGTCCTTGGCCCGTGAGAACTCCACCCACCGTGCACGAGCTTGGAGGTCCATCGGCGAGAGCTTCCAGCGCCGCGCCGGGTCGGCAATGCGGCTCTGGAAGCGACGCTCCTGCTCCTCGTCGCTGACGGAGAACCAGTATTTGATGAGGATGACGCCCGAGCGCACCAGCATCCGCTCAAACTCGGGGCATGAGCGCAGGAACTCCTCATACTCCTCATCGGTGCAAAAGCCCATGACCGGTTCGACGAGTCCGCGGTTGTACCAGCTGCGATCGAACAGCACCATTTCGCCGGCTGCAGGCAGCTCTCCGGCGTAGCGCTGGAACCACCACTGCGTCTTCTCGCGATCACTGGGCGTGCCGAGCGCCACGACGCGCACCACGCGAGGGTTCAGGCGTTCGGTGATGCGCTTGATCGTGCTGCCCTTGCCGGCCGCATCCCGGCCCTCGAAAATGACCACGACCTTGAGTCCCTTGTGGCGAATCCAGCGCTGGAGGCGGGCCAGTTCTTGCTGCAGGAGCTTGAGTTCCCGCTCGTATTCGCGGCGACCGATGCGACTGCGACGCTTCGGCGGCGGGGCGGGGGGATCGGTGTCTGGCTCGGCGGCGGCAGCTGCTTCAGGCTGAGCGTCTTCAGACGTGGCCTCCGACCCCATGGGTTCGGACAGTAATTCAGCGATCCGAGTGACGAAGACCCAGCGGAGGGGGCTGGTCTCAAGCCTTCCTGATCGCCTGAGTGGTGGTTCGATCAAGCACCGTCGCGTAGAGCACACCGAAGATCACGATGATGGCGCCCGCCACCGTCGTGAGCGTCGGGTACTCACTCAAGAACACGGCTGCCCAGACGATGCCGGCCACGGTCTCCACCGGAGTGAACAAGGCCACCTCACCGGCAGGGGCGTATCTCGATGCGGTGCTGTAGGACAGGTGTCCAAGCGGGTTGCAGACCAAGCCCATCGCCAGCACGGCAGCCCAGGCTGTGGCGTCGAGCCGGCCCAGGTCAACGACGAATGCCGTGGCGATGACCATCAGCGCCGAAGCCAATGCCAGACCGACGATGCGGCTCATATCGCGATGGCGTCGCCACACGACCGTGCTGGCGGCGAATGCCACGACTGCGACCAGTGCCAGGAGGTCGCCGAACAGGTTCGGCGTGCCTATCGAGTCCGAAACCACCAGGCCGATGCCCGCCAGCGTGAGCGTGATACCTACGACGACGCGCAACGACGTTCGCTCACGCAGAGCGAACCATGCGATCGCCGCAGCCAGAACTGGCGCAGCCGCCACGATGGCCACCACATGAGGGATCTCGGTGTGCGTGATCGCCGAGATGAACGTGAGCTGGCTGAGCGCGCCGAGCACGCCGATGGTGAGCAGGGGAACGGTGTGGGTCCGGATGGACACCCAAGCGACGGATGGGCGCCGCATCGCGATTGCGCCAAAGAGCACCAGCGACAGCACTCCGACGATGAAAGCGATGTCGAGTGCGTCGGCTTCCGAGGTACGCACCCACAGCGAGTCAGTGGACACCAGCAACATGCCGCTCGCCGCGAGGAACCAGCCAAGGCGTCGACCGTCGCGGTCGGAGCGAGTGTCCGTCACAACACCGTCGCGCTGCCGAGGTGGCCTGTTGTGATCATGAGAGGTTCAGTCATTGGCAGAGATGTCGCCGCCGAGGCGGCGGTGCACCAGCTGGGCTCCGGCCATGTCCGACAAGGCGAAACCGACTGACTTGAACAGGGTGATCTCGGAATCGGAGGTGCGCCCGGGATGGTTGCCGGCGACAAGTGCCGCCAAGTCGGCGGCGATCGAGTCGCTCGTAATGAGTTCATCGGCGAGCGGTTGGGCGAGATCGCCTGCGAGCACTGCTCCGGCACGCGTGTCGACGAACAACGTCGATCGAACGACCGCGGCATCGTCGGCCTCGCGCATGTCGGCGCGGAAGCCGCCCACGAGGTCGAGATGCGTGCCGGGCTGCAGGAGGCTGCCGCACACCAGCGGGCTGGTCGCGCCAGTGGCGCAGGTGACGATGTCGGCACGCTCGACTGCGACGTCAAGCGAGGGAGCAGGTCGGGCCGGCAGGCCGTGGTCTTCGAGTGCGCACGCCACTGCAGCGGCCTTGGCGGGATCCCGTCCCCAGACCTCAATGACGCCGAATTGCCGGACCGCGGCATGGGCGAGCGCGAGGTTGGGTGCCAGCTTGCCCGTACCGACAACGAGCAACCGATCCGCATCGGAACGGGCCAGGCGATCAGCGGCCAGCGCTGAGACGGCGGCCGTGCGCCGCAGCGTGAGCTCGTCGCCGTCAAGCACAGCAGCGAGCTGGCCCGTCTGGCCGTCGAACATCAGGTAGCCCGCACTGATGATCGGCAGGTCGGTGCCCGCATTGGAGGGGTAATACGTGACGGCTTTCACTCCGAGCAGTTCGCGATCAACCCATGCGGCCATGACCAGCAGCGAGCCAGTGCCTCCGTCGGGCAGGGCCACATCGTGCACCTCCCGCTGGGGCACCGTGGCACCACCGTCGAGGAGCATCTGGGCAATCGCCTCCATCAGCTCGTTCCACGGCGTGGCCCGCCGTACCGCTGCGGCATCGAGCGAGAGCATCACGAAGTGCCAGCGGCGAACAAGCGGGGAGGCCGGTAGACTCCGTGGGTGACGGCGCCGTCGACAACGTGAAGCTCCCAGACGGACGCCTTCTTGCAGCGGCTCGGGGTGACGTCGACTCCCCGGTGGGCGAGGCGCCACAGCACTTCGGGAATGACGTCACCGTGGCTGCACAACACGCTGTCCCCTGGCAGGCCGCACAGGTAATCGAGCATGGCTTCCGTGCGCGAGCCATCGGCGCCCTCGTCGAGCTCGACAGCGGTCCCGATGTCCAGTCCCAGCGCTGCGGCGAGCGATTCGACGGTCTGGACGCAGCGCACCGACGGGCTCGACAACACTCGGCGCACTGGTGCTGCGGAGAGCAACTCGGCGATGGCCGCCGCCTGGGCCAAGCCCTTCGAGTCGAGAGGTCGGACGCTGTCGTCACCCTGCCAGGCCCGCCGATCGCCAGCGGAAGCATGACGAACGAGGTAGAGCACAGCGTGAACGCTAGGGCCGCGCAGGAATGTCTGCCGCCCCTTCCGCGACTACTGAGACCGGGGTGGGGTATGAGACGATGAGCCCGAACCGAACGGGGGTGGGCGATGAGTAACACGACTCAGGATCCGGATCCGAGCGAGACGCCAAGCGTCGCAGTGCCAGCGCTGCCCGACGGCGCGTTTGCCTGGCACCGGCTGATCGGCGTCGACGAACTCGATGTCGGCCGGGTCACCGCGGTGACCGTCGAGCGCGAGAGCCTGTGCGTCACTCGCACGGATACAGGATTCGGGTGCCTCGCCAACGCCTGCCCGCATCAGGGCGGTCCGCTCGGCGAGGGCAGCATCGAGGGCGGTTGGCTGCGATGCCCGTGGCATGGCTACGACTACTCCCCCAGCAATGGCAAGCCGCCACCCCCATTCGACGATGCACCTGCCGCCTACCGCACCGAGGTCCGGCCCGACGGTGTCTACGTGGCTCTGCCGGTTTCGGCCACCCGGACTCGAACCGTGTCGGACCAGCTCGTCGAGACCATGACTGCGTGGGGCGTCGGGTGGGTCTTCGGCATGGTGGGGCACTCAAACCTGGGCTTCGCCGATGCACTGCGAGAGGCCGAGGCTCGCGGCTCGCTGCAGTTCATCGGTGTGCGCCACGAGGGCGCCGCCTCCTTCGCAGCGACCGCCTACGGAAAGCTGACCGGGAGTCTGGCCGCGTGCTTTGCGATTGCCGGGCCGGGCAGTACCAACCTGCTGACCGGACTGTATGACGCCAAGATGGATCGGGCGCCGGTGCTGGCGCTGTCGGGCCAGGTGCCGTCGAGCGTGCGTGGCAGGGGCGCATTTCAGGACACCGACCTGTCAGCGGCCTTCGCCGACGTAGCGCGCTATTCCCAGACCGTCCAGGCCGGCTCCGACGCAGCAGAGCTGATGAACTTGGCCTGCAAGACGGCGTTGGTGGAGCGCGACGTGGCACACCTGGTGCTTCCCGACGAGGTGCAGGTGCTTCGGGCGCCCGGCGGTGGCCGCAGTGATGCCGGATCGCCGCAGGGCCGCACCGGCGAACGGGCGGTCTCGCCCGCGGCGAGCGCGCTCGACGCGGCAATCGATGTGCTGTCGGGCGCGGCGCGGCCGATGATCATTGTGGGGCACGGCGCCCGCAGCGGTATCGACGACATCGTGGCGCTGGCCGAAGTGATCGATGCGCCGGTCGCCACGACGTTCAAGGGCAAGGGTCTGATTGCCGACCAGCACCCGCTGGCCTGCGGGGTGCTGGGCCGCTCAGGTACGCCGATTGCCAGCTGGTTCATGAACGAGGCCGACGCGCTAGTGACCTTCGGCGTGTCATTCGCAAATCACACCGGCATTGCGTCGTACAAGCCGATCGTGCAGGTCGACTTCGACCCGATGGCGCTGGGGCGGTTCCATGCGGTGACGGTGCCGATGCTGGCCGATGTGGGCGTGGCGGCACGGGCGCTCGCTGATGCACCGCGCAGCCGGGCCGTCCCAGGTACGGCCGCGGCCGAGGTGGCAGCGCGTTGGGACATCTGGCGTGCGGAAAAACAGAGCCGGCGCGACGACGACCGGGGCAGCGGCATGAACTCGGCGGTCGTCTTCGAGGCTCTGAGTCGCCTCGTTCCGGCCGACGCCATCATGACGGTGGATGTCGGCAATCACGCCTACTCCTTCGGCCGCTACTTCGAGCCGTGCGGGCAGACCGTGCTGATGTCGGGATACTTAGGGTCCATCGGCTTCGCATTCCCCGCTGCGATGGGGTGCTGGGCCGCAACCCAGCGCGCGCCGGGTGTCGACGGATCGCCGTGGGCGGAGCGATCTGTGGTCTCCGTGTCAGGCGACGGCGGCTTCGGCCAGTACGCCATGGAGTTGACGACCGCCGTGAAGTACGGCATGAACATCACCCACGTGCTGCTCAATAACGGCGAGCTGGGGAAGATCTCCAAGGAGCAGCGAGCGGCCGAGCTCGATGTGTGGCAGACCTCGCTGTACAACCCCGGCTTCGCGTCCTTCGCGCAGTTGTGCGGTGCGATGGGGCGCGAGGTGACATCGGCAGATGAGCTGGACTCGGCACTGTCGGACGCCCTCGCCCACCGGGGCCCTGCGCTCGTTGAGGTGATGACCGATCCACTGCTCGTCTAGGGGCCGCGCGGATAGGTGGTGACGTCTCGAAAAGTTGCTGTCACGCCTTCTTTGTGCAAATTTGCCGTCTGTGGCGGCATTTCTGCGCAAAGTCCAGGCCGTCGGGGCCGCCGGGCATCGCCGCCTATCCGCTGAGGCTCTTTGGGGGCCGTCCGGAGGTGATCACTAGCGTCGAGGGACGATGACGAGACAAACGGCAGCACAATCGGCAGCCTCGAAGTCCTCAGACGGGCTCGGGCTCGACGAGGCGTATGCGGTCGAGGGACCGGACGCCAACCGCGAGCTGTACGCGTCGTGGGCGGCGACATACGAGTCGGAGTTCATCGTCGACAGCCGCTACGTGTACCACCAGCAGGTGGCCGAGGTGTTCTGCGCCGGCATGGCCGCCTTTGACCGACCGGTACTCGATGCAGGCTGTGGCACCGGCATCGTGGGTGACGAGCTGGCGAGGCTGGGCGTGACGGTCGTCGATGGCATCGATATTTCGACGGAGATGCTGGCGAAGGCCGGCACCAAGACCCACGACAGTCGGCGTACCTACCGGCAGCTCGTCGAAGCCGACCTCACCGGCCGCATCGATCTCGCTGATGAGTCCTACGACGGCATCGTGAGCGCAGGCACATTCACTCACGGACATCTCGGTCCCGACTCGATCTCGGAGCTGCTGCGGGTGGCACGCCCTGGTGCGCATTGCGCGCTGGGGATCAACTCGGCTCACTTCGACGAGCTCGGATTCGGCGACTGGCTCGAGCAGTGCCGCGCAGACGGGCACATCACCGAGCTGCGCTACGAGCTGCGGCCCATCTATGGCGGCGCCGACGAAGCGGATCCCGACCAGTGGGCCCGTATCGCCGTCTTCACGGTCCGATGAGCACCGCTTCGACTTCCCAACGGGCGATCTTCGCCGACTTGGGTCGCAGCCAGTGGTACCTGCACCTGAGCCGCCCATCAGCGGGTGGGAGTGGATTCGACCTGGGCTGGCTGGGTGCTGTGCTGGGCGAAGCGCGCGCAGCGTGTACCTCGGCCAGCCTGGAATTGCTGCTGGGCTTCGGCCCAACGCTGCTGGGCGAGTTCAGCAATGACGTGCCCGACGACTTCGGGCCCTACGAGACGATCGAGTCCGCCGATGGTTCGGGTCGCCGCGCCGTGGGCACGCAGGAAGAACTGTTGCTGTGGTTCCACGGATCACGCACGGACGACGTGTGGAAGGCCCAGTACGACACCCGGATCTCACTGCGGCCGCATTTTGCAGTGGCACGCGAGACGCCAGCATTCGTCTATGGCGAATCGCTCGACATGACCGGGTTCGTGGATGGCGTCGGGAACCCCGACGATACCGAGCGGGTCGCCGTGGCGACGGTTGCCGCCGGCGAGCCGGGAGCGGGCGGCAGCCACGTCATCGCACAGCGCTGGGTGCACGACCTCGGGGCGTGGAAACGAGTTGCCACCGGCGAGCAGGAGGACATCATCGGCCGGCGCAAGTGGCCGGGCACTGACAAGCTGGCGGTTCAGGCGCCGCAGAGTCATCTGCGCCATGTCGAGCTGCGTGTCGATGGGAACCATGGATTGAGCGGCAGCCCCGAGCGCGACGAGATGTGGCGCCGCTCGACGCCGTATGCATTCCACGACGGCACGGTCGGGCTGTACTTCCTCGGTTTCTCGGCGTCGCAGGCGCCGCTGCGTGAACGGATGCGTCTCATGTACGGCCTCGATGCCGCTGACGGGGTACGTGACGGGCTCACTGACTTTTCGACACCGGTGTCAGGTTCGTACTATTTCGCCCCTAGCCAACAGACCCTCGACGCAATCTGCGGCTAGGTCGCCGCGGCCGCTGCGCAGTGGAGAGCTACTTGCGGTACGCGAAGGTCTCGTCGAAACGCGACTGGAGGTACACGCCCGACGTCGCGGGCGGGTACTTCGGCTGCTCGCCTTCGCCGAGGCAGCTCGGCAGGCACTCGACGACCGTGTCGAAGGACGGGTTGACAAACGTCGGCACCGAATATCGGTCGGCGGCGCGCGGCGACTGCACCCGGTGAACCGTGGCGCGATACCGATCATTCGTCCAGCGGGCCAGCATGTCGCCCAGATTCACGATGAAGCTGCCCGCCGGTGCTACGACATCGTGCCACTGCCCGTCGACGTCCGCCAGCTGCAGTCCGGGCGTTCCGTCGGTGTGCAAGAGCGTTACGCAGCCGTAGTCGCTGTGGGCACCGCAACCCAGCTGGTCCAAAAGCGGTTCGCCGACAGCGGGGTACCTGATGAGACGGGTGCCGACCAGGGGCCGCACGAGGCGCTGATCAAAGAAGGACGGCGGTTGGTCGAGGGCCTCGGCAATCAAGCGCAGCAGGCGTTTCGCAGCATCGAGTACTGCCTCCTGGTAGGCCTCGACAGTCATACGAAACCCGGGCAGGTCCGGCCACTGATTCGGTCCCTCGAGCGGCGAACAATCGGGATCATCGAGTGAGCGTTCGGGGCCGAAGTCCAACGTCTCCTTGAAGTCGGCACGCAGCCCTGGCTCGAGCAATTCGCCCTCCACACCCGCGTAACCCCGGTGATGACCGGAGAGTTCGATTGCGAGCGCGCACTTGGATGCAAGAGGCTGTGTGAAGAACTGACGTGCGGCCATGAGTACGCCGTCGAGGAGTGCGCGCTCGACGCCGTGCCCCGTCATGGCAAAGAAACCGATTCCGCTGCAGGCAGCGTCGATCTGCTCGCTCGCGGCTGCGAGCGAGGTGTCGCCGGAAATGTCGATGACCGGAATCTCCGTATCGCCGCCCGGCATGGCATGCAACGTATCGGGTCAGCTAAGCGCGCCGAAGCGGGCCGGCGGAGAGGGAACCGGCCCGCTTCGGATGCTGCTGGGGGTCTATGCAGCGGTAGTCGAAGCAGTGGAGCCGGAGCCCTCGGAGTGGGTGTGGCCGCCCCAGCGGCCCTTGCCCATGAAACCGCCGCGGTTACGGTGCCAACCGTCAGGGTCTTCGGATCGCTCTGGCCGCTCGCCGTTCACCGTTGCAGTGATCTTGGCGGTCAGCTCGTCGGCGTCGATGTCCCTGTCATGTTCTGCCGCCCGCTCGGTGGCCGCCGTGACGAGTGCGTCGACCACGTCGGAGACTTCGACGCCCTGCTCGGCCGCCATGTCGGCCAGAGTTGACCCCTCCTTCAGCTTGGTCCGCAAGGTCTCAGCGTCGATGCCAAGCACTTCGGTCAGCGCTTCGGCAGTGCCGAATCGCCAGTGCCTGCCGCCCCGGTGCGTGCCGCCGTCGGTGTCCTCCGTCTGCGCACTTACGCTGCCGACGCTGAACGAGATGGCGGCGACCGCCGCCAAGAGGGCAGCGAGGAGAACGGCCAGCAGCCGGCCTCGCTTGGGCTTGCGATGAGGCATCTCGCTCTGCAGGGTGATCTCGCCGGATTCGGCCATTCCGCCAGTCCTTTTTTCAGGGTGTTCTGCGACGACCCTGACGATGGCGGGCGAATGTGAAAGGCCCCTGAGATCAACCTGAGAGCGATCTAAGAACGCGCGCTCGGCAGAAGTGATCGCCGAGGCGGAGCGTGACCAGCCGGCTGTCAGCCAGCTTCGGAGTGGGTGACCGGCTCCTCGCCCATCCATTCGCGCAGCGTGTTCTTGAGCTTCGTCTGCTGGATGAACAGGTCATGCTCGGGACCGGCGGGATCTGCGGACTGCGGCGCCTTCAGGTAGAACGACAACCACTCCTGCACGCCGCCGTGACCGGCACGCTGGGCGAGATCCAGGAAGAGCGCCAAGTCGAGCACGATGGGCGCCGCCAAGATCGAATCGCGGCACAGGAAATCGATCTTGATCTGCATCGGGTAACCGAGCCATCCGAAGATGTCGATGTTGTCCCAGCCCTCTTTGTTGTCTCCACGCGGCGGGTAGTAGTTGATCCGCACCACGTGGTCGATCTCGCCGTAGAGAACCGGGTAGGTCTCCGGCTGCAGGATCGTGTCGAGAACGCCCAGCTTGGAGGTTTCCTTCGTCTTGAAGTTCTCGGGATCGTCGAGGACCTCGCCGTCGCGGTTGCCCAGAATGTTGGTGGAGTACCAGCCGCGCAGGCCCAGCATTCGAGCCTTGAGCCCCGGCGCTACCAGCGTCTTCATGAGTGTCTGACCGGTCTTGAAATCCTTGCCGGCGATCGGGACGCCGCGGCGTTCCGCGAGCTCGGTCATGACCGGGATGTCGACCGCCAGGTTCGGCGCGCCGTTGGCAAACGGCACACCGCTCATAAGTGCTGCGTAGGCGTACATCTGGCTCGGCGAGATGTTCTCGTCATCGGCTGCAAGCCCAGCTTCGAACGCCTCCACGCTGGCGTGCACCTCGGTGGGCTCCTGGTACGCCTCGGTCGACCCGCACCACACCATCACCAGCCGGTCACACTCGTTCTCGGCGCGGAAGCGTTCAATGTCGTCCATCAGGGCTTGCGTCGCGTCGAGCTTGCTCATCGGCGGCTTGGTGCGTGTGCCTTCCAGGCGGCTGACCCAGCGGGGATCGAACACGGCGTCCATCGCCACGATGCCTTCGAGCTCGCGGGAGATCACGCCGAGGTCGCGCTCTTCGAGCACCCCCGCAGCGCGAGCACCCTCGAGTGCGTTCGGCGTAATGGGGTCCCAGCCGCCGAAGACCAGGTCGTCGAGACTGGCCAGCGGCACAAAATCGCGAATCAACGGGTTGCGGCCCTCGCCCCGGCCTCCCAGGCGAATATGGGCCATCTGGGTCACCGACCCGATCGGCGCTGCCAGCCCGGCCCGCATTGCCAGCACGCCAGCGATGAACGTGGTGGCAACGGCGCCCATGCCGGGCGTCAGCACACCGAGCTTGCCCGTCGCAGGTGCGATCTGGGGTGTCGTCATACCGCGAACCCTATGGGACAGGCGTGTTGCTGCGACTGTCGAGCGCAGCCAGTCAGGCAGCCAGCGGAGCCGTCGGCGTGAACTCGACGTCGAGGTGCTTGACGCCGTGAATGAACGCTGCTTGCAGGGCGTCGGGCTCGCTGACAGCGACGATGTCCGGTAGCCGGTCGAACAGCTCGCGGTACATCACCGTCATCTCACGCCGTGCGAGATGCGCGCCGAGGCAGTAGTGGGGGCCGGGACCGCCGAATCCGTACTGCGGGTTCGGATCTCGCAGAACGTCGAACTTGAAGGGGTCATCGAAGGCCGCTTGGTCGCGGTTGGCGGCGACGTAGAGCATTGCGACCTTGTCGCCCTCGCACATCTCGCGGCCCTCGAAGACGTAGTCGCGGGTGACGGTCCGGCGCATGTAGCCCACGGGGCTGGACAGCCGCACGATCTCCTCGATTGCAGTGGGCACAACGCCCTCGAAGTCCGCAGCCCAGATGGCCCGCTGGTCGGGATGGTCGGTGAGGTACTTGAGCCCCCACGAGATGGCGTTGCGGGTGGTTTCGTTGCCGGCCACGACCAGCAGCACGAAGAAGCTGGCCAAGTCGGCGTCGTTCAGCTGATCGTCGGGGAGCTCGGCGTTGACGAGCACGCTCGTGAGATCGGTGCCGTCGCCGCCGCGCTTTGCCTGGGCGACTTCCTTCATCAACTCGGCCAGTTGGCCGCCGGCGGTGAGCAATGCCGTGAGGAAATCGACATCTTCGGGTTGGTACTCGGGATCCGAGATGCCCAAGATGACGTTCGTCGCCTCGAACACGCCCTGGTACTCCGACCCCGGAATGCCCATGAGGTCGCACACGATCTTGAGCGGGAGCGCTGCGGCCACATCGGTCACAAAATCGCAGCTTCCCTGCTCGCACACGGAGTCCACGATGTCCGCCGCTGCCGCCTGAACGCTGCCATCGAGATCGGCCAGCATCCTCGGCGTGAATCCCTTGGCGACGAGGCGCCGCAGCCGGGCATGGCGCGGGTCGTCCATAGCGATCATCGAACTGAAGAATTCGGTGAACTCCGGCGGCGCATCCAGCAGGGTGATGCCGGCAGCAGAGCTGAAGACCTCGGTGTTGCGGGAGACGGCGGCTACGTCGGCATGCCGGGTGACGCACCAGTAGCCGGGGCCCGGTTTGACAACTTCGTCGTCGTAGTCAGGCTCCTCGAACCAGTCCAACGGAGCCTCGGCATGGTGCCGGGCGATCACCGCGTCGATCACATCGGCGGGCTGGGTCCAGAACCACGCCTCCATCAGGTTGGGCAGGTCCGTGTTCCACTCGCGCATAGCAGCACGGTAGCGCCGCGCCGCGAACGGCAAGCACGGCCCACACTCAGGCACGCGGCCGTGCGGGCCGCACGCGGGGCCATCTGGCACGATGTACCGCCGTGGTGACGGAACGTGTCCCAGATCTCGATTCGGCCGAGGACGATTCCGAGCTGAACTACATCGTTCACGGAGCCGGGGCCATCGGCTGCGTGCTCGGAGCTCGGCTGACCCAAGCGGGGCGCCGGGTGGCCTTGGTCGCTCGCGGGGAGCATCTGGAAGCTCTGCAGCGCGACGGGCTGCGGATCTCGGGTTACACCGAGGGCCATTTCAGGCTGCCGGCCGTGCGCACCGCACACGAACTCGATCTTGATGAGCGCACTGTGGTGCTGCTGGCCATGAAGACCCAACACACGTTCGAGGCGGTCGAAGAACACCGCGAGCTGTACGAGGGCGTGCCGCTATTCTGCTTCCAAAACAGCGTCAGCAACGAGGAGTGGCTGATCGAACGGGGCTTTCGCGCCTATGGCGTGATGGTTCGGATCGGCGCGCGCATCGACGAGCCAGGGGTGGTCACCCACACCGGTGCACGCCGGGCACAGATCGGCTGCTGGCCCACCGGCTCCGACGAGCTGTGCGCTGCAGTGGCGGACGACCTTGTTGCCGCCGACATGCGCGCTTCAGTCGACGATCACGTGGCCGATGCCAAGTGGGGAAAGCTGGTGCTGAACCTCACGAACGCGTTCTCGGCGCTGATCGACTTGCCGGTACAGGAGTGGTTCTGCGACGAGGAGACCCGTTTCTTCATGGCCGACCTTCAGGAAGAAGCAGCCGACGTGCTGGACGCAGTCGGGATCTCGCCGGTCATGGACGACGGTCAGGACTTGCGCTCGTGGATCGAGCGCATGCGGAAACCGGGCCAGCGCGAGCCCCGGGGTGATTCGGACCCGGTGATGCACAGCTACCCATCCACCTGGCAGGACCTGCACTTCCGGCGTCCCACTGTCGAGGTGGAGCACTTCAACGGTCGCATCTGCGAACTCGGGGAGAAGTTCGGCATCGACACGCCTCTCAACCGGGCGTTGAATGAGTTGTGCCACGACACTGCCGCCCGCCGGCTAGGGCCCGGCACCGAGACCGTTGCGTCGCTGCGCGCCGCCGCCCAGACGTGACCGCTGGGTAGGCAGCGGGTTGGTGCCCGGGGCGGGATTCGAACCCGCACGCTCCCGAAGGAGCCGAGGGGTTTAAGCCCTCTGCGTCTGCCAGTTCCGCCACCCGGGCCAGCCAGCACGGCGAGTGCCGCCGCAGACGCAATCATGCTCGCTCCGCGGCCATCACGACACCTCGACCGCTGAACAGCCCGCGTGTCGCACCCAAGGCCCCGCGGACGTGTCCGACACCGTGCGATCCGCCGGATCGGACTGTCGCCCTACCCGTGTGTTGTTCCGGGCGCCTCACGTGCTCCGATGATCAGGCGGCCTCGTCCCACGGGTGCGGCGGGTCAGACACTTCTGAGGGCTGGCGAATGGCCGGCGCTTGCGCAGCGGCTGGTGCCGTAGCTGCCGAGGACATGCCGACACCGTCGACCACTCCGTCGGTGCCCTCGGCCGCACGCCACAGCTCATCTCGGGCTGCGCCCGCCGTTTCGGAGGCCAGCTCGTTGCAGACCACGATCCCCTCGATGGCGTCGGCGACGACCGCTCCGAATGGACGGCCACGCACACGCACCGCTACTACACAATCGTCGGGAGGCCTGCGCTGGATCGAGCGATCAAGCTGGTCGGAGCGCGGCGGGCTTTGAAAGCTCGGGACGTTCAAGTCCAGCGCACGTGCCGCCGCGGCGAGCGCTCGCACTGTCAGGACGAACCGGCCAGATGCGTCGAGGCTGGGGCGCTCGACGCCCCGCTGATTGTGGGATGGTGTGGCTCCCCCACGGTGTGGCCGGCTGCGGACCGGCGATGCATCGACCAGTCGAAGCGGTGCGGGAGGGTGGGTACGGGGTGTTGCTGGCATGTGCTCAGCATCACAGGGGGGTGTGACGGTCATGCTGTTCGGGTCTGTGGTTCGGGCCTGGGTCTGACTCATCAACTATCCGAACAGCCACCCACTTGCTTCCCCACGCGTTGACAATCACCGAGGCCTGCGCGGAGGCGACCACAATGGGCAGCGATGGCCGGCACTGCAACAGGACTGCTTCCAGCCCAGCAGGCGACGCTCGATGCAATCCGCATGCCTTCGCAGCAGCGGCCCGTCTATCACAACGACTTCGCCATTGAGTTGCGCCAACAGTCCGAAGACGCGCTGGCTCAAGTGGTCGATACGGCACGCGAGCTCGACAGCCGGGGCCTGTGGGTGTCCAAGCGAGACCTCGCAGGCATCTTCGGCTGCGAAGCACGACACCTCGCCGATACCGAGATCCCCTTTGAATGGTCGGTGCCGACGGCCCGCGGCACAGTCCTGCACAAGGCCGTGGAGTTGTCGACTCATCGACACTTCGAACCCATCGATGGAGTGAACGCCGCTGTTGAGCGCCTCATTGCCGACGATGAGAACTTGGGCAGCTTCCTGGCCGACTCCAGTGCCGGCGAGCGCGCCGACCTGGTGGCCAGGTGCGTGGCACTGCTCACGCGGTTCGGTGAGACCTTCCCGCCGATGCAACGATCCTGGCGGCCAGCCGCCGAGGTCAAAGCGCGCGCGCGACTGTGCGGCGGTGCCTTCGTGCTCTCCGGCAAGTACGACCTGACGCTGGGAACGCCAGCGCCGTTGGGTGGTCCTGAGGGCAGCCAGCGCGCTGGCAAGGTCATCATCGACCTCAAGACCGGATCACGGTCTCCAACCGATCCGGAGGACCTGCGGTTCTACGCGCTAGTCGAGACGCTGTCAGTCGGCGTGCCGCCGCTCGGCGTGGGCTCGTTTTATGTCGCAGAGGGTCGTATCGAACACGAAGCAGTCACCGCCGAGGTGCTCGACAGCGCACTGCGTCGAACGGTTGACGGCATCGGGAAGCTCGTGGCGCTTCGATCAGGCGACCATAAACCGCGCCGGGTGCCCGGCCCGCCGTGCCGATGGTGCCCGATCTCGGCGGATTGCAGCCCCGGTCAGGTGTGGCTGTCCGACCCTGACGACTGAGCGACACCGTCGCTGCGAGCGGCTCGCAGCCGCGCTGCCATCTCGTCGCGGCCCGCCCGCCATTCCTCCAACGTCAGGCCGAAACGCACGTGGTCTTCCCAGACGCCGGCGATCTGGATGTAGCCCTGCGCGATCCCCTCCGAGCGCAGGCCCAGCTTTTTCACCACCCGCAAGCTGGCGTCGTTGCGGGGCATGATCGAGACCTGCACCCGGTGAAGTCCGGCCTGCTCGAAGGCGAACTCGAAGACGGCCACGAGGCCCTCGGCGACCAGTCCCTTGCCCGCCAGCCGCTCGTCGACCCAGTAGCCGACATGAGCGCTCTGGAACGCTCCCCGTGCCACATGGGAAATGTTGATCTCGCCGCAGAACCAGTTTTCGTGCCACAGGCCGAAGTCGTACGCGGTGCCCAGCGAGCGCTCGCGTTCACGCACGCGGCAACGGTTGGCGAATGCTTGGGGATCACACGACGGATCGGACGCGCTCGAGGGTGGGCGCGGCTCCCATTTCGCCAACCAGTCGCGGCATCGTTCGCGAACCTCGCTCCATTGAGCGAAGTCCGACGACACGAGCGGGCGAAGCTCGAGCCGCTCGGTGCGCAGGCGACTCACCCCCCGCACAGTACTGGCGCGCCGTCGGCGCTCACCGAGCGGCATGAGCGCCTCCTGCGGTATCCGTGGGGCGCTGCGGCGTTCGCAGCTCGGCGGCAATGCCATCGAGAAGATCGCGTTCACGCACCAAGCACTCGTCGATCTCCCAGTGGCGCATGATGGCAACCAGGATGCAGCAACCGCCCACGATCACGGGCGCCCGGTCGACGTGCAGGCCCGGATTGTGGACGCGGTCGGCCAGTCGCTCGGTGGCGAGCGTGCGGAACACGTCCTCGGCTGCAGCCCTGGTGAGTACGAACTCGTCGATCATCTCAGGATCGTAGGGATCGAGACCAATCTCTACCGCAGCCACCGTCGTGATAGTGCCGGCAACACCCACGAGCCGTGCCGCCGGAACACCTCGGCCGATGACCGGGTGCTCGCGGTCGATGTCGTCGAGGTGCAGGCGAGCGACCGAGATCGCCGAACTCAGCTCGGAGGGCTGAGGGGGATCGGATGCCAGGAATCTCTCGGTCCACCGCACCGATCCCATGTCGACTGACGTGGCGTCGACCGGGAAGGCGTTCGCGGCGGGCGTGCCGTAGGCGAGCTCAGTAGAGCCGCCGCCGATGTCGAGCACCAGCGCGGGGCCCGCATGGGCGCCACCGAGGCCCGAGGTGGCTCCGGCGAATCCATATGCCGCCTCGCTGTTGCCGTCCAGCAGCTCAACCTCAGTGCCGAGCCTGCGGCTCGCCTTCTGCAGGAATTCGGCGCCGTTCGCTGCATCGCGTACAGCGCTGGTCGCCACCGCCCGCACTGCGTTCACCTCACGGCGTTCGATGATCTCGCGGTACTCCCCCAGCACGTCGAGCACACGGCCTATGGCGTCGTCCCGCAGCCGACCGCCAGCGTCGACGCCGCGCCCGAGCCCAGTGATCCGCTGCAGCCTCAGACCCAGGCCCTCGCCGTCGTCGATGAGCAGCCGTGTGCTGTTCGTACCGCAGTCCACCACCGCCACTGGGCCGGCTGGGTTCTCGGCAGTCACCGAACCAACCCCTCGGGGCCCAGCCGTACAAGCACCCAGTCACCGACGGGGTCGTCGCCGCCCGCCAGCCGGTACGCCAGGTGCGCATGCAGGCACTTCACGCCCTGCGACGTGCCCCCGACACCGCCGCTTGGGCGCGGTCCGCGGTGATCCTGGGGCAATAGCGCATCCCGTTCGGCGGCGTAGCAGCGGTGGGCAGCAGCGAGCGCCGCTGGGTCAACGGCTGCCTCGGCCATCCGGACACCGCCGTCGCCCTCAAGCTGGGACACCCGCCTGCGCAAGTCGGCATCGACCAGCCAGTAGCGGGTCGGCATGGGGCGTCCGTCGTCAAACAGCGGGGCATTGGCAATCACGACCGGTCGCCCGTCGTCGTGCGCGACGGCCACATCGAAGGTGCACTGGGGCGGGCGGCCGAGCAACTCGGCCACCGCTTCAGCTTGAGCGGGCGTCAGAGGTGCGCCGCGAGCGCAACGGACAAGCAACGCCCTGTGGGGAGTCGCGGAGGCGGACCCTCAGCCTTGGCGGCGCTTGCGCCTGCGGCGACGATTGAACAAGAAGAACACCACCACGGCGAGCGGGGCCAGGATGCGTTTGAGCAAGGGCCTGCCCGCTGTCTCGAGCAGGTCAACCGGCTCCGGTTCGGCCATCTCGATCTGGCGCGGGCCCGACTCTGCGGGGGTCTCCGCCGCCTCGCCCGTCGTTTCAGCGTCGTCAGCGGAGGCATCGTCCGCCTCAGCACCGGGGTCATCTTGGTCACCAATCTGGGACAGTTTCTCCTCGAGCGAACTCACGAACTGCCCGATGAGCTTCTCGGTCACATCGGCCATGACCCCGCGGCCGAACTGGGCCACCTTGCCCGTGATCTTGAGATCGGTGGTGATCGACACGACTGTGCCGTCGCCGTCGGGGGTCATTTGGGCGGTCACCTCCGCGGCTGCATTGCCAGCGCCCCGAGAGTCTCGGCCGGTGGCCTCCAGCACGATCCGGTGGTTCGCCTCGTCCAGCTCGACGAAGCGGGCCGAGCCTTTGTACTGCGCGGTGATCGGGCCCACCTTGATCTTCACACCGCCCTTGAACTCATCGCCGTCGATCTCGGTGAGCTGCGCGCCCGGCATGCACGGCGCGATGAACTCGACGTCGGTCAGGGTGTTCCAAGTCTGCTCGACGGGAATGCCGACACGGAATTCACTCTTCAGCTCCATCGGCTCAGATCCTCCACGGTGTCGATGTCGTCGGGTGGCCCTTCGCAGGCTACCGGCACCACGATTTCGGGAAATCGCCGCATCACCATTCGGGCCCCCTCATCGCCGTCGTGCGGCAGCAACGGCCAGACCTCGCGTGCGAGGCGGACCGGATTGCCTCGACGGCCGTCGTAGGTGGCAACTGCGATCGGCCCAGCGCTGGCCGCCACGGCGCGCCACGCCGCCGAAATCACGAACGGCTGGTCGGCAAGGCCGACCACGACTGCTTCGTGGCCCTGCCGTTCTGCCCAGCCGGCGGCGCACCGTACCGATGATGCAATACCCGACGCCCAGCGCTCGTTGGAGATCAGCGCAATCTTGTGACGTGCATCGGCGAGCGCGCCGGTGAGATCGACGGCGCCGGTCACGACGGCGACGGCGTCCAGCGATGCCTCGAACAGCGATTGGAGCGCTCTGCTCACCACGCTTCGGCCGTCGATCGTCGCAAGCAGCTTGTGCTGAGAGGCGGTGAATCGTGTCCCCGCCCCTGCGGCCAGCAACACCCCCGCAGTACTCACCGGATTCAGCTTTCCCGACGCTGCCTGGCCAGCCGGCTGGATATCGCTAGTACGAGCGCGGCAGGCCCAGCACCTTCGACGACACGAAGTTCAAGACCATCTCCTGGCTGACGGGGGCGATCTTCATAAGCCTCGCCTCGCGCCAGTAGCGCTCCACGTCGTACTCCTTGGCGTAGCCGAAGCCGCCATGTGTCTGCATCGCCCGGTCGGCGCATTCGAATGCTGCCTCCGACGCCAGATACTTGGCCAGGTTGGCCTGCTCGCCGCAGCTGAGGCCGTTGTCGTAGCGCCACGCGGCATCGCGCACCACCAACTCGGCCGCGTGCAGGCGGGCATGACTGTCGGCCAACGGAAAGGCAATGCCCTGGTTCTGGCCGATCGGCCGTCCGAAGATCACCCGGCTCTTCGCATACTCCGCAGCGCGGCGCAGCGCTACCCGGCCGATCCCCAACGCTTCGGCGGAAATCAGGATGCGCTCGGGATTGAGGCCGTCGAGGATGTAGCGGAAGCCCTCGCCCTCCTCACCGACCCGGCGGCTGACCGGCACCCGCAGCCCGTCGTAGCGGACCTCGCACGAGACAACGGCGTTGCGGCCCACCTTCGGGATCGGCGTGATGTCGACAGCTGGGTCCTGCAGATCGACGAGCAGCAGGGTCATCCCCTGGGTCGGTCCGTCGCACTCTTCCTTCGGCGTGGTGCGCACCAGCAGCAGGCACACGTCGCAATACGGGGCTTTGGTGGTCCACACCTTGGCGCCGTGGATCACGTACTCGTCACCGTCGCGCACCGCCCGGGTGCGAATCGACGTCGTATCGGTGCCCGCATCGGGCTCGGTCACGCCAAACGCCGCGTGGATGGAGCCGTCGGCAACGCCGGGCAGGAACTCCTTGACGAGCGCATCGGAGCCGTACTTGCGCACCGGCTCCATGCCGAAGATGGACAGGTGCAGCGCCGAGCAGCCGTTCATGGCCGCACCGCTGGCGGCCACCTCCTCGAGCACGATCGAGGCCTCGGTGATGCCCTGGCCGCCGCCGCCGAACTCAGTGGGAATCGCGATACCGACCCAGCCTCCTTCGGCTATGGCGTTGTAGAAGTCCCAGGGGAACTCGTGGTTCTCGTCGCGGTCGCGCCAGTACTCGTCGGGGAAGTCGGCGCAGACCCGTCGGACGCCTTCGCGGATCGCCTCGTGGTCCTCGTTCGTTGTGAAGTCCATCGCGCCGAAGCTACCCGTCATCGCGACGCGCTTCGGAGGAAACCGTGATGAAGCGACCAGGCGCGGTCGTCACCCGGCCGGAAGTGACATCAGGGGCCGAGGTTCGGTTCTCCAGAGTCCCATAGCAGCGCAGAGCGTCGACAGGGACTGTCGAATTCTTAGTGGGGAGGGGATTCGTCCGTCGTATCGAGCAATATGACGCTAGCTGGCAGGAATCGCCACTGGACTAGGCACTTGCCCGGTAAGGCACGTCAAGCTCGACATCGTGCGAGAGCGGCTTGCCATCGCCCGTGCACGCCTGAACCTGGCAGGCCGCTTGGCCGTCTTCGGGCATCACGCATTCGGTTGCAGCCGGGAGCAACAGCGACACATCGGCAGCAGTGGGCTTCATGTGGATCTCCCACAGGTCGTTGCGCTTGACGTCGCGCTTGAACTTGAGAGCCTTTCCGTTGGTGACTTCCAGCAAGTCGTCACGCAGCGTGCGATAGCTCACCTTGGGCGGCTCACTGAAGAGGATGCGAACCGTGAACTTCCTAACGCCGGAGTGCGATTCGGGCACGGAACCTTCAACGAATTCGGCAGTCAGGGGGGTTCCGACGATTCCTCCTCGTCCTTTGTTTCCGTCTCACCGCCCTCGCCAACGTTCTTCGTGTCGGTGACGACGGTCTCAGTGCCCGAGTCCATAGTGACCTGCCGATCCGACTGCACCTCATCCTCGCTCGAAGATGGCGAGCATTGCTCGGGGGTCGCCGCAGTCTGGCTTCCAGCGCTGGCGCTCGGTGTGCCGAGGGATGCCTGGTTCAGATGGAACGGAGTGCTGAGATCGCCCCACGAAGTCTGCGCCCGCGCCACCACCTTGTACGAGACATCATTCGACAGACCAGAAATCACATGTTGCAAGTCCTCGGGCCCGTCCTCGCCGTCGCAGGGGTCGACGCTCGGGATGAACTCGCTCCTGGTCCATCTCGACAGGAGAAACTGGCTGTACGCGGTGGACTCGATCCAGTAGAGGTAATAGCCGGTGTAGTCGATGTCGGCGGCGTCCGAGAACTGCGGCCAAGTCACCTTCAGACTGCCGTCGCCAACCGTCACTGTCGGCCTGTGGATCGGTTGGGGGCGGCTCCGGGAGCGGTCCGTGAGCGAATCACTCCACGGGCCGAATCCCTGCTCGTTGCCCACACGCACTTGGATCACGTACCGGACATCGCGCTCCAAGCCGTTGATTTCGTGGTACCAGCTGGCGTCGGCCGTCTCGACCGTCCACTGTTCGTCGGACTTGTCCTCTGCGTCCTAGCGGATATAGCGAACCTCGGCACGGTCCGACTCGACATCGTCAGAATCGCTCACCCATGTGAGCCACATCCAAGTAGGACCCCACATGTACAAGCAGCAAACAGGCGCCTTCATGACAGCAGGAATCTCGCCGCCATCAGATTGCGCGTGAGCCTGCGTCGGAATCGCTGCGATGAGCACCGCTGCACACAACGCCGCAACAATCCGCGACCTTGATGCATGGAGGAATCTGTACATGAGCACCTGCCTTCCGAGCCGTGGGCACTTCACCCTGGCGCCCAGCCAGCACGTCATATTCAATTCACTCATGTAGCAATGCATCTAATACAGATGCATTGCGCCGGCTCAGTGGATGCGGCCTTCGCCGTCTTTGAGGCGGGGGGCCTGGTGGCCGGTTCGGGAGGCGATGATCTCGGCCACGATGGACACGGCAGTTTCTTCGGGAGTGCGGCCGCCGATGTCAATGCCTATGGGGGCGGCGACGCGGGCGAGTTCTTCGTCGGTGACACCGGCTTCGCGTAAGCGCTCGGATCGTTTCTCGTGTGTTGTGCGCGAACCCATGGCGCCCAGATAACCGACGCGTGTGGGCAGGGCGCCGACGATGGCAGGCACGTCGAACTTGTGGTCGTGGGTGAGCACGCACACGGCATCTCTGGGGCCCAGGTCGTCGCCGATCCGGTCGAGCAAGCGGTTGGGCCAGTCCACGACCACCTCGTCAGCCATCGGGAATCGTCGCCTGGTAGCGAAGACCTCCCGTGCATCGCAAACCGTGACGCGGTAGCCGAGCAGCTTGGCCTGGGAGGCGAGAGCGCGGGTGAAATCCACCGCTCCGAAGATCACCATGTGGGGACGGCGGGCGTGACACTCCACGAACACGCTGAGGTCCATCTGGCGGGCCTCGCCGTGCTGGCCGTAGTGGCGTACCTCGCTGATGCCCGCATCCAGCATCCCGAGCGCGTCGCGCTCGACGACCCGGTCGAGATCGCCGTCACCCAGGCTGCCGAGTGTCGGCGTGTCGGGTCGCACGAGGAGCTTCGCTCCGGCATCGGGGCCTTCGATGATCGTCGCCAGCGCAACAGGTTCCTCGGCCCGGATGGCATCCCGGAACACCTCGTAGGTGCTGGCCCCCTCGGTGTTCGACGCGGCGCTCACCAGTCGAGTTCCTCCACGAACAGGTGGATCGTGCCTCCGCAGGTCAGACCAACGGCGAAGGCCTCGTCGTCGCTGTAGCCGAACGTGGTGATGCCGGCACCGCGGCTGCCGCCCAGCAACGCCAGTGCCTCACCCACCACGGCACCTTCGACGCAGCCGCCCGAGACAGAGCCCGCCACTTCACCCTCTTCGTTCACGGCCATCGCGGCGCCGGGGTCTCGTGGTCCCGAGCCTTCGATGTCCACCACCCGAGCAACTGCCACGCGTTGGCCCGCGGCCCGCCACCGGTCGATGTCATCCAGGATCTCGTCCATTCGTCCAGTCTCTCTTTCTTGGCAGGTTGTGCGTCGGGTGACCTCAGAGCTAGCGCTCTCAGGCGGCGATGGCGGCAGCAAGGTGCTCCAGCGAATCGAAAGAGTGGCCTTCGATGAATTCGTCAACGTGCGGCAAGGCCGCGGCCATTCCACGGGCCAGAGGCGCGTAGCCGGGAGTGTGCTTGAGCGGGTTAACCCACACCAGACGGTGGGTCACCAAGTGCAGGCGCGCCATCTGCTCGGCCAGCTCGTCCGGAGTGCCGCGGTCCCAACCGTCAGAGCAGATCACCACGATGGCGCCGCGGGCGTGGCCCCGCACCCCCCAACGGTCGTTGAACTCATGCAAGGTGGCGCCGAGGCGAGTGCCGCCCGACCAGTCCTGAACTGAGTCGGATGCGGCGCGCAGTCCTGCGTCGGGATCGCGGGACGATAGCTCACGGGTGACGCGGGTGAGTCGGGTGCCGATCGTGAACGCCTCCACCCGGGTGCGTCCCACCACAGCGGCGTGTGCGAATCGCACGAGTGCGCGGGCGTAAGGCTCCATGGAACCCGACACGTCGAGCAGCAGCACGACCCGCCGCGGCTTGCGGTCCCCCGTGAGGAACTCGCGCTGGATTGCCTCGCCTCCGGTGCGCAAGGCACGGCGAATGGTGCGACGCAGGTCAGGCCGACGGGTGAACCGCTTGGCCCTCACCGCCCGGCGCGAGCGGCGAGTCACGGCATGGAATCGAAGCTCGCTCATCAACGAATGGAGCTCTGTCAGCTCGGCGTCGCTGCAATCGGCGAAGTCCTTGTGACGCAGCGTCTCGACATCGCTGTAACGAACGCGCAGCGTGGGTCCGGTCTCGGGCTCGTCACCCTCAGCCGTCGGCGGAGCGTCGCCGTCGTCGGTGTCAGTGGCGAGCGTTACCGAGATCGGCGGCAGCTCCACAACGATCCCGCTGGGTTCGCGGCCTTCCCAGAACACTGCGAAAACACGGTCATAGACGCCGATGTCGGCCGGGCTGCCCACCAACGTGGCCCTGCCCGCCCAATACACGTCGTCGCGGCCGGAAACCCCCAGCAGCCGCAGCGCCTCGGTGAACGCCATTACTCGGCGGATGGTGACGACAAGCCCCGCTCCGCGCAAGATCGACGAGAACGCCGAAGCCAAGAACTCGGGCTCGTTGACGTGACCGTCGGTCGCCGACTGCTCGGCACCCAGTTCAGTGCCGGTGGCGCCCATGGCCTTCCCGCAGTCCAGGCCGCTCAGGCCTCGGCCACGGCGGCCATGATCATCTCCATGCCCACTGAGGTGACCCGCTGCTGGTCCTCGCGGTACTTCAGCACGGTGCCCAAGGTGGCCTCCAGCATGGGACTGTCCAATTCGGCAGCACCGAGACGCCCAAGAGCGGTGGCCCAGTCGATGGTCTCGGCTACGCCGGGCGGTTTGTAGAGCCGCATTTCCCGCATGGCGGACACGGCCGAGGCAACCTGCCGGGCAAGGGTGCCGTCCACGTCGGGCAGCTTCAGCTTCACGATCTCGACTTCCCGCTCCACCGAGGGATGCGAGACCCAGTGGTACAAGCAGCGTCGCTTGAGGGCGTCGTGCACATCGCGGGTCCGGTTGGATGTGACCACCACGAACGGCGGTCGGGCGGCCGTGATCGTGCCCAACTCGGGCACGGTGACGGTGAAGTCGGAGAGCACTTCCAGCAGGAATGCTTCGAACTCGTCGTCGGCGCGGTCCACCTCGTCGATCAGCAACACCGCCGGCGTGGCGTCGTCGTGGTCGATGGCCTGCAGCAGCGGGCGGCGGATCAGGAACCGCTCGGAGTACAGCTCGTCCTCGATGGCCTCGGCATCGGCAGCGGCACGTCCTGCTGCTTCCGCAGTGCGCAGGTGCAGCAGCTGGCGCGTGTAGTCCCATTCGTAAAGCGCTTGGGCCGCATCGATGCCCTCGTAGCACTGCAGGCGGATGAAATCTCCACCGGTCCACGCTGCGAGCACCTTGGCCAGCTCGGTCTTGCCAACGCCAGCGTCGCCTTCGAGGAACAGCGGGCGACTCATGGTGACCGACAGGTACACCACCGTGGAGAGTCCCTCGTCAGGCAGGTAACCGTGCCGAGACAGGGCCGCCGAGACCTCAGCAGGAGTACCGGGCGCCTTGAACACAGCGGCCAAGGCTACGGCCTGGCGTTCATACGGACGCAGTTCGGGCCGAACGCCCCGACCCAGCCGTCCCTGGTCGGCCGTTCCCCCAGGACTTTGCGCAAGAATGCCGTCATAGGCGGCAAATCTGCGCAAAGAAAGGTGAGATCTCCTCGACGCATAAGTAGTTCGCATATTTCATGCTGTTTCAATAGTTTCCAGTCGGCATGTGCTCTCCAGCCGCCGAACCAGATCCATCCGGCAACGGGCCGGTCGTGGACGAGGCGCGTCTTGAAGCCCACATGCGGCGACAGTACGGACTCGTCTCGCGCACCCAGTCC
The DNA here is from genome assembly GCF_965221945.1 of Candidatus Poriferisodalis sp. GTDB lineage: Bacteria > Actinomycetota > Acidimicrobiia > Acidimicrobiales > Poriferisodalaceae > Poriferisodalis. The sequence continues at coordinate 299,596 of NZ_OZ244925.1, read as the reverse complement.
CTGGCAGCCGGAATGACCCGGCATCGCATACAGCACCGAGTGAGCACCGGGCGCTGGCGGCGTGTCGGACCCGGCGTGTACCAGCACTCGGCCCTGCCCGTCACTCCACATTCGAAGCTGCTGGCCGCATGCATCGCCTACGACGGCTTGGCAAGCCACCGATCCGCAGCGGCGCTGCACGGCATCGACGGCTTCGAGTTGGGGCGTCCCGAACTGGTCGTCAGCAAGGAGCGTGCGAGGTCCGCCGTCGGGGTCATCCTGCATCGCTCCGGACAGATAGACCTGGCCCAGCCGACCTGGCTCGACAGCATCCCCTGCACGGGACTGGCCCGCACTCTGCTCGACCTCGCCGCAGTCGTGAGCCGCAACCGGCTCGAGCGGGCGATCGACGCTGCGATGCGTGACCGGCACCTGCGGTACCAAGATCTCTCCGAGGTGCTCGCGACCCACACCGGCACGGGCAGGCGTGGCCGGGGCCCGCTCGGCGCGGTGCTCGCCGAGCGATGTGCCGACGTTCCCGTGCCGCTGAGCGACTGGAGTCGTTGGGTATGCGAATTGCTGTGTGAGTCCGGTCTTCCGAGGCCAGCGTTGGAGCATCGGGTGCACGAGGCCGACGGTCGCTTTCTGGCTCAGGTAGATCTGGCGTACCCCTCTCGCCAACTGGCCATCGAGCTTGACAGCATCCGCTGGCACCACAACCGCGAATCCTTTGTGAATGACCGGCGCCGCCGCAACCGGCTGCTAGCAGCCGGTTGGGATGTGCTCTCCTTCACCTGGGACGACTACTCCGAGCAGCCCACCGAGCTGTGCGCTGTTGTTGCCAAGGCCCTCGGTGATATGGCGTCTCGCTGAGTACCACGTAGGCAGTCCACGAGAACGCACCTACAGGCACGTCTCATCGGACTTTGCGCAGAAATGCCGCCTTGGGCGGCAATTTTGCGCAACGAACCGGTGCTCGACGACACCGGGACGGACCCACCGCCCAACGCAGACGATCCCGGCCCAGCTACGACCTAGCGCTTACGCGGATGCGTTGGCCTCCAGGCGGCAGAAGCACGAGGCAGTGATCGGGACGTCGGCGCGTGCGACCGCCAAATCGAGGCGCTGGCGGATGAGGGGCGCCTCGACGGTGTCCCCTCGCCGGACGAGGCACTCGTGCAGCCCATGCAGGCTCCAGACGTTGTCGGGATGCTGGCAGGGTCGACGCAGCTGGCCATCCAGGCCCAGGTCGGCTCGGTAGAGGACTTCGGCCTCGTCGAAGTGGCCCTGTTCTGCCAGCAGCGCGCCCAGCGCGTGACGCGTCGGCTGCATCCAGCCCCAGGGCTCGTCGTAGGGCAAGTTGTCGTCGAGCTCGACCGCCCGGCGGAGATGGGAGAAGGCGACGTCGAAGTTGCCGCGTCGGTACTCCACCTCGCCGTCCAGCATCGCCCCTGCGACGGCCAGGATGTCCAGGCCGGTGTTGTTGAACAGCGTCCGGCTCGGCAGCACCTGGGCCTTGGCGGCCAAGAAAGCCTCACGTTCGGCCAGCGCGTTGTCGACCCGGTTCGTCGAGGCATACGCCACCGTCCGTGCGTAGCGCATCATCGCCGTGGTGACGCAGTAGAACTGCTGGTCAAAGGGCAGGTGTTGGGCGAGGATCTGCTGCCACTTGCCGAAGCGCACCAGGACGTGCTGCTTGATCGCCACGAATCCCTCCAGCCAGTCGGCCATCGGCGGCGAGCCGGTACGCAGCAACTCCTCAGGCAGCGTGCGGTTCATCTCTTCAGCCGCTTGGAGTGCCGGGCCGAACTGGCCGGCGAGCATCGCCCCGTACACCTTGAAGTGATAGTCGTGGCAGCGGTAGGCCGAATAGAAGTTCATCGGACCCTTCAGGTCCAAGTACTTCCGATCGGCGACGATTGCCGCTGAATTGCGCTCCACGACATTGTGGTAGTGGCCACACAGCACGTCGATATGGGTCGGCATGTGGACCAGGTGTCCTGCGTCAGGCGCAAGATCGACGAGCCGGTCGCCGGCTGACAGCGCCCGCTCGGGATGGGGCGACATCTCCATGAGGTGGATGTACATGTGCAGCAGACCCAGATGGCTGTTGGCACCGGAGGCATCGAGCGTCTCGAAGGCAGACTCCAGCACTTCGACCGCTTCGAGGGTTCCCGCGCCGTCGGCTGGCTCGCCGGTAACCAGGTCCCACAGCCCCCACGGGGTCCGGTTCATGATCGCCTCGGCGAACAGGGCGCAGATATCGAGGTGATCGCTGTGGGCCCGGTAAACCTCGCGCATCGCCTCCGCGTAGGCGTCATTCCATCGCCCAAAGTCGTCCTCGTCCGGTACTTGGGGATTCGATGGATAGCGGTGCGTCAGTGCACCGATCAGCGCTCGTTCGAGATCGCTGGTGCCTGCTGATGCATCGTCAGCTGCCACCACCTCAACTCGAGCACGTTCCAACGAGGTGCGCAGATCGTCCTCGTCGAAGTCTTCCCACGGCTTGTTGTAGTTCGGCCCGACGGCATACGCGATGCCCCAGCGGGCCATTGCGAAGCCGGGATCGTGCAACAGAGCACGCTCGAAGCAGGCGATCGCCTCTTCATGATGGAAGCCGTAGCACCACGCCATGCCTCGGTCGAACCAGAGCTGGGCTTCGGCATCCCGTGTTGTCACCGGCCACTGGTACGAGCCCAGATCGAAGTACGCCATTCTTGTTTCTCAAGCCCTCCCGCTCGTATGAACAGTATTCCTCACGAAACCCGGCAAAGCCATGACCACTGCTCATCTACTATATCCGACTGCGCTCAGGGTCCGACGGCTCCTACGAGGTCGATGATTCCGATTGACGGGCGGACGCCGATTCGGAGCTGTGGGGCATTGCCACGCTCGCGGCCGACGCCGGTTGACACATAGATCGGTGTTCCGTCCAGCTCATGCAACCCGCCTGCGGCGACGTGCCTCGGCACGCTCGACAACGTCAATGGCGGGCCGATGAGCGGGAACGAAACCTGCCCGCCGTGGGTATGGCCGGCAATGAGAAGATCGGCCGGCCGTGCGTGCAGCAACTCGATTGCGTCTGGCTTGTGGGCGAGCAGTATCCGAACGTCGGCGTGCTCATCGCCCGTGAGTCGTTCAGCCATCCGCCGCGCCGACGCCTCGTCGCCGAAGAGCGTCGTCCCTCCGATGCTCAGCGTGATGCCATTGAGCTCGAACGTGTCGACCTCGTTGTCGAGCACTCTGGCGCCGGTGCCAGCGGTGATCTGCCGGAGGCCCGCAACGGTGTCGGTGTTGCCGCTCACCAAGAAAACCAATGGCACGTCGTCGAGAATCCGCCGGATCACTTGCGTGAATTGCGGCGCTCGCTCGTCGAAGAGGTCGTGGTCGAACTGGTACAGATCTCCAGGCATCACGACGATGTCAGGTGCGAATCCAAGCAAGCGGTCGACGGCCTCGTTCTCGTAGTTGCCGACCGCTGTCGTCTGCAGATCAGCGAGCACCCCGATCCGGATCCGCTCGTCGACGCCATCGACCGCGAGCTCCGCAGTGTCCACCCGTAGCCAGAAGGGCTCGACATAGGTCGCATAGACGCCGACCGGGATTGCGACAAGGGCGATCACGCAGACAGCGGTGATGGCTTGCGGGCGCGTGCGGGCAGCCAGCAGCGCGATGCCACCGGCGATCGGCGCACCCATCGCCCCTACGACATAGGTGACATGCACAAGCGTGAACCCGTCCAGTCCGGTAATGAACAACGCTCCGCCGCTCAAGATGACCGTGCCCACGAATCCAACGGTCACCGCGCGGGCAACGACCTGGCCGCTGCGGAGTCCTGTGCGGATCCACTTCACCCCGAGGATCCCCGAAACGATCCCCACGACGACTGCAGCGACGATGGAGTAGTAGTTCAAGAACATCGGCAACAGACGCTCGCATCCCGAGGGTGCCACAGACCTGTCGAGCCGTTCGGTCGGAAGGGCGCCGGTGCGGCTGCGCTGTGCGTTGAGTGCGACCTCAGCTGGTGCCGAGGGTGAGCAGGTTCTCGACAGGCTGGTAGAGCTCTTCGAGGTAGGCGGTGTCGTCGGGGCTGAGCTCGATCATCGTGGCCTCGACGAGCTGGTCCAGCTGGCTGATCTTCGACACGCCCACGACCGGGGCGGTGATCTCGGGCTTGTTCACCAGCCACGCCAGCGCTACCTGGGCGGGGCGCACATCGAGCCGCTTGGCCACCTCGGACACCCGGGCGGCGATGTCGAAGTCCCGCTCGCCCCGGTACAGGCTCTCGGTACGAGCACGATCCTGACCCTGGGACCTGTCGGTGGTGCCGGCGTCGAGGCCGCCCTGATACGAGCCCGCCAATATGCCCCGTGCCAGCGGCGACCACGGGGTGAGCGCCACGCCGGTGCGGGCGCAGTAGGGGTTCATCTCCCGCTCTTCCTCGCGGTAGATGAGGTTGTAGTGGTTCTGCATCGACACGAACTTCGTCCAGCCCCGCATCTCGGCGGTCAGCTGCATCTCCGCGAACTGCCATGCGAACATCGACGACCCGCCGAGGTACAGCGCCTTGCCCGCCTTCACGACGTCGTGCAGCGCCTCAAGCGACTCAGTGATCGGCGTCTCGACGCTGCCGGGGATGCCGTGAGGATGGCGGTGAATGACCAGCTGATCCACGTAGTCGACACCGAGGCGGCGCAGCGAGTTGTCGACGCCTTCGATGATGTGCTTTCGATTCAGGCCGCCCTCGTTGGGGTTGCGCCCCATCGGCATGGAGACCTTGGTGGTCAGGACGTACTTCTCACGCGCAAGCAGCTCCCGCAGCACCTGGCCCACGACCTCCTCAGATGCGCCCACCCCGTAGATGTCCGCGCAGTCGAAGTAGTAGAGACCGCGCTCGATGGCGGCTTCGAAGATCGGACGGGCCTGGTCGACGTCGAGCGTCCAGTCGCCTTGGTGGCCCCGCCCGGGGATCCCGAAATTCATGGTCCCCAGACACAGTTCGGAGACCCGCAGGCCGCAGTTGGACCCGAGCTGGATTGACTTCAGTCGCGACATGGTCACGAAACGTATTCGACCGCGGCGCTCCCCTGTCGGGTCGACACCGTCAGCAATGCGGGACCGGCGCTACGCGGGCTCCGGCATACCAGAAGCGAGGGCACGCCAAAGCGAGCGGTAAGTGGGCCACGAAGCCTCAGTGGGAAGGTAGCCGTCGTCGACGAGCGCCCTGTTCAGACGCTTCAGGTTGCGAGCCGGCACACCCGAATCGACGTGATGGGCCAGGTGGTAGCCGACGTGGTATGGCACGAAGAGCACCCGGGCCAGCCAGCTCTGGCGGATGTGGTGCGTGGTGTTGCGACGGTCGGAAGTTCGGGTCATGCCGCCGTGCTCGGCGATGGCCCGCAGGCGGTTGATGATCTGGTACCAGGTGAAGAACGGCACCACCCACAAGAACAGGTACAGCCATGGGTGACCCGACAGCCAGAACGCAGCGAACACGATGGCCTGCCCCGCGAAGAACCGCAAGCTCAGCGGCAGGAACCTGAGCTTGGCCAAGCCGGTGAATCGGGGCTTGACGATGCGCCACGCGGACACGCCCACCACATCCCTCATGAACTTGCGGCGAAGCGACGGCCACGAAATCGGGTAGAACGAATACAGCAGGAAATCCGGCTCGCGGGGGCCGAATTCGTCCCGGTGGTGGTTGGCATGGCCCCGGCGGTAGTGGTGCGCGCCGGTGCCGAACGGGAACCAGCCCACCAGGTTGATGCCGATCCGGTCGTTCAGCCAACGATTCGAGAACAGCAGCCGGTGGGATGCCTCGTGGTGGAGGACGAACATCCGCAATTGCAGCGTGCCGATGATCGGCACCGCAGCAACGATGGCCAGCGGATGATCGATGGCGATCACTGCGGCAATGACTGCCACGGGCGCAGCCAGCGTCGCGATCACCTCGAACGCGTTGATCGCATCGGGAATGCGGCGCAGCTTGGCTCGGAACGCGGGCTTGGGCCGGCCGTCGGGTCGCAGACGGCTTGAGCCCTCGAACGCTGGCAAGTCAGAACGCGCCATGCCGCCGGTCATCTTCGCCACGAGCTCGTCGTGAGTCGGCGGTGCGGCGGTCGAGCTCACGGTTCGATGCTACGGCGCTCGCGCAGTGACGGCGGCGCGTGGCGACACCGGGCTGGCAGGGCACGCCGGCCGTTGGCTACGGTTCCGGGCGACCACAGATGGGCTGATGAGAATCAGCTGACCGAGACAGGGGAACCGGCGATGGACTTGGGAATTTCAGGACGCACAGCAGCGGTGGCTGCGGGCTCAGCAGGACTGGGGCTCGGATCGGCAAAGGCGCTCGCAGCCGAAGGCGTACGCGTGGCCATTTGCGGCCGCGATGCGGAGCGCTTGGCTGCCGCGGTGGCGCAGATCGACGGCGAGGTAGTTTCCATCACCGCCGACTTGGGCAACCCCGACGAGGGTCGCAGCTTCGTCGAGCAAGCCATCGAGAGCCTGGGCTCGGTGGACATCCTGGTGACCAACGCCGGCGGTCCGCCACCGGGCATGTTCACGAACACCGAGATCGACTCGTACCAGATGGCCTTCGACATGAACTGCAAGGCCATGATCGAGATGTGCCGGGTCGCCATCCCTGCGATGCGCGAGCGGGGCTGGGGCCGCGTGTGCGCCATCACCAGCGTCGGCGTCAAGCAGCCGATCCCGTTCCTGCTCGCCAGCTCGGTTGCACGGGCGGGGCTGACCAGCTTCCTCAAGATCACGGCCCGAGAGGTGGCAGCCGACGGCGTGACGGTGAACTCCGCTCAGCCGGGTACCCATTGGACCGACCGCGTGTCCAAGATGATGAACCAGGAAGACGCCGGCAAGAGCAACCCGATGGGTGTGTGCGGCGACTCCGACGACTTCGGCGCCGCAGTGGCGTTCTTGTGCAGCGAGCAGGCCAAGTTCGTGACCGGCACTGGCCTGCTCATCGACGGTGGCCAAGCCACCGGGCTGCTGGACTGAGCTCGAAGCGCTAAGTGCCTCAGCGGATAGGCGGCGATGTCCGGCAGCCCCGACGGGCCTGGACTTTGCGCAGAAATGCCGCCTCAGACGGCAAAATTGCACAAAGAATACGTGACAGCAACTTTCCGAGACGTCACCTATCCGCGCGGCCTCTAAGAAACGCCGGCAGCCTCGAGCGCCCGCCGGGTGAGTACCCGGGCGAGGTGGTTGCGGTAATCCGGAGTGGCGTTCAGGTCGGTGGGAGCGTCGGTGCCCTCGGCGGCCTGCTCGGCAGCTTCCGCCGCCGATGCCCCGCCTGCCAACGCCGCCTCGACCGAAGCAGCTCGAATTGGCGTGGAGCCCATGTTCACGAGCGCCACGTTGGCCCCGCCGTTGACGGTCACCGCAGCTGCGCCGACGATCGCCCAGTCCTGGGCCCGCCGGTTGAACTTCTGGTAGTTCCAGCCGTCGCCGGGCGCCTTGGGAACCCGGATCTCGGTCAGCATCTCGTCGTCCGCCAGCGCTGAGGTGAAATAGCCGGTGAAGAAGTCGCCAGCGGCGATCTCACGGCTGCCGCTGGGACCTTGGGCGACGAGGGTGCCGCCCAGTGCCAGCACCGCCGCCGGCAGGTCGGATGCGGGATCGGAGTGGGCAAGCGAGCCGCCGATGGTCCCACGGTGGCGAACCTGCGGATCGCCGACCTCGCCAGCCACATGGCCCAGCAGCGGGCACTCAGCAGCCAACAGATCGCTGGTCTCCAGCGCCCGGTGACGGGTCAGCGCGCCGATGCCGATGTGGTCGCCGTGGTCCTCGATGAAACTGAGGTCGGTCACGCGGCCGATGTCGACGAGCACGCTCGGCACCGCCAGGCGCAGCTTCATCATCGGCAGCAGGGAATGACCGCCAGCCAGCAGTTTGGCCTCGTCGCCGTGCTCACCGAGCAGTGCGATGGCCTCGTCGGCAGAACCAGCTCGTACGTAGTCGAATGCTGCAGGAATCATTGCTGCGCTCCCCTCAGGCTGACGTCTCGCCGGCCGCGCAGGCCAGCACCGACTTGACGATGTTGTGGTACCCCGTGCAGCGGCACAGGTTCCCTTCCAGGCCTAGGCGCACCTCTCGCTCGGTCGGGTCGGGATTCTCCTCAAGCAGCGATACCGACGCCATGACCATGCCTGGAGTGCAGTAACCGCACTGCAGTCCGTGGTTCTGGCGGAAGGCCTCCTGCATCGGGTGCAGCTCGTCCTCCGACGGCGCCAATCCCTCGATGGTCAAGATCTCCTCGCCGTCGGCCTGCACCGCCAGCATTGTGCACGACTTCACCGATTCGCCGTTCACATGCACGGTGCAGGCTCCACACGAGGACGTATCACAGCCCACGTTCGTGCCGGTCAGCCGCAGGTCGTCCCGCAGCCAGTACACGAGCAGCGTGCGCGGCTCAACGTCGCCGGTGCGAGTCTCGCCGTTCACAGTGACGCTGATCTCCACAATGACCTCTCTTCTCGCCGGCCACCAGGCCGAGTGTTTGGTTGCGTGGCCGTCAGGCCGGGCGTGTGTCTGCACGGCCCGCCGGGCCGAGCGGCCACCATCATGCATCATGCAGCGACCACGCGCAGACAAGGGGACAAGCGGCACTGAACCGCAGCAGTAGTTTGACGATGTGGCCGGCGAGGAGGCCGTTGCGGGTACTGGCGACCAGTCGGAATGCGCGGGCGAACCTGCGCCGCCGGACACTCGGGACTTGATCCTGCAGCGGGCACGCGACCTGTTCGCCCGGCAGGGCTACCGGGGTACTTCGGTCCGGCAACTCACCTCGGGCCTCAGCCTGACGCCGGCTGCGCTCTACTACCACTTCACCGGCAAGGAAGACGTGCTCGCCGGGGTTCTGGCCTCGATGGAGCGCGACGGTGAAACGATCATCGCCCGGATGGCCGAGCTCGAGCGAACACCCGTGGCCCTGCGAGAGGTGCTCGACCGCTTCTTCGACCTGCTGGCCCGCGACATCGTGGCGTTCCGACTCGTCGCCGATGACGTCGACGTTCAGCAGAGCACTGTCGGTCAGCGCCTACGGGTGCAAGCCGGAGATCTCTTTGCCTGGCTCACAGGACCGTCACCCGAAGTCGAGGATCGCATCCGTGCTGCGGGCGCCGTCGGCACGGTCCGTCTGTCGCTTGAGCAAAGCGGCGTGGATCCCGATGTTCACCGTGATGCGATTGTTGGACGCGCCCTGCGCATCATGACCGACTAGCTGTGACCACTCGCCCTCTCAGTGGCTTGTTCTGGTGCCAACGAACGGATTCAGTTGCCGAGCAGGTGCGCCACGCCGCGCAGCGGCCACGCTGGCGGCAGCTTGACCACATCGGCGGGATCCACGTTCAGGCGGTACAGCGTGTCGCCGTCGCGCACCAGCGAGAGCTGCTCGCGGGCGATCCGCTCCACGACCACTGGATCCTTGGCCTGGGCCACCTGCTCGGCTAGGTGAGCGGTCTCCACCTGCAGCCGTGCCAGCGTGTCGGAAGCATGGTCGATGTTGCGCCGCTGGCTCGTCAGCGATGGCCAGGGAAACAGCAGCACTGCGAGCAGGCCGGCTGCGCTCACCACGATCACAAGACCGACAAGCACCGCCATCACCCGGGGTCGCCCCTCCCGGTGGCGGAGCTGCGTCGGCGCGTTCATGGGCTTCGGGCCAGTGAGCCGCCACCTCGATAGGCAGCAGCCTCGCCGAGCTCTTCCTCGATGCGGAGCAATTGGTTGTACTTCGCGACCCGATCCGAGCGTGCCGGCGCGCCCGTCTTGATCTGCCCGCAGTTGGTGGCGACAGCCAGGTCGGCGATGGTGGTGTCCTCGCTCTCGCCTGAACGGTGCGACATCACCGCGGTGTATCCGGCCTGCCCGGCGAGCTCGACGGTGTCGAGCGTCTCCGTCAGCGTGCCGATCTGATTGACCTTGACCAGCACGCTGTTGGCGACCCCCGCAGCGATGCCGCGTCCCAGCCGCTCGATATTGGTGACGAACAGGTCGTCGCCGACCAGCTGTACCCGATCGCCGAGCAGGTCGCCGAGTCTCGACCAGCCGTCCCAGTCGTCCTCGGCCATGCCGTCCTCCACTGAGCAGATCGGGTATCGCCCGCACAGTTCGGCCAAGTAGCTCGCAAAGCCCACGGCGTCAAGCTGGCGACCCTCGCTGGCAAGGGAGTAGGTGCCGTCGGTGAAGAACTCGGTGGATGCCACGTCAAGCGCGAGCGCCATGTCAGCGCCGGGCTCAAAGCCAGCTTCGCCGATCGCCTCGACCAACAGCTGGAGCGCAGCCTCGTTGGACTCCAGGTCAGGAGCGAACCCGCCTTCGTCGCCGACCGCTGTCGACAGGCCCCGGGTTCGCAGCACGCTCCGCAGTGCGTGGTAGGTCTCGGTGCCCCACCTCAGAGCCTCCGAGAATGACGCCGCTCCCACCGGGACGATCATGAACTCCTGCAGGTCCACGTTGTTGTCGGCGTGGGATCCCCCATTGATGACATTCATCATCGGCGTGGGAAGCACATGTGCATTGGCGCCACCGACGTGGCGGTACAGCGGCACGCCCAGCGTTGCCGCCGCAGCGTGGGATGTCGCCAGCGAGGCGGCCAGCACTGCATTCGCCCCGAGCCGGCCCTTGTTCATCGTGGCGTCGAGCTCGATGAGCATGCGGTCGACAAGGCGCTGATCGGCAGAGTCGAATCCGACGAGCGCGCCGGCGATCTCGCCGTTCACGTGCCCGACCGCGACGGCGACACCTTTGCCGCCGTACCGGTCACCACCGTCACGAAGCTCGACGGCCTCGAACTGTCCTGTCGAGGCACCGGAGGGCACGATCGCACGACCTACGGCACCCCCCGCCGTGCGCACCTCGGCCTCAACCGTGGGATTGCCCCGCGAGTCCAGCACCTCGCGGCCGGTCACCTGGACGATCTGAGTGAGTACGCGCGCTGTCACGCAATGCGAGAGTACCGAAGCTTGGCGCCAGCAAGATCAGCGCTCGAGCCAAGCGACTAGGCGGTGTGCGCCTCGCGAGCCGCGATGCGGTTCGCCCGTGCGGTGCGTTCGGCCTTCTTGATCGCCTCCCACTGCACCGACAGCTCGTCATCGCTGGGTTCGGGAGCGTCGGGATCGCGTGCGAACACATGGGGATGACGACGCAGCATCTTGGCCTCGATGGTGTCGAGCACCTCGGCCAGCGTGAACGTTCCCGCCTGCTCGCCGATGGCGGCATTCATCAGCACCTGCAGCAACACATCGCCGAGTTCGGAAACAAGATCCTCGATGGCGGTTGCCTGATCGTGCGTTGAGCCGGACAACGCGTCATGGGCGGCCTGCAGCGCCTCGGCCAGCTCGGCGGCCTCGTCGAGGGCGTATGGGGCCAGCGAGGCATGCGTCTGGACCCGGTCCCAGGGGCACTCGCGTCGCAGCCTCGCAATCACCCCATGCAGCGAGACGAGTCTGGCACCGAGATCTTCCTCAATGGCCATAGCGACCCCCACGCAAGAAATGGCTCACGGCAGGATCGGCAACGACACCCTCAGGCTGTCGGCATTCCATGCGCCGAGCTCTGGGGCGACGCTCACCTCGTAGGTCGACATGATCGCGGTCAGTACGTGGCCCGCGAACGGACCGATTGACGAAAGATCGGTCTCATTCGAAAGCAGCGCATCCAGATGCAGCACCACCCAGAGCTCGCCGGTCGGACTGGCTGCGGACGGCAACATCAGCGGCTCGGTCAACCCTCCGGGCTCGAGGTCGAGCAAGGCCAGCGCCAAATCGCCTCCTCCGAACAGACTGAACGGCTGGCCGCATCCAATGGCGCCGTCAGCACCGCCGAGCCCTGGAAGGTTGACCGCAGCAGCGACGTCGGGCAGCGCCTCACCTGCCCGCACGCGATCGGAGGCCGAATTGGCGTCGGCCTCGGTCGTCACTGCCAGCGCACTGACGCAGTGTGGCGTGGCCAACCGCTCGATGCTGGGATCTTCTTCGACGCTGCGTTGCTGCGCAAACTCCTCGAAGGAACCCTCGAGGTGCGCCTGGACCTGCGCATTGATGGCCTCGTCGGCGGCGCTGATGTCGACGGGGAAGCCCAGTCCGTCGAGAGCGACACCAGCAAGGCGCAACTGAATCATTGACGAGAGCCGTGACACGAACTCCTCGTGCGTGGGGTTCTCCGGGTCGTCCATGAGCGTCACGGGCGAGTCCACGATGTTCGTACGAACCTCATCGACAAGCACCTGCCCGCCCGGGAAGCTCGCTGCGACGGCGGCACCATCGGAGAGCAGTGCCCCGAAAGCGGCCTCTTGAGCAGCTCGCGCAGCGTCGCGTTCGGCTCGCTCGGCCTCCCGTTGGGCATCCAACTCTGCCTGCTCGTTGGCCGCCTCAACGGCATCGCGTGACACCACGCCGTCGTCGTCGGTGTCGAGTGCGTCGACGAGATCGGGGTCCACCGCTGTGTCAATGGTGACGACTTCGCCATCGTCCGCACACGCAAACGCCATGAGCGCTACGAGCCCCGCGATGGCCCCGATGGCCAACTTGCGGCGCAGCGCCCGCCGTCGCCCCGACCGGGCAGTCACCGCCGCCTCGGACCCCGAGGCCGCCAGGCTTCGATCGGCATCAGGAATTCTTGGCGCCGAAAGGTTCGCCGTGGTCTGAGGCATCTAGGCAGGGTAGGTGTTCGCCGCTGCGGCGGTGTTGACACCATCGCATCGGAAGGTCAGTCGGCGGGCGGCCGCAGTTGCTGGCAGAACCCAAACAGGTGCCCGACAGTGGCCGGCTTCAACGCTCGGACTGACAGCTGCACTTCGCCCACGTCTGCCTTGTAGCGCGCTGCGCTGAAGGGCGTGCCTGCACAGATGCGCCGCATGCGCAACTCCTCGCTTGCGGTCAGCCCGAACGGTCCCAGGCGCACTCGTCCGCCGTCGTGACCGGGCGCGAACGCCACGGTTCGCATCCTCAGCCGGTGGCATTCCGCACGCAGCAGCGCGATATGCAACAGCGTCCGCGCTGCGTCAGGAATCGGACCGTAGCGATCGACCCATTCGGCTTCGATGTCAGCCACTTCCACCAACTCGGTCACAGCCCCGAGGCGGCGATAGGCCTCCAAGCGACCCGTCTCGTCCGCCACGTAGTCGTCGGGCAAGTGCGCCACGAGCGGCAGATCGATGACGATCTCGGCCGGCTGCTCGGGCGTCTCGCCGTTCAGCTCGGAAACCGCCTCGCTCACCAACTCGCAGTAGAGGTCGTAGCCGACAGCAGCGACATGGCCAGACTGCACGCCGCTGAGCAGGTTCCCGGCGCCTCGGAGTTGGAGGTCGCGCATAGCGATGCGGTAGCCCGAGCCCAACTCGGTGGACTCGCCGATCGTGCGCAGCCGCTCGTAGGCCTCCTCGGTGAGCGAGCGACCCTCAGGGTGGAACAGGTACGCGTATGCACGCTGGCCTGACCGGCCCACCCGTCCGCGGATCTGGTGCAGCTGCCCCAGACCCAGCAGGTCGGCGCGGTCGACCACGAGGGTGTTGACGCTGGGCATGTCGATGCCCGATTCGATGATGGTCGTGCACACCAGCACGTCGTAGGCGCCTTCCCAGAAGTCGATCACGACCTGTTCGAGCGTTCCCTCGTCCATCTGGCCGTGCGCGACCGCGATCCGCGCCTCTGGCACGAGCACCGCGAGGTCCCCAGCCACCAGATCGATGTCCGCGACCCGGTTGTGCACAAAGAACACCTGGCCTTCCCGCAGCAGCTCCCGCCGGATGGCCTCGCTGACGGCGCGCTCGTCATAGGGGCCGACGTGCGTGAGGATTGGCTGGCGCTCAGCGGGCGGTGTCTGCAGCAGTGAGAGATCCCGGATGCCAGTGAGTGCCATTTCCAAGGTGCGGGGAATCGGTGTGGCCGTCAGCGTCAGCACATCGACCTCAGAACGCAGGTGTTTGATCGACTCCTTGTGACTGACGCCGAAACGCTGCTCCTCGTCCACCACCAACAAACCGAGATTCTTGAACAACACGTCCCCCGACAGCAGCCGGTGCGTGCCGATCACCACGTCGACCGTGCCGTCGGCTACCCCGGCAAGCACCGCGCGCTGGGCGGCAGGTGTGAGAAAGCGGCTGAGCACCTCGACACGGACGGGTTGGTCGGCGTAACGCTCGGCGAAGGTCTGGTGGTGCTGCTGGGCCAGCAGCGTCGTCGGCACCAGCACCGCCGCTTGCTTGCCTGCGCTCACCGCGCAGAATGCCGCCCGCACCGCCACCTCGGTCTTGCCGAAGCCGACGTCGCCGCACACCAGCCGGTCCATCGGCGTGGGTTCTGACATGTCGGTCAGTACCTCGTCGATTGTCCGGCGCTGATCTGGTGTGGGCGTGTAGGCGAAGCTGTCGGCCAATTCAGCCATGCCGAATCCGTCGGGATCGAACGCGTTGCCAGCAGTAGTGATTCGTCGCTGGTACAGCACCACCAGCTCTTGGGCGATCTCGGCCACGGCCGCCCGCACCTTGGCCTTTTGGCGCTGGAAGTCGCTGCCGCCCATGCGGCTGAGCCGAGGCGTCTCTCCGCCGATGTACGGGCGGATGAATTCGATCTGCTCGGTTGGCAGGTAGAGCCGATCGGTTCCGCGAAACTCCAGCTCGAGGTAGTCCCGCTCATCGTCGCCGAACGCCCGGCGGACAAGCCCCGCGTAGCGGGCGATGCCGTGATAGTGATGAACGACGAAATCGCCGACGCTGAGATCTTCGAACGACGACGACACTCCAGTCCGCCGGCGAGCTGCCCGGTGAACGCGGCGGCGGCCGGAGAACTCCGCCTCGGGCAGCACCGCGACACCGGCTTGGGGCGCGATGAATCCCTTCTCCAGGGGCGCGACCACCACGTGCCCGCCCGGCGCCGGAGCGAACCCATCTCGATGCAGGCGCAGCGGCACCTCTTCCGCGCCTAGCGCGTCAGCGAGACGTACAGCCGAACCCTCGCCTTCGGCTGCCACTATCACAATGGGTCGCTGCGCTCCCGGCACAATGGGTCGCTGCGCTCCCGGCACAATGGGTCGCTGCGCTCCCGGCACAATGGGTCGCTGCGCTCCCGGCACAATGGGTCGCTGCGCTCCCGGCACAATGGGTCGCTGCGCTCCTGTCACCAAGCGACGCAACTGAGCCACCAAGCGCGTGACGTCGCCAGCAGCGGGCACCCAAGACTTGGTCGCTATGTGCGGGCCCAGTGTTCCGTCTGCCGACGGAGTTGCGGTCGAGTCCACCGACCACACCGCGGCCTCGCAGCGCGCCAGCAACCGGTCGAAGGGAACGTGCAGCCGCGGGAACGACACCTCAGCCTGTTCGTCCGTGCCGTCGCGCTGGCCCGCATCGTCGGGATTGTTGAGGCCCCACGTCACCGCCAGAGAACGGGTCAGGTCGTCGGTTTCCGCCGTGATGTCGGCGGCCCGGTCGGCGAGTCGCCGCGGTTCGAGCAGCAGCACCAGCGCCTCGGGTCCGAGCAGATCCGGCAGCACGATCTCGTCGGGGCTGAGCCACGGCAGCCACGACTCCATCCCGTCGAACAGCTCGCCTCCAGCGAGGCGCTCCATGTGTTCGCGGCACCACGGTTCGCTGATTGCCAGCGCTGCGGCATGTTCCCTCATGGCGGCATCGGGACGCATCTCGCGTGCCGGGAACAGACGTGTCTCAACAAGATCTGCCACCGAACGCTGATCGGAGACGGAGAATGTCGTGAGACGGTCCACCTCGTCGCCCCACAGGTCGATTCGTATCGGCGCATCGGCCGTCGGGCAAAAGACGTCCACGATCCCGCCGCGCACCGCAATCTCGCCCCGGTGCTCGACCTGATGCTCGCGGCGGTAGCCCCACCCCACCAGCTGCGACACCAGCTCGCCGAGGTCGCACTGGCCGCCTCGGGCCACGCGGATCGAAGACGTTCCCCCAGCACACGTATCGGGACTGAGCCGTTGCAGCAGAGCTCGAATCGGGGCGACGATCACCTCGGGCGCAGGTTCGCCTGGGTTTGAGCTCGAGCTCAGCGCCCCCAGCACCGCCAGACGGCGACCCATGGTCTCAGTCGCAGGACTCACCCGCTCGAACGGCAGCGTCTCCCAGGCACCGAACAGTGCTACCTGTTGCTCCCCCAGCCAGGTGCCGAGGTCATCGGCATAGCGCTCAGCCTCGAGGGCCGTCGCTGTCACGACGAGAACCGGCGTCCGCGACCCCAACGTCGCCAAGCCGGCGGCGACGTAGGGGCGCGCCCCCTCTGCGACAGCAATCGAGCCGGACTCCCGGCCCAGCATCGACACGAAGCCCGGGTCGTTGCCGAGGCGCTCGGTCAACACCCGCAGCGGCGCTGAGCCTGCGGTGCTCACTGTGCGTCGGGGTCCCGACCCCGCCGGCGGGTGTTCGTGACGTTCATCGCCGCCTCGGGGCCATCGCGCACCAGCATCTCCAGCCCTGCCACCGCCAGGTCGACGGCCTCGTTGATCAATGGTTCCTCCCGGCGCGACGGGCGCTGCAGAACCCACTTCTTGCCGGCTTCGGGCCGCGGCGGCTTGCCGATGCCGATGCGCAGACGCACAAAATCCCGGGTGCCGAGCTGGCTGGAGATCGAGGCCAAGCCGTTGTGACCGGCGATCCCCCCGCCCACCTTCAGCCGCACCTGGCCAGGCTCAAGGTCGAGCTCGTCGTGCACGACGACAAGTCGCGACGGTTCGACAATGCCGTGGCGCTTGACCAACATGCCGACGCTGCGACCGCTCTCGTTCATGAATGTGGACGGGCACGCAAGCGTGACGCGGCACTCGCCGACCGTCGTCACTGCCACCCGAGCGTGTTCGCGTCTCTGCGCGGTCAACTCGCACCTGAGCGCCTCGGACCAGCGTTCCACGGCTAGGGCCCCGACGTTGTGGCGGCTCCCGGTGAAGCGCTCGGGAGGATTGCCGAGACCCACCACCAACCAGTCTGCGGTTGCCCCCCGCCGCGCGGCCGCCCGGCGGAAGACGGACACTGAGTGGGTCAGTCCTCGTCGTCGTCGGCGACGTCGTCGTCTTCGTCAGCCTCGGTTGGCTCGCCGTCGGAGTCCAACTGCTCGGCTGCGACAGCGGCCCGTGATCGCTGCGCGATCACCACCAGCGTGTCGCTGTCGAGCAAGCTCACCATGCCCGCGGGCAGGGCGAGATCGCTGACGCGGATAGAGTTCTCCAGCGACAGCGATTCCACGTCGACGTCGATCGCCGGGGGGATGACTCCTGCTGGCGACTCGACATGCAACGACATGAGCTGCTGCTGCACGACCGCTCCCTCGCGACCGGCCAATGCCGCTTCACCGACGAGCCTGACCGGCACGTCGACCACGAGGCGCTCGTCGAGCGAGACGAGCATGAAGTCGACATGCGTGACGCGGTTGGCGATCGAGTCGCGCTGCATGTCCTTGACGATGGTGAGATGGTTCTTGCCCTCGACCTCGAGGGTGATGATCGCGTTCGGCCCCGCTGCGTTCAGCGCCGCCCGGAAGCGCAGGCGGTCGAGCGTGATCAACACCGGGTCGCTGCCGTGGCCGTACATGACCGCGGGAATCTTGTTATCGGCGCGCAGACGTCTTGAGGGACCTGAGCCGGTTGCCAGACGGGCCTCGGCGACGAGCTTCAGCTGTTCCATGCCGATCCCTTCAACATTTGGCCCCTTCAACACTTGGGCTCTTGGGCGATTGGCGCATGTTCTGATTGCGGCTGGGAAGCCTACGAGATCCAAGCGTCGACGCCGCCGAGAATTGCTTTAGAACAAGTTCTGGCCGTCAAAGATCTCCGAGACCGAAGCGTCCTCGAACACCGATTCGAGGGCATCGGCGAACACCCCAGCGACACTCAGCACCACCAACTTGTCGAACTGCTTCGAGCTTGGGATCGGCACTGTGTTGGTGACGATGACCTGGCTCAGCGACGAGTTCTTCAGGCGGTCGACGGCCGGCTCGGAGAACACGCCGTGAGTGCTGGCGCACATCACGTCGGCCGCTCCATGGGCCATCAGCGTCTCGGTGGCCGAACAGATGGTGCCAGCCGTGTCGATCATGTCATCGATGATCACGCAGGTGCGTCCCGTCACCTCACCCATGATGCCGAGCGCTTCCGATTCATTCGCGCTGTCAGCCGAGCGGCGCTTGTAAATCGACGCAACATCGCAGCCCAGCCGTGTGGCATAGCGCTCAGCCACTTTCACCCGACCGGTATCGGGCGACACGATCACTGAGTCGGGGTCCATGACGTCGGACAAGTACCTGATGAGCACCGGCGCAGCAGTCAGATGATCCACCGGACCGTCGAAGAAGCCCTGGATCTGACCGCTGTGCAGATCAATCGACACGAGACGCTCTGCGCCGGCGACGGAGAACATGTCGGCGAGCAGTCGCGCAGTGATCGGCTCGCGGCCGGCGGCCTTGCGATCCTGGCGGGCGTAGCCGTACAGCGGCGCAACCGCGGTGATGCGCTTGGCCGATGCACGCCGGGCGGCATCCACCATGATGAGCTGCTCCATGATCGCGTCATTGAGGCTCATGGTCTCGCAAGCGGCGTGACTCTGGATTATGAAGACATCGCCGCCGCGAATCGACTCCGCGAACTTGCACTTGATCTCGCCGTTTGCAAAGTCGATGAGTCCTGGATCACCGAGTTCCACGCCCAGTTGCTCAGCGATCTCAGTGGCCAATTCAGGATTCGCCCTTCCGCTGAACAAGTGCAGGCGCTTCTTGGTGACCAGCTCCATTGCGTGTTCCTTTCGCAGCCGTCCCCTTGGCGCCGTGCTCAACACAGACGCGCTCGAAGCAGCAGCACTTGAAGGCTGGGCGAAACGCTCGGCAATGGGTTTTGGCGGCATGTTCAGCAGTCCGGCGACACTTTGAGGCTACCTGACGGCACCTGCAGAACACCGGAGATTTTCGCTGTGCGACTGCGTTTTGGACGCTCAGCGACCGCGCCGCGCCGCCAGCACTGCCTCGCACGCCGCCAGCTGGTCGGCATCGTTCACACCCAGCACTTCGGCAGGGTCCGGAGCCGGCACAGCCGAGATCGACTGGCCGGTGCGCGCGAGCAATCCGATGGCATCGGTGAGGTAGTACTCCGACTGAGCGTTGGCCGGGCTCAGCTCGCCCAGTACCCGGCGCAATAGTGAGATGCGAAAGCAGTACACGCCCGCATTGATCTCGTTGATTCGTGCTTGCGACGGCGAGGCGTCTCGTTGCTCGACGATCCCGATGAGCCCCCGAGAGCGCACGATGCGCCCGTAACCGGTTGGGTCGTCGACGTAAGCCGTGAGCAAGCTCGCAGCAGCGTCAACGCGCCGGCGCTCCGAGATGATCTGGCCCAGCGTCGCGGCACGCAGCAACGGCGTGTCGCCCGGCAACACCAGAACATCTGAGGCTTCTGAGAGCTGGCTGAGGGCCAGCAGGCCCACGCGTGCTGCGTCGCCGGTGCCGAGCTGGGCGGGCTGGGTCGCGAACACCAGGCGGTCGGGCTGCGGCGCTGCGGTCTGAACGGCGTCGCGGACTTGGGTTGCGCCATGCCCGATCACGACCACGACCGGCTCGGCGTCGACACCTGCGAGAGCGTCGAGCACCCGCAGCACTATGGCGCGGCCTGCGACCGGAAGGAGCGGCTTCGGCACGTCCGAGGCCATTCGAGTGCCCGCGCCCGCTGCCAACACGATGGCTGCGCAGGGTTGGCTCATCGGAACCGAGCGCATCGTGCGGGTCCGACCTGGGAATGGGGCGGTTCGGGGAGGAGGGTTCGAACCTCCGTTGTCGGGACCAAAACCCGATGTCCTGCCAATTGAACGATCCCCGATCGCGCATGCCGCGTCAACCGGCGTGCTTGTTTATCGAGGGTAGCGACCTGCGCGAATGTCATGGTCAGGGAGTTGCCCGCGCTCGGAATCCGCGAGTTCTCGTGGGACGCCGACTGCGAGGCGGTAGCGTTCAGCGCTCGATGGGATCGCTGGTCAAGAAGCGCCGCAAGCGGATGCGCAAGAAGAAGCACCGCAAAATGTTGCGGCGCACGCGTTACCAACGTCGCAACCGCTGACCCAGCGACCGCAATGGTTTAGGGCGATGGCCTAGAGCCGTCCGATGACACGCGCCCGCAGGGCGCTGATGCCGTCGCGCACGGGCAGGTTGAGGCGTGTGCCGAACGGCGCGGCGACGAACCACGTGCCGCCGCTGCCAGCCAGCTGAGGCGTTCGCCCGGTGGCTTGCGCGAGTTCATCGCGCCAAGCCGCAAGTTGGGGACAGACGGCCAGTGCGGCCGGTTCGAGGTCGTTCGAGCCCCCGCCCGGTCCCCCCATCTCGTCCCACATCCGGTACACCGCTGCGGTATTGACCTGAATCGGCGGCGTCCACAGCACAAAGGCCTGATGCCGGAACGGGATCGACTCGAGGATCTCGCCGATTCCCGTCACGCGAGCTCGGCCGCCGGTGAGGCAGAACGCCACGTCTGCGCCCAGGGTCGCCGCTTGTTGCGGAGAGACGAGGGTCGGAGTCTGGGGACGGGACGTTTTCGAGGCTGCCTCGACGGCCTCGCTGACTGCGAGACGATTCGTCCAGCGAAGCACTGCGCCTGCGTCGGCCGATCCTCCGCCGAGCCCGGCGCCCGGCGGTATGCGCTTGCGGATCTCGACGTGGGCGGTCCGGCCCGCCAGCTCCAGCGCCCGGATCACCAAGTTGGAACGGTCGCTGGGGATGTCCCAGTCGGCTGCACCGGCTGCGCCGACCGATGGCACCACCTCAACCGACGATGCAGTGCTCGGATGCACGACGAGCTCGTCGCACAGGTCCAGCGTCACCATCTCGGCATCAATGAGGTGATGGCCGTCTCGGCGAGTGTCAGTGATGCGCAGCTGCAGCGTCAGCTTCGCTGGGGCAAGCAGGCGAATTGGCTGCCGGTGAGCGGAGGTGTGCGCCGGCACAGCCGTCTCAGGCTTGCTGCCGAGCGGCCAGCGAGACTGTGGCGAGATGTACCCACTGCGCAAGCCCCAGCCGTTCGGGGCGCTCGGTCGGGTCGACGCCCGCGGCCACAAGCGCTGCATCGGCGTCATCGAAGGCGCTCCGCAACGTACGACGCAGCATCTGCCGGCGGTGCGCGAAGGCCGCGGTGACGAGCCGTTCGATCTCGGCGCGCAACTCGGATTCCAGCGCGTCTGCACGCCGGGTGATGCGCACCAGCGCGGACTCCACATCGGGACGGGGATAGAAGACCGTGGCCGGTACCGCGCCAGCCGGTTCGGCGTCAGCGTGGATCGCAACACGCACCGAAACGGCGCCATAGGCACCGCTGCCGGGCTCCGCAGCCAGTCGCTCGGCGGCTTCTCGCTGGCACATCACCAACAGCTGGGAAACGGCAGGCACCTCGTCGAGCACGGTCAGCACCAACGAGGTGGCGATGTTGTAGGGAAGATTCGCCACGAGGTGCCAGCCAGTACCCCCCAGGAGTGCGTTCCAGTCCATGCGGCGAGCGTCTGCGTGCACCACCTCCACCGAGCTTTGGTAGGGACTGAGCACCTCGCGCAGCAGTGGCACCAGCCGACCGTCGGTTTCCACGGCGACGACGGTGGCTCCGGCCTCCGCCAGGGCCGCCGTCAACGAACCCAATCCGGCGCCGATCTCGACGACACGGTCACCAGGCCCGACTCCTGACAAGCGGGCAATGCGGCGCACGGTGTTGGGATCGACCACGAAGTTCTGGCCGAGGCTGCGGCGCGGAACAGTGCCAGCCCGTTCCAAGAGCTCCTTGACGGCAGGGAGCGTCAGCAACTGGTTGGTCATGGGAGAGCAAAGGGGCCAAGCCGGAACATGCGCTCGGCATTGGCCGTGGTCTCAGCCGCAACCTGGGCGGCAGAGATGCCCCGTGTCGCTGCCACCGCCTGGCCTACGAAACGCACCCAGCTCGGCCGGTTCTGTTTGCCGCGCTTGGGCACAGGGGCCAGGTACGGCGCGTCTGTCTCGACGAGGTAGCGGTCGGCCGGAACGAGGGCGGCAGCATCACGGATCTCGGACGCATTGCCGAACGACACGATGCCGCTGAACGACAGCGAAGCGCCGCGATCGAGTGCCGCGCGGGCCTCGTCGGGTCCCCCGGTGAAGCAATGGAAGATGGTGCGTTCAGGCACGCCCTCGGCGTCGAGCACGTCAAACGTGTCCTCCCAGGCGTCGCGGCTGTGAATCACCAGCGCCAGCTCGTAGCGGTGCGCCATCGCAATCTGGGCCGCAAACGCCTCACGCTGGCTGGCCCGATCGGAGTGCTCGTAGTAGTAGTCCAACCCGCATTCGCCGATCGCGACCGGCGACTCACCTGCAGCGATCAGCTGCTCCAGCGCCTCGAGCGCCGCAGGTCCGGAGTCCGCATCGTGGGGATGCAGCCCGATGGTGGCGGCGACACCCGGCAACGTCCGGGCGCGCTCCAGTGCCGAAATGCTTCGCTCAACGTCGGTGCCGATGTCGATGACCCAGGTGACCCCGTCTCGGTGCGCCTCGGCGACGAGGTCGGCGCCGTTGTCCCACAGGTGGCAATGGCTGTCGATCCAGACTTCGGCCAGGTCCTCTGTGTTCATCGCAATGGGCTCATCGCAGGCGCGGATACAGCGGCTCGCCGGTCTCCACCGGCAGGCCCCCCGGGTAACCGCCCCAGTTGGCGGCCTCCGGCAGACGCTGATCGACCACCGAGCCCTCCATGCCGATGCGCCGCCACACTTCCTGGCAACCCCTCGGCGTGGCCACCGATGCCAGCACCGCCACGATGCGCAGCGCCTCGAGCGCATCACCGAGCACCGCGTCCACCTCGGGACCTGGTTCGGCCTTCCATGGCTCGGCCGCCTCGAGCATGGAATTGGTCTCACGAATGATCCGCCACGTGGCGTCGAGGGCATCTGAAGGCGCCAGTCGTTCCCACGCCTCGGCCGCCTCGCCATAGCACTGGGTCACCGCGGAGGCCAGCGGGCTGTCGGGGCGAGGCGCCGGTCCGATCCCGTTGCACTTGCGAGCGACCACGGTGGCTACCCGGCTCATGAGGTTGCCCAGGTTGTTGGCCAAGTCCGCGTTGTAGCGGGCGACCATCGCCTCATAGGAGAAATCCCCGTCAGGTCCGAAGGGCTGATCGTGCAGGAAGTGGTGCCGCACACCGTCGCTGCCGAAGTCGTCAACGAGGTCGCCAGGAGCGATCTGGTTGAGCGCTGACTTCGCCATCTTCTCGCCGCCGACCAGCAGGAAGCCGTGGACGTGGACCCGCCGCGGCGGCAACACGCCACCGCTCATCAGCATCGCCGGCCAGTACACGCAGTGGAATCGCAGAATGTCCTTGCCGATGAGATGAACCCCCGGCCAGCGGTGGTCGAACTGGACCGGGTCGTCGCCGTAGCCAGCCGCCGTGATGTAGTTCGTCAGCGCGTCGAACCAGACGTAGGTGACATGCCGAGGGTCCCACGGGATCCTGATTCCCCAGTCCAGCGATGTGCGGCTGATGGAGAAGTCCTGCAGTCCGCCGCGGATGAACCCCAGCGCCTCGTTGCGCTTGGTCGCCGGGACCACGAAGTCGGGATGCGCCTCGTACCAGTCGAGCAACGGCTTCTCGTACCGGCTGAGCGAGAAGAAATAGTTCTCTTCGGTGACATGCTCCGCGGGACGGCGGTGGATGCGGCAGTTGCCGTCGTCAAGGTCGTCGTCGGTGTAGTAGGCCTCGCAGCTCACGCAATACAGGCCCTCGTAGGTCTGCAAGGTGATGTCGCCGTTCTCGTAGCAGGCCTGCAGCAGTTGCTGCACCGAGCGGTGATGGCGGGGCTCGGTTGTGCGGATGAAGTCGTCGTTGGCGATGTCGAGCTGCTGCCATGCCTCCTGGAAGCGCACGACGGTGCGGTCCGCCCACTCGATGGGGGTGCAATCGTGCTCGGAGGCTGCCCGCTGGACCTTGAGGCCGTGCTCGTCGGTGCCGGTCAGGAACATGACGTCATCGCCGCACAGCCGCTTCCAGCGAGCGATCGCATCGGCGGTGATCGTCGTGTACGCGTGCCCGATGTGGGGGGCGTCGTTCACGTAGTAGATCGGCGTCGTGACGTAGTAGGAAGCCACGCCTGCAGGGTAGTGAGGGGCAGCGGGGGAGCTTGCGGAGTTTCAGCGACGAGTCCGGGTACTCGCTGGCTCAGTCGCGAGCGCCTGCCAGTGCCACCGCGAGGGGGTACACCCGGTTGCGACCGACGCCGAGCTTGCGTGCCACTGCGGCCGCAGCATCGCGTGCGCTGACGCCAGCGGCGAGCTCGTTCGCCAGTTCGGCCTGAATCTCATCGTCGGAGGGGGCCGCTGAAGCTGCCGGACCGATGACCACCACGATCTCGCCCTTGGGCGGGTCGCCAAATCGGGTCGCCAACTCGGCGAGCGTCCCGCGGCACACCTCCTCGTGCAGCTTGGTCAGCTCCCGTGCCACCACAGCGAGTCGATCGCTTCCGCAGGCATCAGCCAGCTCGGCCAGCGTTGCGCCGACCCGTCGAGGCGATTCGAGCAGAACGACGGTGCGCCCCGAGACAGCGATCTCGGCCATCCGCGCCTCGCGGGTCTCCCCGCTGCGGGGCAGGAAGCCCTCCATGATCCAGCGTTGCGTCGGCAGGCCGGACACGGCGAGCGCAGCGATGGGCGCAGATGGCCCCGGCACGACGCTGATGAGCACTCCAGCAGCCGCTGCGGCCTCGACGAGGCGCTGTCCGGGATCGGAAATGCCAGGCATACCAGCGTCGGTCACATATGCAGCCGTCTCCCCGGCAACCAAGCGCTTGACCACCTGTTCGCATGCCACAGCCTCGTTGTGCTCGTGCACTGCGAGGAGCGGCCGCTGTCCGATGCCTAGCCGCTGCAGCAACAAACCCGTGCGGCGTGTGTCCTCGCAGGCCACGAATGACACCTCGCGCAGCACCTGTACCGCCCGGGGAGCGATGTCGGCCATATTGCCGATCGGCGTAGCGACCAGCCACAGCAAAGGTTGCTCTGCGGTGGCTGCGGCTGACCGGTCAGTCATGTCTGTAGGCAAGCATGCCCAGCGAGTGCCGGTGTGCTTATGCGTCGAGCCGGACGTCCAGCAAGTCGCCCACTCGAATTCCCCAGCGTTCGAACGCGCCCGCTCGGGCCTCGATCACCGACCGTGCACCGAGCCGGGGACGGCCGATCCTGCCCGGCCGCATCGTGACGATGTCGACCACCTGCCGGTCGGCGTCGAGGTATGCCACATCGATCTCGAAGTTCATTCCCACGGTGTGCACCGCACGGCAACGCTCGATCAGCAGCGCCCCGGTCAGGTCGTCGCGCCCCAGCAGTCCGCGACGGCGTGCGCGCCGGGCGCGGGCGACTTCGAGGCTTGCCACCACGCGGTCCTCACAGGCCAACCACGGCATGGCTACACGTTGAAGCGGAACTCCACGACGTCGCCATCGCGCATCGGGTAGTCCTTGCCTTCGACGCGCATCCTGCCGGCTTCGCGCGCCGCGCCCCATGAGCCCAGTTCGAGCAGCTCAGCCCAATCGATCACCTCTGCCCGGATGAAGCCACGCTCGAAATCGGTGTGGATCCGGCCAGCGCACTGCGGTGCCCGCCAGCCAGCACGGAATGTCCACGCCCGTGACTCCTTCTCGCCGGTCGTGAGAAAAGTTCGCAATCCCAACAGGCCGTGCGCGCCAGCAACGAATCGCTCCAGCGCTCCGGAGCCCAGACCGAGCCCTTCCAGCAATTCAGCCCGTCCGGCCGCTTCGAGCTGGGCAGCTTCTGCTTCGAGCTGCACGCACAGCGGCAGCACCGTGGCGCCCGGCAGCTCAGCCTCGATGGGCGCGGCAAGCTCGGCTGCCGCATCCAGCTGGTCCTCGCCGATGTTCAGGACCGCCATGACCGGCTTGTCGGTCAGCAGGAAGTGGCTCCGCAGCGCCACGCGATGCGGGTGTTCGTCGGCACCGTTGCACGTCGCAGCGAGCGGCCATGCCCGGAACAGCGGTGTGCCGGCTTCGAGGTGCTCGAGTGCAGCCTCGAGTGCTGCTACTTCTTCGGCAAGCGCTGTGTCGGAGGGCTGGCTGCGCAATGCCTTGCGCCGGCGGTTGATCCGAGATTCCACCGACTCCAAGTCGGCCAGTGTCAACTCGGTTTCCACAATGCTGAGGTGCTCGAGCGGATCGGCGGGACCTGGCACATCGGCATCGGTGAAGGCACGCAGCACAAAGACAATCGCATCGACATCGCGAATGCCGGCCAGGAATCGGTTGCCCAGTCCCTCGCCCTTGCTGGCGCCCTCTACCAAGCCTCCGATGTCAATGAACGCGGTAGTCGTGGGCACCACCTTGCGGCTTGCGCTCATGCGCGCCAGGGCATCGAGGCGGCCATCGGGCACGCGTGCCACGCCGACATTCGGATCGGTTGTCGCGAACGCATACGGCGCGGCCAGCGCACCGCCGCCAGCGAGGGAATTGAACAGCGACGATTTCCCCGCGTTGGGCAGGCCGACGAACCCAAAGCGCTCCATCGCCGGGCGAGGCTAGTGAGTGCGCCGACGCGGTCCGGCCAGCACCCCGACGGCCGTGGGCTCGCAGCACGCCCGGGCGATGCGGTGTGTTGCGTGCAAGACTTCGCCGACACGGGTGTGCGGCTACGGCGCCCACTGACGGGGAGGAATCCATGGGACCGCTGCAGGGACTCAAGGTGATCGAGCTGGCGGGCATCGGCCCAGGGCCGTTCTGCGCAATGCTGCTCGCTGACCTCGGGGCGGACGTGGTCCGCATCGATCGCATGACGCCCGAGGACCTCGGCATCGACCGGGGACGCAAGTTCAACGTGCTCAACCGCGGCCGGCGCTCGGTTGCGGTCGACCTGAAGTCGCCCGACGGCGTCGAGACCGTGCTGAAGCTGGTGGAACAGGCCGACGCGCTGATCGAGGGCTTCCGCCCCGGCGTGACCGAGCGACTGGGCCTCGGACCCGACGAGTGCTTCGCCCGCAATCCGAAGCTGGTGTACGGACGCATGACCGGCTGGGGCCAGGAAGGCCCGATGGCGCACGCAGCCGGCCACGACATCAACTACATCGCCCTCACCGGCGCCCTGCACGCCATCGGTCCCGCCGAGGCACCTAGCCCACCGCTCAACCTGGTCGGCGACTTCGGCGGCGGGGGCATGTACCTGGCATTCGGCGTGTGCGCTGCGCTGCTCGAAGCGCGCGACTCTGGGGAGGGCCAGGTGGTGGACGCAGCGATGACCGAGGGCGCGGCATCGCTGATGGCGGCAATCTACGGCATCTATGGCTCAGGCGGCTGGCAGGACGAGCGGGAGTCCAACTTTCTCGACGGCGGCGCCTACTACTACGGCGTGTACGAGACCTCCGACGGCAAGTTCGTCTCGGTCGGGTCGATCGAGGGCAAGTTTCACGACGAACTGCTCTCCAAAACCGGCCTGGCCGACGCCGCCACCGTGGACCGCAACGACCGGGATGAATGGGCTGACAAGCGGGCACGCCTCGCCGAGGTCATCAAGACCAAGACACGGGACGAGTGGGACGAGATCATGGCCGGCTCAGACGTGTGCTACGCGCCGGTGCTGGACCTGTCCGAGGCTCCCCATCACCCGCACAACGTTGCACGCGGCAGCTTCGTCGAGGTGGAAGGCGTGATGCAGCCCGCGCCCGCGCCTCGTTTCAGCCGTACCCCCGGCGAGGTCGCCCGGCCGCCGGCTTCACCGGGCGAGAACACAGACGAGGTGCTGGCCGACTGGGGCTTCGACGAAGACGACATCGAAAAGCTGCACGAGGTCGGCGCAGTCGGCTGATCGGGCCCTGGCCTCGGAGGCCGGGAAACAGGAACTGAAGCCTCAGGACTGATGCCGGT
Source organism: Candidatus Poriferisodalis sp. (assembly GCF_965221945.1). Taxonomy (GTDB): domain Bacteria; phylum Actinomycetota; class Acidimicrobiia; order Acidimicrobiales; family Poriferisodalaceae; genus Poriferisodalis. Next base: position 271,746 of record NZ_OZ244925.1, on the reverse strand, counting down.
GCGGCGTCGATAGCCTGCAACGCCTATGTCGAAGCGCACCAAGAAGCGAAAGCTCCGGGCGCGCCGCAGCAAGGCCAATCACGGCAAGCGCCCCAACTGCGGCCGCGGCTAGTCCGCGTCAGCCGCTGCGGCGCTCTATTTCGGTCAGGATCGGCTCCGTCAGCACGATTCCGCCGTAGTAGGTGTAGTGAATGCCGTCCTGGGTGCGGATGTTGCGTTGCCCCGGTCCGAGACGCCGTGCATAGGCGCCATCCACCGCCACTGCGTCAAATGAGTCCATGTAGATCGCGCCGTCGACCTCGGCGGCGGCTGCTGCCGCGAGCGGGTTGACGACGCCGGGCAACGGGGCAAAGTGCCTTGGTTGCAACGGCGGCAGGCCGATCCAGATGACCAACCGGCCGGGCCTGGCGGCCGCTGCGACGAGATCACGGACGCGGGCCTGATAGCGCTCATTCCATTCCGGCTCTCCAAAGCGCTCGGGAAAACCCCGGAAGCGCTGCTTGTCATTGGCGCCCATCGCCAGCACGATGACGTCGTAGGGCCCCTCGGCAACTTCTGTCGCCATATAGGTGACCCAGTCGAAGTACCAGTCGGTCACCACCCCGGTCGACTTGATGATGTCCTCGGTGAAGCGGAAGCGTTCGTCGTCGGCAATGAGCTGGCGGAAGCCATAGACGGGGCCGCCCGATATCGAGTCGCCGCCTGACCACACCCGCAACGGCCGCTCCGGTGTCGCGGCCGGCAGGAGCGACCGCCGGTCGTCGCGTGCAAACCAGTAGTAGGTGGGTTCGGTGCCGAGTTGGGATTCCGACAGCGGGTCCGGCCAGCGCAGCACCGGGTCTGCCCATGGATCCTCAGTGACCCTGGGTGCCGGCTCGGGCACTTGTTCGGGCGCTGGCATTTCCTCGCTGGCACCGTCGTCGGTCGAGGCCTCGTCGTCGGTCGAGGCACCGTCGTCGGTCGAAGCCTCGTCGTCGGTCGAGGCCTCGTCGTCGGTCTGCGCCCCTGCCGGTCCCCCAAGCAGCCCTGACGCCAGCAGGCACACGACGACTGCGGCCGCTGCTGCCCTCAGCGATCGCCGAGGGCGGCGCAGCTCCTGCTGGATCACGAAGGAGCGCCTGATGTCAGGTCGACGACGAGGCCGAGTTCGTCCAGCAGCACCTCCGACAGCCATCTGCCACCGATCGTGCTGAGGTGGACGCCGTCGGTGAGCCGGACATCGGTGAGCTGGCCGTCGGCATCAGCGACGTAGCGGCTGAAGGTGCCGTTCGGTCCCCTGAACAGGTCGCGGATTTCCACGTAGTGCACCCGATCGCGCTCGGCAGCTTCTGCCGCAAAGATCTCGTTGACCCGCTGCATCCGGGAGTCGTAGTCGGGGTCTTCCATGATCGGCTGACCGACCCAGATCAAGACTCGTTCCGGGTCGGTCGTCACCAGGTCCATGATGTGACCGACTCGCGCCGAATACTCCTGTAGCCAGCTCTCGGAGAAGCGGCGGGCGATCTGTCCGTCCACGACGATCGCCTGGGCGTCGTTGCCTCCGAACATCAGCACTACCGCGTCGGGGTCTTCACCTGCCATGACTTCGACGATGCGTGTCGGCCAGTCGTAGAAGTCGGGTCGACTCAGGCCGCTTGCGAGTTGGTGCTCTGTCCAGGCATCGATGACACCAGTGTCGTTGGCCAGTCCGACCATGGTCGTGCCGAAGAACTGCACCATCGAGTCGCCCATGATGGACAGCTGCAGCGGGTCGGCGGGTGTCGGGAACCACGGCACCGTGGTGGGAGGTGCGCTCGTCGCCGTGTCGCCGAGGGTGCCTAAGGCCGGCTGCTCGTCCCCGGCTGTCAGCTCAGTGCCAACTGTTCCGCCGACCGTCGCCTCGGCTCCCGTCGTTTGGTCTGCCAGCGCCGGGGTGTCGCCGCTGTTTGTGCCGACGGGCCCGGTGGCGGGCGTGTCGGCGACCACGACCCCGGTGGGGGTCGAATCGGCCACTGCTGCGTCGCCGGCGGCATCACCCACGACGGCGGAGGCGAATGGGTCGGTGGTCGCGCCCGGATCGGTCACCGAGTGGCCCAACGCCTCATCGGCCCACAGGCGCGGCAGGTGCAAGCCGACGGCGCTGGACGTGCCCTCAACCGGCTCCCACACCGCCACCGAGGCGTCGCGCTCCCAGCCGAATGGCTTCTGCTGTGCCTCGCGCAGCAATTGCTGCGAGTTGAGCACGATCGCCAGCAGCAGCCCGAGCGCTCCGGCTGCCAAGACCCGGCCGGCAGCCACCCCGGTTCGGCGGTCTGTGGCGTCGAGGCGTGGCGGCCCTGCGGACGGAGCGGTCCGGGGATCGGGCGGAAGGTGCGATGCCGTCATGACTCAGAACTGGAAGTAGATGAACGGGGCGACGCCCGTCGGGCCGAGGACATCGATGGCCACCAACGAGACGCCCACCACGGCGCCTTGTGCCACCCAACCCAGGCTGGCAAAGCCGTCGCGCAGCTGATCGAACCAGTCGGTGGGCATGAACTGGAACGCCAGTGCGCCGAATGTCACTGCGATCACGAGCGGCGTTGCGGTGCCTGCGTAGTTGTCGAAGCTGGCGACTGCGCCGAGCATCTCGATCGCCGCCGACAGCGACTCGGACCGGAAGAACACCCACGCCAGGCACACGACATGGAAGGTGACCAGCCAGCGCACCACCTCGCCGATGCCCGGGGAGAGCAAGTGGCCGGCGCCGCTGCGTTCCCGCTGCTCGCGCACCAGCCGTTCCACCGCCAGCACCACGCCGTGGATGCCGCCCCAGATCACGAAATTCCAGGTGCTGCCGTGCCACAGGCCGCCGAGCAGCATGACGATCATGAGGTTGCGGTACGTGTTGACGCGGCCACCCCGGTTGCCGCCCAGCGGCACGTAGAGGTAGTCGCGCAGCCAGCGGGACAGGGTCATGTGCCAGCGCCGCCAGAAGTCCTGCAAGGTCAGCGCCCGGTACGGATTGTTGAAGTTCTGCGGGAAACGGAAGCCCAGCAACAGCGCCACGCCGATGGCGATGTCGGTGTAGCCGGAGAAGTCCGCATAAATCTGGACTGCGTAGGCGTAGACACCGAGCACGACCTCAGGTCCGCTGTGGGCCCCCGGATCGGCGAAGACACCGTCCACGATCTCGCTCGCCAGGAAGCTGGAGATCACGACCTTCTTGAACAGCCCGTTCAGGATCAGCCCGAACGCCTCCGCGGCTGGGACGTAGCGAGGGTCGGGCCGTGCAGCGAGCTGCGGCGCCATCTCTGCCGCCCGCACGATCGGTCCCGCCACCAGCTGGGGAAAGAACGACAGGTACACCGCAAAGTCCAGCGGCGCCATCTCGCGGACGTTCCCGCGGCCGATGTCGATGATGTAGCTCATCGCTTGGAACGTGTAGAAGGAGATGCCGACCGGCAGCGTGTACTCCAGCACCGGCAAGGCGCCCGAGATCCCGATGCTCTCGAGCAGGTTGGACATCTCGACGGCGAAGAAGTCCCAGTACTTGAAGACGCCGAGAATGCCGAGATTGGCGGCAACGCCGATCCGGACCCACCACTTCGCAGCTTGGGCAGAGCCGGCGACCCCCTGGCCCGAGTCCCACAACCGAGCTGCGGCGAAATGCCCCACGACCCAGTTGATGACAATGGTCGCGAACAGCAAGAAGACGAAACGCCAGCTCCACCAGCCGTAGAACACGATGCTGGCCGCCAGCATCAGCGGCTTCCACAGGGCCGGGTGCGGCCGCGTGAGCCAGTTCACGACAAAGACGACTACGAAGAATGCTCCGAAGACGAACGTCGGGAACAACATGCCGAGCCGAACATACTGGCGTTCCCGTCCCTCCAATAGACACAGCTTCAGGATGGACACCGGTGAGCCAAGGCGTTTCTGTATGACGACCCCCGCAGCAACGCTCGACGCCTGGCTAGCCGTTGACCCAGATCCCGGGACGCGCAGTTCGATCGAGACCAACCGCGAGCGCCCGGACTGGGTAGAGGCCCATTTCGGCAGAACGCTGCGATTCGGAACCGCTGGAATGCGAGGGCCGACCGGACCAGGGCCTGCCTGCATGAACCGGGTCATGGCTCGATTGACCGCCCGGGCAGTCGGCGCTGAGCTGGTTTCCAGCGGCCTGGCCGACCGGGGCGCCGTCGTCGGATTTGATGCCCGGCCGGGTTCTGCCGACATGGCGTTCGACGCTGCACGACTGATTGCCGCCATGGGGATCCCGACGGCAATCATCGACGGAGGGGCGCCGACGCCTTTGCTGGCACGGCAGCTGCTCGCCCGTTCCGCAGGGGCGGGGCTCATGATCACCGCCAGCCACAACCCGCGCGAGGACAACGGCCTCAAGGTGTATTGGTGCGACGGAACGCAGATCCGGCCGCCGCTGGACCGGCGCATCGAAGCTCGTATTGACCTCGGGGATCTCCCGACCGACGACGACCTCGCAGCCCGACACGAGCTGGAGCTGCTTGACGTGCGCTCGGTCATCGCCGAGTACGTCGGCGCGGCCGTCCGCCGACCGGTGTTCGATTCGGACGGCCGACCGGCCGATCCGACCGACGTGCCACCGATCGTCTACACAGCGCTGTGCGGCGTCGGCTCGCAGACCCTGGGCCATGCCTTCGCCACCGCCGGCCTGCCGCCGCCGATCTACGTGGAGCACCAGCGACATCCCGATGGATCGTTCCCGGGATTGCCGTTCCCGAATCCCGAGGAGCCGGGCACCCTCGATGATGCGATGGCGCTGGCGTCTGACGAGGGCATCGACTTGGTTCTCGCCAACGACCCCGACGCAGACCGGCTGGCGGTGGCCGTTCGCGATCGCGACGGCGCGTGGTGTCGGCTGAGCGGTGATGCATTGGGCGTGCTGCTGTGCGACTGGCTGATCGGTCTGGAGGGTCATGAACGGGCTGCGCGACCGTTGATCTCAGCGTCATCGGTCGTGTCAGGTCGCATGGTTGAAGCCCTGTGCGCTGCGCGAGGCATCGCCCACCACCGCACCTTGACCGGCTTCAAGTGGATCATGGAGCCACGGCTGGCGCATCCCGATGCCCGCTGGGTGTTCGGCTACGAGGAGGCGCTCGGCTACTCGGTCACTGACGCCGTGCGCGACAAGGACGGCATCTCGGCGGCCACCGAATTCGCGCGGCTGACCGGTGCCTTGGCTGCTCGCGGCATCGGACCGCTCGAACGCCTCGACGAGCTGGCCGCCGAGTTCGGCCTCCACGTCACAACGGCAGCATCGGTGCGAGCTAGCGCCAACTCGATCGCCGCCGCCATGGCGAGACTGCGGGCCAATCCCCCCGTCACGGTTGCTGGCCGCGGGGTCACAAGGGTTACCGACTGGCTCGACGCCGGCACGCCTCACCCCGCTGACCTCGTCGAACTGGAACTCGCGCCCGCCAAGGCGGTTGACGCCGGCGATGTGCGCGACACCCTGGCGCGCATCTGCATCCGGCCGAGCGGTACCGAGCCCAAGGCGAAGATCTACCTCGAAGCCGTGATGCCGAGCCCTGGTGACCTCCGTGTCGAGCGCCGTCGCCTCCGGGTGTGGCTCGATGCCATCGCCGCCGAAACTCTCGACTCGCTCTTCGTGAGCGAAGAATGAGGGACTCCGAATACCCGCTGGTGCCATTCGAACGAAGATGACCGCCTGGCGCAACCGGCACCCCTCGACGGGATCAGTTCTCTGTGCAGAAACGCCGCCTCAGACGGCAAGACTGCGCACAGAAATTGCTCGCCAAGAAATCGGCTCTTCGCGATTTTTTGGGATGACGGTGGGTTGAGGGTCCTTGGGTAGGGGTCGAGGCCCTGCTGGGATCGGTGTTTGTGGACGCCGAACCCTGGAGGGCCTCGATGGCGAGAGATGTTGTGTCGGTGCGGCTGTGGCTGCCGCAGGTGCGGGTGCTGGGGGTGTTGGTCGACTTGGCCGAGCGGCTGGCGGTGCGGGTCGTCTCGACAGTGCTGCGTCCGAAGTGCCCGCGCTGCGCGACGCCGAGCGGGCGGGTGCATGGCCGCCGCGACAACAAGGTGCGCGATCTGGAGGTGTCGGGTCGGCCGGTGACGCTGGTGTGGCAGCGGCGGCGGCTGGTGTGGGGGCCGTGCGGCCGTCGGTTCTGCGAGGACCGCCCGGCGTTGGGGGGCCGTCTCACGGCCCGGCTGGCCCGTCGTGTGGTCCAGGACGCGCGGGCGATGACGGTCAACGCGGCGGCCCGCCGCCGCCGGCTGGGCTGGGATCTGGTCAATGCGCTGGTGGTCGCCTATGCGGGGCTGGTCGCGGACCGCCGGCGGCGGCGAAGATGCCGGCTGCTTTTGGTGGAGGGGACCTCGATCCGCCGTCGGCACCGGTACGTGACGGTGCTCGTGAACGGCGACACCGGCGAGGTGCTCGCGATGGTGCCCCACCGCAACGCCCAGGCGCTGTCGGGGTTCCTGGCCTCCCAGGGGCACAGATGGTGCAAGGGCGTCAAGGTCGTGGTGTCCGACGGCTCGAAGCCATACAAGGCAGCAATCGAACGGCGGCTCGGCCACGCCCGCCACGTGCTGGACCGGTTCCACGTCATCAGATGGTTCGCAGCGGGCCTGACCGCGGTGCGCCGCGACGTCCAGCGCCGCCCCGAGGGCTCCAAGCCGGCGTCCGACCCCGAAGTGTTCCGGGCACGGTTCTTGCTCATGCGCCGCCCCGACCCGAATTTGACGGGTTGGGGTGCGTGTTGGGCGGGTGTCGGGTTTGTGACCTGCGGGTTTGGGTGCGGCGAGGTTGTTCCGTGATGGTTTTGTAGGGGCGACATTTGCAGCTTGGCGGGAGTGGTGGGTGTTATGCTGCTGGGGTGTTCGTGAAGACGACGAGGCGGCGCAGGGGCGACAAGACGTATGAGTATCTGTCTTTGGTGGAGTCGGTGCGCGACGGCGCGAAGGTCGGGCACCGCACGCTGCTGCGGCTGGGCGAGGCCTCAGCGCTGCGACGCTCGGGCCAGCTCGAGCGCATCGTCGCAGCCTTGGAGGCCCATCTGGAACGCGAACGCGTCGATCCTGGGGCGGTGGAGGCCGAGGGGGCGCCCGCGGCGGGCGGGGTGGCGTGCGCGGCGGCGGTGTGGGAGCGGCTGGGCCTGGGCGGCTGGTTCGCCGAGGCGGGATCGGCGCGCGGCGCCGACCGGCTGGGCGACGCGGTGTTCGCGATGACGGCGAACCGGCTGGTCGCGCCGTGCTCGAAGCGGCGGCTGCCCGAGTGGGCCGCAGCCGACGTGGTCATGCCCGAGGGGTGGTCCGCTCCGTCGCCGGCGCAGTACTACCGGGCGCTGGACGCCGTCGCGGACGTCAAGGACTCGACCGAGGAGTTCCTGTTCGGTCGGCTGTGCGACCTGACCAGCCTGGACCTGCGGTTCGTGTGCTATGACCTGACCTCGACCTATCTGGAGGGCTCCACGGGTCCCTCGGAGCGGTTCGGGTCCAAGGCGTTCGGCTATTCGCGCGACCGGCGCCCGGACCGGCCCCAGGTCGTGATCGGGCTGCTGTGCACCGGCGACGGCGTCCCGATCGCGCACCACGTGTTCGCCGGGAACACCAACGACGCGTCCACGCTGCCCGGCGTGCTCGCCGACCTCACCGAGCGGTTCGCGGTCGGGAGGATCTGCGTGGTCGCGGACCGGGGCCTGGTCTCGGCGGGCAACGTCGCCGCGGTCGCCGACGCCGGCTGCGACCACGTGCTCGCCACCCGCCTGCACCGCGACAAGGCCTGCCGCGAAGCCCTCGAGACCATCGGCGCCGACACCGCCTGGACCGACGTGGCCGCCTGTCGGTGCCGCGCCGCCGAGGCCGTCCTCGCCGACGGCACCCGAGCCATAGTCGTGGAGTCCGACGCCCGCGCCCGACGCGACACGCGGCGCACAGCCGAGCTCGTCGCCCGCGCCGAAGCCGGCCTGGTCGCCCTCGAACACAGAGTCCGGGCCGGACGGCTCGCAGACCCCGCCCTGATCGGACGCGCCGCGCAGCGCGTCCTGGGGCCCAGCGGCGTCGCCGCCCTGTTCGACCTCGAGATCGCGCCCGGCCGGTTCGTCTACCACTACGACGAACACGCTCACGCCTACGAGAGACTCCTCGCCGGCCGCTACGTGCTCACCACCAGCCTTGACGCCCAACAGGCCCCCACCGCACGCGTCGTCGCCGCCTACCGTCAGCTCGCCGACGTCGAAGACCGGTTCCGGACCCTCAAGGACTTCCTGCGGCTGCGCCCCATACGGCACTGGACCGAAAAACGCGTCCGCGGCCACATCGCCGTGTGCGTCTACGCCGCTTTGGCCGAGACCCTCATCTCACGCGACCTCCAAACAGCCCACATCGCCGACCCCGACCAGCCCGACCAGCACCTCACCGCCGCCCGAGCCCTGCGAGAACTCGACCGCATACGCCAAGTCCGCCTCACCGCCCACGACAAGCACATCACCCTCACCACCCGCCGCAGCCCCCTCCAAAACCAGATCCTCGCCGCCACCCACACCCCCACACGCACCTGGGACAAAGCCCGCATCCACTAACGCGTACCCCCTCCCCAGAACCGATGTAGTGGAAACACCAACCCGCGCGCCCCCACTGACCTGCCAAAACGCAAAACACCCGTCAAACTCGGGCCCGACACGCTCGACGCCACCGAGCGAGCACGCCTCGACGGCCTCTTCGCCGCCCACCCGAGGCTCAAGGCTGCATGGGCAGCGCTCGGCGAGCTGCACGGCCTCTACCTCGCCAAGGACCGAAAAGGCGCCCTCGAAGCGCTCGACCGGTTCGCGGACATCTACCGCACCGGCCAGATACCGGGCCTGTCAGGAATTTTGTGTATCGGGCGTGATCTGAGGGTCCGCAGCTGAGGGCTGTGGGCTGGGAAGGATCATGTCTGTGACTGATCATGACGTGCTGGCTGTGCCGGCGAGCGAAGCTGCCGACGATGCAGCGATGAAGGACTGGGCCGAGTATCTGGTGGCCCAGGCACGCGCGGAGGGCGTGGAGCTGACCGGCGACGGCGGCTTGTTGACCGGGTTGGTGCGCCAGGTGCTCCAGACCGGTCTCGAGGTCGAGATGACCGAGCATTTGGGCTATGAGCGTCACGCCCCGGAAGGCCGCGGGACCCCGAACTCTCGTAATGGGTCGACGCCCAAGCGGGTCACAACCGAGATCGGCGAGGTTGATCTGGCGGTGCCTCGGGACCGTGCGGGGTCCTTCGAGCCGGTGACGGTGCCCAAGCACCAGCGTCGTCTCGACGGCCTGTCGGGGAATGTGATCAGCCTCTATGCGAAGGGGCTCACGACCGGGGAGATCCAGGCGCATCTCGCCGAGATCTATGACACCTCGGTGAGCCGGGAGACGATCTCGAAGATCACCGACGAGATCGTGGCCGACATGGCGGTGTGGCAGAACCGGCCCCTCGACGCCGTGTATGCGGTGCTGTTGATCGACGCGATCGTGGTCAAGGTCCGCGACGCCCAGGTCGCCAACCGGCCCGTCTATGTCGCCATCGGCGTGGATCTTCAAGGCGAACGCGACGTGCTGGGGCTGTGGCTGGGCCCGACCGGCGGCGAGGGCGCCAAGCAATGGGCCACGATGCTCACCGAGCTGCGCAACCGGGGCCTGGCCGACGCGCTGATCGTGTGCTGCGACGGACTCAAAGGACTGCCCTCCTCGATCCGGGCGACCTGGCCCGACGCCACGGTGCAGACCTGCGTGGTGCACATGGTCCGCAACAGCCTGCGGTATGCATCCACCAAGCACTGGGGGCCCATCACCAAGGCCATGCGGGAGATCTACACGTCTTCCACCGTCGAGGCCGCCGAGGCACGCTTCGAGGCCTTCGCCGACGACTGGGAAGGCACCTACCCCGCCATGATCGGCTCATGGCGGCAGGCCTGGGACGAATTCGTCCCGTTCCTGGAGTTCCCGCCCGAGCTGCGCCGGGTCGTGTACACGACCAACGCCGTCGAGAGCCTCAACGCCCGCTTCCGACGGGCAGTGCGCCATCGAGGGCACTTCCCCAACGAACAAGCAGCAATGAAAGTCCTCTACCTTGTCGCCACCGCCAGACGCAAGAACCGAACCAACCTGACCGGAAAGACCAACGGCTGGAAAACCATCCTGAACACACTGACCGTCCACTACGGCGACCGGATCGCCGACCACATCTGATGAAAACCATCACGGCCGGTTACACAAAATTCCTGACAGGCCCCAGATACCCGAGTTTGACGGGTGTTTTGCGTTTTGGCAGGTCAGTGGGGGCGCGCGGGTTGGTGTTTCCACTACATCGGTTCTGGGGAGGGGGTACGCGTTAGTGGATGCGGGCTTTGTCCCAGGTGCGTGTGGGGGTGTGGGTGGCGGCGAGGATCTGGTTTTGGAGGGGGCTGCGGCGGGTGGTGAGGGTGATGTGCTTGTCGTGGGCGGTGAGGCGGACTTGGCGTATGCGGTCGAGTTCTCGCAGGGCTCGGGCGGCGGTGAGGTGCTGGTCGGGCTGGTCGGGGTCGGCGATGTGGGCTGTTTGGAGGTCGCGTGAGATGAGGGTCTCGGCCAAAGCGGCGTAGACGCACACGGCGATGTGGCCGCGGACGCGTTTTTCGGTCCAGTGCCGTATGGGGCGCAGCCGCAGGAAGTCCTTGAGGGTCCGGAACCGGTCTTCGACGTCGGCGAGCTGACGGTAGGCGGCGACGACGCGTGCGGTGGGGGCCTGTTGGGCGTCAAGGCTGGTGGTGAGCACGTAGCGGCCGGCGAGGAGTCTCTCGTAGGCGTGAGCGTGTTCGTCGTAGTGGTAGACGAACCGGCCGGGCGCGATCTCGAGGTCGAACAGGGCGGCGACGCCGCTGGGCCCCAGGACGCGCTGCGCGGCGCGTCCGATCAGGGCGGGGTCTGCGAGCCGTCCGGCCCGGACTCTGTGTTCGAGGGCGACCAGGCCGGCTTCGGCGCGGGCGACGAGCTCGGCTGTGCGCCGCGTGTCGCGTCGGGCGCGGGCGTCGGACTCCACGACTATGGCTCGGGTGCCGTCGGCGAGGACGGCCTCGGCGGCGCGGCACCGACAGGCGGCCACGTCGGTCCAGGCGGTGTCGGCGCCGATGGTCTCGAGGGCTTCGCGGCAGGCCTTGTCGCGGTGCAGGCGGGTGGCGAGCACGTGGTCGCAGCCGGCGTCGGCGACCGCGGCGACGTTGCCCGCCGAGACCAGGCCCCGGTCCGCGACCACGCAGATCCTCCCGACCGCGAACCGCTCGGTGAGGTCGGCGAGCACGCCGGGCAGCGTGGACGCGTCGTTGGTGTTCCCGGCGAACACGTGGTGCGCGATCGGGACGCCGTCGCCGGTGCACAGCAGCCCGATCACGACCTGGGGCCGGTCCGGGCGCCGGTCGCGCGAATAGCCGAACGCCTTGGACCCGAACCGCTCCGAGGGACCCGTGGAGCCCTCCAGATAGGTCGAGGTCAGGTCATAGCACACGAACCGCAGGTCCAGGCTGGTCAGGTCGCACAGCCGACCGAACAGGAACTCCTCGGTCGAGTCCTTGACGTCCGCGACGGCGTCCAGCGCCCGGTAGTACTGCGCCGGCGACGGAGCGGACCACCCCTCGGGCATGACCACGTCGGCTGCGGCCCACTCGGGCAGCCGCCGCTTCGAGCACGGCGCGACCAGCCGGTTCGCCGTCATCGCGAACACCGCGTCGCCCAGCCGGTCGGCGCCGCGCGCCGATCCCGCCTCGGCGAACCAGCCGCCCAGGCCCAGCCGCTCCCACACCGCCGCCGCGCACGCCACCCCGCCCGCCGCGGGCGCCCCCTCGGCCTCCACCGCCCCAGGATCGACGCGTTCGCGTTCCAGATGGGCCTCCAAGGCTGCGACGATGCGCTCGAGCTGGCCCGAGCGTCGCAGCGCTGAGGCCTCGCCCAGCCGCAGCAGCGTGCGGTGCCCGACCTTCGCGCCGTCGCGCACCGACTCCACCAAAGACAGATACTCATACGTCTTGTCGCCCCTGCGCCGCCTCGTCGTCTTCACGAACACCCCAGCAGCATAACACCCACCACTCCCGCCAAGCTGCAAATGTCGCCCCTACAAAACCATCACGGAACAACCTCGCCGCACCCAAACCCGCAGGTCACAAACCCGACACCCGCCCAACACGCACCCCAACCCGTCAAATTCGGGCCAGATACCCGAGTTCAGCGACATCGTCGACACGTTCCTCGCCTGGCACGAGGAAATCCTCGACCGGCACCGAGCCCGACGGCCCAGCAACGGCCGAATCGAAGGGACCAACAACCTGCTCCAGGTCCTGCGCCGCAAAGCCCACGGATTCACCAACTACGCCAACTTCGAAGCCCGCGGCATCCTCATCACACAGCCTGACAACACCGAGCCCAGCAGCCCGATCCCACAAAACCGCGAAGGCTCAAGAAATCTGTGCAGAATTGCCGCCACAGACGGCAAGACTGCGCACAGAATGCGTGTCGGCCGCTTCCCGAGCCCGGTCGACTGGCTCTAGACCAGGTCGGCAGCCAGCTCGTCGAGCGGCACCAGCGGCCGGGTGCCCACGTGGGAGATGACCTCGGCAGCGGCCACCGAGCCCAGCCGGCCGCATCGCTCCAGGTCGTATCCCTGAGCCAGCCCGTACGCACACCTGCGGTCCTCGGACACTACAGCTCAGCTCTCACGGCCTGCATCCACTGGTGCAGAGGCCAAATGGCAACGGCGACTCCGAACAGGACATGCGTTCGAGTCCTGATGTGGTCGCCCTCGTCGCCGATTTCGTATGTTTCAGTGGAAGGCTGGAGAACAGCATGTGACTCAACACTTGTAGTCACAATCCCGACTACTCGCCGTGGACTGAAGTCGTGCGAGATCACAGGTGAGCCGCTTTGCCCGTCAACTACGGGGAAGCTCACTTCATACATCGGGTGCTCACGTTCCAAGAAAATGCGTTGAATGTGGCCATGCATCACCCGTGGCTCAAGCTGAATTTGGCCCGGGGCAATTTGCCGGAATGGGTATCCATAGGATTGAACCTCAAGCCCGAGATTGTGGCTGTCAGTTTGACTTGTTGAGACATCATCGGACTTGAGAGGGGCGCAATCGCGTTCAAGTTCGAGCTTCAATGCTGCAACATCAACTCTCGGATGGAGTTCAATTGACTTCGCTGGAACTAACTGACCATCGACTCCTACATAGACATCTCGGGTATTGCTCGCGCCGTTCAGGACATGCGACGCCGTCAGGAACAAGCCCGGCTCGTCAAGCTCAAATGCCGTCCCAGCGAAGTTCACCGTAGATGAGGCAGCGCGAATACCAACAGGCCGGACAAGTGTACCGATGTTTAACCATTCCATCGAGCCTCATTCCTAAATCTTGGACGCACACGTGGCACTAGCGGGTGAAGTGTCTTGAATCTCTGTACAACTCTGTCGACTTAGCGTTGAATCATTCGTATGGTCCCAAGAACCTGTCGCCGTCGTAGTGGATGAGGTGGTCGGGCGATTCGGCTATCCACACGTCGGTTTCCCATGCGATGTCCGAAGCGAATTGGCGGAACGTAGGACGGTCTGCGAACGCGGTTATGTAGACGAGATCCAGGGATGTCGAACCCAAGAGCTCATCGAGCTCGTTCCGGCGCTTGGGATCGATCGGGCCGTGGGATGTCACGGCTTCCACCACAACCAACCAGTCACGCCGCGCGTCATGCACGATCAAGTCAGGCATTTTGCCATGACGACCGGTGTGGATTCCGGCTTCGACGAACGAGTCCTCTTCGAAGACCGCAAACTTCGAATCGGCATCCCCGACGTACCAAACTTGTCCGCCTGGGGTAAAGCGCGAGCAGAATTCTTCAATGACCTCCGCGATCAGCGGATTCTGCCCGCCGGGTGACAAGTCGATATCCGAACCGTCAGGGAGGCGCACCGGAATGCGGCGCATCTGGCGCCGCCGCTCGAGGCGGCTTGCCATGGTCCCGACACGCGCCAGGTAGTCGTCACGGAGCTGCGGCCAAGCACCTGTGCCGTGAGCTCGCATCAGACCACGCGCGAGACTGCTGATCTGATAGACGGTCAGCCCACTGTTGGTCGGTCGATCCGGTTCATTTGGGTTAATGACGGCGAGCCCAGCTGCGCAGAACTGGTGCACAGTTTTACGGCGAACAGACTCGCGAGAGTTTGGCGCGTAGTTCTTGCCATACCGAGTGCGCATGAAGTCCATCATCTCGGTGATACCGCGCAAGGGAGCTCCGGCGTCCGACCACGCGCTGTCGGGCCCTAAGTCGAGTAGGGCCAGGAGCACCAACGCGGACCGGTCGTTGCTCTGTGCCGACGGGAAGCCGAGTTCAGTCAAGACGCTCCGCGCCTCGGTAATCCGGTCGCTCACAAGAGACCCGCCAGCCGAGGGACATGACGACTGACCACCGCGTCGATGGCAGTCTGCTCGAATTCGCAATGGCGCAACTCGATACCCATGTCCAGCAACACATCTCGGCTCGGGCACCGCAGCGACCGTAGATCAGACGCGTTGACTTGCGTATGACCATTGAATTGCCGGAAGAACAAATCCACGACCGTGGAATTCAGGTAGGCCGCCATGCCCCACGCCAGGTCTCGTTCCATTCCGGCGTTGGAACAATGCAACACGTTGACGCGGTTCTCCATAGCGACCATCTCGCCGGGAAGATCATCGCGTTCAAGCACGGCCGCAACTACGCGACGCCGCTCCTCCTTGGCCGAGAATCGTCGGACGAGCACATAGTTGCCCGTGGGAAGGAATAAGTTGCGGGTGTAGTGATCTGAGACGATGGCGTTCGCCTTGCCGCTAGTCGCGTTGGGCCACTTGATGCGACCCCGACGCATGTGCGCCGGATAGATCAGCGGCACGTCTCGCGGCGTGAACTCTGATCGCAAGTAGTCGCGCGACCGGAAGTCGACAACGCGGCCCGTCGACACCGTCACCCCTAGATCGCCAAAGGACAGCGGCAGCGCGCCGATCCGCTCGGCGAGCTCAACACCAGAGCTGTCCTCGGGAATCCGAATGAAGCGATCGGCATCGTCAGGATGCACTACTGAGGCTGTGTTGACACAGTGGCGGCGAGCTGCGTCCAGACCGTTCCCCGAGCTCGTGGCTATCTGCACCTGTGAGTGCTTACCCCCTCGCTCAACGCGGAACACGATGTTCTCCTGGAGTACCGCGTCGTCGCTGAACGCTGCGTTGCGCTGATCGAAGACATGGATGTTGCGTAACGAGTTTCCATCCAGCAACGCACGACGGAATGACTTGAAGTAGGTGCCGTTGCAGAAACTTCGAGGCGTGATGGCGACCAGCTGGCCTCCTGGCGAGAGTAAGCGGATCGCCAGCCAGACAAACGCGGAATAGAGGTTGCTCGTCCGGATGCCCAGTTGCCGAAGTCGGCCGCACGCGGCCGAGGAGGTGTTCATCTTTCCATAGGGCGGGTTCATGATCACCAAGTCGTAGCGCTCATGCTCGAGGTCGAATACGCCAGGAAAGATCTGGGTCGACGCCCAAGTCAGAAAATCAGCGTTGACTGCGCGCGCCTTCATCGAAGGCAACGCCATCGAGCACTCAGTGAGCGTTACCTCGAGGTCGTCAATGAGGTTGCTGTCAATCTCCACAGAAGTCAGATCCAATTCGCACGGCCAGTGCTCTCGCTCAGCGCGGTCAACCAATGCAGCGGACAGAGAACCAACACCGGCACCCGGGTCCAGGACGCGAGCCGCGCCTCTCGGCGCTTCAAACATGTCCGCCAGCAGCGCCGCAACCGTCGAAGGCGTAAAGAACTGACCGAACGAAGCACGTCGATCGGGCACGAGTCGCTCGGCAACCGAAACGCGACGCTGCTCCGTGGACTCAAGAAGACCCAGCACAGGTGCTTCACCGACAACAGTCACTAGACCTCGCCAAGCTGGAAATCGGAACTCTCGTCGAGCATAGGTACCAAGCGCGGTCGCTTTGGGGAACATTTGCGAGCACCAGAAAGAACCACCCAGCAGGCGCGACCGATCCTCGATGCGGTTCAGCTTCGCCGGTTGCCGCAGGTGCATCGATCACAAGAACGGTCAAGCTACGCGGGTACGTCGGATAGAGGGAATGGTCCGCTAGATCAAGTCGGCGGCCAGGGAATCGAGCGGCACGAGCGGTCGGGTGCCCACGTGGGAGATGACCTCGGCGGCTGCCACCGAGCCCAGCCGGCCGCACCGTTCCAGGTCGTATCCCTGCGCCAGCCCGTACAACACACCGGCTGCGTACAGATCGCCCGCACCCGTGCGGTCCACTACCTCGTCGACCGGTTCGACTGGAACGTTCACGACCTCGTCGGGGGTGACAAGCACTGCGCCCGCTGCCGAGAGCGTCACCGATGCGATGTCCACCCGGCCCTGCACCGCCGCGAGCGCTTCGTCGAGATCATCGGTCTCGTACAGCGCCTTGAGCTCGGCAGCGTTCGCAAACAGGACGTTGGTGCAGCGGTTGACCATGTCGATGAGCTCGCGCCGGTGGCGTTGCACGCACAGCGAGTCGGACAGGCTGAGCGCCACCTGGCAGTCGTTGCCGGCCGCAGCGCAGTGCTCTGCCACCTCGCGCAGCGCAGCCCGAGCAGCCGTCGGATCCCACAGGTAGCCCTCCAGCAGCACCGTCCGGGCGCGCGCCACCATTGACCAGTCCACATCGGCCGGGGCGAAACCGGCCGATGCGCCCAGGTACGTGCTCATGGTTCGTTCGCCGTCAGGGGTGATGACGACCGTGCAGCGACCCGTCGGGTCGTCTGCGGGCGCCCGTGCAGTGGCGTGCTCGACCCGGTGACCGACCATGTCAGAGACGAACAGATCGCCGAGCGGGTCGTCGCACACCCGGCCCATGTAGCCGGCGCTGCCGCCCAAAGCCGCTATGCCCAGCATTGTGTTCGCGACCGAGCCGCCGGGCGTCATCTCGTCGGCGCCGCCGAGCATCTGGACGAGCGCGCTGAGCTCGACCGCCCGCTGGGTGTCCACCAGGGTCATCGCTCCCTTGACGATGCCCAACTCGGTGACGACGGCTTCGTCGGCGCGTAGCAACACGTCCACCATGGCGTTGCCGATGCCCACGACATCAAGAGGATGCTCACGAGCAGCGGCATCGGGTGCGTTGCCGATGCCCACGACATCCAGCTGTTCGCCCGACTCCACCCCGTCGGCTTAGCACCTCGTCCTGCCCGTTCGCACGATCTACCCGGCCCTCAGGGCGTCGGTAGTGTGCGCGCCGTGACGTTCCTCATTCCTGGCCCGCCCCCCAAGTCGGGATCCGACGGCTCCGGTGCACCTGATGCCAACCCGTACCGGCTGCCACGAGATGTGCAGCCAGTTCGCTACGACATCGTCATCGAGCCAGATCTCGAAGCTGCACGATTCGTGGGGGAGGTCCGCATCGAGGCGACAGTGGAGCGCCCGGTCGACAGCGTCACCTTGAATGCCGCCGACCTCGAGTGCTCCGATGCGACCTTGCGCCAGGGCGGCCGGGCCGTCGGCGCTGAGATCTCATTCGATCCCGCGACCGAGCGGATGACGCTGCGGCCGGTCGACGGCAGCAGCCTCGATGTCGGCCAAGTGCAGATCGCATGCAGGTTTGCCGGCGAGCTGAACGACCAGCTGCGCGGCTTCTACCGATCCACGTTCGTCGACGAGGCCGGGGAGACGCGCACGATCGCCACCACCCAATTCGAATCCACCAACGCCCGGCGTGCTTTTCCCTGCTTCGACGAGCCCGACCTCAAGGCGGTGTTCGGCGTCACCATGATCGTGCCCCCCGACCTCATGGCGGTCAGCTGCGGCGAATTGGTGTCGTCCGAAGCCACCACCGACGGCCGGCGCCGCGACACCTTCGCCGACACCATGGAGATGTCGACCTATCTGATGGCCTTCATCGTCGGCGACCTCGAAGCGACCGATCCGGTGGACGTCGGCGGAGTGCCGCTCCGGATCGTTCACGTGCGCGGCAAGTCGGCACTGACCGCGTTCGGGTTGGAGGCCGGGGCGTTCTCCCTCGCGTGGCTGGTCGACTACTACGGCATCGACTACCCGGGCACCAAGGTGGACCTCATTGCGGTTCCGGACTTCGCGTTCGGTGCCATGGAGAACATGGGTGCCATCACCTTCCGGGAAACGCTGCTGCTGGCAGATCCGCAGAAGGCGACCACCGCGGAGCTGCTGCGCATCGTCGATGTCGTCGCGCACGAACTCGCGCACATGTGGTTCGGCAACCTCGTGACGATGGACTGGTGGAACGGCATCTGGTTGAAGGAGGCGTTCGCCACCTTCATGCAGGTGGCGACCACCGATGCCTTCCGACCGGAGTGGAATCGCTGGGACGAATTCTCGATCGAGCGTGGGGCGGCATTCGACGTGGACGCGTTGAGTACCACCCGGCCCGTCGAGTACGAGGTGGTCTCCCCCGCCGATGCCGAGGGCATGTACGACGTGCTGACCTACGAGAAGGGCGCTGCGGTGGTGCGGATGCTCGAGCAGTACCTTGGCCCGGACCGGTTTGCAGCGGGAGTGCAGCACTACTTGGAACGCAACAGCTATGCCAACACCACCACGACCGACTTGTGGGACGCCCTTGAGTCCTCCAGCGGCGAGCCGGTGAGGTCGGTCATGGACGGCTGGATATTCAAGGGCGGCTACCCGATCGTGTCCGTCGAAGCGCATCGCAGCGGCCTGACGGTCTCGCAGCACCGATTTGTCTATGGCACCAGGGAATCCGACGATGCGGATGCCGAGATCTGGAGCGTGCCCGTCATGGTGCGCGCTCGCCTTGCCGACGGCAACACCGTCGAGCGGCGACTGCTGCTCGCCGATGCCTCGGCGACTGTGGACTTGGACGGACCGGTCGAGTGGACCGTCGTCAATGCCGGCGGCCACGGCTATTACCGGGTGCGCTACAGCGGGGACCTGCTCGCAGCTGTGGCCCGCCAGGCGCTCGAGGTGCTTGAACCCATCGAGCGCTACGGGCTGGTGGACGACACCTACGCCGCCGTCGTGGCCGGCGACGCCAGCGCTGCGGAGTTCATCGGGCTCGTGACCGACCTGGGCTTGGAGACAGATCTGCACGTGTGGCAGCGGATGATTTGGGGGCTGAAGGGGTTGCACGCCATCGCCGAGCCGGCGGGGCGCGAAACCCTGGCTGTTCTCATCAGGGACTTGGCCACGACCGCCCTGGGCGTGCTGGGCTTCGAGCCTCAGCCCGGCGAACCCGATCTGGACCGCGAACTGCGCGGTGTGCTGTTCGAAGCGGCTGGCGGCAGGGGGCGCGACGAGCTGGTGCGGACCCGCGCACGGGAACTCTTCGAGGCAGCTGCTGGCAACGGTGCCGCCGTCGAGCCGAATCTGGCCGCGGCAGCCGTGCAGGTCGCGGCGGCCTCGGGCGACGAGACCGACTACGAGCGGATGGTCGAGTTGTACCGCTCAGCCGACACTCCCCAGAGCGAACTGCGCTACCTCCAGGCGCTGCTGCTCTTCGAAGATCGACAACTGTTCGAGCGCACGCTGGAGTTGTTCGCCACGGAGGTGCGGACCCAGAACGCCCCCTACCTGCTCGGTGCCGCCATGACGCATCTCGACTGGGGACCGGTGGCATGGGAGTTCATCCGGGACCAGTGGGACGAGTTGACCAGCCGTTTTCCCCAGAACTCGATATCGCGCATGGTCGGCGGGATTCGCGGATTGAACACTCGCGATCTCGCCACCGAGGTCGAGACGTTCTTTGCCACCCACGAGGTGCCACAAGGCGCTCTCACGGTCGCCCAGCACATCGAGAAGATGTGGGTCAACGTGCGGTTGCGCGAACGTGAGGGTGCTCGTATCTGATGTTCGGTCGCCCGCCTCGACGCTCCATGCGACCGGGCGACGAGGTGTGGCTGTCGTTACGTGCACTCGCGGCGGCAGGGGCGCTGATCGCCGTGGTGATCTACTGGGCGCTCGTCATCGTCGACTAAGCGGGCCAGCCGGGCTGGACGCCCGGGACTCGTCGGCCCAGCGCATCATCATGGCGATGATGGCTCCCCACACGATGGGAATGCCGCCCAGCTTCATGATGAGCCCGGCCGTCTGCTGGTCCGTCGCTGCGTCGAGGCCATAGAACCGGGGCGCCAGTTCGTAGGTGGCATAGAGGGGGAAGCTGGCAAAGGTCAGGAACCCCGCAGGCACCGCCGGAACGACACCTAGCGCCAGAAAGAGATACACCATCTTGCCGGGGTAGGCGCGAAGCCGGTGCTCGGTGAGCGGCGACAAGATGGGCAGCCACACGAGCACGCCCGAGACCAGCCACACCACGTCCATCACGAACGAGCCGAATTGGTTTGCCCGCAGGTTGTCGACTGTCCACGGCGAGTGCGTCGCGACGAGGCAACCGTTGAACACCAATGCGGCGGTAACCGGCTTGGTGAGCCGGGTCATGAGGCGGTAGAGGCGCAGCTTCGCCAGGATCCTGCGAGCCATCGGCTCAGGAACGCCCATCACCAGCAGCGGCGCAGCGACCAGCGTGTACAGCATGAACTGCAACATGTGGGCAGAAGCCAGATAGCCCGCTCCCAGCACACCGAGCGGCCAATCGGAAGCCACCCAGAACGCCACCACCCCGGCCAGGAACAGCCACATCTGGCGGCGTTCCGCCGCTGCATCGGCTGCATCCAGCGGCTCGATGCGCATGGCGCGGGCGCGGCGCCGGGCCATCAGGTACGGGACTGCAATGGCAAGCGACGCCGCCCAGACGCCCGGGTAGGCACGCCACGTCCAAGTCCATGGCACCTCGAGCGCTGAGCACCAGAAACGCATCGTGTTACAGGCCCGCGCCGGAGGGCGCATCCGGGTCGATGACGGCCAGGATCGGCAGGTCGTGATTGAACTGGGACTGACGTGTGGGATACGGGTACTGCGCGTAGCCGAACCCGTTGGGGGCAAAGGCGAAGACACGACCGTCGTGGCCTACGTCGTAGGCGCCGTGGTCGTGAGCCGCGTCGGCCTCGGCATCTGTGCTGTGGTCGTGTGCCGTCGTCGGAGTCGTGTCGAAGACCTTGATCGAGGCCAACGAGCCCAGTGCGTTCTGCAGGTCGGTCAACTGCTGCTCGCTCCGGGGAATGAGCCCAACAAAATCAGCGCTGAACTGGTCAAGATACGCACGCAGGATCTCAGGGGCATCCCGATCAGGGTCGACGGTGACCGCCAGCACTTGCACATTCTTCGGGGCACCTGGACGGTTGAGCACGCTGGCAAGCTGCGCCAGCTGCACACCGCAGATATCGGGGCAGTTCGTGAACAACTGGTACACGAGACGTACCTGCCCTTCCGTGTCGGCCGCGAGATCGAAGTCGTTGCCAGCGGTGTCTGTCAGCGACATCTGGGGGATGTGCCGCAGTTCGGAGGGGGCCACCGCGAGGCCTTCGTAGCGCGACTCGGTGTCGCCCCCGCCTCCGCATGCTGCCACGAAGACAGCAGCGACCAGAACTGACGCGACCACCCGCAGGCGTGCCCGGCGCGTGCGTCCTCGACGGCGACGTGCGTGAGACTGACGTGACGCCGATGTGGAGGTGAGGGGAATCGAACCCCTGGCCTCTTCGATGCGACCGAAGCGCTCTACCAACTGAGCTACACCCCCGAGTCGGGCGGTTGTCGAATATATCTGCGCCATCAGCAGGCCCGTCTGCGACCACGCTTCGCTGCACAGCAGCGCTTGGATGCACTGGCTGATCGCCGTTCGGCGCTGTGCCTACTGGTTCGCTGTACGGCGCTGTGCCTACTGGTTCGCCGTTCGGCGCTGTGCCTACTGGTTCGCCGTTCGGCGAATCATCCTCACCGTCGACGAGCTGGCCGGATCTCGCAGTGGCAAGTAGTGCACCTCAGCGGTGGGAGCCGCTCGGCGCCGACGCACCGCCAGCGCGACGTAACCCGTGGTGAGCCCGAGCATCACGACGAAGGCAGCGAGCGCCCACAGCGATCCCGTGGCGAGTGTGCCTGCGAGCGTCACCAGCATGCACAGCACGAGCAATGTGCCGATGTCGCGTCGACGGACCGCTGCCTGCTTGGGCGTGGTCGGCATTGAGGTGGATGGGCTCGTCCACCGAGGTTGCGGCTCGCGGAATTCCCTCAACACATGCGCTTGGGAGATACGTGCTGCAGCCGGCGCCGAACGACCGAGCGAGTCGAGTTGTTGGTGGAAC
The DNA here is from genome assembly GCF_965221945.1 of Candidatus Poriferisodalis sp. Taxonomy (GTDB): domain Bacteria; phylum Actinomycetota; class Acidimicrobiia; order Acidimicrobiales; family Poriferisodalaceae; genus Poriferisodalis. Next base: position 249,538 of record NZ_OZ244925.1, on the reverse strand, counting down.
TGGTCGACGGACGATGTTGTTCTGCGTCGTGGCTGGAACAGGCGCGCAACGTCGGGAGCCAGTACCACGATCCAAGCGACAGCCAACAACACCAAGACCAGTTGTGTCACGCATCACCTGCTTAGCGGGCGGGCCTGCCCACAGAGGGTGCCATTCCGCCGCGCGCCCAACCTGCATTTCCGCTGCCCGCGCACTGCAGCAGACTAATCTTCCCAGATTGAGAGCGGCGATCGCGCGATCGTTCGCTCGGCGGGAACTTCGCAGCACCGCAACCGCGTCAGGCGACTGGATCAGTCGGCGGCTTCCGCTTCTCGCCGGTAGGTGCCCGACTTGCCGCCCACTTTCTCCCACAGGGCGAGGTCGCCGATGACCATGGATCGGTCGGCCGACTTGCACATGTCGTAGATGGTGAGGGCTGCGACGGAACACGCCGTCATCGCCTCCATCTCAACACCAGTGCGGTCCACTGTCTCCACCTGCGCCTCGATCTCGATCCAGGTGTCGGCAATCTCAAAATTCACATAGACAGCGCCGACGAGCAGAGGGTGGCACAGCGGGATGAGATCTGGTGTGCGCTTGGCGGCCTGGATGCCAGCCACCCGAGCGACTGCGATGACGTCCCCCTTCGCAATCGCACCCCGGGCAACCAGTGACGCGGTCTCCACGTCCATGTATACGCGGCATCGAGCGATCGCCCGTCGATGTGAGATCTCCTTCGGCGTCACGTCGACCATGCGCGCCCGACCCAGAGGATCCAAGTGTGTGAAAGGTGACTCGGTCATGATCTCAGCCGCCCCTGTATTTGATGAATCGGCGGACTTCAGCCGCCGATTTGACTCATGGTTCGCTTTGGTTTGATGAAATTGACCTGCCCGATCGAGTGGCCGGCCCACTTGGTGCCGACCGCATCGCGGACTGCAACCGCGAGGCGGTCATCGACCTCGTCGCCCGTAGCGCCGCTGCGCAGGATCGACCGCATGTCGAACTCGTCCAGCGCAAACAGGCAGGTGCGGAACTGGCCTTCGGCTGTCAGACGCACCCGGTCGCAGTTGCCGCAGAAGGGCTTCGTGACGCTGGCAATGACTCCGACATGACCGCCGCCGTCGAGGTAGCGGTAACGCTCGGCGGGCTCGTTGGAACGCAGCACGGGCTCGGTCGGGAACACGTCTGAGATCGCCGCCAAGATTTCATCGGCGGGAACCACCACGTCTGAGGTCCACACGTCTCCGGCTTCGAGCGGCATGAACTCGATGAAGCGGACCTCGACTCCGCGCTCGCGGCCGAACCGGGCGAAGTCCACGACTTCGTCGTCGTTGATGCCGCGCATCATGACCGTGTTGATCTTCACTGGCGCGAGCCCAGCGTCGATGGCTGCATCGATGCCGTCGAGGACCCGATCCAGCTCGTCGCGGCGCGTCAGCTCCAAGAAGCGATCGCGATGGAGCGAGTCGAGGCTGATGTTGATGCGCGAGAGGCCCGCTTCCGCCAGCGGCTTGGCATGCATGCGCAACGTGGCGCCGTTCGTGGTCAACGCCACGTTGACGCCAAGGGCGGCGAGACGTTCGACCAGCCGTGGCAGGTGAGCCCGCACCAACGGCTCGCCACCCGTCAGCCGGATGCTCTCGAAACCGAAGCGGTCCACGCAGACCTTGGCGAAACGCTCGATCTCCTCGAAGCTCAGGATCTCTGAACGCGGAAGCCACTTCATGCCCTCCGCGGGCATGCAGTACTGGCAGCGAAAATTGCAGCGATCGGTGACCGAGATGCGCAAATCGCCCACGGTCCGACCGAACGGATCGACAAGATCAGCCGATCGCGCCGACGCTACGGCACCTGCTGCACCATTCATTGACCTGAGCGTATCGACGGCCGCGCAGCGAGGTCGCTGCCGGGTCCCCGACGATGGACTTGCTCAGTCCAGCAGGAGCACGTCGAGCTTGTCTCCCGCACGCACGCCATCGCCGTCGGGGATGACTGCGAGGGCATTCGACTTGGCCATGGCCCACAGCATGTGCGAGCCCTGACCTCCCGCGGAGCGCACTGCGGTCCGACCGCCCAGCGGTGTCGCCAGCACCCGCATGAAGTGCGTCTTGCCGTCCGGGCGCCGGAGCAGGTCTTCCGCTGCGAAGGCCACGACCGTGGGTCGGATCGGCTGCGGGTGCCCCATCATCGAGCGCAGGCCGGGCCGGGCGAAAAGCTCGAAGGACACCATCGATGAGACCGGGTTGCCCGGAAGCCCGAAGACAGGCACATCGCCCACTGTGCCGAACGCCAGCGGCTTTGCCGGCTTGATCGCCACCTGCATCCACCGCATGTCGCCGATGCGGTCAAGCACAGCTTTCACGTAGTCGAAGTCGCCCATGCTCACGCCGCCCGAGGTGACGATGGCGTCGCATGTCTGGACGCCGATGGCGAGGGCGGCCTCGATCTCGGCTGGGTCGTCGCGAGCCAGGCCGAGGTCAACCGTTTCCACATCGGCTCGGTGTGCCAACGCCAGCAGCGTCCGACGGTTCGAATCGCGGATCTGTCCCGGCTGCAAAGGACTGCCATCGTCGACGAGCTCGTCGCCTGTGGACAGCACGCCGACTCGCGGCCGGGGGTACACCTCAACCTCGGTCATCCCGAGGCTGCACAGGACGCCGAGATGTCCCGCCGCGAGCTCAGTTCCTGCGGGGAACACGTTGTCGCCGGCATGCAGATCATCGCCAACAGGCCGCACGTGATTGTCGGGCGGGACGCTGACCTCGACTCGTACGATTTCGCCGTCTGCGGCCGAGTCCGAAACGATCGCCGTGCGCTCCACCATGACGACGGCATCGGCCCCGGGGGGAATCGTGGCGCCGGTCATGATGCGACTGGCTTCACCGGGCCCCACGGTGACCTGCGGAGCATGTCCGGCGGCGATCGTCTCGACGACGCGCAGCTCACAAGGAGCGTCCGCAACGTCCGCCGATCGCACGGCGAAGCCGTCCATGGCCGTGTTCGGGAATTGGGGGATGTTCTGCGATGCGATGATCTCGCTGGCCGTCACCAAGCCCAGCGCGTCCGCGACCCGCACACGCACGGACTTGCGCGCTTGGCATCGGTCCAGAACGAACTCGCGCGTGGTCTCGAGCGGAAGCACCGGGCGCAATGTACTGGGCGCAATGTGCCCGAGGCGGCCTAGCGGGGGGTCTCGATGCCTCGCGCTGCGAGTATCCGGGCGATCTCGGGACGGCGCGCTTCGAGTTCGGCAGGATCCTTCACCGGCTGGAAACGCCCGTCAGGCCCGTCACGCTCGACGAGCAGCATCGTGGTGTCCACGAAGGCCGAAAGCTCGCCGATCAGCCGTTCGAACTGGACGACCTGGGCGCCCTCGACCTGTTTGTGGACCTCGAGCCACGTGAGCGGCCAGTCCGCCTCGAAGACGTCGACGTCGGCAACCAGTGAATTGGTGTTCACCGCACACGTCGCCAGCGGATCGATCCCGGGTGGCAGGCGAAATGCCTCCACGATCTGCAGTCGCCCGTCCACACGCCACGGCGATCCCCCCGATGCGCTGCCCGGGACGACTTCGCAGGTGAGCGGCTTCGCTTCCACCACGTGGGCGCCGATCACTGCCGGATCCAGCGTTGCCGCAGCGTTGTCGACATTGGTCACGAACAAGTGCCGACCGCCTGCTTCGGCAAACTGGCCAAGCAGGCCGCTCCGGCGCATCGCCCATGGCGCGTCCCCGTGTCCCGGCGCGTGCAACGACACGGTGCCGCTGCGATCCCGGAACAGATCGCCGTCGGGCGTCAGGCGCATGGAGACGCCCTGGGGAGCGAAGTCGACCGGTGCCTGTGCGCTGCGGGTGCCGGCCGTTGCCCAGTCGCGCAGAGCGCCGTCGGACTGGAAACTCGTCATCAGCCACAGCGGGACGGTGCACCCCAACTCGCTCACCAGGCGCCGCAAGTCGGCCATCTTGGCGTCCGCGAACCTCAGACCGGGCAGCACCTCGGCCAGCGCTTTTACGCCGCCGCCGAAACGAGTGGCCATGCCGCCCGCCAGGAGCAAGACGCCCACCTGCCCACGTGCGATTGCCTCCCGACCCGCATCTGCGAGCCGTCCGCGTTCGGCCGAGCCCAGCGGTGCCAACGCCACAAGTTCGTCGGTATGAGCGGCTGCGATGCTGCCGCGCACCCAATTCGCAGCGGTCCGGTCGCTGCCGCTGCCCGAATTGCCGGTCAGCCGGCCGCGCAGCTCATCGAACGTGCCGGTGTCGAAGCCGTAGGCGGCCAGCGTCCGAGCCGAGTGCTCGTCGATGCTGTACCGGGCTGCCAGATCCGAAACGCGCACGCCGCCAGAACCTAGAGCGTCGGCGGAGAGGCGGCGATGCCTGCCAGGCCCGACAGCCGCGACTCTGCGCAGAAATGCCGCCACAGACGGCAAATTTGCACACAGAAGGCGCGACAACGGCTTCCCGAGCCGTGAAACCCACCTGCCGGCGCGGCGCGCGCCGAATTCGCCGGGCAGTCCACGACGCCCGACAGCTACACTGCTCGGCGGCTGGAGCCAGGACCACATCGCAGAACGGGACCTCATGCCGACCTACCAGTACCGCTGCACTGACTGCGGAGAGTCGTTCGAGCGCCATCAGAGTTTCTCGGACGATCCCATCACGGTGTGCCCACTGCCGCGGGAGGGCGAAGCGCTCAACGGGGCAGGGTCGACGTGCGGCGGCGAGGTCCGCAAGATCTTCTCCAACGTCGGCATCAGCTTCAAGGGCAGCGGCTTCTACCGCAACGACAGCCGACCCTCTTCAAGCTCGGATTCGTCGGGCTCGTCGGAATCCGGCTCATCCTCATCAAGCACAACCAGCGAATCCCCAAGCAAGGAATCGACCTCTTCGGAGAGCGGCTCGTCAAACGACAAGTCCAGTTCAACCGTCGGGGCCGCCTCGGCGTCAGGCTGACGCCTCCAGCATCGAAACGAATCCGCGGCGATGCAACCGCCGCGATGACTTCGCGGCGGAGGCTTCCATGGCGTACATCTCACAACTCGGCGATCTCTGGCAGCGCCGTCCCAACCTGGTCCACTGGACCGCCGTCGGCGCTGTTGCGCTCGTGGCACTTGTGCTCGTCTCCGGGATGACCGGCCGGGCGCGCACGGCTGCTGCTGCATGGGGGACCTCGGTACGCGTACTTGCCGCACAGTCCCCGTTGGCAGTAGGGACATCTCCCGAAGGGCACGTCGATCTCATCGAGGTCCCGGCCCATCTCGTGCCTGCCGGAGCGCTCACCAGCGCTTTCGAGCTCGGCGAGCTGACCCGAGCCGTCCCACGCGGGGGCCTGCTGACCGAGCTGGACTTTCACCCCGCGGCAGGAGTGAGCCCAGGGCGCCGGGGCATCGGCATCAGCGTCGATTCCCACGCACCCGACGTCGAGCCCGGCACCGGCGTGGAGTTGCTGCTGTTCGCCGACATCGATCCGTTCGATCCCTCCGCCGGCAATGCAAGCCCCGATCGCGTGCCTGCCTATGTCCTGGCCGCATCGGCAGATCGATGGTTTGTCGAAATCGAGCCCGTGCACCTCGAGGGGGTCGCGCGCGCCAGCGCGACTGGCATCGTGGTGCCGGTGGTCCTCAGCGCAGACCGCTGATAGCCACCACGGCCACGGCAGCCGCCAATGCCACGCGGTAGCCAGCGAACCACGCAAACGGGGATCGCTGCGGAGCCCGGCTCGTCCGATCCAGCAGCCACACCATTGCGGCAACGCCCGCCCACGACGACACCACTGCTGCTGCTCCCCCGACGATGAACAGCTGCAACTGCGCACCTGTGGGCGCGGCATCTGCGAGCGTGACCGAGCGGTAGACGCCCGCGCCCCCAATGAGCGGCAAGCTCATGAGGAAAGCCAGTCGCGCCGCCGCAGCCCGGTCGAAGCCGAGCCACCGGCCTGCCGTGATGCTCACCCCCGAGCGGCTCACACCCGGCAGCAAGGCTGCTGCTTGCGCGAGTCCCATTCCGACCGCGTCCCGCAGGCCGTAGGAATGCTGGGACCTCTGCGCACCTCGTCGCCCCGCCGATGCGTCGCTCCACCACAGCAACCCACCGAAACCAGCCAGCAGCGCAGCGATCAGCAGCGGCTGCTCTGCGAGGTCGAGCAAACGGTCCTCCAGCGTGACGCCCACCAGCGCCGCGGGGACGGCCGAGAGGGCCAAGCTCAGCGCAACCACCGTGTCGCGATCGGCGCGGCCGCGGATGCCGCTCCACAGTGCTCTGGCGTAGCGGGCGATATCGGCACGCAAGTACACCGCCGCTCCAACGAGCGTGCCGACGTGCAGCGCGACGTCGAAGGCATTCTCCAGCTCGTTGTCACCATCGAAAAGATCCCAACCGGCCAGCCACGGCACCACTTCGAGGTGGGCGCTCGAAGAGACCGGGAAGAACTCGGTCACTCCTTGCAGCAGGCCGAGCACGATCGCCACGGCAAAGTCCGGCACCGAAGCGGCCTCTAGTCGTCGCTCCCCACCGATGGGACAATGCGCGGTCTCCAGCGACGGGGTGGGTCGTAGTGATGGCCGACCGCCCAGCCCTGACGCATCGATGCGAGGAAGGTTGCGGGATCGTCGTCGTCGAAATCCGGCATCTCGAGGTAGGCGCCCCCGAGTGCTTCGGCCACGTGGGCGTCGCTGCCGGCACCCGGCGCCAAGCCGTGCTCGCCGGCATAGCGCGCCGCACGCGAGTTGAGGCTGGTGAGGCTCGTCTTCGCGTTGAGCACCTCGATGCCGTCGACGAGACCCTCGCCGACGAGCTCATCGAGCACGTCGTGACGCAGGTTGTTGCGCAGCGGATCGAACGGGTGCGGGATATAGACGAGCCCACCCTGGTCCTTCACGGCTCGCGCGGCCGTCACCGGCGCCAGACCTTGCGGCACGCGGTCGGTCAGGAAGAGCCCGATGATCTCACCCGCGTGGGTCTTCATCTCCTCGCCGACCACGACCCGAGCATCCAAGGAGCCCTGCAGCTGTTGGGCACCGCGCACGGCGTTGTGATCGGTGATGCACACCACATCGATGCCGCTCTCCGACAGGCATTGCGCGAACTCGTCCGGTGTCGTGGTCGAGTCGCCCGACCACATCGTGTGCGTGTGAAAATCGACCCGCACCCAACCCGACGGGCACTGGTTGGCGAGATGCGGATGGCGTTCGACAGCTGCTGGTGCGGGTAGGCGCGGCATCGCTCACACCCCCGAGAGCGCCACGTCAGCGATGACCAGCGGCGGCATCGACATGCCGCCCGCGAGAGGTTCAGCGGTGGCGCCGACGCCGCAGATCTCCAGCAGCATCCGCTGAAGGGTGGACGCGATAGTGGCCTCGCGAAACGGCTCGGCGAGTTCGCCCCCAGCGATGCGGTGCCCCCAGGCGCCGACCGAGAAATCGCCGCTCGTGGGATTGACCCCGCTGTGCAAACCGCTGACGCCGCGCACCAGCACACCGTTTCCGACCGCAGCGAACAGATCTTCAGCGGCGATATCGCCAGTGGCGACAACGCGCGCATGGGTGCCCACACCAGGAACGGACCGCGTGCCGCGCACTGCCGAGCCGGTCGAGGACGTGTCCGACCGGCGTGCCGTGTAGGCGTTGTGCAGGAAGCCGCAGAGCACGCCCGCCGAGATCAGCGCGTTGCGGCGGGCCGCCAGACCCTCGCCGTCGAAGTTCGCTGCACCAAGTGTCGTCGGGTCGGTGGGGTCGTCGACCAGGTGCAGGCGCTCATCGGCAATCGGCTCGCCAACCCGGTCGGCGAACGGCGAGCGGCCCTTGAGCACACTGTCTGCGGCGAGCACGCTCGACACCACACCGATGAAAGCTGCCGCAACCGGCGGGGCCAGCACAACATTCATTCGTTCGCTGGGCGGCTTGGTTGCGCCCAGCTGGCCGGTGGCCAACGCTGTTGCTTCTGTGACGACTCGTTCGACGTCAAGTTCGTCGGGACGCCACGCAGCATCACCGGCGTAACCGATCTGCGTCTCGTCACCTTCGGTGGCGAGAGGTTGGGCGCCGATCGAACAAGTGCCGCGCTCGGATTGCACACAGATGCCGGTGCTTGAGGCCAGCGCAGACTGCGACCACCCGTCGCTCCACGCCGCGACACGCACTCCCGAGATTCGGGGATCTGCGGCTAAGCAGCGGCGCTCGAGGTCGATGGCCGCCGCGATCTTGTCGGCGTCGGACACGCCCAGCACTGATGAGTCGCCGAGGTCAAGGCCGGGGGGCGCCACGCCATCGGGCTCGGCAAGTCCCTGGTGGGGATCAGGCTCGCCGAACGTCACGTTGCGGCGGGCAGCTGCGAGCGTGTCGGACACCACGTCGGCGTCCAGAGAGCCGGCCGATGCGAAGCCTTGACGCCCTTGCGAGACAACCCGCACGCCGATCGCGGCACTCACACCCGAGCGCAAAGATTCGACATCGCCGTTGTACGCACGCACCGTGGTGGAGCGCCCCGTCGACACGCAGACCTCGATCTGCTCGTTTCCGTGGGCTTGCTCGCACACCCGTTGGGCGAGGCGAGCCAACTCGTCAGTGTCGTAGTGCCGTCGTTCGCTCACGCGCGATCACACCCCGCCGCTCACGCGCGACAACACCCCGCCGCTCACGCGCGACAACACCCCGCCGCTCACGCGCGACAACACCCCGCCGCTCACGCGCGACAACACCCCGCCGCTCACGCGCGACAACACCCCGCCGCTCACGCGCGACAACACCCCGCCGCTCACGCGGCGGTGCCCCCGACCGTGAGGGCACGCACTCGCAGAGTGGGCTGGCCGTCGCCAACGGGCACGCCTTGGCCGTCCTTGCCGCAGGTGCCCGGGCTCCCCATGGCGAAGTCGTTCCCAAGGGCGTCGATGTCGAGAAGCACCTGAGGGCCATTGCCGATCAAGTTGCCCTCGCGCAGCGGCTCGGTGATCACACCGTCTTCGATGAGATACGCCTCGGTCATGCCGAATACGAAGTCGCCTGTGGCGGTGTTGACCTGACCACCGCCAAGGTGCGCCACATAGACACCCCACGGGGTGTCGGCGATGATGTCGGCGGGATCGATGTCGCCGTTGGTGACGAAGGTGTTCGTCATCCGGACCATCGGCAGGTGCGTGTAGCTCTGGCGGCGACCGTTGCCCGACGGCGCGCGGCCATCGTCGCGGCTGCGCAGCCAATCCCACATGTAGTCGGTCAGCACGCCGTCGGAGATCAGCACGTTGCGTTGGGTCCGATGGCCTTCGTCGTCGATGGCCAGCGCGCCCCACTCGGGACCCATCGTGCCGTCGTCGACCAGCGTCACTCCGCTGGCAGCCACTTGCTCCCCCACCCGACCAGCGAACACTGACGCGCCCTTGCGCACCAGATCGGCTTCGAGTCCGTGACCGCAGGCCTCGTGGAATAGCACTCCGCCCCCGCCCCGAGCGATGACAACGGGTACCTCGCCGCTGGGCGCCGGGCGAGCCGACAGCTTGGTGACGGCACGCTGCGCAGCGCGCTCGGCAAGCTCGGCCGGGTCGTAGTCGTCGAACAGCTCCCACCCGACCGTGTAGCCGACGGTCTCGCGTCCAGTCTGCAAGCCGCTGTCGCCGCTCGCGACGCATCCCACCGAGAAGAGCGTCCGCACCTGGTCGTCGGCGGCGCACACCCCACTGGTGTTCGCCACCATGATCCGGCGGCGGCCCTCGCCATAGCGGGCGGTGACCTGAGTGATGGCCTGGTGACTGGACCGGGCAGCATCATCGGCGGCGCGCAGCAGTGCCACCTTGCGTTCCGCGCCGATGGTTGCGGGCAGTACTGCCACCCGTGGCTCTGCGAGGCCGTTGCCCCCGAGCGACATCATGTCCACCGTCCCGCCTTGGGGCGAGCGGGTTGCCACCGCTGCAGCCGTGTGGGCCGCATCTGCCAGTCCTGCGGCACTCAGGTCGGACGTGTGCGCATAGCCCGTGATGTCGCCAGCGGTGACACGAATCCCCACACCACGGTCGCGACCCGAGTTCATCTCGGTGACCCGGCCCTCGTCGAAGACCACGCCAACCGATTCACGATCCTCGGCGAACAGCTCGGCCCACTCGCCGCCGGCGTGCAGCGCCGCGCGCAGCGTCGCGTCAACCACGTCGAGGTCGACGAGCGGCTCCGCTGCTCCGCTCACGGGTGTCATCGTGTCCGTTGTACGTGTCATCGCCAGTTTCGCTGCCAGAAATCCTCAGGCCGTGCCCAAATGTACGACCCGACACAATCGACGAAGTGGGGCCGCTGTACGGCCGCACGTGGATCGCGCCGTCGCCACACTATTGTGCGAAGCCACGTGAAACGCTTCGAGAGGGAAGTGCGCCGGGGCGCTGATTCAGACACCGCAGTGAGCAGGCTCCGCGGGAGTGCAGCCTGAGTGCGCATCCCACACAGCCTCGTCACGGCCTTGCGCGTCTGCGTGAGCGCAGGGCTCTTGGCGCTGCTGATCATCATCAGCCGCGATGAGCTGTCGGCGCTCGACGTCGACTCCAAGAGCGCCACCGCCGCCTGGCTGATTGCAGCGGCCATCGCAATCGCGGCTGCGTTCGTGACCGCCGCTGCACGCTGGTGGCGGGTAGCAGACACGCTTGACGTCAAGGTGTCCGGACGCTCGATGCTGTCGATCTACCTCGCCGCACAGTTCGTCGGAAACTTCTTGCCCACCACGATCGGCGGCGACGTGTTGCGCGTCAACCGGCTCGGTCGCATCTGCGGCAGCGAAGCCAGCGCATTCGCGACCGTCATCATCGAACGACTCACTGGCTGGGTGGTGCTCCCACTGCTCACCCTCGTCGCACTCGTGTCGCAGCCGAGCCTGCTGACGCACTCGGGAGGTCAGATCGCCGCCGCGCTGGCGCTCGGGACCTTAGCGGTGCTCGCCTTCATTGTCTGGATCGCGGAGCATCCCCGCGGTCTCGGCCGGTTGTCCGGCGGCAGCCGCATCCGGGACGCCCTCGGCGCCGTGCATACCGGTCTGAGCGTCTTCCGACGCGCACCGCGAGCTGCCCTGCACCTCCTCGGCGTCGGGTTCGCATACCAGTTCCTGCTGGTGGTGGCGACGGCTTTGACCGGCGCAGCGATCGGCGTGAACCCGGGGCTGCGAGCGTGGCTGGCGTTTGCACCGATGGTGCTGATCGTCCAGTTGTTGCCGGTTGCCATCGGCGGCCTCGGCGTGCGAGAAGGCGCGCTCGTGCTGTTCCTGGATGCGCACGGTGTCAACGAAGGTGAGGCAGTACTGCTGGGCTTGCTGCTGTACGCGCTGACGCTGCTGGTGAGCCTTTCCGGGGCTCCGACGCTGGCGTTCGGCGGGCGACGGCGTCGCGGCAAGCCACGGGCCGAGGTCCCGTTGGGGCGCTGAGTACCCTTGTGCCGCGAATGCACCTCGCCAAGCTCACCAGTCCGGCTGACCTGCGAGCGCTCAGCCCCGCACAGCTCGATGAACTCTGCGCGGAGATCCGGCACTTCGTGGTGCAGGCCGTCTCGCGGACCGGTGGGCATCTCGGATCGAATCTCGGTTCGGTCGAGCTCAGCGTGGCACTGCATCGCGTCTTCGAGTCGCCACGTGACGTCATCATCTGGGACACCGGCCATCAGGCCTATGTGCACAAGCTCATCACCGGCCGGCGGGATGGCTTCGAACGGCTCCGCCAGCGGCACGGTCTGTCGGGATACCCCAGCGCGACCGAGTCTCCCCACGACATCGTCGAGAACAGCCATGCTTCGACATCGCTGAGCTGGGCGTCCGGCCTCGCCGCCGGCTTCCAGCTGACAGGTCACGAGCACCGACGCGTCATCGCCGTCATCGGCGACGGCTCCATGACCGGCGGAATGGCCTTCGAAGCACTGAACAACCTCGGCCACTACGCCCAGCGGGCGCTGATCGTGCTCAACGACAACGGCCGCTCGTACGCCCCGACCGTCAGCCGGCTCTCGGCCGCGATGTCTCGACTGCGACAGTCACCGCACTACGTGCAGGGGCGTCGAGCGATGGAGCAACTGCTCGATCGCGTGCCGCTGGGAGACGGCGTGCGACGGGGGATCGACAGCGCTGCCGCCGCGATGCGCGAAATGTGGGAGCCGCCGGCTTTCTTTGAGACGCTCGGCGTCCGCTATCTCGGCCCGGTCGACGGGCACGACATCGCGGCCATGGAATCGGCGTTCCGCGACGCTGCGGCCTATACCGACGGCCCCATCGTCGTCCATGTCGTCACGCAGAAAGGGCGCGGCTACGCCCCCGCCGAACACGACACCGAAAAGCACCTGCACGACATCGGCCTGTTCGATCCCGTCACTGGTGGTGCGCCGGCGCTCAGCACGGGCGCCTCGCAGCTAGAGGCGAACGTGGTGGCGCAGGCCGAGCCTGATGCAGATGCTGACTCGCAGGCGGCTGCGAAGTCCCAGCCGACTGCATCTTCGGAGCCGGCTATGCGCGACTACACCGCTGTCTTCACTGAAACGCTCATCGCAGCAGCACGACGCAACCGCGACATCGTCGCGATCACGGCTGCCATGGGTGGCTCCACCGGGCTATTGCCATTCCAGCGAGAGTTTCCCGAACGCTTCTACGACGTCGGCATCGCCGAGCAGCACGCGTTGACCTCAGCTGCAGGCATGGCGCGCGCCGGGCTGCGGCCTGTCGTGGCTGTCTACTCGACATTCCTTGCACGAGCCTTTGATCAGGCGCTGTATGACATCGGCCTCCATCGCCTGCCGGTCATCCTCTGCGTCGACCGGGCCGGCATCACCGGACCCGATGGCGCCTCGCATCATGGGTTGTACGACATCGCCATGTTCACGCGCGTACCCGGCATGACGGTGTTCGCTCCATCGTCGCCCGACGAACTGCCCGTGGCATTCGCGCGGGCCTTGGAGATCACCGACGGACCCGTGGCGATTCGCTGGCCACGCGGCAAGGGCCCGGTGACGCAATCCAGGGAACACGCGGACGCAACGGCAAGCGGCATGCGGATGCAAGCCCGCCAGCACCGCTCCGGCCCCGACGCCTGCATCCTGGCCGCGGGCCAGACACTCGTCGCCGCCGCCGAGGCTGCCGAGCTCCTCAGCGTCGAAGGAGTGGACGTCTCGCTGTGGGACCCAAGGGTGCTGAAACCGCTCGATCGAGCGATGGTGCTCGACGCCGCCACGCACCCGCTCGTGGTGACCGTCGAAGACGGCGTCCGCGTAGGAGGCTTCGGCAGCCTTGTCAACGACGCCCTCCAGCAACTGGATGCGCCGACGGCGCCGCGCGTCAGCCAGCTCGGAACCCCGGACGCTTACCTCCCCCACGGAACCGCCGCAGAACTGCACGCCGAGCTCGGCCTCGACGCAGTCGGCATAGCCGCCGCAGTCCGCAAGACCCTCGCCCGCATCACAGCCTAAGAACCGCGAGCGCCAAACGGCCCGGGACAGGCAGCCCAAGCCGTTCAGCGAATTCGGTTGTGTGCTCGGCTCAGCCCAGTTCAGAACCGACGACCGAGACGAAGCTCACGCATGCGCCCGGCTGGCCGCCGAGGTTGTGCGTGAGGCCCAGCGTCTTGCCCTGCTCGGTGACCGAGGCAATCTGCCGCTCAGGCGGTGCCTGACCACGCAACTGCAGCCAGCACTCGAAGAGCATCCGCAGGCCGGATGCGCCAATCGGGTGGCCGAAGCTCTTCAGGCCGCCGTCGGGGTTGACCGGGAGGTCGCCGTCGAGGTCGAACGTGCCGGCCATGGCTTCCTTCCAGCCCAGGCCACGCTCGGCGAACCCGAGATCCTCCATCAGGACGAGCTCGGTTGGCGTGAAGCAGTCATGCACCTCGGCCATCGCGATCTGCGAGCGAGGATCGGTGATGCCGGCCTGCTTGTAGGCCTCGGCTGCCGATACCTCCACCTCGCGGAACGTGGTGTAGTCGTAGGTGCTGTCGAGCGCCCCGGTCGCAGGACCTGAGGCGAAGCTGAGCGCCTTGATGTACAGCGGGTTGTCGCAGTACTGGTGGGCGTCCTCTGCCCGGACCAGGATCGCGGCGGCCGAGCCGTCGCTCACGCCGGAGCAGTCGAAGATGCCCAGCGGACCAGCGATCAGCGGCGAGCCGGCGATGGTCTCCTTGGCGACTTCCTTGCGGAACTGAGCCCGGGGATTCAGCGCTCCGTTGCGGTGGTTCTTCCAGGCGATGCGAGTGAGGACTTCCTTCATGGTGTCCTCGTCGAGCCCGTACTTGTGGGCGTATGCCGGTGCCAGCAGGCTGAACGTCGCCGGAGCGGTGATCGATGAGTCGGTACCGTCGCTGGGCGGGCGAGCGCCGGTCAGGCCGGAGTAACCGGAGTCCTTCAGCTTCTCGACACCGATGGCCATCACCATGTCGTAGGCGCCCGATGCGACTGCATACGCAGCGTTGCGGAATGCCTCCGAGCCGGTGGCACACATGTTCTCGAGCCGGGTGACCGGCTTGTAGTCGAGCTGCAGCGGCTTGGACAGTGTCAGGCCGGAGACTCCCGAGCCCATCGTGCCGAGCCAGAAGGCGTCGATGTCGTCTTGTTCGACGCCCGCGGATGCGTACGCATCGTGTGCGGCGTCGGTGAGCATGTCATCGACGCTGCGGTCCCAGTGCTCGCCGAATTTAGTGCATCCCATTCCGACGATGGCGACTTGGTCGCGAATGCCATGTGAACTCATGTGTGCCTGCCTTGTGGTGGGTTGGGTGTTGGGTGGTGGACCAGTGGGTGCTCCGTCGGTGCGCCGCTGAGTGCGCAGGCGCTAGATCTCCCTGCGACATTATGGCCGCTGGGGCACGGTGCTTGCTTGCTGCTGCTCTCTCGCAGCAAGTGCGTGCTGCGTCACGCAGCGGCTGGGCGAGCCTTCCAGAAGTAGTTGTGAACGCCTTCGGCGCTGTAGAGGCGCCGGAACGTCATCTCGACGCGGTCGCCAATCCTCACTTCATCGGGATTGACGTCGGTCATCTCGGCCTGGAAACGACCGCCGCCGTCGTAGTCGATGACGACCGCCACGACCGGCGGCGAAAGCGAGAAGGCCAGCCGATCGACGGTGAACGTGGCGATCGTGGCGGGAATATCCGCCATGCGGATGCGCTCCATGTCGTCCACGGCTCCACCTTCCATCGACACGCGCATCGGCGGCATGTGGATCGCACCCGAGCTTCGGTCACGGGAGCCGACGAAGGCGTACTTCCAGTCCTCGGAACGGAACGCAGGCGGCGCGCCTGGGCGTTGAGGGTCTGGACGGCGGGGAGGCTCCCGGTCGAGGAAGCCGCGCCACGTGAGGTACTTGTTGTAATCGAGCGCGTCGTTGCCGCGATCGATCTGAGAACGCACCGAGGCGAACGGCATGTGACCGGCGATGGCGTCGGTCGTGCGCAGCACATCGACCGTGGCGCCGTCGGCCAGATGGACCAGCAGGATCGTCTCGTTGGGGTCGGCCTCGTCCAGAATCGATGCCAGCACGATCGCCGGGTGGGCGGTTCCGGTGTTGCCGATCTCGCCTGTCAAGTCGGTGACCAGCTTGTCGCCCGCGATCCGTGACAGGCTGCGCACCGCCCGCGCGTGCAGGCCGACGATCGCGATCTTGTCGATGTCATCGAGACTGACGCTCGCGTCGCCCAGCGCACGCTCGATGGCGTCGTTTGCGAGCGGCAGATACACCTGCTCGCCGAATCGTTCCTCCCAGATGCGCGAGAACGCATCGCCAGGCTGCCGGTAGCGGTCGGTGAACTCCGCAGTGGCGACCGCTCCGCCGAGCCATTCGCACAGCACCGGTGAAACCGAGTCATCGCCGAAGACGAACGCAGCCGCGCCGTCGCCTCCGGTGGCCTCGTCACCGCTGGTGGGACGACCGGTGCGCAGGTCAGAGGCGACGGCCAGGTTGGTGCCCCGATTCGCTGCGGCGAGCGCCCAGGCGGCCTCCGATGACCGCGGCGCTCCGCCGACGTCCACCGCCCACGATGACTGGGGCAGATCGAGCGCCGCGTGAATCGCCGCAGCGTTCGTCTTGTCCATGTATGCAGGATTCGCCGTCGAGAACAGCACCGAGTCGGGCACAAGCTCGCTGCCCCGCAGTGCATTGCGCGCCGCTTCGACACCCATCGTCGTGGTGTCTTCGTCGTAGCTGGCCGCCGCACGGTGCCCCCTGCCGCCGCCCGAGCCCATCGTGGCAGTGATCTTGGAGCGGTCCAGCCGCCAGTACGGCACGTACGCCCCGTACGCAATGATCCCTCGTCCCATAATTCCGTCTCCCATCGACCATCGTCTTGGGCCCTCGAGCGGCCCCCACGGCCCCGGTCCGGCGCACACCGGCCAGCGCAGGAGCCTACGGCGTTGGGTGCCCTTGTCGCCTAGCCGACAGGGACGACACGGTAGGCCTCGGCGACGCGGCCTTCCGGCAATCCGGCGGCTTGCGCAGTCCTGGTGCACCATTCCCGAACTCGGTCGGCGAGCCCATCGAACGGGGCCAGCTGGCTGTGGTGTTCGCGCAGCGCTGCAATCTTGCAGTCGAACGTGTCGGTGATGTCGATGTAGCGGTTCGGCTCGGTGCCGGTCAGCCATACCTCGCTGACGCTGTGGGGCTTGTGGCCCTCGTCGAGAAGTTCAGGGAAGGCACGGGGATTACGAGCATCTGGGTAGACGGCTGCCAACGCAGCCGTGGCCGTGGCCATGTGGTCGGGATGGGAGATGTAGATGTGGTCCCAGTTGGGGATCGTCGTCTGGCAGAGCACCACGTCGGGTCGGGACATGCGGATGACCCGGGCAATGTCGCGGCGCAGGCCCAGGTCGGCCACCACCATCCCGTCAGGGTGGCCGAGCCAGTGCAACTCGCTGACACCCACTTTTCCCGCGGCCGCCGTCTGTTCGGCCTGCCGCATTTCCGCCAACTCCTCGGGCGTATGGGAGAGATCGTCGTCGCCGGCCTCGCCGCTGGTCGCCAGGCAGTAGGCCACGTGACATCCGGCGGCCGTAAGCGCCGCCACGGTTCCTGCCATCCCGAAGTCGATGTCGTCGGGATGCGCCACGATGACCATCGCGCGCGCCGGTGCCGCGATCTCGCCCTGATCGGTGAGAATCACGCCCACAGCAACTGCCTCCAGCGCTCGAAGGGCCGCTCTTGGAGGCCTAAGTGAAGTAGGGGTTCTCGCCCGAAGCGTGGTCGGTGAGGTCGACCACCCGCTCGATGTCGGGGATCAGCTCACGCAGCGTCTTCTCGATGCCGGCGGTGACGGTGGCGTTGGCCATGCCGCATCCCTGGCAGCCGCCTCCCAGCTTCACAACCACCGTGTCCCCCTCGACAGACACCAGTTCGGCGAAGCCGCCGTGGGCCGCAATGGAGGGGTTGATGCGCTTCGTCAACACCTCGCGGACATTGTCTTCGACGGTGCCGTCGAGGTCGAGCGCAGCGTTGGGTCCGAGATCCGGACGGTTCGGGTTGCGCAGCACCAGGCCCGGCTGGTTGGAGTTGGACGGCAGGTCCAGCGAGGCGCCGTCGAGCTTGGCAACGTCGCGATCTGGAATCAGCACCGTCAGACCGTTCCCAACCGCGAATGGCACGTCGGCAGCGTCGGCCTCGGCCAGCAGCTCGAAGGCGAGGTCGTAGGTGTAGTCGACGCCTTGAGCGCCCGTCACCTCGATGCGAAGCGCCAGCTGTTCGCCGTCGACCTCGCTGTTGCGCAGTTCGATCACCTTGGAGAGCGCAGCCGGCGCGACATCGAAGGTCTCGCGTCGCGTTTCCATCATCGATTCGCGCACGGTGTCGCTCAGGGCCATGCGGTCAGCCTACTGACGGCACCCCTCGAGTCCGAGGGCGGCTTCGAACGGTGGTGCCGAACCCCTGGGCGGTAATGTCCCGCAGGCTCGCTGGGCTTCTCACTCCGAGGACTCCACGTTGACGAGGGGACCTCCATGGCATTCCGCGCATTGATGCTGAAAGAGCAGGACCGCCCAAATGGATCGAAGGCAGTTACGGTCGAGCTGACCGAGATCGACGACGGCCAGCTGCCGGACGGCAACGTCACGGTCGCAGTGGAATACAGCACCCTCAACTACAAGGACGGGATGATCCTGGGAGGGATCGGCCGGCTGGTTCGCAACTTCCCCCATGTGCCCGGTATCGACTTCGCCGGCGTCGTGGAGTCGTCCGACGATACCCGTTTCGCTGCCGACGGGGTCGGCAGCGTTGCGGTGCACCTGTTGTCGGCCGCCGGCCACCAAGTCGCCGCCTCGACCGGCCGGCCGCAGACCGCCGACTACCTGCGAAGCCTTGGTGCCACCGAGATCATCGACCGGGCGGAGCTGTCGGAGCCGCCCCAGCGGCCGCTCGGCGGCGAGCGGTTCGGCGGCTGCGTGGACGCCGACGGCGGGACGACGCTGGCGAACGCGCTGACACAGATGTCCTACGGGCGCCGCGTCTGTGGATGTGCGCGGCTGACTAGAGCACCGAGGCGATTGCTGCGAACCCGGTCAGCAGCATCGCCGCGACGACGAGGACCGCTGTCCACCACACGCCAGGGCTGCGCTGGCGCAGAGGACGCAAGTTGCCTGCGGCGTCGTAGCGATTTCGTGGCATACCGCAGTGACTAGCCCTTCAGTCTCCACTCGATGGCGCCGATCTCATTCTGGACCTCGACCTCGATGTCGTGCGTGGCTCCCGTATCGGTCCGCTCGAGCGTGCACAAGAAGGTATGGCCGACCGAGACCACGAGGTACTGATCATCGCCGCAGTCCGCTTGAACACTGAATCCCAGCGCAGTCGCCGCTTCGGCACCAAGAGCGGTTTCGGTGGCGTTCACCTGCATCACCGCCTGTCTGGGTCGGACTTCATGGCGGCCCTGCTCGTCGATGATGGTCACTTGCGCCTCGTAGAACGCTCCCTCAACCTTGCCGTCGCACAAGAACGTCGAACCAGGCCTGATGGGGGCGTCCGGGGGACAGGAGATGTCGGCAATCGCCGCCGGTGCCACCACGCTCTGCAGGTAGGCCTGAACCTCGCGTTCAACTTGCGTCTGCTCGGGCCCGCCGCCACAAGCCCCGAGAACCTCTGCCATCAGCAGCGCCGTGACGGCGCTCCACGCAAACCGACCGGTACGATGCATCCTTGCCGTCCGCGCGCGCACGCAGGCAGTCTCCAGCGCGGACGGTCTGGTCAATGTGCCGGCCTCCGGGTAGGACTGACGGGACACTAGCCCACCGCTGCCGAACGGCTTGCACTTCGCACAAGCGGCGAAACCGCAGGTCACCCCCAACATCTGCGATGCCTCTCCCCGCACCCCAGCCAGAGTGCCGATCAGATGAACGGCCGCTCTTGATAGCGACCGAAGACATCGGCAAGGGCATTGGTCACTTCGCCCACCGTGGCCCGCGTCCGCACCGTGTCGATGAGGTGCGGCATGAGGTTTGCGTCAGTCTCAGCGGCCCGGCGCAGCGCCAGCAGGGCCTCGTCGACGGCTGCTTGGTTGCGATCAGCCCGAACTTGCTGCAGCCCTTTGATCTGTCGCTGCTCGTCATCGTTGGTGATCTTTAGCAGGTCGATGTCGTCGTCTTCGCTGCCCTCAGTGAAGGCACTCGCTCCAACGACAATTCGGCGACCCGCATTCACCTTCTTCTCGAACTCATAGGCGGCGTCCGCAATCCCGGACTGATACCAGCCCTCGTCGATCAGGCGGAATGCTCCCTCGAGCATCGAGCCGTCGCCAGCAGAGAAGATGTGAGCAAACATCTCCTCTGCCTCGGCTTCGAGCTGGTCGGTGAGCTCCTCGATGAACCAGCTCCCGCCGAGAGGGTCGATGACGCTGGCGGCCCCGGTCTCATGGGCAATGATCTGCTGGGTCCGCAAGGCGATGCGGGCCGCCTTGTCGGTCGGCAGCGCCATCGCTTCATCCATCGAGTTGGTGTGCAGGCTCTGTGTGCCGCCCAGAACCCCTGCAAGCGCCTCGATGGCAGTGCGGGCAATGTTGATCTCCGGCTGCTGAGCCGTGAGCGACACCCCAGCGGTCTGAGTGTGAAAGCGCAGCATTATCGACCGCTCGTGCTGGGCGCCGTAGCGGTCGCGCATCCACCGTGCCCAAATGCGTCGGGCCGCCCGGTACTTGGCGATCTCCTCGAAGAAGTCGATGTGAGCGTTGAAGAAGAAGCTGAGGCGCGGGGCGAACTCGTCGGTGGTCAGGCCCCGCTGGGCGGCCGCTTCCACGTACGCAAACCCATTGGCCAGCGTGAACGCCAGCTCTTGTGCGGCTGTCGAGCCTGCTTCGCGAATGTGATAGCCGCTGATCGACACAGAGTTCCATCGAGGCATCTCTTGGGTGGCGAATTCGATGGTGTCGGCAACGAGTCGCATGGACGGGCGTGGCGGATACACCCATTCCTTCTGGGCTTGATACTCCTTGAGAATGTCGTTCTGCAGCGTCCCGCCGAGATTGCGGCGGTGCGCGCCGTGTTCTTCGGCGTTGGCCACGAACATCGCCCAGATGGTGGCGGCCGGTGCGTTGATGGTCATCGACGTGGTGGTCGCCTCGAGATCGATGCCGTCGTAGAGGGTCGCCATGTCTTCGATGGTGTCGACGGCGACGCCGCAGCGACCCACCTCGCCCAGCGACATCACGTCGTCGGAGTCGAGGCCCATGAGGGTGGGCATGTCGAATGCCGTGGACAGTCCTCCTCCGCCTGCGGCCAGGATTTCGTGGAATCGCTTGTTCGTGTCCTCCGGAGTGCCGAAGCCTGCGAACATGCGCATCGTCCAGAGCCGGCCGCGGTAGCCGCTGGCATGCACGCCGCGCGTGTAGGGGAACTGGCCAGGCCAGCCGACGTCTGAATCGGGTTCGTCGTTCGCAGGCCCGTAGAGCGGCTCGAGTTCGATACCGCTCATCGTCTCGAAGTCGGCGTCGCGCACCTGCGTGGCCTCGAACTCCGTTTGCCAGCGCTCGCGTGTCACCGGGTGCCTCCTGGGGTGTGCGGCCTCGCCGCCGCTGAGACGAGCTCAAGAACGACGTCACGTACAGCGTTCGCAGTGTACGCAGACGGGTCTGAACCGGTCCGGCCTCACACAGCGAACGGGTCGACAGGTCCTTGGCCGCCGCCGAGCTGGCGAGTCGCTGAAGCTGCGATAGCGCGTGTCGTCAGGGTGTGAGCGCGATCGATAGCTGAATCAAGGTCAGTACCCTTCGCCAGCTCAGCGCAGATTGCGGCCGAGAAGATGTCGCCCGACCCTCGGACATTGCGGGTCTCGATGCGCGGGGCCGACAGCAGCCGGACGCTGCCGTTGAGGACCACAACGTCGGTGACGGTGGCCCCATCTCGGAGACGGCCGCCGGTGACGATGACGGCTTCGGGACCCGCAGCCGCGAGCTCGTGGGCCGCTTCGATCCACGCCTCAGGCTCGCCGGGAAGATCTTTCCCCACCAGCCGCCCCGCCTCGAGATGGTTGGGTGTCACAACACGCGCGCACGGCAGGAGCCGAGTTACCACCGATCGTTCAGCATCGGGGGTGAGCATCGGCTCGCCGGCCCCATTGACGAGCACCGGATCCACTACCAATTGAGGTAGGCGCCGGGCGGCGATTGATGCCACAACCGCGATCGTCTCGGCAGTGAGCAAGAGGCCCGTCTTGGACGCCGCTATCGGCATGTCGTCGAGCACTGTGTGAATCTGCGTCGCCACCAACTCGGCATCGACGGGCTGTGCCGCTCGAAACTCTGCGGTGTTCTGTGCCGAGACCAGCGTCAGGGCGAACGCTCCGTGCACGCCCGACGCCGCGAACGCCCGCAGATCGGCCGCGAGGCCCGCACCGCCGGAGGAATCTGCACCCGCGATGGTCAGTGCTGCGGGCGACCACGTGCGCTGTCCGGGTGGACTGTGGCTCTCATTCTCGATTCCACCGGCCATGACCCAAGTACAACAGTTCGGAGCGCCGCGCGGCAGTCAGGCAGCGCGGGTGGTTAGCGTCGGCAGGCGATGGCGCCCGAACCCGACCTCGAACGCTTCACCCTGCCGATCCCCTTCGCCACCGGCGCCGACGGGGAGCGGCTCGCTCGCGCGTGGGAGGAAGTAGACCGGACCGGCGACATCACCCCGGTCCTAGAGCACTATGCCCGCAGGGGCCGAGGCTCGGTTAACGGCACGGTCGGGATCATCGCAAACCCGGTTTCGGGGCGCGACGTTCGCCGCGTGGCGGCGCGCGGGGCCGTGTCGACGACCGAGGACAAGCGCAACCGGATCGCCCGGGCGGTGATCGGCGCAGTGACCGCCGGGGCCACGCGCATCGTGGCCATGGCCGAGCCGTTCGGAATCGCCACCGGGGCCCTCGCTGACCTGCGCATCGATGCCGAAATCGAGATCGTGGACGTGGGCGCGACCGTCTCGCCGTCCGACACCGTGCGTGCCGTCGAGGCAATGCGAGCCCGCGACGTCGGCGTGCTGGTGACGCTGGGCGGTGACGGGACGAATCGCACCGTCTCGGCGGTGTGGCCCGAGGCAACGCTCGTGCCGATGTCCACCGGCACCAACAATGTGTTCCCCAGCCTCACCGAGCCGACGGTCGCTGGGGCCGCCGCGGGGCTCGTCGCGAGCGGCGTCGTGGATGCCGCCGACTGTGCCCCCCGCTCAAAGCTCATTGCCATCGAACTCTCGGGAAGCTCGACGGACATCGCGCTCATTGACGCGGTGACGCTGGCCGACGACTTCGTCGGCAACCGGATGCCCGCCGACGGAGCGCTGATCCGGCAGGTGCTGGTGTCGCGTGCCCACCCTGCGAGCATCGGCCTGAGCTCGCTCGCAGGGCTGCTGCGGCCGTGTTCATTTGATGAAGACGCCGGCGTGCTGGTGGAGTGCGGTCCAGGTGGACAGCCGATGCGGGTGGCGCTGGCGCCCGGGCTGTACCGCACGGTTTCTGTGCTCGACCATCGTGAGGTCCCCCTGGGAGTTCCGGTGGAGCTTCGCGGGCCGACCGTCCTTTCGCTCGACGGCGACCGGGAGCACACGATCGACGCCGATGACGTTGCATCTGCGGAGGTGCGGCGCTGCGGGCCCCGGGTCGTGGACGTG
The DNA here is from genome assembly GCF_965221945.1 of Candidatus Poriferisodalis sp. GTDB lineage: Bacteria > Actinomycetota > Acidimicrobiia > Acidimicrobiales > Poriferisodalaceae > Poriferisodalis. Next base: position 226,516 of record NZ_OZ244925.1, on the reverse strand, counting down.
GAACGCGCACTGGAACTGGGTGCAGCCGCCGGGGTCTTCACAACGACGCAAGCGCCGACAGGCAACCGGGCGCTCAACGAACGACCCACTGTCCACTACCACCACGCCGACGGCACCCCGATACGGGACTGCTGCTGAGCGGAGGCACTCGGGTCGACGGCGGACGGCTGATCGCCCGATGAATTCCTGACTAATCAGGTCGGATTTGTCGCCTAAGACGGCTAACCTGTGCCCAACGGTTCGTGCCGTCGGAGGCACGCCTTTTGCCGGAGGAAAAACATGGCACTACGCCTCAATGACACTGCTCCTGATTTCACCGCCAGCACCACCGATGGGGAGATCAAATTCCACGACTGGATCGGCGATGGATGGGCGCTGCTCTTTTCCCATCCGAAGGACTTCACCCCGGTGTGCACAACCGAGTTGGGCGCCGTCGCCGGCCTGAACGACGACTTCGCCGCACGCAACTGCAAGATCATCGGCATCAGCGTCGACGGTGTGAGCGATCACCAGGGTTGGAAGGCCGACATCGCATCGGCCACTGGCCACGAGGTCAACTACCCGCTGATCGGCGATCCCGAGCTCAGTGTGGTGAAGCTCTATGACATGCTTCCCGCCGATTCCGGCGATACCTCCAAGGGCCGCACGGCTGCCGACAACGCCACGGCTCGCACGGTGTTCATCATCGGTCCGGACAAGAAGATCAAGGCGTCGCTCACCTACCCGATGACGACCGGTCGCAACTTCGCTGAGATCCTGCGTCTGCTCGACTCGTGCCAGCTCACTGCTGCCGAGCAGGTCGCCACGCCTGCCAACTGGCAGCAGGGCGAGAACGTCATCATCGTTCCCGCTGTATCGAACGAAGCCGCCGCCGAGAAGTACCCCGACGGCTGGGAGGCACCGCTTCCGTACCTGCGCCTGGTGCCGCAGCCAGGCACCTGACCTGGGGGACGCTCCTTCTTTGCGCAGATTTGCCGTCTGAGGCGGCATTTCTGCGCACAGAATCGAGACCGACCGGCTCGGTCAGCAGATTCGCTGCCTGCTCGCTTGGTCCGTGAGGTCTCGCCGCTAGTTCAGGCCCGTTTCGGCGACGACTTCGGCCTCGAAAGCTGGAGCGCCGTCGAGGCTGCGCATCGATTCCGGCAGTTCGGCACGCACTCGCTGGTGGAAGGGGCGGTCCCGACTGAGCGAGTAGGGATAGACAGCCCGCCCATCCCGCACGAGCGGCACATGCAATGGCCGGCTGTCGGCCGGGCCCGGACGGTCACGCTCAACCAGTACCTCAGCTGTCGCAATGCCGTCCTGCAGCACGCGGTACGGCCGCACCACCCCGCCGCGGGTGGCCTTTCCCTCTGACTCCTTGTGCACCGGCACGACCGGTTCGAAGGTACCCGAGTGCCGAGCAATGGCGACCGCCTTGTACACCATGCCGGCGGTGGCATGTCCGGAACCCACCACGAGCTGGGTGCCTACGCCGTAGCCGTCAACCGGCAGATCCGCCAGGGCGGCGATGCGGTACTCGTCGAGGTCGCCCGAGACCACGATGCGGGTCGCTTCGGCACCTGCATCGTCAAGCCAGTGCCGGACTCGCGGCACCTCCACGGTCAGGTCGCCCGAGTCGATCCGCACGGCACCGGGCACCCCGCCGAGCCGTTTCGCCGCAGCCAGACCACGCTCCAGGCCTGTGCGCAGGTCATAGGTGTCGATGAGCAGCGTTGTCTCGAGTCCGTGAGCGCGCATCTGCGCATCGAATGCGGCTTCCTCGTCGTGGTGCGCAAGAGTGAAAGCGTGCGCCGCCGTGCCAGCGGTCGGGATACCGAACTGCGTGCCGGCCAACAGGTTGGAGGTGGCGTCGAAGCCGACCAGCCAGGCGGCGCGTGCAGCCGCCACCGCTGCCAGCTCGTGCGTACGGCGGCCACCCATCTCGATGAGGTGACGTCCGACCGCTGCATCGTGCATCCGGGCCGCCGCCGAGGCCACAGCGCAGTCGTGATTCAGCACCGACAGCACCAGCGTCTCCACCAACAACGCTGCACCGAAAGAAGCGTCCACCCGCAGCACCGGGCTGCCGGGCACGTAGAAGTCGCCCTCGCGGTAGCTCCAGACGTCGCCATCGAAGCGGAGAGTGGCGAGGTGGTTGAGCAGGCCGTCGCTGAAGCGTCCCAGGCCCGCCAGGTAGTCCAGATCGTCAGGCTCGAATCGGTAGTCGGCCAGCAGCTTGGCCAGGCGCCCCGGGCCAGCCACAACACCGTAGCCACGGCCGGGGGGCAGTCGCCGGGCGAATACTTCAAAGCACGCGCGTCGTGACGCAACCCCCGACTGCAGGGCCGCATCGAGCATGGTCAGCTCGTACAGGTCGGTCATCATTGCCGTGCCCATTCGGTAAGTCTGCCTTCTCGAGCCCCAGCCGCACTCGCTGACACTGCGCGGCCGGCTGCGAGGCGCGAGAGCATGCGGGGTAGCGTCGCGGTGATGGTCGCTGTCGGGCTGGCGCGCCTCGTGGCCTCGTCGCACTTGGCCTACATCGTGTTCTTGCTGGTCGGCGGGTTGGGGGCCAGGCGCTGGCCAAAGCTGATGAAGTGGCACCTGGGGGCAATCGGCGCGGCGAGCGTGGTCAATATCACCGGCTCGGAATGCCCGTTGACCGCGTGGGAGAAATGGTTCCTGCGCCGAGCCGGACGGGAGCCGTACGAGACCGGCTTCATCTCGCACTATCTCGTGGAGCCGGTGTACCCGTCTGGCATCGACGGCCGTGTCAACTTCGTGATGCTGCTGGCCTTGACGGTCCCGAATGCGGTGAGTTACTGGCGTCTGTTGCGCTCCACGCCGCCGAAGTCGCCGAGCCCGTCCCGCTAGTCCGACCCTCAAGCCAGCGCCCCGGCGGGCGCTAGGCTTCCGCCTGGTTGTCGTGAGCGAAGCCGGTGAGATCCCGGCACTGTCCCGCAACGGTGATGCCCCTTCGGGGGACGAGTCCGATCGCCTCCCGACCGCCATCTCGCGAACCGATTCCTCGAGGAAGGAGCGGCTCGTGCGGTGGGTGCTCCCGCTGCTCGGCGCCGAACTCGAGCAGAAGGGAGAACACCTTGAACCGCCCTGTGACCAAACGAGCCTCGCTGCCGCGGAGGCTGTTGTCGGCAGTGCTCGCGCTCGCCACCGTTGCGGCCGCTTGCACCGGCAGCGACACGGAATCTGAAGAGGACCGCGAATTCCTGCGAATCGTCTCGATCTCGCCCGTGGGCACCGAGATCCTGTTTGCCATCGGCGCCGGCGACCGCGTCGTGGCCGTCGACCAGTTCTCGTACTACCCGCCTGAGGCCCCGGTGACCGACCTGGATGGCTGGAACCCGAACGTCGAGGCCATTGCCGCGTACGAGCCTGATCTCGTGGTGCTGCAGACCAACGGCGATCTCATCGCCGGTCTCGAAGCGCTGGGCATTGCCGTGCTCGCGCATGACGCGCCGTTCGTATTCGACGACGTGTACGCCCAGATTGCCGAGTTCGGCGAAGTCACCGGTCAGGTCGACGAGGCGGCTCAGCTCGCCGCCGACATGGGGGCTCAGATCGCAGACTTGGTTGCAGCTGCGCCTGACGCATCGGGTCTGAGCTACTACCACGAGCTCGACAACACCCTCTACACCGTCACGAGCGGCACGTTCATCGGCCAGGTCTATGGATTGTTCGGGCTTGAGAACGTCGCCGATCGGGCAGACGCCGACGGCACCTCCTACGGCTACCCACAGCTCAGCGACGAGTACCTGGTGGATGCCAACCCCGACGTGATCTTCCTGGCCGACACGCTGTGCTGCGACCAGAACGCTGCGACCGTCGCTGCACGCCCCGGCTGGGACGAACTCACAGCCGTGCAGACGGGCAGGGTTGTGGAACTCAGCGACGACATTGCCTCGAGGTGGGGACCCCGCCTGGTGGACTTCATCGCCGCCATCTCCGACGTGCTCCGAGATATCGGCGCGGCGAGCTGATTGGTACTGGACATGGCCGGCTCACCCATGTCGCTCGCCCCTGAGGTGACCGAGGCAACGCTTCGGCCGTCGGGTCTGCGGCCCGCAGCGCTCATCGCGGGGCTTGCGGCGGTTGCGATTGCCGTGACCGCGGGACTGACGATTGGCCCGGCCGGAATCCCTGTTCACCGGGCGGTACTGGAGCTGTTCGACGCGCTGCCCGGCCTCACGTTCGACTCTGGGCTGAGCTCGGCACACGCAGCGATCGTGCGGGAGATTCGCCTTCCCCGTGTTGTGCTCGGCCTGCTCGTAGGCGCCACGCTTTCGATGAGCGGCGCGACCTACCAGGCCGCGTTCCGCAACCCGCTCGCTGACCCGTACCTGCTGGGCATCGCTGCAGGCGCTGGCCTCGGCGCGACCATTGCCATCACCAACAACCTCGGCGACGGCGCCGGCGCTCTGGACCCAGTGCCGCTCGCCGCATTCGCCGGAGGGCTCATCGCCGTGACGGTGTCCTACGCCGCAGGACACCTCGGCGGCCGCTCGACGGCGTCGCTGATCCTGGCCGGAATCGCCGTAGCCAGCTTCCTGACGGCATGCCAGACCTACGTCTTGCAGGCCAACAGCGATGCCTTTCGCAAGATCTTCGCCTGGATCCTGGGCCGCATCGCGACCTCGGGATGGTCGGAACCGGCACTGATGCTCCCGTACTTCGTGCTGACCACCGCGGTCGTGCTCCGTTACCGCCGGGCGCTCGACGTGCTCGCGGTCGGGGACGAGGAGGCTGCCGCACTCGGCATCGAACCCCGAAAGGTGCGCTTGATCGTGGTGCTCGCGGCCTCACTGGCCGCAGCTGCGGCTGTGTCGGTCAGCGGCTTGATCGGATTCGTCGGCATCATCGTGCCCCACACGGTGCGGCTCGCGTTCGGGGCCAGCAACCGCGTCGTACTGCCGCTCTCGGTGCTGTTCGGAGGGGCGTTCATGGTGCTCGCCGACCTGGGGGCACGCACGGTGCTGTCGCCGTCGGAATTGCCGATCGGGGTCGTCACTGCCTTCCTGGGAGCGCCGTTCTTCGTGCTCGTCTTGCGCACGACGCGTCGGGAGGTCTGGTGATGGACGCCGCTGCTGCGCCTCCCGCTACTGCGCCAGCCACGGCACCCGTCGCCGCGGCCCCCGCCGACGGTGCCGTACCCACTGCTGCACCGGGCCCCGCCGAGGGCGTCGTGGGTGATGCTGCACCGGGCCACGCCGTCAGGATCCAAGCGCTGGAAGTCAACCTCGATGGCGCGCAGGTGCTCGACGGTGTCGATCTGACCGTTACAGCAGGCGAGTGGGTGAACATCATCGGGCCCAATGGCGCCGGCAAGACCACGATGCTTCGAGCGGTGTTGGGCCTGGTGCCGTTCCGCGGGAAGATCCAGATCAACGGAATTGGAGAACGTCGCCGCGCCGCGCGTGCTCGCCATGTGGCTTACGTTCCCCAGACGCCGGTGATCCCTCCGGGAATGCTCGTCGCCGATTACGTACTCCTCGGACGCACACCTCACCGAAGCGTGTTCTCCGCGGAGACCGCCGGCGACCGCCGGATCGTTGCCGAAGTCCTGGAACGGCTCGATCTAGGTGGCTTCGGCGAGCGCACTGTCCAGTCGCTCTCGGGAGGTGAACGTCAGCGGGCCGTGCTTGCGAGGGCGCTCGCCCAGCAGACCGGCGTTCTGCTGCTGGACGAACCGACCACAGCGTTGGACCTCGGACATCAGCAGGACGTGCTCGAACTCGTCGAGGCGTTGCGGTGCGAGCACGGGCTGACCGTCATTGCAACGCTGCACGACCTCACGCTCGCAGCCCGATACGGCGACCGGGTCGCGATCCTCTCGGACGGCCGGATCGCGCAGTGCGGATCACCGGCCGAGGTGCTTACCGTTGCGAACATCTCCGAGCACTTCAATGCGAAGGTTCGCATCCTCGACGACCCTGACGGCCCCGTGATCGTCCCGAGCGCGACCAACTCGACCCCGAACTCGACGATCGAAGGGGTACCCACCAATGGAGGCACCCGATGACCGATTCCCCGACATCCGCCGACACGCCGCCCACCGACGACCCCCGGCCCGATGGCCTGCGCACCGCTCGCAGTCTCGTTGTGGTGAATACCGGCAACGGCAAGGGCAAGTCCTCGGCCGCGTTCGGCACAGCAATGAGAGCTCGCGCCCGTGGCTGGCCAGTCGCTGTGGTGCAGTTCCTCAAGTCCGATGACTGGGTGACCGGAGAGCAGATGATGGCCGAACCGCTCGGCATCGACTTCTGGTCGCTAGGTGAGGGATTCACCTGGGACAGCGACGACCTCACCCGCGATGAGGCTGAGGCTCGCGAGGCGTGGCAGCACGGCAAGGCGCTTGTGGCAGCGGGCGATCACCGGCTGGTCGTCTTCGACGAAATCACCTACCCGCTCAACTGGGGCTGGATCGACGCAGCCGACGTGGAGGCCACGTTCCGCAGCCGGCCCACCCACGTGTCCCTGGTGCTGACGGGGCGCGACGCGCCCAGCTGGATGATTGACCTCGCCGACACCGTGACCGAGATGCGCAAGACCAAGCACGCCTACGACGCAGGGATCCGGGCCAAGAAGGGCATCGACTACTGAACTACGAGTGGTGCCCGCTGCAGCATCTGTACCCATCGTCTCCGGCTCTTGGAGGCTGCGCGGATAGGTGGCATCTCTGAAAGCTGCTGCCACGCGTTCTTTGTGCAAATTTGCCGTCTGTGGCGGCATTTCTGCACAAAGTCCGATGCCAAGCAATTCTCTGTGCAAAATTGCCGCCTGCAGCGGCATTTCTGCGCAAAATCCAGGCCGTCGGAGCTGCCGGGCATCTGTGCCCAACCTCTCGGGCTCTTAGCATCTGGCGCCATGCGGGGACAGACCCGAGCGTGAGTGGACTCAAGGTTTCCGGGCGCGCAGACATTGCGCCGTTCTTCGTCATGGAGATGATGCGCGCCGCCGCGCAGCGAGAAGCTGCGGGCGGCGACGTGGTGCACATGGAGGTCGGCCAGCCATCCACGCCCGCGCCGGCAGGAGCGCGTGCGGCCGCAAAGGCCGCCATCGACAACGACGTACTGGGCTACACCGCAGCGGTCGGGATCGAGCCCCTGCGTGCCCGGCTGGTCCAGCACTACGCCGATTGGTACGACCACGAGGCCGACCCTGGCCGCATCGTCATCACCCAGGGCGCTAGCGGTGCGTTCACGCTCGCGTTCCTCTCGTGTTTCGAGGCGGGCGACCGCGTGGCAGTGACGGCTCCGGGTTATCCGTGCTACCGCAACACGCTCGAAGCGCTGGACATTGACGTCGTCGAGATCGCAGTCACACCCGAGACGGGATTCCGGCTCACGGCCGACATGGTTGAAGGTGCCGGCCCGCTCGATGGATTGGTGGTGGCCAGCCCCGCCAATCCGACCGGCACCATGCTCATCGCCGACGAGTTGGGTCGGCTCGCTCGTTGGTGCCACAGCGCCGGCGTGCGGCTCATCTCCGATGAGATCTACCACGGCATCTCCTACGGCAGCGAAGCAGCCACTGCGACGGCGTACAGCCCAAGCGCTGTCGTGGTGAACAGCTTCTCCAAGTACTTCTCGATGACCGGCTGGCGCCTCGGCTGGCTGCTGCTGCCAGCCGAACTGGCTGCGCCCGTCGAGCGCCTCGCCCAGAACGCCACCATCGCCGCTGCCACGGTCTCTCAGCACGCAGCGTTGGGGGCCTTCGACAGCATCGGTGAGCTCGAAGCCAACGTGGCCCGCTACGCCGCAAACCGACAGATCCTGCTCGACGGTCTGCCGGGCGCCGGGATTGATCGCATCGCTCCACCCGACGGGGCGTTCTACATCTACGCCAACGTCGATCACCTCACCGACGACAGCGCCGAGCTGGCAGCTGTCTGGCTTGGGGAACTGGGCATCGCCACCACACCCGGCATCGACTTCGACCCGGCTGAAGGCCACCGCTACATTCGCTTCTCGTTTGCCGGCAGCAATGACGACATGGAACAGACCGTCGAGCGGCTCACCGCCTGGGCCACACAGCGAAGCTGAGCCATCGGGCGCAGCGCGAGACCCACCGCGGCCTCTCGGTGAACTTCGGAGGCACGTGGATGCTGCCTCGGCTCATCGGCCTGCACCGCGTCAAAGAGCTGACCTTCTTCGCAGACGTCATCGACGCCAAGCAGGCGGAGGACTTCGGCATCGTCAACAAGGTGCTGCCCCACGGCGAGCTCGACGCCTTCGTCGACGACTGGGCCGACCGCCTCGCCGCGGGACCGCCCATCGCCGTCGCGATGACCAAGCGTCTGCTCACGCTCAACGCCAGCGCCGACTTCGCCACCGCGCTCGAAGATGAGGGCATGGCGCAGTCGCTCAACTTCACCACCGAGGACACCAAAGAGGCCGTCAAAGCCTTCCTCGAGAAGCGGCCCCCGACGTTCGCTGGTCGATAGCTGCGGCCCGCCCGTCAGGGGGGCGGATCAGGCGAGCGACGCGCGGGACTCCGCCCAGGTCTTGCCGGACTCCACGTCGACATCGTGAGGGAGGCCCAGCACTCGCTCGGCGATGATGTTTCGCTGCACCTCCGAGGTGCCGCCGCCGATCGTCAACGCAGGGCTGAACAGGTAGCCGCCGTGCCAGCCGTTCCAGCCTTCCACGACGGCTTGAGCCTTCGGGAACTCCGGCGACGTGCCGAGCGGGCCCGTGTGCGCCAGCAGCCCATGGGTCCCGGCGAGATCCTTCGCCAGCGTCATCACGTGTTGGCCGTGATCGTCGGCGAGCGCCTTGCGCACGCTGGCCTCGGGACCAGGCTGGCGCCCGTGCAGGCGCGCGCTCAGCGTCCGCAGCCGGATGAGACGCAGCACCTCACCCTCGATATGCAACTGCGCTGCGCGGTCACGCATGACCGGGTCGGTTAGGCCACCAGCGGAACGGACGATGTCGAGCAGGTCGGCAGCACTGGGACCGCTGCCCCACAGCGCGCCCTCGCCCGAGAGCGACACCCGTTCATTGCCGAGGGTGATCTTCGCGAGGCGCCACCCGTCGTTCTCGTCCCCGATGCGGTTCTCGACCGGCAATTCCATGTCGGTGAAGAACGTCTGGTTGAACGAGTAGGCCGTCGTCATGTCGATGATCGGGCGCAGCTCGAGGCCCGGCGCGTCCATCGGGCAGATGAAATACGACACGCCGCGGTGCTTGGGCACGTCGGGATCGGTGCGGGCAATGAGGATGCCGAACTTGCTGCGGTGCGCTCCTGACGACCAGATCTTCGAGCCGTTTACGATGTAGCGATCGCCGTCGCGCACAGCTCGCGTGGCCAGGTTGGCGAGATCCGAGCCGCTGTCTGGCTCGGAGAACAGCTGGCACCACACCTCCGCGCCGGTCAGGATCGGCCACAGGTAGCGCTCCTTTTGCGCATCCGTACCGCCGTACAGAATCGTCGGGCCGGCCCAGCCCAGACCGATGCCACCGGCCAGGCGGCGGATACCAGCGCTGGCCAGCTCCTCGTCGATCAGCAGCTGGGTGATTGGGTCGGCTTCGAGGCCGTAAGGCTTGGGCCAGTGCGGTGCCACGTAGCCGGCGTGCGCCAGTGCCTCCTGGCTGGGCGCACGGTCGTGGTCGTCGAGCCAGTCGCGCACTGCAACACGGCGAGGATCATCATCGTCCGGCCAGTCGAAATCCATGAGCGGACCCTAGTAGTGGCTCGTCAGGCGCGAACAGGCCCCGGCATCTCTGCCGGGGCCTGTGCTTACCCGAAGATCGTTGTCGCGCCTCCGCTGCTTGGCGGGGCTGCAGCCGCGTGAGGACCAACACGCGGATCTTGTGGGGTTCGGTGGTCCGGGTTGGAGTCGCCACCTGAAGGAAGCGGCCCCTCTTCGGAAGCGGGCCGCCTCAGCGCCCGGCCACCTCCAGAGTCCTCTTGCGTTTCGCCATTGTGTGGACCACCCCCTTTCACTGGTGCGCCCAGATTGCCACAGCCGCAAGCCCTTAGGTGGCAATGGCGACTCTGATGGCTGAAGCCACCGCCCGCGCGCCGAGCATTGCGATCAGGTCGGCTCTGGTCTCGACCTCGCCAGTTGCCAGCAGGAAGAGGGCATCGCCGTCGAAATTGGTGTGCGGCGGCTCGATGGCTCGTGCGATGCCAGTGTGTGCCAAGTCGGCCGCTCGGCACGCCTCGGGCTTGGTGAGCCGGGCATTGGTGACCAAGCAGCCGATCGTGGTATTGCATCGCTCGAGCTGTTCGGGCTCTTCGGAGCCGCGACCGGTGAAGCCCGGAATCGCTTCGATGGCGGCATCCGGGTAGCGCGCCGCCGACGACGGTGCCGTGCAGCCAGCCAGCACGGAGCCATCGTGGTCGATGACATCACCCAGGGCATTCACAGCCACGACCGCACCGACGATCACGTCGCCGGAGCGTTCGACGGCGCTACCCAGCCCTCCAGGCACGGAATGGTCCCGCCCTGCCGTCTTGCCGATCGTGCAGCCTCGCCCCACACCGATCCGGCCCGTGGCGGGCTCGTCGACGGAGGCAGCCTCGCAGGCAGCCCATCCCGCTTCCGCGGTGGGTCGTGTGCTCTGGGGTGAGGCGATGTCGTACACCACAGCGGCGCCCACGACCGGAACGATGCTGTCTCGGATGTTCAGGCCGCGGCCCTGCTCGGCGCACCACCTCACGACGCCGTCGGCAGCGGCAAGACCGAACACGCTGTTGCCGCACAGCACGATGCCGTGGCATTCGGTTCCCGCGCCGGTTGGTCCCAGCGCCGCTGCCTCACGAGTGCCCGGCGCGCCGCCGCGCACTGCAATCGCGCCCAAGGTTCCCGCCGGCGGCAACACCACCGTCACGCCGGTGCCGGCGTCATCGTCCGTCCAGGAGCCCACCAGCACCGACGGCAGCCCCAACGCCATAGCCGCGCACCCTACGCGCTGCGTTGCCCACCCGCCGGGTCGCCGGCGGGGGCTTGGCAGCGGTGAGACTGGGTACTACTCGTCGGCCTGGGCGCCGTTCGAACCGCTTGCCGACGTGCTGCTCTCGCGGAACATCTCGCCCATGGCTGCGACGGCGCCGAGCACTCCGCTGGTGTCGAGCGGCAGGAAGATCTTGGTGGCTTGACCGTCGGCGATGCCCTGCAGTGCTTCCAGGTACTTGATGGCGATCAGGTCGTCGGTCGGATCGCCATTGTGAATGGCCAAGAACACGCGCTCGATGGCTTGGCCCTCGCCTTCGGCGACGGTGAGCTTCTGGTACTTGTCAGCGTCCGCCACCCGCATGATGGCCTCAGCCTCGCCCTCGGCACGCAGGATCTGGGACTGCTTGACGCCCTCGGCCTGCAGGATCGCAGAGCGCTTCTCGCCCTCGGCCTCGGTTACCACGGCACGGCGGTCGCGTTCCGCCTTCATCTGGCGGTGCATCGCTTGGGTGACGTCGGGCGGTGGCTCGATCCGCTGGATCTCGACGCGCACCACCCGGGTGCCCCACTTGTCGGTGGCGTCGTCGAGGATCTGGCGCAGCTTGGAGTTGATGACCTCGCGTGACACCAGCGCATCGTCAAGCTGCAGGTCACCAATCACGTTGCGGAGATTGGTCTGCGCCAGCTTCGTCACGGCGACGATGAAGCTGCCCACTGCGTACTTCAGCTTCACCGGGTCGGTCGGCTCGTAGTAGATAACAGCGTCGACGGTCACCGCCACGTTGTCCTTGGTGATGACCTCCTGGGGCGGCACGTCCACCACTTGCTCGCGCATATCCACCTTGAGCATGCGCTGGATGAATGGGATCACGAAGCGCAGACCGGGATCGACCGTCGTGCGGTACTTGCCAAGATTCTCGATGAGACCCTGTTCGAATGGCCGCACGATGCGCAGGCCCTTCGCAGCAATGACGAATATCGCCAGTGCGACAATTGCCAGGAGGATCACTCCTGCGTCGATATTGTCCATCACTCGCTCCTTGGAGACGGGGTGTCGTCGTCTTGTGTGCCTTCGGCGGCGTCTACATCACTCACGTCGCCTTCCGAAGCTGGCTCGGCAACCGAAGCCGGCTCCGGGGGCGCACCGTGCGGCACATAGCCGGGCGGCGGTGACTCGGCGAATTCGACCAGGAGCTTGGTGCCTCGAACCGCGGTGACTCGCACCAGGGATCCCTCTTTCACCGGGCCGGAATCGGTGACCGCTCGCCATTCGTCGGACTCGACTCGGACGCGGCCCGTGTTCTCGACGATGTCGATGTCTTCGATGACCCGAGCCTCCATGCCGACATAGCGGTACGCGCCGACCGGAAGATCGTCAGGGCTGTCCTGGTGGCCCATGAATCGTCGCAGCACCAGCATCGCCACACCGGTGCCGCCGAAGAAGAGCACCCACTGAACAGCACCGGGAAGATCGAGCCACGCTGCGGCTGCAGCCAGCATGCCGCCGAACGCGAACGGCAGCAGAAAGAAGCCGGCGGTAAAGATCTCGCCGATGCCCATGACCATCGCCACCGCGACCCAGACCCATCGCCACAGTTCGTTGTCCACGCTGACCCCCGATCGCACGATGGGCGTGCCGCCAGTATGCACCTAAGACGCAGCCCTGCATGGCGCGTCAGCGGCGCTGGCAGCTGGGGCACCAGGTGCTGGAGCGCTGATCCAGCACCCGGCGGCGCATTTCGGTGCCGCAGCGCACGCACGGTTCGCCTGCTCGGCCGTAGCAGACGAAGTACTTCTGATTGTCGCCAGCGCCGTCGAGGCTGTAGTAGTCGCGCAACGTGCTGCCGCCGCGCTCGATGCTGGCGACGAGCACGTCCCGCAGTGCCGCCAGCAGCCGTCCGGCTTGCGGCTTCGAAATCGTGCGCGCTGAGGGGTTGATGCGGGCCAGAAACAGCGCTTCGTCGGCGTAGATGTTGCCGATGCCGGCGACCAGCCGCTGGTTCAGCAGTTGCGTCTTGATGCGCAGGCTGGATCGCCTGCTGGCCCGCCAGAACGCTCCCGCATCGAAGCTAGGATCGAGTGGCTCGGGACCCATCGCCGCAAGCGTGGGCAGATCGCGGTAGTCGCCCCGGTCGCAGACCGCTACCCGGCCGAATCGCCGGACGTCGTGCAGGCACAGGACCTCGCCGTTGTCGAGGCGCCACCAGGCGCGCACATGCGGATCGCTCCGACCGATGGCGTATCGCTCCGCGAGCTTGCCGGCTGCCGTGACGTCGCCGATGGCATCGCCCATCACGTCGGCTGCAGGCCCATCGAGGGGGCGGACCGCCAAGGTCTGAGGGGAACTGTCGTGTGGGGCACCCGCAGCGTCGGCGCGCCAGGCGAAACAGAGCCGGCCCGTCATGCCGAGATGCACGACCAGGTCGCGCCCGCAGTCCAGCTCTGCGATCAGGTACTTGCCGCGCCGTCGCAGCGCCTCCACCTCGCTGCCGACCGCATCGGGACCGGAGACGAACTTGGGCGATGGGTGTGCCCAGGCCTCGGCGATCTGACGCCCGAGCAGCGGCCGTTCCAGCTGTCGCCGGACGACCTCGACCTCCGGCAGCTCAGGCATAGGTCTGGAGGCTCAGCGTTCCGGTACTGCTGGGGGCCGGAGACCTGTCAATGTCGGCTCACCGGAATTTGGGCGGGCGCTTCTCGAGGAACGCAGCGACGGCCTCACGATGGTCGTCAGACGCGCGAGCCACGTTGAGCGCCTCCAGCTCCCGCCGCTGCACCGCATGCAGATCGGTGTCGGATCCGTTGTCGGAGAGCAGCTGCTTCGTCAACTGCAGCATGGTGGGCGGATTCTCCGCGTAGCTGCGCGCACGTGCGAGCGCCGCGTCAAACACATCTCCATCGGTGACTTCGTCGACAAGGCCCATCTCGGCAGCCTCGGCTCCGGTGACAATCCGACCGGACAAAGCGAGATCTGACGCCGCGCCCCAGCCGCAGCGCTGAATGAGGATGTGCGACGACGCCAGCTCAGGCGTGACGCCCATCTTCACGAACCGGCACGACAGCTTTGCCTCGCTGTGAGCAACCAGGAAATCCATCGACAGGACCATGGTGAGGCCGATACCGATTGAGGCGCCGTTGATGGCCGCCACCATGGGCTTGGATGCGCGCACCAGCTGGACCCAGTCGTCGGCAGCGGCATCACCTTCGGCAGCTGCTTCACCCACGCTGCTGCCGGCTTCGTCGGCGGCATCGATCCGGGCGGCAAAGACCTCAGCGATGTCCGCGCCGGCACAGAAGCCGCGACCTGCTCCCGTGACGACGAACGCGCCGACAGACGGGTCGTCGTTGCCGGCCTGCACGGCGTGGGTCAGCTCGGCATGCATGCGCGGTGTCCACGCGTTCAGCTTCTCGGGCCGATTCAGCGTCAGCACCCGCACGTCGTCGCGGTCGGTGACGGTGATCTGCTCGTAATCCATCTCGATGCTCCCCGGTTCGCAAGGTCCGCCTACAGCATGGCGCGAACGAACCGGGCGTGGCTCACGCAGCCAGCCGAGCTTGATGCGGGCTGGCTCACGCAGCCAGCCCGTGCCTCCGCTGATGCTCGAGTTGGCCTTCGGGGCAGTCGTCGCGGTAGGGGCACCAACTACACAGCGGGCCCGGAGTGGGTTCGAAGCGGCCGGAGGCTGTGGCCTCGGCGATCCGATCCCAGGTGCTGCTGTGCTCGTTGACGGCCGCTGAGACTGCATCCGGATCAAATGGACGAGCGATCTCGGTGGGCTTCCGGTCGTCGCGGCCCGAGCCTGTCTCACCCAGGTAGAGAAGCCGCACCTCACTGACGTCGTTGCCCACTGTCTCAAGCGCAGCTGCATACAGCCAGACCTGCGACAGCCGGCTGTCGACGAAGCGCTGCCCGGGCGGACGGCCCGTCTTGTAGTCGGTGACGCGCACCCCATCGGGCACCCGGTCCACGAGATCCACGATGCCCCGGAAGGGCACCCCTTCCAGCGACGTCTGGACGTCGCGCTCGCGATCCACCACGTCGACCTGTGTGGGATCGACCAGCTGGAAGTAGCCCTCGATATCGCGCCACGCATTCCACCGAAAAGCGCGTTCGTTCTCCGCCGGCAGTTCCAGCGCCGCAAAGTCGGGGTCGTCTGCCAACTGTGGCCACAGGTCCCGGCAGATGGCACGCGCGCGTTCGAGCGTGCGCTGCAAGGGTGCGGCCGCGAGCAACTCCTCAAGCACGTGATGCACGAAGGTGCCGCGCAGCGCTGGCTCGCCGGGCGGGTCCGGCAGCTTGTCGATGTAGCGGAGCTTCCAGCGCCTCGCGCACTGCCGAAACGTCGACGCGCCTGAAGGGCTCAAGCTGTGGGGAGCCTCGACGTCACGGGCAACATCGGCAGTGACGCTGCCTGCGTGGGGTTCCACATTCACAGCGTGGCCCATCTGATCATTGCGAGCGTGGATGGTTTCTCAGCGTCGACGCCAGCGTCGCCACAGCCACCATGCGACAACCGCTGTGATCAGCCATCCAACTGCAACAGCGCCTCCGAAGGCCGCAAGCAGGCGGCGGTCGACGGGCTCGGCGTGCCGCGGCAGGAGGTGCGACGCAGGGGCGGGAGCCGGATCAGCATCGGAATCGGTGTCAAGGGGGTGCGCAGACGCAGCCGGCGGCATCTCTTGAGCCTCATCGGGCAGTGCGTCGCCTGGAAGCGCGGCCGACCCGTCAATGCTCGGCCGCGGTCGGTTCGGGTCATAGTTGGCCATGGTGAAGCCTCACGCCTGAGCGTACCGTTGGCCCCTCAGCCCAACCGGCGCTGGAGGTCTGCCCACAATTCGTCAAATGCCTGCACCGCCTCGGGCGCGCCGGGCCGGCGTCCGAGCGCCCGCAGCGGTCGTGATTGCCCCGAGGCCTCGGCAATGGCGGCTCGCTGCGGGATCGGTGGCATGAGCTCGGTGACGAAGCGCTCGGCAAGCTGCTGAGCCCAGTACGCGTTGTCGCGTGTGCGCCCCACTCGGTTCAACACGACGCCGGCGACCGTCGGAGTGCCCTGACGCTGGGCAACCCGATTGATCGTGGACCGCATCAGGTCGACGCCATCGGCCGCCCAGGCTGCCGGTTCGGTCACGACGAGAGCCCGATCGGCTGCGAACAGCCCATTGATGCACAGCAGTCCCAGCGACGGGGGGCAGTCGATGAGCACGAGATCATGGTTCACGCCAGCCAGGGCAATCCGCAGACGATCCTGAGCACCGACAAGGTCGGCGGCCATCTGAGGCTCGCGGCTTGCCAGCGCGTAGCTGCCAGGCACCAGCTGCGGGCACGGCCCATCGGGCGGCCAACTACTGCTCACGACTGTCGCCAGAGCCGCACCGGGCGTCGCGTCCGCCAGCACGCCGTCGATGTTCGGGGAGGCATTCCACACACCGAGGCCGGCAGATGCGTTGGACTGAGGATCCAGATCGACGACGAGCACGCTGTGGCCCGCAGCGCAAGCGGCTTCAGCGATGCCGAGTGCGACCGTTGTCTTGCCCACGCCGCCCTTTTGGTTGACCACAGCCAGCGTCACCATCGCTACTGCCTTACACCGGATTTGGGGCGCACTGTGTCATGGCGCTGCGGTTGCATCGTGTCACTTCGCTGCAGTTGCAGGCGGCCTGTTGAGGTCGATGCCACACAGCGCCGCAGCAGCCACCAACTCGCCCCGCAGCGCAGCGCCCCCAGCCCCACGTTCGACCGCTGCAGCGGCACCGAGCAACGCATCGCGGGCCGTCGGAGCATTGAGATCGTCATCGAGCACAGCCTGCACCTCAGCGAACAGGCCCGATGACCCGCCGGCTGAACCGGTGGCTGTTGCTGCCCCACCCGCCGCACCAACCAATGTGTCGAGGTCGCGCTGAGCAGTGAGGCCTTCCGAATCGAACCACTCCCATTCGGTTCGATAATGGTGCGCCATCAGCGCCAGCCTGATGGCCCTCGGGTCGATGCGGGCGCGCAGATCCGAGATGAACACGAGGTTGCCGAGCGATTTCGACATCTTGTGGCCCCGGTAGGAGACGAGGCCCGCGTGCACCCAGTAGCGGGAAAGCGGTGCGCTGTGAATCGCCTCGCTCTGGGCGATCTCGCACTCGTGGTGCGGGAAGACCAAGTCATCGCCTCCCCCATGAATATCGATGGTCTCGCCGAGCGCTGCGTGGCCCATCGCGGAGCACTCGATGTGCCAGCCGGGCCGCCCCGGACCGAACGGAGACGGCCACGAGGGCTCGCCATCTGCGCTGGCCTGCCACAGCACGAAATCAAGAGGGTTGCGCTGGCGGGGATCGTCGGGAGTGCCCCCACGCTCGGCCGCAAGCGCCGTCATGTGCTCGGCGCTATAGCCCGACAGCTTCCCGAAACCGGGAAAGGTTGCCACGTCAAAGAGGACTCGATCGGCCGAGACGTAGGCGTGACCGGCGTCAAGCAGCTTGGCGATCATGGTGATCATGGCGTCGATAGATCGAGTGGCCCGAGGCTCGTACGCAGCAGGCCGCGTCCCCAGCGCCGCCATGTCTGCTGCAAAGCGGTCGATCTCGCGCTCGGCCAGCGACAGGTAGTGCTCGCCCAGCTCGGACGCCTTGGGCAGGATGCTGTCGTCGACATCGGTGTAGTTGCGCACCAGCGTGACGGTGTGGCCCATGTCTTCGAGCCGGCGGATGATCAGGTCGTATGCCAGGTAGGTGGCGGCGTGTCCGAGGTGTGTGGCGTCATAGGGCGTGATGCCGCACACGTACATGCCGACGTGATCGCCGAGCTCCAGCTCGACGACCGTCTTCTGCGCGGTGTCGTACAGGCGCATTCCCACGTCGGTGTCGCGCTCCCGTCTCATTTCTGCGCCTGCGGCGCGGATTCGTCGCCGTGCTCGCACCCAGATTCAAGCGGGCTCGGATCGGCGACCACCATACGCGGCGTTGCCGCGGCCAACCCGTCTCGGTGAGTCCTGCGCCGTTCGACGTCGGTCCTCAGCCTCTCTGCGACGGCACTGGCTCCGGAGTTCCAAAGGCTGGTTCGACGATCACCTGCCCGGTACTGTCGGAGCGGGTGGACGAGCGTCGAGGTGACCGCGCGCTGCTCGAGCGAATTGCCCTGTACCGGAACCGCCGCGAGCTGCCGCCGATACAGCCAGTGCTGATCGACGAGCTTGCCGACTGGCTGAGAGCCCACGGCACCGACCCGCTCACCTATGTGAGCGATCTCTTCGAACGTCACCAGGTCGTGTTCGTGGGTCACCACACCCCGACGCGACGTGCCGGATTGTTCCTGCAAGACCTCGTTGCCGCTGCATACCGATCCGGCGTGGGCATCGTGGCAATCGAGTACGCATGCGTCGACGACCAAGCGCGGCTCGATGCGGTGGTCACTGGCACGACCTTCGACGAGCCACTCGCACGCGAGGCGTTACTGCGCTGGGGTATCCGGCACAACTTCGCCTACCGCGAGTACCTGGACGTGCTGAGCGCGGTCTGGGAAGTGAACCGCCGCTTCGTCGGCAGCGGTGCGCCGATGCGCGTGCTGGGGCTCGACTACGACTTGGACCTCGATGCCGTCACCGACACAGCAGACCTGCGCACGTCGTACGCATGGCCGCACCTGCGCAGTCGCGGCCCGGTGTCTGCCCACATGTGCGAGGTGCTGCTCGCAGAGGTGATCGAGCCGGGACATCGTGCACTCGTGCTGACACGCACAGCCCATGCGCTCACGCGAGCGCGACGGCTACCGCACCGGGTGTGGGATGCCATCGATGCCGAGGTCGTCGGCGGGTACGTGGTCGGCGCGGCGAACCGTCTGTACGAGGTGGTGGCTGACCGTGCGGTCACGGTGCTGATCCACGAGCCGCTCCCCGCCGATGGCGAGCTGTGCGACTACGCGCTGGTTGCCGACGGCGTACTCGACGCGACGTTCGCCATGAACGACGACCTCGCCGTGCCGCTTGCCTTCGACGTTGACCGGGGTCCGCCGGCACGGCTCGGGTGCACCACGAGTCTCGACCGCGAGCCGCTCGGCAGCCTTGCCACCGGCTGGATCTATCTCGAACGGGACTTCGAGCGTCGGGCGCCCACGCCGCTGCCCGAACCCGTGCCAGCGGTACACGTGGAGCACGCTCGGCGGTACGCCCTCGACCCGGTGCTGCGGGACCGCCAGTCGACCGCAGGCGACTTCGCTGCGGCGGTGTCCGAATCGGCCTCGGCGGCCGAGCTGGCCTGGACACAGGTGCTCTAGGGCAACCGTACTGTCAGGTTCCGGTCGGATTCCGGGCAGACTCATTGGCAGTGCCGCCCGATGCCCCCACCGACGACGAGCGGCCGCCTTCCGCGATCGCATCGCCCGAGGAGTACCTCGGCGACATTTGCGGTCGACACCAGGTCGTCCTGCTGGGCGACCAGATCGGGGTTCGCCAGCATCTGCGCTTCTTGGCGGGCACGCTCGGCGAGCTGGCCGACAACGGAGTCTCCAACCTCGCCTGGGAGTTCACCAATTCGCGCCGTCAGGCCGAACTCGATGCCCTGACCGAAGCGTCAGCTTGGGACGATCGCGCCTGCGTCGACCTCTTTGTCGACCTGCTCGGCGCTGGATTCGGCTACCAGGAGTACGCCGACGTGCTACACGCCGTCTGGAAACACAATCAAGCAGAACGCCGTCGAGACTCGGACCGGCGGCCCATCCGTGTGATCGCGCTCGGCCTGCCGACCTACGTGGAAGACCCGGATCTGCTTGACGGTCGCTCAGCCGCCGAGCTCGGGCTTCGCAATTGGTGGCTCGGCGGGCACTACCGCGACATGTCGGCGTTCCATGCCGCCAGCGTGCTCACCGCGGAGGTGCTGCGCCGGGGAGAGCGGGCGATCGTGTACATGAACATCGCCTCCACCACCACTGGCCTCGTCGAGTGGGCTGACGGCACACCCACAACCTCCGCGGGAAACCTCCTGTGGCGCTGGATGAGCGACGGCTGTCGGCGAGTCGTCTTCCACGGAGCAGTGGCCGACTCCACTGCGACGGAGCGCGTTGAGGAGCTGGTCTCTCGCTCTCCCGAGGGGCGTGGCAGCACCGACATCCGCTTCGGATTGGATCTCGTGGCCTCGTCGCTCGGCAGCGTCGCGATGACTGAGGTACGCGGCTCGGTCGACGGTGCCGAGACCTCGCTGCGGCTGCGCGATGTTGCTGATGGGTACGTGTATCTCGGACCTCGCGCCGACTGGGAGCCGTGCACGCTAATCGACGACCTGCTCACCGAGGTGAACTTTGCGAGCGCCGAGGCTCGCTACCGGGCACTCGATCCCCGGCCAGAGCCCTACAGCCGCGACGAGCTCGAAGAGTTGCGCCGCACCGGCCAGCAGGAGCTGTCTGATGCGTGGCCGCCGTTGCCAGAGCCTCCCGAAGAGCCGAAGCCCCGCTTTGCGCGCTTCTCGAAGCGCGACAGCAGCTCAGTCCGATTCCGCAAGAACGACGCGTAGCGGGCGCCGTGCTGCACCGCATTGACGAGATCCCGCTCAAGGCCGCCCAGGACACGGGCCGGTTGTTCGTGACGAACTTCTCCGCGGTCGGGCCGGACGCGCAGGCGGCGCTCGACCGCGTAGGTGCATCGGTTTTGGTGTGCATGCTGACAAGCCGCGAGATCGAGCTGCGCTATCCGGAGTACGGCGTGTGGCTTGAATCGCACAGCGACGAAACCGGCAACCCTCGTGCCCTATGGCTGCCGACGCCGGACGGCAGCGTGACGAGTGATGAGCCGGTCCTCAAGGTTGTGGCCTCCGTCGTCGCAGCAATGGAGCGCGGCGACAGCGTGCTCGTGCACTGCGGCGCAGGTATGGCCCGCACGGCGGTCATCGGCATTCTGACGATGGTCGCATTCGGCGCCGATCCGGCGACAGCCGCCTTCGACTTCCGGGCTGCCCGCCCCGGCGGCGGCCCCGACGGCCCGCCCCAAGAACACCAAATCGCCCGCCTCAGGGGCGCCGCCCGGCAATTGCAAGCGAGCAGCTGAGGCGGCTTCAGCGTGTGGCGGCGGCGGTGCCGTCGTGTTCTTCCCAGCGCCAGCCAGAACGGACCATGGTGCAGCGACGACGCGGACCGGGCGTGTCGAGGTCGCCGTCGGGAAAGGCAACGTCGCCGACATAGACCGCGACATGGCCCGGGTCGGACTCGGGTGACTGGATGATCTCGGTGTGGAAGCAGGTATGTCCGCTCACGGAGGCCAGAACGTCTGCGGTGCGGCTGAAGCCCGACAGCCACGTCAAGGTCACAAACGTGGGCGTGACGAACTCGATCTCTCCCCCTGCCCTGCGGGCGAGCGCAGCAGCAGGCGAGACCCAAGCGTGGTCGAGGATCTCGCTGCCGTCGACGGTCACGGCGTCCAGTTCGGCGGGGGCCGCGCAGATGAAGAACTGGGTCGAGAAGCGCTTGGGCCGGATTGGCGGCGGCAGCCAGTGGGCCAAATGCACCAAACCGGCACTTGAGAGGTCGATGCCTGCCTCCTCGTGCGCCTCTCGGATCGCCGCCGTGCAAAAGCCGCGGGCGTCGCCGTTGTGAAGTCCTGCTGCACCATCCACCGTGCGGGGATCGCAGGGACTCACGATGTCGCCGGGACTTTCCCTGTCGGGCGGATCGACCCGGCCCCCGGGAAACACCCACATGCCGCCGAAGAAACCGCGTGAGTTTCGGCGCAGCATGAGCACTTCGATGTGCGCGCCGACGTCGCTCGCCGCAAGGTCGAAGCCGTGCCCGGGCGCCGCAGCCGGCTCAGCGTCTCGCAAGACGACCACCGTTGCCGCGTCGATCGGTGGCGACATTGCTGATGCACTTGGAGTGCTGCTCATGTCGTGTCCCGGGTGCGCAACTCGAGCCGGTCCGAGCCCGCATCCATGCCAGGCAGCGGGCGCGCCACAGCACTTCCGGCCGCCGCCATCAGCTCCACGATCATCTCCTCCACCTCGGTCCAGTCGTGGGCACGTGGGCCGTCAACGTGAGCGTTGTACGGCTGGTCGAATGCGATGACATGACCGCCGGCAGCTCGGATGGCCTCGATGTTGTGCGGCGCATCCTCGATGTGAGCGTCGGCGTTCACCACCGACTTGTCGGCGAGGAAGCAGATATCCCGGTAGGGAATGCGCTGCCGGTCAAGCCATTCCACCGTGTCGCTCACGGTGACCCGGTGGCCCCAGCTGGTGTATAGCCGGTGCGTCACGATTCGGATCCAGACCCCGGCATCGGACAGCCGCCACAGCGCCTCCGAGCATCCTGCCATTGGCTCGATGTCGCGAAACATGCGGTACTCGAGGACCGCCACCTTGTGCAGCTCTTCGAAGTCGCCCTCACTGAAGCCCCACTCGGAGAAGCTCCAGCTGCGCACCAGTGGCAAGGTGTCTTCACTGACGTTCCGCTCTCGCGCGACAACTCGCCGGAACGCCTCGGTGTGCTGCGCGCACACCCCGTCGAGGTCGACTGCCAGCACGAATTCAGGCATTCACGCAACCTAACAACACGGCCCCCCCCAGACACCGGCGATATCGCCCAACTGCAGCGAACGCCGAATGACCGCCGTTGTCTCAAACTGCGGCGACGATCGCCGCAGGTGCGAAGCTGTGGCCGATGCAACCCAATTCCCATGAGCGCCGTGTTCACGACCTCGGCGGCGCCCCCGGATACGGACCGGTGCCCCACGATCTGCACGAGCCGCCGTTTCACGCCGACTGGGAACGGCGCGTCTTCGGTCTGCTCGGCACCGTGACTGCCTCCACGGCTCGCCGGCCCGGGGAGTTCCGTTACGTACTGGAACGTCTGGGGCCCGATGACTACTTCAGCCACGGCTACTACGGACGCTGGCTCGCGGGCTTCGAGGTGCTGCTCGCTGAGTACGGCGTGATCAGTCCTGATGAGATGGCGAGCCGGGTGGCCGAACGCACCGATCTGCCCGCTGCAGAGGCCACTGCGTCATCCCCGGTCCAGCGCGTGGCCCTGGTCGCCGCTCTGGACCCGGATCTGCTGCCAGCGGATCGGCTCACGCCGGCACCGGAACGCCGCACGGTTCGGCGCGAACTTGACGATGCTCCCCGTTTCAGCGTCGGAGATCGGGTGGTGGCACCGGCACCGGCACCGGCACCGGCACAAATTGGCCATACTCGGCTGCCGGGGTACGTCGTGGGCAAGCGGGGCACGGTTGTCAAGCTGCATCCCGCCGAGGTGCTGCCCGACAGCACGGCGCATGACATGGGCGAACGGCCCCAGCACGTGTACTGCGTGGGCTACGACTCCCAAACGCTCTGGGGCGAAGACGCTGAGCAGGACGCCACCATTCACGTCGACCTCTACGAGTGCTATTTCACGGCAGCAGACGACGACTGAGGCGCGGCGACGGGGGAACAAATGCACGACGAACACGGCCACGGCCACGATCACGGCCACGATCATCACGACGCCTCATCGCCGGAGATCCGCGTCGAGGCGCTCGAAGACCTGTTGGTCGAGAAGGGTCTGGCCGATCGGGAGAGGATCGACGCGACGATCCGACGATTCGAGCACGACATCGGCCCGATGATCGGCGCCGATCTGGTGGCCCGCGCCTGGGCCGACCCGGCACTGCGCAAGCGCCTGCTCGACGACGCCGACGCAGTCGTGGCCGAGATGGGTATGCGCGGTCCCGAGATCGAACACATCGAGGTGAAGGCCAACGAGCCCGGAGTGCACAATGTTGTGGTCTGCACGCTGTGCTCGTGCTACCCGTGGGCGCTGCTGGGGCTGCCGCCGAACTGGTACAAGAGCCCCGAGTACCGGGCCCGCGTGGTGCGCGAACCGCGGGCGGTTCTTGCCGAAATGGGCCTGGAACTTGAGCCCGAGACGAAGGTGCGCATCTGGGATTCCAGCTCAGAGACCCGGTTCTTGGTGCTGCCCGAGCGGCCATCGGGCACTGACGGCTGGCTGGTCGAGCGCTTGGCGGACCTGGTGACACGGGACTCGATGATCGGTGTGGCTCGAGCTACCGATCCCGACCCTCAGTGACGCTTCGCTCATGACTATCGAGCTGCTGGAAGGCACCGATGCCGCGCCGCCGCGTGACAACGGCGAACTGGTCTTCTCCGAGCCCTGGCAAGCCCGGGCATTCGGTCTCGCGGCCGACCTCGTCGACGGTGGTCATTTCACGTGGGATGAGTTCCGGGAGCACCTCATCGAGACCATCGCCACATGGGAGGCGAGCTCTCACAGCGACGAGACACCCGAGGCCTGGAACTACTACCGCTGCTGGCTGATTGCACTCGAACATGCAGTAGCCGACCACGGGCTGTTGGCCGCTCGGGCGCTCGCCAACCGCGCCGAGCGGTACGCGGCCCGGCCGCCCGGTCACGACCACTGATCCCCACAGCACGCGCGCCTGCGGCGCGGGTGTCAGACTGGACCCATGAGCACCCTCACCTTCCATGATCCGCGGGGCGAGGCCAAGACTGCGCCCGAGCCGTACAGCTTGAGCACACGGCTCGATCAGCCGATCACCATCGGCCTGGTCGCCAATGGCTTCCCTGACAGCGTCCGCTTCCTCGACCATGTTGAGAAGGCGCTTGCCGAGCGGCTTCCGGCTGCGTCGTTCTACCGCTACGACAAGGGCGACGCCTCGTCGGTTGTCGGCGAAGGAATGCTCGCCGACATCCGCTCCGAATGCGGTGCGATGATCGCGGCGTACGGCCATTGAGGCAGTTGCACTTCTGGCACCGTGCGTGACAGCATCTCCGTCGCCCGGCAGGGCATTCCCGCCATCGCACTCGTCACCGATGCTTTCTGGCCCCAAGGCGACTTCGTGGCCGCCGCCACCGGCATGCCGGCTGTTCCCCGCATCCGGCTGCCGCATCCGGTCGCCGGCAGCGGCGAGGACAACATGGCTCGGGTGGCAGCCGACATCGCGCCACAGATCGTGGCGATCCTGAGCGGCGCCGTCACGAACTGATCAGGCCGTGACGCTCTTGGAGGCCCGGAGCGAGGCCGACGCACTCGAAGAACTGCACGCGCTCGGGCTCACTGACGGTCTGCCGGTCGTCATCCCGACTCCTGAACGAGTGGCCGCGATGGTGCTCGCGACTGGGCTCGATACCGACGTTGAGTTGGGTGTCATGGGTCCCGCGCACGGCGTGGCGAGCGTTGAGAAGGTGGCCACGGCGGCCGTCATGGCGGGCTGCTTGACCGACCACGTGCCGGTTGTCGTCGCCGCAGTGCGAGCCGTGTGCAAACCCGAGTTCGACCTGACCGAGATGCAGAGCACCACCCACTGCACCGCGCCGCTCATCGTGGTGTGCGGGCCCGCTCGGCACCAATGCGGAGAGGTTGCCTCGGGTTTCGGGGCGCTGGGTCCGGGTCACCGGGCCAATGCCTCCATCGGTCGGGCGCTGAGACTGGCGATGATGAATATCGGCGGCGCTCGCCCCGGCGTCTCCGACATGGCACTGCACGGCCATCCGGGCAAGTTCACCTACTGCATTGCAGAGGACACCGAGAATAGTCCGTTCGCGCCACTGCATACGTCGTTCGGCTACGAACCCGACCAGAGCGCCGTGATCGTGACAGGCGCCGAGGCGCCCCACTCGACGTTCTTCACCGGCGACGCCGACGATCCCGAGTCGGCCAACCGCCTGCTGAACGTGATCGCCACCGTGATGGCGAATCCAGGCAGCAACAACGCACACCTTCGCCACGGCTCGCTCGTGGTGATCATGAATCCGGACCACACGGCCGTGCTGGCCCAGGCAGGATTGAGCCGTGAGGACGTCCAGGCCGAACTCGCTGCTCGGGCCGCCAACTCGACGTCCATGCTCGTCCGCATGGGGTCCGTGTTCCATCTTGGGAACGACTCGCCGCCCGACGAGATGGTGCCGATTCTCAAGGACCCGAGTCGGATCGTGGTGTTCCAAGCGGGCGGCAAGGGCCTGTACACGATGGTGATGCCCTCGTGGTGCGCCGGCCCGCACCAGAACCCGGTGGTCCACACCGAGATCGAACTCGACCAGGCCTGCGAGGTGCCCGGCATCGCCGACGCTCTCGGCGTCGGCGCATCGGACACTTCAACTAAAGGACAAGGAGCTGCCTGATGAGCAATGCTCCACGCCCGCACGGCGGCTTGTGGTTCGAAGAACTGACACCGGGGCTGGTGATCCACCATCGGCTGCGGCGGTCCATCACCGAAGCCGACAACGTCATGTTCACGACCATGACGATGAACCCGGCAGCCCTGCACCTCGACTTCGAGTACGCCCGCACGGAGACCCAGTTCGGCAAGCCGCTCGTGAACTCGATGTTCACTGCCGCAGTCGTCGTCGGCATTTCGGTGCACGAGACCACGCACGGCACCACCGTCGCCAACCTGGGCTTCGAACGCATGGACTTCCCCGCACCGGTGTTCCACGGCGACACGCTGCGTGTCGAGAGCGAGGTCGTGTCAGCTCGGGGTTCGAAGAGCAAGCCCGATCAGGGCATCGTGCTGTTCGAGCACCGCGCCTACAACCAGGACGACACCCTCGTCGCCATCATGCGGCGCAATGCCCTCATGTGGCGCAAGCCTGCCGAGGGGACAGACGCCTGAGAGCGCTGGTTCGTCGTTCCGATTGACCCGAGGCATGTTGCTGTCGCCGGTGCATCCTTGAGCTACATGGATCCCGAGGCACCGCCTGACGCAAACGCGTTGCTGCACACAGCACGGCAGCTCGCGGACGACGTACTTCTGGGTCGCTCGCTCGATGTGGACGCAGCCGGAACGGTGCCCGAAGACAATCTGGACTTGCTGCGCGACGCCGGTTTCTACGGCTTGTGGACCCCACGCGAGGTCGGTGGCTGCGGCTTCGATGAACTCGAACGGCTCGCGATTCTCGAGGCTCTCGCTGGTGGCTGCCTCACCACGGCATTCGTCTGGGCGCAGCACGGCGGCGGGTCGGCGGCCGCTGCGCGTATGTCTGCGGGTTCGCCGCTACACGATCACTGGGCCCGTGCCCTTGCTACCGGCAAGTCCCGCAGCGGCGTGGCGTTCGCGCATGTGCTGCGGCCTGAGCCTTGCCTGTTCGCGGAACGTTCCGGCGACGGCTGGTCACTGCGTGGCGTGGCGCCCTTCGTGACCGGGTGGGGCCACATCGACGCCGTGCTGACCGCTGCCCACACCGCGGACCGTCTGGTTTGGATGCTGATCCCGGCGACCGAGGCGCCCACGTTGCAGTCGCGCCGTCTGAGTCTGGCCGCGGTGGACTCGTCGGTCACCGTGGAGCTGCATTGCGACGGCCACATCGTCGGCGACGACTCTGTCGTCGAGGTGATTGGTTACGACGAGTGGCTGGCTGGCTACCGCCTGGGACTGCGAACCAACGGGGCGCTCATGCTGGGGGTTGCCTCGCGAGCCTTGGCATTGCTAGGTCCATCACCGCTTGACGCGGAACTCGACACGGCCCGCCGGGCCCTGCACGCCGCCGAGGTGGACGACATGCCAGAACGCCGTGCACAGGTCGGTTACGTGGGCATCCGCGCGACGAGCGCGCTCGTGTCATCGGTCGGTGGGCGTGCCATCACGCTCGGCCATCACGCGCAACGCCTCGCCCGCGAGGCCTTGTTCCTGCTCGTCCAAGGCCAGACCGCCGAGATCCGTGCCGGGCACCTGCGCCGCCTCGGCGCTGCAGACGGCTAGAGAACGCTGGCTAGGGCAGGCCAGCTCCGGGAATGTCGACCCGCACGGTCTCGATGCGACCCCGCGGGGGTTGATCTGCGGGTGGCCGCGATGTCGGTGCGGTGACCATGTAGAGGGTGTGTCGATCGTCGTCGCCGAGCATGCAGGCGAAGCAGTTCAGCTCTAGCTCAATGACGTCGGTGACCTCGCCGCCGTCCACCACCCGGAAGCAGCTCGCATTCAGGGGATCTGCCACCCAGATGCCCCCGGCCTCGTCCAAGCAGATGCCGTCGGGCACCCGTTCGCCGAGCTCGGCGAATGTGCGCCGGCCGCTGAGCGAGCCATCGGGCTCGATGTCGAATGCGGTCATGCGGCGGCCGTAGCTCTCGGCAACCACCATGTGTCGCCCCGTGGGATCGATGACCGTGCCGTTGGGGAAGTCGAAGCCATCTGGTCCTGGCCGCGCCGTCCCGTCAGGGGCCACGATGGCCAAGGTGGCCTGCGCAAAAGTCTCCCCCGCGCTGTCGTCAAAGCCGAAGTTGCCGACATACGCGGTGCCGTCGGCAGCTACCACCATGTCGTTGCAGGGCCCGCCGGCGATGTGCGACAGGTCGGCATGAAGCGACTCATTGCCACCGGCGTCGAGTCGCCGGAGCTGCCGGTCGAGCATCGACACGAACAGCAGGTCCCCGTTCGGCAGCCAGCCCAGTCCCGATGGCTGGGTCGGCACGCTGTGCACCAACTCCTCGTGGCCGTCGGGCGTCACGGTGAAGATGCCGTGGCGGTAGAAGTCGCTGTACCACAGCTTGCGGTCTCGCCAGCGGGGGCCTTCACCGAACCTGAGTCCGGTCACCACTACGTCGGTCGTCGTCATGCGTGCCGACGCTAGTGCCGGACCTCGCGCCGGACTCTGGTAGATCGGCGGTCCTACGTGCGCGGCGAGGCGTTCACAAACCCGGACCCTCAGGTGCGCGGAACGACCATCTGGTGCTTGATCGGGCCGACGTGGAGGTGGCCGATGCGCGACTGGCCGCCCTCGAGCTTCAACCCGTCGAGCAGCGGCGCCACCACGCGGAAGAACGCCCGCAGCTCCCAGCGGGCCAGGTGCACGCCCAAGCAGAAGTGGGCGCCGTGGCCGAACGCGAGGTGGTCGTTCGGGGTGCGCTGAATGTCGAAGCAGTACGGATCGGGGAATTGGCGCTCGTCACGGTTAGCTGACGGATACCACACGCCGACGTGCTCGCCCGCTTTGATCTTCTGGCCTCCCAATTCAGTGTCGACCGTGCAGGTGCGTGCGAACTGGATCACCGGTGACGTCCAGCGCAGGATCTCCTCCACCGCTGCCTCGACCGCCCCGCCGGCGTCGCCGGCGTCAGTACGCCGGTCGTCGTCGATCCGCTCGTTGAGCAGGTCGAGCTGGTCGCGATGCTCCAGCAGTGCGATCGTCCCGCCGCTGGCGGCGTTGCGGGTCGTCTCATTCCCGGCGGCGATCATCAGACGCAGGTAGCCGACGAGCTGCTGGGGCGTGAGCGGGCACGACTCGATCTCCGAGCGCAACAGGATGCTCACCAGATCCCGGCCGCCCGCGCCAACGCTGCGTCGTTGCCTGATCAGGTCGCCGATCCACGTGTCGAACTCGCGGATCATGCGTGCCCGCATGTCGTCGTGAGCCTCGCCGGGCTGGCAGAACCGGTCCAGATCGGGATCGTCGAACAGCACGGCAGTCCAAGCGTGCACCTGGGACCAATCGTCGGCGGAGACGCCAACCATCTCGCAGATCGCTGCCAGCGGCAGCTTTACTGCCAAGTCTTCGACCAAGTCCGCTGTGCCCTCAGTCGCGACGCGGGCCATGAACTCATCGGCGAATCGCTGGGCGTGGCGCTCCAAGGACTCGGACCGGCTGCGCATCGCCTTCGGCGTGAACTCCGGCACCACCAGGCGACGCAGATCCCAATGGTCGGGACGGTCCTTGAAAATGAAGTCCGGCGGCTCGTCGGGGTCCCAGCCGATCTCGATCATCCGTTGGCGGTACTTCGTCCAGAAACGCAGGTCGCGGTCGGCGTCAGCCAGACGCAGGCGCCCGCCTCCGTTGATGAACGTGCGGTTCTGACCCGAGACCCACTTCACGTCGGAGTAGCGGGTGATCGCCCAGAACGGGACGATGTTGTCGCGCACATACCAGTAGACCGGAGCCTCCTCGCGCAGCAGGTCCCACTCGGCCCACGGATAGCCCTCGGCCGCATATTGCTCGGTGTCGTGAATCACCACGTCGTCGACTTGCATGGGGTTCGCCTCACTCGGGTGCGGATGCTCGCCAGCAACAACCGGGACAACGGTAGCGAGCCGCTCAGCGGCGTCGCTGAGTTGGATGGGCCTGCTGCCGCCGCAGATGCAGCGCAATACTGGCGCCATGGAACACGAGTCGGCCGAGCTGCCGATTGTCTGGTTTGACCGTCCTGCGGGCGGTCTGCTGCGCGAGCTGCTCGACGGGAAGGCCCGCATTGTTGATGTGCGTGGCGATGACCCGCTGGAGGGCATCGAACGCGCCCACGGCGCCATCGTCGGCGCCGCGATCCGCTACAACCGCAGCGTCTACGAACGTGCGCCGAACCTGCGTGTGATTGCACGTGCGGGGATCGGCTACGACAACTTGGATCTCGACGACGCCACCACTTACGGCATCGCAGCGTGCAACACGCCCGACGGTCCGACCGTCTCCACGGCTGAGCACGCAGTGGCGTTGATCTTCGCCGCAACCAAGGGCGTCCGCGAATCGGTCGATCGGCACGAAGCCGGCGACGGCAACTACTGGGCGCGCCACAGCCACTTGGAACTGGACGGTTCGACGCTCGCGCTGCTCGGGCTCGGACGCATCGGCGGTTACGTCGCCCGCGTGATGTCAGCGGTCGGCATGAACATTGTGGCCTACGACCCCTACGCCAGCGACGAGCGCTTCGCCGAGTTCGGTGTACGGCGCGCGACCGCACCCGCCGCCGCAGTCGCCGATGCTCACGTCGTGTCGGTGCACGCTCCGCTGAGCGACGCGACCCGGCATCTGGTGAATGCCGACTTGCTCGCGGCGATGCGCGAAGGCGTCTACGTCGTCAACACCTCACGCGGCGGCTTAGTGGATCAGGATGCGCTCTTGGCGGCTCTTGACTCGGGACGAGTCCGTGCAGCGGCACTCGATGTCAGCGAGCCCGAGCCGCTGCCGCCCGATCACCCCCTGCTGGGTCGCCCCGACGTGGTGGTCACACCACATGTGGCCTCTGCCACCAATGCCGGTCGTCGCCGCATCTTCACTCACGCAGTGACCGAGGTGATGACAGCCCTTGGAGGCGACCAGCCGCCGAACATGCTCAACCCCGAAGCTTGGCCTGGCCGCAGCGCCTGAAGTGCGGTTACGCCCCCGCACACACCGGCACCACAACCCCGGACATAGCCTCCGATACCAATGACAGACGCGGCATCGGCGGCACGACTGCTGGCGACGTTCCTGCCCCGCGAGCCCGATCCCGACTCGCTGCTGGACGCGTTTCTGGCCTACACCGACGAAATCGGCCTGGAGCTGTATCCGGCTCAGGAAGACGCGATCCTCGAGATCTTCGGCGGCAACCACGTCATCATCACCACGCCAACCGGCTCCGGGAAGTCACTGGTCGGACTTGCGGCGCACTTCGAAGCGGTCGCCCGCGGCCATCGCAGCTATTACACAGCGCCGGTCAAGGCGCTGGTATCGGAGAAGTTCTTCGCCCTGTGCGGTGAGTTGGGTACGGCCAGCGTCGGCATGGTGACCGGCGACGGCGCGGTGAATCCCGACGCGCCGGTGGTGTGCTGCACACAAGAGATCCTTGCCAATCTCGCGCTGAGCCACGGTGCCGACGCCCCGGTCGACAGCGTCGTCATGGACGAGTTTCACTTCTATTCCGATCGGGATCGGGGCTGGGCCTGGCAGGTGCCCTTGCTGGAATTGACCCGCTCACAGATGGTGCTCATGAGCGCGACGCTGGGGCCGACGACACGTTTCGCCAAGGACCTGCGGCGTCGCTCGGGCCGCGAGGTCGCCACGGTGACGGGGGCAGAGCGTCCGGTGCCGCTCACCTTCACCTACCGCGAGACGACCCTGCACCAGTCGCTTGAAGAGCTGCTGGAACTACGGCGTGTACCCGCCTACATCGTTCACTTCACCCAGAGGGCCGCCAACGAGCGTGCCCAGGCGCTGACCAGCATGAACGTGCTTACGAAGGACGAGAAGGCTGCAGTTGCCGCCGAGATCGTCGGCTTCGGCTTCGATTCGCCTTTCGGCCGCGACGTTCAACGATTCGTCAAGGCCGGCATCGGTGTGCACCATGCGGGGCTCCTTCCCAAGTACCGGCTGCTCGTCGAACGGCTGGCCGGCATGGGCCTGCTCAAGCTGATCTGCGGCACCGACACGCTCGGCGTCGGCGTGAACGTCCCGATCCGAACGGTCGTGTTCACACAGCTCTGCAAGTACGACGGGCGCGACACCCGCGTCCTGACGGTGCGCGAATTCCAGCAGATCGCCGGACGGGCCGGCAGACGAGGCTTTGACCACGACGGCTTCGTGTGGTGCCAGGCCCCAGAGCACGAAGTGGAATACGCCATCGCTCTTGAAAAGGCTCGCGAGAAGTTCGGCGACGACCCTGCCAAGCTCCGCAAGGTCCGCCGCCCATCGGCTCCCAAGCGCGGTTATGTGGCGTGGAACGCCGACACCTTCGAAAGGCTGGCATCAGGCCAACCTGAAGCCCTGCAATCCCGCTTTGACGTCTCGCACTCGATGCTCATGCACGTGCTGGACCGGCCCGGTGACGGCCGTGCCGCAATGAAGCGGCTGCTCACCGACAACCACGAGACACGCAAGTCCAATCGCAACCACATCCGTCGTGCGATCTCGATCTACCGGGCGCTGGTGGCTGCGAGTGTCGTCGAGCAGCTCGACGAGCCCGATGATGAGGACCGGCTCGTGCGCGTCAACGTCGATCTGCAGCTGGAGTTCGACTTGACCCACCCGCTGTCGCCATTCGCACTCGACGCGATCGAGTTTCTCGACCGGGACGAGCCGACCTACGCGCTGGATGTGCTCAGCGTGCTGGAGTCAACGCTCGAGAATCCGACCGTCGTGCTGGAGCGTCAGCGGGACATGGCCCGCACCGACCTGCTGGCTGAGATGAAGGCCGAAGGCATCGAATACGAAGAGCGCATGGAGCGCCTCGAAGAGGTCGAATGGCCCAAGCCGCTGCGCGACTGGCTCTACGACAGCTTCAACGCCTGGTCGACGAACCACCCCTGGCTTGGCAACGAGAACGTCCGCCCCAAATCAGTCGCCCGTGACATGTACGAGCGCGTCATGACGTTCCGCGAGTACGTCAACCACTACGGCATCAAAGGCTCCGAAGGAGTGCTCCTCCGCTACCTCAGCGACGCTTACAAAGCACTCTCGCGAAACATCCCCGAACATCACCGCAGCGACGACATCGTGGAGCTGACCCGATGGCTCGGCGACACAGTCCGTAAGACCGACAGCAGCCTCATCGACGAATGGGAACGCCTCCAGGCACTCGCTGCGGGCTAGTTCGGAGCGCTGTAGTTGGGTGCCTCTTTGGTGATGATGATGTCGTGGGGGTGGCTCTCTCGCAGGGCCGCCGCGGTGACACGGACGAATCGGGTGTGCATGCGCATGTGGTCGATCGTCGAGGCGCCGCAGTAGCCCATGGCCTGGCGCAGGCCGCCAACGAGTTGGTGCAGCACGCCTGACAGCGGGCCCTTGTAGGCCACACGTCCCTCGATGCCCTCGGGGACCAGTTCGTCGGCGCCTCGGCCGTCCTGGAAATAGCGGTCCTTCGAGAAGCTGCGGCCCTTCATGGCGCCGACCGAGCCCATGCCTCGATACTCCTTGAAGCGCTCGCCCTGGTACAGCACGACCTCGCCGGGCGACTCGTCGGTGCCGGCGAGCAGGCTCCCGACCATCGCGCAATCGGCGCCCGCTGCGATCGCCTTGGCCAAGTCGCCCGAGAATTGCATGCCGCCGTCGGCGATGACCGGTACACCGGATTCCGACGCCGCTGCCGCGCAGTCAAACACCGCAGAGACTTGTGGCACGCCGACCCCGGCAACGACCCGCGTCGTGCAGATCGAGCCTGGTCCGATGCCGACCTTGATCGCGTCCGCGCCGGCATCGATGAGTGCCCGGGCCGCATCGCCAGTTGCCACATTGCCGGCCACGACTTCGGTGCCGTGATTGGCCTTGATCTTCGCGACCATCTCGATGACATCACGGCTGTGACCGTGGGCAGTGTCGACCACGATGGCGTCGACGTCTCGTTCGACCAGCGCCGCGACCCGATCAAACGTGTCAGGTCCCGTGCCGACGGCTGCGGCGACGAGCAGCCGCCCGAGCTTGTCCTTGGACGCGTTCGGGAACTGGATCCGCTTCTGGATGTCCTTCACCGTGATCAGCCCGACGAGGCGAAAGTTGTCGTCGACGATCGGGAGCTTCTCGATGCGGTGGCGTGCCAGCACGACTTGGGCGTCTTCGAGCGTGGTCGGTGCTTTCGCCGTGACCAGCCCAACAGAGGTCATCACTTCGTGAATCGGGCGCGACCAGTCGGTCTCGAAGCGGAGGTCTCGGTTTGTGAGGATTCCCACCAGCTTCCCCGCTGGGTCGGTGATGGGCACGCCGCTGATCTTGAAGCGCGCCATCAGCGCTTCTGCATCCGAGACCAGATCGTGGGGCCCGAGCGTGATCGGCTCAACGATCATCCCGGACTCCGAGCGCTTCACCCGGTCCACTTCCGCTGCCTGGTCGGCAAGACCTAGGTTCCGGTGGATGACTCCGATGCCCCCGTGGCGGGCCATGGCGATCGCCAGCCGGGCCTCGGTCACGGTGTCCATGGCGGCGCTGACGAGGGGCACCGCGAGCGTGATCCTGCGGCTGAAACGGGTCGCTGTGTCCACCGTGTCGGGCAGCACGTCGGATGCTGCGGGCACCAGCAGCACATCGTCGAACGTAAGGCCGTCGGCGGCGAATTTGGCCTCCAGAGACGGGAAACCGACCGGCGGTTGCTGCGGTGTCGAGACCATGGCGCACGATACCGCGCGACCCTCCGCGATCTGGCGACCGGCAACGGCGGGCACGGTAGGTTGCACGCGGTCAACCGACGGGGCACGATGTGGCCGATTTCCAGCAGCACGAGTCGATCGCGACGCTCCACCGGCTGAGCGATCGCCCCGTCGAGAGCTTCGAAGCCGACTTGTTCGAGCGGTCGCGCCGTAGTCCCATCGCCCTCATCATTCCGGCGCTGTACAGCGAGCTCGGCGGACCGGCGCTCGGCCACATCATCGACGAGATCGCCAAGATCACGTACCTCGACGAGATCATCATCGGCATCGACCGAGCGAACGCGGAGGAGTTTGCCGAGGCAAAGCAGTTCTTCTCCCGCCTGCCGCAGCGCACCCGACTGCTGTGGAATGACGGACCTCGGCTGCGAAACATCGACGAACAGCTGGCCGATCAAGTGCTCGCCCCTGACGAGCCGGGCAAGGGCCGCAACGTCTGGTACTGCCTCGGCTACTTCCTGGCGTCAGGCCGTTGCGAGAACGTGGCCCTGCACGACGCCGACATTCTCACCTACGACCGCGGGATGCTGGCCCGACTGCTGTACCCGATCCTGCATCCCACCTTCGGGTACTCGTTCTCGAAGGGCTACTACTACCGAGCCAGCGGCGATGTATCCGCAGACGGCCTCGGCTCGAACGGGCGGATGAACGGGCGGGTGGTACGCCTGCTGGTCACGCCGTTGTTGAGAGCACTGCGCGCCACCATTGGCGAGCACCACTACCTGCGCTATCTCGATGGGTTCCGCTACCCGCTTGCCGGCGAATTCGCGATGAAGCTCGACATGACGCGCAGCATCCGCATCCCCAGCGACTGGGGGCTCGAGATCGGCGTGCTGTCGGAGGTGTACCGCATCTATCAGGGGCGCCGGATCTGCCAGGTCGACATCGCCGATCGGTACGACCACAAGCATCAGGAGCTGTCGGTGGAGAATGCGAACGCCGGGCTCCACAAGATGAGCCGCGACATCGCAAAGGCCATCTATCGCAAACTGGCGATCGACGGCACAGTGCTGGGCACCGAGACCTTCCGCACCGTGAAAGCCGTCTACTACCGCAACGCTTTGGACCTCGTCAGCCACTACCGCAACGATGCCTCGTTCAACGGCTTCGACTTCGATCTCCATGCCGAGGAGACCGCCGTGGAGCTGTTCGCGGCAGCGATCATGGAAGCAGGCGACGAGTTCCTGAACGATCCGATGGAAACACCGTTCATCCCGAACTGGTCCCGGATTCAGAGCGCCGTGCCCGACGTGCTCGACCAGCTCTACGACGCTGTCGAGTTGGACAACGCCTGAGAGTACCGCGGGCAGTCGGCAATCTACACACCGGTTGTGCAGCCTGCTGTCGGCGTAGGTGCGGCGGGAGGGCAGGCTTGCGCTGCCAGGCATCGCCGTAACCGTCTGTCAAATTCCAGCATTGAAGGCCGTCAAATTTCAGCATTGAAGGCCGTCAAGATTCGGTAGTCTGGCGCGGTGGCGGAAGCGATGCCGTACGTGCCGCGCTTGGCAGATGCCCTCATCAGGGACTTGCTCGCGGAGCTGCCGGCTCTTGCCATCGTCGGACCAAGGGCGTCGGGCAAGACGACGACTGCGGTGCGCCATGCGCGCACCACCATCCATCTGGATCGGCCAGCGGAGGCGATTGCGGTTGCAGCCGATCCCGACGCTGCATTACGCGGCCTCGACGAGCCGATCCTGCTGGACGAGTGGCAGGAGGTCCCCCAGGTCCTCGGTGCGGTCAAACGGGCGTGCGACACCGAACCGCGGCCTGGCAGGTTCATCCTCACAGGATCGGTGCGAGCCGAGACCGAGACTCAGACGTGGCCGGGAACCGGGCGCGTGACACGCTTGGAGATGTACCCGCTGACAGCGGGTGAGCAGTACGGCTCGACAGCGGCACCCCTCGTGGACCGGATCGCTGAAGCGCTGGGAGACGGACCCGCATCCGGGCAGCCGAATCGGCAGAATCCGGCCCCCGATCCTAAGCAATCCGGCCTCGATCCGTGGACTGGGCTGCGGGTTGATGCACCGTCGCTGCCGGACTACGTGAACCTGGCGATACGAGGAGGCTTTCCGCAAGCGGCGCTGACCGTGGGCGAGCGTGCTCGACGCCACTGGCTGAACAGCTACGTCGATGAGATCGTGACGCGTGATGCATCCGCGGCCGGAGCATCGGCAGACGCCTCGAAGCTGCGGCGCTACTTCGAGGCGTGCTGCCTCAACTCATCGGGAGTCACCGACGATGCCACCATCTACGGCGCCGCGGGCATCGACCGTCGCACTGCGCTCGCCTACCGCGAACTGCTCGATCGCCTATATGTCATTGGAGATCTCCCTGCATGGTCGTCGAACCGGCTCAAGCGCCTTTCACGCATGCCGAAACGGCTGATGATCGACTCGTCGCTGCTGGCAACTGTGACGGGCGCAAACGAGCGCTCTGTGATGCGCGACGGCGACCTGCTCGGTCGCCTGCTCGAGACGTTCGTCGTCGCGCAGCTGCGGGCGCAGGCGACCATCAGCGAGCACCGCTGCTCGCTGTACCACCTCCGGCAGCATCACGGTCGCCACGAGATCGATGTCATCGCCGAACTCGACGCCCACGCTGTGATCGCATTGGAGATCAAGGCCACGGCGTCGCCCACGGCGGATGATGCCAAGCACCTGGCCTGGTTCCGCGACGAAACGGGCGACCGCTTCCTGGCGGGAATCGTGCTGCACAGCGGCGCAGCGACCGTCCGACTCGGAACGGGCATCTGGGCGCTCCCCTAGCTGAGTTCCTGTACCAAGAGTTCCGCTCCCGGTGCGAGCAAAGCCGAAGATCAGGCCCGAGCCTGTGGTCCTAGCCTTGCATGTCATTTTCCATACCAACATAGAATGCAGTCATGACAACAGAGCAAATCGCCGTGCGACTTCCCGAGAGCCTGTTGAGCGAACTCGACGAGCTCGTCGACAGCGGTGCGTACCGGAGCCGGGCGGCGGCAGTGCGGGCCGGCATCGAGACCATTGCCGAACTCAAACGCCGACAACTGGTCGACCAGTCGATCGTCGACGGCTACGAGCGCTGCCCGCCGACTGAAGCCGAAGATCAGGCAGCGTGGAACTCCTTGAAGGCCTCGATCCTCGAAGAGCCATGGTGACGCCACTTCGGGGCGAGATCTGGTGGGGCGAAATCGAGTCGATCGGTCGGCGCCCGTACTTGGTGATGACCCGCTCGGCGGCAATTGAAGTGCTGAACAGCGTCGTCGCAGCGCCCGTGACGCGCACCGTCCGGCGCATCCCAACCGAGCTTCCGCTCGGTCCGCCCGACGGCATGCCGGCGGACTGTGTCGCGACGTTCGACAACCTGACGACGGTGCCGCGCGCGAATCTGGCCGAGCGGATCTGCACGCTCAGCGGACGGCGGCTGGCCGACGCCTGCGCCGCCCTTCACCTCGCACTGGACTGTTAGCAGCGCCAGGTGCCCGCCATGGGGGACCAGCTCTACGACGCCGTGGAGCTGGACAACGCCTAGCGCGATCTCCAAATAGGCCGCAAGCGGTCATCAGGCGGCGCAGGCGACGTCACTGAGCATTCTCGACCTGCAGCTCAACTGCCCGCTTGGCAGCACAGCAGCGGGTCCGCCAACAGCCGCTATTGGCATCTACCGGCAGCTATTCGAGTCAGTTCGCCGACGAAGCGGACAACGCTTCGTGCGTCCTTCTGCGGTTCAGCCCCGGCGTTGCCAGCAACAGCAACCCGACTCCCACAAGAAGGGAACTATCATGAACCAACGGCTAGCCAAACGACTCGCCGCGCTCGCCGCAGCGACCCTGATGTGCGTCGTATCGCTCGGGGTGTTCGCACCGACCGCGAGCGCACACACCGCCACAAAACCCGGGCGAGTACAAGAGTGCAGTCTCGAAATGCAAATGACGAGAGTCGTTGCACGCGACAGCGGTGACTCGTGGGTCGAGGGCACCGTGACCTACAAGCCGGAATATGTCAGCGTCTGCAGATGGGTGACCAAGCAAGTACCCAGACCGCACATTCATGTCAGCCATGAGGTTTGCACGATTGTGCTTAGTGCCGGGGCAGGTGCGGCGACGGCGGCTACCGGTGTAGGCATCGCTGCCAGCGGCGTTGTTGCCGGTGCCACGGTTCCGGTCACCAATCGAGTCTGCAGGTACGTCCCGAGGGTGATCTATTACGGCTAATCGAAATCATGTGCTTTCCAGCCCCTCGGTTGCTATTGGCCGCAATGTGCGCCACGGCAATCTCGTGCTCATCGCCTATGGCAACATGCGACGAGATGGCGTTCGCCCAGGCTGAGGCTGAGGAAGTATGGGCGGCCGCACTGGCGCAGCACGCCGAAGCTGACGCGGCCCTCGATGGTGTCGCTCATGATCACGGCCACCCTGAACATGACGAGCTGCTGAGCGCTCGTGCCGAGGTGATTGCAGCTTCGGCACGGGCGTTCAGCGCATGTGGTTAGCAACGCGCCTTCGGACCAGCAGTGCGCCTCCGACGGCGAGCGCAGCGCCGATCACATAGCCCTCACCAACGCCGACACTTACCAGCGAGTACGCGGCCGCGGACCCGATCAGGTAACCACCAAGCGACCTGTCTTGGGGTCGCACTAGAGCCAAGGCGGCCCCAAAGATGACGAAGGCAGCAGCGAACGCAATGCCCATCGCCGTGGAGGCGGCGAACGCAAACACAAGGAGCGTCACTGTCGCCGCTGCGCCAATGCCTGCCAAAGTGCTCGCCCTAACCCTTTCGCTCACATCTCCTCGATTCGCAAGTTCTAGGGTCTCGCACTTCGCGATCGCCATGCTACATGCACGACGATATGCGGGCGCTGCTGACGCAGCGACCCTGGCAGAGCACCAAGCGCATCACGAACGTGTGCTCGAAGCACGTGTCGCAGTCATCATCGCGACCGCCAAAGCAGCCGAAGCCTGCACATAGCGCGGTTCGGCATCGCTCACTGGTCGCAGCGCCCTGGCCCCTTGCCTCTCAGCCAGCGGAGCCGTGACGCAACCGGGCAACGGCACCCCGGGCTGCGATCTCGCAGCGGGCGTAGTGAGCTGGCATTGTCGGGCTCGCCCAGCGTCCTGCCTGTTGCGTTTCGACCAGTGACGCGCCGGCGCGCACGAGCGACACCGCGCTGCCGACGCGCAGGCTGTGGCCGGATGCGCCTTCGACGCCAATCACTCTGGCCGTCCTGCGCACGATCTCTCGGACACTGCGGGGCGAGAGCGGGTCCGCAGTCACACGCTGACCCCGACGGATGCGCCGGTACAGCGGCCCGCAGGTCATATCGGCGCCTGCGGAGTTGGCTGCGTCGATCCATGCATCGACGCGGCGCACCGTCGGCGCGCCGAGATACAACGAGGCTCCCTCGCCGTCCTGATCTGTCTTGCTGAAACGCACAGTCAATGTCGCGGAGTTGCCGTTCCTCCGCTCGATATCGTCGGTTCGAAGCGCCGCAGCTTCGCTGACGCGCAGCAGGGCGTCGCTCATCACACTGATGAGTGCTGCGTTACGTAATCCGATGGCGGTGCCTTCAGAGGCGGCAGCGGCGGCAGCAGCATCCGCATCTGCCCAGTCGACCGCAGCGACTTGGCGCGCCGCAGGCGTCGAGCGCCGGTGCGCTCTCAGCACGGCATCGCACGATGGACCCACCGGATCGGGCAATCCGCCAAGACGAGCGCTGAAGCGCACTGCGGCGACGATCTGGCCCAGCTTGGAGCGCCCCGCGCCATCGGCTGCCAGTTCGGCTAGCGCCTCGCTCAGGCTGTGGTCATCAATCGGCCGGCCAGCGAGCTGCTGGGAAACCTGACGCAGCGCCCGGCTGTATGCCCGGTGCGTCTCAGTGCTGATCGCAGTCGCCGTCGCAGCTGCGGCTGCACCAAACAGCGATCCAGCGTGCGAAGCAGGATCGATTGCGGAAGCACGTGAAGTCGTCTCGATGGCCAGCGCATCGCTCATCTTGACCTCTACCGGACCAGTATAGTTCCGGTAAATGCCATTACCAGAAATATAGCGCTTCACGTATGAGTATGCAAGTGCTTTCGCAAGATCGTCGACGCACGGTGACTTAAGGACCTACCGGCGACACTCTCGAGATCGCTGCTGCCCGCCGCGGCTTATGCAACCCTGCTACTGCAGTCCTGCTCTCGTACGGCCGAGAATCGGTGCCCGGCGCTCGGCCTCCAGGCACAGCCACATCGTCTGGCCCGCAGTCAGGGAGGCAGGTGAGCCTGGGCCGTAGACCCGGTCGTCGAGCAGATCCACGCAACCTTCGTCGCCGAAGCGCGCCCCCGCACTGCCGGGCGGGCACAACCCGGACAGCACGTCGAAGTCGATGGTGAGCTGACTGTGCGAGACGTTGGTGATCGACACCACCGTCTGGTCCCATTGCGGCCCGCCCCGGATTACGCCGAACGTCCGGGAGCCCAAGTCCAGCGACACCTGCGCGCCGTCCGGATGGAACGCCGGCTGGCCGCGCCGCACCAGCATCCGCCGCACCAATTCCACCAGCACCCTGCGACGAACGCCGTCCTGTGAGCCGAGCAGGTCGACTGCCTCGTCGAGCGTCAGCTTGCGCCGGTTGATGGTGCGCTTGTTCTGCTCGACAGGCGGAAGGCCGTGCTCGGTGACGATCCGCGGCGGCCCGCTGATCGGCGCCCAGTAGCTGGGGGTGCCGAGCAGCGCATGCACGTACACCGCAGGAATGCCGGCGAGGCTCAGCATGACCGTGTGCGCGGCAAGGAACTGCGCGACGCCGAGCGCGTCCCGGTCGCCGGCGAACAGATCCCACAGCGAGACGTTCAGCTCGTACGCCTTGGGTCCAGCAGGGGTGTCGAACTCCGAGTGAGTGCCGCCCGCGCTGTGGGCCGCCGCGATGAGCCGGAAGATTTGTGCATCCGTCAACAATCCCTCTACCGGACGCAGCCCGATCCCGTCGTGGCTGGCGATGAAGTTGAAGTACGACGCTCCCGCTGGCGGCGGCTCCAGTCGAGTGAGCCACTGCTGCAACGCGACGGCGGACCCCGACAGCATCGTGTGGGCGACCAACGGGGGGAGGCTGAAGTTGTAGACGAGGTGGGCTTCATCGCCTGAGCCCCAATAGGCCACGTTCTGGTCGTGAGGCACATTGGTCTCGGTGATGATGACCGAGCCAGGACAGCATGCATCCAGCAGCGTTCGCAGCAGCTTGACGATCTCGTGGGTCTGGGGCAGGTTCACGCATGAGGTGCCCGGCTCTTTCCAGAGATAGGCGATGGCGTCGAGGCGGAACCAGCGCACACCGGCGTCAACGAGGCATGCGACAGTGCGCAACAGGTCCAGCAGGACTTCGGGTTCGGCAAAGTTCAGGTCGATCTGGTCATGGCTGAAGGTGCACCACAGCAGCCGGGGGCCGTCGGGGGTTTCGACCTCGCGCAGCAGTGGGGTTGTTCGTGGTCGCACCACGCTCGAGGTGTCATCCTCGGGCTCCGCGGTGAGCAGGTTGCGACTGCCCGGCATCTCCCCCCCGCAGAACTGATCCATCCACCGGTGATCGGCGCTGACATGGTTCACGACGAGGTCAGCCATCACCGTGTAGGTGTCGCTGAGCGCTGTGATGTCCTCCCAGCTGCCGAGCCGGGGGTCGACCGCTCGGTGGTCGGTGACAGCGAAGCCGCCATCGGAGCTCGCCGGGTAGAACGGCAGCACGTGCACGACGGTCACGACATCGCCCGTCAGGTCGTCGAGCATCTCACCCAGGGTGTGCATCGGAACCCTGCCCGCCTCGGTTATCGAGTCGGCATAGGTGATTATTGCGATGTCTCGCTGATCCCAACGCGGCCCGGCGTCGGGCACCTCATCGGCCGGGTCCCCGCCGATGGCTGCGAGCACATCGTCGACGATCCCGTC
Organism: Candidatus Poriferisodalis sp.; assembly: GCF_965221945.1. Taxonomy (GTDB): domain Bacteria; phylum Actinomycetota; class Acidimicrobiia; order Acidimicrobiales; family Poriferisodalaceae; genus Poriferisodalis. The sequence goes on along the minus strand of NZ_OZ244925.1, from coordinate 183,923 downwards.
TGCGGGCAGCGCGGGGTAAACGATCTCGAGGTGGCGTCGGACACGGCTGCGAAGATCCCCATCCGTCACAACCTGAGGACCCCCATCACCAGCCCGTCTGCCTGCCCGTCGAGCCCGGAGCCGTAGCGAGCGACACTACCGATCGCATCCGGAGAGTCCGCGTACCAGCCGGCCGCCACGTAGCGTGATCCCATGACCGAGACCTTGCTCGAACGGCCCAGCGATGATGCGGCCACGCCACCGCGTCATCCGCTGTCGATGATGACCGAAGCGGAAGCCCATGCTGCCATCGAGGTGCTGCGTCGCAGCGGGCGCATCAGCGACAACGCACGTTTCCACGGATTCTGCATCTGGGAGCCGCCCAAGGCCGAGGTCGCGGCCTGGACGCCCGAAGCCGACACCGATCGCCGCTTCGAGGTCGTGGTACGCGAGAACGGCGAGGTGTACACCGCCGTGGTCTCGGTGACCCGCGGCGAGGTCGACTCCTGGGAGCACCATCCTGGCGTCGTGCCGCGGGTTGGCATGGCGGAACTGTTCGCCGTGATGGACGCCTGCCGGACCGACCCGGGATTCGCAGCGGCGATCGCCAAGCGGGGCATCACTGATCCGTCCCAAGTCCAGATCGACCCGTGGCCGACCGGCGACTACGGCTTCGACTTCGAGACGGGCCGGCGGGTGCAGCGCTGCATAGCCTTCTGGCGCCCGAACCCTGCCGACAACGGCTACGCCTACCCGCTCGACGGTCTGATGGTGCACGTCGACGTCGACACGCTGGAGGTGCTGCACATCGAAGACTTCGACCAGTGGCCGGTGAGCTCGGAGCGGGGCAACTACGACGTTGACGCCGTCACCGAAGATTTCGGGCCGATGCGCACCGACCTGCGCCCGATCGAGATCACCCAGCCCGAGGGAACCAGCTTCACGCTCGACGATAACGAGCTGCGCTGGCAGCAGTGGTCGATGCGCGTCGTCATGGACGACACCGAAGGCTTGGTGCTGCACCGGATCGCGTATGACGACGGCGGCCGGGTCCGCCCGATCATCGACCGGGCATCGTTGGCCGAGATGGTGGTGCCCTACGGCGACACCAGGCCGTCGCAGTCGTTTAAGCACGCGCTCGACTCCGGAGAATTCGGCCTCGGCCTGATGAACAACTCACTCGAGTTGGGCTGCGACTGTCTCGGCGAGATCACATATCTCGACTCCGCCCAGGTGTTTGACGATGGTTCAGTTGTCACCACGCCGAACGCGATCTGCATCCACGAGGAGGACTTCGGCATCGGCTGGAAGCACTTCGACTGGAATGCCGACACCACCGAGGTGCGCCGATCTCGCCGGTTGGTGGTGAGCGCCATCCACACGGTCGGGAACTACGAGTACGGGTTCTTCTGGTACTTCTACCTCGACGGCTCGATTCGGTATGAGGTGAAGCTGACCGGCATCCTCACCACTCGTTCGCACCGCGACGGCGACGACATGACGTTCGCCCGGCAGGTTGCCCCGCACGTGTCCGCCCCGATTCACCAGCACATCTTCTGCGTGCGATTGGACATGGCGATCGACGGCACTGCGAACACGGTGGTCGAAGTGAACACCGAAGCGCTGCCGCCGGGCACCGACAATCCGCATGGCACTGCGTTCGCCGCTCGTGAGACAGTGCTGGAGTGCGAGTTGGCTGCTCGCCGCGACACCAACTCGTCGTCCAGCCGGTACTGGCGGATCGAGAGCGCCGACCACATCAACCGGCTCGGGCGCCCGACGGCATTCCGGCTCTTGCCACCACCCACCGCGACGATGTTTGCTGCCCACGACAGCCCGCATTCAGAACGCGCCACCTTCGGCCGGCACAACTTGTGGGTGTCGCCGACCGATCCCGACGAGCGATATGCCGCTGGCCGGTTCCCGACGCAGCGCAACGCCGGCGACGGATTGGAGCGCTATACGGCGGGTGACCGGTCGATCGTCGGCACCGACGTCACGGTGTGGCACACGTTCGGCATCACCCACGATGCCCGTCCCGAGGACTTCCCGGTGATGCCCACCGAGTACATCAGCTTCGGACTGGTGCCCGACGGTTTCTTCGACCGCAACCCGATGCTCGACGTGCCGCCATCATCGAACGGCCACTGCGGCTGAGTCACTCGGCGGCGGAGCCCGCCGCGGCCTACTGTGGCCGCATGGCTGGAGGACCGGACCTTGACGAGACGGGCGTGGACCGCCCGTCAGGGATCGGACATGTCATCTCGCTCTTGCCAGCTCTTACCGATGGGCTGCGCATCGCCCCGTTCCTTGACAAGATCGAAGCGCAGGCAGAAACGGCAGACCGGACCCGGTCGGTGTCTTCGGAGGTCATCGAGGCGATTCGCGGCACCGATTTCATGCGGATGTCCGCGACTCGAAACATTGGCGGCATTGAAGAGACGATGCTGCACATGGGGCGCGAACTCGAAGCAGTGGCCGCTCGCTGCCCGAGCTTGGCGTGGTGCCTTTGGAACCACCTGTGCGTGTTCCACCTGTTCGTCGGAGCCATGGGTCCACAGCAGCAGGACTTCCTCACAGACATCGTGACCAAGGGCCATTGGGTGTCGTTCCCCGGCGGCGCGCGCAGTTCGGTGTATGGGCGCATCGAGGGCGACGTGGCCGTGCTGAACGGGACTGGCCGCTGGGGTACCGGCGCCCGCTACGCCGACTACTGCGGCGTGGCGTTCGCCGTCACCGGCCCCGACGGCAAGCCCGTTCGGCCCATGGACATCCGCTTTACGATCGTTTCCACCAAGACTGAGGGCTTGAAGATCGACCCGTCGTGGGATGGCTCGGGTCTGCGGGCATCAGCCACCGACGACGTCCACTTCACCGACGTGCCGGTGCGCCTCGACGACTGTGTTCCGTGGTACGGCGTCAACCGCGCCGAATCGCTGCGGACCATTCCGGTGGTGCACCACCGCTACCGCGAGGACTGGGTGGGCATCTCGGACCTGTGGCTTGCTTGGATGGCCGTGGGTCTGGTTCGGCGGGCACTGCTCGAAGCCGTCGAGCAAGCGGCGGGGCGCAGGGTGATCATCGGCGGCGAGATGGTCGAGCGGCCGACCGTGCAGATCAACTTCGGCCGCGCTGCCTCGCTGGTGGCGGCTGCCGCGGCTGCCACCGAGGCCGGATGCAACGACGTGGACAGCAGGATCGAAGCCGGTATCACCCCCGACGAGAGCGACTACCTGCGGCAGATGGCCGTGACCACCATGGCAGTGGAGCAACTGGACGAGGCGATGGCCCTGTTGAACCGGGCCCAGGGCGGCACCGCGCTGCGCGAGGGCGGCACGTTCGAGCGCCGCTACCGGGACTTCCGAGCCATGCCGGTGCACATCAACGTGCACTACGACCGCATCACCCACCAAGTAGGCCGGTACGTCCTCGGCCTCGAACTCAACCCATTCTGAGCCGCTTGGCGATGTCTGCGGCCGGTGGCCGCGGGCACAGATGCGCAAGATTAGGCTCGATGTCGACCGCCCCGGGGTTGCCTCGCGGGCGCGAACGGAGAGGGAAATCATGCGTTCGAGGACTCTGACACGACTCGCCATTGCTCTGACCGGCGTGGCGCTGCTAGGAGCAGCGTGCGGCGGCGGCGATGGCGATCCCGAGGACGTCACGGCGGCATTCGTGCTGGTGGGACCCGTCGGTGACGCTGGCTGGAACTGGGCACACGACCAAGGTCGCCAGTACGCGGAAGACCAAACCGGTGCGGCGACGCTGTTCGTCGAGAGCGTCCCGGAGAACGCTGAAGACTTCAAGGCGGTCGCCGTCGACTTCATCGAGAACGAGGGCGCAGACGTCATCTTCGGCACCTCGTTCGGCTACATGGACCCGATGCTCGAGCTGTCCGAGGAGTACCCCGACATCGTGTTCGAGCACGCCTCGGGCTTCAAGATGAACGAGGCCAACTTCGGCAACTTCTTCGGCCGCATGTACCAGCCGCGGTACCTGTCGGGCATGGCGGCAGGTGCGATGACCGAAAGCGGGCAGTTGGGCTACGTGGCTGCGTTCCCCATCCCTGAGGTGATCCGAGGCATCAACGCCTTCACCCTCGGCGTGCTCGAGACCAACCCGTCAGCCGAGGTCCACGTAATCTGGACCTTTACTTGGTTCGACCCGGCGGTTGAGGGCGACTCGGCCAAGGCCTTGCTGGAAGCCGGCGCCGATGTCATCGCCATGCACCAGGACTCCACGGCAGCGGGTGTCGCTGCGCAGGAAGCTGGGGCGCGATGGGTCGCCTACAACTCCGACATGCGCGACTTCGCACCCGACGCGTTCATCACCGCACCTGTGTGGAACTGGGGCCCGCGCTACACCGCGATCATCGAGGCAGTCGCTGCGGGCACATACGAGCCGGGTTCGTACTGGGGCGGCATGGACGACGGCATTGTCGACCTGGCGCCGCTGGCTGACGACGTGCCGGGCGATATCGCCGACCAGATCAGCGACGTTGCCGAGCAGATCCGTGAAGGCGAGTGGGACGTGTTCACCGGCGAGATCCGCGACCAGGAAGGCAACGTCCGCGTCGCCGCCGGCGAGACCCTGGATGACGGCTCGATGCTGGGCATGGACTGGTTCGTCGAAGGCGTCGTGGGTGACGCCAGCCCCTGATCCGACTGATCGAATCGCAGTAGCACCGCCGTTGGATCTGGGGGACTCCGAGATGTCCCCCACATCCGGCGGCGGTGCCGCGCGCCGCTGCAGCAGCAGGCCGCGGGCTTCTGACACCGGTACGGCGTGAACGTTCAAGATCTCTCGGAGTCCAGCGCCGGCAGCGGCGACGCCGCGCCCTTGGCCGTAGACCTGCGCGGCATCCGCAAGGAATTCCCCGGAGTGGTCGCCTGCGACGGCGCCGACTTGTCAGTGCGGGCGGGCACCATCCACGCGCTGCTCGGAGAGAACGGCGCTGGCAAGACCTCACTCGTCAACGTACTCGGGGGCGTGTACCTGCCCGACGGAGGCGAGATCTGGGTGCACGGCACCCAGCAGCAGTTCCACTCGCCCGCCGATGCGATCGCCGCGGGAATCGGAATGGTCCACCAGGAGTTTCGCTTGGTGCCCACGCTCACGGTCGCGGAAAACGTCGTGCTCGGCTCGGCACCGCGATACCTGAACATGACCCAGATCACCGAACGCGTCGCTCACCTGGCAGCGACCTACTCGCTCGACACCGATCCCACCCGGCCTGTCTGGCAGCTCTCGGTCGGCGAACGGCAACGCGTGGAAATCCTGAAGGCACTCTGGCGCGACGCAGACGTGCTGGTGCTGGACGAACCGACGGCGGTGCTCACACCTGCCGAGGCTGCCGACTTGGGTCTCACGCTGCGTGCCATGGCTGACCGCGGCCGCTCAGTGATCTACATCAGTCACAAGCTCGACGAGGTGCTGACGGTGTGTGACGAAGCCACCGTGCTACGCGGTGGACTCACCGTTGCGCAGCCGGGCAGCCTCGCCGGAGTCGACCGATCGGACTTGGCCCAGATGATGGTCGGAGAAGCCGCAGCCGAAGTTCAGCGTCCCGCGGGACAGCCGAGCGGTGACGTCGTGCTCGCGTTGGACGGCATCGCGGCATTGAGCGACCGGGGGTTTCCCGCACTGCACTCGGTCGACCTCTACCTACACGCCGGCGAGATCGTGGGTGTTGCCGGCGTCTCGGGAAACGGCCAGAAGGAGCTGGCCGAGGCCATCGCCGGATTGCGTCCCGTCACCTCCGGAAGTGTCCGCTTGTTGGGCGCCGACATCACCGGTGCTTCGCCGAGAGCGCGTTCTCGCGGCGGGCTGGCCTACGTGCCCGAGGATCGCCTCGGCGTCGGTCTCGCCCCCCATATGTCCGTCGTCGACAACGCCGTCGTGCGTTCGTACCGGGCCATGCGCCGCGGGGTCATGCTGGACCTGCGGCGCTGCGAGGACTTCTGCAAAGGCCTCGTCGAGAGGTTCGGCGTGCAGGTCGGACGTTTGCACTCAGATGTGAGCGCCCTGTCAGGGGGCAACCTTCAACGCCTGCTGCTCGGCCGCGAGCTGACTGGAGAGCCCATAGTGCTCGTGGCAGCCCAGCCCACCCGTGGTCTTGACGTGGCGGGCATCGCCGCCATCCAGGAACACATCGTCGCGCAGCGCAGCGCCGGCGTTGGAGTTCTGCTGATCTCTGAAGACCTTGACGAGCTGCTCGCGCTGTCAGACCGGCTGATCGTGATGTACGAGGGACGCATCGCGGCCCGTCTGGATCCGACGACATCCTCGAGAGCCGAGGTAGGCGCCGCGATGGCCGGAGGCGGAGGCGGCGGCACATGAGCGACCCGACGCACGCCCCGCTGCACACCGTCTCGCGCGGGCGAGCTCGCTGGCATCGCGGCCTGGTACGGCCTGTGCTGCAGCGACGTTCAGACGTGGTGCTTGCGGCCCAGGCCTTCGCCTTCGTGATCGGAATTGCAGCGGCTCTGATCGCGGGAGCGCTCCTGCTGCTCGCCGCGGGCAACAACCCGGCCGAGGTGTACGGCCGGATGATCGATTCGTCGCTTGGCGGCATCAATTCCATCTCACGGACGTTGCTGCGAGCGACACCGCTTGCGCTGGCCGGTCTTGCGATTGCCGTTGCGGGATCGATGGGACTGTGGAACATCGGCGCCGAAGGTCAGATAATGGCGGGCGCGACGGTCGCAGCAGGTTTCGCCATGTCGGCGGGCGACTTGCCGGGTCCCCTCCTCATCATCTCGATGCTGATCGCCGGCGCGGTAGGCGGCGTCATCCTCATGCTGGGGCCGGCGCTCGCGCGTGCATACCTGGGTGTCAGCGAGATCATCACGACGCTGATGCTCGTCGAGGTCTCGATCCGGATCGTGGAATGGCTCGAGACCGGTCCGTGGAAGGATCCCGAGTCGCAAGGCTTTGCGTTGATCGAGCCCCTGCCCGACCAGGCGTCGCTGCCGGGACTGTTCGGCCGCGCCCACATCGGCGCAGTGTTCGCCGTCGCGCTGCTGGTGGCCTTCTGGCTGGCCGTCTCGCGCACAGCGTGGGGATACGAGCTGCGCATGGCGGGATCGTCGCCGGCCACAGCTCGCTATGCCGGCATCTCGCTGCAACGCAAAGTGCTGACGGCCTTGCTGCTGTCGGGCGGACTGGCCGGCCTCGCCGGCGCCATCGAGCTGACCGGAACTGCAACGCGACTCGATCCCGGCTTGTCGAACGGCTATGGCTTCGCCGGGATCATCGTGGCGGCGCTCGCGCTGATGCGGCCGTCGGGCGTGGCGGCGGTGGCGTTCGTGTTCGGCGCAGTGCAGGTGGGCGGCCAGTCCATCCAGACGCTTGGCGTGACGAGCTCGATCGCCACGATCCTGCAGGCCATGATCCTCATCGGTGCCCTGGTGGCCGCGGTGCTGCTCAACTACCGCGTCCGATGGGTGCGACCCGTCGGGCACCCCACAGATGCAGCCCCACAACCAGACGGCGCCGCCACTCCGGGAGCTTCGGGTGTCTGAGGCAGCCATCATCGGGCTGCTCGTGGCGACCGTGCAGTTCGCCACCCTCGTGTACTTGGCTGGGCTGGGCGAGCTCATCGCCGAACGATCCGGCGTGCTGAACCTCGGCGTCGAGGGAATGATGGCGATGGGGGCCGTGAGCGGATTCATGATGGCGCTCGCCACCGGCCGACCCTGGATCGGCTTCGCATTCGCTGCGCTCGTCGGCATGGCGGTCGCAGGGGTCCACGCTGTGGTCAGCGTGGTGATGGGCGCCGGCCAGGTGGTATCCGGCTTGGCGATCACCATCGGCGGATTGGGATTCGCCGCCTTCATCGGACAAGACGCAGTGCGCCAACGTGCCGATGCCGTGTTCACCGATCTGGGCATCGCCGGACTTGCCGACATCCGCTGGGTCGGTCCGATCCTCTTCGACCAGCCCCCGGTTGTCTACCTCGCAGGTCTTCTAGGCATCGCAGTCTGGTTCGTGCTGAATAGGACCCGGCTCGGCCTCGCACTGCGTGCGGTCGGGGAATCTGCCTCGACGACGGACTCCGTGGGCCACTCGGTGACACTGCTGCGTTCCGGAGCTGTGCTGATCGGCGGTGCCTTCGCGGGCGCTGCCGGCGCCTTCTTGTCGCTGTACATGGCCGCCGGCTGGACCGAGGGCCTCATCGCCGGCCGCGGCTGGATCGCCGTGGCACTGGTCATCTTCGGGGCGTGGCGGCCCGGGCGGCTTGCCGCTGGCTCGCTGTTATTCGGATTCACGCTTGCGCTGCAGCCCCGTGTCCAAACGTTCGACCTGAGCCTCTTCGGCCTCGAGGTCAACACGATCTCGCCAGCGCTGCTCGGCATCCTGCCGTTCCTGCTGACTGTTATGGTCCTCATCGCCATCAGCTTCCGGGCCCGGCATCGACCGAGCCCAGCACCCGCCGCCCTGACGCTCCCCTACCGACGCGAGGAACGCTGACAGCGCCGCTGAACGCCGCAGATGCCGCCGCCGGCCGCGTGACAGGGGCGGGCTAGCGTCTTCGCCGATGGCCGAGAGCAACCCGCACGAATCGCTACCCGACGGCACGAAGCTGCAGATTCGCCTCCCACCAGAGCTTGAAGGCGGCGTGTGGTCCAACTTCGCCGTAGTACGCCACTCGCCGTATGAGTTCACGCTCGACTTCATCCGGCTGGACTTCAGCGGCAAGCAGTCACCCCGGCGAGGCGTCGTCGTGCAGCGCGTCAACATGTCGCCGCAATTCGTGGAGCAGCTCATCAGCGCCCTGAGCGACAATATGTCCAAGTTCGCCTCGAACCTTGCGCCGTCCAGCCTCGAATCGCTGAATGAGCCGCAGGACGACCCAGACGATTGATCGTGCTCAGCGCTGCGACGAGCGCTGATGACCCTTGGACCTGGAACGGTTGTTGTTGCTTCGACGATGCCGGGATTGATTCTTGGCCGCCGGGCGCTCGAGCGTGCGACGCCGGGTCTGCGAGCCCTTGCGGTGCCAGTCCGCGTCGGCACTCGCCTTGCGGGGCTCAGAGCGGGGCTGACCTGATACGGCGTTCGCCTTGTGGGTCTTCGAGCCCTTCGGGCCGGAATGGTTGGCGAATCCGCTGGCGTCGGTGCCGCTCCTGCGTGGGCTGGCTGACCGGATCGCAGCCACGTCGACTTCGGTGATGGGCTGCTCCAGGCCCATCTTGCGCTGCATGGACTTGAGTTCCTTGACCTGCTCGGGCTGGATGAACGAGACCACCACGCCACCCTGACCGGCCCGAGCGGTGCGGCCCGATCGGTGAAGGTAAGTCTTGTGGTCGGCCGCGACGTCGTAGTGAACGACAGCGCCGACACCTTCGACATGGATGCCGCGCGCAGCAACGTCAGTCGCGACCAGCGCCTGGACCTTGCCGGCGGCAAACTCGGCCAGCGCCCTGGTGCGCTGGCTCTGGCTACGTCCGCCGTGAAGTGCCGCAGTGCGGATCCCTCGGCGATCCAGCTGCCGGGCCACGCGATCGCAGCCATGCCGGGTTCGACAGAACACGACCGTCGATCCTGCGGCGTCGATTGCTTCCGCGCAGATGTCGGTGCGGTCAGTCCTGGCCACGCTCCAAAACACGTGGTCGGCAGCGCTGACGTCGGGGGTCTCGTCACCGACCTCGTGACGCACAGGATCGCGCTGGTAGTCGCGTGTCAGTGTTGCCACATCGCCGTCGAGCGTGGCCGAGAACAACATGGTCTGGCGTTTTGCGGCGGTCTGGTCGAGCAAGCGCCGCACGGCCGGGATGAATCCCATGTCGGCCATGCGGTCGGCCTCGTCGATGACGACCTTGTCAACAGCGGACAGGTCGACTTGGCCCTGTTCGATGAGGTCTTCGAGGCGACCTGGGCACGCCACGAGAATGTCGACCCCGCGACGCAGGGACCCGATCTGGGCGCCATAGCCCACGCCGCCATAGGCGACGCTGACCCGGCGCTTGCCTGCAAAGGTGCGCAGCTCGGTCATGATCTGGTCGGCGAGTTCACGGGTCGGCGCGAGCACGAGTGCTCGGGGCTTGTGTGGCTGGGCGCTGCCGACGCTGGCTACGAGCGGAATCCCGAACGCCAGCGTCTTGCCGGATCCGGTTGGCGCTCGGCCGCAGACATCGCGTCCGGCCAGGGCATCGGCCACGGTGGCCGCCTGGATGGCGAACGGCTGGCTGATGCCACGTTGAGCGAGGGCGCTGACGATGAAGTCAGGGGCGCCCAACTGGGCAAAGGTGGGGGGCATGTGTCTCCTGGCCCGCTGCGCGCGGGCTCTGGGTGGGTTCGGTGGCGCCTCAACAGGGGGTGAAGAGGTCGGCGATAACAGGGGTTTGGTCCACGTTGACAGGAAGAACCAAGACCGGCCTGCGAACCCGTCGGCCGAACATGCCGGCCAGACGACGGGAGGGTACCGGCGCACGCTGCTCAATACTCGCGGAGCAGAACGCGGCCGAGTGGCCCGAGATGTGTTGACACAGGTGGCGTGTGACGCCGCCCGCGCCCGATGCGATTGCCGACGGAACTCTGGCGGACGAGATGTCTAGCGCCCAAAGCTCCGAACGTCGCCAGCCTGTTGGGCTAGCGACCGTCAGTGACGAGTGCGCTCAGACGGGCTTGACGTTCTGAGCCTCGTCGCCCTTGCGGCCGGGTCCGATATCGAACTCGACCTCTTGTCCTGCCTCCAGCGTTCGGTAGTTCTCACCGACAATGTTGGAGAAGTGGACGAAGACGTCGTCCGCCCCGTCACGGGAGATAAAGCCGAAGCCCTTCTCGCTGTTGAAGAACTTGACTGTTCCACGCATGTCTTGCCTCTCGAAGCCCGGCCTAGCCGGTCAAAGACCGCAAGGCTACGGCGGAAACTTCGCGTTCAGGCCCGGACTTGTGCGGAGGGTACGAATTCGGCCAGGAAACGGAGGGTTGCCTCAACGAAAATGTCGTTGCGATCACCGGCCACCATGTGCGCCGCGCCGCCCACATTGGCGTAGTGGGCGTGGGGAACAGCGTCGAGGAACGACTGTGCGCCCTCCTCGGACAACACATCGCTGAGCCCACCGCGGACGAGCAGCGTCGGAAGCGTCAGGTTCTCAGCGGCCGCCTGCTGACGCGGGATTCGTTCAGCGAAGCTGCGCGGCCGGTGCATGAACGCCGGGTCCCAATGCCAGCGATAGCGACCGTCGGGCCAGAGGCGAACGTTCTTTGCGAGACCGTCGAGATTGCGCGGCCGCTTGCGGTGAGGCTGGTAGTTCGCGATGGCCTCGGCGACCTCTTCGAGTGATGCGAACCCGTCGGCGCCTTGAGCCATGAAGTCTCGAATCTTGCGCACACCAGCCGCTTCGATCTGCGGCGCTGTATCGACGAGAACCAGAGCGAGTGCGTCCACTGCGCCTTCCCCGACGGCGGTCAGCGAGGTGCCCCCGCCATCAAGGCGCCGACCAGCACCGGTCGTTCGCCGAAGTGCTCCACGATCGCCACCAGATCGGCCACAGACGCCTCGGTCGTGTAGTCGCCGTCAGGCGCCCAGTCCGAATCACCGTGGCCCCGGGCGTCGAGGCTCACTGCGCGGTAGCCGCCGTCGGCGAGAGCCTGCCCCGCTCCCTTCCAAGCGTGACGGGTCTGGCCGCCGCCGTGCTGAAGCAGGACGAGCGGACCGCTGTCGCCGTATACGTCGGCGGCAACCTTCACGCCGCATGACGCTTCGATCAGCAGGTCAGGGTCCAGTGCGCCAGTGATGCGCTCCCCGTGCTCGGAGGGATGCGAGTACACATCCGCACCAGCCGGCTCGGAGGGCACGAAGTCGGGAGCATCGGCGTCGGCTGGGTCGACCAGGGGCCGGCGTTGCTGGCCAGGCGATCGCTGCGTCATGTGCTGCCTTTCGTACGCGCTGGCGCCGACTGCTCCAGCCGCCGATCCCCAGATTGCTCAGGCTTTCCGTGCGCGGCCGTCGGCCTTGGCGGCGGCCTGATCGCGTCGACGGGCTTCGCCCGCTGCAGCCAGGGCGGCCCGGTTCGAGTCGTCGACGCGCATGAAGTGTTCGCGCCAGCCGTCATTGTCGTCGGCATCCCATACATAGGACGTTTGCACGGTCGTGCGCGGCAGCCAGGCGCGCTCGAGCAGGTCGAGTGCGGTGCCCGCAATGTCGCGTTGCATCGCCACGTCGCCCGGCTTGCCGGTGGGATTGCCCAGCGGGAAGTCGGTGAACACGAAGCGCGCGACGCCACATTCTTCGACGATGTCACGGGCACTGCCAGCGACCACTGTCGGTATTCCGGCCTCTTCCAGGTGTCGTGCGACCAGACCCACGGTCTGGTGGCAGACGGGTCAGAGGGGGACCAACAGCGCAACGTCGACGCCGTCTTCGCGCATCCACTCCTCGATGCGGGGTGAGTCGTTGCGCTGCGTACGGCGCTGGCTGTAATCGGTGGGAATGCCGTAGAAGCGCTCTGACACCGCACCGATGCGTCCTTTGGCGGCAAATTCGCGCAGCCGGTTGATCGGCAAGTACGTGTCGAGATCTTCGGTGTGGGTGTTGTCCTTGTCCCAGAACAGGTCATTGTTGTAGAGGCCCTCGAGGGCGTCGTCGCAGCGCGCGGCGTAGGGCTGCTTCGGCCGGGCCGAGGGCACGCCGGCAGGCTCGCTGCCTGCCCGGAAGAACGATGTCGTGACCAAGCCGACTGTGCTCTGCGACAGCGGCTTGGACAGTGGGGTGAAAGCCACCTCGTGGCTGTATGCCCATTGGTACGGCTGCGGATAGCCGTTCGCCGCGTAGTACTCGCGCGACTTGTCGATGTAGCTCAGATACGACCGGCGTGCCCGCCGTCCGCTCGTCCGCCGCTGCGAACGTTGCGTCAACGCCATCGTCTCTCCCCTGCCTGCCGCTGGGTTCTTGCCAGCCTCACCACTGTGCGCCGACCCTGCGAGCCGGCGCACCAAGACTGTACGCGCCTCGCCCTGCGGGATGCCCGGTGCCGCCTCAGGCCGTCTCGCGCTGAACGGTCGGAATGACCTCTTCGAGATAGGCGTCAAGCGCGTCGTGGAGGATCGGCGCCCTCAACGCCACGTTGAGTCCCTGTGCGCCGGCCGCCCGGTATTCCAAGATCCGCTCGACCGCCATCTCGGGCGTGCCGACGAGCGCGCCTTCATCGAACCGGTTTGCGAGATCGCCCCACGGAGCGCGCCCGCGCCCGCGCTCGGCCTCCACTTCCGCGGGGTCGGTCACAAGATGAAACATCACGTTGATCGTTCGCTCGATTTCGGCCGGGTCGCGCCCGGCTGCGGTGGCATGTGAGTCGAGGAGCGCCGAGAGATGGGCAAACCGCTCCGGCGTGATGTAGGCGGCATTCCAGCCATCAGCAAGGCGCGCGGCCATCGGGATCGTGCGCCGCTCGCCGATCCCGCCGAGCCAGATCGGCAGCCGCTCCTGCACGGGAGCGGGCAGGCACGAAGCGTCGTCAGCACGAACCCAGCGGCCGTCGTAGCTCGTGCGCTCCTGGGTGAGCAGCGAACGGATGAGCTCGAACGACTCCTCCAGCATGTCGAAGCGCTCACCCAGCGACGGGAAGTCGTAGCCGAACGCGGCGGCTTCGGTTTCGTGCCGGCCGGAACCGAGACCCAGCGTGAAACGTCCTCCGCTGAAGTGATCCAGCGTGGTGGCGGCCTTGGCCAGCAAACCCGCGTTGCGATATCCGACGTAGAAGACGAGGCAGCCGATGCGGGCGTTGTGAGTGTCGGCCACCAGCGTTCCCAAGGTGGAAAGCGCCTCAAAGTGAGGCACCGTTCCGCCCTGCGGCGGTGCCTCGTACAGGTGGTCCCAGATGGAGATCCAGTCGGCACCTCCGGCGTCGAGTCGCTTCCACAGGTCACGCATCTGGGCGGCGGTCATGTTCTGTTGCCCGATGTGTGCGCCTAGCTGCATCGGCCCATCGCCGTGGGGGTGTTGTGTCGTAGTCACCCGCGCAAGCTAACCCGATGGCGCTCTTAGCCTGATTGCCGTGACCGAAGCTGACGCCATCCCGCCGAGCGAGACCGAAGGGTCCACATGGGGAGCGGGCGGACTGACGCTGGGCGGCAAGCTGGCCGATGCTGTGGAGCAGCCGCCCACGGTCTACGCCGCGGTCGGCGGGCAGCGGTTCTTTGACCAGTTGGTGGACCGGTTCTACGACGCCGTCGAGTCGGACCCGCTGCTGCGCCCCATGTATCCCCCCGACATGGGACCCTCTCGGCACCGACTGGCGGGATTCTTGGCCCAGTACTGGGGCGGGCCCGCCGACTACAGCGCCGAGCGCGGCCACCCGCGGCTGCGGATGCGTCACATGCCGTTCGCTATCGGCCAGGCCGAGCGGGATACCTGGATGCGCCACATGCTGGCATCGCTCGAGGCCGCAAAGCTGCCCGACGGGTCACCGCTCGACCCCGAGATCGCGAACGCCATGTTCGCCCACTTCGACAACGCCGCCACCCACCTCATCAACCAGCCCGACTGAACGTCGACGTGGCGGGCGTAAAGCACACGTCAAGGGACGTCGAGTAAGAGGGCGATGACCTCGCGGATCTGGGCCAGCGCGACTCCGCCGACGTTCCCACGTGGTTCCTGCAACCGTGCTGTAGCCACCGCGCGGACGTGCTGACACTGAGCGGCTGAGCGCTCGTCTAGACCATTGCTCGGATCGGCCGCTATCTCGATCTCCGAAGCGAACCTGCGAAACCGTGATGTCAGGGGCACAACATGGACGATGGCCGGGTTGGCATCGAGGACACGCTGCGCAGTGACGACGATCGCTGGGTGCGGGAAGCCTGCTTCGTGCCCAATGGGCGTACTGAGGTCAACGTTGACAACGTCGCCTGCGCTGAACGTCATCCCAAGTCGGCGTCGAGCCACGCGGACTCGACTTCGTCGAGATCTGCACGAAGCTCTGCGCCGATCTGATCTTGTCGAAGGCGACGCACCGCCAACGACACGGTTTCGCCCACAGTCATGGCCATCGCTGCGGCGAGATGTTTGAGTTCGCGATGCGTCGCAACGTCGATACGCACACTCGTGCTCTGCATGTCGGGAGGATAGCGCCGCATGCAGATATATATGCATATCTGCATGCAGTTTTGGCGGCATACGCCGCTCCAGCGGACCGTCGACGATGTGCACGCTCTTTCACTCAGATCAACTGAGCGTTACGCCGCGGGCAGAGGCGGGATAGAACATCGGGCGATGGCTGAGACAACCAGAATGCGAGCACGGCAGATGTGGGAGTGCGTGGAGCGCTATCACCAGCTCTGCTACTGGGCTCCCGAAGTGCGTGAGACGGGCTCTGCGGCGGGGTTGCGGGGGTTCTGGATGAACTACTTCGCGACGCGGGTGGCGCCGCTCGGCCCGGTGCCCGCCAGCGTCGTGGAGTCGCTGTTCTTCTACTACGCACCGGCGCGAGTTCGGCGGGCGATCCCGGATGCTTGGGCGTATTCGTCACCTCCAGCAGTGCTGGCGGCGCGCTACGAAGGCATGGACGCTGCACTGAGACGTGAGCTGGGCCAGTTGGTCGACAGCGAGGAGGTGCGTCGCTGCGTCGACGTCGTGCGCGCAGCCTGCGATGCAGCCGACCCGGTCGGGCGCGTGCTGTTCGCGGGCTGGGCTTCGCTGGACTGGCCTGATGAGCCCCACCTGGCGCTGTGGCACGGAAGCACGCTGCTGCGCGAGTACCGCAGCGGGTGCCACTTGGTGGCGCTCGCGGCAGCTGGTCTGGGGGGCTGTGAGTCAGTGGTTTCCCAGGTCGCCGTCGATGAGGCGCCGCACGAGTGGATCAGCCAAGAAGCCGGCTGGACCCCCGAAGAGGCTGCCGAGGCGTACGCGAGCCTGCGAGCACGCGGCTGGGTGGACGCGGACGGCTGGGCCACACAAGCTGGACGCGAAGGCCGTACCGAGATCGAAGCAATGACCGATCGGCTCGACGGCGCCCACTGGGCCGCGGTGGGAGACGGGCCGGCCGACGCCTTGCTCGCAGACATGGCACCCATCAATGCGGTGCTGCCGCCCGACGACCAGATCGACTGGCGCGAGCTCTATCTGGCGAACGAGACCCGCACCGACTGAGGCACGCCCGCCCAAGCCGCAGGAGAACAAGGCGGGTGGGCGGCGACATCTGCAAGGCTGCGGCTCATGAGCGAGCAACTGATAGGACACGTCGACAACCCGGTCATGGAGCACGCGGACTCCATCGACATCGATGCTCCCCCGTCGAAGGTGTGGGGAATGGTGACTGCGCTGGATCGCTACGGCGAGTGGAGCAGCGAGAACACCGGCGGCTACTGGCGCAAGGGTCCTGACGGCGAGCCCGGGACCGGCCAGGTCGGCGACATGTTCGTAGGCATCAACCGGCGTGACGGCGAGGAATGGAAGGCACCCGTCGAGATCATTCGCCGGGTCGACAACGAAGACTTTGCGTTCGTCACGGGCGGTCTCGAATACAACATCGTTCTGTGGCGCTACCAGCTGGTACCCAAAGGCGACGGCACGATGCTGACCGAGACCTGGACGCTGCGAAAGCTGTCGCCCCGCATGGTCGAGCACGGTCAAGGTGAGGTCGACCAGCGGGCCCACAATGCGCGCACGAGCATCCGAGCGACGCTCGAAGCGATGAAGGCGGCCGCAGAGGCCTAGCCGGGAATGCCGATCATCTGCGTGCGTGAACGCAGGACCACCATGCGCTTGATGTCGACGAAGGCGCCAAAGCCGTCTTCGGTGACCGTCGACTTGTACGCCTCCCAGCCGTCCGGGTCGGCGAAATAGAGCTCGGCCATGCCCATGTAGGGCTCGTCGGCCGGGTTGACGCTGTGGTTGACCACGTAGCGCAATCCGCCGATCTCTCCCATAACGCCGCGCACGTTCGGCGCATGTGCCTCCAGCCAGTGCCGGAACGCCTCGTCGACGTCGACGCCGTCGCGGGCGGGCACCAGGAACGTCACCTTGTAGAAGCCCGAACGCGTCGCCGGGAACGGCTCGTTCAGCGTGTTGGGGACGACAGGCAGGCTGCCGTCGAGCACCACGTACTCCGTCACCGGCCACTGCACATACGGTTCGGCCTTTTCCTGGAACGTGTCGGCCGGCGTGGTCCCGTGCGGCGCGTCTGGGGGCGGGAACGGCCGCTCGAACCACAGCTGGGCCATGCCGTCCCACGCGGCATCGCTGCCATCATCACGACGCTCGAACAGCGTGGCGATGTATTTCTGGGCGTGGAGCTTGCCCGCCGCGGCCTGCCGCTGCTGGCCCTCGATCACGTTCGGCATGTGGTTCTTGAACCAGTTCGCCACCAGCTCGTCGCGTGAGGCTTCGGGACGCCGCTTGATCAGGTAGATCATCTTCGCCGCCGGGTTGGCTGTGATTTCGCCTGACATGGATGCCTCCTCGACAAGGGCGGTCGGGCCGCAGCCGACCTGCGTGCCGCGATCCTGCCACTTGTCCCCGGTCGTCGCAGCGCCGCAGTCGCGCCGGCGCTCGGAAGTCAGGTGCCCAATTCCGCCACAAGTGCCTCGGCCAGGCGGTCGTAGTCGCCTTGTTGGTTGTAGAGGTGGGCAGAGATCCGCAGGACTCGTTCCGGCGGGGCAGGCCACGTGAACACTGGCACCTCGATGCCGTGCCGGTCCCGCAGCGCCCCCATGAGCGGGTCAAAGATTGCAGAACCCGAATTGTCGGCGGGCGGCAACGGCACGCTCGCGATCGCGCCAATCATGTCGCCAGGTGCTGGCGACTCGATGCTGAGGGCTTCGACCAGCCGCTCCCGTCCCTGTAAGCACCGCTCACGGATGACGTTGCGCACACCCGGCCAGCCGTCGGGGTGCATCGCCTCCACAGTGGTCAGCGCATCGGGGACAGTCAGCCACGCGCTCGGGTCATGAGTTCCCGTCCAGTCGAACTGGGCGTGGAGGTGGCCTCCTTCAGACGGCCATCCGCCGTTGTACCCATGGCTGATAACCGCCGGGTACACGTCATCACGCCGATCGGGCCGCACCCACAAGAACGCGGCGCCCTTGGCCGAGCACATCCACTTGTGGCAGTTGGCCGTGACGTAGGACGCACCCAACCGGGACACGTCGAAGTCGATCATGCCGGGGGCGTGCGCAGCATCGACCAGAACCCGCACGTCGGGCTCTAGCCGTGCCACAAGCTCGGCCACCGGCAGCACTAGCCCTGTTGCCGAAGTCACTGCGTCGATCAGCAAGATGCGGGTGCGTTCGGTCACGGCGGCGACCACGGCATCGACCACTTCGCGCTCGTGCTCAAGCGGGAACGGCACTGCCGCGGTGGTGACCACCGCCCCAGCCCGCGACGCCGACACGATTGCGGCGTTGGTGCACGCGTTGTACTCGTGGTCGGTTACCAAGATCTCGTCGCCGGGTTCCAGGCTCGGCTCTAGCGATCGGAACACGGCGTTGACGCCGGCCGTGGCATTCGTGACAAACACCAGGCCCGCCTCGTCGGCACCGACGAAGTGGGCCACAGCTCGCCGTGCCTGGTCCAGCCGTTCCTGGTACTCGCCTTCCAGGAAGAACCGTGTGGGATTCAGCTCGATGCGCTCCCGGATGCCTTGCTGTGCCTCGAGTACCGCCGCAGGGGTTGCGCCGAACGAACCGTGATTGAGGTGCAGTACTCCCGGGTCCAATAGCCACGCAGTCACGCAGCGCACGCTAGGTCAGCGAAAACAGAGGCGGCGCGGAGAACGGCTGCCACGCTTTCTATGTGCAAATTTGCCGCCTGAGGCGGCATTTCTGCGCAGAGTCGAGGCAAACGGGGCTGACAGGTACCACCACCTCTCCGCCGACGCTCATAATGTCTGAGCACCGGAGGTCGTCATGAAGAAACTCCTGGTGGCCAACCGAGGCGAGATCGCCATCCGTGCCTTCCGGGCGGCAACTCAACTCGGCATCCGCACGGTCGCGATCCTCCCCGTCGAGGAAGAACGCAGCGGCGCCTTGCACCGCATCAAGGCAGACGAGGCGTACGTCATCGGCGAACCGGGTCGGCCAGTTCGGGCTTATCTCGACCACGCCGCCATCGTCGCGAAGGCGGTCGAGGTGGGTGCCGATGCCGTCTATCCGGGGTACGGATTCTTGTCGGAGAGTCCTGATCTTGCCGAAGCCTGCGCATCGGCGGGCATCGTGTTCGTCGGGCCCAGCGCGGCGGTGCTGCGGCTGACCGGCAACAAGATGCGGGCGCGGCAAGCCGCCGACGAAGCCGGCTTGCCGGTGCCGCGCCAGTCGGCACCCATCGACGACGCCGACGCCGACATCATCGCCACTGCACACGAGATCGGCTTTCCGCTGTTCGTGAAGGCTGCCTCCGGCGGCGGCGGGCGAGGCATGCGGCGGGTGGAAAAGCCTGCGGATTTAGCGGGGGCCGTCGACGCTGCTCGGCGGGAAGCCCACAGCGCGTTCGGGGACGGCACGGTCTTTCTCGAAGAAGCAATGACCGATGTCCGCCACATTGAGGCACAGGTTCTCGCCGATGCCGGCGGCAGCGTCGTACATCTGTACGAACGGGACTGCTCGGTGCAGCGGCGCTTCCAAAAGGTCGTCGAGATGGCGCCTGCGCGCGACCTCGACGAGGCCGTGCGTGCACAGTTGCTGGACGACGCCGTGCGGTTTGCCCGGTCGATCAGCTACGTCAACGCCGGCACGGTGGAGTTCTTGGTGGACCGCAGCGGTCGTCACGTATTCATCGAGATGAATCCCCGCATCCAGGTCGAGCACACCGTGACCGAGGAGGTCACCGACGTCGACCTGGTGGAATCGCAGCTGCGGATCGCGGCGGGTGCTTCGCTGGCGGACCTCGGCCTGCGCCAGGATCGCATAGCGCTGCGCGGCTACGCCATGCAGTGCCGGGTGACCGCCGAGGACCCATCGAACGACTTTCGACCCGACACGGGCCGAATCGTGGCCTACCGGCCCGCTAGCGGTGCGGGGGTTCGTCTTGACGGGTGCGTGTACCAGGGCGTCGAGATCACGCCGCACTTCGATTCGATGATCGAGAAGATCACCTGCCGGGGCCCCGACTTCGACACCGTGGTGCGCCGCATGCAGCGCACGCTTGCGGAGTACCGGGTTCGGGGAGTGTCCACCAATCAGCCGTATCTGCAGGCGATCCTCGCTGACGAGCAGTTCCGCAGCGGGCCGGTCACGACGACGTTCATTGACGATCGGCCCGAGCTGACAGCTGCCTCCGTCGGGGCTGACCGAGCCACGCGCCTGCTGCGCTACCTGGCTGATGTCACCGTGCACCTGCCGAACGGCCCGGCGCCGACACGTGTCAGTCCGGTGTTGAAACTGCCGCCCAGGCAGTCGGGCGCGCCGCCTGTGGGATCGCGGCAGCGGCTCGTCGAGCTGGGCCCGGAGAAGTTCGCAGCCGATCTGCGGGCTTCGGTAACGGTGGCGGTCACTGACACGACGTTGCGCGACGCCCACCAGTCGATCCTGGCGACCCGGCTGCGCACGATCGACCTCGTCGCGGGTGCTCGCCAGATGGCCCACGCGATGCCGCAGCTGCTCAGCATGGAGTGCTGGGGCGGCGCCACGTTCGACGTCGCGTTGCGGTTCCTTCACGAGGACCCGTGGCAGCGGCTCGCGCAGATTCGTGCTGGGGCGCCGAACATCTGCACCCAGATGCTGCTGCGCGGTCGCAACACCGTGGGGTACTCGCCGTATCCCGATTCGGTGGTTGGCCATTTCGTGGCGGAAGCGGCGGCGACGGGCATGGACATCTTCCGAGTCTTCGACGCGTTCAACGCCATCGACCAGATGCGGCCCGCTATCGACGCCGTTCTGGATGCGGGTGCCGTCGCTGAAGGCACGATCTGCTACTCGGGAAACCTCTCGAGCCAGTCCGAGGACCTGTATACCCTCGACTACTACTTAGATGTTGCAGAGCAGCTGTCGAATACCGGCGTCCACATCCTGTGCATCAAGGACATGGCCGGGCTGTTGCGGCCTGCTGCCGCTGCGACGCTGGTGACGGCGCTGCGGGAACGCTTCAGCCAGCCGGTGCACCTGCACACCCACGACACCGCCGGTGGCCAGCTAGCGACGTATCTCGCTGCGGTCGACGCGGGCGTGGATGCCATTGACGCCGCCGCGCCGCCACTGTCGGGCATGACGTCGCAGCCGTCGATCGCCTCGGTGGTGGCCATGACCGACGACACCGACCGGGCAACCGGGCTGAGTCTCGACGCGATCGGCGATCTCGAGCCGTATTGGGAGGCAGTGCGGCGTATCTACGCACCATTCGAGGCGGGGCTGCCGTCGCCTACGGGCACCGTGTACCGCCATGAGATACCCGGCGGGCAGCTGTCGAACCTGCGGTCTCAGGCGCGTGCACTCGGGATCGGCCACCGCTTCGAAGAGGTGGAGCGGCTCTACGCAGCGTGCAACGAGCTGCTCGGGCGCCCCATCAAGGTGACGCCGTCGTCAAAGGTCGTGGGCGACTTGGCCCTGCATCTCGTGGCGTCAGGCGTCACGCCGGCTCAGCTCGCCGACGATCCCGCAAGCGTGGATTTGCCTGACAGCGTCATCGGTTTCCTGCACGGCGAGCTCGGCACTCCCCCGGGAGGATTCCCCGAACCGTTCCGCTCGCGTGCGACTGCGGAGCGTCATTGGTCGCCGAAGACCAAGGATCTCACCGCGGACGACGAGGCGGGCCTTGCGGATGATCGCCGGGTCACGCTGAACCGGCTGCTGTTTCCCACACCCTCGGCGGCCCAAGCTGAGAACGAGCACCGCTACGGCGATCTCTCGGTGCTGCCGTCGCTGCTGTTCTGGTACGGGCTCGACGCCCACGAAGACGACACCGCCGTCGTGCTCGGCCCCGGCGTGCGGTTGCTGCTGGGCCTGCGGTCGATCAGCGAGCCGAACGGCGAAGGCACCCGGATCATCAGCTTCAGGGTCAACGGACAGCCCCGCGACATCGACACCGTTGACCGCACGGTGGCCTCGGATCGTCCCGAGCACGCACGCGCCGATCCGGACCGGCCAGGCCACGTCGCGGCACCGTTCCGCGGCGCCGTCAACGTCTCGGTCTCCGTCGGCGACCGCGTGACTGCCGGCGACACGATTGCCGTGATCGAAGCCATGAAGATGGAATCGTCGATCTCGGCGCCAGTGACCGGCACCGTCGAATCCATTGCCGCGGAGCCAGGCGCCCTCCTCGAACCCGGTGATCTCATCGCCGAGATCCGTCCCGCCGGCCGCTCTGGAAGTCCCGAGACCGAGCACGACGCGTAGCTGGCATCGCCGCTAATTTCGGCAGCATCATGCTGCAGCCGTTCACCATTGCCGATTGCGTCGCAACGAACGCCCGGTCCTATCCGGACCGGTGCGCGATCGAAGTGCTCGACCCACGCCTAACCGGAGGCCTCGAGCCCGTCGAGACGTGGACGTACGGCCAGCTCTGGGCCCGAACCGAGGCCATCACAGATGCGCTGGGGCCAGTCGAGCTGGGGCCTCATGGGCAGATGGCTGGGCTCCTGCTTCCCAATGGCGCCGACTACGCCGCTGCGTATCTGGCATGCCAGCTCGTCGGCGCAGCTGCAGTCCCGGTCAACAGCCGACTTGCCGAACCCGAGATCCACTACGTGCTCGAAGACTCGGGCGCCTCGGTGCTTCTGGCCGCGGAGCCGTTCATCGACATCGCCCAGCGGGTCACGGCCGATCTCGGAATCAGGCTGATCGACGCCACCGCGATTGGGGCCTCGGCGCCAACGAGGTGGTCGCGGCCCATCGGGCCGTATGCCGACATCGATCCCAGCACGGGTCGGCTGGTGCCAAGCGTCACGCCGAGCGACACCACCACCGATGAGCGCACCGCCATGATCGCGTATACCTCAGGGACGACCGGTTTCCCGAAGGGGAGCATCAACACCAACACCGGATTCCTGATGCGCCTGATGCACTGGAGCTGGACGTTCGGGCTGACCGGCCGCGAAGTCGTGTCCACGCCAGGTCCGATGTTCCACCTCTCCTATGGCGGCCTGACGCTGGCGCAACTGGTGGCTGGCGGTCGGGTCCGGGTGATGACCGCATTCGAACCGCAGGCATCCCTCGACGAGTACGCCCAGCACAGCACATGGGCGTTCCTGGTGCCCTCCATGACCGCTGCAATCGCCGAGGCGTGGCGGGGGGCCGGGCGGCCGCCATTGAACGCTTTGAGGTATCTGCTCTCAGCAGGGGCGCCGGGACCGATGTCCCTGCTCGACGAGGCATTCGACATCTTTCCGAACGCCGAGATCACCGACGGCTACGGCTGGACCGAAGCCGGCTGGGTGACCTACGACATCAAGGACCGTGCCGCTCTCGTGCCTCATTGCGTGGGGGGGCCGACGCCAGGCTCAGTCGTCAAGGTCGTCGACCCTGATACCTGCGAGGAGGTTCCCGTCGGCATCGCCGGCGAGGTGGTCGCCACGTCGGTGGTGCCATTCGAGGGCTACCTGGGTCGGCCCGAAGCCACCGAGGCGGCCTACACACCTGACGGATTCGCCCGCTCGGGCGACGTAGGCATCATGTCGGCCGACGGCCGTCTGGCGATCGTGGACCGGGTCAAGGACATGATCATCAGCGGCGGAGAGAACGTGTACTGCGCCGAGGTCGAACGGATCCTCGTCTCCCATCCGCAGGTCGCCGAGGCAGCCGTGGTCGGACTGCCGGACGAACAGTGGGGAGAGCGGGTCGCGGCAACGGTGGTCCCACACGACGGCGAAGAGCCCGACCCGGCTGGCGTCATCGCCTTTGTGCGAGAACGGCTCGCCCACTACAAGTGCCCCCGGGAGGTGATGATCGTGTCCGAACTGCCTCGCAACGCCATGGGAAAGGTGCTCAAGCCGCGGCTGACCGAGCAGTTCTGCTGACGTCCGCGCACTGCTGTTCGGAGAGTTGGCGAGAACGGGCTAGAACTACGAAATGACGACTCCACTGGCACGGCCGAAGGCCGAATGGACACAATCGGCGTCTGAATTCTGGGCTCCGAATCGCAAGCCGGTCGAAGCCGCGTTCGCGATGCAGCCCGCGGTCTACGCCGACGAGGAGTTCTTTGCTGCTGAGCAGGAGCGGCTGTTCGGCCGGGCGTGGGTTGGGGTGGCCCTGGCTTGTGAGGTGGCGCGCCCAGGTCGGCTGCTGGTGCGTTCGGTCGGCGGACGCTCCGTTCTGCTGACCCGAACGGAAACGGGACTGCACGGCTTCTTGAACTCCTGCAGACACCGTGGCACCGAGCTCGCCGAGGCCGATTGTGACATCGCAAACACGATCCGCTGCCCCTATCACCGCTGGCACTACAGCGCGGACGGCCATCTCGTGTCCGCACCGATGTTCGACACGGTGCCGCGAGATGGCTTCGACTTGGCGGACTACGGACTGATTCGGGTGAGAGTGGATACCTGGGGTCCGCTCGTGTTCGCATGTCTCGACAACGACTCCCCGCCGTTGAGCGCGTGGCTCGGCGATCTGGGTGACCGCATGGCCGCCTACGACTTCGAGAAGTGGCGTCCCGCCCAGCTCGATGGAGCGACGTGCACCTTCGACGTGGCCACCAACTGGAAGCTCATTGTCGAGAACTTTGCCGAGTACTACCACCTGCCCTGGGTGCATCCGGAGCTGGCCAAGGTGTCGCGTGTCGCCGATCACTATCGCTACCAGGGGCCAGGCATGTACTGCGGGCAAACCACCACGCCGGTGTCGGGGGACGAGCGTGACGATTGGCTGAAACTGCCTGCAGCGACCGGCCTCCACAACTCTGATGCCGCCAGTGGCAGATTCGTTGCGCTCTTTCCCAACGTCTTGCTGGCCGTGCTGCCGAGCCACATGTTCCTGATGACGCTGCAGCCGCTGGGCGCAGGCCGCACCCTTGAACACTGCACGTTTCTGTTCCCACCCGGTCCGATGACTGGGCCCGAGCCGCCGGCCGCGTTGCGCGAGTCGTTCGAGATCACGCGCCGCTTCTGGATCGAAGTGAACGACGAGGACATCGACATCTGCGAGCGGGCCCAGCGCGGCATCTCGTTGGGCGGTGCGCCTCCGGGACCACTGGCCCCTCGGTTCGAGGAACCGCTGAATCGCTTCCACAAGATGACGGCGGACCTGATGACGCTCCCCTGTGTGGCCGACTTGACGGTGCCTGCGGGCGACCGTCCCGGAAACGCCGACCACTACGGCAGTGAGCCGAACCCCTTGCCGCCAGCCACAGAACTCGACGCAACGGCCTCATCGGTGCAAACTTCGTCGTCGTGACCGACCGGGTACAGGCCGTCGTGATCGGCGGCGGCGTCGTTGGCGCTCTTTCACCTGACTCGCGCCGGCTGGACCGACGTGGTGCTGCTCGAGCGTTCTGAGCTGACGGCGGGTTCCACGTGGCACGCCGCCGGCGGAATGCATCCGATCAATTCTGACCCGACTGTGGCGAAGCTGTAGAAGTACACGATCGATCTGTACGGCGAAATCGAAGCACTCTCGGGCCAGGACTGCGGCATCCATGTGGCCGGCGCGATCTCGCTGGCCGACACGCCTGAACGTCTCGACTGGCTTCGGATGACCGACGCACGCGGACGATATCTCGGCATTACCTCCGAGATGATCTCGGCGGACGAGGCCGCGGCGCTTATGCCCATCGTCGATCCGAGCCAATTCGTCGGAGCGATGTTCGATGCCGACCACGGCCATGTCGATCCGACGGGCGTGACCTACGCCTATACCAGTGCGGCGATGGCGGCCGGGGCACAGGTCCGCCGCCATACATGGGCTCGCCGCATCGAGCGCACACCCGACGGGGCTTGGCGGATAGGGCTCTACGACACAGCCCGCGGCGACCGCGGCGGCGCATCAAACACCGCCGACTGCGACGACTGAATCGAAGCGTTGCATGTCGTAAACGCGGGTGGCCTGTGGGCTCGCGAGGTCGGGCGCATGGTGGGACTCGAGATGCCCGTGCTCGCCATGGAGCACACCTACGTGATCACCGAGCCCGTCTCCGAGATCGTCGTCCACAACGAGCGCACCGGCGAAGAACTCATGGGCGCGATCGATTTTGGCGGTGAGATCTACACGCGCCAAGAGGGTCAGGGCCTGCTGGTCGGAACTTATGAGCAGGCGGCTGTGGCTTGGCAGCGCCAGCAGACGCCGTGGGACTTCGACAAGCGCCTGCTGACGCCCGACCTCGATCGCATCGCCCCGTCGCTGGAAACCGCCTTCAAGCATTTTCCGGTGCTTGCCGATGTCGGCATCGCACGGGTCGTCAACGGGCCGTTCACCTTTGCGCCTGATGGGAATCCTCTCGTTGGTCCGATCCGCGGTTTGCCGGGCTTCTGGTCGGCTTGCGCGGTGATGGCTGGACTCTCGCAGGGAGGCGGGGTTGGGCTCGCGCTCGCCAACTGGATGACGTCCGGGGATCCCGGTTTCGACGTGTGGGCCATGGACGTCGCCAGGTTCGGCGACTGGGCAACTCGCTCCTACACCGCCGCCATGGTGTGCGAGAACTACCAACGACGCTTCAGCATCCGCTTCCCGAACGAATTCTTCGGTGAGGGTCGTCCGCTCGCGACCACCCCGATTTACGAGGACCAGCGCCAGGCCGGGGCAGTCTTCGGCGACGCCTTCGGCTTGGAGGTGCCGCTGTGGTTCGCGCCCAAGGTGGGGAACGTCGAGGACGTCACCTTCGGACGCTCCAACGCATGGCCCCATGTGAGAGCCGAAGTTCACGCCGTTCGCAACGACCTCGGGCTCATGGAGGTGTCGGGGTTCGCCAAGTTCCTCGTCGAAGGGCCCGGTGCGCGGGCGTGGCTCACGCACCTCACCGCGGGCAGGTTGCCGCGACCGGGTCGAATCGCTCTCGCACCGATGTGCAATGAGCAGGGGAATCTCACCGGCGACCTCACCATCGCCTGCCTGCCTCCAGCGATCGGGAGCACCGATGGACCTGCACAGACGGTGACAGCAGGCGCCACGGCGAGTACATCGAGCAGCGAGTGCTTCATGATCTTCGGTTCGGGCGTTGCCGAGCGTTACTACGAGCGCTGGTTCGACGAGGATCTCGCCCGCTGAAGGGGCACAGCGCCGGATGGACCGGCGTCAAGGGGCACAGCGCCGGATGGACCGGCGTCAAGGGAACCCGTGTGGTACCGCACGCTTGGCACGCAACTGTGCGGCGTGGCCATCGCAGGACCGAAATCGAGGACGCTGCTGGCCGAAGTCACTGACGCTGATGTTTCGCGCGAAGCCCTGGGCTTCGGCAGCTTGGCACGCGAGTACCGACCCACCTATGACCCCCTCGAGGCTGGTCTGGGCCGCTTCATCCGGTTCGCGAGATCCAACGACGATGGCACAGACTTCGTCGGCCGGTCAGCACTCATCGCCAAGTACGGACCTCAGGGACCTGGAGCTGGTGTCAACCCAGCGCCGCAGGGTTCGATGGCGCTGCGCACGTGAACCATCCCGGGCGTGAGGGGTCGCTCCGGCTTCGATGCCGAGGCCGATGAACCCATCTTCTGCAATGGCGACCCGGTCGGCTGGGTTACTTCAGGTGGCTATGCCCACTACAGCGATGTATCGGTCGCCATGGGCTATGTGCCGGTCGAGTTTGCCAACGACGATGTCGAATTCGAAGTAGAGATCGTGGGCAAGCGGCGTCGTGCCCAGCTTGCGGACGGCTGCCTCTGGGACCCAGGCGGCGCTGCAATGCGCTGCTGAGCGCCGCCCGAGGTCGTTCATCGACAATTCCGCCTATTGGCACACGCTTGGCTCAGCATTTTCGTGGCGTGACGGTGGCGCTTTGTATCGATCACCTCTATTGGTGTCAAGACATGCATCCCATTGTCTCTGGTATCCCGATAGTCCCGGACGCATCGTGCGCTTGACATTCATGCATCGCGCGGGAGGAAATGCGCCGGTGTCACAGACAGGTGTGTATGGAAGCCCAGGTGTGCAATGTGCAAGATTCTTACGAGATACGAGTGAAGTGATACATATTGCATATACCAAGCCGTGATGACCAATCCCACCGCAGTGGTGCCGTTTAGTATGGACGTATACTTCATAGTTTCCTGTTTTCGGCAGAGGAATAGCGGCAATCTCATTCTTATGGTCACACTAATGGCGAGCCAGATATCGACACAGAACGCATGTGAACCGTGCTCCAGCACGAAAATCGCCGCTCGATACGACAAAATTCATACGAAACAATTGTACGTTCTTAATAACGTCTATTATATCTACTCATATATCTCATCCAGGCTGGCGATCTTGTAGCTATGTCTTCACGTTTGGAAATGCACCACTACGAGACCATCGTGGCGGTTTCGGACACCGGATCAGTCACCGCGGCGGCTGGCCGACTCCATGTCAGCCAATCTGCCGTCAGCCATCGATTGGCAGAGGCCGAACGGCGGCTCGGCGGGCGCTTATTCGAACGCCGCCCGTCTCGTGGCATGCAGCCGACGCCCGCTGCGCTCGCTCTGTGCCAAGCCGCCCATCGCGCGATGCCGGACTTGGGCCGCGCCGAACGGGATTTCATGCGCAGTGTCGGTGGGACGACCGCCACCGTTCGCATCGGAGTCGGCTCTTACGACTGCTACCACTGGCTGGCGCCATTCGCCGCGGCAGCGAACGAGCGATTGGAAGGACTGCTGCTGGAACTCGTCGTCATTGGTGACGCGCCAGCACAGCGACTCGCTGACGGTACGGCTGACCTCGTACTTGCTCCTGGTCCCGCTCAGGGAACAAATGAAGCACTGCACGTGTTCACAGACGAACTCGTGCTCGTCACCCACCCGGGGCATCGCCTTGCGAGCCGTTCATGGATCGGACCCGAGGCGTTAGCCGAAGAGGACTACTTCACCTACAACCGTCAACCATCGCCGGGCTTCGAGTACGAACGCTTTCTTCGACCCTCTGGAGTTTCGCCTCGCACGATTACGGTGCTTGAGCAAACGGGTGCGATCGCCGAAATGATCGCAGCCGATTTTGGAGTATCGATTCTCAGCCGGTGGGCGATGTCGCCGTGGATGGACACAGGACGACTCACAGCCGTGCGTTGCGGCCGCTCCGGCCTCGAACTGGAGTGGTCGGCACTCATGCGTGCAGAGACCGACGACGACGCGCCGGAGCGTCAAGTCGCCAATGCCATCGTCGCGTGGCTCGGAGATCCAAAGCACAGCTGAGCCCGAGCGCGGCCAGTAGGCCGTCAGGAGAAACTGACGCGCGTGTGGGCGCTCGTGCGCAACACAGACTCCTGGTCGAACCGCTGGCGATACTCCCGGGCGATCTCACCAGTTAGCTCAGCAGGGCCTCACAAACCGGCGACTTCGACAGCAACTCAGGACCTGTCGGGGTGATGAGCACCTGTTCCTCGAGCTTGACAGCCTCGGGCCAACCGACAGGGGCCACCAAGCTCTCGACGCACAGCACCATCCCGGCTTCGAGCACGCCGTCATAGCCATCGTTCCCGAAGAGCTCGCGGTTGAGCACCAGCGGGTACTCATTGCACAGACCCATGCCAGGGGCAACGCACGCATTCGCCTCCGAGTGCAGCTCGCCGGGTGGCAGGTAGGCGCGCTCAGAGAGCTCTGCGAAGGTCACCCCTGGCTGCAGCAGCTCGGTATTGCGCTGCACCTGCTCGCATGCGGCGGCATACATGGTGCGCTGCTCGGGCGTGCGCTTGGCGTCGCCCGCGAGCCAAGTGCGTGACACGTCCACGGTGTATCCGCCCAGGCCCACGTGATCAGTGTCGAAAGCGACGAGGTCGCCTTCGCGGATCACCCGATCCGAGCACTCCTGGTACCACGGGTTCGTACGAGGCCCAGATGTGAGCAAACGGGTCTCGAACCACTCTCCGCCGCCAGCGATGGGGACTTGGTGCATGACCGACCAGAGCTCCTGCTCGGTGATGCCGGGCCGGCAGGCTGCTTCCATCGCCGCTATTGCCCGCTCGCACACCTCGACGGCCGAACGGATGGCTGCGATTTCCCCCGGGCACTTGACCGCACGGGCCAGACCAACGATCTCGCCGCCATCGGTCACCTCGACCCCACAGCGACCGAGGGCCCACAGGCCCAGCGGGTCCAGCCGATCCACGGCAAGCCTGGGCTGGGTGCCCCGCCGCCGGAACGGACTCGAACCGAGCAGTGAAGCGATTTCTGCGGCCCAGCGATCGGCGAATTCACCAGTACGCGGCCCGGTGATGAAGTGGTACCAACTCACCGCATTTCGCACCTCACCCACGGCGGGATGCTCCTCGGAGAGGTGTTCGCACGTCTTGAACTCGAACAAAGTGACCGGACCCTCCGCGGGTACGAGTGCGTAACGGCAGGGGTGGTGCAGCGAGTACACCGCCATGTTCGTCGTGCCGGTGGCGTACCTGACGTTGAGCGGGTCATAGAGCAGGAGCGCGTCGCAGTCCGTGGCGACGAGGTGCTGCTGAAGCCTCGCGAGACGTTGTAGCTCGAGGCCCCCCTCGGGCTCGCTCACAAGATGAGCCCGTCGCCCGAACTGCGTGCAAACTCGGCTGCCAGCAGGTGCGCTTCAGTGACGCGGCCGTATACCGACCTGGTCCGATCCACCGGACCGATGACGCCAGGCCGGTTCGCATAGCTGAGTACTCCGACACAACGCGTGGTCTGGCCCTCCACTTTGGTCACTCGGTGCAAGGAGTACCGGCCCAAGAAGATCTGCAGGTCGCCGGCGCGCAGACGGCGGCGGCGCACCACATCAGGTGCTTCGCCGCGCAGCACCCGGCCGAGTCCGTCGAAGTTCTCGTTGCCAGGACTGCGCAGCCCCGGGCAATACTCGAAGTCGCCGCCGGAATCAGGTTCGGCCACCATGAGCGTGACGACAAACTCGTTGGTGTCGTAGTGCCAGTGGAGCTCGCCGCCCGGGGGCGTCACCGTGACAACAAGCCCCGCCAGCGGGTCGGCGTATTCGAACGCCCGGACTTCGCCGACGCACGCCGCCACGAATTGCTTGACGCCAGGTGCGGCATACACGCGCGCCAGCACCACGTCGGGCGGGATCTGGTCGCGGGTGAGGTGACCGATCAGGCGTGACATCTGGATCTGGCGAGGATCGTCCGGCGCGAGACCCACTTCGAGATCGGAGCGCGCGTAGACGCTCGAGGTCTCATGACGCAGCGGTGCCTTCGGCATCAGTGAGGAGATTTCGCTGCGTGCTCGCCGTAACCCCTCGTCGGTCAAGAATCCCGGCAGCGTTGCGCACCCGTCGGCTGCCAGGGCCCGCCTCGTCGTGGCCACCATGTCCGCCCAACTCTCGTTGACTGAACCTCCGGCGTTCTGGGCGTTGCCAACCGGATATTGGCTGACGTTCACAATGTCCTCGAGGGCGTCGCCCTCGGGGTTCGCATACAGCAGAGCCGAACCCACTCTTACCCCCTCTCGAAATGTTGTGTTCGAGGTGGTCCCCGGGACAGTCCGAACGAGCTGTGGACCGAGTTGTGATCACCTTTGAAGACAGTTAACACCCGTGGGGTACATGAACCACGCTCAGTGTTCACACGTCATCCGTGAGCAATGTGCATCGACCGTCGCGGCCTGTCGCCGGCCCGATATCCGGCCAGCAGGTGTGTTCAGTCGAGCAGCGCCCTGCTGATCACGACATCTTGGATTTCGGTCGCACCGTCGACGTAGTGCGTCAGCCGCGAAGCTGCCAGGTGGCGGGGCAGCGGGTGATCCCGACGTGCGCCGACGGCGCCCATCACCTGCATGCAGTCCGCCAGCCGTCGCTCTGCTGCGCGAGTCGCGAACTTCTTGGCATGCGCGGCCATCACGGCCGCCGGGCGGCCCTCCGCCACTGCGAGTGCTGCCCGGTACGCCAGCAGGCGCGACGCTTCGAGGTCTGTGGCCACGTCGGCCAGCCGGAACCGCACACCTTGCAGGTCGGCGATGCGACCGCCGAAGGCCTGACGTTGGCGCACGTATTCGATGGCCGTCGCCAATCCGGTGCGCATCATGCCGCAGCACATCGCCGCGACCAGGACGCGGGCGATGTCGATGCCCTCCATTGCCGCAACGAAGCCCTCGCCCACGGGCACCATCACATCGGCGTCGGACACTCGGCAATTCTCGAAGCTGATGCCGTTGGTTCCGAGGCCGTGTGCGCCGCTCAATTCGTACCCCTCGGAGCGTTCGACGCCGTCGGTACTGCCATCGATGAGAAAGGTCACAATGCCTCGATGGCCGGCTGCGGGATCGGTCTGCGCGTACACCGACAGCAGCTCCGCAGAGGTGCCGTTACTGACCCAAGCCTTCTCGCCGTCGAGAACCCATTCGTCGCCGTCACGGCGTGCCGAGGTGGTGATCTTGGCGGCGTCGCTGCCCACGCCGGGCTCGGTGAGCAGGAAAGCGCCAAGCCGTTCACCCGAAACGAGCGGCGGCAGCGCTCGGGCACGAAGCTCCGCAGGGGCTCGCCGGCTCACTGCCCCCGCCAGGTTGTTGTGACACACCAGCGAGAAGGCGATGGCAAAGTCCGCAGCGGCGATCTCCTCAAGCACGCGTGCGAGACCGATCTGGCTCATGCCGGACCCGCCGTCGGCCACGGGCACCAACAGCCCGCAGAGCTCTTCGCCGGCGGCACTCGCAAATGCCTCAGTCGCGAAGCGGCGATCTCGCTCCCACGACTCGGCCCGCGGCGCGACATAGTCGCGAGCCCACGACGCGGCACGTTCGATGACTGCTTGATCACCCGAGCCCACCGCGGCGTCGGCGACATCTGGCGTGAGTTCGGATACCAGATCCGGTGCGGGCATGGCGTTGAGGTCGGTCTCTTGAGAGCTCATGACCGGGAATATTGCCATTGCGGGTCCCGTACAGTTCGCCCGGACGTGCAGGCGACCCGTCGGCACCTCCGGTAGCTGGACCCTCAACACGAGGAGCACCGCATCGATGAGTCCCGACGGCCGCACACCTCACAACGGCAACCGTGCCGGAACCCAGGTGAGCCTCGACACTGCCGTCGAGCGCATCGGGCGCCGGGCACGCGTCTATGCAGCGCAGGGCTCAGCAACCCCATACGGCTTGCTGAGCGGGATTGACGCTGCACACGATCGCTTCGAGCAACTCGAGTTCGTGAGCGCATTCCTGCTCAGCAGGCCTGCACCGCTCGACCATCTCGGTAACCCATTCCGCTGGACCTCGCTGCAGCCCAGCGGCGCATTGCGCGATGCGCACGGCAGCCCGCACTTCGACGTCGCACCCGCCCGCTACTCAGACATCACCGGCCTCGTGGGCCCCAACGGCGGGCTCGAAGCCGATGTCGTGGCGTGCCAGGCCAGCCCGCCCGATGCGCAGGGGCGCATGAGCCTCGGCACTGGCGTCGGTGGCCATGTCCAGCTGTTGCGATCGACGCCGCTGGTGATCGCGCAGGTGAACCCGCAGATGCCCTACGTGGGTGGGGAAGGCGAATGCCACCGGACCGACTTTGATGCGCTGGTCGAGATCGATGAGCCGCTGGCCGAGCTGGCGCCGGCCGTCGTCGATGACACCGCCCGGGCCATCGCAACTCACGTCGGCCAGTACATCGGCGATGGGACCACGCTGCAGTTCGGGATCGGGTCGATTCCCGACGCCGTGCTGTCCAGCCTCGGAGACCGTCGCCACCTCGGACTCCACGGCGGCATGATCAACGACGCTTGCATCGACCTCATCGCCAGCGGTGCGGTGGACAACCGCCACAAGGGGCCGCTGGGCGATGGCGTGAGCGTCGCCGCAGAAGTGATGGGCACACGCCGGCTCTACGACTGGGTCGACCGCAATCCGGCAGTGCAGTTGGTGCGTGGCTCGCTGAGCCACGGCATCGAGGGCATCGCCCAGGTACGCAACTTCGTGGCGCTGCAGTCCACCGTGCAGATGGCGCTCGACGGCTCGGCGAACTCCGAGGTCGTCGGCGGCCGCTATATCTCCGGACCCGGCGGCGCCCCCGACTTCGCGTTCGGCGCCTGCGTGGCAACCGGAGGCCGAGCCATCGTCGCGATGCCGTCGACGGCTGCGGGCGGGCGTATCTCGCGCATCGTTCCAACCCTCGAAGAGGGCGCACCCACGACGCTGCCGGCGTATGTGGCAGACATCGTCGCAACCGAGTTCGGCGTGGTGGAGCTACGGGGTCGCACGCTCGCCGAGCGGGCCGAGCTGCTCACCTCGATTGCACACCCCGACCACCGGGACGCGCTGAACGAAGCCCGCTCCCGCTAATCGCTCCGGAAGGGCGCTAGAGGCGGCGAACCGAAGCGGCCTTGCCGGTCGTGCCGTACGCCATCCCGGCCATGCGATGCAAGTTGCGCGTGTTGTGCATTTTGCCGTGGATGCGCGGACCCGCAGCCAGCATGGCGCCGTCCACCACGAGCTGCTGACCGCTCACGAACTTGCTGTCGTCGCTGGCCAAGAACAGCGCCGTCGACGCAATATCGCTGCCCTCGCCCCGTTGCGGCCAAGGCTGCAACTCCGACATCACCTCCTCGGCTTGGGCCTCATTCCCGCTGTGCATCAGCGGGGTGAAGATCAGCCCTGGGCAGATCGCATTGACCCGGATGCGGTGGGGTGCCAACTCCAGCGCCGTTGTCTGAGCCAGGCTGATGACGGCGGCTTTGGCTGCCGAATACGCCTGCGGGCCAGCTCCGCCGCCGACACCGGCAATCGATGCGGTGTTGATGATCGAGCCGCCGGTGCCCTGGGGGATCATGACCCTGGCGGCGTGCTTGGTGCCCAGCATCACGGAGCGCACCAGGATGGCGAACGTCTCGTCCCAGGCGTCGGTGTCCAGTTCGGTGATCGGGCCGAAGGCCCCGCCGATGCCGGCGTTGTTGAAGACCACGTCCAGCCGGCCGAAGGCCTCGACCGCCAGCTCAGTCATGGCAGCCACGTCGTCCTCTACCGATACGTCCGTGCGGGTGAAGCGAGCACGCTCGCCGTGGCCAGCCGCGGTCAGTTCCTCCACGAATGCGTGTCCTGCGTCGGCGTTGAGGTCGCCGATCACTACTGAGGCACCTTCGGACAGGAACCGCTCGACTGTGGACCGTCCCATGCCGCTCGCGCCGCCAGTGATCACCGCTGCCTTGCCAGCTAGACGGCCTGTTGTATTTCCGTTGCCCTCGCTCATGTCATCGTCCTCTGCAGGGGTATTCGGTCAGGGTCAGATTGTCCCCCATGGCGCGTGTTCGTGCGCCGGTACCGCTCGGCAGACACTTCGGCGGGACGCTTCCGCTGACATCGGATGTACACCGTGCGAGAATGCTGGCGGAATCATTGGGGCGAATCGGACGCATCGGGGGAATCATGAGCACGACCATCCAGAGAGACCTGTCCGTTCACGGCGATCAGCGCCACATGCACGAGGTGCACAAGATCGCGCACGCTGGCGCTGTGGACGCCGACGGACACATTCTCGAGCCACCCGACCTGTGGGAGGAATACCTCGAGGAGCGCTACAAGGACCTGGCATTGCGCATCGAGATCGAGCCTGAACGCGGTCTCGAAGTGCTCATGATCGACAACCAACTGAGCAAACTGGCGCGCCCTGGCATGGTCTCCACGCTGGGTGCAATGGGCGCAGCCGACTTGCCTGACATCATGTTCAACCCCGAACGCACATATCTGGGCGAGATCCCCTTCGGCGCCATGGATCCCCATCAACGGATCGAGTTGCTCGACGCTGAAGGCCTCGACATCGCGGTCCTCTTGCCGACGATGGGGCTGTTGTGGGAAGCCGAACTCACCGACCCTGAGCTCAGCCAGGCCTACACCCGCGCTTACAACCGATGGATCTGCGAATTCTGCCGCGATCATTCGGACCGGCTCGTTCCTATCGCGCACTTGTCGCTCACCGATCCCGTCGCTGCGGCGGCTGAGCTGCGGCGCGCTGTTGCCGACGGAGTGCGAGGAGCCTTCGTCGCACCGTTCACACACAGTTCGCGCCCGCTCGGTCATCCCGATCACGACCCGGTGTTCGAAGCAGCGCAGGATCTGGGCGTCCCGTTTGCGATTCACCCCACCTTCGAACCGCAATGGACCAAGGGCACTCGCATGGGCACCTGGGAACACGTGCGCGACCTGCGGCTCACAGCGTCTATGACCGCGTCGGACGGCGTGCGTCACCAATTCGTGTCGCTGTTCGACTACGGGGTCTTCGACCGATTCCCCGAACTCAAGGTGCTAGTGCTCGAATCGGGCGGCGGATGGCTCGGCTATTGCCTGGACCGCATCGACGCGGTCTTCGCCCACACCTACACCGGCACCCGGGTGCCGCTGGAAATGAAGCCGAGCGAGTACTTCATGCGTCAGGTGTGGATCTCCTGCGACCCCGACGAGCGCACGATTCCGGCGCTCGCGAAGCGCTTCGGGCACGATCGGTTCATGTGGGCCAGCGACTTTCCCCACGCCGACCACACCCCGGAGTATGTCCTCGACCTCGACGAACTCGTCGACATGTTCCCCGCCGACAAGCAGCGTGACTTCATCGGCGACAACGTCCGCCGGCTGTTCGAGCTGTAGCCGAGGCCATCGCCGTGACCGCCAGCGAGGGCGATCGGCATTGCTGAGGCGGCATCAGCAGCGGACGAGCAGCAATCCGGAGCGGGCCTTCGGCAAGAAGTAGGTGGTCTTCGGTGGCATCACACCACCAAAGTCGGCCACGTCGAAGACCGCCTCGAGGGGAACCGGCGCCAGCATGATCGTGACGGGCGTGTCGGCCGTGGCAACGGTCGTGGGCCGGTAAGTGAGCCTCGGGTCGGATGCGCTCGTGACACCGAAGATCTCGCTGAGCATGAAGTCGTGCACGAAGGCGGCATCGAGCCCGCTCACCGGGTCGATGCCCGGCGGCGCCCCACGTGAAGCGTCGGCGTCACGACGGCGAGCGCGGTACCAATGATCGGCCACGCCGACACCGATCCATCCGGGCTCGGTGGGGCGTGCTGCAACGGCATCGGACACTTCCGTCACCTCACAGCGGGTCGATATCAGGTCCGCCACCCGTCTCGGCATTATGTCGAGCTCGCTCAGCTCGCGGTCGAAACTGCCGAGGTACAGCTCGGCCGTGGGTACCAACGCCACGAGCACTTGGCTGAAGCCGGCTTGATAGGCCGCAGCGACCCGGTGATGTCCGTCCACGATGTACAGCGGGCCATCGAATCCGACACCTTCCGATTCGCCGCCCGGCAAGACCGCAGGCCACAGCGTGACGCGCGCGCCGTCGGCAGTCTTGGTATCGAGCAACGGCTCGTGTGGGGTGGACGCCTCGGACGCTGCGATCGTGGCCTCGATGACCTCGGCGACGGGCGCCATGTCGGGCGCGGTGACGACCACGGGGCTCGACATACGGCCGACCTCGGTGAAGTGCATCGCCAATCCGTGGACCCGGCCAGGCTGGGTGTCCTCGTGCGGCCGCAATTCATGCGAGGCGAGGCTCACACCTCCGAGGAGCGCGTGCTGAACATGGCCGTCGGCCTCGACGCACTGCACGTACAGACTCGGCGAGCGGGTGGAGCCAAATGTACCCAGCCCGATCAACCGGTCCAGTGCTTGTGTGCTGCGCGTGGCGTGCTGCAGGTGTTCGCTGGGATGGCCGAAGCTCTCCGGCGGCGACCCGGCGACATGGGCGAACGAATCAGGATTCTCGGCGAGCTGCTGAGCGCGCTCCGAAGGGGTGAGCGAGTCATAGGGCGCGGGTATCACAGTCGGCGCCCATTCGGGCGTCAGAACACGAGCGCTGACCGGCTCGATCATCCGCTCTCCTTCCCCGCCGCCCCATCTCGTTCGCCTGTGTTGATGAGCTCGGTACGCACAGCGACGCGGCGGATCGAAGTTATCTCACGGTCGGCAGTTGTTTCGACGCGCGGCGCCTGTCAGGGAATGACACCGGTCTGTTTCAACTGCTCGATTGCATCCCAGTCGTAGCCGTGCTCAAGCAGGATCAACTCAGTGTGCTGGCCCAGTTCGGGCGACGGTCCACTGGGATTCCAAGCAGTCGCGGAGAAGTCGACGGGCGTCGCGACCATCTCGGTCGTGCCGCCGCCGGGTGCTGGCACCTCGACCCAGCAACCGGCGGCCTGAGCCTGCGGGTCGGATCGAAACTCCAGGGTGGACTGCACCGGTGACCACCACACATCGTTTGCATCGAAGATCTCACCCCAGGCGGCTCGCGTCCGTGTGGCCATGACCGCATCCATCTCCGCCGTAAGAGCTGCCGTGTTCTCCCTGCGGAGCACGATGTCGCCAAAGCGTGGATCGTCGCTCCAGTCGGGCCGATCCATCGCGCGAACGACGTTGGGCCAGTGCCGATCGCCTTCGAGGCCCAGCATCCAGAGCCACTCGCCGTCGCCGCACCGGTAGCAGTTGATGAGCGGGTTGGGCGGATTATCGCGACCCCAGGCCACGGTCTCGGCGCCGGTCATCGCGGTGATGTTGTGATCCCAGCCCAGCATGTAGGCGCCCAGGCGCATCAGGGAGGATTCGACGAGCTGGCCCTTGCCGCTGCTGGTGCGGTGATAGAGCGCTGCGGCCACCCCGGCTGCCGCCGCCAGTCCAGTCATGTGGTCGCCCATGCCGCCACGCTGGTAAGGGAGGTCGGCACCTTCTGGGGTGAGTGAGCGGGCGATGCCGGCACGCGACCAGAACGTGCCGACGTCATAGGTGTGGCGATCTCGTTCATCGCCCTGCAGCGATAGCCCCGTCACGCTCGCGTAGATCAGCTGCGGGTAGCGCTCCGACAGCGACGGGTAGTCGAGGCCCATCCGTTCGAGCCCGCCGGGCCGGATGTTCGACAAGAAGACGTCGGCGGTTGCCAGCAGTGAGTGCAGAGCGTCGAGGCCCTCCGGTTGTCGCAGGTCCAAGGCGATACTGCGCTTGCCCCGATTGTCCAGATCGAAGGGGGGGTTGCCGACTCCCGGGAACAGCCATTCCAATGAACGGAACGGGTCGCCGTCCGGTGTTTCAACCTTGATGACGTCGGCACCCCAATCGGCGAGTATCCCGCCGCAGGCTGGTCCGGCGACCCACACGCCCAGCTCGACGACACGGACACCTTCCATCGGCCCAGCCATCCGTCCTCCCCTAACTCAACGAGCCAATCGCGATGCGCCAGCCAACCCGGTCATGCGGCCGACGCAGCGGCAACGCGGCAGGGTACTCAACCCCACTGGCACAGTCGCAAAGCGGTCTGCGAGTCGATGCGCTCGGCCGGGGCGAGGGTGCGGC
The DNA here is from genome assembly GCF_965221945.1 of Candidatus Poriferisodalis sp. Classification (GTDB taxonomy): domain Bacteria; phylum Actinomycetota; class Acidimicrobiia; order Acidimicrobiales; family Poriferisodalaceae; genus Poriferisodalis. The sequence goes on along the minus strand of NZ_OZ244925.1, from coordinate 144,729 downwards.
TGGTTGCGGCTTCGATCCACTCAGAGGGATCCGGGGGCACGGTTGGGGCATCGGAAGACAATGTGACCCTGATCCCACGGCGCAGCAGGCTGGCGAGCGGCCACAACCAGCTCTGCTCAGTGATCGAGAGCTGATCGCGGTACTTCTGCTCACGACGGGTCACGAAGCTGGGTTGCGTAACCACGGCGACGCCAAGGCGGGCGATGCGGTCCAGCTGCTCTGGCAGCGCAAGCGCACAGTGTTCGATGCGATCGGGCTCAATCCGATTGGGCTCAATCCGCTCAGATTCGGCGGACCGGGCCGTGTCGAGGATCGGCGGATGCGCTTCGAGGGCATCGAGAGATGCTTGCAACGTGTCGATGTCCATTGCGTGGATGGCGACGGGAAATCGGCAGGCGCGAGCAGTCGCGACCAGTTCGGCGATCACGCTGTCGTCGTCGTGTGGCGGCATCACCTTCGCGTGACCGATACGCACCCCAACTTCCTCGGTCATAGCCGACAGTCCCGGCACGGTCATGCCAAAGGTCAGGTCTTCGAGAGAGTCGAGCCGATCGGCACCCACCATCGCCGTGACGTCCACAGACGGCGCGCCCGCTGCCGCTTCAGCCAGCAGTTCCAATGCGGCGAGGTCGTTCGTGTGCGTCGCATCGGTGCATGCGCTGATGCCCGCGGTGGCCAGTTCGGTCAGCACATCTGTGACAGTTGCCACCGTCGCAGCGCGGTCGGGCCGCGGCACCGCCGCTAGCACATCGTGGCGCTCGACGAGCACATCGCCGGACGCGAGGCCGAGTGCCCGACCCGCGGCGGTGTTGACGACGGCCACATGACCGGTGATGTGATGAAGCACGGCGGGATAGCCGGCGGCGACTGAGTCCAGCTCGGCAACCGTGGGATGGCGCCGCTCATCGAGCAGCGCATCGTCGTAGCCCCAGACCCGCAGCCACGAGTGCGAGGCATCACCCGCCGACACGGCGCCGCCTTGGCGGCGCGCAACCGATCCAGCGCCGCCTTGGCGGCGCGCAGCCAACGCAGCGGCGCAGCGGCGCCGTACGGCTTGCCGCACTGTGGCCAGCAACTCTTCTATGGACGTAGCGGCACTTACGTCCGCTGATCGGCGTGCTGCGGCGCACGCCAGCAGATGCAAGTGATCGTCGCGATACCCCAGAGCCGGGGTGGTGCTCACGGACCGAGCGAGCCCGGCGCGTTCACGCCCAGCCTCAGATCGAGCCTCAGATTCCCAGCTCTTCAAGCATCGGTATGAGGTCGCGGCGCAGCAGCTTGCCGGTGGAGGTCCGCGGAAGCTCGTCCATCAGGTACACGAATTCGGGACGCTTGAAAGGCGCCAGGCGCTCGCGCGCATGGGCAACGAGATCGTCGCCGGTAGTGCCGCTGCCGGGCCGCACGACCGCCGCGGCCGTGACGCGTTCGCCCCATTCCTCGCTGGGCAGACCCACCACCGCGGCTTCGAGCACCGACGGATGGTCGTACAGCATGGCCTCGACCTCATCAGGCAGCACGTTCTCGCCACCCCGGATGATCATGTCGCCCGTACGGCCGGCAAGGAACAGGTAGTCGTCGTCGTCGAGGTAGCCGAGGTCGCCCGTGTGCACCCAGCCCTGGTCGTCGATCGTCACGCGGGTCTTCTCGTCATTGCCCCAGTAGCCGTCCATCGCGCGAAACGTCTGCAGCTGCACTTCGCCGATCCGGCCCGGTGCGACTGGCTCGCCGCTGTCGGCATCGACGATGCGGACCTGCACGTCCTCGAGCACCTGCCCGACCGAGGACAGCCGGTGCAGCTTGCGCTCCTGCTCCTCGGACGTTCCGGAGATGCGGTGATCGTCGGGATCGAGGACCGCCACTGTGGAGGTTGTCTCGGTCTGACCGTATGCCCCGGCGAACGCGACGTTCGGCGGGAACAGATCAATGGCTCGCCGGATCACCGACGGCGGCATCGGCGCCGCGCCATAGGTGATCGCCTCGAGGCCGCCGAACGCCTCGGCAGCAAAATTGGGCGCCTCGAGCACCCGAGCGAGCATCGTCGGCACCAGGAAAGCACGTGTCACCGCGTGCGCCTGCACGCAGTCGATCCACGACGAGGCCTCGAATTGGGGCAGCAGCACCACGACACGCCCGCTGTACAGCGCGTTCAGCATCGAGGTCAGACCAGCGATGTGGTACAGCGGCGCTGCGACTGCCATCCGACCCATGTCTTCGCCGGTGGCGGCGTCGTTGGTGCCCATCACGTAGCCGGTGATGGCGCCGTTGGTGAGCTTCACGCCCTTGGGCATGGCCGTGGTGCCGCTGGTGTACAGCAATGCGCACAGGCCGTCGGAGTCGACATCTTCGGGCACGGGCAGCTCGAATGCCTCGTCTCGTGCTGATGCATACGAATCGGAATCGTCGAGCACGTAGACATGCTCGAGGTCGGCGGGCTTGTTCTGCTCGATCAGGTCGCCATAGCGAGACTCGGTGAACAGCACGCTGATGCCGCTGTCGCTCAGCAGGTGAGCCGTCTCCTCGGCGCCGGCGCGGAAGTTCATCGGCACCACGGTGGCGCCGACGAACGCTCCACCGAAGATGGCTTCCACGCACTCGACGCTGTTGGTGGCGAAGATGCCGACACGGTCGCCAACACCGACGCCGAGCATCGTCAACATTCCCGCGGTGCGTGACACGTTGTCGAGCAGATCCTGGTAGGTGACTGCGCGTGCGGTGCCGCCGCCGGCCTCCGACGCTGAGCCGTCGCTCGACTCCGTCGAGGTGTCGATCAAGATGACCTGTTCGCCAGCAATCGTCGCTGGCATGAAGAGCAGCATTCCGAGATTCACAACAGCCCCCTGTGGCCCGCGCGGACAGAGATCACGGCAGATACTCGCAGGTGTCGTTGCCGCGCGCCAGAACGGGCACAAGGAGCGACACAGTCGCCTACCGCTGGCGCCAATGACTCGCCCGCTCTGCGCTGGATCCGTACGCTTCACGCATGAAGCGACTCGCGTCCGCCCTGCTGGGTCTCGTCCTGCTGGCAGCCGCGTGCAGCAGCGCCGGTGACACCACACCGGACACGGCGAGTGACGCAACAGCGGTGGCGCCAGCCACCGAGGCAGCGGCTCCAACCACTACTGCCGCTCCGGCGACTGAGGCCGCGCCGGAGACCACCGCGGCGCCGGCACCCACTACGCAAGCCCCGGCACCGGCGGCAACGGCCGCGTCGACGCCTGAAACCACCGAGGCCGCGGAGCCTGCAGCTGACCCCGTCAACCCGCTCAGTGCTGCCGTCCTGGAGTGGATGGACGAGACCGGCGCCCCCGGCGTTGTGCTCGCCGTCACCCGGGGAGGTGCTGAGCCGCTCACGTTCGCCTGGGGTGTCAGCGATCTCGCCACTGACATGCCGATGACCCCCGATCACCACGTCCGCATCGGGTCAGTAACCAAGTCCGTCACCGCGGCGGTCGTCTTGCAGCTCGTCGCCGAGGGACTGGTTGACCTCGACGCACCGGTCGCGCAGTACCTGGGCGAAGACTGGGCACCCGGATACGAGCACGCCGCGGCGGTCACCGTGCGCGACCTGCTCGGGCACACCTCAGGCTTCGTGGAGTTCGCCGTCAACACGAAGTTCTACCAACTTGCGGCGTCACGGCTGGATGTGCCGATAACGCCCGAAGAGATCCTGGAGTTCGCTGCGGCGTACGGACCAGTGGCCGATTTGGGCACGGAGTACCGCTACAACACCACCGGCTACGTCGCTGCGGGCTTGCTCATCGAAGCCGTCACCGGCAACACAGCGGCCGATGAGATGCGTGCCCGGGTGTTTGATCGGCTTGGCCTGTCGCACACTTACCTGACGCCCAGCGAGTTCCCGCCCGAGCCCACCGCGAACGGGTACGTCGGCGGCACGTTCGCCTACGTGCTGGGCCCGGTCCTCGGGCTCACCGGCGACAACAAGATCTCCCTCCGAGGCGCCATCTACGTCGACATCGGCACTATGCCCCAGGAGCTCGCCCGTTCCGCCGGGTGGACCGGCGGCGGCATCGAAGCGCGCATCGGTGACGTGGCGCTGCTGATGCGAGGCCTTTTTGCAGGCGACATCCTCGATGCGAGCCAAGTCGTCCTTATGACGACTGGGCATCCCGACCCCGCCGACAGCCACGGCTTGGGCATCAGCACCGAAGAGCTGTCGAGACTGCCTGTCTTCGCACACGGGGGCGGCGTGCCGGGCTTCCGCACCATGGCTGCCTACATGCCCGCGTTCGACACCGGCATCGCTGTGACGGCAAACCTGCTCGGCATCGACTCCGACAACGACGTGGACGACCTGCTCGTCAGCCTGGCACCAATCCTGGCCACTCTGGGCTGACAAGGCTGGCGGACCAGCAAGCGAATCCGGGTCATCGGCCATACTTGCCCCGTCGGGACTGGCCCTCGGGGCCAGACAAGGGGGCAGCGGTGAGCCAGTTGTTGGCCGGCATTCGAGTGCTGGAACTGGCGACGGGAATCTCAGGTCCGTACCTGGGCAAGCTCTTCGCTGACCACGGCGCCGACGTCATCAAGGTGGAGCCGCCCGGTGGCGACCCCGCACGGCGGCATGGCCCCTGGGGCGACGCTGAGTCTGCGCCGCACGACGCAGACGGCTTGGAACGATCACCGCTGTTCCTGCATCTCAACACCAACAAGCGCAGCGTGGTCGCAGACGTGGGCAGCCCGTCGCCCGGCGCGAGCGATCTCGATGTCGTCCGGGGCCTCGTCGCAGGTTCGGACGTCGTGATCGAGTCCTTCGCTCCCGGTCACCTCGCCTCCGTCGGGCTGGGCTACGACGCCTTGTGCCGTTTGCAGCCCGGCATCGTGCTGACCTCGATCACACCGTTCGGCCAGACCGGCCCCTATGTGCAGGCCGGCTATCGAGGCAGCGACATCGTCACCTACGCGATGGGCGGCCCGATGTGGGGCACCGGCATCGACGAGCGTGAGCCGGTGAAGCTGAGCGGCGACGTCACCTCGTACCAGGTCGGCAATCTCGCAGCAGTCCCGACGCTGGCTGCGTTCCAGATCAGCCAGCGCAGCGGCCGGCCCGCGCATGTGGACGTGTCAGCGTTCGAGGCGCAAGCCGGCACGATCGACCGGCGCACGTCATACCTCATCTACCAGGCGTACACGGGTACCGACGTGGCCCGCGAGCCCCGTCAGCCGCAGCGGGCGTCCCCGGTCGGCTTCTACCCGGTGTCGGACGGCTGGGCGCTCGTGTTCACGCTCCCCAACTGGACGCCCCGCATGGTGCACACACTGGCTGCGGCCGGACTCGGGCTCGGCGACGGCGACGGGGAGGATTCGCTGGCCGATCGATTCGCGAATCCCGGGTGGGTCTTCGATCCCGACCTGCCCGACATGGTCGAGACCGCTCTGTACCCGTGGCTCTTCAGTCACACGAAGGCAAGCGTGGCTGCAGCGGCGCAGGTGCACAAGTGGGGGGTGACGCCACTGAATGCGCCGGTCGACGTGCTGGACGACGAGCACTTTGCAGCCCGCGGTGTCTTCGTCCCGGTCGCCCATCCCGTGGCTGGGACCGTGACCCAGCTGACCGCGCCATTCCGCTTGCACTCGGGCTCGAATTCACTGTCGGATGGGCGGCCCGACGTGCCGGCGCGGGCGCCGTTGCTCGGTGAGCACGACGCTGCGATACGTGCCCGTGCCGCTGAAGGTTCCTCCAACGGTGCCCCAGCACGTTCCGATCACCCCGATGGTCAGGCCCATCGCGAGCCTCCCCGCCTTCCGCTGGACGGCATCCGGGTACTGGATCTCACGGTGGTGTGGGCCGGTCCTGGCTGCACGATGTACCTGTCGGATCTCGGCGCCGAAGTGATCCGGGTCGACAATCCGTTTGTCTTCCCGACAGCCACCAGGGGCCTGATGGCGCGCCCGCCTGCCGAAGTCGTGCCCGAGCTGGGGCCGCTGTCGGGATATCCGGACAACGACCCGGGACCACGACCGTGGAACCGGCAGAACATGTTCAACTCCCACGGTCGGGGCAAGCTGAGCTGCACGCTGGACCCGCGCACGGAGCTGGGTCGCGAGACGCTCTTGCGACTCGTGGACCAGGTCGACGTGATCGTGGAGAACAACTCCCTCGGCGTGCTGCCGAAGCTGGGCCTGGACTGGGAGACGGTCCACGCGGCAAACCCACGGGTGATCATGCTGCGGATGCCGCCGATGGGCCTCGACGGCCCGTCGGCCGATTGGCTGGGGTTCGGGGCCAACTTCGAGGCGATGTGCGGGCTGACCGGTCTGCGGGGCTACGCCGACGACGACCCCAAGAGCCTGACGTCGGTGTTCCACATGGACCCCGCCAGCGCCGCGACCGCTGCTTTTGCCGTGCTGGCAGTGCTGGGTCAGCGCGATGGTATTGACGACGCCGGCGGAACTGGCATCGGCGAGCTGATCGAGTTCTCTCAATCGGAGAACGTGATGCAGCACATCGGCGAGTACTTCATCGACGCTGCGGCCAACCGAACCCGCCATCATCCGCTCGGCAATCGGTCCGTCGCACGTGCGCCCCAAGGTTGCTACCGCTGCGCTGGGGACCCCGCCCGCCCGGAACAGGACGACGAGTGGGCGGTCATCGCGTGCGAGAACGACGCCGACTGGCGGGCGCTCGCCGGTCTGCTCGACCGGGACCGACCTCGCGGTGCTCCGGCGCTTGGAGACAATGAGCGGTTGGCGAGGTTCGATGGCCGCATGGGGCACCACGACGAGATCGACGCTCGCATCAGCGCCTGGACGCAGCAGCTCACCTCAGCCGAGGTCTTCCACCGGTGCCAGCGAGCTGGGGTGCCGGCCGGGCCAGTGCTGCGTGAGTCGCAATTGCGGTCCGATGCGCAGATGGCAGACCGCTGCTGGTTCCGCCAGAACGGCTCAACCGAGCAGGGCTGGCACAGCTTCCCGGGGCGCCAATGGCGCTGGGACGGCCCTGAGATGCCGTGGCGTCCCATCGGGATCCTGGGCGACGCCAACGAGTACGTCTTCCGGCAGATCCTGGGCCTCGACGACGCCGGATGGCAGGCGCTGTGCGACGAGGGCCACATCACCCGGGACTACCTGCACCCCGACGGCACCCCGCTGTAGTGGCCTCGCCGCTCGCCGCTTCGGCAACCCCGGAAATGTGCCGCACGCCACAGGTAGATTGCGGCCATGGCAACTGACACGGGCACGGACGCGCAGGCCACGGCCGCCGACATTGAATTCTGGGTGGACCCCATCTGACCTTGGTGCTGGGTGACGGCCAGGTGGGTCGTCGATGAAGTCGCCTCCGAGCGCAACCTGAAGATCAAGTGGCAGCCGATCAGTCTGCTGTTCAAGAACGAGCCGCCGACGGACAGCCCGTACTACGACGCCGTAGTGGGCACCCACGGGCATCTGCGGGTGATGGAGTCGATCCGTGCCGCCGAGGGCGACGATGCCGTGTTCGGCGTGTACTGGGATTTTGCGAGCCGCATCCACCACGACGGCGACCGCGATTTCGACATCGCGAAGGCCCTCGAAGAACTCGGCATCGATCCCGAGCACGCCAAGGCAGCAACCGACGAGTCGTGGGACGGCGAGATCCGCACGCGCATGGACGAAGGCTTGGCGCTGGTCGGCACCGATGTGGGCACGCCGATCATCGCCCTCGACCGCAGCGACGGCGAGCGAATCGGGATCTTCGGCCCGGTGATCACGCGGGCGCCCCAGGGCAAAGAAGCCCTGAAGCTGTGGGACGGCATGATCGCCATGATGGATGTGGACGGCTTCTGGGAGCTGAAGAAGACCCGCACCGAGCGCCCCGAGTTCGGCAGCCGCCCGGTGACTGTCCCCGCAGTGAGCTGACCGGCATTCGACAACGGCGCACCAAGCGATGAGCGGCACGATCCTCGACGATCTGAAGATCATCGACATCGACAGCCACTGGTCCGAGCCGTATGACCTGTGGACGTCACGAGCGCCTGCGAAATACCGCGACCGTGTCCCGCGGATGACCGAGCGCGACGGCAAGCGCCGCTGGTGGTTCGACGACGCCATCCCCATCGGGCTGCCCATCGCATCGTCGGTCGTCGATCCCGACGGCCAGAAGGTCACCGGCACGGTGTTCTTCGACTTCGACAACGAGATGGTCCACCGCGCCAGCTACGACGCGCAGGCTCGGGTTGCCATGCTCGATGAGCTCGGTCTCGAAGCGCAGATCATGTACCCGAACGTGGCCGGCTTCGGGAATCAGAACTTCCTGAAGTCGCCCGACGATGCGCTGCGACTCATCTCGGTTGAGATCTACAACGACGCCCTCGCCGAGTTCCAAGAGGCCAGCGGCCAGCGAGTGTTCGGCATGGCGTTGCTGCCGTGGTGGGATCTCGACGCCGCAGTGAGAGAGATCGAGCGCTGCCACGCAAACGGCCTGCGAGGCATCGTGACGTGCTCGAATCCCGAGGAGGCGGGCCTGCCCGACATGGCGATGCCGCATTGGGACCCTGTGTGGCAGGTCTGCTCGGACCTGCGGATGCCGGTCAACTTCCACATCGGCTCGTCCAAGGGGAACCTCGACTACTACGGCAAGGCACCGTGGCCGTCGTTCGGACCCGAGCGGCGCCTGGCGGTGGGTTCGGCCAACCTGTTCATGGGCAACGCCCGAGTCGTCGGCAACATGATCTACACCGGCGTGCCCGAGCGCTACCCAGAAGTGAAGTTCGTGTCCGTCGAGAGCGGAGTGGGCGGGCTGCCGTTCTTCCTCGAAGTGCTCGACCATCAGATGCACGAAACGGCCCCCAACGAGCTGGCCGAGTTGTCGATGCTGCCCTCCGACTACTTCCGGCGGCAGTTCTACGGCTGCTTCTGGTTCGAGCGCTCCACGGTCCGGCCGACGCTCGAGTACGTCGGCGCCCAATCGCTGATGTTCGAAACCGACTTCCCCCACCCCACCTGCCTGTACCCCCGCGACGACCACGACCTGGTCAAGGCGCTGGAAGGCATTCCTCTCGACGACGTCGAGCGCATCATGTCCCTCAACGCGGCCGAGCTCTACCGCATCGACATCTGACGCAGCTCACTGCCACGACCCTTCTCGACGGCACGGCCCGGCGCTCGCAAACCGACCACAACAGCGAGGACGCTCATTCTTCCTCGGCGGCGTCTATCAGGTCTTGAGACAGGCCAGCCGCCACCGCTAGGGCGTCTATGGCGTTTCGCAGTCTATCTTCGCCATCGTGGGCGGCCGGGTCAGGCAGCGAGTTGGGGCTGGTCTCGCCTAGCGGAATGTCCGGATGGAGGCCGTGCACCTGCCGCAACTCGTCCGCGAAACGCTTGTAGAGATACGCATAGAAACGCGACCCGTACCCCGACCCGGACGGATACCCGGCCGGGCCCGCCATTTCAACAGCAAGCTCTTCCCGTATTGCGACGTACGCGGCAGCGTCAGCCGCAGAGAACGACGACGGGTCGTCGTCGGTGACGGTCACCGCGACGTCTGCTGTCACGGTGTCGTAATCGCCGCCGGTGGCGGTAAGCGTGATGGTGGTGCTGTCGTCGCTGGTGTTGGTGTCGTCGGTACCGGCGATGGTGACGGTGCGAGCGGTGCTCCAGCTGGTGGTGCCGAAGGTCAGGGTTGCGGGGCTGGCGGTCGCTACGGCGGTGTCAGCGGATGCGATGGTCATCGTCACTGCTGCCGATGGTTCCGTAGCCAATCTCACCTCAATGGTGGCGGTGCCGTCCTCGTGCACCTTCACCGAAGTCTCTGACAGAACCAGGCCGGGCGGGGTGATGGGTTTCGGCTCAGGCGGCGCGGCGCGGGTGACCGTCACGGTGTAGGTGCGGGTGGTCTGGCCGTCGGCGGCGGTGACCTCCACCGCAATCACGTTGCTGCCCACCGCCAGCGACACCGTCCCGTCACCGTCGGGCGCGCCGTCCAGCTCGACCACATAGGACGCCCCGTCGTCGCTCACCGTGGGTGTCACCGTCGTTTCCGAGACATCGTTGGCGACGTCGGCGGAGTACCGCGTGGCGGCCGGGTCGAAAACACCGATGTCCACCCCGCTGAGTGCCAGCCCGCTCAGAGTGGCGTCCGTGGACAGAGGCGGCGGCTGCTTTTCCGCCGGGACGCCGACTGTGAAGTCGGCAGTTGCCGACGCCAGTTCCACGTTGTCAGGCGAGGAGATGCTCGCCCGGACGGTGTAGTCGCCCGCCGGGCAGTCGGCAGAGACGGCGCCCGTTCGGATTTCCGGATCATCGTCCACCCTGTACATGTAGCGATCGACGCCCAGGCCATAGCCTCCGTCCCGAACCTCGCACTCGTCGGCCCCGACCACGTCAGCCCGGAAGACGTAATCGATGTCGGAGCCGTCGGAATCCGCCTCCAAGCCCGCGAACGACATCGTGACGGCGACCTCCGTGCCCGGTTCCACCGTGCCCGACGGCGAAAGGCCGATCGCTACCTCTGGCCCTGTGGAGGCAGGCGCGGCGCGGGTGACCGTGACGGTGTAGGTGCGGGTGGTCTGGCCGTCGGCGGCGGTGACCTCCACCGCGATCGCGTTGCTGCCCACCGCCAGCGACACCGTCCCGTCAGCGTCGGGCGCGCCGTCCAGCTTGACCACATGGACGGCTCCGCCGTCATTCGTCGTGGCCGTGACGGTGGTCTCCTCCACGTCGTTGGCGACGCTGGCGGAGTACCCGGTGGTGGCCGGGTCAAACCCGCCGAAATCCACGTCGCTCAATGACAGACCGCTCAGCGCCGCATCCTCCGACAGCGGCTCAGGCGGCGGCTGCTTTTCCGCCGGGACGCCGACTGTGAAGTCGGCAGTTGCCGACGCCAGTTCCACGTTGTCAGGCGAGGAGATGCTCGCCCGGACGGTGTAGTCGCCCGCCGGACAGTCGGCAGAGACGGCACCCGTTCGGATTTCCGGATCGTCGTCCACCCTGTACATGTAGCGATCGACGCCTAGGCCATAGCCTCCGTCGCGAACCTCGCACTCGTCGGCCCCGACCACGTCAGCCCGGAAGACGTAATCGATGTCGGAGCCGTCGGAATCCGCCTCCAAGCCCGCGAACGACATCGTGACGGCGACCTCCGTGCCCGGTTCCACCGTGCCCGACGGCGAAAGGCCGATCGCTACCTCTGGCCCTGTGGAGGCAGGCGCAGCGCGGGCGGAGGCAGACCAGGCACCATCGCCGTCGGCGAATACCTCCCGCACCTGCACGTCATAGCTGACGCCGTTGGTCAGGCCGGTCACGGTGTGCTCAAGGCTGCCCGAGCCGGAAGTCCAGACGTCCTCCACCACTGTCCAGTTGCCGTCGTCCTTGTCGGCGGAGGACTCGATGTGGCGCAAGTCGTAAGCAGTGATGGCGGCGGCAGTCGACGACGGAGCGGTCCAGGCAACGGTGAGCGAGCCGTCGCCAGCGGTCACCGAGTCGATAGTGACCACGGGCAGCCCCTGCACCACATTGTCCGATACGCGTTCTGCGCTCTTGCTGTTGCCTTGCCCGTCGGTGTAGGAGGCGGTGGCCCTCAGATAGCTGCCAACATCGGCCGTCACCGGTGTATAGGCGGCCGACGTCGCGCCGTCGATGAGCACCCAGCCAACCTGGCCGTACGGAGAGCGGTGCCATTCCCAGGCGGCGACGCCCGCGACGCTGTCCGGGTCGGTGAGGGCGGCGCTCAGGACGGCACCGACCCGGGGCTGCGCCAACGACAGGGCCACAGTTCCCGAGCTGCCGGACGCCTCGGCTGGGCCGAACACCCACGGGCGGGCCTGCTTGATCGCCAGGATGTTCGCGCTGGTGATCTTGAACTCGATCTCCATGGCGAACGACTCACCGGATGCCGGGTTGTACAGATTGTCGAACTTATTGTGGATCGTGGTGAGGTGCCGGCGCAACTGATCCAGTTGGACTTGGGTCATGAGGAGTTGCCCTGGTTCCGCCTGGTTGGAGATCGCCAGGATGGTGAACCCTCCCCCGGAATACAGCAATACCTCCTCTGGCGTCGAGTGTGCCTCGGGATTAGTGACCAGATCCTCGCCGATCTGAGTGTTGACGTAATATCTGTCGGACCTGCCGCGGACGGGGTCGAAGCTGACGGCGACGCCGTTGGCCAACTCGTCGGAATAGTTGGGATGGACCAGGACCCCCATCGCCGCCGCCAGGTGATCGACGCGATGGAAATCGCGTTCGACGAAGGCCCGGAAGTTCCACAGGCTGGCGTACACCTGCTTGAGGGACTTGTCGATGCCATCTTCTTCGGTCTCGTCGGCATGCTGGGTCTTGGAGTCATACAGCCCTGCGCCGTTGAACCCGGGTAGGTCCTCGTTATTGGTGCTGGATCGGTAGCGCAGCGAGGTCCCCGCGGGAAACTCCGCGTGCATGTCGGTCAGAGCGTCGACGATCCATTGGGGCGTCTCCCCCTTCTTGATGGCTTTGCGCAGCTTCTTGAGCTTGGACTCCTGGGTGGCGTAGTCCGTTTGGAAATCGGAGTCGGCCAGCATCTCTTCGATGTCGTCGTAGAAGCCGTTGTGCTTCATGAACTCGTCGTAGAAATAGAATGGGACCGCAAAGCCATCGGGGACCGTTCCCGCCGGAAAGCCCAGCGTCCCCAGCACGGCCACATTGGCCGCCTTGACGCCGAAGGCCTCCCAGTCGTCGAAGCCGACCGCACTGAGAGGCTTGATCTCAGTGACCGACAAGTCCCGTTGCGGCGACTGCTTCACGGCGGGTCGCGAGGACGCGAAGTGAGCATCGACCTCCGCGCGGGTGGCCTTGCGGATCGAGTATCCGTCCGCAGTCACCTCATAGCGGACGTAGCCGCCGATGAGACCCTTGATGTCGTTGTCTTCGAGGACTCCGCGCACGTAGGCGTTGGGAACGCCGTGCTGAACGGCGCGTAGGTTCACATGCGACAAGGGCGTCTGGGGGACGGTGGTGATGATGCCGGCGACGCGGGGAAGCTCGTTGGGCAGTGCCTTGTAGATCACCACATCGCGGGGATTGGGACGCTGGCCGGGTTCCATCACCCGCAGATAGCCATACCCTTCACCCGGGTTCAACGAGAGCAAGCGCGACGGGTAGATGTCTCGTTCGAACACTCGCCCGATTCGGGACGCCTCATAGGACGCCAACTCGTGCTGAACGTTCACCAGTGCGTGGTTCGACATGTAATGGACCAGATCGTCCTCAAGCAGCGGCATGTTGGCCGCGAGGATCGTATGAATGCGATCCACAACGCTGAAGGGTTGCCTGGGAACCAGGAAGTAGCTGTAGACGCCGGGACTGCCATGAGGACCAACGACTTCCGAGTGATGTGAGATCAAGCCGCCGACAAACCCGCTGCCCTCCTCGAGGCCTAACGTACTCAGGAACGAACCATGCAGCGGATGCGTCCTGCTGTTCATGAAGTAGAGACGCGGGTTGTCGGTGTCCATGCCGAGCAGAATGAACTTGAGGTACTGGCCGGCGATCCTCTCGAGTGTGCTCCGATCGGGAACGATCACGGCGCCGTCGTTGAATCCGACAGCGGCGGCGGGGTTCACCGGGTTCATGCCCACTGGGTCTGCGAGTTCGGTGATGTCGTCGATGCAGTCGCCGTCGACGTCGGCCGGGTCGGCGACGAAGAACTTCCTGACCCGGTAGCGCTCCTTGGGAAGCGCCGCGATGTTCTCGGCGAGGGTGGTCGTGCCCGCCGCCCCGCGCGTCACCGAGACCGGAACCTCCACCTCGCTGCCGTCCAGATCGTGCAGCACGTAGAGCACGAAGTACTCCTGCGCGGTGGACTCGACCACTATGGGAACGGCCTCAACCTCCACTGTCGTCGGCGTTGGGCCATCGCCGCTCTCAGAACACGCCTCGCCCTCAGGGGGGGGGGGGGCTTCCTCATCAGCGGCGGTCTCGCCAATGGTGAAGCTCGCGCTGGCCGATGCCAGTTCCACGTTCGCCGCCGACGCTATGACAGCCTTGATGGCGTAGTCGCCGGCCGGGCAGTCGGCGGAGACAGTCCCGGTGCGGACTTCGGGGTCCTCGTCCACCTTGTACATGTAGCGGTCGACGCCCAGTCCTTGGCCTCCGGCCTGGTCCTCGCACTCGTCGGCCCCGACCACGTCAACCCGGAAGACGTAGTCGATGTCGGAGCCGTCGGAATCAGCCTCCAAGCCCGCGAACGACATCGTGACGGCGATGGCCGTGCCCGGCGCCGCTTGGCTGGACGAGAGGGTGAGCGCTACCGACGGCGACGACTGAGCGCTTGCCGGGTGGGGCAACAGGACGCCGACGAGAACGACGGCCACAAACGCGCCCTTGACCGCAAGAGCGGCAGACGAGGTCGTGCGTCCTGCGAGGCCGGACCTAGACCTCCCGGTGCAACCCTCACCTAGGCCGCGCACACGATGCCTCACACTTCCTCCAAACCGAAGAACGGTTCCCCGTGAATACGGCTACTCGATGAGCGGCGACAGTCCTTAGAGCAGATTCAAACTGTAGCAACTGCTACCAAAGATCGCCGCACATACCACAACGATGCGGCTGCCATGTTCTCGATGAGGTGGCCGGCCTCACGCGGATATCGCAACGGTGCCAAGCCGCGCTGCAGCACTGTGCTAATGCAGTCACGCTTCGCACCAGGTCGCCGAGAGCGACATCCATCAGCAGCGGATGACCGAGACGCAGCCACCAGATGCGATACCGCTCGATGCCAGCGGCAAGCAGTCGAGCAACTGTCTGGTACATCACCGTGGTCTTGCCGACGCGGCGCGGGCCCAAGATGACATGCCATCGCAGCAAGCCGTCTTCGATCGTCCGGCGCCACAGCACCCGCGCCAGCGGGCGTTCTGTCGGCGGAGCGAGCACCGCTGGCACCGAGCCGGATTCGTGCCACGGGTTCTGATTGCTGAGCAATCGCAGCCGTTGACCCCTTGCGTGGGCGCCGTTGATGATCTCGTTGACATAGTTCTCGTCACCGAGAACTCGAGCGGCTCGGCAGGCAACGGCCACGACGACGCGCTCGCCGAGTCGGCCACAGGCCCCGACGGCGACCGACGTTGGTGGGCTAGAACTGCGCGATGAAGTTCGGGATCTTCTACGAGCTGTCGGTGCCGCGCCCGTTCAGCCGAGCCAATGAGTGGTTGACGTACCACAACGCGCTGGAGCAGTGCCGTCTGGCCGACGAGCTGGGCTTCGACCACGTCTGGGCAGTGGAGCACCACTTCTTGGAGGAGTATTCCCACTGCCCTGCTCCGGAGGTGTTCCTCACCGCGGTGGCGGCACAGACGCAACGCATCCGAGTCGGCCATGGCGCTGTGGTCTGCGTGCCGGAGATGAACAGCCCGATTCGCGTCGCCGAACGGGCGGCGGCGCTCGACATCATCTCGAACGGCCGCCTCGAGCTGGGAACCGCCCGATCGAGCACGTGGACCGAGCTGGGCGGATTCTGTGCCGACCCCGACGACACCAAGAAGACCTGGGACGAGTTCGTGCGGGTGATCCCGCAGATGTGGACCAGCGATGACTTCGGCTGGGAGGGCGCACGCTTCGAGATGCCGGCGCGCAACGTCATCCCCAAGCCGTTCCAGGAGCCGCACCCGCCGATGTGGATGACGGTCACGACTCCCGGCACCGAGCTGGACGCGGCTGAGCGCGGCTTGGGCTGTCTCGGCGTGAGCGCCGCACCGTTCGCGGAACAGGAGCGCCGCACCGTCGAGTACTACCGCCGGGTTGCCAACTGCGATCCGGTCGGCAGCTTCGTGAACGACCAGGTCCACACGCTCAACTTCCTGTACTGCCACGAGGACTACCGGCAGGCCGCCGCGCTAGGCCTCCCGATGGTGGGCGCGTTCAGCATGTCCAACGCGCACCTGTATTTCACGAGGGAGGCGTACCCGACGAGGGCCTACCAGACACTCGGTAACGCGGGCGCTGCGCTGCGCAGCCGCGCTGCCCCGAACAACGCCGCTGCGGCCGACGACCCGAGCGCAGCCAAGGGCCTGCCCGAAGGCGTCGGCATCGGCGATCCCGACCACCTCGTACGGACCATCCGCAAGTGGGAGGACGTCGGCGTGACCGGCATCAACTTCCTGCTCAACGCCATGGAAATGATCCCCCAAGAGCAGGTACTCGACAGCCTGCGACTGTTCGCGACCGAGGTCATCCCGCAGTTCCAAACCCCGGCCGAACGGGCACAGCCAGTGTTGACGCCGACCACCGTTCCCGTCGTCGGCCAATCGAATGCGGCCACCTCGTCAACGACCTCCACCGGGGCGAGCCGATGATCTCGGGAACTGCGTCGGTCGACGAGTTGGCTGCAGACGCAGCGGAAATCGAGTCGTTCGGCAGCGAACCCATCACGCTGGGCGGTGTCACCGGTCTCTCGCTGGTCGCCGAGTTGCGGCGCGGCGCCCGCGAGGAAGTCCTGCCGCCAGCACTGCACCCCATCGTGCCGCCCGCAATGTCACTGCTCGCCTGGGATGTGGGCGACTCACCATGGGGGGCGTTCAGTGCCGTATCCGTTCGGGTCGTGTGCCGCAGCGGTGCCCGCGCCCGAACGTTCTGTATCGGTGCAGCAGCTACCACGGACGACGCCGTCGCAGGCTTGCGGTCTCAACTCGGATTCCCCGCACAGCGCGCCGAAGTGGCGTTGCGGCGCCACTACGACGGAGTCGACCTGACGGTGGCCTCGAGCGGCGGCGCGGGTGACGGCGCGGCACGTCGAAACGGCGCTGGGCCGATGCTCGCGGTGAGCGCCCTCGATCCCGATCCGCTGTCGGTTGGCGACCTTCAGCACGTCGGTTCGATGAACTTGGCGCACACCCCGCTGGGGCTGCGGCTCGTCCAGGTCGAGACACATCACATGCCGTCCCGCGTGGAGCGACTGGCCGCCCGTATCGATGCATTCGATGCTGAGGCCTGGGGTCAGCGGCTGCTCGATCCGTACTGGGTCGTGAGCTGTTCGGTGTCGCTTGAGGACATCGAGATTCCCGCGATCCGATTCGTCTGCGACCCCGCCAAGCCGGCCGCGGACGGCACCGAACGCGTCCAGTAGCGTCCGCGGCCATGAGCGAATCGGCCCCCGATACCACCGACAACGCCACTGAAACGGGCTCGCAGCTGCGGGCCATTGGCGTGACGATTGACTGCGCCGATCCGGAGCGAATCGCCGACTTCTGGCAGGCCGCCCTTGGATTCGCGCAACGCGTCGGCAACGGCCGTCCCTACATCACCCTGTCCGACGGAGGCGGGAGCGCTCGCATGCTCAACCACCTGACGATCCAGCGGGTGCCCGAGGCCAAGACGGCGAAACTGCGGGCGCATCTGGACCTGTTCACCGGTGACATGGACAGCGAGGTGGCCCGCCTGGTGGTGCTCGGCGCGACCGTGCTGGTACCGGCCAGCACCGAGACCGAACCTGACGGTCACCTCGGCTTCCGCGCCACCGTCATGGCCGACCCGGAAGGCTCCGAGTTCTGCATCGTCTCCCGCTGAGCGCAGCGCCCATCTCGCACTCCGTGACCCCCGCGCAGCCCCTTAGGAGAATGTGACTCGCTCGCGGAGCCATGCAGCGAGGGAGTCTTCGTCGATGTCCCCAGCTGCCACGGCGAGCATTGTCTGTTCTGCGTCGTCGACATCGGGTGGATCGGGATCCCAGCGACCGCCATTGAGATCGATGAACATGACAAGTGCTGCCCAAGCTGCTCGCTTGTTGCCATCTGGCAGCGGATGGTTGCGTGCCAAGCGCCAGCAGAGCACCGCTGCTTTGTTCATCAAGTCCGGGTAGAAATCCGTCCCGCCGAAGCTCGCTTGCGGGGCGTGCAGCGCCGAATCCGCCAATTCGATGCGGGCAGACCTGGATAGCTCTTCAGCCTGAATTCCAGTGACCTGCTCGGCGAGCCAGAGGTACTCAGCGATGCTGAGATACCGGGTCACCTTGCGAGCCGCTCAAGCAGCTCGCGATCTCTCTCAAGCAGACGTTTCGCCGTGGAAGTGAAATCGTCGTCTGCGCGTACGCGGCCAATCTCGGCGCGCAACGAGTCGACAATGAGCTGATTCATGCTCGAACCCTGGACGCGGGCGACGACCTCAGCTTCCTGCGCCAGATCGTCCGGCAGCCGGACCGTCGTCTGTCTTGTCATGAGATCATGATATCGCGATACTACTCATGAGCCCTCGCACGCGCCTGGAAGCAGGCATCCATGCAGGCTGCCTCGCGCGCTCAGGTGGCGTGACGATGAGCGGCAGTCAAGAGCACTAGCAGGGTTATTGTCCCTCAGGCGTCTGTGCCAGCGGCAACGAGGCGGGCCCAGCGGCGCTCGGTGGCGAGGCCGTGATCGAGCGGAAGATCGTTGGCGGCGCGTAGGCAGCGACGGAGTGCCCGTGCAGTGAGAGGGTCGAGGCGCGCAAGCTCGCTCGCCAATTCAGCGGTCCGACCATTGAGATCGTCGGGCGGCACGACCTCGCAGACGATGCCGAGACGATGAGCCTCGACGGCGTCGATGTTTCGGCCGCTGAGCACCAGCGGCAGTGCTGCAGCCGGTCCGATCGCGGTGGTCAGGCTTTGGGTGCCCCCCGCCGCGGGGAGCATGCCGAACTTCACCTCCGGCAAGCCCAAGACCGTGTCGGCGCTAGCAATGCGAAGGTCGCAGAGCAGCGACATCTCCAAGCCCGAGCCGAGCGCGTAGCCATGCAGAGCACACAGCGTCGGCACCGGCAGATGCAGCAGCAGCAGCCACGGATCGCGGTCCCAACGGATTCTTCTTGCGTCAAGGATGGACTCTGCCGTGCCGAACTCAGACAGGTCGGCACCGACGCTGAAGTGCTTGCCCTCGGCGGCGAGCACCACGCAGCGCACATCTGGCACGTCGCGAACAGCCGAGATCGCCTCGATCAGCCCGTCTCGCATCTCGAGGTCGTAAATGTTGAGCGGCGGATGGCACAGCGTGATCGTGGCCACACCGTCATGGCCGAAGACCAGCCGGACCCCTTCAGCCATGACTGTTCCCATCGGTCCGGGCGTCCCTGGTCAGGGCGCACGCTGCCCGGGCCGCCAGCGGTGCCACCGCACCTGCGAGCGACACCCGCTGGTGCGGTGGTGCGGTGCCGGCTAGCTGATCCACCGCGCGTGCTGCGGCGTGAAGTCCGGCGAGCGGATCGGGATAGGAGTACGCGGGCGCCCGCGGCTCGTCGTCCAGCCAGCCCAGACCCGCCGAGGCATGCACACCTGTGCCGTACGCAATCCAGTCACATTCAGGCGCGTCCGGCTCGAATGCGGTGATTGCCATGGTGCGCAAGCGGGAGTGCCGGACACAGAGCTGCTCGGGCAGCAGGTCGAGATTGGCAAGCGCCCGCGGCGACAGCGAGGTAACCAGCAGCTCGGCGGACGCCAGCAACTGGTCGAGGGAGCGTCGGTCTGCTGCGAGCCGCAGATCCAGGTCAACCACGGTCTTGTGGGCGTTCAGCTCTGCGTGCATCGGTGTGCCTGCCAAGCCATCGGGTCGGGCTGCGGAAGTGACCTTGTGGACCTCAGCACCCGCGCGACCGAGAAGCTCGGTGCACAGCGGGCCAGCCCACATCGAGGTCAGATCCACCACCTTCGCTCCGTCGATGCTGGTCGTGCCAATTGGCTCGTTGACAGCGGGGGCCGCGAGCTGGCCGCTAGATGCTGCGTGCAACCGGCGATAGGGCGTGACCGGCAAGCGCCATTCCTGCGCGGCAACGGCTACGGCTTCGGGGTCAGGCTCGTCCCGGTGCACCTCGGCAAAGCCTTCCCATGTCTCGACGTCGTCGGGACCGAGGTCGACGCAAAGTGCCCCACCGCCCCATGGCACGGGGACGCTCGGCACATCGGCAGTACGGAGCCGGCGAGGCAGGTCGATCCACGCTTGCCCGTCTCCCACCATCGTGCGACCCAGTCGGCCGTCAATGGCCGCGGCCAACTCAGATCCGTACGCGAACAGACCCGGTGGCAGCCAGTCGCTCATCGCCCTGCGCTGAGTCTGATGCATCGCATGGCTAACGCCCTGCACTGAGTCTGATGCTTCGCATGGCTAACGCCCTGCACTGAGTCTGATGCTTCGCATGGCTAACGCCCTGCACTGAGTCTGATGCTTCGCGTGGCTAACGCCCGGCGAAGTCGGGCGGGCGTTTGTCGAAGAATGCGGCGAGGCCCTCGGCCCGGTCTTCGGTAGCGGCCAGTTGGTGATTCAGGTCGCCTTCGAGACGGAGGCCGTCGGCGAGGGGAAGCTCCGAACCCCGGTGGACGGCTTCCTTGGCGAATTCGAGCGCCAGCGGGCCTGCACCCGCCAGCTCGTCAAGCCAGCGCTCGACGGCTCCGTCCAGATCTTCTTCCACCGCATGCGTCAGGCCCCACGTCAGCGCCGTCGGTGCGTCAATCTCGCTTCCCAGCAGCAACATCGCACTGGCCCGGGATCCCCCGACCGCGCGAGGCAGGCGCTGCGTGCCTCCCCAGGACGGGAGCCGGCCATCGACGGCGTCGCGCATTGTAAAGCGAGCGGTCTGATCGCACAGACGGATATCGCTGGCGAGCGCAATCTCGAGTCCGGGTCCGTAGCAAGCGCCGCTGATGGCGCAGATCACCGGGCTCCTCACTGCTGCCAGCGCTGCTGCCGGATCGAGCTGGGGTTCGAGCGGATCGAAGCTGATGCCCGAACAGAAGTCAGTGCCGGGTTCGTTGCGCAGGACCAGCACAGCCGGTTCACGTGCCTCACGCACCGACGCGCAGAGCTCGGCGAGCGCACGCGCTGCGACGCGGTCGAGTTTGCCGCCGTCCAAGGTGTGTTCGATGCGGTTCAGGGTGCCACCACCCCCTTGGGTGGCCGGCGCAGGTTGCCCGATACGGCCTCAGTCGGCCTCAGTCGGCCCCGCGTCCAACTATCGGCCTCAATCGGCCGACTTGGTCTTCTTCGGCTCCTGCAGCGCCATGTCCTTGCCATCGCACTGCAAGGTCACTGCGCCCGGCTTGGTGACGAGCACCTCGATACCGGAATCTTCGTCCTGGTAGCGCTTGCCGACCTTCAGTCCCTCGCCGCCGTCAGACGCGGATATCTCAGCCTCGCCACCCTTGGTGACGATGACCTGCACACCACCGTCGAAGTCCAGACGCTCTCCAGCCTTGGTCGCCACAACATCCCCCTGGTCTCATCGTGTCAATGCGGAATGTGGTCGGTACGAAGCTACACGTCGCGTAGCAGCATTACATCACCGAGAGGCTGAGCCGAGTAGCGGCGAAGCCGTGGCCCGAGCGGCCCGTGAGCGCAGCGAACAAGAGCGGGCAACAAGAGATGGAGCCGGTCGCTGCGTTGCCGCTGCACGTCGCTGCTGAGAACAGACACAATGACCCGGTGACCGCACGGCAGACAGCGCTCGTTGTGGGCGGCACCGGGCCCACCGGCCCGCTCGTCGTCAACGGGCTCATCGAACGCGGCTTCGAGGTGACCATCCTGCACACGGGCAGGCACGAGACCCCCTTGATCGGCCCCGAAGTCCGCCACATCCATACCGACCCGTTCGATGGCGAGGCTGTCCGCGATGCGGTGGACGGCGAGGATTTCGATCTGGCCGTCGTCATGTACGGGCGTCTGCGGGTGCTCGCATCGTTGCTTGCGGACCGCTGCGGCCACTTCGTGTCGATCGGCGGTGTGGGTGTGTACCGGGGCTTCGGCAGTCCAGACGACCTGTTCCCTCTCGGCATGACGGTGCCGTTGGCACATGATGCACCGCTGGTCGGCGATGGGGAGGAGTTCCGCAAGCTGCGGATGATTCGGGTCACTGAGGAGGCCGTCTTCGAGCACCATCCGCACGCCATTCACCTGCGCTACCCGCAGCTGTACGGGCCCCGCCAGCCGCTGCCGCGCGAGTGGCCGCTGGTGCGGCGGGCGCTCGACCGGCGGCCGTACCTGGTCGTGGCCGATGGCGGCCTGACGGTGAAAAGCCAGGGTTGGATCGGCAACGCCGCCCACGCCACGCTGCTGGCCTGCGACGCGCCTGCGGCCGCTCGCGGCGGCACCTACAACGTGGCTGATTCCTCTGCGTTGTCGATTGCACAGATCGCCGAGGTCGTCGCGGACGAACTCGGTCACAGCTGGGAGCTGGTGTCGCTGCCGTACAACCTCGCAGCGCCGGCACGGCCGCTGGTGGGCAGTTGGTCTACAACCCACCGAGTGCTCGACATCGGGCCGACCGTGCGGGATCTCGGCTACCGGGACGTGCTGGCACCGGTGGAGGCTTGGCGGGCAGCGGCACGGTGGCTGGCCGAGAACCCGCTCGAACGCGGCGGGACTCTCGAGCAGCGGTTGGGCGATCCGTTCGACTACGAGGCCGAGGACCGGCTCGTCGCCGCCTGGAAGGAGGCCCAGCAGGACCTCGTCGGCATCTTTGCCGGAATCGATTGGCTCAGCGAGCCCAACTATGGCAGCGCGTACGTCGGCAACCGTCCTAACCCCGGTGTCTTAGAGAAGCGAGAGAGCCTCAACTCGGCCGACTCGCGACCGAAACCGGCCGGCTGAGCTGCTAGCGGGACGGCTCAGCGAGCCAGTGGACCGCGCAGCAGGCGACCCGGCACGGCGCCCGTCACCTTGCCGTGCTCAGTGATGATCTCGCCGTTGACGATGGTGGCAGCAAATCCCGTGGCGGTCTGACGAAGGCGGGGCGCTCCCGCGGGCAGATCGTGCACCAGCTCGGGCATGTCCGGCGAGACCGTTTCGGGGTCGAACACGTTCACGTCTGCCGCCTTGCCGACGGCCAGCACGCCACGGTCATCGAAGCCCCAGGCCGCAGCGGGCAGCTGCGTGATGCGGCGCACCGCGTCGGTCAGCGTGAACTCCTGGCGGTCGCGAACCCAGTGGCCCAGCAGGTGGGTCTGCAGCGACGAGTCCATGATCTGGGTGACATGCGCCCCGCTGTCGGAGAAGGTGGGAATGGCTCTGGGGTGCTTCAGCAAACGCAGCACCAGGTCCTGGTCCTGGTTGGCTATTGCCTGGACGAAGAACAGCTCCAAGTCGCTGTCGAGAGCAAGGTCGACGAACGCATTCATCGGGGTCACGCCCCGTTCTGCTGCAATCACGTCAATCGTGCGGAACGGCGGCAACGGTCGCGTCAGCGGATAGATGTGCGACCAGACGGGCTTGCGGGCCTCCGGGCCGAGGGCCCTCCCGTAGTCACCATTCTCAGCCTCGTCGACGAGGCGAGTTCGAGTCTCGGGGTCTCGAAGCGCAGACCACTGCTCGCCCCGTGAGCCCGCGCGCATCTCTCGCCACAGCGGCAGCGCGTCGAACGGCAGCGTTGTGCGGAACGACAGCAGGGTGCCGAGGTGGCGGGTGTGCGCCTGACCCCACGAGATGCCGCCAGCAGCGTTGATGCCGTCCAGCAGCTTGATCACCGGCTTCCAGTGATGGTCCGCGCTCGAGGGGGCCAGCATGCCGTAGGTGATCGGGACACGGGTACGGGCACCCAGCTCGACGAGCTTGGCGACGTAGGCGTCGTTCCGCTCGGCATCTCGCGAGCGCAGGTCGCTATGGTTCGCCAGCTCGAAGATGCCAGCGCCCATGACGCCCATCTCGCTGACCAGCGCATCGATCTCCGACCATTCCGCCAACCGTGAGGCAACCGGGCGGTCGTCGGCGGTCTCGTGGTTGTACGAGATGGACGTGGTGAAGCCGATTGCGCCGGCACGCAACGAGTCACGCAACTGCTGCAGCATCAGCGCAAGCTCGTCATCGTCGGCGCCACGATCGAACGCCGCCTCGCCCATTGCCCAGGTCCGAAGCGCCGAGTGGCCCATGTAGCCGGCGTAGTTGATGCCCTTCGGTGTGGCCTCGACGAAGTCCAGGTACTCGGGGAAGGTCTCCCAGGTCCAGTCGATGCCCGCCGCCATGGCTTCGGCGGAGATGTCCTCGGCTCGTTCGAGGTTGCGCACGACGAGGTGACGGGCATCAGGCCGGGCAGGTGCCAGGGTGAAGCCGCAGTTGCCCATCACAGCAGTGGTGACGCCGTGGAAGCACGAACTCTCGCCCATCGGATCCCAGGCGATCTGCGCGTCCATGTGGGTGTGCACGTCGATGAACCCGGGCGTCACGGCGTGGCCTTCGGCGTCGACCGTGCGGTCGACACGGCGGCCGGCCAGCTCGCCGGGGCTCTCGCCGATCTCGGCGACCACGCCGTCGGAGATGAGCACGTCGGCCCGGCGCGGCTCGGCGCCTGTTCCGTCGATCAACGTTCCGCCCGAAATCAGCAGATCACCCATGCCGTGCCCCCGATGTTGCAGCCGCTCTAGCAGGCGACTGTGCCCGCTTCAGCGTACGCCAGCGGGGCACGGCGAACCTGCAGACGAATGCCGTTTCGCCACCGCTGCACGGCCGCGAACCGTACACATATGCTGCGCGCCGTGACTCTCGAACTTGAAGCTTCCCGTGTCATCGCCCAGCTCAACGCTCTGGACCGACCGACGTTTCAAGACGTCGGCCCCGAACGTGCCCGCAGGGGCTTCGAGGAGCTGCCGCCCTCTGGCGTCGAGGTCGACGTTGCAGCCACGCAGGATCGGACGATCCCCGGGCCTGACGGCAACGACATTGCGGTGCGCATCTACCGACCTGGTGACGGCGCCGAGACAGCGGGCGAGAACGGCACGCTTGGCTGCCTCGTGTACTTCCACGGGGGCGGCTGGGTCGTCGGCAGTATCGAGACCCACGACCTGACGTGCCGCTCCCTCACCATGCTGGCCGGGGTCGTGACCGTGTCGGTGGACTACCGCCTCGCTCCTGAGGATCCATTCCCGGCGGGACCGAATGACTGCTGCGCCGCCACGCAGTGGGTGATCGACAACGCTGCCGATCTGGGCGTCGACCCGCAGCGCGTCGCAATCGGCGGCGACAGCGCCGGGGGCAACCTCGCGGCAGCTGTGGCACTTATGTGCCGCGACGCCGCTGCGAACGGCGACGCCTGTGGCCAGCCTGCTCTGCAGGTGCTCATCTACCCCGTCACCGATTTCGACCGCGACACCCATTCGATGATCGCCAACGCCGAGGGCTACCTGCTGACCCGCGAAACGATGGCGTGGTTCGACGACCTCTATTGTCCATTGACGGAACGCCAGAATCCCTATGCGGCCCCGCTCGCGGTCGGCGACCCGTCTGGAGCAGCGCCGGCATTCGTCATCGTGGCCGGCCACGACCCGCTGCGCGACGAAGGGGTCAAATATGCCCAGAGGCTCGCTGAGGCGCAGGTGCCCACCACGCTCATCGAGTACCCGGGTCAGTTTCACGGTTTCTTCGGCATGACCCGCTTCCTAGAACAAGCCACCGAAGCCCAAGAACTCACGGCCCTCGCCATGCGCCGGGCACTTAGGCCGATTGCCGCAGGGGAGTAGCGACATGTCATTGCGAGACAGCCATCCGGTCGGGACGCCCTCGTGGGTTGATCTGGCCACGACCGATGTCGAGGGCGCGCTCGACTTTTACCGAGCGGTGCTCGGCTGGGAATACGAGCGAGATCCCACTGGCGAGATCAACTACGTCATGGCGGTCGTCGACGGGCATCCCGCCGCCGGTGTGTTCGACATGCCTCCCGAGATGCGCAACGAAGGCGTGCCGCCCTGCTGGAACGTCTACATCACCGTGGCCGATGCTGACGAGTTCGCTCAGCAAGTCACGGCCGCTGGCGGGGCGGTCATGGGACCGGCCGTCGACGTGCCAGAGCCCGGGCCGGACGCCGCTGGACGCATGGTGATCGCCGCCGACCCGACCGGTGCGGTGTTCTGCACCTGGAAGCCGCTGGCTGCCATCGGGGCCGGGATCGTGAACGCTCCCGGGGCGTTCACCTGGGCCGAGGTCTCCACGCACGACAACGATGCCGCCGAGGCGTTCTACTGCGAGCTGTTCGGCTGGGCTGCCGGAACGATGGAGGGCGTACCCGACTCGCCCACGATCTTCACGCTGGACGGAGCACCGGTCGCGAGCACCTCGGCATCCCTGCCGCCAGGGGTGCCGCCGCACTGGAAGGCGAGCTTCGGCGTGACCGACGTCGACGCCGCCTGCGAGGCCGCCACGGCGAACGGCGGCACAGTGCTCATGCCCCCCAACGACTGGGGTCCCGGTCGCGTGGCCACCGTGGCCGACCCTGCCGGCGCAGTCTTCGATCTCGTCGCCCTGTCCGACTGGCCGAAATAGCGCTTCACCGCAATTCGGAACCCGAACCACCAGATTCCCGGGCCAACGTCTGCGTCATGGTGCCAGTGCCGTGAGCGGCACTACCGCTATGCCGTCGGCGGTCTGGTAGCCGGGTCCGAACGCTGTCACGATGATCAGCCGCGCAGGTTCGCCACGGCGAGAGGTGTCGACACGCGACCGCACGGCCCTCAGCGATTCCATTGCCTCGCTCACGGCCGCAGCACCGCCGAGCTTGACCTCAATGGCGGCCCAGCGACCGTCGAGTCCTTCGACCACGGCATCGGCTTCGAGGCCGCCGTGATCGCCGTAGTAATAGACGTGTCCGCCTGCTGACTGCGCATAGACGCGAAGATCGCGGACCGCCATGGACTCGAACAGCAATCCCATCGACCTGAAGTCACGACTGACAGCAGCCGGCGACGATGCCAGCGCAGCAACGGCGAGCGCCGGGTCGGTGAAGTAGCGCTTCGGAGTGCGCCGCAGTCGATTCGACGACCGGAGATGCACCGACCACGCATCCAGTGGTTCAATGACGAAGAGCCGCGCCAACTCGTCGAGATACGCCCGCAGCGTCGAGTCGGCAGGTGCGCTGCCGCCCGCGGAGAGATCGGTCCGCAGCGTCGAGTAGGTGGCCGAGGTGGCTTCGTTGCGTGCGAGCGAGACGAGTAGACCAGCTGCCAATCTGGGATTACGTCTGATTCCC
Source organism: Candidatus Poriferisodalis sp. (assembly GCF_965221945.1). GTDB lineage: Bacteria > Actinomycetota > Acidimicrobiia > Acidimicrobiales > Poriferisodalaceae > Poriferisodalis. The sequence goes on along the minus strand of NZ_OZ244925.1, from coordinate 117,864 downwards.
GCGACCCTCGAGATGTCGACGCGTGCGATGTTGCCGAGATAGTCACGCAGACGGGCTTGAGCTGCCTGAGGGGGCATTTGGACCATGCCAGGCCAACCGCCTCGACAGATCAATCCAGCGATGTCGGAGATGGTCAATCCAACATCAGCAGCTACGCAACGGCCACCGTCAAGCAGGTCCGCGAGGGATATCTGTCCTATCGAGTCACCTGACTCCCATAGCGAGAGTGGTCGCATCCGCACACGTGCGATGCGTCCTGCTCCGGAATGCTCGGTGCTGTCATCGGGTGGATTCTGAGACCCCGTGAGCAGGAAGTGCCCGAACCCCCCGCGTCGGTCGCACGCATGACGCATCGGGTTCCAGATGGCACGAACCAGCTGCCACTCGTCGAGCAGCCGGGGCTCGGGCCCCTCCAAGATCGAAGCCGGATCGACCTCCGCTGCCAAACGCATTGCCTCTGACCCGTCGAGAAACACCTCGCTGGCAGCGAATCGGCGGCCGGTCCTCGTCTTGCCACAGCCCCGTGGCCCCTCGACGAGCACCGCCGGCGAGTACGACAGCGCATCGGCGACCTCGCTGTCTACGACACGCTCCATGTATTCGTCGGCGTGTGAGTTTTCCGTGCTGCCACCGGATCATCTGCACTTGTAATCGGATTTTCAGTTGTTTGAGACTCTAATTTCAAGAGATCTGTACTCTGAATATCCTAAACAAATGCTATTGAGCAAAATTGCTCAATAGCGTTACAAGTAGCGGTGCTAGCGATTCGCGGTAATGAAACGGCTGGCTCAGCGGAGGGTGCCTGCCTTCTCGAGGGCATCAATCTCGGCTCCGCTGAGTCCGAGCACGTCGGTGAGCACTTCGTGCGTGTGCTGGCCCAGCGTCGGAGCGGGCGCTTGCACGCCGTTGGTGCCCTCAGTCAGGAGCCACGGGATGCCGATGTGGCTCATCTGGCCGACGGCAGGATGATCCAGACGTTCGATGAGTCCCCGCTCAGCCAGGTGCGGGTTCTCTTCGAGCGATCGGACGCTGAGTGACGGGAACGCGTGTACGCCAGCGGCCTGCAAGAGCTCGGTGACGTCCCACTGGTCACGCTCGCGAGTCCAAGCGCCGATGAGCTTGTCCAGCTCGGACTCATTGGCCTTGCGATCGACAGCTGTCGTGAAACGTTCGTCGGCGGGGTCGATGCCCGTGCGGGCCGTCAAAGCCGCCCACTCGGTCTCGTCGACACAGCAGATGGCGACCCAGTCATCGTCGCCGGCGCAGCGGTACAGGTTGTGCGGCGACCACAACGGATCCAGGTTGCCCATCGGTTCGGGCTGGGAGCCCCGCAGCACCCATTCCATCCAGCCCTCAGCGGTGCACGCCGTGGTGGCCTCCCACATGGAGGTGTCGATGAACTGCCCCTCGCCGGTGCGGCGCCGCGCCACCAGCGCTGCCACGAGCGCGTACGCGGTGGCGATGCCTGCTGCGGGGTCGCCGAGCGACACACCGAGCTCGTCTGCGTCACCGCCGGGATAACCGGTCATGGATGCCAGGCCTGACAGCGGTCCGGTCGTCGGCCCGTAACCCATGTACGACTTGTACGGCCCGTGGTGGCCGTACCCGCTGACGGCGCCCACGATCACATCCGGACGCTCCGCTGCAAGCGATTCGTAGCCGAGACCCCACTCGTCCATAACGCCGGTCGCGTAGTTCGACACCACGAGGTCACAGCTCAGCGCCAGACGCTTTGCCAACGCACGCCCCTGCGCCGTGCCCATGTCGATGGTGATGCTCTTCTTGCCCTGCCCGTACTGGTTGAAGTACCCGTTGGTGTCGAGCGTCGGATCGTGATGCACCGAATAGGTCGGGAGTCTGCGACCCAAGTCCGGCCGAGCCGACGATTCGATCTTGATGACGGTCGCGCCCAGATGCGCCAGGTGCAGCGTGCAATATGGCCCCGCCCAAACCCAGCTGAAATCCGCGACCGTGACGCCCTCGAGCGGACGGCCGGTCACCAAGGTGCCAGCCGCCGGGGAGCCATCGGCTCGAACCGCTGCTGCGGTCGTCTCGTCACGCCCGTTCGCAGCGAATTCGATGCCGTCGTGCTCGCCGAGCGCTGGAGCCGGTCGGCGGATCGACCACCACAGATTGGTGAGCCGCGATGGCGGGCCGGGCACCGTGATCGTCCCGAGACCGGGCTGGACGTACGTCACGAGGAAATCGCGGGCCGCCAGGTGCGGATCGGCGGCCATCTGCGCAACCGTGTTCACGGGCGCGAACGCCAGGCGCTCTCGCTGGCCCCGGTGGAACAGCTCCATCACCGACTGGTCGGCGATCCACTCGCCGAGCCACATGCGCAGCAGGTCTTCGTTCTCGAAGCGGCCCTCGACGGTGTCGAAGATGTCCATATCGGCCCACTCCGGCCGACCCATCAGATCCTTCAGCCGCTCCCACTGGTCGGATTCGACGCACACGAGGAAGATGTGCCCGTCGGTGGCCGGGAATATCCCCCAGGGATTGAGGATGCGGGCACCCAGACGGCTGGGGATCTCGCCCGTGTAGGACCAGATGATGAATGCCGCTTCCAGCATGCCGACGACGTAGGACATCTGGGCGAAGTCGATGTGCTCGCCGTGTCCGGTGCGCTGTGCCCGGTCGACGGCGGCAAGCGAGGCGCATGCCGCGGCGAAACCGGATTGGAACGCTGCCTGGTGGCCGTGCGGTTTCAGCGGGGGCAACTCAGGATCCTGCACGCAGCCGGGAGCGAGCCAGCCCCAGCCGCCGCCGTGGACGACCTGCAGTTCTTCGGCCCGCCAGTCGGCATACGGCCCGGTCTGCCCGAATGGCGTTATCGACGTCGTCACCAGCGACGGATGCTGTGCCCGCAGCGACTCTGGCATCAGGTCGAGCTCTGCTGCTGCGCGCGGGGCTAGGTCGTGGATGAACAGGTCTGCGTCCCCAAGCAATCTGTCGAGCGTCGAGCGGCCGTCGGGATGCGAGAGGTTGGCAACCACGCTGCGCTTGTTCGTGTTGATTGCTGCGAACAACCCGCCGATGTCACCTTGGTCGCCCGCGTCGGGGCGGTACGGCCCACGGCGGCGTGCGGGGTCGCCGTCCGGCGGCTCGACCTTGATGACATCGGCTCCGAGATCGGCGAGCAGCTTCGCAGTCCAGGGTGCCGCGACCATCTGCCCCAACTCGACGACTCGGATGCCGTCGAGGCCGCACGCGGTCATCGAACGATCGGGCGCTCGCTCGGCAATCGCACATGCGCGCCCTGCCCGCGCGCTCCCTTCGGGCCACGCGCGAAGTTCGACGTGGTGGAGGTGTTGTGGCTCAAGGCGACTCGTGCTTGAACGACAGCCGGACCTTGGTACGGAACGCTGAGATTGCGCCGCCCTCGATCACCACGTCTTGCTCGACGACCTCTGCGACCCGGAGATCTCGCAAGGTCTTGGAGGCCTCGGTAATCGCGTTCTGCGTGGCTTTCTCCCACGACTCGTCGCTGGTCCCGATCAGCTCGATCACGTTGTAGACGCTGCTCATTGGTTTCTCCTTGATGTCCGACATCCCGTCTCGACGTGATGCCAGGCCATTGGACTCGACGCCCGGCGGGCGCGACTGCCACTTCAGCACACCCGCAGGTGCGCGTTGTGCCGCACGAACGCGGTGTGCCCTACAGTCTGCCCCACCGAAGCGCATCGCTTCCCGCTCGCAGGAACGAGACGCACACCGAACAGGTCCGCATCTTGAACGAATCACCTCAGCGCAATCACAACGCTGTCGAGAAAGTCATCACGCTGGTCGCGGCAAGCCGGATCTCTTGGGAAGACGCGGCGCGTCGGGGAGTCGCCGAGGCCACCAAGACGATCCGCGATCTGTCGGTGGCACATGTGAAAGAACGCGACGTGATGATCGTGGAGGGCGAGATCGCCCTCTACCGGATCAAGCTCAGCATGGCGTTCCAAGTCGACCGCATGCGGCCGGGTCTGACGCCGGGCGCTCCCGATGTGGAAGTGACGCGGTGGCTCATCGTGGCCAACCAAACGTTGGGCACCGGCGAGGTCGTGGCTGAGATCGACCGGCTGAACTCGCACGGTACCTGCGAGTTCCATCTGCTCGTGCCGATGACGCATTCGAAGAGCTACGCCCGGGCACGACGGCTGTCGATGCTCGCGGCCGATCCGGTCACCGGCATCCCCTCCGAGCATGTGCCGGCAGCCGATTTCCTGGGACCGGACACGCTCGGCATGGAGCAGGCACAGAAGCGGCTCGACGCGCAGCTGGCGAAGATCGCGGCAGCGTCGTACGCAGCATCCGGCGAGCTCGGCGACCCTGACCCGCTGCGGGCGATCCAAGCAGTGCTGTCGCGCTCCAGCTTCGACGGCATCATCTTGTCGACGCTGCCCGCAGGGGCCTCGCGCTTGGTGGGAGCCGACCTGCCGTCGCGTGTGCGCCGCATCACGAACCTGCCGGTGACCTACCTGCCCGGCAAGGAGCCCAGCGAGCTGTAGCCCGTCCAGTCGATGCAGCGCCAAGTTCTTGATGGGACGTGTCGCCGCAGCGTGGCACGACCCAGCCGATCGCGGCGATGATGGCAGGCGCCGAAACGCGGACGAACTGGCACAGGGAGATCAGGATGTCGACAACAGGGTCACGCACGCACGCTGAGAGACGAGCTGCTGCACTCGAGGTATTCGAGCGCTTCACCAAGGGTGAGGTAGATGCTGAACGCGCACAACGTTCGATGACTCGGCGTCTGGGAGCGCTGGGCACCTTCGCGTTTGACGTGGTGATGGGCGACGTGTGGTCGCGGCCGCAGCTCTCGCGCCGCGATCGCAGCCTCATCGTCATCACCGTGCTCGCCACCATCGGCTCCAGCGAAGAGTTGTCGCTGCATGCCGAAGTCGGGCTGAACCACGGCCTGCAGCGCACCGAGATCGAGGAGATCTTGATCCAGGTGGCCGCCTATGCCGGTTTCCCGATGGCCATGGCGGCATCGCGGGTCGTAGACGACCGGTTCCGGACGCTCGACGGCGTCGAGCGGTTGCCCGAGCGTTCGGGTGGCGCCGAACTTGACGACGACGAGCGGGAGCGACGTGCGGTCGAGGTGCGCCAGACACTCACGGCGGGCCGTGCTTCGAGCGACCCAACGCAGGACATGGCGCGTCTCGTCGAACACCTCGGCGAAGTCGGGCGCATCGCCTATCACTGGGCGTTCGGGGATCTCTGGTCACGACAAGAGCTGTCGCGGCGCGATCGCAGCGTCGTCGTCATCTCGATTCTGACAGTGCTGAGCCGCACCGATGAGCTGGCATTCCACGTTCCAGCCGGCCTCAACCACGGCCTGTCGCGCACCGAGATCGAGGAGATCATGGTGCAGATGACGATCTACGGCGGCATCCCGCGTGCGGTCGAGGGCTACCAGGCCATGAAGAAGGCGTTCGCGAAGATCGATGCTCGCAGCTGACGCTGCGACGAGATCGACGCCCGCAGCTGACGCTGCGACGAGATCGACGCCCGCCGCCTGCACAGCGCCCTCGACAGCATCAGCCCGACCGACTACGAATTAGCCAACACCAACTGGCCAGCCCTCCACGTTTTGGGGGGAAGCCGATACCGGTGCATCTGAGCTAAGGAGCAATGATGAAGTTCAGTTTCGTAACACTGCCCGACTACCCGCTACAGGAGTCTCTCGAACACATCAAGTTGGCTGACGAACTCGGCTTCTACGGGTGCTACGCAGCAGACGAGACCTGGCACAAGGACCTCTATGTGCTGTTCGCAGCCGCGGCGTCTTCGACCGAGCAAATCCGTATGGGTCCGAGCTTGGCCCCGATCGCCTTGCGCGAGCCGACCCAAGTTGCCCAGGCGGTCGCGACGCTCGACGAGTTGACCGGTGGTCGTGCCGAATGCGTCATCTCCATTGGGAACTTCAGCCTGCTCGCCCAGTACGGGTTGGACTGGACTGGCATCAAGACGCTGTCTCGGGTCAAGGAGGCGCACGAAGTAATGCGCACCTTCCTCGACACCGGAGCGCTGACCTTCGAGGGTGAGTTCTACAACTACGACGGGCTGTTCACATTCGCCCGTCCGGTGCAGGAGAAGCTTCCGCTGCTGATCGGTGCCTTGCGCGGTCCAAGGTCCTTCGAGGCGGCGGGTGAGCTCTCCGACGGCACCCACGCTTTCGCCCAATACTCCAAAGAGGCGTGCGACTACATGGTGGAGCACCTGAGAATTGGCGCGGAGCGGGCTGGGCGCAACTGGCGGAACCTGGACATTGCGGTCTGGAACGTGTTCGCCATCGGGCCTGACTCGGAGAAGGCCAAGGCCGCCGCCCAAACCATCGGAGCGTTCTACATCCCGGCCATGGCGGTCGAACAGATGGAGCGGCACGGCGTCTCGCAGGCCGACGTTCAGCCCATTCTCGACGCCTTCGGAGACGGAGACGTCCAGGGAGCGATCGACGCCATGACGCCCGACATCGCCGAGAAGCTCTCGGTGGCGGGCACCCCCGAGGAGGTGGTCGACAAGATCAAGTCGGAGATCGAGCCGAGTGGGGTCAACCACTTCGTCGCCTGTATCACGGACTCGTTCCTGCTGAACGCCTTCACCGAACGAGACATCGAGGTCCCCGATGTCACGGGCCAACTGCAGCTCATCCACGACCAGGTGATGCCAGCCTTCGACTGAGTGAGATCGAATCTCTTGGTCGATTGCGTCGGAGCGGCTGTCCCGACCGGCAAAGTCACGCTTAGAACGTGCCAAAGCGGGCTTGAGCGTCCTCGCTGGTGATCGACCTGGCCGATGCGTCGCCGTCGAACTCGGACAAGTCGCCGAGCCGGGTGACCTGGGCGTAGCCACGCATCTGGTGCTTGGCCATCTGCACTGACAGCGACGGGAGGTCCAGCAGTCGCGCCACCCAGCGCTCAACGGCCCCGTTCAGTGCGTCCTCGTCGTCGCATACCTCGTGCGCCAGACCCCACTCGGCGGCCTTGTGCCCGTCGACGCGCTCGCTGGTCATGACGAATTGTCGAGCCCGCGACATCCCGAGTTCGCCGATCAGCCGAGGCGTCGCACCCCACGGCAGGGGCACGCCCAGCTCGACCTCGGGCACGTACCAAAGTGTGTCAGCAGCAGTGACTCGAAAGTCGCAGCTGGCAGCGAAGCAGCACCCGCCCCCGATGGCGTGCCCGTGCACCCGAGCGATCGTGACGGCTTCGCAATCCTCGATGGCCCGCGCCGCTCGCCTGCCCAGTTGGTTGATGTATCGCGCCTCGCGGTCGTTCGCAGCGGCCGGCGGCTGCTCCTTGCGGTCGGCGCCGGCACAGAACGACTTCCCCCGACCGCCGAGCACCACCACCCGGTACTGCGTCTGCCCGTTCAGCGCCAAGAACAGGTCCCCGACCTCGCGGATCATCAACTGGTTGTGCGCATTGCGAAACTCCGGCCGATTGAGCCAAACCCGCAGCGTCTCCCCGTCAGGCTCCAGCTCAATGGTCTCCAACGACGGCAGCTCAAACGACAACAAGCTCATGCCGCCCATCCTTGCCGAAGTGCCCGCCTGTCAACAGCGCTCGCTACGAAACACAACTTCGACGTAAAGCCATTGCTGCGTCAGCCAGCAGCGACAACACCCTCACAGCTTGTGACCGAGTGGCGATCCGCACCAGTCTCGCTACGAAGGACGAACACGCTGACGGCCCCCGGGTGCGCGTAGACACCGGGCGCATGAGGACTGGCACTCACATGACGTGCGAGCGGCCCACTCGTGACCGTCCGTGCAAGCGCTCGCATCGGCGGCTTGAGTCGGGCACTCAATGCACCCCGTACGAACTGTGACAGGCTCTCGCCCGCCACTCGGGCTGCCTCGGTGACGCTGTCAAGTTCCTCTGTGGGAATCCGGAATGACACCACTTCGCTGCCCCCTGGCCGCACATCGATCTCGACGGGCTGGTCATCCCATTCGCCGGGGTCGTCGCGGTGCTTGTAGAGCTCGGCGGCACCCTCTTCAGTCATCGGTCCTCCCGTTCTCATGCCTTGTTGTACCAGTCGATCTCGTGCGATTCTGACGGCCAGCCGGTGATGGCATAGGCCAATGAGTTTACAGCCGTATACTGCTGTCGTACATCTTGGAGAGGATCGTCGCCGTGCCACGCATCGAGATGCTCACACTCGCGAACCACGCTGAGGTTCAGAATGGATTGATGTATCTCAGCGGCGCCGAGTGGGACACCTTGACACGCGACATTCCGAACGGCACCCCGCCGCCCCCACAACATCTGGGCATCGGCGTATCCGTAGTCGTGGGATGGACCGAGGCCAACGAGCGCCACATGCTGCACCTCTGGATCGAAGACGAAGACGGGCAGCCCGGACTGCTCGATGTCAACGCCGAACTCGAAGTCGGACGCCCCGTCGGAAAGGTGCATGGAACCGATAGCCGGGCTCCGTTCGCGATCAACGGCATCATCACGTTCCCCAAGGCTGGCCACTACGCGATCTGCGCACAGGTCGGCAACGAAGCCCCGCTGAAGTATCCGTTCCGAGTCGTCGATCGGTCGAGTCCGAGCCGACCCGGGTGAGACTCGCGCGCAGCGACGATCTCCGACGTTGGGATCGACGTGCCGCGGCCTCCTCGCGATGTCGAATCTCCTCGACCAGCGAGGCCACCGACGGCGTCGCGGCCATGCGCTCCAGTTCCTGCCGCAGGTATTCCTCTAAGGACTGGGAACGGCTCGCAGCGTGTTCGACCAGTCGATCTCGGACACTCTCCGGAACGTCGTAGACGGTGATCTCCACGTCCATCGCGACACCACCATGCCAAGAACTACGGGCGACCGTTGCCATTCGACACCTGCTCGGCGCTCGGGTTCCCTAGGCCGGTATCTCATCGGCTGGCTGAGCATCACCAGCAGCAAGCTCGGTTAAGTCGGTCGCCGCGAGAGCCGGAAGGACGACATCGCGAACACGCTCAACCTGCTCGACGACGTCTTCGAGGACATCGGCGTACTCGACGCCGGTCTGCAAGCGCAGCGGTATCCACAGGTGGTTGCCAGGACTCCAGAGGTGTTCGATGTCGTCGTGCCTTCTGACGGCATCGATGTCCCGCTGCCGGTCGTGCCAGAAGCGCAGCCACAGCGGCGTGATTCGCGACTTCGCCCACTGTTCGCAGCTGACGCACAGTGCATGATCGCCCGTCATCCGGTCGCCGTCTTTCGAGCGGAATCTGAAGTACCGCAAGAAACCGTCGGGTTGTGGCGCAGCCTTAAGCCCCTCCGTCTCCATCCAATCCTGCCCCCAGACCACGTCATTGACGATCCGGTTGAAGTCCAGAATCCGTCGGGGAATTGCTGCGCTGAAGTCTTCGCCATGCAAAGGCGCAAAAGCGACATCGTCTTGTGCGCGTGCCAAGACCTTCAGTTGCCGAATGTTGTGGACCATCGACGTGTCAGCGGGCTCCAGACGGTCAAGCAGGGTGCCCCAACTCATCAACGCGACGCGCTTCTCGGTGCTGCCCAGCTTGGTGCTGCTCACATTGGCGACCTTCATCGAGCCGACGTTGCGGGCCTGCTCAAGCTGCAGATCCTTCGCTTCGTCAAACTGTCGTTCAATCTTGGCCCAGAGCGTTTCGCTGCGGACCTCAGGGGCTACGAAGAGCAGCATCGCTGGCCCGTCGCAGACCAAGTGCCTGACGTAGCCGCTCGCCTGGCCGCTCAGGAGCGCCGCCCAGAACTTCGATTCGATGATGAGCCGCATCGAGCCGCTGCTGTCGTACGCGACGAGATCCAGCCGTTCCTCGTTGGAGGCGTGCACTTGGGTCTTGACGTTCTCTAACGGCTTCAGTTTGCTGTCGCCGTCACTCACGAGACCAGCCAGCGCCTTGCGACACTGCTCCGACATGTTCAGGATGTAGGCGAGCGCGTCGGTGGCGGCGTCCTCAACCTGGGGCGTCAGTTTCGGTACCAGATAGGCCAGCAGGGAGTGGTCGTCGGGCATCAGGGGGTCTCCGTTCAGTTGGTCCAGTCGCGCGCGGGTGATGTCGGGTAGTCGTCGTGGCGGCCGGTGTCTCCGGGCTGGATCACGAAGTCTCGCCTGTCGCGGTACAGCAGTGCCCGGTTGATGACGTAGTTGTCCTCGCCGGCGAGCGGGTTGATCCTGCGGTAGTCGGTCATCAGCCAGTACTTGTAATCGCCGACGAACAGGTACGTGTTCGACATCCGGAAGAAACGGCCTGCCACGCCCTCGCCGGCGTGGAACCGGGCGCAGATCGCCGCGAGCAGCTCCCGCTGATCGTCCTTCTCGCTCAGCACGTACTCGTGCGGCCACGTGTCCCGGTAGGTCACGGCCTCGCGCCACGGCGCATTCTCGATGAGTTCAGTCAATTGTGTGTTCACAGCCGCCAGCATCGCGGAGGGGTGCGACAAGTTCGCCAGCCGGCTCTGTGCCTACCGGTTCCGTGGGATGCGATCTAGGCGAGTCGGTAGACGTCGCGGCGGTGTTGGACCCGGTGGATGACGACGATCTCGGCATCTTCATCCACTTCGTAGACGATGCGGTAGTCCCCACGACGAGCGGATCGGTAACCGCTCAGAATCCCGCCAAGAGGCTTTCCAGCCCGGAACGGATTCTCGCTGATGGGTCCGCTCATGGTTGCCAATGCGGCAGCGCGCACACCTTCGGGCAGGCGGTCGATGTGCCGTCTGCTGGCAGCGGTGAGCGTAACGGCATACACCGATTCGAATCGGGTCGACCTAGATGATTTCTTGCAGCGGGATCAGCTTGCCCTCGGCAGCTTCTTGCTGAGACAACCGCAATGACGCCATGAGTTCCTCGTCCCCGAGTATGTCCAGCGTCTCTTCGAGCGATTCCAGTTCGTCGGGGCTCATGAGCACGAACGACGGCCGACCATGTCGGGTCACCACAATGCGTTCGTGCTGATTTTCGATGCGGTCTGCCAACTCCGACAACCGGGCCTTTGCCTCGGAGAACGGCAGAACTTCAGTCATGGTCGACGATTTTAGACCAGAATTCTGACCAATAGTGTCGTATCCGTTCATGAGCCGCCCAACATCTATAACAACATATTATAGTAATTTTCAATTAGTTTTGATCAACAGCTTTTTTGGAGGACGAAGCGGAATCGCGGCGTGCGGGCCAGAATGTCGGCCATGAGCGAATCGAACGCCAACACCACCCTCGACCTGTCCGGTGTGAGGCACCACGACGTGGATGCGCTGGGCACCCGGATCCATGTGGCCGAGATGGGTGAGGGGCCGATGGTGCTGTTCGTCCACGGATTCCCCGAGTCGTGGTACTCGTGGCGTCACCAGCTCCCCGCGGTGGCAGTGGCTGGGTACCGGGCTGTCGCGATCGACGTCCGGGGCTACGGCCGCTCCTCCGCGCCTAGGGCCGTCGAGGACTACCGCATGGTGCGCCATGTCGCCGACAACGTGGGCGTCGTGCGGGCGCTCGGCGAAGACTCGGCGGTCATCGTGGGCCATGACTGGGGCTCGCCAATCGCTTGGAGCTCGGCGCTGCTGCGGCCCGACATCTTCACTGCGCTCGGGCTGGTGAGCGTGCCCTACAATGCCCGCAGCGACTTCAAGCCGAGTGCAGCGTTCCGGATGATGGGCGGCGACGAGGAGTTCTACATCGAGTACTTCCAGAAACCCGGCCGGGCTGAGGCCGAGATGGAAGTCGATCTGCCGCACTGGTTGCTGGGCATGTACTACGCCGCCTCGGGCGACGGTGTCCGGGCACGCGTGGCGTCAGCGGACTCGTCGGGCGGACGTTTCACGGTGGCGCCCGGCGGCAAGCTGTCGGACCGCTTCATCTGGCCCGAACCCGGCACTTGGCCGCATTGGATGACGGAGGCCGACTTCGACTACTACGCCTCTGAGTTCACGCGCACCGGCATGTCCGGCGGGCTGAACCGCTACCGCAACGTTGACCGCGACTGGGAGGACATGGCTGCATTCGATGACGCACCCATCACCCAGCCGAGCCTGTTCGTCGGGGGCGAGGTTGACGGACCGACCGTGTGGGGCGCCGGCTCCATCGCCAAGTTCCCGCAGACCATGCCCAACCTGCACAAGTCAGTGATCCTCGACGGCATCGGACACTGGGTGCAGCAGGAAGCCGCCGACGAGCTCAACGCCGAGCTGCTCGACTTCCTCGCCGCGCTGTAGCGCCTTTTCGCGCCCTGCCAGGCTGGAATCAGCCGCGGGAGGAAAGAGCCCGGCGCGAGGCGAACAGCGGCGTTATGAAACCGAACGCCGCTACGACGGCGCCGAACATGAAGGTGGCTTGGGTGCGTCCCAACGACGGGTCTGCGCCCGCGAACGCAAGCATCGACTGGATGCCGAAGATGATGCCGATCCACATGACGGTCTGGTTCATGCCGTTGGCGATGCCGAGATCCTTGTCATCAACGGAGTTGGCAACGAGCATCTGATAGGCCGGCGAGCCGAAGCCAGCTGACACGCCCGACAGCACAAGCCCGACCATGACCAGCGTGAGCCCCCAATCGCCGGGACTGCTGCCGGCGGCGAAGGCCAGCATCGAGCCGATCATGGCGGTCGACGCAAAGATCATCGGAACCCGTGCGCCGATCTTGGTCACCAGCGTTCCGCCGAACGGCGATGCGAGCGCAAATGCGCCAGGCCGCGGCACCATCAGCAAGGCAGCAACCCCGACGGAGTACAGATATCGCTCCTGCAGCACGATGGGCACGATCACGAACGCGCCCATGTAGGCGAACTGGTTGCAGGCCGCAGAGATCAGCGGCATGGAGAAGTTGGGTCGGCGGAACAAGCGGACGTCAAGCAGCGGAAATGTGGAGCGCAGCTCCCACAGCACGAACACAACGAACGCCGCTATTGCCCCGCCCAGCATCAGCATGAGCGTCTGGTCCGACAGCACCGGTGCGCCTGTGCGCGTCAGCGACGGCACCCGCGTGATAGCCAGCAGAGCAAGCAGCGTGCCAGTCGCCAGCAGCAGCGCTCCGAGCACGTCGATCGACACTCGCTGACCCTTCGGGATCGGTTTCACGACGAATGCGGCAAGCAAGGTGCCGCCCAGCCCGATCAGGCCGAACATCATGAAGATCGCTCGCCAGCCGACGACATCCAGCAGCGGTCCGCCGGCGACCACACCTATGGAGGGTGCGCCGGTCATGGCGAACTGGAACCAGCCCACCGCTTGAGCACGGCGCTCGGGACCGAATGCATGCATCAGCAGCGCCATCGCTGCGGGCATGAGCAGGCCGCCGCACAGGCCGAACACGACCCGCACGGCGACAAACGAGCCGAGGTTCCAGACCCAATAGTTGGCGATCATCATGGCGGTCATGCCTGCCATTCCGATCATGAACATGCGGCGATGCCCATAGATGTCGGCAAGCTTCCCGCCCGCCGGAGTCGACACCGCCATCGCCAGCATGAGGCCCGTCATCACCCAGCCGGCGTTGGACGCAGTGGTGCCGAACTCGTCAGCGATCGGCACCAAGGCAGCATTGACGAGCGTCATCAACGAGCCGAAGCCCAGCACCGCAACGCCGATCACGATCAGCAGTCGCCATCGGTAGCTGTCCGATTCGGGTGCCTCGACGACCGGTGGCTGATCGCCTGAGCGCGACGGCGACGGAGCGACAGACGGCGGTAGCGGACGGCCCGCGACGTCGAGCACTTGCGGGACGACCGTGAAGACTGACGGGCGAGCCGCCGGAATCTGTGTTGGCGCGCGCCAGATCGAACCGGCGGGCTTCATCAGGGCATCAGCTGCAAGTGCGTGCGTCGTCGCCCGAACGGGCCGCTCAACGGGTGAGATGCCCGTCGTCGAGCATCGCCTCCACCTGGTACCGGGCGATCTTGCCCATGTCCGGATGCGTCAGCACCCAGAAGCGGTCGGTGCGGACGGCGTCGAGCACCATCGGGCCGACCTCGGACGGGTCCATGCCTTCCGCCAGGAAACCCCGGAGCATGTCCCAGAATTTGTCGCCCTGCTCGGTGCGGACGTGATGGGAGGCATCCTCAGGGTCGCGATTGCGCTGGCTGTAGACGATGTTGGTGTTGATCGGCCCCGGGCACAGCACCGACGCATGGACCGGCGAGTTGCGCAGCCGCAGATCGCGCTCGAGGGTGGCCATGAGGGCAACGACACCGTGCTTGGCCACGTTGTACGCACCCAGCGAGGCGCCTGCATACAGGCCGGCAACCGATGCGGTCGAGTTGATGTGACCCTCACCGGCAGCCTCGATGATCGGCAGGAACACATGGGTGCCGTAGATCGGTCCCCACAGGTCGATGTCGAGGGTCCAGCGCCAGTCCTCGAGCGACATATCCCCCACCGGGCCGGGAATGCCGATGCCTGCGTTGTTGCACAGGAGATGGACTGCGCCGAATTGCTCTACCGCCGCCTCCGCGAGCGCTTCGATGTCGGCCAACTTGGACACATCGGTGCGTACCGCAATGGCTTCTGCACCAGTCGCGCTGATATCAGCAGCGGCATCGGACAGCGGTGTTTCTTCGATGTCGGCCAGCACCACATTCATGCCCGCCGCCGCGAACGTGACTGCCATGGCGCGACCCATGCCGCTTGCCGCGCCGGTCACGACGGCAACCTTGCCCTCGACGTCCATTGTCCCTCGCTCGCTCCTCGAGTTGTGTGCGTTGCTGTGAGTGTGTACCGATACGGGGCCCGCTAGTCGAAATCGATGACGGTGCGAGTGCCGACGCGCTGGCGCATCTGCTCGTAGCCGGTGTTGATGTCTTCGAGCGGCATGTGCGCCGAGATCATCTCGTCGAGCATCAGCCGTCCATCGAGGTACATGTCGACGTAGCGGGGCATGTCCACCCGGAAGGCGTTCGAGCCCATCATCGAGCCCTGCAGCCGCTTCTCGAGCATGAACACCTCGTAGCCGGCGATCTCGATCTTCTCGCCGAGCGGCATCATCCCGACGATGACGGTTGTGCCGCCCTGTCGCGATGACGACCACGCTTGTTCGCAGGTCCGCTTCAGCCCGATGCACTCGAAGGCGTAGTCCACCCCGCCGCCGGTCAGCTCCCTGATGGCTTCCACGGCATCGACCTCGGCGCCGTTGACCGTGTCGGTGGCGCCGACCTGGCGAGCCGTCTCGAGCTTGGCGTTCTCGACATCGACCGAGATGACACGACCAGCCCCGGCGATGCGTGCACCCTGGACTGCAGAGAGGCCGATGCCGCCTGCGCCGTACACCGCAACCGTGGAACCGGGCTCGATGCGGGCCGTCTTGAACACCGCGCCCAGACCGGTGGTGACGCCACAGCCGATGAGAGAAGCACGGTCGAGCGGCATGTCGTCGCGGATCTTCACCACGGCGTTCTGGTGAACGAGCATCTCCTCGGCAAACCCGCCGAGTCGGGCGAACTGCGAGACCGCGGTGCCGTCAGGCTTGGACAGCCGCGGCGCAGCGCCATCGGCGCGGGCCACTGCAGCGTGGTTCTGGCAAATGTTGGGGCGCCCGGTCAGGCAGCGCTCGCAGTGACCACAGAAAACAGAGAGGCAGGTGATGACGTGATCACCTGGCTTCACGTACGAGACGTTGTCGCCGACGGCGGCAACGAGGCCAGCGCTCTCGTGGCCCATCACGGCAGGCAGCTCATAGGGCCAGTGGGCGTCCATGAAGTGCAGGTCGCTGTGACACAGCCCAGCATGGCGAACCTCGATCACGACCTCGTTCGGACCGGGTGCATCCATCGAGATGTCTTCGATCTCAAGTTCGCCCGGAATCTCGTTGAGCACTGCTGCTTTCATCGTCGGCTTCCCCTCCCGTCACGCACGGCTACGGCGCAACTTGGCCACGCCGCAGCGTAGTCACCTGCGGGCTAGCGCATGAAAGCTCGGCATGCAGCGCGGCCGCCCGAGGTGCCCCGGGGCTCAGGGCGTGGGGCCGGTACGGCGAATGACCTCGGGACGGATCATCAGCCACAGCGTCATGCCCGCCAGACCCCCGCAGGCCATCAAGATGACCGCTGTGCGAGCACCGAGCTGCTGCGCCACTTCGCCGAGCACGTAGGTGCCCACCGGCAGAGCGCCGATGGCCATGCTCAGCAGGCCCATCGCACGGCCCCGCATCTCCTCAGAGACGGTGGTGAGCACCAAGGTCGACTGTGTGGCGGCAAAGAGTCCACTGCCGCAGCTCGCCACATACAACGTGATTGCCGCGATCAGGAAGTTCGGCGACAGCGCCCACACGATCAGCATCGCCATGGCCACGAAGACGCCGAACGTGTAGGCGAGCCCCCAGCGGCCACTGCCCCACTTGGCGGTGACCAGCGATCCAGTGATCATGCCGAAGCCGGTCATCGAGCCGATGATCCCGATCTGTGACGCCGTGGCATCGACCTCGTCGCCGATGAGCTGCACCGCGGGGAAGTAGGCAAACATGAAGAAGTTCGCCATCACGGTGACGCCCAGGATGCTGAGCAGGCCCCGGTTGGTGCGGGCCAGTCGCAAGCCCGCACGAAGCTCAGCAAGCGTCGAGTTTCGAGCAGGCTCCGGACGATGGGATGCCCCGCCGAGGGGCACGACTTCGAAGATCCGGTCCCGCAGAGCATCGGACCATCGATCTGTTGCTGCGGGCGCTGGTCGGGCTGGGGGCACCCGCGGCACCCACATGAGCAGGAACAAGCCCACACCGAGCATGGCAGCCACTCCTAGGAAGGCCGCCCCGACCCCGGCACGGTCGGCGACGGCACCGCCGAGCAGCTGCCCAGCGGCCACGCCGGATGCGAGCGCCATCGTCTCCCATGCCATTGCCTTGTGCAGCCGGTGCGGACCGACGATGTCGAGCACCAGGGCCCGCCGGCTTGTCATGTCGACGACCCAGCCGATGCCAGCGAACAGCAGGAACGGGAACAGCAGCAAGATGCCAAGCTGATCGGACCGTTCGGCGAACCCGATGACGGCGACGAAGGGCACCAGCAGCGCGGTCTGGAGCCGCACCGTGCGCCGGCGGTCGAACCGGTCCGAGATCACACCGCCGATGGCCCCGCCGAGCAGCAGCGGCGCCCACATGACGGCACCGGTGAGCTGCACCATGCGCGGCGAGTCGGTGATCTGATTGACGTGGAAGCTCGCCAGGAAGGCGATCGCCCAGCGTCCCCAGTGCCAGCACAACCCGCTGAACCACAGCGGGGCGAACCCGCGTGCGGAGAACGCCCCGCCGCCGCTGAACTCGGACTCGAGGCGCGGCGCTTCAGTGGCGGCCGCACCCCTGCGCATCAGCGCGGCATCCTACGAGCGAGCACGGCAAGGTGCCCGTTCCTGCTGCCGAATCAGGCCGGCACGACAGAATCTGGTCGTATGGGCTACTCGACCGTTTCCGGCGACACGAAAACGTCACTACATGGTCGTATGCGCTATACGGGTACCTGCCTCAGCTGGGCTTCCTCCCACCTTTGGGAGGACCGTGACGGTAGCAGAGTGCTACGATGGCGCCGGAGGTTGAGGCATGGCGACGAGCACTCCGATTTGAGTTGATCAGGACATTCACGCGGCGGCGCAGGAGATTGCTCCGGCGATGAGTCGAAGCACGTCGCAGCAGGTCAGCTTCTGGGCTCGCATCGGCAGAGCCTTGGACATGTCGCCTTGTGCGTCTACGCGCAGTGTCGAGCAGGTGCTCACTGGCGAGGCGGACTACGACTCGCTCAACTTCTTTGAGCAGGTGGTGTTCCGATCCAGGCGGGATGAGCGCATCTCCGAGCGTCTGCGGAATCTGGATCTCGAAGCCGTGTTCGCCGCTGAGGGGCGATCCTATGTTGAGCTCGATGACGAGGGGAATGTCGCCGAGCGGCGTGGAGTTCGTCAACGCTGATCTGATCGCTGCCGAATTGTGGCCTGGGCAGGAATCGACGCACGCATACGAGGCATCGGGGCTGGCAAACCAACGCAGAGCGGACCTGATCGATGAGCGGCGCTCGTTCGCAACCGAAACGGTGTTCTCGCACGAATCGAAGATCGAGCTCTTGCGGGAAGCCGTGCAGGGCGGTTATCTCGTGACGCTGCACATCATCATCGTTCCGGAGCATCTGGCGGTATCGCGGGTCGAGAACCGAGTCGAGCATGGCGGACACACAGTGCCTGAAGAGAAGATCAGAGCTCGCTATCAGAGACTCTGGAAACACGTAGCCGTAGGGATAGGCATTGCAGAGAATGCCTTCGTCTACAACAACTCGTCAATCAAGCATGCGTACAGACTCATAGCGCACTACCACTACGGCCAGAAGATACAGACGGACAAATGGCCATCATGGGCCCCGCTCGAGTTGACAGGGGCCAGCGACTAGGTCGATACCGCCTTCGTAAGCGCGGAGGTAACCAGTGCGGCCTGCCCCAAATGTGGCCCTGCCTGTGAAGTGCCTTACGACACACGGGGCCAGCCACGCTTGACTGCGACGGGGCGAGGGAATCGTGCATGTTCGGGGGACCAAGGTGGCAGGAGGCGAGACCGGCGACGGCGCTCGGCGTGTCGGGGGTGTGGACGGCGCTGCGGGTGGATGGGTCATGGCGATCACGGGCGCCGACGACGGCGCCGACGTCGAGTTCTCGCTGTGGGATTCGTTCGGCGCGCTCTGGGACGAGGCGCGCCGCCAATCGCTGGCCACTGTGGGCATCGACATGCCGATCGGGTTGCCGAGCAACGCTCCGAGAACGGCCGATGTGCAGGCCCGCGCACTGCTCGGTCGGCGACGGTCATCGCTGTTCTGGTCCCCGCCTGCTGCGGCCCTCGACGCCAACGACTATGACGAGGCCAACCAAGCATCTCGCGAGCATCTCGACATGGGCCTGTCGAAGCAGGCATACAACCTGCTGCCGAAGATTCGCGAGGTGCGCTCAGTTCTTGCACCCGCCGACTTCGAAGCCAGCGCAATGCCACGAGCCGCAGAGGTGCATCCCGAGCTGAGCTTCGCCGTGATGGCCGCCACGCTCCACACGACTGCTGTGCCCCGTCGGTCAGGCAGCCAGATCTTCCGCGGCGAAGAACCGACGCCCTCCCAGCCGCTGAAGTACCCGAAGCGCTACCAAGCGGGCATTGCCGAGCGTTTGGCCCTGCTGCGCTCGTGCTTCGCCAGCATCACCGAATCGGCGGTCCTAAGCCCGCTGGCTGGCCCACCGCACCCTGCGCTCGATGACCTGCTCGACGCTGCCGCCGCGGCATGGTCCGCCCGACGGATCGCCGCCGGTCACGCAGCCCAGCTCGGCGCCGTCGATGGTCACGTCCCGATCGACGACGCCGGCTATCCCCTCACCATCGTCGTGTGACCTAGATGATTAGTTCCAAGGGGTCGGGTCCACCGGTTGTGGGGTGAGGGTGTCCAAGCTCGGGGTGTGTATTCACGCTTCGATCTTGGAGGTTCTCAGCATGGGCCCGGACTTGGACACCCTCGCGACCGCACTGTATGTGAGGATCGATGACCTGTTGGCGCAGAACCCTGGGTGGGCTCCGCGGCGGCCTGTGGTGGGGTTCGCCCCGAAGCTGTCGGACGCGGAGCTGGTCACCTTGGCGGTGATCTCGGCGCTGCTGGGCTATGACAACGAGTCGCAGTTCGTGCGCTACGCGAGAGCGCATCTGGGGCCGTGGTTCCCGTATCTGCCCAACCGCGACGGCTACAACAAGCGGCTGCGGCGCAGCGCCGAGATGATCGCTCGTGTCATGGGATGGCTCGCACGCGAGTGCGAGTCGTGGCACGACGACGTGTGGCTGGTGGACTCCACCCCGGTCGAGTGCGGCACCAGCCGCGAGACCCAAAAGCGCTCTGACCTCGCGGGATGGGCCCAATACGGCTACTGCGCGTCGCATTCCCGCTGGTTCTGGGGCTTGCGGCTGCATCTTGTGGCCACCCCGGCGGGGCTGCCGATCGCGTTCGCTCTCGCCGGCGCGAAAGCCGACGAACGCGACGTCTGCGCCGACATGATCGACGCCGCCGGGATCGCCCGGCCGGGCCAGACCCTCATCGCCGACAACCGCTACCGCTCTGCTGCGTTCGAAGCCGACCTCAACGACGTCGGCATCACCGTGCTGCGCCCCGCCACCCGATCCGAGGCCCCACGGCCCGGCGCCAGATTCCTGCGGCCCCTGCGCCAGATCATCGAATCGATCAACCAGACCCTCAAAGGCCAGCTCAGCCTCGAACGCCACAAAGGCCGCACCAAAGCCGGCGTCGCCGCGCGCATCGGCGCCCGGCTCCTCGCCCTCACGGCCGCCATCTGGCACAACGAGACCTACCACCGAACACGCCCCAGCCGCTCACTCACCGCCTACGACCACTAAACCCTTGGAACTAATCATCTAGACCACGAGGCAACACATCAGTCGCGTTGCATTCGGGAAAGCTGGCGCTCTCGGGTTCGGGCCGGTCAGCATTTTCGGGTTCGGGCGGACCTGCGCCAGGCTGAGAACCGGATTGCCGTTGTCGACGCCAAGGAGGCCGCCCGGGCTGCGTTCAGCGGGAAAGCATCGGTAGTGCCCAAGGGCAATGACGGGATCGTCGAGCCGATCCGGCAGATCCCGGCCAAGCGGCCAAGCACCCAACTACCCGCCCGCAGCCGACATCTCACCGGCCTCTCCCATGTGGTCGGTCTCATAAGAACAACACTTATACTCATGTATCTGTGACATCCCCTCATGACTATGTGACACATCGCCAGTCAGCCGGCGAGCGGCACGAAACACCGGGCACTTCCACCGCCGCCAGAGGCAGGGTCGATGTGCTCGAACGTGCTACCCAAACGCTGGACCCCCCCCCTCCCGACTCTGGGGTTCGGCCGGCCGGAGGTAGGTCATGACCGCCTCCCGGCGTCGTGCGACGCTTCCGCTGCTGCTCGTTGGGCTGGGCGCCATTGCCGCGCTGGCGAGCACCCTGTGGTTCGCTGACGCCCGGAATCCCGCCCACGCCCAGACTCCGGTGAACCAGTCCGCCACCGGCCGGCCGGTGGTGCTGGTTTCGGCTGAGGACCCCGGCGTGTTCGCGGTGGACGTCTCGGGCATCGGCGACGCCGACGGGATCCCCAATGTGGGTAATAAGAACGGGACGGGCGACTTGCACGACTTCTCGTTCCGGTGGATCCGCATCGACGGCAACACCGAGATCGAGGTGGGCCTCGACTCGCCCCACCCCGACTCGACCCACTTCCGGCAGTTCCACGGCCAATTGGACCTGCCCGGCCCCGACATGATGTATGGAACTACGGATGATATTCGGCCAGATTCTTCGGATTTGATGATCGAGTCGGGCCGCTACCGGCGGGTCGAGGCCGATATCGGCAAGCTGCTCAAGGTGGAGGTGTCGTTCACCGACAGCGAGGGCAACTCAGAGACGGTGACCAGCCTGCCGTTCGGCCCGGTTCCCGCACCGGCGCCGCTGCCCGCGTCGACGCTGGTCAGCAACACGGACCAGTCGGCGTCGGCCACGGCGATGATCACCGCGCAGTACGACATGGGCTTCAAGCTGGGCAGTCACGGCCAGGGCTACGAGATCTCAAGCGTGTCGATCGAGCTGGCCGCGGTGCCGTCCAGCCTCACCGTGTCGCTGTGGATGGGCCGCCCTCCTGCGTCGGGCGCCACAGGTGCGCACACCAAGCTGTTCGATTTTGAGAACCCGTCCTCGTTCGCCGTCGGCCTGAACGAGTTCACGGCCCTGACGGGCGCGTTCGCGTACCAGGGCGTCGATTACTTCATCGTGCTGTCGGGCTTCGGGTCGTCGCTGTCGATCAAGGAGACGACTTCTGACGACGAGGATGACTACCAAGAGCCGGGAGCGACGCTGAGCAACAGCGCGGGCGGGGACACCAACGTGCTGCGCCTGGCCATCAAGGGCTCGCAGCGGCACAGCGGCATCCTGACCTCGAACTACGCGCAAGACCAGGACATGCAGGAACAGGAAATCGTCTCGCTCGGCGACGAGGGCGGTTTCAAGTTCACTGTCGGGGCAGCGGACCGCTACCTCATCCGCGGTGTGACCTTCGCCGGGGACAACTCCATAGCTGGGGGGACCTTTGTCAACCCGTGGCAACTGCGCGACGGAACCACCAAACTGTTCCGGCTGATCAACACACGTCAGATAGTCGGCATCAACGAATGGACGGCTCCCCAAGGCGCAACCGTGACAGGAACCGACTCATACGAGTTCTTCTGGGACATCAAGTCGGTCGACCGAATGGGGGGCGTCGTCTTCGGCCGCCTGTTTGGCACTTCGTACACTACGGAGGACTTGCCGAAGGCGACCGGCGTGACCATCGACGGCGCGAATACGGATTTGGCTATTTCCATAACCAGACCGCTGATGGCCGTTCTCGGCGACCCGCTGGATGCGATGGTGCAGAACCTGGGCCAGGCCGACAACAGTTATGTTTCTGTTGGCGGTACCAACAAGGTGTTGTCGCAGGGCTTCAGGACCGGTCCCGACGCGGACGGCTACCCGTTGATGGGCTTCGGTGTCAACATCGAGGGGTCCGACAGCAAGTTTCCCGACAGCCCGGTGTCGGTGTCGGCGGCCGTGTACGCCGATTCGGGCGGCAAGCCGGGCGTCAAGCTGTTCGACCTCCTCAGTCCCGGCGAGTTCGGGGCGGGCCACAGCTTTTTCGAGGCGCCGCCGGGAACGACGCTGGACGCGAGCACGTCCTATGTGCTGGTGTGGCGATACAACAGCGGCACCGTGCACCGGCTGGTGAAGACCGCCTGCGACAGCGAGGACACGGGCGCGCGAGCAGGTTTCGCCATCGCGGACGCGTTCTATCAGGGTGTCGACCTGGGCAGCATGGCCGCGAACTCAAACGGCGACGTGATGGAGCTCGCGGTGTACAGCAGAGGCCGCCCCAATGCCACCGGCCGGCCGATCGTGCTGGCTTCCGCGGAGGACCCCGGCGTGTTGGCTGTGGACACTTCGCGTATTGGCGACCCCGACGGGATCCTCAATGTGGGCGACCCGGAGGGGACGGGCATCCTGCATGACTTCTCCTACCGGTGGATCCGGGTCGACGGCGACACTGAGACCGTGGTGGGCGCCGACTCGGCCGACTACCGGCAGATCGTACTTAGTTTGCGCAATGCGGGCATACGCATCGAGTCGGGCCGCTACCGGCGTGTCGAGGCTGATATCGGCAAGCTGCTCAAGGTGGAGGTGTCGTTCACCGACGACTCCGGCCACGCCGAGACGGTGACCAGCGGGCTGTTCGGCCCGGTTCCCAGGCCGGCGCGGCCGCCGTCGGCGTCGACGCTGGTCGCCAACACCGCCCAGCCGGCGTCGGCCACGGCGACGGCGACGATCACCGGGCGGTACGCGATGGGGTTCGAGCTGGGCAGTCACGGCCACGGCTACGAGATCTCGGACGTGTCGATCGATCTGGCCGCGGTGCCGTCCAGTCTGACCGTGTCGCTATGGATGGGCCACGCTCCTGGGTCGGGCGCCGCAGGTGCGCAGACCAAGCTGTTCGATTTTGAGAACCCGTCCTCGTTCGCCGTCGGCCTGAACAGGTTCAGGGCCCTGCCGGGCGCGTTCGCGTACCAGAACGTCGATTACTTCATCGTGCTGTCGGGTTTCGGGTCGTCGCTGTCGATCAAAGAGACGACGTCTGACGATGAGGACGATGACGGCGAGACGGGAGCGACGCTGAGCAACAGCGCGGGCGGGGACACCAACGTGCTGCGCCTGGCCGTGAAGGGCTCGAAGCGTGCCAGCGGCATCCTGGTCTCGACCTACGCGCAAGCCTCGGGCGAGCAGGAAATCGTCTCGACCGGCGACATGCTCGGTTTCGGGATCACTGTGGGGGCAGCGGATCGCTACCTCATCCGCGGTGCGTCCTTCAGCGGGGACAACAGCGAACTAGGGGGGCTCTTTACCGCCCCGTGGGATCTGCGCGACGGAACCGACGAGCTGTTCCGCATGGTCAGCACACGTCAGATAAGCGGCATCAACGAATGGACGGCCCCCCAAGGCGCGACCGTGGCAGGAGGGTGCACCACTGACGAAATGACGATGGTAGAGACCTGCGAGAAATACAACTTCCACCAGCTAACTACGGACCCTGTGACGGGGTACCGGGTGGGAGGCGTCGTGCTGTCCCGCTATTTTGGCACCGCGTCCACTGCGGAGGACTCGCCGAAGGCGACCGGGGTGACCATCGGCAGCCCTACCGGGGATTTTGCCCTCGACACACCGCTGATGGCCATCTTCGGCGAGCCGCTCGACGCGATGGTGCAGAACCTGGGCCAGACCGACAGGGGCTACGTTTCCGTCGGCGGCGCCACCAATAAGGTGTTGTCGCAGGGTTTCACGACCGGTTCGGTTTCGTTCGGGTATCGGTTGCAGGGCATCGGGATCTACATCGAGGGCTCCGACAGCCAGTTCCCTGACGGTCCGATGTCGGTGTCGGTGTCGGTGCACGCCGATTCGGGCGGCAAGCCGGGCGGCAAGCTGTTCGACCTCGTCAGCCCCGGCGATATTGGGGCGGGCGACAGGTTCTTCGAGGCGCCGCCGGGTACGCAACTGAAGCCGGAGACTTCTTATGTGCTGGTGTGGCGCTGGAACGGCGGCACCTGGCACCGCTTGCAGCGGACCTCGAGCGACAGCGAGGATTCGGGCGCGCTCACGGGCTTCAGCATCGCGGACGCGTACTATCTCGGTGCCGACCTGACCAGCCTGTCTAAGAACTCCGGCGGCAATTCGCTGGAGATCGCGGTGTACGGCGAAGCCAACACCGAGACCCCTCGCCCGCCGTTCGTGGAGGGCGGTCATCCGGTGACCACGAGCTGGCTCCACATCCCCGACGACGCCGAGGAGGGGTACCAGTTCAGGCTGGTGTTCGTCACCCAGAGCGCGACGCTGCCCGCCTCGGGCAACATCGATGACTACAACGCTTTCGTCCAGCAGGAAGCGGCGGGGACCCATGTCCGGGGCGAAGAAGTCGCCGTGCGGTACACCGATCCGGTCATCCGGAGGGTCGCCGATGAGTTCAGGGCGGTGGTGTGCACTGCTTCGGTCGGCGCGCGATCGAACACCGAGATGCCGACCACCGCGATCGGGGTGCCGATCCACTGGCTGGACGGCGGCTGGGAGGACCGCCCGACGCTGATCGCTGGTTCGTACGACAGGTTCTACGGCGGCGCTTGGGACAACACCGAATACGGCGCGTACGTCACGGGGAACTCCGCCTATCTCGAGGTGAATGCCATGGTCTGGACCGGGTGCAACGCCTCTGGGGTCAAGGATCCGATATTCCCCATGGGTGATCCGAACAGCATGGGGATGGTGGCCGCTGGCTCGCCGAGAAATAGCGACAGCAAGCTAAATCGAGATCCGGACAGCGATCGAGAGCGAAAGACGGATTTCAACCTCGCTCCTGTCGGAGCGGTCGATGTCGATGAGGGGCGTTTGACCGGGAACATCGACGAGTACCGGCCGCTCTATAGGATCTCGCCGGTCTTCACGGTCGTGCGGTAGCTGGGGGTTGACGGGAGATGATGTCGAACCAACGCATCAGTTCGGGCGGCTCGGCCCTTGGGAGGGGAGTTCTGTTCGGTCTGGCTGGTCGGGGCTTGAGCCCACGCGGCATCAGGGTGGCCTTGGCGGCGATGATGCTGGTGACGGTGCTGGCGGTCATGGCGTTGTGGTCGGCGCCGGCGGACGCGGACGAGCCCCCAGAGCCGCTGTGGTCGGCGGACATGACGGTGAGCGAGTACAGCAGCGTCTCGATCGGCGCGGCGAGCGCGGATCTGTTCTCCGATGTGGGCGGGAGCGGGGACCTGCAGATCA
This sequence comes from Candidatus Poriferisodalis sp., assembly GCF_965221945.1. GTDB lineage: Bacteria > Actinomycetota > Acidimicrobiia > Acidimicrobiales > Poriferisodalaceae > Poriferisodalis. Next base: position 92,086 of record NZ_OZ244925.1, on the reverse strand, counting down.
GATCGCTGTGGTCCTACATTCCGGGCCGTGATCTTCGCCTGGCATTCGAAGCCGACGTTGCCGATGCTGCGGACTACACCCTCCAAGTCGGCGATCTGTCCTTGGAGTTCCCACACGACAGTTCTGGTGCGAGCAGCTTCAAGTGGTACGACGTGGACGTCGACTGGCAAGACGGCCAAGTCATTCGTGTGCGCATTGTTCGCACGGCCGACATCGACGCTGTGCCAGCCGACACGCCGGTCCCAGATGTCCACACCATCAACGAGGCGCTGACCAGCACCCCGACCCAGGACGACCTAGGCGACGACGAACACACGCCGCAGGTGCTGGTCGCCAACCTGGGCGTCGGCGTGAGCGGCAGCGGCGGGATACAGCGCACCCTTGGCGCTGCTCGGTCAGGGTTTGCCCAGGCATTCACCACGGGCACCAACACCGGCGGTTACGCACTCGGTGCGGTCGGCATCCAGGTTTCGAGCTTTCCTGATGCGTCGAGCGTGGGGGACCACCTCGGGGTGACCGTCAACAGCGTCGCCAGCGACGGCGAGCCGGGCGACGCACTGTGCACCTTGACCGATCCGTCGACCTTCACGACACCGGGCGTGATCGCCTTCGACACGCCCACAGGTGAAAGCGCCTGCCCGCAACTGGCAACCGAGACCACCTACTTCGTCGTCATCGAGTGGACCGACCCGAGCGGAACCGAAGCATTTGCGCTCATCCCCCAGACCTATCCCACCGAAGATTCCGCTGCCACCGAACAAGACCCCGGCAGTGCGCAAGGCTGGTCGATAGCCGACAACGCCTACTACCTCACCGTCAACACTGACACCCGCACCTGGACCGCCTACGACGAGACCGCCAGCTTCAAAATCAAAGTGACCGGAACAATCTCGGAGCAGACCACCGACACCGACACCGAGACCGAATCTGAGGACGACCCTGAGGACGAGTCTGAGACCGAGACCGAGACCGACTCGGCACCGGTTCCGTTCACCGTCAGCGTGACGGCCGCTGCCCCGACGACCCACAACGGCACGTCGGAGTTCACCTTCGACCTCGACTTCAGCGAGAATCTCGCCCTGAGCTACAAGACCCTGCGGGACCACGCCTTCAACGTGACAGGCGGATCGGTCAAGAAAGCCCAAAGGACCGACAGGCCCAGCAACATCTCCTGGCGCATCACCGTCAAACCCGACTCCACCGACGACGTCACCGTGGTACTGCCGATCCCCAACGCCTGCGACGACACAGGCGCCATCTGCACCGACGACGACAGGAAACTGTCCAACCGTATGGAGTTCACGGTCAGCGGTCCAGACCAATAGACCACCCACAGATCTCGCACTGCCTCCTCCCAAGTGGCGGTTGAGCGGGCGTGGCTGACCTGCATTTTCTGGCGTTGCTCGTGTTCGCCGGGACGGGACTGGCCGGTGACAGGGATCCCTGATTTGGGGGATTGTGTCGGTGCTGAATCACTCCGAGTCTCTACAAGACCCGGTGTGATTCAGTAATGCGGACGCAGCGATGGTTGGCGCCGTGTGACGATCCGCCTTCGGCTTGGCCGCCCGCTGCGCCAGGTACGTTTGCGCCGTGTACGGCATTGCGGTGAGCGTCACGGCCTGCCTGCGCGGGGGCACCCGGGTTGACGTGGCCTGGAACCTGGATACTTCCCTCACGCCGCGATTCGACCCCGCGGATGCCGTCGGTATCACCCCCGGCGGCGGCAAGCTCGGCACGCTCCTAGGCGGGGCCCTCGACAGTCGCCTCATCGAGTTGGCCTCAGCGAAGCCGACGAGCGGGCGAGTCGTCGAGATCGAGCTGGACGCCATCGAGAGCACCGCAGTCGGCGTCGAGGCAGGCGCGGTCGTCCGCATCCTGGTGGCGCCGGCTGACACGCTCCCCGAAGAGCTGTGGGATCAGCTGCTCGAACGCCAGCGTGTCACCCTCGTGGCCGAACTCGACGGCGACATGGTCACCGCCACCACGATCTCGGTCGACGGCACCGCAGACCGCTCCGTCGTGTTCAAGCCCGACTCGGTGGTAACGACGTGGAGCCCGCGGCCGACCCTGGTGGTGATGGGATCGGGTCCCATGGCCAACGCGGTGGCGGAGGCCGGCGACTTCGTTGGCTGCAACGTCCAGCAGTGCACCGGGCCCGAAGCCGCGATCGGCCTGGCCGGCGCCCTGTCCCCGCTCGACGGCATCGTCGTGATCGGCCATGACATCGAGGCAACCGGCCGCGTGCTGTTGGCGGCGGTGAACTCGCGGGCCGGCTACATCGGCTCGGTGGGTCCGCAGCCGATCCAAGCGGTGAGGCTCGACTGGCTCGCCTACCGGGGTGTCACCGACACCGACCGGATTTTCGCGCCGGCCGGCATTGACATCGGCGCTCGAACACCGAGCGAAGTCGCTGTCTCGGTGCTCGCCGAGATGATCGCCGCACGTGACCAGCCGCCGTCCTGAGAAGCAGCGCCCAGAGACGCACCTTCGGCTGACGAACGTCTTGTTTCCCGCCCTTGTTCGCTGCGCACACGGGCCGCTCGGGCCACGGCTTCGCCTCTCGAGTGCTCGAAGATCGAGTTCTGCCGCCCGCGGCTACCATCGACCCAGTGACGTCGACGGATCCGATCCTGACGAATACAGACCCGAACGCCGAGCCGCTGCCTGTCCCCGAAGACATGTGGCAGGGCACCGACGACGTCGGTCTGGATGCTGACTGCAGTCCCACCAAGGTGTGCCGCAACGCGCGTGACTTCACATTCGACGGCATCGCTGAAGACGACGAGGACCTCGCCACGTCATGGCGGAAGCTGCTTGAGCGCGAGGGCAAGTCATCCCCCGACGGCACCTCAGTGCGCGATCTGGTCCTCGGTCCGAAATCAGGAGACTGAGGCCGGCGAATTCCCGGCTGCACACGGTGAGCGACCAACCCCGCGACGACGCGCCGGCGACTGTTGCCGACCTGCAGGCACAGCTTCGTTCGTCTGGCTACTTGGCCAGCCGCGGCCTGGCCACGGCAACCCTGATCGGGCTGCGGCTCGGTCGACCCATCCTGCTTGAGGGCGAGGTCGGCGTCGGCAAGACCGAAATGGCCAAGTGCCTCGCCCACATCGGCGGGCGGCAGCTCATCCGGCTCCAGTGCTACGAGGGCATCGACACCCACCAGGCCCTGTACGAATGGGACTACGCACGGCAGATGCTCCACGTCCGGGCGCTGTCGGAGAGCGAGCTCTCAGATGCCTCGACGGTCAGCGGCCTCTACAGCCCTGAGTTCCTGATCGAACGCCCGCTCCTCGCGGCGGTCCGGGCCGGAAGCAAAGCCGTGCTCTTGATCGACGAAATCGACCGTGCAGATGACGAATTCGAGGCGTTCCTCTTGGAGCTGCTGTCAGACTTCCAGATCACGATTCCCGAGGTCGGCACGATCGCCGCCGACGACCGACCGGCCGTGGTGCTGACATCGAATCGCACACGGGAATTGCACGACGCCCTGAAGCGAAGGTGCCTGTATCACTGGATCGGCTATCCCACCTTCGAAGAAGAAATCGAGATCGTGGGTTTGCGTGCGCCTGATGCGGTCGAGGCGCTCGTGCGCAAAGTTGTCGCGGCGGTCCAGCGACTGCGGGACATGGACTTGGTCAAGCTTCCCGGCGTCGCGGAGACACTGGACTGGGTGGACGCGCTCGGCGTGCTGGGCACCTCCGAGCTCGACGCTGCGTCGGCAGCCGACACGCTCGGCGCGGTCATCAAGGATCGCGACGACCTCGAACTTGTCGAAGCCGAGTTCGACAGAATCGTTGCCGATGCTTGACATCGGTGTCGTTGCCGATGCCTGACATCGATGTCGTGGCCGATGCCTGAGACGGGTCCTGGGGCCGCACACGAGGCTGGCTCACCGTCGCTGGAGATCGTGGCGCGGCTCGTCGGATTCGGCCACGCGCTGAGAGACGAGGGCCTGCCGGTCGGCTCCGATGACGTCGTCATGTTCTGCTCAGGGGTCGCCGAGCTCACACCCAGCGACCTCACCGACGTCTATTGGAGCGGCCGAGCGACCCTCGTGCATCGCCGCGAGCACCTGCCGGTCTTTGACGAGGTATTCCGCCGCTATTTCATGGGCCTGCGGTCGCCCCGCTCCCCCGAACCCGAACCGCACGAACCGGTGACACAAGGACTGAGCGGCACGCTGCAGGTTCCTGACAGCGAACCTGGCGAGCAGGCCGGCGATGACCGACCGATGGTGCTCGGACTGCAGGCATCGGGGGTCGAGATCCAGCGTGACAAACGATTCGCCGAGTGCACGCCCGACGAATTGGCAATGCTGCGGCGGATTATGACACGGATCGGGCTGGAGCCGCCTCGACGCCGTACACGACGGCGGCAGCCGGACCCGTCGGGCTCGCGGCTCGACATCCGGCGCATGGCCCGCGAAGCCATGCGAATCAGCCACACCGCACCCGATCTGCGCCACCTGTCTCGATCACTGCGACCCCGGCCACTCGTGCTCATCTGTGACGTCTCGGGTTCCATGGCCGACTACTCGCGCAACCTGTTGCAGTTCGCGTACTCGATGCGCCGGGCAGCCCAGAAAGTCGAGGTCTTTTGTTTCGGCACCCGGCTGACGCGCATCACGCCGGCGCTGGACCGACGCAACCCGGACGACGCGATGAAGCTCGCTGCGGGCCGTGTGCTCGACTGGGACGGCGGCACGCAGATCGGCAAGTCGCTGGACACCTTCGTCCGCAAGTGGGGTCGCAAAGGCCTCAGCCGGGGCGCCACCGTCGTTGTCTGCTCCGACGGGCTTGACCGCGGAGACCCCGCCGTGCTCGCCGACGCAATGGAACGCCTCAGTCGGCTCTGCCACCGGATCATCTGGATGAACCCGCTCGTCGGCGACGACATCGATGTCCCACCGAGCACGCTCGCCATGTTGGTCGCGGGCCCGTTCATCGACACCCTCGTATCCGGACACGACCTGGCCAGCCTCGAGTCCTTCGCCGCCAAGCTGCCTCACATCGGCTGATCGGTATGAGCAAGTGGAGCGTCTCCATCCAGGCAGAGGGCGACCGGCCCGTCGAACTCAGCGAGGTTGTGGCGCTTGCCGACGCGGTCGCGCCGCTCGGCGGCATCGCATCGGGCGTCGGCGCGATGGCGTACGGCGCTCAGATCGTGATCGAGGCCGAAAACGCCGACATCGCCGTCGAAACGGCAATGGAGGCCTTCGCCGCGGCCGTCGAGACCGCGAACCTTCCGGCCTGGCCGATGACGCGTGCTGAAGTGATCGGCGAGGACGAGTTCGAGGTCGGCGACTCAGGATTCGACGAATGATCCGGCCCAAGTGTCCGGCCCAGATGATCCGCCCCAAATGATCCGACTGGGCTCGCTCGCCGGTTACCCATTCGAGGGACCCAGGGTGCTCGGCGGCTGGACGCCGCCTGCAATTGCGGCCGTGTTCGCGATCCTGTACCGAGCCGATCCCGACGGCCGACCATACGACTACGCCGTAATCGACGTCGACCACGCGGACAACCTGGCTGCGGCCGGGCTGCCGTTCGGCCACCCGCGCGCCAAGTGTTGGGAGCGGCGCGCCGCCAACAAGTGGAACCTCCACATCTGCACCTATGAGGTCCCAGGCGGGTTGCGCTCGCATCGCGAACAGATCGTCCGCGAGTTGGTCGCCATCTACCGACCCGGCTGCGCGCCCGAACAGTTCGACCAGGTTTGGAAGGACGAGTGGATCGGCAGCTACCGAGCCCCCACCGCTGGACCGCTGACCACTACACGCAATCCAAGCGGCTCGACAGAGCGGAACCCCGGCTCTGGAGTGAACTGATCTTCGGCAGGCGAGCGCGTGAGCGAACCGGCACAGATGCCCGAATTGCGCAGACGGCAGGGAACTCTGCGACGTTGAAACAAGTACCGGTTCAGAACGGCGTCAGGCGCTGCGCTATTCGGGGTGGTAACCGACGGCGTCGTGGAGCCGGCTGCGGCGCGTGCCCATTGCCGGCCGGGCCGGCACAGGCTCGCGAGGCTCGGGCTCAGGCTCATAGGTGGCGCCAGCCACGATGCCTTCGGCCATGCCGTACAGCAGCGGCAACGCTCCCGCGATGACGCCGCCGGTGTTGTTGATGCGCTCGACACCAGGCTCGACGGCTTCGGCGTCTGCCTTGATCTTCCACACGATCTGCGAGCACTCTTCCAGCAGCCCAGCGATCCGGGTCAGCTGACCTCCCACGATGAACAGGTAAAACGCCAGCCCGGCAATGAACAGTCCGATCAGGATGACGGAGAGGACTACGAGCGTCGTCATGAGCGCACCTTGTCGAGGACACGGCCCAAGAACAGGTGGTGTTCAAGGCCTTCGGTTAGGACCGCATCGACTTGAGCGGCGGTCTCGCCGATCAGGGCAGTGTCGGCGGTGTTGGCAGCCGCTCGTTCGAGCGTGTCCTTGATCGTTGCCACCCGCTGCTCGATCGTCCGCACAAGCAGCACGAGCATCGTGAGCAGGACGACCACAGCGATGATCACGACGAAGCCGCCGATGATGACCCCCCACCAAAGGTTTTCTTGGGTGTCGGTCAGAGCCAGTAGGTCCATCTCAGCCTCCTAACCGGGCCCGACCACGCTTCAGGCCGGCGACGATTGTCGATGCCGCCTCGATCGTGGTGTTCAATTCCGCCAGCGACGCCGTGTTGGTGACCGCGTCTTCCAGCCCGGCGTTGATCTCCGATGCCCGATTGCCGATCGAACGAGCCAGCATCAGGATCGGCACGACGAGCGCGACCACCGCGATCACCACGACGATGCCGATGACGTAGCCGATTGTCCACCCGGTTGTCGACTCTTGAGCGAGTAGCAGTATCACGGCATTCCCTCCCTCAGATCGATTCGCAGAAGTCCCGCACGGGCTTGAGCGTCGCATTCACCGACGGCAACACGGTCGGGACTGTCGAGGTCTGGTCGGCGATGACACCAACACCGCCCGCGACCGCCACGAGCGTGCTGTGGACCGCCCGCAAGTGGAGCGCCACTCGCAGCAACCCGACAGCGGCAGCCACGATGATCAGGCCGCCGATGATGACAGTGACCCAGGCAACAGCAGGCATCAGAACTCCCTTCAGCCCAAGAGCTTCCCGACCGAACCGGCGTAGCGCACCGCACCGTCTGCTACCTCTTCGATCGTCTCGTCAGTCGTTGCAAGCAGATCGCGCGTGGTGTCGAGTTCTCCGATGACCGCCACGCCCGCAGTCAGGATCTCGTCGCTGGCTTTGCGGATCCGCTCGATGGCAGCCAGTACCCGGTTCAGCAGTGCGACCGCCACCGGCACTACCACCAGCAGCAGAATCAGGTTTCCAATCCACCAGAGCACAACAGCCTCCTCAGACGGCCTCGGGGCGGTAAGGCAGGGCGAATCGACGTAGGACGCGCGCGAGCCCCATGCGCGCGGCGCGCACACCGATGGCAACGCCGCCGGCGGCTTGGGCTTGGCTGAGGGGATCGGGGTCACGGCCCGCCGCGATCGCAGCCAGTCGGTTCTGCACGTTGGCGGCAAAATCGTTCAGCAGCACTGCGGTGATGTCGCTCACCAAGCCACGCCCATACTGCGCGGCCGGCCCGGAGAGCTGCAGATCCATGGCGACGTCGACGGTGGTGCCGTCCGCAGCCGGGGCAAGGCTTACGTCGAGTGCGAGCGTCGCTTCGCCCCGGCCCTTGCGATCGCTGCCGCTGGCGGCGACGGAGATGGTGCGGGCCTCAACGTCGCGGTGGGTGATCTCAGCGCCGCCGTCGAAATCCATCTTGATCGGACCGAGACCGATGGACACCGTGCCGCCGAAGCGATCGTCTCCCAGCTCGGTGGTCAGCTCCGTGCCGGGCAGGCACGCGGCAACCTGCGGGACGTCACCGAAGAAGTCCCACACAGCCTCCAGCGGCTGAGCGACCCCGAACTGATTGGTGATCTCCATCAGGCGACTCCCTGTTCACGCGCATAGGCCGTCCGGCACCTTGCACAGCAGAAGTAGAAGACCTCGTCTCCCACCTCCAGTGAGACAGCAGCCGGATCGATCTGGACCGTCATGCCGCAGACGGGATCGATAGCCGTGGCTGTCGTGGGCGCTTGGGGGGTGACCGGGGCAGCGAACGCACCCTGTGCTCGCAATTGCACCAGCTCGGCCAGGATCGACACAGCGACCTCTTTGTGAGAAGTGCTGCCGAGATCCAGTCCTGCCGGGACCCGTAAGGTGCTGAGTTGGGCTTGGTCGGCCCCCTGAGCAACGAGCAGCGCACGCACGCTCTCTCCCCTGCGGCTGGACGCGACGAGGCCCACATAAGCCGGAGCCGCCTTGAGCGCGCCCCCCAGCACGTCTTCGTCGCCGTGTCCTTGGGTGGCGACGACGACGATCGACTGCGGTGTGAGCAATCCCTCGCTGAACTCGGAGCCGGTGACCAGCTCGACACGCCAGTCGAGTTGACTGGCGAGCGCCGACAGGGTCGTCGCCATCGGCGAGCTTCCGACGATCACCAGGTGAGGTTCGGCCACGACGGGCTCCAGATAGATCTGCAAGGCGCCTTCGCTCTGGCACGACATGGCCACCGCGGTCGTGCCTTGGGGGAGATCGCCGAAACGATCGCTCGCGCCGAGCGCCAGCAACCGCGGCGTCCCGGCTTCAAGCGTTGCGATGGCCTCCCGGATGAACACCGGCTCAGCGCACGCGCCGCCGATCCAGCCGTAGATCTCGCCCGAGGCCGTGTAGATGGCACGAGATCCCTGCTGCCCCGAGGTCGGGGCTTCGCGCCAGACAACCGTTGCCAACACGAATGCCTCACCGCTGCGTGCGAGTTCGATGGCCTGTTCCAGGACGCCCCAGCCTGCGACGGCCCCGCCCTCGACGGCCCTGTGCTCGGCAAGAACGGGTTCGCTCACGGCTCTGTCTTCACCGGCGGTGCGCCGGAGACGTCGTGACGCTGGGTGATGGCTTCATAGACCCGATCAGGCAGCAGCGGCATGTCGATATTGCGCACGCCGGTGTCGGAGATCGCGTCCATGACGGCGTTGACGAACGCTGCAGGACCGCCGACGGTGGCGCATTCCCCGACGCCCTTGGCCCCGATGGGATGGTGCGGGCACGGGGTCACCACCTCGTGCAGCTCGAAGCCCGGTGTTTCCCAAGCCGTCGGCAGCAAGTAGTCCATGTAGTTGGAGCCGATGCAGTTGCCGTCCTCGTCGAAGGTGATGAATTGCATGTTGGCCATGGCATACGCCTCGGTGAGGCCGCCCATGATCTGGCCCTCGACAATCATTGGGTTGATGCGCACACCGCAGTCGTCCACGGCCACCACCCGCAAGACGTCCCACACGCCGGTCTCGGGATCGACCTCGACGGTCGCGATGTAGCAGGCGAACGGCCACGTCAGGTTGGGAGGGTCGTAGTAGGCGTTGTTCTCAAGGCCCGGCTCCATGCCGTCAGGCATGTTGCTGTAGGCGGCAAATGCGCAATCCTGGATCGTCACGCCTCGGTCAGGGGCGCCGCGAATCGAGAACCGCCCGAGTTCCCACTCGATGTCCTCTTCGGACACCTCCAGCAGGTGAGCGGCAATCTTGCGGGCCTTGGCGCGGATCTTGCGCGACACCATCGCAACGGCCGCCCCGGCCACGGGGGTGCTGCGCGATGCGTAGGTCCCCATGCCGAACGGGGCCGTGTCGGTATCGCCCTCCTCGACGAGCACATCTTCGGCCGGGATACCGAGTTCGTGGGCGACGATCTGTGCCCAGGTGGTCTCGTGGCCTTGACCCTGGGACTTGGCACCGGTGCGCAGCAGCGCCTTGCCGGTCATGTGCACCTTCAGCTCGGCGGAGTCGAACATCTTGATTCCCAAAATGTCGTATTCCCGGCTGTTGCCGGCCCCGAGGGGCTCGGTCATCGTCGAGATGCCGATGCCCAAGAGCCGGCCCCGCTTGCGGGCATCTTCCTTCTGCCGCAAGAAGTCGTCGTAGCCGATCGCCTCGAGGCCGAGGTCGAGGCACTTCTGATACTGGCCGGAGTCGGTCAGGAACCCGTAGGGAGTGCGATGCGGGAAGTCGTCGTCTCGAACCAGATTGATCCGGCGGAACTCGGCCTGGTCCATGCCGAGGTCGTCGGCGGCGGCTTGCACCATGCGCTCCTGGAAGTACATGGCTTCGGTGACCCGGAAGGAGCATCGATACGCGACGCCTCCCGGCGCCTTGTTGGTGTAGACGCCCTGGGCGGTGAGGTGGGCAGCCGGGATGTCGTAGCAGGCAAACGCCGAGTGCATCAGGCCGATCTTGAACTTGCTCGGCTGGGCATCGGAAAAGAACGCGCCATGGTCGGAGTCGGTGTGCATGCGCACGCCCAGAATGCGGCCGTTCCGGCGCAGCGCCATCTCGCCCTTGAGGTAGATGTCGCGGCCGAATCCGGTGGAGATGAGGTTCCCGCTCTTGTCCTCGATCCACTTGACGGGGCTTTCGAGCAGGATCGAAGCCAGGATCGACACCACGTAGCCCGGATACACCGGCACCTTGTTCCCGAAACCGCCGCCGAGGTCGGGAGAGACGATGCGGATCATGTGCTCGGGCAGCTCGGCCACCAGTGCCACTGCGGCCCGGATGATGTGCGGCGCCTGGGTGGTCATGTACACGGTGAGTTTCGAGGTCGCCCGGTCGAAGTCGGCGATGGAGCCGCAGGTCTCGATGGGCGACGGGTGGGAGCGCGGGTAGTGCATCTCGATGGTCGAGACCTCGTCGGCCTCGGCGAAGGCCCGATCGGTGCCCACCCGGTCGCCGACCTCCCAATCGAACACCACGTTGTCGTTCTGGCCGGTCTTGTCGTCGCGGATCAGCGGCGCGTCGGGGGCCAGCGCCTGGGTCGGGTTGACGATGGGCGGCAACGGTTCGTAGTCGACGATGATGGCTTCGCAGCCGTCCTTCGCGATGTAGGGGTCGTCGGCGACGACACACGCGACCTCCTGCCCCTGGAATCTGACCTTGTCAGTGGCGAGGACCGCCTGGGTGTCGTACGACAGCGTCGGCATCCACGCCAGATTCCGTGCAGCCAGCATGTCGCCTGTGAGCACGAGGCGAACGCCGGGGATCGCCCAAGCGCCGCTGACATCGATGGACCTGATTCGAGCGTGCGCCAAGGGGCTGCGGAGGATCTCCATGTGCAGCATCCCGGGCAGGGCGATGTCGTCGATGTAGTTGCCCTTGCCGCGGATGAAGCGGTTGTCCTCGACCCGGCGCCGGCTGGCGCCGAGGCCGCCGATCTTGATCTCGTCGAGCGCCATCTCAGCCCTCCTCTCCGGCCCCGTCGCCGGCGGCACTGCCACCAGCATCCGGGTCGTCGCTGTCGGGTGCGGCGCCGCCTAGCTTGGTGGCGGCCCACATCACCGCCTTGACGATGTTCTGGTAGCCGGTGCAGCGGCACAGGTTCCCGGACAGTGCCCAGCGGATCTCGTCCTCGCTCGGGTTCGGGTTCTCCTCCAGAAGGGCCTTGGCGCTGAGCATCATCCCGGGGGTGCAGAAGCCGCACTGCAGACCGTGCTCGTCCTTGAAGCCTTCCTGGATCGGATGCAGTTCGCTCGCCGTCGCAAGGCCTTCGACGGTGAGGATCTCATGACCGTCGGCTTGGACTGCGAACATCGTGCAGCTCTTGACGGGCACTCCGTCGTACAGCACCGTGCATGCGCCGCAGTTCGTCGTGTCGCAGCCGGTGTGGGTCCCCGTCAGTCGGAAGCCGTTGCGCAGCAGGTGTGCCAGCAGCAGCCGCGGCTCGACGTCGGCAGCACGCCGTTCGCCATTCACGGTCAATTCCACCCGGCGAACCGGCACGTCGTCACCAAAGCTCGGCGGGACCTCTTCGAACAACGTGCTCATGTCAGGCCGCCTTCTGTCCAGACCGCTGAATTTGCGCCCCGAGGCGTCTCACGAATGTCGCGACGACGTGGCGCTTGTAGTCGGCGCTTCCCCGGTGGTCGGAGCGCGGCTGGGCCGCTTCGGCGGCGAGCTGAGCCGCCGCATCGACGGCGTCGCTATCGAGCGACGTGCCGACCAAAGCCGCCGCTGCGCCCGAAGCGTTGATGGTGGCAGGCCCGACACCGGTCAGCCCGATGCCCGCCCGAGCAACACTGTCGCCCGACATCTCCACCGAGACCGCCACGCCGACGGTGGCGAAGTCGCCGACACGGCGTTCAAGCTTGAGGTAACCGCCGGCCCGGGTCCCACGCGCTGGCGGAACCACCGCCTCGACGGCGATCTCGTCGGGAGCGAGCACCGTCTGGAACGGACCGTCGATGAAGTCGTTGACCGGAATGGTCCGTTGCCCGTTCGGGCCTTGGGCCACGATGGCTCCCTCCAGCGAGACCATCACCGAGGCCCAGTCGCCCTGCGGGTCGGCGTGGCACACCGAGCCGACCAGCGTCCCTCGTGTGCGCACGAGCGGGTCGGCCACAATGGGGGCCGCCGCAGCGATCGTGGGTTGATGATCGCCGAGCGTTGCCGATTTCTCGAGATCGGCGTGACGGCACAGCGCACCGATGCGATAGGTGCCATCGGCATCGGCCCGGTGGTAGTCGAGACCACTGACGCCGTTGATGTCGACGAGCATCGCCGGGGCGGCGAAACGCAGCTTCATCATCGGGATGAGGCTCTGGCCCCCCGCAAGGATCTTCGCCTCGCCATCAGCAGCGGCGAGCAGGGCTATGGCCTCGGCGAGTGTCGAGGGGGCTTCGTAGCGGAAGCGGGATGGATACATACCTCAGCCCCCCGTCGACTGCCCACCAGGTCCCTGCGGATCCGGCACAGCTCGCGGCATCGCCTCGGCATCGGGATCGGGACGTCGCTCCTGGTGGGGCGGCCAAGGCCCTTGGACCGGCTGTCCGGCGACCTTGAGATAATCGACAATTTGCGGCCACGCCCAGATCGTCGGGCCGGGGCCCTCGCGGGGCGTGCCCTCGATGACCTCGTACAGCCTCGGGTTGCCAGCACTATGGCCTGATGACTCGATCGGCATGGACTCCCCTTCCCCCGGAGATCCGGCCGTGTCTCTGCGGCACTGTGAACCTACCACTGACGGTGCTGGTGGCAAGAACGAAGCCCGATCGGCGGGCTTCACGTCTCGCTCGGCTACCCGCGCACCCATCGACCCGTGGGCACGGAATACTCAGGTCATGGATCACAACGCTGTGAGTTCGCTGCTGGCCGCCGGATTCAACTCAGGGCCATATCAAGTGCTGCTGGTGACTCATTTGCTCACCGCCGGTTTCGGATTCGGCGGCGCAGCGATGACTGCATTTGCAACACGCCGAACCATCAATGACGCGCTTGAGGACTCCCCCGAGTCGAACGAGCCCGTGTACCCAGCCGCAGCGGCGGTGGCGCAGCGATCCAACCGCTACGTCCTGACTCGCTTCGCGGACGTGTCGGTCTACGTTGCCGGTCTGGCGGGTTTCGCTGCGGTGTTGCTCGACGATCGCTGGGACTTCCGCCAAGGCTGGGTCACGATTGGCTTGGTCCTCTATTTCGCCTGGGTGGCCCTCGCGCACGGGGCCGTGCGGCCCACGACGCAGAAGCTGCTCGCAGCACTCGACGCCGGCAACAGCGAGCCAGCGGTGATCAGTGGCCTGCTTCGTCGCTGGCGAACGCTCGACGCAATGGCGAGCCTGGTCGTCGTGGCGGCAATCGCGGTGATGGTGACCAAGCCCGGCCTCTGAGCCCGCCGTCTCACAGCGACGCCGTGATCGCCTCGCGCAGGCGACGCCGAGCAATACGACAACTGGGCCGCGTAGCGTCGGCGCATGACCTCTGTTCGGCGGCACAAGGTGTGCGTGATTCCTGGCGACGACGCTGCGCCCGAGGCGATGTCGGCCTCGCTGCGCGTCTTGGACGCCCTCGACCTGCCGATCGAGTGGGACCACGTCCCAGTCGGCGACGAATTGGCCGCCCGCACACCCGAAGAGCGAGAAGCACTGGTCGGCGAGCACATCGACGCCGCCGACACGGTGCTGTTCGGCTCGTCAAATGGCACGACGCCAGGGGCAGGCTTCATGCGCTGGGGCAAGCGCACGTACGCCAACGTGCGTCCGGTCCGCTGGCGGTCGGGCTACGCCTCGCCGCTGGCTCGGCCCGAGGGCATCGATTACGTGATCGTGCGCGAAAACCTCGAGGACATGTACGTCGGCGTGATGGGTCCCGCCAAGTTGCTGCTGGATGCAGGGCTGACCGAAGGCCGCTCCCGTGTCCCGCCCGACGCCGCAAATGGCCGCTTCGCGGCGAAGATCATCACCCGGCCCGGCACGGAACAGGTCACCCGCTTTGCGTGCGAGCTGGCATTGCAGCGAGGCGGGAAGCTGACCGTGTCTGCCAAGACGAACATGCTGCCCGCCACCGATCGCTGGTTCTGCGACATCGCTCGTGAGGTCGCCTCGGAGTATCCGGGCCTGGAATACGAGCAGTTCATCATCGACGACATGGCACACCGGCTGGTCATGCGCCCGCACGATCTCGATGTGCTGCTGCTGCCCAACCTGTACGGCGACATCCTCTCCGACGAGGGTGCAGGCACCATCGGCGGGATGGGCCTCGCACCATCTGGCTGCTACGGCGACGACTGGGCCTACTTCGAATCGGCGCACGGCACGGCTCCCGATATCGCCGGGCTGGGCATCATCAACCCGACCGCCACGCTCGAATCCGCCGAGATGATGCTGCGCCACCTCGGGCTTGAGGCTCCAGCGGACCGGTTGGACCGGGCGCTGGAAGAGGTCTACGAACAAGGCGAGCGCCTGACGCCTGACCAGGGCGGCACAGCAGGCACCGAGGACTTCGCCTCCGCCGTCATCGACGTTCTCTAGTGCTGTGTCCGGCAACGTCTGCGTGGATGAGGGCGACTGTGTGCTGAGGCGCTGAGTCAGCCGCTCGATGTCCGTCCGCCCGCCGGAGGCACCGAGTCGTAGTCGGTTCTCGGTGGACGTTGTGTCGTGACTGGCTTCGTCGTGGTCGGTTCTCGGTGGTCGGTTCTCGGTGGTCGCTCCGTCGTGGCTGACTCGTCATGGTTGGCTCTCGGCGCGGGTTGTGTCGTGGCTGGCCCCGTGTCGCTGGGGGGCTGTGGCGTAGGAGCCGAGCGAGTAGGCGGGCGACACGTCGGACAGGCGTCGTTCTGACGGCGCCCGCGTGCTTGACCAGTCGCCTGCCCGCTCAAGTCCCTATTCGCGTGGTGTGTGCATTGGGCCGGCTGCTCGTGCAGTAGCGGTAGCGGCGGTGGCGTGGTTGGCGGTGCGGGTGCGGGGCTTGGCGGTGCGGGTGCGGGGCTTGGCGGTCCATTCGCCGGTGGCTCGGTGTCGGTGGAGTTGCTGGTTGTTGTTGTGGAGCTCGTGGTGGCATTTCTTGCACAGAGCAGCGAGATTGGGCACGTCGGTGGTGCCGTTGTCGGCGGCCCATTCCTCGATGTGGTGGTCGTCGCAGCGGTGCATGGGTGCGCGGCACAGCACGCAGCCGCGGTCGCGGATCGCGACGGCGAGATGTTGGGCGACGCTGGCGTCTCGGCGGCTGCGTCCGAGCCACAGGATTTCTCCGTTGGTGTCGAACAGTGCGCCCCTGATGTGAGTGTCGGGTGAGAGGTTGTCGAGGATTGCCGGCGGGACGGGTCCGGTGCCGAGGAGTTCGCAGGTTCCGTGGGGTTTGGTGCCGTCGATGACGCCGATCTCGGCGATGATGATGAGCTGGTTGGGTGCTTGCGCGGGCCGCCACCGATCGATCGAGCGACCCGCCGGGCTGTCGGAGGCGTCATCGCCGTCGGCATCGCTGCGCCAGCCGTGGCCGTCATCGGTTCGTGGGCGGCGGGTGGTGTCGTGGCCGTGTGCGGCGGTGTGGTCGATGGTGGCCAGGGCGTTGCGGTCGGTGACCATCTCGAACAGGCTGTCCGCGAGGCGCTGGCGGTTGTCGCGAATCTGGTTGGGTGTGGCGTCGCGTCCGCCGTCGAGACGCCACAAGGCGTCGTTGTAGTTCTCGAGTGCTTGGCGCACCATTGCGAAGCTGACCGAGTCGAACTGGGCGTGCAGCACACCCATCCCGGTGGAATCGTCAACGAACAACGACGCGCAGCGATCGCGGCGCTGACGGCCCAACTCGGTCTGCGCAGCGGCAGGGTCATGACGGGCCGCGAACTTCTTGGCTTGCTCGCGCAGCGTCTCAGGCGACACCACCGCGGCGGCTTCGAGCAACTCTTCTGCGGAATCGACCGCGTCGGGGCTGGTGCGCCGCGCAGCGTCGGCAAGTACCTGGGCGTGCTCGACGTTCAGCTCGCCCACCGCGAGGCCCCGAGCCACATTCGGCATCTGAGCGACCTGCTCGCTGGACTCGACGGTGCGCTTGGCGTTGCGCTTGCTCAGCCGCGCCCGGCCCACCAGCGCACTGCGGCCCGACCCAGGACGGGCGACCTCGAGCGCAGCAGTCGCTGAGAGCACCAGCGCGTCCGCGGCTGAGCGCAGCCGAGACGCCACGTCGATGACATCGGCGAGCGTGTCGCAGCCAGCATCGCCCAACGGCACCCGCGACGCCCGCGCGACGACGTCACGCGCCCCGCATAGCACCGACAACACACCCTCAACCGGCCCGGCCCGAAGCGGCACCGCAATCGATACCGGCTCAACCGGCTCAACCCGAAGCGATGCCGGTTCGACCGGTGACGCCAGCGCGGGCGGAGCGGCCACGGCCGCGTCGCTCGCCGGCATCAAGCCGGTCGGCATTCCCGTCGAATCGCTGCGAACGTCTGAGCGCTTCATGACAATGACTGTAAATATGGGGTGTGATACGAAAGCCCCCGAACGACCCCCCAACGGCATCACCACACCCAAACCGACGCCAGCGCAACCCCCAGACACCGCAACGCAGCGCACTCGTGGCGAGCTCGCGCCCCTGCCCGATGACCGAGCCCGGACGAGCAGGTCGCGTCGCGCCATCAATCGTGCTGTGCGCACGCATGCACCCTCGCTCCCAGCCGACGCAGCCTGCCAGGACTGCGGAATGCCAGCACCGGGCTCGCCGACTACAGCGCAAACGCTTGCGGACACAGCTCTAGCAGGTGCCCGAACCGCATGACCAGCCGGCTTCCTCCGGCCACACGTCGCGAACTCATCAACCGTTCATCGGGGCGATTGCCAAAGCGTGTCGAGGGAGGCTGACAGCACGCGATCGTCGTGGGGCAGGGTGTTGGCACCTGAGTGGAGCAGCACACCCGCGCGAAATGCTCCCGGTTCGACGGCATCGAGGCGGTCTCGGAAGTAGACCAGATTGCGCAGATCATCTGGCCTGGGCGACGATGTCGCCTTGATCTCCACCGCCACGACAGCACCGTCGGATCGTTCGAGCACCAGATCAACCTCGCGTTGAGCATTGTCGCGGTAGTGATGCAGTGACACCGGCATCTCCGCTGCTGAGCAGAGCCGCACGATCTCATTGACGGCAAACGTCTCGAAGAGCGGACCCGTCATCGGGTGATTCAGCGCTGCCAAAGCGTCAGCGCTCAGCCCGAGCAGCCCTGCGGCGAGTCCGCTGTCGGTGACGTGCAGCTTTGGGCTCTGTACGACTCTAGAAGTTCGGTTGCGCCGCCACGAGGACAGTTCATGGACCAAGAAAACTATGCGCAGCCAGCCAAGGTAGGACTGCACCGTTGCGCGATCCGCTCCGAGTTGATCAGCCCACCGAGACACGTTGAGCTCCGACGAGGTCTGAGCGGCTGCGAGGCGCAGCATCTGCGGCAACATCGCAGCGCGACGGATGTCGCCGAGCTGCGCTATATCCCGGCTCACCACCGTTTCGGCGTAGCCCAAGAACCATCGGTTGCGTCTGTGCGCGCTGAGCTGCTGTACCTCCGGGAAGCCACCGATGCACACCTTCTCCAGGTAATCGCTGCGACTGGTGGAGGAACGCGCTGCTCGCCGTAGGGAGCTGTCTTGGTCGAACCACCGCTCGACGGCGTTGGTGGAGCGCGATGCGCCGACGGCGGATGACGTCAGCTTCGATTGCTGCGTTGGGTGTGCACTGACGGGGGGCATGGCGCCGGTTGCGCTGTGAGTGCCGACGGAAGACCCCCACAGTTCGGCTTGGCTGAAAGGCCACAGCGTCAAGATCGTCGCGCGCCCGGCCAGCGATTCGCTGATCGTCGGCACCGTGAGGAAATTCGTGGAACCGGTCAGCAGGAAGCGTCCTGCTGCATTGGTTCCGTCGTCCACAGCGATCTTCACGGCTCGCACCAATCGATCTCCGGCCCGCTGAACTTCGTCGATGACCACAGGCGGACGGAATGCACGAACGAAGGCGTGTGGGTCGTCGAGGGCTAGAGCAAGAACGTCGTCGTCGTCGAGGCTGACGTAGTCGCCACCGCGTGCGGTGGCGATTCGTCGTGCCAGCGTGGTTTTGCCGCTTTGGCGCGGCCCATGGAGCACGACCACCCGTGATGCGTCAAGCGCGTCCGTGAGGTTCGCGCCCAGATGCCGCCGGTGCTCTTCCACGCGTCCAAACCTAGCGCCCCATCGACAATCTTCCTGCTTCCTAATCAACAATTGGTTAGGAGTCCTACCCACAATCCGTTAGCACGGTAATCAGCAATTTGTCTAGATGCTCACCAGCAAACTGTGTGGCTCACAATCGATGATCTGATCGACGACATGACACACCGGCTTGCGCTGGGTCCCCGACCCGTTCATGGGAGAAGATCAGCGCCTCTCTCGATCTCACCTGACTCAGCATGATGCTGAACGGGTCGTTGTTCGGTTGCGAACCTCGACGCTCCGCCGTCATCGAAGTGTTGTAGCGGGCGATTGAGAGCACAGAATTACGCTTGGAGCCATGGCGCAGACCCCGACGCAGCTGCCGCTGGAGAGTTGGCTTGACGCTGCGCTCGCCGGTGCCGCTGTCGAAGAGATCCGTGAGGGCGAAATTGCCGTTACTGCATGACCAGTCGGCTTCCTCCCGCCACACGTCGCAACTCCACAGATTCCTGAGTGAGCGAGGCTGGGATGGGCCTCGACCCGGCGGCAGTCACGAATTCATAATCAAGGGGACTCACAGACAGGTCATACCAAGTGACCGCGAGATCCCCGCGCCGTTTCTGCTCCGCCTTCTCAAGCAGGCGGGCTACACACGCCAAGACTGGCTGAACCGCTAGCGGGGGTAACGGCGGTCACACACCGGCAGCGAGTTGCCCATAGGTGTACAAACTTGCTGCAGATCGAGCCGAGGGCGAGCGACCAGACATGAGTGAGAAATCCACGAACCCCGGTGCACTGCCGCGGGGAATACCTGACGACCGTCCCGCAGCGGGCGATGACCCTGCTCCGCTGTCGTTCCGGCTGGACGAGCTGCGACCGTGGGGCAACGCGGCGTATGTGGCCGCCGGCATGGCGCCCGCCGATGCGGTGACAGTCGTCGACAATCAGCTGTGGTCGGACCGGCGCGGTGTCGACACGCACGGTTTCCAGCGGGTCAGCTGGTACGTGAACTGGTTCCGCGACGGCACCACCGATCCGACAGCGCAGTGTGAAATCGTGACCCGCACGCCGTCGGTGCTGGTGGCCGACGGGCACCACGGACTCGGTCAGCTCGTCATCACCCGCTTCATGGAGCAATTGATCGACGCTGCTCGCGAGAGCGGACTGGTCGTGGGCGTGATCCGTAACTCCAACGACTGGGGCTGCGGTGCGAACTACCCGTATCGCGCAGCTGAGGAGGGCTTCGTCTGCTACGGCACGACGACGTCGGTGCCGAATCTGGCGCCGTTCGGCAGCCGCCGCAAGCTGTTCGGCAACAACCCGATCGTGTGGACGTTCCCCCGCCGCAACGATCCGCCGATCGTGCTCGACATGGCGATCACCCCGGTCGCGCTCGGCAAGGTGCTGCGGGCCCGTTCTGAGGGCAAGGAGATTCCCGAGGCCTGGGGCTTCCTGGATCGCGACGGCAACCCCACCGTGGATCCCGATGTGGCAATGCGGGGCATCGTGCCGGCCATCGGCGGCTACAAGGGCATCGGCATGGTGACCGCTTCGAACATCGCCGCCGGCATCCTCGCAGGCTCTGCCCACACTGGCGACGTGGCCGTCGGGCATCGGGGACAGTTCTTCCTCCTGATGAACCCCGGCGTGTTCCGCGACCTCGACGGCTACCACGACGACATCGAATCGATGGTCGACCAGATCCGCGCCGCGGGCGCCGAAGACGCCCTGCCGGGCCAGACGGTGTACCTACCGGGCGAACTGGAACAGCTAGAGATGGACCGTCGTACCGCCGTCGGCACAGTCAGCTATCCCGCGTCGGTGGTCCGCTCGCTGCGCCGTATCGGCGACGAGCTTGGGGTGCCGTTCGATTGCGAACCCTGCTGACGACTGCGCCGAACCGGGGCGAGCAGGACACCCAGCAAGCATGAGGGCCGGCTACGCGGACGCTGTTACCGTGCCGCGATGACGCCCCCCGCTACGTCCGACGTCGTCGATGGTGAGGCGATGCTGGCTGCCGCGGCGAGCTTCTTAGGTGAACTGCGCGAACGCAGCGTTGAGATCGACCGTCTGCGAAAGCTGCCCCAAGACCTGGCGGACTCGCTCGCCGAAGCCGGCTTCTATCGGACGCTGGTGCCGCCGACCCTTGGCGGCCTCGGACTGTCCCCGACCACCGTGGCACAGGTGAGCGAGACACTCGCGACAGGCAATGCGTCGGCTGCGTGGTGCACGTTTATCGGCGCCACGTCGCAGATCATGTTCGCCGCGCTGACGCCGGAACAGCTGGCCGAAGTTCTCAGAAACCCTGACGTCATCACTGCGGGCGTGTTCGCATCCTCAGGTCGGGCTACGCCAGCACGCGGTCCCGATGGCACTGACGGCTACGTCGTCAGCGGACGCTGGGCGTGGGCGTCGGGCTGCCATAACTCCGCGTGGATCTCGGGGGGTGTGCAGATTGACGGTCAGGACTCGGGCGATTCCGGACTGCCAGCACTGGGCCGTGCTTTCTTCCGACCTGACGAGATCGTGATTCACGACGACTGGCACACCAGCGGGCTGCGGGGCTCGGGTTCGAGCACCTTCGAGTGCCACGACGTGTGGCTCCCCGCCCCTCGCATCGCCAACGGCGCTGACATCCTGCGGTCGCCCTACGCCACAGAGCCGTTGTACCGCTTTCCGCTCTTCGGCCTGCTGGCACTGCCGATAGGTGCGATCGCGCTCGGCATGGCTCGTGCCTGCGTCGACGAGGTCATCGAGGTTGCCAAGGCCAAAGTGCCTCAGGGCTCGCGTCGCACCCTGGGGCAGCGGCCGGCACTGCACAGCGCAGTGGCAGTGGCCGACACCGAAGTCCGCGCCGCCCGCACGCTGCTCTACACGACCATCGATGCAGCGTGGGATCGTGCACAACACACGCTGGCCGACATTGCGACCCGGCGCGACCTGCGCACCGCAACCGTCCATGCGATACAGACCAGTGTGCGGGTGATCGAGTCCATGAACACCGCTGTCGGCGGCGCTGCAATCTTCGAGTCGTCACCGCTGCAGCGTCACCTGCGTGACGTGCATACGGCGTCGGCTCACTTCATGGTTGCGATGCCGGTCATGGAAGTGGCCGGCCGCACCTTCTTCGATCCCGACATGGATACCTCCGGCCTCTAGCCGGAGCGAAACGCGGGCGGCTCAGTCCTCCCGGCGGCGCTGGTGCGCGGGCAGCGGGAACGTGATGGGGATGAGAGCGGTGAGGTCGATGTCGAGCAGGGTTGGACCCACCGGACCTGAGGCGCCGCTGGCACGGTCGACGGCGCGGCCGAATGCAGCCTCGAACTCGGCAACGCTGGCGACCCGCTCGGCTGGCACGCCCATCGCCTGGGCGACGCCGACGAAGTCGATGCCGCCGATCTCGGTGCCGTGGTGTTCATCCCACAGCGCGTCCTGGATGATGCGCAGCACGCCGTAGCCGCCGTCGTTGAACACGCAGACAATGACCGGCAGGCTGTGCTCGGCCAGCGACGAGATCTCACCGATCGACAGCATGAGCCCGCCGTCGCCTTGGATGACGACCGTCGGCTTCCCAGTGCCGAGCGCGGCGCCCACAGCCATCGGCACACCGGGGCCGATGGCGGCGTTGGCAGCCCGGATTGATGTTCGAGGCGCAACGATCGGCAGTAGACGGTTCCCCCACATGTAGCCGGGAACCGTCGTGTCGCGCACGATGCGCGCATCGTGGGGCAAGAGCTGGCGCATCAGGTCGCAGATGGCGGCGTGATCGGCGCCGATCTCGTCACGCAACGCCTCCATGTCGGCGGCGCGGTGCTTGCGAGAGCGCTCCACGAATCCGTCATCGATCGTCGGCGCACCGTCGCCCAGTCGTTCGACCAGGCCCGCCAAGCTGAGTTTGGCGTCGCCGACCACCGCCAACGACGGCTTGTAGTTGAGCCCGATCACGCCGGGGTCGACATCGAGGTGGATCAGCTCTGCTGGCAGCTCCAGCGCCCACACCCGCGTGGCGTAGTTCTGGAATCGAGTGCCGACGGCCAGCAGCAGATCGGCTTCTGCGAACACATCGGCCATCTGGGGGCGATCCGAACGGAACCCCAGCGACAGCGGATGCTCTTCGCTGATCGAACCTCGGCCTTCGATGGTGGTAAAAACCGGCGCGCCGAGCCGCTGCGCCAACGCCGCCAGGTCACCGGATGCATCCGCGATGTTGACGCCACCGCCCGCCCAGATGACGGGACGCTCCGCGGTCGCAAGACGTTCTGCGGCGTCGTCCAGCAATGCTCCATTGGGCGCAAGGCGAGCCACTTGCGGCGAACCAGCTTCGGCGGCGTTTCCCACGCGTGCGTACTGGAAGTCGATGGGAATCTCGACGGCACCGGGCTGGGGCCGACCGGTGCGGACGTCGTCGGCAACCCTGGCAATCTCGGTCGAGATCTCTCCCGGATGACGAACCGAGGCGACACTGCGGCACACCGAACGCAGCATGGCCAGCTGGCCCTCGTTCTCGTGCAGGAATCCCTTGCCCTTGCCGTAGAACCGCGATTCGGTCTGCCCCGTCACCATCAGCACAGCCGAGCTGGAGAAACCTGCTTCGTACAACCCCGCCACGGCGTTCGCTGCGCCCGGGCCCGTCGAGGTGAGCAGGACGCCCATCTCACCCGTGGCCCGGAAGTAGGCATCTGCCGCGTGTGCGGCCGCCTGCTCGTGCCGGACCTTCACCACCTCGATGTCGTCGCGTACCGACAGCGCCTCGTACATCGGCAGGTTGTGGACGCTGACGATCCCGAACACGTGCCGCACGCCCAGACGCGCCAACGTCGCTGCGACGGCCTCGCCGCCGGTCATCTCACTCATCGCTGTTACACACCTTGGGCCTCGCTCATCGCCCGCACGGTAGCCCCGCCACCGGGTTCGACCGCCGGGAGCTGGATTGCGGTCTGAGTGCCGCCTAGGCGTCGAGGCTGAACGGCGGGTACTGGTCGGTCAGCAGGTGCAGGTAGGCGTTGAAGCGGAGGCTGAC
The DNA here is from genome assembly GCF_965221945.1 of Candidatus Poriferisodalis sp. Lineage (GTDB taxonomy): Bacteria > Actinomycetota > Acidimicrobiia > Acidimicrobiales > Poriferisodalaceae > Poriferisodalis. The sequence continues at coordinate 68,568 of NZ_OZ244925.1, read as the reverse complement.
GCCGTGCCAGGAGACGACCCAACCTCGCATGCCAGCGGGCCAACGACCGGTGAACAGCACCGCGAAGAATCCGAGCACAACCAGCACCGTCGTGATGAGACCAGTGACCACCACAAAGACCGCAGCCGGGATCGCCAAGATCAGCCGAAACGCCACGGTGAGGCGATTGCGATCAGTCAGCTGGGGTTCGAGGTCGGCCGACACTGGAGTTCCGCCTGGTTCTGAGGACGTCATGTCGAACGCGAACGGCGGGTACTGCTCATGCAAGAAGTCGAAGTAGGCGTACAGGCGAATGCTGTAGCGGAGATACATGGATTGGAAGTCCGCCAGGCCCTTGGGCAGCTTGCCCGTGAAGACGATCGCGACCCAGCCGACCACGTTGAGCAACCACGCGACGTTTTGCAACACCTCGAAGATGATGAGGTGCGGAATGAGCAGGAGCCAGTGGACGAGGGGTCGCCAATTGGCGATCCGATCGGGTGTCTCGACGCTGACTGATGCTGGGTAGGCCATGCCGCCGACGCTACTGCGCCCCCGCGAAACCGCCCGGCAGCTAGGCAGCGACGAGAGGGAACCGGTTGTCGTCGGCCGGATACTCGCCTGCCACGGCGATCGTATCGTCGTCAGAGACGATGGGGTCGCAGCCCGGATGCGGGTACCACACCGCATCGTCGCCCAGCCAGCGGGTGGACAGCGCCACACGCCGGTGGTCGCCGGCATTGCCAGGCGAGCCGTGGATGATCCACGACGAGAAGAACAATGCGTCGCCGGGCTCGACGTCGAAGCCGACGATGTCGTAGCTGGCACGATCAGCCTCGACGTCGGGCATCTTCTCGCCTTCAAAGTCGGCCATGAAGCCCTTCGAGCCGTCGAACGACTCGGGCGCGTAGTACGCATCCCAGCTGTGCGAGCCGCGCACGAATTCCAGCGAGCTCTCTGCGACGGTCACCGGCGTCATCGCCACCCACGAAGAGCAGATCTGCTTGCCCATGAAGGGCCAGTACGGGATGTCCTGATGCCATGGTGTGGGGTTCGCGGTCCGCGGCTCCTTGATCAGCAGGTGGTCGAAATAAAACCGTGCTGACGACGATCCCATAAGTTCGGCTGCCATCTGCGCCATGCCCGAATCGAAGACGAAACCGCCGATCACGGGATCTTCCTGCCAGCGGTAGCGCGTGGTGAACAGCCGGTTCGAGCTCGCGCCGGGGTTGGTGTCGGACACCCACTTGCCGGGCTCGCGCAGCTGCTTGTCGGCAACCTCGAGCACCCGCTCGATCCAGTCGTCGCCCACAGCGCCGCTGACCTTGACAACTCCCTCGGCTTCGAACGTCGCCTTGTGCTCTGCGGTGATGCGGGCCCTGGCTGCTTCAAGCACCTGCTGTCGACTCATCGTTTTCTCCCGTCACGAGCATTCCCGCGGGGTCCGGCTCGGGCCGATTCCGCAGGTGACGTCGATGAGACAGATTCTGCCAGCGAATCGGGCTCTGCTTATGCGCGCTCGTCGATTCCGGGCTCGCCGTCGGCGCAAACTGTCCGCCGCAGCCCTGCGATGCGAGCCGGGCTGTGGGTCCGCTCCTGGTGAACGCCGAACGCATGGTGCGCCGGAACGAGATCGCCAAAGGGGCTCACCACGTTCACATTGTCGGCGCCGATCAACCCTGGATGCTCCACCCCGCATGCATCAGCGAGACGGAAGAGCTCCTTGCGAAGCCCGATGATGTAGTTCGCCAGCCGGACGCTCTTGTTCGTCGGATCTAGCCCCCGCGAGAGCCACTTGTTCTGCGTCGCCACGCCCGTCGGGCAGTGGTCGGTGTGACACCGCTGAGCCTGAATGCACCCGATCGCCATCATCGGCTCACGTGCGACGCCGATCATGTCGACGCCGATGTTGAAGGCAAGCGCCGCCGGGGCAGGAAAGCCGAGCTTGGCCGAGCCAATCATGACGATCTCGTCGGTCAGCCCAGCTTCGCCGAACGCCCGATGCACGACTCCGAACGCCCGCCAGAACGGCAGTGCTACGTGATCGGTAAACACCAAGGGTCCTGCACCTGTGCCGCCCTCGGCACCGTCGACCGTCACAAAATCCGGCCCGCGGCGGGTCTGGGCCATGTGCTGGGCCAGCTCGGTCCAGAAGGCCTCCTGGCCGATGGCCGACTTGATGCCCACAGGGAGGCCGGTTGCCCCCGCCACTTCCTCCACGAAGTTCACAAGCTCGACGACCGAGCCGAATGCGGAGTGCCGGCTGGGACTCACCACGTCCTTGCCAATCGGGACGCCGCGCGCCGCTGCAATCTCGGAGCTCACCTTTGCCGCGGGCAGCAGGCCGCCGACGCCGGGCTTCGCTCCCTGGGACAGCTTCACCTCGATGGCTCGGACCGGTGCTGATTCGACCGTTTCCAGCAGACGTTCCATCGAGAAGGTGCCGTCAGGGTTGCGACACCCGAAGTAGCCGGTACCCATCTGATAGACGAGGTCGCCACCGTTGCGGTGGTACTTCGACACGCCTCCCTCGCCGGTGTTGTGCGTGCAGCCAGCCATCTGGGCCCCGCGGTTGAGCGCCGCGATGGCCGGACCCGACAGCGAACCGAAGCTCATGGCGGAGATGTTGACCACCGAAGCCGGCCGGTATGCCTTGGACCGATCCCGCCAGCCGCCCATGACCTTGCCGCAGGGGATCGGCGCGTCCGGGGGCACATCCCGGCCGAGCGGGAAGGGGCTGTGGCGAAACGTGATGTGGCCGGGCTTGTCGATCTCATCATCGGTGCCGAACCCGAAGTAGGTGTTCTGCTGCTTGGCGGTTGAGTAGACCCAGCGGCGTTCGTCCCGGTTGAACGGCCGCTCCTCTTCGTTGTGGGCGACGATGTACTGGCGCAACTCCGGGCCGATCTTCTCCAGAAAGAAACGGAGATGACCGATGACGGGATACGTGCGCAGAATCGAGTGGCGCTTCTGAAAGCTGTCGTGAATGAACACGTACACCAGAAATGCCCCGACGATGATCAGCCCCCACAACCACCACGGCATGAACCTGAACCTACCGCGGGCCTGCCTCATGCCGAAGCCGCGACCCGGTGATGCGTCGTCGACATCTTGGGACGGACCCCTGCGGGGGCGAACCGTCATCCGACCCGGTGCGAAGCGGCTTCCTATGCTGGCCCGATGTCATCGGTACCGGCAGCCGGAATGCCCCAGCAGGGCATGCCGCTGGCCGTGCCGCCCCTGGCCCCAGAGGTCTTGGCGCTCCTGCCGGCACCCGACGAGGCGCCACGCTGCGCTGCCCACGCTTCGGCCATCGGCAGCGATCCCGGCGGCACTTCCATTTCGGCGGATGCTGTGGCGCTGGTGGAGATGCCACTGCCATGGCCGAAGCCCGTGTTCGCCAGCGGGCTGCTTGAGGGCTTCAGACCGATGACGGACCTGGCGATGGGCCCGACACGGGTGCTCGCCGTTATGCCACCGGATGAACGCAGTCGGGCGGACAGGATCTCTGTCGTGCTGTATTGGCGCGTGGGTGCGGGCACGCAAACGGCGTACTTCGAAGCTGACGGCGCCGCCGGCCTGCGCCAGCTGTTCGAGCACCTGGCAAGCCGCATGCCATCGGAGCCGATCCCGGACGGGGAGGGGTTCGTCTCGTTCGGACACACCGAGGGCGAGCGGGCCGTGCTCGTGTGCACCCAAGGAAGTCACGACGTGTGCTGCGGCAGTGAAGGCACCCGCCTTGCGGCCGATTTTGAAGCAGTGTTGCGTGCGTACCGCGACTCCGACGTCGATGAACCGTACGCAGGCGCGCCGACCGCCAGCGGACGAGTCTCCGTTTATCGCGTCAGCCACACAGGAGGTCACCGCTTCGCACCGACGGCGATGACGCTGCCCGACGGCCGCATGTGGGCCAGCATCGAGGCGGGCGAAATCGCTGCCATACTCGACCGAACCGCTGACGCCTCGGCGTTAGCGCCCCGCTGCAGGGGATGGTGGGGGGCAGCTACTGGGCCCGCGCAAGTGGCTGAGCGCGCCGTGTTCACCCAGGTCGGCTGGCCGCTCGAAGACATGGCCCGCACCGTCAGCTTCAGACCCGCGGCAAACGGTTGGGACGTCGATGTCATCTCAGCGGAGGCGGAACGCGCGTGGACGGTGTCGGTGGTGGCCGGGCGGACCGTGCCGACGATCGCCTGCCGCGCGCTCGGAGGCCTTCCGGCCAAGCCAGCGACGGAGTTCATCGTCACCGGCGTTCGGGAGCACTAAGGGCTTCAGCGGATCGTCCGTCGGGACAGCTGCGAGTCGGGCGATCTAGCCTTGCCGAGTCGCGACCGGGCAAACCGGGACTATCCGGATCACGACTCACATGGGGCAATTGCGATGACATCACCGCTCGAAGGAATCCGGGTCACCGAGTTCGCGAACTTTGCCGCTGCGCCCTCGGCCGTCGCGATCATGGCCGATCTCGGGGCCGAAGTGATCAAAGTCGAGGCCATCGGCGGCGACCCGATCCGCGGCCTGATGAAGCAGGCGAAGGTGCCCGAGGGAGCTCACAACCCTGATGTGGCCTTCCAGTTCATCAACCGCGGCAAACAGTCGATCCAGCTGAATCTGGACGATCCCGACGGCTCAGCCATTGCCCGTCGCCTCGTCGCAGCGTCCGATGTCGTCGTGATGAACCTGCTGCCCGAACGCCGAGATCGTTTTGGCCTCAATACTGACGATCTGCTGGCGATGAAGCCCGACCTGGTGATCGGCCTGCTGTCGGGCTACGGCGAAGTGGGCGACGAGATTGACCGGCCTGGCTATGACGTCACGGCGTTCTTCTCGCGCTCTGGGTTGTACGGGGCTTCCACGCCGCCCGGCGGAATGCCGCCCCACGCCCGGCCGGGTCAAGGCGACCACACCACCAGCTTGGCCTTCTTCGGCGCGATCATGGCGGGTCTACGCGCCCGCGACGTCTCCGGCGAAGGACAAGTCGTGGAGTCGTCGCTGCTTCGTACCGCTGCTTGGACGATTGCAATCGACCTCTCGACCTCGCTGGTGGACGGGCGCCCCAACACCGAGCGCACGCGGGATCGAGGGCTCTCCCCGATGCTCGAGGCATTCGAGTGCGGTGATGGCCGGTGGATTCACTTCACGATGCCCGATACAGGCGACGCTTGGCCACGCTTCTGCCGGGCCATCGAGCGCGAAGACCTGCTGGAGAACCCCGACTACGAGACTGGGCGGCAGCGGTTCCGTGCGATGGGCGCCCTTGTGGCCGACATCGAAGACACCCTGAAGTCGAAGCCATCCGAGTACTGGATGCCCCGTCTGGACGAGCACCGCTGCATCTGGGCGCCGATCAACGACACCGCATCGGCAGTGCAGGATCCGCAGGTGCGAGCGACAGGCGCCTTCGAGACCATTCACCACCCAGAAGCTGGCGACTTCGAGACGATCGCCGCCCCGTTCCGCATGCACAACGCCCCCAACGTGGGCGTGCGCGGCCCTGCGCCGCGAGCCGGCGAGCACACGGTCGAGGTGTTGTCGGACGTGCTGGGTCTCAATCCCGAGGAGATCGCCGATCTGACCGAACGCGGCGTCGTCGCCTCGGACTGAACGCCCCTCAGCGCTGCACGGGCGCCGGTGCGATTCCGAGGCGCCCGATGATGTCCGCGGCGATGTCCTCCGGTGAACGCCCTACGGTCGGGACCTGCTCAAACTGTCCGTAGCCAGCAGCGCGTTCGTTCAAGAGGCGAGTGACAGCGGCAGTCGGGTCCTCGCCCGCCAGTAGCGGTCGCACCGGGCCGTCGGTATCAGCTTGCAGTCGGCGGACGATCTCATCGGCGTTCGCCATGAGACAGAAGACTCGGCCCGTGGCACCCAATGCATCGGCATTCGCTGCGTCAAGCAGCATCCGACCGCCCGTCGCGATGACGTGACGCTGACACCCGGCCACCTCAGCGGCCACCTCCCGCTCGAGTGCCCGGAATGCGTCTTCGCCGCGCGACTCAAAGATGGCCTCGATAGGCCCGTGTCGATCCACGATGACATCGTCAGTGTCAACGAAGACCCAACCAAGTTCGCGAGCGATGAGCCGTCCGACCGTGGACTTGCCGGTCCCCATGAAGCCGGTCAGCACCACGTTGGGAACCGCATCTCGCGCCACGGACTCAAGCTAGGCGACCCCTTGTGTCAGGAGCGCAGATGGAATCTAAGCCCGACCTCGCGTGAGTGCCCGAATCTCCGGCAGTTCGAGTATGTGCTCGATGGTGGCCAACGTGTACGTGCGCCCTTGTGTCGCCAAGACGACGTCACAGAGGGCATTGGGGCGCTCGGTCCAGCCCTTGCCATCGATGAGGACGCAAGCCTTCAGGCCGCGGCCACTCGCAGCGTCGGAGAGTGTTCGAATTCGTGCAGCCTTGTCGCGAACTGTGCCGCCGTCCTCAGCCACTTTGGACTCCACCACGAGCGTTGGCGACTCGTCAGGAATGACGAAGTCGGGTCCAGGCTTGACACCGAATCGCTCCGCGGTTTCCGCAGCGCCACTCGCTCCCCGTTTGGTGCGGTGGTAAGGCACTGCGTGTGCGTCTAGCAAATCCCGCAGCGGAAACTCCAGGATGGCGTCTCCCTTTACTTCGGAATAGGCGTCTTGCACCTGTCGCCAGACACCACCGACGTAACGCTGGAAGAGCAGCGCTGAGTACGGCACACCGGCCGTTTGCCCGCGCACGCTCTCCCATCCACCAAGCGTGTCGCGCTTGTCGAGCTTGGAGTGGAAGTACGTCGCAGCGCGAGGTGGCACGGGCAGCAATTCGCGTTTCATCATCGCGAGCACAGCCTCGGCGATGGAATCAACAAGTCGCTCTCGTGCGGCTGTCAAACGCCTCGGCGGAGGATCGCGCTCAAAGTTCTTGAGCCTTCCTCCGTCGACTCTTGAATCGGGAACCTGCAGCCGGATCGCAAACGCCAACTCGTTGTGCGTCAACCCAAGGATCATGCGCAGCGGGGCCAATGCTGCTGGCGTGGCAAGCAGCGTCGTGGCGAGAGAGCGGGAGCTGACGTCTGCGAAGTTGTCGGTGCCCTCAGCTAGCGCTGCGTAAGCCTCGGTGAACGGGTCTTCGGCAAACATCGAATCACCTCGGGGAACGAGGTGAAACGACGGGCTGACATGTTCGAGGTAGCCCTGCGTCAAGAGTTCGCGCGCCTCGTCGGCATCCTCACCCTGCTTCGCGAGCACGATGCCGACCGCTTGTTGGCGCGATACCGGGTCCCGCTCAGAACCGGCCTCGCGAAGGATCTTCTTCTCTGAGTCCGAGAGCGCCATATTCAGACAGCGAGTCGCAGTTCGCCTGATTCGGGCTCGGCATGGTCATTCGCGATTCGATCCTGTGCGACATCGACATACTCGCGATGCAGTTCAATTCCGCCGGCGCGTCGACCATGGCGTCGTGCAACTACGACAGTGGTCCCTGAGCCGGCGAAGGGGTCCACAACACAACCCCCTGATGGGCAGACAGCCCGCACGAAGAACTCAGCCAGGCCTTCAGGCATCACGGCGGTGTGCTGACCGGCGGGGCCCCGGTGCTGGTTGTAGTTCTGGCACGCCTCGATGACGTTGCCAGGATCCGCACCGCCCTTGTCATATGTGTGCCGGCGGTTGCGACCGAACCCAGCCTCGGTGTTGCGCCGCCCGTTGCGGTCACGACGGCGTCGCGCGATCTCCGCCTCGCTGGCCCGATACGGCACCCGAACGGCGTCAAGGTCGAAATAGGGCTGAGCACCCTTGGCAAAGTGGTACACGTACTCGAAACTGTCCTTGGTGCGTGGCCCAAAGCGACCCGGAATCGCGTTCGGCTTAGACCAGATGTAGGTCTCCAGCCAACGCCAGCCCATGCGCTGGAGGGCCAGCACGAGTTCGTAGACGTAGGGATGCCGCTGTCCTCGCAGCGTTCCGCTGGCGGCTACTCGGTTCTTGATGTTCAGGACGAACGAACCTGTCTCTGCCGCGGCACGAAACATCGCCTCGGCGAATGGCAAGAACCACGCCACGTAGTGATCTGGGTGGATCTCCGAGTAACGACGCGCATCCGCATACGGGGGCGAAGTAAAGAACAGGTCGACGCTTTCAGACGGCAAGCGCACGAGCCAGTCGACTGCATCGCCCCACACCACACCCTCGTCGAGCAGCCGTGTAATGGCGGCGCCCGGGTCGACAGGCGCAGTAGGAGCTGTGCTCGATGTGTCGCCCCGCGTCATGTGGCCGACAGTAGCGACCCCCCGTGACACGCACTGTGACCAAGACCCCGCCGTGTTGACGTGCGTTAGGACGCGGCTGCTGAGGCGACGGGGCCCTGGGGTGACAGGCTGATCGGGAAGGCGTCGCGTATGGCTGCGTCAACAGTGGGACTGATGTGCGACGGCCAGTGGTCAGCCAGCGTGGCCTTCACCCGATCATGCGCGACATCGTGTGCAGCCCGACTGCCTGCATCGGCCCAGTCTTCGGGAGTGTCCCGGTTGCTCACCAGCGGGTACAGGTACTCGGTCTCCATGAGCTCGAGCGTCTGCGTTGAGCCGAGGAAGTGGCCGGGCCCGGCAATGACCTCGGCGATGAGATCAGCCGACAGGGTGTCAGTGTTCACCTCGATGCCTCGAACGGTGCGGTTGATGGCGCCCAGCATGTCGTTGTCAATCACGAGTGCTTCGTGCGAGCACGCCAGCAGGCTCGCCAGCATCCCTGCCGACTCGTAGACGATGTTCGCTCCGGCGTGTGCGGCCAGCCCCACGTTCAGACCCTTCTCGTAGCCGGCCTGGGCGTCATTCACCTTGGAGTCCGTCATGCCCGCCGCCACGCCGGTGGGCAGTCCGAGCCAGTGGCCGACTTGGGCCGCGGCGGCGTTGAGAATGCCTTCCTCGCCCGATCCCCCGCTCATGGCTCCCGTGCGCAGGTCGGACACGAACGGCCACAAGCCCAGCAAGCATGGATGCCCGGGCGACAGCAGGTTCACGAAGGTCAGCCCACCAAGGCACTCTGCCAGCGCCTGTGCCAGTGCGCCTCCGAGCGCCGCGGGCGCGGTGGCGCCGGCTTGCAGGGCCGAGAGCAGGTTGATCGGCATGCCTGTGCGCACCTGTGCGACCAGGCACCTCGCCGAATCGTGAGCGAAACGCAGCGGGGGCACGACGAAGGTGTTGTTCGCAGCCATGAACGGACGCTTCGCAAACTCGCCCGGGCCACCAAGCACGAGGTCGAACATCTCGACCGATTCGTACACCCAACGTGGGTCGAACCACGAGGATCCGCCCGGTTTCGTGGTGCTGCACATCACCGCGTATGCCGTGGTGATGTCGAGGTCGCGGGTTTCGGGCAGGTCGCGGGCCACAACCGTGCGCACGTAGAAGTGCAGGTTGTCGAGCGTGTCGACGAGACGGCCGCAGTCGTACACGTCTTGGGCCACCGAGTGCCGGAACGTGCGGGTGACGTGGTCGTATATGAGCACCGCCGCGCCCGAGGTGCCGAAGTAGACGTGCTCGCCGCCCACGTGCACCGACTGGTCGTCGTCGAAGCCGTGCCAGATCCACTCTTTGGCCGCTGTGGAAATGGCCCGCTCGACGATGCCGCGGGGCAGTCGCAGGCGACCGTTGTCGTCCACCCATCCGCCGAGAGGCGTCGCCGCTTCGATGAACTCGTCGAGCGGCTCGCCCATGCCGATGTCTTCGAGCAGGGACAGGGCCGTCTCAAACACCTGCTGCATATCGGCATCGGTGAGCGGCTTGAAGCGGCCGGCGGGCAAGCCGGGCCGAACTGGACGGCGATCAGCTTCGGGAACGGCCTCGCGTATGGCGATGCGTCCCGCTCGGCCACCGCCGCGGCGACGCCGCGGTGCCTCAGCAGCATCCAATGGTGCATCTGTGTCAGCCATCTTCAGGAGCACCTCCTGCGGCAGGTTGTGTTGCGAGTGGAGCTGGACGCCAGGTCCTTGAGATTCAGGGAAAGCGATGCGGTCGCGCTGCCATGACGGCTCAGGCGCGTAACGCCGTGTTGCGGGGGTCGTAGGCGGCCTCAGCAAGCACGGTTGCGGTGCGGCGCTCGCCGAGCAGGTCGAGTTCGAAGGTGCTGCCGGGGGCCTCGAAGCAGGGATCGACGTACACGAACGCCAGGCTGCGACTCACGGTGTGACCCCAGGCGCCGCTCGTGCCAATGCCCATGGGCTCGTCGCTGCCCGGCGCGAACGCCGGCTCGTTGCCGCGCACCTCGTTGTCGGTGGCGTCCACCTCGCAGTACACGAGCACCATCGAGAGCGGTTCGCCGCGCTCTTCCGATTCGCGGCGGGCCATAGTGGCGTCACGCCCGATGAAGGGGCGGCTGTAGTCCACGAAGCGCCCCAAGCGGGCCTCGACCGGCGTGATCTCGGTGGTCAACTCGCTCCCCCACGCCTTGTACGCCTTCTCGATGCGCATGACGTTCATGGCGTAGCTGCCGAAATGCACTAGGCCGTGCGGGCTGCCGGCATCTGCGACGGCGTCGTAGAGCCGGCCCAAGTCACCCATCGGGCAATGCAGTTCCCAGCCCAATTCGCCGACGTAGGACACCCGCAACGCGATGACGGGCACTCCCGCCACGGTGATCTGTTGGGCTGTGAGCCAGCTAAACGCGTCATTGGCGAGGTCGGCGTCGGTCAGCGGCGCAAGCACGTCGCGTGCGCGCGGCCCGGTGACGCCCAGGATCGCTGTGTCGTCGGTTGCATCCCGCACGCTGACCTGCTCGGAAGCTGCGATGTGGTCGCGCAACCAGTCGAAGTCGTGACTCTCGCCCATGACTGCAGATGCCAGCCAGAACTGGTCCGGTGCCAAGCGTGCGATGGTCATCTCGCACTCGATGCCGCCCAGCGTCGTGAGCATGTGAGTCAGGCGGATGCCGCCGTCGCGCCCCGGCAGGCGATTGGCCGACAATCGGTCCAGCAGGGCAGCTGCGTCGGACCCGGTGACTTCGAACTTGGCGAATGCGCTGAGATCTGCAACACCCACGCGCTCGCGAACTCCCCGCACTTCCGCTCCCACCACGTCGTGCGCGTTGGAACGGCGGAACGAGTGGGCCTCGGGGCTGCCGTCGGGCGAGAAGTACTGCGGGCGCTCCCACCCGTAGATCTCCTGCCACTGTGCGCCCAGCGCATCGAAGCGTTCCCACAGCGGTGTGCTCTTCACTGGCCGGCCGGCGGCGCGCTGCTCGCCCGGAAGCCGCACCTGGTACATCTCGTGGTACTCGTCGATGGCCTTCTCGAGTGCAAACAGCGACTTCGGGCCGGTGTGGTCACCGAAACGGCGGGGGTCCATGCTGCGCACGTTGATCTCGGTCTGGCCGTGGACCATCCACTGCGCCAAGTACTTCCCTGCGCCCGGCCCCTGGGTGATGCCAATGGATGCCCCGTTGCAGTGCCAGTAGTTGCGCACGCCCGGGGCCGGCCCCATGAGATAGCCCGAATCGGGGGTGTGGGTGATCGGCCCTGAAACCACCTGCTTGATGCCGGCCGACGCGAGCGCGCCGATGCGCTGCTGCGCGAAGTCCAGGCACTCCTCGAGAACGTCGAGGTCTTGGCCCGGCAGGTGGAAGTGCAGGTCCCAGTCGATGCCGTCGACGCCGTACGCCCGAGCACCGCTCATCTCGTAGGGGCCGATGAGCAGCCCGTCGATTTCCTGCCGGTAGTAGCACGAGGCGCGCGGATCGCGAACGACGGGGAGTTCGTAGCTGAGTGCCGCGACCTCAGGCACCGATTCGGTGACGAGGTACTGGTGAATGACCGACACGATCGGCACGTCGAGCCCGATTATCGCTCCAAGCTGTGGTGCGTAATGCCCTGCGGCGTTGACGACGTGCTCGCAGTGGATGATCTCGCGGTCGTCTTCGCCGTTGGCTCCGTTGCGACGTCGGGCCGGATCGGCGCCGCCCCGAACGACAGCTACATCCCAGGTGCCGTCAGGTCGCTGCGTCATGCCGGTGACGAGCGTGTGCCGCATGATCCGGCAGCCCAGGTCGCGGGCGCCCTTCGCCATGGCGTTGGTGCAGCTCGACGGGTCGGTCCAGCCGTCGTGGGGCGTATGGAAGCCAAGCTGGACGTCGTCGAGATCGGTGAGCAGTGGATGCAGCTCGGCGATCTCGCTGGGGCCGATGAGGTACGACTCGACGCCGATCTGGGTGAGCATGGCGTGGACGTAGTGATGCCAGTCGGCCTCGTCGGCGGTACGTGCCAACCGGATCGCCCCGCAGCCATGCCACCCTGCTGACAGCCCGGTCTCGGCCTCGATGCGCGGATACAGCGAGATGGCCTCCTGGTGGACCTTGGCCATGTTGAGGTCGCCGATGAAGTTCGGAATGAGGCCGGCAGCGTGCCACGTCGACCCAGACGTCAGCTCGCCCTTCTCAACGAGGATCGTGTCCGTCCATCCCTCGTGCGCGAGCGCGTACAGCAAGCCGGCGCCCATCGCGCCGCCGCCGACGATCACGCATCGCGCTTGTTCAGGCATGCTCAGTGATGCCGGGCCTGTTCAGCCATAGACAGGTCCCCATGTGTCCAGGCCAGACGTGAGCCGTACCCCCCGGTACCGGCCCCGTGGCATGCCGATGTGGTGCGCGCAAATTACCACCCCTCCGCGCACCACTGCGCGCAATTGGTCCACAAGGGCTCGGCAATACGTGCGACGTCGGCATCGGAGGGTGCAACCTCGCTGGCAGCCATGTCGGCCCTTCCCCATGCAGTCTCCAAAAGGCGCCCTCAGGCCGCAGCCCCGGCGTCAAATCGCGCCAGTGCCGCAGGAAACTGATCGAGTGTCACGATGTCGACTTCGGTGCGAGACTGGGACTGCTCGCCGCCGTACACGACCGTCTGCGCAGCGACGCCGGGCACCGTCCTAGCGACACGGTCCAGCGGCCGCAGCCAGTCAGACGCCACCGTGGCGCCCGACTTGGCCTCGATGGCGTTGATGCCGCGCCCGGTCTCATAGAGCAGGTCGCACTCAAGCTTGTTCGAATCTCGATAGAAACTGAGCCGGGGCCGACGGCCGCGGTTGTAGCAGTGCTTCACGGCCTCGACGACGACGATGTTCTCGAACAGCTGGCCTCGCAAGGGGTGAGTCGTCACCTGGCCCGCTTCTTGGAGCCCCACAAGGTGGCTGGCGAGGCCGACGTCGTAGAAGTAGATCTTCGGAGACTTCACCAGTCGCTTGCGGACGTTGGCGTGGAAGGGCGGCAACAGAAAGGCGATGTAGCTGCGTTCGAGCACGGTGAGCCAGTTCCGGATGGTCGTCCGAGAAACGCCGACATCGTTGCCGAGCGACGTCATATCCAGCAAGGTGCCGGCCCGGCCAGCGCACAGGGCAACGAACTGCCTGAAGGCCGACAGATCACCGACACCTCCCATCCGGCGCACGTCCCGTTCGACGTAGGTGTCGACATAGTCGGCGAGCGCTTGGTGGGGTTCGAGTTGCTGATCGATGATCCGCGGGTAGAAGCCTCCATAAGCGATGTCGCCGAACGATCCGCCCCCGCCTGCCGTGCGGCGTTCTTCGAGCGAGAACGGCAGCAACCGCAGCTGTGCAACGCGGCCGGCGAGCGATTCGCTGACCGCCTCGTTGAGCGCGAATTTCTCGCTGCCCGTCAGTACGTACAAACCGTTGGCGCCGCTGGCATCTGCCGCTTCCTTGAGATACGAGAAAAGTGACGGCACATGCTGGACTTCGTCGATGACAGCGGGTGTGCCGAGGTCGCGCAGGAATCCCCGTGGGTCGTGCTCGGCTCGCTCACGGATATCGAGCGCGTCCAAGCTGATGTACTCGACACCCGAGGTCGCGAAGACGGATTTGCACAACGTGGTCTTGCCCGACTGCCGCGGTCCGGTCACGGAAACGAACGGATACTGCCGGAACAAGCGTGGAAGCAACGGGGCAATCTCGCGCTGGATCATTACACGATTCTACTCCCAGAATTCATGCAATACGCAACTTCAAGTTGCGCATTGCAGCATTATTGCGTTTAGCGTGCACGCCGGGGCCGTGCGTGGCACCTGCCCACTCAGATCTTGCAATCAGAGGCGGACGCGCTGGTTGGTGGGGTCGTAGAAGCTGCGGATCGAGGGCGTGGCGGTGATGCGGTGGCCGGCGATTTCGATGTCGAACGTCCCAGCGTCGAGCCAGGACTTGGTGACGGGCTGCGGATCCGGTTCGGCCACCGCCGGATGCGTCACGTAGCCCATCACCAGGCAGCGGTCCTCGGTGTAGCTCCACATCGCCGAGGTGACCCGGCCGACGAGTTCGCCGTCACGGCGAATCGGCTCGTCGTGGTAGGCGAGCAGATCGGGATCCTCGAGACGGAACTGCACCAGGCGGCGGGTGCGCGGCTCGTGACGCTGCGCCTCTAACGCTGCACGGCCGATGAAGTCGCGTGCCTTGTCCCATGCGATCGCGACGCCGACGTGTCTGGTCATGCGCGTTCATGCGGGGACCAACCCCAGAGCATCGGCTAGAACCCCGGCGATACGGCGCGCGAGCAGTGGAGGAACCGCGTTGCCTACCTGGACATATTGCTTCGTGCGCGAACCTTCAAAAAAGTAGTTATCCGGCTCAACTGCTTGTTCTACAAACAGGTTCCGCGTCAACTGCTCGGGCGAGCCCAACTGCCAGCGGTGCTGCACGATTCAAAGGGACCGATCCCCAAGCCCCAAGCCTGGAACAGCGGTGCATAATGCTCGAAGGCCCGCCGAAGCAGGCCTTCGCCCAGCCACCGGAAGCGACTGGGGGGATATGCCCGCAGGGGATATCACACGTGTGACATTGACTACGGCGCGGGCTTGAAACGGCGATTGAGACCCCCGTCCGGTAGCACAACCTGAAGCGTCAACTTTCAGATTGTGCAGCACACTCTTCGCCAGTTGTTGAATCGCTCTGGATTGGTCGGAAGCTCTCGGGGTCCCTGGGATCGGAACTGGTAGCTAGGCAGCGAGCGCCGATCGAGGATTGACGAAGGGAACTCCCATTGCCGTGGCCACGTTGGGTTCTGTGATCTGGCCTCGATACACGTTGAGGCCGGCACGCAGGTAGGGATCCATGCGCAACGCTCCCAAACCATGCTCTGCCAGGGTGAGCACTCTTGGCAGTGTGGCGTCGCTCAATGCGCGGGTCGAAGTGAGCGGAACGGCGCCTGGCATGTTTGCCACGCAATAGTGGACGATGTCGCCGTATACGAACGTCGGCTCCGCATGCGTGGTGGGATGAGAAGTCTCGAAGCAGCCACCTTGATCGATGGCGACGTCCACCACGACAGAGCCCGGACGCATTGCTTCGATCATCGTGGCCGTCACGAGTTTCGGCGCTCGGGCACCTGTAACCAAGACAGCGCCGATTACGAGGTCGGCGTCAAGCACCTCGGATTCCAACGCTGCTCGGGTGGAGGTGACCGTTACTACCGCTGCGCCGAACCGCTGCTCTAGATGGTCGAGCGCCGCGGGGTCTATGTCGAGCACTCGCACGTCTGCGCCCATGCCGATGGCGATTTCCGCGGCGTTCTCGCCGACGACACCGCCGCCGATGATCACGACACCGGCGGGTGGAACTCCCGGCACGCCGCCGATGAGGACTCCGGCTCCGCCGTGAGCTGTTTCGAGCGCCCAGGCGCCTGCTTGCACCGCCAAGCGACCGGCGACTCTTGACATGGGTGCGAGAAGCGGCAGCGAGCCTCGTGAGTCGGTCACTGTCTCATAGGCGATGCAAGCCGCGCCTGTTGCCACCAAATCGGCCGTCTGTTCATGGTCGGGGGCAAGGTGCAGGTACGCAAAGAGAATCTGGCCTTCGCTGAGCATCTTTCGCTCGCTCGATTGGGGCTCCTTGACTTTGACGACGAGTTCGGCCTCTCCCCAGACGTCTTGGGAACGTGCTGTGATCTCGGCGGCTGCGGATTCGTAGTCCGCGTCCGAGGCGCCGATGCCGACGCCGGCACCGGATTCCACGATCACTCGGTGTCCGTGCAGCACGAGTTCGCGTACGGCGTGGGGAGTGAGTCCGACGCGTCGCTCGCCTTCTTTGATTTCGCGGGGTACTCCGATCAGCATTCGGTAGTCCTTCCGGCGTTCGCCGTGTCGTCTGCGACGCCGGCGAGCTCCAAGGCGGCGTGCAGCAGCACATCGGCTCCTCGACCGGCGTCGTCGGGCTCAATGGACTCCTCTTCGTTGTGGGAGAGACCGTCCTGGCACGGGATGAAGATCATCCCGGCGGGTGCGCGCATGGCGACGTGGCAGGCATCGTGGCCAGCGCCGGATCCGATGTGCTCGAACGCGAACCCACAGAGTCGCGCCGCCGCTTCGACGGCGCCGCCGCACCTGGGATCGAAAACGACGGGGGCGCAGTCGTTGATGACGTCGATCCGATGCCCGCAGCCGTGCTGGTCGGCGGCCTCGGCGACCAGGCTGCGCAGCGCAGCCTCCAATCTGTCCAGCCCGGCAGCGTCTGGGTGCCGCATGTCGACGGTGAACGAGACTTTGGACGGAACCGTGTTCGGCGAGGCCGGCTCAGACGCAAACTGCGCCGGAGTGACACGGACACGGTCCGCGTCGGCCGCGGCCAACTCATAGACCCCGTGCAGAGTGTCCGCCAATGCGCGGGCAGGGTCGCGTCGGCGGTCCATCGGCGTAGTACCGGCATGGGCCGCGAAGCCCTCGAAGGTCACCTCGAACCATCTGATTCCCTGGACGCCGGTGACGACCCCGATCGAGGAGCCGCTCGCTTCGAGAATCGGGCCCTGCTCGATGTGCAGTTCCAAGTAGGCGCTCAGCGGCTTGCCGAAAGCGGCAGTGCCGGACCATCCCAGGCGGTCGAGTTCGGCGCCGACAGTGACGCCGGAGCGATCCGTGAGCGCCCTGATCGAGTCGAGGTCCGACACCCCGGCCCACACTGCGGAGCCCATCATCGACACCGGGAACCGTGAACCTTCCTCGTTGGTCCAAACAGCCACTTCGAGGGGCGCACGTGTGCTGACCGAGGCGTCATTGAGGGCCTCGATCACCTCCAATCCGCCGAGCACCCCATACACGCCGTCGAAGCGTCCACCGGTCGGCTGGGTGTCGAGGTGGCTGCCCATGACGACGGGCGGGGCGTCGGGGTCGGTCCCGGATCGGCGGGCGAACAGGTTGCCAACGCCGTCCAGCTCGATCGAGCAGCCCGCCTGCTGGACCCATTCGATGAACAGATCCCGGCCTGCTTGGTCGTCATCGGACAGCGCCTGTCGGTTGGAGCCTCCGCCGGAGGTCGCGCCGACTTTGGCCATGTCCATCAATCGTGACCACAGGCGGCCGGCATCTGTGCGGACTTCAGTGCTCATTGTCTCCCCCATGGGCAGTGCGGCCCGACGGGCGCTGAGTTCGTCGGACCGGTCACAAGTCGAACTCGGCCATGGCGTCGCCGAGCGTGACCCTGAGAGCGGACGTGATCTCGCCGAACTGCTCGGGGCCGGCGATCAGCGGCGGCGAGAACTGTATGACGGGCACTTCCCCCCGAGCAGCAGCCCGACAGGTCATCCCCAGCTCATACAGCCTCTTGGTCAGGTACTTGCACACCGTGACGGCATGCGCCTGCGCCTTCGCGGGCTCCGACGGTCCGCCGGCGTCGAGTTCCAACGCGAGGAAGTACCCGTCGCCGCGCAGGTCAGTCACGATCGGCACGTCGCACAAGTCCGACAGCCCGACTCGGAACGCGTCGGCGTGCATGCGCACGCGCCCGGGAAGATCCTCTCGCTCCAGGATGTCGATGTTGGCCAACGCGACAGCCGCAGCCACGGGATGGCCTCCGAACGTGAAGCCGTGAATGAATTCCTTTCCGTCGGCCAAGAAGGGCTCGGCTATGCGGTCGCTGATCATCACGCCGCCAAGCGGCGCGTAGCCCGATGTGAGGCCCTTGGCCATCGTGATCATGTCGGGTTGGTAGCCGAACCGCTGAGCGCCGAACATGTGCCCAAGGCGCCCGAATCCGCAGATCACGTCATCGGACACCAACAGCACGCCGTGCTCGTCGCATATCTCACGAACCCGCTCGAAGTATCCGTCTGTCGGGACATAGCAGCCGCCCGAGTTCTGCACCGGCTCCAAGAACACGGCCGCCACAGTGTCGGGTCCCTCTCGGAGCACGGCCTGCTCGATCTCCTCAGCAGCGCACAGGCAATCGCCGTCGTGGCCACAGGATCCACCGACGCGGTACTCGTCGGTGTGGGCCACCTTGATCGCCCCGGGGACGAGCGGCTCGAACGCCATCCGGATCGCCGCCAGACCGGTGATCGACAGCGCACCGAGCGACGTGCCGTGATAGGCGAGATTGCGGCTGATCACCTTGTAGCGGGTCGGCTGTCCGATAGCAGCGAAGTACTGACGGGCCAGCTTCCACGCCGATTCGATGGCTTCGCTGCCGCCGCTCGTGAAGTACACGCGGTTGAGGTCTCCCGGAGCGAGGTCCGCGAGCCGGGCAGCGAGCTTGACACCCGCCGGGTGGCCGTAGCCCCACATCGGGAAGTAGGCGAGCCTGCTCATCTGCTCGCGGGCCGCCTCGGCAAGCTCTGTGCGCCCGTGACCGACCTGGGTGACGAACAGCCCCGCGAGGCCGTCGAGCAGTCGATGTCCAGCGTCGTCCCACAAGTAGCAGCCGTCGCCGCGCTCGATGATCGGAACTGCTGCGGGCGAGCTGAAGTGGCTCCACAGATGGCGTGCAGCGGTTCGGCTCAGATCGCCGACATGCTCGGCGTCATGGGCCTGCCGCGGGGCGCTGTTGCCGCCCGGCGGCGGATGCGCTTGGGACATGTGTGACTCCTATGACCGGAACGAGGTCCAGAGCCGGTCATAGAGATCGATCGCCTCCACAGAGCACGACTCCACCGGCGCTGCGTGCGCCAGCTGCTCGGTGGCGGGCACGACCATCGGGCTGGAAGCCAGCTCGGGGTCGACGTATGCGTCGCTGCCAGTGATCGCGTTGCCGTAGGCGTTCCAGTTGGTGGCTTCGGCGATATTGCGCGGATCCATCATCCAGTTGATGAACACCAGGGCCTGCTCGAAGTTTGGTGCTCCCCTAGGAACGGCGAAGTTGTCCTGCCAGAGCGTCAGCCCGTCGCTCAGGTACACGTACACGAGGTCGGGATTCTCCAGCGACGACCGGTACGCGGCACCATTCCACTCCATGTGCATCGAGTTCTCGCCGGCCGCCATCCGCTCGATGATCCCGTCGGAGTTGATGACCGAGACCGCAGGCTTGAACTCTTCGAGCAGCTCGTCGGCCAGCGCGTAATCAGCCGGATTCGTCGAGCAAGGCTCTGCTCCCACGGCGCGAAGCACGGCGTGGATCACCTCGATTTGATCGTTCATCATGCCGATCGAACCGTCGGATCCTTCGGGGACGGCGAAGAACTCGGCCCATGTGTCGGGAGGATCAGGAACCTGTGAAGTGTCCACGGCCAGTCCGGTGGTGCCGTAGAGGTACGGCGCCGTGTACACACGCCCGTCGTCGAAGTAGGGATTCAGGAACGCCGGGTCGATATTTGAAGCGTTCTCCAAGGCAAACGCGTCGATCCGCTGGATCAGGTCCTGCTCGATGAGCTGCGGGATGATGTAGTCCGACGGGACGATCACGTCATAGCCGGTGCCGCCGGCCGCCAAGGTGGCGAGCATCGTCTCGTTCGAGTCGTAGTTGCTCAAGTTGACCGCGATGCCGGTCTCGTCGGTGAAGCGAGACAGCAGGTCCTCTGAGATGTAGTCGGTCCAGTTGTACAGATTCAGCTCGCCGCCGATTTGATCCGGCGCCTCGGCTGATTGGGCGTCCTCGCCGCTGCTGGTCGTTTCGTCGGCGTCGGGCTCGGCGCTGGCGCCTTCGTCGCCCGCTTCCGATGCTGTCGTCGCCGGCGGTTCCGGTGCAGCCGTGTCGGTGTCGTCGTCTGAGCCGCATGCCGCTGCCAGCAGGGTCAGCGCCAACAGCACTGGCAAGAGCAGGCGACTGATGCTGCGTTTCGTAGTCCTGGCGGTTGTCGCATGCATCGGTCCTCCATTTGTGGGTTTCATTTGTGTTTCCTCCATTTGGCTGTGATGTATGAGGCGGTGAGCACTGCGATCGTCACAAGGAGGAGCAGAGTGCTCACCGCGTTGATGAGGGGACTTGCACCTCTGCGGATGAGTCCGAAGAGGAAAATGGGCAGCGTTGTCGAGGTAGGGCCGGCGACGAACGCCGAGATCAGGTAGTCGTCGAGGCTGATGATGAATGCGAGCAGGGCGCCGGACACGATCCCGGGAACCAGCAGCGGAAGCGTCACTCTTCTGAACAGTCGAACGCCGGAGGCTCCGAGATCGCTGGCCGCTTCGAACACTGCGGGGTCCAGCTCTGCGAGGCGCGCCCGGATCGGCAGCAACGCGAATGGGATGCAGAACGCTGTGTGAGCCAGTACCAGCGTCGTCATGCCCCGCTCGAAGTCCAACAGCACGAAGAACGACAGCGTGCCGACCGCCGTCACGATCTCGGGGATCAGCAACGGAGTGGACAAGAAGCCGACAGCGAGCGACGAGCCCCGCCGGATCATTGCCACGATGCCCAGCGCTGCGAGCATCGCCAGCAGGGTCCCCCCAGCCGACGCAACGACGGCGACCCGCAACGAGGTCCATACCGCGTCTCGGACATCTGAGCGCTCCAGCACCTCCCGGTACCAGACCAGGCTGAAACCTTCCCAACGGGACACGATGGGTCCGCTGTTGAACGAGTAGACGATGACGACAGCGAGCGGCACGTACAGGAACACGAATGCCAGTCGGGCCGCGGAACCGACCCCCGGGTACCTGCGGGTGTCCAGCCGGCCGGTCATGACAGCACCACCTGAGCGCCCTGTGCAGCGCGACGTGCGGTGACCAAGACGGTCCCCACGACGACGAGCAGCAGGATGGCAAGAGCCGACCCGAACGGCCAGTTTCGTGACGCTCCGAATTGCTGCTGTATGAGGTTGGCGATCATCAAGGAGCGGCCGCCGCCCAGAAGCTCGGGCTGCAAGAAGGCGCCAATGGCAGGAATGAACACCAGCAGGCAGCCGGCGATCACGCCGGGCCGCACCGAAGGCCACACGATGCGGCGCAGGACGACGCCCGGGGTGGCGCCCAAGTCGAGCCCGGCTTCGGCGATCCGATGGTCGAAACACTCCGCGGCCGCGTAGATGGGCAGGATCATGAAGGGAAGGAACGTGTAGGCCATGCCTATGAGGGTTGCCCCGCGTGTGTTGAGCATCTGAGGGGCGTCGACCGCGATCGCGTCGAGGGCGGAGGCAAGCGGGCCGGTCTCGCGCAGGATCACGATCCAGGCGTAGGTGCGAACCAGCATGCTGGTCCAGAACGGAATCGTGACAGCGAGTATCAGCAGCGGCTGCAGGTGGCGGGGCCGATTCGAGATCCACACCGCAGTCGGGAACCCGATGACCAGCGCGACGAGCATCGTCACCGCCGCGAGCAAGATCGAGGACCACATGACCTGCAGGTATGTCGGGTCGAACCCGATGTCGCCGGTGAAGTTTTCCGACACCGCGAGCCGTTCGTAGGCGTCGGTCGTCAACCCGTCGCCGACGCCGACGCCGCCTGGGCCCCGGGTGCGAAGCGAGTACCAGATGATCACCGCCATCGGCCCGCCGACCATGACCGCGACAAATCCCAGCGCCGGGGATGCGAGCCATCGAGAACCGACCCTCACGACGTGAGAATCCTCGTGTGCCGGGGCTCGATGCGTAACGACACCGAATCCCCAACATCGACGGAGTGGTCCTGGGCGTCTTCGCGAACGTTGATCCGAAGGCCGTTCCCCAAGTCGATCGTCAGATGCACGTCGGCTCCGAGGTAGGCAGTCTCGGCGACCACGCCCCGAAGGTGCCCGTCTGGATGCAGGGACACCCGCTCGGGCCGCACAGCGAGCGACACCGAATCAGCAGTCGCCACCTTTGCCTCGTCGATGTCCCCGACTCCTGCGAGATGAAGCTTCCATTGGCTCGCGACCGTCAACGTTCCGTCCGCGTCATAGGTGACCGGCAACAGGTTCGTCTCGCCGATGAAATCGGCCACGAAACGCGTCGCCGGGGCTTCGTAGATCTCCTGCGGTGTACCGATCTGGACGATGCGGCCGGCGTTGAGCACAGCGATGCGGTCGCCGAGAGCCAGCGCTTCCTCCTGGTCATGGGTGACAAACACGAACGCGATGCCGGTGGAGCGCTGGATCCGCTTGAGCTCCGTCTGCATCTGACGGCGGAGCTTGAGATCGAGCGCTCCGAGCGGCTCGTCGAGCAGCAGCACGCTGGGTCGCTTGGCCAGAGCGCGCGCCAATGCCACTCGCTGCTGCTGACCCCCAGACATCTGAGCGGGCGTGCGCTTCGCGAAGCCCGACAGCTCCACTAGGTCGAGCATCTCAGCGACCCGCTCGCGGATCTCGGCCCTGGGCCGCTTCTCCATCTCCAGCCCGAACGCGATGTTCCTCTCGACGGTGAGAAACGGGAACAGCGCGTAGCTCTGGAAGACCGTATTGACGGCCCGCCGGAATGGCGCCGTTTTGTCGAGCCGTTCCCCGTCAAGGTGGATCTCGCCCGAGTCCACATTCTCAAGCCCGGCGATCGTCCGCAGCAGCGTCGTCTTGCCGCAGCCCGAGGGCCCCAGCAGCACGACAAACTCGTTGCTCGCCACGTCCAGCGACACATCGTCGAGGGCGCGCACGATGTCGCCCTCGGGGGCAGTGAACGTCTTGGAGACGTTCCGCAGCTGCAGTCCCTCAGCCATCACGCGACCGATAAACGATCATTGATCGTTATAATAGGAGCGCCCGACACCGAGCGCAAGAGGGCGATCCCGCAAACAGCGCTGCGGCCTAGCCTCACCAGCGTGGGTCGCCCCTCAGAACCCCTGCTCTCACAACAGATGATCGTCGACGCCGCCATGGCGATCATCGACGAGAGCGGAATGCAAGCAATGACAACCCGGGCGATCGCCAGCCGCCTCGGCGTCGGACAAGCCTCGCTGTACAACCACATCTCCAACCGCGACGAGCTCCTGGAATTGCTGAACGCAAGGGTCCTCGCCGGCGTCGACCTGCACCCTCTCGACCACCCGGACTGGAAAGAAGCGGTCTACGGCGGCACGCTCGCCTTCTTGAAGGCTCTCCAGGCGCATCCCAACATGATGGGAGTGCTGGCCACCAGACCGGCCCGGACTGATCCCTCGCTCACCTACTACGAACGAATGCACGAGCGCCTGCGAGGCGCCGGCCTCTCTGCACAAGACTCGGCAAGGTTCCTGTTCGCCATCGATGACTACTGCATCGGCGCAGCGCTCAACACCGAAGTTGATGTCGAGATCAACAACCGCCAGGACAAGTTTCCGTTAGTCACCGAAGCCATGGAGGCAGGACGGCCTGCTGACCACCACAAGGCAACACTGCGGCTCCTGCTCAACGGCCTCATGGCCACAGTCGACATGCCGAAGCACTCCAACAGCGAATTCTCCGCATAGCTCGATCACAACTGAGGCAAGACCGGGACCCAATCGGAGCAGTCCTCCGTCGTCGTCACGAAACCCAGAGAAGTACCGACACCAGTCTGCGATCAGAGGCGGACGCGCTCGTTGGTGGGGTCGTAGAAGCTGCGGATCGAGGGCGTGGCAGCAATGCGGCGCCCGGCGATCTCGATGTCGAAACTGCCGGCATCAAGCCAAGACTTGGTAACCGGCTGCGGCTGCGGATCCGGTTCGGCCACCGCCGGATGCGTCACGTAGCCCATCACCAGGCAGCGGTCCTCGGTGTAGCTCCACATCGCCGAGGTGACCCGGCCGACGAGTTCGCCGTCGCGGCGGATCGGCTCGTCGTGGTAGGCGAGCAGATCGGGATCTTCAAGACGGAACTGCACCAGGCGGCGGGTGCGAGGCTGGTGACGCTGTGCTTCTAGCGCTGCGCGGCCGATGAAGTCGCGTGGCTTGTCCCAAGCAATAGCGAAGCCGAGCCCTGACTCGAGCGGCGTGTCCTCGTCGCTAATGTCGTGGCCCCAGTGGCGATAGCCGCACTCGAGGCGCAGCGTGTTCATGGCGTGGTAGCCGGCGTGTGCCAACTCCAACCCGTCGGCAGCCACCGCGGCGTCTCTCAGCGCCTCGTAGACCGCGACCGCCTGTGCGTTGGGGACATACAGCTCCCAGCCCAATTCGCCCACGTAGCTCATGCGAACCGCAAGCACCGCTGTCGAGCCAGCTGACGTCGCAACGTCGATGTGCCGTGCAGCTCCAAAGCCGAACGACTCGTTTTCCAGGGCAGCCTCGGTGACCTTGCTGAGCAGGTCTCTCGATTGGGGTCCCATGAGGCCGAGCACCGCCCACTCGTCGGTCACGTCGGCGATCTCGACATCTCTTCCCCGGCAAGCCCGCCTCAGCCATGCCCAGTCGCGTGTCTGGCAGGCGGCCGATGTCACGACCCAGAAGTCGTCGTCGCCCAGCCGCGTCACGGTCAGGTCGGCCTCGATGCCTCCTCGCTCGTTGCACCACTGCGTGTACACAGCGCGCCCCGCAAGCACGTCCACCGACGCCACGCTCAGCGTGTCGAGCACATCGAGAGCATCGGGACCACGCACAGTGAACTTGGCGAACGACGACTGGTCGAACAGCCCCACACCGTTGCGCACCGCGTCGCATTCCCGGCCGGAGTTCCTGAACCAGTTCTGCTTGCCGTAGCTGTAGCGGTACTCGCGCTCCTGGCCAGGCTCGGCAAACCAGTTGGCACGCTCCCAGCCGGCCGTCTCGCCAAAGACCGCACCGGCATAATCCATCGCGTCGTGCAGCGCCGAGCGACGCTGGTCACGGGCGCTCGTGTACTGGAAGAACGGCCAGTGCATCGCATACAGCAGCCCGAGGCTCTCGCTGATGCGCTCGGCCAGGTAGCCGTTGTCGGCCTGGAACGGCATGGCACGCCGGATGTCCACCGCCGAGAGGTCCATCGGGGGGTGCCGGTCTGCGATCCAGTCGGCCAGCACCCAGCCGGCGCCTCCTGCGGACTGGATGCCGACAGAGTTGAAACCGGCAGCCACGAAGCAGCCGTCGACCTCCGGAGCCTCGCCGAGGTAGTACACGCCGTCGGGCGTGAACGACTCGGGACCGTTGAAGAACAGCTGCACGCCGCAGTCGGCCAGTGCCGGCACCCGGTGGCAGGATCGCTCGAACACCGGGCCGACGTGGTCCCAGTCCTCGTCGAGCGTGCCGAAGCTGAAGTCCCGCGGGATGCCGTCGAGGCGCCACACCTTGGCTTCCGGCTCGAAGAAGCCGACCATGAGCTTGCCGGTCTCCTCCTTGAAGTACGTGTAGTTCGTCGGGTCGCGCATGATGGGCGTGGAGGCGTCGAGCCCTTCGAGCGGCTCGGTGACCACGTAGAAGTGCTCGCAGGCCTGCAGCGGGACGTTCACGCCAATCTGCGCAGCGAGGTGTCTGGTCCACATGCCGGTTGCGAGCACAACCGTCTCAGCCTCGATGAGGTGATCAGGGGCGTCGTCTGCGCTGCCTGCGGTCTCAGTCCGGACCCCGCAGATAGCGCCGTTGCGGGTCTCGAGCCCCGTGACCGCAACCCCCTCGACGATCCTGCACCCGCGGGCCCGTGCCCCTTTGGCCAATGCCATCGTGGCGTCCACCGGAGACACCAAGCCGTCGTCCGGCAGATACAGCGCGCCCACCAGGTCGTCGGTGCGGATCAGCGGCCAGAACTCCGAGAGCTCGTCCATGTCGATCTGCCGGGACTCGACGCCGACGGTGGCCCCCATCGACGCGCCCCGCAGGATCTCCTCCCAGCGCTCGGCGTCGGATGCGACCGAGATCGAACCCGGCGCCCGGAATCCGGTGGCCTGGCCCGTCTCGTCTTCCAGCGCTTCAAACAGGCGCACTGAGTAGGTCGCGAGCTTGGTGAGGCTGTAGGTCGATTTGAGCTGCGCCGCCAACCCGGCGGCATGCCATGTCGTGCCCGACGTGAGCTGGTTCTGCTCCAGCAGCAGCACGTCGCTGATGCCCCGGCGCACGAGGTGGTACGCAATCGCGCAGCCCACGACGCCCCCACCAACGACCACGACCTCGGCTCGATCTGGGAGGTTGCGATTGGGCACTGCGCGGCCGGTCAAGGTCTGTTCTGCCACCAGTCCGACCTCAGACGCGTTCGAGCAGGTCGGGCGTCAAGTCCGCAACCGAGCGGACGCCGTTCAAGCGCATCGTCCGGGTCATCCCCTCGACGAAGTAGTTGAGCACCCAATCCACTCCGGTCTCGCCGGCAGCACCGAGCGCATACAGATACGCACGGCCGATCATCGCCGAGTCGGCCCCCAGTGCCAGCGCCTTGACGATGTCGCTGCCTCGCCGGATCCCGCCGTCACAGATCACCTCACAGCGGTCGCCGACTGCCTCACGAATCGCCGGCACGCACTCCACCGGGGACGGGGCCCCGTCGAGCTGGCGTCCCCCGTGATTGGACACGATCACGGCGTCGAGCTCGATGTCAGCGGCGATCTTCGCGTCGTCCGGCGACAGCACCCCCTTGAGCATCACGGGGCCGTCCCAGCGATCGCGGAACCACTCGATGTCGTCCCACGACAGCGACGGATCGAATTGGCTGTTGACGTAGTCGGCGAGGGCGACCGCATCGCCGCCGTCGCCGCCGGTCGCCCCCTCGCAATTGGAAAACTTGATCGGCTCGTTGCTCAAGAAGTCGAGCAGCCATCGTGGGTGCAGCAGTCCGTCGATGATCGTGTCAGGACCGAGCTTGGGCGGCAGACTGAATCCGTGACGCACGTCACGCTCGCGGCGCCCCAGCACTGCCGTGTCGACCGTGATCATGATCGCCTCGTACCCGCAAGCCGCGGAACGTTTCAGCAAGTCGGCCATGAGCTCTCGGTCACGCCACACGTACACCTGGAAGAACTTGCGCCCCGAGCACACATCGGCCACTTCTTCGACTGAGCGCGTGCCCATCGTCGAGAGCGAGTACGGGATGCCGGCACGTTCGGCAGCCCGTGCCACAGCCAGTTCGCCTTGGGACTGGGCAATGCGGTCAAAGCCGGTCGGTGCGATGACCAGCGGTATCGGCACTGTCTTGCCCAGGACTCTGCCCGAGATATCCACGTCGGTCACGTCGCGCAGCACACGCGGCCGGAATTGCCAGCGGTGATATGCCGACACGCTGCGCTCGGCACTGACCTCGTCCTCCGCTGCCCCGTCGATGTAGTCGAAGCAGCCGCCGGGCATCCGGCGTTTCGCCATACGACGCAAGTCCGATACGTCTGCGGCGCGGATCAGGTGCCGCTTGTCCGCATCGCGTTCGAACTCGCCGAATTGCATGACGCTGCGGGCGGTCTCATAGGCCTGCGTGACCCATTTCGCCAGACCTGCCATGACATGCCTCCCCTCTGCTGGCCGCTCAGGGTCCCCACCAACTCATCGGCTTCGTCTTCTCAGATTGAGGCCGACTCGATCGTGGACGCTCGTATTGGTTGCCTCCCGGTCGTACCGGGTGCGAACGAACTCTACGATGTGCCCGAACTTCCCAATGCCCGTTCCGCATGCATCGGAGACTGCGGTTCGGGCATCCGACTTTTCTCAAGCGAAGCGAAAGTGAGCCGACATGGCTGCTACCGCCGATCTCGCGGAGCGCTACCGGGCGATCATGCCCAGCTTCATCAGCCCGCTGTACGAACGGCCCCTCTCGATTGACCGCGGCAAGGGGAGCTACGTCTTCGACAATGAGGGCAATCGCTACCTGGACTTCTTCGGCGGGATCCTCACGACCATGATCGGGCACGCCAATCCAGTCGTGGTCGAGGCCGTGCAGTCCCAAGCAGCCAAGGTGATGCACACCTCGACGCTGTACCTGAACTCCGAGATGATCTCGTTCGCCGAGGAGGTCGCTGCGGTGTCGGGCATTCCCGACCCCCGTGTGCTGTTCACCACCTCGGGCAGCGAGGCCAACGACACCGCGATCCTGCTGGCCACCAACTACCGCAATAGCAACCAGGTGCTGGCGATGCGCAACAGCTATCACGGCCGCTCGCTCACGGCCCAGGCGATCACCAGCCACCGGGCTTGGTCGACAAGCAGCTTCAGCGGGCTCGACGTGCAGTTCGTCCAGGGCGGCTACCGGCTGCGCAGCCCCTTCAGGCATCTCGACGACGACGCCTTCACCAATGCCTGCGTGGAGGATCTCGTCCAGCTCATCGACATGACCGATTCAGGCGGCTTCTCGGCGCTCATCGCCGAGCCCATCCAGGGTGTCGGAGGCTTCGCCACACCGCCCGACGGCTTCTTCGGTGCGATGGGCAAGGTGCTGGCTTCGGAGGGGATCCTGTTCATCTCCGACGAGGTGCAGTCCGGCTGGGGACGCACCGGCGAGCATTTCTGGGGTTACGAGGCCCACGGCATCACGCCCGATGCGATCACCTTCGCCAAGGGCGTCGGGAATGGCATCACCCTGGCGGGCATCGTTGCCCGGGCCGAGCTCATGAACTGCCTGACTCGCAATTCGATCACTACCTTCGGCGGGAATCCGCTTTCGACCGCCGCGGGCCGGGCCACCCTGCGTTACCTGCTCGAGAACAATCTGCAGGCCAATGCCGCTGCCCGCGGGGCGCAGATGCACGAACGCCTGGCTCCCGTGTGCGACGCGTCGCCGCATGTCGCGGAGCTGCGCGGCAAGGGACTGATGCAAGGCCTCGAGTTCTGCCACCCGGGCAGCATCGAGCCCGACGCCGCGACCACGTCGGCAGTGCTGGAGTCCGCCAAGGACCGCGGCCTGCTCGTGGGCAAGGGCGGCCTCTACGGCAACGTCATCCGCATCACGCCGATGATGAACGTGACCGAAGCAGAGATGGATGAGGGGCTCGACCTCCTCGTGGAGGTCGTCGAGGCGCTCGACTGAGCCAGCTGCGCGTCAGTCGAAGCTGATCGAAACCTTCAGCGCGCCAACTTCGTGAGGTTCGTGCGCGAGCCGGAACGCGTCGCCGATGTCGCTGACGTCGAAGACATGACTGAGCAGCGGCGACACATCGATGTCGCCGGAGGCGATCAGGCGTAGCGCCTGGCGGAAGGACATGGAGCCGGGCTCGTCCTGGGCCCCGTACGTGCTCGCCGCGGACAGCCGCTTGCGGAAGAACTTCTGGAAGCGCACGTGGATGTTGTCGTCGGTGGACGGCAGCCCGAACCACAGCAGCTGACCGTCCATGCGCACGAGCTCGACCGAGTCCAGGAATGTGTCCGCGCGCCCCACAGCTTCCACGACGTAGTCGGCGCCGCGGCCGTCGGTCATGTCCTTGATGGCCTCGATGACTCCGGCGTTGCCGAGCTCGGCGGCATTCAGGCACTCGTCCGCGCCGTAGGCCTCTGCGACAGCCAGGCGCGCCGGCGAGAGGTCGGAAACGATGACCCGCTCGGCACTGGCCCGCTTCAACAGGTAGGTGAAGAACAATCCAGCCGATCCCTGTCCCATCACGACGACGGTCTCGCCGGACACGTCGCGGGGATGCTGGCGCATGGCGTAGATGACCGTGCCGAGCTGCTGGCCCATGAGCAGGTGCGAGCGGGGCACATCGCTCGCCGGAAGCGGAACGTAGTAGCCGGCGCCGACTCGTTGGTAGGCGTTGAAGCACTCGCCTACCGGCGGATTCGGGAAGGTGAGCACGTGGGTGCCCTCAGGCAAGCTCGGCGTTCGGCTCTCCACCACCATGCCGATGCCCTCGTGGCCGGGGAACCCGTGCGGGCACGGTGTGGGGTGGGCCAAGCCGCTACCCATCATCACCATGTGCAGGTCGCTGCCACAGATCGAGGCCATCTCGGAGCGCACCAACACGTCGTAGTTCACCGCTGTCATGCCCAGGGCAGCGTCGGGCCGGGACGACGGTGCGGCGTCCGAGGAGACCCCGCCCAGCGAAGGCACCGCGATCTCTTCGCATTCCATGCGTCCGATGTCGACCATCCGGCCGGCCTTCATCATTTCCATCGGCTTGCTCGCTCCTCGCCTGCCGTTTGGCTGCAGATCATTCTCATCGGTTCGGCGAATACTGGCTCATGAACGCTCGGCCGTCCGCGGTGCCGACGCGCATTCCGGCCGCGGCAGGCGCATCGGGGCAAGTTAGCTGGCAGGCTGTGCGGCGATGAGTGTGCCGGTGGCTACCGCTGAGCGCAGCCAGCGGTCCCTTCGGGGCTGGGTTGTGCTGACCGGCGTCTTCGGGGTGATGATGATCACCTCGGGCATGGTGTTCTATGCCCTCGGCGCCTTCTTGGATGCCTTCGTCGACGAGCAGGGCTTCAGCACCAGTCTCGCGGGCGCAGGCGTGGGCGCCTTCTTGCTGGCATCAGGTCTGTGCGGGTATTACACAGGCAAGCTGGTTAACCGCTTCGATGCTCGCTGGGTGATCACGGCGGGCACTGCAGTCAGCACCGTCGGCATGGCACTCCTCGCACAAGTGCAGTCTGGCTGGCAGATGTTCGTCGTGATGACCATCTTCGGCATCGGGTTCGGACTCTGCGGTCTGGTGCCGACTACCACGTTGGTGACGCGCTGGTTCGAGCGTCGCCGCTCGGTGGCGATGGCAATCGCCTCCACCGGTCTGTCGCTCGGCGGCATCATCCTGCTGCCGCAGCTCAGTCAACGCATCGAAACCGAATCGTTGGTCTACTGGGCGCCCCGATTCGCGCTGGTGTACTGCGTCCTGCTGCTGATCTCGACGTGGTTCTTCATTCGAGCATGGCCCAAAGACGTGGGACTGCGGCCCGACGGTGCGCGGCAGGCCAGCGATTCGGGCGGAGCCCCCGATTCTCCACCGCCGGGAATGCCCTACCAGCAGGCCATCCGCACTCGGTTCTTCATCTTCACTGCCATCGGATTCGTGCTGGTGATGAGCAGCCAAGTCGGGGCCATCCAGCACATGTACAAGTTCGCCGGCGACCGCTTGGGATTCGAGGCCGCTGGTGCGGGTGCGGTGCAGCTGCTGGCGGGCACCAGCGTCGTCGCGAGGATCTGCGGCGGCGTTGCAGCCCTGAAGGTGTCGCTGCGTTGGCTCACGATGGTGCTGATGGTGGTGCAGGTCGCGGGGCTGTGCCTGCTGGCTGTTGCTGGCAGCGGCCTCGCCATCTTGTTCGGCGTGTTGGTGCTCGGCAGTGCCATGGGCAACCTGCTGATGCTTCATCCGCTGATCCTGGCCGACGCTTTCGGCGTACGGGACTATCCGCGCATCTACGGCTTCGGTTCACTGCTGATGGTGTCCGGCCTGGCCGGTGGGCCGTTCCTCACCGGGGTCCTCAACGATGCGTACAGCTACCGGTCCGCGTTCTTCGCTTTGGCAGCGATTGCCGTGGTGGGTCTGGTCGTCTACAGCTTCGCCGGCAACCCGGCCCGCGACTACCTGAGTGCACGCGCACCGCGACCAGTCCAACGTGTCGAGCCGGCGCGCGTCGTGGCCCGTCCGCCATCCGCCGCTCCCCAAGCAGTGCTCGCGGCCTCGCGCAACGGTGTGCCCGCCGGTCGCGCCGCAGTGCTCGCAGGAGCGAAGGCGAACGGTGCATCACCCGGAGCGCCTCAGATCCAGCCAGGTCGGGCACCCGAGGTCTGGTCGGTCGACCCCGCCTGAATCCGGGCTCGGCGCCCAAATTTCAGCGTCCGTGCCGGCGATGTGGCAGATGCAGCCTCGCTCGAAGCTGCGCAGCCAGATCAGGGGCGGAAAGCGATCGGGCGCGCCACAAGCTGAGCCGGCCGGCTGACGATTCGATAGGCGCCCTCGATCCACTCGCAAATCAGTCGACGAGTCTCGCGTGGGTCGATCATCTCCTCGATCTGGAAGCGATTGAGCGGACCGATCGGGCCACGCGCGGCTTCGATCCGTGCCTCCAGCTCCGCCCGCAGTGCCAACGGGTCTTCAGCCTCGGCCAGCTGCCGCTTGTAGGCAGCCTCGATGCCGCCCTCGGGCGGGATGCCCCCGACATCTGCGGCCGGCCAAACCACCCGGGCGTTGTGTTGGCGCCGTGGCGTGGCGTAGTTGTTGCCGGCCACGCCGAAGCTGCGCCGCATGAGCACAGTGAAGATCGGCACCGTGGCCTGGGCGAACGCCGTCATCCACGTCGCACCCTTGCGGATCGTCCCGGTGATCTCGTGCTCGACCCCGACCGCGAAGCCGGGGTTGTCGCACAGGTTCAGGATCGGCACATGAAAGAGGTCGCACAGGTCGATGTGGCGAGTCAGCTTGTCGCATCCGTCCGCAGTCAGTGCGCCGCCGTTGGGATGGCGGCTGTCCGACGCCAGCACCCCCACCGGGTGCCCGTTCATGCGTGCGAACCCGACCACCTGGTCAGTGCCCCACAGCGGACCGATCTCGAAGAACGAGCCGCGGTCACAGATCAGCTCGATTCCCCGGCGGATGTCGAACGTGGTGGTGCGCTTTCGGGGAGTCAGCGTCAGCAGCTCCTCTTCACGCCGGTCCGGCGGGTCACCCCCCTCGGGCGGCAGCACGGGTGGTGTCTCATACACCGACGACGGCAGGTACGACAGGAACTGCCGCACAAGCTCGGCTGCCTCCTCCTCAGTCTCGGCCAGGTTGTCCACCGAGCCGTTCGTGCAGTGAATGCGCCAGTCGCCGAGGTCTTCCTTGGAAATGTCGTAGCCCATCGCGTGGCTGACGACCGGCGGACCGGCCACGAACAGCTGCGAGATGTCGCGCACCATCACGGCGAAGTGGCCCAGGACGGCCTTCGCTGCTCCGATGCCGACCACGCTGCCGAGCAGCATGTTGACCACCGGCACCGTGGCGAGCTGGGCGGCGTACTCGGTGCTGCCCAGGTGCGAAGGCAAGAACGAACCGCCGCCGCCACTCACCCGTGGGCGCCCGGCTCTGATGGCGCCAGAGCTCTCCTTGGCCGTGCTCTCCCCTTCCTTGCGCTGCTCGGGCACCATCGAGGCGACGCTGCCTCCTCCCGACGAGCCATCGAGCAGCCGTACCGACGGCACCCCCAACTCGGTCGAGAGCAGGTCGAGGTGGAAGCTCTTGGCGCCGATTGCCCCGTCGGCATGGCCGCCGCGCGAGGTGAAGTCGTCTGCACAGACCACCACGCCTCGGCTGTGGATCGTGCCGGTTCCGCCGACGTGATTCGCGGGTGTGAACGCTGCGATCTCGCCATCGTCGTCGTAGGAGGCAAAGCCCGCGAGGCTGCCGACTTCGCGGAAGGAGCCCTCGTCGAGCAGCAGCCGGATGCGGTCCCGGCAGTGCAGCTTTCCCCGGCTGCGCTGGCGTACCACACCGGGCTCGTCCGAGTCGGGCCCCAGGCGTTTCTCCGCCAACCGCCGCAGGGTTTGCACCTCATCAAGCAGCGGTTCCCAGCCGCTGCGCGCCGCTTCTGCGGCCGCCGGTGTGCCCGACAAAGCCGTCGCAGTCACTACCGCGAGCACGTCGCCCGCGGCCAGCTGGTCGCCAGGCTGCAACTCACGCAGAGCTGTGATCGTGCCGGCGCTAGGCGCGGTGACCTCGGTCTCCATCTTCATGGCCGACAGCACCACGAGCGCCTGCCCTGCTGCCACAGCGTCACCTGCGCTTGCCCGCACCTCGACGACGCTGGCGGGAAGTGGGCTGGAGACTGCTACTTCATCGTCACCGAGTTCGCGGTCCGGCCATGTCGATGGCGGCAACGCCGGCATAGCGGCAGGCGCAGCAGCGGGGTGTGGCAACGCCGGCTCCAAGAGGGCGGCGCGGCGCGAAGCGTCGCCGCCACCCATGCCGTTCGGACTGCCCGACGCTCCGCTTTGCGCCGTCACCATTTCGGCCAACAACGTGGTGCGTGCGTCGCCATTGCTCACCGCCGGATGGTCCAGGATCTCGCGGAGCTGGCCGATATTCGTGGGCAGCCGACCGATGTGGAAGTCGGCCAAGGCCGATGAAGTGCGGGCCACCGCGGCTTCGATGGTGTTCCCGGTAGCGATGACCTTGGCGAGCAGGGGGTCGTAGTACGGCGGCGGCGCGTAGCCGCGAGGCTCGGCGGTGCCAGCCGCGCCGATGCCCACCGCTGCGAGCGTTTCGCCGGCGGCGATGCGGAACTGAGCTTCGACGAGATCAACGCCGGTGACCTGCTCGGTGACGGTGTGCTCCACCTGGATGCGGGGGTTGCACTCGATGAAGTAGTGCTCGCCAGCTTCGGGCGAAACCAGGAACTCCACCGTGGCCGCATTCACCAGGCCCGCCTCGGCGGCGAGTCGGACGGCGTCGGCATGAAGCTGTGCCCGCAGTTCAGCACTGAGCCCATGGGCAGGGGCGATCTCGATGACCTTCTGATTGCGCTGCTGGACCGAGCAATCCCGTTCGTAGAGATGCGTCACATTTCCGTGATGGTCCGCCAGCACCTGCACCTCGATGTGGCGCGGCCGGTTCACGAGACGCTCCACGAACACAGTGCCGTCGCCAAACGCTGCGGCGGCCTCGCTCGAGCATCGCCCGAACGCCTCGTCGATGTCCTCGATGCGCTCCACGGCGCGCATGCCGCGACCGCCCCCGCCGGTAGCGGCCTTCAACATGACCGGCAATCCAATCGCTGCGGCCGCGCCGGCTGCGGCAGCCGCGTCGGCAACAGCACCCGGCGATCCCCCCACGACGGGAATGCAAAGGGAAGTGGCCAGGGCCCGAGCGCGGATCTTGTCGCCGAAGAGCTCGAGCGTGCTCGCTGCCGGGCCGACGAATGCGATCCCTGCCTGAGCACATGCATGAACGAACGCTGCGTTCTCAGCAAGGAATCCATAGCCCGGGTGAACGCAGTCGCAGCCGAGCTCGCCTGCGATCCGCAGCAATGCGGAGATGTCCAAGTACGCAGCCACCGGGTCGCTGCCGGGCAATGGAGCAACGTGGTCCGCGGCTACCAGGTGCAGTGAGCGCTCGTCGACGGGCGCGTAGACGGCAACCGACTCGATGCCAAGTGCGTCAGCAGCCTTGGCAATGCGGATGCCGATCTCGCCGCGGTTGGCGATGAGGACCCGGTCAAAGCTCACGATTCCCCCTGGCTCAGCGCCGTACGCGCTGTCGGTGTGGCGATTGTGGCCGCTGTGGCACATCGGTACACAGGAACCGGGGTGTCGCACAGCACGAGCCACGCCCCACGATGCGAGACTGACGCGATGGAGATTTACGACGTCATGCGCACGACCTTCGCCGCTCGGGACTTCACCGACGACGAAGTCACCGACGAAATGCTGTACCGCATCTTCGACAACGCCCGCTTCGCGGCCAGCGGCGGCAACCGCCAGGGCTGGAAGGTCATCGTGGTGCGCGACCCCGCACGCAAGAAGCGCTTGGGTGAGCTGTGCTACCCGGCGATGCGCGTCGCAGCAGCGCAAGTGAAGGCCGGCGAGGTCTACTGGCAGAGCTACAGCCCCTCAGCGGTGAACATCGCCGAAGCGATGAACGACGAGTCGCTGAAGTTTCCGCTCCCGATGTTCCGGCACATGGACCAGGTGCCGGTGGTGCTCGTGGTCGTCGTCGACCTGCGCGTGGTTGCCTCCATCGACAAGCAGCTCGACCGCGTCGGTGTCGTGAGCGGCGCCTCGATCTACCCGTTCGCGTGGAACATCCTGCTCAGCGCCCGCAATGAAGGTCTCGGTGGCGCGATGACCACGCTGTTGTCGGCATCCGAGCCCGAAGCCAAGGAATTTCTCGGCCTCGAGGACTGGGAGGCGGTGTGTGGGCTGCTTCCGATCGGCAAGCCGACCAAGCAGCTCACCAAGCTCAGTCGCAAGCCCGTCGAGGAGTTCGTCGTTCGCGAGCGCGGCGACGGCGAGGCCTTCACGCTGTAGCGCACTTGCGTCAGAACCCGCAGTCGCGGATCTGCGGGGTCGCCTCAGCCATACGGGCACGAGGAGGTACCGATGGCCATCGATTTCAGCTTGAGTCCAGAACTCGAGAAGCTGCGCGCTCGTATCGCCGACTTCATCGACGCAAAGGTGCGCCCCGTCGAGAGCCGCATCGACGCGGAGCGACTCGAAGAAACCGATCGCGATGCGTACGTCACGGCTCTGCTGGGCATGCGCAAGCGCGCACGCGAAGAAGACCTGTGGCTGCCGCACATGCCGACCGAATGGGGCGGCATGGGCCTCGGCCACGTGGAGATGGCGATGGTGCAGGCCGAGGCCGCCAAGACCCGCTTCGGCTCGTGGGTGCTGAACTGCCAGGCACCCAACGAGGGCAACATGCACACGCTGCTGCACTGGGGCACCGACGACCAGAAGCAGCGCTACCTGGCGCCGCTGTGCGAGGGCCGAGCCGAGTCGTGCTTCGCGATGACCGAGCCCGAGGTGGCCGGATCAGATCCGACGCTCATCCAGACCCGCGGCTATCCCGACGGTGACGAATGGGTGCTCAACGGCCACAAGTGGTTCATCTCCAATGCGCATCGCTCGAAGTTCGCGATCCTGATCGCCCGCACCGAGGACAACCCGGATATCCCGCAAGCGGCGAACACTGCGTTTATTGTGGATCTGCCCGCTGACGGGTGGACCGAGGTTCGACAGATCGAGACCATGCACGGCTCCACCGGTCACAGCGAGATCCTGATCGAGGACTTGCGTGTCGGCGGGGGCCAGATGCTGGGCGGGCGCGGCCAGGGCCACCTGCTGGGCCAGTACCGGCTCGGGCCAGCGCGGCTGGCGCACTGCATGCGCTGGATCGCCCAGGCCCAGACTGCGCTCGACATGATGGTCGACCGGTCGCTCAACCGGTTCTCTCACGGCTCGCTGCTTGCCGAGAAGCAAGGCATCCAGTGGATGATCGCCGACAGCACGATGGAGCTGTACCAGGCCAAGCTGATGGTGCTGCACGCGGCCTACAAGGTGGACCGCGCACAGGCCGGCACCGGCGAGGACTTCAAGGCCGAAGTCTCGATGGCCAAGCATTTCGTCGCGAACATGCTGGGCCGGGTCATCGACCGCTCGATCCAAGTCCACGGAGCGCTCGGCTACTCCACCGACACCCCGCTGGCGCACATGTATCAGCACGCCCGCTGGGCCCGCTTTGCCGACGGAGCCGACGAGGTCCACCAGATGCGCATCGCCCAGCGAACCATCGCCGCCTACAGCGACACCAACAGCACCGCCGCAGCGACCGGCAACCTGCCGATCTGAGTGTGTTGCTGACGATGGACGTTCGATGAGCCGCGCAAAGAACGCCCGATGAGCGTCCTCGAATACTTGCTGGCAGCGTTGTTCGTCGCCGCCGGTGCTGGCACACAGGCGTGCATCGGCATTGGCATGGGACTCATAGCCGGGCCGGTGCTGGTGGTCATCGAGCCGACCGCGGTGCCCGGGCCGATGCTGATGATTGCGGGCGGCATCAATCTGCGCAACGCCATCGCGGACAGAGCCTCGCTGAACGCACCCGCTCTGCGGCGGCAGTTGCTCGCGGCACCGCTGGGTCTCGTCGGGGGCATGGCATTGCTGTCCGCGTTGAGCGATCGTGCGCTGGCAATTGCCGTGAGCCTGTTCGTGCTGTTGGCCGTTGCAGTCCAGGCGTTCGGGGTGCGGCCGCCCGAGGGCCAGCGAGCTGACTATGCCGCAGGGGCCGGCACTGCGTTCTCGTCATCGGTGGCAGCAGTGCCCGGTCCGGTGTACGCCGTCTTCGCCAGCCACTGGCAGCCTGCAGCGTTGCGAGCCACGCTGGCCACCTACATGCTCATTGTCGGCACGGTCATTATCAGCGCCCTAGCCGTCATGGGCGATTTCGGCCTCCGACAGCTCTGGCTCGGGCTGGGCCTGCTGCCCGCGGTGGCACTCGGCTTGCCGTTCGGAAGGTGGCTACGGCCGCGCCTTGCGGGACCACGCTTCCGGATGATCGTGCTCGCCGTCGCCGCAACCAGTGCGACGGTCGTGCTCATCCGCCAACTCGTCAACGGCTGAGCACGCCCGCGGCGGCGGGGCTGCTGACAGGACCAGGGGTTTTCCGGACCCGAAGCTGGCTTTGGCACCGGCGTAGTGGCCGGGGCGATGGCCTGCGCCGCCTGATGTGCCGCGCATACCCGGCCTTCGAGAGCCGGTATGCGCTGAATTGCTGTCGCTGCCGCTGGAATCGGGCACACTGGCCCCGTGTCAGCGGTCCAACGCCCCAAACTTCTGCTGAAGGAGTACCCGCCTCGAACCATGACCGAGGTGGAGCGCGGCGAGGAGCTGGCGAGCCTGCTCCGCCTCGCCATGCATTTGCCGAGGCAAAATTCACCCGAGCTGGAGTATCCCGTGTTCCGGAGCCGGCGTGAGCGACCAGCCGGCTGAGGTTCTTGCTCCCGACATATTGGGGTTGATCCGGGGGCTGCATCATTCCCTTGAGCGCTCAGGCCTGCCATACGCATTCGGCGGTGCGCTGGCGTTGGCGTGGTGTATTCCCGAGCCGCGTACAACGCGAGATGTGGACCTCAACATCTTCATTGAGGCCGAGTCCGCCGAGGTTGCGCTCGCTGCGCTTCCGCCCGAGATCGTCGCCACCGATGCCGCAAAGTCCGAGCTGCGCACGAGGGGCCAATCGCGTCTGATGTGCGACACCATTCCGGTTGACGTCTTCCTCACGAATGATCCGTTTCACACCGAAGTGGCAACACGCATCGTCCGACGACCGTTCCTCGGCGAGCAGATGCCGTTCCTGTGCTGCTCGGATCTCGCCGTCTTCAAGACATTCTTCGACCGGCGAAAGGACTGGTTCGACCTCAGCGAGATGTTCGAAGCGCGCTCGATCGATCTGGCAGAGATCACTGAGCTCGTCGCAGAACTGCTGGATCCCGACGACCACCGCATCGCCCAGCTTCGCCAAGCGCACGACGACGGAGAGCGCACACGACTCCGCCGCACCGCCAGCGATGATGGAGACTCCTGACGGCTTCACGGCATCGACCACAGCAACCGGTCCATACGGCGTCGTGGCGCGCCTGCGTCAGAACCCAGAGCCCACTCGCTCCGACGTGATCACAGATCGGTTACATCGCAGTCTTGCTCAGCGGCAGGTGCTGAGAGCCGCTGTCAGGACCAGGGGTCCTCGGGGGCCGGCGGCGGCTTGTGCGCTGACGTGGTGGCCTTGGCGATGACCTGCGCGGCGGCGGCCACACCGGATGCGCCCATCGGCGCGTCGATGGCCGACAGCGTGGCCTCGATGGTGCCGAGCGTGCCGAGCAGCATCGGCGGGTTGAGATGCCCCATGTGGCCGATGCGGAATTCCGCATCGGCGTTGCCGGTGATGCTGAGCCCAAGCGTGAGGCCCGCTTCGGTCTCGCACGTGGCGCGTAACTGCTGCGCGGACACCTCGCCGGTTCGGATCATCGTGACCGAGTTCGATCGATGCGCGGGGTCCACGACGTTCAGCTCAAGGCCGCCGGGTGTGGACCACGCCTCGACCGCTGCGTGGATCGCGCTCGCGAACACACGATGGCGCTCCCAGACGTTCTCGAGGCCTTCCTCGTCGATCATGTCGAGCGCCTCAGCGAGACCCCACAAGTGCTGGACGGGCGGCGTTCCGCAGAAGATCCAGTAATGCGCATCGGGGTCGGTGCGGCGCGTCCAGTCCCAGTACGCAGTGCGCAAGTCGGCTCGCTGGTGTGCGTCCCATGCCTTGGGCCCGACCCAGACGATGCCGAGTCCTGGAGGGACCATCAGTCCCTTCTGGCTGCCCGCCACGGTGACATCCACGCTCCAGTCGTCCATCTCGAACTGTTCGCAGCCCAGTGAGGCCACGCAGTCCGCCATCAGCAGTGCCGGATGGTCGGCCTCGTCCATCGCACGGCGAACTGCGGAAATGTCGTTGCGCACTGACGACGCTGTGTCGGTCTGGGCGACGAGTACAGCGGCGAACTCCCGGCTGACGTCTTCGCGCAAACGCTCGGTGATTGCTTCGGGATCGAGGGCAGCCCGATCCGGCGCATGCAGCACTTCGAATTTCACTCCGCTGAGGGCAGCCATCTCGGCCCAGTTCGTGGCGAAGTGCCCAACTTCGAGCACCAGCACCTTGTCGCCACGAGACAGCGTGTTGGTGACGGCCATCTCCCACGCACCGTGGCCGTTGGAGATGGCGATGTACGCCCGGTGCTCGGTGCGGGCCAATGCCGGCAGCCGGTCCAGCAGCGAGTAGGTGAGGTCCACGACCTCGCCCTCGTAGATGTTCGGAATAGGTCGTCGCATCGCGTTCAGGACGCGATCGGGAATGACCGACGGGCCGGGGATCATGACCAGCGGTCGACCGTGTCGCAGCGACATCGAAGCTCCCTTCGGCGACCGCGCTTACAAGCGCGTCGCCAAACTTCATCAGCCTACGAACAGCCCGCGTGCACGCCTGCATGGACTCGAGGCGCACCATGACCCAGCGACGGCTCCGGTTTCCCTCCCCTCGCTCCGCAACTCACGCGTAGGCTGCGCTCAGGCCTGTGCTCATGGACATGGGAGCTCATAGACGGGGGTGTCCACGATGGGCAGCAACGCACTTATTCATCCGTTCTCGGTCGTCAGCCGCGATGAGAACGAATTCATCCAGATCGTTTCCGGCGAAGGCGTCATGCTGCGCGACTCCGCCGGCAACACCTACATCGATGCACTGGCCAGTTTGTGGCTGTGCCAGATCGGTCACGGCAATCGCACCGTCATCGATGCGATCACCGCACAGCTCGAACTGCTGCAGACCTACAACACGTTCGATCCGTTCACGAACGGTCCAGCAGTCGAAGTTGCCGAGATGGTCCGTGCGCGTTCCCAACACCCGGACGGCCGGGTGTTCTTGGGCTGCTCGGGTTCTGAAGCCGTCGACACGGTCCTGAAGTTCGCACGGCGCATCCACCGGCTGCGCGGCGATGCGGACCGGCAAGTCATCGTGCGCCGCACCGGCGGCTATCACGGCGTGAACGTCGGGGGCACCAGCGTGCAGGGCCTCGAGCCGATCCGCGATGGCTGGGGCGACCTCATGCCGCATGTCGTCGAGATTCCCAACGACGACGTCGAGCCCGCAGCACAGCTCTTCGCCGAGCAGGGAGAACGCATCGCAGCCGTCATCACCGAGCCGATCCAAGGCGCAGGCGGCGTGATCCCGCCGCCGCCCGGTTACTTCGAGGGCCTACGCCGCCTGTGCGACGAGCACGGCGCGCTGCTCATCTTCGACGAGGTGATCTGCGGCTTCGGGCGCACCGGCAGCTGGTTCGGCGGTCAGACGTTCGGCGTGGTCCCCGACATGTTCACCTTCGCTAAGGGCGTGACCTCGGGGTACATCCCGCTGTCGGGCGTGGTGGTGTCACGCGAGATCGCAGACACACTCGAAGCCGACGAGAACAAGTTCATGCACGGCTACACCTATTCGGGCCACCCCACGGCCTGTGCGGCCGGTGTCGCCAACATCGGAGTCATCGAATCCGAGGGACTGGTGGACCGCGCTCGCGACATCGGCGACCGGATGGAAGAGGGCTTCCTGGCGCTCCAAGGCGACGGCATGATCGACAGCTACCGAGGCATCGGCGGCATCTGGGCGTGCGATATCGGCCGCGACGCCACCGAGGCTCGCGAGGCGTTCCTCAAGCGCGGCGTCATCTCGCGGCCCATCGGCAACGCGCTCGGGTTCTGCCCGCCGCTCATCATCACCGATGACGAGATCGGGCAGATGTTCGACCGGCTCGACGACGCCCTGCGCGCCACCGCGCCCTAGGACACCTGGTCACAGGAGGAAGAGCGACCATGGAGACTGCTGAGACACGGACGTTGATGGAGCGCTACTACGCCGCGCTGACAACGGCCGATCAGGACACGCTGCTGGAGTGTCTCGACCCTGACGTGGTGTGGGTGCTTCCCGCCACGGCCGCGCTGGGCAACGCTGTGGACACGATGTCCGGGGCGACCGAGGTCGTGGAGGCTCTGGGCGGCCGCGTGGTCCGGCAGTCCTTCGACGTCAGAAAGCCGATCAACCTCGAAGTTCGCAAGATGACCGTCGAGGACGGCACTGCCGTCGTGCAGCAGCGGTTGGCGGCCACCGCCAAGGCCACCGGCCTCGACTACGACAACCAGTACTGCTGGGTCTACACGTGCCGCGACGGCCGCATCGCCCACATGGAGGAATACACCGACACGCTGTACGCAGCCCGCCAGATGGGCTGGGATCTCGACGTCTGACCGTTCCTGCGGGCCGGCGAGCACGGCTGATGTCCCACGCGGCACAATCAAGACAACGCAACCGAGTGCCCCGAACGCGGAAGCTTCAGGAGAAATCGCCATGAGCACCTACGACATCGTCATCAAGGACGGCATGATCTTCGACGGCACCGGTGCGCCCAGAGTGCGCGGCGACGTCGGCATCGCGGGCGGCAAGATCGCCGCCGTCGGGCGGGTCGACGCCCGTGAGGGCGCCAGGGTCATCGACGCCTCAGGGATGCACATCGCCCCCGGCTTCGTGGACCTTCACACCCACTACGACGCTCAAGTGTTCTGGGATCCCTACTGCACACTGTCGGGCTGGCACGGCATCACCTCGGTGGCCATCGGCAACTGCGGCTTCGGCTTCGCCCCAGTCGACCCCGACATGCGCGAGTACGCCATGCGCTCGATGACCCGGGTGGAGGCCATTCCCTACGAGTCGATGCGCCAAGGCATGCCGTGGGACTGGGTGACGTTCCCCGAGTACCTCGACAGCCTCGAGCGCACCCCCAAGGCGCTCAACATCCTGCCGTACGTGCCGATCGGGCCGATGCTCGTCATGGTGTTGGGCCTTGACGACGCCAAGGAAGGCCGGATGCCGACGGTCGGCGAGCACGAGATGCTGGCCAAGCTGGTGCACGAGGCCATGGACGCGGGCGGCTGCGGCTGGTCCGCTCAGCGGCTGCCTCCGACCGGTCCCGCCGCGGTGCAGCGTGACTGGGACGGCACGCCGATGCCGACCGACATGATGAACGACGAGACGGCGCTGGTGCTGGCCCGGGTTCTGGCCGAACGCAACGAGGGTGTCGTGCAGATGACGCTGACCAGCGGCAACGTGGCCCACGATCTCGCACACCTCGAAGAGATCGCGTCGATCAGCGGCCGCCCGCTGCTGCACAACGTGGTGCAGGCCTTCGAGGACAAGCCGAACATCCACCGCCGCCAGATCGAATGGCTGGAACGCTGCCGTGAGCAGGGCGTGCCGGTCTACGGCCAGGGCGTCACCAGCGATGCGGGATTCACCTTCACGCTCGAGGACTGGAACCTCTACGACGACTCTGAGGCCTGGATGGAAGCCTGCATGGGCGACAAGGCCGAACGCTTGGCAAAGATGGCCGATCCCGAGCGTCGCCAAGCCCTCAAGGACACGCTTCCTCGCACGGCCACTGCGCCGCTCGAGACGGTGACGATCCTGTCGCCGCGCAGCGAATCGACCGAGCGGTACCGGGAGATGTCGGTGGGCCAGGCGGCCGAGATTGCCGGCAAGCACCCGGTGGATCTCATGCTCGACGTCGCCGTGACCGACGGACTCGACACCCTGTTCTTCGTGGCGCCGCCGCAGGGCAACTCAGACCTGTTGCGCGACTTGGTGCAGTACCCGCACATGCTGTTCGGCGTGTCCGACGGCGGTGCGCACACCAAGTTCCTTACGGCGGGCCGCTACCCCACCGAGACGCTGACCGAACACGTGCGCGAGAACCAGTGGATTACCTACGAGGAAGCCCACCGTCGCCTGTCGGCGCTGCCCGCACAGCTCGCCGGCTTCCGTGACCGGGGCCTGATCCGAAACGGCGGACCCGCCGACATGCTCGTGTACGACCCGGAGAATCTGGAGATCGGCCCGAACGAAGTCGTCCACGACCTGCCGGGCGACGAGTGGCGGCGAGTCCAGCGGGCCAGCGGCTACCGCAGCGTCATCGTGAACGGCCACGAGACCATCTCCGAAGACGCCCAGACCGAGACCTACAGCGGCCAACTGCTCCGCCACGGCGGCTGACCAAGCTCAAGCATCGCTTCAGATTCGAAGACCGAATGGCTGAGGGGTACTCCCTGGCAGATGCTGGCGCGCGAAATCGACTACCGGGCGCTGGAGCGACGAAGCGACACTCCTCAACCGCCCGGTCGCCGCTGGACCGTCTACCGATTCGATTTCGAGAACGGCCAGCAATACGTGGGCATTACTCAGCGGTCCGCTCGTGCTCGTGAGGCTGAGCACGTCTCGGGCGACACGCGTCTGACAGGCGGATCAGCACGGATCAGTGAGCTCGTCGCAGACGGTGTCACGTACGACCTCGCCACCCTCGCAACTGACTTAACCGAAGGCGAGGCCTACGAACTCGAACGTGAAGAGATCGCCAAGCTGACGAAGCCTCTCAACGTCCGAGGACCCGTCAATCTTGAACCCGTCGAAGCTTGGCCTGATGAAGTCGCATCCTCGGGGCCAACAGGCATCGATGACGCGACAGTCATCGCAGCAGTAACGGCAGCGAAGGACGAGCTCAGCGGTGACGGTGATTCGCCGGTCGTTGGCATGCTCGAAGATGCAACACTGTTCCGCAGATCGCAGGCCACGTCACCAAGGGACCACGAGGGGCGACCATGACGACATACGCCGGTGAGCGGCTCATTCACGACACTGACAGCCATCTCATGGAGCCGGTCGACTGGCTGACCAGCTACGCAGACGGGGCCACCGCCGAGAAGCTGCGAGGTCTCAGCCTGGCCGGCGGGGGCGATGCGGCGACGTTCGAGCTTGTGGAGAAATGTTGGGAGCGTCGCAACGATCCCGACGAGACCGCGAAGCTGGCCGCCGACGTAGTGAACGGGCCGAAGGGCTACTACGCCTATGGCTCGATGGATGCCAACGAGCGGGTGGGAGCGCTCGACCAGTTGGGGTTCGCCAGCCAACTCGTCTTCACGACGTTTGCGCACACCCAATTCC
The DNA here is from genome assembly GCF_965221945.1 of Candidatus Poriferisodalis sp. GTDB lineage: Bacteria > Actinomycetota > Acidimicrobiia > Acidimicrobiales > Poriferisodalaceae > Poriferisodalis. Next base: position 23,702 of record NZ_OZ244925.1, on the reverse strand, counting down.
ACGGCCGCAGCGACCTCAACTTGGTGTACGGCGGTGCGTCGGCGCACAACCGCGGCATCGCTGACTTCTGCTCGGTCGACCCGCGCCTGCTCGGTGTGGCGTTTGTGCCGCTGGAAGACCCGCAGCGCACCATCGAGTGCGCTCGCGAGGCCATCGAGGCCGGCTGCAGGGCCGCATGGATTCCTCACGGCGTGCCGACCGAACTGAGCCCGACGCATCCGGACTTTGATCCCCTGTGGGCGTTGCTGTGCGAGGCGAGCGTGCCCGTGCTCTTGCACCTGGGGCCCAACGGCGGCAACCAGCTGCCGAAGACGTACCACAACAACGGCCGTAACCCCGGCAAGGACTTCGTCGGCGGCGGTGAAAACCTGCGCTCGAAGGATTTCCTGAACCTGTTCCACGATGCCGAGAACCTGCTGTCGTGCATGGTGATGGACGGCATCTTCGAGCAATTCCCCGAGTTGCGGTGCGGTCTCATCGAGCTGGGTGCGGGGTGGGTGCCGAACCTGCTGCGTTCGCTCGACAACGCCATCTTGGCGTTCGGGCGGCACGAGCCCGAGTTGGCCAAGCTGACCATGGCGCCGTCGGACTACATCCGGCGGCAAGTGAGATTCACCCCGTGGCACTTCGAGGATGTGGGCTGGCTGGTGTCGAATTGCGGACCCGAGCTGTTCCTGTTCTCATCCGACTGGCCGCACCCCGAAGGCGGCCGCGACCCCATTTCGGAGTTCCAGGCGTCGTTCACCGCTGCCGGCCTCGGCGAGGGCGTCACAGCGCCGTTCTGGGCCGGCAACGCCTCGTTCCTGCTTGGCCTCTAGCGCTGCCAGGGCCCGTGCGGGCCAGCGGTAGATTTGACCTCAGAGCGTCGCTGGAGCCGCGCCCGGCGGCACGAACCGCGGCGCAGGAGAGCAGACATGGCTGAGAACCCGAACCAGCGCGGGCGCCCCCGTTCGGCCCTGCTGGTCGTGGACGTGCAGCCCACCTTCTGTGAGGGTGGCGCCTTGCCGGTTGACGGTGGTAATGCAGTGGCCTCGCGAGTGGCGGACCTGTTGGCTGGGGAGCACGGCTACGACCTGGTGGTCACTACCCAGGACTGGCACATCGATCCCGGCGACCACTTCAGCGACGAACCCGATTTCGTCGATACGTGGCCGCCGCACGGCGTGGCGGGAACCGCTGAGGCCGAGTTGCATCCCGCCCTCGACCCCGTCGTTGACCGGATCGACGCAGGTGTGCGCAAGGGCATGGGGGCCGCGGCATATTCCGGCTTCGAAGGAATCGACGACGACGGCCGGACACTGGATGAGGTGTTGGCCGCCGCGGAGGTGACCGACGTGGACGTCGTCGGGCTCGCATTTGACCACTGCGTACGCGCCACCGCAGTCGATGCGGCTGCCAACGGCTACGCGGTCACGGTGCTTGAGGATCTCGCTGCGTCGGTGGCTCCTGAGACTGAGACCGCAGCCCGTACCCAGCTCGCCGAGGTCGGCGTCACCGTCATCGCCTCACGCTGAGCCGTCGTCAGGGGAGCCGAGGGACGTCAGGAGGGGCCCTCAGGAGTCTGGCTCGGCGATGCGAACGTGGTTGCGGATGACTTCATCCATCACGAAGCGCACAAACTTCTCGCAGAAGTCGGGATCGAGGCCCTCCTCGGTGGCGAGCTGGCGCAACCCGTCGATCTGCTCTTGCTCACGTACCAGATCGACCGGCGGCATGCCGTGGGCCGCCTTGTGCACGCCGACGGCGTGCGTGATGCGGAATCGCTCGGTCAATAGGCGTACCAGGGCAGCGTCGACCTCGTCGATGCTGCGGCGGTAAGCAGCGAGCTCGTCGTCGGACATCGGCTCTGTTTCTAGCCCATCGAGCCACAACAACCACCGGATCGGCAGCCGACGCCCGGCTGTGCTGTGCCGCTCCACACTCGGGCGGCACCGGGCATCACTTGGCTACGGTTTGCGCCGTGAGTGCTTCGGGTCAAGGGTTGCGCGGTCGTACCGCTATAGCGGGTGTCGGCGAGACCACCTATTTCAAGCGAGGCCAGTCCCCCGACCCTGAATTCGTGCTGGTGCTCAAGGCGATCCTCGCCGCATGCGAAGACGCCGGCATCAATCCACGCCAGATCGACGGCTTCTGCTCCTACAGCAACGACCGCAACGCCCCGGCCCGGCTGGCGAATGCGCTGGGCCTACCCGAGCTGCGCTACTCGAACATGCAGTGGGGCGGCGGCGGGGGCGGCGCAGCCGGTGTCGTGCAGAATGGCGCCGGTGCGGTGCTCGCCGGGTCGGCGGACGTGGTGGTGGCCTACCGGGGCCTCGCCCAGGGGCAGTACGGACGGTTCGGCCAAGGCAGCCGACGGCCGGCGATCAGCGGAGAGTTCGCCTACACCATCCCCTATGGCGTCATGAGCCCAGCTCAGACCTACGCAATGCGCACCACCCGGCTCATGCACGAGCACAACATCGACCGATCGACCATGCAAGCCGTAGCGCTGGCTGCGTACCACCACGCGCAGAACAACCCCAGAGCGGTCATGCATGGCCGGCCATTGGATGCCGAGACGTACGACTCGTCGCGCTGGATCACCGAGCCCTTCCGCCTGTACGACTGCTGCCTGGAGAACGACGGTGCCGCCGCGATGATCATCACGTCCGCCGAGCGGGCCGCCAATCTCAGCGACACGCCTGTGCTGGTGCTCGCAGCGCAGCAGAGCGGCGGCCATCGCTCCGGCGCGTGGGTCCACAACCCGACCGATTACGCAACTTCGAGCTTCAAGTTCGCGGCACAGCATTTGTACGAACAGGCAGGCGTGACCCCCGAAGATGTCGACGTTGTGCAGAGCTATGAGAACTTCACCGGCGCCGTGGTGATGAGCCTCATCGAGCACGGCCTGTGCACCTACGAAAACGCCAACGAGGTCTTGACGTTCGAGAACCTGCGCGCCGACGGCGGCTCGCTGCCGCTGAACACCAGCGGCGGCAATCTGGCCGAGTGCTATATGCACGGTCTCGGGATGCAGATCGAAGCGGTGCGCCAGGTGCGCGGCGACTCAACCAATCAGGTGCCCAATGTAAAGGTGTCGCTGTCGAACGCCGGCCCGATGGTCGAAATCGCATCGACCGCCATCTACGGCACCGCCGAGGCGCTCGGATGAGCGCGCTCGCTGGCTCCACTTACCTGCCGAAGGGACTGACGCAGCCCGCACCGATGCGCGACGGCCTCGACCTTCCGTACTGGGAGGGCACCCGCGAACACGAGCTGCGGGTGCAGCGATGCGCCGACTGCGGTATTCACCAATGGGGGCCTGAGTGGATGTGCCACGCGTGCCAGTCGCTCGGCATCGAATGGGTGGCCGTCGCGCCCATAGCCCGCATCTACTCGTGGCAGCGCGTCTATCACCCGGTGCACCCGGCGCTCGCCGACCACGGCCCGTACATCGTGGTACTCGTCGAGCTTCCCCATGCCAACAACCTGCGGATGCTCGGCAACCTCCTCGGCGACCCGATGGCCGACATCGTCATCGGCAGCAACGTCGAGGCCGTCTTCGAAGACCACGACGACGGCAGCCCACCCTTCACCCTCGTCCAATGGCAGGTGAGCGCGACCTGACGCTCCGCTCGCCAACCGTAGGAATGCGTCCGTAGCGGCGGGGCGGACTTAGCATTCGAGTGAGGGCCCCCAGGGGGTGCAAGCGATGGCACGTGCCGATATGGCTCACACTGACAACATCGACGGGCCATGGTTCGTCGACACGCGTTGCATCCGATGCGATGTTGCCCGGCACTGGGCTCCCGGGCTCATCGAGATGGACGACAGTGGGCGCTCGTATCTGGCGCGCCAGCCGGAGAGCCCAGACGAGACTGCCGCGATGTGGAGGGCGGCGCAGGCGTGCCCGACACAGTCGATCGGCAACCTTGACATCCGCCGCCCGCCCAGCCCGCCATTCCCGTTCGAGCTGACACCCGGTGTGTTGGCGCTCGGGCACAACGCTCGATCCTCATTCGGGGCGCACTCGTACCTCGTTGAACGGCCCGACGGAAATCTCATGGTCGACTCGCCTCGGTACCTGCGCGGCTTGGCCGAACGAGTGGACGACCTCGGCGGCATCCGGCACGTGCTACTCAGTCACCGCGACGATGTCGCCGACGCCGACCGGTGGGCCGAGCGCTATGGCGCGGACGTGTGGATTCACGTCGCTGACGCAGATGCTGCTCCCTACGCCACCGTGATCCTCGACGGCGACGAACCCGCAGCGATCTCGTCGGGGACCGTCGCCATCCCCGTGCCGGGCCACACTGAAGGCTCGGTCGTCTTCCACGTCGACGACCAGTGGCTGTTCACTGGCGACACGCTGCATTGGAACCAGCGTCGGCGCCAGCTCGACGTCTTTCCCGAGCAGACCTTCCACTCGTGGGACGAACTCGCCAGCTCGATGGACCTGCTCTCGACGCTCCGTGTCGAGTGGGTGTTCGCCGGACACGGTTCATGGCACCACATCGGTACCGATCTGTATGCCGAGCGATTGTCGAGCCTCGGCGACGATATGCGCCGTATCGGTCGAGTCGGCTGGGGCCAACGGCCCCGAGCTGCCTACGACTGGTACTGAGCTTCGCCCGAACCGATACACCGCCCTTGCAGGAGGCGCGCCTTGGTCGCCAGAACTCCCCGGTCGTTCTTGCGCACGTAGTCGAGTGCCTTGGAGATCTCCATGGGCACGGCGTCGCACACATCGCATCGTCAATTCAGTGGAGCTCGGCTCGGTCCGCAAGACTGCCGCCATGAAGATCTCTGCTGCGTTCCCGCCCGTTCCCGCAACACCCGACCACATCGTGCTGGCGGAGGAGTTGGGCTACGAGACCGCGTGGGTCTACGACACCCCAGCGCTGCAGCTCGACGTCTGGATGACACTCGCACTCGCAGCGGTTCGCACCGAGCGCATCCGGTTGGGACCGGGCGTGCTCATCCCGTCGCTGCGCCATCCCCTCACTACCGCCTCGGCTATCGCAACGCTGGTTGGCCTGGTCGGTGCCGACCGGATGATCGTCGGCGCCGGCACCGGCTTCACGGGCCGCCGGGCCATGGGTCAAAAGCCGTTGCGCTGGGCCGACCTCGGGGGCATGGTCACCGACGTGCAAGCACTGCTTCGGGGCGAGATCGTCGAGGTCGACGGCAGGGCGGCGCGGATGCTGCACTGGCCCGGCCAAGCAGTTGAGCGACCCATCGAGGTGCCGTGGATCCTGGGCGTGAACGGCCCCCGCGGCCTCGCCAAAGCCGCCGAGATGGGTGCTGGCGTGTTCACCTCCCGACCCCGACCCGACGCCGACTACGCCGGCATCGACGACGTCATCCTGCTCGGCTTCGGCACGATCATGGACGAGGACGAGTCGATCAAGTCCTCCCGCGTCATGGACACCGCCGGGCCCGGTGTCAGCGTGGCGTACCACGCTTTCCTGGAACAACGCGACGCCCGTCTCGGCACATTGCCGAATGCTGAGCGCTTCGCCGAGATCACTGGGGACATGGACCCCGCGACTATTCACCTGTCGCTCCACGAAGGTCACCTCACCCAGTTGAACGCCATCGATCGCCAGGTCCTCACACCTGACTCGCTGCGCATTGCCCCGTTCGTGTGCTATGCCGCCGAGGTGCCCGAGCGCATCGATCGACTCGCCGCTGCGGGCATCACTGAGGTCTCGTTCCAGCCGATGGGCGACGTTGAGCGCGAGCTGCGCGCCTTCGCCGCAGCAGCCGGAATCTGAGTCCCGGCGCGTTCAGCCAGACACAGCACCCCAAGGCTGGACAAGTTCAAGGTCACAGCGGCTATCTGGCACTATCGGGGCGATGACAAGTGGCGGGGCAACGAACCCTGACCCGCGGGAGAGCCTCGAGGAGGATCGTGGCCCCTACGATCCCGACTCGCTGGATCTCGCGGAAGCGGCCATCGAATCGCCGCTCACCACTGCCGAACTCTGCCGCGTGGTCGGCAGCCGTGTCCGCGAACTGCGCCAAGCGTTGAACATGACGATGTCGGCCTTCGCCTCTGACGCCGGCATCTCGCTGGGGATGCTCTCCAAGATCGAGCACGGCCAGAGCGCGCCCAGCCTGTCGACGCTCGCGCGCCTGGCGGCAACTGCCAAGGTGCCGGTGACCGCGTTATTCCGGGGCCTCGACGAGGAGCACGACCTGGTCATCGTTCGGGCGGGCGAGGGCCATGAGATCCACCACGACCGGGGCGGACCAGATCGGCTGTACCAGGATCTCGGCACCCTGCGCGGACCCAACCGGATCATCGAGCCGATGATCACCACCATCATCGAGCCGGGAGGCGTCTTCCCGCTCTACCAGCATCCCGGCGTGGAGTTTCTCCACGTCCTGGATGGGTCGCTCTCTTACGGCTACGGCGGCAAGGCCTACCTGCTGAACACTGGCGACACCATGCAGATCCACGGCGAGGTGGCCCACGGCCCGGTCGAGCTCGTGGAGTTGCCGGTACGGTTCATCTCCATCAAGGTGTACCCCGCCAGTGAGCCGCGCGGAGCGACGGGAGGGTGACGCGATGGGCTTGATGTTCGTCGCCGACTGGATCAGCGATACCGGCTTCGCTCGCCGGAGCATCTTTCTGTGGATCCTGCTCGTCGCTGCGGTTGGGCTTACCTACTGGGAATGCCGCGAACGCGGCTACCGGCAAACGGTCTTACTGTGGTGGGTGTCTTTCGTGGCTATCACTCATGTGGTGGGCTACCTGATCCTGCGCTTCGTCGTTCGCCCGCCCCGAGACGACTGACCCCACAAGCTCGCGAGCCGTAGGACGCCAAGATGCCTGAACACGAGTCGATACCCGATAAGCCGAAGGGCCTGCTCGGCCGCATCAACGCGATGCCAGGGCGCCCGATGCTGCTCATCGTGGTTGGCCTGATCCTGGTCATTCTCCTCGTCTTCTTTCCAGGCAGCTGTTCCGGAGTCGACATCGAAGAGGGCCAGGCCATCGCCACCGCCCGCGACGCCCTCGAAGCCCATCCCCAAGCCTTCACACCTGAGCGGACCGAGACCAAGATTCTCCGCCAAGGCTTCCCCCCGACTGCAATGTGGATCATTGTCTTCACGGTCCAAGACCCCGAAGGGGGACCGGAGGACTTCCTCCGCCACGCAGCCATCTGGGTGGACGCCGGCACCGGCGAGCTCCGCCAAGTCAACGTCGGCAAGCCTGTCGACAACTGACCGGCGCCGCACGGTCGTCGGCGAGGCTCAGCTCAACAGCGCTGCTCCGTCGCTCGCGGCGCGCGACTGCCCGGCTGAATTCGCGCGCCAACCGTCCGCGAGGTTCAATATCAACCCATCGGGTGGGTGTTGTTCTTGCGAACATTGCGAACGTGTTACGGTCTCATCCAATTGGTCTGGCGCCCGGGTTGTTTGGAACTCAAGCGCAAACCGAAAACGGGGGGAGGCGCGATGGACACGTCTGTTGTGTTCACGGAGGCTTATTACTTCTTCACTGTCGCGATCATGTGGCTGCTGCACGTAGGTTTCATGACCTACGAGGCAGGCGTCAGCCGTCGCAAGAACGTCATGTCGACGGCGATGAAGAACATCATGACGATCGCCGTGGTGACACCGACGTTCTACTACGTCGGTTGGTACGTCTACTTCTGCATGCAGGAGGGCCTGAAGTTCACAGGGACCGCCAGCGGCAACAGCCCCGCAGGACTTGAGGGGCTATTTTTCTGCGGCGACCAGTACGGCCTGCCCTGGGACGGTTCTGCGGGACCGAACCTCGGTGACAACATCACCGGCGTCTTCTGGGCAGCCTTCGTGCTGTTCTCTTGGACAACCGGTTCGATCATGTCCGGCTCGGTGCTAGAGCGAATCCGAATTTCGGCTTACCTCTGGCTCACTGCCCTGATGGGCGGCATCGTCTGGGTGGTTGCGGCCGCCTGGGGCTGGAGCTACGGCGGCTGGCTGACTGTTCACTTCGGCTACCACGACTTCGCCGCTTCAGGTGTGGTCCACGGAGTCGCCGGCATCTTCGCCCTAGGGATACTATTCAACCTCGGGCCAAGAATCGGCCGGTACGACAGCAATGGCGGTACACGGGCGTTCAAGCCCCACAACCTCCATCTGACGTTGATGGGGCTGATGATCATCTTCACGGCCTTCTACGCCTTCTACGCGGCGTGCCTGGCCATCACGGCCGACACCACTCCGGGTTGGGCGAACATCTACTTCAACCCGGCCACGTTGTCGGCGATCACCTACACCATCACGATGGGCTTCGCAGGCGGATTCGCCGGCGGCTACATCTTCAGCAAGGGCGATCCGTTCTGGACCATCTCCGGAGGTCTCGCCGGGGTCGTGGCTGTGTCGGCAGGCGCCGACATCTACAGCCCGAACCTGGTGCTGATCCTCGCCTTCTTCTCCGCCGGTGCCGCCTTCATGGTGGGCAGCTGGATCGAGCAGAAGGCCCGCATCGACGATGCTGTCGGAGCGGTGGCAGTCCACGGTGTCATGGGATTCTGGGGAGTCATGGCCGTCGGCATCTTCGCTGCGGGCTACCCGACAGGACCCGCAGGGGTGAAGACCACCATCCTGGGCCAGCTCGTTGGCGCAGCGGCAATCTTCGCATTGTCGTTCGTCACCGGGTACCTCGCTTCCTGGGTTCTGAAAAAGCTGAATCTGCTTCGGGTGCCGCCCGAGGTGGAGGTCGAAGGCCTCGACATGGCCGAGTTCGAGACGGACTTCTATCCGGAGTTCGGCCGAGCCGATGAGCCCATCATCCACGCCGACGGGTCGGAAAGTTCCGCAGAAGAAACGCTGCGGGCCGACCTCGCCGCCAACCGCTAAGTCGGGTGTCCGCCTCGTGGATGCAGTTCGTTCTTGCGATCGTCGTCATGTACCTGCTGGTTGCGGCCGCCGGGTACTGGGGCAAGCAGAAGCGAGCGCAGCAGGAGGCACTGGGACATGACCGACACGATGACTGACATCGTTCAGGACTTAAGGAGGACTGAATGAACACCTTCCCCTACGACAGTTGGGAAGCCGCCCTCGAAGCAGCCGACGGCACGACCGGGTACTTCACCTGGGGTCCAGGTGGCAACACCGGCTCGTACGTCCTTGCAATCATCGGGATTGCGGTCTCGGTGGTTGCGGCACTGCTCGTGACGGCGCGTGAGGACAAGCTGCTCAACGATGCAGCTGACCGTCTCGCTGACAAGTACAGCTAGGAGGACTGACATGGCTCGACGCAAGCAGATCGAATTCCAAGGACTGCACGGTCACAACAAGGCGGTCGAGATCGGGGTGGTGGTATTCACCATCGCCTGCATCGTCTTCACCATCATTGCCATCCAGGTCGTCGGCTGACAGCAGTCAGCAGACTCAACCTGATCAACCCGGCAGACGCCGTGCCGCCAATCGGTGACGCGGCGTCTGCTGGCGCGTGGAGGACTTAGGTTGGCGTTGTGAGAGTCGCCCGATTGCGGATCGCCCAAGCGTGCTCTGCGGTTGCCGGCGCGGCGGTGTTCTTGCCGTGGTACATCGATGCTCGCACTGGACTCGTCGGCACGGAAACGTTGCGCGGCATCAGCACCGGGGTCGGCAGGCTGTTGTTGGTCGTCTGCATCGTGACGATCGTGATGGTGCAGATCGGCTGGCGCCCCGCATGGATCGGCGCCGGCTTCGCCGGCGCAATCGCGGTGCGAGAAATCCTTGATCCCTCAGCATCTGGCACTCCTGATCCGGGCTCCGGTCTGTGGATCACCGTGATCGGCGCTGTGGTGGCCGTCGTCTTGCTCGGGTGGAACATGTTCGCCGGCGTTGCTGCAGATGACGGTTCCGGATCCGACGAGCCCCCACGTTGGTTCTTCTCCGGGCCGCTTGGCCGTCGACGGTGACGCTGGGACCGGTCCATGGGGACGGCGAGACCAACACAGGCGGACCGGCCTGACATCGACACGACACTCACAGAGGCAGCAATGACGACGCTCGCAACCGAACAGTCACAGGTGTTGGTTCCAGGGCCGATGATGCTGGGACAGGGTGTGGAGCGCTACCGGGTGACCGGCGGCGGCGCCACGGTGCTAGCTCTGGCGGCCGGCGACGAGTTGGAGATTGTCGACCCTGAGGGATGCCAGGTCTGCGAGCTGATCGCCTTCGATCAGACCGGGATGTCAGACCCCCGATTGCTGGCGATCGCTGTCGGCAATGGGAGCGGGCGAGTTCCGTCATCGAGCGAGCCGGCCGCTGTAAGCATCCTCTCGGCGGGCCTGCACGACTCCCGCCGAGTGCGAGCCGGGCTCGAGCGCGTCGGCATCGACATGGCCAAAGTGCAGGCAGCGGCACCGCTCCGGCTCTTCGACGTTGACATGCCTCCCAACAGCAACGCTCGCGTGGTCGCGCATGCCGATGTCGCCTGCGTGGTGGCAGCGCCGGGCGGCGCCATGTCGGCCCATGGCGGTGCTCCGCCCACCGACCTGATCGCCTACGTCCACCGCAGCAAACCTGACGGCGTTGACACCGAGCCTTTGCTGCCGACACCGCTGGCCGACCCCAGCCAGGACTTCATCGTGCTGGCCAGCACAGCTCGCGCCTACCAAGTGTCCAAGCGCGACTGGTTCCAAGTAGTGGACATGGAGGGACGGCAGTGCTCGGACTTCCAGTGCTTCGCAGTGGCGGACCTCGAAGCGGGCTCCGAGCTCGGCCTCGACGCCACCATCACCCGCTCCCTCATGGGAGCAAGCTGCCCGGCACCTGGCCTGTACTCGAAGTTCTTCAACGCCAAGATGCAGCCGCTTGTCGAAGTGGTGCAGGACACGGTGGGCCGCCACGACACCTTCAACACTGCCTGCAACGCCCGCTACTACGAGGAGATGGGCTACCCCGGCCACATCAACTGCACCGACAACATCAACGGGGTCCTCGATCCCTTCGGAGTCGCTGCACGGCGGGGCTGGGAGGCGATCAACTTCTTCTATAACACCCAAGTGGATGACGCGAATCAGATCTACCTCGACGAGCCGTGGTCGCGCCCTGGCGACTATGTGCTGCTGCGGGCGCTGGAGGACTTGGTGTGCGTCAGCACCGCGTGCCCGTGCGATGTCGACGCTGCCAACGGCTGGAACCCCACCGACATCGCGGTCAGGGTGTACCCCGCAGCCAACATGTTCAAGAAAGCGACGGCGATCAGAATGACCGCGGACTCCGAAGCCCAGCTCACCCAAGAGACCGGATTCCACTCCCGCACCTCCGCCTTGACGCGGAGCTTCAGCGAGTACTGCGGCTACTGGCTGGCCGACCATTACACGGCACACGGCGCCGTCGAGGAGTACTGGGCCTGCCGGCAGGCCGCGGTGGCCATCGACCTGTCGCCGCTGCGCAAGTACGAGGTGACGGGGCCCGACGCCGAAGTGCTGATGCAGACGTGCGTGACCCGCAACGTCCGCAAGCTGGCTGACGGGCAGGTCGTGTACACCGCTATGTGCCACCCCACCGGCGGAATGATCGACGACGGCACCGTCTTCCGGCTGGCGCGCGAGAACTTCCGCTGGATCGGCGGCCAGCTCGGCTACAGCGGCATCTGGCTTCGGGAGCAGGCCGCACGGCTCGGGCTGGCTGTCTGGGTGCGCAATTCCACCGAGCAACTCCACAACCTGCAGGTCCAAGGCCCCAACAGCCGCCGCATACTCGACGAGGTCATCTGGACGCGCCCCGACCAGCCAACCGTGGGGGAGCTGGGCTGGTTCCGGTTCGCGATTGCGCGGATCGGGGACCACGACGGCATCCCGATCGTCGTCTCACGCACGGGCTACACCGGCGAGCTCGGGTTCGAAGTGTTCTGCCACCCCTCCGACGCCCCGACAGTGTGGGACGCCATCTTCGAGGCGGGCACACCCCACGGGCTCGTGCCCATGGGCCTGACTGCGCTCGACATGCTGCGCATCGAGGCCGGGCTAGTCTTCGCCGGCCACGAATTCTGCGACGAGACCGATCCCTACGAGGCGGGGATCGGTTTCACCGTCCCGCTCAAGACCAAAGAAGACGAATTCATTGGGCGCGATGCCCTGTTCGACCGGCGCGACAACCCTCAGAGGCGGCTGGTGGGGCTGGAACTTGACGGGGGCGAGCCGGCGGCGCTTGGCGACGGCGTGTACGTGGGGCGCAACCACGTCGGTGTGATCACCAGCGGCACCATCTCTCCCATCCTGCGGAAGAACATCGCCCTGTGCCGCATGGCGTTGCCCTACAACGAGATCGGCACCGCCGTCGAGGTGGGCAAGCTGGACGGCCACGAGAAGCGCATCAGTGCCGAGGTAGTGCGGCACCCGTTCTACGACCCGGACAAGTCCCGAGTCCGCGCTTAGGCGTGTTCTGCAGCCCTGCGCGGGGATGCAAGACTGAGAATTGTTCTACTCTCGTTGCATAAACATCTAACCACAGGGGGGATCTCGTCATGACACGGGTAGCCATCATCGGCGCGGGGCCATGCGGACTCTCGCAGCTGCACGCGTTTGCCAGCGATGCCTCGTCGGAGGCAGCAGAACTCGAACTCGTCTGCTTCGAGAAGCAGGCGGATTGGGGCGGTCTGTGGAACTACACCTGGCGCACGGGACTCGATGAGCACGGCGAGCCGTGCCACGGGAGCATGTACCGCTATCTGTGGTCCAACGGTCCCAAGGAGTGCCTGGAATTCGGCGACTACGGCTTCGAGGAGCACTTCGGCAAGCCGGTGGCGTCATTCCCGCCCCGCGAGGTGCTCTACGACTACATCGTCGGCCGCGCCAACCGCAGCGGCATTCGCGACAAGATCCTGTTCAACCAGGCGGTACGGCGCGTCAGCCGGTCGTCCACCGGCACTGGCTTCACCGTGACGACACACGATCGCGCCGCAGACGCCACCTCCAGCGAGGACTTCGACTGGGTAGTGGTGTCCACGGGACACTTCTCGACACCCAACATGCCCCATTACCCCGGCTATGAGACCTTCGGGGGCACGCTGCTGCATGCCCACGACTTTCGGGACGCCGTGCAGTTCGAGGGCCGCGACGTGCTCGTCATCGGGTCGAGCTACTCGGCCGAGGACATTGCATCGCAGCTGTGGAAGTACGGGGCGCGGTCGGTCATCTGCTCCTCACGCAGCGGGCCGATGGGCTTCGACTGGCCCGACGGCATCACCGAGACGCCGATCCTGACCCACGTGGACGGTCGCACGGTGCACTTCACCGACGGCACCAGCACCGAGGTCGATGCCATCGTCTCCTGCACGGGCTACCTCCACCACTTCCCGTTCATGGACGACGAACTTCGGCTGGTGACCGCCAACCGGCTCGCTTCGTCAATGCTGTATCGGGGCGTGGTGTTCCAGCCCGAGAACCGGGTGCTGTACCTGGGGATGCAGGACCAGTGGTACACGTTCAACATGTTCGACGCCCAGACTTGGTATGCCCGTGACGTCATCCTGGGCCGCATCGAGCTGCCCGACGCCGACGAGCAGGCCCGCTGGATTGACGACTTCCAGGCCGCCGAGGACGAGGTGCCCGACGACTACGCCGCCATTGACTTTCAAGGCGATTACACCCAGGACCTGCTGGACCAGACCGACTGTCCCGACCCCAACACACCGCTCATCAACAAGATGTTCAAGGACTGGAAGAAGCACAAGAGCCAGTCGATCCTCGGCTACCGCGACCACGGCCATACTTCGCCGGTGACGGGCACGATGGCGCCGATACACCACACGTCCTGGGAGGAAGCTCTCGACGACTCGCTGGAGTCCTACCTGGCCGACTCGGGTTGAGCCGCGGCGTCGCGCCAGGCAGGGCCGTATCGAAAGGCCTCGAAGTGCGAGCGATTCCATCTGAGGTTGATGTCGTCGTGATCGGCGCGGGCGTGACCGGCGCCAGCATCGGCTACCAGCTCGCCCGCCATTCGGAGCTGCGCGTGGCCATCGTCGATGCCCGAGCGCCGGTCGGGGGCATCTCAGGGCGGACATTCGGACAGATCCGCCAGCACTATTCCAACGAGCTGATGGTGCGCATCGCTCAGCGGGGCTTCCACTGCATTCAGAACTGGAGTTCCGAGGTGGGCTACGGCGATCCCGGCTACGCCCGGTTCGGCTACATGTTGCTCGTCGTCGAGGACCAGCTGGATGGGTTGCGGTACAACATCGATCTCGGCCAGGGCTTCGGCGTCGACACCCGCTTCGTTGTGGGCAGCCAGATCTCCGAGATTGAGCCGCTGGTGAACGCGGACGGCCTGGCCGGCGGTGCCTACGAGCCCGAGGGCGGCTACATCGACGTCACCAAGATGGTGTTGAGCTGGCTCACGGCAGCGTCTGCAGCCGGCGCTGACGTACTGGCACCACTCGCCGTGGAAGGGATCACCACCTCGGGCGGTGCCGTCACTGGCGTCAGCACGGCCGCCGGCGAGATCCGGGCCTCGACAGTTGTTGCCGCGACCGGCGCATGGGCGCGCGACCTGCTGGACCCGCTGGGTGTGGAAGTGCCGGTCGAGCGGCGACGGCTGGACATGGCAGTGCTCGAACAAGACGCCGGAGCACGGGCGCTGGGTACCTGCATCACGGACGGCAACTCAAACCTGGTCATCCGCCCCGACATGGGGCGCCACATCGTGGCGGTGGCCTACCCGCCCGAGATGCCCGCAGTCGTCGATCCGCTGGCCGACGCATCGGCGGCGGACCACGCAGCCCACGACGTGCGCCTTAAAGCGGCCATCGCGGAGCGGCTGCCGAGCTTGACGGTGGCCTCCACGGCCTCCACCACCAGCGGCGCCTACGACGTGTCGCCGGACTACCACCCCATCCTGGGCTGGGCCACAGACATCGCCCCGGTGGACGGCCTCTACCTGGCCGTCGGCCTCTCGGGGCATGGGCTCAAGCTGTCACCGGCCCTCGGCGAGATCGTCGCCGCCGATGTACTCGGCACTGAACAGGTCGGCGACGCTCCGGCCATCGACATTCGGGCGCTGCGACCGTCACGCTTCGCCGAGAGCGACCTGATGCACCTGTCCTACGGGCCTAGCGCCCGCGCCTAGCGGCCGCTCGGGCCACGGCTTCGCCGCCTATCGGCTCAGCCTCTGAGCTAGCTCCAGGGGTAGGGCGAATTGCTCACCGGGTGGAGCCGGCCTTCGGCGTAGCGCGAATAGCGGAATGGCTCCAGTAGCGCCTGAGGTTCTCCGATCAGCTCCTTAGCCACCAGCGCACCCACGCCGATCATCTTGTAGCCGTGGTTGGAGTCGGCAATGAAGTAGGCGTTGTCGCAGAAGGTGTCGAACACAGGGAAGTTGTCGGGCGAGAAGCTGCCGATCCCCCCTGAAGGCTCGTCGCTGATGAGGTGGGTCTTGCCCTCGAAGCGCTTGTGGCAGTGAGCCAACGCCGCAGTCCAGGTGCGATAGAAGTCGCCCCCCACAACGAAGTCGGGCGAGTCGGGTCCGTAGGGGTCGACGGCCACATCGGCAGACGGCTTATCCACGACGTAGGGCATATAGCCGCCCTGGACGCCGCCGAAGTTGAAGTCCGGCTTGTAGTAGATGCCCCACGGCCCCTCAGTGACGAGCCCGTCGGCGTCGTACAGGGGCGCGTCGGTGTCAATGTGCACCACCGGCGGCATGTTGCCCTCGTTGTCGGTGAGGAAGCCGGGGTCGACCGTGAGCGTGCCTTCCTGCAGGCACATGTAGGTCCAGGTCGGACGGCTGTGCACCTGGCCGTCGCTGGCAAGAACCTCGGTTGTCGTCGGCAGGTCGAGCATGGCCCAGATCTTCTGCACCCACGGCCCCACCGCCACCACCACGTGATCGCACGCGACGGGACCTTGATCGGTAAGCACAGCAGTGACCGCTCCGGAGGCATCCTGGTCGAACCCGGTCACGGTGACACCGCCCACCACGCCGACGCCTTCTGCCTCGACCTTGCCGAGCAGCCCCTTGAGCGAGGCCATGTTGTTGGCATACCCGCCCCGGTGCTCATGCAGGACGCTGGTGATGCCCTGTGCCTGCCAGTCATCGAAGATCCCACGCATGTAGCTGGCCGAGGCCTCGGCACCTTCAACGAACGTGGACGAGTAGCCGATGGCCTTCTGCTGCGCATGGATCGAGGCCACGTCGTCGCGCATCGCCTCATGGCTGATCTGCATGTAGCCCACAGGGTGATACGAGAACGCCTCGGGATCGCTGTCCCAGACATCCACCGAATGGGCCATGAGCTCACGCATGGCCGGCTGGAAGTAGTTGTTGCGAATGACACCGCAGGCGATGCCCGAAGCGCCCGCACCCACACCGGTCTTGTCGATGACGACGATGTCGTCGCCCGATCCCCGTCCCGACGACCTCAGATCGCGGGCAAGGTTCCAAGCTGTCGACAGGCCGTGAATGCCTCCGCCGATGATGACAAAACGAGCCCTGGTCGGCAGTGCCATAACCGCAGCCTCCTCGGTTCAGTCTCTTTGAGTGGCTTCTCTGAGTGACGGCTCAGTGGCCGCCGGGAGCTGTCCAGCCCTCCAGCACCGGCTTGCGCCAGTCGGTGCCGACGATCCGCGATTCCGCGACCCACGGCCCCAGCTCCACCTGCGGGAACTTGCAATGGATGTCTTTGAGGGTGATGCCGTAGCTGTTGCCCTCGATGAGGTGCTTCATGAGCACCTTGCGGGCGATCTCGTCCTCGCGGCCAGGCGGGATCTCGAAGTAGATCCTCAAGAACGAGTTCGAGTACCGATCGAACACCGCCGGCACCCCGTCCTCTTCGAGAAGGGTGATGTCCTCTAGCCAGTTGATGTCGAGTCCTGGGGTAACCGCCAGAAGATCTATGTCGGTGACCAGCGACATGTCTTCTTGGTAGGCGAACCGCTTCCCCGCCAGGACTTCGGCGTCGATGGCGACGGTGCGGGTCTCGCGCGAACTCTCGCCTGTGTGCGCGGATGCTGTGTTCGTGGTCTCGGGCACGTCACACTCCCTTGTCGATCACGTAGCGGTCGAAGAGGTCGCGGATCTCTTGCATGTTCTGCTCCTCGGTGACACCCGGGATGTAGTTGGTGCCCGCGAGTGGCACCTTGGCCATTGCGGCCGCCTCGTGGGTGAGCGCGGCCAGGTCCTCGGGCTCCAGAGAATGCACATCGGTCTTGCCGCAAGCCCGGGCCAGCATCTGCACTTCCATGGTGAGGGTGATGAGGAAGTTGTAAACCCGCAGGGCGGCCTCATCGACGTCGAGGCGCTTGCGCAGCTCGACGTCCTGTGTGGCCACGCCGACGGGACACCGACCGGTGTGGCAGTGGTAACACTCGCCCGCGGGCACGCCGATCGTGCCCTCGTAGTCGGTGACGCCAGGGATCTCCTTGTTGCAGTTGAGCGCCATCAGCGCAGCCGTGCCCAACGCGATGGCATCTGCACCCAACGCCAGGCACTTGGCCACGTCGCCGCCGTTGCGGATGCCGCCCGCCACGACCAAGTCGATGTCGTCGGCGAGGCCCACATCCTCGAGCGCCCGGCGGGCCTCGGGGATAGCCGCCATTAGCGGAATGCCGGTCTCCTCAGTAGCCAGATGCGGTCCCGCACCGGTGCCGCCCTCAGCACCATCGAGGTAGATGACGTCGGGGCCACACTTGGCCGCCATGCGCACGTCGTCATACACCCGGGCAGATCCCAGCTTGAGTTGAATGGGGACCTGGTAGTCGGTCGCTTCGCGAATCTCCTGGATCTTCAGCGACAGATCGTCGGGACCAAGCCAGTCAGGGTGGCGAGCCGGCGAACGCTGGTCGATGCCCGCCGGCAACGACCTCATCTCAGCAACCTGCTCGGTGACCTTCTGGCCCATCAGGTGGCCGCCAAGACCAACCTTGCAACCCTGGCCGATGAAGAACTCCACCGCATCGGCCAGCATCAGGTGGTGGGGGTTGAAGCCGTAGCGGCTCTGGATGACCTGGTAGTACCACTTGGTGGACAGGTCGCGCTCTGGCGGGATCATTCCGCCCTCGCCCGAGCAGGTGGCGGTGCCAGCCATGGACGCGCCCTTGGCCAAGGCCATCTTGGCCTCCAGCGACAGCGCACCGAAGCTCATGCCCGTGATGTACACCGGGATTTCGAGTTCGAGCGGCTTGGCGGCGAAGCGTGAGCCGATGACTGTGGTGGTGTCGCACTTCTCGCGGTAGCCCTCGATCACGAATCGGGTGAGGGTTCCGGGCAAGAACACCAGCTCGTCCCAGTGGGGGATCTTCTTGAAGATCGACAATCCCCGCATCCGGTAGCGGCCGAGTTCGGCCTTCACATGGATGTCGTTGATGACCTCGCGGGTGAAGATCCGACTCTTGCCGAGCACATCGGTGCTCTCGTTGACCTCGTTCGTATCGGCCATGTGTGTTTCCCTGTATCGATTGACGAGCTTGCGCTCGCTAGTGAATGACGAGCTTGCGCTCAGAAGGCTCGAGCAAGTCGTAGTTGTGCAGCACTTTGCCGCAGACGAATTTCTGGAATTCGGGCGGATCGCCGAGTGAGTGGATACGGAACTTGCGCTCGATGAACTCGGTGTCGGCGTCGTCCCACTCGCCGGGCACGCAGTCGACGCCCAGCGAACTCACCTTGCCGCCCACGTAGAGGGCGCCGTCGTACATGGAGTCGCCCAGGTGCTGACCCGCGTTGCCGCAGATGACCTGGCGCCCCCGCTGCATCATGAACCCGGTGTTAATGCCGACGTTGCCGAGCACGATGATCGTGCCGCCCTTCTGGTCGATTCCCGTGCGGGCACCCACGTCGCCCTTCACGATGAGGTCGCCGCCACGGATGGCTGCACCGGTCAGCGAGCCGGCGCCGCGCTCGATGGTGACGACGCCCGACATCATGTTCTCGGCCACCGACCAGCCCACACGACCGTTGATCGTCACTTCAGGGCCGTCGATGAGCCCGCAGGCAAACCAGCCGGGGCTTCCCTCGAAGTGAATCCGGCAGCGCTTCAGTATCCCCACCGCCAACGAGTGCTTCGAGGCGGGATTGAGCACGGTCACGTCGGTGATGCCGTCGTCGTAGATGAGTTTGCGCAGCACCATGTTGATCTGACGAATGGTCAGCTCGGCTGCGTCGAAACGGGCCCTGGCACCGTCGACTTCGACGTTGTCGGGCATCTCCGCATGGGGCTCCACGAGCCCCCGGGCGTCATAGGCGACCCCGCTGCGGGAACCTACACCTGCCATACCAGCACCTCTCGCTCGTAGGGATCGCGGGTTTCCACCTCGCGATGCACCAATGCTCGGATGGCCACTTCCTCGGTGGCCACCGCCACCAGCGGCTCGGACTCGAACAGCACCAGCGGCTTGGCCGCCATTTCATCCTTGGCAATTCCCATCTGGTTGCCGGTGACGCACACGTAGGTGAACACGCCGTCGAGCTCATCGAGGCTGTGCTTCATCGACGTTTCCAGCGACAGGCCCCGCGACATGTACTCAGCGAGATACACGGCGATGATCTCGGAGTCGCACTCGCTCTGGAACCGGTGGCCATGCTGTTCGAGACGCCGGCGCCACTGGTGGTAGTTGGTGAGCTGGCCGTTGTGCACCACGGCCACGTCCGCGAACGGGTAGGCCCAGTAAGGATGTGCGCTGGCCAGGTCCACTTGGGATTCGGTGGCCATGCGCACATGGCCGATGCCGTGAGTGCCACGGAACGACCTCAGGTTGTACTGGTCGCTCACCGTTGCAGCGTCGCCCAGGTCCTTGATGATCTCGAGCGAGCTGCCCAGCGACAGCACCTCGCAGCCGGGCACGTCCTCGAGGTAGTCGGCCAGGGCCTTGAGATCGCCGCCGTAGCGGATGGTGGCCCGGAATGCGTACCCGGTTTCGCCGGTGACCGCGGCCACCTCGGCACCGATCTTGGCCAGGCGACTCTCCACTTCGGCGCGGTTGCGTTCGAGGCGCTCGGCCATGCCGAAGCCGGCGCTCTTGTTGGGCTCAGCCAGCACGAACCGGATGACGACGAGGTCGTCGGCCGGCCCGTACACCGCGTAGCCGGTGGAGTCCGGCCCCCGGTGCTTCATCGATTGGAGCATCGCGGTGAGCTCCGCTCCGATGTCGGCGCTTCCGTCGCGGTGGATCACTCCGGCTATGCCGCACATGGTGCTACCCCCTTCGTGGGTGCGTGTGTTCTGTCTCGGTATGTCTCGTGTGCCAGCCCCGCGAGATCGGAGCAGGCGGGCGGTCAGGGCAGGACGTCGAGATACTCCTCCACGTCCCAGTCGGAGACGGTGTGCAGGAACCGCTCCCACTCGTCGGTCTTGTAGTGCATGAACACCCTGTACATCTCGCCGGGCAGGGCCGCCTTGACCACCTCGTCGGCGTCGAACGCCGCAAGCGCCTCACCCAGGTTCAGCGGGATCTTCTGCACGTCCTTGCCCGACTCCACGGCCTCATAGATGTTGCGCTCCTCGGGCGGACCCGGGTCGAGGCTGCGGTCGAGGCCGTCGTCCATGGCCATCAAGAGCCCCGCGAAGGACAGGTGCGGGTTGACCGAGCTGTCGGCCGTTCGGTACTCGAAGCGGCCCGGCGCGCTGATCCGCAGGGCGGTCGTGCGGTTCTGGAAGCCCCAGTCTGCGAAGACGGGCGCCCAAAAGCCGGTGTCCCACAGCCTCCGGTAGGAGTTGACCGTCGGCGCGCTGAGGCAGGTGAGACCTCGGACGTGCTCGAGGATGCCGCCGATGGCCTTCATGCCGATGGGACCGGGCAGCTGAGGGTTGTCACCTTCGGGCATGAACTTGTTGTTGCCCTCGGAATCCCACAGCGAGATGTTGTGGTGACACCCGTTGGCGGACACGCCCATGAACGGCTTGGGCATGAAGCACGGGAAGGCCCCGAGCTCGCGACCGACCTGCTTGCACACTTGGCGATAGGTGGTGAGCCGGTCGGCGGTGAGCTCGGCTCGGTCGAATTGGAAGTTCAGCTCGAGCTGGCCGGGGGCGTCCTCATGGTCGCCCTGGATCATCTCGAGTCCCATGGCCTCGCAGTACTCGATCACCCTGTGGATCAGCGGCTGCAGTTCGGCGAATTGGTCGATGTGATAGCAGTTGGGCTTGGTCATGCCCTCGACGGTCGGCTTGCCGTCGGCGTCGGCCTTGAGCCACATCATCTCGGGCTCGCAGCCGGCTCGCAGGTGCAGACCGTGCTTGGCCTCGAACTCGTCGTGAAGCCGCCGCAGGTTGCCGCGGCAGTCGGACGTCAGGAATGCACCACCGTCCACCTCTTCCTCACGACCCCGGAACAGCGTGCACCAGACTCGGGCCGTCTTGCGATCCCACGGCAGCGGCATGAACGTTTCGGGCTCGCCGATGCCGACGAGCTCGCGGGCCTCGGGGCCGTAGCCGATGTAGTTGCCGTGACGGTCGATGAAGAGGTTGGCAGTGGAGCCATAGACGAGCTGAAAACCCTTGCGGGCGATCATCCCGAAGTGTTTGGCGGGAATCCCCTTGCCCATGATGCGGCCGGTGACCGAAACGAACTGGCAGTACAGGTACCGAATGCCGTCCGCTTCGATGCGGGCCTCCACTTCGGCGATCTGCTCTTCTCGTCCGTCTGCGCCGACAAACATCTCAAGATCGGTGGCCATTGCTTCCCCTGTCTGCATGACTTTTTGGTTCACACGAACCGTAACGCCCCGGAACCCGTGCCCTCGAACGTGCTCGGATCCCGCCGCAACGTAGCACAGTTCTCGCCGTGATGTCTAATCTGAGTAGCGGCTCTTTCCTCTCAGTAGAGGAACGCAGCGGCGCAGGAATGTGGCCGTTATGCGCCGGCAGCAGCGACAGACAGGCCGAATTCGTTGCCGGCGTCAATCAAGGCATCGAAGAGGTACTGGCCGAACGACCTGTCGCAGAAGATGAGGTAAGAGGGTGCGCCGTCGATGTCGTTGCGGGCGATGTCACAGGTGACCTTGGCCACCGAGGCCGACGACACTGCACCGTCGGGCGTCATCGGATCGGCCCAGTCCAGGCTGCAGACCTTCTCCAACATCCGCGCCGACTCGCGGCCGGTCACACGGAACATCGCCCGGCTGTGGGTCCAGTCCAAGGCCGACACGAATTCTTGGGAGTCAAGCCCGTCAAGCTCGGCAACCGCGGCCGCAACCTCCGATGAAGTGCCGAGCACGATCCACTCGCCGGGCCGGGAACCCAGCACCAGCGCACCGGAGGGCGCGATCTGAGACGATCCGAACCTCGCGCCGAGCAAGTCGGCTGCCGGTCCCTGTGCACCGGCCCGGACCAGCCACTTGGTTGTGGCACTGACATCGGACAGCGTCAGGTCTCCCGCTTCCGCCGCCGGGTAGCTCCGCACCACCGGGCTCTCGAAGGCCGGGCTCTCGGACGCCGAGACCTCACGTGATCGGGCGTCAGCCACGGAGACGCTCCCCGGCCGGATCGAAATGGGCGTGATGGTCGATCACAGTGGCGCTGATGCGCTCCCCGGAGATGAGCAGCACCGTCAGCTTGGTACCGCCGGCGGCCAGTTCGGGCTCGACCTGCCCGAGGCAGATCGACCGGTCGAGCGTGGGCGAGAACCGCGCGGAGGTGATCCGGCCCAGGATCTCATTGGTGTCGCCGCGCACGATCTGGCTTGCCTCATCGGGAACGATGCGGGGGTCGTCGGGCTGGATGGCCACGACCTGCGGGAGCTGCCGGTCGGCCGCCCAGGCCAGCTCGGGCTTGCCGGCGAAGTCGTCCTTGTCGAGCTTGATGAGGGCGCCCAAGCCGGTGCTGGGACCAAGGGTCAGCCCGTCGGTGTCCTGGCCCACGATGAAGTGCCCCTTCTCGAGACGCATGATGCGCTGACCTTCCAGGCCGAAGGGCCCGACGCCCAGGTCTTGGCCCGCGTCCATCAAGGCCTCCCACACCCCCAAGCCGTGGCCAGCGGGCACGTGCAGCTCGAACGACAGCTCGCCGGTGAAACCGATGCGCCACATGAAGCAGCCCGACACGCCGGCGACTGTGGCCGAGCGGACGGTCATGTACCCGAAGGCCTCGGGCGACAGGTCCACTCCCTCAGTGACGCGGCTCATCAGCTCGCGCGACTTGGGGCCGGCCACGTTGATGCTGGCGTAGGCAGTGGTCACCGGGGTCACATGGACCTGCCAGTCGGGCCGTTCGGTCTGGAGCCAATTCTCCACCCACTCCCACACGCCGCCCGCGCCCGAGCTGGTAGTGGACATCACGTAGTGGTCGGGGCCAAGGCGGCCGGTGACACCGTCGTCAAGCACCACCCCGTCTTCAGCGCACATCATTCCGTAGCGAACCCGGCCCACGTCCAGCTTCATCCACTTGTTGACATACAGCAGGCTGAGCAGCTTCGAGACGTCGGGGCCACGCAGGTCGAGCTTGCCCAGCGGCGTGACATCGATGAGCCCGACATTCTCACGGACATTGCGCACTTCGGCGGCGGGATCGCCGTAGTGATCCGGGCGGATCCACTGGCCGGCCTGAATGGTGGTCACGCCGTTGGCTTCGTGCCATGGATGGATGGACGAGACACGCACCGGCTCGAAGACCCGGCCGGCGAGTGCGCCCAGCGTGAGGGGTGCATAGGGGGGTCGCCACACCGTGGTGCCGACCTCGGCGATCGTCTCGCCCCGGGCCTCTGCTATCGCCGCGACGGTATTGACCGTCTCCAGCTTGCCCTGCGAGGGTCCCATCGTGGCGGTGGTGTAGCGCTTGGCCAGCTCGACCGAGTCGTACCCCT